>JASCPE010000009.1 GCA_029959865.1 Microbacteriaceae bacterium PS02070 | reverse complement strand
CCAACCAGATCCAACCCGACAAGACCTACTGGCGCAACACGATGAAAGCCCCCGGCCGATGGCCGGAGGCTCCCAGAACGTGACCTATGACGCGACTCACATGAGACCTATGACGCGACTCATCACAGAGTGCCCCTGGAGGGACTCGAACCCCCAACCGTTTCCTTAGGACGGAACTGCTCTTCCATTGAGCTACAGAGGCTGGCTCCCCGAGTCTACCGAGGGTTCACACGAAACCCGGCCGCGTCAGGCCTCGTCGCCGAGGGTGACGGCCTGCGCCTCCTCGATGTCGGACGCCTCGGGACGAGCCACGTGGGCGAGCGTGCGGTGCCCCACCGCGAGCGCGAGCATCGCGGCGACCAGCGCCCCGACGGCGAACCAGAACGGCCCGCCGGCGCCGAGCCAGGCGGCGATCCCTCCGGACACGGCAGGCGCCACTGCTCCACCGAGGAAGCGCACGCCCGAATATGTCGACGAGGCGACGTTACGAGGAAGGTCGGTCGCCTCCATCACCGTCTCGGTGAGCGCGGTGTTCATCACCCCGAGGAAGAGCCCCGCGACCACGACGCACACGACCAGCCACGTCACCGACCCGGTCGAGAGTGCGAGCCCGGCCATGACCACCGCCAGGAGCGTCATCATCGAAAAGAGCGTCGGTCGTAGCCCCAGCCGACGGGTGAGAATCGGCGCGACGAGCACCGAGGTAATCGCGAGCGCAACGCCCCAGCCGAAGAAGACGAGCCCTAGCTCATGTGCGCCGAACTCCGCGCCTGTGGCCGCAGCGGCCGACTCCAGTGGGTACGGCGCGTACGCGAGCAGCGTGAAGAAGGCGTAGTTGTAGAACAGCGCCGTCACGCTGAGGGTCAGCAACGCTGGCTCCCGCAGGGCTCGCAGCCCCGCCGTGAACCCGATCCGCTGCGGCGGCTGCGCAGGTTTACGCAACAGCACGACGACCGCGATGAACGCAACCGCCATGAGGGTCGCCGTGCCGAAGAACGGAGCCCTCCACGACACGGCGCCGAGGACGCCACCCAGGAGCGGGCCGATCGCCATCCCGATGCCGAGCGCCGCTTCGTACAGAATGATCGCCTGCGCACTCCCGCCCGCTGCCGCCCCGACGATCGCGGCGAGCGCCGTCGAGATGAAGAGCGCGTTGCCGAGACCCCACCCGGCCCGGAAGCCGATGATCTCGTTGACACTCCCCGACGCTCCCGCCAGCGCCGCGAACACGACGATCAGCACGAGGCCGATCAAGAGCGAGCGCTTGACCCCGACCCTGCTCGCAATGAACCCGGAGAAGAACATCGCCACCGACGTGACGAGCAGGTAGCTCGTGAACAGCAGCATCGTCTGGGCAGGGTCCGCGTCGAGCTCGCGGCTGATCGCCGGCAGGATCGGATCGACGAGCCCGATCCCCATGAACGACACGGCACACGCAAACGCGATCGCCCACACCGCGATCGGCTGGCGCAGCAGTGACGGCTTCGGTTCGGACGTGCCCGGCACGGGCGAAACGGTGGGGTGTGCGGCCGTATCGGTCACCACAATCTCCTCACGGATGAGGTGCTCCGCGACGCAGAGCACGGCGATTCGGCGTCAGACGGCGTCGAGATGGTCTGTCAGTCGGTCGACCAGGTCCGCGGCACGGCGCAGCGTCTCGCGGTCCTCGTCGGTGAGCGCATCCAGCACGGGCCCCGCGGCGCGGCCGGTCCGGGCACGAAAGCGGGCGAGCTCCGCCTCCCCCGCCGCGGTGATCTCCACGACGGCGGCACGCTTGTCAGCTTCATCGGGGCGCTTGACGACGAGCCCCGCCGCCTCGAGACGGTTGACGGTCGCCGTCATTCCGGGCTGGGTCGCAAGTTCGCGCGCGGCGAGGGCGCCCACGCGGGTCCCGCCCTGACGCGAGAGGACACCGAGCACGCGCAGGGCACCCACGGAATGCTCTCCCGCGGCACGCCGGGCAGCGGCGCGGGCGAACCTGCTCGAGGTCACCACGAGCCGCGCAGCGAGCTGCTCTGTCGTGAGCGTCGTGTCGGTGGGCATGGGTTAACTATATCAGTGCGTTATATATTGACGTGATGTATTGGGATGATCGATCTGCGGCCTCCTCGTGTGATGTGCCCGAGCGCTGCACCGGGTCGCCGTATCCGAATGATCCATCCGAGTTCTCCTCTCGGTGACAGGGATGGGTGAGGCGACACGTAGCGTGGGCGCATGAGCGATGACACCGAACACGACGCCCCCGCTTTGACAGCACCGACCGGCGAGGAGCCTGAGTACGCGGCGATCCCCCTCCCCGACGGCACAGCCCCGCTCATCCTTGTGCTCGGCGGCACCGGCTACATCGGCGGACGCCTCACCCCTCGGCTCCTTGCCGCCGGATATCGCGTGCGCCTCATCAGCCGCGACCTCGAGCGCCTGCGCGCCCTCCCGTGGAGCGAGCAGTGCGACCTCATCGAGGGATCCGCGGATGACCCCGAGGCAATGCGCCGCGCGACCGAGGGAGTCGACGTCGTCTACTACCTCGTGCACTCCATGGGCGGTGGCAAGAACTTCGAGGACGACGACCTGAAGGCCGCTCGGACGATCGAGCACGCCGCGGCAGAGGCGGGAGTTTCGCGCATCGTGTACCTCGGCGGGCTCCACCCGAGCGACGCAGAACTCTCACCACACCTCCGTTCGCGGGTGGAGGTCGGCGAGGTCTTCCTCGACGGCCCGGTGCCGGCGATCGTGCTGCAGGCCGGTGTGGTCATCGGATCCGGCTCGGCCTCCTTCGAGATGATCCGGCACCTCACCGAGCGCCTGCCGTACATGCCGGCGCCGAAGTGGGTGCGCAACCGCATCCAGCCGATCGCCATCCGCGACGTGCTCCACTACCTCCTGGGTGCCGCGCGCGTCCAGGGTGACGTGAACCGCACCTTCGACATCGGCGGACCCGACGTGCTGCGCTACGGGCAGATGATGAACGGATACGCCGTGGAAGCCGGCCTGAAGCAGCGCCCGATCGCCTCCCTTCCCCTCTTCACCCCGAACCTCGCGTCACTGTGGGTCTCCCTCGTCACGCCCGTTCCCGCCGCGATCGCTCGCCCCCTCGTCGGCTCGCTCCAGAACGAGTGCGTCGTGAAGGAGCACGACATCGACGACGTCATCCCGCAGCCAGGCGGCGGCCTGACGGGCTACCGCGAGGCGGTCAGGCTCGCACTCTCCCGCTTGAAGGACGACCTTGTCGAGACGAGCTGGCAGGACTCCCCCGTCGTCGGCGCCCCCAGCGGCAAGCTCCCCTCCGACCCCGACTGGTCCGGCCGCACCGTGTACACCGACGCGCGCGAGAGTGAGGTCAACGCGTCGCCCGAAGCAGTGTGGGACGTCATTGAGGGCATCGGCGGCGAGAACGGCTGGCACGCCGCTCCGCTCCTGTGGTCGATTCGTGGCTGGATGGACCGGCTCGTCGGCGGCGTCGGGCTGCGCCGCGGCCGTCGCAGCCGCACGCGGCTCGTCGTCGGTGACGCGGTGGACTGGTGGCGGGTCGAGTCGATCGATCCGGGTCGGCTGCTCGTCCTCCGCGCCGAGATGCGCGTCCCCGGCCTCGCATGGCTCGAACTCGGCGTGACCCCCGACGGGGACCACTCCCGGTACACGCAGCGGGCGATCTTCTTCCCGAAGGGCCTGTGGGGTCGGCTGTACTGGCTCTCCGTCCTGCCGTTCCACGGCTTCATCTTCTCGCGCATGTCACGCGACATCGGCCACCAAGCGGAGAGCGCCTGATCCGACGCGCAGCGGAAGCGACCTTACGCTGCGGAAGGGCGGCCCCCGAGGTGCGAGACCGCCCGCGCCGCGACCCGCGTAGCCTCTCGGGCCGCGGTCGGCGCACCCTCGCCGCGACGCAGCGCCGCGAGGAACCCGGCCGCGAATGCGTCGCCGGCTCCGGTCGGGTCGACGAGTTCGACGACGTTCGCGGGGATGTGCTCGACTCCGTCCGCGGTTGCCACGAGAACCCCCTCCCCGCCGAGGGTGAGAACCACGGTTGCGGCCACGTCGCGGAGGGCGCGCGCGACCGCGAGGGGGTCACTCTCCCCCGTCAGCGCACGCCCCTCATCCAGGTTCGGCAGGAGCACATCGACGCTGCGGATGGCATCGAGAAAGTCACCACCCAGGTCGTCGATGAAGCCGGCGGAGGACGGGTCAAGCGATACGAGCACCCCGCGCGCCCGCGCTCGGTCGATCAGCGGAGGCAGCTCCGCCAGGCGACCGCGATCGCGGATGGAGTGCCCCGTGACGTGGACGGCGAACGCGCCATCCAGCGCGGAGCCGGTGACCACGCTGGGTCCGAGCGTGGCACTGGCTCCGGCACTCGTGAGGAAGGTGCGGTGGTCATCCTGGACGACCACGACGATCCGGGCGGTCGGCGCGCTCGGGTGCTCCTCGATCAGGGGGTGCACGCCGAATCGCTCCAGAGCCTGAGCGTGCCGGTCACGATCACCCCGGCCGGTTCGTCCATGAAAGTCGACGGGGACGCCGAGCTCACCCAACCACGCGGCCACGTTCGCGCCCGATCCTCCCTCGGTGAAGGTGATCTGCGCGACGGTGTCGGTGTCGGGTCGGATGGGGCGGTCGACGGCCGCAATGATGTCGTCGACGAGGTCGCCGAAGACGACGATGCGACCGGTCATGAGGCCGCGAGCGCGGTGGCGATATCTGCGGCGACGCGGATGTTGTTGCGTGCGATGTCAAGGTTGACCTCGAGGCTGCGGCCGCCCGACAGCTCCACGATCCGCAGGAGCAGGAAGGGCGTCACGGCCTTCCCTCGGATGCCCTGCTCGTCAGCTTCCGCGAAGGCGTGCGCGAGGACGCGGTCATGCTCGTCGCGGTCCCACTGCTGATCGACGGGGATCGGGTTCGCGACCACCATTCCCGCGCCCGTCTCCAGCGCATCCTGCGCGCGGATGATCGCGGCAACCTCCGCTGCGGTGTCCACCCGCCAATCCAGCGGCAACTCCGACTCGCGGAGCCAGAACTGCGGGAATACGTCGGTTCCGAAGCCCACGACCGGCACGCTCAGGCTCTCCAACCGCTCCAGCGTCGCGGGCAGATCCAAGACGCTCTTCGCCCCCGCCGAGACGACAGCCACCGGCGCAGAGGCGAGGACGGTGAGGTCGGCCGACTCGTCAAAGGTCTCCTGTGCACCGCGGTGCACGCCGCCGAGGCCGCCCGTGGCGAACACCCGCACACCTGCCTTGGCCGCCAGATACGCCGTCGCGGCGACGGTCGTCGCGCCGCTTCGCCCCAGGGCCCGGAGAATCGCGAGGTCGCGCACGCTTGCCTTGGCGAGGTCTTCCTGGGCGATCCGTCGAACACCCTCCTCGTCCAGCCCCACGTGCGCAACGCCGTCGAGCACCGCGATCGTCGCGGGGGTCACGTCACGTTCGCGCAGAATCTGCTCGAACTCCCGCGCCGCCTCGAGATTCCGCGGCTGCGGCAGGCCGTGGCTGATGATGGTGGACTCGAGCGCGACGACCGGGCGCCCCGTGTTCAGCGCGGCGCGGACTTCGTCGGAGATGTGAAGCGTTTCAGACACCCGATCAGCCTAACCACGCACGACGGCCGCTTCGGCTAGGTCCGTGACGCGGCGCGACCGAAGTGACCGGCGAGCGCGTCCGCGGCGCGCACGAGAGCGAGGTGCGAGAGCGCCTGCGGGGTGTTCCCGGCGTGACGCTCGGCGCCGACGTCATACTGCTCGGCGAGCATCCCGACGTCGTTTGCGAGCCCGCACAGCCGCTCCATCAGCGCCTTCGCATCCTGGACGCGCCCGCTTGCCGCGTATTGCTCCACCAGCCAGAAAGAGCAGGCGAGAAACGGGTGCTCGCCACCGCTGAGCCCATCGATGCCGTTCGCTCGATAGCGCAGGAGCAGACCGTCCCGCAGGAGCGTGTGTTCCATCTCCTCGACGGTGCGCATCATCCGTGGATCGTCTGCCGCGCAGTAGCCCACCTGCGGAAGAAGGAGCAGCGACGCATCCACTTCAGCCGTGCCCGGGTACTGGACGAAATGGCCGCGACTGGCGTCGTACCCGTGTGCATCGATCTCGTCCCGCACCTGGTCGCGCAGCCGTTCCCAGAGATCTGCATCGCCGGGGAAACCCCGGTCGCGAACGGCGCGCACCCCTCGATCCAGGGCTGCCCACACCATGACGCGCGAGTGCGTGAACATCTGCAGCTCGCCGCGCATCTCCCAAATGCCGTGGTCCGGACGGTCGATCGTGTCGACGACCTGTGCGAGCAACGAACGCTGCAGCGCCCACGAGAAGTTCGTCTCCTCCACGCCCGCGTCGCGGACGGCCTCCAGAGCGACCATGACCTCGCCGATCACATCCGCCTGGAACTGATCGACGGCACCGTTGCCGATGCGCACGGGGCGGGAATTCTCGTAGCCCGGCAGCGAGTCCAGTTCCTGCTCGGGGAGGTGTCGCTCCCCCGCGAGGCCGTACATGATCTGCACGTCTGCGGGGCGGCCGGCGACCGCGCGCAGCAGCCACTCGCGCCATCGCCCAGCGACCCCGAGGAACCCGTGGTCGATGAGCGCTTCTAGGGTGAGGGCAGCGTCGCGGAGCCACACATACCGGTAATCCCAGTTGCGTTCCCCTCCGAAATCCTCCGGCAAGGAGGTCGTCGCCGCCGCCACGATCCCGCCGGTGTCCTCGTGTGAGAGGGCACGCAGCAGCAGAAGCGACCGAACCACGTGGTGGTGATGCGGACCGTCGTCGACAATGCGATCGGCCCAGTCCTGCCACCAGCGCCGCGTACTCTCCCGCGCTGCCGGCACGTCGAGAGGATCCGGAAGATCATGCCAGGAGGGGAACCAGCGCAGCACAAGGTCCCGAGTCTGCTCCGCTGCCACGGTGAACGTCGCGGCATGGACCGTCTCCGTGGCGCGCAGTTGCACTCCGGTGATGAGCACGGCGTCGGGCCCACAGAGGGCCAGCAGCCCGGGCGTCTCACCCTCACCGACCTGACGCACCCACGGCACCGCGCGGGCGTAATCGAAGCGCAGGCGGAACGAGGTCACGAACTCGACGCTCCCCTGCACTCCCACAATGTGACGCACGACCGAGGCTGCGCCGCTCGCGATCGGCATGAAGTCGTAGACGTCGACGATTCCCGTCGCCGTCTCCCACCGCGTGACGAGCGTCATCGTCTCACCGTCGTACCGCCTCGTCGCGACGGCGACCTCGTCGGTCGGGTGCAGATGCCACGTCCCATGTTCGGCATCGCCGAGCAGGGCGGCAAAGATCGACGCTGAGTCGTAGCGCGGGAGACAGAGCCAGTCGATCGCTCCCCGTCTCGAGACGAGCGCACCCGTCCGGCTGTTGCTGATCAGCGCATAGTCCTCGATAGGGATGCTCATCGTCAGAGTCTTTCACCGCAGACCCGGAGGAACGACGAGGACCCACGACTATCGTGACCGTGTGACCACCACGCATACGACACTCATCATCGTCGGAGCAACCGGCGACCTCTCCGCCCGCCTCCTCCTTCCCGCCCTTGGGCAGCTGCTCACACGCGAACAGGATCGCTCCGTAACGCTCATCGGCGCGGGCACGGAGGAATGGACCGACGAGAAGTGGCGCGCTGTCATCGCCGATTCCTTCGGCGACCAGTGCGGCCAGACGGCACGGGCGGTGCAGGCGCAGAGCGAATACGTGCGGGCCGACATCACCACCCCCGAGGCCTGGAAAGGACTCTTCGAGGGGCGGGAGGGACGGATCGCGGTCTACTTCGCGGTGCCGCCGGCCGTTGCAGAGCGTGCGTGCGAGATCCTCGCGAGCATGAGCGTGCCCGATTCACTCGTCCTCGCACTGGAGAAGCCGTTCGGCACCGATGAGGCATCCGCGAAGAAGCTCAACGCGACGCTCGCACGGATCGTCCCCGAGTCCCAGGTATTCCGCATCGATCACTTCCTCGGGCGCTCCACGCTCCTGAACGTGCTGGGGCTACGTTTTGCGAACCGCATGTTCGAGAAGATGTGGTCCGCCGAGAGCATCGACTCGGTCATCATCCGGTACGACGAGCAACTCGGGCTGGAGGGTCGGGCGGGGTACTACGACTCCGCGGGAGCCCTCGTCGACATGATCCAGAGCCACCTCCTGCAGGTCTTGGCGATCATCGCGATGGAGGCTCCGGCCTCCTTGGACGAGAAGGACTTCCGCGCCCAGACGACGGCGGTTCTGCGCGCCACGCGCGTCTGGAACGACGAGGCCGCAGCATCGTCCCTCCGCGCCCGCTACACCGCAGGCACCGTCGACGGTCGCGCGCTCCCCGACTACACCGACGAGCAGGGCGTGGATCCGTCACGGGAGACCGAGACGCTCGCGCAGGTGACCTTCGAGGTCCGCAACGCCCGCTGGAACGGCGTGCCCTTCATTCTGCGCTCGGGTAAGGCCCTGGCCGAACGCACGCGCGAGATCGTGCTGTCCTTCACGCCGGTGCCGTACCTGCCGACCGGTTTCACCGGCGACGCGCCGGGCTCGGTGATGCGTATCTCCCTCGGCCCTGACGATGTCGAGCTGACGGTGAACGTGAACGGGCGGGACGACCCCTTCGACCTGGAACGCTCGACCTTCAGCGCCCCGCTCGGCGAAGGCTCGCTCCTCGCGTACGGCGAAGTCCTCTCCGGAATCCTCGACGCCGAACCGCTGCTCTCGGTCCGCGGTGACGCGGCCGAAGAATGCTGGCGGATCGTGGCACCCGTACTCGAGGCCTGGCGGAACGCGATTGTCCCGCTGGAGGAGTATGCGGCGGGCTCGGAGGGTCCGACGGAGTGGCCGCTGCTCCCCGCGTGAGCGCGGAGCACCGACCCGTCAGTCGAAGATCCGCCGCCACACGTTGGTGTCGGCGAGGTCCAGCACCTCGTCGCCGCGGCCGGAGAGGACGGTCTTCAGCGCCCACACCGTGAAGCCCTTCATCTGGGCGATCGTGACGGTGGGCGGCATCGACAGCTCCTCCTGCGCGGTGATCACATCGACGAGCACGGGACCGTCGGTCGAGAACGCACGCTCGAGGGCGGGGCGAAGCTCGGGCGCCTTCTCCACGCGGATTCCTGTGATCCCCGCCGCCTCCGCGATCCCCGCGAAGTTGGGGTTGTCGAGCCCCGTGCCGAAGTTGACGATCCCGGCCGCCTTCATCTCCAGCTCCACGAAGTTCAGCGAGCTGTTGTTGAAGACCACGATCTTGATGGGGAGATTGTTCTGCTTGATCGAGAGCAGATCGCCCAGGAGCATCGCGAGCCCGCCATCACCGGAGAGGGAGACGACCTGACGCGACCGGTCGACGGCCTGCGCGCCGAGGGCCTGCGGCATGGCGTTGGCCATCGACCCGTGGATGAAGGAGCCGAGGAGCCGGCGGTCGCCGCCGAGCTCCAAGTATCGAGCCGCCCAGATCACCGGGGTTCCAACGTCGGCGGTGAAGACGGCATCGTCGGACGCGAGCTCGTTGACGAGCTTCGTGACGTACTGCGGGTGGATCGGCGACTTGCCGTCGTCGACGGCCAGGTCGTCCAGACGCTCGCGCGCCTTCGCGTAGTCCTTGACGGACTCCTTCAGGTGCTTGTCCTTGCGGCCATCATCGATCAGCCCCACCAGCGCCTGCGCGGTCTCCTTGACCCCGCCCACGAGCCCGACATCGATCGGGGTCCGACGACCGAGCTGTTCGCCTCGGATGTCGACCTGCACGATCTTGGCCTTCGACGGGTAGAACTGGCGATACGGGAAGTCGGTTCCGAGCATGAGCAACGCATCGGCCTTCTCCATCGCGCGGTAGCCCGAGGTGAACCCGAGCAGACCCGTCATCCCCACGTCAAAGGGATTGTCTGCCTCGATAATCTCCTTGCCCCGCAGCGCATGCACGATCGGCGCCTTGAGCTTGTCGGCGAGCGCCAGAACCTCCTCGCGCGCACCTGCGACGCCGGCACCGGCGAGGATCGTGACCTTCTGGGCGCCGTTGAGGATCTCGGCCGCACCGGCGAGTTCCTCAGGGGAAGGAATGACGAGTGACCGGGTGGGCGTGATGGGTGCGGACGGACGCCGATCGGGCGCTTCTTTGAAGAAGACATCGCCGGGGACGACCACAACCGCGACTCCGCGGCGCTCGACTGCCGTGCGCATGGCAATCTCCAGCACCCAGGGAAGCTGCGAAGGGTCGGCGACCAGCTCGCAGTACACGCTGCACTCGCGGAACAGCTCCTGCGGGTGCGTCTCCTGGAAATACGCGCTGCCGATCTCGGCGGAGGGAAGATGCGAGGCGATCGCGAGGACCGGGACGCGGTTGCGGTTCGCGTCGAAGAGGCCATTGATGAAGTGCAGGTTGCCCGGGCCACACGAACCCGCCACGACGGTGAGATCGCCGGTGAGCTCCGCCTCGGCTCCTGCTGCGAAGGCCGCGGCCTCCTCGTGCCGCATGTGCACCCACTCGAGCCCCTTGTCCACTCGGAGGGCATCGGTGAAGGCGTTCAGTGAGTCGCCGGGAAGCCCCCAGACCCGCGTGATGCCTGCGTGCTTGATGGTCTCAACGAAGTATTCGGCGACGTTCGACATACTCCGAGGTTACGCCTGCCCGCGCCCATCGGCGTCGCGCCCGGTCGACGCTTTCCTTCCGCACCCCCGGCACGTCAGATCCACCGAAAACCTCTGTATCCGGTGAGAGTGGGGCCTGTGAAGGGCGATTCGGTTGCAATCGAGCCCGATTCTCGGAATCGTGGCGACCTCCGCACCGCAATCACGGAAGGAGCACTCATGCTCACCCTGACCGAGAACGCAAGCGCCGCTATCAAGAGCCTTTCGGCTTCCATCCCCGGCGAGGCCGGTGGACTTCGGATCACCGAGTCGCCCGAGGAGGGCTACACGCTCACCCTCGCCCCCGAACCGCTGTCCACGGACGCTGTCGTGGAGAACGACGGTGCCCGGGTCTTCGTCGACGAGGTCGCAGCGGTCACGCTCGATGATCGTGTGCTCGACGCTCGCGTCGACGAGAACGGCGGAGTCGGCTTCGCCCTCGCCTCGCAGGCAGCCTGACGCACGTTTCTCAAGGGCCCCGGACCGTCACGGTTCGGGGCCCTTGTGCGTGTCGATGGGCGTCGGCGAGACGCGAGTGAGGGGGCAGCGCCGTCACTGGAAGTCCCGGGAGCGGTGCGTCACCCCGACTCGCAGGTCCTCGAACGCGTCGGCGAGAAGATTCGTCACCCCTTCGGGGGAACGCTCAAGGATGCCCCGGGCGATCAGCGCGGGGCTGTCCCGGAGAATGCGGCGGTACCTGTTCCACACGCCGACCGAGCAGATCACGTTCATGAGCCCGTGCTCGTCCTCCAGGTTGAGGAAGGTCACCCCCGAGGCGGTCGCGGGCCGCTGCCGGTGTGTGACGAGGCCGCCGATCCGAACACGACGCCCCGTCTCGTGACTGCGCAGCTGCGCCGATGACAGCACGCCCTGTGCGGTCAGTTGCGCCCGGTAGTGCACCAGCGGGTGATCGTCGGTGGAGATGCCGGTCGCCCAGAGGTCGGCGGCGAGGATGTCGTAGCTGGAGGGATCCGTGAACAGCGGGGGCTGCACCGCCGCGAGAGAGTCGGCAAGGTAGCGATCGCGGTCCTGGGCGGCATCGCCGGCGAGCCACACTCCTTCACGTCGGGAAATCCCCATGCTCTCGAATGCGCCGGCCGTCGCCAGGGCCTCCACCTGCGCCGCGGTGGCGTCGGTACGGCGCACGAGGTCTCGGAGACTGGAGAAAGCGCCGCCAGCATCCCGCTCCGCCACAATGCGTTCGGCGAGCTTCGTACCTACTCCACTCACCGCGGCAAGCCCCAGCCGCACCGCGAAGCGACCGTCGCGACGATGGGCGGCGGACTCGTCGGGAGCGTCGATATCGAAGGGCGGCACGGGAGGCTGCTCACGATGCACACACGTATCCCGCCCGGTCGGCCCCTCTCCCGCCCCGATACGTTCCAGCACCGCGTGAGAATCCGATGCGTGCAGATCAGGGCGCCGCACCTCCACCCCGTGGCGTCGTGCGTCTGCGGACAGCGTCGCCGGGGAGTAGAACCCCATCGGCTGGGCGCGCAGGAGACCCGCCAGGAAGGCCGCCGGATAGTGCAGCTTCAGCCACGAGCTGGCATAGACGAGGAGCCCGAACGACAGCGAATGCGATTCGGCGAAACCGAAGTTCGCGAACGCCTGGATCTTCTCGTAGATGTTCTGAGCGACATCGCCCACAAGCCCGTTCTCGGCCATTCCGGCAAACAGTTTCTCCTTGAGCGAATCGATGCGCTCGATGCCCCGCTTGGACCCCATCGCCCGGCGCAGCAGATCGGCGTCCTCCCCCGTGAGCCCGCCGACGGCCATCCCCATCTGCATGAGCTGCTCTTGGAACACCGGGACCCCCAGCGTGCGTTCCAGCACGGGCTTCAGCTTCGGGTGCTGATACGTCACCTTCTCCCTTCCGAGCTTGCGCCGCACGTAGGGGTGGACGGCCCCGCCCTGGATCGGCCCCGGGCGGATGAGAGCGATCTCGATCACGAGGTCATAGAAGCGCCTCGGCTGAAGGCGCGGCAGCAGCCCCATCTGCGCTCGCGACTCCACCTGGAACACCCCGATCGAATCCGCCCGGCACAGCATGTCGTAGACCCCCTGTTCCTCCTTGGGCATCGTCGCCAGCTCCCACTCCTCGCCGGTAGCCTCCCGGATCATGTCGAAGCAGTACTGGAGAGCGGCGAGCATGCCCAGCCCCAGCAGATCGAACTTCACGAGCCCCATCCAGGCGGCATCGTCCTTGTCCCATTGAATGACGGTGCGGTTCTCCATCCGGGCGTGCTCGATGGGGACGACCTCACCCACCGGGCGATCGGTGAGCACCATCCCACCGGAGTGGATGCCCAGATGCCGCGGCGCCTTGAGCAGTTCGGAGGCGTAGGCGATCACGCGGTCCGGGATGTCGTGGTCGGGGCCGGACTCCAGCACGCCGCCCCACCGCTCGACCTGCTTGGACCATGCGTCCTGCTGACCGGGCGAGTGCCCGAGAGCTTTGGCCATGTCCCGCACGGCATTCTTCGGCCGATACTGGATGACGTTCGCAACCTGCGCCGCGCGGTCTCGCCCATAGGTCTCGTACACCCACTGGATGATCTCCTCACGGCGATCGGAGTCGAAATCCACGTCGATATCGGGCTCCTCATCGCGCAGGGCCGAGAGGAACCGTTCGAACGGCAGGTCGTAGGCGATCGAGTCGACGGCGGTGATGTCCAGCAGGTAGCAGACGGCGCTGTTGGCCGCGGACCCGCGCCCCTGGCAGAGGATCCCGCGCCGACGCGCCTCCTGCACGATGCCGTGCACGATGAGGAAGTACCCCGGGAAGTCCTTCTGCTCGATGACCGACAGTTCCCGCTCGATGCGATCTCGATTTGCCGCAGTGAGACCGGGATAGCGGCGGGGAACCGCCTCCCAGACGAGGTGTCGCAGCCACGACATCGGCGTGTGTCCCTCCGGAACAGCCATCTTCGGCAGCGCCGGCTTTGCCCGCCGCAGCGGAAAGGCGAGTTCATCGGCGAGCGTCACCGTTCGGGACACCGCTCCGGGATACCGGCGGAAGCGACGGGCCATCTCCGCCCCCGAGCGCAGATGCGCCCCCGCGTGCGCCGGCAGCCACCCGTCCAGCTCATCCAAGCCACGGTTTGCTCGCACCGCGGCAACGGCTGCCGCCAGGTGCACCCGCTCGGGGACGGCATAGTGCACGTTCCCTGTCGCCAGCGTCGCAAGCCCCCGCTCGGCGGCAAGACCCGCGAGCACATCGTTGTCTCGGGTGTCGGTCGGTGCGCCGTGGTCGATGAGCTCGACACTGATCGCGTCTGCACCGAACCGGGCGATGAGACCATCGAGCGCCGCACCGGCCGCGGGTGCCCCACCGTCGGCCAGCGCCTGCCGCACCGCCCCCTTGCGGCACCCGGTCAGAATCGCCCACGCACCGCCCGCCTGGTCGGCGAGCGCATCCAGGTCGTAGATCGGTCTGCCCTTCTCCTGCCCCGCCAGTTGCGCGTGGGTGAGCGCGGAGGCGAGCCGGTGGTAGCCCTCCTCCCCCCGTGCGAGAACGAGTAAGTGCGAGCCGACCGGGTCGGCTTCTCCGTTCTGCGGCCCGGGCAGTTCCAGCGAGAGCTCGGCGCCGAAGACGGTCTTCACGGTCAGAGACTCTGCCGCTTCGGCGAAGCGGACGATGCCGTAAAAGCCGTCGTGATCGGTGACCGCGAGTGCGTGAAGGCCGAGACGCTCTGCCTCCTCGACGAGTTCCTCCGGCGCGCTTGCTCCGTCTAGGAAGGAGAACGAGGTGTGCGCGTGCAGTTCCGCGTACGGCACGATGTGCTCGGGACGCTCGATCGTCGGTGCGGCATACTTCCCGCGCTTACGCGACCACGCCGGACTATCACCGCCGTCGGCCCCGGCGGGCGGGCTTCCGGGGCGCCGTTGGTCGCTGAGGACGCGTTCCAGTTCCGACCAGGGCACCGCCGGATTGTCAAAGCCCATCAGTCGTACCTGCCCTCGGCATGCCACTCGCCGTTCTCACAGACCAGGAGCCACGCCGTCTGTGTCACGTCGACCACCTGAAACCGATGCGCGTGCCGTGCGCGGGTGGGATCCCAGCCCCGCTCGTCCACCGTCCACGGACCTGCCCACGATTCGATGGGCCGGGACTTGCCTCCCGCGGTGATCAGCAGCTCGGGATCCGCGGTGAGCTCTCCCCTCGCGTCCACGGCCACCATGTCGCCCTCGGCGTCGATGACCGAGACCGGAAGGGCGCGTTCGAACACCGTCGAGGGAAGCGGGTCCGGCAGGCTCCCCGGCCACGGACGGGAGACATCGGCGATCGCTTCGGGCCTGTCCCCCCACGGGATGAGCACTTGTCGTTCGGTGAGCCATCTCCCGCCCCCGATGACGGGCGTGACCACTCCCCGATGCCCGAGCATCGCCTGTACGCGGGAGAGGGCGTGGTGCACCCGCTCCTCCGGGCCGGAACCGAACAGCGCCCGGACATGATGGGCGGCCGGATCCACTCCCTCCGGTTCGATGCGGACGAGGGAGACCGCACTCGAGAGCGCCCCCTCGGCCAGCTGCCACCGCACCCGGTCCACGATCGCGGCAGCATCGAATGACCCAGGATGGCGCCAGACCCGCTCACTGCGCTGTGCCCTGTCTCCGGCGATGACGACGCGCAGTTCGGTGCACACGAGATCCGCGGCGCCGAGGGCGAAGACGAATTCCTCCGCCGCGATGCGCATTCCGAACGCGACCTGTTCGGCATGTTCCAGGGGCGGCTCGAAGGCGACCTCGCGATGCAGTTCGGGTGGGGGTTCACGCGGGGTGACCGGGCTGCGGTCCTCCCCTGCCACCAGAGCGTGCAGGCGCTGACCGCGCACGCCGAACCTCTCCACCAGCCGCTCCCGTGAAAGGTCGGCGACCGCGCCGAGGCTCTGGATGCCGAGTTTCGCGAACAATCCCGCCACGCTCTCGCCGGTGACCTCATCCAGAACGGTCACCGGCAGCGGCGCGAGGAAGGAAGAGGTCTCCCCTTCGGGGACGATCCGGATGTCAAAAGCCCCCTGGGTCCCCCATCGCGCCGCCACCTCGGCGGCAAACGGCCCATCGGCGATCCCCATCCGCACATCGCCGATCCCCGCTTCGGCGAAAGCCGCCAGGAGCGCCTGGGCGGCAGACCTCTCCCCGCCGTAATAGCGAGCCGGCCCCCGGGCACGCAGAATGCACAGCCCGGGGGCGCGCAACTGGACGCCCGGTGCCCGGGCTTCGATCTCGGTGACAAGCGGTGCGAAGACCCGGTGGTCACGCACCGGGTCGGCATCCACCACGATCAGTCGCGGGCAGCGTGCTTGGGCGTCGCGGCGACGCTGCCCCACCCGGACGGTCTCCGCCCGGGCAGCAGGTGAGCACGCAAGAACCGCGCCCTTGTCAAAGACGGCGATCGGCTGCGATGTGTCCAGCGGCTCGTCCCCCTCCCGCGTCAGCGCAATCACGGGCCAGTCCGGAACCCAGATGACGAGACTGCGGATCATCAGCCCACCGCCCGCAACGGCTGTGGCACATCGATGAACGGGCGATTGCCCGGGGCAACGGGACGCGCCGCTTCGACTCGGCCGTTGGAGGCGGGCAGCAGCACCCTCCCCCGGCGCGGTCGGGGGGAACGCTTTGCGGAGACGGTGACGGTCAGTTCTCGCTCGGCCAGCACCCCCCAGCCCTCTCCGAGCCCAGACCATCGCGCCTCGGCGACCTCGAGCGTCGCTTCCGCCTGGGGCCACGGCCCCTGCACGAGCAGGGTGCTGCCCCGCTCACGCAGGCGAGCGGCCAGGCGCGAGACGTCACCGGCGGTGGCCCGCGAGGAGGGACGGATGGCGACCAGGGGCAGTACGTCTGCGATGGTCGCGGCCACCGTCAGCCACCGGGGACCCGGGTCGGGGATCAAGACGAGGCGAGAGAGATCCATCCCACTGTGCGCGGCGGCCTCCGCACCGAGCTCGGGCATGCCGATGACCCCACACCACGACCCGGACTGCGACGCAGCGGCCATCAGCGCGAACAGCAGTGCGTGCGACGGACCGATCGAGTAGGCCGCCCCCTGTGTGAGACCTCGCCCGGGAAGAAGGTCGGCCAGCGCAGCGTCGACGGGGAGCACCGGTGCGTCCCAGCGCCTCCCCTGCATCCGCTCGAGTTGTGCCCGCAATCGGGTGACCTCGTCGGAAGCCGTCTTCTGCACGTTCGACCTCACTTCGACAGATTAGAACATATGTTCTACTTCCTCAATGCGTGATTCGAAGATATGCGCGACCGCCGACATTACCCGCGATCGATGCCCTTCATGATCGGCACCGGTGCGGTGGCCACTTCTGCCGGTGGAGCATCCTCATGACGACGCGTCAGCGCACCGACGATGACACCGCCGAGCACGAGCGCCACACCGACCCCCTGGAGCAGGCCGAACGCCTCCCCCGCAAGCAGCACCCCGAGCAGGACGCCCGTCACGGGATTGAGGAGACCGACAATACCCACGACGCCTGGGGAGAGCTTTGCCAGACCGGTGAACCAGGCCGCATAGGCGAGCGCCGTCGCGATGAGCGAGAGGTATGCGAAGGCCCAGACCGCCTGACCGGTGAGCACAGGTGGGGCACCTTCGATCACGAAGGCGAAGGGAACGAGCATCACGCCACCGGCGAGCAGCTGCCAGCCGGCGAGCTCGAGTGGACGCACTCCGCCGCCCCACCGCACCGACAGCACGAAGCCGAGCGATGAGGAGAGCATCGCGAGGATCGACGCGCCGACGCCGAGGTAATCGATGCCCCCACCGCTGGGCCCCATCATGATCACGACGCCGACGATCCCGGCAACGGCACCCACCACCGCAAGCAGACGTGGACGCTGTCGCAGCAGGAGCCAGGCGAGCAGCATCATGGCCGCCGCCGACAGCGACATGAGCGTCGCGCCGAGACTCGACGGTAGCCGCACTCCCACGATGTAGATCAAGAAGAGAAACCCACCGACGTTGAGGAACCCCAGGACGATCGAGCGCCACCACCACGCACCAGTCGGCATGCGCCGGGAGATGAGGGCAAGCACGATACCGGCGGGCAGCGCCCGCAGCACTGAGCCCCAGAGCGGGATGTCTGCGGGCAGGAAGTACCGCGTCACGAAGTAGGTGCTCCCCCACGCGATCGGCGCGATCGCAGTGATGAGAACCCAGCGCAACGTTTTTTCTTCCATGGAAGATAGTTTATCTTCCATGGAAGGTAAATGCTACCCTGGCGGAATGACGGCACCCGAGGACCGCGTCGCACGCATTCACCAGGAGTGGGTGCGCGAACGCCCTGACCTGGACACCTCACCCCAGGAGATCATCGGACGACTCCACCGCGTCGCCCTCCTCCTCACCGAACGGCTCGAACGCCTGTACCGCGACTTCGACCTGTCCGAAGCGGAGTTCGATCTCCTCGCCGCACTGCGCCGCGCGGGATCCCCCTTCGAACGCGACGCGGGTGAGCTCGCCGAACACACGATGGTCACGAGTGGAGGACTCACCAAGCGCGTCGACCGCCTCGCCGCCCGCGGCTTGGTCGAACGCACGACACACGACGGCGACGGACGACGGCGCCGCGTTCGCCTCACTCCCGCGGGGCGCACGCTCATCGACGAGGCGTTCACGGCGCACATGGCGAACGAGCACGCGATTCTCGATGAGCTCACCCCCGGTGACCGTGACGCGCTGCACTCCACTTTGACGACGTGGCTGGGCCTCCTGGAGTCCGAGCGCGCCTCCGGTAACCCCTCCACGACCGATGCGCCACACCGGCCGGAGGCGTGATCAGGCGGCGAGGGCGAGGTAGGGCTCCCACTGCGGATCGGATCGCTCCGTGCCGCGCACCGTCCACTGCGTGCCGCGCGGTGCTTGCGGCGTCCACCGCAACTGCCAGCCCATCTCCTGCGGCGTGCGGTCGCCCTTGACGTTGTTGCACCGCAGGCAGCATGCAACGAGGTTCTCCCACGAATCCGCGCCGCCCCGCGAGCGCGGGAGGACGTGGTCGATCGTCGAGGCACTCTTCGCGCAGTAGCCACACCGTTGGCCGTCTCGGCGAAGCACTCCTCGACGCGTGACGGGCACCCGTCTCGCATTGGGAACCCGGACGTAGCGGGTGAGCAGGATGACCGCGGGGCGGTCGAACACGTCTCGGGTACCCCAGACGGGGTCATCCTCGATTCGTTCGATGACGGTCGCCTTCTCGTTCATGACGAGCACCAGGGCTCTCTTGAACGACACGACGGCCAATGGTTCATATCCGGCGTTTAGCACCAGGGTGCGCATGGGTGTCCTCTCGAACGGCCGGTGACGGCTTCAGCGGTGTTCGTGTTCGACGAGGCGCGAGGGTCGGGCGTGCGGACGGGAACGAAAAAGGCGCTGTCATCATGACAGCGCCTTTCGCGCGCGGCATTGGCCGCAGCAGTCCTGAGTGCAATGCCGAAGGACGTACAGACCGAGAGCATCCACGGTTCGAATGCGTGGCCTGCGGTCCATCGGCTCCCCCTCTGCTCGCGCGAGCGTCGGGATCAGTGTAGGACAGCGGAAGTTACGACGAAGCGAACGTCCGGTGACGGCGTGTTCAGCCGAGGTTGGCGACGAGCCAGTTCTCCGGAACCATGTACGACCCGTTGACGACGATCTCGAGGTGCAGGTGCGTGCCGAAGGCGCGGCCTGAATCGCCGACCGTACCGAGCAACTGGCCGGCGGAGACCGTGTCACCCACCGACACGGCGCGTGAGCCGTAGTTCATGTGCGCGTAGAGGGAGGTCACGTTCTGGCCGCCGATGTTGTGGGCAACCTTGACGTACACGCCCCAGCCCGGGCCGTTCTCGCTCGATGCGACGACGGTGCCGTCTGCGATCGAGTAGATCGCAGTGCCGCGGCCGACCATGTAGTCGGTGCCGCGGTGACCTGCGTAGGGAGTGCCGAAGTTGTCGAAGTTCGGAAGCGGACGAACGATGCTGCCCGCCGGTGCGATCGCCGAGGTTGCCGGGGCAGCAGCGGACGAGCTCGACGATGACGACGAGGAAGAAGAAGAAGAAGAAGACTGCGTCGAGCTGCTCGCAGCCTCCGCGGCGGCAGCGCGCTCGGCGGCAAGGCGGGCTTCGAGAGCCTTGCGGGCAGCCTCTTCGGCGCGCTTCTTCTCGATCTCATCCATCGAGGTCGCCGAGTAGGAGCCACGCTCGGACGTCGTGGGCGTAGCCTCGGAGGCCACCACGAGCGACTGGGCGTTCTCCGCGGCCACTTGCTGCAGAGTCAGCGCCTCAGCCGACGTTCCGCGCGCAGCGGAGACGGCGGGGATCGCGACAGTCGCGACCAGGCCCGCGACAGCGGTGACGGTGAAGAACGCACGAATCGGATGGCGGCCGCGCATACGGCGGCTCACGCGACGGCTCGAGGCCGGTGCGATCGTGCCCGGACGGACCGGTTCCACGAATGAGGGCATACGTCGCAAAGAGCGCGACGCAGGGGTCAAATCGGTCGACGTCCCGTCGGGTCGGTCTGTCGACTCATCAAACTTCTCAGCCAAATTTCCTCCGGCGCCTCTGCGCCGGAGCGCTGGCTCGTCAACACTGTGTGTCGTTGCACGTGCGTGCGGGCTACACCTCGTAAACGACGAGCCAGGGAGGCAACTTACGTGGCGGTCTCGGTGGGCTTCTCACCGCGACCGTACCGACAGTACCCGAAGGTAACGAATATGTCACGTTGAACCGTTACAACCTGTGGACAGCGGTTCGAACCCGCCGCCGTGTTCAGGGAACGAGACGGGAATCGACGAGGAAGATGTGCGCCGCAATCTCTACGGGAAGTTCCAGCCCCTCGTCGGTGCCATCCATCTCCACGAGGACGTATCCCTCATTGAAACGGAACGTACCGGTGGCTCCGGGGAGCACCCCTGCGGTCCGGAACTGATCCAACAGGTCCGGGTCGACCTGCACCGTCTCGGCGAGGCGTCGTACGGTGCCGGTGACCGGACCCTCCCCCTCTTCCAAGACCCGTACAAGACCGACGACGCCCTCGCCGAAGGTATCCGCCGGAACGTCACCCAGCCTGTCCAGGCCAGGAATGGGGTTTCCGTACGGCGATTCGGTCGGGTGGTCCAACAGCTCGACGAGGCGCCGCTCGACGAGCTCGCTCATCACGTGCTCCCAGCGGCAGGCTTCTTCGTGCACGTAGGCCCAGTCGAGTCCGATCACGTCGCTGAGCAGTCGCTCCGCAAGGCGGTGCTTCCGCATCACGTTGATCGCCTTTTCACGCCCGGATTCGGTCAGTTCGAGACGGCGATCCTCCGCGACGACGACCAGCCCGTCACGCTCCATCCGCCCGATGGTTTGAGAGACGGTGGGTCCCGAGTGACCGCGACGCTCCGAGATCCGAGCCCGAAGGGGGACGATGCCCTCTTCCTCGAGTTCGAGGATCGTCCGCAGGTACATCTCAGTGGTGTCGATCAGATCCGTCATGGTGCCCTCGATGCGCGTGAAGTTGGTTGTTCCAGCCTATCGGTTGGAGGGGACACGAGCTCGGGCGAGAGCCTCGCGTCGATAGACTCTCGCCATGCCCGTCACCTTTCCCCGCGACATCCTGCCCACCGACGGCCGCTTCGGCTGCGGCCCCTCGAAAGTGCGCGCCGCGCAGCTCGAGGCGCTGGCAGGGCCCGGCGCCAGCATCCTCGGCACGTCGCATCGGCAGGCGCCGGTCAAGAACCTCGTCGGCAGCGTCCGCGCAGGACTGAGCGATCTGTTCCGCCTGCCCGCGGGGTACGAGATCATTCTCGGCAACGGCGGCTCGACAGCCTTCTGGGACGCCGCGGCGTTCGGTCTGATCTCGCGTCGCGCGCAGAACCTCGTCTTCGGCGAGTTCGGCGGCAAGTTCGCCAAGGCTGCTGCCGCGCCGTGGCTGGAGGCCCCGGACGTGCGCAACGCGGAACCCGGTACGCGTTCGGCGTTCGAACCGGTCGAAGGCGTGGACGTATACGCGTGGCCGCACAACGAAACCTCCACCGGCGTCAGCGCCGCGGTCGAGCGCGTGGAGGGCGACGAGGGCGCGCTGACCGTGATCGACGCGACGAGCGCGGCTGGCGGTATCGACTTCCGAGTGTCCGACGCGGACGTCTACTACTTCGCGCCGCAGAAGAACCTCGGCTCGGATGGCGGCCTGTGGTTCGCGGCGGTCTCCCCCGCCGCCATCGAGCGAATCGAGCGGATCGCAGCCACCGATCGCTACATCCCGGACTTCCTCAGCCTCAAGTCGGCCCTGGACAACTCGCGACTGAACCAGACGCTCAACACTCCTGCGATCGCCACGCTCGTGCTGCTGCAGAATCAGCTCGATTGGATCAACTCACAGGGCGGGCTCGCCTGGGCGAGCGAACGCACCGCGGAATCGTCGCAGGCGCTGTACGACTGGGCGGAGGCCTCGACCGTTGCCACACCGTTCGTCGCGAACGAGACCGACCGTTCCCCGGTTGTCGTCACGATCGACTTCGATGAATCGATCGATGCATCCAAGATCGCCGCGACGCTGCGCCAGAACGGAATCGTGGACACAGAGCCCTACCGCAAGCTCGGACGCAACCAACTGCGCGTTGCGATGTTCGTGTCGATCGAGCCGGACGACGTGCGTCAGCTGATCCGGTGCATCGACTACACCCTGGAGAACTGGGATAAGGACTAGATTTCGTCGCCGAGGCGGTGGGGCACCGTCGAGACGAGGTCAGGCGTCTTCTGACCGATTGACGTCGTCCGGGTCGGCGTCGTCCTTGTCCGGGTTAGCGTCGTGCGGGTCCGCGTCAGCGTCGCCCTGGTCCGAATCGTCGCTGTCAGACTCGTCCGAGTCGGCGTCGACGGAGTCGTCCGAGTCCCCGTCCTCGTCGTGGGAGTCGGCATCCAACTCGTCGATGTCGACGCCGTCGACGTCACCGGAATGAAGGATCGGCGACCCGTCCGTATCGAACTCCGACTCGTCGATGTCATCGACGTCCTCGAAATCGGAGTCTGCATCCTCGTCAGAGTCATCCGACTCGTCCGCGTCATGCTCCGAGTCATCCTCATCGGCCTGAGCGGCCTGGGCGGCGTGATACTCAGCGAGGCGCACCGCCCACGGCACCCATTCGGGCGCGAGGAGGGCATGGTCGCTGGGGAGCAGCTCGACTTCGAGGACCGTGGGGTCCGCGCCCTCGACCGCTGCGACGCTCACGGTCCAGAACCAGCCGGGGTAGCCGGGCATCGTGTTGGCAAAGCGAAGGGAGATGACTCCCTCCCCCTCGACGACATGCCCCTGCAGCTCGCCGACAGTCTCAGCCGGCGTCACCTCGAACAGTGCCGCCTTTGCGAGCTCGTGGGCCTCCACCAGACGCGGGTCGATGTCCTCAGGCGTCGAGGTCATCGGCGACCTTACGCAGAACAGCCGCGACCTTCTTGCCGTGTGACGCGTTCGGATAGCGGCCGCGACGAAGGTCGCCACCGATGCCGTCGAGGAGCTTCACGAGGTCCTCGACGATGATGGCCATGTCGTCAGCAGGCTTTCTATTGCGCTTCGCGAGGCTTGCGGGGGCATCCAGAACGCGCACCGCGAGCGCCTGCGGGCCACGACGACCATCCGCGACGCCGAAGTCCAGGCGGGTACCGGGCTTGACCGACGTCGTCCCCTGCGGCAACGCCGTCGCGTGCAGGAAGACGTCCTGGCCGTCATCGCTCGCGATGAAGCCGAAACCCTTGTCCTCGTCGAAGAACCTGACCTTGCCGGTGGGCATGTGAAAAACCTCACTGATGTAACGCCCGAAGGCGCGCAGAACGAACCGGATCGAATGATCCACTGTCAAGAGTACGTCACACCCGGACCGACTAGGCTTGACCCGATGAGCACGCGACAAGGCGGCGAGGACGTTCCCGTCCGCCGCATCGACCGGATCCTGGCCGCCATAGCACTGGGCCTCATGCTCCTGTCGGTTGTGTGCTTCCTGTCGATCATGATCGGCACAGCCTCCGGTATGTCACAGCCCGACTTCGGATCCGGCGTGTGGCCCATCGTCACCGTGGTGGTCTATGTCGCGCCGATCCTCGCCTTCGTCTGCTTAATGACCGTCGTCATCATGGCGTTCGTCCGGAGATCTCGCGCCAACAAGGGGCGGTGACGTGGCTGGGTCGGACGCGCGCGAACTGGCCGCGGTCCTCGCGAATCTCGATGATGAGACGCTGGAGCGGCTCCTGGTCGAGCGCGGCGTTCCGGCCTCTGCGCCGTGGAACGATGCGTACGACGCCGCCGAGTCGTTGCTTGAGCCAGCTCTGATCACCCGCTCCCTGGCAGCCCTCACCGCCGACGAAGCCGCCGCGATCGAGCGCGCGAGTCTGGCCGGCACGCCCACCGCCCCCGCGCACCGTAGCTCCCTGCACGCGCACGGGGTGATACGTGAAGACGGTGTCGTGCTCGACGTCGTCCGCGGGATCGTCGACGCCCTCCCGCGCGTCGTGGTGGGTCCCCGAGACACCGCCCCGGGCGAGTCCGCCGACGCGGCGGCGGAACGAGCCCTCGTGTCGTCGGCCTCCCTCGCTGATCTCCTGCTGGTCGCCGTCCACCACCCCCTCGGTCGGATCGGATCGGGCGCTCTGGGTGCCGCCGATCGGCGCCGCCTGATCGAGGAAGGGGCCGTGACCGACGCCCAGCAAGCCGATGAACTCATCGCGATCGCTGAGACCGTCGGCGTGCTGGCCGGCGCAGAACGCAACTGGACCATCACCGCCGAGGGCGCGCGGTGGCTCCGCACCTCGACAATCGATCGGTGGGTATCGATCGCCCGGGGACTGCGCGAGGAGCTTCCCTCTGCGTTGCGCACCTCGAACGGAGGGTGGACCGACCCTTCCACGTGGGCCGGTGCGTACCCGTTCGATATCGCCTGGCCCGAACGGGCTGTGCGCCTGCGCGCGCTCTTCGTGCGGTGGGCGATCTTCGCCGCCGACGGAGCAGCTTTTCCCTGGACGCAGGACTTTGCCGACGGCGGCGCACCGAATGTGGCCGCGCTGGAGACGCTCCTG
This sequence comes from Microbacteriaceae bacterium PS02070, assembly GCA_029959865.1. Taxonomy (GTDB): domain Bacteria; phylum Actinomycetota; class Actinomycetes; order Actinomycetales; family Microbacteriaceae; genus Microbacterium. The sequence continues at coordinate 49,461 of JASCPE010000009.1, read as the reverse complement.
CCCCACGAGGTCGATCGCATCTACCTGCAGAACGATCTGACCGCGATCGCGCCCGGGCCACTCGCGCCCGTCATCGATGTGCGTCTGCGATCGATCGCCCGCCGCGAGACACGCGCGCAGGCCTCCTCCTATCGCTTCAGCGCCGACACCCTCGGCCGCGCGCTCAGCACCGGCGAGACCGCGGACACCATCCGAGCGTTTCTTTCCGAGATCTCCCTCACCGGGCTCCCCCAGCCGCTCGACTATGAGATCGGCCGGGCCGCGGAACGGCACGGCCGTATCCGGGTGGGAGCAGACGAGCACGGCACGACGGTGATCCGGAGCGCAGACGATACCCTCCTCGAGTCGCTGCTGGTCGACCACGCCCTCCGTCCACTCGGTCTCGTGCGCGACGACGATCACCTGTCCACACGCAGCGGAGCGTCGACGACCTACTGGATGCTGCTCGATGCCCGCTACCCCGTGGTGGCCGTCGACGACAATGGTTCTCCGCGCGCGGTGGCTCGGGCGGGTGGCGCAGGCACGAGCGCGGCGGTTGCCGCCGACTATGCCCCCCTCATCGCCCGACTCCGCGCGAATAAGGACGATGACTCGGAGGGCGTCTGGCTGCACCGCGAACTCGAACAGGCCGTACGGGAGCGCGCTGTCCTCGATGCGGTGGTTCGACTCCCCGACGGCAGCGAACGCACCTTCACGCTGGAGGCGACAGGGCTCGGCGGTGGGCGACTGCGTGGACGCGATCGCGCTGCTGATGTCGAACGGACCCTGCCGATCTCCAGTATCGTGCGAGCAACGCGTTCGAGCGACGCTCCCTCATGATCTGACGGTTCCACCACCGGAAGGGCACGACATGCACACGACAGTCTTTGAACGTGAACGGCCCGACGAATCGGTCATCGACGCGAGTCTGGCGCACGCGAAGAAGTCGGTCTTCTGGCTGGAGGGCCTCGACCGCCCCGAGCACCCCCTTCTCCGCGACCACGTGGAGACGGATCTAGCGATCATCGGCGGCGGCTACACCGGCCTCTGGACGGCGATCCGTGCAAAGGAGCGCGATCCGAAGCGCCGCGTCGTGCTGATCGAGGCCGCGCGGCTCGGATGGGCGGCGAGCGGGCGCAACGGGGGCTTCGTCGATGCGAGCCTCACGCACGGGCGCTCCAACGGCGAGACACGGTGGCCCGACGAGGTGGACAGGCTCGACGAACTCGGTCTCCAGAACCTGAATGAGATCGAAGCCACGGTCGCGCGGTACGACATGGATGTGGAGTGGGAGCGCACGGGCACCCTCGAAGTCGCCATCGAGCCACACCAGGTCGAATGGCTCCGAGGCGAGCCGGTTTTCTTCGATCGCGATGCGGTTCGACAGGAGGTCAACTCCCCCACCTATCTCGCGGGCGCGTGGGAGAAGGAAACGACCGCCCTCGTCAACCCGGGCAAGCTCGCGCTTGAACTCGCGCGCGTGGCGTCCGACCTCGGGGTGGAGATCTACGAGCACACTCGCGCGACAGCGCTCGAGGGCGATGGCCCCGTGACGGTCAACACCTCGGAGGGCACCATCGTCGCCACGCAGGTCGTGCTGGCCACGAACGTCTTCCCCTCGCTCCTGAAGCGAAACAAGCTCATGACCGTTCCGGTCTATGACTATGTGCTGATGACCGAGCCGATGACCCCGGAGCAGAAGGACGCCATCGGATGGGAGGGCCGTCAGGGCCTCGCCGACCTCGCGAATCAGTTCCACTATTACCGGCTCACGGCCGATGACCGGATCCTGTTCGGTGGATACGACGCCGTGTATCACTACGGCGGCAAGGTGCGCCCCGAGTATGAGGAGCGGCCGGAGTCGTTCCGCACGCTCGCATCTCACTTCTTCACCACCTTCCCGCAGTTGACCGGACTTGCATTCACACACCGGTGGGCCGGGGCGATCGATACGTGCTCGCAGTTCTGCGCGTTCTACGGCACGGCGCGGGAAGACTCGATCGCCTATGCGCTCGGCTTCACCGGGCTCGGAGTCGGAGCCACGCGATTCGCGGCGGATGTCATGCTCGATCTGCTTTCCGGCGAGGAGACCGAGCGGACCGAACTGGAGATGGTGCGCAAGAAGCCCCTCCCCTTCCCTCCGGAGCCGGCCGCCTTCATCGGCGTCACGGCAATGAAAGCGGCTCTTGATGGCGCCGATCACAACGAGGGCAAGAGGAATCTCTTTCTGCGCACGATGGATGCTGTCGGCCTGGGCTTTGACTCATGACGACGCTGCGTCCGTCCGAGCTCGTCGATGCGCTCGCCCTCGACGTCCCTCATGAGCTACTCCCCGATCCGATCGAGGGCACGCCGTCTGCCGGGTCGGTCACGCTCGACGAGAGGAACGGCGTCGAAGTCGGCGTGTGGGAGATGACCACGGGGACGGCGGCGGACACGGAGATCGACGAGACCTTCGTCGTGCTTGCCGGCGCCGCGACGGTCCGGTTCCAGGAGGTGCCCGGCCTCAGCGCGCCCCCGGCAGACCTCGCACTTTCCCCGGGCAGTGTCGTGCGCCTGGCCGCGGGGACGCGAAGCGTCTGGACCGTCACCGAGACGTTGCGCAAGATCTACATCGCCACCTGAGCGCGTGCAAAAAGACGCAACACGTGATTGCGTAAAGCACACTTGACACGTAAAGTCTCCTTTACAAAGGAGGCATCATGAACACTCACGCCACACCCACCACACGCCGCCGCACGAAATGGGGGCTCGCTCGCTTCGGCACGAATATCCCGGCGATCGCGGTCGCGATCCCGATCGGCGTGGTCGTTGCCGCCCTCATCGGGAGCGCCGCGGCATGGATCACGCCACTGACCGGCAGCGACGTGCCATCCCCTCTCCTCCTCGGAGTGATCGTGGCCATCTGCACCTTTCCTGCGACCCTCGGGCTCACCTACGCTGTCGTGATCGACCGCGCGACCCTGGTCGGCGCAACCGATCGGCCCGAAGAGTCCGTCGAGTCGCAGTGGTACACGCGGGCCGCCGCGGGAGCACTGAGCGACGTTGTCTTGGTCGTCGGCCTCGCCGCCTTCATCTCGGCGTTCATCCCGACGCTTGAAGTCCGCGCGTATGCCGTGTTCGCGGGCGTCATCCTGCTGGCCGCGATCAGTTGCACGGTGCGTTACCTCGTGCAGCGCCGGCGCGGCTGATGCGTAATGTGCTCCCTGCGCTCAGGGCGGAACGCCGATGGTCGCAACAAGCCCTCGCGGATGCCCTTGGCGTCTCCCGGCAGACGATCATCTCCATCGAGCGGGGCCGCTTCGACCCATCGCTGCCGTTGGCCTTCCGAATGGCGCAGGTCCTGGAACGACCGATCGAGGACATCTTCAGCCCGGATGATGATCCTGCGGTCACCTGAGACCGACGCGGGCCGAAGCATCAGCACGACGGGTAAACTGGTCCGCTATGGCTGACGGCCCTCTCATCGTGCAAAGCGACCGAACGGTACTCCTCGAAGTCGCCCACCCGGACGCGGAAACCGCGCGCCACGAACTGGCGATCTTCGCCGAACTCGAGCGCGCACCCGAGCACATCCACACGTATCGCATCACACGCCTCGGCCTGTGGAACGCGCGCGCGGCCGGTCATGAGGCAGACGACATGCTCGCGACGCTGGACCGGTGGTCGCGCTTCCCCGTGCCTGCCTCCGTGTCGACCGACATCCGTGAGACGGTGGGCCGCTACGGACGACTCGTGATCGAGCGCGACGACGAAGGGTTGCTGATTCTGCGGTCCTCGGATGCCGCTGTCCTGGCCGAAGTCACGAAGAACAAGCGGATCCAACCGCTCCTGACCGGGCACCCCTCGCCCGACACCTATGTCGTGGATGCGTGGGCGCGCGGGCATATCAAGCAGGAACTGCTCAAGATCGGATGGCCCGCGGAAGATCATGCCGGGTTCACACCGGGCACGCCGCACGAGATCGATCTGCACGAGGACGGATGGACTCTCCGGCCGTATCAGCGCGAAGCCGTCGACATCTTCACCGAAGGCGGATCCGGGGTCGTCGTCCTCCCCTGCGGCGCGGGCAAGACCCTTGTCGGCGCCGCGGCGATGGCGGATACGAAGACCACGACGCTCATCCTGGTCACCAACACCGTGAGCGCACGGCAGTGGCGCGACGAACTCCTCAAGCGCACGAGCCTGACCGCCGAGGAGATCGGCGAGTACTCCGGCCAGTCGAAAGAGGTCAAGCCCGTCACGATCGCGACCTATCAGATCCTGACGGCAAAGAGGAAAGGCGAATACGCCCACCTCGCACTCTTGGATGCGATGGACTGGGGCCTCATCGTTTACGACGAGGTGCACCTGCTCCCGGCTCCCGTCTTCAAGCTCACCGCGGACCTGCAAGCGCGCCGCCGCCTCGGGCTGACGGCGACGCTCGTGCGCGAGGACGGTCGCGAGGGCGATGTCTTCAGCCTGATCGGGCCGAAGCGATTCGACGCGCCGTGGAAGCAGATCGAGGCACAGGGGTTCATCTCCCCGGCCGTCTGCTACGAAGTCCGCATCGACCTGCCCGCCAGCGAGCGCCTGGAATACGCCGCCGCGGCCGACGACGACCGCTATCGCCTCGCGGCAACCGCGGAGGCCAAAGTCGGGGTCGTGCGCGATCTCGTCGCCAAGCATCAGGGTGAGCAGATCCTCGTCATCGGCCAGTATCTCGACCAGATCGACGAGCTCGCCGACGCGCTGAACGCACCGAAGATCACCGGCACGACGCCGATCTCGGAGCGCGAGGAGCTGTACGGGGCGTTCCGGGAGGGAACGATCCCGGTGCTCGTGGTCTCCAAGGTCGCGAACTTCTCCATCGACCTTCCGGAAGCCTCCGTCGCGATCCAGGTATCGGGGTCGTTCGGCTCACGTCAGGAGGAGGCTCAGCGCCTCGGTCGACTGCTCCGTCCGAAGCAATCCGGCCACACGGCAAGCTTCTATACATTGATCGCACGGGACACCGTCGACCAGGATTTCGCACAGAATCGACAGCGATTCCTCGCCGAGCAGGGGTACAGCTATACGATCGTCGACGCCCACGAACTCGCGGCCGCGTGAGGCGGAGTTGTCCGTTTCGGGCGACGTATCCAGCGCGATCATCGATTCCGGTGCCAGTATGAACGTATGACTGCACCGCGCATCCTCGTCGTGGACGATGAGCCGAATATCCGCGACCTCCTCGTCACGAGCCTCAAGTTCGCCGGGTTCCTGGTGCGCGCCGTCGGCAACGGCGCCCAGACCATCTCGGCGGTGCTGGAGGAAGAACCGGACCTCATCGTGCTCGATGTCATGCTGCCCGACATGAACGGCTTCAGTGTGACCAAGCGCCTTCGCGGCGCCGGCTACACCGCGCCGATCCTGTTCTTGACGGCAAAGGACGACACCGAGGACAAGATCGAAGGCCTCAACGCCGGCGGCGACGACTACGTCACGAAGCCGTTCAGCCTCGACGAGATCGTCGCGCGCATCCAGGCGATCCTCCGCCGTACGATGCAGGCCGACGAAGAGGCGAAGATCCACGCGGGCGAGCTCAGCATGGATCAGGACACGCACGACGTGTACGTGGGCGACGTTCCGATCGACCTCTCGCCCACCGAGTTCAAGTTGCTGCGTTACCTCATGCTCAACCCGAACCGGGTGCTGAGCAAGGCGCAGATCCTCGACCACGTGTGGGAGTACGACTTCAACGGCGACGCCGGGATCGTGGAAAGCTACATCTCGTACCTGCGGCGCAAGATCGATCCGCACTCGAGCGAGCCGCTCATCCAGACCAAGCGCGGCTTCGGCTACATGCTCAAAGCCGGAAAACCCGCCTGATCCTCCGGTAGACCGCGATCGATACCGCGAAGAAGACCGACCGGGTCACCTCGTGGTGGCGTAGCATCAGCCTGCGCGCGAAGGTCACCACCGTCACGGTGCTCCTCCTCGCGATCGGGCTCACAGCTGCCGGCATCGGCACGATGGTGTTCCTGCGCATCGCGCAGGTGCAATCCCTCGACGAGTACCTGCGGCAGATCGTGCCGACCGATGTGGCAGCCACCGTCATGGACGTCACCGTCGATGACGGAGTCGCCTCGTTCGAAGCCAGCCCCGGGGCAAGCCCCACGCAGTATTTCGTCGCCGTCTACGGACCCGACGGAACGTTCCTCGGCTCCGGCGGGGGAAGCGGCATCGCGCCCGAGTTCCCCTCGGTGTTCCCGCTGCGCCAGACACTCACCCAAGGCACCGATCCGTTCGAGCTCGAAAGTGCGGATGGGACCCGCTCCTTCCACGCCAGCGTGGATTTCCTCCCGCCGATCGACGGTGTGCGAGACAACTACACGCAGCTGATCGCGATGCCCCTCACATCGGTCAATCAGACCGTGGCGAGCTATATCGGCATCTATACGATCCTCGCGCTCCTGACGATCTTGGGTGGCGCGCTGCTGACGCGCTGGCTCGTGACCCTCACTTTCCGAAGCCTCGGCGAGGTTGAGAACACCGCAATGTCCATTGCGTCCGGCGATTTCGGGCAGCGCATGGGTGACATCTCACCCCGCACCGAAGTCGGCAAGCTCAAAACGGCGATCAATGCCATGCTCGACCGCGTCGACGTGGCGATCAGCCAGCGCGACGCCACGGTGCGGCGGATGCGGCGATTCATCGGTGATGCCAGTCATGAACTGCGCACTCCCCTCGTGACGGTACGCGGCTATGCCGAGCTGTACCGAATGGGTGCGATCAAGGAGGACGGCGACGTCGCGCAGGCCATGGAGCGCATCGAGAAGGAAGCGCGTCGCATGGGAGCCCTCGTGGAAGACCTCCTTGCCCTCGCTCGTCTGGACGAGCGGCGCGACTTCACGATCGAACCCGTCGATCTGCGCCCGATCGCACGCGATGCCGCGTTGGACGCCCGCGCTGCAGACCCCGAGCGCGTGGTCACCTTTGTCGAATCAGAGCCGGTGCTGACGACTCCGATTGAGGTGATCCCGAGCGAGCAGACGCCAGCCAAGCGGCGCGCGATGCTCACCCGTCTGCGGCGTCGCGGACCACGCAGCGCCCCAAAGGATGCGGACGCGCCGATCGCAACGCCGCCCGTGATCGTGGAAGCCGTAGACATCGTCGCGCCCCCTGTGGTGCTCGGCGTGGAAGACCGCATCCGTCAGGTTGTCGCCAACCTCCTCGGCAACGCGCGGCGCTACACACCACCGGCAAGTCCGATCGAGCTGAACGTCGGGGTCGACCTGGACGCGGGCACCGGGTGGATCGCGATCGTGGATCATGGCGAGGGTGTTCCCGCGCAGATCCGCGAGCGAATCTTCGAACGCTTCTGGCGGGCCGATACCTCGCGCACGCGCGAGACGGGCGGCTCGGGATTGGGCCTGTCGATCGTCTCGTCGATCATTGAGTCGCTGAACGGGTCGATCGTCGTCGAAGACACGCCGGGCGGTGGCGCCACCTTCCGCGCCTCATTCCCGCTCGCGCGGGAGTACACCCCGGAGGAGCACCGAGACATCGCGACGCAACCCGTGACGACCGTTCGCGCGCTCGCGGCCGATGAGGAACCCGAGAGCGAGGCACCCGCGCCTCCGTCGGGTGATCGCTGACCTCCGGCTTACGCTGCTATCCGATTGCGACGCCGCGCAGATGCGTAGTCGTCGACCACGAGCCGGATGTCCCGTAGTGCCCGTAGCGTTGCGACCAGTGCGTCGCCGCCTGGAAGCGCGAGCCCGTACTCAAGGCGACGTGCACCCCATCTCCCGCGAACCCGACGATGTCCGCGCGTCCATCTCCGTTGACGTCTGTGACCGATCGTGGCATTCTTCCTGCGGTCCACTCTGTCGAGCCGAAGTTCGCGGTCCAGCGCGCCGGCGAGGCGAACCCGCTCTTGGTGTTGCGCCCCACGTACGTTCCGGACGACGTGAACCCCACGATGTCGGGGAGTCCATCGCCGGTGACGTCGGCGATCACGCGGGGTTGACGCGACATATTCCATCCACCCGAACTAGGCGACGTGCCAAAGCGCGAGGTCCAGAGCTTCGCCGACCCGAACGACGAACCCGTGTTCAGCGAGACATACACCCCCTGGCCCGCGAGGCCGACGATGTCCGGTCGACCATCGCCGTTCATATCGACCACCTCACGGATGTGCGTCCGCGGCAGCCAGCCGTTCTTCGCGCTGTAACTACTCGTCCACTTCTTGAGAGCGGCAAAACCGCCCCTCCCCGTGTTGGCGGCCACGTAGACGCCGTCCTCACCGAATCCGACGATGTCGGCGAGGCCATCGCCGGTGACGTCGATAATCTCCCGAGGGTGCCGCGTCGCGGTCCATCCGCCGGCTGAATCGAGAAGACCCATCTCGCGCGTCCAGTATGTGGGTGCAGCGAAACCCGAACCGGTGCTTCGCGCCACATACACGCCGCCATTCGCGAACCCGATGATGTCGGCGCGTCCGTCGCCTGTGACATCCGCGACGGTTCGGATCCGGTGCGTTGTGTCCCATCCGGACTGCCGACCAAAGCTCGACGACCACTTGCGCGCTGCCCCAAACGTCTTTCCGTTTCCGAGAGCGACCCACGCGCCGTCGTTCTTGAAGCCGACAAGATCGGGACGCCCATCGCCATTGACGTCGGCAAGCATGCGGAGATGTGTGCTGTTCGACCAGCCATTGTTTGTGCCGAAGCCACCTTGGGCGGCAGCGGGGCTACCGAACTCATCGGTCTCATTGAGCGAGGTCCAGACTTTGTCTTTGAATGCGACCAGGTCGGGACGCCCGTCGTCGTTGAGGTCGGTATCCCACGCGGTGACCTCGGTGATGTCCGGGATTCCGTTCCCATTGGAATCGAGCGCTGTAGAACCACCGGTCGGACCCACACGTGATCTCGCCGTGAGGCAGCAGGTCACGCCCCGCGCCGTCACGACGACCTTGCCCGACAGATTGCGCCACACCCCGTTGTAAGCACCGGAGAGGTCACGGTGGACATAGTTGTCGAACTGCACACCATGCACCGGCACGTATTGACGCTTGCCCGAGGGCACCACGGTCCGCGTGTTCAGGATCGACAGGTGCACGTGTGCGGAGTTGCCCGGTGTCCCCCCACAAGGAAGGGTCTGCCCTGCCGTGCCCAGGTAGGTGCCCGCCTCGACCCAGCTGCCCACGAGACTCGACTGAGCGTTGGTGAGGTGGTAGTACTCCGAGGCCCATCCACCGCCGTGGTCGATGCCGAGGAACCAGCCCGATCCACAGGTCACGCGGTACACGGTGCCGGACGCAACGGCGCGCACGGCACGGTCCGACGAGCTCAACGGCGCGAAGTCGATGGCGCCACGGTGGATGCCGTCGCTGTCGGCATGGGAACCGCTCACTCCCCACCGCGACCCCGGCGCGAACGGAAAGCGAAAGACGGGTTGCGGGCTCGGACTCGTCAGCATGCGCACCCCGAAGACCGGCTGCTCCCGAGTCAGGGGCTCGGTCGGACCGTCGTGGCCATAATCAACGTCGTCTTCGGGCGCGACGGAAGGCGATGGCGATGGCTCGTCACTCGGTGTCGGCTCGGGAAGATCAGTGGGCGTTGGTTCCGCGGTCTCGGATGCGACCGGAGTCTCGGGGGCTGGCGTGACCTCGGGAGACGACGTCACCTCGGGAGACGGGTGTGGGGTGGCGGTCGGTGACTCGATCACCGACGCCACGCCGGATGCGGAGACGGGGAACAGTCCCACCAGGAGCACCGCCGAGACGACAGAACTTGCCACCCGAATCGACATCCGTCGCATGCTGTCTCTCCATCCGCATCAGCTTCGTCCAACCCTATGCGCGCTCGCTCCGCCATCCTTTGCGGATGAGAGGCTTCTCCCCCGCGAAGGGAAGGGTCGCTGGCCTCCACAGATGCATGCCTCACGCGGAGACTGTGGATGCGCCGACGTAGCTTCATGGGAACCACTCGAAAGGAGCCGCCATGGCTGTCTTCTCTGTCGATAGCGACGCCGTCCTGGGCGCCACCGCCCCGATCCGTGCCACCGCCGACCGCATCCAGTCGGAGGTGAGCTCGATGTCGGCGCAGCTTTCGCACCTCCAGGCGAGTTGGACCGGCAGCGCCTCGGTTGCGTTCCAGTCCGCCCTCGAGCGCTGGCGTCACGCTCAACGCGAGGTGGAAGCGGCTCTCGGCGATCTGGGATCCACCGTCAACCTCGCCGGTCAGCAGTACGCCCAGGCCGAGACTGCGACCCTCGGCCTGTTCCGCTGATCGCCCGCCGACACACTCCGAGCACGACGAAGGGCCCCGACCGAGGTCGGGGCCCTTCGTATGGGTGGATCAGAAGTCCATGCCACCGGTCGGGTCTGCCGGAGCAGCCGCTGCCTTCTCAGGCTTGTCCGCGACAACCGCTTCGGTCGTCAGGAACAGACCGGCAATCGAGGCGGCGTTCTGCAGGGCAGAGCGGGTCACCTTGGCCGGATCGATGATGCCCTGGCTGAGCAGGTCGCCGTACTCGCCGGTCGCCGCGTTCAGACCGTGGCCGGTCGGAAGCTCGGAGACCTTGTTGGCAACGACGCCGGGCTCGAGCCCCGCGTTGAGGGCGATCTGCTTCAGGGGAGCCGAGATCGCGATGCGAACGATGTTCACACCCGTGGCCTCGTCACCCGTCAGGGAGAGATCGTCCAGTGCCTTCGCGGCCTGGATGAGGGCGACGCCACCACCGGGGACGACACCTTCCTCAACGGCAGCCTTCGCGTTGCGGACGGCGTCCTCGATGCGGTGCTTGCGCTCCTTGAGCTCGACCTCGGTCGCCGCACCCGCCTTGATGACGGCCACGCCGCCGGCGAGCTTTGCGAGACGCTCCTGGAGCTTCTCACGGTCGTAGTCGCTGTCGGTGTTGTCGATCTCGCGCTTGATCTGGGTCACGCGACCCTCGATCTGCTCACGCTCACCCGCACCCTCGACGATGGTCGTCTCGTCCTTGGTGACGATGACCTTGCGGGCCTTGCCCAGAAGGTCGACCGAAGCGTTCTCGAGCTTGAGCCCGACCTCTTCCGTGATGACCTGTCCACCGGTGAGGATCGCGATGTCCTGGAGCATTGCCTTGCGGCGGTCGCCGAACCCGGGGGCCTTGACGGCCACCGACTTGAAGATGCCGCGGATCTTGTTGAGAACGAGAGTCGCGAGAGCCTCACCCTCCACGTCCTCGGCGATGATGACGAGCTCCTTGCCCTCCTGGATCACCTTGTCGACGATCGGCAGCAGGTCCTTGATGTTCGAGATCTTCTGGTTCGCGATCAGGACGTAGGGGTCCTCGAAGACCGCTTCCTGACGCTCCGGGTCGGTGACGAAGTAGGGATTGATGTAGCCCTTGTCGAAACGCATACCCTCGGTGAGCTCGAGCTCGGTACCGAACGTCTGCGACTCCTCGACGGTGACGACGCCTTCCTTGCCCACCTTGTCGATGGCCTCGGCGATCAGCTCGCCGATCTCGGGGTCAGCCGCGGAAATGGATGCCGTTGCGGCGATCTGGTCCTTGGACTCGACCTCCTTGGCATCCTCGAGCAGCTTCTTTGTCAGCGCAGCGACGGCCTTCTCGATGCCACGCTTGAGCGTGATCGGGTCGGCGCCAGCGGCGACGTTGCGAAGGCCCTCACGGACGAGCGCCTGGGCGAGCACCGTTGCGGTGGTCGTTCCATCTCCAGCGACGTCGTCGGTCTTCTTCGCGACCTCCTTGACGAGCTCGGCACCGATCTTCTCGTACGGGTCCTCAAGCTCGATCTCCTTGGCGATCGAAACGCCGTCGTTCGTGATGGTGGGAGCGCCCCACTTCTTCTCGAGCACGACGTTGCGGCCGCGGGGGCCAAGCGTCACCTTGACGGCGTCAGCGAGGATGTTGAGTCCTCGTTCGAGGCCACGGCGGGCCTCCTCATCAAAAGCGATGGTCTTTGCCATGTGTGTGTCGTCCCTCCCGGACGTGACGTTGAGTCTTTTTAGCACTCAGATATCGCGAGTGCTAATGCCATTCTGGCACTCGACCCCACCGAGTGCAAGCGCGCCGCACGCCAACGTCATCTTCAGACACGAGGCGCACACGCGCTCCCCCGCGATGCCGCCAGGAGGACCCTCGGACGTCAGAGAGCGGGGCGCCTGCAGACGAACGCACCCCGCGAGAAGATGCGCCGGGTGCGGAAAGAACGTGCCTCTCGGTCAGATGAGGCGAACGGATTCAGCCTGCGGACCCTTCTGCCCGGTGCCCACCGTGAACTCCACGGCCTGACCCTCCTCGAGCACGCGAAAGCCGGACATCTCGATGCTCGAATAATGGACGAAAACGTCCTGGCCGTCGCCGGAAGTGATGAAGCCGTAGCCCTTCTCGGGGCTGAACCATTTGACGGTGCCGTGCGCCATGCGTGTCTCCTCGTGCGGGTGAATCACCGCCATCGTAAGCACGCCGTTCCGCGCGGATCCGCCAGATCCGTCGCTTGTGACCTTGACGCATCGAACTGTTTACGGGCCGGAAACACGGAGCCCGAAACGCCTCAGAGGCGATCTATTCCGATCACGACGACGAGCTGACGCAGCGCACTCTCGTCCTCATCCGTCCCGGAGTCATCCTGCGGCTGATATGCCTCGCTGAGCTCCACCCGGGCGCCGCCGAGAACGGTCTCCGCGACGCCGCGCGCGGCAGCTTCGTCTTCTGCGGACGCGTAATACACGGTCGTCTCGGGGAAGTCATCCTCATTGGCGGGCGCCGTCGTGATGTCACCAGATGACCAGCCCGCCGCAACGAGCTCTCCACTCACAGTCTCGCTCTGCGCCTCATCTCCGGACGCGTTGAGCACGACGATGGGGATGCTGGTGTCGATCTCAGGCGCAACCGGGGCCGCCGAGGTCGCCTCCGACGTCGCGGTCGGTGCCGGGTCGAAACGACCGGTCGCGAACATCATCGCGATGACGCCAGCCGCGACGATCAAGAGCGTGGCCACGAGCGACCACGCAAGAATCACACCCCAGCGGATGCGCGGGTTATAGGCGCGATGCGCACCGACGCGCGACGTGTCATCTGCGATGTCGTCGAAGCGGTCGCGAGTCGTGGGGGTTGTCGGCACCAGCACATGCTACCGGGCGTGCGAGGTCTGCCATGCCGTGCGCGCCACCCGAGCACGGCGTCGCGACTCCCGAAGTCGCCGCAAACGATGCACCAGCATGGGGTCATACGCGAGAGCGTCCGCCGAATCGATGAGTCTGCCGAGAAGTTGGTAGTACCGTGCCGGAGTGAGCGCGAGATCTCGACGTACCGCCTCCTCCTTGTCCCCGTCATGCACCGTCCAGCGCGCTTCGAAATCCAGCACGGCGCGGTCGCGATCGGTCAGGGCCATGCCACCACGCTACGCCGCGGGGAGCCGAGCGTCGGGACGCCACTCCAGCCACGCCCCGAGTGGGTCCGCGTACCCGAGCACCTGCCCGTCCAGAGCGACCGCGAACGCGTTCCGCTCCGGGTCCGGCACGCTTGTCCACCCGCGATGGGTCGCGAGTTGATCGATCGTCACCCACCGTCCGAGCGCGCGGATCTGCGTAATCAACTCCTCCCGCCTCCGGCCCGGGATGTGGATGATGACTCCCGGAGTCGTGACGACGAGGGTCGCCTCTGCGGGCGCCGACGCGGCAGCCTCGGCGAGCGAATCCAGTGCGTCCCCCGCGAAGAGCCGGGGCGGATCCGCACGGGCGATCTCGAGTGCGCCCGCGATACGCGCCACTCGCCCGGTCTCGCCGGGCCAGACGAGCGCGCTCAGCCATCGCTCGGTTTCCGGGTCCCGCGGATCGAGCGGGTGAAGATCGATGCCCGCGCGCCAGACCACGTCCGGTAGACGGAGGAAGGGCACGGCACTCCCGCGCAGTCTGCTCTCCAGGACGACGCTCGACGGCCCGCCGACTGGGTCGAGAGCGACCGCGTCGCCACCGTCACGCACGTATCGATAGGAGTAGCGATCGGGATACAGACACAGCCCCGCACTGACACCGATCTCCAGGAGCGCGATGGGGCCGTCCACCAGGCTCAAGGCGGGGAGGAGCGCCGCGCATCGCAGCGGCTCGTTGCTCTGCAGTGAGCGCCGGGATGCCTCTGCGACGAACTCCTCGGCATGGGCGGGGAGCCATGCGGCGAGCGCATCGGGAGTCTCCGGCGTTCCCGCCAGCCGCGCGATGGCGAAAACCAAGGGCGGTTGACGCTTGGTGGGAGGCAGCCGAGCAACGATCGCAGCGAGTTCGTGAGAGTCGGCGACCTTTCGAGCCCACGCTTCGTAGAGGTCGGAGCGCCCCGGCGCCTCGGACCGTGCGAACCGGCGGTACCGCTCGGTGACTGCCACGATGTCCTCATCTGTGCTCACCTCCTCATTCTGAGGGAACACTTCGGTGAGTTCTCGGGTTGAATACCGGTGGAGGAACCCATGAGCTATTCCGTGAACAAGACCGACGACCAGTGGCGCTCCGAGTTGGACGCCGATCAGTACGCGGTCCTTCGCCAGGCCGCGACCGAGCGCCCGTGGACGGGCGAGCTCCTCGATGAGAGCCGTGCCGGTCTGTACACGTGCGCCGCGTGCGGCAACGAGTTGTTCGTGAGCGGCACGAAGTTCGATTCGCACTGCGGGTGGCCGAGTTTCTACGAGTCGATTCGCCCCGACGCGGTCGAGTTGATCGAAGATCGCTCGATGGGCATGGTGCGCATGGAGGTGCGGTGCGCTGCCTGCGGCTCACACCTCGGACATGTCTTTCCCGATGGCTTCGGAACGCCGACCGGCGACCGGTACTGCATGAACTCAATCGCGCTGGATTTCTCGCCCGAGCCGAAGGCATGACTGCCCGCGCGGCGATGAGCGCACGTCGCTCCTGGTCGAAGGTGACAGACGCGGCGCCCAGCGACGACGAGCTGCATTCACTCGTCGCCATCGCGGGGCGTGTCGCCGACCACTCTTCGTTGCACCCCTGGCGACTCATCACCCTGCGCGGCGATGACCGTGACCGCCTCGGCGCCGCGATCGCGGACGCCGTCGGAGATGACACCCCCGCGAAGAAGCCATTGCGCGCACCCCTGTTGATCGCCGTTGTCGCGAGTTTCCGTCCGAGCCACAAGGTGCCTCGGTGGGAGCAGGAAGCAGTGGCATCCGGAGTGGCACACATGCTGAGCCTGCTGCTGGACGAGGCGGGATGGGGCGTGATCTGGCGCACGGGACACTACACGCGCGCCGAGCCACTGGCGCGGGTGCATGGCCTGGGACCCGATGAAGAACTCCTGGGATGGCTCTACGTCGGTGGCAAGCCGGAACACAAAGACGGCACCCGAAAGCCGCTGGACCCCGCCGCCTTCGTCTCGGGCTTGCCGCGGGGCTAAGCGCGGCGTCGACGCCGCCACGGTGCCGCCACGGCGACCGAGGCGAGCGCAACCCCCACGGTGGCCAGTTCCACCCAGAGCCCGGCACGCTCCAGCGGTGGCCAGACGGAGTCCATCACAAGGGCTGCGGTGAGTTGTCCGACGACGACGGCGAGGCCCATCAAGAGCACGCCCGTTCGTGCCACGATCGCCGACGACATGGCGATGTACGCGACGCCCACAGCCCCGCCGAGGTAGAGCCAGGACTGCGGTGGAAGGGAGGGGAATTCCGCTCGCGCCAGCACGCTCACCGCGGCGAGGAGCACCAGGATGAGCGTCCCCCCGGCGAAGTTGACGGTCGTTGCGGTGATCGCGCTGTCCACGCGCTGACGGAGGCGCCCGTTGGTCGCCTGTTGCCAGGAGATGCCGACGCCGGCCAGCAACGGCAGGATGATCATCCACCACGACGCGCTCGTCCCCGAAGGACCGAACGCGAGCGAGATCACGACGGCGACGAGCGCGAGCAATCCGCCGGCTAAGCGAGGCACCGTGATGGCGACCGCTCCGGCAGGGCCATACCCGATTCGGTCAAAGATCAGACCTCCGACCGTCTGGCCCGCGACAATCCCCACCGTGAACAGGGAGACACCGATGATCCCGGCCACGAGCCCCTGGCTCGCAACCGTGAGCGCTCCCGCGAGTCCGCCGCACAGCATCCACCAGGGGATCGTTCGCTTCTTCATTCCGGCGGCCAGTCGTACGAGCCCGTGTCTCCCTGAGCGCAGACACAGCCCGACGAGCACAACGATCACGAGGCCCGAGGCGAAGGAGATCGCCGCGGCGACGAGACCGTCGCCCAGCCGCAGACCGAGTTCGCCGTTGATGCGGGACTGGGTTGCGGTCAGAACGCCGACCAGGACAGCGCCCGCCAGCGGGACCCACGAAGGCACCGCTCGCACCTCACCCTCGGGCGTGGTCATACGTGGCGCTTCTTCATGTCGATCCGTTCCTGGGTGCGCGCAGGAGCCTATCCGATCCCCTCCCCGACTGTGCGATGTCCTCAGTCCTCGTGCAGGCGGGCCAGGGCGGCGACCACGTCGCGGTGCCACCGCCGGGCGGCGGGAAGCGCGCCGGTGTACATCCACGTGTCGTGGGTGACGCCGAGGTACTGCACGGCGCTCGCATCGACGCCCTCGGCTCGCAGCCGCGCGACGTACGCAGCCCCATCACCCCGCAGCGGGTCGTACTCTGCCGTCAGCACGACGGTCGAGGGCATGCCGGCCAGAGAATCAGCACGCAGCGGCGACGCGAGCGGGTTCCGGGCGTCGGTGCGGCCTGGAAGGTACGTGCGTGCCACCGATTGCAACTCACGGACCGCGAGGATCATCGGGATGCCCAGCGCACGCGTCGCGCCGAAGTCGAGGTGGCGTCCGGTGAGGTCCACGACGGGCACCTCGAGCACCTGCTGACGAATGGGGTGGTTGGCACGGTCCCGATTCGCCAGCAGCAGTGCTGCCGCAATCGAGCCGCCCGCAGACGTGCCGGAGACTCCGATGCGCGTCGGATCGATCCCGAGCGCGGTGCCGCTCGCCACCAGCCACTCCAGCGCGGCGTGGGCCTGCTCGATCTGGGTCGGGAACCTGTGCTCGGGCGCCAGCGCGTAGTCCACCGCAACGACCGCGATGCCCGCGTCGACGGCCCGGCGACGGTTCGCGGCGTCGGTCGTCGGGTAATCGATCCCGCCGATGCGGAAGGCGCCGCCGAAGAAGTGCAGTGTTGCCGGGACGAGGCCTGCTGGATCCTGACCCGGATAGTAGATACGGACCCGCACGTCGGGGTAGCCGTCGACCGGCACGCTGTGTTCGACCGTGCGAACGTCCGGGCCGGGGGTACCCGCTGTCTCCAACTCCTTGCGGTCCCACGAGAGCGCAGAGCGGCGGTGCTTCTGCCGTGGAGTGAGCGAACGGGAGCGCTCCCCCGGGCGGCGATGCACGGGGGCCGATGTCGTCGCCTCGGTCTTGCCTTCTCGCGTGAAGACGTTCACCCGATTTCGCCACAGCTCCGATACCGAGCCGGTCAGCTGCTTCCACGCCTGTCCGATGAGATATCGGCGATGCACGCGCAGACGCTCAGCGAAGAAGGGATCGAGCTTCATGGATGTCTCCTCACGACGCCCTCGAGTCTATGAACCGTCGTCGAAGCCTGCGCACATGGAAGGAATACCCAGACAGGAATGTAAGACTTCGAGACGGCGGCAGAGGGCCGACCGCGGCGAAGGGGAACTCGTGTCCACAGCATCGATCAGAGTCAGCGTCATCGTCCCTGTGTTCAACCCGGGAGACGGCTTCGACGATCTCATCGCCTCGCTCGATGCGCAGAGTCTCCCCTCCGATCAGTTCGAGGTGCTCCTGTGCGATGACGGTTCGAACGATGAGACACGGAACCGCCTGGACGCGGTCGCATCGACCCGTGAGAACGTCCGCGTCTTCCATCTCCCCCACACGGGGTGGCCAGGAACACCGCGGAACCACGGCATCGACCAGGCTCGCGGGACCTACGTGTTCTTCTCCGACCAGGACGACCGCCTTTTCGAGACCGCTCTGGAGAGCATGTGCGACTTCGCGGACGCGAACGATTCGGACGTGCTCGTCGGCAAGGTCGTCGGTGTCGGGCGCCGCATCCCGCGCGCGATCTTCCGTCGCGACGTGGCGCAGGCGAAGCTCGGACGCGACCCGCTCCTGGAACTGCTGACCCCGCACAAGATGTTCCGGACCTCGTTCATCCGAGACAACGGCATCCGCTTCCCCGACCACAAGGTCCGTCTGGAAGACCACATGTTCGTCATGGCGGCGTACTTCCGCGCGGGCGTCATCTCGATCCTCGCGAGTGTCCCCATCTACGCCTGGATCAAGACGCCGGGCAGCGCCAGTTCCGCACGCATCGACCCGGTCACCTATTTCCCGCACCTGGAGAGCGTGTTGGACATCGTGCAGGCCAACACCGAGCCGGGCCGAATGCAAGACACACTCCTGCGGCATTGGTATCGCGGCAAGATCCTGCAGCGGCTCGATGGAAAGCGCGTTGTGAAATGGCCCGAGGAGTACCGCGAGCAGTACGTCGACACTGTGACCCCGATCGCACAGGAGCGCTTCGGTCCCGGCGTCGAGGCGGGGCTCGCTTTCCCGATGCGCGTCCGCTCTGTCTTGCTCAGAGGTGAGCGCCGCGAAGACCTCTTCCGTTTTGCGCAGTTCGAAGCGTCGTTGCGATGCAGGGCGGACATCACTTCCGCGCGGTGGACACGCGGCGGCAAACTCGCCCTCACGATCCGCGCGCGAATCACTCGCGATGGGCAGGAAGGACATGTCTTCGACGAATCCGCTGCCGACGGCGCGGGGAGTGCTCCTCGACAGCTCTGGCACCTTCCGGCGGACCTCGGCGAGGACTTTCTCACCGACGAACAGCGTGACGCCACCCGCGACCGCAAGACCGACCGCATTGATGTGCTGCTGCGTGCGGGCGATGTCGGCAACGAGCGCCGTCAGTTCGGCCGCACCACCCGCAACCTGGAGAAGGTGCAGCTCACGATTGACCCGTTCCGCGCATTCACGCGCGAAGACGCCGTGAACGTGAAGCAGTTGCGCGTCGACATCCGTCGGGCGGGCTGGCGCTTCGAGGCACCGCTTCGCGTCTCGCCGGACATCATCGCATCGCTGGGGTCGTCGCCGTTGCTCGCTGGTCGTGCGTGCACGCTGCGCGCGACAGAAAACGGCGACGCTGAAATCGTGCGGACCGGGAAGGCCAATGGCTTCCGCGACACCTTTGCGCGCATCGCGCGTGTGCCCTACTCGTTCGCCGTGCGCGCCGTGACCCGTTTTGCCCCGCATTCGCTCCAGACCCGCCTGCGCTCGGTGGCCGCCCGCCTCGGTCGCTGACCGTCGGGGAGGCTTCGGGCGCCGGTCCGCGAGACCGGACGCGGGCGCCTCTGACGAGATCGTCGGGCGGGCGATGAACCTCAGCCCCGCGCTTCACTCCAAGCGAGGAGCCGGAGGAACGTGAGGTGTGGTGCCGGCTACAGGACTTGAACCTGCAACCCCCGTATTACGCGAGTGAGCCTCAGACGCTCAGGCTTGGCCGCGGATGCTGGCCTGATAGCGCCAAGCGTAACCATTCGACACTGGCTTCAGCCGGTGGCATTCGCCGCCCAGACGACGACAGAACAACAACGCAGACATGGGCGACGGCTACCATCGCAGTCAAGAGACGGCAGATACTCTCCCCTGCCGCTCACGTAGCGCGGGATCGATCTTCTTCGGCATGACAAACACCCTTCCAACCCAAAAAGGATGCGGCATCAAACCTGGGGCGGCTTCAAGCTTCGTAACCGCCTGCACCCCCGTGTGCGCGCCAGCCGCCCATCGACGATTCGCTAGCCCCTCTGCTCAGGCTATCGGGCCCAGCGTCGAGACGCGGAACCGGCTGGGCGCAACTCCGGTGCCCACCGAATTTCATTCGCCGTACAGATCGCGAAGTTCGAACCCACTTTAGGTCGTCCGCATGCTCCGCTGGCGAGGAGGTGTCGCTGATCGCTGCGGAGGTCAGGCTGGCGGTGAAACCGAGAGTGTCGCACCGGCCTCGACGAGCTTGCCTCGAACGACCGCCCTGTCAATCGCAGCGTTCACACGTTCGTCGACGATTGCACCCGTCCTTCCCCATCCAAACTGCCGCGCGATGGCGATGACCACTTCCGAGCGTGAAGCTCCCCCGACGTCGCGGACGAGCATCTCCGCGGCTAGAGCGAACTCGTCGATGTGCACCTGCTCGGGCTTGCGGTTGTGGTTGCGGGAACGGACTTTGGTCACGGGTCGGTTCGGGACGTCGATGAAGTCGCCTTCGCGCGTGAGCCCTGCTTTTGCGATGGCTCGGTCGAGGTTCTCCCGCAGCCGCGACGTCACCCGTCCAACCGACCACCACTCACGGATCCGTTCGCTGACAGTGTCCAGATGAACGGGCCCCTCGGTCTGAGCTAGGGCCTTGAGCGGTTCGACGAGGTGGAGATGGTTGCCGGGTTCAGCGGGCTCAACCCAACGAGGCAGCTTGACCGGTTTCGCTTCGATGTACTCGACGGCCCATGCGAACGGTACATCGACCTCTGCGGCTACGGTCTCCACCGCTTCACGCGGAATGACGAATGTCCGCTGCAGCGACGAAGTGCCCGAGACCGCGGCCTCGATGGCCGCGCGCAGGCGGACTTCCTCTTGGGATCGGTCTCGGTACCATCCGGTTCCCCAGATTCGATGGAGAGTCCAGCCGAGACCTGAGAGCACCTGATCTCTCAACCGGTCTCGGTCGCGAGCGGCGGGGGCTGAGTGGTACTGGTAGCCGTCGCACTCCACCCCCAGCGCGAAGGATCCTGGCTTAGCGGGATGCCGCACCCCGATGTCGATGCGGAAGCCGGCGGCGCCGACTTGGGGTTCGACCATGTAGCCCCAAGACTGGATCGCTCGGATTACGGACTCCTCGAACGGAGAGTCCGGCATCAGCCCCGTCGTCGAGGCTTGAGTGCCCAGCGTGGAGATGCCCCTGCGCGCGAAGTCGAGGTACGCACGGAGCGCTTCGACGTTCTCATTCATGGACGGCGGGATATCGCCTGCGTCCATGGATGAGACGACCTCCACTCGCTGCCTCGCGCGAGTGACGCCCACGTTGAGCCGACGCCACCCCTTGTCCTTGTTGAGGACGCCGAAGTTGGTCGAGATCTTGCCCGCTTCGTCCGGCCCGTAGCCGATGGAAAAGAGGATGACGTCGCGTTCGTCTCCCTGCACTGATTCCAGCGACCGCACGAAGAATCCGTTGAGGCGGTCACTCTTGTCGAAGTGGGCGTCGAGATCGCGATGCAGCGTGCGGAGTTCGTCGACGGCGGCCACAACAGCGTCAGCCTGTGCGACCGAGAAGGTCACGACGCCGAGAGAGAGGCCGGGTCTGGTCCGATAGTGCTGGATGACTCGTTCCGCAACGGCTTTCGCCTCCTTGGGGTTGTCTGCGCCACCGCCGCGTCGATACATCCCATCGACGTGGAAGAACTCGACTCCCACGTCCGCGCCTTCTTCTTGCGCGGACGGGTACGTGATGAGGTGTCCGTCGTAGAAGCGGTAGTTTGAGAACGCGATGAGCGCTTCGTGGCGTGACCGGTAATGCCACCTGAGTCCGAGGTTGCGGAATGCGCCGGAGGATTTTGCGAGCTCGAGGATCGAGGTGAAGTCCTTCACATCCGATTCGAGCTCGGCCGCATCGTCGGACTCTACGACGCGTTCGAAGAATTGTGACGGAGGTAGCTGACGGTCGTCTCCCGCGAGGATGAAGGACCTGCCACGGTAGATGCAGTTGATGGAGTCGCCCGGGGTCACCTGTGAGGCCTCATCGAAGATGACCACATCGAACTTCAGATCCGCAGGCAGATACTGCGAGACAGCGAGTGGCGACATCATGAACACCGGCTTGATGGCCTGCGTTGCCGAGCGCGACTGGGCGATGAGGTTACGGACCGCCATATGGCGCCGCTGCTTCATGCCCTCCCTCCGAATGAGAGCTGGCTCTCCAAGGGAGGTGTTTGCCGGTCGTCGTGTATTCGCTGACTGGATGATGTCGCTCGTCGCGGCCGCGACGATTTCCCGGTCGAGTTTCTGGAACTCGGCGACGAGAGCTTCGCGGTCCCCGGCGAGCAACGGATGAAGTCGAGTGTCTGTCCGGATGTGTTCGTCGGCCCACGCACGAAGTAGGGCGCGCTCGATGACTTTCGGCACCTCGGATGCGGGGAGGCGCTGCTCGATACAGAACTCCACCGTGCTGTCGAGGTCGAGCTCTCGAAGGTCCGCGCGGATTGACTGATAGTCGAACCACTCCTGCTGCCCGACGGTGTCGCTCTGGAACTCGGAGATGAGCTCGAATGCACTGCTGAACTCGCCGAAGTCGTTCTGAAGCTCGTCGGTTCGTGTTGAGTCGAAGGCGCCCTCGATCTCGTCGCGCGCGTTCTCCCACTTCTCGCGGATAGATGTGAGGGTCTCTAGCGGAGAGGAGCCTTGCATAGCGGACACCTGTTCAGACGTAAGTGCGGCGCCTGCTCGCTCCCGAACGCCGCTAGCCCACTCGAGTGCGGCGTCCAGCCTTGCCATGTCAGTTGCATAGCCACCGTAGAGTTCGCCGAACTGGACGCTCATATGGGCCGCGACGGCGTCCAGAGCATCTTCGGATGCTCGCGCGGCCGCCGCAGCCTCGATCACGATCTCCGCCTCGGCCAGAGTATGGTCCCTGGTGGTGCGGGCCGATACAGCTTCGATCCTCGCGGCTGCACTTCGCATCGGCTCGATGTGCGCCGCCAACCAAGCCATCGACGCCGCGAGTGGCTCGACGAGGAGTTCGGGTCGACCCGCGAGTGCGGGTGGCGGCGCCACACTGCTGCGCCAGCTCGCCAATTCCTGACGCACCCCGTCTACGACGCCCACCTGGGCAGGATCGACCGCGGTGGAAGCAAGGTAGGTCACCATTGACGGCGACACGTGGTCACCGGTTAAGGTCACGACCTCCTCAGCTGCCGCCAGGAACCGCGTGAGAGCGTCCCAGTCGGTCTCCCGCCCCTGCCACCAGCGTCCCAACGCGGGGCCGTAGGCGATTCCGGCAGCTTCGAAGTCGCCTGCCGCGTCCGCCCACGCGATGGCGTCTGAGAGGCGAGCGATACCAGACTTCACCTGTTTCGCGTCAGCAAGGAGGGACCCGACCATCTTCTTGTCCGCCCTGTAAGCGCCCGAGAGTTTGCGGAGACCGGTGTGAAGGTTGGTGAACCGATCCTGAAGCTCGCGCAACGGGGCCGTCAGCGCGTTTGAGGAGAAGAGTTCATTCGCCTGGGTCTCAGATCGGTCAAGCCCTAGGGACTTCAGTTGAAGCGTACTCGCTGCATCGCGTGCCGTTCGGACGCCGGCGCTCGTAAGCCAGGATGCTTCAAGCCCGGGGAAATCTCGATGAATGTCGGCGATCCGCACGACGCGGTCGGCGTCGGCGAATGAGACGGGTTCAGGCGCCCCGACGAGGTGGGCGAGGTTGTCGGTTGCCGTGACTGCGGCGGTCAGGGAGGCCGCGCGCATCGCGAAGGTATCCGCTGTCTCGCGCAAAGTCGACGCGGTGAGCCCGTTCAGGTCGATGGCACCATGAGCGATGACGCCGGTGGGCGGTGCGGGGAACTCAACGGGGAGCAGGTCGTACCCGACTCCGGCCAACGCAACGACATTGCCGGAAGTGCTGTGATAGTTGCCGACAAGTTCGCCGAGTCGTTCGCGGTCGGCGCGGACAGCAGTCGGCTCTACCGCAATAAGCCACTCGTCATTGATGAATGGGGGGCGTCGCGCGTGTTGGAGATCGAGCAGCTCGAGCAGGGTCTGCGTGTGGCGAGGCATGGTGAGGTCGAAGGCCTCAACGAGTTCCCGGTTGAGCTGAATAGTGCCCTGAAGCTCTTCCAGCGCGGTGCGCGCGGTATACAACCGCGACTCGAGTGACGAGTGGTCAGTCACTCCTCGCCAGAGGAAGGTGACGCCCTGTGCGGCGGGACGCCACGTGCGTTCCAGCCGCGTCAGCGTGTCGGTGAGCGCCGCGCGTCCCTCCTCTGACAGCTGTAGTGGTGGACGTTTCGGGGCGGGGGCGACGGGCACGTGAACGAGCTTGGCGAGTTCCCCGAGGATGTCGTGGAGCGAGGCTTGGAGCGGCGAGCGCACTTCGTTCATTGCCAGCGCGTAGGAACTAAGCCGACGACGGCGGTCCTCAAGTGCTGTTCGAGACGGTCCCGTCATTGCCCGCGGGGGCTGGGCCACATTGTCGAGAGTTCGCAGCAGCTCTGTCGCAACGTCTTTCCGGTTCGTCTTGTGCGAGTGCAGCTCGAACAGGTAGCTGTCGAGTCCGCTGTCCTTGAGGCGGTTCTTCACTACGTCGAGAGCGGCGATCTTCTCGGAGACGAAGAGGACTGACCTGCCCGCGTGCATGAGCGCGCCGATCATGTTGGCGATGGTCTGAGACTTGCCGGTGCCGGGCGGACCATCCATAACGAAGCTGCGTCCGGCGAGAGCCGCAGCGACGGCGGCGCGTTGGGACGAGTCAGCGTCGAGGACGAGCGGAGTACGCTCGGGAGGAGCGGCCTCGTCGATGTCAGCCGGGTCGACCGGTTCGAACTGGAACTCGACGGTTTGGGTGGTGGGGTCTGCGTTCGCGAGCGCGCGGATCACAGGATGCTCGATGATGACCGCCTCATTTTCGAGAAGATCTTTGTACATCGCTTCTTTGGCGAACGAGAAGGTGGCCAGGTGAACTTCGGGCTCCAGACTCCATACCTTGAAGTCCTTCGCTTTGGCGAGTGCCGCCCTGTATCGGTCAAGGATCTCGGTCAGGTTCAGCCCGTCGACGTCTTCGTAGGTTGGAAGGCCAACTCCGAACTCGTTGAGACGGAGCGGGAGGGCAGGATTCAGCACGGCGTCGTCTTCGCCGCCTTTGATTCGCGGCGTTGCGCGGGGTCCTTCGGGGACCAGTTCGACGGGCAGGAGGTAGATCGGGCTTGTCATGTCCGATCCGTCGACGTCCTTCCATTTCAGCATCCCGAACGCGACGTAAAGGACAGAGAGTCCGCGGTCGAGGAACTCTTCGTTCGCGCGGCGCATCAGTGTGCGCACGACCGGACCAATCTCTGTATCAGCCCTCGGAACATGAAGGAAAGCGCCGCTGCGGGCAGGGCTGGTTGCGCCAGTTGCCGGGTCAGTGACGTCGCCGACGAAGCTCTGAAGTTTGCCAGATCGGAGCATCTCGAGGATCACGTCTGCGGAGGGACCGTCGAGGTTCAGCGAGGAAGTCTTGGGCGCCCTGAATCGAAGGAGACGGCTTCGCCGGTCCAGTCCGATTAGGCCTTCGCGCCACGTCTTCAGCGCCGCGCGAGTTTCGTTGCTAGTCCCCACATCGCCCCTCTGTGTCAGTCGGCCCGCGAGGATTGTCACGCGATGCGCCGTGTTCCACATCGTATCTACGCGCCAGAGACTGTCGGGGTCGTCGGTTACCCGAGTGCATCGTCTCTCCTCAGCTCAGGGCAGCACATGAACCCCGCCGTATCACAGTGAGTTGGCTCGACAGGGCCGCCGAGCAATAGATCAGTTGCCGACGCGGTGGATCCGATGTTGCCCAGCGAACCAGAGCCCCGTCCTTCGCGAGTGACGGTACTCACCCATACAGTGTCGCAGCGCGAGTGCTGGCGACTCGGCTGACCTGCATGGTTGCCAATGGCGACCGATGGTGACGTGTGCGGCGGAGCTCCCAAAGAGAGCCGGTGGTCAGAGACTCACTGAGGTGTGGTGCCGGCTACAGGACTTGAACCTGCAACCCCCGTATTACAAGTACGGTGCGCTACCAATTGCGCCAAGCCGGCGAAGCCTCCATCCTATCGACCCGGCGAGGCGCGGTTAAACGGCGACCTTCCCGAACCGAGGGACGGAGGGGGTCACTCCTGCGAATCGGAAGAATCCTCTTCAGCCTCGGTGGGCGTCGCGCTTGGCGTCGGCGTCTCCTGGTCGCGGTAGTAGTCGTCGCTGGCGCTGGTCAGCACGAACTGCGCGAACTCGTCGGGGTCGTCGAGAGCGCCGACATACGCGCGCCCGTTCACGAGGACCGTCGGGGTGCCCGTCAGCGAGAGGTCGTCGGTGTCCGGGATGCCTTCTACAGCACGCTCGGTGGCATCCTGCACCCACGAGACGAAGGCCTTGTCCTCGATGCAGCCGCGGACCTTTGCGAGGTCGGTCACGCCGGTCGCCTGCGCGATGTCAGCCAGTTCCACATCGGAGAAGCCGTCTTCTTCCGCGGTGGGCTGACGAACAAGGAGCTCGTTGTTGAAGGTGAAGAAGGTGTCCGGTGAGTACGACGCGACGCACGCGGCCGCACCGGCAGCGCGCAGCGAGTACTTCGTGCCGTTCGACTTGGCGGCCAGCATCGACACCGGGTAGTAGGTGAGATCGGCCGCTCCCGTGCTGACCCAGGTGGAGAGCTGCGGCGCGTTCGCGACCTGCCATTCCCGCGCGCCGGGCGAGAGGTAGTCGACGTACACGCGGATGTCGACAGCAGGAGCCTCCGTCGCGCTGGGGCTCGGGCTCGCCTCAGAAACGTCTTCGGCTGCCTCGGTGGGGGTCGCGTCCGGAGTCGCCGCGGCATCGAGAGACTCGGTGCCGGTGATGCTTGCCACGTCTGCGGCGTTCGTGACGGGGAACCCATCCCCGTTCTCACCCGAGGGGGCGAGCTGCGGACGGTTCATCGCGGATCCGACGGCGGCGGTCACACCCACGGCGACAGCAGCGACGGCAATGACGGCACCGATGGAGAGCAGTGTCCCGCGCAGAACGCGATGACGAGACTGCTTGGTGCGCACGCGATGCGCTTTCTGACGCAGCGCCTCGCGCCGGTCGGGAACTGCCGGAGTGTGGGAGTTGTCGTCGGACATCAGACCTCGGAAAATACGTCGTCGCCTGCGAGACAGAGCCTCACACGCGTCAGGTGGTGGCGATCGGGAAAGCGCCGCGACCGATGGTAGTGAGAGATTCTGAGAAACGGCCGACACGCAGGCCATCGTGCCGAGGGTGCGCCCGTGCCATACTGATGGCACGCCCAACGGTGGGCGTGCGGGTTTGCCCCCGCTCATCCTCACTACGGATCGTCCGGCACGTACCTGCCGGTGAAGGAGA
This sequence comes from Microbacteriaceae bacterium PS02070, assembly GCA_029959865.1. GTDB lineage: Bacteria > Actinomycetota > Actinomycetes > Actinomycetales > Microbacteriaceae > Microbacterium. The sequence continues at coordinate 22,375 of JASCPE010000009.1, read as the reverse complement.
AGAAAATGGCGTCAGTCACATTCGACAACGCAACCCGCATCTACCCGGGCGCCACGCGTCCCTCGGTGGACAAGATCAGCCTTGAGATTCAGGATGGTGAGTTTCTCGTCCTGGTGGGCCCTTCCGGTTGCGGTAAGTCCACGACCCTGCGCATGCTCGCCGGCCTTGAAGAGGTCAACTCGGGCCGCATTCTGATCGGCGACCGCGACGTCACCGACGTGCCCCCGAAGGATCGCGACATCGCGATGGTCTTCCAGAACTACGCGCTGTACCCGCACATGACCGTCGCGGAGAACATGGGCTTCGCGCTGAAGATCGCCGGTGTCGGCAAGGAAGAGCGCGCCGAGCGCGTGCTCGAGGCCGCGAAGCTCCTCGACCTGGAGCAGTACCTCACCCGCAAGCCGAAGGCCCTCTCCGGTGGTCAGCGACAGCGTGTGGCCATGGGCCGCGCGATCGTGCGTCAGCCGCAGGTGTTCCTCATGGACGAGCCGCTGTCCAACCTCGATGCAAAGCTGCGTGTGCAGACGCGTACGCAGATCGCATCGCTGCAGCGTCGCCTCGGGGTCACGACCGTCTACGTTACGCACGACCAGACGGAGGCCCTGACCATGGGTGACCGCATCGCGGTCCTCAAGGACGGTCTGCTCCAGCAGGTCGGCAGCCCGCGCGACCTCTACGAGCGGCCCGACAACGTCTTCGTCGCTGGCTTCATCGGCTCACCCGCCATGAACCTGTTCCCCGCAGACATCGTCGAGGGCGGCGTCCAGTTCGGAAACGCCGTCGTCCCGGTCGAGGCAGACACGATCGGCAAGGCGAACGGCAGCCAGGTCACCGTGGGTGTGCGCCCCGAGGACATCGTCGTGAACCCGGAAGACGGCCAGGGCCTGACGGTCGACGTCGACCTGGTCGAGGAGCTCGGAGCTGACGGTTACCTCTACGGGCACACCGAGCTCAACGGCAAGCGCGCCGACGTCGTTGCCCGCGTCGATGGCCGAAACCACCCCAACGCGGGTGACAAGGTGGTCCTCGCCCCGGTGCCCGGACATGTTCACGTGTTCGACCTGGAAACTGGTGAGCGCCTCACCGACAAGGCGATCGCTTCGGCGTAAGCGTCCGACACACTCGGCGGCGTGGGAGAGCTCTGGCCTCCCACGCCGCCGTCTCGTTTCACGACACCGACAGGAACGGCATGGCAGGTTCGCTGAGCATCACCGCCAGCAGCATCAATCCCGAGCTCCTCGCACTCCCCTGGCAGCTGTCGCTCGCCGACTGGCCGAAGGACTCGATCGTCTCCCTCCCCAAGGGCATCTCACGACACCTCGTGCGCTTCTCCAGCCTGGCCGGCAAGGTCATCGCGGTGAAGGAGACGACGGCCGAGATGGCACGCCGCGAGTACGACATGCTCGGCGCACTCGCTCGGCTCGATGCGCCGTGCGTCGAACGCGTCGCTGTCATTGACGGCCGCCGCACCGATGAGGGCGACGAACTCCCGGCCGCCCTCGTCACCGCACATCTGCGCTTCTCCCTCCCCTACCGCGCGCTCTTCACACAAGCCCTGCGCCCCGATACGGCGAATCGGCTCGTCGACGCACTCGCGCTGCTGCTCGTCCGGCTGCACAACATCGGCTTCTTCTGGGGCGACGTCTCCCTCTCCAACGCACTGTTCCGCCGGGACGCCGGTGCCTTCGCCGCGTATCTCGTCGATGCCGAGACCGGAGAGCTGCACGAAGGTGGACTGACGGCGGGACAACGCGAACACGACCTGGAGATCGCGCGGGTCAATATCGCCGGAGAATTGATGGACCTCGAAGCGGGCGGAAAGCTCGAGGGCCCCCTCGATGCGGTCGCTGTCGCCGATGGCATCATGACGTCGTACCGTCACCTGTGGGCTGCGCTCACCGACGAGGAGACGTTCGATGCGAACGAGGCCTGGCACATCACCGAGCGCGTTGAACGCCTGAACGCGCTCGGATTCGACATCGACGAAATGGCGATCGAGCGCACGCCCGATGGGGCGCGTCTCGCGATCCAGCCGAAAGTCGTCGACGCCGGTCACCACCAGCGCAGACTTCTTCGCCTCACCGGGCTCGACGTGGAGGAGAACCAGGCCCGGCGACTCCTCAACGACATGGATGAGTTCGCAGCTCGCGTGTCACGCCTGGGCTCGGACGAGGAGATGGTCGCCCACGAGTGGCTCACCCGCGTCTTCGAGCCGGTGGTCTCCGCCATCCCTGCCGAGCTCCGCAAGAAGCTGGAACCGGCCGAGGTCTACCACCAGGTTCTGGAGCATCGGTGGTACATGTCCCAGGAGCGCGGGGGGTCGGTTCCACTGGCCGAGGTGATTGCCTCCTACATCGACAACGTGCTGCGTCACCGGCGCGACGAAGCCACCATCATGGGTCCGCCGACAGAGACGCTCTCGATCCCGATCGTCACCGGCGCGACAACGACCGTCGACGACGACGAACCCGACGTCGACTGGCGCGATCTGGTCTGAGTCAGTAACCGACGGTGAAGCGTTGACCCTCGTGCTGAGGGTTCTCGATCTCGTCTACGACGGCGACCGCCAGATCTGCGCCGGAGATGGACGACTTTCCCTCGGCATCGGTCACGAGGACGTCCCCGCCGGTGCGGTAGTGACCCGTGCGCTCACCGGGCGTGCGCGCGCCGAACTCCGCCGCAGGGTGGACGAAGAACCAGTTGGTCCGCCCCGACGCCTGCAGATCTTCCAACTCACCGATGGCTTCTTCCGCCTCGGCTTTGAACGCCTCCGGGAAGCCGCAGTCGATGAGGCGCGGGCCGCCCTCGGATACGAGGCTTCCGCCGGCGCCACCGATGACGCCGAGGCGCACGGTATCGGGAAGTGCCGCGAACAGCTCCGCGAGGTTGGGGCGCACGAGGCCCGCCATGTCACCACGCGGCGAGAGAGCCGAGACGACGACGTCGACACCCTCGATCTCCCGCACGAGCGCGGGGACATCGAGAATCGTCCCCTCCAGGTACGTGGCTCCCTCGATGCGCTGAGCGGGCACCTTCCGAGCGATGGAAAGAACGGTGTGACCGCGATCGACGGCCTCCTGCACAATGTGCGAGCCAGCGAATCCCGTTCCGCCGATGACGGCAATGTGAGCCATGGATCGTCCCTTCAGTCTGCGCGCGGTGCGTCTGACTCGATCGTAGTTCCGGTTCAGTCCGCCGAGGCTCGAAAGACGTTGATCTGGTACAGCGCGACGCTCGCCGCGATCCCGGCGTTGAGCGACTCGGTCGCCGAAGAGATCGGGATCGATACGATCTGGTCACACGTCTCGGCCACCAAGCGCGACAGCCCCTTGCCCTCCGAGCCGACCACGATGACGAGCGGACGGTCGGCGAGGTCAAGTTCGGGGAGCGACACGTCGCCATCACCATCAAGGCCGAGCACGAAGACGCCCTGCTTCTTGAACTCCTTGAGAGTCGTGGTGAGGTTGGGAGCGACCGCCACCGGCAAGCGCGCAGCCGCACCGGCGCTGGTCTTCCACGCCGTCGCTGTGACGCCCGCGGCGCGGCGCTGCGGAACGATCACACCGTGACCCTCGAACGCGGCCGTCGAACGGATGATCGCACCGAGATTGCGTGGGTCTGTGATCCCGTCCAGAGCGACCAGCAGCGGCAGCTCATCCCGATCGTAGATCTCCTCCAGAAGATCCTGCGGGTGCGCGTACTCGTACGGCGGCACCTTCAGCGCGACCCCCTGATGCACGCCATCGAAACCGGCCATCCGGTCCAGCTCCGGGCGGGTGACCTCAAGGACGGGAATCTCGCGGTTGCGCGCGAGGGAGAGAATCTCCTTCACTCGGTCGTCCATCTCCACGCGCTGGGCGATGTAGAAGGCCGTTGCCGGGATGCGCGCGCGCAACGCTTCCAGGACACTGTTGCGTCCGGTCACGGTCTCGGTATCGTCACGAGACTTACCCGAGCGCGCCGATGAACCCCCTTGACGGGCACCGCCCGGCTTGCCCTTGCCGCCCGCTGCGGCAAAACGCTCCTGGGCAGCCTTGCGCTTCCCGGCGACGTGCCATGCTCGGTCCGTTGCCTTGGGGGTCGGGCCACGGCCCTCCAGCGACTTGCGGTTGTTCCCGCCGGTCCCCTTCGGGGCACCCTTCTTCCCAGACTTTCGCGCCCCGGGGCGTCCTGGCTTAGTCATGTTTCACACTCCAATGCGTGGCGCCGGCTGAGTCTTCCAGCGTGATGCCGGCGGCGGTGAGCGCATCGCGGATGCGATCGGCCGCCGCCCAGTCCTTGCCCGCACGTGCGTGTGCACGTTGGGCGATCAGTTCGTTCACGAGGGCGCCCAGCGCAGCAGTCTCCGCTGAGTCCTCGGCGCGCTTCCATGTGGGATCCTCCGGATTGAGGCCGAGAATCCCGGTCATACGAGTGACCTCGACGGCGGCGCGGGCCACCGCTTTGGTGTCGTTCGCATCCAACGCTTGATTACCTTGGCGAACGCTCTCATGAATGGCCGCGAGCGCCTGGGGCACTCCCAGATCGTCGTTCATCGCCGCGGAGAATGCCTCGGGCACGTCGACCGCCGTCAGAACGGGGCCGTCTCCGAGCGCGCGGCGCGCGCGCGTCAGGAAAGTCCGGATGCGATCCAACGCGGCGTCGGCCTCGTCGAACGTCGTCGACGAGATCTCGAGCGTGGAGCGGTAGTGGGCCGCCGCCAAGGCATATCGCACGGTGAGCGGGTCGTGCGTACGGAGAATCTCTTCTGCCAGGAGGTGGTTGCCCAGGGACTTCGACATCTTCTGCCCGCCGACCTGCACGAGACCGTTGTGCACCCAGTAGCGAGCAAACGCGTGGCCGGCTGCGGTGGACTGTGCGAGCTCGTTCTCGTGATGCGGGAAGCGCAGATCGATTCCCCCACCGTGGATGTCGAAGGTCTCTCCGAGGTACCGGCGAGACATGGCGGAGCATTCGATGTGCCAGCCAGGGCGGCCGACTCCCCATGGGGACGACCAGGAGGCGTCCTCCGGCTCACCGGGCTTGGTGCCCTTCCACAGGGTGAAATCGCGCGGATCCCGTTTTCCCCGCGGGTCCGCATCGGTCGCCGGCTCCATCGCGTCGATCGACTGGTGTGTGAGTTCTCCGTAGCGTGGCCACGATCTCACGTCGAAGTACACATCGCCGTCCGCGGCATACGCGTGGCCGGCGTCGATCAGTTCTTGGATCAGCTCCTGCATCTGCGGGATGGACGCGGTCGCTCGCGGCTCATACGTCGGGGGGCGAATGCCGATCGCCGCATACGATCGGGCGAACTGCTGCTCCACACGGTAGGCGAGCGCCCACCACGGCTCCGTCGCCGTGGCGTTCTCGAGGACCTTGTCGTCAATGTCCGTGACGTTGCGCACGAACGTGACCCGGCCGAAGCTGCGCTCGAGCCAGCGGCGCCAGAGATCGAAGACAAGGGCGGCGCGGAGGTGATGGATTCCGGGCGCTGACTGGACGGTGGGCCCGCACACGTACATCGTGACGTTCGCCGGGTCCAGAGGGACGAAGTCGCGCAACTCCTGCGCTTTCGTGTCATAGAGGCGTACGTTCACCGCCCCAGCCTAACGGCGCGAAGTCGCCGAATCGCGACGTGTCACGGTAGAACGGGACGGTGGCCCCCGTTCTCGCCGTCCTCGCCGCGGCTGTCCTCTTCGGAACAACCGGAACCTCGCAGGCACTGGCTCCGAGCGGCGCGACAGTGTTCTCACTCGGCGCCGTACGCCTCGCGCTCGGTGGAACGGGACTGGCTGTCGTCGCGTTTCTTCTCGCCCGCCGCACCGGCGCCCATCCTCCCGCCCGCATGACGGCAAAACCCGCCCTCCTGATGATCCTGACGGGGGTGTGCCTTTCCGCGTATCAACCGCTGTTCTTTCTCGGTACCTCACGCGGCGGAGTCGCGGTCGGGACCGCCATCGCCATCGGCTCGGCACCCGTTCTCGCAGGCATCGGTGAATGGATCTTCCTCCGCCGGCGACCTCGCCTTCTCTGGGTTGTCGCGACGGCCCTCGCGACCGCGGGCGTCGTGGTCCTCGGCGTCGCTGGGGGCGGGCAGGGTCCGGACGCGCTCGGGGTGATCGGCTCGGTGGGGGCGGGGCTGAGCTTCGCGGTGCTCGCAGTCGCCCAGCGTTCGCTCCTGGATGCCGGCTGGAACGCGTTCACACTCGCGGGCGTCATGGGTGCCGTGTGCGCGGTGGTGGGATTCGGCATGGTGCCGTTCGTCGACCTGACCTGGGTGTTCACCGCTCGCGGCGCGGTTGTGAGTCTGTGGCTCGGCCTCGCGACGCTGGCGGTGGGATACGTTCTGTTCACCTGGGGGCTTCAGGGTCTCGCAGCGGCAACCGCGGCGACGCTGGTCCTCGCGGAGCCGCTGACGGCGGGGCTTCTCGGCGTACTGGTCCTCGGCGAGCACCTACAACCCGTCACCGTTGCGGGGCTGGCCACGCTCGCCGTGGGCCTGGTTCTCCTGGCTTTCGGCAGTCGCGTGCGCCCGGCTGTCCCGGCTGCCCTCGGCGAGCCCGACTGATCGGCGAGGTCAGCCGACGGGAAGAACAGAGGCGACGGCGATCGCGAAGACACCGTCGCCCACACCGGTGAACCCGAGCCCGTCCGTCGTGGTCGCCGAGACGGAAACAGGAGCCCCGAGCGCCGCAGTGAGCACGCGCTCCGTTTCCTCCCGCCGCCCGGCCATCCGAGGCCGCCTAGCCTGCACCTGCACGGAAACGTTGACGATGCGGTAACCCGCCTCCTCCACGAGCTCCCGTGTCCGCGTGAGGAACGCGTCGGCGTGCGCCCCCGCGTACTCCGGAGCCGACGTTCCGAAGTGGGTGCCGATATCCCCGAGACCGGCGGCGGCCAAGACGGCGTCGACGATCGCATGGCCGACGGCGTCGCCGTCGGAATGTCCGTGGAGTCCGCGCTCGCCCGGCCAGTGCACGCCGGCGAGCCAGAGGTCGTCATCGCCACCGAAGGCGTGGACATCGGTGCCGATTCCCACCCGTGGTACGGGGGGCATCGCGGACGGCGCGGCGGGGCGCTTCAGCCCGCGCGCACGTTCCAGGTCGACCGGGGTCGTGACCTTGAAGGACTCCCCCGCCCCCGGGACGGTCGATACCTCGTGCCCGGCGGCGCGGACGAGAGCGGCGTCGTCGGTGAAGTCACTCTCGGCCACCCGATAGGCGGCTTCGAGGATATCCCTGCGAAAGCCTTGCGGAGTCTGCGCAGCCGCAAGGGCGGCACGGTCGGTCTCACCGACCACGTTCTGCGCCGCGACGTTCTTCAGCGTGTCGACGACAGGGACCACGGGCAGCACGGCGGGACGCCCCTCGATCAGCGCCGCGACGACCCGCTGGAAGACGTCCGGCGGGGTGAACGCCCGAGCCGCATCGTGGACGAGCACGAACTCATCGTCGGCCCATAGCGCGCGAAGGCCGGCCGCCACGGATTCCTGGCGTGTCTGACCGCCCGCGACGACGCTGACCAGTTCTCGCGCGGCGGGCGCGACATCGAGGGCGTCGGCGAGCGCCTGCCCCTCACGGCCGGCCGGCGCCACGACGATCACGTGCGTGGGATGTGAGGCGAAGACGCCCTGGAGGGCATGCCACAGCATCGAATGCGCGTCGATGCCGACGAATGCCTTCGGCTCACTCGCACCCAGTCGCACGCCGGAACCAGCGGCAACGACGATGACCGCAACGCGCGGTGGACGGACGACGGTCATGAGACCGCTCGAGACTCAGGACGCGAGAACGTCGTCGAGTACAGCCGCGGCCTTCTCCTGGTCGGTCTTCAGCGCGAGCGCAATCTCCGACTCAAGAATCTGGCGCGCCTTGGCGAGCATGCGCTTCTCGCCCGCGGACAGACCACGGTCCTGGTCGCGGCGCCACAGGTCACGCACGACCTCGCTCACCTTGATCACATCGCCGGAGGCGAGCTTCTCCAGGTTGGCCTTGTACCGGCGCGACCAGTTGGTCGGCTCCTCGGTGAACTCTGCCTTGAGCACTTCGTACACCCGCTCCAGGCCGTCTTGGCCGATGACGTCGCGAACGCCGACGAGGTCGACGTTGTCAGCCGGTACCTCGATGACGAGGTCTCCCTGGGTGACGTTGAGCTTCAGGTATTTCTTCGTCTCGCCCTTGATCACGCGGTCCTTGACCTCGATGATCGTGGCCGCTCCGTGGTGCGGATAGACGACGGTCTCGCCAACCTCAAAAAGCATGTAGTTGTGTCCTTTCGGCAACCTCAATCTTAACACAGGGGCCATACGCTAAGGTTCGCTCCCTGCCCCGCGCGTGGTCGCGGACGGACACCCCGCGCGGCATAGAATGTCGTGTAGCCATCCACGATCTCGGGAGGATCCGTGAAGTCCCGCCTCATCGCGTCGCTCGCCATCGGCGCTGTCGTCGCCCTCAGCGCCACCGGGTGCAGCATGATCGCCCCGCAAGCCACCACGATCCAGTACTCGGTCTCCGATGGCGTCAACGTCTACGATTCCGGTCCGCTCGATGTCCGCAACGCCATGGTCGTCGCGACGGAAGACGGTTCGGAGGGCAACTTCATCGCCGCCGTCGTCAATGACACCGACAGCGATCACACCCTGTCGTTCAACGTCGACGGCATTCTGTACGAACTGCCCGTGCCCGCGCGTGAGCGTGTCTCTCTGGGCGTGGACGGCGCAGATCCCATCCTCATCGAGCGATTGAATGTCCTCCCGGGCGCCGACGTGGACATCACATTCCAGTCCGGTGATGGAACCGCCAAGGTCCAGGACATCCCCGTCATCGACGGCGAGCTGCCCTACTACGCGGAGTTCGTCCCGACCCCCGCCGCAACTCCCTGAGTCAGTACACGAGAAGAGGGCAGTCCCGCGCGGGGCTGCCCTCTTCTCGTTGCGAAGGTTGCTCAGGCCTCGAAGCGATAGCCGAGCCCACGCACCGTCAGGAGCATCGCAGGACTCGACGGCTTCTTCTCGATCCGCGAGCGGATTCGCTTGATGTGCACATCGAGGGTCTTCGTGTCGCCGAAGTAGTCACTGCCCCACACTCGATCGATGAGCTGACCACGCGTGAGCACCCGGCCCGCGTTGCGCATGAGGACCTCGAGCAGCTCGAACTCCTTGAGCGGCATGGAGATCTCCTCCCCCTCCACTGACACGGTGTGCCGGTCAAGGTCGAGAGTCACCCGGCCTCCATCAAGGACCCGGTCGTCCACGTCGAGGTCCGCCGACTCCGAACGACGCAACACGGCGCGCATACGCGCCAACAGCTCGCGCGAGGAGTACGGCTTCGTGACATAGTCGTCGGCGCCCAGTTCGAGCCCGACGACGATGTCGACTTCGGAGTCTTTGGCCGTCAGCATGATGATCGGTACGCGCGAAGACGTGCGCACGATTCGGCAGACCTCCGTGCCCGGCATCCCCGGCAGCATCAGGTCGAGAAGGATCACGTCTGCGCCCCGGGTATGGAAGGCATCCAAGCCCGCCTGACCGTCCGCGGCGATCTCGACGTCGAACCCCTCGCGGCGCAAGAGGTACGCGAGCGGATCGGCGAGATCCGGCTCGTCCTCGACGATGAGTACCCGAGTCATGACAGTCCCTTCTTGGTCCGCCCCGCTGCTGGCGCGAGAGGAGCCGACGTCTTCTTTGCCTTCTTCTTCTTTTTCTTCTTCGCGGCCCCGTCAACCATCGGAGCAGACACGGCCGGCAACCGCACGGTGAAGGTCGAGCCGCGGCCGGGCCGTGACCACAGCTCCACCTCACCCCCATGCCGCTGTACGGCGTGCTTCACGATCGACAGTCCGAGCCCCGTACCGCCCGTCGAGCGCGACCGGGCCTGATCGGCACGGTAGAACCGTTCGAAGATGCGCTGCTGATCGCCCTCGGCGATCCCGATGCCACGATCGGTGACGACGATCTCCACGACACCGTCCCCGCCGCGCACACCCACCCCGACGTCGCCACCGGTGGGCGAGTACGCGATGGCATTCGCGACCAGGTTGCCAATCGCCTCGGTGAGCACCTGCGCGTCGCCGCGCACGTAGATCCCCCGGTCACCCCCGCGCCTGACCGAGACCTTCGCCGACGCTGCGGCGACCTGGTGGGTCGAGATCGCGCCGCCGACGATCTCGTCGACAGGAACGTCTCGCATCTCGGTGAGCTCGTCCTCGGACTGGAGACGGGAGAGATTCATGATGCGCGAGGTGAGTTGCCCCAGGCGGCCCGCTTCGGCGCTCAGGCGCGACGCGAAGTTGCGCACCTGCGCAGGGTCGTCCGAGGCCGATTCGATCGCCTCAGCGAGAAGCGTGACCGCTCCGACGGGCGTCTTGAGTTCGTGGCTCGTGTTGGCCACGAAGTCGCGGCGCATCTGTTCTACGCGTTCGCGCTCGGTGATGTCGCGCACGATGAGGAGGACGAGCTTGGGTGAGATCGTTCGGGCGCGAGCGACGACCAGACGCTCGTCGGAGAAGCCGACGCCGCGGCGCAGGTGCATCGTCGCGGGCTCGGGAAAGGGCTCCCGCCGCGCGGCGCGCACGAGCGTGCGCAGCTCCTCGGTGTGGAGATTGTTCCCCTCGCGAAGACCGAAGATCTCTGCCGCCGAAGACGCCGCGATGACCGAGAGTGCGCCATCGACGACGATCGCCGCGTCGTCCATCGCCTGGAGGACCGCTCGTGTGCCGTCCGGTATGTCCGTGGACTCGATCTGACGCGCGTGGTCGCGCATCCGAAGACCGACGAATACAAGCCACACAATCCCGGCGCCGATGACAGCCCCCACGAGAAGGGCGAGCAGCGTGAGCTGCGGTGTATCCATGCGCTCCAGCGTAGGGTGTCGGTGTTCGAGGTCAACCGCATCGAGGGTCCGCGCGCGGGGGTCTTGACGATAAGTTCACCCGGACAGCACCGTTCGTTAACCTTGGCGGGCGACAATCGCCGCGTCGAGTCGGTGGTTTCCTGCGCCGGCAAAGGAAAGGGTCTCCCACAATGCGCGAAGTGTTCCATCAGTCGCTCGAAGACGTTCAGGGACGGCTGGTCGAGATCGCCGACCTCGTCACGGTCGCCATCGACAAGGCGACACGAGCCTTCGGAACGAGTGACGTCGCCCTCGCCGAAGAAGTCATTGCCGACGATCAGGTGATCGACGACAAGGCCGTCGCCCTGGACGAGTTGGCGATCGAGATCCTTGCCCGCCAACAGCCGGTCGCGCGCGACCTGCGCATCGTGGTCAGCGCCCTGCGCATCAGCGCATCGCTCGAGCGGATGGGCGACATCGCCGAGCACATCGCGCAGCTGACGCGTATGCGCTTCCCGGAGCGCGCGATCCCCAAGGGCCTGAAGTCGACCTTCACGAAGATGGGCGAGCTCGACGTCGATGTGGCACGTAAGCTCAGCGATCTGCTTCGCACCCAGGACCTCGAGCTGGCCGAGGAGATCCGTAACGACGATGATCTGATCGATGACCTGCACGTTGCCGTCTTCGAGAAGGTCCTCAGCGACAGCTGGCAGGGCGAGACGGCCGCGACGGTCGACGCCACCCTCGCGAGCCGGTACCACGAACGCTTCGGCGATCACGCCGTGTCGATTTCGAAGAAGGTCAGCTACCTCGCGACGGGTGACTGGACGGTCGATGCAGACGACACCTTCATCGCCGCAGGCTCCCGCTCCGACAGCGAGTAGCCACCGCGCACGAGAAACGCTCCCGGGTACTGCATCCGGGAGCGTTTCTCGTGCGGCAGCGGGTGACTATTCCTTGCCCTGGTTGGCCACAGCAGCAGCTCCCGCGGCGGCGGCCTGCGGGTCGAGGTACTGCCCGGGTCCGAGCGGCCGGAAGTTCTCATCGAGGCGGTACACGAGAGGGATCCCCGTGGGAATGTTCAGCCCCGCGATCTCCGAGTCGCTGATGTCTTCGAGGTGCTTGACGAGGCCGCGCAGCGAGTTGCCGTGGGCGGTGACGAGGACGGTCTTCCCCGCCTTCAGGTCGGGAACGATCTCGGACTCCCAGTAGGGCAAGAACCGGTCGATGACGATCTTGAGCGACTCGGTGAGGGGCACGACCCCGTCCATGTCCGCATAGCGCAGGTCGTGCGACTGGCTGAATTCACTGTCCGCATCGATGGGGGGCGGTGGTACATCGAACGAGCGGCGCCACAGCATGAACTGCTCCTCGCCGAACGCGTCCAGCGTCTCGGCTTTGTCCTTGCCCTGGAGCGCCCCGTAATGGCGTTCATTCAGCCGCCACGACCGCTTGACGGGGATCCAGGCGCGGTCCGCGCTCAGAAGCGCGAGGTCGGCCGTCTCGATCGCGCGCGTGAGCAACGACGTGTGCACGATGTCGGGCAGGAGCCCTTCCTCAGCCAGCAGTTCGCCGCCGCGTCGAGCCTCCTCCCGGCCCTTGTCGGTGAGCCGAACGTCGACCCAGCCGGTGAAGAGGTTCAGTTCGTTCCATGTGCTCTGCCCGTGGCGGAGCAGGATCAGCGTGTAGGGCGCAGTCATACCGCCAGTCTAGGGCGCCGGGCGCTGTCAGAATGAGGACATGCGTCAGCGGCCGGTAGGACACGCCACCCGCGGAACCACGGGCACGAATCGGCTGCGACGCGTGGACCGCTGGCTGGCCCGGCACCCGGCGTTCCTGCGCGCCGACGATCCGTTCGTCGTCGATCTCGGCTTCGGTGCGAGCGCCGTGACGACCCTTGAACTGGCCGAACGACTGCGTCGGTCTCGTGCCGATGTCGTGGTGCGCGGCGTCGAAATCGATCCGGACCGGGTTGCCCGTGCGCGCACGCAACTCGGGGCCGTGCGCGCAGGCGAGACTCCGTTCGCGCCGGACACCCCAGTGGAATTCGAGCGGGGAGGCTTCGAGGTTCCCGGAGACCGATTGCCCGCCGTCATCCGCGCGTCCAATGTGCTGCGCCAGTACCACGAGACCGAGGTCGCCGCGGCATGGGAGCAGCTGACCGAGCGGCTCGCGCCGGGCGGAATCCTCGTGGATGGGACGTGCGATGAGTTAGGACGCGTCAGCGCCTGGGTCGAGGTAGGGGCGGACGGCGCGGCCCGGAGCCTCACGATCTCCCTGCGCCTACAGGAATTGGAAAGCCCCCTCGTGGCCGCGGAGAGGCTGCCCAAGGCACTGATCCACCACAATGTGCCGGGGGAACGCGTTCATGACTTCCTGACGACCCTCGACGACGAGTGGACTCGGGCGGCGCCGACCGGCACGTTCGGCGCCCGGCAGCGGTGGATCGCCGCGATGGACGCCGTGCGCGGCCGGGGGTGGCGTCTCCTCAGCCCATCCCGTCACCGGCTGGGCGAGGTCACCGTGCCGTGGGAGGCCGTGGCTCCCTAGTTGCCGTCTCCCCCGGCATCGGATGCCCAGACCTGTGCGAGGCCGGGCGAACCGACGAGCTCGCCGAACGTGTACGTGCCTTCCTCGTCGTGCTGGTAGGGCAGGTAGAGCGCGATATTCACGCCTTCGCGGTGCTCGAGGAGCGCGCGGATCGCGTCGCCGCCGAGCTGCTCGGCGGTGATGTCTGCCAAGAAGATCGCGGCGCGGATCTCCTCCCGGCGACGCACAGCCTCGGCGACATGCGCGTCGACCAGATCGGCCGGATCCGCGTCGTCATCCAGCCCCTCCACGAGGATCGGTTCCAGCTCGCCGTCGGTGCGACGCACAAGTGCAAACGGGAGAAGCTCCCCGTGAGCCTGCAGCTGGTTCGCCCCGAACCCGAGCGCAAGGTTCGTGAGCTCGTCGAGATCGACCTGCGCCTGCTCGGAGACGTCGTCGCGCCATGAATCAGTCATGTCTTCACGCTCTCATGTCGCGACAAAAACCGACAGCCACCGCTCAGATGCGCGGAATACTGGCACGCGCTTGCGCCGCGGGCACGCCCGCCGCGGTGAGGAGGTCGACGGCGAGCGGCCGCATGGCGGCGAAGAGGTTCTGTGCGCCCAGGCTCTCGCCTGCGGCGATCACCGCGGGATCGAGCCGTCGTGCGACAGCGCCGAGGCTCTCGCGCGCAACCGGTTCGATCGCGATGTCGTCGAGAGACTGATCGATCAGGGCCGCGGCACTGATGAGCTCCCCAAGGACGTCGGCGCCCGTCGGTCGCGCCGTGCCGTCATCGCACAGATAGACGACCCGCCGCGCGATCACCCGCAGATTGCGGGTCGCGAGGTCCATGTTCTGCGCGATGCGATCCTGCCCTGCGAGTTCGTGCCGCTGGCGCCGCAGGAACGGGGAGATGCGCGCGATCGCGCTGCCGGACTCGATCGCTCCGCGCCACGCGTCCACCCGGCTCTGCAACCCGCGGGCGCGATCCAGGCCACGCTCGGCGCGGAGGCGGTCACCGCGATGGAGAGCCTGAGCCACCGTGGCACCGGCGATGCTGAAGTCCTGGAACAGGGCATGCGCATCGCGGGTGACCGACCGCAGCGGGCTTCGCGGGATGAGTGCGGTGGCAAGGAGCGCAGCGATCGCGCCGACCGATCCATCGATGACGCGGAGGAACGGAGCGCTGGCGGGCATGATCATCACGATCAGCGACTGGATCGCAGCCGCGATCGCGAAGCTGGACTGCGCCGAGAGGAACCTGGCCACCGCGAGGGTCAGTCCGAGCGCGAGGGCGAGTTGCCACCAGCCGGTCCCCCCGACCCACAGCAGTGCCTCGGCGATGATGATCCCGACGAGCATCCCGATGACGGTTTCCAGCACGCGGCGCGGTCGCGCGTCGCGCACAAGACCGAGGCTGGAGACCGTGACTGTCGCCGCCAGCAGCGGGATCTCGTGGCCGAGCGCGTAATGAGCGACGGCATACGCCGCGGTCGCGGCGACCACGATCTGGATGATCGGGAGCGTCGACTCGCGGAGGCGCCTCCACCCCCGCATCGGCTGCACTCGCGCGCGCCACCCGGTCGGGATCGGCTCGGTCGGCGGCGGTGAAGGGAGGGCGGTCACACGCGGCACAGGTCAGCGGCGGCGTCCGAGCCGCGGCAAGCGTGG
The DNA here is from genome assembly GCA_029959865.1 of Microbacteriaceae bacterium PS02070. GTDB lineage: Bacteria > Actinomycetota > Actinomycetes > Actinomycetales > Microbacteriaceae > Microbacterium. The sequence goes on along the minus strand of JASCPE010000009.1, from coordinate 7,361 downwards.
AACGTTCGCAGCGCGACCCGCGTCCGGCGGAACGATCATCTCTTGAGCGGCCGCGATGGTCCCGCCGTCGGCCACGGAAACCGAGAGCACGGCGTCGGTGGGCGCCGTGCGCTTGACGAGCGCCAGCGCGACGGGCCCCTCCTCGAAGTGCCGGGCGACCGAGGTGATCTGACCGACCTCGGAGTCGGCGAGGAAGACGGGTGCACCCGCCTCCGGGAGCGCGACCTCGCTGCCATCGAGCTGGAGGGCGACGAGCCGCCGCGGCGGATGACCGAGGTTGTGTACCTTCGCGACGGTTTCCTGTCCGCGATAGCACCCTTTGTCCAGGTGCACCGCGGTGCGAAGCCAATCGACCTCGTGCGGCAGTGTGCGCCCGTCTGCCTCCGCCGCGGCGGGACGCCACGCGGCCACACGCAGCGCGTCCGCGGCGAGGTACCCGGTGAGAGCGCGCTCGCCGCGAGCTGCTTCCTGCAGGAGTGTCTCGATGGCGACACGGGGCACGATAGCCTCGCTCCAATCCCAGTCACCGCCGGGGTGCGGGTCGGTCACCGCATACCCCCACCCGCCAGTGCCGACATGCGGCCACGGGTCCGCCCAACACGCCGCGGCCGGCAGGGCACCGGTCGCCGCGGCGGTACCGCCCAGGACGCCGAACTCGTCAGACCGATCGTGAGGGTCAACACGCAGGCGAAATCGCATGCGCTGCAACCAGGTGAGCAGGCCGTCTGCAACCGGGTCGTCAACGATGAGCCACGTCGTCTCTCCATCGTCGACGACGGCGGCGGCGTACTCGACATGACCTTGAGGATCGAGCACAAGAAGCTCGGTGCCCACTCCGGGCGCGAGTGCCTTAAGCGCTTGCGATGTGAGGGAGTCGAGCCAACTCAGCCGGTCCTCCCCCGCGACCGACAGCACGGTGCGGCGGTCCAGGACGGCCACGGCATCACCCGCGGCGAGCGCACGCTGCTCGCGGAGAGGGTCACCGAGATGTGCGAGACCCGAGTCGTCGACGACGGCACCCGGGATGGCGGCCGTGGCTGTCATCACTCCGCCTTGGCGAGACGTGCGGAGGCGTGCGAGGCCATCTCGCCGCCCAGCGCTGCGATATCCCACGCCCACAGGAGGTGACCGTCGACAAGGCCGTACATCCGGGTCGCGGCGTTGTACGCCTTCGCTCCCGGTGCGCGTACAACGGCGTCGGTGGCGAGGTCGATTCGCGGGCCACGGACCTGGCCGAGGTAGACCTCGAGGAGTCCGTCGGCGTGGACGATAGAGGCCTCGATCTCGAACCCGCCTTCGTCCACTCGCAGGGATTCAACGTCGTCAGCTGAGCGGGGCTGCGCTCGCGCGGCACTCGGCGGGAGAAGGCCGGGACCGGCGTCCGCTGCCTCAGCGGGCCGCGCGAGGCGCCAGAAACCGACCTCGGAAACGAGGGGTGTATGGCTCCCGTCTTCGCCAATCAGCCAGGCGGACGCGGAGTAGTTCAACGAATCGCCGCCATCATGGCTGAAGCTGATGCGCTGCCCGAACTCTCCCGAGAAGTGCTGTTCGTCGGCGGCGTCGTAGGCGACAACGCCGGAGCCTTCCCACACCCCGATCAGCCAAGACAGCGGGACGAGGTCGGCCGGCAGGTCGGTGGGGATTTCGAGCACGTCAGCGCTGGCCGCGGTAGAGGTTCTTCACCACGACACCGGCGACGAAGACGATCGCCACCGACGCCAGGCCGAGCAGCCCGACGAAGAACAGTTCGAGTGCGAGGAGGTCCATGCCCTTACTCTACGCCGATCCCCGCACGACTACGCGGCGAACAGCGTCGAAAGCCCGAAGCCGATGCCGATGAGACTCATCACGGCAAACGCACCGACACAGCTGGCCGCCAAGCGGACAAGAAAACCGACCGGATCGGCCCGGCGAAGCTGTACGACGAAGGCAATAAGCACGCACCCGCCCAACCCCACCGGCATCCACGCGGCACGCCACTCCGGCGGCGCGAACACCCCGATCACGAGAGCAACCACACCGGCCACTGCCCAGACCCAGATCACGCTGCGATACGCAGGTGCGGGGGGAAGCGAGATGTCGGCCATGGCGTCTATTGTCCCCCACGCGCGGGCGCGCTGCGACAAGAGCAGCGCCTGCGAGTCGTAAGATGGTGAGCGCGACCGGCAGCAGGTCGCCCCGGAGGACCATGGCTCAGCTACTCGTCTTGAGTTCCGCGCCGAGCGGAGCGCCCGTACTGCCTGCGCTCGAATTGCTCAGTCACCGGGTGCAGCAGATCCCCGCCGAACCCGCGCGGCTGGTCAACGCACCCAGCTGCGACATCATCTTCGTCGACGCCCGCATCGACCTCGTCGGCGCCAAGTCTCTGTGCAAGATCCTCAATACGACGGGTCTGGACGCGCCCCTCGTGCTCGTCGTCACCGAGGGTGGCTTGACGGCTGTTTCCACCGACTGGGGCATCGATGACGTCATCCTGATGAGCGCCGGTCCCGCCGAAGTCGATGCCCGCATCCGCCTCGCGATCGGCCGGATGAGCAAGGAGCAGGTCTCCTCGCGCATTCAGACCTCAGGCATCACCATCGACGAGTCTTCTTACTCCGCCAAGGTGCACGGCAAGCCGCTCGACCTCACCTATAAGGAGTTCCAGCTCCTCCACTTCTTCGCCACCCACCCCTCGCGGGTCTTCACCCGCGAACAACTGCTCAGCGAAGTGTGGGGATACGACTACTTCGGTGGCACGCGCACGGTCGACGTGCACGTGCGGCGGTTGCGCGCCAAGCTGGGCGACTTGGAACAGCTCATCGGCACGGTCCGCAACGTCGGTTACCGGTTCAATGTGTACGACGACGATCAGGTGCCCGCACCCCGCGCACGCGCGTAGGCGCTCACCGTTCACCCGTCCGTCACATCTGCCTGAGAGGATGAACGCATGATCGACACCGCCGCCGCCGATTCCGGACTCGGAGACGAGGACGATGACGACTTCGACGCTGCCGTCGCCCTCCCCGACGCGCAGCTTCCCGAGGACCGCTACCTCGATCGTGAGCTGAGTTGGCTCGCGTTCAACCAGCGCGTCCTCGAGCTCGCCGAGGACGCGACCTTGCCCGTGCTCGAGCGCGCCAACTTCCTCGCGATCTTCGCGAGCAACCTCGATGAGTTCTTCATGGTCCGCGTCGCGGGGCTCAAGCGTCGCATCATCACGGGGCTCGCGGTCCCGACCAACGTCGGACGCGCGCCCCAAGACGTCCTGGCCGATATCTCCGAGAAGGCCCACGAATTGCAGCTGCGCCACGCGCGCGCCTGGGGCGAGCTCGTCCGCCCGGCGCTGTCGGACGCGGGCATCGACGTCGTCCGCTGGGGCGAGTTGTCCGACGATGAACGCGACGAGCTGTACGACTACTTCCAGTCGCAGGTCTTCCCCGTGCTCATGCCGCTCGCGGTCGATCCCGCGCACCCGTTCCCGTACATCTCCGGTCTCTCCCTGAACCTCGCGATCCGGATTCGAAACGCCAAGACGGGTCGCCAGGAATTCGCGCGCCTGAAGGTGCCACCGATGCTTCCGCGCTTCGTGGAGATCACCAAGACCGGTCACACGGCCCGCTACCTTCCCCTGGAACAGCTCATCTCCAACAACCTCGGTGACCTGTTCCCGGGGATGGAGATCCTCGAGCACCACACTTTCCGCCTCACCCGCAATGAAGACGTGGTCGTGGAGGAAGACGAAACCGAGAACCTCATCCAGGCCCTTGAAGCGGAGCTCCTGCGCCGGCGTTTCGGTCCGCCGATCCGGCTCGAGATCACCGAAGACATGGACAATGTCACGCTCGACCTGCTGCTGGCCGAGCTCGACATCACCGATCAAGAGGTGTATCGCCTGCCCGAGCCTCTGGATCTGCGGGGACTCTTCGACCTCGCACGCATCCACCGGCCGGAACTGCACTACCCCGCGTATGTCCCCAGGACCGCCGTCGCCTTCCAACCGGCGGAGCAGAACGGTCGCGCCGACCTCTTCGCAGCGATCCGCAAAGAAGATGTCCTCGTTCACCATCCATACGAGTCGTTCACGACGAGCGTCGTGGCGTTCCTCGAGCAGGCCGCCAACGACCCGCACGTGCTCGCGATCAAGCAGACCCTGTACCGCACGTCGGGTGACAGCCCGATCGTCCAGGCGCTGATCGACGCCGCCGAGAACGGCAAGCAGGTCCTCGCGCTCGTCGAAGTGAAGGCTCGCTTCGACGAGGCCGCCAACATCGTGTGGGCACGCAAACTCGAGAAGGCCGGCGTCCACGTCGTCTACGGTCTCGTGGGACTGAAGACCCACTGCAAGCTCCTTCACGTCATCCGCGAGGAGGACGGTCAGCTCCGCAGCTACAGCCACATCGGCACGGGAAACTACAACCCGAAAACGAGCCGACTCTACGAGGACTTCGGCCTCTTCACCGCCGATCCGCAGGTCGGACGCGACCTCACGCGCCTCTTCAACGAACTCTCCGGCTACGCGATCGAGAAGAAGTTCAAGCGTTTGCTGGTGGCTCCCCTGCACCTGCGCAAGGGCCTTCTGCGCCACATCGACCGTGAGCGCAAGAACGCGCAGGATGGCAAAGCCGCGCACATCCGCATCAAAGTGAACTCGATGGTCGACGAGCAGATCATCGATGCGCTGTACCGAGCCAGCCAAGCCGGTGTGAAAGTGGACATCTGGGTGCGCGGGATCTGCTCGCTGAAGGCGGGCATCGAGGGTGTCAGCGAGAACATCACGGTGCGATCGATCCTCGGTCGCTACCTCGAGCACTCCCGCATCTTCGCCTTCGCCAACGATGGGGACCCACAGGTCTTCATCGGCAGCGCCGACATGATGCATCGAAACCTCGACCGCCGCGTCGAGGCACTCGTTCGCGTGACCGACCCCCGGCACGTGGAGGAGCTCATCGAGCTGTTCGACCTCGCGATGAGCGATGACACCAGTTCGTGGCACCTCGAGTCCGACGGCACCTGGAGCCGCCACAGTCTGAATGACTCCGGCGGACCTCTCGTGGACCTACAGGAGAAGACGATGCAGCAGACCCAGCGCCGCCGCCGCGCACGTTCGGCCCGATGACGCAGACCGCGATCTACGCCGCGGGCGGAGTCGTCTGGCGCCTCGTCGAGGGCGCCCTGTTCGTCCTGGTGATCCACCGCACCAAGTACGCCGATGTCACCCTCCCCAAGGGCAAGGTCGATCCCGGTGAGACCCTGGCGGAGACGGCGGTGCGGGAGATCCGTGAGGAGACCGGGATATCGGTGAACCTTGGGATCCCGGTCGGGATGTCGAGGTATCGCATGCCGAAGGGGCACGAGAAGGTCGTGCACTACTGGTCGGCCGAAGCCGACGAAGCCGCCATCCGCGCCTCGACCTTCGTCCCGAACAAGGAGATCGCGGCGCTGGAGTGGGTCACACCCAAGAAGGCGCGGAGCTATCTCAGCTACCCCGTCGACGTGGAGATTCTCGACAGCTTCCTCGCGTACGTCGACGACGGCGTGCTGGAGACGTTCCCCGTCGTCGTGCTCCGCCACGCCAAGGCGAAGCCGCGGGACAAGTGGGACGGCGCCGACCGCAAGCGGCCCCTCACGTCCCTCGGCGAGAAGCAGAGCAAAGTCATCGTCGGCCCCCTGCGCGCGTTCGGGGTGAGAAAAATCGTCACGAGCGACGCCGCGCGGTGCGTGTCCACCGTCGCTCCCCTGGCCAAGGCGACCGGGCACAAGATCGACCGGACGACGCTGATCAGCCAAGACGCGTTCGACGACGGGTCCGCGGACATCCGCACCGTCGTGGGGGCCCGAGTACGCGCCCGCAAGCCCGCTCTCGTGTGCAGTCACAGGCCAGTGATCCCCGAGATCCTGCGCGAGCTCGCTTTGGCCACCGGAACGCTCACCGGCACGTATCTCTCCGACGCCGCGACTCTCTCGGTCGGCGCATTCTCGGTCGTGCATCTCAGCCGCACAAACCCCGGGTCAGGAATCGTTTCCATCGAGACGCACGAGCCGCGCCTCTAGCGGCGCACGTCGCACGGACGTCGGTCTTCGTTCACCTGTCGTTCACCTCTACAGCGCACTCTCTTAAGGGTGCCCGCATACCGTCAGGGCGAGCCCTGCACCGGGCGAACACCCTGACACAGTGAAGGATTCACAGTGAAGATCACCCGCATCGCCCAGCTGGGCGCTGTCGCCGCTATCGCGGCATTGACCCTGACCTCTTGCGCCGCGAACGAAGGCGACGCCCCGACCGCTTCGGGCGGAGCCACCGACGGCGCCTCGCTCTCGGGCACCCTCAACGCCACCGGCGCCTCCTCCCAGGATGCCGCTGAGCAGGCGTGGGTCGCCGGATTCCAGACCGCGAACGGCGGCGTCACCGTCAACTACCAGGCCACCGGCTCGGGCGTCGGCCGCGACAACTTCAAGGGCGGTACGAGCCAGTTCATCGGCTCGGACCGCGCCTTCCACCTCGAAGAGATCGAAGAGGGCGGCTTCGGCTCCTGCGCCGACGACGGTGCGGACGGAATCGTTGAGGTTCCCGTCTACATCTCCCCCGTCGCCATCATCTTCAACCTCGAGGGCGTCGACACGCTGAACCTCAGCGCTTCGACGGTCGCCAAGATCTTCAACGGCGACATCACGTCGTGGGACGACCCGGAGATCGCTGACGCCAACCCCGACGCAGAGCTCCCCTCGACCGCCATCTCGCCGGTCCACCGCTCGGACACCTCAGGGACGAGCGAAGTCTTCACGACCTACCTCAGCGCTGCCGGGGAGGGCGCATGGACCCACGAGCCTTCGGACGAGTGGCCCATCAACGCGGGCGAGGCCGCACAGGGCACCGCTGGTGTCGTATCCGCCGTCACGGGCGGTAACGGCACGATCGGCTACGCCGACGCGTCGCAGGCCGGTGACCTCGGCACCGTCGCCGTCGAGGTGGACGGCGAGTACGTCGCCTACTCCGCCGAAGCCGCTGCTGCCCTCGTGGACTCGTCGCCGCTGGAGGACGGGCGCGCCGATGGTGACCTCGTCTTCGACGTCGACCCGGCCTCCGCGACCGGCGGCGCATACCCGATCGCACTCGTGAGCTACCTCGTCGCGTGCAAGAGCTACGAGGACGAGAACGTCGGCACCCTGGTGCGCGAGTACCTCACCTACGTCGCCAGCGCCGAGGGCCAGGATGTCGCCGCAGAAGCGGCCGGCTCCGCGCCCATCTCGGACTCGCTGCGTGAGCAGGTCCAGGCAGCGATCGACCTGATCGGCTGACCCCCCGGGGGGGGGGGGGGGGGGGGGGGGGGGGCCGGCGCCGCCGCCCGCCCCCCCCCCGACGACGAGGGAGGTGTGGACAG
>JASCPE010000008.1 GCA_029959865.1 Microbacteriaceae bacterium PS02070 | reverse complement strand
GCCGCCCCCCCCCCCACCCCCCCGCCCCCCCGGGCCGGGGGGGGGGGGCACCCCCCCCCCCCCCCCCCCCCGCCACTGCGTCCAGGTCCTGCTGTGATTCGCGGGAGAGCAGGCGACGCAGCCACCGGTCGACGCGATCTGTCTCGGCCGTGGCGCGGGGGAGGTCTGCGAGATTCGTGCGTGCATGGCCCGTCGCGTCGGCCGAGGATTCCACGCTGGTCAGCCGTGTCGACCTGCCGCCCACATCCGCGAGCGCACCGGAGAGGAGCCCCACGCCGCCGTACAGGTCGAGGTGGTGCGCCTCCGGGTCCAGTCCCCCGCTCTGCTCGATCGCTTCGCGGACTGCTCGGGTCAGGGTCCTCGCCGCATGCCGGTGCACCTGCCAAAAGCCGCCTGCGTCCAGGGCGAAGCGGCGTTGCCCCACGACCTCGGTGATCGCTGGCCCGCGCACGTGCGTGCCGCCGGGTCTCGCAAGCACCTGAACGGGGCCATCGCTGGGTGCGATGAGGTCCACCCGCCCCTCGCGGTATGCGCCCAGCGTCCGCCACGCCTCGCTGATCGCGTCCGTTGCGAGCGGGAGATCCGTCACCCGCACAACATCGTGGCTGCCTGTCGCGCGCGGGCCGATGGCTCCGCGCGCATCGACGTGCAGGCTCACCCGCGTCCGCCACTTCGTCCCGTCCGCGTCGGCGGGCTCACCGTCGGGCGCGGAGACCGTAACATCGAGGCCCTGCACCTTGCCGATCCTGGCGAGCAAATCGCGCACAACCTGGGTCTTCAGCGCGCGCGTGTGATCGAGGTCGATGTGACCGAAGTCAGCACCGCCGGGGCGCTGGTGGAGCGGCGTCTCCAGGTCGGCTTCGGGCCACACGTGCGGTCGGCGGTGCGGTGAGGGGGTGAGGACCTCGAGCGTCTCGGCGCGCCAGAACGACGCCTTCGAGTCATCGACCACCCGGGCGACCACCCGCTCCCCCGGAATCGTGTCCGGGAGGAAAATCACCCGCCCCTCATGACGGGCGACGAACACGCCCCCATGTGCGACACCCGTGACCTCGAGTTCGAGCGTGCGCGAAGCCTCCATCCCTCCAGCATCCCACCCCGTGTGCGTGAAGGCGGACCGCCCACCCCCACGCCCGTACGCTGTGGGGATGCGCGTGTGTCTGGCCTCCACCTCCCCCGCCCGTCTCATGCTGTTGCGGCAGGTCGCCATCGAGCCCGAGCTGATGGCCCCGGAGGTCGATGAGGACGAGGTGGTCCGTGCGGTGGAGCACGGCGAGGGCCGCCGCTTGAGCGCGGACGAGCACGTTCTCCTGCTCGCGCGCCGGAAGGCGGCCGCTGTGGCAGCGGACCTCGCCGCGACTGATCCGGGCTTCGACGGGATCGTGATCGGCGGAGACTCCATGTTCGAGATCGATGGGGAGATCCTCGGCAAACCGCACCGACCAGAAGTCGCCCGCGCGCGGTGGCAGGCCATGCGCGGGGCCACCGGAATTCTTCACTCCGGTCACAGCGTGCTGCGGATCCAACCGGGTGGCCCTGCGACCGAGGCTCACGCCACCGCTCATGCTGCGGTCACCTTCAGCGCAGACATCACCGACGCCGAGATCGACGCCTACGTGGCGACCGGCGAACCGCTGCTCGTGGCGGGAGCGTTTACCGTCGACAGCCTGGGCGGCGCGTTCATCGAACGCGTCGAGGGCGATCCGTCCACGGTCGTGGGGATGTCTCTGTCGACGTTGCGCCATCTCGTGCGGGAGCTCGGAGTGGAGTGGACCGACCTGTGGACGCTTCCGAACTCGTAGACTCTCGCACACGATTTCTCGATGATCTTGTGCGAGTGATCCAAAGAGGGCACCCCCGGCGTAGGTAGGCTGACATCCATGCCTGACGTCACCAAGGTGCTCGTTGCGAACCGTGGTGAGATCGCCGTTCGCGTCATCCGCGCGGCTCGCGACTCGGGAAAGGCCTCGGTAGCCGTCTACGCCGACCAGGATCGTGATGCGATGCACACACGCCTGGCCGACGAGGCTTACGCCCTGGACGGTCAAACGAGCGCCGACACGTACCTCTCAATCGAGAAGATCCTCTCTGTGGCCCGGCGCTCCGGCGCGGACGCCGTCCACCCCGGCTACGGCTTCCTCGCCGAGAACGCAGACTTCGCCCGCGCCGTGATCGACGCCGGTCTGACGTGGATCGGACCGTCCCCGGACGCGATCGACGTCCTGGGCGACAAGGTCTCCGCACGTCACGTCGCTGAGCGTGTGGGCGCACCACTTGCCCCCGGCACGCCGGGGCCGGTGAGCGGCGCAGACGAGGTCGTGGCATTCGCCGAGGAGTTCGGCCTGCCCATCGCCATCAAGGCGGCGTACGGCGGTGGCGGGCGTGGACTGAAGGTCGCGCGCGAGATCGATGAGATCCCCGAGCTCTTCGCCTCCGCCGAACGTGAGGCCGTCGCCGCGTTCGGCCGCGGAGAGTGCTTCGTGGAAAAGTACCTCGACAAGCCGCGTCACGTGGAGACCCAGTGCCTGGCGGACTCAGAGGGCAACGTCGTCGTCATCTCCACGCGCGATTGCTCCCTCCAGCGCCGCCACCAGAAGCTCGTCGAAGAAGCACCCGCACCGTTCCTGACCCCGGAGCAGATCGAAACGCTGTACACCGCGTCGAAGGCGATCCTCAAGGACGTCGGGTACGTCGGCGCAGGAACGTGCGAGTTCCTGATCGGCGCCGACGGCACGATCTCCTTCCTGGAGGTCAACACGCGCCTGCAGGTGGAGCATCCCGTCTCGGAGGAGGTCACCGGGATCGACCTCGTGCGGGAGCAGTTCCGCATCGCTGAAGGCGGCATCCTCGACTACGGCGACCCCGAGTCGACCGGGCACTCGATCGAGTTCCGGATCAACGGCGAGGACCCCGGCCGGAACTTCCTCCCCCAGCCCGGGCGTATCCACCAGTTCAAGACTTTCGGGGGCCCCGGAATTCGCCTCGACTCCGGCGTGACCGCCGGAGACTCGGTGTCCGGCGCATTCGATTCGCTGCTGGGCAAGATCATCATCACCGGTCAGGACCGCGAGGAGGCGCTCGAACGAGCCCGCCGCGCTCTCGACGAGTTCGAAGTATCCGGCATGCCGACGGTGCTGCCTTTCCACCGCCTCGTCGTGCGTGATCCCGCCTTCACGGCTGAGGACGGCAGGTTCGGGGTCTTCACCCGGTGGATCGAGACCGAGTTCTCCGGCGACATCGCGCCGTGGGACGGCGAGCTGGAGTCACCCGAGCCCGCGGAACCGCGCCACAGCGTTGTCGTGGAGGTCAACGGCAAGCGGATCGAGGTGAGCCTGCCCGACCGCATCGTGCACGCTTCCCCGGCTGTGGGGCGCCCCGCAGCGGCGCCGCCGTCACGCCGCTCGCGCGAATCGAAGGCCAACGCCGGAGCTTCCGGAGACACCGTGAAGGCGCCCATGCAGGCCACCGTCGTCAAGGTCGCTGTGGAAGAGGGACAGCAGGTCGTCAAGGGAGACCTCGTCGTGGTGCTGGAGGCCATGAAGATGGAGCAACCCATTCAGGCGCACAAGGACGGAACCGTCGGGGCGATCGACGCGACGCCCGGCGTCACCGTTTCCTCCGGCCACCAGCTGCTCACCATCTCCTGACGATGATGACTCGGCGGCGGACGAGGGCAACCCGGACGTCGCCGGTGCGTGGTGCGGTGCTCGTGGGCCTCGCCGCCGTCCTCGCGCTTGCGGGATGCGCGACCGAACCCAACGGGGCCGAACCCACTGAGCAGTCGCTCGCCTCGGAATGGGCGGACGAGCGCCTTGCCCAACAGGTGGAGCGGTTCGGCGGCGGCACCATGCTCACCGGCCCCGGCGACCTCGTCAGCGCCGGTGGGGTCGTGCTGGACTACCCCGAGCCGGGGACCGTCACCTCGATCACTGTCGCGTGCCACGAGTCCGGCACGGCGGGGCGCGTTCGGATCGAGATCACGACGCGCACACCCGGGGACGGCCCGCTGACCCATTCCTCCGACCACGACCTCGAGTGCGAATCGCGCGACGTCGTCTTCCCCGGCACGTGGGACGACGTGGTGGAGATCAAGGTCGGGGCAACGACGGACGCTCCCTCGGCGATCGCTTTCACGGTCGGCTGAGGATGACCGCCCACCCGAGCGGAGATGCTCGTCCGCGCGTCCCGTTCGTCGTCCGAGCAGTCGGCGGAGTTCTCCTGACCGCCGCGGTCCTGGCGTATCTCGTCGTCGAGGCGCTCGTGGCCGCGGCGTGGCCCGCGCCGGGATACAGCTATCGCGACAACTACGTCAGTGATCTCGGCGTGCCGACATGCGCGCAACAGACCAACCGGTGGGTGTGTTCGCCACTGTTCCACACGATGAACCTGACCTTCTTCGCCGTCGGCGCGGCAACGCTCGTGGGTCTGCTGGTGCTCGCAGCAACGCTGACCGGGGTGCGCCGGTGGGTCACAGTCGTGTTCGCGATCGTCAACGGCGGCGGCATCATCCTGGTCGGGATCGCCCCCGGCTCATTCGCGGAGGACATCACCAACGATCCGGTCCAGATGCTCGTGCACTCGCTGGGCGCACTGCTCGCGATCGCCGGGACGGCGCTCCATGCGCTGATCCAAGGGCTGTGGTGGATCCGGTCACGTCCTGTCATCGCAACTGTGAGCCTCGCGTTCGGCGCCCTCACCCCGATCCTGTTACTGGGGGCGACCCTCAGCGGTTCGTCGGACCTGGGTCTCGGGCGCGGCACGTTCGAAAGGGTGGGGGTGTATGCCGCGTTCGCGTGGCTTCTGGTGGTGGCGGTGGCGCTCGTCACGCCGGTGTCACCGCAGCGGGGACGCGCCACCGTGTGACAGTTCCGCGTTCACGGGGGAGGTAGCCTCCCGGTACGGAGCCGCGTCGGCCGCGCGGACCGCCTGCCGACCGCAGTCCTCGCGCGGAAGGACGACAAGAATCAAACGAAGGAGTCGTCGTCGCGCGTGACCTGATGCATTGCGCGGGTGGCATCGGTGATGCTCGAAGTCAGCGATGGGAAGACCGCGAACACGCGCGAGACTTGGTCGACCGTCATCCGTCGTTCAACCGCGATGGCAATCGGGTAGATGAGCTCGGATGCTCTCGGAGCGACGATCACGCCGCCGAGGACCGTACCGGATCCCTCACGCGCGAGGATCTTGACGAAACCGTCTTTGATGCCCATCATCTTGGCGCGCGCATTCGCTGCGAGTGGCAGTTTGTGGACGTAAGCGTTGATGCGTCCGTTCTCCAGGTCGCGCTCCTGCAGACCGACGGTCGCGATCTCCGGCGCGGTGAAGATGTTCGCCGTGATCCGCCGGCGATCGAGCGGGATCACGATGTCTCCCAGCGCGTGGAAGATCGCCGTACGCCCCTGCATCGAGGCGACCGACGCGAGCGGCACGAAGGTCGTGCAGTCCCCCGCGGCGTAGATGTTGGGAACTGAGGTTCGAGCCACACGGTTCACGCGGATGTGGCCGGATTCGGTGAGCTGCACGCCCGCCTCCGCGAGACCGATGTCCTGCGTGTTAGGGATAGACCCCACGGCCAGGAGGCAGTGGCTGCCTTCGACCGTGCGACCGTCGGACAGCGTGACGAGCACGCCATCGTCGGTGCGCTCGACTGTGTCGGCGCGAGACTTGGACATCACCTTCATGCCGCCGCGCTTGAAGACGCGCTCGAGGACTGCAGCGGCGTCCTTGTCCTCCCCCGGCAGAACCTGATCACGACTGGAGATGAGGGTGACTTTGGCGCCGAGGTTCATATAGGCGGAGGCGAACTCGGCGCCCGTGACGCCCGATCCCACGACGATCAGGTGCTCCGGAAGCGATTTCATGTCGTAGAGCTGCGTCCACGTCAGGATGCGCTCCCCGTCGGGCTTGGCCGAGGGAAGCTCTCGTGGGGACGCGCCGACGGAGACAACGAGGGTGTCGGCCTCGATGCGGTCGAAGTCGGTTCCGCCCTTGCCGGTGGACACGACGACCGCGTGGGGGCCATCGAGCCGCCCCTCCCCGTCGATGATCTTCACGCCCGCGTCCTCCAGCTGTGTGCGCATGTCCGAGGACTGCTGGTGAGCCAGCGAGAGGAGCCGCTTGTTGACGGTCGCGAGATTGATCGCGACCTTGGGCTTGAGCGGCGTCCCGCTGTCGGAGGTGGCGAAGAACTTCACGCCGAGATCGGACGCTTCCGAGATCGCGACCGCGGCATCGGCGGTCGCGATCAGACTCTTGGACGGGACGACGTCTGTGATCACGGCGGACCCGCCGACGCCGGCTCGTTCGATGAGCGTCACGTCTGCGCCGAGCTGCGCTGCGGCGAGCGCGGCTTCGTATCCACCGGGGCCCCCGCCGATGATCGCGACGGACTGGGTGCTCTCGAAGCTCGACATGCCCCCCATTCTGCCAACACCCGCCCGCAGCGACGATTCGCCCGCATCCCCGCCCCACCTCCCACGCCACAACCACCCCGCGTCCCGGACCCCTCACCTCCCGAGCCCCTCACCTCCCGCACACCTCACCTCCCGCACAACTGCGGCGTCTCCCCGCGACGCAACCGCCCCACTCCCGCACAACTGCGGCGTGACACCCCGACACGCCGTGGCCCGACCGGTCCACACCGGCGTGTCGCCCGCGGACGCCGCAGTTGTGCGCGGGATCGGGAGGACGGAGGCGCACGTGGTGACGTCCACGCCGCAGTTGTGCTCGGGACAGCACGGGTCGCCGGGCCTGGGTCGCGGGGCCGAAGTCGCGGGGCCGGGGGTTCTAAAGTGGGTGCATGTCCGACACGTACACCCACCCTCTCGATGCGCCTGATGCCGATCCGACCCAGGTCGCCGAGCAGGCCGCGGCCGACATCGCACGACTGACCGGAGTCGACCACCACGACATCGCCGTCACCCTGGGCAGTGGTTGGGGGAGGGCCGCCGACCTCATCGGGGAGACGGTCGCCGAGATCCCCGCCACCGAGGTCACCGGCTTCAGCAAGCCCGCGCTGAGCGGTCACACCGGCGCGATCAAGAGCATCCTGACTCCCGCGGGCAAGCGCGTCCTTATCATCGGCGCGCGCACGCACTTCTATGAAGGACACGGGGTACGACGCGTCGTGCACAGTGTGCGCACCGCCGCGGCCACTGGAGCGAAGATCATGGTGCTCACCAACGGCGCGGGCGGAATCCGCGAAACGTGGCATCCGGGTCAGCCCGTCCTGATCAGCGACCACATCAACCTGACCGCCTCGTCACCGCTCGAGGGTGCCACTTTCGTCGACCTCACCGACCTCTACTCGTCCCGTCTCCGGGGCGTGGCTCTCGCGATCGATCCGGAGCTGGATGAGGGGGTCTACGTCCAGTTCCGCGGGCCGCACTATGAGACGCCCGCAGAGGTGCAGATGGCAAAGACCATCGGCGGCCACATCGTCGGAATGTCGACCGCCCTGGAGGCCATCGCCGCGCGTGAAGCCGGTATGGAGATCCTCGGCTTCTCCCTCATCACGAACCTCGCCGCGGGCATCCAGGACACCCCCCTCAGCCACGCCGAAGTGCTCGAGGCGGGCCAGGAAGCGGAGCCGGTGATCTCCGCTCTCCTCGCGAAAGTGATCGACCGGCTGTGAGCACGTTCGACGACGCGCGCGCATGGCGCGCTCAAGACCCCGATCCGGTGACCGCGGCGGAGCTGGACGCACTGATCGCCGCCGCCAAGGACGGCGATCGCGCCGCCCTCGCAGATCTCGACGACCGATTCTCCGGTCGGCTGGCATTCGGAACAGCGGGGCTGCGCGGCCGGCTCGGCGCGGGGTCGAACCGGATGAACCGCGTGCTGGTGACACAGGCCGCCGCGGGCCTTGCTGCCTACCTCACCGAGCGGGCGGACGCTGACGCGGACGAGTCCCCGCTCGTGGTCGTGGGATACGACGGCCGCCGCAACTCGGATGTCTTCGCGCGCGACAGCGCCGAGATCTTCGCGGGGGCGGGGCTGCGCGTGGCCCTTCTGCCGCGCCTTCTACCGACACCGGTGCTGGCGTTCGCGGTACGGCACCTGGGCGCCGCCGCGGGCGTAATGGTCACCGCGAGCCACAACCCGCCCGATGACAACGGCTACAAGGTGTACCTCGGCGGTAAGGATGACGGCGCTCAGATCGTTCCGCCCGCGGACCGCGAGATCGCAGCCCACATCGCGGAGGTCGCCGCGGCCGGTGACATCCGCTCCCTCCCCCGATCATCGGAATACGAGATCGCCGACGAAGCAGTCGTCGACGCGTATGTCGCGGCGACCGCGGCGGTCTCCCCCGCGCCGACCGATCTCACCGACATGCGCTGGGTCTACACCGCGATGCACGGCGTCGGGTGGGAGACCTTCGCCCGGGTGCTCGAACGTGCCGGTTACCCTGCCCCGGCCCTCGTTGACGCACAGATCGAACCCGACGGCAGCTTCCCGACCGTCGCTTTCCCGAACCCCGAGGAACCCGGCGCGATGGACCTCGCGTTCGCCGCGGGCACCGATGCCGATGCCGAGTTCATCATCGCGAACGATCCCGATGCCGACCGGCTCGCCGTCGCGATTCCCACGCGGGACGGATGGCGCTCCCTGACCGGGAACCAGGTGGGGCTGCTGCTGGGCTGGCGTGCGGCACAGCACGCGCAGGGCGGATCGCTCGCCTGCTCGCTCGTGTCCTCCCCAGGACTCGCCGTGATCGCACAGAAGCACGGCCTCGATTTCCACGCGACGCTGACCGGCTTCAAATGGATCTCCCGCGCTCCGGGGCTCATCTACGGATTCGAAGAAGCGCTCGGATACCTCGTCAACCCCGAAACGGTACGAGACAAGGATGGGCTGTCCGCAGCCGTGGCGATCCTCGGTCTCGTTGCCGAGGCGCGCACGAGGGGCGAGTCTCTCGCGGACCTGCTCACGCGCTTCGAGGCGGAGTACGGCGCGTTCGCCAGCGGTCAGGTGTCGGTACGCGTCGATGATCTGTCCGTCATCGGCCGGGTCATGCAACAGCTCCGCGCCGACCCGCCCACGGCGGTGGGGCACGTCGGCATAGACCGGATCGACGACCTCCTCAATGGTGTCGACGGATTCCCGCCCAGCGACATCCTCCGACTGTGGCTCGCCGACGGATCGCGCGTCATCGTGCGCCCCAGCGGAACAGAGCCCAAGCTCAAGGTCTACATCGATGTCCGCGGAACGACGGCGGCGGACGCCGCAACCACCCTGCGCGCTCTGGAGGACGGTGTGCGGGAGCTCATTTCGTGAGCGGCGAACGGGACACCTTTGCACCGCTGATCGCACCGGTCACCCTGGCGAACGAACACGTCCGGCTGGAGCCGCTCGCGGCCGAGCACGCGGCGGAACTGCGCGAGGCGGCGGCTGGCCTGGAGTACGCCTGGTACACCTCGGTTCCCACCTCCATCGACGCCGAAATCGCCCAGCGCCTGTCGTGGCGTGACGCGGCGCACATGAACCCCTGGGCGGTCATCGACCTGCGTTCGGGCGAGGCAGTCGGGATGACGACCTTCTGCAACATCGACCAGGCAAACCGCCACGTCGAGATCGGCCACACGTGGCTCGCGCGCCGCGCACAGCGCTCCCCCGTCAACACGGCAGCCAAGCTTCTGCTCCTCGGCCACGCGTTCGACACCTGCGGCGCCATCGCGGTGGAGTTTCGTACGCACTGGCACAACCGTCAGTCCCGGGCGGCGATCGAACGGCTCGGGGCGAAGCGTGACGGTGTGCTGCGCAACCATCGGCTGGGCCCCGACGGAACCCTCCGCGACACGGTCGTCTACTCGATCCTGCCGTACGAGTGGCCAGCGGTCCGGCTCAACCTTCGTGCGCGGTTGTCGGCGACCCGCTGAAAGTCAGCCGTCGACGACGGCGACCAACTCGTCCATGAAGCCCGCGAACGTCGATGCGCGTCGCACGATCCGCTGGACGCTCTCCCGCTCGCTGAACACTTCGACGAGCTGTTCGAAAACGGTTTGAAACGCCTCCCGATCCGACTCGCTGAACGCGACGAGGGCGACCACTTGAACCCGGCCATCGCCCCACGCAACAGACCCATCGGCGATTCCTACAGCGATCGCGGTGCGCGTGGCGGTCATCCCCATCGCGTGGGGAACCGCGAGTGCATCCGTGAATGCCGTTGAGGACATTCGCTCGCGTTCCACGGCGCGCTCCACGTAGTCCTCGTCGATGATGCCCTCGGCGATGAGTCTCTCCCCGAGCCGCCGGATGATGTCCTCCTCGGACCCCCACTCCTCGATGCCGGTCTCGAAGGCGTCCGCCGAGAAGTAGCGTTCCAATTCCGCACGCAGACGACCCAACCGACGCGCGCGACGCACCCGGCCAAGGGCGCGCTGAATGCGCTCGATGTCCGCCGCCGTCAAGAACGGCTGGATCCGCACGAACCGATCGGAGACGATTCCGGGGTCGATGGTGGTCAGCACGAGATCTGATGGCAGGGCCGTCCACTCGGGGTCGACGCGCGTCTCGACGTGGACGATCTCGACGCTCGGGCCGAGCGCTCGCGCGACGGACGCACGGAGGAGTTCGTGCACCTCGTAATAGCCGGGGCTCACGATCGACACGGTCACCGCATCGCCGGCGAGTCGGATCTGCTCCAGTCGACCGCCGACATGCATCGCAAGATAGGCGATCTCGTCGTCGAGAATGTCGGCGCCAATGAGACCGCGGAGGCCATCCGCGAGGTAGACGGCGACGTCGAAGATGAGAGGGTAGGCCAGTTTGAGCGACCGCGTCATCATGTTGCGCGACCATGTGCCTTGCGCCGCGCGTTCGCGAAGGTTCTGCACGTGCAGCGCCAGCCGGGAAACGAAGTCGGGATGGTCGATATCGACCAGGAACTCCTCCGCGGCGCGCGCGACGACGTCCGCAACGGCGGCGAGTACGGAGGGGTCGAGCTGGGGCGCCAGGCCCTCGGCCAGGCCTTCCTCGCCCGGAACGACAACCCGTGTGCGGACGAGCGACGCCAGGTGACGTACGTCGCCCGCTCCTAAGTGCACGCCGAGGTGCACGCTCACGAGGCGTGCGATCACCTCACCGATGGCACGCTGCGCCGGTGATGACGGCGACGACCCATCCGTCAGCGCATGATCGCGTGCGACACGGTCGGCGGCGATCGCGATGTGGGTCACGGCGTCGGCGATGCCGAACTCGTTGATCACGTACCCGAGTGCGCCGAGCTCCTCCGCAAGCGACGACTTCAGACCGGTCAGAGTTCCGCGGCCGAATGCGGCATCGCCCAAGGCGCGGCGGAGCGCATCGGGGTCAAAGGCCGCGTCCTCCATCTCCTCGTGCACGAGCCTGCTCAGCACACGTCGTTGGGCGACCTCGGGACCCCGGAGGTACACCGTCGATGCGCGGCGCTCCACGCTCACGCCGCTTCCATCGAGGGCGGCGCGCACGCGGGCGAGGTCGGACTCGACCGTCGCGTCGCTGATGTGAAAGGAGGACGCCACATCGAACGTGTCGAGACCGTCGGGCCTGTCCAACAGCAAGCGCACCAACCGATGCACCCGGTCACGTGGCGTCGCCCCATCGGGCGCCGCCCGTAAGGCGACACCTGCCTCGGGGCCGGCTCGGTAACCGAACGGCCCTGATTCGATGGCGACACCGTCGGGGGTGCGCGCATTGATCGACGTGACATAGGTCCGGATGCTCCGCGGCGTGACCCCGATGGTGTCCGCGAGGCTCGCGGCCGTCAGCCAGCGGCTTTCCCGCAAGAGGACGGCCAGAACCCGGTCCTGACGCGCCCTGCTCATCGGTCCAGTCAATCACGCGCAACCCGCCTCACGGCGCGGAAATGAGAGCGATTTCCGCCCCTGCGGAAGGAGGGGTGGTTGTCGCCCGCCAGGCCCCGGGACAGAATCAGAAGGAAGAGGAGGCGGATCGATGAGGATCCTCATTGTGTGTGCGGCTGGTGCGTCAAGCACGTTCGTCGCGCAGCGCGTCGCGCGCGCTGCCCGTGCCGCCGGGCGAAACGTCACGGCGCAGGCCACACCAGGATCGAGCCTTGCCGATTCCCTTCCGAACGCCGATGTGGTCCTCCTCGGCCCGCATATGTCGGCCGAGCTGGACAGCGTCACGAAACAAGCACGTGCGCACGGCGCGGCCGTGGCGGCCCTGCCCAGCGACGTCTTCTCCGACCGAGACGGTACGCGCACGCTCGCGTTCGTCGACACGCTCGTCGCTGGCGCAGCGACCGATTCGAAGGGAATCCCCCATGAGTGAAATCAGCCGCACGATCACCGTCGCTTCCTCACACGGCCTGCACGCACGCCCCGCGAAGCTGTTCGCGCAGGCGGCGAAGGACGCGGGCATTCCCGTCACGATCGCCAAGCCTGGTGGAGCGCCCGTCAACGCCGCCAGCATTCTCGGCGTGATTGCCCTCGGCATCAATCACGGCGACGAGGTTACGATCGCGGCCGAGGGCGATGGGGCCGAGACGACGATCGAGGCGCTCGCCGACCTCCTGACCACCGATCACGACGAGTGAGTGGAGCGTTCATGACTGAACTCAAGGGTGTGGGAATCGGGCTCGGAGTCGCTCAGGGGCCCGTGGCCCGGATGGCGGATCCGCTGCCCGCGCCGAAAGATACTTCGTCGGAGCTTTCCGCCGACGAAGAGACCAGTCGCGTCAAGGAGGCCGTCTCGGCCGTCGCGCGCGAACTGGAATCCCGGGGGGAACGCGCAGGTGGAGCGGCGCGCGATGTGCTCGAGGCCCAGGCCATGATGGTCGAGGATCCGACGCTCGAAGAGGAGGTGAATGCGCGCATCGCAGCCGGCAAGACCGGCGAGTTCGCGGTGCACGACGCATTCGCCAGTTTCCGTGAAACGCTCACCGCCATGGGGGGCTATCTGGGTGAACGTGCCGCGGACCTCGACGACGTTGCGCAACGCGTGATCGCCCACCTGCGTGGGCTCCCGGCTCCCGGCGTCCCTGACCCGGGCCACCCCTTCATCCTCGTCGCGAAGGATCTCGCTCCCGCTGACACCGCCCTCCTGGACCTCGACAAGGTCCTGGGACTGGTGACCAGTGATGGTGGGCCGACCTCGCACACTGCGATCCTCGCCCGCGAGAAGTCGATCGTCGCGGTGGTGGGCGTGGCTGGCGCAGAGAGTCTCAGCGACGGTCAGGAGATCATCGTCGATGCCGCGGGCGGGCTGGTCGCGGTGGATCCGACGCAGGAAGAACTCGATGCGGCGGCCAAGCGGGCTGCCGAGCGGGCTGCCGCGGCGGCAGCACCGATCACCCCCGGAGCCCTCGCCGACGGAACGGCCGTCCCGCTGCTCGCCAACCTCGGCAAGCCGTCCGCGGCCGCTGAAGCGGTCGAGCTCGGCGCGGAAGGCGTCGGACTGTTCCGCACGGAGTTCATCTTCCTGAGCTCCACCGATGCTCCGAGCGTCGAAGAGCAGCGTGAGCAATACATCGAGCTGCTGAAGGCGTTCCCCGGCAAGAAGGTCGTCGCTCGCGTTCTGGACGCGGGGGCGGACAAGCCGCTCGCGTTCGTCAACGACGCGCATGAGGACAACCCGGCCCTCGGCCTGCGGGGCCTTCGCGCCCTCCAGGCGAACGAGCAGATCCTCCGGGATCAGCTCACCGCCCTGTCCGAGGCGAATACGCAGACCGAGGCGGAGTTGTGGGTCATGGCGCCGATGGTGTCCACCGTCGCCGAAGCCGAGTACTTCGTTCGGATCGCGAAGGAGTACGACCTGCCGGTGGCCGGCGTCATGGTGGAGGTACCGTCGTCGGCGCTCCTCGCCGAGCGCATCCTCGAGGTGTCAGACTTCGCCTCCATCGGTACGAACGACCTCACGCAGTACACGCTTGCCGCCGACCGGCTCCTCGGCTCCGTGGCCTCGTTCCAGGATCCGTGGCACCCCGCGGTGCTCCGCCTCATCCGAGAGGTCGGCGCTGCAGGTGAGAAGCTCGGCAAGCCGGTGGGGATCTGCGGCGAAGCCGCCGCCGACCCGCTGCTCGCCGTTGTCCTCGTCGGGCTCGGCGCAACGAGCCTGTCGATGGCGCCGACCGCGCTGGCCGATGTCCGGGCCACGCTTCTGACCTACACCGCGGACGATGCGCGCCGGATCGCGCACGCCGCACTCACCGCCGGCGACGCCACCGGCGCCCGCACCGCAGCACAGCAGGCTGCGACCCGAGAGAAGGAGACACAGTCATGACCACGGCAACCCCCGCTGCCGAACAGAAGGGCGGCGCACGCGTCGCCATTCAGAAGTTCGGCACGTTCCTCTCCGGCATGATCATGCCGAACATCCCGGCCTTGATCGCGTGGGGTATCTTCACCGCGTTCTTCATCGACGTGGGATGGACGCCGAACGCAGACCTCGCGACGATCGTCAGCCCGATGATTCACTACCTCCTGCCGATCCTCGTCGGTTACACCGCGGGCTACATGGTCTACAGCACGCGCGGTGGCGTGGTGGGTTCGATCGCCACGATGGGTGCGATCGCCGGCTCCGACCTCCTGATCGCCAACATCAACGCGACTCTCCCGGCGGATAACCAACTCGGCCAGATCCACATGTTCATCGGCGCGATGATCCTCGGCCCGCTTGCGGCGTGGACGATGAAGAAGCTCGATGCGCTGTGGGAGGGCAAAGTCCGCGCGGGCTTCGAAATGCTCATCAACATGTTCTCGGCCGGTATCTGGGGCTTCTTCATGGCGATCGTGGGATTCTTCCCGGTAGCCTGGCTCGTCAACGGTCTGATGAGCGTTCTGGAGCGCGCCGTCGGCTGGCTCATCGACAACAACCTGCTGCCCCTGGCGAGCATCCTCATCGAACCCGCCAAGGTGTTCTTCCTCAACAACGCCATCAACCACGGCGTGCTGACGCCGCTGGCATCCCAGGAGTCGTCGCAGACCGGCAAGTCGATCCTGTATCTGCTCGAAGCGAACCCCGGGCCCGGCGTCGGCCTGCTGCTGGCCTTCACTGTGTTCGGCATCGGCGCCGCGCGGGCGTCCGCACCGGGAGCCGCCGTCATCCAGTTCTTCGGCGGTATCCACGAGGTCTACTTCCCGTTCGCGCTCATGAAGCCCGTCCTGATCGTCGCGCTGATCGCCGGCGGCATGACCGGAGTCACGACGAACATGCTCTTCAACACGGGTCTCGTCGCACCGGCCTCACCGGGAAGCATCATCGCCGTCATGGGACAGACCGCACGTGGCGACCACCTCGGTGTCGCCCTGTCCGTCATCCTCTCGGCCGCCGTGACCTTCCTCGTGTCGATGCTGATCCTGCTCGCCTCCCGTAAGCGCGACCTCGCCGCGCAGGAAGCAGGGAGCGACACCTTCTCGGCGGCGATCGCCCAGACCGAAGCGAACAAGGGTAAGAAGTCCGACGCTCTCTCCGGCCTGGCCGGAGCCGGCGCCGCTCCGGCCGCAGCCGCTGCCGCGGGTGACTCGACGACAGCGACGACAGACAAGCCGATTCACACCATCGTGTTCGCCTGCGATGCCGGCATGGGTTCGTCCGCCATGGGTGCCAGCGTGCTCCGCAACAAGATCAAGAAGGCCGGCATCGAGGGGATCACCGTCACCAACAAGGCGATCGCGAACCTCGACCCGTCGGCAGATCTCGTCATCACGCAGCAGCAGCTGACAGATCGCGCGAAGGGTCAGGCGCCGGACGCGATCCACGTCTCGGTGGACAACTTCATGAACTCTCCGAAGTACGACGAGGTTGTGGGCCTTGTCGAGAAGCAGCACTCTGACGAGTCCTGACTCCCCGAGTGGCTGCGGGCTTGCCCGCAGCCACTCACCCACGCAGACTGAAACCCCCAACGAAGGAGTGACCATGGCAGTTCTCAGCGTCGATCAGATCCGCATCCACCCCGGAAGCGTCTCCCGCGATGAGGCCATGAAAGAGGCCGCCGATATTCTCGAAGCCGCGGGCGCCGTGACCGGAAACTACTACGACGCCATGCAGGCACGGGAGGCAACGGTCTCGACCTACATGGGCAACGAACTCGCGATCCCGCACGGAACCAACGAGACCAAGCAGGAGATCCTCGACTCGGGCCTGTCTGTGGTCCGCTACGACGGCGGGGTGGATTGGGACGGAAACCCGGTGACATTCGTCATCGGCATCGCTGGCAAGGGCGATGAGCACCTCGAGATCCTCTCCCAGATCGCCATTCTCTTCTCTGAAGAGGATCAGGTCGAGGCGCTGAAGGCCGCGCAGACTCCTGAGGAACTGTACGAACTGCTCTCGAGCGTGAACAGCTGATGAAGGCGGTCCACTTCGGCGCGGGCAACATCGGACGCGGGTTCGTCGGTCAGCTCCTCCATGAAGGCGGGTATGAACTCGTCTTCTCCGACGTCGCCGCTCCCCTCGTAGACGCGATCAACGCCGAATCCGAATACACGGTTCATGAGGTCGGCGACGGCGGCGGCGAAACGGTCGTCACCGACTTCCGCGCGATCAACAGCAAAGAGAACCCCGACGCACTCGCCGATGAGATCGCGACCGCAGACGTGGTCACGACCGCGGTGGGACCGACGATCCTCCGCTTCGTCTCGCCGAGCATCATCGCCGGGCTCGCCCTCCGGGACCCCTCGCTCCCGCCGCTCCAGGTGATGGCGTGCGAGAACGCGATCCGGGCGACCGACACGTTGCGGGACGAGATGATGGCTCAAGCCGGCCCCGCATGGGACGCCCTGGCTGCCCGTGCGGTCTTCGCCAACACCGCGGTGGACCGGATCGTCCCCGGCCAACCGGAGCACTCCGGAGTGGACGTCTACGTCGAGCCGTTCTATGAGTGGGCGATCGAACGGACCCCCTTCGGTGACAGCCCGCCGCACATTCCGGGCGCGCACTTCGTCGACGACCTCGCGCCATACATCGAGCGCAAGCTCTTCACTGTCAACACGGGGCACGCCGCGACGGCCTACTTCGGTGCCCAGGCCGGCATCGAGCTCATCTCCGAGGCGCTCGCCGACCCCGCGATCGCCGCGAAGGTCGCGACCGCGCTGGAGGAGACGTCCGCCCTGCTGGCTGCGAAGTTCGGCCTGGATCCGAGCGAGCTGACCGCGTACCGCACCCGAATCCTCGAGCGCTTCGCGAATCCTGCCCTCCCGGACACCGTGTGGCGTGTCGGTCGCCAGCCCCTCCGCAAGCTCTCCCGCCACGAGCGCTTCGTGGGCCCGGCCGCCGAAGCCGCGGATCGGGGAATCCCCGTCGGGGGACTCGTGGCAGCGATGGCCGCGGCACTCGCCTTCGTGGACGAGCACGACGAGCAGGCGGTGCAGCTGCAGGAGCAGCTCCGCCACAGCACGCCTGAGCAGTTCACCGAAGAGGTCACGGGACTGGGCTCCGGCGACGCGCTCTATCCCGCGGTGGTGGACGTCGTGCGCGCCCGCCAAGACGAACTCACCGCCTGATCCGCCGCTGAGCACCCGTTCCGTGAGGATGACGGGTGCTCAGCGCATCAGCGGGAGAACCCCTCGCTGATGAGATCGATGAGCTCTTCCCTCTCTTCGACGCTGAGGAACGCCCCCGCGGCCGCGTTGAGCTGGAAGACCTCCAGATCGTCCAGGTCGTACTCGAATGTGTCCGCCAGGAGCGCCAGTTCGCGGGTGAGTGATGTGCCGCTCATCGTGCGATTGTCGACGTTCACCGTGACCGAGAATCCGAGCTGGTAGAGCAGGTCGAACGGATGGTCTTCCAGTGACTCGCCCCACTGTGCCGCGGCGCGCGTCTGAAGATTCGAGGAAGGCGCGAGCTCCAGCGCGATCTCACGGTCACGAACCCAGCGGGCAACATCACCGAATTGGACCTGCACCTGATCGCCTTCGCGCGATACGACCGTCAAGTCCTCGGCCAGTCGGACGCCGTGGCCCAGCCGCAGAGCACGGCCATCGATGAGCGCGGAGCGGATCGAGTCCAGTCCAGCGGCCTCCCCCGCGTGGACAGTCACGGGGAAGAACTCCGACGCGAGGTAGTCGAAGGCGCCCCGGAGACGCTGCGGCGGGAACCCGTCCTCCGGACCGGCGATATCGAAGCCGACCACGCCGCGTCCGCGGAACTCCACCGCAAGGCGAGCGATCTCCTCCGCCCGATCGGCGTGCCGCATCGCCGAGAGGAGCTGATTCACGCGGATGTCGTGGCCGTCACCGGCGGCGGCATCCTCGCCCTCCTCAAGCCCTTCCTGCACGGCCTCCACAGCCTCAGCGAGGGTGAGTCCCTCTTCGAGATGCTGTTCCGGCGCCCAGCGCACTTCCCCGTAGATCACGCCGTCAGCCGCGAGGTCCTCGACGAACTCTCGCGCGACGCGACGCAAGCTCTCCGACGTCTGCATGACACCGGTCGTGAGCTCGAAGGTCTTCAAGTACTCGACAAGCGATCCGGAGTCGCTCTGCTGGTCGAACCACCCAGCCAGCTCCTCCGCGCCGTCGGCCGGGACGTCCAGACCGATCTCATCGGCGAGCTCCAGGATGGTCGCCGGGCGCACTGCTCCGTCAAGGTGATCGTGCAGAGACACTTTGGGCAGCGAACGTATCGAGACGCCCTGAAGCTTCGCGTCGCCGTGCGGGTCGATGGTCATGACTGTCTCCTCGGGTCTGCGCGTCGTCAGGC
Source organism: Microbacteriaceae bacterium PS02070 (assembly GCA_029959865.1). Classification (GTDB taxonomy): domain Bacteria; phylum Actinomycetota; class Actinomycetes; order Actinomycetales; family Microbacteriaceae; genus Microbacterium. Next base: position 59,092 of record JASCPE010000008.1, on the reverse strand, counting down.
GGTGATGCGTTCGCGCACGATGGGCTGGGCCGCGGGGGCATCGTCGGCGATGTCCCACGCACCCGTGAGCGCGTCGGTCGCTCGCGCAAAACGCGCGGCGTCGTCGGCGAGCAGGGTGAACAGTGGCTGCCCCGTCGTCACGGTATCCCCGGGCTTGACGTGCAGGTCGATTCCCGCGGCGTGAACTACGGGGTCCTGCGCACGCGCCCGACCGGCGCCGAGGCGCCAGGCCGCGACGCCGAACGGCAACGCGTCCATACGCGCCACGATTCCGTCCCGGTCGGCGACCACGGTCTCGGTCTCGCGCGGCTGCGGAAGCTCCCCTTCGGGGTCGCCTCCCTGCGCCTGGATCATCTGTCGCCACATGTCCATCGCGGACCCGTCAGCAAGCGCTCCCTCGACATCTGCGTCATGGACGCCGGCAAGACCGAGCATCTCGCGCGCCAGCGCGACGGTCAGCTCGACGACGTCTCGCGGTCCGCCGCCCGCGAGTACTTCGACCGACTCCCGCACCTCATTGGCGTTGCCGATCGCAAAGCCCAAGGGAGCATTCATATCGGTGAGCAGCGCCGTCGTCGCGACACCCGAGTCGTTGCCGAGGGCGACCATGGTGCGGGCGAGTTCCCGCGCGCGTTCGATGTCCTGCATGAAGGCACCGGAGCCGAACTTCACATCGAGCACGAGCGCGTCAGTGCCCTCCGCGATCTTCTTGGACATGATGCTCGATGCGATAAGCGGAATCGCCTCCACGGTGCCTGTGACATCGCGCAGCGCGTACAGCTTCTTGTCCGCCGGCGCGAGCCCCGATCCCGCCGCGCAGATCACCGGGCCGATATCGCGCAACTGAGCGAACATCTCCTCGTTGGTGAGCGCCGCGCGCCAGCCGGGAATGGACTCGAGCTTGTCGAGCGTTCCGCCGGTGTGTCCGAGGCCGCGACCGGACAACTGCGGCACGGCGACACCGAAGGAAGCCACCAGGGGTGCGAGGGGCAGAGTGATCTTGTCGCCGACGCCTCCCGTGGAGTGCTTATCGACGGTGCTCTTGCCGAGGTCGGCAAAGCTCATCCGCTCACCGGAGGCGATCATGGCATCGGTGAGGACACGGATTTCATCACGCTCCATCCCACGCAGGAAGACCGCCATCGCGAACGATGCCATCTGCGCGTCTGATACGTAGCCGCGGGTGTAGGCATCGACCATCCACCGCAGGGCATCCTCTGGAACGGCAGCACCGTCGCGCTTCGCCCGGATGACATCGACCGCATCGAACGGTTCGACACTCATCGGCGGACCTGCTCGAGGTCTGAGGGCCCGAAGGCGTCGGGCAGCACCTCATCGATCGTGCGGATCCCGGACACTGTCTCCAGGAGCATCCCCGGAAGGGCGAACTCGTTGAGGAGTTGTCGGCAGCGCCCGCACGGCATGATCGTCTCGCCGTGCGCATTGACGCACACGAACGCGACGAGGTTTCCGCCCCCGGACATCTGCAGGTTCGAGACGAGGCCGCACTCGGCGCACAGTCCTACTCCGTAGGAGGCGTTCTCAACATTGCACCCGGAGACGATTCGACCATCGCTGACGAGCGCCGCGGCGCCGACCGGGTAGTGGGAATACGGGACGTAGGCGTGCTGCAACGCCTCGACGGCGACGGCGCGAAGCTCGTCCCAATCGATGTCTGTCATCATCAACCTTTGATATATGGCTTTCCGGACGCTGCCGGTCCTCGGATCTGCCCCGCGAAGCCGGCGACCGCGATGATCGTGACGACGTAGGGCAGCATGAGCATGAACTCGCTCGGGATCGGAGTACGCAGAACACTCAACAGGTTCTGCAGGTTTGTCGCAAAGCCGAAGAGGAGCGCGGCCAGGGTCGCACGGATCGGATCCCAGCGACCGAAGATCACCGCGGCAAGGGCGATGAAGCCGAGGCCGGCCGTCATGTCCTTCGTGAACTGTCCGACCGATGCGAGGGTGAAATACGCGCCACCCATCCCCGCGATCGCACCGGCGAGGACGACGTTCCAGAAGCGTGTCGGGTTCACCCGAATGCCGACGGTGTCGGCAGCCTGAGGATGCTCACCGACCGCGCGCAGACGCAGGCCCCACCGGGTGCGGTACATCCCCCACGCGACCAGGAACACCGTGATGTACATCAAGTACACGATCAGGGTCTGGTTGAACAGCACGGGTCCCAGGATCGGAACGTCGCTGAGCAGCGGGATCTTGATGCGAGTGAAACGTACGGGAGCGTTGAGCTCTGCCTCGTTCGGTGCGAGGAGCGCAAGGTAGAGGAAGCCGGTCACGCCCGCGATGAGGACGTTCAGAACGACACCGACAATAACCTGCTCGACGATGTACTTGATCGCGAAGACCGCGAGGATCAGGGCGACCAGAACGCCGCCGACCATCGCTCCGAAGAGTCCGATGAAGGGGTTCTTCGTGATGCTCGAGAGCAGCGCGGCGCTGAAGGCACCCAGCAGGAACTGTGCCTCGATCGCGACATTGACGACGCCGACCCGTTCTCCGATGACGCCACCGAGGGCACCGAAGACGAGGGGGACCGCGAGGGACACCGCACCGAACAGCAGACCTGTCGTGGGGACGAGACCTCCGGCAGCCGCCCAGGTGAGGAAGGCGAACATCGCAAGAACCCCGTAGACGATCGGGAGCCACAGTCCGCTCTTGCGGTACGAGATGGCGGCGACGATCGCCCATGCCGTCAGACCGACGAGCACGGCGAAGACGATCCACGTCGTCGGCGCGGTCGGCACTGCCACGGTCGGCAGCTCGAGTGAGGATGAGGGATCACCCAACCGGAAGCTGCTGACCCCCGACCTCGGCACGAAGAGGAAGAGCGCGCCGAGGATCACGGTGATGATCGCGAGGCTCACCGCGAGCTTGACGTGACGAACCCGCACCGTCGCGTGGGTGATCTGGCCGAGAGTATCCAGCGTCGCACTCATGCGTTCACCGCCTTCTTCGCAGCCTTGTCTCTTGCCTTCTGCGCCTTCTCTGCTTCTGTCTTCGGGAGGAAGAAGATCGAGCGGATGAGCGGGGGTGCCGCGATGAAAAGAACGATGAGCGCCTGAACGACAAGGACGATGTCGACGGGGATCTGCTGCGAGGCCTGCATCGTGTAGCTGCCCGCCTTCAGCGCCCCGAACAGGATGCCCGCAGCAAACACGCCCCACGCACGGCTGCGACCGAGAAGCGCGACGGTGATCGCGTCAAAGCCGATGCCGGCGTCGATGGAACCGTCGAATCCCGTCGTGACCGTTCCCTGGATCTGGTTCATTCCGGCAAGTCCGGCAAGCCCCCCGGCGAACACCATCGCGTAGATGTACATCCGTGAGACAGAGATGCCCGAGGCACTCGCCGCGTGCGGATTCTCTCCGACGGCGCGGAGGCGGAATCCGAGGCTGGAACGCTCCATGAGCCACCACACGAACAGCGTGGCGAGGATGACAACCACGAATCCCCAGTCCAGGTAGGGGAACTGCGGGCCGAACAGCTCGGGGAACTGCGCCGTCTCCGGCGTGGGTGCCGAGATGGGCTGATCCTCGGCAGGGCGTTGCAACACCCCGGGCGTACGCACCATCCATGCGACGAGGTAGAACGCGACCCAGTTGAACATGATCGTGAGGATGACCTCGTGGGCGCCGGTGCGGGCTTTGAGGAGCCCGACGATGCCACCCCAGATTGCCCCGCCGGCGATTCCAGCCATCAGGGTGAACGGGATGTGGAGCGCTGCGGGCAGGTCCAGGTTGAAGGTCACGAGCCCTGCGACGGCCGCACCGATGAGCATCTGGCCGCGTGCGCCGATGTTGAACAGTCCGACGCGGAACGCCACCGCGACGCCGAGGCCGGCGGCGATCAAGGGGGCCGCGTAGCCCAGAGTGTTCGTGAGGGGACGAATCTGGGCGGCGAAGCCGTCCACGCGCGTATTCCAGACCGAGCCCCGGAACATGGCCTCATAGCCGCCGTAAACGGCCTGCCACACCGCGGAGAGGGTGTCGCCGGGACGCGCGAAGAAGTAGCCCGCGGCAGCCCGGACGTCGTCGTTCGTGACGGCCATCAGGATGCCGCCGACGACCATCGCGACCACGATCGCAAGGATCGTGATGACCCAGTTACTGCGCAGGATCTGAGTCAGATACTCATTCGTCCGCGGCGGCGGTGCGACCTCGGTGGGGTCACTTCCCCCGGTGAGGGGGCCGGACGCGGGCGGAAGCTGCTGCCCCGCACCGCGCTGGGGATCGTGATCGCTCACGCTGCTGCCTCCTCGGGCTTAGCCCCGGCCATCATCAGGCCGAGCACGTCACGCGGGGTGTCCGCCGACACGATCGCCACGACCTCCCCGCGGTACATCACCGCGATGCGGTCGGCCAACGCCGCCACTTCGTCCAGTTCGGTCGATACGACGACGACCGGAGTGCCTGCGTCGCGAGCCTCGACGATGCGCTGGTGGATGAATTCGATCGAGCCGACATCCACCCCGCGCGTGGGCTGGGCGGCGAGGAGAAGAGACAGGTCCCGGCTCATCTCGCGGGCAATGACGACCTTCTGCTGATTTCCGCCCGACAGCGCACCGGCCGGGGTCTGTGGCCCCTGCGTCCGGATGTCGTACTCGGCGATCTTGGCCTTCGCGAAGCTGTCCAGAACGCCACGCTTGATGGTGCCGAACGAAACGAACTCAGAATCGGTGGACCGGTCCAGGATGAGATTCTCAGCGACGGAGAAGGAGCCCACGAGGCCGTCTTCCTTGCGGTCTTCGGGCACGAAGCCGACGCCTTCGTCGAGAATCTCCCGCACTGTCCTTCCGATCAGTTCCGTCCCGTCGAGACGAATCGATCCTTCGGCCTTGGGTGCGAGTCCAACGATCGCCTCGACGAGTTCGGTCTGCCCGTTCCCCTGCACGCCGGCGACGGCCAGCACCTCGCCGGGGCGGACCTGGAACGACACGTCGTTCACCATCACGGCACCCTCGGGTGAAACCACCCGGAGACCCTCGATCTCCAAGCCCGCTCCCTCGCGGATGTTCGGCACCCCCTTCGAGACGGTCAGTTCCACGGGGCGGCCGACCATGAGCGAAGCGAGCTCGGCGTTGGTGGCGGTCGGGGATGCCTCGCCGACGACCGCGCCGAGACGGATGACCGTGATGCGGTCGGCGACTTCGCGGACCTCACGGAGCTTGTGCGTGATGAAGACGATGGATGTGCCCTCGTCCTTGAGCTGACGCATGATCGCCATCAGCTCGTCGGTCTCCTGGGGGGTGAGGACGGCCGTCGGCTCGTCGAACACGAGCACGCGCGCGTCCCGAGCGAGAGCCTTGATGATCTCGACGCGCTGCTGCACGCCCACGGGAAGGTCACCCACGATCGCGTCGGGGTCCACCTCGAACCCGAACCGTTGCGCGACCTCGCGCACGTGTGCACGCGCCGCATTCAGATCGAGCGCGCCGATCCGGTTGGTCTCCTCGTGACCGAGCATGACGTTCTCGGCAACCGTGAACACGGGCACCAGCATGAAGTGCTGGTGGACCATGCCGATACCGGCGTGCATCGCGTCGCCGGGGCCGCGGAAATGCTGGACGACATCGTCCAGCAGGATCTCCCCCTCGTCGGCCTGGTAGAGGCCGTAGAGAACGTTCATGAGCGTGGACTTGCCCGCTCCGTTCTCGCCGAGCAGCGCGTGGATCTCCCCCGGTTCGACCACAAGATCGATGTGGTCGTTGGCGACGAGGCTGCCGAATCGCTTGGTGATTCCTCGTAGCTCTAGCTTCATATCTGCACCTTATCTAGTGACCCTCGCGTTGCGGGAGCAGAACCGCGAACGCGGACCGGCCGGACACCGCGTGGTATCCGGCCGGTCGTGATGTTGCGCGCCTTACGGCGAGCTGGGCGAGGTGACCTCAAGCTCACCCGCGATGATGGCGTCCTGCAGGGCAGCCAGCTCGTCGAGCAGACCGGCCGGGAGCTCGCTCTCGAAAGCGCCGAATCCGGACAGGCCCACGCCGCCGTTCTCGAGCGTTCCGACGTACGGTGTGGCGTCGAACTCGCCTGCGGCCGCCTCAAGGATCGAGGTGTAGACCGCCTCGTCGATCTTCTTCATGATCGACACGAGCACCATGTCGGAGACGGTCTCATCGATCTGCGCGAGGTCGGAGTCCACACCGACCAGCAGTGTGTCATCGCCGCTGTCGGCGATGGCGTCGCGCGCGCTCTGGTAGATCGGACCACCGACGGGCAGGATCACATCGACGCCCTGGTCGAGGATGCCCTGCGCGGTCTGCTTCGCGGTGTCGTTCGCGTCGAACCCACCGGTGAAGTTGCCGTCCTGAGCATCGACGTCCCAGCCGAAGCTCTCGACCGAGGCACCCTTGTCTTCGTTGTACTTCGCGACACCGTCGACGAAGCCATCCATGAAGATCGTGACCGGCGGAATCGTGATGCCGCCGAAGGTGCCGACCTTGTTGACGCCGGACTCCGCGGACCAGGCTGCCGCGGCGTAGCCACCGAGGTAGGCCGCCTGCACGGTGTCGAACATGAGCGGCTTGATGTTGGGAGCATCCGCTGTTCCGTCGCCGTCGTTGTCGGCCCAGTCGTCGATGATGGCGTAGTCGACGCCCTCGTTCGCCAGTGCCGACGTCACAGTGTCGGCAGAGAGCTTGAATCCGGCCGAGACGATGAACGTGCAGCCCTCGGCGACGAGGTTCTCCAGGTTCGGCGCGTACGCGTTGGCCGAGTCAGACTCGACCTCGAGCGCCTTGACACCGAGCTCCTTGGCGGCGCGATCCATGCCCTCTTTGGCGGACTGGTTGAACGACTTGTCGTTGAACCCGCCGTCGTCGGAGACGAGGCAGGGCTTGAAGTTCTCGTCAGCGAGCGCGGGAGCGTCGCCCGACGCGGTGGCATCAGGGGTCTCCTCGGGTGCAGATGCGCAGCCGGCGAGGGCGACGAACATGGTTGCCGCAGCGGCGCCTCCCAGTAGGCGCTTGCGGGTTGAGATGGTGGTCACGGAGCCTCCACAGAAATGAGTCCGCGGATTTCGCGGATGATGAGGCAAAGTTACTCACGGTTACGCGGATCGCACAGCCTGCACGCGTCTGTGCACGCGAATGGTTACAAAGACGCAACCATCGCGTCACGCATCAAGCAACTTGCACCGGGGCTGTGAGCGATCCGGGATCAGAGGACGTCATCGCGGCCGGTCACCTTCAGCGCGTCCACCACGTGCTTGACACGCTGTGCGTGCTCACTCGTGGTCACCAGGAGCGCGTCCGGGGTGTCGACGACGACGATGTTGCGTACGCCGATCAGGCTGATGACGCGCGAGGTGTGGCTGACGACGATGCCGCTGGCGGCATCGGAAAGAATGCGCGCGTTCTCGCCGAGGATCGCGAGGTCATTGCGTCCGTGCGAGTTGAGCTTGGCAAGGCTGGCGAAATCCCCCACGTCGTCCCAGTCGAAGTGCCCGGGCACGACGGCCAGCTTGCCCTTCTCCGCCGCTGGCTCGGCCACGGAGTAGTCGATGGCGATCTTCTCCAGCCGCGGCCAGATCTTGTCGACCGCAGGACCGCGACGCTCGCGGTCATCCCACGCCTCGGCGAGCTCGAGGACCCCCGCATGCAGCTCCGGCTTGTTGGCAGCAAGCTCGTCCAAGAGGACGTCCGCACGGGTGATGAACATTCCCGCATTCCACAGATAATCCCGCGACTGCAAGTACTCTTTCGCCGTCGAGAGATCTGGCTTCTCGACGAAACGCTCTACGAGTGCGCCTTCCGGCGCCCCCACGACCGAGAGCATCTCGCCCTTCTTGATGTAGCCGAAGCCGATGGCAGGCTCAGTAGGCGTGATCCCGATCGTGCAGATATATCCCTCGCGCGCCACCGCGACCGCCTGCTGCACCGCCCAGTGGAACACGGGCAGGACGCGGATGACGTGGTCGGCCGCGAACGATCCGATGATGACGTCCGGGTTGCGGCGATGGAGGATGGCGGCCGCCAGGGCGATGGCTGCCGTCGAATCTCGCGGCTCGGACTCGAGGATGACGTTCTTGTCCGGAATACCCGGCAACTGCTCCTCGACCGCCGCCCGGTGCGCCCGCCCGGTGACCACCGCGATCCGATCGGAGCCTGTCAGAGGCTCCAGCCGGTCCCACGTGTCACGCAGCAACGAGTGACCAGAGCCGGTCAGGTCATGGAGGAACTTGGGAGCATCGGCGCGAGACAGCGGCCAGAGGCGGCTTCCCACTCCACCGGCGGGGATGACCGCGTAGAAGTCATCGATGAGGTCGACCATTCCCCCAGGCTAGGACACCCCCCGAACGGAAGACATTAGGGTAGCCTTCCTCGCCCAGATTGGGAGGCGAGAAGTAGGATGCTCACAGCGCCCGTGCGACGTCGGGGCCCGCGCCCTAGGCAAGGTTTCGCCGCGTCGGGTGGACCGAACACACCAAGGAGGGCGACCGTGTCTGCACCAGCACGCGTCACACCATCCGTTGCACAGACGACGTCCAAGACCCCGCGCGGCACCCTGTACCGCGGAAACGAGGGCATGTGGTCGTGGGTTCTGCATCGGATCACCGGCGTCGCGATCTTCTTCTTCCTGCTCGTCCATGTGCTCGACACGGCCCTCATCCGCGTCGCTCCGGACGCATACGACGCCGTCATCGGCTTCTACAAGAACCCCATCATGGGCTTCGGTGAAGTCGTCCTGGTCGCTGCGATCGTCTACCACGCCTTCAATGGCCTCCGCATCATGGCGGTGGACATCTGGCCGTGGGCGACACGCCACCAGCGGCAGCTGTGGTGGGGCGTCATCGCCGTGTGGGTCGTGACGATGCTCGGATTCTCTGCCCGCCATATCCCGAACGTGCTGGCAGGCATTGGAGGTGGGCACTGATGACCGCGGACACTCTGGCTGCCCCCCGCTCCCCCGAGGTGCGTCGTCGAGGCGTCAACCTGGAGAAGTGGGGCTGGATCTACATGCGCGTCTCCGGCGTGCTGCTGATCGTGCTGATCTTCGGACACCTCTTCGTGAACCTCATGGTCGGGGATGGCATCCACGCGATCGACTTCGCGTTCGTGGCGGGCAAGTTCGCCTCGCCGTTCTGGCAGTGGTGGGATGTCGCGATGCTGTGGCTCGCCCTCATCCACGGCGCCAACGGGATGCGCACGATCGTCAATGACTACGTCGCGAACAAGACCGCCCGCACGGTATTGGTATGGGCGCTGTGGGTCTCCGCGGGCCTGCTCATCCTCTTGGGCACCCTGGTCGTCTTCACGTTCGACCCCTGCATCCCCAACCTCAGCGACGGCAGTGTCCTCTTCGAGTACTGCAACGCGAACTGACGCGACCGACGGACAGACATGAAGGCATTTCCCCTGTGAGCACTGAGACCACCCAGACGGAAGACGTCGTCGTCAAGGACGGCATCCACTACCACCAGTTCGACATCGTCATCGTCGGTGCCGGAGGTGCCGGCATGCGCGCCGCCATCGAGGCAGGACCCGGCGCGAAGACCGCAGTCATCAGCAAGCTGTACCCGACTCGTTCACACACGGGCGCGGCGCAGGGCGGCATGGCTGCGGCACTGGCCAACGTTGAGGAGGACTCGTGGGAGTGGCACACGTTCGACACCGTCAAGGGTGGTGACTACCTCGTCGACCAGGACGCCGCCGAGATCCTCGCGAAGGAAGCCATCGACGCGGTCATCGACCTCGAGAACATGGGCCTGCCGTTCAACCGCACCCCCGAGGGCAAGATCGACCAGCGTCGTTTCGGCGGTCACACTGCCGACCACGGCAAGACCCCCGTCCGGCGCGCGTGTTATGCCGCAGACCGCACCGGTCACATGATCCTGCAGACGCTGTTCCAGAACTGCGTCAAGCTCGGCATCAACTTCTTCAATGAGTTCTACGTCCTCGACCTCATCACCGTCGAGAACGACGGCAAGACCCAGGTCTCTGGCGTGGTCGCGTACGACCTCGCCACCGGCGAGCTCCACGTGTTCCAGGCCAAGGCCGTCATCTTCGCCACGGGCGGGTTCGGCAAGATCTTCAAGACGACCTCGAACGCACACACCCTCACCGGTGACGGCGTCGGGATCATCTGGCGCAAGCGCCTGCCGCTGGAGGACATGGAGTTCTTCCAGTTCCACCCGACCGGTCTTGCCGGGCTCGGCATCCTTCTCACCGAGGGTGCCCGCGGTGAGGGCGCGATCTTGAGAAACGTCTCGGGTGAACGCTTCATGGAGCGCTACGCCCCCACCATCAAGGACCTCGCACCGCGTGACATCGTCAGTCGATGCATGGTGCAGGAGGTCGCTGAAGGCCGGGGCGCGGGGCCACACCGCGACTACGTCCTGCTGGACTGCACGCACCTCGGCGCCGAGGTCCTGGAGACCAAGCTTCCCGACATCACCGAGTTCGCGCGCACCTACCTCGGCGTCGACCCGGTCGTCGAGCCGGTCCCGGTCATGCCCACAGCCCACTACGCGATGGGCGGCATTCCCACCAACATCAAGGCGGAGGTGCTCCAGGACAACGACACCGTCGTCCCCGGACTGTACGCAGCCGGTGAGTGCGCCTGTGTCTCCGTGCACGGGTCGAACCGTCTCGGCACCAACTCCCTCCTGGACATCAACGTCTTCGGGAAGCGCGCCGGACAGTATGCCGTCGAGTACGTCAAGACTGCCGAGTTCGTCCCGCTTCCGGAGGACCCTGCTCGCGACGTGCGCGACATGCTGGAGGGGCTGCGCAACAACCCCGGCACCGAGCGGATCGCCGTCCTGCGCAAGACATTGCAGGACGAGATGGACCGCAAGGCGCAGGTGTTCCGCACCGACCAGTCCCTCGCCGAGGTCATGGATGTGATCGCCGACCTGCGCGAGCGCTACCGGAACATCCACGTCGACGACAAGGGCAAGCGCTTCAACACCGACCTTCTGGAGGCAGTGGAGCTCGGCTTCCTGCTGGACATCGCCGAGGTCGTCGTCGTCGCCGCACGCAACCGCCAGGAAAGCCGTGGCGGGCACATGCGCGACGACTTCCCCAAGCGTGACGATGAGAACTACATGAAGCACACGATGTCTTATCTCTCGGGCGACCCGCATTCGTCGCACCCGGAGGACCACATCCGTCTCGACTGGAAGCCGGTCGTCGTGACCCGTTACCAGCCCATGGAGAGGAAGTACTGACATGGCCGCCACAAGCGTTGTCGAAGCACCTTCCGACAAGGTCGAGGAGACGCCGGAAGAGACCGGCATCCAGTCCTTCCTGGTGACCTTCATCATCCGCCGCTTCAATCCGGAGATCGATGACGAGCCCCGCTGGGTCGACTATGACGTCGAGTTGTACTCCACAGACCGCGTGCTGGATGCCCTCCACAAGATCAAGTGGGAGGTCGACGGCTCCCTGACGTTCCGCCGCTCGTGCGCGCACGGGATCTGCGGTTCCGACGCGATGCGCATCAACGCACGTAACCGCCTCGCGTGCAAAACGCTCATCAAGGACCTCGACATCTCGCAGCCGATCTACGTCGAGGCGATCAAGGGCCTTCCCCTGGAGAAGGACCTTGTCGTTGACATGGAACCCTTCTTCGCCGCCTATCGCGACGTGAAGCCGTTCCTCGTGGCCAACTCCACGCCGGAGCCCGGCAAGGAGCGGATCCAGTCGATCGCTGATCGTGCGATCTTCGACGACACCACCAAGTGCATTCTCTGCGCGGCATGTACCTCCTCGTGCCCGGTGTTCTGGACCGATGGGCAGTACTTCGGCCCGGCTGCCATCGTCAACGCGCACCGCTTCATCTTCGATTCGCGCGATGACGCGGGTGATGTGCGCCTCGACATCCTCAACGACAAGGAAGGCGTCTGGCGCTGCCGCACGACCTTCAACTGCACCGAGGCATGCCCCCGCGGCATCGAGGTGACGAAGGCGATCGCCGACGTCAAGCAGGCGATCCTCCGGCACTGAGCCGCGCGACTGACCGCGTCTCGGCGCGCGCCGTTCGCAACCCAGATCGGTGGCTCGCTAACCTGGCGGAGTGTCGTCTCGCCGCGTAGCTCAGACCCATCATGCGCGCGCGCACCGGGCGGCCGTGCAGGCACGTGCGGAAGAGGAATCTCTGCGAGAACGGTGGGATGCTCGGCGGGTAGCGGTGCGCGAGCGCTGGGATGAACCGCTGGCACGTGCCGCTCGCGTGACGCAGCGGACACTCGGGTGGTTCCCCGTCCGGGTGTGGCGTCACTTCCTGCAGCACAACGGCTTCCTCCTCTCAGCCGGAGTCAGCTACCAAGCCCTCTTCTCTTTCTTCGCAGCCGTGTACGTCGCCTTCGCGGGGGTCGGTCTCTGGCTCGGCGGAAGTCGGACCGCGATCTTCGCGCTCATTGACGTCATCAACTCCTACGTGCCCGGGGTCATCGGCGCGGAGGACGCATCACTGATCTCCACCGAGCAGGTCCAGGAGATCGCGCGCAACAGCACGAGCCTGTTGGCGGTGACCGGTCTGGTCGCCCTCCTCGCCGCGGGGTGGACCGCGATCAGCTTCATCACCTTCACGCGGCGCGCTGTCCGTGACATCTTTGGCCTCGTCTTCGACGATCGCCCCTACCTCGCCCTGAAGGCACGTGACCTGGCCGCCGCGATCGTCTTCGGGCTGGCGCTCGTCCTCGGCACGCTTCTGACCGCCATCGGCACATGGTCATTGCGCAGTATCTTCCGGACTCTGGGTTGGGCCACCGACTCGCTCCTGTTCGAGACCGCGCTGCAGATCATCTCGGTCGTCGTCTCGCTCGCGATCAACGCGGGCGCCCTCGCGGGACTGTTCGCGTTCCTCACCGGAACCGTGCGTCGCTGGGGTGCGATCTGGCGCGGTTCGCTCGTCGGCGCCACCGCTCTCACCGTCCTGCAACTCGCGGCCGGCTTGCTGCTGTCTTTCACTCCCACCAATCCTCTGCTCGCGACGTTCACGATCATCGTCGGATTCCTCATCTGGTTCCGCGCGGTGGGCATCGTGATTCTGGTGGCAGCGGCATGGATCGCCGTGACGGCAGACGACCACGACCAGCCGCTCGTGAAGCAGACCGAGCAGGACCGGCTCTGGGAAGAGCACCAGGCCCTGTTGCTGGCCGCCCGCGTACGCGTGCGCACGGCACGCGAAGCCGTCGTCGACGCGCCCTGGTACCGGCGGTGGAGCGCGGGGCGCGCGCTCCAGCAGGCACGCGAAGAGCTCGCCGAAGTCGAAGCCGACGCTCCCCCACCCCCGCAGAGCCGGAGTTGGCTGCTGGAATGACCACCCGCTTCATGTCCGGGCGGAGAACTAGGCTGGTTCGGTGCCCCGCTCCGTCCGTATCGCCTCCGTCAATGTCAACGGCATCCGCGCTGCCGTGCGAAAGGGAATGCTCCCCTGGCTCGACTCGTCGGGCGTTGACGTTCTGACCCTGCAAGAGGTGCGCGCCGATGCCGACCAGCTCAGCGCAGCCCTCCCCGGCTGGCACTTCGCGTTCGATGAGGCCACGGCTAAGGGCCGCGCAGGCGTCGCCATCGGGACCCGCAGCCCGGCGGGCGAGCCCCGAATCACCTTGACCGGCGACGATCTCGACACCCGTGGGCGGTGGATCGAGGCGGACGTCGATGTGGATGGAGAGACGGTCACCGTCGTCAGCGCATATGTGTTCACGGGCGAGGCCGGTACCGATCGGCAGGTCGCGAAGTACGCGTTCCTCGACGCGGCACAGGAACGTCTTGCGGCATTGACGGACGACCTGGCCCTCGTGACCGGCGACCTCAACGTCGGTCACCGCGAACTCGATATTCGCAACTGGCGTGGAAACGTGAAGAAGGCAGGGTTCTTGCCGCAGGAGCGCGCCTACTTCGATCGCATTCTCGGCGAACGCGGCGCACCAGTCAGCGCGGTCGACGGGTCCGCCGGGATCGGGCTGGGGTGGGTCGATGTCGGCCGCCGCTTCGCCGGAGAAGTCGACGGGCCGTACACGTGGTGGTCGAACCGCGGGAAGGCGTTCGACAATGACACCGGGTGGCGGATCGACTACCACCTCGCGTCACCCTCCCTCAGCGAGCGCGTCACGGACTACCGCGTTGTGCGAGCCCCGTCGTGGGACACGCGTTGGAGCGATCACGCGCCGGTTGTGGCGGACTATACGCTCGGGCTCTGATCGAGTGGCACCGTTCGCCGCGTAGGATTGTCGGGTGAGCCGACCCCGCCTTTACTCCGGAATGCAGCCGTCCGCCGATTCGCTTCAGATCGGCAATTACATCGGTGCACTCATCCAGTGGCGGGATCTGCAGGAGGCCTACGAGGCGTTCTTCTCCGTCGTCGACCTGCACGCGCTGACTCAACCGAACGACCCGGAGGAACTGCGCCAGCAGACCCGCCGGACGGCCGCGCAGTACATCGCGGCCGGGATCGAGCCCTCCAAGTCGACGCTCTACGTCCAGTCCCAGGTGCCCGCGCACGCGCAGTTGCAGTGGGTGCTGAGCACGATGACGGGCTTCGGTGAAGCCTCGCGCATGACGCAGTTCAAAGACAAGTCGCACCGCTACGGTGCGGACAAGACCAACGTCGGCCTCTTCACCTATCCGATCCTGATGGCTGCCGACATCCTGCTCTACCAGACCGACATCGTGCCCGTCGGGGACGACCAGAAGCAGCACGTCGAACTCACGCGCGACCTCGCCGAGCGCTTCAACGGTCGGTACGGAGAGACGTTCCGTATCCCGATGCCGGTCATTCAGCGTGACACCGCGCGCATCTATGACCTCCAGAACCCGCTAGCGAAGATGTCGAAGTCGGCCGAATCCGACGCAGGCGTCGTCTGGATGCTCGATGATCCATCGGTGTCAGCGAAGAAGATCATGCGCGCCGTGACCGATTCCGAGGGCTCGGTCCGCTTCGACAAGGAGAACAAGCCGGGGGTATCGAACCTGCTGGTGATCTACGCGGCTCTGACCGGCCGCCAGATTCCTTCCATCGAGGACGAGTACGCCGGGCGCGGCTACGGAGACTTCAAGAAGGGGCTCGCGGAGGTCGTGGTGGAGGAGTTCGGACCCGTGCGGGCACGCGCGCTGGAACTGCTCGACGACCCGGCCGAGCTCGATCGCATCCTCGCCTCGAACGCCGCCCGCGCGAGCGAGGTTGCCGAGAAGACGCTCGACGACGTCTACGCGAAGGTCGGCCTGCTGCGCTGATCCGACCGTGGTTCGCTTCGGTCTGGGCTGAGACAGCGGGGTTCCGACCCACCGTGCGCGTGATCAGCTCTGGGTGGCGTGGGCGAGATCGAGCGCCTGAGCGAGGTCTGCGATCAGGTCGGCCGGGTCCTCCAGACCGATCGACAGGCGCACGGTCGTGGGGGAAATGCCCGCCTCGGTAAGTTGCGCGCCAGTGAGGTGGCTGTGGGTCATCGAGGCGGGGTGTGCGACGAGCGAGCGGGCGTCGCCGATGTTCGCGACGAGCTTGATCAGCCTGAGCCCGTCGACGAATCGGTGCACTCGCGCCCGGTCGATTTCCTCGTTACCGGTGGATTCGAGATCGAAGGAGAACACCGCGGGAACGCCCCGGGGGAGGTAGGTCCGCGCCGCCTCTGCGCCAGCGTTCGCCGGAAGGCCAGGGTGATGGACAGCAGCGACATCACTGCGCGCGGCGAGGAACTCGGCGACGGCCAATGCGGAGCTGCTGTGCTTGGTGATGCGCAGATCGAGCGTCTCGAGACCCTGCAGCAGTTGGAAGGAATTGAACGGAGACAGTGATGGGCCGAGATCGTGGACGTACTTCGTCTTCAGCAGCGCGGCCAGTGCCTCCCCCGTCGGGCCGAAGCGCTCCCACAGCACAACCTCCGCGACACGCGAGAACGGGCGGGTGAGCTGCGGCCAGCGGTCCGGCTCCGCACCGAAGTCGAAAGAGCCGATGTCGACAATCACTCCCCCCATCGAGGTGCCGTGACCACCGAGGTACTTCGTGGCGGAATGGACGACAATATCGGCGCCGTGATCGCCGGGGCGCTGAAGATACGGGGTGGCGACGGTGTTGTCGATGATGAGGGGGACACCGGCGGCGTGCGCAATCTCGGCGACGGCGCGCACGTCCAGCACCTGAGCGGTGGGATTGGTGACCGACTCGGCGAACAGTGCGCGTGTCGTCGGACGGATCGCTGCGCGCCAGGCATCGAAATCGTCCTGGTCGACGAAGGTGACGTCGATATTCCAGTCCGCGAAGGTGTCCTGCAGCAGATCGACCGTGCCCCCATAGAGCTGCCGCGCGGCGACGATGTGCTCGCCCGCTTTGGCGAGGGCGAGGAGAGTCAGAGCCACAGCCGCCTGACCGGACGCGACCGCGACGGCGGCAGTGCCCCCTTCGAGGGCCGCGACCCTCTCCTCAAAGATCACCTGCGTCGGGTTCGCTGACCGGCTGTAGAGGTTCCCCGTCTTGCGAAGAGCGAAGAGATCGGCCGCATCCTGCAGCGATGCGAATTCATACGCAGTGGTCTGATAGATCGGCGGAGCGACCGCGTTCTCGGGCGTACCCGGAACGTAGCCGCGATGCACCTGAGTGGACGCGAAGCCTTCCGCGGGGGCGTCCTGGGTCATGACGCCGTGGACCTGACGATCGCGACGTCTACTCCGGCCCCGCGCGGTCGGGCAGACGGAGTGGGTGCCCACATGGCGGGAGCCGAGACGGTCGAAGAGGTCATGCGGTCCATTTCACCGGAGATGTCGGATTACTGCGATAGGTGTTGCGGTCTGTTGCGCGAGTGGACCTCCGGTGAGCCGCCACCTCCGAAGAAGTGCACTCCAGTCCACGACGGCGCAGCTCCCCGCCCCGTCGGTGCTGGACGGTGCGAGGATGGGGTCATGCCGGAAATGCCGGAGGTCCAGGGGCTCGTTGACTTCCTCAATGAGCGGCTCACGGGCGTCGCGTTCGCGAAGCTCTCTGTCGGGAACATCGCCGCGCTCAAAACCTACGACCCGCCGATCGACGCTCTGCGGGGCGAAGAGGTGCTCGACGTCTCACGGCATGGGAAGTTCATCGACATCCGCACCGGGTCCGCGCACCTCGTTTTCCACCTCGCGAAGGCCGGGTGGCTGCGCTGGTACGACACCGTTTCGACCACCCTCATCCGCCCAGGCAAGAGCCCCATCGCGCTGCGTGTCGCGTTCGAAGACGGGTCCGGTTTCGATCTGACTGAGGCGGGCACGAAGAAGTCGCTGGCCGTCTACGTCGTGCGCTCACCGGCTGATGTACCCGGGATCGCGCGCCTCGGTCCGGACCCCCTCGACGGCTTTTCGCGTGACGACCTCGCCGTCATCTTGGCGAGCCGCCGCACACAGATCAAAGGCGTCCTCCGAGACCAGTCGATCATCGCAGGGATCGGGAATGCGTACTCGGACGAGATCCTCCATGCCGCGAAGATGTCCCCGTATGCCTTGGCCGCGAACCTGGCTGAGGATGAGGTCACCCGCCTGTACGACGCGATGATCGCGACGCTGACGGAGGCTGTAACCGAAGCCAGCGGCAAGCCACCTGCGGACCTGAAAGATGCCAAACGACGCAGAATGCGCGTGCACGGCCGCCGCGGCGAAACATGCCCGGTCTGCGGCGACACCGTCCTGTCGGTCTTCTTCGCCGACAACAGTCTCGAATACTGTCCGACATGTCAGACCAACGGCAAGAAGCTCGCCGACCGTCGCCTGTCCCGTCTCCTGAAGTGACGCGGACGGCCCGAGGCCGTCACGCCGGCGCGCGGTAGATGTCGATGATGGTCGGAGCGCCTTCCGGGCGCTCGATCACGGTGATTTCGTCGCCTGCCGTCACTCGCCCGGTCTCGATGACTTTCAGGTATGGCCCGAGCCGACGCGCGTCCGAGAAGCGCTTGACCCATCCCCGCTCGTCCGCTCCCCCGACCCACCTAGCGAACGTCTGGCAGGGTGTGCGGGGCAGCGTGACTTCGACGACGACACGCTCACCGATACGCCACTGCTCGCCGACGACGGCCGCGTTGACGTCGATCCCTTCGGTGCGCAGATTCTCACCGAAGAACCCGGGCGGGAGAGCACGACCGAGCTCGCGTTCCCAGTACTCGGCATCCTCCTGCGCGTACGCATACACGGCCTTCTCGAGCCCGCCGTGGTGCTTGCGATCGGCCTGGACGTCGGCATACACACCGTAGGCCCCGACACGCACCGGTCCTTCCACGGCGCCCTTGTCAATCGCCGTGATGCCGATCGTTCCCGGGTCGGGACGGAGTGCGCGCACGGTGCAGACGGCGACGAGATGAGGCATGCGACCATCGTAGAGCGAGGCTCGTCGGGGGCTCAGACTTCGGCGATGTCGGAGTCCTCCGCGAGGGTCGTCGCGTCGTCATCGACCCAGTCGAATGACTTCGTCACCGCCTTCTTCCACAGGCGATAGCGCCGCTCGCGCTCTTCCTCGTCCATCGTCGGCTCGAAGCGCGCGCCCTCTTGCCAGTGATCACGCAACACCTCTTGATTCGACCAGACGCCGGTTGCGAGACCGGCCGCATACGCGGCTCCGAGCGCTGTCGTCTCCACGTTCTCGGGCCGAACCACCGGCACGCCGAGAATGTCCGCCTGAAACTGCATGAGCAGGTCGTTCTTGGTCATTCCACCGTCCACACGCAGTTCCTCAAGGGTCTCACCCGTGTCCGCGACGACTGCTTCGATGACGTCACGACTCTGGAACGCTGTCGACTCCAATGCGGCACGGGCGATGTGCCCCTTGGTGACGTAGCGGGTCAGCCCGACCAGCGCGCCGCGCGCGTCCGGACGCCAGTACGGCGCGAACAGCCCGGAGAACGCGGGCACGAAGTAGGCGCCGCCGTTGTCCTCGACTGTCTCGGCAAGGCTCTGGATCTCATCCGATTTCTCGATGATGCCGAGATTGTCGCGCAGCCACTGCACGAGCGAACCCGTGACGGCGATGGACCCTTCCAGCGCGTAGCGAGCCGGCTCGTCCTTGATGCGGTATGCCACGGTGGTGATGAGGCCGGCGTCGGAGCGGACGATCTCCTCACCGGTGCTGACCAGGAGAAAGTTGCCCGTCCCGTAGGTGTTCTTGGACTCGCCGGCTTCGAACGCCGTCTGCCCGAAGGTTGCGGCCTGCTGGTCTCCAAGGATGCCCGCGATCGGCACGCCGTGCAGTTCCTCCGGATCCGCGATCGTGCCGACCTCCTCGACTGACGACCGGATCTCCGGAAGCATCGCGCGCGGAATCCCCCAGACCTCAAGCAGGCCATCGTCCCAGTCCAGAGTCTCGAGGTCCATCAGGAGCGTACGGCTGGCGTTCGTGACATCGGTCACGTGCACTCCCCCCGACACTCCGCCGGTCAGGTTCCAGATCACCCAGCTATCCGGCGTACCGAAGAGGAGATCCCCCGCGTCGGCTTTCTCGCGTGCACCCTGGACATGCTCCAGAATCCACGCGATCTTCGACGCCGAGAAGTAGGTCGCCAGCGGCAGCCCTGTGGTCTGGACGAAGCGGTCGTGACCGCCGTCAGCGGCGAGCTGATCGATGAGCTTCTGCGTCCGCGTGTCCTGCCAGACGATCGCGTTATGAACCGGCTCGCCCGTCGTCTTGTCCCACACGATTGCCGTCTCGCGCTGGTTCGTGATCCCGATACCGGCGATGTCGTCGCGGCTGAGCCCCGATTCGGACAGCGCCTCCGAGACGACCCAGTGCGCGTTCTCCCAGATCTCCGCCGGGTCGTGCTCGACCCATCCGGCCCTGGGGAAGAGCTGCGCGTGCTCCCGCTGCGCTGAGGCGATGGGCTGCGCTGTGTCGTTGAAAACGATCGCACGCGTCGATGTCGTGCCCTGGTCGATGGCGATGACGTGGGTGGCCACTGTGCACTCCTCGTTGAGCGGGAAGGATCAGTTCGCGACTTTACCGTTGCGTCAGACTGTCGCGGCTCCACCCGGCGTCCGCGGCGTGCACCTTGGACAGCGCACGGTCCACCTCGGCCGTCACGGCACCCTCGTCCCATTCCATCACCGGAGCGATCGCCTCTGCGACCTCTCGAGCAGCCTCCGGGGTTGCGCCGCCGATGAAGGCGATACTCGTGCGCCGCATGAGGACGTCATCAAGATGGACGACGTCTTCGTTGCGTGCCAGGGCGCGCAGTTCGTTCGTGGAGTAAGACGGCAGGGTCTCGAGGGGCGCATCCTCCCCCTCCTGCGCCATGTGCGCGACGAGATCCTTCGCGAACGTGCCGTAGCGGTCCAGCAGCTGGGCCGCGCGGGCCGGGGAGAGCGATGGCAGGTTTGCCTCCACCCACCGATGACGGGCACGCTCTGTCGTCGGGTAGCCCACGGCGCCACCGATCGGCAGGCCCTTCGTGGAGCGCTGGCGAACCCGTCCCAGGGTTTCCAGCACGCGCTCGGCCACCTGTGCCGCCGAGGCGCGGAATGTGGTCCACTTCCCGCCTACGAGGCTCAGGACCGTGGGGCTCGACGGGCCATTGAGCCGCTCTGCTTCGATGCGATAGTCGCGGGACACGAATCCCGGAGCGACGTCCCCGTGCCCGGGGAGCGGGCGCACACCCGCGAACCGATACGCGATCTGTTCCCGATCGACACTGATCTCCGGGAAGACATGACCGATGAGGTCGAAGAAGTAATCGACCTCCTCCTCCGTGCAGAGGATCGGCTCGGTCATCTCGTGCGGCAGGTCCGTCGTGCCGACCAAAACTCGGCCCTTGAGCGGGTAGATCAGGACGATGCGACCGTCGGAGTGTTCGAAGAACAGCTCGCGCCCCTGCGTGGCGGCGAGAAGGTCGGGGTTGTCGAGGACGATGTGCGACCCCTTCGTCCCTCCCATGTAGTGGGTCGGGTCACCGAGCGCGTCATTGGTCAGATCCGTCCACGGGCCGGACGCGTTGACGACGACGGATGCGGCGAACTCGAACTCCTCGGCCGATTCCACGTCGCGGATCAAAAGCGCGTTTCCTCGGGAGCCGACGACCTCTGCGTAGTTCGCGGCGCGGGCGTTATCGCCGCCGACGGCGCGGCCGTCCCTGAGGAGGTCGAGGGCGAGCCGTTCCGGGTCGTGGAGTGAGGCGTCCCAGTACGTCGCGGTGTACTTCACGTCGGGGTTGAGATCGGGGAACTGCTCGAGGGAGCGCTTGCGACCGTGGAATGCGTGACGTGGCACGCGCCCACCGCCCCGGGAGAAGGAGTCGTAAATGACGAGTCCGACCTTGATCAGGAGCGCCCCGCGCTCCCGGGGCTTTCCCGATCCGTGTCGCAGGAAGCGCAACGGCGCGGACAGCACTCCAGAAAAGGTGGAGAAGATGGGAATGGTGGTGCGCAGCGGACGCACGTAGTGAGCAGCGATCTTGAGAAGGCCGTTGCGCTCGGTCACGGCCTCATGGACGAGGCGGAATTCGCCGTTCTCGAGGTAGCGGATGCCGCCGTGGATCATGTGCGAGGACGACGCGGACGCACCCGAGACGAAATCGGCGCGCTCCACGAGCGCTACATCGACTCCCTGCAGCGCGAGGTCACGAAACGTCGCAATGCCGTTTATACCCCCGCCGATGATGAGCACGTCGGCCCGCGGACGCGCCCGCAATGCGGCGATACCGTTGCTTGTCTTTCTCATCGGAACCTCCTCGTTCAGGCTACGTGACGTCGTGTGAAGCCGACCTGTGAACGGTCCACTAAACTGGCCTCGGCAATACGTGCTCCGGGGTCGGTGTGAATCCGAACCGGCGGTGAAAGTCCGCGAGCGCTGCGATCCTCTGATCGGAGCGTTGATCCGGTGAAATTCCGGAACCGACGGTGATGCGACCCAGGTCGCTAGTCCGGATGAGAGGTAGCACGAGCGATCACGACGTGAGCGCTGCGCGACCCCGGAACGACCGAAAGGCATCCGGATGGTGGTCAGCGAGCGGGAACGCGAGGCGATGCGACGCGCGTTCACTCTTGCCTCGCGCGGCCCACGCGGCATCAATCCGCAAGTGGGCGCCGTGGCACTCTCGCCGACCGGAGAGGTGATCGCCGAAGGATGGCACCGTGGCGCGGGGTCGCCGCACGCGGAGATCGAAGCCCTCCGCGCCGCGAACGGACGCGTCGAGGGAGCCACGATGGTGGTCACGCTCGAGCCGTGCAACCACACCGGACGCACCGGTCCCTGCGCCGAGGCCCTCATTGATGCCGGCGTACGCCGGGTCGTGTACTCGGTCACGGACCCGGGTGTCGAGTCTCGTGGCGGTGCGGAGCGTCTGCGCGCCGCGGGGGTCGACGTCGAGGGCGACGTTCTGGTCGAGGAGGGCACCGCGCTCCTGGAATCCTGGCTCCGGGTGCAGCGACTCGGACGTCCGCACGTCACCGTGAAATGGGCACAGAGCCTCGACGGACGTGCAGCCGCACCAGACGGGACCAGCACCTGGATCACCGGACCCGCGGCCCGCGCCGACGTGCACCGACGGCGCGCCGAGGCCGATGCGATCGTGGTCGGAACCGGGACCGTCCTCCGAGATGACCCTGCTCTCACCGCGCGCGACGCGCAGGGAGCGCTCCTGCCGCACCAACCCGTCCCCGTCGTGCTGGGAACGCGTGAGGTCCCGGAATCTGCGGCGCTGCGCCGTCATCCGCATCCCTATCTGCAGGTGCCCACCCACAACCTGTTCGGGGAGAGCGGACCCGTGAAGAACTCCGTCCTGGCGCATCTGCGCGAGAACGGTATCCAGACCGTCTTCGTGGAGGGCGGACCCACCGTGGCGAGCGCCTTCGTGCGCGCGGGCCTGGCGGACCGCCTCCTGACGTACATCGCACCCACGCTGATCGGGTCGGCAGACAACGCCGACCGGCCCGCGATCGCAGACATCGGCGTGACGACGATCGGCGCACAGCGTCGCCTCATGATCGACACCATCGAACGCCTCGGCGACGACCTGCTCGTCGTCAGCCATCCGGAGGAGGAAGCCTGATGTTCACCGGAATCATCGAAGAGAAGGGCCGCGTCATCGCGGCCGAAAACCATGGAGACGGGCTCCGACTCACGGTGCGTGGGCCGCGCGCGGTCGCGGACGCGGGTCACGGCGACTCCATCTCCGTCAGCGGAGTCTGCCTGACGGTCGCCGATCAGAGCCCTGAAACCTTCACGGCCGATGTCATGAAGCAGACGCTGGACATGTCAACACTCGGCGCCCTGACAGTCGGAGCCGAGGTCAACCTGGAGCGCGCGATGATCGGCGGAGGCCGTCTGGGTGGACACATCGTCCAGGGGCATATCGACGGAACCGGAACGGTCCTGGAGGTCACGCCCGGCGACCAATGGAGCGTGGTGCGCATCGCGTTGCCCGCCCCACTCGCACCGCTCGTCGTGGATAAGGGCTCGATCGCCGTCGATGGTGTCTCCCTCACGGTGAGCGCGGTCTCACCCGCCGATGCCGACACCGCGTGGTTCGAGGTCTCGCTCATCCCGGAGACGCTCGCGGCGACCACGCTGGGCGGGGCGCGCGCCGGAGATCTTGTCAACCTCGAGACGGATATCCTCGCCCGTCACGTGCAACGCCTCCTCGCATTCACGACCCCAGAAGGAGGGTCCCGATGACCCTTTCCCCCATCTCCGAAGCCCTCGATGCCCTCCGGGCCGGCCGACCGGTCCTCGTCGCGGATGATGAGAATCGCGAGAACGAAGGCGACATCATCCTGTCGGCGGAACTGGCCACCCCCCAATGGATCGCCTGGACCGTCCGCCACTCCAGCGGTTTCATCTGCGCCCCGATGCCGGCCGAATGGGCCGACCGGCTCGACCTCCCTCCGATGGTCGAGGTCAACGAAGACGCGCGCGGCACCGCCTACACGGTGAGCGTCGACGCGGCCGAAGGAGTCACCACCGGCATCAGCGCGGCGGACCGCGCACGGACGCTCACTGTCCTCGCCGATGAAGACTCCCGGCCCACCAGCGTGATCCGCCCCGGGCACGTCCTCCCCCTCCGGGCCGTCGACGGCGGTGTGCGGGAGCGTGCCGGACACACCGAAGCGGCCGTGGAGCTGATGCGCCTCGCGGGACTTGCCCCCGTCGGCGCGATCGCTGAGGTCGTCGCCGACGATGGCTCAATGATGCGTCTTCCCGGGCTGCTCGATCTCGGCGCACGCGACGGCATCCCCGTCATCACGATCGAGCAGCTCATCGACCACCTGGATCAGGTGGACCCGCGGGGCACCGACACGTCCAGCACAGCCAAGAGACGCGTGAGCCTGCGCGCGGAGGCGACCGTGCCGACGACACATGGCGAGTTCCGTGTTCTTGCCTACAAGGATCGCAGCACCGGAACGGACCACATCGCCCTCGTCTCCGGGGATCTCAGCGACGAGGCACCCCTCGTCCGCGTGCACTCCGAGTGCTTGACCGGCGAGGCCTTCGGCGCTCTCAAGTGCGAATGCGGACCGCAGCTGGATGCCGCTCTGGATGCGATCGCGCGCGACGGCGGCGTCGTCATCTACATGCGCGGACACGAAGGCCGGGGCATCGGCCTCATCAACAAGCTGCGCGCCTACGATCTGCAGGAACGCGGGCTCGACACGGTGGATGCCAACCTCGCGCTCGGCCTGCCCGCCGACGCGCGGGATTACGCCGCCGCCGCCGGGATCCTTGCAGACCTCGGGGTCACCTCCCTGCAGCTCCTCACGAACAACGCTGACAAGGTGGCGCAGCTGCGGGCTCTGGGGCTCAACATCACCCGCCAAGTGCCGCTCCTCGTGGGCGTCGGCCCCAACAACCACCAATACCTGGAGACCAAACGTGACCGGATGGGTCACATTCTCCCCGCCGGCGACCTCAGTGCGGTCGCGGCCGCAACGGAAGGATCACTCTGATGGCCGGACACGGCGCACCCGAAGTCCAGCCTCTTGACGGGCGCGACCTCCACGTCGTGGTCGTCGCCGGGACCTGGCACACCCAGATCACCGATGGTCTCATCGCCGGTGCGACCCGGACGCTCGACGCGGCCGGCGCCACGTGGAGTCTCGTCCGTGTTCCTGGATCATTCGAACTCCCCGTCGTCGCGAAGACAGCCCTCGAGACCGGGGCAGACGCGGTCGTCGCACTCGGAGTCATCATCCGCGGCGGAACGCCGCACTTCGAGTACGTGTCCTCCGCAGCGACCGATGGCCTGACCCGAGTGGCCATCGAGACGGGCAAGCCGGTGGGCTTCGGCGTGCTCACTCTGGACGATGAGCAGCAGGGCATCGACCGCGCAGGACTGGAAGGGTCTCGGGAGGACAAGGGCGCCGAGGCCGCCGACGCCGCCCTGAGAACCGCGCGGATTCTGCGCGACCTCCGCGTCTGAGCTCCTCCTCGCTGGGCGAGCACCGGTGCACGAGGTGGCGCGATCAGGGCAGCGGAGAGACGCCGCGGATAGGCTCGTGGCGGGACCGAACGGAGTTGTGATGAGGCGAATCTGGAGTTGGCTTCTCGCTGCGAGCCTGATCGGAGCGCTCGCCCCCACCGTGGCGTACGCCGAGAGCCCCGTCGAACTGGACGGGGCCCAGATCCTCGACACGACGTACACGTTGAGCTCGTCCGAGCTGGACGAGATCGCCGCCGCCGCGGATGCCCTCGAGGACCACCGCGATGTCACGCTTTTCGTCGTCATCGTGGATGAGTTCGAGACCCCGGACGAGGGAACGGAGTGGGTCGGAGACACCGCGACCCTGAATCAACTCGGCGGCGACGACATCCTGCTCGCTCTGTCTACCGACGGGCGCGAGATCGTCTATTCCGTCGGGGACCGCTTCGACCTGAGCAACAACCAGATCGACGATGTGATCGACGACCACGTCCTGCCGAGTCTACGCGTTGACAATTGGGCCGGCGGGATCATCGGTTTCGCATCGGGGCTAGACGAGGCCCTTGCCCCCGGACCCCCGTGGCTGCTCATCATCGGCGGCGCCGCTGGCGGCATCATCGTGCTGTGGTTCGGTGGTCGGCTCCTCGTGCGTCGCGTGCGCGAGAAGAGATACCGCGACGAGCAGCGAGAGAAAGTGGATCTCGCGCAGGACGAGGCCGAGCGGGGGCTCGTAGCCGCCGACGACCTGCTTCGAACGGCCGCGCAGGAGCTTGACTTCGCTGCGGCGCAGTTCGGCGATGACGCCACGGCGCCGTTCCACGAGCCTCTGCAGGAAGCCCGCTCCCACCTCACCTCCGCATTCGCCGATCAGCGGACCCTCGCCGGCGTGGACCAGGATGACGTCCCCCGTCGCCAGTCACTCATCGACGATATCGACGAGCACACCGACGCGATTGATGCCATCCTGACGACCCACAGCGCCGCGTTCGATGAACTGCGCGCTTTGGAGGCGGAGGCTCCCCGGCTGATCGAGATCCTCTCCGCGACGCTCGATTCCGCGGGATCGAACGTCTTGGACGCCCACGAAACGTTCGACGGGCTGCTGCGCTCCTACGGTGAGGACGCCGTCGCGGGGGTGGCGCAGTCGAGCGAACAGGCGGAGCGGTTGATCGCGTTCGCCCGTGTCGAGATCGATCGCGCACGGTCCGCCCTCGACGCGGATCGTTCCGGCGTGGCCGCGGTCCATGTCCGCAGTGCGCAGCAAGCGGCAGGTCAGGTCGAGGAGCTCGTGTCCGCCGTCCACTCGCGCGGTGTTGAGTTACGCGAGGTCGAGGTCCGCACGGCCGCGGCGCTCGCAGACCTGCGCGCCGACATTGAGCGTGCCCGGACGACGGCGGTGGACGACACCGGTGACGGAGCTCGCTTGATCGCAGCCGCCGACGCCGCGGAGGAGGAATCGGCGCGCGCTGAGACGCTTCCGATCCTGCTCCGCCTCGCCACGATCGATGCAGCGGATGCCTCGCTTGAGGAGGCTCTGACCGGCGTGATCGCGCGGGAGACGTCGCGATCGACCGCAACGGCCCGCTACGACCGCACAGTCGCCACCGCGACAGCCGAAGTCGCGCGCACTCGCACCTTCATCGACACACGTCGCGGCGCGATTGGCGCAGCCGCACGCAGCCGGGCCGAAGAGTCCGCTGCGCTCCTGCGGACTGCCGTGGCGATGGC
Source organism: Microbacteriaceae bacterium PS02070 (assembly GCA_029959865.1). GTDB lineage: Bacteria > Actinomycetota > Actinomycetes > Actinomycetales > Microbacteriaceae > Microbacterium. Next base: position 32,033 of record JASCPE010000008.1, on the reverse strand, counting down.
TGCGATCGGAGATGTCGTCGCGGGCTACAACGCCGCCGCGTCTGCCCAGAAATCCGCGCAGGACGCGGTCCGCCTGGCCCGATCCGACGTGGAGTCGCGCTCCTGGGATCAACCCGAGGACGCTGGCATCCTCGGGGGCATCTTCGGTTGGGGCGGAGCGAGTAACTCATCGTCGTCACGCAGCGGCTGGGGCGGATCGAGCAGGTCCACGCGAAGCTCCTCGCGGAGTTCATCGCGCAGCAGTTCCCGCCGCTCGAGCGGGTCGCGCCGTTCCGGGGGCGGCAGCTCGCGGCGATCGGGCGGCGGCTCGCGGCGATCCGGCGGCCGGCGCTTCTGACACCTTCAGTCACGCAGAAGGTAGGCTGGCGGCATGGAGATCCTGCGTCACGTCGTCGTCTATGCCCACATCGTCTCTTTCGCCGTGCTCTTCGGATCGTGGCTCGTGGAGGCCACCGGCACCCGCCGTTCGATCACACGCCTTATGCACATCGGCATGACCTTCGCTGCGATCACCGGCCTGGCGTTGGCAGCGCCGTGGGGCATTGACGGTTCCCTCAACTACGCCAAGATCGGCACGAAGCTGGTGATCCTGCTCGCGATCGGCGCACTCCTCGGCATCGGGTCAGCGCGCCAGCGCAAGACCAACGCCGTTCCGCCCGCGCTGTTCTGGTCGATCGGCGCCCTCACCCTGATCAACGCGGGAATCGCGGTTCTGTGGCGCTGACGCTCTCAGCGTCCGAGCAGGAGTAACGTAGACCCTCGTCGTCATCACCCTGACGGCGCTGTGGAGTGACCCGTTCCGATCCCTGAACGCGTCACGGCCCGCGTCTCATCTCCACTTTCTGCAAGGTTGTCATGTCCACCGCTTCTTCCACGTCCGCTCCGGCACCCGCCAATCCCCGTTCGCGCGTCATCACCGCGAGCCTGGTCGGTACGACGATCGAGTTCTACGACTTCTACGTCTACGCCACCGCGGCGGTCCTCGTCTTCCCCATCCTCTTCTTCCCCACGGGCAACGAGACCACGGCCCTCATCGCCTCGTTCAGCGTGTTCGGGGCAGCGATGGTCGCGCGTCCGATCGGCGCCGTCGTTTTCGGCCACTTCGGCGACCGGTTCGGCCGCAAGGCCACGCTCGTCGCTTCACTGCTGACCATGGGTATCGCGACGTTCCTCATCGGGTGTCTTCCCACGTTCGATAGCGTCGGTCTGCTCGCGCCGATCCTGCTGCTGATCCTCCGTCTGTTCCAGGGGTTCGCGCTCGGCGGCGAGTGGTCGGGCGCTGCGCTGGTCGCAACGGAGAACGCCCCCAAGGGCAAGCGTGCCTGGTACGGGACCTTCCCCCAGCTCGGTGCGCCGATCGGCTTCATCATCGCCAACTCGGTCTTCCTCGCGATCTACTTCGCGCTCCCGCATCCGGACGGCGCGGGTCTGCGCTCGGAAGAGTTCCTCGCCTGGGGCTGGCGCGTGCCGTTCCTCTTCTCCGCCGTCATGGTGATCGTCGGTCTATGGGTTCGCCTCAAGCTCGTGGAGTCGTCCACCTTCTCCCAGGCAGCGAAGCGTGGTGCAATCAAGAAGTTCCCGCTCGGGGAGACCATCCGCCTGCACTGGCGCGCGCTCATCCTCGGTACCTTCATCATGCTGGCGACCTACGTGCTGTTCTACCTGATGACCAGCTTCACGCTGGCGTACGGCACCAAGCTCCCCACCGCCGACGCGGAAGCAGCTGCCCTCGAGGCCGGCACACCCTTCGACGCCGCGGCGTATGTGCCGGGGCTCGGATTCGGCTACACCGATTTCGTGACGATGCAGATCATCGGTGTGATCTTCTTCGGCATCTTCACGTTGCTCTCGGGCCCTGTCGCCGACTCGCTCGGTCGCCGCAAGCTCCTCATCTGGATCACGCTCGGAATCGCCGTGTTCGGCCTCACGTTCACGCTCCTCCTGTCGCCGCAGGCGGACCCGAAGTTCACCGGAGCCCTCGTACAGGCCTTCCTTGTCTTCGGCTTCGTCCTGATGGGAGCGACGTTCGGTCCGATGGGTGCTCTCCTTCCCGAGCTCTTCCCGACGAACGTGCGGTACACGGGGTCGGCGATCTCCTACAACGTGTCCTCGATCCTCGGAGCCGCTCTGGCACCGATCATCGCCACGCTGCTGTGGGGCCTTGCCGACGGCGGCACCTGGCTCGTCGGCCTCTACCTCACGGGGGCTGCGATCCTCACGCTCGTCGCGCTGGTCCTCTCCCGCGAGACGAAGGACGTGGAGTACGAGGACAACGTCGGCTGATTCCGCTCATCCGGATCGCACTGCGCGCCCTGCCTCAGTCGAGGAACAGGGCGCGCAGTCGTTTGGTCGTGAAGGCGAGGCCGATGAGGATCATGACGACGTAGTAGAGCACGTGCCACAGCATTCCCGGTGACAGCGCGCCCGTCGTGAGCCCGCGCACGAGTTCCACGCCGTGCCACAGCGGGAAGGCCTTCACGATCACCTGAACCCACTCGGGGTAGACGGTGATCGGGTAAAACGTCGCGGAGAAGAGGAACATCGGGAGCAGCACGAAGTTGATCCAGTCCATGTGCTGGAACGTCTTCATATAGCTCGTGACCGCCATGCCACACGCTGCGAAGCCGAATGCGATCAGCAGGACGGCGGGGATCGCCAGGACCGCGGTCGGAGCGAGGTTCAGCCCCATGATCTGCATGATGATCATGAACCCGGACGCGTAGAGGAGCCCGCGCAGGAGCGCGTACATGATCTCGCCGAGACCGACATCCAGCGGCCCCAGGGATGTCGCCAGCATGCCCTCGTAGAGCCGGCCGTGGTTCAGTCGGAAGAAGACGTTCCACGTCGAGTCGTAGATCGCACCGTTCATCGCAGAGACCGCGAGAAGTGCGGGTGCGATGAAGGCCGCGTAGCTGACCGTGACACCCTGCGACGTCGCGACGTCCCCGACGAGGCTCCCCAGGCCGATGCCCATCGAGGCGAGGTAGAACACCGGCTCGAAGAAGCCGGACAGCACGACGATCCAGCTCGATGAGCGCGCCGCGATCAGGCCGCGCTGCACGACCGCCCAGGGATTGCCCGCCCACAGCGCACGTACGCTTCCGGCGCGGCGCGGGACCTCGATCTGCGCCGTCATTTCGCGAGCCTCCGGGTGAAGATCAGGCGCGCCCAGAGGTACCCGCCTGCGCTCAGCAGGAGGAGGTAGCCGACGTGCACGGCGATCATCAGGGGCGCGACGTCAGCGCCGAAGGTCGCAACGCGGCCGAGCTCAGCGCCATGCCACAGGGGCGAGATCCATCCGATCCACTGCAACCACACCGGGAGTGTCTCCAGCGGATAGAAGGTCCCGGAGAAGAGGAACATCGGCATGAACACGAATCGCTGGACGAGGGCGAACTGACCCTTGTCGTCTTCGATCGAGGCTGCGTAGGCCATCAGGGGCGCCCCGAACGCGACGCCGGCTGCCACCCCGGCGAAGATCGTCAGCCACCCGGTCGCCGGTGCTGGAACCGCCCCGAAGAGCCAGATGAATAGATAGTAGGCAGCGACCGTCACGAACATCCGCGCCACGGCGCCGACCAGGACGCCGTTGGCGATCTGTGGGCTGGACAGGGGCGAGGCGTTGAATCCGTAGAAGTATCGGCGCCACTTGAAACCGGCCATCACGGGATAGGTCATCTCTTCGCTCGCGACCGAGATCGCCGCCGTGACGAGCAGCGCCGGTGCGACGAAGACGAGATAGCTCACGTCCTGGCCATGCGCAGTGATGGGCGCCTGGATCAGTGCAGCAAGTCCGGCAGCGAGACCCAGGAGATAGAGGACCGGTTGCCCGATCGAGCCGATGATGATCGTCCAGCCGTACGCCCGCATGGCCGAAACCATGTGCTGCGTGACGTACCACGAGCCGTAGCGCCGAGGCTTCCTCGCCCACTCCATCGCTTCGGCACGCAGCTCGTCCATCGTAGGGAGATCACGAGTGTGCGAGACGTGCTCGGTCATTCCACCAGCGACCTTCCCGTCAGCCGAAGGAACACGTCCTCGAGGCTGGAGCGACGCACGAGACTCGTCCGTGGCGTGAGTCCTCGCGCAGCGACCTCTTCCAACGCGCTCTCACCGTCCGCGGTGTAGATCAGGACGCGATCCGGGAGCACCTCGACGCGATCACCGACGCCGCTGAGGCGCTCCGCAGCGGCCCGGTTCTGATCCGAGCCGAATCGCACTTCCAAGACCTCGCGGCTGGAGTGTTCGCGTATCAGGGATGCGGGCGTACCCTCGGCCATGATCTGTCCCTTGTCCACGACGACAAGCCGGTCGCACAGCTGTTCCGCCTCGTCCATGTAATGCGTCGTCAGCACGAGTGTTGTTCCTCGCTCCTTGAGCCGGAAGAGGCGGTCCCAGAGGACGTGACGCGCCTGCGGATCGAGGCCTGTCGTGGGCTCATCCAGAAGCAGGATGCGCGGGTCGTTCACGAGCCCACGGGCGATCGTCAGTCGTCGCTTCATCCCGCCGGAGAGCTGATCGGGCTTACTTGTGGCTTTGTCTTCGAGCTGAGCGAAGGCGAGCAGTTCCTCCGCCTTCTGCTTGCATACCTTGCCCGGCAGGCCGAAGTACCTGCCATAGATGTAGAGGTTCTCGCGAGCGTTGAGCTCACCGTCCAGGTTGTCCTGTTGTGGAACGACCCCCAGGCGCGACCGGATCTCAGGGCCGTACTGATCGGGATCGAGGCCGAGGATGCGCAGGTCGCCGCTGGTGCGCGTGGAGACGGCGCCGATCATCTTCATCGTCGTCGACTTGCCCGCGCCATTCGGGCCCAGCAGGCCGAACGCCTCACCCGGCGCCACCTCGAAATCGATCCCCGCAACCGCCGTGAAATCGGGCTTGCCTTTTACGCGGTACGACTTGACGAGATCCCTCGCGGAAATGATCGGTTCAGGCACCGGATCACACTAACGCGTGGCCACGACACGGAGAAGAAGCCGTCCGCAGCACTGGGTGGCTGCGATGACAGTCACTCGGACCGCCCGACGGCATGTCTCGTTCTTGGGATCGGGGGGGTGACGCCGCACGCTCCGCTGATCCTGCTGGCACGCGGGCGAACGTGGCTGGCTGGATGAGAACTGTCTCATATAATCTGGCTAGCTCCGCCGCTGCTGGCGAGCACTCGAGCACTGGGGTCACGGCGTCAGACGTGCCCTTCTCATGGAAGGAACACCGTGACCGATTCGACCCCTCCACCCGCGCCCGCGGGCTGGTTTCCTACCGGTGTCAAGGGTCAGGAGCGTTACTGGGACGGCACGTCGTGGACCAACCATGTCCGCGCGGTCGGCGGCACGACCGTTCCCGCCTACACCGCGCCTGCACCGCCGCACACCCCCGCGCCCACACCCGGCAAGAAGCCCCGCAACATCGTCGGAATCATCGCGCTCGCAGTGGCGGGTGTCGGATTCGTCTTCGCCTGCATCCCCGGCGCACTCATTGTCGGATGGATTCTCCTGCCGATTGGCTTCATCCTCGGAATCGTCGCCCTGATCCGGAAAGAAAACCCCAAGTGGCAGGGGGTGACCGCGATCACCGTCTCCGTCATCGGCGCGATTGTCGGTGCGGTTGTGGCACTCACGGTGGCCGCTGGCGCAGTCAGCGACGCAGCCGATGACGCAGTCGCTGACGAGGTCGGCACCTCCGACGCGGCGGAGGATGAGTCAGCACGTGAGCAGGATCCGGCGGTCGATGATGAGCCGGCGATCGCGGGGGCCGAGGATTTGGTGCTGGAGGAGAGCGCTTTCGGAATCGACACTGAGAGCGGCATGGGCTGGTACGCCGTACGAGTCACTAATCCCAACTCAGACTACGTCTTCGCCGACGCGGGGGTCGACGTGGAGGCTTACGACGCGGACGGGGTCCTGATCGACACCGACAGCACGTATACGACCATTTTGTCGGGCTCAACGTGGTACGTCGGGAACTTTTACAACATCGGGTCGGCGCAGATCGACCACATCGAGGTGCGCGGGCCAACCGCAGACGCCGCGACTCACTCACCTGGCACAGAAACAGGATCGTTCACCATGGGGCCGATCACGACCGGATCCGAGTACGACTACATGACCGCCAACGGCACGGTCACCAGCGAATTCTCCGAAGACCAAGACATGGTTCGCATCGATCTGATCGCCCGCGACGGTAGCGGCAAGATCGTCGGCGTCTACTACACCTTCACAGACCGCGTACCTTCCGGGGGCACAGCGGCGTGGACCGTAGAGTTTTGGAACGTGCCACTGGACAGCAAAGTCGAGGCGTACCCGCACCTCTAGTCATCCCAACCAGCCCGGCGTTCTGACTGAGGACGCCACCTCGAGGGGATGATTCTGAGACCCCGCGTCCCCGACACGGGGAAAGAAGTCGTCCGCGCCGTTAAGTGGCGCGAGCTTCGCACGTCAACTAGGGTTGACGCATGGCGACCACGGCGACAGCGGACGATGCGAACCGCGAACCGCTGCGTGAACTGCGGCGCATCCGCGACGCACGCGCCTCCCTCGCCCGTGAAGAAGCGCTCCAGGTACGCCGCGCCCGCGCCGCGGGACAATCGTGGGAAGCCATCGCACTGTGCCTCGGCATCTCCCGGCAGGCCGCGCACAAGAAGTTCGGCCGTCTCTGACATCTCGAAAGGTCATCCGTTGTCATCCCCCTCTCCCACGCGGCGTCGCCGTGGTCGCGCACCGGCCGACGGACCTCGCGCCCGGATTCATGAACTGTGGCCCTACCTCGCCGAGCACAAGGCGATCCTCGTCTTGGTGGCGCTTCTCAGCGTCCTCGGTGCCGTGGCGACACTCGCCCAACCGCTCGTCGTGGGAGCGGTCATCGAGCGCGTTCAGTCCGGCGACACGCTGACGCTGCTCGTCTGGGCGCTCATCGCCCTCGTCATCGTCGCCTCCATCATTGGTGCGTGGCAGCACTACCTCCTCCAGCGCACGGGGACCGCGGTCGTGTTCTCCAGCAGGCGCCGCCTCATTGCCCAGCTCCTTCGCCTCCCCGTGCGCGAGTACGATTCGCGCCGCACCGGTGACCTCGTCTCGCGAGTCGGGACCGACACCACGCTCCTCTACGCCGTTCTGACCCAGGGACTTGCGGACTCCATCGGAAACCTGCTCATCTTTGTCGGCGCGATCGTAGCGATGGCACTGATCGACCCGCTCCTGCTCATCCTCATCCTCTTCGTCGTGGTGGGTTCGATCCTCGTCGTCGTGAGCCTCAGCGGGCGGATCAGGAGCGCCACGGAGACGCAGCAAGAGGAGGTCGGTCGCCTCGCCTCCGGAGTCGAGCGGGCCGTGGGAGCCATCCGGACGGTGCGCGCATCAGGCGCCTCCGCGCGGGAAGAGGAGGCCATCGGTCAATCCGCGCGTCGCGCCTACGATGCGGGCGTGCGGGTGGCGCGCGCATCGGCATTCGTCGTGCCCGTTGCCGGTATCGCCCTGCAACTGTCGCTCCTCGTCGTACTCGGGCTCGGCGGCTTCCGAGTTGCCTCCGGCGCGATCTCGATCGCCCAGCTGGTGACCTTCGTCATGTTCCTGTTCTTCCTGGTGGAACCCTTGGCCTCCTTCTTCGGCGCGATCACCTCGGTCAGCCAGGCGCTGGGCGCCCTCGGCCGCATTCAGGAGGTCATCAACCTCCCTGCCGAAGACGCCGACGATGCGAGGATCGCCGCTGAGGCCCCCGTCGAACCAGTCTCCGAGGCGGCGATCGAGTTCGTCGACGTCCACTTCGCGTACCCGGAGACCGTCGTCCGCGCGCGCCGCGCTTCCGAGGATGAGGCATTCGAACTCATCCACGGACTGCCCGAAGAGACCGTCCGAACGACCGAGCGAGAAGTCCTTCGCGGCGTCTCCTTCCGCGTGCCGCGCGGCGCCCGCGTCGCCCTCGTCGGGCCATCCGGTGCCGGCAAGAGCACCACCCTGTCGTTGATCGAACGCTTCTACGACCCGGACTCCGGTGCCGTGCTGGTGAACGGGAGCGACGTGCGTCGGATGCCGCGTGCGGAACTTCGCAGCCTCCTCGGGTACGTCGAGCAGGATGCCCCGACCCTCGCCGGGACGCTCGCCGAGAATCTTCGGCTTGCGTCCCCGGACGCCACCGATGCGGACTGCCTGCGCGTCCTCGACGCTGTCAACCTCTCCGATGTGGTCGAGCGCAACGAGCTGGGCCTGGACACCCCCGTCGGTGAGAGCGGCGTCATGCTCTCCGGCGGCGAGCGCCAGAGGCTGGCGATCGCGCGGACGCTCCTCGCAGCACCTCCCATCCTGCTCTTGGACGAGTCAACGTCATCGCTCGACGGCCTCAATGAACAGCGGATGCGCGATGCGATCGACGCCGTCTCCGAAGGACGCACGCTCATCGTGATTGCGCACCGCCTCTCCACCGTCGTCGACAGCGACCTCATCGTCGTCCTCGACCAGGGGCGCGTCGTCGGCCGCGGCACCCACGATGAGCTCCTCGCAACAACTCCGCTCTATCGCGAGCTCGCACGACACCAGCTCCTCGTGTAGCCCCGGCGCACAAGAATCGCCCCCTCGCTCTGACGCGAGGGGGCGATTCTTGACCGTTCTCAGGATTGCGTTGCCTGCCGGAGACGGTAGCGCAGGGCCGACAGTTCGGATTGCAGGGGGGCGGGGACGCGCCCGTCGAAGGTGGCGTAGAACTCCTCGGTGAGGTCAGCTTCCTGGAGCCAGAGGTCGGGATCCACCGCAAACAACTCCTCGAGGTCTTCCGCAGGCACATCGATGCCGTCAAGGTTCAGGTCCTCAACCTTCGGGAGTCGGCCAATCGGGCTGTCCACGGCGTCGACCGAGCCGTCGACGCGGCGGATGATCCAGTCGATAACTCGAGAATTGTCTCCGAAGCCCGGCCAGAGGAACCGACCGTCAGACCCCTTGCGGAACCAGTTGACCTGGAAGATGCGTGGCGCACGGTCGAAACGCAGCGCCTGACCCACCTTGAGCCAGTGGCTGAAGTAGTCCGCCATGTTGTACCCGCAGAACGGGAGCATCGCGAACGGGTCGCGGCGCAACTCTCCGACCGTTCCCTCAGCGGCGGCCGTGCGCTCAGAGGAAATGTTCGAGCCGATGAAGACGCCGTGCGTCCAGTCCGTCGCCTCCACGACCAGGGGCACATTCGTAGCGCGGCGACCGCCGAAGAGGATGGCATCGAGCGGCACGCCTTCGGGGGCGTCCCAGTCCGGCGCGATCTGGGGGCACTGGCCAGCGCTGACAGTGAAGCGCGAGTTGGGGTGGGCAGCGAGACGTCCGGATTCGGGCGTCCACGGGTTCCCCTCCCAGTCGATGAGTTCCGCGGGGGCATCGTCGGTGAGACCCTCCCACCAGACGTCGCCGTCCGGGCGCAGCGCGACGTTAGTGAAGATCGTGTTCCCCCAGAGCGTCTCGACGGCCGTGACGTTCGTCGACTCGCCGGTTCCCGGTGCGACACCGAAGAACCCTGCCTCTGGGTTGATGGCCCACAGGCGCCCGTCTTCCCCGGGCCGGATCCAGGCGATGTCGTCGCCGAGGGTCTCCACCCGCCATCCGGGGATGGTCGGGCGCAGCATGGCGAGGTTCGTCTTCCCGCACGCCGAAGGGAAGGCGGCGGCGACGTGGTACGCCTTGCCGGCAGGGTCGATGACCCGGATCAGCAGCATGTGCTCGGCGAGCCAGCCCTCATCGCGTCCGATCACCGAGGCGATCCGCAGGGCGAAGCACTTCTTGGCGAGAATGGCGTTGCCACCGTACCCGGAGCCGTACGACCAGACCTCGAGGGTGTCCGGAAAATGCACGATGTACTTCTCGTCGTTGCACGGCCATGCAACGTCCTTCTCGCCCGGCTCCAGCGGTGCGCCGACTGAGTGAACGGTCTTCACCCACGGCTTGCCCTCTGCGATCTGGTCCAGGACGGCTGTGCCGACACGTGTCATGATCCCGATCGAGGTCACCGCGTAGGCACTATCCGTGATCTGAACGCCGATGTGAGAGAGCGGGCCGCCCACCGCACCCATCGAGAACGGAACGACGTACATCGTGCGCCCGCGCATCGATCCCTCGAAAAGGGGGGTGATGGTGGCGCGGATCTCGTCCGGCGCGGCCCAGTTGTTCGTCGGTCCGGCATCCTCCTCCCGCTCGGAGGCGATGAAGGTGCGCGCCTCGGTCCGCGCCACGTCGCTCGGGTGAGAGCGGGCGAGGTAGGAGCCGGGACGCCATTCGGGGTTCAGCTTGATGAGCTTGCCCTCTTCGACCTGCTCGCGCAGAAGCGCTTCATTCTCTGAGCGAGACCCGTCGACCCAGTGCACGCGGTCGGGCTGAGTGAGTTCAGCGATGCTGTCCACCCACGCGTACAGGTCGGCCATGGCGCCCGAAGAGTAGTCGGGGCGGGATCCGTACACCGGGGCGGCCGGGACGATCGCGGGGGCGGCGGAACGAGTGAAGAGGTTGGCGATGGCCATCTGAGCTCCTTCGGCGAGGTGGGTATTTACAACTTTCCCGCCTCATTGCAGCGTCTTGCCATGAACTAAGCCTTTAAGAATCTCGTTTCTTTAGGATAAGCTCAAAGAATGGCACCGACGACGCTCGTCCTCTCCACTCTCGGTCATCGCATCCGTCACTACCGGACTTCTCGCGGCCTGACCCTGGACCAACTTGGCGAACGCGTCGGCGTGGCCGGGAGCCAGCTGAGCCTCATCGAGAACGGTAAGAGAGAACCCAAACTTTCCCTCCTCCAGCAGATCGCCGAAGCCACGCACGTCGAGGTGGCCGACCTCCTGGCACCGGAGCCACCGAATCCTCGTGCCGCCCGGGAACTCGAGCTGGAACGCGCGCAACGCAGTCCCGTCTTCCAACGTCTCGGCATCCCACCGGTGCGCGTGTCCAAAACGATGTCGGACGAGACGCTCGAATCGATCCTCGGCCTCCATCGAGAGCTCGCACGTCGTGAGCGTGAAGCAATCGCGACGCCGGAGGAGGCCCGCCGCGCCAACACGGACCTTCGCCTGTGGATGCGAGAGCGCAACAACTATCTGCCGGAGATCGAGCAGCTCGCCGAGAAGCAGCTCCGGGCCGCCGGCCACACGTCGGGAGCACTGACTCACCGCACCGTGAGCATCATGGCCGACCAGCTCGGCTTCGAGTTGATCTACGTCAATGACCTCCCCCACTCCGCCCGATCTGTGATGGATCTGCAGAACGGTCGCATCTACCTGCCACCTGCGTCCATCCCCGGGGGGCATGGGCTGCGCTCGATGGCGCTTCAGGCGATGGCGCATCGGCTCCTGGATCACTCACCGCCGAGCGACTACGCGCACTTCCTACGTCAACGACTGGAGATCAATTACTTCGCGGCCGCCTGCCTCATGCCCGAGCAGGCCTCGGTCGCCTTCCTCCAGCAGGCCAAGAAGGATCGCAACCTCGCCGTCGAAGACTTCCGCGATGCGTTCGGGGTCACCCACGAAGCCGCCGGGATGCGGTTGACGAACCTGCTCACCGAGCACCTCGACATCCCGCTCCACTTTCTGCGCGTCGATGCCTCCGGAGGAATCTCCCGCGTGTACGAGAACGATGAGCTGCCCCTGCCGATGGATGTCACCGGGTCCGTGGAGGGTCAGATCCTGTGCGCGAAGTTCGCGGCGCGGTCGGCGTTCCAGGTACAGAACCGCACCACCGAGCACTACCAGTACACCGACACTCCCGCTGGCACGTTCTGGTGCTCGAGTCAGACCGGATCCACCTCCGACGGCGAGTTCTCGATTACGGTCGGCGTTCCCTTCGACGACGCACGCTGGTTCCGCGGTCGTGAGACGCAGGCCCGGGCCACCTCCACGTGCCCCGACGATGCCTGCTGCCGTCGGCCGGACGAAGAGCTCACCCGTCGGTGGGAGGGAAGCGCCTGGCCGAGCGCTCGTGTCCACATGCAGATGTTCTCCCCCCTCCCCCGCGGAGCGTTCCCCGGAGTGGACGAGGGCGAGGTCTACGCGTTCCTGGATCGTCACGCGTCACGCTGAGGCGTCGTATACTCACCTTGTCCGGCTCTGATGCCGGTGCTCGAAAAATGAGCACGCAGCCACCCCGCGGGGCGCGCGAGACACATACGGCCACTCCCGTTCCGTCTCGAAAGGCATTGCCATGCCCACCGTCTCCGCTCACGTCGCTCGCACCCTCGCCACGCACATCGATCATGTCTTCGGCCTGATGGGCAATGGCAACGCCTGGTTCCTGGACACTCTTGAACGTGACACCGACGCCACATTCACGGCGGTCCGGCACGAGGCAGGTGCCGTCGTCGCTGCCGACGCATTCCACCGCGCGTCGGGTCGGCTCGCCGCCGCGACCGCGACCTACGGGGCCGGGTTCACCAACACCCTGACGGCCCTCGCCGAGTCCGTGCAGGCACGGGTACCGCTCGTCCTCGTCGTCGGCGACGAGCCGACGTCGGGCCCGCGCGCGTGGGACGTCGATCAGATCGCGCTCGCCTCCGCCGTCGGGGCGCGCACGTACACGGTCGGCCGCACCGATGCCGCAGCCACGACGCAGATCGCAATCGAGCACGCCCTCACCTACCGAGTTCCCACTGTCCTCGCGATCCCCTACGACGTCGCGCCGCTCGAGGGCGGACCGATCCCCGACCTGCCGCCGCTTCAGCTGCCGAGCCCTCTCGCACCGTCCGACGCGTTCACCCGCGCTGCGATCGCGCGCCTGGCAGCGGAGTTGTCCCGCGCAGAGCGGCCGTTCCTCTTGGCCGGTCGCGGCGCGTGGACCTCCGGAGCGGGGGCCGCACTCGGAGAACTCGCCGACCTCGTCGGAGCCGTGACGGCAACGACGGCCCTCGGACGCGGCATCTTCCCGCGCGGCGAGTTCGACCTCGGTGTGACCGGCGGATTCGGGGCGGAGGCAGCCATGGACCTGATCCGCGACGCCGATGTCGCTGTCGTCTTCGGAGCATCGCTCAATCAGTTCACGACCCGCTTCGGCGCTCTCTTCTCCCCCACGACCCGTGTCGTGCAGATCGACCTCGCGCCGGCCGCCACGCACCCGCACGTCGGCGGTTATCTTCGCGGCGATGCACGGACGATCGCGCAGGACCTCGTCCGAGAGATCGGCGAGCTGGACCGCGATCCGTCCGGATGGCGCGAGTCGATCGAGTTCGCGCCGCTGCGCGAAAGGGAGTCGGGTCCTGAGTTCGGACCGGACGGACGCCTCGACCCCCGCGCCGCTGCCCGACGCATCGGCGAGCTTCTCCCCGAGGATCGTGTCGTCGTCTCAGACGGCGGCCACTTCATCGGATGGGCGAACATGTACTGGCCCGTTGCCGCCCCCGATCGCATGCTCATGGTGGGAACGGCCTTCCAGTCGATCGGACTCGGGTTCCCCAGCGTCCCGGGAGCGGTCATGGCCAAGCCCCACGCGGTCACGGTCCTGACGACCGGTGACGGCGGCGGCTTGATGGCCCTGGCGGACATCGAGTCGGCCGTCCGAGTCGCCGGCGGCCACGGCCTGGCGGTGGTGTGGAACGACGGGGCGTATGGCGCCGAAGTGCACCTCTACGGACGGAAGGGACTCGCACCCGAGCCGATGCTCATCCCGGATGTGGACTTCGCCGGCATCGCCTCCGCCGTCGGTGCTCGTGGAGTCGTCGTGCGTGAGCTCGCGGACCTCGACGCGCTCGCCGAGTGGGCCTCCGCTCCGGCCGCCGAGCGCCCCTATCTCCTCCTGGATCTGCGCGTCTCTCGCGAGGTCGTCGCGCCGTACCAGGAGGAGATCTACCGAGTGAACTCTGCGCCGAAGGACTGACTCAGGCGTCCTGCGCCCGCATGTTCTGGGAGAAGAAATCGGCCAGCTCGGTGGTGGCCGTCAGCGGCAGCACGTGGGCGACGTACTGGTCAGGACGCACCACGACGACGGCGCCGTCCGGTGAGATACCTCGGAGCGCGAAGATGTCGTCTTCGGGGTGCGCAGCCCAGACCTTCTCGTAGTCGACGAGGGCGTGCGGACCCACGCGGGGGAGGAAGACGGGGTTCACCTTGCTCAGCTCGACGTCCGTATACCGCCGGGGGTAGATCACCTTCACGTCGAAGACGCTGTCCGGGTCCGTCCCGGCGGGAGTGAACCGACGGAGGGGAGAGTCCGCAGCTTCCCCCAGCCACTGCGCCCACGACTCGAGCAGGGAATCGCCCTGGTCGGCGAAAGCGTAGATGCGCCAGCGCCCGTCCGCGTGGGCGTGGTGACCCAGGTGCCGGGTGACCGAGTCCCCCACGCGCACAGCGCGCGCGGATTTGAACCGTTTGCCGATCGGGAATCCCGCGGCGAGGTCCTGGTGCGTGGCCTCGCCGACGATCATCGACGGCTCGTACTGCGTCATGAAGCCTGCCGGGAACTCAGCCGTGGACGTGTAGAACTCTGCGAGCTCCTCGGGGGAATCGAATTCCTTCGGCTTCTTCGCCATGAGCGTTGACCACTGCTTGTCGAAGTCGATCAGGTTCTGAGCGATCACCTGGCGCTCCGCCGAGTAGGTCGAGAGGAGCGACTCCGGGCTACGCCCGGTGAGGACGGAGCCCAGCTTCCAGCCGAGGTTGAACCCGTCTTGCATCGAGACGTTCATGCCCTGACCAGCTTTGGCGCTGTGCGTGTGACAGGCGTCACCCGCGATGAAGACGTGCGGCGTGCGCTCCTCCCCCTCCGGTACGTCGTCGAACTTGTCGGTCAGCCGGTGTCCGACTTCATAGACGCTGTACCAGGCGACGTCCTTCACATCGAGGGTGTACGGCTGGAGGATCGCGTTGGCGCGTTCGATCGCCCGCTCGACCGTCGTCTGACGCACCGCCCCACGGTCCTCGGCCGCCGTCTCTCCGAGGTCCACATAGAGCCGGAAGAGGTGGCCACCCTCGCGGGGGATGAGGAGAATGCTGCCCGCGGCGGACTGGATGGCGCATTTGATGCGGATATCCGGAAAGTCCGTGACAGCGAGCGTGTCCATCACAGCCCACGCATGCATCGCCGACTGGCCCACGAGTTTGCGGCCGATCGACTCACGGACAGCGCTGCGCGCCCCGTCACATCCGACGACGTACTTCGCACGCACGACACGCTCAGCGCCGTCGCCGTCCTCGCCGGTCGACCGGAGTGTGACCGAGACCGGGTACTCGGCCTCCGGGTCAAGACTCAAGGTGACGAACTCCCAACCGAAGTCGGGCCGCACCCGCCCAGGACCGTTGGCTGCGTACTCGGCGAAGTAGTCCAGAACTCGTGCCTGATTGACGATGAGGTGCGGGAACTCGCTGATGCCGTGGGGGTCATCATCGGCGCGTGCGGTGCGGATGATCTTCGAGCGATCCGCCGGATCGGGCGCCCAGAAGTTCATCTCGGCGATCTGATACGCCTCCGCCGTGATCCGCTCCGCGAATCCGAACGCCTGGAAGGTCTCCACACTGCGTGCTTGGATACCGTCGGCCTGGCCGAGCGCGAGCCGCCCCGGCCGGCGCTCGACGATATGGGTGCGCACGCTGGGGAACCGCGACAACTGCGCGGCCAGCAGCATCCCGGCGGGCCCCGCCCCGACGATGAGAACATCCATCTCGTCGGGCAGCACCTCGGGGCGCTGGGTGCCGTATCCTTCCGCCGGGAGCACCCGGGGGTCGGTCGAGACGTATCCGTGGTGGTGGAACTGCATCAGCGTGGTCCTTCCTCAGACGGCCCTGCGGTCAGGCGCGCCCGACTCCGATGATCGGGCTCTTGGCCTGCTCCTCTTCGTGATCCGGACCGAGCGGAATTCCGGAACGATCACGCAGGAGCAGAGTCGCAATGAGGCCGAGCAGGGTCATACCCGCCAGGTAAACCGTCACCGCACCGGTGGAGCCGGTGGCCTGGACGATCGCCTGCGCGATGGTCGGCGCAAACGCACCACCGAGGATCGCGCCGATCGCGTAGGAGATCGAGACGCCGGAGAACCGGATCGAGGCGGGGAAGAGCTCCGTGTAGAGCGCCGCCTGCGGACCGTAGGTGAAGCCGAGTCCGACCGCGAGGACGACGAGGGCGATCGTGAGGTTCATGAGCGACCCCGTGTTCACCAGCGGGAAGAGCAGGAACACACCACCGAGCTGCAGCACCCATCCGATGAGATACGTGTTGCGACGGCCGATCTTGTCGGCGACGTAGCCGGAGAGCCACGTGAAGACGAGCCACGACACCGCCGAGAGCGTGACCGCGCCGAGCACATCACTGCGATCCAGGCCTACGGGCCCCTCGGGGTTGGTCGCGTAGCCCTGGATGTAGCCGCCGGTGGTCATGTACCCGACGGCGTTGTTTCCGGCGAAGACGAGAGCGGCGATGATCACGAGGGGGGTGTGCTTGCGGAACAGCTGGGCGATCGGCGTGTTCGCCTGCTCCTTGCGTGCCGCAAGCTCCGTGAAGACGGGGCTCTCCTCGACGCGGCGTCGGATGTAGTACCCCACGAGGATGAGCACGATCGACAGCAGGAACGGCACGCGCCAGCCCCACTCGAGGAAGGCATCACCCGGCGCGATGACCGTCATCAGCGCCATCGTGCCCGATGCGAGCAGAAGCCCCAGGGGGACACCGATCTGCGGGGATGCGCCGAAGAGGCCGCGGCGATGCCGAGGAGCGTGCTCAACAGCCATCAGGACCGCGCCGCCCCACTCGCCGCCGGCAGAGATACCCTGCACGATGCGCAGGAAGATGAGCAGGATCGGCGCAGCGATACCGATGGCAGCGTAGGTCGGGAGCAGGCCGACCAGGGTCGTTGCGACACCCATGAGGATGAGCGTCAGCATCAGGACGAGTCGGCGACCGTAGCGGTCACCGAGGTGTCCCGCCAGGAACGCGCCCAGGGGTCGGAACAGGAAGCTGATTCCGACGGTGATGAAGGCGAGGATCTGCGCAAAGCCCTCGCCCGCCGGCTGGAAGAAGAGCGTCGCGAAGACGAGCCCGGCGGCTTGCGCGTAGATGAAGAAGTCGTACCACTCGACCGTGGTACCGACCACCGTCGCAAAGACGACACGGCGGCGTTCCGTCGCCGACGCGATGGTGCCCGTAGGGGTGAAGCCGTCCGGCTGAGACCCGGGCCGCTGCTGACCGTGTTCGTAAGAGGATGAGCTCATCGTTGTAACTCCCTGAGAGTGACGTCGTTGTCGTCCCGGACCGAATCCTGCTTGCCCGGGCTGGAATGATCATATACGATTTCAGATACGAAGCAAGAGCGAGGGAGCTCATGACCGAAGAAATCGCAGACGCACGGTTCACCGGCCTGCCGCAGCGACCCGGCAAGATCATCGCCGTCCACGTTGCTTATCCCTCTCGCGCCGCTCAGCGTGGACGGACGCCGGCGCAGCCTTCCTACTTCTTCAAGCCGTCGAGCTCGGTCAGTGCGTCAGGTGCCACCATCACCCGCCCCGCGGGCACCGAACTCCTCGCCTTCGAAGGCGAGATCGCCCTCGTCATCGGCGAACCTGCCCGCAGCGTGCCACTCGAGCGCGCGTGGGACCACGTCGCCTTCGTGACCGCGTCGAACGACTTCGGCCTGTACGACCTGCGCGCGTCGGACAAGGGCTCGAACGTCCGCTCCAAGGGCGGCGATGGATACACCCCGATCGGCCCGGAACTGATCGACGCCCGGACGATCGATCCCGCCGGGCTGCGCCTGCGGACCTGGGTCGACGGCGAGTTGGCGCAAGACGACACCACGGACACTCTGCTCTTCTCACTCCCCCAGTTCGTCGCCGACCTCTCGCAGCACTTCACGCTGGAAACCGGCGACGTCATCCTGACCGGAACTCCGGCCGGATCGACCGTGGTCACCCCCGGTCAGGTCGTCGAGGTCGAAGTCGATGCACCCGGCACGGGAGCCTCGTCGGGCCGGCTCCTCACGACCGTCGTGGAAGGATCGGGCTCGTTTGACCCCGGCGTGGGCTCACTCCCCGCTGTTGACGACCAGCAGCGCACCGAGGCGTGGGGGTCTCGCGACGCGGCCGGGCTCGCGCCGCTCGGGCTGTCACCGGAGCTCCGCGACAAGCTCACCCGGACGCCGGTGGCGGGTCTGTCTCAGCAACTGCGCAAGCGCGGCCTGAACAACGTCACGATCGATGGGGTCCGCCCGCTCCACCCGGGTCAGAAGCTCGTCGGGACCGCGAAGACGCTTCGTTTCGTCCCCAACCGCGAGGACCTCTTCGAGTCCCACGGTGGTGGGTACAACGCACAGAAGCGCGCGTTCGACGCCGTCGGCGAGGGCGAAGTCCTCATCATCGAGGCACGCGGGGTGGACTCGTCCGGAACGCTGGGCGATGTCCTGGCGATCCGCGCGAAGGCTCGGGGCGCCGCGGGCATCGTGACAGACGGCGGGGTGCGAGACCTTGACGCCGTCACTGCCGTGGGGCTCCCCGTCTATACGGTGGGAGGCCATCCCGCCGTCCTCGGCCGCCGCCACGTTCCCTGGGATATCGATCTCACCATCGCGTGTGGCGGCGCGACGGTTCAGCCCGGCGATGTCATCGTGGGCGATGCCGACGGCGTGATTGTGATCCCGCCGGATCTGGCCGAAGAGGTCGCGGACGCCGCTCTCGCTCAAGAAGACGCGGATGCGTGGGTCGCCGAGAAGGTCGCCGAAGGGTACCCCGTCAAAGAGCTCTTCCCGATGAACGCGCAGTGGCGTGCGCAATACGACGCAGAGCGGAACGGTCGATGAGTCAGCTCAGCAAGTCGCAGCACGCCT
Organism: Microbacteriaceae bacterium PS02070; assembly: GCA_029959865.1. Lineage (GTDB taxonomy): Bacteria > Actinomycetota > Actinomycetes > Actinomycetales > Microbacteriaceae > Microbacterium. The sequence goes on along the minus strand of JASCPE010000008.1, from coordinate 13,283 downwards.
ATCGCTGGGTGAAAGAGCGCATCGCGCGTGGCACGTTCACCCCCGGCTACCGCCTCGTGCTCGGCTCCATCGCCGGCGAACTCGACATGAGCGTCGTCCCAGTGCGCGAAGCCATCCGCCAGCTCGAGGCCGAGGGGCTGGTGACCTTCGAACGCAACGTCGGCGCTCGCGTCTCGATGGTCGATGACTCGCAGTACCGCTACAGCATGCAAGCGCTCTCGATTCTCGAAGGCACCGCCACTGCGCTCGCCGCACGGAGCCTCACCACTGACGACTTGCAGCACGCGCGCGCGCTGAACGAGCAGATGATCGAGACCCTCGATCACTTCGATCCGCCTGCCTTCACCGCACTGAACCAGAAGTTCCACTCGGTGCTCTTCCACGCCTGCCCCAATCCGCGGCTGCTCGAACTCGTCAGTGGCGAGTGGTCGCGGCTGGGCAACCTGCGCGCGTCGACTTTCAGCTTCGTTCCCGGGCGTGCTCAGGAGTCGGTGCGCGAGCACGAACAGATCGTCGCACTCATCGAGACAGGCGCGTCCCTCACCGAGATCGAGACCGCCGCGCGGCGTCACCGCTCCGCGACACTCGACGCCTACATGATCCACGAACACCCGTACGAGGCTCTCGGCCTCCCCGCATTCTGACCGAACAAGGAGATCAGATGTCTGACACCCTCGCGCTCGACCGCCGCCACGTCCCGGCTGACCTCCCCGAGCGCATTCAGCACTACATCGACGGCGAGTTCGTGGACAGTGAGGACGGCGATACGTTCGACGTGCTCGACCCTGTCTCGAATCAGACCTATCTGCAGGCCGCGGCTGGCAAGAAGGCAGACATCGACAAGGCCGTCGCTGCCGCCACTCGTGCCTTCACCGAGGGCCCCTGGCCGCGGATGCTCCCGCGCGAACGTTCCCGCATCCTGCACAAGATCGCCGACATCGTGGAATCGCGAGACGCTCGCCTGGCCGAGCTCGAGTCGTTCGACTCCGGCCTGCCGATCACACAGGCACTGGGCCAGGCCCGCCGCGCGGCCGAGAACTTCCGCTTCTTCGCGGACCTGATCGTGGCGCAGACCGACGACACGTTCAAAGTTCCCGGTCGCCAGATCAACTATGTCAACCGCAAGCCGATCGGCGTCGCGGGGTTGATCACTCCCTGGAACACCCCGTTCATGCTGGAGTCGTGGAAGCTCGGTCCGGCGCTCGCGACGGGCAACACCGTCGTCCTCAAGCCTGCCGAGTTCACCCCGCTGTCCGCATCGCTGTGGGCAGGCATCTTCGAAGAGGCCGGTCTCCCGCGAGGTGTCTTCAACCTCGTCAACGGCCTCGGCGAAGACGCCGGTGACGCCCTGGTGAAGCACCCCGATGTCCCGCTCATCTCCTTCACGGGCGAGAGCCGCACGGGTCAGATCATCTTCGGCAACGCCGCGCCCTTCCTGAAGGGCTTGTCGATGGAGCTCGGCGGCAAGTCCCCCGCGGTGGTCTTCGACGACGCCGATCTGGACGCGGCGATCGACGCGACGATCTTCGGTGTGTTCTCCCTCAACGGCGAGCGCTGCACCGCCGGCTCGCGCATTCTCGTCCAGCGTGGTGTCTACGACGAGTTCGTGGAGCGTTATGCCGCGCAGGCTCAACGCGTCAAGGTCGGCTACCCGCATGACCCCGCGACTGAAGTGGGCGCCCTGGTACACCCGGAGCACTTCGAGAAGGTGATGAGCTACGTCGAGATCGGCAAGAGCGAGGGGCGCCTAGTCGCCGGCGGCGGAAGGCCCGAAGGGTTCGAGGAGGGCAACTTCGTCGCACCGACTGTGTTCGCCGATGTCTCTCCCGACGCGCGGATCTTCCAGGAGGAGATCTTCGGCCCGGTCGTCGCGATCACCCCCTTCGACACGACGGAAGAAGCCCTCACCCTCGCCAACAACACGAAGTACGGCCTCGCCGCGTATGTGTGGACCAACGACCTGAAGCGGGCGCACAACTTCGCACAGTCGGTGGAAGCCGGAATGGTGTGGCTCAACTCGAACAACGTGCGTGATCTGCGCACACCGTTCGGGGGCGTGAAGGCATCCGGCCTCGGTCACGAGGGCGGCTACCGCTCGATCGACTTCTATACCGACCAGCAGGCGGTGCACATCACCCTCGGCGAGGTGCACAACCCCACGTTCGGCAAGGCCGACGCAGACCACTGACATTCGATCGTTGATCACACACGCAAGGACGCTGACATGACCAAACGCGACGACATGACCCTGACCTCCTCTGGATTCTTCGTCTCCCAGGAGGCACCCATTGAGAGCGACAACCCCATCGCGACCCCCGCGGCCGCGCCGCCGGACATTCTGCGTTGCGCCTACATGGAGCTCGTCGTCACCGATCTCGCCGCCTCACGGCAGTTCTACGTCGACATTCTCGGGCTCTACGTCACGGAAGAGGACGACGAAACGATCTACCTGCGGTCGACGGAGGAGTTCATCCACCACAACCTCGTGCTGAGAAAGGGCGACGCTCCCGCAGTCGCCGCCTTCTCGTACCGCGTGCGCACCGCCGAGGACCTGGATGCCGCAGAGGCCTTCTACCGTGAACTCGGGTGCGATGTGCCGCGCTCGCGAGGGCTTCGTCAAGGGGATCGGGGACTCTGTCCGGGTGGTTGACCCACTCGGGTTCCCTTACGAGTTCTTCCACCAGACCGACCACGTCGAGCGAATGTCGTGGCGATATGACCTCCACATTCCGGGCGAACTCGTCCGCCTCGACCACTTCAACCAGATCACCCCCGACGTGCCACGCGCCGTGAAGTACATGCAGGACCTCGGCTTCCGGGTCACGGAAGACATTCAGGATGAGGAAGGCACGGTCTACGCCGCGTGGATGCGACGCAAGCCGACCGTCCACGACACCGCGATGACCGGCGGCGACGGACCGCGGATGCACCACGTCTGCTTCGCGACCCATGAGAAGCACAACATCCTCGCCATCTGCGACAAGCTCGGGGCGCTGCGTCGGTCGGACGCGATCGAGCGGGGTCCCGGCCGGCACGGAGTCTCCAACGCGTTCTACCTGTACCTGCGCGATCCCGATGGGCACCGCGTCGAGGTCTACACGCAGGACTACTACACCGGCGACCCGGACAATCCCGTGGTGACGTGGGACGTGCACGATAACCAGCGCCGCGACTGGTGGGGAAACCCGGTCGTCCCGAGCTGGTACACCGACGGCAGCATCGTCCTGGATCTCGATGGCAATCCGCAACCCGTGGTCGCGCGCACCGACTCCAGCGAGATGGCGGTCACGATCGGCGCCGATGGTTTCTCCTACACACGGCAGAACGACACCGAGGAGATGCCGGAGTGGAAGCAGGGCGAATACAAGCTCGGCCACCAGCTCTGAGGAGGGCTCTCGCATGACTCAGATCGAACGAGGACTCAGCGACGCCGAGGTCGAGTCGATCGCCGCGGAACTCGCCGACGCCGACCGAACGCACGGGATGATCCCCCGCATCACCGCACGCTACCCGCAGGCAACAATCGAAGATTCATATGCCATCCAAGGCATGTGGCGCGACGCGAAGCTCGCCGAGGGTCATCGACTGGTGGGAAGAAAGATCGGGCTCACGTCGAAGGCCATGCAGCAGGCGACGGGAATCTCTGAACCGGACTACGGTGTGATGTTCGACGACACGGTGTGGCGGGACGGTGCCGAGATCCCGGTCGACCTGTACTCCAACGTCCGCATCGAAGTTGAGCTCGCCTTCTGTCTGAAAGCCCCGCTGGAGGGCCCCGACTGCACCCGGGACGATGTGCTCGCGGCGACCGACTACGTCGTCCCCGCGCTGGAGATCCTCAACTCGCACATCGAGATGGAGGGCCGCACGATCGTCGACACGATCTCGGACAACGCCGCGTACGGAGGCATCGTGCTCGGCTCGACCCAGAAACGTCCCGACGAGATCGATCTGCCGTGGGTTCCCGGCGTCCTGTTCCGCAACGGCGAGGTGGAGGAGACCGGCGTCGCCGCCGGTGTTCTCGGCCATCCGGCGGAAGGAATCGCATGGCTGGCAAACAAGTTCCACCAGCACGGTGCGCGGCTGGAGGCGGGCGAGATTCTCCTCGCGGGATCCTTCACCCGGCCGCTGTGGGTGCAGCGCGGTGACACCGTGCACTGCGATTACGGACCGATGGGGACCATCACATGCCGCTTCGTCTGACTCCGACCTTCCGCGATGCGCTGGCGGGCGCACAGCGTCCGCTCGCGGGGTACTGGATCTGCTCCGGCTCCCCCGTCATGGCAGAGATCGGTGCCGGCGCCGGCCTGGATTGGCTTCTCATCGATATGGAGCACTCTCCCAACAGCCTCCCCACCGTTCTCGCCCAGCTGCAGGCCGTGGCCCCGTACCCGTCGACGCCGGTCGTGCGCGTCCCGTTCGGTGACGCCGTGACGATCAAGCAAGTGCTCGATCTCGGAGCCCAGAACATCCTCGTGCCGATGGCGTCCTCCGCAGAGCACGCGCGCACCCTCGTCGAGGCGGTGCGCTATCCGCCGCGGGGAGTCCGTGGAGTCGGCTCGGCACTGGCACGGTCGGCGCGATGGAACCGGGTCGAGGATTACCTCACCAACGCAGACGCCTACGTTTCCCTCTTCCTGCAGATTGAGACGCACGAGGGCGTGGCGGCCGCCGCAGAGATCGCCGCGGTCGACGGCGTCGACGGAATCTTCGTCGGCCCCTCAGACCTTGCGGCATCGATGGGGCTCTTGGGGCAGCAGACCCATCCCGATGTCACCGCGGCCGTGCGGCGCACGTTCGACGCTGTGCACGGCGCAGGAAAGCCGGTGGGGGTCAACGCCTTCGACCCGGAGACCGCGGACGCGTATGTGGCCGCTGGAGCAGACTTCTTGCTCGTCGGCGCGGATGTCGCCACCGTCGCGCGCGGGTCGGAAGCCCTCGCGGCGCGGTGGACGCCGAACGACGAGGGCGACGCGCGCGCCTCCTACTGACGCGTGCCATGTGTCACACGTTCGATACACGAACGTGAGAACCTAGAAGCATGAAGCGTGATGTCTCCTCCCGGATCGTCCTCAATGTCACCGCACCGGCCGACCTGGTGTTTTCTGTCGCCGTGTCGTCTCTCTACGCTCCGACGAGCGAGAACCTGACAGTGACGGTCGACGGGGAGGCAGTTCCGGTGACCGAGCTCCCCGACACCGTCGGCGGACGCCTCCATCGCGTTGCCGCACCTGTGGGAGAACTCGTCCTCGAGTACACCGCGTCGATCGAGGGTCAAGGTGAGGAAGCGACCTCCGAGGACACCGAACTCCTCGTTTACGGTCGCCCGAGCCGCTATGCCGAGTCCGACACGCTGGCGCCTACGGCGCACGCTGAGTTCGATGCCACGGAGTCAGCGCCCGAACTCCTCAAGAACGTTGCCTCGTGGGTCGGCACCCAGCTCAGCTACGTCCCGGGCTCTTCGCTCCCCACCGACGGCGCCGTGCGGACGATCCTTGCGCGGCAAGGCGTGTGCCGTGACTACTCGCACGTCGGTGTCGCGCTTCTGCGAGCGCTCGGCGTGCCCGCCCGTCTGGTGTCGGTGTACGCTCCGGGGCTGAGCCCCATGGACTTCCACGCGGTCGCCGAGGCATGGCTCGACGGCAAGTGGCATGTCATCGACGCGACGACTCTCGCGCCGCGCAGTTCGCTCGTTCGCATCGCGACCGGACGCGATGCGGCCGACACCGCTTTCCTCAACGTCCTCGCTGGACGTGCGGACCTCATTGAGAGCACCGTGACGGCCGTCGTCGACGAGCTCCCCCAGGACGACCTCAACCAGCTCGCGGAGATCCGCTGACCACGCGGACCGTCACTCACTGTCGCTGCCCACTCAGGCATGACAGGCTAGACCTATGAAGCAATGGGTCGTGCGATTCGCCTCGCTCTACGTATTCAACGTCCTCGTTCTCCTCGCCATCGGCTTCCTCCTGCCGCGCGTCCAGGTCGGATTCGCCGCTCTGTGGGGAGCCGTCATCCTCACCGCGGGAACCATCTGGCTCAAGCCCCTCATCAGCCGGCTCTTCGCACCGACGGCGGACAAGATCGCTCGAAAGCAGAATCGACTCGGCGAGAAGCTCGTCCAGTACGGCGCCGTCTTCGTCGTAGAGCTGATCGTCTGGATTCTCGTCGTGGTGCTCTCGGGCATCCGCGTCCAAGGGTTGGTGTTCGCCTGGATTCTGCCGCCGCTGCTTCTCCTCGTGGCCTGGATCATCTACGACCAGGTCGATGACGCCATCCACGCGCGCACGAGCGCGCTTTATGACCGTGCGGAGACCGGCCTGAACCGTCGCGAGAGCGCCGGATCAGGGGCCGGGGCGGAGCCGCCCTCCCCTCAGACGAGTGCCGCACGGGCCGAATTGAAAGATGGGCTGACGCCGGAGCAGCGCCGGATGTTCGACGACCTCGACAAGAGCTGAACACCTCGTGCCGTCTCCCGGCGTAACAATCTGACGCGGGGTGGGGCTGTCCGGGCGCATCGTCGGCGATGATGAGTCAGACCCCGAGCTGACCTGACCCGAAGGCATTCCATGAGGCACCCGATCCTGCGTTCTTCCGTCTTAGCCGCGACCGCGGCGGCCGCTCTCCTGCTCACCGGCTGTGGGGGCGGCGAGACCGCTGACCCGGCGGCGTCGTCGACGGATGCCTCCGGCATTCCCGACGACGCGCTGGTCACGCCTGAAACATTGACGATCGCGACCGGCGAGACCGCGTACTACCCGTACGTGATCGACGATGACCCGACGTCGGGCGAAGGCTTCGAAGCCGCCGTCGCCTACGCCGTCGCTGAGAAGCTCGGCTTCGATGCGGACGACGTCGAGTGGGTGCGGACGAGTTTCGAATCTGCGATCGCTCCGGGACCGAAGAGCTTCGATCTCAATATCCAGCAGTACACGATCACCGACGAGCGACGGCAGGCGGTGGACTTCTCCGCCCCGTACTACGAGGCCTCCCAAGCCGTCGTCGCGCTCGAGGGCGGGGCGGCCGACGGCGTGGACTCCCTCGATGGGCTCAAGCCCTTGGTCCTGGGGGCGATGTCCGGCTCGACGAGCGCCACGACGATCACGGAGGCTGTGCAGCCCGAGACGGACCCGCAGCTCTACGGATCGAACGAGGACGCTGTCGCGGCGCTGGGCGCGGGCCAGGTCGATGCGATCGTCCTGGATCTGCCTACGGCCTACTACGCCACCGCGGTGTACATCGAGGATTCGTTCATCGTCGGCGAGCTTCCGTCCGCGGGCGTTCCGGACGAGTGGGGCATCCTGCTCCCCAAGGACTCCGCGTTGACCGCCCCGGTGTCGGAAGCGATCGAGTCGCTTCGCGCGGAAGGAACGCTCGACGCGATCACGGATGAGTGGCTGGGGTCCGGCCAGGGCGTCACGCTCCTGGAATGAGGGCGCGCTAGCGTCTCGGTGTGAGCATCCATCAGCCCAGCGCGCTCGAACTCGAGCGGCGCGCGTTCCGACGCCGTCAGTCGGTGCGCTCGGTCTTGATCGCGGCAGCCTCGACCGTTGTGTTCGCCGCGCTCGCGTGGGTGTTCGTCATCAATACGCCCGGGTGGGCGCTCGTTCAGGAGTGGTTCTTCGACCCACAGACCGCGTGGGAGTCGCTCCCGAAAGTGTGGGACGGGTTCTTGCTGAACCTGCAGGTTCTTGCGTGGTCCTTACTCACCGTGAGTGTCACGGCTCTGCTGATCGCCCTCCTGCGGACGCTGCGCGGACCGGTCTTCTTTCCCCTGCGCGCTGTCGCTGCCGGCTACACAGACCTCTTTCGAGGGTTTCCCTTCATCATCGTCCTCTACCTCGTCGGCTTCGGCCTCCCCACGATCCTGGACACGCGTGTGCCCCCGGTTGTGCTCGGTGTCATCGCGATCACGCTGACCTACTCGGCGTACGTCGCGGAGGTGATTCGCGCCGGCATCGAAGCCGTCCATCCCTCCCAGCGGCTGGCGGCCCGCGCGCTGGGCCTCGGACACGTGCAGACCCTCCGGCGGGTGGTACTTCCCCAAGCGCTCCGGAAGATGACCCCTCCGCTGATGAACGACTTCGTCTCCCTTCAGAAGGATGTCGGCCTTGTCTCCATCCTCGGCGCGATCGACGCGGTCGCTGCGGCACGCTCCGAAGTGGCACTGTCGTACAACTTCACGCCGTATGTCGTCGCCGGGCTCCTGTTCGTTCTCCTGGCGATCCCGACCATCCGCCTCACCGATTGGTACACCGCACGACTGCGACGCCGGGAGCAGATGGGAGAGCTCGTATGAGCGTGGTCTTGCGCGCGAAGAACGTGTGGAAGTCATTCAGAGACCAGGTCGTCTTACGCGGGATCGACCTGGAGCTGCGCCAGCACGAAGTTGTCGCGCTCATCGGTCCGAGCGGTTCGGGAAAGTCGACCCTCCTGCGCTGCCTGGGATTGCTCGAGTCCATCGACGATGGGCAGATCTGGCTCGGGCAAGAAGACATCTCCGACCCCCGGATCAACGCGAACCAGGTGCGTGCGCGCTTGGGAGCGGTCTTCCAGAGTTACAACCTGTTCCCCCATCTGTCCGTCCTGGACAACGTGACCCTCGCGTCGCGCATCGTGCACCGCGAGCCTCGCGCGTCGGCGGAGCAGCGTGCCCTCAGCCTGCTGGAGCGGATCGGGTTGGCAGACAAGGCGCGGGCTCACCCCGACCGCCTCTCCGGCGGCCAGCAGCAGCGCGCCGCGATCATCCGAGCCATCGCGACCGATCCCGAGGTGCTGCTGCTGGACGAGATCACCTCAGCCCTCGACCCGGAACTGGTCACGGAGGTGCTCGACCTTGTCCGCACGCTTGCCGAGAGTGGCACGACGATTCTGATGGCGACCCATGAGATGGCCTTCGCTCGCGACGTCGCCGAGCGAGTGGTCTTCCTCGATGGCGGTCACATCGTTGAAGAGGGTGCACCCTCTCGTCTCTTCGGCGCCGCGGAGCAGCCGCGCACGAGGGAATTCCTCTCCCGGTTCACCGCCTGAGTGTCACCCGCGCGTCACGCGCTCCGCCGCCGCCACAACATTGGCGACCAGCATCGCGCGCGTCATCGGGCCCACGCCGCCGGGATTCGGCGACAGCCACGCCGCGACCTCCGCGACGCCCGGGTCCACGTCACCCGCGAGCTTCGCCTTGCCAGAGGGCGTCGTCCCCACGCGGGTCACACCGACATCCAGCACCGCTGCTCCCGGCTTGATCCAGTCGGGCTGAACGAGGTGGGGCTGCCCGACGGCAGCGACCACGATGTCGGCACGGCGCACTTCCGCGGCGAGGTCGGGTGTACGGGAGTGAGTCAGGGTGACGGTCGCGTCCGTGCCCTTGCGAGTGAGGAGCAGCCCCAACGGGCGACCCACGGTGATACCGCGGCCGATGACGGTCACGTGCGCACCGGCGGTCTTCACGCCGTGGCGTGTCAGCAGTTCGACGACGCCCACCGGCGTGCAGGGCAGGGGCGCTTCCACCGAGTGGGCGGGGTCGACGCCGAGCACGAGACGACCAAGATTCGTGGGGTGCAGTCCATCCGCGTCCTTGGCTGGATCGATGAGCTCGAGGATCGCGTTCTCGTCGATGCCCTTCGGCAACGGCAACTGCACGATGAAGCCGGTCACCGCGGCATCCTCGTTGAGATTCCGGACCGCGTCCGCGATCTCCTCCTGCGTCGCGTCAGCGGGCAACTCGACAGAGATGGAGGCGACGCCGACCTCGGCACAGTCGCGGTGCTTCCCCGTCACGTATGAGCGCGATGCGGGGTCGTCACCGACGAGGAGTGTCCCGAGTCCAGGAAAGATCCCCTTCTCAGCCAACGCCGTGACGCGCTCTTTCAGCTCAGCCTTGATCGCGGCGGCAGTGGCGACCCCATCGAGCTTCTGGGCGGTCATGAAAAGTCTTCCAGGTCCGGGTAGAGCGAGAACGCCGCAGTGAGGGCGGCGACCCGTGCCCGCAGGGCATCGTGATCCGCGCCGGGCTGCAGCGCGAGCGCGATGATGTCGGCAACCTCAGTGAACTCCTCATCACCGAATCCACGAGTCGCGAGTGCCGGGGTTCCGATCCGCAGGCCCGAGGTGACCATCGGCGGCCGCGGATCGTTCGGGACCGCATTGCGGTTCACCGTGATGTGGATGTCATGGAGAACGTCCTCGGCCTGCTTGCCGTCGAGCGCGGCGTCGCGAAGGTCGACGAGCACCAGATGGACATCGGTCCCCCCCGAGCGCACCCCAATCCCCGCGTCCGTCACGTCACTCTGGGACAGTCGTTCCGCGAGGATCGCGGCACCGCGCAGAGTACGCTCCTGGCGATCCCTGAACGCAGGCGTCGACGCGAGCTTGAACGCCGTCGCTTTCGCGGCGATGACATGCATGAGGGGGCCGCCCTGCTGCCCCGGGAAGACCGCGGTGTTGATCTTCTTCGCGATGTCCGCATCGTTGGTGAGGATGAATCCGGACCGAGGGCCACCGATGGTCTTGTGCACGGTGGAGGAGACCACGTCGGCGTACGGCACCGGGGAGGGGTGGACTCCGGCGGCAACGAGCCCGGCGAAATGCGCCATGTCGACCCAGAGGAGCGCGCCCACCTCATCCGCGATCGCACGGAAACGCTCGAAATCGAGCTGGCGGGGGTAGGCAGACCAGCCGGCGATGATGACCTTCGGCTTGTGCTCGACGGCGAGGCGACGCACCTCATCCATGTCGATGATGGACGTGTCCGGGTCGACGCCGTAGGCGACGATGTTGTAGAGCCGACCGGAGAAGTTGATCTTCATCCCGTGCGTGAGGTGACCGCCCTGGTCAAGGGCAAGGCCGAGCAGCGTGTCCCCCGGTCGCGCGATCGCGTGCAGCACTGCAGCATTGGCGGAGGCACCCGAATGCGGTTGAACGTTGGCGAACTCCGCGCCGAAGAGCTCCTTCGCGCGGGCGATCGCCAGTTCTTCGGCGATATCGACGACTTCGCAGCCACCGTAATAGCGACGGCCGGGATAGCCCTCGGCGTACTTATTGGTGAGGACGGACCCCTGGGACTGGAGCACGGACACCGGAACGAAATTCTCCGATGCGATCATCTCGAGATAGGTCTGCTGACGGATGCGCTCCTGATCGAGCACCCGCGCGATCTCGGGGTCGGCCTCAGCGATGGGGGCGTTGAACAAAGGATCGCTCATGGGGATCTCCTTGGCGTGGTCGGGTTTCGCATCGGCCCAGGCGCGCGGTCGAAGCCCTGAAAATCGCTCCCCGGTGGTAACCCACCTCAACGCCAGTCGCGACACCACGAGCATAACGGAACCTCGTGTTTGCGCAGGCCTTCGCGACGCAGAAACAGGTCAGGGCCGGCGAGCTCCTCGCCGACCCTCCGCGACCGGCCATCCCCCCACGGTGGCCGGTCGGTGCCCTGGAGCGACAACCCCATGTCGCTTCGTGGTCCCGCTGAAAGCGCGGGCCCGGGAACCCTCCCCCCGAGGTCTTCCCGGACCCGCCACGGCAACCAGATCAGCGTGTGAGCCGATCCCCCAAAGTGCCACCGTGATGGTCGTCCCTCCCCAGGGACGTCTCAGCGTGTCCACTGATGAGATGCACCCCCTTCCGATCTATTACGCGAATTGCGAGAATCTTTTCTCAGACCCGTTCTCCAGCTCGATGAGAGAGAATGGGCCGCTGTGCGTCATAAACCCGACGTCCGCACATCTCATCTTTGAGAGGAATCTGCACACCCCGCAGGCCACACGAATCCATGCACGAACTCGACGAATCACCGCGCGACCTCGCGAATGCGGGCGACGCCGACCTCGTTCTGCGCACCCGCTCGGGTGACAGCGAGGCATTCGGCGAGCTGTGGCGCCGCCACTATCGGTCGGGGATTGTCGTGGCCCGGTCGATCACGACGGCCTTCGACGCGGATGACCTCGTGCAGGAGGCGTACGCCCGGATCTACCAGTCGATCATCAAGGGTGGCGGGCCCACCGGATCCTTCCGCGCGTATCTGTTCACCAGCATTCGCAACACCGCCGCCGCGTGGGGGCGAGCGCGACGCGAATCGAACATCGATGAGCTCGAGGCCGTCGAGGATCCCCACACGTCCGAGGAAGCATCTGCGGAAGCCCTCGACCGAGGCCTGACGCATCAGGCGTTCAAGAGCCTCCCCAGTCGCTGGCAGGAGGTGCTCTGGTACACCGAGATCGAGCAGATGAAGCCAGCGGAGATCGCGCCTCTGCTGGGCATGAAGGCGACGGCCGTCGCGCAGCTCGCCTTCCGCGCGCGCGAGGGCCTGCGCGAAGCGTGGATCCAAGCCCACCTCCGGTCCGCCCCGGAGGGGTCGGAGTGCCACTGGACCCTGGAACGCATGGGCGCTTACGCCCGCGGCAACCTCGGCAAGCGTGACCTGAAGCGATTCGAGACTCACCTGTCCGAATGCGCGCGATGCACCATCGTTGCAGGGGAGGCGAAGGAGGTCTCCTCGCGCTTGGCGATGATTCTGTTGCCTCTTACCGTCGGGGCAGGCGGCGCCACGGCGTACCTCGCAACGGTCCAGGGCGGCGGTGCACCCCTCGTCGCGATGGCCGCTGGCGCCTCCGCGTACCCGGGTGCCCCGGTACCCGGCGCCGCGATCGCCGGTAGCCAGGCCGCGGCCGGGGCTGCGAGCGGGGCGGGTGCTGGCTCAGCAGGGAACGCGAGCGCGGGCGCGGCAACCGGCGGCGTGTTCGCGAACGCGGGTGTGATGATCGGACTTGCCGCGGCGGGGGTCCTCATCGCGGGTGGCGCGATCACCGCAGCCGTCGTCGTGCCGCAGATGTCCTCGAACTCGCCGCTGGTGGATGCCGCGGGCATTACTGCTGTCGACGGCACCAACCCCGACGTCGCCCCCATCGAAGGCCCGGACCCGGGCGCGAGCGAGGAGCTCTATCCGCCTGAGGACTCGGTGCCGATTCCGTCGCCTGAGATCCCCGAGCTCCGTGTCCCGCTCGTGCAACCGCCCGCGTCCGATGACGACACCAATACGGACGCTGAGACCGAGACGGACGAGAACACCGACGACGCCGCGGCACCAACCACCCCGGTCATCCCGGAGGAGGTGCCGGAGGAGGATGGTTCCACGGCACAACCCGAGGTCCCGTCCGAACCGACTCCCGGCGAGGGTGAAGGAACCGACCCCGGAGAGGGAACTGACCCCGGCGAAGGAACCGACCCCGGCGAAGGAACCGACCCCGCCGAAGGAACCGACCCCGACGAAGGAACCGACCCCCCCGAAG
>JASCPE010000007.1 GCA_029959865.1 Microbacteriaceae bacterium PS02070 | reverse complement strand
CGGCGAAGGAACCGACCCCGGCGAAGGAACCGACCCCGGCGAAGGAACCGACCCCGGCGAAGGAACCGACCCCGGCGAAGGCGAAGGTGAGGGAGAAACCGTCCTACCCGAGGGATCGCCTTCATTTACCGCGGGCACGTACCGGTCCGTAAGTGTGTTCCCTCTCACCATGGAGATCACGCTCGACGTCGTTGGTGAGCCGGGGGCAACTGTCCGGGCGAACGTCAACGGAGAGACGCGAGACGAACAGACGGTCGGCGAGGACGGCACGGCGACGCTGACCTTAATGGTCACAGGCATAGAAGCGGCAACGACTTCCGTTCTCCTGTCCTATGTCGCCGGAGAAGACGTCGGGCCTACGACGCCCGTCTCACTCGCGAACCTGGATGACTTCACGGAAGCGACGGAACCCGAACCCGAACCCGCTCCCGCTCCGGAAGACCCAGCGCCTGAAGACCCAGCAGCTGAGGACCCGGCGAACGGCGAAGACGTCGGGACGGGCAACGATGTTGGAACCGGCGCGGGCGACACGAACCCGGGTTCGGCTGAGACCGGTCAAAGTGATGGAGCCGGCGCCGATTCTGGCCAGGGTGAGCCGAGCGCAGCACTCCCGGCAGACGACGCCGCGACCGAGGACTCGACCGCAGACCCGACGATCAGCCAACCCGCGACCAGCCAACCCGCGACCAGCGAAACTGCCACCGACGGGCCCGTCGGCGACCCGACCGCCACCGATCCGGCCGACGACGCCACTACCGACGCGTCCGCGAGCGAGACCGGCACCGCCGAAACCTCGGAGGCAGACGCCGAAAGCCAGGCTGCTGTCGCACCGGCTGCCGAAACCCCGGTCACGGATATCACTGCCACCGAAGCCCCCGCGCCCGCAACCGACGGTGGCACCGACACCGACACCGACACCGACACTGCCACGGTCGACCAACCGTAGACTCGAGGCATGTCCGCCGAGCCCTCCGCCGCCGAGCGTCCCGCCGGTACCCGTCCGCCGCTGACCGTCGTCGACATCCTCGCCTTCGTCGTCGAGCTCTTCGCGTTTGCTTCGCTCGCGGTCTGGGGATTCGTAATGTGGCCCTTCCCGTGGAACATCGTCTTCGGAATCGGCGCGCCCGTGTTGGCGATCCTGCTGTGGGCCCTCTTCGTCTCGCCGAAGGCCGTGATCCGGGTCCATCCGTTCGTGCGCGCCCTCGTGGAGTTGCTCGTGTATGTGTCGGCCACGCTTGCGTGGTGGGATATGGGTCAGGCCTGGGTCGGCACCATCTTCGGCGTGATTGCGGTGACCGTCGGGGTGATCGTCGGTCGGCGGCGACTGTTATGACGGCGGCCTTGGAAAGACTGCGCCGCGAGCTCGGAGACCAGATCGACACCCGTCCGGAGTCGTTGCGCGCCACCCGAGGAGACAAGTCCGGACACTCCTCCCTCGGTGACCCGCTTGCCGTCGTGCACGCCCGTTCCGTCGAGGACGTGCAAAAGACGCTCCGTATCGCCTACGACTCACACACCCCCGTCGTGGTTCGGGGCGCAGGTACGGGGTTGGCGGGCGCCGCTAACGCGGGGCCGGGCGAGATCGTGCTGTCGATGCTCGGGATGGACCGAATCCTCGAGGTGCGCCCCGACGACCTGCTCGCGGTGGTCGAACCCGGCATCATCAATGCCGACCTGAACGAGGCCCTGCGAGCATACGGACTGTGGTGGGCGCCGGACCCGGCGAGCCGCGCGATCTCCACGGTGGGCGGCAACATCGCGACCGGCGCCGGCGGCCTTCTCTGTGCCAAGTACGGGGTGGTCCGCGATGCTGTGCTGGGTGTCGATCTCGTCCTCGCCGATAGCCGGCTGATCTCGCTCGGCCATCGCAGTGTGAAGGGCGTCACCGGCCTCGACCTCACCTCGCTCGTGATCGGCTCGGAGGGAACCCTCGGCGTCGTCGTCGGCGCGACCCTGAAACTCCGGCGACTGGTACCCGGCGAGACCGTCACGTTGACGGCCTCGTTCGACGGCGTTCGGCACGCCGCCGCGGCGGCCAGCGCGATCACGGCAGCCGGCATCCAGCCGTCCATCATGGAGCTCATGGATGCGGCCTGCCTTGCCGCCGTCCATGACCTCCTCGACCTGCCCGCCCCTCGGGCAGGCACCGCGCAGCTCACCATCCAGACCGATGGACCTGCCGCGCAGGCCGAAGCCGACGCAATCGCAGTCATCATCGGCCACGCCGCCGGCGAGGTCACCATCGCCGCGGACGAGGTCCAGGGCGAGCACCTGCTGCGCGTTCGCCGCTCCATGCACCCCGCGATGGAGCGACTGGGGACGACCCTCATCGAAGACGTCTCCGTTCCCCGGAGCGCAATGCCGGCGATGTTCGATGAGATTGCGCGGATCGAACGCGAGTACGCGATCTCCATCCCCACGGTCTGCCACGCGGGCGACGGGAACCTGCATCCGAACTTCATCTTCGAGGGCGACACCGTGCCCGACCTGATCTGGGAAGCCGCGGGCGAGCTCTTCCGAGCCTCCCTCGCTCTCGGCGGAACTCTCACGGGCGAGCACGGGATCGGCATCCTCAAGAGTCGGTGGCTCGCAGACGAGCTCGGCGACGACCAATGGCAGCTCCAACGCGACATCGTTCGCGTCTTCGACCCTCGGGGAATCCTGAATCCCGGCAAGGTCTTCGCTCCCTGAGAACGACACACCAGAGACACGCGCCGGTCATCGCCCCGACGACCCTCGCTTACGCTGGTGATGCACCCCAGGAGGCCTTCATGCACCGTCGCTCGTACTCGACGCTCGTTCTCGCACTCGCGGCCGTGCTGTGCCTCACCGCCTGCGCACCCGGGACAGACACGGATGCCGACGCGACTGCGTCGCCGTCCACCTCCGCGGAGCCGACGGCCACTTCCCCCTCGACGACCCCATCCGAGCCGGAGTCCGGCCCTTCCGAGTCATCCAGCGCGACGCCCCAGCCCAGTGAAGACCCTGATGGTTCCGCGGACGACGGGCAGTCCATCGAGGCAGCCTGCGGCGCTGTGAGCGATGTCGTCCACGATGCCGCCACGGGTCTGGCAGAGCTCGACCCGTCCCAGCCCGAGGAGGCCGCCGCCACGTTGTCGTCGCTCGGCGAGAGCATCAGCGCCGCGGCGAGCCAGGTGAGCAACGCCGACGTCGCTGCCCAGCTCCCGGGCTTGGTGGACGGCTTCGAGAGCGCGTCCGCCATTCTCACCGAAGTCGCGGGCGGCGACTTCGCGCGTTTCCCTGAGCTGCAGGAGGTCATCTTCTCGGCGCAAGAGTCCTTCGCGACCTTTACCGAACTGTGTTCTGCTGACTGAGACCTCTCCCAGGTGCCGCTGTACCATAGCAGATACGCGCGGTGGCACTGACGTGCGTTTCGCACGAGAAGAAATGGGGAAGTCGTGACCAATCTGGCCACACCGAACACGACTGGTGATGTCGGCGATCTGTCCGGCAACACTCCGACAGAGCGCATCGACCAGACGGATCCGACGCAACTGCAGTGGGCTCCGACCGAGGAACCGCCCAAGAAACGCCGCTGGGGTCTCTGGATCGGCGTACCGGCCGGTCTCGTGGTCGCGGGAGCGGCGGCCGCCTCCGCCTTCTTGATCGCGCCGGGAACCCAGGTCGCAGGAGTCCCGGTCGGATTCATGACGCAGGGCGCCGCCGAGCAGGCCATCGCTGATCGACTCGCCGAGACGACCGTCACCCTCGGCGAGGGTGGACCGGCCGTATCGGGATCCGATGTCGGAGCGAGCGTCGATGCTCAGGCGCTGGCCGCCTCTGCTTTCGAAGCGCGCCCGGCGTGGAACGTCACCCAGTGGTTCGGCGACCCCATCTCGACGGACGTGAGCATCGACGCGGTCACCGCCACCACGGCGCTCGGCACCGTCGCACCCGATCTCTTCGTCGAGCCCGTCAACGCATCCGTCGCGCTCAACGGTGACTCGTTCGAAGTGACCCCGGCGACCAACGGCCAGGGAGTGGATGTCAACCAGCTCACCACCGCTTTCCAGACGGCATTCGCCGATGGCGAGGACACCGCGGTCATCGAGCCGACTCCCTCATCGATCGCCGCGGCGATCACCACGGATGATGCGGAAGCGACTGTCAGTGGACTCAACAGCATGCTCGACGATGTGGGCTTCTACGTCGACGATGAAGAGGTCGTCGCGGTTGACCGTGCCGAAGCCGCGAGCTGGATCACCGTCGAGCCGAACGCCGACGGTGAACTCGCAGTCTCCGTTGATGCCGCCAAGATCGAGCCGTTCGTCGAGAAGCTCCCCGAGCAGGTCAACCAGGAAGCAGTGGACGCCACCGTTGTCACGAACACCGCCGGCGATGTCCTCGCGACGAAGAAGGAGGGTCAGGACGGACGTGAACTTGACTCGACCGACGGCATCGCAGACGCATTCGCCGAGCAGCTGGCAGCCGGGAACGGCGCCTACAAGTTGCCCGTCTCCGTCACGGAACACAAGGTGACCGAGCTCGCGCGCACCGTCGAGGTCGACCTCAGTGCCCAGCACGTCTACCTCAAGGAGAACGGCGAGGTCGTCAAGGACTGGTCCGTCGCGACCGGGCGCCCGGGCGGGGCCGAGACGTACACCGGCAACTACACGATCCGTGCGTTCGTCCGCGAGCAGACGATGATCTCGAACTTCCGCGATGCCGGTCGCGAGGACGAGACCTACGAGGTCCCGAATGTCGAGTGGGTCATGTACTTCAACGGCGACCAGGCATTCCACGGCGTCTACTGGCAGGACAACCACTTCTCCGGAACGCCCGGCAGCAACGGCTGCATCGGTATGTCGAACGAGCAGGCCAAGGAGCTCTACTACTGGACCGAGCTCGGTACCGAGGTGAAGATCTACGGTCAGACTCCCGGCGGCAACCCGTCCTGACCACCACGAGAAAGGCCCCGAGCAGATGCTCGGGGCCTTTCTCATGTCGTGAACGCGGATCTAGGCGATGGCGTCGATGATCTCGTTGAAGGCGACGGAGGGACGCATGACCTGGGCGACCTTCTCCTCATCCGGGTGGTAGTACCCACCGATTTCGACTTCTTCGCCCTGCACGCCGACGAGTTCCTTCACGATCTCGCCTTCGTTCGCGGCGAGAGCCTCGGCGACCGGGGCGAAGACCGCCGCGAGTTCCGCGTCGTCGGTCTGGCGGGCCAGTTCTTGAGCCCAGTACAACGCGAGGTAGAAGTGGCTCCCTCGGTTGTCGATCGTCCCGAGCTTCCGGCCGGGCGACTTGTCTTCCTCCAGGAAGGTCCCCGTCGCAGCGTCGAGCGTGTCCGCCAAGACCTTCGCCTTGGCGTTGTCGGCAAAGCCGGCGAGGTGCTCGAAGGACGCGGCCAGGGCGAAGAACTCACCCAGCGAATCCCACCGCAGGTAGTCCTCGGACAGCAGCTGCTGCACGTGCTTCGGCGCGGATCCGCCCGCACCGGTCTCGAAGAGCCCTCCCCCCGCCAGCAGGGGCACGATCGAGAGCATCTTCGCGGAGGTCCCCACTTCGAGGATCGGGAAGAGGTCGGTGAGGTAATCGCGCAGAACGTTGCCGGTCACCGAGATGGTGTCCAGCCCCTGGCGCATGCGCGCGAGCGAATACCGGGTGGCCTCGGCGGGCGGCAGGATGGTCGTCGTCACACCCGTTGTATCGAGCTGACCGAGATAGGTCGCGACCTTCGCGATCAGCTGCGCGTCGTGCGCCCGGTTTGCGTCCAGCCAGAAGACGGCCGGGACTCCGGCCGCGCGAGCGCGCGAGACCGCGAGTCCGACCCAGTCCTTGACCGGGATGTCCTTGGTCTGGGTAGCGCGCCAGATGTCGCCGGGAGCGACGGTGTGCTCGATGCGCACCTCTCCCTCCGAGTCGACGATCTGCACGACGCCGGCGGCCGCGATCTCAAAGGTCTTGTCGTGGCTGCCGTATTCCTCCGCAGCCTGCGCCATGAGACCGACGTTCGAGACACTCCCAATCGTCGCGGGGTCCAGCGGACCGTTGGCGATGACGTCATCGATGACGGCCTGGTACACGCCCGCGTAGGACGAATCCGGGATCACCGCGATGGTGTCGTCTTCGCCGCCGTCGACGCCCCACAGCTTCCCGCCGTTGCGTACGAGCGCCGGCATGGATGCGTCCACGATGACATCTGAAGGCACGTGCAGGTTCGTGATGCCCTTGTCCGAGTTGACGTACGACAGGCGCGGCCCCGCGGCGATCGCCTTCTCGAAAGCGTCGCGGATCTCGGCACCGTTCGCCAGCGAGTCCAGCGCGCTCAGGATGGCGCCGAGGCCGTCGTTGGCGCTGATGCCCGCGGCGGCCAGCTCATCGCCGTACGTCGAGAAGACATCGGCGAAGAAGGCGCGCACGACGTGGCCGAAGATGATCGGGTCACTGACCTTCATCATCGTCGCCTTCAGATGCACCGAGTACAGGACGTCGTCCTTCTCGGCCTCTTGCAGCGTCTCGGCGAGGAAGGCGTCGAGCGCGGGCGCCGAGAGGAAGGTGGCATCGATGATCTCCCCGGGAAGGACCTTGAGCTCTTCCTTGAGGACGGTGACTGTTCCGTCGTCGGCGACGTGCTGGATCTTCAGAACGTCATCGGTCGTGGAGACGAAGGACTTCTCGTTGTTGCGGAAGTCATCCGCACTCATCGTCGCGACTCGCGTCTTCGATCCGCTCTCGAAGGGCTTGTTGAGGTGCGGGTGCTTCCGCGCGTAGTTCTTCACCGACAGGGGCGCCCGTCGATCGCTGTTTCCCTCGCGCAGGACCGGGTTGACGGCAGAGCCTTTGACCTTGTCGTATCGGGAGCGAATGACTTTCTCGTCGAGGTTCTGCGGCTCGTCGGGATAGTTCGGAATGTCGTAGCCCTGGCTCTGCAGCTCCGCGATGGCCGCCTTGAGCTGCGGGATGGAGGCGGAGATGTTCGGGAGCTTGATGATGTTCGCCTCGGGCAGAGTGGCGAGGCCGCCGAGCTCGGCCAGGGCGTCGCCGACCTGCTGGTCCGGGGTGAGCGCCTGCGGGAACGCGGCGAGGATACGCGCGGCGAGGGAGATGTCGCGCGTTTCGACCGTCACCCCAGCCGTGCCGGCGAACGCCCGCACGATCGGCAGGAACGAGGCGGTGGCCAGTGCGGGCGCCTCGTCGGTGTGGGTGTAGATGATGGTCGGCTCTGACATGAGGTCACTTTCGGTTCGGGAGCGGACATCGTGGTGGCACACCCGCTGACCGGCCCTGTCGCGCTGATGACGCGCCGGGGGTCAGAAAGGGTGCGAACGACCGAACCAAGACTATCGCACGGGTCAAAGTATCTTGACATCGAGATATCACCCCGACAGACATCCCCATCCGTGCATCGGACCCGCTAGCCTGGGGCCATGGCTGAACTGCGACTCGTAGAACTGTCCGCATCGACGATCGTCTCCGTCAATGCGATGTCCCTCAAGCCTGGGCAGGAGCAGTTCCTCGCCCCCACGAGCTACGCCGTGGCCGCGGCCGTCATCAATCCCGCGACCTCGTGGCAGCGGGTCGTGCTCGACGGCGACGAGGTCGTCGGCTTTGTCTCTGCCAACTTCGATCCCGAAGCTCCTCAGCCGCACTTCCAGTCGGTGCTGTGGCGCATCAACGTCGACGCCGACGACCAGGGCCGCGGCGTTGGTCGGTTCGCCGTCGAGAATCTGCTCGAGGAAGCGCGTCGCCGAGGCATGGATCATGTCGACGTGATTTACGAAGCCGGAGATGGCGGCCCGGAGGCCTTCTTCGAACGGGTCGGCTTCACGCCGGTCGATGAGACCGAGTACGGCGAAGTCGTCGCGGAAATTCGCCTCTGACGAGGCGCTGACCCAGCGACGGCGGGGGAGGAACACCCCACCGCGACGCCGGGTCAGCGAGCACTCACACCAGAGTCTCCCGCCATGCGGCGTGCAACTGGGCGAACTTGCCCGACCCCGCGATGAGCTGCGCGGGTGTTCCATCCTCGATGATCCGTCCGTGCTCCATCACGAGCACCCGATCCGCAATCGCGACGGTCGAGAGCCGGTGCGCGATGATGATCGCCGTGCGGTGCGCAAGGAGAGACTGCAGCGCATCCTGGATGTCTCGCTCGCTCGGCATGTCCAGTGACGCCGTCGCCTCGTCAAGAATGAGCACGGCAGGATCAGCCAGGAAGGCGCGGGCGAAGGAGATCAACTGACGCTGGCCGGCAGAGACACGTCCCCCGCGCTTGTTCACGTCGGTGTCGTACCCGTCCGGGAGCGCCTGGATGAACGCATCGGCACCGACGGCGCGCGCGGCCCGTTGGATCTCGTCGAACGTGGCATCCGGCTTGCCGAGTGCGATGTTGTCAGCGACGGTGCCACTGAAGAGGTAGGCCTCCTGCGTGACCATCACGATGGCGCGGCGCAGGTCCTTCGGGTGAAGATCGCGCAGATCCACGCCGTCCAGGCGAACCGACCCGGCGGTCGGATCGTAGAACCGCGAGATGAGCTTGGCGAGAGTGGACTTGCCCGCCCCCGTCGTGCCCACGAGAGCCACCGTCTGCCCGGCCGGGATGTCCAGGGAGAAGTCCGGCAAGATGGTGCGGTCGCTGCCATAGCCGAAGGTGACGTCGTCGAACTCGACCCGGCCCTTCGCGGTCCAGAGGTCGACCGGGTTGGTCGGGTCGGGAACGGTAGGCTCCTCCTCCAGCACGCCGGACACCTTCTCCAGCGCCGCGGTCGCGGACTGGTAGGAGTTGAGGAACATCGCCACCTCCTGCAGCGGCGAGAAGAAGTTGCGCACGTAGAGAACCGCGGACAGCAGGAAGCCGATCGCGAAGGCCCCGTCGGCAACCCGGATCCCGCCCCAGAGCACAACGACAGCCAGCGTCGCCGAGGCGATTGCCATCATTCCGGGCTCAAACGTCCCGAAGAGACGGATCGAGCGCATGTTGACATCGCGGTACTTCAGCGCGACCTCACCGAACTCCTCGTCATTACGCGGTTCCTTTCGGAACGCCTTAACGGCACGGATACCGGTCATCGTCTCAACGAACTTCACAATCACCTGCGCGCTGACCACCCGGGACTCTCGGTAAACCACCTGCGAGCGGAGGTAGAACCACCGCATGAGGAAAGCGAGCGGGACGCCCATCGCGATCAAGATGAGCCCCGACTGCCAATCGAGCAGGAGCAGTGCGATCAGCGTGAACGCGCCGTAGAGCAGTCCGGAGACGAGTTCGTTGAGGCCACCGTCGAGTAGCTCCCGGATGGAGTCGAGATCGCTCGTCTGGCGCGAGATGATCCGGCCCGAGGTGTAGGACTCGTGGAACTCGAGGCTGAGCCGCTGGGTGTGCAGGAAGATGCGCTTGCGAAGGTCGAGCATGATCGCCTGCGTCAGTCGTGCCGCCACAACCGCGTACCATCCGATCAACGCCGCTCCGCCGATGCCTGCGGCGAGATACACGCACACGATGCCGATGGCGGGCATCCAATCCGGCGCTGCTCCGGTGGCGGCGGGAAGAGCGTGGGAGATCCCCCATCCGATCAGGGCCGGTCCCGCGACGCGCAGCATCGTGGAGACGATGATGACCGCCGCGGCGAGGATCAGCTGCGCGCGCAGCGGCGACACGAGCGACCCGAGCAACCGCAGCGAGCGCCGTCGGATGAGGCGGCTTTCCTCGCGCGTGTAGTCCGAACGGTCTTCGCCGCTCGTTCCTGTCACTGACGTGGTCACAGGTTCACCTCCGTTTCCCGCTGACGGTTCTCGTCGTCTTCCAAACTGGAGATCACGTGCCGGTAGTGCTCACTGTCACGCAGGAGCTCGGAGTGGGTCCCGACCGCTGTGACCCTCCCCTTCTCCAAGAGCGCGACGCGGTCGGCGAGCGCCACCGTCGATGGACGGTGGGCCACCACGAGCGCCGTCGTCTCTCGCAGGACCTCCCGCAGGGCGTCCTCGACGAGGGCTTCGGTATCGACATCCAGCGCCGAGAGTGGATCATCGAGGACGAGGACCGCGGGGCGGGCTGCGACGGCGCGTGCGAGCGCGAGTCGCTGACGCTGACCGCCGGAGAGAGACAGTCCTTCCTCACCGATGATCGTGTCCACCCCGTCGGGGAGGTCGTACACGAAGGCCGCCTGTGCGACCTGCAGTGCTTCCTTCAGAACTGCTTCGGCCTCGGGCGAGCCGGGGATCAGGTCCTCGCGTCCGAGCAGGATGTTGTCCCTGATCGACTGCGAGAAGAGCGTGGCGTCTTCGAAGGCCATCCCCACGTGGGTGCGCAGCTCGGCCAGCGTGAGATCACGTACGTCCACGCCGTCGATCAGCACTCGCCCCTCGGTCACGTCATAGAGACGACCCGGCAGCGTCGTGAGGCTCGTCTTACCCGACCCGGTCAAACCGACCAGCGCCATCGTCTCGCCAGGGCGCAGGGCCAGGTCGATCCCGCGGAGCAGATCGGGCTCATTCGGTCGCGCGTCCTGATAGCGGAAATGCACGCCGTCGAAGACGAGCTCACCTCGCGGCTCCCTCAGGGTGGTGGGGTGCTCAGGGTCGGTGATCGTGTTCTGCTCGTCGTAGACCTCGAACAGTCGATCGGTCGCCGTCCGCGCATCGAGCGTGAAGGAGAACAGGAAGCCGATCGACTCGACGGGCCACCGCAGGATCGTCGCCATCGCAAAGAACGCGACGAGTTCGGGCATTGAGATCTGACCGAGGGCACTGAGGTAGATCCCGACCCCCAAGCACAAGGCGAAGGCGATGTCGGGCAGCAGAACGAGCCAGAACCAGATCCAGCCCAGTGCGCGCGCCTTCGCGATCTCGGTCTCTTGCAGAGACTCCGCCTGGCGCGTGAACTTCTGCAGCGCCATCTTTCCGCGCCCGAAGGCTTTCAGTACCCGGATGCCGTGCACGCTCTCCTCGACGGAGGTGGCGAGGTCGCCCGCTTGGTCCTGGCTGCGGCGAGCCAGCGTGCCGTAGCTCTTCTCGAACCGGTACCCGGCGATCCACAACGGTGCGGACACGATGATGAAGACCGTGCCGAGCGCCCAGTGCCAGCGGAAGAGGAGCGCGGCCCCGACGACGATCGTCATCATGTTGACCACGAGCAGGACGAGACCGAAGGCCAACCAGCGGCGAAGCATGCTGATGTCCTGCATCATGCGGCTGAGGAGCTGGCCGGACTGCCACCGATCGTGGAACGCCACGGGCAGACGCTGCAGGCGTGAGTAGAACGTCTGACGCAGTTCGTATTCGACCATCGTCGCGGGCCCGAGCACGAACCACCGGCGCAGCCAGACCATGACCGCCTCGGCAAGACCCAGGGCGAAGATGCCGACGGCGCCCCAGACGATAAGGGTGACGTCCTTCGACGCGATCGGACCGCCGACGATGGCTTCAAGTACGAGCGGGATCGCGAGCGCGAGCAGGCTCGCGACGAGAGCGCTCACGGCACCCAGAATCAGTCGTGGGATGACGGGACGGGCGAACGGGAGGAGCCGGGCGAGCGAGCGGAGGGTGGACGGCGGACGGCGACGCATATCGGAGCTGGAGGTCATAATCCTTGTGGGAGTTCTCAGTGACGAGCGCGGGGGCGCCCTTGCGGGCACACGGCCCGGCTTCTTCGGTTGAAACGTGGATAACGCGGCGGCATTCCGCCGCGTCGTTCAGTGACCTCGCCCGAGCGGCGCGACCGCGAACACGACGGGGGCGAGGGGCTTCGTGACGGTGACGATGGCCTGAGACATGGCTTCCTCCTCGTGGGTCGTGCGCAGCGCGCGAGAGCCTTCCAGCCTATGACCGTGTGTCGGCGCCGCGCAAGCAGAACTTCGTCGCATCCGACACCGCGGACTAGTGGAAGAAGTGACGCTCTCCCGTGAAGAACATGGTGACCCCCGCGCTGCGCGCGGCCTGGACGACCTCTTCATCCCGCACCGAGCCGCCGGGCTGGATGATGACGGAGACGCCCGCATCGATGAGCACCTGGGGTCCGTCCGCGAAGGGGAAGAACGCGTCCGACGCTGCCACAGCCCCGCGCGCCCGATCGCCCGCCCGCTCGACCGCCAGGCGGCACGAGTCGACACGGTTGACCTGGCCCATGCCGATCCCCACGGTCGCCGAGCTCTGCGCGAGCACGATCGCGTTCGACTTGACGGCACGGCAGGCCTTCCACGCAAAGATGAGGTTCGTCATCTCCGACTCAGCGGGCCGCTCCCCCGACACGAGCTCCCAGTCCTTCGCGACCGAGTCGATGTCGTCCGGGAAGCGATCCGCGTCCTGAAGAAGGAGACCGCCGGAGACGAGTCGGACATCCAACTTCTCCTGCTTCCAGTCATCGGGGAGTTGGAGCACGCGCAAGTTGCTCTTCAGCTTGAAGACCTGCAGAGCCTCCGGCTCGAAGGCAGGGGCGACGATGACCTCGGTGAAGATGTCGCGGAGGTTCTCTGCCATCTTCAGCGTCACGGTGCGGTTGGCGGCAATCACGCCGCCAAAGGCTGACACGGGGTCGCACTCGTGAGCGCGCAGGTGCGCAGAGGCGATCTCGTCGAGCGCGTGCGGGGCAGCCGTCGCGATACCGCACGGATTGGCGTGCTTGATGACCGCAACCGCAGGCTTGACCATATCGAAGGCCGCGCGCAGCGCCGCGTCCGCGTCGACGTAGTTGTTGTAGGACATCTCCTTGCCCTGCAACTGCGTTGCTTGAGCGATGCCGTGACCGCCCGCTCGCGTGTAGATGGCCGCCCGCTGATGGGAATTCTCGCCGTAGCGCAGGGTCTGCAACCGCTCCGCCCGAACGGTGAGATGCTGCGGAAGGTCACCGTCATCGGCCAGGGTCTCTTCCGCGAACCACGTGGAGACGGCACGGTCATACGCCGCCGTGTGTGCGAATGCTCGAGCGGCGAGTTCTCGCCTCTGAGCCAGCGACGTTCCACCGGCGCCGACCGACTCGATGACGGCCGAATAGGACTCTGGGGATACGACCACGGCGACGTTGGCGAAGTTCTTCGCCGAGGCGCGGACCATCGCCGGTCCGCCGATGTCGATCTGCTCGACCACCGCGTCCCCCTGCGCACCGCTGCGCACCGTCTCGACGAAGGGGTAGAGGTTAACGACCACGAGTTCGAACGCCGCGATGCCCAGGTCGGCCAACTGATCCTCATGCTCTTGCAGGCGAAGGTCAGCGAGCAGCCCCGCGTGGACAGCGGGGTGCAGCGTCTTGACGCGACCGCCGAGCGACTCCGGGAAACCGGTGACGGACGAGACGTCGGTGACGGAGAAGCCGGCATCTCGGATCGTGGCGGCGGTCGAGCCGGTCGAAACGATCTCGACGTCTGCAGCGCTCAGTGCCTCGGCGAGCGGGAGGAGGTCAGTCTTGTCGCTCACCGAGATAAGGGCTCGGCGAACGGGAACGACATCGCGCTCGCGGTACAGAGTGGGATCGATGGCGGGACCGGCCATGGGGGCTCCAGAGTTCAGCGGGTAGGTTCGGGAAGGGTCAGCTCACCGGTCGCGATGGCGCGAACGGTATCGATGAGGAGTCGTCTCTCGACGGGTTTGATGCGTTCGTGAAGACTCGCTTCCGAGTCGCCTGGCTCGACCGAAACGCGTTCCTGCGCAAGGATCGGCCCGGTGTCGACGCCCTCGTCGACCACGATGACGCTCGCTCCCGTCTCCACCGCGCCGGCTGCGAGCGCGTCGCGGACGGCATGGGCTCCCGGGAACTCCGGCAGGTAGGCGGGATGCGTATTGATGATCGCTGGCGCCTTTGCGGCGACGACGTCTGGCGGCAGCAGTCGCATGAGGCCGCTGAGAACGAGCAGGTCGGCGTCCCAGATGTCGAGTTGAGCGAGCAGCTCGGCGCCCCACGCCTGTCGGCTCTCGAAGGCACGAAACGGGACAGAGAAGGTGGGGATGCCGAACTCTTCGGCGTGCGCGAATCCTTCGGCTGGGCGATCGGCTCCGACGACCACCACGCGCGCGGGGAAATCGGGAGCGGCCGCGGCCTCGAGGAGCGCCCTGAGATTCGTGCCTGCACCGGAGATGAGGACAGCGACTTTCAGCACGTTCCCAGTCTACCTACCGCCGGTCCTCTTCCTCGGGGAGGGGCTCCAGCGGAGCTGTCGCGGTGAGATCCTCGATGGTCGGCCCCGTACCGACGTCGGCATCGTCTTCGTGTTGCGCGCGGGATTCGCCGTCTGGTGTCCCCCGCTCGCCCGTGTCGCTTCCCGCGTGGCCGTCTTGCTCGGCACCGACAAGGATCGGAGTCCGGTCATGACGCGCTCCGACACGCGGCAGCGACGGCACGGACTCGATGCGCGGGGTCAGGAGGGCAATGGCGGACCCGATCAGAATCTCACCCGTGACCGCCGCGGTGAACAAGCCCACGTGGGGACCCACCTCCGCGAGGCGCCCCGGCCCGAAGGAGCCAGACGCCGCCAGTGCCGCGAGGGCCGCGACAGCCGCGACGAGCGCGACGAGGATGCCGAGCGTGGCGAGTCGAACGAGAACGGGTTCGGTGCGGTCATGGGCGAGCAGCGCGCGACGCGCGACGACCCCCGCGAAGAATCCCGCCGCGACCACCGTCAGAGCGAGCAGCAGCATCCACGGAGAGATCGAATCGGGGACCACGCCCAGCACAGGGATTCCCGGCACGACGCCCGTCGACGTTCCGGCGGGACCGATCGAGGAACCCACTCCGAGCGCGAAGCCGGGACCGGCGATGTACGACGCGCTCCACAGCAGCAGGGTGGGCAGATACGCGAGTTGCCCCAACGTGATGACGGTGGCTCCGAGTGCATCAACGTGTGAGGACTCGAAGAGCGCGATCACCTCTGCGCCGCGGACGACGAGCATGACGATGAAACCGACGGCGGCGAGCGCGGAGACGAGCGCCACCGAGACCCCCGCTGCCCGCGCCGCAGCGCCGGCGACGGGTTGCCACCGGGGCGACAGGCGTTCGCGCAGCGGGTCGATGATGACATCGCCCTCAGACCATCCGCCATGCAGCCAGCCTCCGACTGCTCCGAGCGCGAACACCGCCACAGGCAGGAGAACAGCCTGCCAGGTGTCCACGGCCGCCACGGAGTTGGCCGATGTCAGCGCGACCACCGTCGCCGCCGCTATGAAGGCGACCGTCCCCGAAACGACACCGGTGAGGCCCTCGCCCGCCCGCGCCGCGCGGCGACCAGATCGTGCGGCGAACACGAGCGTGAACAGCGCAAAGGCCAGCGGGGCGAGTGAGATCGCGAACGTTGCGGCCTCGTCGGGGATCCCGGCGACGGTCCGGTAGTCCAGCGGCAGCGTGACGTGAAGCGGCACCAGATGGCCCAGCTGCCAGATCCTCGCGGTGGCCGGCCACAGCGCCGACCAGACGGCGTCTCCGCCCAGCCCGAGCACCCAGATCAGGGTGAGGGGGGCGAGAATGACGACGAGACCGACGATCGCCGCGACGACGGCGTCGATCGCGGCGAGAAGGGCAACGAGCAGGCGGTTCATGGCGTTCCGACCCTACCTATCCCCTTCGTCGCTCCCCCGTCGCCGCGCCGGTCCGCGCGCGGCGCGCGGTCAGCGGGGTTCGAGGACGAAAACGGCGATCTTGCGGTCGGTCTTCTTGGCGTACTCGTTGTAGTCCGGCCACGCCTGTGCGGCACGGTCCCACCAGAGGTCGTACTCCGCGCCGGTCACCTCACGGGCGACGTACTCGCGCTTGTCGTCACCGTCCTGAAGCTCGACCACGGGGTTCGCGCGGACGTTCCAGTACCACGCCGGAGGCTTCGGGGCGCCTCCCTTCGACGCGACGACAGCGTAGGTGCCCTCATGCTCGACGCGCATCAGCGCCGTCTTGCGTAGTCCACCCGTCTTCGCACCGACGGTTGTCAGCACGATGACCGGCTTTCCCCGCAGCGAGCTCTGTTCAGCGCCGCCGGTGGCCTCGTAGGCCTCGGCCTGCTCGCGCGCCCATTCCGACGTGCTGGGGAGGTACTGCCCTTGGAGTCCCATTACAGGCCTTCGATGATCTCCCGCATGAGCGCCGCTGTCTCGGACGGCGTCTTGCCGACCTTCACACCTGCGGCCTCCAGGGCTTCCTTCTTTGCCTGCGCCGTCCCCGCTGAGCCAGACACGATCGCACCCGCGTGACCCATGGTCTTCCCCTCGGGTGCCGTGAATCCAGCGACGTAGCCGACAACGGGCTTGGTGACATTGGCCCTGATGTACTCGGCGGCACGCTCCTCGGCGTCTCCACCGATCTCGCCGATCATGACGATCGCCTTCGTCTCGGGGTCTGCTTCGAACGCCTCGAGTGCATCGATGTGAGTCGTTCCGATGACCGGGTCTCCACCGATGCCGATCGCCGTCGAGAATCCCAGGTCGCGCAGTTCGAACATCATCTGGTAGGTGAGCGTTCCCGACTTCGAGACGAGTCCGATGGGGCCCTTGCCGGTGATGTTGGCGGGGGTGATGCCGACGAGCGCCTCACCCGGGGTGATGATGCCGGGGCAGTTCGGCCCGATGATGCGGGTCTTGTTGCCCTTCGACTTCGCGTAAGCCCATGCCTCGGCGGTGTCGCCCACGGGGACACCCTCGGTGATGACGACCAGCAGCGGGATGTCAGTGTCGATGGCCTCGACCATCGCGTCCTTCGTGAAAGCGGGCGGAACGAAGGCGATAGAGACGTCAGCGCCGGTCTTCTCGATGGCTTCCGCCACGGTGCCGAAGACGGGGAGTTCGATGTCCTCGCCGTTGCCGTCCTTGTGCGTGACGGTCGTGCCCGCCTTGCGCGCGTTGACGCCGCCGACGACGTTCGTGCCGGCCTTGAGCATCAGAGCGGTGTGCTTCGTGCCCTCGCCGCCGGTGATGCCCTGAACGATGACCTTGGAATCTTTGTTGAGGTAAATCGACATTTCGTTGTCCTTCGTGCGTATCCGGCGGCTCAGGCAGCGGCGAGTTCGGCGGCCTTGTCGGCGCCCTCGTCCATTCCTGCGGCCAGCGTGACGAGCGGGTTGTTCGCGGCGGAGAGGATGGCGCGGCCTTCCTCGACCTGATTTCCGTCCAGGCGGACCACAAGGGGCTTCGTGGCGGTGTCGCCGAGGATCTCGAGCGCCTTGACGATGCCCTCTGCCACAGCCACGCAGGAGGTGATTCCACCGAAGACATTAACGAAGACGCTCTTGACCTGCGGGTCGCCGAGGATGACGTCCAGTCCCGCCGCCATGACGGTAGCCGACGCACCGCCACCGATGTCGAGGAAGTTCGCCGGGGTGACGCCGCCGTGCTTCTCGCCCGCGTACGCGACAACATCGAGTGTCGACATGACCAGGCCGGCACCGTTTCCGATGACTCCGACCTCTCCGTCGAGCTTCACGTAGTTGAGTCCGGCCTTCTTGGCCTTCGCCTCCAGCGGGTCGGCTGCGTCCTTGTCTTCGAGTTCTTCGTGCTCGGGGTGACGCACCTCGCTCGCGTTGTCGTCGAGGCTCACCTTGCCGTCAAGGGCGATGATCTCGCCTGCTCCCGTGCGGACGAGGGGGTTCACCTCGACGAGCGTGGCGCCCTCACCCTTGTAGACGTCGTAGAGCTTCACGAAGACGTCGGCGACCTTCTCGACGAGCTCTTCCGGGAAGTTCGCCGCCTGGGCGATCTCCACGGCCTTGTCCTTGTCGATGCCGGTGAGCGGGTCGGCCTCGACCCGCGCGAGCGCTTCGGGCTTCTCCACCGCGAGCTGCTCGATCTCCATGCCGCCCTCTACGGAGGTGAGCGACAGGTAGGAGCGGTTTGCGCGATCCAAGAGCACGGAGAAGTAGAACTCTTCCGCGATGTCGGCGCCGGCAGCGACCATGACGCGCTTGACGACATGGCCCTTGATGTCGAGGCCGAGGATCGCCTTCGCGGCCTCGTAGGCCTCATCCGGCGTCTTGGCGACCTTGACGCCGCCGGCCTTGCCGCGGCCGCCGGTCTTCACCTGCGCCTTGACGACGACGACGCCGCCGATCTTCTCGGCCGCCGCTTTCGCCTCCTCGGGGGTGTCGGCAACGATGCCGGGGAGCACAGGCACCCCGTACTTCTCGAAGATGTCACGGGCCTGGTACTCGTAAAGATCCACGGGCAATCCTTCACTGGGCTTGGCGGTGGCGGGAATCTCGCGGCCGATCAGGATACGGCCAATCACCGAGCCTACTACCCGAAGCGTCTGAGCGCGCCTCGCGGCACCGGCAAAAGGCAGGTGCCGCAAGTTAGGCTTCCGGCATGAGCGAGGCGACACGACCCGGGAGTGACTCACGCGCATCCCGCACCCAGGTCGTATCTGCGGCGCTGGACCTCTTCCTCCGGCAGGGCTTCGAGCAGACCTCCGTCGATCAGATCGCACAGGCTGCGGGCATCTCCCGCTCGACGTTCTTTCGCCAGTTCGGCGGCAAGGACGATGTGATCTTCGCCGACCATGATGTGGTGCTGACGGCAGCGAAGGACGAGCTCGACGCCTCCGACGGGAATCCGTGGGAGCGGGTCTGCGAGTCGTCCCAGCAGATCTACCGTCACTATGCCGCGGACCCGGATCTCGCCCGCCGGCGTTATCGCATCGTGCGTGAGGTTCCGGCCCTCCGCGACCGAGAGATCGTCACCGCGTCGCAGTACGAGCGGCTGTTCACCCGTTTCCTCCGAGAACGTGTCCCTGGCGTGGATGAGGCGATTGCCGTCGCCTTCTCCGCGGCAGTCACCGCGACACACAACCATGTGCTGCGACAGCTGCTGCGCGGGTCGAAGCGCATCCCGGTGTCGGCTCTGCGCGACGCAAACGACGAGCTCCTGCGACGTTTTGGTGTCCTCTCCCAGCAGGACACCGCCGCTCCCGACGATGTCGTCGTCGCCGTGTTCCCTCGTCGGATGCCGGCCGCCGAGCTTGCCCGGCGCCTGCGCGAAGAATTGACCGGCTGAACTGTGGGTGAGATCGAGTGTCGCTCTTCGTGACACTCGATCCCATCCGCGCTACCCTGTCGATATGAGTACAGAGCTTCCTGGGCAGCGCGAGTCGGCCGCCGGTTACGACATCACCTCACCCGTTGGCACTGATTACTACGCGGTGTTCGCCGACCTGGATGATGCAGATCGCGCGGCGTGGGATCGCGCCCGTTCGCTGGTCGACGAGGTCGGCCCTCGGATGCACGATGCCTGGGATCGCGCCGAATATCCGCTCGACATCGTCCGCCGCATGGGCGAGCTCGACCTGTACAACGACGGCATCGACCATCCCGCCCTCACCCGCTTGACTCCCCTCGCGGCGGGGCTCGTGAATATGGAGATCTCCCGCGGAGACGGGTCCCTCGCAACGGTCATCGCCGTGCAGGGCGGACTCGCCCTCCGCACCCTCGCGCTGTTCGGAAGCGACGCCCAGCAGGAGAAATGGCTCCGCCCGCTCGCGACCGGCGAGGTGCTCGGCGCCTTCGCGCTGACCGAGCCGGACCATGGCTCCGATTCGGTGTCGCTGGAGACCGAAGCGCATCGACGAGGCGACGAGTGGGTTTTGAACGGTGCGAAGAAGTGGATCGGCAACGGCGCCTCCGGCGGCATCACCTTCGTCTGGGCACGTGTGGTCGACGAGGGCGCCGAGGACCACGGTGCGGTGCGCTGCTTCCTCGTCCCCCAGGAGACCCGCGGCTACACCGGGACCGTCATCACCGGCAAGGCATCGTTGCGAGCGATCTACCAGGCCCACATCACGCTGGACGACGTTCGCCTGCCCGCTGATGCCGTGCTGCCGGGCACCCGTACCTTCAAGGACGCGTCCACGGTGCTCTATGCGACACGGTCGGGGGTGGCCTGGTCGGCGCTCGGCCACGCCACCGCGTGCTACGAGGCCGCCCTGCAGTACGCGCAGCAACGCACCCAGTTCGGCCGACCACTGGCGAAGTTCCAGATGGTGCAAGAGCGTCTCGCGCAGATGCTCGAAACGCTCACGGCAATGCAGCTCTACTGCCGCCACCTGGCTGACCTCGAGGCGTCGGGCGGACTTCGGCCGACCCAAGCCTCCCTCGCGAAGTACCACAACACCCGATCCGCCCGCCGGATCGCGGCGAGCGCGCGTGACCTGCTCGGCGGCAACGGCATCCTGCTCGAGAACACCGTCATGCAGCACATGGCTGATATCGAGGCCATCCACACGTACGAGGGCACCGAGAGCATCCAGGCGTTGCTGATCGGCCGGGACATCACCGGAATGAGCGCTTTCGTCTGACCGTGCGGCGGGGCAGGATGAAGTCGTGCCCTCCGAGATCCCGACCCCGATGCTCGCCAAAGCGGTCACGACCGTGCCCGACTCGGACGCGGTCGCGGGTGGCTACACGTACGAACCCAAATGGGACGGGTTCCGCGCGATCGTGTCGTATGACGGCACGGACGTCGTCATCGGCTCGCGCGGCGCGAAACCCCTCACGCGCTACTTTCCCGAACTCGTCGAAGCGTTTCGTGTCCTGCTCCCCGAACCGTGCCTCATCGACGGCGAGATCATCGTGCCCAGCGCCGGAAAGAACAGCGCGCGGCTGTCGTGGGAGCACCTCTCGCAGCGCATTCATCCCGCGCAGTCGCGCGTGCGACTTCTCAGCGAGACAACGCCCGCCTCTTTCGTCGCGTTCGATCTTCTGGCGCGTGGAGATCAAGAGGTGATGAACCAACCGTTCGCAGTTCGGCGCGAAGCGCTCGAATCGCTCTTTCGCGACATCCCCGCGCCCCTCTATCTCACCCGCACGACCGAGGATGCGGAGCACGCCCGCGAGTGGTTGGAACGGTTCGAGGGTGCGGGCCTGGATGGCGTCGTCGCGAAGGCGAAGAACTCTCCGTACACGCCGGGAAAGCGCACCATGCTCAAGATCAAACACGTGCGTACGGCCGACGTCGTGGCGATCGGATATCGCATCCACAAGAGCGGCTCCGGGGTCGGGTCGATCCTGGTCGGCCTCTACGACGAGAAGGGCACCCTGCGGCAGGTGGGCGGCGTCTCGGCATTCACCGATAAGCGACGGCGCGAACTCGTCGCCGAGCTGGATCCGCTCGTCGAGCGGGACGCGCACGGCGATGCCGTCCACGGCAGCGGCGAACGATCCCGCTTCACCTCAGCGAAGGACGTCTCTTTCGTGTCACTACGACCCGAACGCGTGCTGGAAGTCCGGTACGACCAGCTCGAAGGCGTCCGATTTCGCCATACCGTGCAGTTCGAGCGGTGGCGACCCGACCGCGACCCTCGCTCCTGCACCTTCGACCAGCTCGACGTGGTGGCTGACTACGACCTCCGCGACGTCCTGATCTGACCTCAGTCCTTCTTCGCGCGGGAGGGCTGTACCCGCGGCGGCTCACCGGGCATCTTCGGAAACTCAGGGGGGAAGGCAAGCTCCCCCAGGCCGTCGTCCAGGTCGCGCTGCCACCAGCTCAAGAGGGTGTCGATCCCGCCAGGGTTGTCGGCAAAGTGCTCCCAAGGGTCACCGGTCTCGATCAGCCGCGCGGGGATGGTTTTCACCGTGAACGCGCGCGGGTCTGCCGAGGGCAGTTCGTCCCACGTGAGGGGCGTCGAAACTGTCGCCTCCGGAAGCGCACGAGGGCTGTATGCGCCCGCCATCGTGCGGTCGCGGTTGGCTTGATTGAAGTCGAGGAAGACTCGTTCTCCACGCTCTTCCTTCCACCATGCCGTCGTCGCTTTCTCGGGCGCGCGCCGCTCGACCTCACGCGCCGCCGCGATCACTGCATGGCGCACGTCGAGGAACTCGTGCTCGGGACGGATCGGCGCGAACAAATGCAGTCCACGGTGGCCACTGGTCTTCACGAACGTTTCCAGCCCTGCCTCGGCCAGCACGTCTCGCACGAGCGGGGCCAGCGCGACCGCGTCGGCGAAGCTCGTACCCGGCTGGGGGTCCAGGTCGATACGCAGCTCGACGGGGTTGTCGGTGTCTGCGGCGAGCGATGCCCACGGGTGGAAGACGACGGTGTTCATCTGTACCGCCCACACCGCGGCGGCCACCTCGTTGAGGACGACCTGCGGGTGCTTTCTCCCACTGTTGTAGGTGCACATCACCTCGTCGACGAAGTCGGGGGCTCCTCGGGGCGGGTTCTTCGAGAAGAACCCTTCCCCCTCGATCGAGTCCGGGAAGCGTTCGAGCGACACCGGACGGTGACCGTTGCCACGCAGGAACGCGGCCCCCGTGGCGATGATGTATTCCGCGAGGTCGCGCTTCGTGATCCCCGCCTTCGGCCACAGCACGCGGCTCGGGCTCGACAACCGCACCTCTCGCTCGCCGTCCGGACCCGGCACGGAGAGGGTGATGCGTTCGGACGCCATGTCTCGACCCTAGGCGGTCGAGTCGGAAGGGTCTACGACGCGTCGTCACCCTGTGGCGCGAGACGCAGGACGGGCTCCAGCTCGGTGCGGTCCAAGGTCATCCACGGGCCGCCCGGGTCAAGGACAATCCCGGTGAGTTCGGAATCAGCGGCGAGTAGACCACCCAGCTGCGCACCGGTTACGGGGACAGCGCGGTCCTGACGGCCGAGGGCGAGCAGCTCCAACGGGTGGGAGAAGACTTCGATGCGCCGCTCCCCCTTGTCGTTCTGCACCTGCGTGACGCCGGCCTTGTCGCCGTCTCCGCGGAGGGCGAGGAAGACCTTGCCCTCCGCGATCGCCTCTGCGACGTGGGCGGGCGTGCTGTCGTCGCGACGACGGCTGAGAAGGTTCTTGATCGTCATCTCCTCGTCGCCTTCGTCCAGCGCCTTCTCGATGAGCTGAGTCGGGAGGATGACGCGGGCGGGACCGGAAGCGTGATCGAGGATGAGTCCTGCGTAGGGGCCGCCAAGAACGTTGCGGAAGACCGCGAGCGCGGGCTGTCCGACGGCGGAGGTTTGTGTGTCGCCGTCGAGTTTGACCGCGTTCTGCAACGCGGCGCCGCCCGTGAAGGCAAGGAGGAAGCGCTTGTCGTTGATCTGCGTGGCGGCGAGCGTGAGGGGCTTCTTCTCCTTCAGCAACGCGCGTGCGTCACCCTGCACGCGCACGAACAGGTGCCCCTGCAATGCCTGCCGCATGACATTCATCACATCTCGGGGCTCGGGCTTTTCAGGCAGCGTCGAGAGCGCAGCCTTCAGGATCGAGTTTTCCGGAAGCGCGTTCTGAGCGGACCCCTCAGCCGGCGCGGGTGACGCCGTCTGCGCCGGCGGGGTACGCGGCGCAGGTGCTCCGTAGGTCGAGACGGAGATGCCCACGTGAGGGATGTCCTCGGTGTGCTCCGGCGCCTCCTGCGCGAGCTCGGGACCGGCGACGGGTGCCTCCTCTGCGGGGCTGGACCCCGTGTCGTCGGCACTCGAACGCTTGTCTCGGTTGAACAGAGCCATGCCACGAGCCTATCGAGACTCGTCCACGGGGGCCTCGGCGATGCGTCTTACAACTTCGTGATCGGAGCGATCTTGATGAGGAGCTTCTTCGCCCCGACCTTGTCGAAGCGCACATGGGCGACACGCTTTGCACCGTCCCCGGTCACCGCGTCAACGCGCCCCTCCCCGAAGTCGTCGTGCCTGATGCGATCTCCGGCGGCGAGCTCGAGATCGCCGTTGTCACGGATCTTGGCGGGGATGCGGTTGGCAAACTGCGCCGCGGATCCGGACTGCTGCCGGCGCGAGAGTGGCACGAGGTCATCGCCGTACCGACTCTGCCCACCCCCTGGGCGCGCGTTGATCGCTCGAGAACGTGCACCGCCACGGGAGTTTACGTCGCCGGGCGATTGCTTCCAGTCGATGAGCTCTGCCGGGATCTCCTGCAGGAAACGGCTCGGCATTGCAGCTGAGACCTCTCCGAACTGCGCGCGGGTCATCGCGAGTGAGAGGTGCAGGTGCGTACGCGCCCGGGTGAGCGCGACGTAGAACAGTCGGCGCTCCTCCTGTGGTCCGCCGGGTTCGCCCGCGGAGATGCGGTGCGGAATGAGGTCCTCTTCGACGCCGGTGACAAAGACCGCGTCGTACTCCAGACCCTTCGCGGTGTGCATCGTCATGAGCGAGACAGATCCGGAGGAGTCGTCCAGGTCGTCGGCGTCAGCGATGAGGGCCACTTCGGCCAGGAAGTCATCGAGCGCTCCGTCGGGATTGTTGCGCGCGAACTCGCGGGTCACTGCCACGAGCTCGTCCAGGTTCTCCAGGCGTGCTTCGTCCTGAGGGTCCTTGCTCATGCGCAGCGCGTCGAGGTAGCCGCTCTTGTTCAGCAGAAGCGTCAACCCCTCCGATACGGCGGTCGCCGGCGGAAGCTCCCCGGAGGCCGGCATCATGATCGAGGTCGCCTCATCCAGGACCGCGTCGAGATGTCCGATCGCTGTTTGGATCTTCGGGCCGACCCCGAGGGCAGCCGGCTGGGCGAGAGCGTCACGGAATGTGATCTGATGCTCCGCGGCGAAACGGGCAATCGCGGTCTCGGTCACGTCGCCGATTCCGCGACGCGGACGGTTGAGAATGCGGCGCACGGCCATCTCGTCGGCGGGATTGGCGACGGCGATCAGGTAGGACAGCGCGTCCTTGATCTCCGCGCGCTCGTAGAACTTGGTCCCGCCCATGATCTTGTACGGCACCGCGGCGCGGATGAAGATCTCTTCCAGCGCTCGCGACTGTGCGTTGGTGCGGTAGAAGACCGCGATCTGCTGGTACCCCAGGCCCTCACGGTGCAGCGCCTCGATCTGATCGGCCACGAACTGCGCCTCATCATGCTGCGAGTAGCCGGTGAAGCCGACGATCTTCGCGCCCGCGCCGACATCGGTCCAGAGCTTCTTGTCCTTGCGATCGAAGTTGTTGCTGATGACGGCGTTGGCGGCGGAGAGGATCGTCTGGGTGGAGCGGTAGTTCTGTTCCAGGAGGACGACCTTCGCGCCCGGATAGTCCCGCTCGAACTCGGTGATGTTGCGGATGTCGGCGCCACGGAAGGCGTAGATCGACTGATCGGAGTCACCCACGACCGTGAGTGATGCACCCTCACCCTCGGCCTCATCGGGGGTGAAGATCATCATCCCCGAGTCGTCCGCGAAGGAATCGCCGCCGCCGGGAGGGCGCGTGAGTTCACGAATGAGCGCGTACTGCGCGTGGTTGGTGTCCTGGTACTCGTCGACCAAGATGTGCCGGAACCGCTTGCGGTACACATCCGCGACCTTCGGGAAGGCACGGAAGAGATAGACGGCCTGACCGATGAGGTCGTCGAAGTCGAACGCGTTCGCCTTCTGGAGGGCGCGCTGGTAGTCGGCGAAGATCTCGACGAAGACGCGTTCGGCCGGATCGCTCATGTTCGCCTGCCGCGCGAACGATTCGGCGTCAGCAAGCTCGTTCTTGAGTTTCGAGATGCGTCCCTGCACGGCGGCGGGCGTCAAACCGAACGCATCGGCCTCGTGTTCCTTCACGAGTCGCTTGATCAGCGCGCGCGAATCGCCGGAATCGTAGATCGTGAAGTTCTTGGTGAATCCGAACTGATCGGCTTCACGGCGCAGGATCCGCACACATGCGGAGTGGAACGTCGAGATCCACATTCCACGCGCGGTGTCACCGATGAGCTGATGCACCCGCTCGCGCATCTCCCCTGCGGCCTTGTTGGTGAAGGTGATTGCAAGGATCTGGCTCGGCCACGCTTCACCGCTCCGCAGCAGGGAGGCGATCCGGTGGGTGAGGACACGAGTCTTGCCCGACCCGGCGCCCGCGACGATCAGCAGTGCCGGGCCGCGATAGGTGACGGCTTCAC
This sequence comes from Microbacteriaceae bacterium PS02070, assembly GCA_029959865.1. Classification (GTDB taxonomy): domain Bacteria; phylum Actinomycetota; class Actinomycetes; order Actinomycetales; family Microbacteriaceae; genus Microbacterium. The sequence goes on along the minus strand of JASCPE010000007.1, from coordinate 58,349 downwards.
GCTGAGGCGGGTTGAGCCCGTCCAGGAGAGGATCGTTCCCGCTGTCTGGACCGGTTCCGTCGCCGATGATGAGGGGCTGGGATCGGTCGGTCATAACCCCTCAAGTCTAGGCGCGCGCGCCGACATCACGCCTGCCTGTGGCGCCGACGGAGGCGCGCGCATAGCCTGACGGTATGGCCATCCGGCGCTGGATCGCAGTTGTGGGAACCGCGAGTGCGCTGATGCTCGTGATGGCCAGTTGCACAGGAGAGGCCATGACACCCACTGACAACCGGGATACGAACTCGACCGCGTCGACACCGGTGCCCTCACCCACCGACCGGTTCCACACGACCACGCCCGGGGTCCTCGCCTCGCCCACGCCGTCCGGCGCGCCCGCCGAGGTACCCGAAGCCCGATGGTTGGCGATCCGCGCGGATCTGCAGTCGCGCGTTTCTTTGACGGCAGGCGACGAGCCAGAAGTGGTCCTGGCCGAGTCTGTGACGTGGAGCGACGGGTCCCTCGGCTGCCCGCAGCCTGGCCAGAGCTACACCCAGGCATTGGTGGACGGCATGCGGGTCGTGGTTGCCTGGGAAGGGACGGAGTACGACTACCGGTTCGGTCGGGGCGACCGCGCGCACCTGTGCGAGCGCTGACCTTTCGTCACAGAGTGACTCACAGTGAAACCACGGGACACCCATCTGGTGCCCATCTGTACCCCGGGTTAGCGTGAGTGTCATCGCGGCGATCCGGGCGGTCCCGGGCACTGGCTCATAACCAGGAGCGTTGCGGGTTCGACTCCCGCCGTCGCGTCCAATCGGGGCCTCCGTGCCCCCCGTGTGCGGGTGCGCATCGGCCGTTGCGCGCGCTCACCCGCCGGGCCCTCACTCGACGAGCGTCAACTCCGCCAACCGCTCAGCGAGAAGGCGTGAGGCCGACACGACCGCCCCACGCATTGCGGATGCGGCACGCGTGGGATTCACATCGGACCGGCGCGCGATGCTGATGGTTCGCGTGAGCCTCGGCTGCACGAGTCTCGCGGAGCGGAGCGTCGGACGGTCGATGAGGACCGTCGCCGGTACGAGAGCGACCCCGAGGCCGCGCTCCACGAACCGCAACACCGCATCCATTTCCGCGCCTTCGATGACGGTCGTCGGATCCAGCCCCGCGGCTGCGAAGGCGGCATCGGTGGCGGCGCGGAGATCGTAGCTCTCTGCGAACGCGACCATCGGGAGCGAGGCAAGCGTTCTGAGGTCGATCTCTGCATTGTCGACCAGGGGCGATTCAGCGGCCGAGGAGATCACGACGAGCTCCTCGGTCAGGAGCGGCTCCCGCACGAGAGTGCCCGAGATGGACAGGCCCTCCGACACCGTGATCAGCGCCATGTCCAGCTCCCCCTCCGCCACGCGCTCGATCAGCAGGCGGGAGCCGCCTTCGGTGAGGTGGAGTTCAACACCGGGATGAGCCGTGGTGTACGCGGTCATTGCCTCAGCGACCAAGCTGACACAGAGCGTAGGCGTGGCCCCGAGCCGCACTCGGCCACGCTGCAGGCCGGCCAACTCCGCCATCTCTGCATGGATCGCTTCTTCATCAGCGAGGATGCGCCGCGCGCGCGGGAGCAGCGTCTCTCCCGCGGCCGTCAAGGAAATATGCCCGCGTGCTCGATGGAACAGCTCGGCTCCGAGCTCGCGTTCGAGCGTCGACACCTGCCGAGACAGCGAGGGTTGCGCCACGTGGAGGGCCTCTGCGGCACGCGTGAAGTGACCGATCTCGGCGACCCGCACAAAGCCGCGCAACTGTTCAAGATTCACGTCCATACCCTACGCGCATGATAATGACTCACACTATGCATTGGAGTAATTGCTAGCCGCTTCCTACCGTGGTGCGCATGGTTTCTGCACCCGAACGTCAGCTCTCCACCACCGTCATCGTCATCGGCACCGGCGGCTCCGGCCTTCGCGCCGCGATCGAGATCGCCGAACGCGGCGTCGATGTCCTCGCGGTCGGCAAGCGGCCCCGCAACGATGCCCACACCTCCCTCGCTGCCGGCGGCATCAATGCCGCACTGGGAACGATGGACACCGAGGACTCGTGGCAGCAGCATGCCGCCGACACCATCAAGGAGAGCTACCTCCTGGCCAACCCGCACACCGTCGAGATCGTCACCCGGGGGGCGGAGCGCGGCATCAGTGACCTTGAACGCTGGGGAATGGACTTTGCGCGCGAGGACGACGGCCGTATCTCGCAGCGTTTCTTCGGCGCTCACAAGTTCCGCCGCACCGCGTTCGCTGGCGACTACACCGGCCTGGAGATCCAGCGCACGCTCGTCCGCCGAGCGGAGCAACTCGATATCCCGATCCTTGACGGCATCTACATCACCCGCATCCTCGTGGACGAGAACGGGATCGTCTTCGGCGCCTACGGCTTCGATCAGGCCGACGGTACCCGCTACCTCATTCACGCCGACGCGGTCATTCTCGCCGCCGGCGGACACAATCGCATCTGGCGGCGTACGTCATCCCGCCGCGACGAGAACACCGGCGACTCGTTCCGCCTTGCCGTCGAGGCGGGCGCAAGGTTGCGAGACCCGGAGCTCGTCCAGTTCCACCCGTCCGGCATCCTCGAGCCGGAGAGCGCGGCGGGAACACTCATCTCCGAGGCGGCGCGTGGCGAGGGCGGCGTCCTGCGCAACGCCCTCGGCGAGCGTTTCATGCAGAAGTACGACCCGGAGCGCATGGAGCTGTCCACCCGAGACCGTGTCGCGCTCGCCGCGTACACCGAGATCAAGGAGGGGCGCGGGACCGCGAACGGCGGCGTGTGGTTGGACGTGTCGCACCTCCCGCGCGAGACGATCATGACCCGGCTCCCGCGCGTGTACCAGACGATGATGGAGCTCCAGATGCTCGACATCACGCAGGACCCCATTGAGATTGCGCCGACGGCACACTACTCCATGGGAGGCGTCTGGGTGCGGCCCGAAGACCACGGCACAGGCGTTGATGGCCTCTATGCGATCGGCGAGGCCTCGAGCGGCTTGCACGGCGCGAACCGTCTGGGCGGCAACTCACTCATCGAGCTGCTCGTGTACGGGCGGCTGGTGGGGCAGTCAGCCATCGGGTACTCGCGGAACCTCGACGCGCAGAAGCGCTCCCGTGCCGCCGTGGAGCAGGCCCGTGAGGAGATCGACTCGCTCCTCGCCTCCGACGGCAGGGAGAACGTCCGCGCTCTCCAGCGCGCGATCCGCAATGTCATGACGGAGCATGCAGGTGTCGTGCGCTCGGAGGAGGGATTGACGGCGGGCCTGGCCGCCCTCGATGAGATCGAGCGGCGGATGGGTGACATCGGCGTGCACCCCGACATCGCAGGGTTCCAGGATCTCGCCCATGCGTTCGACCTCAAGGCGTCCGCTCTCGCCGCGCGCGCGACGATGGAGGCAGCGCGCGAGCGCCGCGAGACGCGTGGTGCACACAATCGGAGTGACTACCCGGACGCAGATCCCGCCCTGCAAGTCAATCTCGTCTGGTCACCGATCGACGGCGTCACCCGTGAGCCCATCCCGGCGATCCCGGATGAGATCGCAGCGCTCATGGAAGATGTCGACACCACCGGCAAGCTCGTGGAGTAACTCCTACCTCACGCACGAGCGGCGCCTTCCCGGAGGAAGACGCCGCTCGTGTCACTCAGTGCGACTACTTGAGCTTGACCAGCAGTGCCTCTTCAGCGCCTGAACGGTTGTCCAGAACGACGAACATGGCTCCGAGCGGGTTCTGCGCGGCGACCTGGTCCGCATCGATCGCCAGCGGCACGCGCGCGCTTCCCCAGCGCTTGACCGTGACGCTGTCACCGTTGCTGATCGCCGGGGCCGACGCATCGTACGTCGCGACGGCATCGACCGTGTCGACTCCACCCGCGCGACCCTGGGTCGCCACGGTGTAGTCGAACGCTCCGTCCACCGCGACCGAGTCGGCGTACAGCGGCAACAGGACCGTGCTGCTGTCGGTCGGCGCCTGGGAGAGGAAGCCGGCCGCGTACAGTGCACCAGTTTCGGCGTTCTGGAGGAACACCTCCGCCAGGCCATCCGCAGACCCGGCACGAACGGCTCCGGAGTCGTACGAGAACGCGATCCAGTCGGTCTCCCCGTCGCGGTCAGAGTCGATGAGTACCTGGTACTCGTTCGACGCCGCGTTGGAGAACCGCTTGTGCGTGTTGATCGCGAAGACCAGCAGGTCGCCGTCCTCCGTGTTGTAGGACTGGACTCCCGCCGCGCGGACGTCGTACCCGTCGTCCGGAACGTCGCTCGTGGCGTCCTTGGGGTCGCTGAGACCCCACGTGAACACATCCGCGGTCGCGTCCAGCGCGCCGAAGGTGTTGTACAGGCGAACGTCCTTGGACGTGTCGGTGAGCTTGGTCTTCTTGCTGAAGAGCGAGCCGAGCACCGACGTGGAGACCGTGCTGTTCGATCGCGGAACGAGCAGGTACGGCACGCGCAACGTCGAGTCCTTCGCAGTCAGGACAACATCACCGGAGATCTCGTAGAACGACCACTGGTCATCACCCGCGAGCGAGCTCGGCACGTCCCGGGGCGAGGCACTTGCCGTCACGACGAACGTCGCCGACTTGCCGGGGCGCACCGTGACGGACTTGGTGCTCGTGGAGACCTTCGCCTTCAGCGACTCTTCCGAAGCGACCGTGGACACCTTGTACGTGACCGCCTTGGATCCGTGGTTCTCGACCTTGACGGTCTTGATGCCGCCGTACAGCAGCGACGACTCCTGGAAGCCGAAGCTGAGTCCGGCCTCACGCAGCCAGCCATCCGTCGTCTCGAACGGGTCGCCGGTGACGGTCACCTGTGTCGCGAGCGCCTGCTTCGTGTCCACGAGGCCGGTTCCCCCGACGCGCGACTCATAGCCGGCGATGTCCTCAGGGTTGGCCGTGTTGACCAGGGCCGCGTGGATGTCCTGCGGAGTCCAGCCGGGGTGAGCCTCGACGGCGAGCGCCGCGATTCCCGCAACGTGCGGAGCGGCCATCGACGTCCCCGAGAGGAATGCCGCCTGGTCACCCGTGCCGACCGCGGCCGATGCGATGGAGACACCGGGCGCCGAGATGTTCGGGCTGATGCCGCTGTCGCCGCTGCGCGGGCCGCCGGAGGTGAAGCTGCCGAAGCCGCTGAACCCAGGGTTGGCGATCTCGGTAGCCTCGACCGTGGCGGTGTCGCCGGTGGCGAAGGCCGCCCCGTCGCTGAGGCGAACGCCCAGGAGCGGGATGGTCACGTCGTACGGAGTGCCGTCGTCGGGGTTCTCGGTGATGATGCCCTCGTACGGCGGCAGCGTGTCGGCGTTGTTGATCTGGAGCACGACGGCTGCGCCGGCCTGCTGACCGAACACTGCCTTGGCGACGCGGGCACACGTTCCACGATCGACCACCGCGAGCTGGTTGCCACCCTCGGTGACACCCGCCTGGGTGAACGCAGCCGCGGAGCAGCCGAGCGCCTCGTTCTCGGAGGTGGCCGGGTCATCGGTCACGCGGACGACCTCGAGGTCGCCCAGGCCGGACAAGTCCGCACCGTTGGCGTTGATGGCCTCGATGTCCACACCGTCGACCGTCACGATCGCGCCGGGGAAGGACTCCGTGCCGTCGGTCGCAGCGACGGCGATGACGCCGTCTCCCGCTCCGGGAGCGCCGGTCAGGTACGGGTTGTGGCCCGAGTTGCCGGCCGAGGTGATGACGACGACGCCAGCTCCGACGGCGTTGGTCGACGCGACCGCGGACGGGTCATCGGCCGTGCCGTAGGTCGAACCGAGCGACATGTTGATGACGTCCATGTCGTTTTCGACGGCCCAGTCGATGGCCTCGACGGTAACGTCAGTGGATCCATCGCAGCCGAAGACGCGGACAGCGTAGAGGTCTGCCTGCGGAGCGGTTCCGGGGCCGACCAGGAACGACTCGGCGGGGGTGTTGGAGTCGTACGGACCCTCATAGGTCGCACCGTCTGCCGTGACACCGCTTCCGGCCGCGGTACCCGCGACGTGCGAGCCGTGGCCCTGGCAGTCCAGCGGGTTGTCGTCGGGCTCGGGCGTGGAGGTCTCCGGGGACTGCGCGTCGTAGTCGTCACCGACGAGGTCGATGCCGCCCTTGACGCGCGGGGCGTCGGGGCCGTACCAGGCCGGGTTGGCTGCCTCGGTCGACGAAGCGAACGCCTCTTCATATGCCTCGACGGTGCCGGGTCCGCCGAACGTGGCGTGGGTGTAGTCGATTCCCGTGTCGATGATGGCGACCTTGATGTTCTCGCCGGTGTAACCCGTGGCCTCCCACTCCTCGGGCACGCCGAGGTAGGGCACGGAGGTGGAGTTGTCGATCGTGTGGGTTTCCACCGCGTGGATCTTCACAACGCCGGGGAGTTCCGCAACGGTCTCCAGCTCACCCGCGGGCAGGTTCGCCTTGATGCCGTTGTACGCGGACTGCATCAGAGTGTGCACTTCTCCGCCCGCGTCGACGATGCCGCCCTCGATGGATTCCTGCGCGGCTTGGAGCTCGTCGACGACCGACGACTTCTCCTTGGCGCTGAGTTCGGAGCCCTTCTCGGCTTCGACGACGGCGACCGGGTCGCCTTCCATCTCGATGACGACATTCACCCGAGTGTCGTCGCTGAGCGCGGCGACCTCGAAGGAGCTGTCGATCTGTCCACTGGACGCGGAGCGGTCGAACAGCGACGCCGCGTCAGCGTCGGTTGTGTTCGCCGCGGCCGCGGTGACGGCAGTTGCGGGCAGGACGAGCGCGATAACGCCCACCGTTGCCAGTATTCGACGGTGCAAAGGGAATCCACCTTTCAGCCAAAAATGGCCCCAAGGGGTGAGGGGCCTCCCAGGAGGCTATGAGTGGTTTCACAGGATCTAAAGAGGACACGTACCCGAATGAGAAGACTCTCATTTTCGGTCGGCGGTGGGATCCCCTGTCCGATCAGGGGCCGCGGGGCCTACTGAGCGAGTCGCAATGCGGGGAGCACGTGGTGTTCCAGCATCGGTGCGAGGTCGGCTGGGAGCGGCCCCCTGGGATCGAGCCACCGGACCTCGGCGATCTCACGCGCGGGCCGCACAGACGCGGGAGAATCCGCCACGAAGGTCACGCCTTCCACGACGTGGCCGGACTCGTTCGCGGCTGCGGCGCGAAACACTCCGAGGAAGGTCAGCACGTCCGGGTCGAGCGCGAGGCCGATCTCCTCGTGGCACTCTCGCGCCGCGGTCTGCGCGGGCGTCTCACCCGCTTCCGGCTTGCCGCCGGGAAGCATGAATCTTTGCGTCCCCCGCTTGCGGACCGTCAGTATGCACCCGTCAGCGCGAGTGAGCACGACCGCGCTCACGTGGATTACCGGCTCACTCATCCGTTCCTCCTCGGAAGACCTCGATACCGAGATCGGGGTGGTCGACGAAGACCCCGTCCACCCCGGCCCGCGCGAGAAGGCGCCACTCCGCCTCATAGTCACCGAACGCCGCCTTGCCTCCGCCCCGCCGGAACTCTCCGATGAGAAACGCATTCTCCGGACGGCATGTCCACGTGAAGACGTCGAGACCTCGCTCGTGCGCAGCATCGACCGTCGGCGACATCCGTGCCCGGCCCACAGGAGTGGGCTGCAGGATCAACCGCTTGTCGAGGCTGATGCCGTCCACGATCTGGGCCAGATCGTCCAGACCGGCCGGCTTCAGCAGCGCCGTGTAGGACGGCGCCGCCCGCCCGTGGGCGGCCACGAGGTCGAACGGCTTCGCCATGCCCCGTGCGAGGAAGACACGACGCCCCGGGATCTCCCGTTCGCGGAGCGTGCGCAAGACGGCGAGTTCGAACGACTCGAAGACGAGGGGCAGCCCCGTCTCGGCCCACCCGGCAGCGCGTAGCTCCTCGTCAATGGTGCCGACGACGTCGACGCCCAGGCTTTGGAAGTACGTCGCGTGCTTGATCTCCACCACGACCCCGATCTCGCGACCCTCGGCGCGGGACGCATCCGCGGCAAGGCGAAGGACATCGAGCAATCGGAGTACGGGCTGTTCACCGTCGTGCGCGGCACTGCGCGGACGCAGGTGCGGCAGACGCTCCCGCGTGCCCAGCGTCGCGAGCTCCTCCCAGGTGAAGTCCTCTGTGAACCATCCCTCGTAAGAGACCCCGTCCACACGTTTGGTCGTACGACGGTCGGCAAACTCAGGGCGGCTCGCCACATCGGTGGTCGACCCAATCTCGTTCTCATGCCGCACGACGGGCACCCGGTCGCGCGTGAAGACGACGTCGGGTTCCACGAGGTCGACTCCCTGGGTGAATGCCAATTCGTAGGAGGCAGCGGAATGCTCGGGACGGTAGCCGGGCGCGCCACGGTGGCCGATCAACAGCGGGGCCGCGGGCATGGGTCCAGGCTACCCGGGCACACTTCTCCCCCGGTTTAGAAGGGGGCGGGGTCTCTCGGGGCGGGACGCGTCCCCCTGGAGCGGGCACTTCTCCCCCGGTTAGAAGGGGGCGGGATCTCGTTTCCCCCGGTCAGAGCCGGCGGGGTTTCGCGCGGCTGCGAGGTCGGGATCGTCGATCGTGAAGTGGACGCCTGGTGGGCGGCGGTCGGGGTACTTCACCTGTGTGGGGCTGGTCCAGACCACGGTCCCGTCAGGATCCTTGTGGAGCTTCCACCGGGAATGGTGTTTAAGCATGTGATGCCGTCGACACGCGTGCGACAGATTCTCCACACTCGTGACTCCACCGAGTGCTGCGTCTTCGACGTGATCGATATCGCACTTACGGGCGACGAGGTTGCAGCCGGGGAACCGGCACCGCACATCCACCGCGCGAAGATAGCGGCGCAACTCAGCGCTCGGACGGTAACGATCCACCGCCAACACCGCACCAGTAACAGGATGCGTCAACACCCGATCCAACCCGGGAACGTCCCCCACGAGCCGCCGCGCCGTCACAGCATCGACCGGTTGCACACCGTCCAGAGTCGACAGCATCGGCCCACGGCCGGCCAACGCGAGCACAGGAACCGTCACAAGCACCTCCGCACGGATATGCGCCAGAAGATCAGCCGCACCATCGGACTCAGGCACCGCCGTCAACACCATCTCCGCCAACAGATCCGCACGGAGGTTATCGACCGACCGGGTCTCCCCCACGTTCGCCTTCGCGCCGTCCACCCCACTCGCGCCTTCCACCCCGACCGCGTCCCTCACGCCGGCCGCGTCTTTCACTCCGGCCCCGTCCGCGCGCCTTGCCCCGTCCGCGTTCTTCACCGCGAAAGCCATGGAGGAGAGCCGGTCATGGATCCCGTGAGCGAGGGTCGAGGGCAGAATCGCGACGAGCTCGCTCATCGCATCCTCCACGTCACGGACGAACACACCCCGACGTGTCGCGGCTTCGGCATGCCGCTCCTCAAGCGTCCGCGGCATCGCCCTCTCGGCTTCACGCTTCGCGAAAGACCGCAACCGGCCCGGCGACTCCCGAACCGCGACGTCAATCACCCGCTCCTCATACCGCGCCCTAGCCTCCGCATCGGCGATGTGGCCACCACACTCCAGAATCACGGAGACATGCGCATTGTCGATCTGCCCACCCATCAACGCATCCACCGTCTCGGGGAACAGGGTCGTCAGAAGCTCCGCACGCCCCATACTCCGCTCCACCGTCCGGTCGGACTGCTTCGTCGCCGCACCAATATCCGCAGCGATCGCACGCACCGCCGACGCACCCTCACCAGCCTCCACACCACTGGTCGCGAGACTCGACGCCAACGCCAACAACTCCGTCTGCGTCGCCTCCAACACCGCCATCCGTCGACGCGTTCTCGCGATCCCCTCCACAACCGCGAAGCGCTCGAACGCCGAGGCTCCGTCGTGATGCGGGATCGCTTTCATAACCCGATCCTTGCAGGGACCTCCGACACTGAACCCCGCCACCAGACGAGTTATCCACAGGTCTCGAACGGCGTGTTCCCGCTCGCGCACGGCACGGAACCTGCGCGCCGTTCATAGGCGTCTCTCAGCGAAAACACGCGGCCCGACGCACCGGTCCGATACCCTAGAAAGACGCAGCACCTGCTGCTCCCGCAACTCTGGAGTGTGAACGACACATGTCTTCGTCCAACTTCGTCTTCAATAGCCCGGCCTTCCAGGAGAAGCGCCCAGGGCTGACGCCCCCACCCGCCGGCGCGCAAGCGGCAACGTCGGCGTCTCACGGCGCCGTGAATGTGGCCGCAGACGCGCAGCTGGAGGGCATGTACGCCGCCCCGCCTGCCGGGTCGGTTGACACCGGCCGCATGACGGTTGAGGACACCGTCGTCAAGACGCTGGGCCTCTTCGCCGTGCTCGTGGTGACCGCGGTCGTCGGCTGGGTCTGGACCATGGCCCCCGTCACGGCAGCCAACCCGGCGCCGACGATGATGCCTTGGATCATCGGCGCGCTCGGCGGCTTCGTGCTCGCGATGGTGGTCATCTTCACGTCACGCAAGAAGATCCGTCCCGCGCTGATCTTCGCCTACGCCGCCTTCGAGGGTCTGTTCATCGGTGGCATCTCGGCCTACTTCGAGATGCTGTGGCCCGGCATCGTCCTCCAGGCGACACTCGCGACGGTCGCCGTCATCGCCGTGACCCTCGCACTCTTCGCCAGCGGCAAGGTGCGCGTCACCGCGCGAGCGAACAAGATCTTCCTGATCGCGATGCTCGGCTACCTCGTCTTCAGCCTGCTCAACGTCGTCCTCATGTGGACCGGCGTCACCGACGATGCCTTCGGCCTGCGGAGCGGTGTCGTCATCGCCGGCATTCCGCTCGGTGTGATCCTCGGCATCCTTGTCGTCTTCCTCGCCGCGTACAGCCTCGTGCAGGACTTCGACTCGATCCAGCAGGGTGCCCGCAACGGCGCTCCGCGTGAGACCGGCTGGCTCGGTGGCTTTGGCATCATGGTGACCGTCGTCTGGCTGTACGTAGAGATCCTGCGCATGATTGCGATCCTGCGCAGCAACAACTGACGCCACGCGCAACGAAAGAACCCCCGCTGAATCGACTCGGCGGGGGTTCTTTCATGAGTGGGATCATTCCCACTCGATCGTCCCAGGGGGCTTGCTCGTGACGTCGAGCACGACGCGGTTTACCTCGCGCACTTCGTTCGTGATCCGGTTCGAGATGCGTGCGAGCACGTCGTAGGGAAGTCGGGTCCAGTCGGCCGTCATCGCGTCCTCGCTGGAGACCGGGCGCAGCACGATGGGGTGCCCGTAGGTGCGACCGTCCCCCTGGACACCGACCGAGCGGACGTCGGCGAGCAGAACGACCGGGCACTGCCAGATCTCGTTGTCGAGCCCAGCGCGGGTCAGCTCCTCCCGCGCGATGGCGTCGGCCTCACGCAGAACTTCGAGTCGGTCAGCGGTGACCTCACCCACGATCCGGATTCCGAGGCCGGGGCCCGGAAACGGCTGACGTCCGACGATCGCGTCCGGGAGACCCAGCTCGCGTCCGATCGCACGCACCTCATCCTTGAAGAGGGTGCGCAGAGGCTCCACGAGTTCGAACTGCAGATCCTCGGGAAGTCCACCAACGTTGTGATGGCTCTTGATGTTCGCCGTCCCGCTGCCACCGCCGGATTCGACCACGTCGGGGTACAGGGTCCCCTGGACGAGGAAGCGGATCGGCTCACCTTCGGCGGCGGCCTCTGCGATGAGGTCGGCCTGCACCTTCTCGAACGCGCGAATAAACTCGCGACCGATGATCTTGCGCTTCTGCTCGGGGTCGCTCACGGCGGCCAGTGCCGTCAGGAATGTCTCCCGAGCATCGACCGTGATGAGGCGAACCCCGGTCGACGCGACGTAGTCCTGTTCCACCTGTTCGCGCTCGCCCTTGCGCAACAGCCCGTGGTCGACGAAGACCGCGACGAGCTGGTCGCCCACCGCTTCGTGCACGAGCGCCGTGGAGACAGCGGAGTCGACACCACCGGAGAGCGCAGAGAGCACCCGACCCGAGCCCACCTGTGCACGGATCTTCTCGACCTGCTCGGCGATGACGTTGCCGCTGTTCCAGTCCGCCGGCAGGCCTGCCGCGCGGTGCAGGAAGTTCTCCAGCACGCGCTGACCGTAGTCGGAGTGCTTGACCTCCGGGTGCCACTGCACGCCGTAGAACACCTTCTCATCGTTGCCGAACGCGGCCACCTTGGTTGCGGCCGTCGAGGCGAGGACGTCGAAGCCCTCGGGCGCTCGCGAGACCTGGTCGCCGTGACTCATCCAGACGTTCTGCTCGTCCGGCTGATCGCCCAGAAGCACCCCGCCGTCGCCGATCGAGGCCTGGGTGGCGCCGTACTCGCGCAGGCCGGTGTTCGCGACCTCACCACCGAGTTGCTGTGCCATCACCTGGAAGCCGTAGCAAATACCCAACGTGGGGATACCGAGTTGCAAAATACCGGGGTCGAGTGAGGGAGCACCCGGCTCGTACACGGACGATGGTCCTCCGGAAAGAATGATCGCGACCGGTTCACGCTCGCTCACCTCCGCAGCCGTCGCGGTATGCGGGATGATCTCGCTGTAGACACCGGCTTCACGCACGCGCCGCGCGATCAGTTGCGCGTACTGCGCACCGAAGTCCACAACGAGGACGGGACGCTGAACGGTATCGGCCTGGGTGGACTGATCGGTCACCGGGTTCCTTCCGTGACGGGGGTGGCGATGCCTTCGGATGCTTCGCGCTCGGCGAGGTACGTCTTCACGTCACGCGTCACGCGCGCCTCCATGAAGAACGACAGCAGCGGCACGACACCTCCCAGCGCGAGCATGAGGAAGCGGGGGAACCGCCACCGCATGAGACTCCACAGCCGGAAGCAGGCGAAGAGGTAGACGACGTAGAACCAGCCGTGCGCGATCAGGATGAACAGCGAGATATTGAAGCCGTCGCCCGTCGACGTCATTTCGCAGTCGCTGAGACCGGGAATGAAGAGCGAGTACCACTGGCAGTCTGCGCCCGGGATGGCGGTCGCGAACCAGAGCGCGCCCCCGCTGCCGCCGGCGAAGAGCTCGACGTGGAGTGGGGTGTACTTCAGGACCATCTCGGCGACCAGCAGCAGCAGGCCCACGCCCGTGATGATCGAGGCGACCTGGTAGAAGCGAAGCGCGGTCCGGATCGCCGGGAAGGTGGCGAGCTTGGGGACGACGGGCATGGCTCCAGTCTAGTCGCCGTGCACCTGAGTCTCGCCGCCGTCGACGGCCGCCCGCTCGGCGAACTCCTCGCCTTCGCGCTCCCACGCGTCTCGCGCGAGTCGGTACCACATATAGAAAGCGAACGCCGCGAACACGACCCACTCGATGGCGTAAAAGATGTTGAGCCAGTTGACGCTGGACAGCTCGTGGGGCGGCGGCGAATCGATGGCGTCGACGCCGGCGGGCAGATCCGGGATCGGGTCGGCGACGAGGTACGCGCGGTACATCTCCTGCGGCACGTCCTGCCATTGGCCCAGCAGCATGACGGGAGACATGCGCGTCATCTCCTCAACTGACTCCCCGGGTCCCGGGGGTTGCCGCCCCTCGTCAGAGACGAGCCGGCCGACAAGGTCGATGGGTCCGGAGCGCGTCGACAGGTCCGCGATCGCGGCCTCCGCCGCGTCTCGGGTCGGCGCCCATGCCAGGGCGACGGCGAGCGCGGCACCGTCCACGCGCACCTGCGCCGTGATCCAGTACCCCTCAACGCCTCCGTTGACGCGGGAGGACACGATGAGAAGGTCTCCGATCCACTCGCCCTCCAGGCTCACGCGCTGACCGACCATGGGCTCAGCAAGGAGATCACCCGGCGCCAGGACCTCGTCAATCGGGCGCACCTCCTCGGTTGCGCCCACCGGTGTCGGTGACGTGTCGATCGCCGAGGAGAGCTGCCATTGTCCGAGCCACGCGAACACGCCCGCGACCGCGAGCGCGACGAACAGCATCCCGATCCACCACGGGCGGAGCATGACCTCCCGCAGGGTGGGCGCGAAGCGGGTCTCGGCTGCGGGCATCAGTCCGTCGCGTACGGGGAGACGACGACCTCGATGCGCTGGAACTCCTTCAGGTCGGAGTACCCCGTCGTCGCCATGGACTTGCGCAGCGCGCCGATCAGGTTCGTCGTGCCGTCTGCGACCGATGCCGGGCCGTAGAGGATCTCCTCCAAAGAGGCGGGCTGATCCACACGAATGCGCTTGCCGCGCGGCAACGTCGCGTGGTGCGCCTCCGGCCCCCAGTGGAATCCCCGTCCGGGAGCGTCCGTCGCCCGGGCGAGAGCGACGCCGAGCATGACTGCGTCGGCGCCCATTGCGAGCGCCTTCACGATGTCACCCGACGTTCCGACCCCGCCGTCAGCGATGACGTGGACGTAGCGACCGCCGGACTCGTCGAGATAGTCGCGTCGGGCACCGGCCACGTCCGCGACCGCCGTCGCCATCGGGACGTGGATACCGAGCGTCGCGCGCGTGGTCGAGGCCGCTCCCCCGCCGAAGCCGACGAGGACGCCCGCGGCACCGGTGCGCATGAGGTGCAGCGCCGCCGTGTACGTGGCGGCGCCGCCGACGATCACGGGGACGTCGAGGTCGTAGATGAACTTCTTCAGGTTCAGGGGTTCGGAAACACTGGAGACGTGTTCTGCCGACACCGTCGTTCCCCGGATGACGAACACGTCGACTCCCGCTGCCACGACGGTCTCGTACAGCTCCTGCGTGCGCTGCGGAGTGAGGGACCCCGCCACCGTCACCCCGGCGGATCGTATCTGCGCGAGGCGCTCCCGCACCAGCTCCGGCTTGATCGGCTCGGAGTAGAGCTCCTGCATCCGTGCGATCGACTCACCGCACGGCAACTCTGCGATCTCGGCGAGCAAGGACGCGGGGTCGTCATACCGCGTCCACAGTCCTTCAAGATCGAGGACTCCCAGCCCGCCCAGCTTGCCGAGCGCGATCGCCGTCTCAGGACTGGTCACCGAGTCCATCGGCGCGCCGAGCACCGGGATGTCGAACTGGTAGGCGTCGATCGACCACGCCGTCGACACATCCTCGGGGTTGCGGGTGCGCCGTGACGGCACGACCGCGATGTCGTCGAATGCAAAGGCGCGGCGAGCGCGCTTGGCGCGGCCGAGCTCGATCTCCATGCTCACGTCCCCAGCCTACCCGCGTCGCCCGCCCACCCTCACGGTGTGATCACTTGCGGTAGTTCGGCGCCTCGACGACGATCTGCACGTCGTGCGGGTGGGACTCCTTGAGTCCGGCGGCGGTGATGCGCACGAACTTGCCGCGGCTCTTGAGCTCGCCGATCGTCCGAGCGCCGACATAGAACATCGACTGACGGAGGCCCCCCACGAGTTGGTACGCAACGGCAGACACAGGGCCGCGGTAGGCAACCTGGCCTTCGATGCCCTCCGGGATGAGCTTGTCATCATTCGGGACGTCGGCCTGGAAGTAGCGATCCTTCGAGTAGGACGTCTTCTTGCCGCGCGTCTGCAACGCTCCGAGCGAGCCCATGCCGCGGTACTGCTTGTACTGCTTACCGCCGACGAAGACGATCTCACCCGGCGACTCATCGGTGCCGGCGAACAGAGATCCGATCATGACGGCGTCCGCGCCCGCGACCAGAGCCTTCGCGATGTCGCCGGAGTACTGCAGACCACCGTCGGCAATGATCGGGACACCCGCCTCACGCGCGGCCAGGAAGGCCTCGTAGACGGCGGTGACCTGCGGGACGCCGACCCCTGCGACGACACGGGTGGTGCAGATGGACCCCGGTCCGACGCCCACCTTGACGGCGTCCACGCCCGCGTCGATGAGCGCCTGCGCACCCTCCCGGGTGGCGACGTTGCCGCCGACGATGTCGATGTGCGCGAAGGACGGGTCCGCCTTGAGCTTGCGCACGATGTCGATCACGCCCGCGGACTGGCCATTCGCGGTGTCGACCACGAGCGCATCCACGCCCGCGTCCCGCAGCGCTTCGGCGCGCTCCCACGCGTCTCCGAAGAACCCGATCGCAGCACCCACGCGCAAGCGCCCGTGCTCGTCCTTCGTCGCCAACGGGTACTTCTCGCTCTTGTCGAAGTCCTTGATGGTGATCAACCCGGCGAGCTTGCCGTCCTCATCAATCAGGGGCAGCTTCTCGACGCGGTGGCGTGCAAAGAGTGCGATGACTTCGCCGGCACCGATGCCGACCTTCCCTGTGATCAGCCCTTCGCTGGTCATCACGTCGCGTACCTGGGTGGTCTCACGTTCGAAGCCCGACACGAAACGCATATCCCGGTTGGTGACGATGCCGACGAGCGTGCCGTCCTCGTCCACGACAGGGAGACCCGAAATGCGGTACTTGCCGCAGAGTGCGTCCACTTCTTCGATCGTGGCGTCCGGCCTGGTCGTGATCGGGTCGGTGATCATCCCCGACTCGCTGCGCTTGACCCGGTCGACCATTGCGGCCTGCTCCTGGATGGAGAGGTTGCGATGGATGATGCCCAGTCCACCCTCCCGAGCGACGGCGATCGCCATGCGCGCCTCGGTGACGGTATCCATCGCACTGGACAGCAGGGGGATCGCGGTGGTGATGCGCCGGGTAACCCGTGTCGACGTATCCGCCTCAGAGGGAATGACATCGGTGTGCCCCGGAAGGAGCAGCACATCGTCGTAGGTGAGCCCCACGATGCCGAACGGGTCGTTGTGGTCCATGGTCCTCCAGCCGCGCGTCGACATCACGCGCCTCGATCGGAGCGTCGAGGGGAAATGTCGGTGGTCAAAAGTATAAGTGTGCGCGGCAGCGCATTATTCCGCGCGAGCGTGCGGAGATCGAGGGAGGATGCCGCGCTCGATTCGCATCCGAATCCGCGGAGTGGCCCGGGCATTGTGTATCGTTTGCGTCTCAGGAAACACTCAGGCAACATACGCGGACTACCGTCAACGAGGACGGCGACAAGCCGCGACTTGAGTTGGGAGGCTCAGTGGCCATAGGCAACGCGACCCGACCTGCGCGCACCTGGCTGCTGGCGATCATCGCAGCGATGTTCACCGCGGCATTGGTGATGGGATTCTTTCCCAACGCAGCGCAGGCGTCGGAGGAATCCGACACCACTTCGCTCACGGCAACGGCCAGATTCGTCTCGGCGAGTACCGAACCGAGCGGCTCCACGACAGAAGAAGAGGACCTGCCGTTCTCGATCCGCGGCAACGTCCGCTCCGGCGGCGAGCCGATCGTGGGCGCAACTGTCACGGCGACCGGCGAAGACGGGTACCTGGCAGAGGCGGTCACCGACGACAGCGGTCAGTACGTCCTCGGCGTCCCGACCAAGGAAGGCGTCTGGACCGTCGAACTTGTCGAGTCGAGCCTCCCCGACGGTTCCGCAGCGCCGGACGGCTTCGCCTTCACTGTCGAAGCCGAATTCGGCGCCACGAGCAGCCTGACCCGCAACTTCACGCTCGAGGCCGCTGAGCGCGAGACGACGAGTTTCGGCGCCCAGCTGCTCTCGCGCGCGGTCAATGGTCTGAACTTCGGACTCATGCTGGGCCTCGCCGCGATCGGACTCTCCCTCGTCTTCGGGACGACCGGACTCTCCAACTTCGCGCACGGTGAGATGGTCACTTTCGGCGCCCTGGTCGCGCTGATCGCATCAACGACCTGGCAGCTTCCGATCCTCGTGGCCATCCCCGTCGCGGTCATTGTCTCAGCCATCTTCGGGTGGGGCATGGACGCGGGATTGTGGCGCCCTCTGCGAAGGCGTGGCATCGGGACGGTACAGCTGATGATCGTGTCGATCGGCCTTTCACTGGCGTTGCGGTACGTGTTCCAGATCCTGATCGGCGGTGGCACGGCACAGCTTCCGGGAGCGATCGCGACTCCGATCCCCGGGCTCGGCCCCATCCGGATCTCGGTTACCGACCTGATCAGCATGGGTACCTCGATCGTCGTCATTCTCATCTTCGCGTGGTGGCTCCAACGCACCCGCGTCGGACGAGCGACCCGCGCTGTCTCGGACAACCCGTCCCTCGCCGCGGCGAGCGGCATCGATGTCGACTCCGTGGTGCGCGTCGTCTGGATCGTCTCAGCTGCCCTGGCCGGACTGTCCGGCGTCCTCTGGGCCTACTTCCGACCCGGCATCCGCTGGGACATGGGAACGAGCATTCTGCTGCTGATCTTCGCGGCCGTCACGCTCGGCGGTCTCGGGACCGCCTTCGGAGCACTGATCGGCTCGCTCATCGTCGGCATGCTCGTGGAAGTGTCCACGCTCTGGATCCCCTCGGACCTGAAGTACGTCGGTGCACTCGTCGTCCTGATCGTCATCCTGCTGTTCCGCCCTCAGGGCATCCTCGGCCGCCGCGAGAGAATCGGGTAGTCAACGATGGACTTTCTCAACATCCTCAACAACACCGCCAGCCAGATCCTGTCGCCGACCACGATCGGCTACGCACTGGCCGCGATCGGCCTCTCGGTGCACTTCGGCTTCGCCGGGCTGCTCAACATGGGTGTCGCGGGCTTCATGGCGATCGGCGCCTACGGATTCGCGATCTCGATCCTGACGTTCAACCTCCCGTGGGGCCTTGCCGCACTCATCGGACTCGGCGCAGCGATCATCTTCGCGCTCATCATGGGCATCCCGACGCTGCGGCTGCGCGGCGACTACCTCGCGATCGTCACGATCGCCGCCGCCGAAGTGCTGCGGCTGCTGTTCCTGACGACCACGTGGCGCAACTACACCGGATCCGCGGACGGACTGTTCAACTTCCAGAACGCCTGGCGCGGCGCGAACAACCCGATCCCGGCGGGCCGCTACGGCTTCGGTCCATGGATCTACACCGCCGACCGCTGGTTCGTCATCATCGTGGGGCTCCTGGTCGTCACCCTTGCCGCTCTGCTCGTCTGGTCGCTCATGCGCAGCCCGTGGGGTCGCGTCGTCCGAGGCATCCGTGAGGACGAGGACGCCGTCCGATCGCTCGGAAAGAACGTCTTCGCCTACAAGATGCAGGCGCTGATCATCGGTGGCGTCATCA
Organism: Microbacteriaceae bacterium PS02070; assembly: GCA_029959865.1. Lineage (GTDB taxonomy): Bacteria > Actinomycetota > Actinomycetes > Actinomycetales > Microbacteriaceae > Microbacterium. The sequence continues at coordinate 39,398 of JASCPE010000007.1, read as the reverse complement.
TCGCCGCCGGCGGCATCGTGACGGCGATGGGCTCGAACGTGAACCCGAACGTCTACGTCACGTCGCAGACGTTCTTCGTCTGGACCGCGCTTCTCCTCGGCGGGGCGGCGACCATCTTCGGGCCGATCCTCGGAGCGATCCTGTTCTGGGTCGTGCGGGCGTTCCTGTCGAACCTGCTCCCCTACCTCGTTGAGATCGGCTGGTTGCCCTTCCTCTCGACCGAGCAGTCGCAGATGCTTGTGTTCGTCCTCGTCGGAGTCGCGCTCATGCTCATCGTGATCTTCCGGCCGCAGGGCATCCTCGGCAGCAAGAAGGAGTTGACCTTTGTCCGGTGACGTCACAGAGCCCCGTCAGCGCACCAAGGCGACCGGGCTTCACAAGGGAGAGATGGTCCCCGGGGTCGCGAAAGTAGACCCGATCGTCATCGTCGATGGCGTCAAGCGCATCTTCGGCGGCCTCACCGCCGTAGACGTGGATCACATCGAGATTCCGCGGCATGCCATCACCGCTCTCATCGGTCCCAACGGTGCGGGAAAGACCACGCTGTTCAACCTCCTCACCGGCTTCGACAAGCCCGACGCCGGATCATGGTCGTTCGACGGCACATCTCTCGCGGGGATCCCCGCCTACAAAGCAGCCCGCATGGGCCAGGTCCGCACGTTCCAGCTCACGAAAGCGCTGGGCCTCCTGACTGTCATGGAGAACATGAAGCTCGGCGCACCGGGGCAGAAGGGCGAGTCGCTCTGGCGCAGCATCTTCCCCTTCGTGTGGCGCGCGCAGGATGACGCGCTGGAGACGAAGGCGCGCGACCTGCTCACGCGCTTCAAGCTCGATGCGAAAGAGAAGGACTTCGCCGCCAGCCTCTCCGGCGGCCAGCGAAAGCTCCTCGAGATGGCGCGAGCGCTCATGAGTGATCCGACGTTCGTGATGCTCGACGAGCCGATGGCCGGCGTCAACCCGGCTCTGACGCAGTCGCTTCTGGACCACATCCTCGATCTCAAAGACCTCGGCATGACCGTCCTGTTCGTCGAGCACGACATGCACATGGTCCGCCATATCGCCGATTGGGTGATCGTCATGGCCGAGGGCCGCGTCGTGGCCGAGGGGCCGCCCGAAGAGGTCATGCAGAACCCCGCCGTCATCGACGCGTATCTCGGTTCGCACCAGGACGTCGATCTCGGTGTCGTGACGGGACGTGTTCAGGGCGAGATCGCCACCGAGGCGGAACGCACGTTGGCTGCAGAGGCCCGTGACATCGAGGCCGCGGTGGAAGCCGCAGACAGCGACGCGGGTGCGAGCACGGAGGACCCCAAGTGACCGAGAACGTCGTCGAGCTCAACAACGTCTTCGCCGGGTACCTCCCCGGAGTCAACATCCTCAATGGCGCGAACCTCACCGCCGCCAAGGGCGAGCTGATCGGCATCATCGGGCCCAACGGTGCGGGTAAGTCGACGATGCTCAAGGCAATCTTCGGTCAGGTGAAGATCCGCGAGGGAACAGTCACGCTCAACGGCGAGGACATCACCGGCCTGAAAGCCAACAAGCTCGTCGCGAAGGGGGTCGGGTTCGTTCCGCAGACGAACAACGTGTTCCCCAGCCTCACGATCGCCGAGAACTTACAGATGGGCCTCTACCAGCGCCCCAAGGCCTACAAGGAGCGCGTGGAGTTCGTCGCCTCGATCTTCCCGGATCTCGCCAAGCGCCTGAACCAGCGGGCGGGTTCCCTCTCCGGCGGCGAGCGCCAGATGGTCGCGATGGGCCGCGCCCTGATGATGGACCCGCACGTCCTGCTCTTGGACGAGCCGTCCGCGGGGCTCTCCCCCGCACGGCAGGACGACGCGTTCCTCCGGGTATCGGAGATCAACAAGGCGGGCGTGACGACCATCATGGTCGAGCAAAACGCGCGCCGGTGCCTTCAGATCTGTGACCGGGGATACGTTCTGGACCAGGGCCGCGACGCGTACACCGGCACAGGACGCGAGCTGCTTGCAGACCCGAAGGTCATCGGCCTGTACCTCGGGACCCTCGGCGCCTAACCGCTCCTCGAGTTCGTCCCCGCCCCGCGGGCAAAGGCGTCACCACCATTGCGTACGGCACGCAGCATCGTCGGACACGAGGCTCGTGGCGTGCCGTGAGACGAGTCCTCACGGCGGGTGGAGATCGAGCCCCCACGGCGTGTGATGAGATCGAGCATCACCGCGGGTGGTGAGACGAGCCCTCACCACGTGCACCGGGTGGTCACACACACACATATATACACAGCGCCCCCGGTCCGGAGACCGGGGGCGCTGTGTCTGACGCGTGAGCGTTTAGCCGGCGCGCAGCCAGCTGTAGGTGTTGTCGTCGGCGAACTCGAAGACACCGATGGTGGCTTCGGTCGGGTCACCGACATCGTTGAATGCGATCGGGCCGGAGACACCGTTGTAGTCGACGTCCTCACCGGCGATGATCAGGTCGGCGCACTCCTCGTACGTGGTGCACGCGGTGCCGTCGGCGGAGATGCCCTGCAGGTGGGCGGCGACGTCCGCGCCCTCCGTCGAGCCTGCCTCAAGCGCAGCGAGCGCCAGCAACACGACCGCGTCGTACGACTCGGGCGCGTATGTGTAGTCGCTGAGTGCTTCCGCACCCGACTCTTCGACGAACGCGTCGAGGTTGGCGCGGAAGTCCTCCGTGGAGCTCGGGTCGACCGAGGGGTAGGTACCCTTCGCGCCGGTGAGCGTTCCCTCGGGGAACTCATCTCCGAAGTTGGCGAGGTTGCCATCCACGAAGTAGAGCTTGTCAGCCGGGTACTCGGCGGCGACCAGCTCGGGGATCATCGTCTTGACCTCTTCGAACGTGATCAGTGCGATCGCGTCCGGGTCGGCCGCGAGGACGTCCGAGATCTGCGAGGAGAAGTTCGAGTCACCCGTGTTGTAGGTCGACGCTGCGACGACCGTTCCACCGGCTGCCTCGTACGCGGCCTTCGCGAAACACGCGAGGCCCGTGCCGTAGGAGTCGTTCAGGATGATCATGCCGAGCGTCTCGTTGCCGTCGGAGGCGATGAGGTTGCCGAGCACGTCGCCCTGGAGGACGTCCGAGGGAGCCGTGCGCCAGAACAGCCCGTCATCCTCGTAGCCGGTGAAGGCTGCCGAGGTGTTGGCCGGCGAGAACTGGATCGCACCAGCGCCGATGACCTGGTCGATGAACTGCAGCGACACACCCGACGATGCGGCACCGACGATGGCGGTGGCGCCCTCGCCGAGCAGACGCGGGATCTCCGTCTCGTAGGCCTTGTTGTCGGTGTCGCCCGAGTCACCCTGCAGGAGGTTGATCTGAACGCCCTTGTCGGCCGCGTTGACGACAGACGCCGCGTACTCCGTCGCCTGGATCTCGGGCGGGCCGAGGAACGCGAGGTTGCCGGACACCGGAAGGGCAGTACCGATGGTGTACTCCAGGTCGGTGCCGGGGCCCTCGGAGGTCGAGGTGTATTCGGGCGTGTATTCGGCCGGCTGGGCGGCGTCACAGTCGATCGGGAAGTCGACCGCTTCGGGACCGCTCCCGCCTGCGTCGCCAGTGTCTGCCGGTTCGCTGTCGCCGGCACAACCTGCCAGGACGAGCGCGCTGGCACCGATCATGGCGATTCCGCCGATGATCTTTCCGGCACGCGAACGTGTGAGAACGCTCATGTTGCTCCTTGCTGTGAATGAACGCGGGGGAGCACGGGTGTCCGCCCCCAGTGGGTCCCACGGTAACGCTCTCGCGGTCTCGGGCGTGTTGCCGTTCGTTAACGATGTGTAAAGCGGCCCAATCGTTACTTTCGCCGAGCCCTCGCGTGCGCGAGGGAGTCCACGGTGAGCACGATCAGGGCGATCCACACGAGCACGAATCCGATCCATCGCTCAAGAGGCATCGGCTCACCCAGCACGACGGCGCCGATGATGAACTGCAGCACGGGGGCGATGAACTGGAAAAGGCCCACGGCGGAGAGGGACAGGCGGCGGGCACCCGCTGCGAAGAGCAGCAGCGGGACGGCCGTGACGATCCCCGTGGACACCAGCAACAGCGTGTGTCCCCAGCTGACCTGGCCGAAGGTGATCGTCGAGGTCACGCCGACCACGACGAGCTGGATGACCGCGACCGGTGTGAGCCACAGTGATTCGAGGGTCAGCCCGCTGACAGCGTCTACCGAAGGACCGATCTGCTTCTTCACCAGGCCGTATGCGCCGAAGCTCCCCGCCAGGATCAACGCGATCCAGGGGACGGAGCCGTAGCCGAAGATGATGACGAGGACGGCGACCGCCGCGATCGCCAGCGCAACCCACTGTGTCACGCGCAAGCGCTCCTTGAGGACGAGAACCCCGAGCAGGACCGTAACGATGGGATTGATGAAGTAGCCGAGACTCGTCTCGATGACGTGACCGGTGAACGTCCCGATGATGAACGTCTGCCAGTTGACGTAGATGAGGGCGCCGGCCAACACAGTCCAGCCGACCAGCCGACGATTGCGAATAATTGCGGCAAACTTCCCCCACGCGCCGAGCGCGGTCAGGAGCACGGCGCAGAAGGCGAGCGAGAAGATGATGCGCCACGCGACCACCTCCCACGGCCCCGTGGGAACGAGGGTGAGGAAGTACAGCGGGAGGAAGCCCCAGAGGAGGTAGGCGGAGAAGGCGAAGACACCGCCCCAGGTGCGCTCGGTCACCCGTTCATCCGCTGCCACTCCCCCAGGCTATTGCTCACGGGGCGTCGCGGATCGCCGCGCGTCGGCGGCGAACGGTCGAACCTCGTCGGATTCGCGCCACGTAAAAAAGGGCCCGGCATGAGCCGGACCCTTTCTTACGTGCGAATGTCAGCGGACGACGACCGCCAGGACGTCACGCGCGGAGAGCACGAGGTACTCGTCAGCGCCGAACTTGACCTCGGTGCCGCCGTACTTGCTGTAGATGACACGGTCACCCACGGCGACATCGAGGGGAACTCGATTGCCGTTGTCGTCGATGCGGCCGGGGCCGACGGCGACGACTTCGCCCTCTTGGGGCTTCTCCTTGGCGGTGTCGGGGATAACCAGACCACTCGCGGTGATCTGCTCTGCCTCGACCTGCTTGATGACGATGCGGTCCTCGAGCGGCTTGATGGAAACCGACACGGTCTACCTCTTTCTTGCGTGAAGACTGGTTAGCACCCTCACCCCGAGAGTGCTAACTCAAGTTTAGGGGTCACTTGGCACTCACGCAACGCGAGTGCCAATTCCGTCGTCATGAGACGACTTAGGCTGGCGTCATGGAGCTTGCCGAGGTCGCGCGTCTGCTCACCCCCGATGCGCTCAATGTCATCGACGAAATCGGTCCGATCGCCTCGTCGGATGATGCAGCCGAAGTCGTGCACCGCCTGCGCAAGACCCTTGACCCGGACCTGGTCGCGATCACGGTCACTCAAGCTCGCCTCCGTACGCGCGCGCAGGCCAAGTTCGGCGACTTCGCCTCCCGCATGCTCTTCACCGCTGCCGGACTGGAACAGGCCACTCGATTGGAGCTCGCGGCGGTGCACGCGCAGCGGTTCCGGCGCGCCGGATTGACTCACGTCGCCGACCTGGGCTGTGGCATCGGTGGCGACGCGATGGGGCTCGCCGCGCTCGGCATGCGCGTGCGCGCGGTCGATGCCGATGAGGTCACCGCGGCGCTCGCAGCCTTCAACCTCGCTCCCTTCGGAGAGGATGTCGAGGTCGTGCACGGGAGCGCCGAAAGCGCCTCCCTCTCGGATGTCGACGGAGTCTGGCTTGATCCTGCACGCCGTACCGCCGGCCACGGCGAGACGACGCGCGTGGGCCCCCACGCATACTCTCCTTCGCTGGACTGGGCGTACGACCTTTCGCGGCGGGTTCCCACGGGGATCAAGCTCGGCCCGGGCCTCGATCGTGATCTCCTCCCCGAGCACGGCGAAGCGCAGTGGATCAGTGTCGACGGGTCAACCGTAGAGCTGGTGCTCTGGTCGGGCGTTCTTGCCAGGCCCGGGGTGGCTCGCTCCGCATTAGTGATCCGGAATGGGCACGCGCAAGAGCTCACCGCCCCGCACGATTCTGACGACGAGCCCGTGCGTGCGCTGGGCGAGTTCCTACACGAGCCGGATGGGGCAGTTATCCGCGCTCGACTCATCGGCGAGGTTGCCCGATCGCTGCGCGCCGGCCCCATCGCCCCGCAGATCGCCTACCTCAGCTCCGATGACGCCCTCGCGAGCCCCTTTGTGCAGTCTTTCCGAGTGCGCGAGACTCTGCCCACGGATGTGAAGCGACTCGCGAAAGCGCTTCGCGACCGAGGCATCGGCACGCTCGAGATCAAGAAGCGCGGGATGGACATCGATCCCGCGACGCTCCGCAAGAAGCTCCGCCTCTCCGGGCCAGAACACGCGACCCTCGTGCTGACCCGCCTCGGCAGCCGTCGCGTTGCTCTCCTCGCGGACCGCGTATAGCCCGCGGAGAGCAATCCGCCCGCCTAGACGAAGGACAGGGCGCCCTGGACCCAGGCCCACCACAGCCAGATCGCACTGTAGACGAGCGAGAGGATGCTGAGGCACAACGCCCAGACAGCCACCGTCGTGCTCTCCCATGACCGGCGCAGAGCAATGATCGAGAGGATGATCCCGACGATGCCGATCGGGAAGCCCCAGCCCACCAGGAGCGACATGACCAGCCCGAGGACGGCGAAGGTGAGCGCCCACGCGCCACTGCGCGGAAGAGGTTCTGGCTCGGGTGGCGCCCACCTGACGTCGACCTCGCCGGTCGTGATGAGCTCCTCGTGCGGGTCGCTCATGGCCACGCGACCTGGATTTCAGTGACCGGGAGGGTGGAATCAGCGCCGAAGGTCAGCTGCGATGGCGCGCGGCCGGCGACGATGAGCTCGGACGCAAGAGCGGCGATCATCGCGCCGTTGTCCGTACACAGCGAAAGAGGCGGGATCCGCACGGTGACGCCGGCCGCGCTGGCGCGAGTGAGCGCTTCCTCACGCAGACGCCGATTCGCGATGACCCCGCCGCCCAGCAGGAGTCGCGGAATCCCGTGCCGCGCACACGCGTCCAGCGCCTTGGTCACCAGGACATCGACAACGGCCTCCCGAAACGATGCGGCGACGTCGCCGACGGAGAACTCACCGGCACGCTGTTCCACGAGGCGCGCGACGGCGGTCTTGAGCCCAGAGAAGGAGAAGTCGTAGCGGTGGTCGGCCATGTCTGATGCCCGGGACAGTCCCCTGGGGAAGCGAATCGCCTCAGCGGAGCCCTCCCGCGCCGCCCGGTCGATCTCCGGACCGCCGGGGTAGGGCAGACCGAGGAGCCGGGCGATCTTGTCGAAGGCCTCCCCGGCGGCGTCGTCGAGCGTTTCTCCGAGCAGTTCCACGTCGGAGACCAGATCACGCACCAGCAGCAGTGAGGTGTGACCCCCGCTGACCAGAAGCGCGATCGTGGGGTACTCGACGTCGTCTCCGGTCAGGAGATCCGCGGCAATGTGACCGACGAGGTGATTGACGGCGTAGAGCGGCTTATCCAGCGCGACCGCGAGGGCCTTCGCGGCACCGATTCCGACCATGAGCGCCCCGGCCAGGCCCGGACCGCTCGTCACGGCAACCGCGTCGAGATCCTCGAGCCGAATACCGGCTTCGCGCACCGCGGATTCGATAGCCGGCTGGAGGGCCTCCAGATGTGCGCGTGCGGCAACCTCGGGCACCACGCCACCGAAGCGAACATGCTCGGCCATGGAGGAGGCAATGGTGTTGGAGAGGAGTTCACGGCCCCGCACGATGCCGATCCCGGTCTCGTCACAACTCGTCTCGATGCCCAGGACAAGGGGCGTCTCGCGGGTCATGAGCAGCGCTCCGGTGTGGTGTGGTCCTCGCGCGCCGCCCACCCGAGGAGGTCCAGGCGCATGACGACCGCGTCGACGTCGTCCGGCTGGTAGTACCCGGGCCGACGACCGATCTCGCGGAAGCCCTCGGAGTCGTAGAGGCGCCGTGCGGGCAGGTTGTCCGCCCGGACATCAAGGAACATCTCCCGCGCGCCTCGCTGCCGAGCAAGGAGAAGCAACGCCTCCAAGAGCGTGCGTCCGCGGCCGCCACCGCGGGCGTCCTCGGCGATTGCGATCGTTTGGATGTCCGCATCGGACGAGCCGGACAGTGCGCGCACACCGCCGTAACCGATCACGCGACCGCCCTCCTCTGCGATGAGGTACTGGCCGTGCGGCGATGCGAGTTCAGCGCTCATCACGTGCTCGCTCCATGCGTCGGTGGGAAAAGAGGCGCGTTCCAGGGCCATGATCGCTGCGAGATCCTCCGTCGTCGCATTCCGTAGCCTCATGGGGCCACGCGCTTCGGCATAGTGACGTCTGGCGCGCGGAGGTAGAGCGGCTCGGATCCGGTCAGAGTGCGCCCGACCGCGCGTGCACGTGCTCCGACCAAGGCGACCATCGCGGCGGAGATCCGCACGACATCGTGTCGTGCGGCACCGAGGGCGGCGAGGACATCGTCGATGTCGTCTCGCGGCACGAGGGCCGGCTCCGTCACGCGTGCGGGAAGCCCATCGTCATCCACGCCGTCGTACACGGTGAACGCGAACTCGCGACGACGGGCATCGGTCACGACGGCGAACCGCCCCACATCTGCGAAGGGGTCGGCCAGAAGGAGTTGCGCAGCAGCCGCATCGTGGCTCGGGACGGCGATGACCGGGAGGGACCGCGCCTGCGCAAACGTGCGTCCCGCGGCGATGCCGACGCGCAAGCCGGTGAAGGGGCCCGGCCCCATGCCCACGGCGACCGCATCCACCGTCACCGGCTTCGTCGCGCCACCCCCACCGACCGGTCCGTGTGCCGCGTCTGAGAGCGCCGCACGCAAGAGCGTTCCTACGACTTCGGCATGCCCCAACGGGTCCTCGCTGTACTCATCGGCGAGGACAACACCATCCTCCTCGATCAGCGCCACCGCGGTGCCGAGGGAACTGTCGATGCCGAGAATCACAGGATCAAGGGTAACTGCGTGCACCGTCACCGAGCCTCGCGACGAGGCCGCGGCCACGGCCCTGACGTGAGCATCGTCGCCGCGATCCCGAGCGCCATTGCCACGACGATCACGCTGGGCCACGCGCCGAGTGGTCCCGCCAGGACATGTGAGAGCGCGAAGGCGCCGATCGCGAGAACGAGGATCGCGAGGATGCGCCACCACGGCGTCCGTGCACGGTCTGCGATCGCGGCTGACAGGACCGCCCCGACGATCAGAATCGCACCGCCGAGTAGCCGCACTCCCGTCACCTCGGCCACCCCGAATGCGGCGACGAAGGCCGCCATGGCCACGATGCCGACGGTGAGTCGCCTCATCGGTGCGCACTCCGTCTCGTGATCGTGACGGTCCGCGAAGCATCCGCGTCCCACTCGGCCTCCGGCGCGAGATCCGCGCGGTCCAACTCGATCTCCCACCAGGAGTCGGCGATCGCATCCACCATGCCCCGCCCCCACTCGATGACGACAACCGAACCGGGCAGGTCCACGTCGAGATCTTCCAGCTCCGCCGGTGAGGACAGGCGATAGGCATCAACATGGACGAGGGGGGCACCGCCGGTGAGTGCGGGATGAGTCCGGGCGATGACGAAGGTAGGGCTTTGTATGGGACCCCGCACGCCGAGACCGTCGCCGATGCCCCGGGTGAGCGTCGTCTTCCCTGCCCCCAGGGGGCCCGTCAGAACGATCACATCACCCGCGCGCAGAAGAGCGCCGAGTTCACGGCCGAGGGTGGCCATGTCGGCCGGCGTTGCGATCTCGCGCACCCCCGCGAAGGCATCGAGGCTCATCGCCCGACCTCTACGCGCTGAACGCGAGGGCCGATCCTCGTGACGATCTCGTAGTTGATCGTGTCGGCGGCTGCTGCCCAAGCTTCCACGGGAGGCTCCCCGACGGCGGGGTCACCGAAGAGGACCGCTTCCTCACCTACGGAGACGGGGTGGTTGCCGACATCAACGACGAACTGGTCCATGGCGATACGCCCCGCCACCGGGAACGTGTGGTCGCCGATCCGTACCGCGCCGGACGAGGATGCGCTGCGCGGGATTCCGTCTGCGTAGCCCAGCGGGATGAGCGCGAGAGTCGTCTCCTCCTTGGTCCGGTGAAGGTATCCGTAGGAGACCCCCTGACCCGCCGGAACGCGGCGCACCGCGGCGACGGGTGCGCGCAGACTCATCGCCGGTCGGAGGCCGAGGTCCGCCGACGGGCGGTCCGCGAACGGCGAGAGTCCGTAGATCGAGATGCCCAGCCGCACCACGTCCAGCCGCGACGCGGGCAGATCGATCGCGGCGTGGGAGGCGGCGATGTGGCGCTGAGGTGGGGTGAGGCCCGCGCGCGCGGCGAGCGCGACGGCATCCTGAAACCGCGCCACCGCAGCCGCGTCGTCGGCCGGCGTGGTGTTGGAAAGATGGCTGAACAGACTCTGCACCCGGATCGTGCCGGCGCGTTCGGCCTCGGCGGCCTCTGCGAACAGCTGTGCATACTCCGCGGGTGCGGCGCCATTGCGGCCGAGCCCAGTCTCGAGCTTGAGGTGCACGACGGCGTTACCCACCGCGACGACCGCGCGGAGCTGTACGACAGAGGACACCCCGATTTCCACCCCCGCCGTGATGGCCTCGGCGAAGTGTGCGTCCGGGCCATGAAGCCACGCCATCAGCGGGGCGTCGATCCCGTCGTGGCGCAGGGCCAGGGCTTCGTCGATATCCGCGACGCCGAGGCGTTGCGCGCCGCCACGGAGCGCTGCCCGTGCGGAGCGCAGCGCTCCGTGCCCGTACGCGTCCGCCTTCACGACTGCGATGATCTCGGTGCCCAGCTGCGCCCGCAGGTGGCGGACGTTGTCGGTGATCGCGGTCGTGTCGATCCGCGCCTCGCGAAAGGCGGTCATGATTCGGCCACAACGTATGCGGTCGCGAGACCGGCATCGTGGGAGAGCGAAAGATGCAACCCGGTGATACCGCGCTCGTGCACGGACGCGCGGGTCGTGCCGCTCAGCACGAAGATCGGCCGGCCGGAGGGCTCGGCACCCACCTCGATCTCGGCCCAGCGCACGCCATCGGAGCCACCGAGCGCTTTGATGAGTGCCTCCTTCGCGGCGTATCGCGCCGCGAGCGATCGCGTGCGAAGGACGCGCTCAGCCGGAGCGAACAGGCGCTCACGCAACGCCGGGGTACGCGCGAGCGAGCGCTCGAAGCGCGGCACGTCGACAACGTCGACGCCGATTCCGACGATCACGCGGCACTCCTTCCCGGAGGCGGCCGAAGACCGCCACCGTCACGCTTCACGGCCCTCACGACCGCCCGGGGTTACTCCACGGTGACAGACTTCGCGAGGTTTCGCGGCTGATCGACATCCAGCCCCTTCGCCGTCGCGAGGGCCATCGCGAAGATGTGGAGCGGAACCACGGCGAGGAGCGGCTCGAACAAGGGGCCTGCGAGCGGGATGCGCAAGACCTCATCCGAGATCGGAAGGACCGCGGCGTCGCCCTCTTCCGCGATGGCGACCACGCGCGCCCCGCGCGCGTGCACCTCACGGATGTTGGAGACGACCTTCGAGTGCAGTACCGGCGATTCACGCGGCGAGGGAACGATCACGAACACCGGCTGACCCGGCTCGATGAGGGCGATGGGGCCGTGCTTGAGCTCTCCCGCGGCGAACCCCTCCGCGTGGATGTAGGAGATCTCCTTGAGCTTCAGCGCCCCCTCCAGAGCGATCGGGAAGCCGACATGGCGGCCGAGGAACAGGACCGACCGCGTGTCCGCCATCCAGTGCGCGAACTGCTCGATGTGTTCCTGCTCGCGATCGAGAATCTGCTGGATCTTCTCGGGTACTGCCTCAAGCTCCAGAACGTGTTGCGCGACCTCGGTCGCAGTGAGCGCGCCGCGGACGGCGGCCACGTGCAGCGCGAGGAGATAGATCGCGGTGATCTGTGCGACGAATGCCTTAGTCGAGGCGACCGCGACCTCGGGGCCGGCGTGGGTGTAGACGATCGCATCGGACTCGCGCGGGATCGTCGCACCCTGGGTGTTGCAGATCGACAGTGTCCGCGCGCCGCGTTCGACGGCGTACTTGACGGCCATGAGCGTATCCATCGTCTCGCCTGACTGGCTGATGGAGACCACGAGAGTGCGCTCGTCAAGGATGGGATTGCGATAGCGGAACTCGTGCGCGAGTTCGACGTCCACGGGGATTCGCGTCCACTCCTCCAGCGCGTACTTGCCGACCTGACCCGCGTACGCCGCCGTTCCTGCCGCGATGATGACGATCCGGTTGATCTCGCGGAAGAGATCGTCGAGCCCGTCGAGCTCGGGAATCGAGACCACTCCGTCGCGGACACGGCCGCGGATCGTGTTCCCGACCGCTTCGGGCTCTTCGGACACTTCTTTCGCCATGAAGGATGACCAGCCACCCTTCTCGGCGGCGGCGGCATCCCAGGTCACCTCGAACGGCTCGACCTCGACGGGGTTGCCGTCGAAATCGGTGACCGTGACAGCTTCGGGAGTGATGGCCACGATCTGGTCCTGACCGATCGCGAGCGCATTGCGGGTGTACTCGACGAATGCGGCAACGTCCGAGCCGAGGAAGTTCTCCCCTTCCCCGAGCCCGATGACCAGGGGCGAGTTGCGGCGGGCGCCAACGACGAGGTGCGGCTGTTCGCGATGTAGGGCGAGCAGCGTGAAGGCGCCGTCGAGGCGCTTCACGGTCGCCCGGAAGGCGGCCACCAGGTCTTCGCCGTGTGCGCGGAACTCACGTCCGAGCAAGACGGCCGCCACCTCGGTGTCGGTCTCGCTGAGAAAGGAGTAGCCCTCGGAGACCAGTTCATCCTTGATCTGCGCGTAGTTCTCGATGATGCCGTTGTGGATCACCGCGAGCTGCTCGTGGTCAGCCAGGTGCGGGTGCGCGTTGACGTCGGTCGGACCCCCGTGCGTTGCCCAGCGAGTGTGTCCGATGCCGGTGGTGCCGGCCGGGAGGGGGTGTGCGTCAAGGTCCTCACGCAGGACGCTCAGCTTTCCGGCGCGCTTGCGCAAACCGAGGTCGCCGTCCGCGTCGATCACGGCGATGCCTGCCGAGTCGTAGCCCCGGTATTCCAGGCGGGCCAGCCCCGACAGAAGAATGGCCTCGCTTTCGCGAGGGCCGACGTATCCGACAATTCCACACATAGGACCGATTCTAGGAGGCCAGGCTGGGCACGAGCCGCATCAGAGCTTGCGCAAATAGATCCGTTCCACGGCGTGCTGAGCACCCTTGCGGAGGATCAGGTTCGCCCGGTTGCGCGTGGGTTCGACGTTCTCTTTGAGGTTCGGCAGGTTGATGTCGTTCCAGTAGCCGGACGCGGTGCGCGCCGCTTCCTCGTCGGAGAGTTCGGCGAACACCTTGAAGTAGGACCGCGGGTTGCTGAATGCCGACTCACGGAGGGTAAGGAAGCGCTCGGTGTACCACCGGGCAATGTGCGCTTCATCGGCGTCGACGTAGACCGAGAAGTCGAGAAGATCACTCACCGCGGGGTCATTCGGTGACGGCGGCGGTGCCAAGACGTTGAGCCCCTCGACGATCACCACATCTGGTTTGCTGACAGACACGTGGGCATCCGGGATGATGTCGTACCGCACGTGCGAGTACACCGGGGCGCGGACCTGATCCTCGCCGGACTTCAGGGCGGTGAGGAACTCCACAAGACCGCGGCGGTCGTAGGACTCCGGGAAGCCCTTGCGGTCCATCAGTCCACGCCGCTCGAGCTCGGCGTTGGGGTAGAGGAAGCCGTCGGTCGTGACCAGCTCCACGCGCGGCGTCGTCGACCATCGACTCATGAGCTCACGCAACAGGCGCGCGATGGTCGACTTTCCGACCGCGACGGAACCGGCGACCGCGACAACGAACGGTGTCGTCGAGTCGGGTTCACCGAGGAACTCCGACGTCGCGGCCCCCAAGCGGCGGGTGGAGTTCGCATAGAGGGAGAGCAGTCGACTGAGCGGCAGATAGACCTCGCGGACCTCCGCAATATCCAGGCGATCCCCAATGCCACGCAGCTGCACGATCTCGGTCTCCGTCAGCGGCTGGGTCTGACCCACGGCCAGGCGCGCCCATTCCGCGCGGTCGATGTCGCGGAAGAGGGACATCGACAGGGGGGTGTGTGGGGTAGCGGCGACGGACACGCCCCTATGTTAGTGCGCGACACGGGCACTACCCTGGTGGGCGTGCGTCTTGGAGTCCTCGACATCGGTTCTAACACCGTCCACTTGCTGGTCGCCGATGTCCGGCCCGGCGGGAGACCGCTGGCGACGACGAGCAATCGCACTGTCCTCCGACTCATGCGCTTCCTCGACCCGGACGGCTCCATCAACGATGAGGGGGTCGAGGCGCTCGTCCAGGCCGCCAAAGTGGCTCGCGAGGTTGCTGCGGCGGAGCAGGTCTCGGAGCTTCTTGCGACAGCGACCAGTGCCGTGCGCGAAGCGACCAATGGCGCCGACGTCATCGCCCGCATCGAAGAAGCACTTGGACAGGAACTACAGGTGCTCGGCGGCGAGTCCGAGGCGCGCTACACGTTTCACGCCGTCCGTCGCTGGTTCGGCTGGTCCGCAGGCGAGATCCTCCTCTTCGACATCGGCGGCGGGTCGCTCGAGCTGGCGGCTGGATCCGACGAGCTTCCCGATGTCGCGGCATCCGTCCCCCTCGGCGCCGGTCGGATGACCCTGGAGTATCTGCCGACCGACCCGCCCGGTCCGGACGAAGTCGCCGCGCTTCGGGCGCACGCCGAGGACGTGCTGGCGCCCGTCGTCGCGCAGTTCTCTTCGCAACCTCGACCGGATCACGTCGTGGGGTCATCAAAAGCGATTCGCTCCTTGGCCAAGCTCGCAGGATCTCCCCGGCCAGGCTGGTCCGGGAGTCCGCGAATGGTCTTGCCCCGGCAGGCATTGGGCGGGTGGATTCCTCGGCTCGCGAGGATTCCAGCGGTCGCGAGGCAGGAGCTCCCCGGGATTACCGCGGATCGCACGTTCCAGATCGTCGCCGGGGCCGTCGTGGTGCACACCGCGATGGAGGCGATGGGCGTGGATGAGCTTGAGGTCTCCCCCTGGGCACTGCGCGAAGGCGTGCTCCTGCGTTACATCGAGTCGCTGTCGTGGGCCGAGCCCTCGCCACGGACGACCGCAGCCAACTCCTCCGCGATCTGACGCGCTGCGTCTTCGTCTTCCGCCTCCACCATGACCCGCACCATGAGTTCGGTGCCGGAAGGACGCAGCAGCACGCGCCCGGTGGATCCCAACTGCTCCTCCGCGCGCGCGACCGCGGCGAGGACATCGTCATCGGTCGCGCGCGAACGCTCGACGCCTCGTACGTTCAGGAGCACCTGCGGGTAGACGGTCATGACGGAGGCAAGCTCCGCGAGGGATGCTCGACGGCGGACCATTTCCGCGCAGAGGTGGAGCCCTGTGAGCACGCCGTCTCCGGTTGTGCCGAACTCGCTCATGATGACGTGACCGCTCTGTTCGCCGCCGAGGCCGAACCCTCCCTCGGACATGCGCTCAAGGACGTAACGGTCGCCGACCGCGGTCTGCTCGACGGTGATGCCGTTTTCTGCCATCGCACGGTGGAGACCGAGGTTGCTCATGACCGTGGCAACGAGCGTGTCGTGCGGGAGACGCCCGCGAGACTTCATCGCCACTGCGAGGATCGCCATGATGCGGTCGCCATCGACGACGTTTCCGTCCGCGTCGACCGCAAGGCACCGATCAGCGTCACCGTCGTGCGCGATACCGACGTGGGCGCCGACACGCACGACCTCCGCGGCGAGACGGTCGAGATGCGTAGAACCGACGCCCTCGTTGATGTTGAGCCCATCGGGGTCGGCTCCGATGATCGTCACCTTTGCGCCGGCATCGCGAAAAGTCTCCGGAGAGACTCCGGAGGCGGCGCCGTGGGCGCAATCTAGAACGACTTTGAGGCCGTCCAGACGGTTCGGCAGGGAGCCGAGCAAGTGGACGACGTAGCGGTCTTCCGCATCGGAGAAGCGGCGAATCCGTCCGACGTCACCGCCGGTGGGCTGGAGCTTCTCGCCGCGCATCGCCGCTTCGATGCGCGCCTCGACCTCATCGGGCAGCTTCACTCCGCCGCGCGCGAAGATCTTGATGCCGTTGTCGGCGGCCGGGTTGTGCGAGGCCGAGATCATGACGCCGAAGTCTGCGTCGATGTCCGCGATGAGGAAGGCCGTCGCCGGCGTGGGCAGCACTCCGGCGTCGAGGACGTCGACCCCGGAGGAGGCGAGGCCCGCGGCGACGGCGGCGGTCAGGAATTCGCCAGATACGCGAGGGTCGCGGGCAACGACGGCCGTGAGGCGTCGCCCCGCGGCCTTCCGCGCCTCGGCGATACGCCCCTGGCCCAGGACGACCGCGGTCGCCTGGGCCAGGGAGAGTGCCAGCTCGGCGGTGAGGGTGCCATTGGCCAGCCCCCGAACACCGTCGGTGCCGAACAGCGCCATGTGGTTTAGCGCTTCGAGTACTGAGGCGCCTTGCGGGCCTTCTTGAGTCCGGCCTTCTTGCGCTCCTTGACGCGCGCGTCGCGCGAGAGGAAGCCAGCCTTCTTCAGGGTCGGGCGGTTGTTCTCCGCGTCGATCTCGTTGAGCGCGCGGGCGATACCCAAACGCAGCGCGCCAGCCTGACCGGAGGGGCCACCACCGGAGATGCGGGCGATGACGTCGTATGCGCCGCCCAGCTCAAGCACCGTGAACGGGTCGGTGATCAGCTGCTGGTGGAGCTTGTTCGGGAAGTAGTCCTCGAACGTACGGCCGTTGATGGTGATGGAGCCGGAGCCGGGGATCAGCCGCACGCGGGCGATGGCCTGCTTGCGACGACCGACGGCACCGCCGGGGACGGAGAGGACCGGACGAGGGGCCGCGGCCGCTTCGGTCGCGGGAGTCTCGGTGGAGAAGCTGTCGGGAGTGGTGTCAATGTTCGACATCAGTGAAATCCTTTGGGTGTCGGCGGCGCTTACTGGGCGACCTGGTCGAACGTGTACGTGGTGGGCTGCTGAGCAGCGTGCGGGTGCTCAGCACCTGCGTAGACCTTGAGCTTCGACAGCTGCTGGCGGCCGAGCGTGTTCTTGGGGAGCATGCCGCGCACGGCCTTCTCCACGGCTCGGACCGGGTTGCGCTCGAGCAGTTCGGCGTAGTTCACCGAGCTCAGGCCACCCGGGTACCCGGAGTGGCGGTAGGCGCGCTTCTGCTGAAGCTTCTGACCGGTGAGGGCCACCTTGCCGGCGTTGACGATGATGACGAAGTCGCCGGTGTCGATGTGGTTGGCGAAGGTCGGCTTGTGCTTGCCGCGGAGGATGGCTGCCGCGTGCGAAGCGAGGCGACCGAGAACAACGTCGGTCGCGTCGATGACGACCCAGTTACGGGTCACTTCGCCGGCCTTGGGCGTGTACGTGCGCGTCACAGTAGTGCTACTTTCTTGATTCGAACGGAGTGGTTCGTGAATCCCGCTCCGTGGAGCTTTGCCGACTCGATGGCCGGGAAAGCCTCCGGTGGAGGGCTCACGTTCGCGGTCCGGTTCGGTTGATCCGGACACCAAGGGTCTATCCTACGGCATTTGGCCGCACCCCGCGACCCGACCCCTTCTCTTTGTCTGTCGCAGACGAGCGCGCGCGAGCTGATGAAGACCGCCTCAGGCCGCTCTTACCTCCCTCTCACATCCCGCCGGTACGCTCGAGGAAGGTCCGGATGAGGGGGAATGAGGCATTATGCGTCTGTCGGTAATCGGCTGTGGGTACCTCGGAGCGGTGCACGCCGCCGCCATGGCATCGATCGGCCACGAAGTCGTCGGCATCGACGTCGATGAGAGCAAAGTGACGGCGCTCCGCGAAGGTCGCGCCCCGTTCTTTGAGCCCGGCCTCCCCGAGATACTGACGGAAGGCGTCGCTTCGGGCGGCCTGACCTTCACGACGGACATCGCGGCAGCGGCCGGCGCGGCGGTCCACTTCATCGGAGTTGGCACACCGCAGCAGAAGGACGGCTACGGCGCCGATCTCACCTATGTCAATGCAGCCGTCGACGCCCTCCTGCCGCACCTGTCCCCCGGCGACATCGTCGCGGGCAAGTCGACCGTTCCGGTCGGAACGGCGGCTGTGCTCGCCGAGCGCATCGCCAAAAAGGGTGCCACGCTGGTCTGGAATCCGGAGTTCCTCCGCGAAGGATGGGCGGTCAAGGACACCATCGATCCCGACCGTCTCGTCACTGGCGTGCCGGAAGGCTCCGCCGGCGAACGGGCCGCGGACATCCTGCGTGAGGTGTACCACCCGTCCGTGGCAAAGGGAACGCCCTTCATCGTCACCGATTACGCAACCGCGGAGCTCGTCAAGGTCGCCGCGAACGCCTTCCTGGCGACGAAAATCTCGTTCATCAACGCGATGGCGGAGATCGCCGAGGTCACCGGGGCCGACGTGACGGCCCTCGCCGACGCGATCGGCCACGACGCGCGGATCGGTCGACGGTTCCTGGGCGCTGGTGTGGGCTTCGGCGGCGGGTGCCTCCCTAAGGACATCCGGGCGTTCTCTGCGCGGGCCGAGGAGCTCGGGCGGGGCGAGTCCGTCGCCTTCCTCCGAGAGATCGACGCGATCAACCTGCGGCGGCGCGAACGTGCCGTGCAGTTGGTCATCTCGAGCCTTGGCGGCTCGGTCCACGGCAAACGTGTCGCGGTTCTTGGTGCCGCTTTCAAGCCGCACAGTGACGACATCCGAGACTCCCCCGCGCTTGATGTGGCTGTGCGCCTGCGCGGCCTCGGTGCCGACGTCGTGGTGACCGATCCTCAGGCGATCGAGAACTCGCGTCGCGTGCACCCGCAACTGACCTATATCGAGGACCGCGATGAGGCACTCACCGGCGCCGACGCAGTCGTCGTGGTGACCGAGTGGGATGAGTACCGCCGACAGCTCTCGCCTGAGCATGCCGCGAGCCTGACGCACGGACGCATCATCGTGGACGGGCGCAACTGCCTCGACCCTGCCGCGTGGCGCGCAGCCGGATGGGAGTACTACGGGATGGGGCGCCCCTAGCCCGCTTGCGCGCGGATCTGTTGGGGAACTTCAGCCTGGATCAGGATCGGAAGGTGGTCGCTCCGCCCCTGCGGCAACGTCGTGATCCGATCGATCTCGATTCCGACGGACGTCGCGAAGTCGTAGTGTCCGCGGAAGAACTTGTATCGCGTGTAGGTGCGCGAGTCGCTCAGTGAAAGCTCATATCCCGCAGCGCGCACGTCTTGTCCGAGATTCTCTTTGAAAACCGGGTAGTTGTAGTCGCCGACCATGAGGACGGGCAGACCCGCGCCGAGGCTACCCAATTCCTCCAACGCCGCGCGGATCTGCTTGCGGCGCAGGGAATTCAGAGCGGTCAGCGGCGCGGCGTGGAAGCTGGCGACGATGAGCTCGCTGCCGTGATCGATGTCGCGCAGATGCACGCCCAGCATCCGCTCCTCGGCGGGCTTGAGGACGCGGTCGTGCAGGGACTTCTTGAGCGCGAGCGAGTGCACCTTGAGCGACTGATAGGTGTTGGCTCGGTAGTAGACCGCGAGGCCGAGCCGGTTCCCGCTGGTCGCATCGGCGAGCGTGAGGCCACCGATTCGGTCGGGGATCGCCTCCGTCGAGGCCTCTTGCAGGCACAGGATGTCTGCCCCGTGCGAGTCGACGAGATTCTCTAGCTCATTGACCGCACGGTGTTTGCGCAGATTGTACGAGATGACCCTCATGGTGGCTCCACTGTAATCCGCCGCGATGGGCGACGACCATGGTTTTTCTCGGGATCACCCGGAAGAAGCGGATGAGGTTGCGGAGGTCTCATCCGTCGAGCGAGCGACGGGCACGGGTCTGGTCGGCGCGGGCCGCAAGAAGATCATCGCCTGGGTACCCGACCTCAATGAGGGTGAGCCCACGCGCGGCCAGCACCTTGTGCATGCTCGAGCGTTCCCCCCCGTCCCGGATCTGCTCGACGTCGGAAGGCGTGATTCTGCCCTCCCCCACTGCCGCACACGCCCCGACCAGCGCGCGGACCATGCTGTGACAGAAGGCATCCGCCTTCAGACGCGCCACGAGCACACCGCGTGAATCGCGTCGCCACGAGAACTCAAGCAGAGTACGGATCGTCGTCGCTTCCGGTCGCGGCTTGCAGTACGCCGCAAAATCGTGCAGGCCGATGAGCCTCGCGGACGCCTCGTTCATCGTCCCCAGGTTGAGCTGGCCTGTGACGCTCGTGGTCCGATGACGTTCAAGAGGGTCATACCCGGTGATCCCGTCGGCGATGCGGTACTCGTACGTGCGCGAGTTCGCAGAGAACCGTGCGTCGAACCCCTCCGGTGCGGCCTGGGTCGCGCGCACGATCACATCGGGGTACGCGCCCAGCACTCCGTTGACTCGATGGGCGAGGGACTGAGCCGTTCCCGTCCGTCCCGACGCGAGACGGCGCTGCTGCGCGTCGTCGAGATCGAGGTGGGCGACCTGACCTGACGCATGGACGCCCGCGTCGGTGCGACCGGCAACCACGAGTTGCGGGGTGCCTCCGAGGATTCGCCCGAGGGCCTGTTCGAGGACGCCCTGCACGGTCCGCAGTCCAGGCTGGCGCGCCCAGCCGCGAAAGTCCGAGCCGTCATAGGCAAGATCGATCCGGAGTCGCACCCCGGAAGTCTACCGAGCGGCGAATGACCGACCTGCTTCGGGAAGACGCCTCACGACGAAACGACGAAAGCCCGCACCTCGGCAGGTGCGGGCTCTCGTGCAGCGGCGGTGCGTCAGGCCTTGGTCTCGTCGTCGGCCTGCGCAGGTGCGACGGCCTCTTCGAGCTCAGACTCGGTCTCCGTGGGGACCTCCGTTGCCGTGGCGTCTGCGTCCTCGACGGGCGTCGCCTCGGCCTCAGTGGTCTCTTCAACCGGGGTCTCCTCGACCGGGGCTGCAGCAGCCTCGGCCTTTGCGGACGACTTCGGCTTCGGGTTGACCGGCTCAAGGACGAGCTCGATCACCGCGAGAGGTGCGTTGTCGCCCTTGCGGTTACCGATCTTCGTGATGCGCGTGTAGCCACCCTGACGGTCGGCCACGAGCGGTGCGATCTCAGTGAACAAGACGTGCACAACGTTCTTGTCACCGATGACCGACGCGACGCGACGGCGGGAGTGAAGGTCTCCGCGCTTGGCGAAGGTGACGAGACGCTCGGCGAGGGGACGCAGGCGCTTGGCCTTCGTCTCCGTCGTCGTGATCGACTTGTGGGTGAACAGCGCAGCAGCCAGGTTGGCCAGCAGCAGGCGCTCGTGTGCAGGACCGCCGCCGAGGCGGGGACCCTTCGTGGGCTTAGGCATTTCGTTACTCCAGAGGGAAAGAAGTCGGTGTCAGCGAGGCGTCGGAATTACGCGTTCTCGTCGTCGTAGCCGCCGTAGAAGTGGGCGCCATCGAAGCCGGGAACGGAATCCTTCAGCGAAAGGCCGAGAGAGGTGAGCTTGTCGCGCACCTCGTCGACGGACTTCTGACCGAAGTTGCGGATGTTCATCAGCTGCGTCTCGGAGAGGGCGACCAGCTCGGACACCGTGTTGATGCCCTCACGCTTGAGGCAGTTGTAGGACCGGACCGACAGGTCAAGGTCTTCGATTGGCATCGAGAGCTCGTTGGTGAGGACCTCGGCGACCGGAGCGGGACCGATCTCGATACCTTCCGCCTCGACGTTCAGCTCGCGTGCGAGGCCGAAGAGCTCGGTGAGCGTGCGGCCAGCCGATGCGACCGCGTCGCGCGGCGCGATGGAGGACTTGGTCTCGACGTCCAGGACGAGCTTGTCGAAGTCAGTTCGCTCGCCCGCACGGGTGGCGTCGACGCGGTAGCTGACCTTGAGAACCGGCGAGTAGATCGAGTCGATGGGCACGGCGCCCACTTCGGCGTACTCGTTGCGGTTCTGGGTGGCCGAGACGTAGCCGCGGCCACGCTCGATCGTCAGCTCAAGCTCGAACTTTGCCGAGTCGTTGAGCGTCGCGATGACGAGCTCCGGGTTGTGAACCTCGACACCGGCGGGTGCGGAGATGTCGGCCGCGGTCACTTCGCCGGCGCCGGTCTTGCGCAGGTACGCCGTGATCGGCTCGTCGCGCTCGCTGGAGACGACGAGCTGCTTGATGTTGAGGATGATCTCGGTGACATCCTCCTTGACCCCGGGGATCGTGCTGAACTCGTGCAGCACTCCGTCGATGCGAATTCCGGTGACAGCCGCACCGGGGATCGACGAGAGGAGGCTGCGACGAAGCGCGTTACCGATGGTGTAACCGAAGCCGGGCTCGAGCGGCTCGATCACGAACCGGCTGCGGAACTCGCCGATCTTCTCCTCGGTAAGGGTGGGACGCTGTGCGATGAGCACTATGTGTTCCTTTCCATCACGTGCCCGCTATATGACACGTGCAGTAGCTGAGGTGTTGAGTTGTCGTCTGGCGGACACGGCGTGCCCGCGAAAAGGTGTGAGGACCGGGCCCCGCGGAGGCGGGGCACCGGTTCAGACGCGCCGACGCTTAGGCGGACGGCAGCCGTTGTGCGCCTGCGGGGTGACGTCCTGGATGGACCCCACCTCGAGGCCAGCGGCCTGGAGCGAACGGATCGCGGTCTCGCGGCCCGAACCCGGACCCTTCACGAGAACGTCGACCTTCTTGACGCCGTGCTCCGCAGCCTGACGGGCAGCCGATTCGGCGGCCATACCGGCGGCATACGGGGTCGACTTGCGCGAGCCCTTGAACCCGACGCCACCCGAGGATGCCCAGCTGATGACAGCGCCCTGGGGGTCGGTGATCGAAACGATGGTGTTGTTGAACGTCGACTTGATGTGGGCCTGACCCAGCGCGATGTTCTTCTTTTCCTTGCGACGCGGCTTGCGCGCCGCAGACTTGGCCTGTGCCATGAGTTTCTCCTAACGCGGGCGGGCCTTAACGGCCGGCCTTCTTCTTGCCGGCGACCGTCTTCTTGGGACCCTTACGCGTACGCGCGTTGGTCTTCGTGCGCTGACCGCGCACCGGAAGGCCGCGACGGTGGCGGAGGCCTTCGTAGGAGCCGATCTCGACCTTGCGGCGGATGTCGGCAGCCACTTCACGGCGGAGGTCACCCTCCACCTTGTAGGTGGCTTCGATGAAGTCACGGAGCGCGACGAGCTGGTCGTCGCTGAGGTCCTTGACGCGGATGTTGCCGTCGATCTTCGTCTCAGCGAGGATCTCCTGGGCGCGGGTACGGCCAACGCCGTAGATGTACGTGAGTGCGATCACCACGCGCTTATCGCGCGGGATGTCAACGCCGGCAAGACGTGCCATGCGGTTCTCCTGGAGTGTTGTGGAGGTGTGGAGCAGGATCGGTGCCCGGGCCTCCGCCCCGAGGTGTCCCCTCCGAGGAGGTTCTGATCCTGCCGTTGTTGTGTATTGAGTTATGAGTGCGGCTCACGCCGCGTTGTATCAACCCTGGCGCTGCTTGTGGCGCGGGTTCGACTTGCAGATGACCATGACGCGGCCGTGGCGGCGGATGACCTTGCAGTGGTCGCAGATCGGCTTAACCGAGGGCTTGACCTTCATTGTTCTTCCTGTTCGCTGTCTTCGTACCCGTGCACGCACGGGCCGTTACTTCTCGACCGGTTTAGCGGTAGCGGTAGACGATGCGTCCGCGCGTGA
The DNA here is from genome assembly GCA_029959865.1 of Microbacteriaceae bacterium PS02070. Taxonomy (GTDB): domain Bacteria; phylum Actinomycetota; class Actinomycetes; order Actinomycetales; family Microbacteriaceae; genus Microbacterium. The sequence goes on along the minus strand of JASCPE010000007.1, from coordinate 15,740 downwards.
GGTCGTAGGGGCTGAGCTCTACAACGACGCGGTCTTCGGGGATGATGCGGATGTAGTTCTGTCGCATCTTGCCGGAGATCGTGGCAAGGACCTTGTGTCCGTTCGTCAACTCAACGCGAAACATCGCGTTGGGCAGCGCCTCGGAAATCGTGCCCTCAATCTCGATGACACCGTCTTTTTTCGCCATAGCCTCGCTTACGCTTTGTGCATACCGGTCGGTCTGCGGTGGGTGGGTTTGCTGGTGCGGAAACACGCCAAAGAGGCGCAAAGCACCAAATGTCGAGTATACGCCCCGATTGACAACTCGGCAACCTGACGCGTAGGGTGCCCTTCCCCGAAACCACGAGACTGCACGCCCGCGGTGAGACGCGTGGTGGTTACTGCAGTCTCGACACGGGTGAGCAGTCTCGCGGTAAGGGTACGCGGACGCGCGCGACGGGGATCAGCCGATGCGGGCGGTGATGTCGGCGGCGGGGTCGCCGGTGAGGGTCAGGTACTCGTCGTTGACGAGGACCGTCGGGGTACCCGCGTCGCCGGTGTCCGGGTTGGCGGGGATCGACTGCGTCTGCTCGCTGACCAGGTCATCCCACTCGCGGTCGGAGACGCAGCTGTCGATACCGGTCGCGCCGGCGCTCTCTGCCAAGCCGATCAGTTCCGCATCGGTGAGACCCTCACCGCTCGGGTTCTGTGCGAACAACGACGTGTAGAACGGGTAGGCAGCCGTGGGCTCGGCGGCGGCCACGCAATACATCGCGTTGGAGGCACGCTTGGAGAAGTCCGTCCCGGACGCAGCATTCAAGCCGCTGAGCGCCACCGGGTGCAGGTTGAGCGTGATGGATCCAGCCTCGAGCTCATCGGTCAGAGTATCGCCGTACACACTCTCGAACTCCTGGCAGTGCGGGCAGTAGAAGTCGAAGTAGATGTCCACAGCGCTGTCGCCGCCACCCACTTCCACCGCGCCGGAGGTCTGATTGATCCCGGCACTGTCGGGCCGTGCCGCCGGCGCCGACGCCTGGTTGTTCATCCAGACCACCGCGACCAGTACGACAACGAGGAGTGCGACCACGCCGGCACTCACCCAGATCGCGAACCAGTTCGCCTTACCCGCCTGCGTCGCCACGCGCCGCCACCTTTCCGTCGAATACTGAAGTTATGAGCCGATCGGCACGGGAACGATGCCGAAATCGGACAGCCCTGAAGCGCCGCCGTCAGCGGCTGTGAGGACCCAGATGCCTCCATCGTGCACGGCGACGCTATGTTCCCAATGTGAGCCGTCACCGCCGTCCACGGTCGAGACCGTCCACCCATCGTCCTCGACGAGTGTCGCGTCAGAGCCCGTCACGATCATCGGTTCGATCGCGACACACAGGCCCGGCTTGATCTCGGGACCGAGATCGTCGACCCGGTAGTTGAACACGGTCGGCGACTCGTGCATCTTGCGACCGATTCCGTGCCCGACGTAGTCGCGAAGGATGCCATAGTCCTCGCCGGAGGCTTCGATCGCGCCTTGCACCGCGGCTCCGATCTCACCGACATGCGACGCGGACGCGAGCGCAGCGATGCCTGCCCAGAGCGACCGTTCGGTCACCGCGGACAGGCGCTCCCGGGAGGCGACCAGATCGGCGTCTTCTCCCCCGGGAACGACGAATGTGCGTGCGCTATCGCCGTTCCAGCCGCGGAACTTCGCGCCGGCGTCGACCGACACGATGTCGCCCGGCGCGAGCACGCGAGAGCCCGGGATGCCGTGGACCACCTCGCGGTTGACGGAGATGCACGTGGTGTGGCGGTAGCCGCGAACGAGCTTGAAGTTCGACTCGGCCCCCCGTGCGGTGACCACCTGGTCGGCGATCGCGTCGAGCTCACCCGTCGTCGCTCCGGGCGCGATGGCCGCGGCGACGGCGTCAAGCGCTGCTGCGGTGATGAGGCCGGGCTCAACCATCCCCCGAAGCTGCGCGGGAGTCTTATAGAGCGAGCGCCACACGTCAGGAGGCGGCGATGCCGCGTGTGCTGAGCGCACCGACGATTCGCGCGGTGACTTCTTCCAGAGATCCGACGCCGTCGACGGTGTCGACGAGGCCACGAGAGCGGTACACGTCGAGGATGGGTGCGGTTTCCTTCTCGTAGATCTCCAGTCGCTTGCTGATGACCTCTTCGGTGTCGTCCGTGCGGCCCTGCTCCTGCGCCCGCTGGAAGAGCCGATCGATCGACACCTCCCGGGGAACCCCGAGCTCGATGACCGCGGTCAACTCCTCCTGACGCGGGGTCAGGAACTCATCGAGCAGAGTGACCTGGGCCGCATTGCGCGGGAAGCCATCCAGCAGAAACCCGTTGCCCGTGTCGCCTTCGTTCAGGCGATCACGCACGAGCGAGAACGTCATGTCGTCGGTGACAAGCTCGCCGCGGTCGAGCACAGCCTTGACCTGCTTGCCCAGATCGGTCTCATTCTTGACGTGAGCACGGAACAGGTCGCCGGTGGAGATCGCCGGGATGCTCAGCAGTTCCGTGATGCGGGCTGCCTGGGTGCCCTTGCCAGAGCCCTGCGGACCGATGATGAGAAGCCGTGCGGGGGTGGTCGTCTGCGCGGTGTCGGTCATCGGAGGAGCCCTTCATAGTGGCGCTGCTGGAGCTGCGCGTCGATCTGCTTCACGGTGTCCAGCCCCACACCGACGATGATGAGGATCGACGCACCGCCGAACGGGAAGTTCTGGTTCGCCCCGACCGTGGCCAGTGCGACCAGCGGAATCAACGCGATGAGACCGAGGTAGATCGACCCGGGCAACGTGATGCGAGTGAGGACGTAGTCCAGGTACTCGGCGGTCGGGCGCCCGGCACGGATCCCGGGAATGAATCCGCCGTACTTCTTCATGTTGTCGGCGACATCGACGGGATTGAACGTGATGGCGACATAGAAGTAGGTGAAACCGACGATCAGGAGGAAGTACACCGCCATGTAGAGCGGGTGGTCCCCGGTCTGGAAGTACTGCTGGATCCACGCGACCCAGCCGGGAACGTTGCCGTTCGCGTCGGGCTGCATGTTGAACTGCGCGATCAGCGCGGGGATGTACAGCAGCGACGACGCGAAGATGACGGGCACGACACCGGCCATGTTCACCTTGATCGGGATGTAGGTGTTGGTGCCACCGACCGTTCGCCGGCCGACCATGCGCTTGGCGTACTGGACGGGAATCCGACGTTGTGATTGCTCGACGAACACGACGAGCGCGACGACAACGATTCCGACGGCCAAGACAAGCAGGAAGATCTCGAAGCCGTTGGTCTGTGCGATTCCCCACAGCGCGGCGGGGAATGTCGCGGCAATGGAGACGAAGATGAGCAGCGACATGCCGTTGCCGACACCACGCTCGGTCACCATCTCTGCGAACCACATGATGAGGCCGGTGCCGGCCGTCATCGTGATGATCATGAGGAGCGCTGCCCACCACGACTCGTTGGTCAGCAGCGCGTCACACTCGGCAATGCCGGTGTTCGGGAAGAGCTGCCCAGAGCGGGCAACGGTCACCAGGGTGGTCGACTGCAGCAGCGCGAGGGCGATCGTCAGATACCGCGTGTACTGAGTGAGCTTCGCCTGGCCGGACTGGCCCTCTTTGTACAGCGTCTCGAAGTGCGGGATCACCACGCGAAGCAGCTGCACGATGATCGTCGCGGTGATGTAGGGCATGACCCCCAGCGCAAAGATCGACAGCTGCATGAGCGCGCCACCGGAGAAGAGGTTCACGAGGGAGAGGAGGCCCTCGGTGGTTCCGGTCTGGTCGAGACAGCTTTGAACGTTCGGGAAACTCACGAACGGTGTGGGGACGTGGGCACCGAGACGATAAATGGCGATGATCGCCAGTGTGAACCCGATCTTGCGTCGAAGATCGGGGGTGCGGAACACCCGCGCGATGGCGCTGAACAAAGGAATCCTCCCGTGGGACTGCGGTGCCTCGAGAGGTCACCATCGTCCAGGTTAGCCGAGCGGGGCCTCAGAATCGCTTTCGAGGGCGATGGGGGCCGAACGGCCGATCGGGGGTCGAAGCGAATGCTTCAACCCCCGATGCGGTTGTTACTTGATCGAACCGCCTGCGGCGACGATCTTCTGCTCTGCCGAGCCCGAGACCTTGTCGACCTGGACGGTCAGCGCGACGGTGATGTCGCCGGTGCCGAGCACCTTGACCTTCTCATTCTTACGGACGGCACCCTTGGCGACGAGGTCGCTCACGGTGACGTCGCCACCGGTGGGGTACAGCTCCGCGAGCTTGTCCAGGTTCACGACCTGGTACTCGACGCGGAACGGGTTCTTGAACCCGCGCAGCTTCGGCGTCCGCATGTGCAGCGGCGTCTGGCCACCCTCGAATCCTGGGCGCACCTGGTAGCGCGCCTTGGTTCCCTTGGTGCCGCGGCCCGCGGTCTTGCCCTTCGAGCCCTCACCGCGACCGACACGGGTCTTCGCGGTGTTGGCGCCGGGGACCGGACGCAGGTGGTGGACCTTCAGGACGCCGGGACGCGACTGCGCCTCATCCTTGCTGGCAGCCGCCTTCTTGGCGGCGGGCTTCTTCTCAGCCATCAGTTGATCTCCTCGATGCTGACGAGGTGTGCGACGGTCCGAACGTATCCGCGCGTCTGCGCGTCGTCGGGACGGACGACGGAGTCGCCGATCCGCTTCAGACCGAGCGAACGCAGCGTGTCACGCTGGTTCTGCTTTTCGCTCACCTTGGACTTGATCTGCGTGACCTTCAAACGGGCGGCCATCACGCACCTACCTTCTGCTCCTGGGCGGCCTCTGCCTCCGCACGGATAAGCCGGGCCGGGGCGACCTGGTCGAAGTCCAGGCCACGGCGCGCGGCAACCGCACGCGGCTCCTCAAGCTGCTTGAGGGCCTCGACGGTCGCGTGCACGATGTTGATCGTGTTCGACGAACCGAGCGACTTCGAGAGGACGTCGTGGATGCCGGCGCACTCGAGAACGGCACGGACGGGACCACCGGCGATAACACCGGTACCGGCGGCTGCGGGACGAAGGAGAACGACGCCCGCGGCAGCCTCACCCTGGACGGGGTGCGGAATGGTCGAGCCGACGCGCGGTACCCGGAAGAAGTTGCGCTTAGCTTCCTCGACACCCTTGGAGATGGCGAGAGGAACCTCACGCGCCTTGCCGTAGCCGACGCCGACGAGTCCGTTGCCGTCACCGACGACGACGAGCGCGGTGAAGCTGAACCGACGTCCACCCTTCACGACCTTCGACACGCGGTTGATGGTCACGACACGCTCAAGGAACTGGCTGTCCCCACGGTCGCGGCCACCACGGTCGCGGTTGTTGTTGCGCTCGCGGCCACCACGGCGGGGCTCGCGGCCCTCGCGCTCGGCGGGCGCGGTGCCAGCAGTCTGCTCGGCGGGCGCGGTGCCGGCGGTCTGCTCGGCGGGAGCGGTCTGCTCGGTCACTTGGCCTTCTCCGTTGTTGTTCACTGTTTCGCTCACAGGCTCAGCCCTCCTTCACGGGCGCCATCGGCGATCGCCGCGACACGGCCCGCGTAGCGGTTGCCACCGCGGTCGAAGATGACCTCGGAGACACCGGCCTTCTTGGCACGCTCAGCGACGATTTCGCCGACCTTACGAGCCTTGGCGGTCTTGTCACCGTCGAACGAACGCAGGTCCGCTTCGAGGCTCGACGCGGATGCGACGGTGTGACCCTTGCTGTCGTCGACCAGCTGCACGAACACGTGGCGGGCCGAGCGGGTGACGACCAGGCGCGGACGCGCCTCGGTGCCGACGATCTTCTTGCGAAGACGTGCGTGACGACGCTGACGAGCGTCGGACTTCGACTTCACAGCCATGATTACTTACCAGCCTTTCCGGCCTTGCGGCGGATGACCTCGCCGGCGTAGCGCACACCCTTGCCCTTGTACGGCTCGGGCTTACGGATCTTGCGGATGTTGGCGGCTACTTCGCCCACGGCCTGCTTGTCGATGCCGCTGACGGTGACCTTGTTGTTGCCCTCCACCGTGAAGGTGATGCCAGCCGGCGGCTCCACGACGACGGGGTGCGAGAAGCCGAGAGCGAACTCGATGTTGCTGCCCTTCTGCTGCACGCGGTAACCGGTGCCGACGACTTCGAGACCCTTGGCGTAGCCCTGGGTCACGCCGATGATGTTGTTGTTGATCAGGCTGCGGGTGAGGCCGTGCAGTGCACGCGACTCACGCTCGTCGTCGGGACGAGACACAACAACCTGGCCCTCGTCGACGGAAACCTCGATCGGCTTCGCGACGGTCAGGGTGAGTTCTCCCTTGGGGCCCTTGACGGCGACGGTAGCTCCGTCGACCGCAACGGTCACGCCCGAGGGGATGTCAATGGGGAGACGTCCAATACGCGACATGTCAGATCACCACACGTAGGCGAGGACTTCCCCACCGACGCCCTTCTGCTCAGCCTGGCGGTCCGTGAGGAGGCCAGAGGAGGTGGACAGGATCGCGACGCCGAGACCACCGAGCACCGTGGGGAGCTCGTTCGACTTCGCGTAAACGCGCAGGCCGGGCTTCGACACGCGCTTGATTCCGGCGATCGACCGCTCGCGGTTCGGGCCGTACTTCAGCGTGAGCGTGAGGGTCTGGCCGACGCGTGCTTCGGTGACCTCCCAGTCGGAGATGTAGCCCTCCTGCTGGAGGATCTCAGCGATGTGGGTCTTCAGCTTCGAACTCGGCAGCGACACAGAGTCGTGGTGCGCCGAGTTCGCGTTGCGCAGACGGGTCAGCATGTCTGCGACCGGGTCTGTCATTGTCATGTGTTTTTCCTTTGTTCACCAGGTTTCGACGCCCTTTACAAGAACGCCGACCTGTGGTGGTGTGCCCTTTCGGGCAGGTCAGTTCTGTGCGTCGTCCGCCTTGAAGGGGAATCCGAGCTGGCGCAGGAGTGCGCGTCCCTCGTCATCGGTCTTCGCGGTGGTGACGACAGTGATGTCGAAGCCGCGGACGCGGTCGATCTTGTCCTGGTCGATCTCGTGGAACACGGACTGCTCCTGGAGACCGAAGGTGTAGTTGCCGTGCCCATCGAACTGCTTGGGCGACAGGCCGCGGAAGTCGCGGATGCGCGGCAGGGCGAGGTTGACGAGACGGTCGACGAACTCCCACGCGCGGTCACCGCGGAGGGTGACGTGCGCGCCGATGGCCTGTCCTTCACGCAGCTTGAACTGCGCGATCGACTTGCGGGCCTTCGTGACGATCGGCTTCTGGCCGGTGATCTTGACGAGGTCAGCAACCGCGCCGTCGATCACCTTGCTGTCGCGAGCTGCCTCACCGACACCGGTGTTGACGACAACCTTGACCAAGCTCGGAATCTGCATGACGTTCGTGTAACCGAACTCATCCTGCAGAGCCTTCTTGATCTCGCCTTGGTACTTCTGCTTCAGGCGGGGCTGGATCTTGCCAGCCGCCGCGGCAGTGGTGGTGCTCATCAGAGGTCCTTACCGCTCTTCTTCGCGAAACGCACACGAACGGTGCGCTTGACGCCATCCTTGGTCTGCTCCTCAACGCGACGGCCGATACGGGTCGGCTTCTTCGTCTCGGGGTCGACCAGGGCGACGTTCGAAATGTGAATCGGGGCTTCCATCGTTTCGATGCCGCCCGTCTTGCTTCCGCGCTGGGACTGGCCCACGCGGTTGTGCTTGGTGACGTAGTTCACGCCTTCGACGATCACACGGTCCTGCTCGACAAGGACCTCGAGGACCTTGCCCTGCTTGCCGCGGTCTCCGCCGCGCTCGGGCTTGGGGCCCGAGATGACCTGAACCAGGTCACCCTTCTTGATGTTCGCCATGATCAGATGACCTCCGGGGCCAACGAGACGATCTTCATGAACTTCTTGTCACGAAGCTCGCGACCGACCGGCCCGAAGATGCGGGTGCCACGGGGCTCCCCGTCTGCCTTCAGGATGACGGCTGCGTTCTCGTCGAACTTGATGTAGGACCCATCGGGACGACGGGTCTCCTTGACTGTGCGAACGACGACCGCCTTGACGACGTCGCCCTTCTTGACGTTGCCACCAGGGATCGCGTCCTTGACGGTTGCCACGATGGTGTCACCCAATCCGGCGTAACGGCGGTTGGAACCACCGAGCACGCGGATGGTGAGCAGCTCCTTGGCGCCCGTGTTGTCGGCGACCTTGATGCGGGACTCGGTCTGAATCACTTGGCCTTCTCCAGAATCTCCACGAGGCGCCAGCGCTTGGTAGCGCTCAGCGGACGGGTCTCGTTGATGATGACGAGGTCACCGATGCCGGCCGAGTTGGACTCGTCGTGCGCCTTGACCTTCGAGGTGCGACGCATGACCTTGCCGTACAGCGGGTGCTTCACGCGGTCCTCGACCTCGACGACGATGGTCTTGTCCATCTTGTCGCTGACGACGTAACCGCGGCGGGCCTTGCGGTAACCACGGGCGTTGGGGTCGCGCACGTCGTGTTCTGCGTGCTCGACGACCTCCGTGGCCTCGGTGGCCTTCTGGTCCTTGGTCTCAGCCATTACTCGGCCTCTTCCTTCACGGCGTCAGCGGACTCGTCCGCCTTCTTCGCCTTGCTCTTCTTGGCCTTCGTCGCCGTCTCGGTCGGAGCGGGCGTGGCACGGATGCCAAGCTCACGCTCGCGAATGACGGTGTACAGCCGCGCGATGTCGCGCTTGACCGCACGGATGCGGCCGTGGCTGTCGAGCTGGCCGGTCGCCGACTGGAAGCGCAGGTTGAACAGCTCTTCCTTGGCGCGGCGCAGCTCCTCGACGAGGCGCTGGTCTTCGAACGTATCGAGCTCGCTCGGTGCGAGCGTCTTGGTGCCGACAGCCATTACGCGTCGCCCTCCTCGCGCTTGATGATGCGTGCCTTCAGGGGCAGCTTGTGGATGGCACGGGTCAGTGCTTCACGAGCGAGTTCCTCGTTGACACCGGCGACCTCGAAGAGGACGCGACCCGGCTTGACGTTGGCGACCCACCACTCCGGCGAGCCCTTACCGGAACCCATGCGGGTTTCGGCCGGCTTCTTGGTGAGCGGTCGGTCGGGGTAGATGTTGATCCACACCTTTCCACCACGCTTGATGTGACGGGTCATCGCGATACGAGCGGACTCGATCTGACGGTTTGTCACGTAAGCGGGGGTGAGCGCCTGGATGCCGTACTCGCCGAACGAAACCTTCGTTCCACCAGTGGCGGCACCATCACGCTTCGGGTGGTGTTGCTTGCGGTACTTGACCTTACGGGGAATAAGCATCAGGCAGACGCTCCTTCTGCGACCGGGGCCTCGTTGCGAGGACCACGGCGGCGGTCACTGCGTTCGCGGGAGGGCTTCTGCCCTGCCTGCTCACGCGCGAGTTCCTTGTTGGTGAGGTCGCCCTTGTAGATCCAGACCTTGACGCCGATACGACCGAAGGTCGTCTTGGCCTCGTAGAAGCCGTAGTCGATGTTCGCGCGCAGTGTGTGCAGCGGCACACGACCCTCGCGGTAGAACTCCGAACGGCTCATTTCAGCGCCACCGAGGCGGCCCGAAACCTGGATCCGGACGCCCTTGGCGCCGGCGCGCTGCGCACCCTGGAGGCCCTTGCGCATCGCGCGGCGGAACGCCACGCGAGCGCTGAGCTGCTCAGCGATGCCCTGCGCGACCAGCTGAGCATCTGCCTCGGGGTTCTTCACCTCGAGGATGTTCAGCTGGATCTGCTTGCCGGTGAGCTTCTCGAGGTCAGCGCGAATGCGCTCAGCCTCGGCGCCACGGCGACCGATCACGATGCCCGGACGGGCGGTGTGGATGTCGACGCGCACACGGTCCTTGGTGCGCTCGATCTCGATCCGGCTGATGCCCGCGCGGTCGAGGTTCGACTGCAGGAGCTTGCGGATCTTGACGTCCTCGGCCACGTAGTCGGCGTAGCGCTGGCCCGGCTTGTTGGAGTCCGAGAACCAACGGGACACGTGGTCCGTCGTGATGCCGAGGCGGAAGCCGTAGGGGCTGACTTTCTGTCCCATTACTTGCTCGCCTTCTTGTTGCTCGTCGCCGAGGCTTCAGCAACCTCGGGCGTGGCCAGTTCGACCGTGATGTGGCTCGTGCGCTTCTTGATCTGCGATGCACGGCCCTGGGCGCGGGGGCGGAAACGCTTGAGCGTCGTGCCCTCGTCGACATACGCGTTCTTCACGTACAGGTCCTGCTCGTCCAAGTACTCGCCGTCCTTGTCGGCCGCGACACGTGCGTTCGCGATCGCCGAGGCAACGAGCTTGTAGATCGGCTCACTCGCACCCTGCGGCGCGAACTTCAGGATGGCCAAGGCCTCCTGCGCCTGCTTGCCCTTAATGAGCGCGACGACACGACGAGCCTTCTGAGGGGTCACGCGAATGTGCTTCACGCGTGCGATGGAATCCACCATGACTTTCCTCCTCTTATCCTCTCCGGACACCACCGCTTAGCGGCGGCGGCCCTTCTTGTCGTCCTTCTCGTGGCCGCGGAAGGTGCGGGTGGGCGCGAACTCGCCCAGCTTGTGACCGACCATGGTCTCGGACACGAACACAGGAATGTGCTTGCGTCCGTCGTGAACGGCGATCGTGTGACCCAGCATGGCGGGGACGATCATCGAACGACGAGACCAGGTCTTGATGACGTTCTTGGTGCCGGCTTCGTTCTGGGCGACCACCTTACGGAGCAGGTGTTCGTCGACGAAGGGGCCCTTCTTAAGACTGCGAGGCATCTTCGGTTCCTACCTACTTCCGCTTCTTGCCGACATTGCGCCGGCGGACGATGTACTTGTCGCTTTCCTTGTTGGGGTGGCGGGTACGTCCCTCTGCCTGTCCCCACGGCGTGACCGGGTGGCGTCCACCGGAGGTCTTGCCTTCACCACCACCGTGCGGGTGGTCGACCGGGTTCATGGCGACACCACGAACGGTCGGGCGCACGCCCTTCCAGCGCTTACGGCCGGCCTTGCCCCAGTTGATGTTCGACTGCTCGGCGTTGCCGACCTCGCCGATCGTCGCACGGCACCGCGCGTCGACGTTGCGGATCTCACCCGAAGGCAGGCGAAGCTGCGCGTACGGGCCATCCTTGGCAACGAGGCGAACCGCGGCTCCGGCCGAGCGCGCGAGCTTTGCGCCGCCACCGGGGCGGAGCTCGATCGCGTGGATCACGGTACCGGTCGGGATGTTACGCAGGGGCAGGTTGTTGCCCGGCTTGATGTCAGCCGATGCACCCGACTCGATGATGTCGCCCTGACGAAGGCGGTTCGGCGCGAGGATGTAGCGCTTCTCGCCGTCGAAGTAGTGCAACAGTGCGATGCGGGCGGTGCGGTTGGGGTCGTACTCGATGTGAGCGACCTTGGCGTTGACGCCGTCCTTGTCGTCACGACGGAAGTCGATGACGCGGTACTGGCGCTTGTGTCCACCACCGATGTGACGGGTCGTGATGCGGCCCTGGTTGTTACGACCACCGGTCTTCGCGAGCGGGCGTAGCAGCGACTTCTCCGGCGTCGATCGGGTGATCTCAGCGAAGTCAGCCACTGACGAGCCGCGGCGGCCCGGCGTCGTGGGCTTGTACTTACGAATAGCCATTGTGTTCTAGTCCTCTATCCAGGCCCTCAGCCGACGGCCGTGAAGATGTCGATGGTGCCCGACTTCAGGGTCACGATGGCGCGCTTGGTGTCCTTGCGCTTTCCCGTGCCGAAGCGGGTGCGACGGGCCTTGCCGACGCGGTTGATCGTGTTGACGGCGGCGACCTTGACGTCGAAGATCTTCTCGATCGCGAGCTTGATCTCGGTCTTGGTGGCGCGCGGGTCCACGAGGAACGTGTACTTGCCCTCGTCGATCAGGCCGTAGCTCTTTTCAGAGACGATCGGCTTGATGATGATGTCGCGCGGGTCCTTGTTGACGGCCATCAGTTGTCTTCCTTCCCTGCGGTGCCGGACTTCGCGGCGACGAACGCATCGAATGCCGGCTGCGTGAAGACGATGTCGTCGGAGACGAGAACGTCGTACGCGTTGAGCTGGTCGGCCGGCAGCGTGTGGACGTAACCGAGGTTGCGCACGCTCTTGGCAGTCAGTTCGTCGTCACGGGTGACCACGACCAGGACATTCTTGATAGCGCCGAGACCGGTGAGCACCGATGCGGCTGCCTTGGTCGACGGAGCACCCTCGATGCCGAAGGTCTCCACGACGTGGAGACGCTCGCCACGAGCGCGGTCGCTCAGTGCTCCGAGGAGCGCTGCAGCAACCATCTTCTTGGGCGTGCGCTGCGAGTAGTCACGCGGCTTCGGGCCGTGGACGATGCCACCGCCGGTCATCTGAGGCGCGCGGATGGAACCCTGCCGGGCGTTACCCGTGCCCTTCTGCTTGAAGGGCTTGCGGCCTGCACCGGAGACCTCGCCACGACGCTTGGTCGAGTGGGTTCCCTGGCGAGCCGCCGCGAGCTGCGCGACGACGACCTGGTGGATGAGGGGAATGTTCGTCTTGACGTCGAACAGCTCCGCGGGGAGCTGCACCGTGCCGGCGGACTTGCCGGAGGTGGTGTGGACGTCGAGCGCGAGAGTCGAGTCAGCCATGATCAGGCACCCTTCACTGCGTTGCGGACGTAAACGAGGCGGCCACGCGCACCGGGCACTGCACCCTTGATGAGCAGCAGACCCTTGTCGGCGTCGATGGCGTGCACCGTCAGGTTGAGGACGGTCACGCGCTCGCCACCCATGCGGCCAGCCATGCGCATGCCCTTGAAGACGCGGCTCGGAGTGGCCGAGGCGCCGATCGAACCGGGCTTGCGGTGGTTGCGGTGAGCACCGTGGGAGGCGCCCATACCCTTGAAGTTGTGGCGCTTCATGACACCGGCGGTGCCCTTACCCTTGCTCGTGCCGACAACGTCGACGAGCTGTCCGGCGTCGAACACCTCAGCCGTGAGCTCCTGACCGAGTGAGTAGTCAGCAGCGTCGGCGGTCCGGATCTCCGTGACGTGACGACGCGGGGTGACCCCGGCGGCGTCGAAGTGGCCCTCGAGGGGCTTGGTCACCTTGCGGGGGTCGATCTGACCCGCGGAGATCTGAACGGCGCTGTAGCCGTCCTTCTCGGGCGTGCGAACCTGGGTGACCACGTTCGGCGACACCTCGATGACGGTGACGGGAACGAGCTTGCCCTGCTCGTCCCAAACCTGGGTCATGCCGAGCTTGGTACCCAGCACGCCCTTTGAAATCTTCGTGTTGATATCAGCCATGACGAACCTCAGAGCTTGATCTCGATGTTGACATCGGCCGGGAGGTCGAGACGCATCAGCGAGTCGACAGCCTTGGGCGTCGGGTCGATGATGTCGATGAGGCGCTTGTGGGTGCGCATCTCGAAGTGCTCGCGGCTGTCCTTGTACTTGTGGGGCGACCGGATGACGCACACGACGTTCTTCTCGGTCGGAAGGGGCACGGGGCCCACCACCGTCGCACCTGCACGGATCACAGTGTCGACGATCTTGCGCGCCGATGTGTCGATGACCTCGTGATCGTACGACTTCAGGCGAATGCGGATCTTCTGTCCCGCCATAGTCTGCTCACTCTCTTTCCGCGTCGTACCGCACCGGGTTCGGGGGCATTGGACGCACGTGGCGCGTTTGCGCCGGGCACTTCCCGGGGCAAACGCTCCGGATGCTGCACCACTGTTTTGATGTCAACCCGCGGAAGTTCCGCGGTTTCCCGGCTCCGCGCACGCGCGAACGAACGAAGAGACTCGGGGGGTATTTGGTGTTCTGCTGCCCGCGGCCTAGGCCCTGACGCATCCGCGCCGCCTATGCACTGCCCTGGCAGTGATCCGACGCACACCGAGGCGGCGTCGAAATGTGGAACCTCAATAGTCTACGTGCATCCCGGGCGTGTCGCAAACCGAGAGAGAAGGTTTTCCCTGTGAGTCCCGTGAGCCTACGCAGGAGAAGCGGTCTAGCCTTCGGCGGCGAATCGCTCGACCCGCAACACGCACTCGAAGTCTTCGGCTGGCACGTCAATCGCGACTTCCCAGTCGCTCGTTGCGCCGGCGGCAACCTCGGTGACATCTTTCTGAACCAACGCGGTCGTGTCATCGTCTTCAAGAAGCGACACGTAAATGCGGTAGTTCTGCGTGACGTCCGTCGGGTTCGAGATCACTCCTGCCACATCGACCGCGTCACCGCTGCGTTCGCAGCGCTCGACTTCGACGTCCTCGCGGGCACCGGTGTACCCGTCGACGGAACCGGGCTGATCGTCAATTGCGATCAGGTCGGTGCGCGTGGACGTGGGATCAGGCTCAGCCTCGCCGGAACATCCGACGACGCCGAGGCCCACCACCGTCGCCACCGTCGCACCAACGAACAGGCGTACGAGCGGATGCGGGTTTGTCATACGTGCTTCTTTCTCCGGCTCACAAGGAGGAGTCCAAGTCCGATCAGAACGAGCAGACCCGCGCCGATGGGCAGGGCCAGGTCGAGCTGGCCACCCGTCGAGGGTAGCTGACCGGTCTTGACAGTGACTGTGCTCTCATCCGCGGTGGGCTCCCCCGCCGGCGGGTTGCCCTTCACTGTCGCCGAGTTGACGACCTCGCCGCGGGAAACATCTGCCGCCGTGATGACATAGGTCGCTGTGGCCGTGATCTGCTCGCCCGGTGCGAGCACTCCCGGTTGCCCTGGCCACGCACCGTAGGCGAGCGCAGACAGACCAGGCAGCTCATCGACCACGGCGACCCCGGTAAGGGTCACACTTCCGGTGTTGGTCGCGACGAACGAGTAGGTGATGGTGTCCCCCACCTCGGCCGCATCGTCCGCCTTCGCGGTCTTTTCAAGCGCAATGCCCGAGCTCTGCGCGATTGGCACGGTCACCTCGTCCGACGCTGTCACTTCGCCGCCGGACGCTGGGATTCCCGTCGCAGTCGCGGGGTTGTACACCTGACCGGCGTCAATGTCCGCCTGTGTGAGTGTGTACACCGCGGTCGCAGTGACCGACTCCCCCGGACGGAGGATCTGGTCGGCACCCGGCCAGGCGCCGTAAACGATCTCGCCGAGACCAGGCAGAGGATCATTGATCAGGAGATCCGAGAGCGTGACGTTTCCGGTGTTCGCAAGAACGAACGTGTAATCGATCGTGTCGCCGACGACGGCACCGTTGAGCACTCCCGTCTTTTCCAGGCTCAGTGCCGGCTCGGGATGCATCGGCACGACGTCGGAGTCGTCGGCCGTCACCGGATCGCCTGACGGCGGGTTACCCGTCACTGTGGCGTGGTTGTCCACCTGACCAGCGTCCACGTCATCTTGCGTGATCACGTAGGTCGCCGTCGCGGTCCCCGTCTCGCCCGGAGCGAGGACACCCTCAGCTGTCGGGAAGTCGTAGGTCACGGCCGAGAGGCCAGCCAGTTCGTCCGAGATCGTCACGCCGTCGAGCGTGACGTTGCCGGAGTTGGTGAAGGTGAAGCTGTAGGTGATCGTGTCGCCCGCGATCGAGGCGCCGTCGTACGAGCTCGACTTGACCAGGGTGATGGCTGGAGCGGATTCGATCGGGACGATCTCCTCACCCGGCTCCTCGACGGGCTCACCCGTCGGCGGGTTACCCGACGCAGTCGCCGCGTTCTCCACCGACCCAGCATCCACGTCAGCCTGCGTCAACGTATACGTCGCCGTCGCCGTCACCGTCTCACCCGGAGCGAGGACACCCTCAACACCCGGCCACTCATACGACAGCTCAGACAGACCCACCATCGGATCCTCAACCGAGACACCATCCAACGTCACATTGCCCGTGTTCGACACCGTGAACG
>JASCPE010000006.1 GCA_029959865.1 Microbacteriaceae bacterium PS02070 | reverse complement strand
GGCCGGTCCGGCTCCGTTCCGGACCGGCCACGCCTCTGCCCGGGCTCACCCACTGAGCTACCGCTCCTGACCGCAGGAAAGGCCGTCATGACCGTCACCACGCCACCCCCTGCGCCGCCGCGCTCACGGCGACGCCCGGTGAGCGAGCGACTTGCCCCCTTTGTCTTGCTGTTGCCGGCAGCTGTCATGCTCCTGGTCTTCATCGGCTGGCCGCTCGTCCAGTTGATCGTGATGTCCTTCCAGGAGTTCGGCCGGGCACAAGTGTTCGGCGCGCCCCCCGAGTTCATCGGCTTCGGTAACTACGTGCAGGTCCTCACCGACCCCGAGTTCTGGCGCGTCCTCAGCCGCAGCGTCGTGCTGTGCGCGGTCTGCGTCGTTGCCACGATGGTGCTCGGAGTTCTCATCGCGAACCTCCTGACCAAGCTCTCCTCTGCGATGCGGATGGCCGTGTCGATCGGACTCCTGTTGGCCTGGGCGATGCCTGCGTTGACGGCCACCATCGTGTGGGGCTGGATCTTCGATGCCAACAACGGCCTCGCGAACTACGCGATCACGAACCTGACACCGCTGGACTTCTCCCGTCACAGCTGGCTCGGAGATCCGCTCGGCTTCTTCACCGTCGCCGCGATCATCATCACGTGGGGTGCCATCCCGTTCGTCGCCCTCACCGTCTACGCCGGGCTGACCCAAGTGCCGGGTGAAGTGCTCGAAGCGGCGCAGCTCGACGGGGCAGGCGGCTTCCAGCGGTTCCGCCTCATCACGATGCCGTACCTGCGCTCCGTTCTGATCGTCCTCCTGATTCTTCAGATCATCTGGGATCTGCGCGTCTTCACTCAGATCTACGCGCTCCAGACGATCGGGGGTATCAGGGGTGACACCAACACCATCGGCGTGTACATCTACTCCGTTTCGATGGCCTCCGGCGACGTCGGCGTCGGCGGCGCAATCGCCGTCATCCTCGTCGTGATTCTGCTGCTCATCTCGGGGTACTACGTCCGGTCCATGCTCAAGGAGGAGGACGAATGAACGCGCAACCCCGCTCCCGCCTCGCACGGGTGAGCCTCAACGTCGTCGCCGTTGTCGTCATCGTCTTCTCGGTGTTCCCCGTGTACTGGATGGTCTCCACCGCCCTGCAACCCGCATCTGCAGCGCGGGCGACGGAGCCGAGCTTCTTCCCCGTCGAGGTGACCCTCCGCAACTTCGCCTCCGCGTTCTCCGCGGGATTCCTCAACTCCCTCTGGCTGTCGGTGACCATCACGGTGCTGAGTGTCGCGACGGCGCTCGTCTTCGCCTTCTTCGCGTCGGTCGCGCTGTCGCGATTCCGCTTCCGGAGCCGAAAGAGCTTCATCGTTGCGATCCTGGTGATTCAGATGATCCCGGCAGAAGCCATGATCATCTCGACCTTCCGCGTCCTCGACAGCTGGGCGCTGCTGAACTCGATCCTGGGCCTCAGCGCGGTCTATATCGCTCTCGTGCTGCCCTTCACGATCTGGACGCTGCGTAGCTTCGTCGGCGGGATTCCCGCCGAGCTGGAGGAGGCGGCCATGATCGATGGCTGTTCGCGCACGGGTGCCTTCTGGCGCATCACGTTCCCACTCTTGGCGCCCGGCCTCGTCGCGACAGCGATCTTCGCCTTCATTCAGGCCTGGAACGAGTTCGTGTTCGCGCTGGTCATCATGACTCGCCCGGAGATGGAGACGCTCCCGATCTGGCTTCGCGCGTTCGTGCAGGCGACCAAGGCGACCGACTGGGCTGTCGTGATGGCGGCATCCACTCTCGTGGCCATCCCAGTCATCATCTTCTTCCTCATCGTGCAGGGTCGAATGACAAGCGGAGTCGTCTCCGGAGCTGTCAAGGGATGACGCACTTCACACCCGTGCGCGTGGGCCTGGATATCGGGGCAACGGGCACGACAGCGATCACGCTCGTGGACGGACGCGTCCGCGCGTCGGCCCAGATGCGGACCGGGCGCGGGCCCGCAGCCGTGGCGGAGACGGCACGGGCGGCGATCGATGCCGCGCTGGCAAAACACCCGGCCGACGTCGTGGAGTCCATCGGCATCGGCGTGCCCGGGCAGGTGCTTCCCGGCTCCGGCGTCATCCGGAATGCGGTGAACCTCCAGGTCGTCGAACTCGACCTCGGCGCCGAGCTGTCCGAGCGCTACGCCGTGCCCGTCTCGATCGACAACGATGTGCGGGCGGCGGCCCTGGGGGCCTATGCGATGCACGTCGGCCACGGATCGTTCGCGTACCTGAACCTGGGAACCGGGGTCGCCGCCGGCATCGTCCAGAACGGCGTGCTCCTCACTGGCCAACGCGGGGTCGCCGGTGAGATCGGGCACCTCAGCGTCGACCCCGCCGGGCCTGAGTGCCGCTGCGGTCAGCGCGGCTGTATCGAAGCGCTGTGCGGGGGCGGTGCCATTACCGCACGATGGCCGGTGCCGACCGCCTCAGCGGTGCGAGACATCTTCGATGGTGCCGACCGTGACGATGCCGCGGCTCTCCTCGAGCGGGGACGAATCACGGCGGGGATCGCCGCGGCCGTCCGGGTGCTCGGACTCGCCTTCGACGTTGATCAGGTGATGTTCGGCGGCGGCGTCGCAAGCCTCGGCAGGCGGCTCGTCTCTGCCATCGCGACAGAGTTGAAGAGCGCGGGGGAGATCTCGCCTTTCCTCGCGGGCCTCTCCCTGGAGAACAGGATCTCCGTGCTCCCGGCAGGATCTCTCGCGGCGCCGATCGGTGCCGCGATGCTCAGTACCGGTGGTGCGGCTCAACACACCTCACCCCTTTACGAACGGACGGAACCCTCCCATGGCTGAGGTCATCATCACCCCCACGCGTGACGCCGCGGGCGCGCTCGTGGCCGACCACATCGCCTCGCTCATCGCCGCACAGCCCGAGACGGTGCTGGGTCTTGCGACCGGGTCGACTCCCGAGCCTGTGTATCGCGCCCTCCCTGGTGCGCTCGCCGGGATCGATGTGTCCCGTGTCCGCGGGTTCGCTCTCGACGAGTACGTGGGGCTGGATCCGGCTCACCCGGAGAGCTACCGCAGCGTCATCACGCGTGAGGTCGTGGAGCCGCTGGGGCTTACCCCCGCCCTCGTCCGAGTGCCCGATGGTGCGGGGCCGGACATCGCCCGTGCCGCCGACGCCTATGAGGAAGCGATTGCGGCAGCCGGGGGGGTCGACCTCCAGATCCTGGGGATCGGGACGGACGGTCACATCGGCTTCAACGAACCGGGCTCGTCGTTCGCCTCCCGCACCCGAGTGAAGACGCTGACAGAGCAGACGCGCGCCGACAATGCTCGGTTCTTCGCGCATCCGGACGACGTTCCGCACCACACTGTCACGCAGGGGCTCGGCACGATCCTCGAAGCGCGCCACCTCGTGCTTCTCGCGTTCGGCGCCGCGAAGGCGTCGGCCATCGCCGCGGCGCTCGAAGGCCCGCTGACCGCTCGCGTCCCCGGCTCAGCGGTCCAGCTGCATCCGCACGTGACGGTCGTCGTGGATGAAGAGGCCGCGGCCGATCTCGAGTTCGCCGACTACTACCGATTCGCCTATCGCAACAAGCCCGACTGGCAGGGTCTGTAGCCCGCGCGCGTCTTCGCGCGTGCGGACTAGACCGGAGCGCCCGAGGCCCACACCCGCTCGACGTGGAGGCCTTCGGACAGAAGGACCGCATCCGCGCTCGCACCCACATCGAGCGTCCCGAACCGGCCGGTTTCGCCGAGAACTGCCGCCGGTGCGGTGGTGAGAGCCGTGACCGCGGCGGGCCGGGGCACGCCAGCGTCTACCGCGACACGAAGCGCATGATCTTGCGTGAGAGTTGAACCGGCGATCGAGCCGTCGGTGACGACCCGAGCGATACGGTCCTGCACTCGCACGGCCTGCCCGGCGAGGACGTAGTCTCCGTCTGCGGCACCCGCAGCGGCCATCGCATCGGTCACCAGCGCGACGCCCCCCTCGGCGGACGCGAACGCGATCCGCACGACGCTCGGATCGATGTGCACACCGTCGGCGATGATCTCGACAGTGACTCGATGATCGGCGAAAGCGACTGGGAGCGGTCCGGGGGAGCGGTGGTGGATGCCGGGCATCGCGTTGAACGCATGCGTCAGCAGCGTCGCACCCGCGTCGAACGCGGCCGCGCTGGTGGCGGCGTCGGCTGAGGTGTGACCGACGGCGGCGACGATGCCCGCGCGTGTGATCCGCGCGATCGCCTCCAGGCCGCCGGGAAGTTCGGGGGCAATCGTGATCTGTCGAATGGGCAGGCCGGCTGCGCCGAGAAGGCGGTCTATGGCACCCGCATCGGGAGTGCGCAGCCATGATTCCGGGTGCGCTCCTCGGTGCCGGGGCGACAGGAAGGGCCCCTCCAGGTGGGCGCCCAGAATGCCGAGATCGTCGCCGACGTGCGCGATGGCTTCCAGGCGTGAGACGAGGTCGTCGATGGGGGCCGTCGTGAGCGAGAGGAGACTTCGTGTCGTTCCGTGTGCCCGATGAAGGAGGCGGGCGGCGCGTACCGACTCGGCGCCCTCATCGAACGTCGCTCCGGCGCCGCCGTGCACGTGCAGGTCGATGAACCCGGGCGTGAGCAGACGCCCTGCCGCGTCCACAGACTCGTCGGCCGGGGGCGGTGTCCCCGTGCCCCGCGCGGCGATCCGGCCGTGCTCGAACAACACCCAGGCATCGTCGGTCACCGCGCCGTGGTCCACGATCGCGGCGGAATGGATGACGGTGGCCGTCACGGCGCTGTCTCCATCGCATGCGCTGCGATCCCCTGTGCTCGCCACCGGTCGGTGAGGGCGCCCGCTCGAGTCTGGAACGATGGCCACGAGCGCTCAGGGGAATTGCCGAGCGGTGGTGACCACGCGGCTTCGGCAGCAGCGGCCAGCCGCGGGAAGATCATCGTTTCGAGGTCGGTTTCGGTCCGGATTGTCTCGGTCCACACCGCCGCTTCCACGCCGAGGATCGCGTCCTTCGGAATGTCGAGGAGCGCACCGGGCTCCCAGGTGTACGACGACTCGATCGTGGTCGGTCCCTGCGCCCAGACGAGTCCGAGTTCGTCGTCGTCGGCGTATTTCATGTCCAGGTAGATGAGGTCGGCGGGGGAGAGGATGAGGGATCCACCGCGTTCGACGAAGCCCGAGGCTGCGGTCGCCTGCTCAGGGGTCGGAACGCTGAAACCCCAGTACTGGCCGATGGTTCCGGGAGCGAGGCCCGCGGTCTCGCCGGCTTCGTGCCAGGTGATGGGGATCTTGCCCCGCGCGGTCACCCGCCCGGAAACGTCCGTGAGGAATGCGTCGTAGTGTTCGCGCGGCGTGCCGAGTGCCTCGTCACCGCCGATGTGGAGGTAGGGGCCGGGTGTCAGCGCCGTGAGGTCGTCGAGGATGTCGTCGACGAACTCCGTCGTGGCTGCCGCTCCGATCCGCAGCGAGCTGAACCCCACGCCGAGCCCCTGATAGGACGCGCCGGGCTCCGGGAGTTGTTCGTCGCGTTCGGAGGCCTCGTCCCGCAATGCCGGACTGATGGCCGGAGGTTCTGCAAGCTCCGGGTATGCCAGGCCGACGGCGTGCGTGTGTCCCGGCATATCGATCTCAGGGACGATCGTGACGTGGTGGTCTGCGGCGAAGGAGACGAGGGCGCGGTAATCCTCGGTCGTCAGGTATCCGCCGTGGTCGTCGCCGACGGCCGACGTCGACGCGTGCGTTGCCAGACGCGGGCGCGAGGGCATGTCGAGGCGCCACCCCTGGTCGTCGCTGAGATGCAGATGGACATGGTTGAGCTTCAACGATGCGGCGTGACGGATCACTCGCCGGAGCACGCCCGGGGGGAAGAAGTGGCGCGCCACGTCGATCATGAGGCCGCGGTAGCGAAACCGCGGTCGGTCGGAGATCTCCACGAGCGGGAGTTCTCCGTCGGTGGCGAGAGCCGCATCGAGGAGCTGACGGAGAGTGTGTGTCGCGTAATACGCGCCGGCCTCGTCCGCGGCGTCGATCTCGATGCCGGTCGCGCTGACCGTGAGCCGGTAGGACTCCGCGTTCCCGCCTCGCACCTGCACGCGGACGGGGAGCACGTCGGGGCCGCCCGGGGCGCTGTGGACGATGCCCCCGAGAATGTCTCGAAGGGACGCCCCGCGAGCGGTGTCGCCGGCATCGAGGACGAGTCCGCGTATGCGAACCGTGCCGGCGCCGGGCGTGATCGTCTCGGGCAACGGGACCACGCCGGGCGCCTTCATGTAAGGAAGACTAACAAACCTCTCCTTGCGCACCGAACGCACTCCCTCGGCCCCGACGCGTAGCCTGGCGGAATGACACGAACGGAAGCGGCACGCGTCCAGCTGCAGGAATTCGAGCTTCGGGTCCTGCACATCCCCCTGGTCGCGCCGTTCACCACCTCCTTCGGAACGGAGACGGTGCGCGAGGTCATCATCGTCCGGGCCCTGACCGACGCGGGGGACGGATGGGGGGAGATCGTCACTCAGGCTGCGCCGCTCTATTCAAGCGAGTACACGCAGTCCGCGTGGGACGTCGCATCGCGCTATCTCGCCCCCGCCCTCCTTGGCCGTGAGAGCGTGGCTCCGCACGAGGTCGCGGGCATCCTCGAGCCGTTCGTCGGCCATCGGATGGCTAAGGCCGGCCTCGAGCTGGCCGTGCTCGACGCTTCCTTGCGCGCGACCGGCACGTCGCTGGCCGCGCATCTCGGCGCGGTGAAGGACATGATCCCGAGCGGTGTCTCGGTCGGAATTCAGCGGGATCCGTCTGCCCTCGTCGATGTCGTGGGCGGCTACCTCGACGAGGGCTACGTGCGCATCAAGATCAAGATCAAGCCCGGTCGAGATATCGACGACACCGCGGCCGTCCGCAACGCCTACGGCGACATTCCTCTGCAAGTGGACGCGAACTCGGCCTACACCCTCGCCGACGTGGACCTGCTCTCGCAGCTGGACGCCTTCGACCTTCTCCTCGTGGAACAGCCCCTGCAGGAGGACGACCTCGTCGATCACGCGACACTCGCCGCGCGACTGAAGACGCCGGTCTGTCTCGACGAATCGATCACCTCCCTCAAGGCGACTCGGGATGCTCACGCGCTCCGCTCGGCGGCGGTGATCAACATCAAGGCCGGGCGGGTCGGCGGGTACCTCGCGGCGAGGGACATCCACGATTTCTGCCTCGATCGCGACATTCCGGTGTGGTGTGGCGGGATGCTCGAGACCGGAATCGGCCGCGCCGCGAACGCGGCCCTGGCGGCGCTCCCCGGGTTCACGCTTCCCGGTGACGTGTCCGCGTCCGACCGCTTCTACACCCGCGACATCGTGACCGAGCCGATCGTGCTCGAGGACGGCCACGTGCGTGTGCCGACCGGACCCGGACTCGGCGTGGAGATCGACCGCGACGCGCTGGAGAATTTCACCGTCGTCCGCGAAACCGTCCGCCGCTAGCGCGTTGCACGGGTGCACGCGTAGCCTGGGTCCACTCCGGCCGAACCGCGGAGTGCATTCGGCCGTCGTCGGGTGTGTGCCGAAGGAGGCGTGTCGTGAACATCATCGCGAGAATCGTCGGTGCCGTGAGGCAGCGGATCGCCCACAGGGCCGCGCCGCTGCCGGAGGATCCGTTCGGTGAACCTCAGTCCGAACGTGATGAGGCAAAGCAGTTCCTCCCGTTCCCGTCCCTGCCTCAGTCGCCGTAGGGGAGCCGCCCTCGCGACCGTGTCTCAGGTTCTTGCGATGACCCATCCGGCGGGTGCGGACGGCGCCCCGCACTCGAACGCGGTTCGTACAATCGTGCGGGGGAGGAGCTTGATCGATGACTGACGTTCAGACCGCGGAGGAGTGGGCGCGGCTTGCCGCGCTGATCGACGACGACGCTGACCTCGCTGCGCGGGTGGCAGAAGCGCGTGACAGCGATGACGATCCCTGGGCCGTCCTCATCGACGGGCTGGATGAGAACGGCGCACTCGCGTACCTGCAAGAGGGGGACACCGGGATGGAGCTGGCGGACGCGCTCCCTGCGATCCCACGCGTCTTTCACGCCGCGGTGGACGTGGACGACGTAGGCGACGTCGACGACCTCGACAGTGCGATCGCGCGCGCCGACGAGATCCTCGCCTCGCACCGCCTCCGGCTGGTGTACCTGGAAGAAGATGAAGACGCGCTCCCGCTCGTCGTCGTCTTGCGCGATCTCGCCGAGGAGATCGTCTCCCTCGCGCATGACCTTGGACACGCCGCGCGCATCTATCCCCCGCGCTGAGGGTCCGCGGCCTCTCGGCGCGCGTTCGGGTCGCCCGCGGCTAGACTTGTCTGATGCCGCAACCGCGGCTTTCGCGCCCTCGCGCAGCACCACGACCGACCATTTGGAGCCACCTGTGGCCGAGCAGTCCCGTCTCGACAAAGTCATCGCCCTCGCCCGTCATCGCGGGTTCGTCTTCCAAGCAGGCGAGATCTACGGCGGTTCTCGGTCGGCGTGGGACTACGGCCCCCTCGGTACCGAGCTCAAGGAGAACATCCGGCGGCAGTGGTGGCAGACGTTCGTGCGCGGCCGCGGCGACATGGTGGGCCTGGACTCCTCGGTGATCCTCCCCAAGCGCGTGTGGGAGGCCTCCGGACACGTCGCGACCTTCACTGACCCGCTGGTGGAGTGCCTGCAGTGCCACAAGCGCTTCCGTGCCGACAACCTCATCGAGGATTTCGAGGCACGCAAGGGCCGCAAGGCGGAGAACGGCTTGGCCGATATCCCCTGCCCGAACTGCGGCACCAAGGGGCAGTACACCGAGCCGAAGGCGTTCTCCGGCCTCATCAAGACCTACCTCGGCGTCGTCGACGACGAGTCCGGCCTCCACTTCCTGCGCCCGGAGACCGCCCAGGGCATCTTCGTCAACTTCACGAATGTGCTGACCGCCTCACGGAAGAAGCCCCCGTTCGGAATCGGACAGGTCGGTAAGGCATTCCGCAACGAGATCACCCCCGGTAACTTCATCTTCCGCACGCGCGAGTTCGAGCAGATGGAGATTGAGTACTTCACGCCGCCGGCCGAAGCCGACGAGTGGTTCCGGCACTGGGTCGACGCGTGCTGGAACTGGTTCATCGAGCTCGGGATCGACCCGGAGAACATGCGTCAGTTCGACGTGCCCGAGGACGAGCGCGCGCACTATTCGGCCGGCACGATCGACGTCGAGTACCGCTTCGGCTTCCCCGGCAAGGAGTGGGGTGAGCTGATGGGAGTCGCCAACCGCACCGACTACGACCTCAAGAGCCACATCGAGGCATCGGGCCAATCGCTCACCTACTTCGATCAGGCATCCGGCGAAAAGTACGTGCCGTACGTCATCGAGCCCTCGTTCGGTCTCACCCGTTCGATGATGGCGTTCCTCGTCGACTCATACCGCGAGGAAGAGGTGCCCAACGCGAAGGGCGGCACCGACACTCGCACGGTCCTCGCTCTGGATCCGCGCCTGGCTCCGGTCAAGGTCGCCATCCTGCCGCTCAGCCGCAACGAGAAGCTCTCGCCGCTCGCGCGTGAGGTCGCTGATTCGCTGCGCGACTCCGGCTGGAACATCGACTTCGACGACGCGGGTGCCATCGGGCGCCGCTACCGCCGCCAGGATGAGATCGGAACGCCCTTCTGCGTCACGATCGACTTCGACTCGCTCGACGACCGCGCCGTCACGGTCCGCGACCGCGACACGATGGCCCAGGAGCGCATCGCCCTCGACGACCTGCGTCCCTTCCTCGCCGAACGCCTCCGCGGCGCCTGACCCCCCTCGCCGCGCGCCCCCGCGCGTCGCGCCTCAGCCCGCGAGACTGCACGCCCACGTCGAGACTGCAGCATTCTCCCGCTGTCTCGCCACGGGCGTGCAGTCTCGGCGTCTGGGGTTCGCTCCGGGCGACACGCGCTGTGCGCTGACTGCGAAACGGGTGTACACGAGACGGTGCTCGGGAGAGAGTTGAAGTGGGCCTGCGGCACACCACGCCGTGGGAGCCCGAACCGAAAGGACCACAACATGGCACGTCTCGATGGCAAGAAGGTCGCCTTCCTCGCGACCGACGGATACGAAGACAGCGAGCTCACGAGCCCGTGGGATGCAGTCACCAGCGAGGGCGCTACCGCGACTCTGATCGCACCGGACGGATCTGAGATCACCGGGAAGAACGACCACTCGCAGAAGGTGGATGTACTCGCCGCTGATGTCGCTGCAGGCGAGTACGACGCGCTCGTGCTCCCGGGTGGAGTGGTGAACTCCGACCACCTGCGACTGGACGAGGCCTCGGTCGCGTTCGCGCGCGATTTCTTCGCGCAGCACAAGCCGGTCGGCGTCATCTGCCACGGTGCGTGGATTCTCACCGACGCGGATGTGCTCGATGGACGCACCATCACGAGCTACCCGAGCCTGCGCACCGACCTGAAGAACGCGGGAGCGACCTGGGTGGACGAAGAGGTCGTCTGCGACCAGGGGCTCGTCTCCAGCCGCACGCCCGACGATCTGCCCGCCTTCAACGCGAAGCTCGTCGAGGAGATCGAAGAGGGCCCGCACTCCGGCCAGACCCTCTGACCCACGGTCGCGGGGCCGCGGGGCGGGTCGGCCACCGCGCCGCGCCCCGCGTGTGGCGCGCCCCCCCCCCCCCCCCCCCCCCCCCCCCCCCCCCGCGCGGGGGCGGCCGCCCCGCCCCCCCCCCCCCCCCCCCCCCCGACGCTCGTGTGCCGCGCCGCACCGCTCACCGGCCCATCCGGTCGTTCTACGCGGGCGACAGCGTCCACTGCAGGATGAGCAGGAGCGTCACGAGGAAACCGGCGAGCTGGTTGACCCAGAGGAATCGTTTCCATCCGGCCGTGGCGCGTTCGGCATCGGCATCGGTGAGGGATCGGTACGGCCAGACGGTGACGAGGTAGGGCACCACGACAACCGCGGCGAGCGGCCCGGGCCACGGCGTCGCCAGCATGAGAACACCTGCGGCCGAGTACGCCGCGAGGGCGAATCGGACCGTCCACCGCGCGCCCATGACCGTTGCGATCGACGCGATGCCGGCGGCGCGGTCGGCGACGATGTCCTGCACCGCGCCGAACGCGTGCGACGCGATGCCCCACAGCCCGAAGGCACCCACGATCAGCGCGAGGGGCACGGTCCACTGCGCTCCCGCGGCGACCAGGCCGAACACCGCGGGGGAGACGAAGTGGATGCTGCTCGTGACGGAGTCCGCGAAGGGCCGCTCCTTGAGTCGCAAAGGCGGCGCGCTGTAGAACACGACGAAGAAGAGGCTCAGCGCAAGCACGACCGTTGACGAAGTGCTCCCCGAGCCAACCAGATAGATCACAAAGGGCACGCACCCGACCGCTGAGGCCCGCAGGATCAACCGGTGCCAGCGCCGATCCAGGACGGCGCCGTGCGCTCCGCCTTTCCGCGGGTTGCGAAGATCCGACTCGTAATCGAACACGTCGTTGATCCCGTACATCGCGAGGTTGTAGGGGATCAGGAAGAACACCGTCCCGACGATGAGGAAGACGTCGATCTCACGCGTGGTGAGCAGGTACGCCGCCGCGAACGGATACGCCGTGTTGATCCAGCTCACCGGGCGCGATGCGAGCGCCAACTGGCGGATTGCCTCAGACATGGGCATCGCGTCGCTCGCGGCTCACGAGGGTGAGAACGGCCGGGAGGAGAAATGCCGCACACACGGGGTAGGCAAGGTCTTCGATCGGCGCGAGCCCGATCCGGATCCCGCTGATGAGGTGCTCAGGGTAGGTGAACAAATCCAGCGCGATCATCACGTTGTCGAAAATCGCCGTCAGCACACACAGCACGAGCGCGGTGGCTGCCGACGCCACCATGCGCTGGCGAAAGTGCGGGTGACGCACCGTCGCGAGCGTGATGACCGCCGTGACGAGCGCGAACGGAACCACGATCAGGCCATACGTCATCGCGTTGCCGCTCTCCGATCGGCACGGCGCTCGACGGCCGCGAACACGACGATCGCCAAGTAGCTCAAAAACGCGAGGAAGACGGGCTCCTCGATAGGCAGGTGTGGCGCGAGGTCCCACCCGATCAGGAGCGGACTGTCGCCCTTGACGAAGACGCCCGTCGCAATGCCGACGGCGTCCCAGACGAGGAAGAACGCCGTTCCGATCGCCACCACCAGGAGCGTCGTGCCGGGGCGACGCCACAGCGCGAGCCGGAAGCGCCAGTCCAGGGCAGCGATGCCCGCAGTCGAAACGAGGAGCGCGCCGAGGTAGATCCCCGCCATCGTCACCTCGTCTCTCGTGCTGGCTCGGCCAGCGGCCCCGCCGTCAGGTCTCCACGCAGTCGTTTGAGAACGAGTTCAGCGGAGATCAGGCACATAGGCAAGCCGATCCCCGGCAGCACCGATGCCCCCGCATAGAAAAGACCATCCACCGTACTCGACACGTTGCGGGGACGGAACACGGCGCTCTGCCGCAGGGTGTGCGCGAGCCCGAGCGCGTTCCCACGCCATGCGTGGAAGTCGCGTTCAAAATCGCCCGGTCCGATCGTGCGCCGCACGACGATTCGGTCCGCGAGGTCTGCGATGCCCGCCCACTCGCTCACCTGGGCGATGGCGCGGTCGGCGATCTCCTCTAGAGACGTATCACCACCGCCGTCGATGCCCCCGCTGCCGATGGAAGGATCCGCTGGCACCGGAACAAGGAGGAAGAGGTTCTCGTGTTCGGGTGGCGCGACGTTCGGATCGGTCGCGCTCGGCCGGCACACGTAGATCGACGCGGGGTCGGGCGCATGCGCGTCCGGTCCGAAGATCGCGTCGAAGTTCTCCTTCCATCCGTCCGCGAACAGGAGGGTGTGGTGAGCGAGTTGGGGGAGCTCTCCGCGAACGCCCAGAAGGACCAGCGCGGCGCCCGGACTCGGCGTGCGCCGTCGCCACGACCGTGCGGGATGGGACTGCGCGCTGCGCGGGAGGAGCGCGGTCTCTGTGTGGTGGAGATCTGCGGTCGAGACGACGGTCTCAGCGCGGTGTACCGTGCCGGACGCTGTCCGGACGCCGGTGACGCGGCGCCCCTCGAGGATGATCTCCGAGACCTCGTCGCCCGTATGGATCTGCACGCCGCGGTCGCGGGCGAGTGTCTCGATGGCTCGGATCACTTCGCGAAAGCCACCGCGGGGGTAGAGCACCCCTTCGTCGAGGTCGAGGTGACTCATGAGGTGGTACAGGCTCGGCGCCTCATAGGGTGAGGTCCCCAGGAACACCGCGGGATATGCGAGGATCCGCCGCAGAAGAGGGTCCTTGAATCGACGGTCGATGTGCTTCTGTAAGCGGCCCGTGAGCAGTCCCGCGAGTCTGGGCAGACGGCGCAGAATGTCCCGGTCGCGCAGTCCCTGCGTCGACGCGTAGGTGTCGTAGAGAAAACGGTCCACGGCCAGCTCATACGCCTCGCGAGCGGAATCGAGATACCGCTCGATGCGCTCGCCACTGCCGGGTTCACGTTCATCGAAGAGCGCGCGAACCTCAGCGCGACCAGACACCACATCGACGCCCTCGCGGGTCGTGTCGTCGTGGGGCTCGGGGTAGACGCGATAGGCGGGGGTGAGGGGCACGAGATCCAGTTCTCGTTCGGCGGACGTTCCCAGCATCGCGAAAAAGTGATCGAACACCTCGGGCATGAGGTACCAGCTCGGTCCGGTGTCGAAGGTGAAGCCGTCACGACTCCACGCGCCCACCCGGCCGCCCGTCTCCTCACGCCCTTCTACGACGCACACCTCGTGCCCGTCCGCGGCCAGTAGCGCAGCCGTGGCGAGTCCGGAGATCCCGGCGCCGATCACGACGCAGGTGCTCACGAGGCCATCCGACGATTCGGCAGGCCGACGACCGCGCGCGCGGCGATGACCGCTTTGCGGAGGTTCGGCACGCGGACTCGGGGGTGCGCGCCGCGTTCCCCGTGGCGCAGTCGACGTGCCAGATCAGAGAACAGCCCGTGCGCCGTCGCCACGGCGCGGCGGCAGTCGGCAGGAAGCAGGGGGATGACAGCCGCTGCCGCATCGAGATCGCGGTCGATCCCGTCGAGGATCTCGTCCCAGCGGCCGGGGTGCGTCATGGCGAGATAGTCGCGGCCCAGCTCGATGCGGTCGGCTTCGAGATCGCGAAGGAAGTTGATGTTCTGGAATGCCGCCCCCAGTCGGCGTGCGCCGTCGTGGACGTGCGGGCTCGGGTCTTCTCGCCGCCCGCCGGCGCGGACGAACACCGCGAGGCACATGAGCCCGATGACCTCGGCCGACCCGTAGACATATTCATCGTGCGACTCGCGGTCGTGGCGGGTGCGTTCCAGGTCCATGCGCATCGACCGGAAGAAGGGGGCGATGGTCGACTCGTCGATCCCGCACTCACGCGCAGTCAGAGCGAACGCATGAACGATGAGGTTGGTGCTGAAGCCGGCGTGGATTGCGTCGGTGACGCTCGCCTCGAGTGCGTCCAGGGCCTTGCGCTGACCGTCGACGGCCACCCCCGCGGCGCTCGCCGTCCCATCGACGATCTCGTCGGCCACGCGCACCAGCGCGTAGACGTTGCGAACGTGGTCGCGTACGCGCGGGCCGAGCAAAGCGCAGGCGAGGGTGAAGGAGGTCGAGTACGTGGCGATCACCGCGCCCGCCGCCTCGCGTGCAGCCCGGGCATACAGCTCGTCCGCACGTGCGTGGCGCGTCATCCGACAGCTCCCCGCGCGGACTCGCGGAGGGTAGAGTGCTGCAGCACGAGCCACGGGCTGAAGGCCCACGGTGCGGAGGCAAGCGCGGCGTCGAGATCCTCTGTGCTGATCCAGGCGGTCTCCATGACCTCCGCCGGGTTCTGCCGCGGCTCCATGGCGGCGCGCGCGAAGAACACCGGGCAGACTTCGTTCTCCACCGTTCCGGACGCGTCTACAGCCCGGTATCGGAAGTCTGGAAGGGCCGGAGTCACATCCTGCACCCGTATGCCGAGTTCAAGGTCGGCATGCCGCTCGATGGCGTCCTCGAACGATTCGCCCGGTCGCGGGTGACCGCAGAACGCGTTGGTCCACACCCCGGGCCAGGTCTGCTTGGTGAGGGATCGACGCGTCAACAGCCACTGACCCGCGTCGTTACGGAGGTGGCACGAGAAGGCCAGATGAAGAGGGGTGCTCTCATGATGCACTTCGGACTTCAGCGCGGTGCCGATCTCGTTCGCGTCATCGTCGAGGAGGACGACCTGTGCTGATCCCACGCAAACCTTCCTTGAAATCCGTATTGCTAGACAATCTAACTATCTTCACAGAGTTCCACATTCGTGGGAAAGTGTCCAGGTGGAGGAACGCTGGACACCCGAGAGCGAGCGCGACCACGCGATGATGGCCGTCATGATCGCGGTGCGTTCCTTCAGCGACGCGATGAACCGCATGCACACGGGCATGTGTGGAGAGATGGAACTCAACGCCACAGACCTCGCCGCGCTGCGGATGATGGTCGTGCGCGAACGGCGGGGCGAGGTCGTTACCCCGCAACAGATCGCCCACCACCTGGGTATCACCACCGCATCGACGACCGCGCTGGTCGATCGCCTCACCGCCCGTGGGCACGTCGAGCGGCGCCCTCACCCTTCCGATCGCCGCTCTGTCGTCGTCGGACTCACCGAGCATGCGCGGAAGGAGTTCCACCACCACTTCGGGGAACGGATGCGACGTATGCGCGCAGCGATGAACCGCTACGACGACGAGGATTTGGTCCGGTTCGCCGCCTTCTTGACCGACATGGAAGAGGCGCTCCACCCGCCCGAGTGAGGCAGGTCGGCGCCGAGTACGTCAGCTCTTCGCGGTCTTCGCGGCAGCCTTGGCCGCGCGCTTGGTCTCTCTCACCTTCGCGAGCGACTCGGGCGAGACGATATCGGCCACCGAGCGGAAGGAGCCTTCCTCGCCGTAGGCTCCGGCTGCCTCGCGCCACCCCGCGCCCGTGAAGCCGTATTGCTTGCCGAGCAGAGCGAGGAAGATCTTCGCCTTCTGCTCCCCGAAGCCCGGGAGTGCCTTGAGGCGCTTCAGCACCGTCTTGCCATCCGGATCTCCCTCGGTCCAGATCGCGGAGGCGTCACCACCCCACTCGTCGACAACGGCGCGGCACAGGGCCTGGACGCGACCTGCCATCGAACCGGGATAGCGGTGGACGGCGGGTGTCTCGCGGAACACCTCCGCAAGCGCGTCCTCGTCGTAGTCCGCGAGTTCCTTCGCACCCAGCGACCCGGTGCGCTGGCTGATCTTCAACGGCCCGGCAAAGGCCGTCTCCATCGCGACCTGCTGGTCCAGCAGCATCCCGATCAGCAGCGCGAGCGGGTCCTCGGTGAGCAGGTCGTCGGCGGCGGTATCTCCGGTGATGTGCAGGGCCATGGTTCCAGTGTGGCACCTTGTGATCATCGGGAGACGGCTCCCGCACGCCCGCTACGCCTCTCGGTACCGCCGGATGTGGGAATCGGAATCGGCAAAAGCTCCACCGCACTCGCCCCATGGTTACCGCACCTGCTGGTCAAGCAGCATCCCGATGAGATCACTACGTCGGGACTCACTGCCGAACCCAGCATGCAGTCTGCATGTCACGTATGCTTGATGCATGACAACCATCCAGGTCCGCAATGTCTCCGAAGAGA
The DNA here is from genome assembly GCA_029959865.1 of Microbacteriaceae bacterium PS02070. Classification (GTDB taxonomy): domain Bacteria; phylum Actinomycetota; class Actinomycetes; order Actinomycetales; family Microbacteriaceae; genus Microbacterium. The sequence continues at coordinate 108,464 of JASCPE010000006.1, read as the reverse complement.
CGAGTCGCGCGCTCAAGGCGAAAGCGGCGCTCGAGGGCCGCTCGCTGAGTGACTATCTGCTCCGAGAGCTCGACCGCATCGCCACTCGTCCGAGCCGGGCCGAACTACTCGAACGGATCGCGAGCCGGCAGGTCGCGACGCTCGAACCCGCGGCGCAGGTGCTCGCGCAGCAACGGCCCCGTCGATGACGCTGGTTGTCGATGCATCCGCGGTCGCAGAGATTCTGTTCGGAACGGAAGCGGGCCGTCGTGCAGCGGTGCTTGTGGACGGCCAGGAACTGATCGCGCCGCAGCATCTCACCGCCGAAGTCGCCTCAGTGATCCGGGGGTGGTCACTCAGTCAGCAGATCACTGATGCGGAGGCCCTCCGCGCGTTCCGTGAGTTCGACGAACTCAGCATCGAGCAGATGCCGATGCTGTCACTGCTGCCTGCCGTCTATGAGTTGCGGCACAACGTCAGTGCGTACGACGCGATGTATGTCGTGCTCGCTCGCGCCGCTCAGTGCTCCCTCTTGACGCTCGACGCTCACCTCGTCGCCGCGGCGCCGGACTGCGCGGTGTCGCCCTAAGAGTGGTGATGCACTCACCTCCGGCCTCGCCCCCTCCCCGCATAAGCGGTTCCGACACAGCGTGACGGGCTGAGGGGTCCGCGCGACCGACATTGGCACGGGCATCGGCCGTGGTCGGTGGACGATACTGGGCCGATGGACTACGACCTTGACGATAACCCGTCTCGGATTCAGCCCGACGTCGTGTGGGGATGGCTATCGACGGAGGCCTATTGGGGGCGGCAGCGGAGCCGCGCCGACGTCGAGGCGCAGATCGCGGGCGCGTGGCGTGTTGTCGGTGCCTACCGGCGCGACACCGGCGAGCAGGTCGGGTTCGCGCGAGCAGTGTCTGACGGGGTCAACTTCGCATACCTCGCAGATGTCTTCGTGATCGATGGCCACCGGGGCAGCGGGCTTGGCAAGCGCCTCGTGCAGCTCATGATCGATGAGGGTCCCGGATCCCGGTTCAGATGGGCACTGTTCACCGGCGACGCGCACACGCTGTACCAACGCTTCGGCTTCGAGGCACCGGACGACACCGCCATGATTCGGCCCGCGCGGTGACCAGGAGGGCCATGCCGACACTCGCTGCGGTGCGCGCCCTGGGCGGGTCGGGTTGAATGGGGGTGTGAGCCTTCCTGATGCCGACCACCTTCTCGAACGAGTGCAGGGCACCCGTGTCGTCGTGGTCGGTGGCGGGATGGCCGGGCTCGTCGCGGCGCGTCAAGTCGCGAAGGTGGGCATGAGCGTCACCCTCCTCGAGGCAGCCGACACAGTGGGTGGCTGCGTACGCTCGGTCGATATCGAGGGTGTGCTCTACGACGCCGGTGCCGATCGATTCCCGGCGGAGGGCGCAGTGCGCGAGCTCGTGCGCGACCTGGGGCTGGACGACGACATCGTTCCGCTCCGTTCCGACCGCACATGGATCGTCGGGCAGAAGGCCGCGGGACCGCTGCCCGCCGACACGATCCTCGGCATCCCCGCCAATCCCTGGTCGGTCGAGTCCCGCCGTCTCATCGGATGGCGAGGCGCATGGCGCGCGTTCCTGGACCGGCTTCGTCCGCCGCTCACTATTGGGCACCAGCACAACCTCGCCACACTCGTTTCCAGCCGGATGGGCGATCGTGTGCTGGGCCGTATGGTTGCGCCGCTCGCAGCGGGCCTTTTCGGTGTGGCCCCGGAAGAGGTTGACGTCGACAAAGCCGCACCCGGTATCAGCGCGGCTCTGACCCGCACGGGCTCGCTCGGTGGAGCGGTGGGCGCGCTGCTTGGTGAAAACCCACGCACCGCGCACGTGTCTCTCCGCGGAGGGGTTCACCGGCTCGCGGCTGCTCTGGCGAACGACGTCTCCGCACTCGCCGACGTCCGCGTCGGCGCTCAGGTGACGTCGGCGACGCACGATGGCGCGCAGTGGCGCGTTCGTACGGTGGAAGAGGAGTGGGAAGCCGACCTCCTGATCGTCGCGACAGACGCCGCGGCCGCCGATCACATCCTCGCGGCGGGGGTGCCTGCGGATCCCGAGGTCGCCGTTGTGACCCTCGCGACCCTGATGCCTCCTCCTCCTCGTAGCCCCCGCGTGTTCCCGATGGCATGGCCGGCGCCGACGGTGGCGCTGCCGGGCGAAGAGTGGGAGTGGGTGAAGCAGGAAAGCGGCACACGCACGCTGGTACGGCTCATCGTCCCCGAGCCGAGCGAGGACGAGTTCGCGACCGTCGCTCAGGCGGTCGAGCAGGCCACCTCTTTGCTGGGGGTGAGTGAGCTCGAAGTCGTCGCGCACACTGTGACTCGTCTGCCGCGAGCGGCTCCCTCATCCGTCACGGAGACGGTGCGCGGCGACGAGCGTGAGAGGTGGAAAACCTCTCCGCATCTGGCGGTCGTCGGTCAGTGGATCGCCGGCTCCGGACTCGAACAGGTCGTCGCGGACTCGCGGGCCGAGGCGGATGCCCTCCGTCACCGAGCGATCTGGGGAAACACTCCGCAATCCTGAATTGCTTCTGTGAATTTCGATTCCCGAAACGGAATATGCGGGTTACCCTGTACGGACTGCACCAACCGAATCCAACGTGAGGAGACCCCATGAGGGGCAAAATCGGTATCATCGTCGGCCTGGCCGCGGGATATGTTCTCGGGTCGCGCGCCGGACGCGAGCGGTATGAGCAGATCAAGGACCGCGCACAGCAGCTGTGGAAGACCGAACCGGTTCAGAAGCAGGTCGAGAACGTGAAGGACCTCGGGAAGACCGCTGCGTCCGCTGTGCCGAGTGCTGTCTGGGATGGTGCGGTCAAGATCGTTAAGGCCGCCACCAAAAAGACGGGCACCCCGGGCGACAAGCTCGATGCCGCCATCGACGAGAGCAAGGACGCCGCGGCGGATGTCAAGGACGCCGCCAAGGAGACCGCCGACGCAGCCAAGGAGGCCGCGAACGACGCGGGCAAGTGATGAGCACACCTCGTGGTTTCAAGGATCGCGCCGACGACAGCCTGTTCACGCTGCTCGGCGAAGTTCCCGAACTAGTCAAGAACCTGATCACCGCGGAGCTGGACTCCGCGAAACGTTGGGCCAAAAGCGCCGGTAAGGAAGCGGGGCTCGGCGGTGTTTTCTTCATCGTCGCGCTGTTCTTCCTCTTCTGGCTCATTCCCGCAGTCGGCGCGTTCGCCATCATCGGCATCGCTTCCTGGTTGCCGGCGTGGGCGTCGGCATTGATCGTGGTGGGCATCTTCCTGATCCTCGCCGTGATCGCAGCCCTTCTCGGGCTCGTGCACATCAAGCGGATCTCGAAGGACAACCCGGCCAAGGCGATCACCACCGATGCTCAGATCGTGAAGGACGTGACTGATGAGCGCTAACGTTCCTGTTCCCCGTACGGCGGTTGCCCTCGGCATCTCCGACCCGGTCGAGCGGGCGCGCGCCGAGTTGAAGGCGGCGCTGTCCGCCATCGAGGTGAAGGTCAACGTGCCCAAGCGTCTGTCCGACTCGACCGCACGCGGTGTGGCCGATGCGCAGCAGTTCGCCAAGAAGAATCCGGAAGTGGCGATCGGCGTTGCCGTAGGAGTCGCGGTCGCAGTCGGTTTCGCGGTGTGGGGCATCGTTCGCCTGATCACCCGCTGACGGCTCCAGAGCGGTCGACTCAGCCCCGAGGGCGCGGTCGATACGCGGGTCTGCGCCGAGTGTGGGTATGGTGGGGTTCTAGGCAGTGGCGATGACGTCGTATGCTGCCGACGACCACCCGAGCGAGAGCACCCACCCTGTCGTCGGCCGCTCGTACGCGGGCGGTCGTTTACCCGAAAGTCGAACCATGACCACGGAACCGATCGCGACGCGGCCCCTTGCGGGGTGGCGCGTGCTCGTTCCGCGCGGCGGCCCGTGGGGCGACGGTGTCGCGGCGAGTCTGCGCAGCCGCGGCGCGCATCCCGTCGTCGCTCCCCTCGTCAACTTCGCTCCCACCAATGACCTCGCCACGCTCGATCGTGCCCTCGCAGATCTTGCCGCGGGCGCTTTCGACTGGGTGACGCTGACCAGTGCCACGACTGTGGACGTGCTCTACGCCTATCGCGCCGTGATTCCCGCCAGCACGCGGGTCGCGGCAGTGGGAGAGACGACCGCGACGGCGCTCAACGCCGTGGGCTACCGGGTCGATATCGTCCCGGACGAAGAGAACTCCGCCGCGGGGATGGCCGACCTGCTTCTCACCATCGAACCGGAGCGCAAACGCATCCTGACGTTGCGCAGTGAAGCAGCCAAGCCGGTGCTCACCTCACGGCTGCTCGAGGCCGGCCACGACGTGCGCAGTGTCGTCGCCTATCGGACCATCGGCGTGCCTGCGAACGAAAAGGTCATCGAGGACGTCGCATCCGGACGCATCAACGCGATCCTGGTGACCAGTGGTTCGGTCGCTGAACAGGTCCGTGCCCAGTTCCCGCACATCGCGGATTCGACGATCATTGCGGCGATCGGTCCACGGACGGCTCAGGATGCTCGCGGCGTGGGCTTGCGCATCCAAGCCGTCGCACCAGAACAGACTGTCGAGTCTCTCATTGCGACGCTCGCGGCGTTCACTCCACCGGCGACCATCGACTAGCAGCACACTGCCGCGGTTCCAGATCGTTGTCGCTCTGTGAGAAAAGGCAGAGGTCGCGCGCGGGGACCGCTGGCAGACTGAGCGTATGGTGACGCTCCTCCTCGATTCCGCTCGGCTTGAGGTGTCGCTGACGCGCGTGGAGCGTGCGATCTCCTTCCACCCGCAGTCGTTGAAGATCCCGCGCGAGCAGATCCACAAAGTGCAGCTCACCGACGACCCGTGGACATGGCTACGGGGGGTCGCATCCCCGGGGACGTTCATTCCCGGCGTCATCGCGATGGGAACCTGGAAGGCCTCTGGTGCGTCTGACTTCGTGCTGGTGCGCCGCCGTCGCCCGGGGGTCGTGATCGACCTTCGCGGTGGGGAGTACGAGCGGATCGTCTTGACCACACGGCATGGGCTGGCACTCGTCCAGGCCCTCCATTTGGAGACCGACGAGAATCCCACCGATGTCGTCTCTCTCGCCACCGGAGCGATTCAGACGCAGCCGGGCGACGCTACGTGACGTCGCGTCGCCACGTTGCGAAGTAGCCGATCACCCCGAGCACGGCAGCGAGGGCGAGCAGCACCAGGCCGCCGGCCCACCAGTCCAACTGCGTCACGTCACCCAAGATCTCCGGGGCGAGCGTCGCCATGTTGTAGATGCTCGCGCCCACCAGCGCGTCGCCCGCAGCCCCGGGAAGGAACTGGGTCACGGTCGGCAGTCCATCGACGAAGCTGGAGACGGTGCGCAGGATCGGCTCGACAAACTGGGTGAATGCGATCGCGGCGACGATCGCGACGACCTGGTTGCGGACGAGGGCGCCAAGGCCGACGCCGACGAGGGCCCACAGCACATACGCGAGAACCATTCGCGCGATCATCGCCCATGTGTCTGACTCGCCCAGCAGTGAGTCCACCGACGACAGCCCCAGAATGAAGGCGCCGAGCCCGACCGTCGCCAGGATCGCGGCGACCGCGTAGATAGCGCCGATCGCGGCGGCCGCGAGGGCCTTGGCAAGTAGCGAGATGCCGCGGCGGGGCGTGGCAAGGAACGTCGGCGTGAGGGTCTTGTGGCGGTACTCACCGGTGACCAGCAGCGCACCGAGCAGGAGCGGGAACACGTAACCGACAGCGGTCGCCAGGCTGTAGACGAGCGGTGGCAGGAGCGATCCCGGCAGTCCCGTCCCCGGTGCCGCGCCGGCTTCCACAGTCGTGGAGCCGAGCGACCCGGCCAACAGTGCAGCCATCGCGCCGACGTAGGCAACGAGCACGATGCCCAGCACCCACCAGATGGACGTCGTGAAGACCTTCGTCAGCTCGGAGCGGAATGCGCGCAGGAGAGTCATGACGTCCCCTCCTTCGTCTCGCGATCTCTGCCGTGACCCTCGCCACCGTCGGCGGGCGGCGTGGCCAACACGGAACCTGCGTCCGGCGGTGGCAAGTCCGGCGCGGGCTCGGCGGCGTCTGCGGTCCGGTCACCGCGGACCAGCTCCAAGAAGATCGACTCGAGCTCCGGAGGCGTGCGGTGCAGCAGCGACAGGGCGATTCCTTGCTCGGCAACGAGGGCGCCGATAGTCGTCGTATCGGCACTCGCGACCGCGAAGCCTGCTCCCTGCGGCGTGGGGTCCAACCCGGCGCGCTCGAGCAGTGTGCCCAGGGCGGTGCGGTTGGGAGACTCGACAATCGTCACGGTCGGCTTGAGCGCGGTCAGCTCGTCCATCGTTCCCTGGAAGACCATGCGCCCCCGTGCGACGATCAGCAGGGAGTCTGCCGTCTGCTGGATCTCCGCGAGCAGGTGTGAGGAGACGAGGACGGTGCGCCCCTCGGCCGCGAGGGCACGGAGGAAGCCGCGCATCCATTTGATGCCCTCCGGGTCCAGGCCGTTCGCAGGCTCATCGAGGAGGAGGACGCCGGGGTCGCCGAGGAGCGTATAGGCAAGACCCAGACGCTGGCGCATACCGAGCGAGAACCCGCCGACCTTGCGGCCAGCGACGTCGGAGAGGCCGACAAGCCCGAGAACGGCATCCACTCGGGTCCGTGGCAGACCGACGGCGGCGGCGTAGACGGCGAGATGGTTCGCGGCGCTCCGGCCCGGGTGGAAGCTTGATGCCTCCAGCGCGGCGCCAACCTGCAGGAGGGGGCGATCAAGGTCGGCGTACCGTTTGCCTCCGATCGTGGCGACACCGGATGACGCTTTCACGAGCCCGAGGAGGATGCGAAGACTCGTGGTCTTGCCGGCGCCGTTCGGGCCGAGGAACCCGGTGACGGTCCCCGGTTCGACGCGGGCATCGAGGGAGTCGACAGCGGTGACGGGTCCGAAGCGCTTGGTCACGCCGGAGAATTCCAGAACCTGGCCGGTGGACATAGGGTGCGGGGCCTTTCGTCGCGGGCACTCTCTTTCATCCTGTCCCACATCCCGTCAGGACGCGACCCGCCCCGCCGACTCCCGGTAGCCTGGCGGGGTGAGTGACACGGAAGTTCCCCGCCTCGTGCGTGTGCAGGCCGTCGACGGCGTCGGGAGACTCACCCTCGACCGTCCGCGGGCCATCAATGCACTCAACCAAGCGATGATCGATGACGTCGCCGCAGCGTTGGCGCGGTGGCGAGACGACGAATCCGTTCGGCTGGTGCTCATTGATGGCGCCGGAGAGCGCGGGCTGTGCGCGGGGGGCGACGTGCGCGAGATCTCGCTCGAGGTCGCGGCCGGGCACCCAGAGACGGCCGATAGCTTCTTCCGCTCCGAATACACACTCAACGCACAGATCGCCGAGTATCCCAAGCCCATCGTCGTCTTCGCGGACGGCATCACGATGGGTGGGGGAATCGGACTGGCTGGCCACGCGTCGGTGCGCGTGGTGACGGAGCGTTCGAAACTCGCGATGCCGGAGACGCGGATCGGCTTCACCCCGGACGTCGGCGGTACTTTTCTGCTCAGCCGTGCCCCCGGCCGCACCGGAGAGTTCCTGGGGCTCACAGGAACAACCATGGACGCCGCCGACGCCATCTACGCGGGCTTTGCCGACGTCCCCGTCGATTCGACGGAACTGCCGGCGCTCGCAGACGCGCTCCAGGCACGCGCCACCGACGAGGCGATCGACATCGCGCGTTCCTTTGCGAGCAATGATCATCACAGCCAATCCCACCTGGCGTCATCACGAGAGTGGATCGATGACGCGTTCGCTGCCCCCACGGTGTCCGAGATCATCGGGCGTCTCCACGCCAGCGGTCACTCCGATGCGCAGAAGGCAGCCGACACTCTGGGGGAACTGTCGCCCACATCGCTCACCGTCACGCTCGGGGCGATCCGCCGAGCACGCGAGCTGCCGGATCTTCGTGCCGTGCTTGCGCAGGAGTACGCGCTCGCTGCATGGTTCACCCATACGCAGCCCGATTTCGTCGAGGGGATCCGTGCGCAGCTGGTCGACAAGGATCGGTCGCCGGCATGGCAACCGGCGACCCTCGCCGATCTCCCCGCCGGCCTCGGCGACACCGCCCTCGCATCGGTGCCCGCACGTCCCCTGTGGTCTTGAGGCATGTTCGACAGCCCTCTCTCCGACTCGGCATACGCGGTCCTCGGTGTCGAAGCAACCGCTGACGCGGAGACACTGCGTCGTGCCTACCGCGCGAAACTCCGAGAGACGCATCCTGATACCGGCGGAGACGCGGCCGAGTTCGTGCGTGTCCAGCGAGCCTGGGAGCTGATCGGTACGACGCAGGCGCGCGCGGGGTACGACTCCGGGCACGGCTTCGGGGCCGCGTCCACTCCGGACTTCACTCCCGACGCGCAGAGCTCTTGGCGGCCGCGCACCCCCACTGCGGATACCCGCCCGAAGGCACGGACGTCCGGGCACCCGGGTGGATGGAACCGCGAGCATTACCTTCGGCTCATGAGGGAGTGGGCCGGGCGTGGCATCGATCTGGATGACCCCTACGATCCGGCTCTCGTCCGCCGGGCGCCGCGCGAGATTCAGCACCTCCTCGCGGATGCGCTTGCGGAAGAAGCAACCGCGCGGATCGTCGCTGACCTCGGCATGGGGTACACGGTGTGGCACGACCTCGCCGTCGAGGCCCGCGGCCAGGCCATGAAGATCGACCACATCGTCCTCGGCCCGTCGGGTCTCTACGCCATCGCATCGGAAGACACGGGCGGTCCCGTGCGTCTGCGCCGCGGCGAGATCGAAGATGCGGGCGATCCGATCGGCACGCTCGTTCTCGCAGCCCGCACGATCGCGCGCGCGGCGAAGGTGCGATTCAGCGGCGTTCTCGTCGTCTTGCCCGACGAGGATCTTGACCCACCGATCGTGGAACTCGGCAAGAGCCGGGGCATGCTCGTTGCGGCCGTGACGCGTTCCGCTTTGTCGACGGTCCTCCGGCGAGGGATCACGGGAGCGCGCGACATCGGCGGCAATGAGATCTTCGATCTCCGCACCCGCCTCCAGCAGGTGTTGCGCTTCGCCTGATCAGTCGGCGAGTCCCCAGAGCTGCAGGGGGTGGGTCAGCCTCCACCAGCCGTCCGGGCCGGGGATATCGTCGCTCAAGACGAGAGGAATGGCGTCCGTGTCGATGGGTCCCGCTACCTCCAGCGTGCCCACGGCATCCCCTGTCGCGCGAGCGTCATTGAGCTCGATTGCAGCCGTGGTCTCGGCCGATTCGCCGTTCCACAGCAGGAGGCTGGATTCCTCGGACGTGAGGATCTCCGCCTCGGCGCCCCAGAGCGTGGTCACTTGCCCGGCGACCGTTTCGGCAGGCAGGTGGTACGGCGAGGACACCTCGGCCGCGACCGCGTCGAGGAGCCGATCCGTCTCTGCGAAGCGATCGTCGGAGGTGGGCTGTCCAACGACGGACGCGTAGACGGTCACCTCTTCGTCCTCGACGGCGATCGTGCGCGCGGCGAGCAGGTTGTAGTACCCGGTCAGACCGCCCGTCTTGATCCCGACGACGCCGTCCTCGCCGAGGAGCGTGTTGGTGTTCTCCACAAGCCCTGCGCCGGGGAGGGTGACCGATTCCGTTCCGACGATCTCGGCGATGACCGGGTCGCGCATCGCGATCTCGCCGAGACGAACCAGGGAGGCCGTATCGGCGGTGTTGCCCTGGTCGATGCCCGTCGCCTCAACGATTGTGATGCCGGTGATGCCGTGCGCGTCCAGCAGACTCTGAGCGTCGGCGAGGAAGGCCTCTTCGCTGTCCCAGAGTTCAGCCACGAGGCGATCGACGTAGTTGCCGGCCGAGCCGATCAAAGCGCCCTGGAGCAACTGATACTGCGTCAGGCTCCCCTCGACGGGCACATCGAGCGCGGACTCGTTGCGGTAGAGGTAGTTCCAGTACTCGGCCTGGTCGTCCCAGGTGAACGCGTAGCTCGGGCCGTCTTCCCCCACCTCAAGCGGTGCTCTGTCCAGAACGGTGAGGGCGGTGACGACCTTTGTGATGCTCGCCATCGGCACGATGTTGGAGCTCGACGACGAGACGGCCTCCATGCCGCCGACCGCGACCGACCCGTCTCCGACTGTCGGCCAGGCCAGGTCGGAGGCGGGTGAGGTGAGGGTCGGGATCGACGCCGCGGTCACGGTGGGCTGCACTTCCGTGAGCGGCCACAGCAGTGTTGCCGCGGCGTAGCCGGCCCCGAGGCCGATGATCCCGACGAGAGGGAGGATGATTCCCGCGCGCACCGGGGAACGGCGCGGGCGGTGGGGAAGGAGGTCGGCGGCGGCGGGCGCAGGTCCCGGCGTGGCATCGAATGTGTGGTCGTCTGAGCGATCCAGCGCGTTCGGCCTGAACCAGCTCAGCGCGCGTTGCTCGGTTGTCGTCGTGCCCGAATCGACATCGCGGCCGGAGCGCTCGGGGGAAGGCGCGTCCGAAGTCTTCACGAGACCTAACGTAGCGCGGCTGCGGCGATATACTCGGAGTCCACCCACGGGAGTCCGGTGAGCCGGGCTGAGAGGAAGCGATCCACGCTTCGACCGTCGAACCTGATCCGGATCATGCCGGCGCAGGGAGGAGAGATCAATGCACTCGTCTGCACCCCAGACACATCATTCGTCCACGTCCGTGAACGGCCGCTATCGCTGGCGCGTCGTCGATATCGTCGTCGCGAGCGTCATCGGTGTTGCGGCCGGGGTCCTGTTCTGGCTGTGGGGACTCACCTGGCCGGCGTTTGAGACGCTCCTGGTCTTCTCCCCGGGCTTTTCCGGGCTGATGGCCGGAGGATGGCTCTTCGCGGGCGTGCTGGGCGGCTTGGTCATCCGCAAGCCCGGTGCGGCGCTGTACACAGAGGTCGTCGCCGCCGTGGTGTCGATGGCCATCGGCACGCAGTGGGGCTTCGAGACACTCATCTGGGGTGTCGTGCAGGGGCTTGCGACCGAGATCGGCTTCGCGCTGTTCCTGTATCTGAACTGGCGGCTGACCGGAGCGCTCGTCGCAGGTGCCGTGGCCGGCCTATCGACGGGTCTCCTGGACACGACCTTCACCTCGACGGCCGCCCAGGCTCTGGAGATCCGGCTGATCTATATCGCGAGCGCGGTCGTGTCGGGCATCGTCATCGCTGGATTCGTATCGTGGCTCATCGCCCGGGCCCTGGCCGCCACGGGCGCCCTCGACCGATTCGCTGCCGGGCGAGAGGTCCGCGCGCCGGCGGACGACGATCCCGACGCGGCGTGAGCGCGGAGCCAAGCGAAACGCCTTCGCCGCCTGACGCACTCAGCTCGCCGGCTGGAGTCCGGGCATCCGGATGGGGCTGGCGACACGCGGGACGTCGCCGGTGGGCTGTGGCCGGGCTGGACCTGGACATCGCCCCGGGCGAGAGGGTGCTGCTTCTCGGCGCGAGCGGCTCGGGCAAGAGCACCCTGTTGCGCGGTATCGCCGGTGTCCTCGGTGGTGACGAGGACGGGGAACAGTCCGGGTCGCTCCTCATCGACGCGCAGCCAGCGTCGGTGGCGCGCGGTCGATCCGGATTGGTGCTGCAGGATCCCGACAGTCAGATCGTGCTCGCTCGCGTCGGGGACGACATCGCTTTCGGATGCGAGAACCTCGCTGTGCCCGCCGACCAGATCTGGCCCCGGGTCGACCAGGCTCTGACGGCAGTAGGACTGGACGTCGACAAGGACAGATCTACCGCTGCTCTGTCCGGCGGGCAGAAGCAGCGCCTCGCCCTTGCGGGTGCCCTCGCCATGCAACCGGGCATCCTCCTGCTGGATGAGCCCACGGCGAACCTCGACCCGGCGGGGGTGGTCGAGGTCCGGGATTCGGTCGTGCGTGCGGCGGAGGAAAGCGGCGCGACGCTGATCGTCGTTGAGCATCGCGTCGACGTGTGGGCGGAGCACGTCGATCGGGTGATCGTGCTCGCCTCAGCGGACGACGGCGGCGGATTGCTTGCCGATGGACCACCCGCTGACGTGTTCCGTGCGCATCGCGATGCCCTGTCCGATGCGGACGTATGGGTCCCGGGCGTGAAGCCGGAGCTCGTTCGTCGTGCACGGGACAACCAGGACGAAGCGGTCACGACGTCGTCGCCTGAGGCGCTCCTGCGCGCGGATCGTCTGTCCGTCGGGCGACGCCCGTTCGGCGAGAAGCATGCGGTGAGCGCAGCGGAGGACGTGGCTGTCGAGGTAACCGGAGGCCGGGTGCTTGCCATCGTCGGGGCGAATGGATCCGGGAAGTCGACGCTTGCCCTTACCCTCGCCGGTCTCCTGGCCCCCGTCTCCGGCGCTGTCGAGGCGACCGACGCTCTTGCGATGGGCCTCGGGCACGATCCGATTCGATGGCGATCCTCGCAGCTCCTCACGCGGCTGGGGATGGTGTTCCAGTCTCCCGATCATCAGCTCCTCGCGCGCACCGTTCGGGAAGAGCTGGAGGTCGGCCCGCGCGCGGTGGGGCTGACGCCCGAGCAGATCTCGGAACGGGTGGAGCCGCTTCTGGACGGTCTGCGGCTGCGGCGCCTTGCCAAGGTGAACCCGTTCACGCTCTCCGGCGGCGAGAAACGACGTCTCACGGTCGCTGCGGCGTTGGCAACTCGGCCGCGCGTGCTCATCCTCGATGAGCCGACCTTCGGGCAGGACGCACGCACGTGGCGGGAACTGACCACGCTCATGCTTGACGTGCGCGATGCGGGGACAGCCCTCATCGTCATCACCCACGATGAGGAACTCGTCCGTGCCCTGACGTCGGATGACGGCGGAACCATCTTCCGGATGGGTGAGCGTCGATGAGCCTCTTCACAGTTGATGTGTCTCGCAGCCCGCTGGCATCGGTCAGGGGGGAACGGCTTTTCGGAAGGGGGTGCGGGATTGAGTCTTTTCACGGTTGATGTGTCTCGCAGCCCACTGGCATCGGTGAACGCGCTCGCGAAGCTGCTGGCGGCGATGGTCATCGCTGTCACGCTCCTCCTCTCGATCGACGTGGTCTCGGCGGGGGTCGCACTTGCGCTCGTGCTCGTCGTGCTGCCGTTCGCGCGCCTTCGCGTGCGTGACATCTGGCTCAGGCTCTGGCCGATCGCCGCGTCTGCGGTGCTGGCGGGTGGTGCGACGGTGCTTTACGGACGGCCTTCCGGCACCGTCTATGTGGAGTGGGGCCTCCTGCGGATCACCGATGGATCGATCTCACTCGCCTTAGCGATCGTGCTGAGGGTCATGGCGGTCGCCATCCCCTCCGTGGTCCTCTTCGCGACGACCGACCCGACGGATCTCGCTGATGCGCTCGCCCAGTTGGCGCGGTTGCCGGCCCGCTTCGTGCTCGGGGCGCTCGCCGGGCTGCGATTGGTCGGACTGTTGGTGTCCGACTGGAGAGAGCTCGCCCTCGCGCGGCGCGCGCGGGGGATCGCCGACCACGGCCGGATCAGGCGCTTCGCGGGGCAGGCATTCGCGCTGTTCGTCCTTGCAATCCGTCGCGGCTCATCGCTGGCGACAGCCATGGAGGCCCGAGGTTTCGGCGCTCCCGGCACGCGTACCTGGGCGCGGGTATCGCGCATCGGTCCACGCGATTTCGGGCTCATTATCATCGGGGTCGTCATCGCCGCCGCGTCCGTCATCGCCGCCGTTATCGCCGGAACCTGGACCCTCGTGTTCAATCTCTGACCTCCACCCTCGCCTTCCTCTCCCCGGGCACCCTCGCGCTCAGCCCCATCGGGTACTCCCGCACAACTGCGGCGTGGGTGGGCAACACGCCGGGGTGAGGAGTCCGACCTCTCGGCGTGTCGGGTGCGGACGCCGCAGTTGTGCGGCGGAGTCCAGGGCTTGTGTGCGGGAGGTATCGGGGAGGGAAGAGTCGTTCCTGGGGCGTCGTTGTGCGGGGATGCTGTCCGGGCATCGTGCACAACTGCGGCGTGGGCGGGCAACACGCCGGGGTGAGGTGTGGATTGTGCGGCGTGTCGGGTGCGGACGCCGCAGTTGTGCGGGCCGACGTGGGCGAGGGATGTGCGGGCCGACGTGGGCGAGGGATGTGCGGGCCGACGTGGGCGAGGGGTCAGGTGGCGTTCCAGAGGGCGCGGTAGTAGGCGAGGCGGTCGCGGTCGGGCGCGACCCCATAGGCGGCGATGAGGGCGTCGTCGAAGCCGGGGCCATAGTTCCACTCGGTGCTCATCGAGGCCACGGCGATATCCGCCCACCGGTCCGCGACACCGAGCGCGCCGAGGTCAACGTGCGCGAGTGGGGCTCCTTCGGCATCGAGGAGGGTATTCGGCACGCATGCGTCGCCGTGCGCGACGACGAGCACATCCACTTCCGGTGGATGGTGGAGCTCCCGCGGCACGGTGACTCCTCGCCGCGCCGCGTTCTCGATGCGGGACGGCACCGACCAGTCGAACGGACACCCCTCGACGGGAAGGGCATCGTGGAACAGACGCAGTCCGCGTCCGACGGCGTCGACCGCCCGTGCTGGATCTGCAATCCACCGGGGGGCGACCGCCGACAACCCGGCGATCGCGGCCGTCACGAGCCACTCGTCGGCATCGGTCTGCCCCTGCTCCAGGACAGCGGGAACGGATGTGTACCGAGTCGCCCAGCTCAGGCGTTCGGCTTCGGCGGCCATTGATGTCTCTTCGTGCCGCGGGCCGTATTTGATGACCCGTCCGTCATCGGTCGCGAAGGTGACGCCCGCGATGCCGCCGATATCCAACGCGTTCTGCCAGAGCGGCGTCACTGCGGCGCCGCGGGCGAGCACCCGCACACGCTCGGGCACAGGAAGACCGGGCGCTGGAATCGACATGCGCTCATCGTAGGCAGACGTCCCACGCCAGCAGCAGACGCTCATCGCCGGCCGAGGCCGACCGCGGGGCGCCGCTCACGGACCAGCTGCCAGCATCCGAGCTCGGGACGGTCCGTTTTGAGAGACCTGATGAAACTCGGTGCCTCGGTGGATGGAACAGAGTGTCAAGGGTAGGCTGTGGTGAGATTCGAGGGAGAGTCATGGATATCTCGGGAGCATCAGCCCTGGTCACCGGCGGCGCAAGCGGGCTCGGCTTGGCCACGGCGCGGCGCCTGACCGCATCCGGCGCCCACGTCACGATCGTCGACCTCCCCGCAAGCGCGGGCGAGGATATCGCCGCCGAACTGGGCGGCACGTTCGCGGCCGCCGACGTCACCGACCCGGAACAGGTCGCGGCTGCCGTCCGCGTCGCATCCGCGGCCGGCCCCCTGCGCGTCGTCGTGAACTGCGCCGGCATCGCGCCGCCGGGGAAGGTCCTCACCCGCGACGGTGAACCGACGCCACTGTCCGACTTCGAGCGGATCATCCGCGTCAACCTCATCGGCACGTACAACGTCATCGCCCAGGCATCCGCCGCCATCGCGCGCACCGATCCGACGGCCTCGGGCGACCGTGGCGTCATCGTCAACACCGCGTCCGTCGCGGCCTTCGATGGGCAGATCGGCCAGCCCGCATACTCGGCGAGCAAGGGCGGCGTGCACGCGATGACCCTTCCGATCGCCCGTGAGCTCGCGCGCTATGGAATCCGTGTCGTCACGATCGCCCCGGGAATCATGGAGACGCCGATGCTCCTGGGCCTCCCCGAAGCGGCACAGGCGTCCCTCGGCCAGCAGGTTCCATACCCGCAGCGGCTGGGATCTCCCGACGAGTATGCGGCTCTCGCGATGCACATCGTCGAGAACGGCTACCTCAATGGCGAGACGATCCGCCTCGATGGCGCGATCCGAATGGCACCGAAATGAGCGAAGGACACCGAGTGAGCGAAACGATTCTCCTGTCGATCGACAACGGCTTGGCCCGCGTCACGTTCAACCGACCTGCATCGCTGAACGCGATGGACGGTGAGATGGGCGCCCGCTGGCGCGACATCGCGCATGAGGTGACCTCCGACACATCCGTCGGAGCTATTCTGCTCGATGCCGTCGGCCCCGCCTTCTGCGCCGGTGGTGACGTGGTCGCGATGGCGTCCTCGGGTGAGGACCCCGACGGGCTGAAGGCCCTCGCCGACGTCATCCACGACGGGATCCGCACCTTCGTGGAGTCGGACAAACCGATCGTCGGCGCGATCCAAGGCGCCGTCGCAGGCGGCGGACTGGGGCTCGCTCTGACCGCCGACTACCTCGTCGCCTCCGAGAAGTCGAAGTTCGTCTCCAAGTACGCCAACATCGGGCTCACCCCGGACCTGGGGGTCACGACCCTCCTTCCCGCCGCGATCGGGCAACGGCGTGCGCTCCAGCTGCTCCTGCAGGACATCACGATCGATGCCGCGACCGCACTCGAGTGGGGCCTGGTCGCGGAGGTCACTCCGCCCGAGGCGGTTGCCACCCGGGCCGAAGAAGTGGCCCGATTCTGGCTCGACAATTCGACCGCCGCATTCGGTCAGGCCAAGCGGCTCGTCCGCACCGGAGCCGGACGCTCCTTCCGTGACAACCTCGATGATGAAGCCGCGACCATCGGCGGCCGCTTCGCCACCGACGACGCCGCCGCACGCATCGCCGCATTCGCCGCCGCATCCTCCAAGAAGAAGGCATCCTCATGAGCACACTCCAGGGAAAGACCATCCTGATGTCCGGCGGCAGCCGCGGCATCGGCCTCGCCATCGCTCTTCGCGCCGCGCAAGACGGAGCGAACATCGCCATCCTGGCCAAGACAGACACCCCGCACCCCAAGCTGGAAGGCACGGTGCACACGGCCGCGGCGGCCATCGAAGAGGCGGGCGGAAAGGCACTCCCCATCGTCGGGGACGTCCGTAACGCGGACGATGTCACCGAAGCAGTCATCAAGACCCAAGGCGAGTTCGGCGGCATCGACGCCATCGTCAACAACGCATCCGTGATCGACCTGTCCGGATCGGTCGACGTCGCCCTCAAGAAGTACGACCTCATGCAGGACGTCAACGAGCGTGGCACCTTCCTGCTCTCTCGCGCCGCGGTGCCGATGCTTCTGGAGGCCGAAAACCCCCACATCCTCTCCCTCTCGCCGCCCATCAATCTCTCTCCGAAGTGGCTCGGGTCGCACACGGCGTACACGCTCGCGAAGTACGGCATGACCCTCGCGACCCTCGGCATCGGAGCCGAGTTCCCCACGATCGCCGCCAACACCCTGTGGCCGGAGACGACGATCGCCACGGCGGCGGTGAAGTTCGCCCTCGGCGGCGACCGCATGATGGCGGTCAGCCGCACTCCCGAGGTGTACGCCGATGCCGCCTATGCGGTCCTCACGACCCCCGCGAGTGAGCTCTCCGGCCAGACCCTCATCGTCGAGGACGTCCTCCGTGACCGCGGTGTGACTGACTTCGCCCGCTATGCCGCGATCCCCGGCACCCCGGACGAGGCGCTCCATCCGGACCTCTTCATCGACTGACTCCGGAGGCGGGCTCGCCGGCGGGAGGAAACCCCGCTGACGCACCGGCCACGGACGTCACTTGCGTTGGAGCCAACTCCAAGACATAACGTTGCGGCATGAGCACGCAGACGACGTTCGATGTGATCGACAATGTGACGGCGAGCTTGGGGATCGCGGAGGTTGCCCAGCTCAGTGGACTCAGCCAGGACACGTTGCGTTGGTATGAGCGGGAGGGTCTTCTCCCTGCGGTTCGTCGCGGCACCGACCGACGTCGGCGCTATACCCAACGCGACGCGGCACTCGTGGCGATGCTCGCGAAACTCCGCGCGAGCGGCATGCCGACAGACGACATGCGCGAGTTCTCCCGTCTGGTTTCCGGCGGCGCCGCGACGCATGGGCGTCGGTTGGCGCTCCTGGAACGCCACCGCGATCGCATCCGCCAGCGTCAAGCGGAGCTTGAGTCGCACATGGCGTCGCTCGAGGAGAAGGTGGCCCATTATCGGCACCTGATCGGCGCGGGGCTCGATTGCGATGGGCAACCCGTACCTGCATCGGTTGCATCCCTTCAGTCCTTGTCCTCGACGGCGGGAGCTCAGCGATGACCGTCGAAAAGGTCATGCTCGGTGATGGTCTGGTCGTCAGCCGTCAGGGTTTCGGCGCGATGGCCCTGACGGGCGTCTACGGAGCAAGCACGCACGCCGAAAATCTTTCGGTCCTCAACCACGCCCTTGACATCGGCGTGACGTTCGTCGATACAGCGGACATCTACGGTGGCGGAGACAGCGAACGCACTGTGGCGGAGGTCGCGAAGGTCCGGCGCAACGAGATGACGATCGCCACGAAGTTCGGGATCACGGGATCGATCGCGGGAAAGACCATGCGTCCCCGCAATGACCCCGCCTACGTCCTCCAGGCTGCGGAAGCGAGCCTTCATCGGCTCGGAATCGAGACCATCGACCTCTATTACCTGCACCGCCGCGACGTCGATGTCCCGATTGGGGAGGTCGTCGGTGCGATGGCGGAACTCGTGGCAGCTGGCAAGGTTCGCCATCTCGGGCTGTCCGAAGTCACGGCACAGGAGCTTGAGGCTGCGAACCGCGTCCACCCCATCACGGCGGTGCAGTCCGAGTGGTCGGTGTGGAGTCGTGACGTTGAGCGAGCAGTCGTTCCGACGGCCGCGCGCCTCGGCGTCGGGTTCGTGCCGTACTCACCGTTGGGCCGGGGGTTCCTGAGCGGAGCGCTGTCCGACCGCTCAGTTTTCGCCGACGACTGGCGTGCGGGGCTGAGTCGGTTCAGTGGCGATGCCTTCGACTCGAATCGAGCAGCCGTGGCGGCGCTTTCGGCCATCGCGGCAGATCACGCCGCCACGCCTGCCCAGATCGCTCTCGCATGGCTGTACGCCGCGGCTGATCGTCTCGGCCTGCCCGCGGTTCCAATACCGGGGACGCGACGCGCGGCACGCGTCGCGGAGAATGTGGGAGCACTCGACGTTCGACTCATGAGTGAGGAGTTGCGAGTGCTCGACGGGCTCTCTGACCGCATCGTCGGAGCACGATCAGACTTCGATGACCCCAACTGGACGAGCGATACTCGAGAACGCGCCGGCGAGTAGCCGTCCCGCTCTCGGGGGGCTCCGCCAGCCACCTCTACACCAGGGAGAGCCACCGCAGGGCGTTCGCGACCCCATCGTCGAGGACGTCCGTCGTCACGTAATCAGCCCGCGTGCGCAGCTCGGGTTCCGCGTTTCCCATCGCGATCGAGACGCCGCACACCTCGAACATCTCCACATCGTTCCAGCTGTCCCCAATCCCCACGGCGTCGGCGGCTGAGCGGCCGAGATGGTTCAGTACAGCGGTGATCGCGGACCCTTTCGTGATCCCGGGGAGCCCGATCTCGCCGCTGGAGCCGCCGGGCAGGGGAAGGCTCCCCGGAACGACGTGGAACGAATCCGCCAGATCCGACTGTGCCTGCGGCAGCGTTTCCTGCTCGGCGCTGACGAAGACCGCCTTGGCCACCGTGTCCCGATCGACGTCCGTGATCGGAGGCAACGGCTCAAGGGCGGCCCGCTCAGGGCCCTCGGCGCCGCCCTGGCTCCGCACCCACGCCGCCCACTTCTCACGCAGCTCGTTGACACCGGGGGAGGCGAACACCGCATCGTCGGTTTGCAGGAGGTACGGGATCGAACGGTCATCGAAGTAGGTGGTCAGGTGGTCCACGGCCGCGCGCGGCATGCGCTCGGCGAGAATCTCCTCCGTGCCGACGACGGCGAGCGAGCCGCCGTTCGTGATCGCCCCATCGAACCCGATCTCGCGCACTCGTGGATGGATGTCACCGTCCGCGCGGCCGGTGCAGATGAAGACGAGGTGTCCGGCCTCCCGCGCAGCGCGGATGACGGCCGGCGTCGAGGGGGCGATCTGATCGCCGTGCGCCAGGATCGTGCCGTCGATGTCGATGAAGAGGATGCGGCTCACGGGGTCCTTTCGCGGGGGCGGTCCTTCCACCGTACGCGGAGGCGGTACCGTTGCCGCGTGATGTCGTGCCTGACGTAAGCGTCCTCGGATGGATTCTGCTCGGAGCCGGAGCGCTCGTCATCGGCCTGTCCAAGGCGGCACTGCCGGGGTCGAGCACCCTTGCCATCGCCGCCTTCGCGGCGGTCCTTCCCGCGAAGCAGTCCACCGGCACGATTCTTCTGCTCCTGATCGTCGGCGACCTGTTCGCACTCTGGGTGCACCGTCGACATGCCCGGTTGCGGGCGTTGATCCGTCTCGCTCCCGCCGTCATCGTCGGGCTCCTCGCGGGGGTGGTCTTCCTCGCCTTCGCGTCCAACGAAGGCGTCCGGATCGTCATCGGGGTGATCTTGCTTGTGATCGTCGTCGTCACGCTGTGGCGGCGTCGAGGCAACCAGCCACCTGCGGGAAGGACCGCCGCAGTGGTCTACGGCAGCCTCGGCGGATTCACGACGATGGTCGCCAACGCGGCCGGCCCGATCATGTCGCTCTACTTCCTGGCCGCGAAGTTTCCCGTGCGAGCCTTCCTCGGAACGACCGCATGGTTCTTCGCCATCGTGAACATCGTGAAGGTGCCGTTCGCCGCGGGACTCGGGCTCATCACCCCGGGCGGCTTGCTAATCGTCGCGGTCCTCGTGCCGCTGGTCATCGTCGGTGGCTTCATCGGGCGCAGCATCGCGGAGCGCATCTCGCAACAGGTGTTCGACAAGCTCGTGATCGCCTTGACCGTTGTGGGCGCCATCTATCTGCTGCTGCCCATCCCGACGGTGTAACGGCGTCCGGGGGAGGCTCAGGTCCCGCCGGTACCCTGGATCCATGGAAAAGATCCGGCAGGTGCGCCCCAAGACCGAGGGCTGGGAGCAGCAGAAGGACGCGTCTGGGCGTCCCCTGCTGCAGTTCGCGTCGCCGAAGCGCGGCAAGCCACCGGTGCATCTCGCGGATCTGACCCCCGAACAGCGCGCCGAGAAGCTCACCGAACTCGGCCTCCCTGCCTTCCGCGCGAAGCAGTTGGAGAAGCACTACTTCACGCACTACACCTCCGATCCAGGCGAAATGACCGACCTGCCCGCCGCGGGGCGCGACGAGCTCGTCGGCGGGTTGCTCCCGACCCTCATGACCGAGGTGCGGCGTCTGGAAACCGACAAGGGCGACACCGTCAAGTTTCTCTGGAAGCTGCACGACGGCGCCCTCGTCGAATCCGTCCTCATGCGCTATCCGGGCCGCATCACCCTCTGCGTGTCGTCACAAGCGGGATGCGGCATGAACTGCCCGTTCTGCGCGACCGGTCAAGCGGGGCTGACACGCAACATGTCCGCCGCCGAGATTCTCGACCAGGTCGTGCGCGCGAACCGGTTCATCGCCGACGGCGGCCTCGGCGATCCGCGGGCGCTGGGGCATGAGGGCGAACGCGTCACCAACATCGTCTTCATGGGGATGGGTGAGCCGATGGCGAACTATGCCCGCGTCATGCAGGCTGTGCGCACGATGGTCGACAAGAAGCACGGCCTCGGCATGAGTGCGCGAGGGATCACGGTCTCCACCGTCGGCCTCGTCCCGGCGATCAACAAGCTCGCCGCGGAGGAGATCCCCGTGACATTCGCTCTGTCGCTGCACGCTCCCGATGACCAGTTGCGTGACGAGCTCATTCCGGTCAACTCGCGCTGGAAGGTTGACGAGGCGCTCGATGCCGCCCGCGGGTACTTCGAGAAGACCGGTCGACGTGTGTCGATCGAGTACGCGCTGATCAAGGACATGAACGATCACGGCTGGCGTGCCGATCTCCTCGCCGAGAAGCTCAACGCGCGCGGCCGCGGCTGGGTGCACGTGAACCCGATCCCGCTGAACCCCACTCCCGGGTCGATCTGGACCGCGTCCGACAAGGACGTCCAAGAGGAGTTCGTCCGTCGGCTCAACGACGCGGGCATACCGACGACGCTGCGCGACACCCGCGGCAAGGAGATCGACGGCGCCTGCGGGCAGCTCGTCGCCACCGCGGAAGACGAGGTAGCCGCGACCGCGGTCTGATCGGTCTTGACACCCCCGCGCTCAGACCGTGCGGGGGTGCGCATCTCGACATAGGGTGACGACGTGGCCCTTGCGACGATGAAACCGCCGCGGACCGTGACGATGTTCCGGGCGCGGCTCATGTCACGCGCGGGGCTCCTGATCGGAATCCTCTGCGCCGTCGCGGTCTCTGTCTTGCTCATTCTGGGGCTCGCCGCCGGTGCTCGTCTCGCCTCGGATGCCGCCGTGGTGGGGGCACTGCCGGACGAGTCCACCCCCGCGGGCTGGGTGCAGATCCAAACGCGCCCGTCCGCTGACCCGGATGCCCAGGTGGCCGCTGCCGACGAGCTCTTCGACGCGACCTTCGGCTCCGCCGCCACTGTCGAACGGATCCCGGTCGGCGAGCCGGGCACCGACTTCGAGCGGCTCGCGTGGCGCATCACCCCGGAGCCGACCGCCACGGCGGCAGAAGACCTGGCTGCGCTGACCGCCGGACTCTCGAGCATCGACGACCGCTTCCGTGACTCGGAGGCAGCCAGCGGCGGCGCCTTGGTGACCGGAAACCTGCTCGAGTCGGTGCGGGAGATCTCCGCTGCGACGGCGGCAACACAGGCACTCGTGCCCATTCCGATCGCGATCTTCGCTGTCCTGGCCTGGTTCGCGATCCTGCAGCTCGCGCGTCTTCTTGGCGCGTCTCGGGCGAGCGAGGTCACCCTCGCCCGCGCCCGGGGAGCCGTGCAGCAGCAGATCCTGACACTCACCCTCATCGAGGCTGCGGGCGTGGTGATGCTGGGCGCGCTGTGCGGAGTGCTGCTCGCCACCGCGGCACTTGCCGTCATCTTCGGCAGTGGAGGAGCTGCTGCGGTCGGGGGGCTCTGGCCGGTCGCCGTTGCCGCCGCTCTTGCTGCGTTCCTCACGGTCGGGATCGGCGAGATGACGGGCACTGCGACTGCATCGAGCCGCGCGGTGCGGGCCGGTCGAGCGGCGACCACGATCACGCCGATCCTCGCCGCTCTCCTGGTGCTTCTGAGTGCGCTCCTCATCTGGCAGTCCGCACGCGCCACCGATCCCGACGATCCGTGGTCGCGAGCCGTCACCGTGCTTGCGCCGACGGTGGCAGTAGCCGCCCTCGCCCTGGTGGCAAGTGTGCTCTTCGCTCCTGCCGCCACCGTCTCCGCGCGCCTCATCGGGTTGCGCGGTGGCCACCGCGCAGTCACCGCCGTGCGGCAAGTCGCGCGTCAGTCCACCGCGTTCGTGGTCCCGGTCGTCCTCATCGCGGTGACCGTCGCGGGGGCACTGCTTGCCTCGTCCTATGCGGCGACCTTCGCTCGAGGACAAGCAGTGTCCGAGCAGCTTTCGGCCGGAGCGGGCGCGCGGGTCGTCCTGCCCACGGTCACCGCCTCCGACATCGCACTCGCGGGGGAGGTCGCGCCCGCCGCGCCGGTGTACGCCGCGACCGTGGTCGCCGGAGAAGAGGTCGCGACGCTGTCCGCATTGGCCACGGACGCGATCGCGGCTGTCATCACCCCGGTCGCCGGGTATGTCGACCCGCAGGCGCTGTCCCACGCTCTGACGGGAGAGACGAACGCGATTCCCCTGCCGGAAGGCTCCACGGCACTGACGGTGACTGCCGCCGTGTCCGCCAGCATCGTGACGGATGCGGGTTACGCGCAGTTGCGCGCGTGGCTGGTCGATCGGAACGGCTCGGTTCAGTTTCTGAACCTCACCGTCACCTCTGACGACGACACCCTCACAGGACGCGCGGATCTCCCCTCCGGCGAAGGGTGGGCGGTGCTTGGGGTCGAAGCGCTCCAGAATCCGTCGCTCCCCGTCATGGGCATCGGCCTTGCGCCGGAGTCCGTCGTGGCCGTCGCAGGTGACCGGACCGAGCCCCTCGCCTTCCCGACCTCCACCGATCTGACACTCGGTGACGACGGGTCAGGCGACACGCCCGTGTCTTCCGGTCTCCTCTGGAGCGCCGCGGCGGCAGTCGAACGCGTGCCCGTCGTCATCACGACGGCGCTTGCGACACCTCTCGGGCTCTCGGAGGGAGACCCGATCGATCTCGCTGTCGAGGGGTCCGGGCGTGAGTTCGCGGCCACGGTCGTCGGGATCCAGCCGGCTCTTCCTCGCTCCGGGACCGGTCCCGGCGTGCTCACATCGCTGCCCCGCCTCGTCGAGGCAAGCGCCGCACAGCCGGCGGATGCGGCCCGAACCTCGACGCCGCCCACCGCGAATGAGATCTGGGTCCGCACCGACGACGCCGGTGCGCTCGCCGAACGATTCGATGCTCCGGTCATCACGGCTGGCTCCGCTGGGGATGCAGTCTCCAACGAACTCGCGACGGTGTGGGTCGCTGCATCCTTGGGAGGCGCGGTCCTGGCCGGCGTTGCGCTGGTCGCGGTCTTCGGCGCGATCGCGCGGCGCAGAGCCGGCGACGTGCTTATCCTGCGCGCCCTCGGCGTCGCGCCACCGGAGCAGACACGGATCAGAATGATCGAGCTGGGGGTCGTCGCTATCGTCGCGACCGTCATCGGAGGCCTGGGGGGATGGGTGCTTGCTCGTCTCCTGGTCCCAGGCCTGGTGCAGCGGGCGATCCCTGGCCTCGACGCCACACCGGCGCTTGCCATCGCACCCCTCCCGCTCGCCGTGACCGCGGTGATTCTGGTGGTGTCCACGCTGGTGATCTCCGCCGTCACGGCAGTGCTCATCCGACGTGCGGCGACCTCTTCACGCCGAGAGGAGGTCGCCGGATGAGTACGGCCCCACGAGTTCTTCGCCGCTACCTCCGGTCCGGGCGCGGGGCGATGATCGCGATCGGCGCGATCGCTGCGGTCCTGTCGATCCTTGCGGTGATCACTCCGGCGTTGCTCACGAACGTTCTCGACCGTTCGACCAGGCACCACCTCTCCCAGCTCAGCGCCCCTCAGCGAGATCTCTCTTTTCAGATCGTCCCGCTGTTCGGCGGGAGTGCCGCGGAGGGCGCGGGCGACTCGCTTCCCGAGAGCCTCTCGGACACGTGGGGCTGGATCGAAGGAACTCTGCAGGTGACGCGGCAGGACATGCCATCTGCGGTGCGGGAGATCACGACGGATCCGCGTTACTCCGGTGTGTACGGAAGCCCCGCGGAGTACGAGGCGACCACCTACGTCAGCGTGGACCCGTGGTACGACTCCCGCGTCACGATCACCGAGGGGCGGACCCCCGCCGATCAGGCGAGCGACGCGGCATGGTCGGGCGAGTGGACCACGACCGTCGACGGCGCCTTCCCAGAGGGGCTCCCCCTGGGGCAGGCGTCACCGGAGGTCTCCCTGCCGCCGGTCGAGGTCATCCTCTCGGAGGAGTCTGCCGCCGCTGAGGCGTGGGAGCTCGGCGAGACACGCACCGTCTCCGCAGGATGGTCCATCCCCGTTCCCCTGACCTTGGTCGGAACATTCTCCGCGGACGATCGAGCAGATGATTTCTGGGCGCACGCCCCGGGAATCCTCGACGTGTCACGCGGAGCCAATCCAGATGGCGTGCCCTACATCCGTTCCACGGCGTACGCCCACCCGAACCTCGCGGCTCTGCTCACGAGGCTGGGCGAGCCCACCGTGTCGGGGTGGTATCCGGTGCAGACCCAGGCGGTCACCGCGGCATCCGCGCCCGAACTTCTCGCCTCGCTCCGTGCCTTCACCGCGACGTCGGTCCCCGTCACCGACCCGTCCGGTTATTCGTTGCCGGGACTGACCCTCACCACGGAGACCACCGACGCGGTTGCTCGGGCCGTCGAGCAGAACACGTCCACCTCTTCGGTGGCGGCGATCCTCCTGGCCGGTCCGGTCGGCGTCGCACTCGCCGTGCTCGTGCTCGCCTGTCGTCTTCTCTGGGAGGTGAGACGGCCCACAAGTGCGCTCCTCGCGGCCCGCGGTGCATCAGACGGTCAGCTGCGAGCGTTGCGTCTGGTGGACGGCGTGCTCTGCGGCCTTCTTCCGGGCATTGTCGGGATGCTCATCGGATTCGGCGCAAGCCGGGCGATGTTCCCCGGGTGGCGGCCATCACCTGAGGTGGTCCTGCTCCCGCTCGTCGTCGCAGTCGTGCCAGCGCTCGTCGGTGTCCTCACCGCTGTCACGAAGGACGCCGGAGCCAGACGGTCGCGGGGACGCGCCGCGGCCTCGCGACTGATGGCGGAAGCGGCCGTGACCATCATCGCGGGCATCGCTCTGTTCATTCTGCTCACCCGCGGGTCCGAAACGACCGCGGCGGCCGTTGACCCGCTCGTCGTCGCCGCGCCCGTCCTGCTCTCCTTGGTCGCGGCGATTCTCGCGCTGCGCGCTCTTCCGATCGTGCTCCGGGTGCTCCTGCGTCGGCAGCAGTCCGGAACCGGCTTCCGTGGGCTTCTGGGCGCCGCACGCGGAGTGCGAGCTCCCGTCGGCGCGCTCCCCGTGCTCGCGCTCATCGTCGGGCTCTCCGTCGCGGTCACCGGTGGCGTGGTCCTCTCTGTCATCCAGGTCGGCGGCGAAGAAGCGGCACGCAGCTCGGTGGGGGCAGACTTCGTGGTCTCTGCGAACCTGCGCCTCCCGGAGGACGCCGCCGAGCAGGCGGAAGAGATCTCAGGAGTTGAGACCGCCGCGCCCCTGCAGGCGGTTGATGCTGCCGAGTTCTTCGTCGATCATGAGCGCGGTCGGATCGACCTGTACCTGGTTGACCGGAGCCGCTTGGACGCGGCTCAAGAGGGGTACCCGCCGCTCGTCCCACCGGACGTGGACCTCGGCGACGGATCGGGCGAGCCTCGGATTCTCCTCCCAGAAGCCGTCGTCGCCGCTCGCGGAGTCGCGGACAGCGAGCTGCAGATCATCGCCTATCCCGTGGTGCTCGCCGGGACGACAGCAGCAACGGTCGCCCTGCCTCCCGGTGAGTCGTGGGCCGTGATGGACGTGTCCTACCGGGATGCGCTCCCGGGGGCCCAAGCGCAGTTGATCCGGCTCTACGTCAGTGCCTCCGACGGCGCAGACCACGCGCGGGTCCTCGCCGAGCTTCGCGAGACCTTCGGATCGGCCGTCACAGTGACAACGGCGACCGAGGTTCTGGACACCATTCGGGCTGATCCGTCGGTTGCCGGTCTCCGCCTCATCCTGCTCCTCGGGATCGTGGTGACAGCGCTCCTAAGCGCGGCCGCCGTGGTGGTCACGGTGATTCTGGGCCATCGCTCCCGCGCCCGCATCATTGCGCTGCTCAAATCACTCGGCGCGCCGCCGAACTCCGCCGCGTCCCTGCTCCGGTGGGAGCTCGTCCCGGCAGCGGTGACTGCCGTGGTCTTCGGGGTCCTCCTGGGCATCGGCCTCTCCGCGCTGCTGCTCTCCGTCATCGATATGCGCGCGTTCGCGGGCGGAGCGATCGAGCCGCGCTTTGTGCTTGATCCGTTCATCCTTGTCGCGTCCGTCGGCGGCTTTGTGCTCATTACCGTTCTGATCGCGATCGTCGCCGTCTTCGCGGGGCGTCGGGTCCGTGCGGCGACCGTTCTACGTACCGTGGAGGAGTCATGACAGACGAACCAGACATCCTATGCAGCGACCTCGTGCGCATCTTCGCGACGGAGGGCGTTGAGGTGCAGGCGTTGCAGGGTCTCAATCTGACGGTGGAACGGGGCGAACTCGTCGCCGTGATCGGAGCGTCCGGGTCAGGGAAGTCGACCCTGCTGTCGATTCTCTCGGGTTTGGATACGCCGACCGCGGGAGTAGCCCGCGTGGCTGGCCACGATCTGCTGACGATGCGTCGCGCCGAACGGACCGCTTTCCGGCGGGAGAGCGTCGGCTTCGTATGGCAGCAGACCTCCCGGAATCTGTTCCCCTACCTGACCGCGCGGGAGAATGTCGCCGCCGTGCTCGCGATCGCCGGCCGAGTCGGCAGGGCAGAGCGCGCGACGCATTCACACGAGCTTCTCGAGCTCCTCGGAATCGGATACGCGGCCGACCGTCGCCCGGATCAGCTTTCCGGTGGGGAGCAGCAGCGGGTCGCGATCGCCGTCGGCATCGCCAACAAGCCTCACGTGCTGTTGGCCGACGAGCCCACCGGGGAGCTCGACGACGAGACGAGCGCCGAGGTGCTGGAAGCGATGCGGTCGGTGAACCGAGAGCTCGGCGTCACGACGCTCATCGTGACGCACGATCCGTCCGTGTCCGAGCATGTGGCTCGCACGGTGCAGATCCGCGATGGTCGCACTGCGACCGAGGTACTCCGCTCGACCAGGACCGACGAGCACGGTTCGCAGCAGCTCGTCGCGGAGGAGTACGCCGTACTCGATCGGGTCGGCCGACTGCAGCTTCCGGATGAGTTCGTCTCCGCGCTGGATCTTCGCCAGCGCGTGCGATTGGCGCTCGAACCCGATCACGTCGGCGTCTGGCCGGAGCAGCAGACGCGAGGGGTCGCGCGGGATGAGGAGGTGTCATCGTGAACGTTGCAGCCGAAACGGAAGATCTCGTCCGCGTCTTTCCGTCTCCCGCCGGCGACGTGCGGGCCTGTGACGGCATCTCGCTCTCGCTCGCACCCGGTGAACTTCTTGTCGTGCGCGGCAAGTCCGGCGCGGGCAAGACGACCCTCCTCAACCTCCTCGGACTGCTGGATCGACCGACCAGCGGCATCGTGCGGATCGCCGGGGTCGACACATCGGGCCTCGGGGAGGAGGCGCTGGCAGAACTTCGCCGGGACAATCTCGGATTCGTCTTCCAGTCGTTCGGACTGATCCCGGTGCTGTCCGCGCGAGAGAACGTCGAGCTCCCGCTTCGCATTGCGGGCCTCTCTGCTGCCGAACGGGAAGAGCGCGTGTCAGAGGTGCTGGCACGGGTCGGGCTGCACGCGCAGGGCGAGCAGCGCCCCGCCGAGTTGTCCGGAGGGCAGCAGCAACGGGTCGGCGTTGCCCGCGCCATCGTTGCACGCCCCCGGATCCTCATCGCGGACGAGCCGACGGGCCAGCTCGACTCACGCACCGCCGCGACCATCATGGATCTGCTCGGCGAGCTGGCACATGACGAGGGAATGGCGACGGTCGTCACGACGCACGACCCGTTGCTTGTCGCGCGCGCCGATCGCGTCGTCGAGATCCACGACGGCCGGCTCCTCCCGGACGTTCCCGCTGCGGTGGTGGTGTCTGCCGAGAGTGCAGACGCGGGAGGCGAAAGCGCCCGCGACGACGAGGCGCGTCCGCTCACGCGTGCGGAGCTGCGGCGCCGCGCCGCGGAATCAGGTTAAAGCCTCTCACCGGGAAATTTCTATCGAGGATCCGCTGTGGAAACTCCCCCGTGAGCCCCGTTTCTGACGTAGGCTCCTCAGTGGCTCGGGTAGATCCGGGCCACAACCATGGGGGGAAAACATGGCTGAAAGCCTTCTTGGCGCGCGCCCGCGCGCCGCCGCGGCGCTGGTCGCCGCATTCGGATTGCTCCTCGCAATCTTCGTTCCAGGCGCGTCCGCGACCGCGGCGCCGCCGTATGAAACAACCGCGACGCTCGACTCGGTCGAGTTCGCTTCCGAGACGGTCACGTCCGGTTCCGCCGCTTCGCTCAGCGCGACGTGGTCGCTGCCGGACAACCCGACGACACCTGTCGGAGTGGTCATTCCGCTTCCGCCGGAGCTCCAAGGTCGCACCGACAACTTCCCGATGATCTCTGATGACGGGGAGACGATGGGGCATTGCTGGGTCACCGGAACGCAGGTGTACTGCGACATCGACGACGCGTACGTCGAGGCCAACCCGGTGGGTCTTCACGGCACCGTGAGTTTCCGCGCCGGAGTGACCACCGAGGTGACAGAGACGACCGAGAAGACGTATGACTTCGGCGACGTCTCGGCGACCGTGACCGTGGAACCGCAACACAACACGTGCACGGTGAACTGCGAGTACACCGGTCGGGACTACAGCAAGTGGGGTGACTACTACGTCGGAGGCGATGACAAGCACTACATCAACTGGGGTATCTCGCTGAAATCCGGTCCCGAGGGTGCGCTCGGCGGACAAAGCGTCACGGTCACCGACGTACTCCAGGGTCCGCAGGAGTACATCCGCGCGGAGGTGCGTGCCACCAACCAGGTGGGAGTGAGCGCCGACGGAACCGAGGGCCCCGTGAACTGGGCACCGCTGACGGCGGATCAGTACACCGGCTCCGCCGTCGAGGGTGTTGTCACCGTGAGTTTCACCACCCAGGAGGGTTACTTCTACGACGTCCGGATCTTCGCGCTCGTCACCGACAACGGCGCATCCGTCGACTACGACAACCACGCGACCATCGAGGTCGAGGGTGAGCAGGTCGTCGAGGTCGAGGGTTCGACGCAGTACAAGGGCGGCAGCGCGACCGGCCTCGGTACGAACATCGGACGCTTCGCCATCACCAAGGAGGTCACCGGTTCCGGGGCCGACGCGGCCGAGGGGATCACCTTCGAGGGCACATTCGAGGTCGTGACCCCGGAGGGCGAGACGATCCCGGGTGAGTTCGACATCGCCGCGGGGGAGACGTGGACGAGCGTGGATTACCCTCGCAACTCGACCGTCACCCTGACCGAGGTGACCCCGACAGCGCCTGAGACCGTTACCTGGGCAGATCCCGAGTTCTCGCAGGAATCGTTCACCGTCACCGGTGGGCAGCTGACGAAGATCACCCTCACGAATCAAGCGACGCTCCGAGAAGGCGCGTTCGCGGTGGCGAAGGCGTTCGTGGGTGACGGTGCCGACCTCGTTCCCGAGGACGCGACATTCACGGTCGACTACAGCTATCCCGCAGGCGCTGGTTATGAGGCGGGTAGCGGCACGCTGACCCTCCCCGCGGATGGCTCAGCGGTGGAGAGTCCGAAGCTCCCGATGGGGGCCGAGGTGACACTCACCGAGGTGACTCCGGAAGCAGTCGAGGGAGCCGAGTGGGGCGAGGCGACATTCTCGCCGGAGACCGTCACCATCGGTGGGGAGGAGACGATCGCGATCACGCTGACGAACGCGATCACGGTGACTCCGACGCCGACCGCGACACCCACTCCGTCCTCGACTCCCACCGCGTCGTCGACTCCCGCTCCGACGTCTACGCCGACCGCGGCGAGTTCGGCGCTGCCGAACACGGGCGGCCCGGATCCGTTGCCGATCCTGATTGTGGGAGCTGCACTGCTCGCGACGGGGATCGGGGTGCGCCTCTTCGCGCGCCGTGCCTGATCCCGCACTGACGCGAATGCCCCGGCCGCAACGCCGGGGCATTCGTGCTTCACGACCGAGTTCGTTTCGGGGCCGCGGAGACGTCCAGGCGGGGGTGCGTGCCTCCGAGCGACGACCAGGCGCTTTCGATGCCGTCGGCAGCATGCGACGACGCGCGCACCGCGCGCTCGTCCGCCCATTCGTTCAAGACATGCCCCTGGTGGCCACGCACGTGCTCCAAGATCACGTCGGGGAGCGAGCGTGCACGCCGAGCGTCGCGCACATCGATCAGCTTCTCCAGGATGTCCCGGTTCTTCGTCGGGGAGCCGGACGAGGTCTTCCAACCGCGCCGCCGATGGCCGTCCATCCACGACTGATAGGTGTCAATCGCGTACTTCGAGTCGGCCTGAACGGTGAGTTCTTCGATGTCGGAGTGGTCGGAGATCGCGTAGAGCAGGCCGAGGAGCTCACCGATGTTGTTCGTGCCCTCCGGAAGAGATCCGGCTGCCCATTCGCCATCCTCACCCACCCACGCCCATCCGGTCGGACCGGGATTGCCCTTGCACGCGCCATCGGTCGCCACCACATACCGCGAGGAATCAGACATCCTTCGACGGTAACCGATGCGCACACCCGCGCCGATGCCATCCATATCTCTCGATGTCGAGTTTGTTTCGATAACCTAAGTGGCCTCTCATGATCGACTCATCTGCCGTTTAGTCCGCATCGCCAGAGTGGATACCACGGTGCCACATCGGTATCCGCTCGCTGATCGGAGATTCCCATGACGATTCGGATCGTGCTCTTCTCCCACGACTCCGTCGGTCTCGGCCACGTACGGCGCAACCTCGCGCTCGCGCACACCCTGAGCGAGACTCTGCCCGAACTGCTCGGCGAACCCGTCACCGGTCTCCTCATCAGCGGCCGTTCCGGCGCAACGTCCTTCCCCACACCCGAGGGCTGGGACTGGGTCATCCTGCCCGCCATCACGGCCGGCGCGGGCGGCTACGTTCCCGCACGACTGGACGCTGGGGTGGACGCCGTCACCGCTGTTCGCAGCGGCGCAGCGCGTGCGGCGATCGCCGCCTTCGACCCCGATCTGCTGATCGTCGACCGCCACGCTTTCGGGGTTCACCGGGAGCTCGCCCCAGCGCTCGCATGGCTACGCGAACACCGCCCGAACTGCGTGACCGTGCTGGGCTTGCGTGACCTTCTGGACGCACCCGAGGCGACGGTGCCGGAATGGCGCGCCATCGGAGGCGCCGCGCCGATCCGCGACGCGTACGACGCGATCTGGGTCTACGGCGATCCGCACGTGCATGACCTGTCCCGCAGTGGCGAGCTCCCGGAAGGGCTGCGCGACCTCGTGACCCACACCGGCTATCTCGCCAAGGGGCGCCCCGTCCGGGACAAGGGCATCGCGGATGGACCGTTCGTACTCACAACTGTCGGCGGTGGCGCCGACGGATTCCAGCTGGCGCGAGCTGCCGCGGCGGCCCGCACGCCCGAGGGAGTGTCGCATCTCGTCGTCACCGGTCCGGAGATGCCGGCCGACCAGCGCCGCCAACTCCGCGCGATCGCGGCTAAGGGCACCAAAGTCACTCGTCGCGTCCCCGACGCGCTCGGCTACTTCCGCAAGGCGGCCGCCGTCGTCAGCATGGGTGGCTACAACGCGGTCGCTGAGCTCATGAGCACGGACACCCCCGCTCTTATCGTGCCCCGCGACCATCGGCGTCAGGAGCAGGCGCTTCGCGCTCGCGCTCTGCAGCGGAGGGGGATCGTGGACACCCTGCCCGCCAGCGATGCGACACCCGAGGCGCTGAGCGAGTGGTTCGCAGGTGCTGTCGGGCGCCGCGTCGAGCGGGAAGGAATCGACCTCGATGGGCTCGACCGGATCGGGCCGTT
The DNA here is from genome assembly GCA_029959865.1 of Microbacteriaceae bacterium PS02070. GTDB lineage: Bacteria > Actinomycetota > Actinomycetes > Actinomycetales > Microbacteriaceae > Microbacterium. The sequence continues at coordinate 75,534 of JASCPE010000006.1, read as the reverse complement.
CGCCGCACGATTGCTCGGTGAACGCCGAGCGCGGAAGGAGCGACTGCGCCATGCCGTCTGAGACCTCGCGCATCGGTTACATCACGAAGATGTATCCCCGGTTCTCCGAGACCTTCATCGTCACCGAGATCCTCGCCCGCGAAGCCGCCGGGGAGGAGATCACGATCTTCTCGCTCCGGCCCCCGGTGGATCCCCGCTTCCACCCCGAGCTCGCACGGGTGAACGCGTCGGTGCAGTACATCGACCGTCCGCTCAAGGCACTGTCGGTGTGGGATGCGCTTCGCCAGGCGTCCCTCCACCCCCGCATCGTGGCCGGCTTCACCGAGCACCTGGACGACTTTCTTGCCGAGTCCGCCGACGATGCCGTTCAGGCACTGCTGGTGGCGACGCAGGCGCGGGAACTCGGCCTGACCCACCTGCACGCGCATTTCGGGTCGATGGCCACGACGGTCGCTCGACTCGCCTCACTCGCCTCCGGCATTCCCTACTCGTTCACCGCGCACGCGAAGGACATCTTCCACGAGTCCGTCGACGACGCCGACCTGGAAAAGAAGCTCCGCGACGCTGCCTTCACGGTGACGGTCAGCGACTTCAACCTCGCGCACCTGCGCGAGCGGTTCCCCGGGGCCAGCGACGGCGTCGTTCGGGTCTATAACGGCCTGGAACTGGAGCGTTTCCCCGTGACACCTCGGCCGACACCGGTGGGTCCCTTGCGGGTGCTCGCGGTGGGGCGGCTCGTGGAGAAGAAGGGCTTCGGAGTCCTCGTTGAAGCGACCAAGCGGCTGCGCGCCGCGGGAGTAGACATCATCGTCGAGATCGTCGGCGGAGGCGAGCAGGAACAGGCGCTGACGGCGGCCGTCGAACGCGCGGGCCTGGACCCCGTCGTTCACCTCAGCGGTCCGCGCCCGCAGCACGAGATCGCCCAGCTTCTGCGGGCAGCCGACGTGTTCGTCGCACCCTGTCTCGTCGCGGCCGACGGGAACGCGGATGGGCTTCCCACCGTGCTGCTGGAGGCGATGGCGTCCGGCACGCCGTGCGTGTCGACCTCGGTGACGGGGATCCCGGAGGTGATCCGTGACGGTGAGACGGGGATTCTGCTCTCGCCCGGCAGCGTGGACGAGCTGACCGATGCACTGTCCCGTCTCGCAGCGGGCGAGGTCGACGTCGATCGCCTGGTGCGTAACGCCCGTCGGCTCATCGAGAGCGAGTTCGATTCGCAACGACAAGCCGAGAGTCTGCGGTCCCTGACGGTCGCGGCTTCGTCATCCCTGCTGGAGGAGGTCGCCTGATGCGCGTCGCATATGTCTGTATCGATCCGGGCGTTCCCGTATTCGGCACGAAGGGGTCTTCCGTGCACGTCCAGGAGATCCTGCGCGCCTTCCTCGCGCGCGGCGACGAGGTGACCGTGTACTGCACCCGCACGGGCACGGACATTCCCGCCGACCTCGCGGGGGTGCGGGTCGTTCGTGAGAAGATCTCGCCCGGCCCTGCGGCGGCCCGGGAGCGGGCCATCAGCCGCACAGCGCAGCTGCTTGCCGAACGCGTGATCGCTGACGGATGCGACCTCGTGTACGAGCGGTTCTCGCTCTTCAGCGATGCGACCGCACTGATCGCCGCCGCGACGGGCGCGCGGACCATCGTCGAGGTGAATTCACCCCTCATCGATGAGCAGCGTCTGCACCGAGACCTCGTCGATGACGAGAGCGCCGAACGGATCGCCGGAGTCGTTCTGGGCTCTGCCGACGTGGTCACGTGCGTTTCCCAGCCGGTGGCCGAGTGGGCTGCCGCTCATGGCGCGCACGCGCCGATCGTCGCGCCCAATGGGGTCAACACCGGCCGCATCACACCGGCTGCGACCGCCTCCTCGTCGGCAGAACTGCGCGTGGGCTTCGTCGGAACGCTCAAGCCGTGGCACGGGGTCGACATCCTGATCGACGCCGTGGCCGCGTACACCGGCGACGTTCCCTTGCGCCTTGTTATTGCGGGTGACGGGCCGCAGATGGCCGCGCTGCGCGCTCACGCCGCAGAGGCTGGCGTGGACGTCGAGTTCCTCGGCGCCGTGGCGCCGGAGGCCATGCCCGCGGTACTGCAGACCCTCGACGTCGGTGTGGCGCCCTACCCAGCGGTCGCGGACACGTACTTCTCGCCGTTGAAGGTCTACGAGTACCTCGCCGCGGGGCTCCCCGTGATCGCATCGCGCGTGGGACAGATCCCGGACGTGGTCGAAGACGGGATGACGGGTCTGCTCGTCGAACCTGGCTCCGTCGCCGCGCTCACCACCGCGCTGACCTCGCTTGCGGATGCCCCCGTCGCACGGACTCGGATGGCGCGCGCGGCCCGGGAGACCGCCGTGTCACGGCACGCATGGACGGGTGTTCTGGACCGCATCCTTTCCCACCTCGACGCGGAGGTGCGCGCATGAGCCGGAAGAAACGCGACCTTCGCGGTCCACTCCGGCGGACCCTGACGATCATTCGGCCCTATCTGGGTCCGCACCGACTCCTCATGATCGGCGGCGTCGCGGCGCTGCTGGTGGAGGTCGCCATGCGGGTCCTGGAGCCCTGGCCGCTCAAGGTCGCGATCGACTCGCTCGCGGTCAGCCTGGGCGCCACCGGGGAAGCGACGGTCGGAATCCCGCCGGCGTCGATGAACCTGATCATCGCGTGCGGCGCGGTGCTCCTCGGATTCATCACGTTGCGCGCCGTCTCCAGCTTCCTGAGCACTGTGGCATTCGCTCTGGTGGGTTCTCGCGTGGCGACCGACCTGCGCAGCGCCCTCTATGCGCACCTCCAGTCGCTGTCGATCCGTTACCACTCGACCGCACCCGCCGGTGACACCGTGCAGCGCCTGGTCGGTGACATCGGCCGACTCCAGGAGGTCGCCGTGACCGCGGGCCTCCCCCTCCTCGCGAACGTGCTCACCCTCGTCGTCCTCTCCGGAGTGATGTTCTGGCTGGATCCCCTGCTCGCGTGCATCGTCATCCTCGCCGCGCTCGCCTACTTCCTGCTCTCCCGGCGCAGCGCGAAGAAGATCACCGCCGCAGCCCGCACGACTCGCAAGGGCGAGGGGGCGCTGGCGGAGACGGCGAACGAAACCCTCGGCGCGATCCGGGTCGTGCAGGCCTACGGCCTGGAGGAGAAGTTGCGCGGCAGCTTCGCCAAGGGAAACGCGAAGGCACTGCGCGAGGGCGTCAAAGCCCGCCGGCTCGCAGCGGCGCTTGAACGGCGCACCGATGTGATCGTGGGATTCGCGACCGCGATCGTGCTCGTGCTCGGGGGATGGCGCGTTATCAGCCAGGACATGACCCCGGGCGACCTCGTCGTGTTCACCGCCTATCTCAAGATCGCGATGCGACCCCTGAAAGATCTGGCGAAGTACACCGGGCGCATCGCTCGGGCGGCCGCGTCGGGTGAGCGCGTTGCCGATCTGCTGGACCAGCCGATCACGGTCCGTGACAAAGATGGTGCCGAGCCGTTGACCGTGAACGGCGGGCGCATCACGCTGGAGAACGTGTTCCTCGCCGACGGTCACGGCCGTCCACTGTTCAGCGATCTCTCACTGACGATCCCGGCCGGTCAGAAGGTGTGCCTGCTCGGACCCTCCGGTGCCGGCAAGTCGACCCTCGCGGGACTCATTACTCGTACGGTCGACCCGGCCTACGGGGCCGTCAAGATCGACGGCTCCGCACTCACCGACGTCACCGTCGCGTCGGTGCGAGAGAACGTCTCGATCCTCCTGCAGGACACGATTCTGTTCGCGACGACCGTGCGCGAGAACATCCGTTACGGCCGGTTGGATGCGACCGACGAGGAGGTCGAGCAGGCCGCCCGCGAAGCACTCGCGCACGACTTCATCATGGCGCTCCCGCAGGGGTACGACACGGTGCTGGGCGGGCGAGGCAATACGCTCTCCGGTGGTCAGCGGCAGCGGGTATCCATCGCTCGTGCTCTGCTTCGGGATGCGCCCATCGTCATCCTCGACGAGGCCACGACGGGACTGGATCCGGAGTCGCGCAGCGCCGTCGCCCGGTCCGTCGACCGCCTGACACAGGGACGCACGACGCTCGCCATCACCCACGACCCGCAAACGGTCGCGGGCGCGGATCGACTGCTGTGGATCGAGGATGGACGCATCGTGGAGGACGGTGCCCCAGAGGAGCTGGCGGGCCGCTCCGAGTCCCGCATCGCGCGCTGGCTGCGCAGCGGCTCCGACGTCGAGCGTGAAGAGCGGGCAGGGGTATGACTATCGCCACGCGTTCCCTCGCCGCGGCTGAACTCGCCTCGCGGGACCGGGCCGTGCCGGCACTGGATGTCCTCATCGACCCTGAGGCTCTCGCCGACGTCCTCGGTGAGAGCGTCAGCGTGGACCGTGTCCGGTACAAGCCGGGCAACAGTGTCGTGGCCGCGGTCACCGTCGCGGGGGAGCGTCGGTGGGTCGCCTCCTACGCCGTCCCGGTCAAGCGTGCGAAGACGATCGAACGGGCGGCCCAGCTCGGGTACGCGGTGTCCGACCTGCCTGGCCACCCCGGGATCCTCACCGGCCATGCCTACGCCGATCGCGAGCTGCACCACGCGATCCGTGCGTTGCGTCGCAAGCGCGCCGCGCTCCTCGCCGATGCCGAGATCCTGCGCCACAATCCTCATCGCCGTCTCGTTCTGCGCTCCGGTGATTTTCTCGTCAAGGTTGCGTCGCACGATGCGGGAAGCGTCGCGATGCCAGCGGCGCTCGCCTGGCAGGGAGTCCCGGTCGTCACCTCATCGCGGGTCGCCCGCGGGGTGACGACGACCCCGTGGTGGGGCGCGGGAGATCTCGCGAATTCGCCGAAGGCAGAGTCCGCCGCCTCCACGGGGCGCGCCCTCGCCGTACTGCACTCGGCGTCGCTCCCCGCAACGCCGATGCTCGATGCGCGGGGCGCGTTGTCGGGTGCGGTCGATGCCGTCGTGACGCTGCTTCCCGCGGAGGGCGGTCGCGCCCGAGCCCTCGCGCATCGGATTCGTCTGGACGGGGGAGCGCCGGTCGTTTCGCACGGCGACTTCAGCCCGGATCAGGTGCTCGTCGGCGCCGAGCAGGAGGTCCGCTTGATCGACTTCGACCGCGCATGTCTTGCCTCGCCGGAGCGTGACCTGGGTTCTTTTGCTGCGGTTGCGCCCACGCCCGTCACCGAGGGTCTCCTCACGGCGTACCGCGAGGCGGGTGGGGCGGTCGATGGGGGTTCCCTCGCGCACTGGACGGCGTACGCCCTGCTCCTCGGCGCCGTCGAACCTTTCCGACGCGTCGACCCGGACTGGCCCGCCGCGCTGACCCGAGCGTTGGACCGGGCTGAGGCGCTGTTGTGATGCGCCCCGATCTGCTCCCCGCCTCGGTCGTGGAGGGAAACGTCGAATGGATCGTGTCTCGCGCCTGGCCGGAGAGCGACGGGCGCCTCGCCGTCGAAGTCTTCTCCCACGCGATCCGCGGTGTGCGCGCGGGCCATTGGCACCACGGCACCGGGTTCCAGCTCTTGCCTGCGGGTACCGACCCTCGTCTTCCGGCGCTCGATCGCCTTGCCGCCGAGGGCGAAGTCATCTCCCATCGGGTGAATCGCCGCGCCGTCGTACGGCTGCGAACGAGCGGTCACTTCGTCAAGGTGGTCAAGCCCCGTAAGGCGCCGGCGGTCATCGAGGCAGCCGACCGGGGTGCACCATTTGCACGTGGCTTCCGGTTCGCCCACGCCCTCCGAGACCCCGAGCGTGAGCAGAGCGGGGCTGTCACCCTTGAGGCGCTTGCGGGGCGCACTCTGCATTCGATCGGCCAGGACAGCAGCGTGTCCGCGGCCGAGTGGGATGAGATCTGGGCGGCCTGGGCTCGGGCCTGGGTTGCGGTTGCGGCGTCCCCCACGCCCGAGGGTGTTGCCCACCACACCGCCGAGAACGAAGCAGAGGTGCTTCGTATTTGGGGGCAGCGGATCGCCCAGATCGAACCCGACCTCACCGCGGTCGCTGACCTCACCGCGACGATCGCTCACCGCATCGCTGCCCACCCTGCCGACCCCGTGCTCGCCCACCGCGACCTCCACGACAAGCAGTTGCTGTGGGATGGCTCCGGGCGGATGGGAATCCTCGACGTCGATACGATCGCGCTGGCCGAACCGGCGCTTGACCTCGCGAACCTGCGCGCCCACGTGCGGTTCCGGGTGCGGCAGGAACTGTGGTCGCCGGATGCGGCCGACATCGCTGTGTCCCATATCGATGCTGTCGCTGAACGCCTCCGAGTGGAGCCGGAGCGGATGGCGCTCGCCGAGGCCGCGACGTGGCTCCGGGTCGGCGGTCTGTACCTCTTCCGCCCGCGGTGGCGCGATCTTGCCCGTGACCTCCTCCGCAGCACTCTCGCGGAAGTTCAGGTGTAGCACTTCTGCCGAGTGTGTATACGAAATCGGCGCCTGGTCACCTTCTCTTGTCTCCGTATCGCCTTTATGCATACAATAGGCTCATCCGGCGATGACGAGGAGGTGAGCGCATGCGGGCAAGTGACCGCGCGTACCGCGCCCTCCTGGAGGAGATTCAGTCCGGAACCCTCGCCCCTGGGACCGTTCTTGGGGAGGTTGAGCAGGCCGCCCGGCTCGGCGTGAGCCGCACGCCGTTGCGGGAGGCTCTCGGACGACTCATCGCCGACGGGCTCGTGGCGCAGCAATCCGCCCGGGTCACCGTCGTCACCGCTGTGGACGCCAGCAATATTCGTGAGCTCTTCGAAGTGCGTCGCGCCTTGGAAGAGACCGCCGCACGTCTCGCCGCCGATCGTGCCGATCACGAGGTCTTCGCCCAGCTCGCCCGCGGCTTCGCCGGAGTGAGCGGAACAGATCTGACCGCCGAAGCCATCGATGGCTACTACGCGCTCATCGCGCGCTTCGACGCTGCGCTGGATGCGGCCGTCGCGAACGACTACCTCATCTCCGCCCTGCGCACGGTTCGCACCCACCTCGTGCGCGTCCGTCGTCTCGCGCGCGACAATCCGCACCGCCTGGTCGCCTCGGTGGCCGAGCACCGAACGATCGCCGACGCGATCGCCCGGGGCGACGCCGACCTCGCGGCGCACGCCACGCACGTTCACCTCCACAACGCCCTCACCAGCATCCTCGAATCCGTCGAAGCGGATTCCCCGACCTCCGAAAAGGGAGCAGCATGACCGTCAGCCACCACGTCCGGGTGTATCGCAGTGAAGAGGACCTGCCCCGCGAGGAGCAGCTTGCCTACAAGATCGCCGAGGTCGCGGCCGACCCGGTCGAGGTCGCGCCCGAAGTCGTCGACATGATCATCAACCGCGTCATCGACAACGCATCGGTGGCCGCTGCCTCGCTCACTCGCGCGCCCGTCAGCGCGGCGCGCAGCCAGGCGCTCGATCACCCCGTTTCTCGCGGCGGCGCGGGCTCGACGGTGTTCGGCGTGCCGAATGAGGAGACGACGAGCCCCGAGTGGGCCGCCTGGGCCAACGGCGTCGCCGTGCGTGAACTCGATTACCACGACACCTTCCTCGCGGCGGAGTACTCGCACCCCGGCGACAACATCCCGCCGATCCTCGCCGTCGCGCAGCACGTCGGACGTGACGGGGCAGCCCTTGTGCGGGCGCTTGCCACCGGGTATGAGATCCAGATCGACCTCGTCCGCTCCATCTCCCTGCACAAGCACAAGATCGACCACGTCGCCCACCTCGGTCCCTCCGCGGCGGCCGGAATCGGCACCCTGCTGGACCTCCCCGTCGACGTGATCTACCAGGCGGTCGGTCAGGCGCTGCACACGACGACCGCGACGCGTCAGTCGCGCAAGGGTGAGATCTCGACTTGGAAGGCGCACGCTCCCGCGTTCGCCGGAAAGATGGCGGTCGAAGCTGTGGACCGGGCGATCCGCGGGGAGACCTCGCCGAGCCCGATCTACGAGGGTGAGGACGGCGTGATCGCGTGGCTTCTGGACGGGAAGGACGCGTCCTACGACGTGCCGCTCCCGGCCACCGGTGAAGGCAAGCGCGCGATTCTGGACTCCTATACCAAGGAGCACTCGGCGGAGTATCAGGCGCAGGCCTGGATCGACCTCGCACGCAAGCTGCACGGTGAGCATCCCGAGCTCACCGACCCCGCGAACGTCGAGAGCATCGTGCTGCACACCAGCCACCACACGCACTACGTCATCGGCTCGGGCGCGAACGACCCGCAGAAGTATGACCCGACGGCCTCTCGAGAGACGCTCGACCACTCGATTCCGTACATCTTTGCTGTCGCGCTCCAGGATGGCGGCTGGCACCACGTCGACTCGTACACGCCGGAGCGTGCCGGTCGTGAAGACACCATTGCGCTGTGGCAGAAGATCACCACGGCCGAGGACCCGGAGTGGACGCGCCGCTACCACTCCGAGGATCCGGATGAGAAGGCCTTCGGTGGACGGGTCGAGATCACCCTCACCGACGGCTCGACCATCGTGGATGAGATCGCCGTCGCCGATGCCCACCCCCTCGGCGCGCGCCCCTTCGCCCGCGAGGACTACATTCGCAAGTTCCGCCTGCTCGCCGAGCCCGTGCTGGAGGCCGCCGAGATCGACCGGTTCGTTGCGCTGGCCGAGCGCCTTCCGGAGCTGACTGCGGACGAGGTGCGGGAGCTCAACATCGTCGCGAAGGCGGGCGTGCTGGATGCCGCGCCGCGCCCGAAGGGTCTGTTCTGATGCTGTACGCCGCCACCCCGGCCGCGGAGAAGCGTCGGCTCTTCCGGGAGCGGTTGGCCACGGGTGAGCTGCTGCGATTCCCGGGGGCGTTCAATCCGCTGTCGGCGCGGCTCATCGAGCAGAAGGGCTTCGAAGGTGTCTACATCTCCGGCGCTGTCCTCTCTGCCGACCTCGGGTTGCCCGACATTGGCCTGACCACCCTGACGGAGGTCGCCGGGCGCGGTCAGCAGATCGCGCGGATGACCGAACTTCCCGCCATCATCGACGCCGATACGGGATTCGGTGAGCCGATGAACGTCGCGCGGACGATCCAGACCCTGGAAGACGCGGGCCTTGCCGGTGCGCACATCGAGGATCAGATCAACCCGAAGCGGTGTGGGCACCTGGATGGCAAGGCGGTCGTCGACTCGGGGACCGCGATCAAGCGCATCCGTGCCGCCGCGGATGCGCGCCGTGACCCGAATTTCCTCATCATGGCGCGGACCGACATCCGTGCCGTCGAGGGCCTCGATGCCGCGATCGATCGAGCCAAGGCGCTCGTCGACGCGGGCGCCGATGCCATCTTCCCCGAGGCGATGCGCACCCTGGAGGAGTTCCAGGCCGTCCGGGATGCGGTGGACGTGCCGATCCTGGCGAACATGACGGAGTTCGGGAAGTCGGACCTGTTCTCCGTCGATCAGCTGCGAGACGTCGGGGTGAACATCGTCATCTGGCCGGTGTCGCTTCTGCGTATCGCGATGGGGGCGGCCGGGCGTGCGCTCGATACGCTGATCGAGGAGGGTCATCTCACGTCGAAGCTGAGCGAGATGCAGCATCGTGCGGATCTGTATGAGCTCATCGACTACGAGTCGTACAACCACTTCGACACCTCTGTGTTCAACTTCCAGATCGAAAGGGACTGACATGAACCAGCCCGACATCAAGAAGGGGCTTGCGGGTGTCGTCGTTGACATGACCGCGATCTCCAAGGTCAACCCCGAGACCAACTCGCTCCTCTACCGCGGATACCCCGTGCAGGAGCTCGCGGCGACGCAGCCGTTCGAGGCGGTCGCGTATCTGCTGTGGAACGGCGAGCTGCCCACCGAGGAGCAGCTGGTCGAGTTGCGCGCGACCGAGCGTGCGAACCGGGCACTCACCGATGACGTGCGCGCGGCGATCGATCTCACTCCGACCGATGCGCACCCGATGGACGAGGTTCGGACGGCGGTCAGTGTGCTCGGTGCGCGAGACCTGGCCGGCTCCGGGTCGGTGCTGGATGCCAGCGGCAGCGCGGAGGACAACCTTGAGCGCAGCATCCGGCTGTTCGCGGCTCTGCCCTCCATCGTCGCGTACGGCCAGCGGCGCCGGCGCGGAGAGGATCTCATCGAACCGCGCGACGATCTGGACTACTCCGCGAACTTCCTGTGGATGACGTTCGGCGAAGAGCCCGACCCTGTGGTCGTGGACGCGTTCAACCGCTCCATGATTCTCTACGCCGAGCACTCCTTCAACGCGTCGACCTTTACCGCGCGGGTCATCACCTCGACCCTCAGCGATCTGTACTCCGCGGTCGTTGGCGCGATCGGTGCCCTGAAGGGGCCGCTGCATGGCGGCGCCAATGAGGCCGTGCTGCACATCTTCGATGAGATCGGTTCGGCCGACAACGTCGTCGCGTGGCTCGATGATGCCCTCGCGAACAAGCGCAAGATCATGGGCTTCGGTCATCGTGTGTACAAGCGTGGGGACTCGCGCGTGCCGACGATGAAGAAGGCTCTCGACTCGCTCGTGGAGCACTACGACCGTCCCGACGTGGCGAAGCTCTACGACGCGCTGGAGGGCGAGTTCGTCGAGCGCAAGGGCATCTACCCGAACCTCGATTACCCCTCGGGCCCCGCGTACAACCTCATCGGCTTCGACACCGTCACCTTCACGCCGCTGTTCGTCGCGGCGCGCGTGACCGGCTGGACCGCGCACATCATCGAGCAGCAGGGCGCGAACGCGCTCATCCGTCCGCTCTCCGAGTACGACGGCCCTGCCGAGCGCCACATCGACGGCTACGTCCCCGACGAGGCCGAGGTCGAGGCCATCGCCCGCGCCGAGGAAGCCGTCAGCTGACCGCATTGTCGGACTCTGACGGGCGTCCATCCCGTGTCACCACGATTCTCAGTGTGTTCGCAGGGTTTGTGGGTTGATCGTCGCGCTATTCCAGGAGAGTCGTGCTTGTCGGTGATGGCTGGCCGTGCGTGATTCAGCCGCGTTTGCGCGTCCTGCTACGCAAGTCCGCGGCTTTGCCATTCGCCGAAGTTCATGCCGGTGGAGGTGTCTATCCATGAAGTTCGGCCGTTTGCGGAGCGACCTGCAACGACGGCAGCTGCGGCGGAGGGGGAGGAGAACACGACGTCCTGTGCGAAGCGAGCCAGCCCATCCTCTTCACGCTGGAGGGTCCCCTCAGTGAGGAGGGCAGTGTGTTGCTGCTGGTATCCGGGGTGGCGATGACTGCCGACCCAATCGGCGCGACAGATCGAACCTTCCAGGACGGTGAACTCTCCGTCAATCTCTTGTGCCAGCGCCGCGATGCCGTGACGCGGCACCTCGAAACGAAAGGTTGGCGAAGTGCGCTCACTGGGCAAACTGGGTGCTAACGGTGAACTATCCGGCGTGATCAAGACGCGCGTCGGGCGGAACTCCGTGATACCGAGCACAGGGAGCACGATCTGGACTTGGCTGAGGTAGTACTCCATGTCTGAGACATCCGCCTCGGGGAGATGGATCGGAACCGGTGCGGTCCCGTTCATGACCGTCGCGCGCTTCGCCGCCGCCGCTGCATTTATGAGTCGAGCCTCAAGATAGCGCGCATGCGCTTTGGTCACGTTGGCGTCTTTCGAGGTGAGGATGACTACGCGATCCCAGAAGTCCTTGCCGCCCGCCGCCTCGGCGCGGGAGTGCTGCCGCAATCGTACAGCGATGTCATCACCCTCCCCTACGTAGACGGCTTTTCCGGATGACGACTGTGACTCGGGGTCATCGCCCAGCAGGAGATAGACACCTGTTCGACGCACTTCCTCACGTGCCAGTAGGTCCGCAATGTCAGACCGGGGTGCGGCGACCACATGGCCCGTCCAGTTCATTATCTCGGCGGTCAGGAGCCCTCCGGGCGTGCCGTCCACGAGATACACGCGGATCTGTTTGCCGCTGACCATCATGCCTCCCCGGCGCCATCCTTTAGGGTCGCTGCGCTGGCAACCTCGCGGGCGCGACTCTCACCGTATCCTCTGGTGATTCGTCGCGCCCTGTCGCCGATTAGTATAAGATTGAACACAACAAGCCCTTGCCGTTGACCGCCCAACCGATTGTGGGCAGGCCGATGACAAGGGCCTTTCTCGTACAAGGGGGTCACTGAATGGCAGCTGGACGTCATCGGAATGGGAACCTGACACCGGTCACAGGCCACACGGATTCCACACCCGTACCCGTCCGAGCGGAGCAGGTCACGGCCATTCTCGTTGACGGTGGTTTCTACCGTCGACGAGCTGCACGGCTGTTCGGACACAAGGAGCCTGAGCAACGGGCAGACGAGCTGCTTGAGTACTGCCGACGGCACACTCGCAAGGCTAAGTCGCGGCTGTATCGCATCTTCTATTATGATTGCCCGCCCTCGGAGAAGGTGGTCTTTCACCCACTTACTCGGGCAAGCGTCAACTTGGCCAAGACCGCCGATCACGACTGGATGGCCGACTTTCACCGAGCCTTGGTCAAGAGGAGGAAGGTTGCACTTCGTCGCGGCGAGCTTCTCGAAACTCAGTCTGGCTACCAGCTGAAACACGACAAACTGAAGAAGTTGCTCTCCGGCTCGATCCATGTGTCGGATCTCACGGAGGCAGATTTCACGCTCGACATCACTCAGAAGGGGGTGGATATGCGGCTGGGTCTAGATATCGCCACACTAGCGGCCAACGGGCAGGTGAACCAGATCATCATGATCGCTGGTGACAGCGACTTCGTGCCAGCCGCGAAGCACGCTCGCAGGGCCGGGATCGACTTCGTGCTCGATCCGATGTGGGCGCAAATCTCCGAGTCGCTCCATGAGCACATAGACGGTCTATGGGAGTGCGTGAGCCGTGAGCCTCGCAACCGGGATGATCCCCTGCACGTGACCAATCTCGCCGATCGGGGACCAGGATCCCCGAGCGACGACGAGCCGCTCGACCTCTGAGCTACCCCGAGGCAATGCGTATTGGATAAGCGCGCGAGTGGTCGAGAGTTCTCGGCGCACGGCCAGCCAGAACTGGCGGACGGAAGACGCTATCCGTTTGACGCCCAGATAGGGTCTAGACCTTGGGGTCGGGGACGTCGGGCGCCACGATCGCGCTGGTGGCGCCGGACACATCATTGAAGTTGTCACATCGAGTTTTCGGTCGTACCGGACTCCCCAGAGGCTGTAACCGCCGCGAGAGGCGCCGGTTCGCTCGGTTTCCCGGCGACCAAGTGGGATTGTGTCAAGGCAGAACACGGCTTCGCAATCCCGCAAAAGGAAATCGGGGAAGAACACCGTAGTCGCATCGGGTACGGGCGTCGATCCTGTGGCCTCACGATTTTCAGGCGCGCGTCGCAACAATCCGTCACGGCGGAATGTGGGGCGGAGGGTCGTGGTTGCAGGTGGACGTAGCCCTAAGGAGGCACTGAAATGACATCGCGCATTGTGTGGCAGGAAGCTGTCGGAGGCCCCGAGACGCTCGAAGTGAAAGAGCGTGAGATCCCCGAACCCGGTCCCGGTGAAGTGCGGGTACGCGTGACCGCGGCATCCCTGAACCCGGTCGACTGGAAGATCGCAGAGGTCCCCGGCCTCGGTGAAGCATTCGGCGTGACCTTCCCGACTGGATACGGCAACGACCTCGCGGGCACGGTCGACGCCGTGGGTGAGGGTGTGGCCGAGTTCGCCGTCGGAGACCGCGTCTTCGGCGGCAAGCGCGGCGAAGCGCTCGCCGACTACGTCGTGCTCCCCGCCACCGCCCTCACCGCCACTCCCGACGCGATCACCGACGCGCAGGCCGCATCGATTCCGATCGCGGGTCGCACCGCGGTCGCGGCAATCGATGCGCTGCATCTCACCGGTGATGACACCGTCCTCGTCGGCGGAGCGGCGGGCGGCGTCGGCGGATTCGCCGTCCAGCGCGCGCTCGCGCAGGGCGCGACCGTCATCGGCACCGCGTCCGAGCGCAACCACCCGTGGCTGACGAGCCTCGGCGTCGTGCCGGTCACCTATGGTGAGGGACTCGCCGAGCGCGTCGCCACCATCGCGCCCGACGGGATCACCGCGGCCGCAGACCTGCAGGGCACGGAAACAGCAGAGGCCGCCCTCGCACTCGGTGTGGCGCCCTCGCGGATCACCGCGATCGCTGCCGGACCGAATGCTCCCGAAGGCGTCATCGCCACCGGCGGAGCGCAGGCGCCTGACACTGCCTCCGCGGAGATTGCGGCGGGACTCGCAGACGGCTCCATCCAGCTCGAGATCCAGGAATTCCCGCTGGAGAAGCTCACCGACGCCATCGAACTCGTCCGCGGCGGTCACGTCCGTGGCAAGGTCGTCGTCACGCTCGTCTGAGCCCGCAGACACCAACGCGCGCCCTCGCCGGGTGAGCGAGGGCGCGCGTTTTGGCTGACTCAGAGGACGATCAGTGCGCCGAGTCCGATGGCGGGTGACGCTTTAGCGTCTCCGCCGTAGGTGGCCGTGAGGAACTTGGTGCCCCGCGACAGCTTTCCGACCTCGATGCGTGCGACGCCATCGACCACCTCACCGGTGAACGACTGACGGCCGATTCGCACTGTCACCTCGCCGGTTGCGACGACGCCCTTCGCGCTGTGCAGACGCACCGTGACCGTCACCGGTGTGCGCGAGGTCGCGATGAACGGCGACGCCTTCACGGTCGCCGCCGTCAGCGCGCGGGCAAACACGGCCTCAGAGGTTGCTGAGCCGCTCGCCTCGCCGTCCGTGGCGGTGACAGTCACCGCGAGCTCCGCGCCCTGGTCAGCGACCGTCACACGGTAGGAGGCGCGCGTGGCGCCACGGATCGGCTCGCCATCGCGCGTCCACTGATACGTGAAGGCGAGATCGTCTGCACTCCAGGTGCCGGGCGACGCGGTCAAGCGCGAACCGACGTCCGGCGTGCCGGTGAGGGGGGGGAGACTTTCGTTGACGGGCGCGAGCAGATCGACGATCTCGAAGAGCGTCGTCGTGCCGGAGACCTCATTGCCGACAGCCAGCAGTGGTGCGCCGGTCGCGGAGTCGGCCGCCGAGATGAACGCGATGCCCTCGGGGCCGAGATCACCCGCCCCGGCAAGCGCCGTTGCCTGATCGTCGGCGTCTTCCACCGAGAACGAGAAGTCACGGTTGTTGACGTACGTGACGAAAGCTGACTCGGCCGGGTCGGTGATGTCGTAGACGATGATTCCGCCCACGCGCTCGAAACCGATGAAGGCATACGTCCGCCCCGCGATCTCGCCGATGGCAAGGTTCTCCGGCTCCGGCCCTTTGTCGTCGCTACGACCCTCGAAGTTCGACTCCGAGTGGTTTGAGTTGAAGAACTCCGGTGCCGCCTCCGCGGTGATGCGTTCGAAATCCTCACCCGAGTCGAAGACGAGCTCGCCCGAGGTGGACCAGATCGAGAACGACCGAGTTCCGAACGCGTACAGCTCCGTGTAGCAGCCGAGCGCCTCATCGAAGCCCTCCTCGATCGTCACGTTGAGACGGCCGAGGTCAGCGTCGTCAAGGGAAAGGTCCGCGAGGGTCCCCTCGCACACTGGGCCGTAGCCCTCCTCGGCGAGGTCTGCTGCGCGGACGGATTCGACGTAGTCGCCCCACTCGCGCGCGTCACCTTCGTTCGCAGCGACAAGGAAGGTCTCATCGCCCGCCTGGTACGAGGTCATGCCATCCGGGAGCGGGAGACCCTTCAGTCCATCGAAGGTGCGGATGTCGAACGTGGAGGCGTCGCGCGGGTCGCGGTCGCTGGGGTCCAGCCCCGACCCGGCCACGCCGTGGTCCTTTGCCGTCAGCGGCCAGATCTCGGTGACCTCTGCCGTTGCGAGATCGACCGAGGCGACGGCGTTCGCCTCCTGCAAGGCGACATAGGCGGTCTCCCCATCGACGGTGACGTACTCCGGCTCCAGGTTGCGGCTCACCGGTAGGTCGTCGCCGTGGGGTTGAGGACCGAACACACGCACGCCCTCGGGAAGCGTCTTGGCGCCGCCCTCCTCGAAGTCGTGGAAGTCCGCCGTCCGAACATCCGACTGCGCCGGAGCGGCGAGCGCCTCGGGCAGGGCGACGATCCCGACCGACCCCTCCGGATCGCTGGAGAAGTCGTCGGCGGGCTCGCCCTCGTTCGCGACGACCGCGTAGGAGCCGTCTGAGCTGATGGTGACCATGTCGGGAAGAGCGCCCACCGTGACCTCGCCCAGGCGTGCGGCCTCGGCATCGCCGGCGGTGGCGTCGAAAAAGACGAGGTGACCGGGATCGGTCTTCGTGGTCGATTCGATCGCGACCACCCCGAGCCCATCGCTCCGGATCGCGACAGAGTTCGCGACACCGTCGGAAGCGAGGGAGAACTCCTTCGTGATTGCGGTGGGATCGCTGTAGTCGAGCACGTCGATGACGCCAGCTTGCGCGTTGACGACGAAGAGGCGGTTGCCGAAGGCCTGAACGATCTCGGCGGCGGACTCATCGAAGACGCCCGTCTCGTACGTGCCCGCGGGGTTGAGTTCGAGTGCTGCATCGGGGGCGGACACTCGTGGAATGTCCGTGGGTGCAGCGACCGCGGCCGTGATCGGCACGAGTGGGGAGAGCAGCAGGGCGGCGACGGCGGTGAGCGAGGCGCCCGCACGGAATCGGGAGGTCATCGAGATCCTTCGGGGGTCGGGTGAACGTCCCAGTCCTACCGACGACGGGTAACCAGCAGGTGTCCAGGGAGGGAACGATCGCTTCCCTCGACTTCTCAGCCGAACCGCGTACGATGGACAACATGCTCACAATGACCGTGAGCGAGTCAGCAGACACGTCAAGGGAGTCGTTGTCACATGAGCATGACGATGAATGAACCGATGACCGCCGAAGATCGGCAGGCGATCGTCGAGGCGGTTCGAGACTTCACCCAAGCCCGCATCGCACCCGGCTCGCTTGAGCGGGACGCGCAGGCGATCTTCCCGCGCGACATCCTCGCCGAAGCGGGCGAGCTCGGACTCGGAGGGATCTACGTCCGCGAGTCCAGTGGTGGGACCGGCCTGCAACGCCTCGACGCCGCGCTCATCTTCGAGCAGCTCGCAGTGGGCGACCCGACCCTCGCGGCCTACATCTCGATCCACAACATGGTGGCGTGGATGATCGATACGTACGGCACCGACGCCCAGCGCGAGCAGTGGCTTCCGCGCCTCGTGTCCATGACCGACTTCGGCGGCTATTGCCTCACCGAGCCTGGTGCGGGCTCGGACGCGGCAGCGATCACGACCAGTGCCATCGACGACGGTGACGAGTATGTGATCACCGGGGTCAAGCAGTTCATCTCCGGAGGCGGGGAGGCGGCGGTCTACGTCGTCATGGCCCGCACGGGCGAGCCGGGCGCTCGCGGCATCACCGCCTTCCTCGTCCCGGGCGACGCCGACGGCATGTCCTTCGGACCCCTGGAGAAGAAGATGGGCTGGAACTCACAACCCACCCGACAGGTCATTCTCGATGAGGTGCGCGTCCCCGCCTCCGCTGTCCTCGGAGCCATCGGGTCCGGCTTCAAGATCGCGATGAGCGGGCTCAACGGTGGACGCATCAATATCGCCGCCTGTTCGCTCGGCGGCGCTCAGTTCGCGCTGGACCGAGCCGTCACCTACGTCCAGGAACGATTCACGTTCGGTGAGCCCCTCGCCGAGAAGCAGTCCGTGGTGTTCACGCTCGCCGATATGGCCACCGAGCTTCGCGCAGCGCGGGCGCTCGTGCGCGATGCCGCACGTGCGATCGACGAGGGAGCGGAGGATGCCGCGCTCCAATGTGCGATGGCCAAGCGATTCGCGACAGACGTCGGGTTCCGCGTCGCGAACGATGCGCTACAGCTGCACGGCGGGTACGGCTACCTACACGAGTACGGCATTGAGAAGGTGGTCCGGGATCTGCGCGTGCATCAGATCCTGGAGGGGACCAACGAGATCATGCGTGTGATCATCGGCCGCGACCTTCTCGGCACCCACTGAGCGCGGTGCGCGGTCGTCACGGCTGGGACGCGCCACCCGTGCGGACCGAGCGTCCGATCACAAGTGTCAGAATCCCGAAGAGAAAGAGGCCGATGCCAATCATCATGACAGCGGTGTCGTGGGGGAGTGCCACACACCCTGCGGGCGCGTCGTCTTCCGGGCAGACGCGCCACGGTTGCAGCGCGAAGACCATGGCCAGCAGGCCACCAACGATGGTCAAAGGTGCGCCCGTCGCTGTTACCCAGGACGTGCGTCGTTGAGCACTCGCATCGTCCGTCTCGGGCGCCTCACCGCTGGACACGCGCGGATCGTCCGTCCAGGGTGACGACGTCGCCGATCTGCAACTGGCGGCCGCGCCGACGGTCCACCTCGCCGTTGACCGTGACGAATCCATCCAGGATGGCCTCTTTCGCATCCCCACCTGAATCCAGCAACCCGGCGTACTTCAGGAACTGGCCGAGGCGGATGCTGTCGCCGCCGATGGAGATGTCGTTGATGCGTCCCGTCACGGCTGAACCGTACCATCGGGTGCTTCGTCGCTGACAGGGAGGTCGTGCGCCCAGGTGGGGGCGAGTGCCTTCAGGCGAGCGGTGCGCCACTGCCAGATCGACCACAGCGCGGGCCACAGGAGGGGCGCCGTGGGTCCGGCGATGACGAGCCTCTCGCGCCAGAGCGTTTTCGACACGTCTTCGGGCGCGGGCGCGATGGCCATCTGGTGGTCCCAGACGCGCAGGGTCGCGAGCGGTCCTGTGAGGGGAACCCCGCTGTCGCGAAGGATGCGGACGTTGCCACGCGCATCTTCCGTGTAGCGGTCGCTGACGTGGATCAGCTGCGCACCGAGGGGCACGGAACCGGCCAACGAAAGCCGCACGGGCACGTCCGATCCGGGTTCCCACGTGGTCGGCAGGTCACCCTGCATCGACGACATCGTGAACAGGGGGCCGTAGAGCTCGGAGAAAGCCGCTGGCGAGTGAACGGCGCGCCATGCCGCGTGAGGGTCGATGTCGAGGACGAGCTTCACATTGATCCGCATTCGGAAAGCTTCCCACCCTAGGCTGAGCGGATGCCCGCGTCGTTCTCGTTCGATCAAGCGCGCTATCAGGTGCGCACGGAGTGGGGAGTGGAGGGCATGCGTCGCCTCGCACCCACGGATGTGACCGTGGTGGTGGATGTGCTGCGGTTCTCCTCCACCGTGACCGCGCGGCTCGCTGCGGGGGAGGGCGTTCCGCTCGATGAATCGGCTCACGCCGTTTCGCTCAACGGGGCCGCCGTGGCCGACGCGGCGTCCTCGGAGGTGGTGCTCCTGGGATGCCTGCGCAACGCATCTGCCGTGGCTGCGCGCATCTCAGAGCTGCAGAATTCCCGCGGCGGCCGCGTATCGGTGGCGGTCATCGCCGCGGGGGAGCGCGACGGACGAGAAGGGCCGGTGAGATTCGCTGTCGAGGATCAGCTCGGTGCGGGCGCAGTCATTGCTGCGCTCGCCGCTCGAGGTATCGACCACTCCTCACCCGACGCTGCGGTCGCTGCGGAGGCCTTCCGCTCTCTGCGGCGCGCGACCACACACCTGCTGACCGCGTGCGGCTCGGGACAGGAGCTGATCGCGCGTGGTCTCGTCGACGACATCCGCGCCG
Source organism: Microbacteriaceae bacterium PS02070 (assembly GCA_029959865.1). Taxonomy (GTDB): domain Bacteria; phylum Actinomycetota; class Actinomycetes; order Actinomycetales; family Microbacteriaceae; genus Microbacterium. Next base: position 56,015 of record JASCPE010000006.1, on the reverse strand, counting down.
CAGCCGAACAGGATGTCGACACCGTCGTTCCGGAACTGCGTGCCGGTGCCTTCGTCGACGGCGCGGCTAGCGCGGGGTGACCGCGAGACGCCGGGTCGCGGGCGAGATTTCGCGGCGCTTCCACACGAACAGGAAACGATCGTCGAAGGACCGGGAACACTTCGCGCACGATGTAGGGCGGCTCGCGCGGCGGTGGCGGTACGCGATATGCCCATTTGGGCATACGCCGACCCAGGGTGCGAGCTCGGTGGCTGTTTCCCCGCGATGGGTGACACCACCCCGGTAGCCGAGTGACCGTGCGATGCGTTTCCAGCGCGCGCCGTGGCCCTCCTCCGGTCCGGCGAGGGCGTGGGCGACCTCGTGCAGGAGCGTCTGCAGGTTTGTCTCGTCGTCGTAGCGGGCGGTGAGATAGCGCGAGAGGGTGATTCGTCTGCGAGTGAAGTCGCACTGCCCGGCACGTCGTTTGGCGTGATCGAAGTCGAAAGTCCAGGTGTCGTCCAGGTGGGCGGCGATCAGGGCGACGGCGTGCTCGCGCACGCGGACCAGGTCAGACACGGCGAACCAGTCAGCTCGCGACGGAGTTGCGACGACGGTCGGCGGCGTCCAGAGCCAATTCGGTGGAAGCCAACTGGTCTTCGGGGGCGTTCAGCTCCTGCCGGAGAGCGAGCGCACGACGAAAGTCCGCACGCGCGGAGGCGTAGTCCTGCGCGTCATAAGACACCTTGCCGCGGTGCTGGTACGCGAAGGCCGCCAGGGCTGGCCATCCCTGCCCCTCGGCTTCGTCGATGCAGGTCGACAGCTCTTGCAGCGCTGCCGCGTACGCTCCACGCACCTGCTGAACGGAGGCGTGCAGAATGCGAGCACGCAAGAGGTCCTTGCGGGTGCCCCCCATACGGGCGACCCGTACGGACTGCTCGGAGATCGCGAGGGCGTCATCAGCCTTGCCGAGAACCTTCAGCAGCCAGACGCGCTCCAGCAGGGCCGGCAGGCTGCGCTGCTGACCGAGTTCTTCGAGGCGGTCCTTGCAACGGCGCACATCGACCTGCTCGCGCAGGGTCTCGGGGTCGTATCCGAGGATGTAACTCACCGTCGTCTCCTTCCATGGCACACAACGTGCACCGACAGTCTCACCGGCAACGGACATCGCGGGTCGAGGGCACGCCGACGCGGGAGCGTTCGCGCCGAAAAATCGGTCGCCAACGCGCCTTCCATCCTCTCATCTATCGGAGGAAAACGGAGTCCGCCGGGCGGGGCGAGGCGGTCGCGTCTCCATCTCGGGCAACGCGCGCTTTGCCCTGGAACGCACGCAGCTCAGCGCCGTGGACGACCTTGGCCGGGTGCGGTCCCGCGGCCATGAGCCGGGGGAGCCACTCCGTCGGCAGCGGCGCGCGAGAGGCGGCGACGACGAGGTTGCCGAAGCGGCGACCTTTGAGCGTCTGCACCTCGGCGAGCACCGCGACATCGGCCAGCACTTCCTGGATCGTCGCGACCTGCCGGCGGGCGAAGGCAAGACCCGCGCCGTCGGCGATGTTCACCAGGAGCACGCCGCTCTCGGTGAGGAGCCGGGCCACCCCTCGGTAGTACTCGACGGTGGTCAGATGCGCGGGGGTCTGGGCGCCGGAGAACACATCGGAGACGACGAGGTCCGCGCGGCCGACGAGGCCCTCCGGGAGACGCGCCGCGACCTCTCTCGCGTCGCCCGTGCGAATGCGAATACTCGCCCCTTTCGGAAGCGGGAGATGCTCACGGACGAGTTCGACGATGCCCGGTTCCAGCTCGATCACCTGCTGACGCGAGCCCGGGCGGGTAGCGGCGATGTACCGCGGGAGCGTGAGTGCGCCGCCGCCGAGGTGCACGGCAGTCAGCGCTGCGCCCGGCTCGCCGAGCTGATCGATCACCGCGCCCATCCGCGCGACGTACTCGAAGTGAAGGTGCGTGGGATCGTCCAGATCAACGTGGGACTGAGGGGTCTCGCCGATCGAAAGCTCGTATCCTCCGGCGAAGCGACTCGGGACAATCCGCGCAATCGATCCGTCGCTCAGGCGCACCGTCGCCTCGGGAGGTTCGATCGTTGCGCGGGCCATACCCCCACGGTATCCCCGACCACTCCGGCGCAGTCGAAACACGATCGAGACATTTGCGTCATCAATGAGAGACAGGGCACGGGGTAGCGTCGAAGGATCCCGGGGCCGGGTCACCCGCCTGCCCTGTGCACGTAAGAACCAAGGAAGGTACACATGCTCTCCAGGACCCACAAGCGCGTCATGTCGGGCGTTGCTGCAATCGCGATCGGAGCCCTCGCTCTGACCGCGTGCGCGAGTCAGCGCGACGACGACGGCGGCGGTGACGCCACCGACGCGGCAAGCGACGTCGACTCGACGTTCGTCTTCGCCGCCTCCAGCGACCCGTCCAGCCTCGACCCGACCTTCGCGAGTGACGGCGAGTCGTTCCGCGTCTCACGGCAGATCTTCGAAGGACTCGTCGGCGTCGAGCCCGGCACGGCCGACCCCGCGCCGTTGCTCGCGGAGAGCTGGGAGCAGTCCGAGGATGGGCTGTCGTACACGTTCCAGCTCAAGGAAGGCGTGACCTTCCACGACGGCACGGACTTCAACGCAGAGGCCGTCTGCTTCAACTTCGACCGCATGAATAACCTCACCGGCGTCGCTCAGAGCGACAGCCTCGCGTACTACTGGGGCAAGCTCATGCGCGGTTTCGCGGACACCGGCACCTCGATCTACGAGAGCTGTGAGCCAGCGAGCGACACCGAGGTGACGATCACGCTGACCGCACCGTACGCGGGCTTCATTCCGGCCCTTTCGCTCCCGGCCTTCGCCATGCAGAGCCCGACCGCGCTGGAGGAGTACAACGCGGACGACATCACCGGTACCTCCGAGGCTCCGACGCTGAGCGAATACGCGACCGGACACCCCACCGGCACGGGTCCGTTCACCTTCACGTCGTGGGAGCCGGGCGCGCAGGTCACGCTCGACGCGAATGCGGACTACTGGGGTGAGCAGGGTCAGGTGCAGGAGATCATCTTCCGCGTCATCGACGACCCGACCGCTCGCCGTCAGGCGCTGGAGTCCGGTGCAATCGATGGATACGACCTCGTCGCTCCCGCCGACCTCGGTGCGCTCGAGGAAGCCGGCTACAACCTCGTCAACCGTGAGCCGTTCACGATCCTCTATCTCGCCTTCAACCAGGCCGTCGAGGAGCTTCAGGACCCGCTCGTGCGCCAGGCGATCGCTCACGCGATCGACAAGGAGCAGCTCATCACCCAGGTGCTGCCGGACGGAACCGTGGCAGCCGAGCAGTTCATGCCCGACAGCGTCATCGGCTTCAACCCCGATGTCACGACCTACGACTACGACCAGGATGAGGCACGCGCCCTTCTCGAGGAGGCAGGCTTCACGGAATCCAACCCGCTGGAACTGACCTTCAACTACCCGGTCAACGTCTCGCGTCCGTACATGCCCAACCCGGAGCAGATCTACACGAACCTGGCGAGCCAGCTCGAGGCGGTCGGCATCACGCTCAACGCGGTCTCGAACGAGTGGGGCGAGTACCTCGACCTCATGCAGGGTGGCTCGGACCACGGCATCCACCTCCTCGGGTGGACGGGTGACTACAACGACCCCGACAACTTCGTCGGCACGTTCTTCGGAACGAAGTCGAACGAATGGGGCTTCGAGAACCAGGAGCTGTTCGACGCTCTCACCGACGCCCGCGGACTTGCCACCGAAGAGGAGCAGGCCACGGTCTACAGCGAGATCAACGAGCAGATCGCCGAGTTCGTCCCCGGCATTCCGCTCGCCAACCCGGTCCCGACCCTCGCCTTCAGTGAGCGTGTCGTGTCCTACCCGGCGAGCCCTGTCAACGACGAGGTCTTCAACGCGATCGAGCTCTCCGAGTAACGATCACGAAGAAGATGTGGTCCGGGTCCCCGGGCCCGGACCACATCCTCGTTCCCCGCCTGGAGTTTTACTGACGTGCTGCGCACCATCGGCAAGCGGCTCTTGCTGCTCATCCCGACCCTCTTTGGGCTCACCATCCTGCTCTTCTTCTGGGTTCGTGCCCTCCCAGGGGGGCCCGCCGCGGCCCTGCTCGGCGAGCGCGCGACGCCCGAAGCGGTCGAGCGGATCAATGAGCTGTACGGCTTCAACCGGCCGATCTACGAGCAGTACTTCACCTGGCTCGGGCGCTTGCTGCAGGGCGACTTCGGCAATTCGATCCAGAACAATCGTCCCGTCCTAGAAGAGTTCGCCCGGCGCTTTCCCGCCACGTTGGAGCTGTCGATCGCGGCGATGATTATCGCCGTCGGGATCGGTGTTCCCTTGGGCTACTGGGCAGCCCGCCGCCACGGAAAGCTCGCCGACCACGCCTCGGTCGTGCTGAGCCTCATCGGCGTCACAATCCCAGTGTTCTTCCTCGCCTTCATCCTGAAGTACATCTTCGCGGTGCAGCTCGGCTGGCTGCCCTCCGATGGGCGCAAGGACGCCCGGATGGACTCGACCCACTACACCAACTTCTTTGTCCTCGACGGCATCATCACGGGCGAATGGGACGCGGCCTGGGACGCGTTCCTCCACCTGATTCTCCCGGCCATCGCGCTCGGGTCGATCCCGCTCGCCATCATCGTGCGGATCACCCGCGCTTCCGTCCTCGAGGTGCAGAACGCCGACTATGTGCGGACCGGTCTTGCGAAGGGCGTGAGCAGTGGCACCATTCGCGACCGCTTCATCATGCGCAACGCGATGCTGCCCGTGGTGACGACGATCGGTCTTCAGACGGGGCTGCTGATCTCCGGTGCCGTGCTCACCGAAACCGTGTTCGCCTTCCCCGGCATCGGGCAGTTCCTCGCCCAGGCGATCTTCGCGCGAGACTTCCCCGTCTTGCAGGGATTCATCCTGATGATCGCGCTCGTGTACGCGCTCATCAACCTGATCGTCGACGTCTCCTACAGTTTCATCGACCCGAGAGTGAGGGTCCAATGACCGTCCTCCCTCCCGCGCCCGACGGCGGCGCAGACGACAAGGTCGTCCTCGAATCCGAGCACGTCACGGAGCCTGCACAGACGGATAGCCCCCGTCGCGGGGGCTTCTGGCCCGATGTCCTCCGGCGCCTGCGCCGGAACCCGAGCGCGTGGATCGGCGCCGGCATCGTCTTCCTCTTCATCCTCGTCGCCGTCTTGGCACCGATCCTGGCGCCCTACGGTCCGACCGCGCTGCCCGGTCAGCGCTTGATCACGCCGACCTACATCCCCGGACCGGGGGAGTTCGCGGAGTTCCCCCTGGGGCTCGATCGGTTCGGTGGAGATGTCCTCTCCAAGCTCATCTGGGGTGCCCAGGCGTCACTGACGATCGGTGTCATCTCGACCGCCTTCGGGCTCCTCGGTGGCCTCATCCTCGGCTTCGTCGCCGGGATGTTCGGCGGCTGGGTGGACAACGTCATCATGCGGCTCGTCGACATCCTTCTGTCGGTGCCGAACCTGCTCCTGGCTGTCTCGATCGCAGCGATCCTCGGTCAGGGCCAACTCGCCGTGATGATCGCGATCGGAGCATCACAGGTTCCCGTGTTCGCACGACTCCTGCGCGCCTCGATGCTGCAGCAGCGCTCCGCGGACTACGTCCTGTCCGCTCAGACCCTGGGCCTCGGACGTGGCCGCATCACGATGAGCCACGTGCTGCCCAACTCCGTCGGCCCCGTGATCGTACAGGCGACGCTCTCACTCGCGACTGCCGTCATCGACGCGGCTGCCCTCTCGTTCCTCGGCCTCGGCGGGGGCCTGCCGCAGACGGCGGAGTGGGGGCGCATGCTCACCTACGCGCAGACCGAACTTGCCATCGCGCCGTGGCTCGCGTTCCTTCCCGGCATCTGCATCTCCATCACCGCGCTCGGCTTCACCCTCGTTGGCGAAGCCCTCCGCGAGGCGATGGACCCGCGGACCCGCGCTCGTTAAGAGGAGCGGAGTCCGTCATAGGCGACCGGTGACGGAGGACTGAGAGTCCCGTTCGGAACGTGCGCCCATCGGCGACGTCCGCCTCGCTAGCTGCGTTCGTTCAGACGGCGATGTCGAGTTCGTTGCCCGGGATCGATGCCAGCAGGTGACGGGTGTACTCGTTGCGGGGGTTGGTGAAGATCTCTTCGCTCGTGGCCGCCTCGACGAGCGCTCCGTCCTTCATCACGCCGACGTAGTCGGAGATGAGACGGACGACGGCAAGGTCGTGCGAGATGAAGAGGTAGCTGAGCCCGTAGTCACGCTGCAGATCCTTGAGCAACGTCAGGATCTGGTCTTGGACGAGCACGTCAAGGGCAGATACCGGTTCGTCGCAGACGATGAGGTCGGGTGAGAGTGCGAGCGCGCGGGCGATGGCGACGCGCTGGCGTTGACCGCCGGAGAGCTCCGACGGGTAGCGGCGGAGCATGGTCTGGGGGAGCGCGACGTCGTCGAGCAGTTGGCGTACCCGCGCGGCCCGTTCTTTCGAGGACCCGCGCTTGTAGAACTCCAACGGCTCCTCGATGATCCGCTCGATCGTGAACATGGGGTTCAGTGACGAGTACGGATCCTGGAAGATGGGCTGGACCTTCTGGCGGAACTCGCGCAGGTGCTTGCCGCGGAGTCCCGCCACGTCCTGACCGTCGAACAGCATCGATCCGCTCGTCGGCTCGATGACCTTGAGGAGCATGCGCGCCGTGGTCGTCTTTCCTGAGCCGGACTCTCCGACGATGGCGACGGTCTCACCGCGCGGGATGGCGAAGGACACGTTGTCGACCGCGACGAAGTCCTCCTTCTGCCCGCGCACCGGGTACACCTTCGTGAGCCCGTCGACCTCGACGATGTTGTCCACCACCGCCGGTGCGGTGGGTGCCTGCTCCTTCGCGCGGAAGGCCTCCGGGCGAAGACGGGCGATCGCGACGGACGGGGCCGCCTTCACCAGAGCCTGTGTATAGGGCTCCTGGGGATCCTCGAGGATCTGACGGGCGGGACCCTGCTCCACGATCCGCCCGCGGTTCATGACGATGACCCGGGAGGCGCGTTCGGCTGCGAGCCCCAGGTCATGCGTGATCAGGAGTACCGAGGTACCCAGCTCCGTCGTCATCTGGCCGAGCTGGTCGAGGATCGTCTTCTGAACCGTGACGTCGAGGGCGCTCGTCGGCTCATCGGCGATGAGCAGTCGAGGGTTGCAGGCCAGTCCGATCGCGATGAGAGCGCGCTGTCGCATCCCTCCGGAGAACTCGTGCGGGTACTGGTTCGCGCGGGCCTCGGCGTTGGGCAATCCCGCGGCGGCGAGCGTTTCCACCACCCGCTGGCGGACGTTCTTCTTTGTTGCCTGCCCGTGCGCGAGCAGTGCTTCGGCCACCTGGGTGCCGATCTTGGAGACCGGATTCAGATTCGACATGGGGTCCTGCGGCACGAGTCCGATCTTCGCGCCGCGCACGGAGCGCATCGTGTGCTCGGACGCGCCGACCAGTTCCTGACCGTCCAGTGTGATGCTGCCGCGGACGACCTTGCCGTTGCCCGGAAGGAGGCCGATCACCGACATCGCCGTCGTGGACTTTCCGGAACCGGATTCGCCGACGATCGCGACGGTCTCGCCGACGCCCACTTCCAGGTCAACAGCCTCGACGGCGTTGACCGTTCCGTTCACCGTCTGAAAATCGACGGCGACATCCTGAACGCGCAGGAGAGGCTGGGGCTGGCTCATCCCCCCATCCTGCCCTGACAGAGCCGGGAACGCATGACCTCCTCGGCGGCCTTAATGCAGTCGTAATACGTCCGGCGCCTCGGGGGACTACGTGGTCGTAGGCTGGCGCGCATGGTTCCCCCAGACGGCGCCGCCGACCCCGCGATCCCGGCGGGCAGCGGTGAGACAAGCACCACGCAGGCCACGGCTTCTGAGTCCACGCGGACCGTGGTGATGGCGTTCATCGCGAACGCGGCTGTCGCCATCGCCAAGTCCATCGCCGCGTTCCTCACCGGGTCCGCCTCGATGCTCGCCGAGGCGGCGCACTCCTGGGCGGACACGGGGAATGAGGTCTTTTGCTGATCGCCGACAAGCGGAGTCGGCGGCCACGCGACAAGGCACACCCCGTCGGTTACGGTCGCGAAGCCTACGTGTGGTCGATGTTCGCGGGTTTCGGGCTGTTCACGGTGGGAGCGGTTCTCTCCATCGTCAACGGCGTGGATGCCCTGGTCAATCCGGAAGCGGCGAGCAACTTCCTCATCAACTACATCGTGATCGGGCTTGCCGCGGTGCTGGAGGGAACCTCGTTCCTGCAGGCGCTCAAAGAGGCGCGCACAGAAGGCGACCTCGCGCACGTTTCGGTCGGCGAGGTCATCAACCACACGTCGGTTCCCACGCTCCGCGCCGTGTTCGTCGAGGACTTCGGTGCCCTGATCGGCCTCCTGATCGCGCTCCTGGGAAATATCGCCCACCAGCTCACGGGGAGCTCCATTCCCGATGCCGTCGCGTCGATCATCATCGGTGTCCTGCTGGCGGTCATGGCGGTCTTCCTCATCGAGCGCAACCACCAGTTCCTCGTCGGTCAGACTGTGCCGGCGCGCATCTTCAATCAGGCGTTGGCCGAGCTGATGTCACGTCCCGAGGTTGAGCGGGTCACCTACCTGCACTGCTCCTTCGTGGGGCCCCGGCGCATCTATGTGATCGCTGCGGTCGACCTGGTGGGCAACGCCCCTGAGGCATCCCTTGCGGTTCGCCTGCGCGGCCTGGAGGCGGACCTGGAGAAGCAGCCGACGATCGCCGACGTCGTGCTCACCCTGTCCCTTCCCGACGCTCCGCAGGTGGAACCACGCCCGGTGGCGACCTCACGCCGACGGTGACGCTGACGATCAGCGCGGGTGGTAGAGGTACTGACGCCTACCCGCCTCGTCGGTACCGACCGCTTGGATGTGGGCGCGGGGTTCGAGCGCGATCCACACATCGGACCAGCCCGGGGGGATGACGAGGCTTTTCGCGCGGACATACCGGAAGCCCTTCCCGGATCGACGCCGCGTCAATCCGGGATCCGTCGACGGATGCGCGGTGAGCAGACGGCGCCGCGTCAGCGCCATCAGTGCTCGCGGAGCATGCGGATCAACTCTGCTTTGCGCACGCGAGAGTAGCCGGTCAGGCCTAGCTCTTTCGCGCGCGCACGAAGCCGATCGAGCGTCCAGTCCTCGTAGTCGCCGGATTCCCCACCCCGCCGCCCGACAGCGGAGCGTCCCTGCGCGGCGGCGGCGTTGGAGATCCGTGCCGCCTTCTCTTTCGATGCTCCCTCGGAACGGAGTTCTTCGTAGAGCTCCGGATCCTTGAGGCTGGCAGAACGGTCCGCTTGTCGACGGGGCATATGATCCTCACTTCCACGGGGTGGGGCTGACCTGCTCAGGCATCGACCCTCACCTTCGAATCCTCGGCGCGTGCCGCGCGGCGCGCGCGCAGTCTTCCCGACACCGAGATGACGAGAGCAAGGATGAGCAGCACGTAGATGACGATCGGGATCGGACCGGCGAAGAGCATCCCCACGTCGCCGCCGGCGCTCAGCAGCCCCTCGCGCAGACTCGACTCCGCGAGGGGTCCGAGCACCATGCCGATCAAGAGCGGTGCCAGCGGCACATCGAAGCGTCGCATCGCGAAGCCGAGCAGTCCTACTCCCAGCATCAGCAATAGCTCGAAGAACGACGAGGACGTCGCGTACACACCGAGGCCGCACATGAGCGCGATGCCGCCATAGAGGTAGGGGCGAGGGATCAGGAGGAGCTTTGCCCACAGCTGCGCGAACGGCAGGTTGATGATGAGCAGCACGAACATCGCGATGAAGAAGCTCGCGAGCAGGCCCCACACGAGGTCGGGTGCGCGGTCGAAGAGGAGCGGCCCGGGCTGCAGCCCGTACTGGCGGAAGGCTGCCAGCATGATCGCCGCGGTCGCTGAGACCGGCAGGCCGAGAGCGAGGAGGGCCCCCATCGCGGTACCGGTCGTGGCATTGCCCGCCGCCTCCGGGGCGGCAAGGCCGCGGATCGCTCCGGTCCCGAACTTGGGCTTGTCGCGCCGTGCGTCGAGGTTCTTCTCCACGGAGTACGCGATGAAGGTCGGCACGTCCGCGCCGCCGACGGGGATGACGCCGAAGGGCAGGCCGATGGATGTGCCCCGGAGCCACGCCGGCAGGGCCTCGCGGAACTGAGCGCCGGAGAGCCAGGGGCGCCCGGTGCTGCGCAGGATGCGCGAGGTGGGGTCGCGGCGAATCCGCGAGGCGACGTGGAAGATCTCGCCGACGGCGAGGATCGCGACGGTCACGGTGACGAGCGAGACGCCGTCAAAGAGATACGGCACACCGAAGCTGAACCGTTCCGCACCCGAGATCGAGTCGATTCCGATCGTGGAGATCCCGAGGCCGATCACGAGCGCGGCGAGCCCCTTGAGCGGCGAGTCGGAGACGACAGAGGAGGTGGCAACGAACGCGAACAGGGCCAAGGCGAAGTACTCTGCCGGGCCAAACTCCGCAGACACGGCGGCCAGGACCGGGGCGAGGAAGACCACAACGATGCAGGAGATCATTCCGCCGATGAACGCGCCGATCGCGGCGGTAGCGAGGGCCTGCGGGGCCCGGCCCGCGCGCGCCATCTTGTGTCCCTCGAACGTCGATGCGATCGAGGAGGCCTGTCCGGGTGTGTTCAGGAGGATCGCCATCGTCGAGTCGCCGAACAGCCCACCGAAGTAGACGCCGGCGAACATGATGAACGCCGCCGAGGGGTCAAGCGCGAACGTCATCGGCAGAAGCAGCGCGACCGCCATCGATGATCCGAGGCCCGGGAGGACTCCGACCGCCGTGCCGAGAAGACAACCGATGACGACGAACAGCAGGTTCATCGGGGTGAACGCGTGCGTGAACCCCTCCATCAAAAGGCTGAGGACATCCATCACAGACCTCCCAAGATGCCCGAGGGCAGGTTCAAGCCGAGCAGCACGTCAAATGCAAGGTAGGCGAGGCTGCTCATCATGAGGGCGACAATGACGTCGCGCACGGGCGTGAGCGAGCCCATCGCCCGGGCGACGCACCAGAACAGCAGCGCGCCCCCGACGATCCAGCCGACGACGTTGAGGAGGAGACCGAAGGCGAGGAAGCCGCCGATCGCCCACGCCAGGCTGGTCCAATCCGAGAACGTCTTGTATGGCACCGCGGCAGCGCGCGCGGCGTCCTCTCGGGCGGCATCGGAAACGTCATCGAACTCGCTGTAGGTGGCAGCCGCCGGTGGCTCCGGTGTGCGGAGGTACTTCACGAACAACAGGGCGGCGATGACGTAGCCGGCGCCGACGATGATCGTCGGGAAGAACTTCGGACCCGGCGTCGTCACCCCGGGCGGAACGGACATCGTGAGGATGCCGATCAGTAGATACGTGCAGAAGGCCGCGAGGATGATCGGGACGGCGAGCACGGCACGTCCGTGCGCCCAGCCTTCCGTCTCGGCGGCGCCGGTCGCGCGGGTGTCCGTGGTCATAGCCCCAGCTCCTCAATGAGTGCGGTCGTACGCTCCTGGTCTTCTCGGAGGAACTCCTCCAGCTCGTCGCCCTCCAGGTAGGACGGCTGCCACTTGTTCCGGGACAGGGAGTCCGCCCACGCGGGGGACTGGACCGTTTCCTCCAGAAGTTCTTTGACAGCGGCGAAGTGCTCGTCGCTGATTCCCTTGTGCGCGACCAGCCCGCGCCAGTTCACGAGGTTCACTGCGATGCCCTCTTCTTCGAACGTGGGGATGTCAACACCCTCCAGGCGTTCCGGTGCGGATAGTGCGAGTGCTCGCACGCGACCTGCCACGATCTGATCCTCGACCTCGTTGTACCCCGTGACGGCGACATCCGCCGTGTCAGAGAGCAGCGTCGCAATCGCCTCGGCGCCGCCCGACTTCGGGATGTAGGTGATGTCTTCCGCGGCGATGTCCTGAACCTGCGCGAACTGCGCAACCAGGAGGTGGTCGATGGCGCCCGCGGATCCACCCGTGTACCGAACGCTCGCGGGATCACTTGCCCACTGGTCGGCCAGGTCTTCGATCGTCTGCCACGGCGCGTCTTCGCGAACGATGAACACGGAGTAGTCCTCAGCGACCCGGGCGATCGGGCGAACGTCATCCAGGTCGACCGGTGACTTATTCAGCACGATGCCGCCGACCATTGCCGCACCGGTGGCAAGGAGAGTGTTGTCCTGACCCGCCTGGTTGACGAAGGCGCTGAGCCCGATCGTGCCGCCTGCGCCGGGGATGTTGACGACCTGGACATTGTTGGCCAGCCCCTCCGTGCGCATGCTCTGCTGCAGTTCTCGCGAGAAGCCGTCCCATCCGCCGCCCGCGCCCGCAGGCGCGATGAGCGTCAGCGATGAGCGGGGATCGGAACCGGAGCTTGCCGAGCTGAATGAGAAGAACACCGCCGCTCCGATCGACAGAGCGGCCACAACAGCGAACGCCCCCGTGCCGAACGGGCGCAGCCATGAGGGGGTACGCCGTGTCTTCACAACGCCGGTGTAGACCGCACCGGGGGGAGTGGTCCGTTCGTTGAACGGCTCCTTATGAGTCGCAGGTGTCGTCATCAGTCCTCCGTGTGCGGCACCAGCGCCGCACGTGTCTTTCCACACTGGTCGAACTCCCAGGGTCGCGCAATCACCCCGCGATAACGAACCGATACCGTGAGGTCATGGTTTCGATCGACCTCAATGCCGACCTCGGCGAGACGATCGACGGCGTTCCCACCGCTGACGACGCGGCGCTTTTTCGCGTCATCTCCAGTGCGAACGTGGCGTGCGGTGGTCACGCCGGCGACGCGGCGTCGATGCGCGAGGCGATCGATCGCGCGCGAGAGAACCACGTGGCGATCGGAGCGCACCCCTCCTACGACGACCGTGCGGGCTTTGGTCGGGTGCGGCCGGATGTCGCTCCCACGTCCCTCCGGGCATCGCTGATCCGCCAGCTCGGCGCGCTGAGTGAGGTGGGCGCCGACATTCGTTACGTCAAGGCGCACGGTGCGCTGTACCACGACGCCTCGGACAATCCGGCGACGGCGCGGACCCTCGTCGATGCTGTCGTGGAACTGTCCGAAAGCCTCGGTCGTGCCGTGCCGCTTCTGGGCCTCGGGGGTGTGCTGGAGCGCCTCGCGCTCGCCGCCGGGATTCCGTTCTTCCGCGAGGCGTTCCTTGACCGCGGCTACCGCCTCGACGGTTCGCTGGTCCCGCGGGGGGAGCAGGGCGCGCTGCTGCACGATCCCGTCGAGGTTGCGGAGCGAGCCGTCCGGTTCGTCGAGGAGGGGACCGTTTCGACCGTCGACGGCACCGTGGTGGAGGTCAATGCGGCCTCCCTGTGCGTGCACGGGGATTCGCCGGGTGCCGTTGCGATGGCTGAGACGGTGCGGCGTGCGCTGCGGGGCGCCGGGGTGGTGATCGAAGCGCCGTGGTGAGCGAGCCGAGGATCCTGCCTTTCGGCGCCACGGCAGTGCTCGTCGAGGTGGCGGACACGAGCGAGGTCGTCCGGCTTATCCGGCGTCTCGGCGATCCGCCCGAGGGAGTAACCGACATCGTGCCGGCGGCGCGGACGATCCTCGTGCAGATCGACCCCCGCAGAACGTCGCTTTCCACGGTAACCGCGTGGGTCATGGGCACGGATCACTCCGCGGACGCGAAGACGCCGCCCCCGTCGCTCGTCCTCGATGTGTCATATATAGGGGAAGACCTTTCAGCGCTGGCCGGCTTCTTCGGAGTCACTGACGAGGAGGTGGTGGCCAGGCACGTCAGCGCATCGTGGGAGGTGGCCTTCACGGGCTTCGCGCCCGGCTTCGGATATCTCCTCAGTGAGGACTGGCCGTTCGATGTGCCCCGGCTTGCCACCCCCCGGACTCGCGTTCCGGCGGGAGCTGTGGGTCTTGCTGGCGCCTATACCGGGTGCTATCCGCGTGCGACTCCTGGCGGCTGGCAACTGATCGGACACACGGATGCGGTGTTGTTCGACGTTGCCCGCGAACGCCCGGCGCTGCTGAGTCCCGGCGCGAACGTCCGCTTCCGCGCCTCTCGCGAGCGGATTGTCGCGGCTCCACCGGCATCTCGCCCGCCCACACACGCGTCGGGAGCGCTCGAGGTCGTCGTGCCCGGACCGCTCACGACGGTGCAAGACCTCGGCCGCACGCGCCTCCGAGCGGACGGTGTCGCGACCGCCGGTGCCGCCGATCGTGCCGCGTTCCGTCTCGCGAATCGGCTCGTGGGTAATCCGGAGGCATCGCCGGCGCTGGAGGTGACAGTCGGAGGGCTGAGGCTGCGTGTGCACCGCACGCTGGTCTTCGTCGTCACCGGTGCATGGGGCCCCGTCCGCATCGACGGACGCGATGTCGATCCGTATGTCGCCCACTCGGTGTCTCCCGGAGCGGAGATCGCCGTCGGGCCGTTCGTCCACGGAGTGAGGGCGTACGTTGCCGTCCTCGGGGGAATCGATGCTCTCCCGGTGCTGGGATCGGCATCGACCGACACGTTGTCGGGTCTCGGTCCGGGTTCGCTGGTCTCGGGTGATCGACTCGACGTCGCAGAAGTGAGTCAGGAGCTTCCCGTGCTGGAGGTCTATCCGTGGGGTCCTCCACCCGACGACACAGTGGAACTCGAACTTGAGGCTGGTCCGCGCGCGGACTGGTTCACGGCGGACGCTCACGCGCTCTTGTACGACGCGGAATGGGCCGTGACCGCCGATACGAGTCGCGTGGGTGTGCGTCTTTCCGGACCGACACTCGCCCGAGCACGCTCGGGTGAGCTGCCCAGCGAGGGCATGCTCCCCGGTGCGATTCAGGTTCCTCCCGACGGTCAGCCGGTGATCCTCGGCCCCGATGGTCCGGTCACGGGTGGATACCCTGTCGTCGCGGTCGTTTCGGACGCCACACGGGATCGGATCGCTCAGGCAAGACCGGGCACCCGCGTTCGGTTTCGGCATGCACGCACGACCGGACGGTCGCCCCGACGATGAGCGGCCCCTAGGGTAGAGCGGTGATGCCGCTTCCGATCAGAAGCGCGCAGCGGGGGTGTCGGTTGCGTTCGGCATGCACCGCGCACCTGGGGGCGCGACGCGGCAGCTCTCGTTCTGCCGGCGATGCGCAAGCGATGGATGAGGACGTGATGGAGAAGAAGATGAAGCGAACCACGGTTGGTCTGTGCCTCACGATTGCGGGGATCCTGAGCCTGGCGGCGTGTGCGAACGGCGACACGACCGCGGAGGAGCTGTCCGCGGAGCCGGCCACCGGCACAACGATTGCGGGAGACGGGTATACCTACGTCGTCCCGGAGGGTTGGACCGTTCCCGGCGACACGGGCTTCGACCTCGATTCGGTTGCCATGGACAGCGAAGCGACCGGCAACTTCGCCAGCAACGTCAACGTCCTGCTGAGTCCGGGCGGAAAGCTCACCGCCGACGAGGTCGAGGAGGCGGCGATTCCCGAGCTCGAATCAGTCGGTGCCACTGACGTCACGGTGCACGATCGGCTCACGATCGCGGGCAGCGAGTCGGCACATCTTTCCGCGCAGTTGGCACAGCAAGGCGTGGAGTACGTCTCCGAGCAGTACTACCTCTCCGACGAGGATCAGACCTACGTTGTGACCTTCTCGTTCGCCGGCGACACCGCGGTCGAGGACCGCAGGAGCGTCGCCGAATCCGTGCTCGTGACCTGGGAATGGGCCGAGTAAACCCACATTCCTCCGTTCGCACTCGCCAGGGTGGAGGGATGACACGTACTCGCGCGGGCATCATCGCGACCGCTTCGGTTGCAGCCCTTCTCACTCTGACCGCTTGCTCTGGCGGAGACGCCGACTCTGAAGGCGCCGACCCGACGACCGACTCGAACGCGACGCAGACTCCCGCAGTCGAGGAGACCGCGCCCGAGGAGACCCCGGCCGAGGAGGCAGCGCCGAGCGCCGCTCGCGAGCTGACCGCTGACCCTGCCACGGGAGAGACGATCGAGGGCGCGGGATACAGCTTCGTCGCCCCCGAGGGGTGGGTCAATCAGCCCGATGCGGCCACTGACCCCATCGAGGTCGTCGTGTCCTCTGATGAGGCCGCAACAGAGGGTCTCGTCGAATACATCTCCGTCGTGAGAAGCCCGGCCGGCTTGGTCTCCATCCCCGAGTACGAAGCCGCGGTGGAGGGTGAGTTGGCCGCCGCCGGTGCGACGGAGGTTCGCATCGACGACTCCGTCCTCATCGCCGGCGCGGAGTCCGGCCACGTCTCCGCCGACATCGAGCAGCAGGGCATGGAGTTCTTCGTGGAGCAGTACCTGCCCTCCAATGCGCAACAGACCTACATCGTCAGCTTCAACTTCTCGGGCGAGACAAGCGCGGAGGAGCGGGTCGATCTCGCCGAGTCCGTCATGGTCACGTGGGAGTGGACGGAGTAACACCGCCCATCCGGCACGCACGGTGGACCCCCTCGAGGAAGGAATCGAGGGGGTCCACTGCCCTCGCCCGCGGGTTATACCGCAGGTCCGGAAACTCGTCAAGGATCCGGCTGGACACGGCGCGTCGGATGACGTAAGGTAGGTAGTTGCGCTCCCTTCCCCTTGCCTTCATATGGTGGTCGGCATTGCCTGTGCGTCCCCGTTGGATATCTGACGGCGTGCGTCGCGCGGTGATCGGCGGGGAGTGCTCCACCACACGACAAGGAACACCAGCCCCTGCCCGGGCTCATGGAGGTAATCCCCTTGGCTGCTGCGCGCAACGCATCCACCACCACACCCAAGAACGGCCGCGGAGCTTCCCGCCTCTCGTTCGCCAAGATTTCTGACACGCTGACGGTCCCTGATCTTCTCGCGCTACAGACCGAGTCCTTCGACTGGCTCGTCGGCAGCGAGGCGTGGAAGGCGCGCCTCGCCGAGGCTGACGCTGCCGGACGCACCGACGTTGCCACGCGCAGTGGGCTCGAGGAGATCTTCGAGGAGATCTCGCCGATCGAAGACCTCGGTGAGACGATGCAGCTCTCGTTCACCAACCCTTATCTCGAGCCGGAGAAGTACTCGATCGAGGAGTGCAAGGAGCGCGGCAAGACCTACGCCGCGCCGCTGTACGTCGAAGCCGAGTTCATGAACCACCTCACCGGTGAGATCAAGACCCAGACGGTCTTCATGGGCGACTTCCCGCTCCAGACCGACAAGGGCACCTTCATCATCAACGGCACCGAGCGTGTCGTCGTCTCGCAGCTGGTCCGCTCCCCGGGCGTCTACTTCGACAAGACTCCTGACAAGACGAGCGACAAGGACATCGTCTCGGCGCGCGTCATCCCCAGCCGCGGCGCATGGCTCGAGTTCGAGATCGACAAGCGCGACAACGTCGGTGTGCGTATCGACCGCAAGCGCAAGCAGTCGGTCACGGTCTTCCTCAAGGCTCTGGGCCTGACCAGCGAGGACATCCTCACGGAGTTCGCAGGCTTCCCCTCGATCGAGGAGACCCTCGCCAAGGACACCATCCTGACCAAGGAAGACGCGCTCCGCGACATCTATCGCAAGCTGCGTCCGGGTGAGCAGGTCGCCGCTGAGGCTGCCCGCGCGCTGCTGGACAACTACTACTTCAACCCGAAGCGCTACGACCTCGCCAAGGTTGGTCGGTACAAGATCAACCAGAAGCTCGGTCTGGACGCACCGCTCGCGGAGTCGGTGCTGACCGTCGAGGACATCGTCGCGACGATCAAGTACCTCGTCCGCCTGCACCGCGGCGACGAGACGTTCGAGGGAATCCGTGGCGGCAAGACGGCGGAGATCCGTCTCGACGTCGACGACATCGACAACTTCGGCAACCGTCGTATCCGTGCCGTCGGTGAGCTCATCCAGAACCAGGTCCGGACGGGGCTTTCCCGCATGGAGCGCGTGGTTCGTGAGCGCATGACGACGCAGGACATCGAGGCGATCACGCCGCAGACCCTGATCAACGTGCGCCCCGTCGTCGCCGCGATCAAGGAGTTCTTCGGAACCTCGCAGCTGTCGCAGTTCATGGACCAGAACAACCCGCTCGCGGGTCTGACCCACAAGCGCCGCCTCTCGGCGCTGGGCCCCGGCGGACTCTCGCGTGAGCGTGCAGGCGTCGAGGTTCGTGACGTCCACCCCTCGCACTACGGCCGCATGTGCCCGATCGAGACGCCGGAAGGCCCGAACATCGGTCTGATCGGTTCGCTCGCATCGTTCGGTCGCATCAACGCGTTCGGTTTCATCGAGACGCCCTACCGCCGGGTCACCGACGGCACCGTCACGAGTGAGATCGACTACCTCACCGCATCGCAGGAGAACGACTTCATCGTCGCTCAGGCCGGTGTGGAGCTCAACGAAGACGGCTCGTTCGCGCAGGAGCGCGTCCTGGCCCGCCGCGGTAAGGGTGGCGAAGTCGACCTCTTCCCGGCCGAGGAGATCGGCTACATGGACGTCTCCCCGCGCCAGATGGTGTCGGTGGCGACCTCGCTCATTCCGTTCCTCGAGCACGACGACGCGAACCGCGCCCTGATGGGTGCGAACATGCAGCGCCAGGCGGTGCCGCTCGTGCGCTCCGAGTCCCCCGTCGTGGGTACCGGTATGGAGGGCTACGCGGCCATCGACGCCGGCGACGTCATCACGGCTCAGGCCGCCGGTGTCGTCTCCGAGGTCTCGGCCGACGTTGTCACCGTCCAGCTGGACGAAGGTGGGACCCAGGAGTACTTCCTCCGCAAGTTCGACCGTTCGAACCAGGGCACCTCGTACAACCAGCGCGTCGTGGTCTCGGCCGGTGAGCGCGTCGAGGTCGGCGAGGTCATCGCGGATGGCCCGGCCACCGAGAACGGTGAGCTCGCGCTCGGAAAGAACCTCCTCGTCGCGTTCATGACGTGGGAAGGTCACAACTTCGAAGACGCGATCATCCTCAGCCAGGACCTGGTCAAGAACGACACCCTGTCCTCGATCCACATCGAGGAGTACGAGGTCGACGCTCGTGACACCAAGCTCGGCAAGGAAGAGATCACGCGTGACCTTCCGAACGTGAGCCCGGATCTGCTCAAGGACCTCGACGAGCGCGGCGTTGTCCGCATCGGCGCCGAGGTCCGCCCCGGCGATATCCTCGTCGGCAAGGTCACACCCAAGGGTGAGACCGAGCTGTCGGCGGAGGAGCGCCTGCTCCGCGCGATCTTCAACGAGAAGAGCCGCGAAGTTCGCGACACCTCGCTGAAGGTGCCCCACGGTGAGCAGGGAACCGTCATCGCGGTCAAGGAGTTCAACGCCGAGGATGGCGACGACGAGCTCGGCTCGGGCGTCAATCGCCGCGTCGTGGTCTACATCGCTCAGAAGCGCAAGATCACCGAGGGCGACAAGCTCTCCGGCCGCCACGGCAACAAGGGCGTCATCGCGAAGATCCTGCCCGTCGAGGACATGCCGTTCCTTCCGGACGGCACCCCGGTGGACATCATCCTCAACCCGCTCGGTATCCCCGGCCGCATGAACTTCGGCCAGGTGCTGGAGATCCACCTCGGGTGGATCGCTCAGCAGGGCTGGAAGATCGAGGGCACCCCGGAGTGGGCGACCACCCTTCCCGAGGTCGCTCGTGAGGCAGCGCCGGGCACCAAGGTGGCGACACCGGTGTTCGACGGCGCCCACGAATCGGAGATCCGCGGACTCCTCGACGTGACCCTCCCGAACCGTGACGGCGACCGGATGATCGACTCGTCCGGTAAGTCGGTCCTGTTCGACGGTCGCACCGGCGAGCCCTTCCCGGCTCCGATCTCGGTCGGCTACATGTACATCCTGAAGCTCCACCACCTCGTCGACGACAAGATCCACGCGCGTTCGACGGGCCCGTACTCGATGATCACGCAGCAGCCGCTGGGTGGTAAGGCGCAGTTCGGTGGTCAGCGCTTCGGCGAGATGGAAGTGTGGGCGCTCGAAGCCTACGGTGCGGCCTACGCACTGCAGGAGCTCCTCACGATCAAGTCCGACGACATCGTGGGCCGCGTCAAGGTGTACGAGTCCATCGTCAAGGGCGAGAACATCCAAGAGCCCGGTATCCCCGAGTCCTTCAAGGTGCTCATGAAGGAGATGCAGTCGCTGTGCCTGAACGTCGAGGTCCTCTCGGCAGACGGCACTGAGGTCAACCTCCGCGACACCGACGACGAGGCCTTCCGCGCTGCGGAAGAGCTCGGCATCAACATCTCCAGCCGCTTCGAATCTTCGTCGATCGACGAGATCTGATCCGGTCCACAGCGAACAGAATTCCGACACAGGAGAACCAGTGCTCGAGTCACACACCTTCGATCAGCTTCGTATTGGTCTTGCCACCGCCGACGACATCCGTCGTTGGTCCTACGGTGAGGTCAAGAAGCCCGAAACCATCAACTACCGCACGCTGAAGCCGGAAAAGGACGGCCTCTTCGGCGAGCAGATCTTCGGGCCCTCCCGCGACTGGGAGTGCGCCTGCGGAAAGTACAAGCGCGTCCGCTTCAAGGGCATCGTCTGCGAGCGCTGTGGCGTGGAGGTCACCAAGTCCTCCGTCCGTCGCGAGCGCATGGGCCACATCGAGCTCGCCGCTCCCGTGACCCACATCTGGTACTTCAAGGGCGTGCCTTCGCGCCTGGGGTACCTGCTCGACATGGCGCCGAAGGACCTCGAGAAGGTCATCTACTTCGCCGCCTACATGGTGATCTCAGTGGATGAGAAAGGCCGCCAGCGCGACCTGCCGACGCACGAGAACAACCTCCGGCTCGAGATCAAGAACCTCGGCGACCGCCGCGACTCCCGCATCGCCACGCGCATGCAGAAGCTCGAAGAGGAACTTGCCGCTCTGGAGGAAGAGGGCGCGAAGGCCGACCAGAAGAAGAAGGTCAAGGACGCTGCCGAGAAGGAGCTCACCTCGATCCGCAAGAACTTCGACGAGCAGATCGCGAAGCTCGAGCGCGTGTGGGAAGAGTTCCGCACGCTCGAGGTCGGCCAGCTCAAGCAGGAAGACGATGTCTTCCACGAGCTGCAGGACCGCTTCGGTCAGTACTTCGAGGCGTACATGGGTGCCGAGTCCATCCAGCGTCGTCTGCAGGCGTTCGACCTGGCCGCTGAGGCCGAGTCGCTGCACCAGCAGATCGCCGAGGGTAAGGGCCAGCGCAAGATCCGCGCGATCAAGCGCCTGAAGGTCGTCAACTCGTTCCTCGCGACGGGCATGAGCCCCGCCGCGATGGTCCTCGACGTCGTCCCGGTCATCCCGCCGGAGCTTCGCCCCATGGTGCAGCTCGACGGTGGCCGCTTCGCGACAAGTGACCTCAACGACCTCTACCGCCGAGTGATCAACCGCAACAACCGCCTTCGTCGTCTGATCGACCTCGGTGCTCCCGAGATCATCGTCAACAACGAGAAGCGCATGCTGCAGGAGGCCGTCGACGCGCTGTTCGACAACGGTCGCCGTGGTCGCCCCGTCACCGGTACCGGTAACCGCGCGCTGAAGTCGCTGTCCGACATGCTCAAGGGCAAGCAGGGCCGCTTCCGTCAGAACCTGCTCGGTAAGCGCGTGGACTACTCGGGTCGTTCGGTCATCATCGTCGGTCCGCAGCTGAAGCTCCACCAGGCCGGCCTGCCGAAGCAGATGGCGCTCGAGCTCTTCAAGCCGTTTGTGATCAAGCGCCTGATCGACCTCGGTCACTCGCAGAACATCAAGGCGGCCAAGCGCGCCGTCGAGCGCACGCGCCCCGAGGTGTGGGACGTGCTCGAGGAGATCATCCGCGAGCGCCCCGTGCTTCTGAACCGTGCTCCTACGCTGCACCGCTTGGGCATCCAGGCATTCGAACCGCAGCTTGTGGAGGGTAAGGCGATTCAGCTGCACCCGCTCGTGTGTGCCGCGTTCAACGCTGACTTCGACGGTGACCAGATGGCAGTCCACCTGCCGCTGTCCGTCGAGGCCCAGGCTGAAGCGCGCGTGCTCATGCTTGCGTCGAATAACATCCTCAAGCCGTCCGACGGCCGCCCGGTGACCCTGCCTTCGCAGGACATGATCATCGGTCTCCACCACCTGACCACGGTCAAGGAGGGGGCGATCGGCGAGGGCCGTGTCTTCGGGTCTGTCGGCGAGGCGATCCTCGCCAAGGACGAAGGCACGCTCGATCTGCAGGCCAAGGTCCGCATCCGCGTCCCGGGGCTGACCTTCCTTGAGGGTGAAGCACCCGAGGGCTACGCCGACCACGGTCTCCTCGATGCGTCGCTCGGTCAGGCGATCTTCAACGACACGCTCCCCAAGGGCTACCCGTTCGTACGCGGACAGGCAGACAAGGGCAAGCTGTCGCAGATCGTCAACAAGCTCGCCGAGGAATACCCCAAGGTCGAGGTTGCTGCGTCCCTGGACCGCATCAAGGACGCCGGTTTCTACTGGGCGACTCGTTCGGGTGTGACCGTTGCGCTGAGCGACATCCTCACGCCTCCGAACAAGGCCGAGATCGTCGGTGCGTACGAGAAGCAGGCCGCGAAGGTTCAGGCACAGTACGAAAAGGGTCTGACCACCGATGCTGAGCGTCGTCAGGAGCTCATCAAGATCTGGACTGAAGCAACCGACGAGGTCCAGAAGGCGATGCGCGAGAACTTCCCGGAGGACAACACCATCAACCGCATGGTGTCCTCGGGTGCTCGTGGTAACTGGCTGCAGATCCGCAACATTGCGGGTATGCGAGGCCTGGTGAACAACCCGAAGGGTGAGATCATCCCCCGTCCGATCATTTCCTCGTACCGCGAGGGTCTGTCGGTGGCGGAGTACTTCATCGCGACGCACGGTGCTCGTAAGGGTCTGGCAGACACGGCTCTGCGTACCGCAGACTCGGGCTACCTGACCCGTCGTCTCGTCGACGTCTCGCAGGATGTCATCATCCGCGAAGAGGACTGTGGCACGACTAAGGGTCTCGACTTCGTCATCGCGCGTCCGGGCACCGATGGTGCGCTGGTGCGTGACGAGAACGTCGAGAACTCGGTCTTCGCGCGGACGCTCGCGGCTGACGCCGTCGACGCCGAGGGCACTGTTGTCGCCGCTGCCGGCGACGACGTGGGTGACGTCCTGATCGACAAGCTGGTCGAGGCCGGCGTCGAGTCGATCAAGGTTCGCTCGGTCCTCACGTGTGACTCGGCTGTGGGTGTGTGTGCGGCGTGCTACGGCCGTTCGCTTGCCACCGGAAAGCTCGTCGACATCGGTGAGGCCGTGGGCATCATCGCGGCCCAGTCGATTGGTGAGCCCGGTACTCAGCTGACGATGCGTACGTTCCACACCGGTGGATCCGCATCGGCTGACGACATCACGCAGGGTCTGCCCCGCGTGCAGGAGCTGTTCGAGGCGCGTACCCCCAAGGGTGCGTCCCCGATCGCTGAAGCTGACGGTGTCATCAAGATCGAAGAGACTGACAAGTCGAAGAAGATCATCCTCACGCCCGACAACGGCGACGAGGTCTTCACCTACCCGATCCTGAAGCGCGCTACCCTCCTCGTCGAGGATGGCCAGCGTGTGACTGTCGGGCAGGCTCTCCTGGTCGGCACGCTGGACCCCAAGGAGGTCATGCGTGTGCAGGGTGCCCGCGAGGTGCAGAAGTACCTCGTCGGTGGCGTGCAGGGCGTGTACCGCTCGCAGGGTGTGCCGATCCACGATAAGCACATCGAGGTCATCGTTCGCCAGATGCTGCGTAAGGTCACGGTCGTCGACCACGGTGACACGACGCTGCTGCCGGGTGAGCTGGTGGACTTCAAGCGCTACCAGAACATCAACCGTCAGGCGGTTGCTGAGGGTAAGCGTCCCGCATCGGGCCGTCCCGAGCTGATGGGTATCACGAAGGCGTCGCTTGCGACGGAGTCGTGGCTGTCGGCTGCGTCCTTCCAGGAGACGACGCGTGTTCTGACACAGGCGGCGATGGAGGGGAAGAGTGACCCGCTGGTCGGTCTCAAGGAGAACGTCATCATCGGTAAGCTCATCCCGGCCGGTACCGGCCTTGCCAAGTACCGCAATGTCACGGTGGAGGCAACGGAAGAGGCTAAGAGCGAGCGGTACCCGAACCGCATCTTCGCTTCGGACGGTGCGTACAGTGACGCGGACCTGAGCTACGTCGATTTCGACAGCTTCTCGACCGACGACTTCACGCCCGGTACTTATAACTGAGCGACGACGTAAACGAGAGCGGCCCCTGGGATTTCCCAGGGGCCGCTCTTCGTCTGTGGGGGGACGCTACTGGAGCAGCGAGGCCAGGAGCGAGGTCACGAAGAGCACGAGGACTCCTCCGACGCGGTTGGTGAGCGCGGCGAACGGCATGAGGTGCATCCGACCGGCCGCGCTCAGCACGGCGACATCGCCGCTTCCTCCGGTATCGGCCATGACGAGTCCGGGGGTGATGGATGCCTCGATGAAGTTCATCTTCACGAGCCAGCCCAACGCGCCGGAGGTGAGCGTCGCAACGATCACGGTCAGCACCGTGAGCGGCACAAAAGCGGGGTTCGCGAGGGAGGCGAGGACCTCTTCGATGCTGATGTAGGTGAGGCTGACGCCCACGAGAAGCGCGGGAACGAGGAAAGCGCCGATGAGGTCGCCCCACGCGGTCGCGGATTCTTCGAGGTGCGCCGGGAAGAGGCGGAGAATCTTGATGAGGACCGCGGCGATGATCGTCCATGCGTACGGGTGCAACGCGGGGACGAACGCTCCGAGCACCTGACCGAGCACGAAGAGCACCGCGGCGATGCCGAGACCGACACCGAGTGTGGAGAAGGTGGCGGCATCGAGCTTCGGCGGCATCGTGAGGTCATCGCGCTTGCCCTCGACGCGCAGCAGCTGGCCGTTCCCATTGAAGCCGACGAACAACTGCTTACGCCGGCGGCCAAGTCCGTTGTACACGCCGGCGATGAGAATGCACACGATGTTCGCCAGTACCACGGCAGACATCAGATCGCCCATGAAGTCGGCCGAACTGCCGCCCATTTGGCGTGCGTACATGTCTGCCATCGGGACGGCGCCGAGCCCAAGACCACCGGCCATGATCGGGGCGGCCACGAAGAGGATCGCTTCGAGGAAGCCGAAGCCGAGCACACCTCCGACCGCACCGACGATGAGGAATGTCGCAGCCAGGCATCCCACCAGCGGGACGATGAAGCGGGGCCCGGCCTTGATGAGCAGCGCCCGGGGCATGCCGAGGACGCTCCCGACGATGATCGCGATGACGAAGAAGTCTAGGAAGCCGTAACCGTCGACGAAGTTCGAGACGACCTCGATGAACGGCTGCGGCATGAGCCCGCCGAACGCGAACGCGGCGGGCGCGAACGTGCACAGGATCGTCGGGAGGCCGAAGTCACGCACGACCGGAATGAGGTTTCCGAACCAGGCCAGCAATCCGCCGAACAAGAGCGTCACGGCAAAGCCGGCGAGCATCGTGTCGGGAAGCGTGCCGGTCAGACCTGCGATCAGGATCACGGCGAAGAACACCGCGAACACCAGGGGCGGGAGCCCTGCGACGCGGCGCCACGGCGGCACGCTTCCGCGCGTCGTCGTACCGATGGACGTGGTGGGTGGAAGAACGGCGCGGCGGGCACCGGTCTCGGTGAGTGGATCGGACATCGTTGTCTCCTCGAATGTGCGCGACGATGCGCAGGTCAGCCGCGAGAGCGGCAGGGTGGTGGGGTGGGTGGGGATGATGTCAGGCGGGCAGGGGTGGTGCCTCGCGCACAGCACGGTGGGCGAGGTCAACCGCCTCCGCGAGCTGATCGACGTCGATGTCGGTCGTGTGTCCGCGCTCATGCAGGTGGGTCACGAGCGCATAGGTGTCGAGATTGCCTGCGGCACCGGGCGCGAAGGGGCATCCGCCATAGCCGCCGAGTGCTGCGTCGAATCGGTCGAAGCCTTCGGCTGCGGCTGCGGCCGCCGTGTCCAGGGCCTGGCCGAGCGCGTTATGGAGGTGAAGGGAGTAGGTGGCATCCGGTTCTGCGTCGCGCACACGGAGGGCAGTGTCCAGAAGTCGATCGGTGGGGGTGTTCCCCAGCGTGTCGGCGAGGCCGATGTTGCGCACGCCCATGTCCAGGAACCCCCGAACGACCTCCAGAAGCTGGTCGACCGGGATCTCCCCCTCGAAGGGGCACGTGAACGCGGTGGACACCCCGGCGAAGAACTCGATCGATGGCGGCTGACGCTCGACCTCGCGAGCAATATCGGCGAGCGCGTCCGCGGTGCTTCTCCCCGCGTTCGCCGTACTGTGCGCCCTGCTGGCCGATGCGACGATCTCCACCTGCCGCACCCCCGCCTCCACCGCTCGTTCGATCCCACGGCCGTTGAGAGCGAGTGCCGTCCACGGCGGAGCGTCCGAGGGGCGCGCAGCGAAGAGCTCCGCGGCATCGGCCATTTGGGGAACGCGGGCCGGATTCACAAACGATGCCGCTTCGATTCGCGGGACGCCCGCGGCTGCGAGCGCCCGTGCAACCGACAGCTTGACGCTCGTCGGCACGATGACGTGCTCATCCTGCAAACCGTCACGCAGGAAGACGTCGGTGATCTCAACGTGCATCGGCTGATTCCTTCGGCTGAGCCTGCGCGAGGATTGCCTCGACCTCTTCGTCGTTGAGTCCGGCGACGTCCCGAAGGACAGCTTCGGTGTGTTCGCCCAAGTCCGGTCCGAGCCATCGCGTCTTGCCTTCCGCGCCGGGAAGGGTGGGGACGATCCCCGGAAAGCGGATGAGGCGCGGTTCGTCGTCGACGACGATCTCGTGCTCTTCCACCATGCCCCGCTCCCGGTAGTGCGGATCGTCGGCAATGCTCGGCGCGTCGTAGACGGGCCCCGCGGGGACGCCCGCCCTGTCGAGCGCTTCCTGGACCTCGGCGAGGGGGAGGCCGCGCGTCCACCCCTCGATGAGGCCATTCAGTTCGTCCTCTCGCGCTTGCCGGCCCTGCGCGGACCGCAACGACTCATCGGCCGCGAGGTCGGGGCGACCGATCACGGTCATCAGCCGCTGGAAGACCGACGATGCGTTCCCGCCGATGACCACCTCAAGGCCGTCCGCGCACGGGTAGGCGCCCATCGGCACGACACCGGGGAGCTTTCCTCCGGAGCGTTCGCGCACCATGCCATATGCGTCGTATTCCGGGACCAGACTCTCGAGAAGGGAGAAGACGCCTTCGTAGAGTCCGATGTCGACGACTCGTGCCTCCGACGCCCGGCCGCGGGCTCGCTGGAGCAGCAGCATGAGCGCTCCGATCACCGCGTACAGGCCCGCGACCGTGTCGGCCATGCTCGCCGCAGATCTCGCGGCAGGGCGGTCGGGCTCGCCGGTGATGTAGCGCAGCCCGGCGAAAGCCTCTGCCGCGCTGCCGAACCCGGCGCGATCCCGGTAGGGGCCGGTCTGGCCATACCCCGAGATGCGGACAAGGATCGCGTCCGGGTTGAGCTCCCGCACGACGTCCGGACCGATGCCCCACCGCTCGATGGTGCCGGGGCGGAAGTTCTCGATGATGACGTCGGAGGCTGCCATGAGCCGTTTGACCGCATCGATCCCCTCGGGGGTGCGCAGGTCAAGGACCACCGACTTCTTGTTCCGGCCGACCGTGCGAAACAGCATCGACGTATCGCCCACCGGTCGCCGCCAGTCACGCAGCTCATCACCGCCGGGCTTTTCGACCTTGATCACTTCGGCGCCGAAGTCGCCGAAGATCCGCGAGGCGAACGGGGCAGCGATGTAGTTGCCCAGTTCCAGGACGCGGAGCCCGTCCAGCGGCATTCGCTCGGTTTCTGTTGATTCATCGTGGGACATCGTCGTCACCCTTCATCTCACTCAGTAGGAAAGTGGCTCTCACTGAATGTGAACACGATAGGGGACGCGTCACCCGCGCGCAAGAGTCAATCGGATTCCTGCGTGGGGCGGGCGAGGGTCGACGAGCGGTCAGGTGTCGAGTTCGGCGCAGAGCTGCTCCGCCACGGCGACCAGCGCTGCGCCATGATCGTGCCCGGGGGTGCGGTTCACGCGCGCGACCGGGACGACGACGCACAAGGCCGCGACGATCGTGCCGTCTACCCGCAGGGGGGCGCTCACGGAAGAGAGCCCCTGCGTTCGCGACTGCACCGATTCGAACCATCCGTGCTGATCGATCGACTTCTCCGCCTCGGGCGTCTCTGCGAGGACGCCTCCGGCGGATCCGGCGGGGAGCGCGACGCGCGAGCCGACCGGGAGGGTTACCCGCAAGGCATGTGCCGTCTCCGCAGACAGGCGACATACCCGGAACTCGCCGCTGCGTACCCACAGCTGCACGCTCTCGTTCGTCTGGTCGCGCAGCGCGAGGACATGGGGGAGGGCCGTCGCATCCAGTCGGGATCGAGCGACCCGCCAGCCGTGGACGTAGCGCCCGTCGTCGAATCGACGGAGGAAGCCCTCCTCGACCATCGCCAGTGCGATTCGGTGCACGGTCGAGACGGACAATCCCGTGCG
This sequence comes from Microbacteriaceae bacterium PS02070, assembly GCA_029959865.1. Taxonomy (GTDB): domain Bacteria; phylum Actinomycetota; class Actinomycetes; order Actinomycetales; family Microbacteriaceae; genus Microbacterium. Next base: position 27,609 of record JASCPE010000006.1, on the reverse strand, counting down.
GCGGCCGATGTCGCTCGCACTCGCCGCGCCGGAGTCGAGGGCATCGAGGATCTGGGTGACGCGTTCCAGCATGCGATTGGAGGGAGCGCTGGGCATCCGGGCTGACATTGCACCTCCGGCACCGATTCGCCGCGCAGTCGGGCGGGTTCTTCGAGTATACGGACGAGTGCGCCGGCGGCCCGCCGCGTCCACCTGCCACCTCCGGGTGTGTACGTGTCGGATGCGACGCCCCGGTGTGTAGCGTGGGTCGCGTGAGTCGAACTGGGGGCCGCAATTCGGTTGCGGCGTGGATCATCGGGGTCGTCTGCCTCGCGGTCGTCGTGACGCTACTCGTCCTGGCGCTCCCGGTGCTCCCAGCGACACCCGGCTGGGTGCGTGACCTCTTCGGCTCCGAGGAGACCTCCGAGGAGGTCGTCGACGAGCCGGGAGCGCTGGCGAACAATTGCCGGGACCTCTACGCCGATGCGCAGTGGGCAGGTCTGCAGTGGACCCCGGAGTCCGCGCTCGTGCCTTCGACCGACGCGCCGCAGACGACCGTTCCAGAGGTTACGGAAGCTCTAGATCCGCAGGTGCGCGTCACCTGCGACTGGTCGTCCGAAGACGGGACGATTTCGACAACGGTTGCCGAGGTCGGCTCCGATGCGGGCGACATCATCGCCGCGGGGTTGCCTGAGAAGGGTTTCACCTGCACTGAGATCACCGAGGTCGCTGATCGGGTGCGATGCGTTCGCAGTACGGACGAGGGCGCGCTCGAGACCATCGAAGCGGGCTCCGGCCTGTGGGTGTCCTCCCTCCATGAAGGGTGGACACCGGACCAGTACGCCTCCCGCATCGCCCTGCGCGTCTGGGCAGAGTAAGCCTCCGCGCTCACCCGGGTGGAGCACTCGGGTGCGCCCGATCATCGAGCTTGATGGCGACGACGCCGGCCACGATGAGGGCTCCGCCGACCAGTTGCACCGCTGTCGGGAGTTCGCCGAGCAGTGCCCACGCGAAGAGGACTGCGAAGAGGACTTCCGTCAGTCCCACGAAAGACGCGACTTTCGCGCCCAACGCGCGAGCCGCGACGATCCCGGTCAGGTACGCGAGCGCGGCGGCGACGAGTCCGAGCCAGAGCATCGGTACCCACCATGTAACGAGCGTTCCTGCCATTGCCACGTCGTGGGTCGATGCCCTCATCGGGACGAGTCCTATGAGGCCGGCCACCCCGAGCCCCACCGCGCCGATCCCCATCCCGAGGGCGGCGAAGGAGACCGGGGGCACCGCGTTCTCGCCGTCAGAGCCGATGATGAAGTACGCCGCCAGCCCCACCGCGGCAAGGAGGCCCCACAGGACTCCGAGCGGGCTGAGCTGTGCCTCGCCGAGGACATCGAGGACGAGGAGCAGGCCTCCCACCGCGAGTGCCACGCCAGCGATAGTGAGCCTTCGCGGGCGCTGACCATGACGCGCCCACAACCAGCCGACCACCAGCACCGGGCCCAGATACTCGAGCATGAGCGCGACACCAACACTGAGCTGCTCTAACGCGAGAAAGTAGAACAGCTGGCACCCGGCTACGGCGAGCAGCCCGAAGACGCCCGCGTGCACCCAGGTCTTCGCTCGGCGCAGGAGTGCCCAGTGCCCGCGCATCGCGAGGGCACCAGGGATGGCGAGAACTGCGGCCCCGAGCGCGATTCGACTGGCAACCACGGCGCCCGATGACCACTCCTGTTCGAGGAGGCTCTTGCCGACCGCTCCCGAGGTCCCGAACGTCGCAGCGGACAGAAGCGCCACGGCCAACCCCACGAGGACGACGCGAACACGTCGGGTGCGCGACTGACCAGTAGGTTCGGAGCTCGGCGTGCGACCAGAGGTGCGCGTGGTAGTCATCGGGCCTCTCGGGTCGTCATGAGTGTCGGTGGTTTACACTCATGACGTTACGCGAACGGACCGTCAGGAGTCAAAGTGCTTTTTATTCATGACACCGAGGTTGCGCTACAGGGGATGGCCGCATTGGTGAATACCCGCACCGGTGCGGGCGAGGGGCGGGACCACCTCTCCGCTCACGCTGCCGCTCAGTGGAAAGAAGACGACGACACGCTGCGGTCCGAGGCGGAGCTCGATGCGTTCGCTACGCGGTGGCGATGGTCGGGCAGACGCGAGAGGACGGCGGTTGAGCTCGAGCAGGTGCGTGCCTTGCGCCCGCGTCTCGCGGAACTGTGGGGGCAGGATGTCCCGGCGACCGCGGCCCTTGTGAATACGCTCCTGGCGCAGGCGCAGGCAGTTCCCCAGCTCGTGACACATGACGAGTGGGGGTGGCACCTTCACGCCACGCCCGCCGACGCGCCGTTTGCCACCCGGATGGCGGTGGAAGGCGCGATGGCGATGGTGGACGTCGTCCGTGCGGGGGAGACGAGCCGTCTGCGTCGATGCGCAGTGCCGGACTGTCAGGGATTGTTTGTCGACCTCTCCCGCAACCGGTCGAAGCGCTTCTGCAGCACCACATGCGGCAATCGTGTTGCCGCGGCCGCCTACCGGGAGCGGCGTGCTGACGGGCGGGGCGCGGCCAGTGGGTCGTGACGCGGCTGCCGGCGGCTACCGCGCCGTCCCGATCACGGAGTCGGAGTCGGGGACGGAGTGCCTGATCCGGCCGGCCACAGGGCGTCGATGACGGCGTTCGTGTACCCGCCGGGGGCAAGGTTTGAGTACTGAGTGTCCACGAGGACACTGTCTCGGTAGTAGAGGGTGCGACCGTCCGTTACCGGGAATCGTTCGTTACGCCACGAGTATTCGCATCGCACCCCATCGTCGGGGCTATAACAGGTGAATCCCTCCTCGGTGAGGGCGTTCAGGTAGTCCATCGCGTCGTTGTACGGGACCGTGCCGATCGTTGTCGTCAGCTTGGTCGTGTCCGCGTCCGGATCTCCCCATACGCATCGCAGCGTCCCGTCGAAGAGCGTGCCGGTGTCTCCGAACGCCGGGTCGTTCAGTGGCACCCCCTCCAGCGCAGTGAGGACGCGGTCGTTGAGGATCTCGCGACAGTCATTGGGAATGACCGTGGACGTATCCGCCGGGCTCATCGGCACGGCCCCGGGCGAGGGAACATCCACGGGGGTGGAAGAGTCGGTGAGAGTGGGTACCGGAATCGCATCGGTCGGGCTCAGCGTGGCGTCGCCCTCGGGTTCGGCCGCGCACCCGGCCATGACCGCGATAGCGATCACGATGGAGATCGCCAGGAACATGCCTTTCGCGGACATGGCCCCACGATACGACCGCATTGCGACACGAGACCCCCGACACGACGGCACGCCTTCCGCATCCGCGGGAATCTCGCCGTTACCCTCAGATCAGCGGCGGCGTGCGTCGCGCGTGAGGAGCAGAGGACACATGAGCGACCCCAAGTACGGTGAGCCCGTCGGCGAGGAATCGACGCGCGTCGATGACGTCGTCGGCAGCGCGAACGAGGGCCTCGCGGAAGCCGAAGCCACTACACAAGGTCAGGACGACCGATCGGCGTTCGAAGTGCCCGCTGACGGCGCCCCCTCCGAGGGTGGCGAGAACGGCGATGCCGCCGCGTCCCACAACGACTTCGAGGCTTTCAACGGCGTCGACGACCGGCCCGTCTCTGACCCCTCCGTCAACGAGGAGTACCGCCCCGTCGCTGAGGAACCGGTCGTCACGGAGGAAGAAGTCATCACCGAGGAAGAAGCCCCTGTCCGCGAGGACGCGCAGCCTGTCGAGGAGACCGGCGCGACTCCCGCAGACTCTCTCTCGCGTTACGACTCCGAGGACGACAGCCTCGCCTACATCAACGCTCATCCGTCAACCGTCCAGGACGATGCTCCCGTTGCTGAGGAAACCCGTGTCACGCCGGTAGCCGACGATGCACAGGCGCAGACCGTTGCCCTCCCGCCGGTGACTAACGAGCCGACGCCCGCCGCTACCGACGACGCGCCCACGACGGCTGCGCCCACTGCGGTCGCTCCCGCGGCTGCGCAGCCCATCTTCGTGCAGGCGCCTGAAGCGCCACTGCCGCGGGGCAACCGCGGCGCTGCTGGCGCCATCGGCCTCCTCGCCGCACTCGTTTTCGGGATCCTGTATCTCGCTGCAGCACTGGGGCTGGGTGCGCTCAACGGTGAAACGACCGTAGACACGCTTGCCCAGGATGCGATCGATGCCCTCACCTCGTTCTGGTTCTGGGTGCCGGTCGCGGTCTTCTTCATCGCCTTCTGGCTACTCGGTGCAATCATCAACCGCGGGCGCTGGGGTCACTGGGTCATCTGGGGCCTTCTCGTCGGAGTCGCCGCGTACGGCGGTCACCTCCTCGGCGCGCTGTTCCAGGCTCCCTTCTGGAACATCACCCCGTCGGAGGCGACCACCATCCTCGAAGCGGAAGCGCTGGCACCGCTTGCGATCGTCGCGTTCGTGCTCGGTCGGGAGCTGACCATCTGGTTCGGCGCCTGGGTCGCCGCACGCGGTCGTCGGGTGACCGAGCTCAACAACGAGGCGCAGCGTGAGTACGAGCGCACGTTGGAGGCAGGGCCCCGACTTCACGCCAGCTGATGGCGGATTCCCGGCAGCGCTCGGCCATCGCCGTCGCCCTGACGGGAGTCGGCTACGCAGCGATCGCGATCGCCGGTCTCGGCTTCGTGAGCCTCGCAACCGACCGTGATGTACTCGGCGGTGAAGGTTTGGGACAGGCGCCCGGGGCCGTCGGGTTTGCCGCGTCGCTCCTCGCGGTGCTGGGTGCATCGTGGTCGGCGGTGCGCGGACGGCCATCGTATGGAGCCGGGGCGCTTGCGGCACCCGCCGCTGTAGTTGCGTATGTCGTCGGGATGTGGATCACGGCAGCCCTCACCGGCCAGGATGCGCTCGCCGCGCTGAGCGTGGCAGGGGAGTTCATCGTGTCCTGGTTTGGCATGGTCATCGCTATCGCTGCGGCCCTTGCGGGCATGATCGCGGTCGCCCTCGTGCGTACCTCGGCCTCGCCGCCGCGATGGTGGTGGGAGCGCGACGACGACTAAGTCGACGGAATCACACGAATTCACTCGCGCAATTCTCGGCGTGTCGGGGGACAATGGATTCGTGGAGCGCTCGTTGGAGACGCAGGTCAGCCAGGCAGTCGATGCCTGGCTACGCTGGTTGCCTCGCTGGGAGCCGGCAACTCATCGAGGGCGCGTTGCTCCGTGCCGCCGGTGCATCGGCCCGCCCGTGCTCTCCGCGGCCGGGTTGGGATCCGACGTCCCCCACGCAGTCCAACACGGCCTGTCCACGCGACTCAAAACGATCGTCGACCACGCCGTCGCGGACTACACCGCTTTGAACCTGCCGATCCTGCAGGGTGAGCTGGATCACCAGGCGGCACGTAACCGCGCGCGTGCGTACCGGCCCGATGAGAATCTTGACCCCGAATTCGAAGGTCTCCCTCTCGACCCAGAGCCGGTGCCCGGCGCACCCTTCCTCTTCACGATCTCCGGGTTGGCCGATGAGGCGGACGCAGAGGTCCCGTCGTTGCCGCCGCTCAGCGATGACGCAAAGGCGGCGTTGCGCGTGGAGCTGAAGCTTGCCGACGACTACGCCAACATGATCGGACGCGAGATCTGCACCTTGTTGCTCGGCCATCGCACACGCATTCGCGCCGCCGTCAGCCAGCACGTGGAGCCCCAGGTCGAGGCGCTCTTGGAAGAGCTGACGCGCTCTCTCGATGCCCCCTTCGATCCGCGTGAGTCGTCCGAACTGTGACAGGCGCACGAGTGTGCGTGTTTGTTAGCATGGGCGGTCTGGGATGCTCGTGCACAACTGGGGTGGCACGAGCGTGTGGGTGGGAGGCGAGATGCCGTTACGGACTCCGTCCGCGCCCCCGATCATTCCGGGATTGACATACATCCGACCGCTCGGCTCGGGTGGCTTCGCGGATGTCTACCTTTACCACCAGGACATGCCGCGTCGTGACGTTGCCGTAAAGGTGCTGCCCCGCGATGTCGACGACGCCGATCTGCTGCGCATGTTCAATGCCGAGGCAGACGTTCTGGCTCATCTGTCCGCGCATCCGTCGATCGTCACGGTCTACCAAGCCAGTATCTCGGCCGACGGCAGCCCGTACATCGTTATGGAGTACTGCCCTGGTTCCCTGGCACAGCGTTATCGGGTGGAGCGAATCCCCGTCACCGAGGTGCTCGACATCGGGGTCAGGATGGCGAACGCCGTCGAGTCCGCGCACCGTGCAGGTCTCATCCACCGCGACATCAAGCCGAGCAACATCCTCGTCACCCGTTTCGGCGTTCCGGTGCTTGCCGATTTCGGGATCGCGTCCGCACTGTCTCTTGCGCATGCCGACGACGTCCTCGCGATGTCGGTGCCCTGGAGTGCGCCCGAGGTCGTCAGCGAGCGAACCGGCGGAACCATCGCGAGCGAGGTCTGGAGCCTCGCCGCCACCGTCTACTCGCTCATCGCCGGACGCAGCCCCTTCGAACGGCGCGAGCGTGGGCAGAATTCCCGCGACCACCTGCAGCGACGCATCGAGCGGGCCACCTATGTTCCGCTGACCCGCGCCGATGTCCCGGACGCGCTGCAATCGGTGCTGGCGCGCGCGATGAGTCGAGACCCTCGGCTCCGGTTCGGTTCGGCGTTGGAGTTCGGCGAGGCATTGCGCGCGATCCAGGTGGAGGCTGGGGAGACCCCGACTGCCGTCGAGGTCCCCGTCGACGAATGGGAGCCGGGTTCAGAGGTGGATTTCGCCGACGCTAGTATGCGGGCAGGCACCCGCGTGCGGGTGGGATACGAGTCCGCCCGCAAGATGCGACAGCGCGGATCCGCTCGTGACGCGGTCCGTGATGAAGACACCGAGATATCGCACCCCGCGCCGGAACGTCGCCGGAGCCTCCCCTGGCTCCTCATGGGCGTGGGCACACTCGTGATCGCTGCGCTCGTCGTCGCGATCGTCGCCGTGTGGACGGGGTGAGATGCGCCGCCGCACGCTTTCCGGCATCCTGGCCGGAGGCCTCGCGACCGGCCTGGTCGTCATCGCCAGCGCGGTCTGGCCGGGGCTGGACGCGAAGGAAACCCCTCCCGTCGACACCGCGGTCTGGGCGGTGCAATCCGGGGAGGGCCGTCAGTACTCGCGTGTGAACACTGCGGTACGTGAGCTCGACATCGTTCGTGGTGTCTCGAACCCGAGCGCGGTTGTTCAGTCCTCGCACGGTGTGTTCTTGTACTCCGACAGCTACAGCAAGATCACTCGCATCGACCCGGCCGAGCCCGTCGACCTGGACGAAGAGGTTCTCCGCTCATCAGGTTCCACGCCGAGCGGGACGATCCAGGTAGCGACCGCGGGGGACTACGTCGCCTATCGCACGGATGCGGGCGCGGTCTATGCCGGTCCGCTTTCGGACGAGGGCGCGGTCCTCGTGGATCCCTTCGCCTCGGACGAGGGGCTCCAGTACGCCGCCGATACGGTCGCGATCAATGAGGAAGGACTGCTGTTCGCCTACTCCGCGACCGACGGCGCGGTCCTCACCTATGACACCGCCGAGGGGGAGGTTGTCGCCCGGGACGACCTGGTCGCGGACGTCGCCTCCCCGTTGATCACCGCGGCGGGAGCGACGTGGGCGGTCGTCAACGCTGAGTCGGGTCTCGTATGGATCAAAGATGCAGAAGGACCTGTCAACGCCGGAACCGTCGGGACTCCGTCGGTCGCCGAGCCAGCGCTCGATGGGGTTGATGTGTACCTCGCGGATGAGACGGGTTTGGTCGCGATCAGCACCGAAGACGGCGCGGCGCGAACGATCGTCGGGGATCGGACGACCGTGCTGGGCTTTCCCGCGCCGCCGATCCTTCACGACGGAGTGACCCTCGCGGCATGGGTGCCTGCCGGCGCGGCAGGCGGCACCCTGTGGAGTTCCGAGGCGGGCGAGACCACCTTGGATTTCGGAGGTCTTTCCCTCGCGGAACAACGACGTCCTCTGTTCGTGGAGAGTGCCGACGCCGTGATCCTGAACGAGACCCGGAGCGGATGGGTATGGACGGCGCCGGATGGCGTGCTCGTCTCATCGAGCCAGGACTGGTCGCTCGACGACGTGACCCAACCCGACTCGATGGACACGGACGAGCCGGTGACTGCCGTCACAGACCCGCGTCCGCCCGTGGCCGAGCCCGATTCCTTCGGGGTGCGTGCGGGGCAGAGCGCGGTGCTTCCGGTACTTCTGAACGACCACGACCCGAACGAGGACGTGCTCACGATCCGACCCGATTCGGTCACCGCGCTCGACCCCGAGTTCGGTGTTGTCTCCCTCACCGATGACGACCAGCGCTTCACGGTCCGGCTTGCCGACGGCGCCAGCGGGTCAGCGTCTTTCTCGTACGCGGTGTCCGATGGCACCACCTCCGATGGCCTCGTGTCCGATGTCGCAACGGTCACATTGAACGTGGTCGGCGATGCTCAGTCGGCCCCGGAATGGTGTGGCGTCGAATCGTGCCTCGCGCAGTGGCCGACGCCGGAGGTCGCGCGGGGAGGAACCGTGTCCGTCCCGGTGCTTGCGGGGTGGGTTGACCCTGAGGGTGATCCCGTGTTCGTCGCGGCCGTCGAGAACGTGACCGGGACCGGCAGCGTCGCGGCCACCCCCGCCGGTGAGATCGTCTACCAGCACGACGACGACGGTGCGGGTTCAGAAGAACTCGTCACGCTCTCGGTGACCGTCTCCGATACGCACGGCGCCGTCGGCACGAGACCGCTCACCGTCCGCGTCTCCCCGGAACCGGCTCTGGCCGTCGAGTCATTCGCGGTCACCGAAGCCTCCGACTCTTCCCTCACGATCGATGTCGCGGCGCACGTGACCGGCACGGCCGGCACGCTCTCGCTCGAATCGGTACGAGTCCTTGACGACGCCCCGGCCACCGCTACTGTCGTGGGTGGCAGCACCACGTTCGACTTCGCCGCGCAGGAGCCGGGGACCTTCCGCGTCGGCTTCACCGTCACCGACGGCACCTCCGAGGCGACGGGTACGGCACGCGTCATAATCCTCCCGGCCGATGCCCCCGCGAACCTGAGCACCCCGCCCATCATGGCCTTCGTGCATCCTCAGCAGGATGTGACTCTGGATGTGTTCTCTGCCGTCGGTAACCCGACCAACCGGGTATTGCTGCTCGGTGACATCGAGACCACGGCGGAGGAGGATGCGTCGCTTTCGGTGGACGTCGTCGGTCAGGAGCACTTGCGCGTATCCGGCTCCACCGCGAATGGGGAGGCGGGCTTGCTCGGCCGCATCGCGTACACCGTGAGCGATGGTTCCAACGAGGATGGCGCGAGCGTGCGCGGCGAGGCGACCGTCTACCTGCTCCCGCCCGCGCCCGAAGTCGCTCCTATCGCCGTCGATGACATGCTCGTTGTGCGAGCGGGGGACCAGATCGATATTCCCGTGCTCGAGAACGACGTGGCCCCCGCGGGCGGACGTCCGACGCTGCACCCGGATTCGATCATCTCGTCGTCGGAGGGTGCGCTCGCCTTCGCCTCCGGCGACGTCGTGCGATACCTCGCGGCGGAGGAGCCGGGTGACTATCGCGTGGACTACACCATCTCGACGACCGGATCTCCGTCCCTCACCGACGTTGCGTCCGTCCACATCCGTGTGGTCTCTCACGACGTCAACCGAGCTCCCGCGCCGGTGCGGTTAGACGGGAGGGTGCTCAGCGGTCAGTCCACGGTGATCGACTTCGACGGACTCGGAATGGACCCCGACGGCGACGTCGTGCAACTGGACCGCGTGGTCAGTCAGCCAGACAGCGGAGTTGCTTCGATCTCCCCGGAGGGAGACTCGATCGTCTACACGAGCGTTGCCGGCGACAGTGGTCAGGTCGAGTTTCAGTACAGCGTCGTCGACTCGTTCGGGGAACACGGGGAAGGCACGGTCCGGGTCGGAATCCTCGACGCGCAGGCCAACCCCGGCCCGATCACGTTCACTGACTATGTCCAAGTCCAACAGGGGTCCGCCAACTCCCTGACCATCGAACCGCTCTCCAACGATGTGGACCCCACTCTGGGCGACCTGACCATCACGGACGTGCGCCCCGACGCGGCCGAGAATCTCGCCGACGGCACCGCGAACCCCGAGTATGAGCGCCTCGATGGTCTCATCGAGCGGGTCGAGGACGACCTCGTGGAGATCGGCGCGGGTACGACGGCGACGACGATGGCCTACCTCTACGACGTCGAGTCCACCTCCGGAAACACCGGACGCGGGCGAATCGTCGTACGGGTCGTCCGTGAGAGTGTGCCGAACTACCCACGCGTCTCAGACACGATCCTCACCGCAGAGGACCGCGACGATTTCACGGCAGGGGTGGATGTCCTCACCGACAAAGTCTCGTGGACTGCCGGGTCGGTCGCCGATCTCGAGGTAGGTCTCTGGGGGTCGCCAGAGGATGTTGAGGTCTCCGGGTCACGGTTGCGTGGACCGCTGCCCGAACAGCGGCGCGTGATCCCCTTCTCGGTCACCGACACCGCTGACGACGGCGAGGATATCCAGACCTACGCGTTCCTGCGGGTGCCGGGTGAGAACGACGTGGCGCCGTTCTTGCGCGCGGAAAATGCGCCGATCACCGTGGACGAGTTGGCATCCGTGACGTTCGACCTGGCAGACCTTGTCGCACTCCCCCCGGGGAGAGCTCTGGAGGTCGGCCCCGACGTCCACGCCTCAGGTGCGCGTGAGGCAGCTGCGTGCAGGAGCGTCGGCGGCACCGATATTCGTTACGACGCAGGGGTCGGCGCTCCCTGGGCGGATGCGTGCCAGATACCCGTCCGGGTGTCGGGGGCAAGCGAGTGGACTTACCTGTCGGTCCCACTTGTCATCGAAGCGCTTGAGCCTCAGCCGGAACTGCGGTCTGCGGGCTTGACCATCAGTCCGGGCGAGACCGTGAGCTACGACCTGAATGACCTGACGACCTGGCGGTCACGGACGGATTGGGAGGCGATCCGCTACGCGGTCTCGGGCAGCTCGGAGGCGTTCCGGGTCCTGCAAGAGGGCTCGCTCCTGACGATCACGGGCGCCGATACGGCTCCACCGGGTCTTGAGGAGAGTGTCCCAATCGAGGTGACCAGCCACAGTGGTGTCACGCCCGCCCGCCTTGTGCTTCGTGTCGGAGCGGTGCCGTCCACGCTGCCGCAGGGGGGAACGGTGGAACAGGTCTGCGCGCAGGACGAGGGATCCTCGTGCACGGTCGACGTGGTCGGCGCACCGGGCGAGGTCAACCCACTGCCCGGCACACCGCTCCGTGTCGTGGCGTCGAGGTCCACGGGGGAGTGCGCCGGGGTGTCATTCACGCCCGACGGTGACGCTGTGCGGGTGTCGTGGACCGCGGATACGCAAGCGGCAACGTGCACGGCGTCGTTCACGGTCGAGGACGCCCAGGGTCGCCGCTCGGCAGGAGATCGCGACGGGCGGCTGATCGTCGACCTCCAGGGGCTACCGCTCGCGCCCGCAAGCATCACCCAGGTTGAATACGACGATGAGGCCCTCACCTTGCGAGTGGACCCGGGACAGGCCACGAGGTCCTACCCCGCTCTGGAAGGATTCGACGTGTCTTGGGAGGGACAGGTGGTCGCTCGGTGTGATGCTCAGGGTGTCTGCCCAGCCATCACTGCACCCAACGGCGAGCAGCGCGGCTACACCGCCGTGGCGGTCAGTGACACCGGGGTGTCGCGGGAGAGCGTTCAGACAACAGCCTGGGCGTACCGCCCACCGGCCAGCCCCGAGGAAGTCACGGTCAGCCCCGCCGTCACGAGTGGGGCCGGCGGTCTCGTGGACATTCACGTGGACGGGATCGAGACCTCCCAGACGGGGTCCCTCACGATCACTGCGCCGGGCGCCGAGCCGCGCGAGGTCGCCGTCGGCCACACGTCTCTCGTCATAGAGGATTTCGCCGTAGGAGGTAACTCAGCCACCCCGATCACCGTCACACCGTACTCGACGTTCGAGGTACCCGCGGGCCTTCCTGGAAGCCCGTCCGGAAGTGGCGTCACGGTGCTGGGAAACGGCGTCGGTGCGCCCACGGGGGCGAGCATTGTGCTCGATGCTGAATCGACCGGTGGGGGCCGCACGAGTATCACCGCACGTGCGTCCGCAGGTATCAACGGCGATGGTTCGACGCTGCGTTACGGCATCGTCTTGGGGCAAGACCCCGCCTCATGCGTCGTGAGCGACGGCGGTTCGACGGCGTCGTTCACTGGCCTGCGGGATGGCGAGGTGTACGCCTTCACGATGTGCGTCGAGTCCTGGTATGACGGCGACTCCTACGGTCGTGCGAGCGCGACCGAGTGGATCCGAGCAGATCAGTCCGAGCAGCCGCCGCGCGGGTGGGTCTTCCGGGTCGACTCGGTTCCTGAAGTGTCCGACGGTGCCGCGGCCTGGACGATCAACGATCGCCCGAGCTCGAGCGAGACGCCGCCGAACCGTAACCGTGTGGAGATCCAGGGATGGCCCACCGACACCTTTGGTCAGGACCCGCGGATCCGCGTTCGGTACGTCCACGAGGATTGGGACACCGCGACCCCCTGGGCCACGGCGCAACCGGCCTCGGGCAGTGCCCCGTACCAACTCAGCGCGCGGTGGTGGGTGGATTCCTGCGTCGGACTCGAGACTCTGAGCCGCCGCAGCGAGGCGACTCAGGTCTCGAGCGCGAGCGCCCGCGTCACGTTCGACGATGCCGCGCTCACCTTCCTCGGCGTCGACGGTGATGAGCTGGACTACGAGCCCGGATCCTGGATCGTGCCTGAGGGTGCGGTACGTGCGGAGGGCATCGGTGTTCGCGTGGCGTGGGGAGCCTGGGGGCTCCAGGATGCGACGGACACCTTCGGCGTAGATTGCGATCCCAACCTCCAGCCGGCCGCTGAGGTGGGCGAACCCGAGCCCATCGAGCCGGGGCCGGGAGAGGGCGTCGCCCCTGAGCGCCCGCGCGATCCCGGTGACGAGCGCGGGCCGGGAGAGGAAGAAGAAGGGTAATGAGCGGCCAGCCCATTGAGAAGGAGACGTCCCATGACGATCACTGCTGACCAGGCACGCGCGTTCGCCGAAGACGTGCGTGGGATGGCCGACAACGTCGAGCAGGCAGTACTGGGCAAGAGGGTCGTCGTAGAGCTAATCCTCACGGGGATGCTCAGCGGCGGCCATGTGCTGCTCGAGGACGTTCCCGGCACGGGAAAGACCTCCCTGGCGAGGGCGCTGGCGGCGACGGTGGAGGGCGTGAACTCACGCATCCAGTTCACGCCGGATCTGCTGCCCGGTGACATCACCGGCATCACCGTGTACGACCAGAAGCGCGGCGAGTTCGACTTCCATGCCGGGCCGGTCTTCGCCACCGTCGTGCTTGCGGACGAGATCAACCGGGCCAGTCCGAAGACCCAAGCGGCGCTCTTGGAGGTCATGGAGGAGGGGCGGGTCACCGTTGACGGAATCAGCCGAGACGTGGGTGCCCCGTTCCTCGTGCTGGCCACTCAGAACCCCGTGGAACAGGCGGGCACCTACCGGCTCCCCGAAGCTCAGCTTGACCGCTTCATGATGCGCACATCACTCGGCTACCCCGACCACGGTGCGACGATCAGAATTCTCGGCGGAGCGGCGGAGGACGCTTCCGCGCTGTCCGCCGTGGTGACACCCGCACGGATGGTCGAGTTGGGTGCGATCGCGCAGGAGGTGTATGTCGACCCCCTCGTGCTCGACTACATCGCGCGAATCGTCGATGCGACCCGGTCCGCCGACGCCGTACGGCTGGGAGTGAGCATGCGCGGCGCACTCGCGCTGACTCGGGCATCCCGGTCCCGCGCCGCGTCGAACGCGCGCACGTTCGTGACCCCGGACGATGTCAAAGCGCTGGCGACACCGGTGCTCGCGCATCGGCTGATTTTGCAGCCCGAAGCCGAGTTCGATGGCGTCGCTCCGGAGACGGTGATCGGTCAGGTGCTCTTGGAGGTGCCACCGCCGGTGAGACGTGACCCCCGATGACCACAGCCGACCACTCGGATCGCACGGCCGCGACTGCGCGGACCGGCACTGAGACGCGCGGTCGGACCGAAACGAGCCAGCGCGTCGAAGGACCGCGTCGACTCCTGGCGCTCGTGCGCGCCGTGTCACGCGCCAGTACGCGGGCCACGGCGTTGGCAGGACGTGTCGCGCGGGTGATCCGTCCCTCCGGATGGTTCGTCGGCGTGTGCGCCGTCCTTGGGCTCGGGGTCGGAATCGCGTTCGGGTGGGTGGAGTGGGTGACCGGTGGTGCGATCGCGGCTGTCATGATCGTGTGCGCGGTGCCGTTTCTGATCGGGTCGCGTACGTACGAGGTGACGCTGCACATGCGTCGTGATCGCATCGTCTCCGGCGAGAATGCGGAGGGTGAACTCACTGTCCGTAACCCGGGCCGGAGATTCATGCTGCCCGGCACGGTGGACGTTCCCCTCGGCGACGGACTGCTGGAGGTGGGGGTCCCCCTCCTGCGTGGCGGAGGAGAGAGCACTCACCCGATCACGGCGGCACGACTTGCGCGCGGTGTGTACCGAGTCGGCCCCGTGACGACGGTGCGCAGCGACCCGGTGGGACTGTTTCGCAGAGCGCACGTCTTCCCGGATGCGCACGATCTGTACGTGCACCCCACCACGGTCGTCGTCCCTTCCACCGGTACGGGGCTTATCCGGGACCTTGAGGGGAGCGCGACGCGGAGACTCGTCGATGCCGATATGGCCTTCCACGCGATCCGCGAATACGCGCCCGGCGACTCGCGTCGACACATCCACTGGAAGTCCACCGCCAAGACCGGAACTCTGATGGTGCGCCAGTACGAGGAGTCTCGTCGCGCACGCACCGCGGTTGTCCTTGCCACGAACACCGTCGAATACGCTGACGCCGACGAATTCGAGCTGGCCGTGTCTGTGGCATCCTCCCTCGGACTGCGCGCCGTGCGCGAATCCCGCGACACGGATGTCGTCGTCGGTGTCGAGGTCCCCAGGGTGGTGCGCGGACGCATCGTCGGAGTCAATCGCCTTCCGACGGCGTCCGGTCGTGTCCTCCTTGACTCTTTCAGCGGCGTGGTGCGCTCCGAGAACACGGTGACGCTTGCGCGGCTGTGCCGATTGATGGTGGAGACCGGAGCAGATCTTTCCCTCGCCTTCGTCGTCGGTGGATCCACCCTCACTCTCGACGGTCTTCGTGAGACAGCACTCGCGTTCGGACAGGAGGTGGCGGTTGTCGCTGTGGTCTGTGATGAGCGTGCCCATCCTCGTGCGCGCATGGTGTCGGGGATGACGGTCCTGACCGTTGGCACCATCGACGACCTCGCCGGGCTTCTTGCGCGCGGGGTGGTGTCCCCGTGAGCGGCGCGGACGTGGCCGACTGGGACCCGCGGCGCCTCGCCGGCATCCTGTATTCGGGTGCCATTGTCGTTGTCGCCGCATTCGCGGCGTGGCCGATCTATCGCACGCCCTGGTTTGTGTTGTTGGTGGGCGTCTCCGCAGTGGTGGCTCTTGCAATTGCGCTCGTTGCCGCCCGGCGTCGCTGGAGCGGATGGGTGGTCGCGCTCGCGCTCGCCGCCGTGACCGCCGTTCTCGGTGTCCCGCTGGCCGTCCCCTCCCGCCTGGGGCCGATCACGGAGATTCTCACGGGTTTCGGCGAGCTCGGCGGCGCGCTCGTTCTCGGATGGAAAGATCTCCTGACCGTCGACCTGCCGGTGGGGACATACCGGAACCTTCTCGTTCCCGCACTAGTCGTCTTCCTCGTGGGGACATGTGCGCTCCTGCTTCTCTCGTGGCGAGCTGATCGAGCGTTCCTGGGAGCGAGTGTCGTAGCAGTAGCGATGTGCGCCTTCGGCATCGTTTTCGGATCTTCGCAGACCAGTTCCGTGCTCGAGCTCGGACCGATCTCTCTCGCCGCACCACGCGAGACGGCCCTCGGCGCGGCTCTCGTCATCTGTAGTGTGGGCTGGCTGTCGTGGCGTGGACGTGACGCTCGGGCACGGGCACTGCGGCGCGTATCGTCGGGGGGCAGATTGCGTTCCACGCGCCGCGTCGCGCAGTCCGACCGGCGTCGCGTTGCGCTCGGCGCCGCGATCATCGCAGGCTCCGTCGCGCTCCCGATGATCGTCGTGCCAGCGCTCGCCGCTCCGCTGGAGCGGACGGTTCTGCGGGACTCGGTCGGGCCGGAAATCGACCTGTCAGCTGAGATCAGCCCCCTCACGTTGTACCGTGCGCTGTTTGACGATCAGCGTGCCGACGAGGTGCTGTTCACCGTTGAGGCCGAGTATGGCACCGCCGATCGTGTGCGCCTGGCCACGCTCACCGATTACGACGGTGAGGTGTTGCGCCCCGGAGATGACCTGCACTTCGTGCGTATGCCGTCCGCGCGCGCGATCGGCGACGAGAACCGGGTCGCGGCGCAGGTCACGATCGAGGGTCAACGCGGAATCTGGTTGCCGACGATCGGTGAGGTTTCAGAGGTGGTGTTCGATGGTGATCGTGCCGCGGATCTGGGGGACGGTTTCTACTACAGTGCGCAGGCTGGAGCGGGCGTCGAACTGGCTGAGGGCGGACTTCGGACGGGCGAGTCTTACCGCGTGAATGCGACACTGACGGACGCGGAAGCGTTAGAGAGCATCGCATCGCCCGGTCATGTCTTCGCAGAGGCACCGACTCAGCTGAGTGAGTGGATGCAGCGCCACGCCTCCGGAGAGGGGGGCGCCGCGCTGGCCGGCTTGGTGGATCTCCTTCGCTCACGTGGATACCTCAGTCACGGGCTGACGCTCACCGATCCGGCGCCGGTCTGGGTGGACGCGCTCGATGACTATCGCTTCGAGCCCAGTCGTTCGGGTCATTCGAGCGATCGGATCGATGCCATGTTCGCAGCGCTCCTCGAGAGGGAGGACGACCCGCGAGCGGCAGAGGTCGGCAACTACGTCGCAGCCGTCGGCGATGACGAGCAGTTCTCGGTCGCGGTCGCCCTGATGGCGCGAGAACTCGGCTTCCCGTCGCGCGTGGTCGTCGGCGCGCGACTCCAGTCCGACGACCCTGTCCTCCCGGTGTGTACCGACGGGGCCTGCCGCTCACGCGATCTCGCGGCGTGGGTCGAGGTACAAGGCGCCGATGGGCAGTGGGTGAGTATCGATGTGACTCCGCAGTACTCACAGACGCCCACCCTGGAGACGACTGAGCAGCGCGATCCGGAGAACGTCACCGAGGTGCAGCCCGACTCCGCTCGGGAGGTATCCCCGCCCGACCCGGTGCAGGACGAGGCAGGAGCGACCGATGACGCGGCACCGATCCAGAGCGAAGAGCCGTCGTGGTTCTGGCCGGTGCTGCGCGTCGCAGCGATCTCGCTCCTGGCCATCACGCTGCTTTTCGGACCGATGGTGGTGATCATCCTCGCCAAGGCAATCCGTCGCCGCGCACGTCGACGCCGCCCGGCTCCGGCGGCGCGGATCCAAGCGGGCTGGGACGAACTGCTTGACAGCGCCGCGGATGTCGGCCGGGCAACAGCGAAAACGGCCACGAGGACGGAGGCGGCGGGGGCGCTGGGAACCACGCACGCGGTGACGCTTGCCGCGGGTGCCGATCGCGCCGTCTTCGCTGTCGATGCCTCATCGATGGACGAGGCGGACTCCTTCTGGTCGCTCGTGGATGCAGACCGCAGGGAACTCGCACGTTCCCGACGCTGGCCGAGGCGCGTCGCGAGCGCGGTGTCCTTGCGCTCCTTCCGTCGTGGTTTGGGAGGTGGGGATGGACGCTCCAGATGATGCTGACGATCGCACCGTCGTCTCTCGTCCCCGTCTGCGCCGTGAGGTCGCGCCTGGCGCCCATGTGCCCGAACCGGGCCTGCCTGCCGCGCCGAGCGGCGTTTCGTCCCGGAGCGGTGACCTCCGCTACCGGGCCCGCCCCGCACCCGAGGGTGGGCTCACCCACCCGAGCCCTTCTCCCGTCAGCGCGCTCCGGGAGACCGATCTGCGAGCGGATGCTGAGTGGACGCAGCAGCGTCGCACGACCCTGTCCGTGGTCGTCTCGGCGGCCGTGCTCACATCCATCGTCTCGGCACTAGGCATCGTCGTCCTGTTGGTGCTCGGCTAGTCTCAGGGCGATGCCCGTTCGCGCAGGGAAGGAGCCGAGGACATGAAAGCGTGGTCCGCCCGTGTTTCCGCGGCGTCCGAGATGACGCCGGACGCGACGACCGTCGCCATCGTGGCTGTCCTGAGCGTCCTGCTGGTCCTCATCCTTTACGTGTGGGTTTCTCTCGCTCTAGCCGCGGTCTTTCGCAAGATGGGAGAGCCAGGGTGGAAAGGGTGGGTGCCGTTCCTCAATATCGCAACGCTTTTCCAATGGGCGGGATTCAGTCCGTGGCTCACGGCGTTGGTGCTGGTCCCCGTCCTGGGATGGGGAGCCGTCCTCATCATTCTGATCATCAGCCTCGGACGGCTGAACGTCGGCTTCGGGTACGGGACCTCGATGACCGTCTTGGGGGCGGTTTTGTTCATTGCGTGGGCGAGCATCGTCGGTTTCGGACCTGCTCGGTGGCGGGGTTCGCGTCGACCTCCGACCAGTGAGGGTCCGCGCGTCGGGGGCGGCACGGCAGAGGTCGCCGACGTACCGCATGTCGGACCCGTTGCGACACCGGAAGTGACGCAGCTCGATGCCTGGGCGCCCCCGGCAGTCGACTGGAACGCACCCGATTCGGCGACGGAACCGGACCCCCAGATCACGGGCGCCGAGCCGTTCTCGCCCACACCGGCAACCCGCCCGCTCGCTTCGGTCAACCCACCCTCGGCGTCACATGCTCCGTGGATCCCGGGCACGTCGATCCAGTGGGAGGGGGAGATCTATCCCGAGGTGGCTGACGAGGTCTCGGCGGTGGTGGATTCGCCGATCGCGGGCTCGCCGCGCTCGGCGCTGACATCGGTCTCAGCTCAGCAGGATCTCCCCACCGCGGAGGTGCCCGTGACGCCGATCGTTGCCGGCGAGAACACGACCCTCGTGCGGCGGCGTCATGCGGACTGGATTCTCCGCATCGGCGGAGGCGCGCCCTTGCCGCTGCATGGCGAGGTGATCATTCTCGGGCGCAACCCGGCGGTGGATACGCTCTATCCCCGCGCGCAACTGATCGCTGTGCCTGACCCGACCCGAACCGTCTCCAAAACGCACGCCCGTGTCGTGCTCATCGGCGGGGTGTGGGAGGTCACCGACCTGAACTCGACGAACGGGGTCACTCTCGTAACCGCGGACGGCTCCGACGAGCTGCTTGAACCTGGCGCCACGGGGGAGGTCTATGCACGATTCCTGCTGGGTGATGCGGAGATCACGATCGAACGCGCCCCACAACGCCGCCGGTGACGTCGTCCTCGCCCGCCCACACCGAACAGACCGGGGACGTGTATGATAGATCGGGTGTGCGCTCACGCGCATCCATCATCGTGCGCGAGGGTGGATCGCGGAGATCACATTCCAGGGAACGGTCTGCGAACAGGCCACCCCCACGGCATACCCACCATCACATGCTCGGCACCATCATGCCGCGCCGGTGGGTCAACGTGAACTGAGACGACACACGGAGAAATCCAGATCGACTCGGGGAAGAACACGAACGCTGTCACCGTGCAGCACTGACAAGGAGAGAACGTGCCAACCATTCAGCAGTTGGTTCGCAAGGGACGCTCGCCGAAGGTCACCAAGACCAAGGCGCCCGCCCTGAAGTCGAACCCCCAGCAGGCGGGCGTGTGCACTCGCGTGTACACCACCACCCCGAAGAAGCCGAACTCGGCGATGCGCAAGGTCGCTCGTGTGAAGCTGCGTAACGGGACCGAAGTCACCGCCTACATCCCCGGCGAGGGACACAACCTCCAGGAGCACTCGCTCGTGCTCGTGCGTGGTGGTCGTGTCAAGGACCTCCCCGGTGTTCGCTACAAGATCGTCCGCGGCGCCCTGGACACCCAGGCCGTCAAGAACCGTAAGCAGGCGCGTAGCCGCTACGGCGCAAAGAAGGGCTGAGTCAGATGCCTCGTAAGGGACCCGCACCCCGCCGCGTCGTTGTCAACGACCCGGTCTACGGTGCTCCGATCGTCACCCAGCTGGTGAACAAGATCCTCGTCGACGGAAAGAAGTCCATCGCCGAAGCGATCGTCTACGGCGCCCTCCGCGGCGTCGAGGCCAAGACCGGCCAGGACTCCGTCGCGACGCTCAAGAAGGCGCTGGACAACGTCCGACCGACCCTCGAGGTCAAGAGCCGCCGCGTCGGTGGCTCGACCTACCAGGTTCCGGTGGAGGTCAAGCCGCACCGCGCGAACACCCTCGCGCTGCGCTGGCTCGTCAGCTACGCCAAGGGCCGTCGTGAGAAGACCATGACCGAGCGTCTCCAGAACGAGATTCTGGACGCCTCGAACGGTCTCGGCGCCGCTGTCAAGCGTCGCGAAGACACTCACAAGATGGCTGAGTCGAACCGCGCGTTCGCTCACTACCGCTGGTAATACCGCAGATCCGGTGACCGGGCCGATCGCGCCCGGTCACCGGCATCAAGAAAGGGACACATCCCGTGGCACAAGAAGTGCTCACCGACCTCAAGAAGGTCCGCAACATCGGCATCATGGCCCACATCGATGCCGGCAAGACGACGACGACAGAGCGCATCCTGTTCTACACCGGCGTCAACCACAAGATCGGCGAAACGCACGATGGTGCAGCGACGACCGACTGGATGGAGCAGGAGCAGGAGCGTGGCATCACGATCACCTCTGCTGCTGTGACCTGTTTCTGGGAAGGCACCCAGATCAACATCATCGACACGCCGGGTCACGTCGACTTCACCGTCGAGGTCGAGCGCTCGCTGCGTGTTCTCGACGGCGCTGTGGCCGTGTTCGACGGCAAGGAGGGCGTGGAGCCCCAGTCGGAGACGGTATGGCGCCAGGCTGACAAGTACGACGTCCCGCGCATCTGCTTCGTCAACAAGATGGACAAGCTCGGCGCTGACTTCTACTTCACCGTCGACACGATCATCAACCGTCTGAAGGCCAAGCCGCTCGTGCTGCAGCTTCCGATCGGTGCCGAGAACGACTTCGTCGGCGTCATCGACCTCGTTGAGATGCGCGCACTGGTCTGGCCCGGCGACGCCAAGGGTGACGTGACGATGGGCGCGAAGTACGAGGTGCAGGAGATTCCCGCCGACCTCGCCGACCGCGCCGCCGAGTACCGCGAGAAGCTGCTCGAGACTGTTGCTGAGTCTGACGAAGAGCTTCTTGAGAAGTACTTCGGTGGCGAAGAGCTGACGATCGCTGAGATCAAGGGCGCGATCCGCAAGCTCACCATCTCCGGCGAGCTCTACCCCGTGCTGTGTGGTTCGGCCTTCAAGAACCGCGGTGTTCAGCCCATGCTGGACGCGGTCGTGGACTACCTGCCCTCGCCCCTGGACGTTCCCGCCATCGAGGCGCACGACCCCAAGGACGAAGAGCGCATCATCGAGCGTCACGCCGACGCCACGGAGCCCTTCACGGCACTCGCGTTCAAGGTCGTCTCACACCCGTTCTTCGGGCGTCTGACCTACATCCGCGTCTACTCGGGTCACCTCGACTCGGGCTCGCAGGTCATCAACGCGACCAAGCAGCGCAAGGAGCGCATCGGGAAGATCTTCCAGATGCACGCCAACAAGGAGAACCCGGTCGACTCGGTCACCGCCGGCCACATCTACGCGGTCATCGGCCTTAAGGACACGACCACGGGCGACACCCTCTCGGACGCGAACCACCAGGTCGTCCTCGAGTCGATGACGTTCCCGGAGCCTGTCATCGAGGTTGCTATCGAGCCCAAGACCAAGGCCGACCAGGAGAAGCTGGGTCTTGCGATCCAGAAGCTCGCCGAAGAGGACCCGACGTTCCGCGTCGAGCAGAACTCGGAGACCGGCCAGACGGTCATCAAGGGGATGGGTGAGCTTCACCTGGACATCCTCGTGGACCGCATGAAGCGTGAGTTCAAGGTTGAGGCGAACGTCGGTAAGCCGCAGGTGGCGTACCGCGAGACGATCCGCAAGACCGTCGAGCGTCACGACTACACCCACAAGAAGCAGACCGGTGGTTCCGGCCAGTTCGCAAAGATCCAGTTCCGCATCGAGCCCCTCGAGGTCTCGGGCGACAAGATCTACGAGTTCGCGAGCGAAGTCACGGGTGGTCGCGTTCCGCGCGAGTACATCCCGTCGGTCGATTCTGGTTTCCAGGACGCGATGAATGTCGGCGTTCTGGCGGGCTACCCCATGGTGGGTGTGAAGGCTGTCCTGACCGATGGTGCGTCGCACGACGTCGACTCGTCGGAGATGGCGTTCAAGATCGCCGGTTCGATGGGCTTCAAGGAGGCCATCCGCAAGGCGAGCCCCGTCATCCTCGAGCCGCTCATGGCGGTTGAGGTGCGTACTCCTGAGGAGTACATGGGTGACGTCATCGGTGACCTGAACTCGCGCCGCGGCCAGATCCAGTCCATGGAGGACGCTGCCGGTGTGAAGGTCGTCCGTGCGAACGTCCCGCTTTCGGAGATGTTCGGCTACATCGGTGACCTGCGCTCGAAGACTTCGGGTCGTGCGGTCTACTCGATGGAGTTCGACAGCTACGCGGAAGTTCCGCGTGCCGTCGCTGACGAGATCATCCAGAAGAACAAGGGCGAGTAGCCCTCGGGCGGCTGAGAGTCAGCCGTACCGTCACATAACTTCATACACATAAACTGAGATACATCCCCGTAGAAAACCGGTCGCAATCCAGCGCCCGGGGATCTACATGACAGTCCTGAGGAGGACCCAGTGGCTAAGGCCAAGTTCGAGCGGACCAAGCCGCACGTGAACATCGGAACGATCGGTCACGTGGACCACGGCAAGACGACGCTCACCGCGGCGATCTCGAAGGTGCTCGCCGACAAGTACCCGTCCGACGTCAACGTTGTCCGCGACTTCGGGTCGATCGACTCGGCTCCCGAAGAGCGTCAGCGTGGTATCACGATCAACATCTCGCACGTCGAGTACGAGACCCCGAAGCGTCACTACGCACACGTTGACGCCCCGGGTCACGCCGACTACATCAAGAACATGATCACCGGTGCCGCTCAGATGGACGGCGCGATCCTCGTGGTCGCGGCGACCGACGGCCCGATGGCGCAGACGCGCGAGCACGTGCTGCTTGCCAAGCAGGTTGGTGTTCCCTACCTGCTCGTCGCGCTGAACAAGGCTGACATGGTCGACGATGAGGAGATCCTGGAGCTCGTCGAGCTCGAGGTTCGTGAGCTTCTTTCGAGCCAGGACTTCGATGGCGACAACGCTCCCGTCGTGCGCGTCTCGGGCCTGAAGGCTCTCGAGGGTGACGAGCAGTGGACCAACTCGATCGTCGAGCTCATGGAAGCCGTCGACGAGTCGATCCCGGACCCGGTGCGCGACAAGGACAAGCCGTTCCTGATGCCGATCGAGGACGTCTTCACGATCACCGGTCGTGGAACGGTCGTCACCGGTCGCGCCGAGCGCGGTACCCTCGCCATCAACTCCGAGGTCGAGATCGTCGGCATCCGCCCGACGCAGAAGACCACGGTCACGGGTATCGAGATGTTCCACAAGCAGCTTGACGAGGCATGGGCCGGCGAGAACTGTGGTCTCCTGCTCCGTGGTCTCAAGCGTGAGGACGTCGAGCGCGGTCAGGTCGTTGTGAAGCCGGGTTCGGTTACGCCGCACACCAACTTCGAGGGCACTGCCTACATCCTCTCGAAGGAGGAGGGTGGCCGTCACAACCCCTTCTACACGAACTACCGCCCGCAGTTCTACTTCCGTACCACCGACGTCACCGGCGTCATCACGCTGCCTGAGGGCACCGAGATGGTCATGCCTGGCGACACCACCGACATGACGGTCGAGCTCATCCAGCCGATCGCCATGGAAGAGGGCCTCGGCTTCGCGATCCGTGAGGGTGGCCGCACCGTCGGCGCCGGCACGGTCACGAAGATCCTGAAGTGATCTGATTTCATCGCACGAAGGCGCGAGTCCCTCCGGGGTCTCGCGCCTTCGTCGTTCACCGGGTCGTCCTGCGTCAGCCGAAGTGGCGATCCGCGCTGATCTGGGGTACAGATTGTCCAGCGGTATCCGCCGCGACACCGACACAGGGAGGGGCCGGCATGGGCTTCGATGACATCGTCAACAAGGGCAAGCAGGCGTTCGAGAACGCCAAGGACAAGGTCCAGGAGACGCTCAAGAGCGACGACTTCGAGAAGAAGAGCGACGACGTCCTGGACAGCCTGTCCGACGCGGCGAAGAAGGTCGTCCCGGACGAGCACGACGCGAAGGTCGACGAGTTCCGCAACAACCTCGACGGCAAGATCGGCCAGTAGTCCACCTCGCAGTTCCAATAGATCGGCTCCCGGAACCACGTCCGGGGGCCGATCTTCGTATCAAACCCATCTTTAGAGGGCCTCAGCGGTCACGTTTTGGTCGCGAAGCTACAGCGGTGGCGTTCGAAAGGCTCAGGGGTCTGCCAGGATAGAGCCGCGCCGGGGAGACGCGCGCCCGAGATTTTTGTGGGTCCCTCTCCGGTGCGTCGCTTCGAGGGGGTAAAAATGGCGGCCAAGGTTCAGCGCGCCGACGGCGTGTTCAGGCGGCGGGTCCAGCGGTTGCTGGCTGCCTTCGTCGCGGTCGTCGTCGTCGCCGCGGGCTCCCTCGTGACCGCCCAGTCTGCGGCTGCGCTCGTTGTCCAGCCCCCCACGCTCGCGTATCAGAACACGGTCAACGGCGATTACGTGCTGGTCGGCAATGGTGTCTTGGTGCGCACAGGCAACGCCAACGCCTCACCGGGCACGACCGTGAACCAGCTCCACAACGGCGAGGCCGGCCCGTATTACAACGACTACGCGGTCATGGGCAACAACACCTCCGTAGCCGCGCTCAGCGCCGCCGGAGCAAGCAACGGAAGCTCGGCTACCTACACGATCCCGGCCGGCGCGCAGGTGGTGAAGGCAATCCTGTCCTGGTCCGCCAACCGGGGGCAGCGCGTCGGGTCCACGGATGCCCGCTGTGGAGATTACAACCCGGCAGCGACTCTTCCGTCCGGCACCCCGGCGACCCGAAACCTGATGGTGAAGGTCGGGTCCGGCAACGTGCAGTCGGTTGCGCCGGGGACGATCTATCAGGACACCGTCGGGGCGTTGCCCAGCGGGAACTCGACCTACTACAGTTCGAGCGCCGATGTGACCTCCCTGTTTTCCGGCGTGTCATCGGGGACGACTCAGACGGTCTCGGTGGGTAACATCTGGGCGCCGACCGGCCCTGGCTGCTACGCCGGCTGGTCCCTCGCCCTCGTCTACGATTTCGGCCAGTATGACGTCGCCAACACGGCGACGTACCCTCACAACGTCACCATCTACCAGGGCCACGTCCGCCAGGCCTCAACCGACGCTCCGACAATCATCGACTTCGATGGATTCCGGGCGCTGGACAGCACCTCCAAGCTGGGCATCACCCTGTATGAGGGCGATCGAAACATTGAGGGCGATACTGCCAGCTACAAACGCGGCAGCACGTCGACGTACACGGAACTCAGTGGTCCGCAAGGAAACGGAAACTACGGGGTCTCTGTGGCTGACGGATCGGTTCGCTACGCAGGGAACGGGGCCGGCACGTTCTACAACGCGAGCGTTGATGTGCGCAACCAGCCTGTGCCGCAGCTCACGCCAGGATCGACGCAAATGCAGCTGCGTCTGGCTACGTCCGGTGACTCCTATCTGTGGCAGAACGCGGTCCTCTCTGTTCCAGTCGCTCGCGTCTCGATCAAGAAGGAGTCGGTTTCGGGGGAGGCCCAGCAGGCCGTGCTGGCGGGGCAGCAGGCGCGATTCCGGATCACACTGACGAATGAGGGGACGACCTCCCTATCGGACGTGCGGGTTACTGACCCGCTTGGACCCGACTGTGTGCGAACGTTTGCCGGTCCACTCAGTGGCGGTCAGACCATCACCTATGAGTGTGTGGGTCCGGCCCCCAGCGGTGGTGCGACAAGCTACAACAACGTTGCGCGTGTCAACGCGCTCGTGCCGGACGGTAGCCGCACCTCGGATTCGGAGTCCACAAGCAAGGTCAACCTCTCCCGGATCGGGCTCCAGAAGTCCGGTTCGATCACCGGGGCGCGGGCAGGCGACTCAGTCCAGTACACGTTCACGGCCACAAACACCGGTGCTTCGACGCTGTCGGGGGTCACAATCGCTGATCCGAAGCCGGGATTGAGCGCATTGACGTACGGCGCCTGGCCCGGTGCCTCCGGAGTGCTGGCGCCCGGTCAGTCGGTGACTGCCACTGCGACGTATGTCTTGACGCAGGCCGATGTCGATGCGGGAACGGTCGGCAACACCGCGAACGTCCGTGCCACAGACCCGAACGGCAACGTTCCTACCAATCAGGCGTCTGCGACGACTCCGGTGCCCGCTGCCCCGGAGCTCGATCTCGAGAAAACGCCGACGGTGCCCGCAGACGCCGGCGTCGGCGATGAGGTCTCCTACAGTTTCACCGCGAGCAACGAGGGCAATGTCACCCTCACGGGCGTGCAGATCACCGATCCCATGCCTGGCCTCTCACCTGTGACGTACGGAGCCTGGCCGGGCAATACCGGGACGCTGCTTCCTGGGCAGTCGATTTCGGCCACGGCCACGTACGTACTGACGCAAGCGGACATCGACCGAGGTGAGGTCGCGAACACAGCAACCACCACCGGTACCGCGCCCTCTGGGGCCGGTACGTCAGACACGGCGAATGCCACTTTCCCGCTTGAGCAAGATCCCGAGATCGAGCTGACTAAAGAGGCTGCGATCGCAGGAGGATCCTCCGTGGGTGACACCATCACCTACGACTTCGACGTGGAGAACACAGGTAACGTCACCCTCACGGAAGTGGGCGTCACGGACCCTCTCGCTGGGCTTTCCTCACTCACGTACGGTGCATGGCCGGGAGCGACCGGTCGCCTCGAGCCGGGACAGTCCGTTTCCGCGTCAGCGACCTACCAGATCACTCAAGCAGACCTGAATCGCGGATACGTAGCGAACACAGCGACCGCGTCTGGTAACCCGCCGAGTGGTGCTCCCACGACGGCCTCCGACGAAGCGAACGTCCCCCTCATCCAGCAGCCCGCAATCGAGCTAGAAAAGTCGGCGGTCGCTGAGGGCGCTACCGCAGGCGATGAGGTCGAGTACACGTTTGAGGTCACCAACACCGGAAACGTGTCCCTGACCGGCGTCGATGTCACGGACCCCCTCGCTGGGTTGACGGCGATCACCTTCACCTCGTGGCCCGGAGCGGCGGGGGAGCTCGCGCCTGGTCAGTCCGCGACCGCGACCGCGTCGTACACGCTCACTCAGGGTGACGTCGACGCAGGGTCTGTGGTGAACATGGCGACTGCGGACGGCGAGTCACCCAATGGCTCGAACGCGCAGGACACCGATGTGGAGACAGTTCCCTTGGAACCGGATCCTTCGATCGAGGTTGTGAAGTCCGCGTCGGGTGAGGTGTCTGCTGCGGGTGATGTGGTCACGTACACGTTTGAGGCGACGAACACCGGCAACGTGACTCTCTCCGATGTGGGGATTGTCGATGAGCTGCCTGGTTTGTCGGATCTGGTCTATGCGGAGTGGCCGGG
>JASCPE010000005.1 GCA_029959865.1 Microbacteriaceae bacterium PS02070 | reverse complement strand
ATATACTCCCTGGGCCTTAACCCCCGGGGGGGGGGGGGGGCCGGGGCCGGGGGCCCCCCCCCCGCCACCTGATCGGAGCGAACCGACATGACCACTACGACCCCCACCACCGAAACCCACCTCGACACCTACCCCGCAGGAGGCGACGGCGACGCGTCCGACCACGGATACATCAGCGACAAGACGAAGTACCGCAATCGCCTGCGACGCCTCGAAGGCCAGATCCGCGGCATTGATCGGATGGTCGACGAGGACCGCTACTGCATAGACATCCTCACCCAGATCTCCGCAGCCACCAGGGCACTCGAGAACGTCGCCCTCGGCCTGCTCGACGATCACCTCAAGCATTGCGTCCTCGACGCCGCAGTCGCCGGCGGACCAGTCAGCGAGCAGAGGCTCGGCGAGGCATCCGAGGCCATCGCCCGCCTCGTTCGCTCCTGACGCCGACGCACCAGTTCGACCACGACCAGCAGTCCAGGAGTTCCTCTATGACCACCCAGCACGTCCTCATCCTCGGCTCGGGAGCAGCCGGGGCCGCAGCCACCCGCACTCTCGCCTCACGCGACGATGTCCGGGTGACGCTGGTGACCCGCACCGGGGAGACGCCCTATACGCGGATGCTCATCAAGGGAATCGCGTTCGGTCCGACACCGCCGGAGATGATCAAGCTCCCGCTGCCTCAGATCGAGGTCATCGCCGACACCGTGCTCGAAGTCGACACCTCGGCGAAGCAGGTCCGGCTGACCTCCGGCGCACAGGTCTCCTACGACGCGCTCATCGTCGCGACCGGGAGCATGCCCCGTTCCCTGCCCGCTGACGTGTTCGGCGACGACGCCGGACAAGGGAGGGTCACCGCTCTTCACTCCGTGGAGGATGCCCTCGGCATCCGAAAGTTGCTGACCGGCCTGGGACGGCCGGCGCGCGTGGCGATCTACGGCGGCGGAATCATCGCAGCCGAGACCGCCTCGTCGCTGCAAGCCGACGGACACATGGTCACGCTGGTCTCTCGCAGTTCCGTTCCCGGCATCGGAGCGTTTGGGGCGCCCGTGGCTGAACGCCTCGCCGCCGACCATGCCGCCAAGGTGCAGACTCGATTCGGTCGCACTCTCCAGCATGTCGACGAAACAGAATCCGGTGTCGCCATCACCCTCGACGACGGCGATCCTATTGTGGCCGACTTCCTCCTCGTTGCGCTCGGCACGACGCCCGCAGCCCCGTCACCGTGGACGAACGGCATCGACGTCGACGATCACCTCCGCGCCGCAGCAGACCACGTCTACGCCGCTGGAGGTGTGGCCACGCATCACGACGAAGCACTGGGCGCCTGGCGCATCGACCATTGGGAAGACGCCGCCGCGCAGGGTGCGCACGCCGCACAGGCCGCATTGCACGACCTCGGCATCAGCGACGATCCGAGCACCTACCTGCCACGCAGCCCCTACATGGCGATGGTCTACGGTCAGATGATCTCCGGAGTCGGGTACACGGCCGGCACAAACACCTACCTGGAAGCCGGCGAGGAGTTCATCGTCCGCCACGAGACCGACGGTATGGTCGTCGGCGTCACCGGCATCGACGCGGTCGGCACCGTCTACCAGTGGGGACAGCAGCTCCACGGCGTGCAGGCCTAGGCGATGGCGGGAGACTGTACCAGGCAGATCCCACGGCGGGGCTTCCTGCTCTCGCTGGCAGCGACCATTCTCATGATGGCGGCTGCCAGCGCGCCGTCGTTGTTCTACCCCCAGATCGCCGAACGGCTCGAGCTCGTTCCCGTCGCCACCACATTCGTATTCGCGGTCTACGCCTTCACCCTCCTGGCCGCGCTGCTCTACCTCGGACCGCTCTCCGATTACATCGGCAGACGTCCGGTCGTAACCGCCGGTTCCCTGGCGCTGGCACTGAGCCTGGCCATGTTCTGGTTCGCCGGCGGCCTCGCGACACTCCTGGTCGCACGCGCTCTGCAAGGGCTCGCAGCGGGTCTGCTCATCCCGGCCCTGTCGGCGATGATGATCGACTTCGAGCCGCCGTCGCATCCGAACATCGCAGCCCTGTGGAACACGATCGGGCCGATGATCGGTCTCGGGACCGGGGCACTCGGTGCTGCGCTTCTCCTCGATCTCACCCCCGAACCGACAGCTGCGGTCTTCGGCCTGCTCGTGCTCGCCTTCCTCATCGTGGCAGCGACGGTGTGGATCACACCGGAATTGGTCCCCAAGACCCGGTTACGACGTGGCGACCTCCGCCCGCGGTTCACCGTGCCACCGCACCTGCGCCGCATGTTCACCGCCGGTGTGCCCGCGATCATCGCTGGGTGGGCGACCAACGGACTCTTCCTCGCGCTCGGAGCCGGCCTCGTCGGCAGTGAGCTCGGGGGCTCCACGCACACCCACGCGGGCATCGTCATCTTCGCACTGGCGATCTCCGGAGTCACCGCCTCGTCCGTCCTGCAGCGGCGTTCCGCCCGCACCATCAGCCTGTATGCGACCAGCGCCCTGGCATTCGGCACCGCAGTGAGCATCGGCACCCTCGCACTCGGTTCCTACCCGGCCTACGTCGCGTCGGTCGCGATCGTCGGTTCCGGGTTCGGCACAGCGTTCCTCGGGGTGCTGCGCACACTCATGCCCCACACGGCATCGTCGGAACGCGCCGCCGTGATGGCTGTGATCTACACGGTCGCCTACCTCGCATTCGGTGTGCCCACCATTGTCGCCGGGTTGCTCGTGCCGGTGCTCACCCTGTCAGGAACCATGACAATCCTCGGTGCGATCATCATCGCCCTCAGCCTTGCAGCCACCGTCCTGCGCCTGCGCATCCCGCAGGCGGTCGCAGGCCCGGCAGAGACTGACGACCTCCCCGAGCCTCCCACTGACTCTCACCGCCGATCCGCACCCGACCGAGAAGAGCAGCCATGACCTATGTGATCGCGCTTCCCTGCGTGGACGTCAAGGACCGCGCCTGCATCGACGAATGTCCTGTCGACTGCATCTACGAGGGCGAACGCTCGCTCTACATCCATCCCGACGAATGCGTTGACTGCGGAGCCTGCGAACCGGTCTGTCCCGTCGAGGCCATCTACTACGAAGACGACCTGCCCGACGAATGGTCTGATTACTACAAGGCCAACGTCGAGTTCTTCGACGAATTGGGTTCTCCCGGTGGAGCCGCGAAGATCGGACCGGCGGGCTTCGACCATCCCCTCATCGCCGCATTGCCCATCCAACATGAGCAGTCCCTCTGAGAAGGACAATTCGATCTATCCACACCGGTACAACGCGCGATCCTTGACTAGTACCCCCTGGGGGTATAAGGTAGGCATGTTGATGAAAGGAGCTGACATGCAGAGGAGACTGCGAGCAGGGCTGGCAGCAGGAGCGCTCGGAGTGACACTCGTGCTCGCCGGTTGCGGCAGCGGAGCAGACGAAGACCAGCAGGCCGACCCTTCGGCTACTGAGGAGCATCAGGGCCACGGCGGCGACAACGCAGAAAGCGGTGATGAGGAGATGGATCACTCGATGGAGCACCCGATGGACGGCGGACCGGCACCCGAGGGTATCGCCGAAGCCAGCGACCCCGCCTACCCGGTCGGCACAGAGGTACAGCTCACGGCCGACCACATGGAAGGCATGGACGGTGCGACGGCGACGATCTCCGGCGCATTCGACACGTACACGTACTCCGTGAACTACACGCCCGCAGGTGGCGGCGCCCCCGTCACGGACCACAAGTGGGTCGTGCAGGAAGAAATCGAGGATGCCGGCGACGAGCGCCTGGCCGATGGCACAGAGGTGACGCTGCTCGCCGAGCACATGGAGGGCATGGAGGGTGCGACGGCCACCATCGCTTCGTCCACCGATGAGACGGTCTACATGGTCGACTACGAGACGGACGGCATGAAGATGACGAACCACAAGTGGGTCGTCGAGAGCGAGATCCAACCAGCGTCCTGAGCCGACGTTCGCTTGCCCGGCGACCGGGTGAGCGGCAATCGGCATGGCTCGATGACGGAGGAGAGGAACGATGACGGACCCGAACTCACACCAGCACCACGGTCACGGAACCGATGCACCCGCTCACGGCGAGCATCACCACGGGTCTGTGTCCGCGCACGCCTCGGCGGAGGCGCACGGCACGCACGAGGGTCAGCACACCGGGCACCAGGGCCACGCCATGGACCACGGGCAGCACTCAGACCACACGGGCCTCGACGAGCACGGCGGCCACGGTGAGCACGCCCAGCACGGTGGCCACGGAGATCACAGCGGCCATGGCGGGCACGGGGACCACGTTGGCCAGTTCCGCCGGCTGTTTTGGATCAACCTCGTCATCGCCATCCCCGCGGTCACCCTCTCGCCGATGTTCGCCATGCTGCTGGGCTACGAGGTCCCCGGCTGGGCGGGCTGGGTCGCCGCGGTACTGGGCACCGTCATGTACGTCTGGGGCGGCAGGCCCTTCCTCACCGGCGCAGTCAGCGAGTTGAAGTCCCGCAAGCCCGGGATGATGCTGCTCATCGCTCTGGCGATCACGGTGGCCTTCTTCGCCTCCTGGGCCGCGACCCTCGGGCTCGTCCATCACGAGCTGGAGTTCTGGTGGGAGCTGGCGCTGCTGATCGTGATCATGCTGCTGGGCCACTGGATCGAGATGCGCTCCCTGGCCCAGACCACCTCGGCGCTCGACTCGTTGGCGGAACTGCTGCCCGACGAGGCCGAGCGCGTTGAGGGCGAGAACGTCGTTAAGGTGGCCCCAGCCGACCTCGACGTGGGCGACGTCGTGATCGTGCGTCCCGGCGGCAGCGTCCCGGCCGACGGCACCATCGTCGACGGCCGCGCCGACATGGACGAGTCCATGATCACCGGCGAGTCCCGCCCGGTCTCTCGGGGCGAGGGCGAGACAGTCACTGCCGGCACCGTCGCCACGGACTCCGGCCTGCGGGTGAAAATCACCGCCACCGGCGACGACACCGCCCTGGCCGGCATCAACCGGCTCGTCACCGAGGCCCAGAACTCCTCCTCCCGCGCCCAGCGGATCGCCGACAAGGCCGCGGCCTGGCTGTTCTGGTTCGCCCTCGGCGCGGCGCTGGTCACCGCAGTCGTCTGGACGCTCATCGGCATGCCCGACGAGGCCGTGGTCCGTACCATCACCGTGCTCGTCATCGCCTGCCCCCACGCCCTCGGCCTGGCGATCCCGCTCGTGGTCTCCATCGCCACCGAGCGCGCCGCCCGCGGCGGCGTGCTGGTCAAGGACCGCCTCGCCCTGGAGTCCATGCGGCAGGTCGACGCAGTGCTCTTCGACAAGACCGGCACACTGACCAAGGGCGAGCCCACCGTCACCGGCGTCGAACCGACCGGCGACCTCGACGCCGACCAGGTCCTCGCCCTCGCGGCCTCGGCCGAGGCCGACAGCGAGCACCCGCTCGCCAAGGCCATCGTCACCGCCACCAAGGACAAGGGACTCGCCCTTCAGCAGGCCAGCGGCTTCTCATCCTCGCCCGCCGTCGGAGTCACCGCGACCGTCGCCGGCCAGGAGGTCCGCGTCGGCGGCCCCCGGCTGCTTGAGGAGACCGGCCAGGACGAGGTCGGCACAGCCGAGGAATGGCGCTCTGAGGGCGCGATCATCCTGCACGTCCTCCGCGACGGCCAGGTGGTCGGCGGCCTCAAGCTCGCCGACGAGGTCCGCCCCGAATCCCGCGACGCCGTCGACGCCCTCCACGCCCTGAGCGTCGAGGTCGTCATGATCACCGGCGACGCCGAGGCAGTGGCGAACGAGGTCGGCAAGGAGCTCGGCATCGACCGCGTCTTCGCCGGCGTCCGCCCCGAGGACAAGTCCGCCAAGGTCGCCCAATTGCAGCACGAGGGCAAGAAGGTCGCCATGGTCGGCGACGGCGTCAACGACGCCCCGGCACTGGCCCAGGCCGACGTCGGCATCGCGATCGGCGCCGGCACCGACGTCGCCATCGCCTCGGCCGGGGTCATCCTCGCCAGCTCCGACCCCCGGTCGGTGCTCTCGATCATCCAGCTCTCACGACGCGCATACGGCAAGATGAAGCAGAACCTGTGGTGGGCAGCCGGCTACAACCTCATCTCCGTGCCGCTTGCGGCCGGTATCCTGGCACCGGTGGGATTCGTCCTGCCAATGTCGATCGGCGCGATCCTGATGTCGGCCTCCACCGTGGTGGTTGCGCTCAACGCCCAACTCCTGCGGCGCATCGACCTCACACCCGAAGCCAGCACGCGTTCCGTCCTGGAACGCCAGAAGTAAGGACATGCCCATGTCTGTCGACACTGATCCTCATCAGCACGGATACATCAGCGACAAGGAGCGCTACCTCGGCCGCATGAAGCGCATCGAGGGTCAGGCCCGCGGGATCGCGAAGATGATCGATGAGGAGAAATACTGCATCGACATCCTCACCCAGGTATCCGCCCTGACCCGCGCCCTCCAGGGGGTCGCGACCGGTCTACTCGACGATCATCTCAAGCACTGCGTGCTCGATGCAGCGAAGCTCAGCGACGAGGCGGCCGTCGAGAAGATCCAGGAAGCCACGGACGCCATCAACCGGCTCGTGCGCTCCTGATCTCGGACCCCGACGGCCGCGTTCCAGGACACGGCGGGCACAAACCCTCACGATGCCAGCGCGCCTGATCCTCGCCGACGCGCCGTCCGCCCGCGATGCGCTCACCTTCGCTCAACGGGCCGCGTGGGCCGGCGCCCACGGCGTGCGCTTGCAGGCCGCGGCCGGGCTGCTGTGCATGAGTGCGGCTGCGCTAACGCCCCGTGGTCCGCTCGACCGCACCCCTACGATCCTCGTCCTTCGCACGCTCCGCTCCGACGCCGAGCTGCAGTGCGACGTCACCGTCGAAACCCTGACCGCGACCGTCGACCCCCTGGCCCTCGAACTGCCGGAGACCTCGCTGGCACCCACCTGGACCAGCGTCGAACCCCGCAACACGGGTGGAGACACATTGCGGTTGTGTCCAGTCTGACGCTGATGCGTAGCGCCCGTGCCGGCATCGAGGCCGTCGCCCAAGCACTTCCCGACAAACCCGGCGACGATGTCGTCCGCAAGATCCGGGGCATGGTCTGGGGCACCCCGGACACAGCCCTCTCGTCGCTGCCGCAAGGCGTCGCGTTCGCCGCCTACGTCTTCGGGTTCCTCAGCGCCGGAGGAGAGGCCGCGATCTCCACCGCCGGCCGTTGGACGCGGTTGACCCTCCCGACTGGACACGTGCTCCTGCGCGGGCCCGTCGTCTCTGGCCTCACCTCAATCCGCCGCACCCGGCCACGCGTCTCCGAGTCCTTCACACCAATCGGATGATACTTGATACCCCATAGGGGTAATGGGTAAGATTGGTGACTATGAGAGAGGCTGAACACGCGCACGCCACGTATGACACACCGCACCTGGATGCGGCGGTCGAAGTCTTCGCGTTGCTGGCGAATCCGGTGCGAGTGAAGATGATCCTCGCCATTCGCGACATCGAGGTCTCTGCCAATCACCTGGCGGACATGGTCGACCTTCCCATCGACCAGACCTCCCACGAGCTTGACCGTCTGGAGTCGGCCGGGATTGTGAGTCGGCAGCGACGCGAGTCCGGCGACTTCTACCTATTGACCGGTGTGCATGCCGGGGCGCTGGCTGAGGCTGCGATCTTCCATGCCGAGCATCAGCAGCAGGAACGCATTCGTGCGGGTTCTCCCACCTCGAACTCGCGACCGAACTGACGAAGGAGGCATCATGCCCCGTTTTTCCCGATTGACCCCTGAGACCGCAGTGGGGGCCTCACGAGACTTGCTCGGCGATCTCGTCGAGCGGCACGGCGAGGTCGGAGACATGGTCTCGACGATGGCGCACTCCCCGGCGGTGCTCGGCGGTTATCTCCAGCTGAGCAAAGCCATGCGTCGCGCCAAGCTCGACCGCAAGGTCAGCGAGCTCGTTTCGATCGCCGTGCAGTCGCAGCAGGGATGCGGAATGTGCCTGGCCTCGCACATCAGCGCGGCACGATCGCTCGGGGTCAGCGATGACGAGATCGCACTCGCCCAGCAGGGTACGGCGATGACCGGCCCGGTCGCGGCGATGATCGCGCTCGGCCTCCAGGTCTACCGTGAGCCTGCGTCGATCACCGACGAGCAGATCGACGAGCTTCGGGGATACGGGTACAGCGACCGTGAGATCTCTGATGTCGTCGGGGTCGTGTCGCTGAACATTCTCACCGGCGCCTTCAACCTGGTTGCCGGCCTCACGCCGGGCGACTGATCTCGCCGGCGACTTGGTGCCTTGGCCGAGAGGATAGGCAGCGGTCTGCAAAACCGTTTACACGGGTTCGAGTCCCGTAGGCACCTCCACTTTCCGCTGAGTCCAATAGGACACGCGTCGCAGGAGGCCGGTAGTCCACCCTCGGGCGCGCCGGGACCTCTGAGCTTCATTCCGCGTCGAGCGACAGATCACACTCGACAATATCGCCCTAGAGCGATATGATCGTCATATGACGATGATTCAACAGGAGGGGGCAACCCTCGACGAGGTGGCGACGGCAGCGTACGCCCACCTGTTCCAGGCATTTGCGGAACCGACGAGGTTGGCGATCGTGCAGCACCTCGCCTCGGGTGAGCACCGGGTCCGCGATCTGGTCGAGCACATGGGCCTGGCCCAGTCCACGGTGAGCAAACATGTCGGCTTCCTGGTCGAGTGCGGCCTGGCGACGATGCGCCCGGAAGGGCGCTCCACCTGGTACTCGCTGACACAGCCCGAGCTCCTGCGTACCCTCATCGCCGCTGCCGAATCCCTCCTCGATGCCACCGGCACGCAGGCCCTGCTCTGCACGCACCTGCGACTCCCACATATCCACCACGCGACAGATACGGAGAAGAAGTAGACATGGGCGCAGGACACAATCACGGCCCCGCCGCTAGCGAGACCGGGCACCCCGGAGATTTCCGCAAGAAACTCTGGATCGCATTCTCGATCACCGCGACGATCGTCGTCGCCCAGGCCATCGGCTCGGTCATCACCGGCAGCCTCGCGCTGCTGACCGACACCGCCCACGCCATCACCGATGCCTCCGGCCTGCTGGTCGCACTGATCGCCGCGACGCTGATGCTCAAGCCCGCCAACTCCAAGCGCACCTGGGGGTTCCGGCGTATCGAGGTGATCGCAGCCCTCGGACAGTCGGCACTGCTGCTGGTGGTGGGCACGTACGCCGCCATCGAAGGCATCCGGCGACTGTTCGAGCCGCCGGAGGTGCCCGCAAGCGAACTGCTGATCTTCGGCATCATCGGCCTGGTCGCGAACATCATCGCCATCACCATCCTCGCCTCCAGCCGCGGTTCGAACTTCAACATGCGCGCCGCGTTCCTCGAAGTCCTCAACGACGCTCTCGGCTCGCTCGGAGTGATCATCGCGGCGATCGTCATCGCCACGACCGGGTTCATGCAGGCCGATGCCATCGCCGGACTGCTCATCGCCACACTGATCGTGCCTCGCGCGTTCAAGCTGATGCGCGAGACCACCAGCGTCCTCATGGAGTTCACTCCTAAGGGCCTCGACCTCGACAAAGTCCGCTCACACATCCTCGAACTCAACCACGTCCAGGATGTCCACGATCTGCACGCCTCCACTGTGGCGACCGGCCTACCGACCCTGACCGCCCACGTCGTCGTCGACGACGAGTGCTTCACCGACGGTCATGCCGCCCAGACGCTCCAAGAGATCAAAGACTGCGTCGCAGGACACTTCGAGGTCTCCGTCCATCACTCGACCTTCCAGATCGAGACCGAGCACATTGCCGAACATGAACCGGAAGTCAGCAAGCACGACTGAACGCAGCGCCCCCTCCCGGGCTCGTACCGGGCGGGGGCGCTTCCGCATCACGCAGGTAGGCACTACCCCTATGGGGTACTATGGCCAATTGGCACCGCGGGCAGACACGACAAGGAATCCCATGAAGAACCTCAGGTCATTCCCGAAGTACGGCGGGAAGAAAACCGCTGCAATCACCGTCGTGGTCGGCGCTTTCCTGCTCACCGGATGCACGGCCGCCAACGACTCACCCTCAGTCACCTCGGCCAGCGGAGCCGAGATCCTTGCCGAGAATGGCCTCGACGGCCTCGACGTGCGGGAGCTGATCGAAACGCTCGATGCGATCCCGCTGGACGATCGCACGGAGACCTTGACCACGTCGATCACTGCGGAGACGGTCACGCTCACCGATCAGCACGAACGCACGGCAGAGGTGCGGTTGCCCAGTGACGAGATCTACGTATCCGTCGCCCCGTATCGGTCGCAGACCCATGATTGCTACTACCACAGCCCGACCGGATGCCTGGGTGAGCTGCGCAACGCAGACGTGGCCGTAACGGTGACGGATGCGACGACCGGCGAGACGATCGTTGACGAGGAGTTGAGAACCCTCGACAACGGCTTCGTCGGGATCTGGCTGCCCCGAGGCATCGAGACATCGATCTCGATCACCCACGACGGCCAGACCGCCACCTCCGAACTTTCGACCGTTGGCGACGATGCGCAAAGCTGCCTGACCACGATGCGACTGGTCTGAAACCAGCACCACGGGAATAC
Organism: Microbacteriaceae bacterium PS02070; assembly: GCA_029959865.1. GTDB lineage: Bacteria > Actinomycetota > Actinomycetes > Actinomycetales > Microbacteriaceae > Microbacterium. The sequence continues at coordinate 168,182 of JASCPE010000005.1, read as the reverse complement.
CCCCACAGGGTAGGGCGTTGTGGTGTGCGTGCGGTCTATCGCACGCGACGTGTAACAGGAAGGAAAGCAGTCCCATGAGCGAAGTCATCACCGTCGACACCCAGACCTTCGATGAGGTTGTGCTCCAGAGCGAGGTTCCCGTTCTCGTGGACTTCTGGGCAGCCTGGTGCGGCCCGTGCCGTGCGATCGCGCCGGTCCTGGACCAGATTTCGGCCGAGCAGGATGGAAAGCTCCTCATCGCCAAGCTCAATGTCGACGAGAATCCCGACATCGCCTCGCGCTACAACATCAGTTCGATCCCTGCGATGAAGGTCTTCGACAAGGGTGAGATCGTGCGCGAGATCATCGGGGCGATGCCGAAGCCGCAGATCGAGCAACGCCTCGAAGGCATTATCTGAGGCTCGGCCGTCGAACTGTTCCCGAACTCCGCCGACCGTTGCGCGGCAGTTGATGGTCGCCCGACTCAGCGTGGTTGCATACGTAATGCAAGACTGCGCAGTGCAACGAGCGCTTGAAGTGGCAGGACCCCGTTACCCAAGGCGGTCTTCTGCTGATTTGCAGTCAGTTCACCCATCGGATCGGTGATCCATCCGGCTGGCAGACCCATAAGCCATTCCACGAACTTCGGCGACGGACGTGGCCCTCTGTCCTCGTTCAGAACTGCGGGGGCAGGGGCGGCGTGTCCGGTGATGTGCTCCCATCGTGCGATGGCCTCGGCGTAACGTCCCCATCGGCGAACACGGTCTCGATCAGGTTGAACAGTGTCTCCGAGTCGTTCCTGTTGGTCGGTGAGCCATCCGGTCCGTGCAGGGCGAAGTCGATGACCTGGTGAGACAGGGCGATCGTTCCCCGCCGGGCTCGTACTTGATCCAGCGTTTCCCCGCCTCGGGAGTAGTCCGAAGCCAGCGGAGTGCGAAACAAGGTTCTGGGGGTGTGCGGTGATGAAGACTCGGAACCTGTGGTGTGGTGCGCCGGCCAGGGATTCGGGTAGGCCGATCCATTGCGCGTCATACCGGAGGTCGGCCAGATCGCCGAGTACGGCTCCGAGTGCCCGAAGAGGTCGAGCTGGCTCGTCTCCCAGCACCCGAGGTCGGGGTTCCACGTCGCGAGGGGTTGCGTGTGCGGAGGTTGCATCATCGTGATTGCGGGCACGGGTTGCTCCTTGTCTCTGGGGTCTGGTTGCGGTTGCGGAGAGCAGGCCACGCACGTTCTCGATTACTACGAGCCGGGGTTGCAGCGCCTCGATGGCCGAGACCATGTACGACCAGAGACCAGAGCGGGTACCGGGCGCGAGGCCCGCGCCCTTGCCGACGGTCGAGACGTCCTGACAGGGGAACCCTCCGATCAGCACGTCGACTGCAGGAACGGCGGTCCAGTCCACGGCCGCAATGTCACCGAGATTGGGAGCTTCCGGCCAGTGATGAGTGAAGACGCGAGCGACAGGAGTGTCTACCTCGGAGAACCAGATCGTTTGGCCGCCGGTAGCGTGTTCGACGGCGAGGTCGAGGCCGCCATATCCGCTGAACAGCGACCCGATCCGTGGCGGGCGATCATCGCTGGAAGGTGTGTCGTGCATGAGCGCTCCGGCGGGTCGGTGAGCCCGATTCCGAACCCCGTTCTGGGTCCTTCGTCAGGCAGGTCACCTGCCAGGTGCTCGCTCGCCCTCACCCATCAGAAGGCCAGCTATCAGCACCCTCATCGTCTGTTCACCTGAACTGTCTGCCGACCGTCGAGAGGCACCACTTGAGCCTGTCGTCGCTCATCGTTCCAAGCTCCCGTTCCGAGCGATCACACCTCTTGCAGATCGCGGGGGAACGCCCAGCCGCATGCAAAGCTGACCTTCCGAAAGTGCTATCGCTACTTCGGTTCAGAGGTCGTCGAGGGTGGCGGTGAAGTCGTCGGTGCCGCCGGTGGCGATGAACCTGGCTGCTGTAGTGCTGGCACACCACAGCGCGAGCTCTGACAGGGGAGCAGGCGATGAGTAAGGAGACTTCCCCGGTAGCCGTCTCGGCCTCAACGTACAGATGAGCCTGCTCCCTGCCTGGCCATGGCGGGATCAGACGCAGTACCGCTGGTCGGCCGATGTCGTCATCGACGTGGTACTCGGCATCCAGTAGCACCTCGTCGCCGGGACCGCGAGGTGACCACCGCTCGTGATCGTCGACCTTCTTCATCGCAGTGGCGCCCCGATGATCCGTACATCCATTTCGACGTGTGCGAGGACCAGACCGCTGTCGAGACGCGATGCGGTGTCGTTGGCTTTGAGCAGTCGCAGGAGCCCTGCAACCAGGACGGTCTCACCGGCGTCGAGCCGCGAGGCCAGTTGCGCGTCGATGGGGTTGCGGACTACGGCCTCGATGGCGGGCGCGGAATGCAATCAGGTTGCTTCCCGACCACTCGATGCCGAAACCTCCCAGCGGGAACCGTGTTGCACCGTCGTCGCCCGCGATCGGCGTCTCGACCACCAGAGCGCGAAGGAGCCCTGTCACCTGCAACACGTCCACCAACATGCACGTCACTTCACCGCTCACGAGACAGCCGTGTCGATGGCCATCTCGCATGTTGGGGTGGCGACCTCGCCAGCGACAGTCGGCGGCGAGGTCGTGCGGAGTGCCTGGTTCACCTGGTCGGCGTGACGGTCTCGATGCGGGTGATGAGTGCGGGCGACGGGTATAGGTACCTGCTGCGCACGATCGCGGCTGCCGATGGTGACCGGAGCCTGTCGACCCCGTTGACGAGGTACTACACGGAGGAGGGAACTCCGCCGGGTCAATGGCTGGGGTCCGGGCTCGCCGGCGTGGGCGACGGGCAGCTCGCGACGGGTGATCAGGTCTCCGAGGCGCAGTTGCAGCTGCTGATCGGGATGGGCCGTGACCCGCTGACGGGAGACCCGTTGGGGCGGGCGTTCCCGGCCTATCGGCCGCTGGCTGAGCGGGTGAGGGCGCGAGTCGATGCGTTGCCAGAGGAGTGGGATTTCGGGACGCGGGATGCAGCGATCGCCGAGATCGAGACCGAGGAAGGCAGCCGCCGTGTCCGCCGGCCGGTGGCTGGGTTCGACTGCACGTTCTCGGTGCCGAAGTCTGTCTCGGTTCTGTGGGGTATCTCTGATGCCGGTACGCAGGCGCTCATCGCCCAAGCCCACCACGAGGCGATCGGCGATGTGCTCGATCTGATGGAGCGCGAGGTCGCCGCGACCCGCACCGGCACGACCGCCGGAGACGGAGCGGTCGCCCAGGTCGACGTCAAGGGACTGCTGGCCACAGGGTTCGATCACTACGACAGCCGCGGCGGCGACCCGCAGCTCCACACGCATGTGGTCGTGTCGAACAAGGTCCAGACGGTGCTCGATGACCGATGGCGCTCGCTCGATGGCCGGCCGATGCACGCGGCTGTGGTCGCGCTATCCGAGCACTACAACGCGATCCTGGCCGACCGGCTCACCCGCAGTTTCGGGATCGAGTGGGAGGCCCGCGACCGGGGACGTGACCGGAACCCGGCATGGGAGATTGCCGGTGTGCCGGAGTCGTTGATCGAGGCGTTCTCGACCCGCTCACGCGACATCGACGCCGAGACCGACCGGCTCATCGAGGCGTTCGTCAGCGAGTACGGCCGCCGCCCCTCGGCCAAGACGATCGTCAAGCTCAGAGCACAGGCCACGCTGGCGACCCGGCCCGAGAAAGAAGTCCGCTCGCTGGCGGACCTCACCGCTGACTGGCGCACCCGCGCCACCGGCCTGCTGGGCACAGACGCGACCGAGTGGTCCCGCACGGTCACCGACAACCCGGCGGCGATGCTGCTACGGGCCGATGACATCCCGCTGGACACGGTGGCCGAGCTCGCAGGCGAGGTGGTGGCCACGGTGAGTGAGAAGCGGGCGACGTGGCGCCGGTGGAACCTACACGCCGAGGCGAGCAGGCAGACCATGGGCTGGCGGTTCGCCTCGCCCGAGGACCGCGAGGCGATCGTCGCGATGATCGCCGATGCCGCCGAGCAGGGATCGCTGCGCCTGACTCCGCCGGAGCTGGCGACCAGCCCGGTCGCCTTCCAACGTGACGACGGGTCCTCGGTGTTTCGTCCCCGACACTCCACCGTCTACTCCTCGACCCAGCTCCTCGAAGCCGAAGACCGGCTCCTTGCCCGCACCCGCGATCGGTCAGCGCCCACTGTGCCACTGGCGACGGTGGAGAAGACCATCGCCAAGCCCGACGCCTACGGTCGACGGCTCGGGCCGGATCAAGCGGCCGCGCTCGAACAGATCGCCGTGTCCGGACGGATGCTCGATCTGCTGGTCGGCCCGGCCGGTGCGGGCAAGACCACCGCCATGTCGGCGCTGCGCCGAGCGTGGGAGGCCGAGCACGGCACCGGGTCGGTGATCGGGCTGGCGCCCTCGGCGGTCGCCGCGCAGGCCCTGGCCGATGACCTCGGCATCGCAACCGAGAACACCGCGAAGTGGTGGCAGAACCACCTGATGCACGGCACGACCTTCGATGCCGGGCATCTCGTGATCATCGACGAGGCATCCCTGGCCGGCACCCTCTCACTGGACCGGCTCACCCACGTCGCCGAACGGGCCGGGGCGAAAGTGCTGCTGGTCGGCGACTACGCCCAACTCCAATCCGTGGATGCCGGCGGCGCCTACGGACTGCTCGTGCATGAGCGCGACGACGCTCCTGAGCTCGTCGACATCCACCGTTTCACTCACGAGTGGGAGAAGACCGCCTCACTGGACCTGCGCCACGGACACACCGACGTCATCGACACCTATCTCGACCACGGCCGGGTCACCGGCGGCGACTCCGAGCCGATGATCGACGCGGCGTATGCGGCCTGGCGGGCCGACCGCGACCAAGGCCTCTCCTCGCTGCTGATCGCCGAGACCCGCGAGGATGTCACCAGTCTCAACGCTCGTGCCCGCGCCGACCTGATCCTGGACGGCACCATCAGTCCCAGCCGCGAGGTCACCCTCACCGATGGCACCAGCGCCGGGGTCGGTGACCTGATCATCACCCGCCGTAACGACCGCCGGCTACGCAACGGCAAGGACTGGGTCCGCAACGGAGCCAGGTGGAAGGTCACCGACGTGCGCGAGGACGGATCGGTCACCATCCGCCAGCCCGGTAAACGGGCCGGCGGCAGCATCGTGCTCCCAGCCTCCTATGTCGCCGAGCACGTCGACCTCGGCTACGCCGTCACCGCCCACCGCGCCCAGGGCCTGACCGTCGATACCGCCCATGTGCTGGTCGAGCCTGCTACCACGCGGGAGAACTTCTACGTCGCGATGACCCGCGGCGCTCAGTCCAACCAGGCCTATGTGATCCTCGACCGCGCCGACGACGACCACACCGAACCCCACCCCTCGGACAACCCCGACGCGAGCTCGCGCAGCGTGCTCTACGGGGTCGTGCAGCACTCCGGCGCCGAGCTGTCCGCCCACGAGACGATCACCGCCGAGCAGGACCATTGGGGCTCGATCGCGCAACTGGCAGCCGAATACGAAACCGTCGCTGCCGCCGCGCAGAAGGACCGCTGGGCCGCCCTCATCCGTGACAGCGGCCTCGATGACGAACAGGCCGACTCGGTGCTGGTCTCCGATGCCTTCGGTGCGCTGACCGCCGAGCTCCGGCGGGCCGAGGCCAACCACCACGACATCGACCGGCTGTTTCCGCGTCTGGTGGCTGCTCGCGGGTTCGACGATGCCGAGGACATCGCCAAGGTGCTGCACTACCGGCTCGCCCGCGCCACCGCCCAGACGGCCGGCTCGGCCCGCGCTCGCGTGGCCCCACGGCTGATCGCCGGTCTCATCGCCCGCGCCGATGGCCCGATGACCGATCAGATGCGCCAGGCTCTCGATGAACGCCACCGGCTCATCGAGCAGCGAGCATCAGCCGTCCTCGACACCGCCCTGACCGACAAGCAGCCCTGGACCCGGAAACTCGGCCCCACACCGGATGAGGAGAAGGCGGCGAGACGGTGGCGATCCAGTGCCCGCGTGGTCGCCGCCTACCGCGATCGCTACCAGATCACCGACACCAGCCCGCTTGGGCCACCGGCGCAGAACGACGCGCAGAAGGTCGATCGAGCCCGCGCCGAGACCGCGCTGCGCCGCCTCACAGCCAAGCCCGGCCGCCCCGAGCAGGACCGCGCTGTCGCCCAGCGGCAAGGCCGCGACCTCGGCCTATAGGCCAGCGAGTAGAGGTCACGGGCGTCTTCCGGTCCACGCCGTTCGGGCGTATCCTGGCAGCAGAGGCGGGTTTCATTTCGCTCACTCGGCCGTTCGCGGTCGGCCCTCACCGGGCCCTTTCTCAACGCACCGTCTCGTTCATCGAACGTGCGATTGAGAGGAGCCCATCATGTTCCGGCTGATAGCCGCAGCCAGCATCCGCATCCGGTTTTTCCTGCGTTGCTACATGCCCACCAACATCCTCGCCGACGCCATCCGTACCCGGCGCGGCCACAAGTGGGGACCGGCAGCAATGCTGCTGGCCGGCCCGTACTTCCTGCTCGCTGTCTGGTTCGTCCACCTCATCGACACCGGCGGCCCCGGCTGGCTGCATCTGCTCGTGCTGCTGGCGATCTGGAACGGGTTCAAGATGCTCTGGCTCGGCCCGCTGGGCATCGCCTGGCTGCTGCGTGCCCGCCTGGCCGAACGCGGCAACCGCAGGCAGCACGCCCCAGCACCCGAGCATGCTCAGACCTCCGATGCGGACCTGGCGGGGGTGGCCTGATGCGAGCGCTCATCTACACCTCCAACGCCAGCGTGAACCGCAAGCACCGCGAGTACCAGCAGGCCCTATGTCTCCGGCATGCCGAGGAGAAGGGATACACCGTCCTCGACATCGTCTACGACGTCGGAAGGGATCGGACGGAGATGGAACGGGTGCTCGACCGTGCCCGAGCTGGTGAGTTCGACGTGCTCGTCACTATCAACCTCGCCCGGCTGGGTCGCCATTACCCTGCCGTCCGGGCGCTCGTGGACGAGTTCGAGGCGGCGGGAATCACGCTGTATCTGTGCGATCAACCGGTGGCGTGGGGCCTGACCCTTGTTCGTGGACACGCTGATTCCAGCATCTGCTGGGGAAGCGAGATCATGAACCATGGCCAGGAAGAACTACTCCGAAGAGTTTCGCCAGCAGGCGGTTGACCTGTACGAGTCGACACCGGGAGCGACGCTCCGCGGTATCGCGGAGGACCTCGGGATCGTCCGAGGCACGCTGCGACAGTGGCTCGAGACCCACGGGAGTGGGAAGAAGACCGCGGCTGATGGCACGCTGACCGACAGTCCGTTGCGGTCCGCGCCGACGCCCAGCACGGCCGATCCCAATGAGCCGCTCGAGCAACGCGTCGCTCGCCTGGAAGCAGAGAACGCCCAGTTGAGAGCGGAGACGACGAAGCTCACCACGGAGCGGGAGATCCTCCAGAAAGCCGCTAAGTATTTCGCTGGGGAGACGCGCTGGTGAGTCGCTTCCAGTTCGTCGCCGACCACCACGCCACCTACCCGGTGAAGCGACTGTGCGAGCTCGTCGAGATCGAGCGTTCCTCCTACTACGCCTGGCAGGCAGGCGCCCCGGCACGGGCCGAGAGAGCCGCCCACGATGCGGAGCTGCTGGAGCGGATCCGCATCATCCACGCCAAGGACGACGCTCAGGGTGTCCCACGGATCACGGCCGAGCTCAACGACGGTGCCGCACTCGAGGACCGCGTGAACCACAAGCGGGTCGCCCGCGTGATGCGGACCGCTGGCCTCGCCGGGTTCGTCAAGAAGCGCCGGCACCGCACGACGGTGCCGGAGCCTGCCGACCGGGTCGTTCCTGACCTGCTGGGCCGGGACTTCACCGCCGAGGCGCCGAACCGGCGCTACGTCGGTGACATCACCTACCTGCCGCTGTCCGAGACCGGCGGGGGTGGGAACCTGTATCTCGCCACGGTGATCGACTGCTACAGCCGCCGCCTGGTGGGCTGGGCGATCGCGGACCACATGCGAACCGACCTCGTCGCTGATGCACTCAAGGCCGCCGCCGCGACCCGTGGATCTCTGGCAGGAGCGATCTTCCACAGCGACCACGGTTCGGTCTACACCTCGAAGGCCTACGCCGATCTCTGCGCCCGGCTCGGCGTGACCCAGTCGATGGGAGCCGTCGGCTCCAGCGCCGACAACGCGATGGCGGAATCCTTCAACGCGACGGCGAAACGCGAGGTCCTCCGCGACGCCGCGTGCTTCACCGACGAGCTCACCGCCCGCCGCACGATGTTCCGCTGGCTGACCCGCTACAACACCAAGCGCCGCCACTCCTGGTGCCGCTACCAGTCCCCGAACACCTACGAACGCACCTACACCGATAAACTCGCGCTCGCAGCGTAAACAACCCCCGTGTCCACGAACCGGGGGTAGGCCCCCGTCGGCCAGCCAGCTACAGCTCATGGCCGTGATGGCCGCGTTCGATGCTTCCGCGAGCATGTCGAAACGAATCAGGGCCGGCAAGGCCGGCTGACTCCCTGTTCTGTGTAGGGGCACGGTCCAGTAGGGTGGTGACATCGCGTGCGTTCGTCACCGCCCGTGCTGTGCCATCACGCAGCAGCAGATTCGTGCCCGTGCTCGCCGCCGAGGTCACCGGGCCGGGCACCGCGCCGACAGGGCGGCCCAGGCGGCGTGCCTGCTCGGCCGCCACCAGCGAGCCCGAGCGGGCGCCGGCCTCCACGATCGTGGTGGAACCCGACAGCGCCGCTTCGATCCGTGCCCGCGCCAGGAACCGGGTCCGCGAGGGCGGTGCTCCCAGGGGCGCTTCGCTGATGCGCAGGCCCACGTCACCGATGCGGTCGAGCATGTCGGCGTTGCCGCGAGGATAGAGCCGGTCGGCGCCGCCGGCCATCACAGCGATCGTGTGACCGCCCTCCGCGAGAGCCGCACGGTGCGCCGCAGCGTCGATTCCATACGCCCCACCGGAGACCACGACCATCTCGTGACGTGCCAACTCGGCGGCGACCTCACTGGCGACCTGTTCGCCGTAGGCGGTCGAGGCTCGTGCCCCGGTGATCGTGGCCCGTTCACCGACGTGGGTTCCCAGCAGCGACTCCGCGCCCTTGGCCCACAGCACCAGCGGTGCCCGCTCGCCCAAGTCTTCCAGCGAAGTCGGATAGTTCGGATCGCCGGGGATCAGCGTGGTGTACCCGTGCCGCTCGGCGGCGACCATCGCGTCCTGCACGGTGCGAGCATCGACGTTCGGGTTCTGCTTCGCACGCCACAGGTCCGCCTCGACCCGGTTCAGCGCCGGCGCCGGGCCATCGCCGGTCAACGCTCGCACGGCCTCTGCCGCGCCGACCTGCGAGACCACCCAACCCGTCAGCGGCTCACCAGGGTCCACCAGAGACGCCAGAACGACGCGCCCGTACCGCTCGTTGAACCCCAGCGCACTGAGCCCATCCATCACGCTCTCCTCTCATCGCTAGAGAGCAGGTAGGCAAGCTCGCCCGAGGCCAAGCCGAACCCCAGACGGTCCAGGCAGCGAGGATCTGACGTCCACCGTAGGGCCGCCGACACACGCCGACAGCGGGACGGGGCGTCAGCAGAGGCTCCGAACGGCTAAAATCAACGTACCAAGACGATGGAAACGCGCAAAGGATGGACATGCCGGACAGCTCTGACAAGCAACCAATGCAGCCGCCGTTCGACGTCCAGACAGTGTCGATCGATAAACTCGATCTAGACCTCAAGAATTCGCGCTTTCCGCGCGACGCGCAATCGCAGACTGATGCTTTTCAGCTTATGATGGCGACAGCAGGCGATCAGTGCATGGAACTGTTACGCGACATCACGCAATCCGGTCAGATGAATAGTTCTGATCTGCCGATCGTCGTTGAACAGAATGGTCGCTTCGTCGTCATGGAAGGCAACAGGCGGCTTACCTGTCTACTGATCTGGCGCGACGTTGAGAGACTGTCTAAGTCTCCAGATCTTAAACGATCTTTTCACGCTAAAGCGCAACGGCTAATTGACGCCAGCGTCTACGCAGCTCCGTCAGAGGTATTGACATCGGTAGCACCCAATGAAGGGGCTGCTGACCGTTGGATCGAGGGCAAGCACACTGGTGAAGAGCGCGGTGCAGGAGTCGTAGCCTGGGGAGCTGCGATGAAGGACCGACGAAAGGCTCGCCACGACCCCACTAAGGCCTCACGCGCGATGGCGTTTGTCGATTTGGTTTCAACCGAATACGAAGATGATCCGGCTTTACTTGCCGACCTCGAAACAGTGAGAACTGCCCGCTACAGTTTCATTCAACGTTTCGTGGATCGCGGAGTCGTGCGCGAGAAACTTGGACTTGAGTTTGCTGCGGGAAAGATGTCTTTCAAGCATGGGTCCGCGGACACCAAATCGATCATTGCGCAGGCACTCTCGGATTTCGCTCAGCCAAAGGCCGAAAGCGGCAAGACGTGGGCTCGCGAACTAGACACGGTCGACGACTTTACAAACTATCTGGAGAGGCACAGTGCCCTCCTCCCATCATCTGCAACAACTGCGCAGAACACAGTAGGCAGCAAATCGGAAGATCCGAATGGAGCGGCCTCCGGCTCCGGTGGTTCAGGCGCTACAGCTACGGCGTCCAACCAGGCCGGAAGCAGCCAAGGCGCGAGCTCGTCAGCAGAACCAAACTCTACACCACAGGACACACGGCCCCCTCGGCCAACGCCGCCGCGTGACTACATTTTCCGCAGCCTTGTCCTAGATAAATGCACCAACCGCATACAAGAAATTGTCCGCCAGACTTCGATGCTCAGCGTCCACCAGAACGGCGAGATCGTCGCGGCGCTCCTCCGTGTCATACTTGAACTCACGACCTATCAGTACCTGAAATCAAACGGACACACGGTCGAGCGGAGCCTCGATAGGTCAATAAAATCGGCAATTCTAAAGATTGAGCCAACAGCGTCCAACGACCTGGGGCAAGCCGAGGACACGTCTGAGCTCAACAAGGCCTTCCATCGGACTACTGCTAACGACATCCGGCTTGTCCAGTATGCGGTTCATGACGTGAGAAGTGCGTCGACCCCAAGCGAAACGCTGATCCTGGCTGACCGATACGAGCCTGTGCTCGTAGCAATGAACGCCAACATGGGGAGCCAGCCACTGACATGAGGTACTTGTCGCCATTGCGCTATCCCGGCGGGAAGGCCAGGCTCGCCCCCTATATTTCACGACTGATAAACGCTCAAGCGGAACCTCCGACTCACTATGCCGAGCCTTTCGCGGGCGGTGCCGGGGCAGCTCTACATCTCCTCCGGGATGGAGCGGTTGAATACATCCATTTGAACGACTTAAACCCGGGGATCGCAGCCTTTTGGAGAGCATCGCTGGATCACCCGAACGAGTTCTGCACCAAGATCATGGAAGTCGAACTGTCGGTCGAGGAATGGAAGAAACAGCGCAACATCTACGATCATCCTGATGAGCAGGATGATCTGGCCCTAGGCTTCGCCACGTTCTATTTGAACAGGACAAACAGGTCCGGGATTCTTGATGCAGGACCAATCGGCGGACTGGAGCAAACGGGGAAGTGGAAGATTGACGCTCGTTTCAACCGCAGTTCTCTCTGTGTTCGCATACAGGCCATCGCTGATATGCGCCATCGAATCTACGTAACTCAACTGGATGGTCTGGAGTTCTTGCGAGGTTTACAGCACCTATCTGACAGGATCATGGTCTACGCAGACCCGCCTTACTTAGTTCAAGGGGACGGTCTCTACCTCCATGCCTTTGACGCGAATGACCACGTCGAACTCGCAGAGCTTCTGGATAAGGCCAACTTTCGCTGGATGTTGACCTACGACGACGATCCGCGAATCACTCAACGACTCTATGCAAATGGTCGTTGTGCAACTTTTGATATTGCTCATACCGCACATCACCAGCATGTTGGGCAAGAGGCGATCATCTTTTCGCGCGACCTCCAAGTACCCGATATGGCGATCACTCGCGGACGCGTCGCGAGGTGGAATGATGCACCCGAGCAGGATGAAGAACTGATGGGCGCAGTCTGAATCGGGTGCCGGCCCTGTGTCTCAGTGGTCGTTGGGTCGGCGTAATTGAGACGGGCGGCGACCTCGTGGGCGGATGGTTCCGCCACAGGCGACCACCGCGGCACGCACAGCCTCATCACCGACACCGAGCCGAGCGGAGACCTCGACGAGCGTCATTCCATCCGTATAGAGGCGAGTCGCCTCCTGCGCGTCTCGCTCCGAGAGCGAACGTCGACGCGGGCTGATCTTGGCCTTCGCGGCAATCTCGCGCACCGTCGAACGATGCACACCGAATCGTTCCGCCAGCACCCTCACCGGGACACCCGACGCATAGCCATCGAGCAGTTCAGCGCGAGTCGAGGCGTTCAAACGGGTTTGACTCTGCGTCGAATTTTCCGTGACCGGGCCACGCTCATCTACGATCGGACCACGCACCCGCGCCGGTCTCGACGGCCTCGATCCCCTCAGAACGCGGCGAATCAGCGTTCGCAAAGGCTTCCTGTGGTTTGAGAAGCACCCAGCCAGGTCCACCGTAACTACCTGATCAGAGCCGATAACCAGTTTCAGGTGGTCCTCCCTCAGACATGACTCAGACATGATGCAGTCCGAGCGCCGCGGATCTTGCCGCCTCGATCCGGCCCGTCACTTCGTCGAGCCGGTCCGGCCATAGGTGCCCGTAACGGTTCAGGATTTCAGTCGCGTCGGCGTGGCCGAGCATCGCCTGGACGAGCTTCACATCGGCCCCGGCCGCGATCGCCATGGACGCGGCAGTGTGGCGGAGCTTGTGGGGCGTAAGGCCGATCTCGTCGCCCTCCCCCGATGACAGCCGCCCTCCACTCCCGTGAGCGCCAGTTGAACGGGCTCATTCCGCTGCCCGTCGAGGTCCGGAACAGGAAGTCTGCACTCTCCGCGCCTTCCGTGAGCGGCCGCAACCCGGCTGCAACGAATGACGGGGCGGGCACGACTCGATCCTTCCCGCCCTTCGGTGGGCCGACAGTCCGCTTGCCGTTCTCGTCGAGGGTGAGCCGCTACCGGCAAGGTAGCCGCCCCATTCTCGGGAGGGTGGGGTTCTCGGGTTGGCTTGGCGGTGCTTGGACTTAGGTAGCCAGGTTGTGGGTGGCTCGGCGGTAGGCGTCCGGGGTGATGCCGACGGCAGTTCGGAAGTCACGCGTGAGGTGAGACTGGTCGGTGTAGCCCAGTTCTGCGGCGATGACTGCCAGATCGTCCTGGGGCCGAGTCGCTAGGGCGAGGGCGACTTCCTGAAGACGGATGCGACGGCTCAGCCACTTCGGCCCGTGTCCCAGCGTGTCGATGCAGGCACGCTGGATGGTCCGTTCGCTTCGTGCCAATCGCTCAGTGAGTGCGGGGCTGGTTCTGCGGTGGATGCGCTCGCGTAACTCGTCGAGCACGTCGTTCGCGAGTAGCCCCGCCGAGGTCGGTGCGCGCTCGGTGAGAGCCTGCGTGATTGCCCGGTCAGCTCTTCGAGCGCGTTTGCCCGGCCCGTTACCGGCGGCAATCGTGCGCACCAGCGAATGAAGGCGAGAGTCGAGTTCCGTGGTGAGCGGCACGGTGGCATTGGCGACGCGCGGAGGGGCGAGATCGCTGAGAACGGCAAGCCCTGCCGGTCGTAGCCGGATCGCGAATACCTGCCCCGTGCCGTGGATGGTTCTCCGCCATGCATGGCCGTGCACTCCCGTGACTACAAACGGTGCAGGCACATCGCCGTCCTCGATGGTCACGTTCACCGCAGGCAGATCAACGATTGGCTGATCTAACAGTTCGCCCTCGCCCAGTGCCCAGGAGACATGCCAGTACTGATCCACTACCGCCGACACCGCCGGATCAGGCGCGATCCACCCCGCCGCATACCGTGTCAACCGATCCGGATAGAGCACGCCAGATCGCTCCGTCACGGCGATCGGACGCTCTCGCGGATCATCTGTAGGGGTCATCGACCCCATTTTCCCAGGCCGCACTACCGGACTGCCGGTTTTCTCCTATCGGGTGCGCGATCGCCAGGCGATGCTGGAGAGATGGGAAGCACAAACTACTCCGGCACATTCATCCAGGTCGCCGATGATTGTCCAGTCCAGGGGCCCGAACAGCCGCCTGCGGGTGCCAACGCGCCGACCGTGCCTGCGTTGCAGTACGCGCTCATCTCGGAGCATCCTTATGAGTTCACGAGCGACGATGTCCTGTTCGAGGTGTACGCGACCCGCAACTCAATTTCAAGTGGTGCCAAGGCCGAGGCTCGCGCGGCGTTCTTCGCCAAAGATCAGGCCTGCCTGCGATCGTCGCCGCTGGGCAAGCGATACGGCTGGGGCATCCATCACGACGCGGATAGCCGGGTCGCTCTCGTGCCGCTCGGCTCCGACGCGTACGAACGGCTGGCTGCTGATTCATCGGTGAAGCAACTCAAAGCGATGCGCTCGAAGCGAGTCTGACCGGGAGGCCCGATGCTCACTGCGTTTGCTCATCTGAACTGGCTCGCTGTCGTTTTGGCAGCTCTCGCCTACTACCTGCTGGGTGCGGTCTGGTTCACCCCGCTCTTCGGCAAGGCGTGGGATCGTTCCATCGGTCACGACCGCTCGAAGGCACCGAAGTTCGGCCCCGACTATTACTTCGTGCCTCTGATCAGCGCCGTCATCGTTTCCCTATCGTTGGGCATGATCCTGGCCGCCCTCGCACCGCTCGGCTTCGGGGACGCGCTACTCGTCGGTGTGGTCATCGGGCTCGGTGTCGCCGCAGCAGTCTCGATCAACAACGCCCTGACTCCACACACCCGACACCCGTACCTGTTCGGAGCCGTCACCGGCGGCTACCACTTCGTTGGGATCATCGTTGTCTCCGCAATAATCGGAGCCTTCTCGGTATAGCTTCGATGACGCTCATGTTCCTGCCGATCGCAGCCGTTACGCGAGCAACACGTCGCGCGCTGAAGCCGACTGCTTACGACTGCACACGGTCCGTTATCGTGCGTGACGGGTCGATACTGCCCAACTGCGATATGCCGCTACAGCCAGTTTCGGAGGGCGAAGCTGCCCTGCGTCACGGTCTGCCGTTCGATCGAGAATCGCGGCGCGTCTGGGCGAGGTCAGTTCACCTCCGCGCTGCTACCTCGTCTTGGCCCACACAGTGCCACGGTGGACACCGAACTGCGCCGCCAGAGTTGTTACGGCCTGGTCTTTCGCTCGCGCTGTTCGCATAGCGTCCACTTCCTTGTCCGTCAGGCGTGTTCGAGGTCGTTTACTTGGTTCCACCGAGGCCCCGATCAGCGGGTCATCGGCTTCGCCCGCGTCGTCAGCATCGCCCAGAATCCCTTGATTCCATGCGGAAACGAGCTTCTGAACCCGAGGTCGTCTGTTCCCGGAACGCCCCATTGCCCCCACCACGACAATCCCCCACTCGCGCGGCAAGTGCACCGAGACGCACCTCGTCCGACGATGCCCGTGCGACTCGAAGGCACATCCTGGCGTCGAAGCGTCTCATTCGCGCGCATGCATCAACGGACTCGAGCGGTTGCGGCTCGCATACCAGCCCGGGCAGCTTCGTCGACTAAGGCAACCCTTGTTTTTACTCATTCAAAAGAACAGGTAGCGTCAAGGGATGACGACGACGCAGCCTTTCGCGGATTGGCCGTCCCATCTGCGCGCACTCGGCAAACGCGTCACGCGTCAGCGCGTCGCCGTCCTCCAGGCAGTTGACGCTCATCCACACGCGACTGCGGAACGGATCCACACCGCCGCACGTGAGCTCGTCCCCGACATCACCCTGCAGTCGGTCTACATCGTTCTGGCCGATGCCACGGCCTGGGGACTCGTACGCAAGCTCGACGATGTTCCCGCGCGCTACGAGACCCGGGTCGGTGACAACCACCACCACCTCATCTGCGTCCAATGCGGAGTGATCCTCGACGTCGACTGCGTCGTCGGCACCCCTCCGTGCCTGCACCCGCCGACCGGCCACGGCATGGAGATCCTCTCCGCCGACATCACCTTCCGAGGTGTGTGCGCCGACTGCCGTGCCCCCGAATCACCCCGCCCAGACCCCGAATCCCAACCCACAGGAGGAACTCATGGCTGAGCCGACCACCAACAACGCGGGAGCGCCGATCGCCAGCGACGCGCACTCGCTCACCGTCGGCAACGACGGACCCCCGGTCCTGTACGACCACTACCTCGTTGAGAAGCTCGCCCAGTTCAACCGCGAGCGCGTCCCGGAGCGCGTCGTCCACGCGAAGGGCGGCGGTGCGTTCGGCACCTTCGTCACAACCGAAGACGTCAGCGGATACACCAGCGCCGCGCTCTTCCAGCCGGGCGTGGAAACCGAGATGCTCATCCGTTTCTCCACCGTCGCGGGCGAGCAGGGAACGCCGGACACCTGGCGTGACCCGCGTGGATTCTCGATCAAGTTCTACACGACCGAGGGCAACTACGACCTAGTCGGAAACAACACTCCGGTCTTCTTCATCCGCGACGGAATCAAGTTCCCCGACTTCATCCGCTCGCAGAAGCGCCTTCCCGACTCGGCAGTGCGCGACCACGACATGCAGTGGGACTTCTGGACCCTCTCCCCCGAGAGTGCCCACCAGGTGACCTGGCTCATGGGTGACCGCGGCCTCCCCCGCTCGTGGCGTCACATGGACGGCTTCGGCTCCCACACCTACATGTGGACCAACGCCGACGGCGAGCGCTTCTGGATCAAGTACCACTTCGAGACGAACCAGGGTAACGAGCACTTCACCCAGGACGAGGGCGACGAGATGGCCGGAATCGACGGCGACGCGCACCGCCGCGACCTCTTCGAGGCCATCGAGCGCGGCGACTTCCCGTCGTGGGATCTTTACGTGCAGATCATGCCGTTCGACGAGGCGAAGACCTACCGCTTCAACCCGTTCGATCTGACGAAGGTGTGGCCCAAGGGCGACTACCCGCTGATCAAGGTCGGCACGATGACCCTCAACCGCAACCCGGAGAACTTCTTCTCCCAGATCGAGCAGGCCGCCTTCGCACCGTCGAACTTCGTGCCCGGCATCGGCCCGAGCCCCGACAAGATGCTGATTGCCCGCATCTTCTCGTACGCCGACGCTCACCGCTACCGGGTGGGGACGAACCACGCTCAGCTGCCGGTCAACGCGCCGAAGTCGCCCGTGCACTCCTACTCCAAGGAAGGCGCCATGCGGTACGACTTCGCCCCGGCTGATCGCCCCGTGTACGCGCCGAACTCCCACGGTGGACCCGCTGCCGACCCGGCACGGGCGCGGGAGAGCTCCTGGGAGTCCGACGGTGAGCTCGTGCGTGCTGCCGCGTCCCTCCACGCGGAGGACGACGACTTCGGTCAGGCCGGCACCCTCGTGCGGGATGTGCTGGACGACGCCGCCCGCGAGCGTCTGGTCTCCAACATCGCCGGGCACGTCGGCAAGGTCCGCTCAACCGACATCCGCGAGCGCGCGTTCCAGTACTGGGAGCAGGTCGACCAGAACCTCGGCGCCCGCGTCCGCACCTCCGTAGCGGAGCTCCTCGCCGGCTGACGAGCCTCTCTCGCCCCACCTGCAATGCCGTGCAGGTGGGGCGCCGCAGCTCTCAGCGGCCGCGCCGGCACGCGCCCACGCGTTGCGCGATTCGCAGGAGGATCACACGCGGAAGGTGACGCCGGAGCGGCGTTCCGCATCATCCCAGAGCACCGCGCCGAAGGCCGAATCCGCCGACGATTCCGGAGGTGTCACGACGACAGGGTTTCCAGCGAGCGCGCCCATCCCGTCCGGACCGAAGAAGGTCCCCGACGCGGCCGCGAGGTCAGTCGCCGCACGCACGATCGGCCATGCGCCCCGGTCCTTCCCCTGCGGCATCGGCAAGGGGTTAGGGATCCGCGACGGACGGTCGTTGATACCCGGCACGCGGGGAGTGAACTTGTCCGACGCCCACCCGGGGTGGGCAAGCAGGGACGCGCGAGAGTCCCCCGCCGCTCGGAGGCGACGGTCCAGTTCGAACGCCAATCCGTGGACGGCGTGCTTGGAGAATCCGTAGGCTCGCGACGGCTTGTACTCACGTTCCGAGTACAGATCGTCCGCTTCCAGCTCGGTCGACCCCGCGGACAGGCTTCCCAGCCCCACGACTCGACCGCCCGGACGAATGCCGGGGAAGACAAGCGCCGTGAGCGCGAAGTGTCCGAGGAAGTTCGTTCCGACGACCAGCTCATGGCCTTCCGCGGTGGTCTGCCGCTCTTTTCCGGGCCCGGTGATGCCCGCGTTGTTGATGAGCACATCGAACCCACCCAGAGCGTTCACGCGTGCGGCACCCTCACGCACGGAGTCCAGGGAGGAGAGATCGAGCGGAACGAAGTCGAGGTCCACCGCGCCGACGCGTTGGGTCACGGCATCCATCGCCGCCCGCGCCTTTTGCTCGGAGCGGGAAGCGATGATCACTCGGGCGCCGGCTTGGGCGAGCTGTTCGACGATGAAGTAGCCGATGCCGGCATTGCCACCGGTCACGACGATCGTGCGCCCCTTCTGCGAGGGGAGGGAGAGCGGGTTCCAGGGGGCTGCAGTCATGAGGATCGGCTTTCTCGGGAAGACGGAGACGTGGCTACGCGCGTGACGGCGGACGGCGGGTGACGTAGGCAGTTCAGCGCGCGTCCAAGTGTAACCTACGGTTACATGCGAGAATAGGGGAGCCATGGACGCCGAGACCCTTTCACACGACTCGCTCCGACCCACCACCGACGACGCTGTCGCGGAGCGGTTGGGCATTGAGCTGTGGCGTTTCCAGCACGCGCTGCGCGCCACGCTCGACTCCGCGCTGGACGGGTCCGATCTCTCCGTCAGTGAGTACTGCGTGCTGGAGCTCGTCCGCTCACAACCCGGCATCACGGCGTCGAGCCTGGCGGATCAGGTCTTCATCACGCGCCAGGCGCTCGGACGGACAATTGCCCGCCTGCACGACGCGCGGCTCCTCTTGGCCGCGCCATCCGGACGCGGCGCCGCCCGACCGCTCCGCACCACACCCGAGGGCGACTCGCGTCTCGAAGACGTGCAGGAACTCATCCTTCGCGCTCACGGTCGACTCTTCTCACCGCTCAGCCAGACCGAGCGGTCACAGCTGATCGACATGATCAGCCGCTGCTCGCACGCACACGCCTCGTAGTCGACGCGCGCGGCCCGCGACCGTCCGCGATGTCGTCCCGAGCCTCAGCGGGCCGCCAGGATCTCCAGCGCCGGGCTCGTCATCCGCTGCGTCGTCCACTCCTCCATCGGCGTGGCTCCGATGGAGCGGTAGAAGGCGATGGATGGCTCGTTCCAATCGAGAACCGTCCACTCCAACCGCGGGTAACCACGCTCTCGGCACACCTGCGCGAGCGAGGCGAGCAACGCAGTTCCGTACCCTCTCCCCCGCAGCGCGTCGTCCACGTAGAGATCTTCGAGCCAGATGCCGTTCTTTCCCGTCCACGTCGAGTAGGTGAGAAACCAGACCGCGATACCGACGATCAGATGATTCCGCTCGATGACGTGCGCAAAGGCATGGGGTTGAGGGCCGAAGAGCGTCGCGGCGATCTCCTCCGCCGTGTTCTGCACGGCATCGGGTTCTCGCTCGTACTCGGCGAGCAACCGGATGCACTCGAGGATGCCGTCCTCATCACCGGGCCGGGCATCGCGCACGATCGCGCCGTCAGGAAGGGTTCGTTGCTGCACGTTGCGAGCCTATCCTCGCCGCCGCTCGCGTTAGCGTGGAGGTATGCCGCGATCCACTCGTCTCACCGTTGCCACCCTCATCGTCACTGTTTCCACGGCGCTGGCCACAGGGTGCGTCGGGTCGGCGGAGGCGGAGCGCACCCCGCGGGCTCCGTCTCCGACTGCGACAGAGACGCCGAGCCCGGCGGCGACGGCCGCCGTCATCACCGAGCCGACCACCCTCGTGGAGGATCTGTCCGCTCCCTGGTCCATCCTCCCCATCGACGGGGGCGTGCTGGTCAGCGAACGCGACACGGGCTTGATCTATGAGGTCGATGATGAGGGAACGGTCACCGAAGTCGCCCACATCGCCAGCGTCAAACATGGCGGTGAAGGAGGGCTTCTCGGGCTCGCCTCCCCCGATGGCGCCCGGATCTACGTCTACTCCACCGGCGCGGATGGCAACCGCGTTGAGCGGTACCTCCTGGGTGGTCAGCCGGGCGCCCGCGAATGGAGCGGCCCGGCACCCGTCCTAGCCGGCCTTCCGTCCGCGTCCACCCACAACGGCGGTCGGATCGCGTTCGGCCCCGACGGCATGCTCTATGTCGCGGTCGGCGACGCGCAGCAACCCGATCTCGCACAGGACCCCGACTCCCTCGCGGGGAAGATCCTCCGCGTCACGGCGGACGGCGCGATCCCGCAGGACAACCCGGATCCGGAATCCCCGGTCTACAGTCTCGGCCACCGCAACGTGCAGGGTCTGGCCTGGCTCAGCGACGGACGACTAGTCGCGAGCGAGTTCGGGCAGGACACGTGGGATGAACTGAACATCATCGAGGCCGGCGGCAACTACGGCTGGCCGGTGGTCGAAGGCGAAGGCGAAGCCGACGCGTATGTGAACCCGATCGCGGTGTGGCCGACGAGCGAGGCGAGTCCGAGTGGAATCGCAGTCGTTGATGACCTGATCGTCCTCGCCAACCTCCGGGGCGAGGCACTGCGCGTCGTCGACCCGGCCGATACGGAGAACCAGGCCGAGACCTTCACCGATGCCGGTCGCCTGCGCGATGTCATCGTCGGCGCGGATGGGAACCTCTGGGTCCTCACCAATAACACCGATGGCCGGGGTGACGCACGAGACGGAGATGACCGCATCGTGGTCATCCCCGTCTCTGACGTGCTGTCGTCGCTCAGTACCCCAGCTGACTGATCTGGAGAGCGAAGTCGCTGAAGATCGCACCGACCACCGTGAACACGATGATCGACGCGATGACCGTGAGAGCGATCCACACCCAGAGCGGGAGGAGACCCTTCCCGGTCTGCTTCTTCACGACCACCGAGCGACCGATCAGATACACAATCGGGACGCCGGTGATCAGGATGAGGAACGAGAACGCCCAGTGGAAGGGCCGGACGATGCCACGCTTTTGGAGTTCACGCCAGTCCAGGTACGAGAACACGATGGACGCGACGACGAACAGGAGACCGAGCAGCGAGATGACCCCGACGCTTCCTAGCCAGTCCAGGTCACCGATGTAGCTCTCATCCGCGCTTTGTGCAGTCTCGATGACGAAGTCGAAGTAGCCCTCGAAATCGAACAGCAGCGACGCGAGGATTCCGAGAGTCGATGCGGCAATGATGAGCCAGACCCAAATCGTGTCCGTCTTCGCATCGACGTTGCGCGGCTGGACCGGCACATACGCGGGAGCGGCCGACGGCCATTGTCCCTGCGACTGTCCATAGCCGGGGTTCTGGCCGGCGTAGCCCGCACCGGCGCCGTACCCCTGGCTCGGGTTCTGCGCGCCGTAAGGCGCGGCGGGCGGTGTCGCGGATGCATCCTGTCCCGCGCCCCCGCCGGAGGGCCACTCGCCCGCGGCTTGGGCGGGAGCGGGGGGCGTGTCGCCCGGCTCGGATTCAGCGGCCCACGTGGCTCCGTCCCACCAACGGCGGCGAGCGGGGTCAACGGGGTCCGGGTACCACCCGGCAGGAGGTTGCTGGCTCATCGGTTCTCCTTGAGTTCGGCGCCCGCATGGGCGAGTTCGGCCAGTGCGGCTTCGGACGTCTCCGGGGCGACCCCGGCGACGAGTTCGGTGAGGATGGTGACGGCACGCCCGTGTCCGATCGCATCGAGAGCAGAGGCGCGCACGCAATAGTCCGTCGCGATTCCCGTGACATCGACGTGCGTGATCCCGTGATCGTCAAGAAGGGTCGCGACTCGCGCGCCATCGTCCGTCACACCCTCGAAGAGGGAGTACGCGGGCACGCCCTGCCCCTTCTTGACGTGATGCGTGACAGCGCTCGTCTCCAGGCCGGGGTCATACTCGGCCCCCGGGCTTCCGGCGACACAGTGCACGGGCCAGGTCTCCACGAAGTCTGGCTCCCCCGTCGCGAAGTGGCCGCCGTTATCGCCTTCGGCGTCGTGCCAGTCACGGGACGCGATGATCAGCGCATACTCGGGCGCGTGATCATTCAAGAACCGGGTGATCCCCGCGGCCACAGCGTCGCCCCCGACGACGCCGAGCGCGCCGCCTTCGGTGAAGTCGTTCTGTACGTCGACGATGAACAGAGCACGGTTCATGGTGTCGAGCCTACGCGGCCGGGTCCTTCCTCCCTGGGAATGCGACGCGAAAGGTCGGAGGGCCACCAGATCGCCCGGCCGATGTCATAGGTGAGGGCGGGAATCAGCAGCGACCGCACCAGGAGGGTGTCCAGCAGGACTCCGAACGCGACGATGAACGCGAGCTGGGCAAGGAACAGAATCGGGATGACACCGAGCGCGGCGAACGTGGCCGCGAGGACGAGACCCGCAGAAGTGATGACGCCGCCCGTTGCGACGAGGCCGCGGAGAATGCCGGTCCTCGTGCCGTGACGCACGGATTCCTCGCGCACGCGGGACATCAGGAAGATGTTGTAGTCGATGCCGAGCGCGACCAGGAACACGAAGGCGTAGAGCGGCACCACCGGGTCGGCACCGGGGAAGGCGAAGACGGTGTTGAAGACGACGGCGCTCACGCCGAGCGCCGTCGCGAACGAGACGACAACGCTGAGGATCAGGAGCACCGGCGCCAAGACCGAGCGCAGCAGGACCATCAGGATAAGCAGCACCACCGCGAGGATGACGGGAATGATGAGGGTGCGATCGCGGATCGACGTGTCATTGGTGTCGAGGTCCGTGGCGGTCGTCCCGCCCACGAGTGCCACGGCATCCCCGAGGGATGCATCGAGCGATCCTCGCAGTTCCTCGACGGTCTCCTCTGCGGCGAGCGAGTCGGCGGCGTCGGCGAGCGTCGCGACCAGGAGCAGATCCCCGTCGGACACGGTGGGGGCGGGCGCCTCAGCACCAGGAGGCCCATCGGACGAGGCCACCAGTTCACCGCCGTCAGCCGATACCTGCACCGTGCCGCTGACCGAGTCCGCGGACAATGCACCCACCGACGCGACACCGGCCGCCTCCTCGAGGAGCGCCACCGTCTCTGCTGCCCGGTCCTCCGGAACGAGGACGTAGGCGGGGCTGCCCGACCCGGCGTCGAAGTGCTCTGCGAGAACGACCTGACCGTCGCGGGCCTCGGATTCTCCGAGCACGAGCTCGCTCTGGGCGACACCATCCGCCTTCAGGCCGACGACGCCCGCCGCGCCGACCAGGAGGGCGACGGTGCACGCGATCCAGATCCGGCGCGGGTGGCGAGCGACCGCCCGAGCCGTGCGCGGCCAGACGCCACGCGCGCGCTCGATGCGCTCCTCGACGGGCGTCTCCTGCTCACGCGGAGAAAAGGGCCAGAACGCGGCCCGTCCGGTGATCGCCAAGAGTGCAGGGAGAAAGGTCAGGGCAGCGAGCATCGCGAAGACGATGCCGATGGAGGCGATCGGCCCGAGCGCACGGTTGGTGGCGAGATCGCTGAGCAGGAGGCACAGCAGCCCCGCGATGACGGTGCCTCCGGATGCGGCGACCGGCTCGATGGTCCGGCGCCATGCGGTCCAGGTGGCGGGCCATCGCGCCTGCCCCGCCGCGAGCGCCTCTCTGAAGCGGGCGACGTACAACAGCGCATAGTCGGTCGCGGCACCGATGACGAGGATGAACAGGATGCCCTGGATCTGGCCGTTGAGTACGACGATGCCGGCGCGGGCGAGCCACCACACCGTGAGGAGGGCGACGCAGAGCGCGAAGGTCGACGTCATCAGCACCAGCACGGGCAGCAGCGGTGAACGGTACACGATGACGAGGATCACGAAGACGGCGATGAGCGCGACCCCCAGCAGGAGGCCATCGATCCCGGTGAAGGCGCGGGAAAGGTCGGCGCTGAAGCCTGCGGCGCCCGTCACCCACACCTCGAGGTCGGCACCAACGGCGTCTCGAGCCGTCTCGCGGAGGTCCTCGACGATCTCACGAAGCTCACCATCCGCGTCGACCTGGACGAACAGTTGGGCGGCACGGGCATCGTCTGAGACCACTGCGGGTGAGGACGAATCGACCCCGAGAACCTCGGTGATCCGCTCGCTGAGTGCCGTAAGTCGGTCATTGTCCGGGCTCAGGTCGTCCGGAGACTCGACGACGATCACCGCAGGGATCGTGTCGTCGCCCGTGAAGTCGGTGAGGCGCTCCCCCACAACCGTGGACTCGGCGCTGGACGGCAGGTAGGCGGCGCGATCGTTCGTCGATACTTCGTCCACGCGTCCGAAGTATGGCCCGCCCACAGCGGCCCCGGCCAGCCACACCAGGATTAACACGACGGGAAGAGCCACCCGAAGGATGCGGCCAGATCGGGTCGTCATACCTCAGCGTATCGATCAACTCTCATCTGCATCGCGCCGCGCCGTGGGGTGAAGGAGCAAGCGAAAAGCCCGACCGGTGCGGGTCGGGCTTTTCCGTGGAGCCACCTAAGGGAATCGAACCCTTGACCTATTCATTACGAGTGAATCGCTCTGCCGTCTGAGCTAAGGTGGCGCACACCGCGTTGCGATGCACGATCAACGATCTTACATGTTCCTCGTGAGGCCCGCGAACGTTCGCGCACCGCGATGCCGGGCCCTCTGCGGTGTCAGGCAGCGCAGGAGAGGCCGTCCTCGGGCACCACACCGGAGATCAGATAGTCCTCCACCGCCGAGTCGACACAATCGCTTCCGGCGTTGTACGCGGTGTGCCGATCGCCCTCGTAGCTGATCAGCACGCCCGAGCCCAACTGGCTCGCGAGCGACTCAGCCCACTCGTAGGGAGTCGCCGGATCGTTGGACGTTCCGATCACCACGATCGGTGCCGCTCCGGCAGCGTCGATCGCCGCGCGCACACCGGTCGGCTCAGCGGCCCAGTAGGCGCACAGGTCCACGCTGCTGCTCCAGTACGGCGCAATGGTGGGGGCGACACTGGCCAGCTCCTCCTCGAAGGCACTCTCGTCGTCGGAGAGGTCCTCCTCGGGGTAATCGACGCAGTTGTAGGCCGTGAAGGCCTCGTTCATGTTGGTGATGTACTCCCCCGTCATCGGATCCCGTTGGTAATACGAGTCCGCGAGAACGAATGCCACGCCCGGATCGCCGGCGAGCACATCGGTGAGCGCCATCGTCAGGTAGGGCCAGTACTCCTCGCTGTACAGCGCCGAGATGATCGCTGTCATCAGGGCATCCGCGCCCAGTCGGCGGCCATCTGCCGCGTCCAGCGGTTCCTCATCGACGCTCGCGAAGAGGTCGCCGACGTCGGTCATCGCCTCATCCACGGTGCCTCGGAACGGGCAGTCCTCCTGATCGAGGCAGTCCTCCAGATACAAGCGCAGAGACTGCTCGAACCCCTTTGCCTGCGTCAGACCCACTTCGCTGCCGGGCGTCGAGGGATCCATGGCGCCGTCGAGCACGAGACGGCCGACCTTCTCCGGGAACAGCGACGCGTAGGTCGCTCCGAGGAAGGTGCCATACGAGAAGCCCAAGTAGTTGAGTGAAGTGTCCCCCAGGACCGCCCGCAGAAGGTCCAT
This sequence comes from Microbacteriaceae bacterium PS02070, assembly GCA_029959865.1. Classification (GTDB taxonomy): domain Bacteria; phylum Actinomycetota; class Actinomycetes; order Actinomycetales; family Microbacteriaceae; genus Microbacterium. The sequence continues at coordinate 142,553 of JASCPE010000005.1, read as the reverse complement.
ATCGCGGGCCGACTGGACGGTCGTGATGTACGGCAGGATCCCGTCGCTGTTGGCCGCGCAGGCATCGGCAAAGGCCTCGGCACGCTCCTCCAGATCGGCCGTCCACTCCTCGCTCCCGCGCTCACCGGGCGGAATGTCCCATAGATACGCATCGGTATCCGCATCGTCGTAGCACGTGACCGCGGTGGAGTTCCCGACACCGCGGGGGTCGAAGCCGACGATGTCGAACGCGTCCAACAGCGCCGTTCCGAACGCGTAGTCGCTCGAGTCGGCCACGAGGGAGTACCCGCTGCCGCCGGGGCCTCCCGGGTTGGTCAGGAGCGACCCGACCGGCTCGGCCTCATTTGCCGCTCGCCGGACAACGGCGAGTTCCAGCTCGCCTTCGTCGGGGTTCTCCCAGTCCAGCGGCGCCGTGACGGTCGTGCAGTCGAATGCCCCGGCCCCAGCGCCCTCGCAGTCTTCCCACGCCAGCTCTTGACCGTAGAACGGCGCAAGCTCCGCGGAGACACCGGTGAGGTCTGCATCCTTGATCTCGCCACGCTCGTGCGCGGCGATCGGAACGTCCTCATCGGGGATTTGGGCGGACAGGCACCCGGAAAGGACCATCATGGCGGCTACTGCCACGGCACCGGCCGCGACGCTTCGTCTCTTTCTCACAGCTTCCTTCCGCTCGCAACGGTCACGAGCAATCCCTCCAGAGCCAGGGTGGGCGCAGCGTTGCCCTCCAGCCGCGTGCGTGTCTCCGCGATTCCGTCGAGCACGGCGAGCATCCGCGCAGGAGACCACGCGGCGACCTTCTCAGCGATTTCGGTGCGCAGTTCCTCGTTGATGAGCTCGCCGCCTCGATCAAACGCCAGCATGAGCATGTCCCGGAACATCGATTCAACGTCGGTGAGAACTCGGTCGATTCCGTCGCGCAGGCTGCGCGTCGCCCGCCGCTTATGTTCCTCATCGAGTGCGGTGACCTGCGATCGCACGGCGGGCGGGATCGGAGCTCCCTCGGCCACACCAAGAGTGCGCAGCAGGGCAGCGCGCTCGCTGCCGTCGCGTTCGGTGGTGAGGGACTTCGCGTCCTCTGTGGCCAGCGATACGATCCGCGCGGCGACCTCGACGGCGTCGTTGACGCCGCGCACACCCAACACCGCGCGAAGCGTCGTCTCCCGGCGTTCGCGGGCGGCCGCGTCGGTGGCGAGGCGTTGTGCCATGCCGATGTGGCGCTGCGCCTGGCGTGCGCTCTGGCGGGCACGCTCGACATCGACACCGGTGCGTTCCACGATCAGTCGTGCGACATCATCGATGTCTGGCTCCTGCAGTCGGACGACGCGCGTCCGGGACCGGATGGTCGGCAGGAGGTCGGCATCGCTCGGAGCACAGAGCACCCACACGGTACGCTCCGGCGGCTCCTCCAGCGCTTTGAGCAGGACGTTACTTGTGCGCTCCCCCATCCGGTCGGCATCTTCGACGACGATGACCCGATAGCGACCGAGCGACGGCGCGAAGTACGACCTCTCCACCAGCGCTCGCGCTTCCTTGATGGTGATGACGACACCCTCGGTGCGGAGCGCTGTGAGGTCCGGATGCGTGCCGGCGAGCACCTGACGCATGGCGGCGACATCGCCTGGTTCAGCGATGAGGCCGGCCGCGAACGCGTAGGCGAGCGTCGAGCGACCTGATCCGGGCGGGCCGGTCAGCAGCCAGGCGTGAGAGGACGACTCCGGGTCATCCACCGCCTGACGCAACTGCTTCAGCGCGCGGTCCTGCCCCCAGACATCGCCCCACGGCAGGTCTCCCTCGTCGGGGGTGACGGCCGCCTGGCCGCCGTCCGGGTGAGCCTGCATGCGCTCCAGCCTATGCGGTGCCGCCGACCTGGATGACCTTGTCGACGCGAGCTCGAATGCGCTCGGCAAGCTCGCGCGCGGGGAGCGCCGCGTCCAGGACAAGGAACCGATCCGGCTCCGCGGCAGCGAGCGCGAGGTAGCCGTCCCGGACCCGGTGATGGAACTCTGCGCGTTCGGCTTCGAGCCGATCGAACGGCTTGTCCGCAGCGTCAAGGCGAGCGCGCGCGACGCCGGGGTCCAGATCGAGCAGCACGGTGACGTCGGGAAGCGCCCCCTCGGTGGCCCACAGCGAGAGGCGGCGCACGTCAGCGGGGTCGAGAACGCGCCCGGCCCCCTGGTAGGCGACCGAGGAGTCGAGGTAGCGATCCTGGATGACGATCTCGCCGCGCTCGATGGCGGGACGCACGACGGCGGCGATGTGGTGCGCCCGATCGGCGGCGTACAGCAGAGCCTCCGCGCGCGGGGCGATCTCCCCCCGGTGATGCAGCACGATCTCGCGGATCAGGTCGCCGACCTCACTCCCGCCAGGCTCGCGGGTGCGCAGCACGGAGTGTCCGTTCTGCGCCAGCCACTCTTCCAGCAGGGTGGACTGAGTGGTCTTGCCGGACCCGTCTCCGCCTTCGAAAGTGATCCAGACGCCACGTCCGGGGGTGTGCTCAGTCACTTCTTCGTGGTCTTTGACGCTGTCGTCTTCTTCGCGGTGGTGCGGCGTGCGGGCTTTTTCGCAGGGCCCTTCGCGCGCTTGTCGGCGAGCAGTTGGACCGCCCGCTCGAAGGTCACATCGTCGACGGTCTCCCCGCGTGGAATAGTCGCGTTCGTCGTCCCATCGGTGACGTACGGCCCGAACCGCCCGTCCTTGAGCTTGATCGGCTTTCCGCTGGTGGGGTCGGCCTCGAACTCCTTCAGAGCACTCGCGGCGGCACGGTTCGCGTACTTCGGCTGCGCGTAGACCTCAAGGGCCTCGTCGAGGGTGATGTCGAACAGCTGCTGCTCATTCTGCAGCGTCCTCGAGTCAGTGCCCTTCTTCAGGTACGGGCCATAGCGACCGTTCTGCGCCGTGATCGGCTCCTGGGTCTCGGGGTCCAGACCGACCGTGCGCGGGAGCGAGAGCAGACGCACGGCCTGATCGAGATCAATCGTGTCGACCGCCATGCTCTTGAACAGTGATGCGGTTCGCGGCTTCGGGGCGGCAGCCTTCTTCGTGCCGCGTTTCTTCGGCGCCTCGATCACCTCGCCGGTCGCCTCATCTGCGACGGGATCGGGCTCGGGCTCAAGCTCCTGCACGTACGGCCCGAACCGGCCGTCCTTGACGACGATCGTCTTACCCGTTTCGGGGTGTTCCCCGAGCACGCGGTCCCCCGCGACGGGCGCGTCGATGAGTTCACGCGCCTTCTCGGGAGTCAGTTCGTCGGGCGCGAGGTCGTCCGGCACATTCACGATGCGGGACGTTCCGTCCTCGCCCGGAACATCGAGATACGGGCCGTACCGGCCGAACCGGAGAATCGCGACGTCTCCGATGTGGGTCGCGTTCAGCTCACGCGCATCGATCTCACCGAGGTTCTCGACAATGTTGCGCAGCCCCACGTGCTGGTCCGAGCCGTAGTAGAACTCGTTGAGCCAGGCCACGCGCTGCTGGTCTCCGCGGGCGATGGCATCGAGGTCATCCTCCAGCGCTGCGGTGAAGTCGTAGTCGACGAGATCGCTGAAGTGCTCCTCCAGGAGCCGCACGACGCTGAACGCGAGCCAGCTCGGCACGAGCGCTTGGCCGCGCTTGGTGACGTAGCCACGGTCGAGAATGACGCCGATGATGCTCGCAAAAGTGGAGGGTCGGCCGATTCCACGCTCTTCCAGCGCCTTGACGAGGCTCGCCTCGGTGTAGCGCGGCTTGGGGGATGTGGAGTGCCCCTTCGGTTCCACGTCGGTGATGGTGAGACGGTCGCCCTGTGCGAGCGCGGGAAGCGACTGGTCGGCGGCCGCATCCGCGTCGCGTCGACGCTCATCGCGACCTTCCTCGTACGCGTCCAAGAAGCCCTTGAAGGTATAGACCGTGCCCGACGCGGTGAACGTCGCGACCGCGCCGCCCGCGTCGACGTCCGCGAGGACGGTCGTGGTCTCGTACTTCGCGTCGGCCATCTGGCTGGCGACGGTGCGCTTCCAAATGAGGTCGTAGAGGCGCTGTTCATCGCGGTCGAGCTCAGCAGAGACCTCGCGCGGCGTGCGGAAGGTGTCGCCCGAGGGGCGGATCGCCTCGTGCGCCTCCTGCGCATTGCGCGTCTTGCTCTTGTACGCGCGTGGGTTCGGCGGCACGCTCTTGTCACCGTAGAGGGCGACGGCCTGCTCACGTGCGGCTCTGATCGCCTGCGTCGACAGCGCGATCGAGTCGGTGCGCATATAGGTGATGAAGCCCTTTTCATAGAGGCGCTGCGCCACACTCATCGAGTGCTTCGCGCTCATCGAGAGCTTGCGACCTGCCTCCTGCTGCATCGTGGAGGTCGTGAACGGGGGCTTGGGGCTCCGCGTGCCGGGCTTGGCCTCCACGGACGTGACGGTTCCCGCGCCGGCTTTCTCGACTGCGGCTGCCAGTTCTGCGGCACGCTTCTCATCGATGACGGCGACAGCGCGCTTGAGCTTGCCGAGGTCGTCGAAGTCGGTTCCCCGCGCGAGCGGCGCGCCGTCGATGCGCGAGAGACGCACTCCGAAGGCGGAGTCGCCCTTCGCTGCTTCGGCCTCGACATCCCAGTAGGACGCCGTGACGAAGGCCATGCGCTCGCGTTCCCGGTCCACGACGAGCCGGGTGGCGGCGGACTGAACGCGGCCCGCACTGAGGGTCTGTCCTTCGCGACCGCTGCCGATCTTGCGCCACAGCACGGGGGACACGTCCCATCCGTAGAGGCGGTCCAGCACGCGGCGGGTTTCCTGCGCGTCGACGAGGTGAAGGTCGAGCTCGCGGGTGTTCTCGGCGGCGGCGCGGAGCGCGTCCTTGGTGATCTCGTGGAACACCATGCGGCGCACGGGCACCTTGGGCTTGAGGACTTCCAGCAGGTGCCAGGCGATGGCCTCGCCTTCACGGTCCTCATCAGTTGCGAGGAGGACCTCGTCGGCGCCCTTGAGCGCCCGCTTGAGCTCGGCCACCGTCTTCGTCTTGCGGTCGCTGACGACATAGAACGGCTCGAAGCCGTTGTCGACATCGATCGAGTACTTGCCGTACGCCGCCTTCTTGTCAGCGGGGATGTCCTTCTTATCCGCGAGATCGCGAATGTGCCCGACCGAGCTGAGCACCTCATAGTCGTCGCCGAGGTATCCCTGAATGGACTTCATCTTGGTCGGGGATTCCACGATGACAAGCTTCTTGCCGTTGGCCACTGGGGTCCTTTCTTACGTTGCACACCATACACACCGCGGAGTAGTGCGGCGCTGGGAAGTGCACGGCTAGCGCTCGGGTTCGCTTTCGGCGCACATCCCGGGCGACGCGACGTGGCCGCGGTGTCCTGACGCGACACGTCGGAGCGGATTCCCTCCGCATCATCCATGACACGAGGGGGCCGCAACCGCATGACCGTTGAGTAACCAGAATGTTACTTGTATTGACAAGTATTCGCGCCACGTTCAACACTGGACCCGTCGGCACAGACGTCAGAGAGGTGTCCATGAACACGGTGCGATCCACGATCCTGGAGGGGAATTCCTTCGATCCTGCGCAGTCGGAAGCCCTTTCCCCTGCCTCACGCACCCTCGTTGCTCGTCGCGACCGCGCACTCGGGCCGTCGTACCGCCTCTTCTACCAGCGACCACTCAACCTGGTGCGCGGCGAGGGCGTGCATCTCTATGACGCCGACGGCGTCGAGTACCTGGACTGCTATAACAACGTCGCGAGCATCGGACACGCGAACCCCGCCGTTGTGGAGGCGGTGACAAAGCAGGCGTCCACTCTGAACACGCACACCCGCTACCTCGGAGAGGGAGTCGTCTCCTACGCCGAGCAGTTGCTTGCCACCCTTCCGGACGAGATCGATCGCGCGATGTTCGTCTGCACCGGTTCGGAGGCAAACGACCTTGCACTCCGAGTCGCGTTCGAAGCGACCGGCGGCCGCGGTGTCGTGGTGACCAACGAGGCCTATCATGGGACGTCCTCTCTCGTTGCAGCAGCCTCCCCGGCGACGGGGCCCGGCCAGCCATTGGACCCTGGCGTGCGGACCGTCGCACCCCCCGACGCGTATCGCGATGGCGGACCCGAGGGAGTCGGCGAGCGCTTCGCGGCCCGCATCGACCGGGCCTTCGCCGACCTTCGGCGACACGGAATCACGCCGGCTGCGCTGCTGATCGACTCGATCTTCTCGTCCGACGGGGTCTACGTCGACCCGACCGACCTTCTCGCCGCAGCCTTCGAGGTCACGCGGCGACACGGCGCCGTGGTGATCGCCGATGAGGTGCAACCGGGCTTCGCACGCACGGGTGACACCTTCTGGGGCTTCCAGCGCCACGGCGTGGTCCCCGACATGGTCACGATGGGAAAGCCGATGGGCAACGGGATCCCCGTGGCGGCGCTCGCGGCTTCTGAAGCCGTTCTCGCTCCGTTCGGCGAACGTGTCCCCTACTTCAACACCTTCGGCGGCAACCCCGTCTCGATCGCCGCGGCACAGGCCGTGCTCGACGTCATCCAGGGGCAGGAACTCCAAGCGAACGCCATCGCCCGAGGCGAACAGGCTCTCGCCGGCTTCCGAACGCTCGCGGAGCGCCATCCACTCATCGGAGACATTCGCGGGGCCGGACTGTACTTCGGTGTTGAGCTGGTGACCGACCGGGCGACCAAGACCCCCGCCACCGCGGCCGCCGGCGCCGTCATCAACGGCATGCGCGACCGACGCGTTCTCATCTCCGTCTGCGGCCCGGACAACGCCACACTCAAGATGCGGCCGCTTCTCGTCAGCACTGCCGAAGACGTGGACCGACTCCTGGAGAGCCTGGACGACACACTGACCGAGGTCGAAGCGTCCCTATAGTGGGCTGGAGACCGACCTGATCGACGTGGAGGAGGGCCGCCATGACGCGCACCGATCCGCGGCCCCTGCACGAGCAGATCGCCTCGTCACTGCGTGAGGCGATCGAGGCGGGTGAGTATCCGCCCGGAGCGCGCCTGCCCAGTGAGGCGCAGCTGCGCGAAGTGTGGGGGGTCTCGCGCGGACCGGTACGGCACGCGATCCAGACCCTCACCGTGCAGGGCTTCGTCCAGCGATCGCAGGGCCGCTCGGCTGTGGTCCGCGCGCAGCCGGTGCCGCAGAGCGCCGACTCGTATACCCCGTTCTCCCAGTGGGCACGCGCGGCCGGATACTCCTTCGGGCAACAGACCCAGAGCTTCTCGATGCACCCGGCGTCGCCGGAAACCGCAGCCCGGTTGGGGGTGGGGGTCGGCGAGCGGGTGTACGACATGGTCCGGCTGAGGCTGCTCAACGATCGGCCTTGTATGGTCGAGCGCTCGACGTTCACGGACGCCGTCGGTCCGCTCCTCATGCGTTTCGACCTCGACTCCGGCGGAATCTCGGACTATCTGGCCGGGCACGGCGTGCACTACTCGGTGATCGAGCAGCAGCTCGACGCCGTCGCCGCGGATGCCCTCGACGCGAACCTGCTCGGCGTGTCACCCGGTCAGCCGCTCTTGCGGGTGCGCCGCACCTCGGCCACCGACGACGGAGTCATCTGGGAAATCTCCGATGACCGTTACCGCTCGGACTACGTCACGTTCCAGACCTCGTTCCGGCGCGTGTCTGCCGTGTGAACGTTCCGTAAACTCCGCCCGGGAGGGGTGCCTCGCGGAACCCTGTGTGTGCAAGCATCGCTCATGTACATACAAGTTTCGCCGCGGGGACGCGCGTGAGCCGTCCTCACCCCACCCACCCGAGGAGTAGATCGTGTCCCACCACACCACGAGCCGGCGGCGCCACCGCGTCACGCGGTTCGCCGCGCTCGGCCTGGCCGTCGCCTTGCCGCTGCTGGCTGGATGTTCCAGCGGTGGCAGCGATGAACCCGCGACGATCGGCGAGTCGTACGACGAAATCGTCGAGCTCGCCCAGGAAGAAGGCCACGTCCACCTGATCGCCTACCCGGAGGACTGGGCCAACTACGGCAAGTCCTTCGATGCGTTCACGGAGAAGTTCGGCGTGGACGTCGAGGTATCCAGCCCCGACGCGTCGAGCGCGGAGGAGCTCCAGGCCGTCCGCACCCTCGCCGGGCAGGACTCCCTCCCCGACGTCCTGGACATCGGATCGTCCTTCACCCAGACGGCCATTGACGAGGACCTCGTCAGCCCGTACTCCCCCACCACGATCGACGAGGTGCCCGACAACCTCAAGGACCCCGACGGCAATTGGGCAGCGGCGTACTTCGGCGTCCTGTCGATCGGAGTCGATGCCAACCAGGTGGACGTCCCGACGAGCTTCGCGGACCTGCTGGACGAGCAGTACAAGGGCAAGATCTCGCTCGGCGGTGACCCTCGCGAGGGTGCAATGCAGTTCGGCGCGGTCTACGCGGCGGCTCTCGCGAACGGCGGCAGCCTGGATGACATCCAGCCCGGGATCGACTTCTTCGCGAAGCTTGCTGACGAGGGCTACCTCGTCAGCACCTCCGGTGGAGCGGCGGCCCTCTCCACGGGTCAAGCCGCCGTCACCTTCGACTGGAACTACAACTACTTCGGCTACCGCGGCGAAGTCGAAGCCGCCGGCGTGGACCTGCAGGTGACCGTTCCTGAGGACGGCGTCTTCGGGAACTACTACGCGCAGCCGATCACGAAGGACTCGCCCCAGCCGAACGCAGCGCGCCTGTGGGTGGAGTGGCTCCTGAGTGATGAGGGTGCCGCGATCTACGCCGAGTCCGGAGCCGTACCCGCTCGCTACCAGGCTCTGGTCGACAGCGACGCCCTGCCCCAGGAGGCCCTCGATGGCCTTCCCCCGGCAGACATCGTCTCCCAGGTGGAGTTCCCGAACGATGATCAGCGTGCCGCGGCAACCGAGCTCATCGTCGACCAGTGGGGCCCGAAGGTAGCCACGCAGTGACGACAACGGCGACCTCCGCGTCGGAGGGGCAGACACCTGCCCCTCCGACCGGTGGCGTGTTCGCCCGCGTCACGGACCGTGTCGTTCCGTGGCTGGGTGCCGCGCCGTATTTCCTGTTCATCGGGATCTTCCTCATCGTCCCCGTGCTGGTGAACGTCTGGACGAGCCTGCACGATGCGGAGGGGAACTTCACCTTCGCCACCCTCGCCAAACTCGGCGAACCGCAGTACGCATCGGCCTTTGCCAACACCGTATGGCTCTCGGTCGTGACCTCCGTCCTGGGCGGGATCCTCGGGCTCATCCTCGCGTGGGCACTCGCCACCATTGAGCGTCCGCGCTGGCTCAAGTCGCTGATGCTCTCCTTCACCGTCGTCGCGTCGCAGCAGGGCGGCATTCCGCTGGCTTACGCGTTCATCGCGACTCTCGGCGCTCAGGGCATGCTCACCGTGTGGCTCCGCGACGGCCTCGGTATCGACATCGCAGCGATGTTCAACCTCGCTCAGTTCAACGGCCTCGTCGTCGTCTACCTCTACTTCCAGGCGCCGTTGATGGCCGTCCTGATGCTCCCGGCCGTCTTGGGCGTGCGCAAGGAATGGCGCGAGTCAGCAACCAGTCTCGGCGCGGGACGAATCCGATACTTCGTTGATGTCGTCCTCCCGATCCTCTCCCCCTCGATCGGCGGCGCTCTTCTCCTTCTCTTCGCCAATGCCTTCGCGGCGTACGCCACGGCCTATGCGCTGGCCGGAAGCGGCGCGAACCTCGTCCCGATCCTGATCGGGTTCTTCATCGCTGGAAACGTCCTGTCCGACCCGACGCTGGGCGCCGCGCTCGTGACCGGCATGATCGGCGTCATCGCGGTCGCGATGATCGCTCGTGTGTTCCTTCTTCGACGCACCGCGAAGTGGCTGCGATGAACGCCTTCACGACGGCGGTCACGCGCAACGGAGTCCAGGTCGTCGTCCTGCTCATCACAGCCGTTGCCCTGTTCGTGCCCTTGATCGGAGCCGCGGTCTTCGGTTTCCGTGACACCGACGGGTCGTTCTCCGTCGCGCAGGTCACTCAGGCCGTGGGTGAGCGAGCCTTCATGGAGCAGCTCGTCCTCACCTTGACGCTCGCGGTGCTCACGACGCTCGGGCTGTACGTCCTGATCATTCCGACCCTGGTGTGGCTCCACCTGCGTCTCCCCCAGGCGCTTCCGCTTGCCGAAGGACTATCCGTTGTCCCCTACGTCGTGCCGGCCGTCGCGCTGGTCAATGGCGCGAACCTCACCTTCCGTCCGATCTTTCCCGCCTTCCTCACGAGCGAATACTCGCTCGTGCCGTTCTACGTCATTCTTGCGATGCCGCTCGTCTACCGGAGTGTGGACGCGGGATTGCGGTCCATGGACCTCGCAACGCTCTATCAGGCGTCGACGAGCCTCGGCGCTGGCCCGCTCCGTACGCTCCTCACGGTGGTCCTCCCCAACCTGCGCTCTGCACTTGTGACCGGTGGCCTGCTGGCCTTCACACTCGTGCTCGGCGAGTTCGCTCTGGCGCAACTGCTGCTCCAGAACACGTTCCCCGTGTTCCTGCAGGGCCTGGGCAACAACGCGCCGCGGGCGGCCGCGGCCATGGCCTTCATCGTCATCGTCGGAACCTGGGCGCTCCTCAGCCTGTTCACCGGTGCAGGGCATCGGCGCAGTTCTGTCGCCAACGCCATCGGCCCCGGAACCCCTCAGAAGGAAGTGAAATGAGCACCAGCACCAGTGACACGAAAGGCGGCGACGTCCAGCTCGCGTCGATCACGAAGAGCTTCGGTGACAAGACGGTGCTCCACGGCATCGACCTGGCCGTCGGCGATGGCGAGCTGGTGGCACTTCTCGGGCCCTCGGGGTGCGGGAAGACCACGGCGCTGCGCATCATCGCTGGTTTTGAGCAACCGAGCGGTGGCCTCGTGATTCTGGGTGGCAAGGACATCACCCGCCAGCGCGCCGCCAGTCGCGGGATCGGCATCGTCTTTCAGGCCTATTCGCTCTTCCCTCACCTCACCGCGAGCGAGAACGTCGCCTACGGCTTGAAAGTGCGCGGTCTGAAGAAGTCCGAGCGGCGCGCACGCGCGGCCGAGCTTCTGGGCATCGTGGGGCTGAGCGAGCACAAGGACAAGTACCCGCACGAGCTTTCCGGAGGACAGCAGCAGCGCGTTGCGCTCGCGCGCGCGTTCGCCATCGAACCGCGGGTGCTGCTCCTCGATGAGCCCCTTTCCGCGTTGGACGCGAAGGTCCGTGTGCAACTGCGTGACGAGATCCGTCGTCTCCAACGCGAACGCGGGACCACCACCATCATGGTGACGCACGATCAGGAGGAGGCGCTCACGATGGCCGATCGCGTCGCCGTCATGAACGCGGGACGGATCGAGCAGTTGGGCACCCCCGACGAGGTCTACCGTCGACCCGCGAGCCCGTTCGTGGCGGAGTTCGTCGGTGTGGTCAACCGCCTGCCCGGCGTCGTGACGGCGAGCGGAGTCGACTCGCTCGGCCTTTCGCTCGCGGTCGACGCGACGGGATTCGGTGTGGGAGACGAGGTCGACGTGCTCGTCAGACCGGAGGATCTCGAGGTCAGATCAGACGAATCCGCAACCGCCGTAGTCACCGCGATCATCCTTCGCGGCGCGATGTCAAGTCTCGAGGTCAAGCTTGCTCGGGTCGATTCTCCCGTCCGCGTCGATGTCTCCTCGAGCACCGCTCGCAAGTTCGCGGTCGGGCAAAAAGTCCGCCTCGATGTCGATCACCGCGGCGCGACGATCGATGTGCGACGAGGCAGTGCGCGATGACGACCCACGTGGTCCTCATCGGGCTGGACGGCCTTCGTATCGATGACGCACGCGCCGGGCAGGACGCTCCGGTGCTGCAGGCGTTCATCAATCACGGTGCCTACGCCGCCATGGAGATGGAGGTGCCCACCATCTCGGGGCCGGGTTGGTCCTCGATCCTCACGGGAGCCAGCCATACCGAGCACGGAGTGTTCGACAACAGCTTCCACGGCCACCGCCTTCTCGATTACCCGGACTTCCTCAGCCTGGCGTGGTTCGCCGACCGCTCAGTGACGACGTGGGCCGCCACAAGCTGGCTCCCGCTCGCGGATCCCGCAGGGCCTGCACCGGTGATCTGGTGGCGCGATGAGGCGCAGCGCGCCGGGCGCCATCAGGTCATGGTCCGAGACGGCGAGACGTACGGATATGACCGGATGGACGGCGAAGTTGTCGCGTGGTCGCGGATGGCGCTCGGCAGCGCGGGCCCGCGGGCGAGCTTCATCTACCTCGGCATGGTGGACCTCGCGGGCCACGTCTACGGCGGGGTGTCCGAAGAGTACCGTGCGGCGATGCGCCGCACCGACGAACGGCTCGGCGAGCTTCTCGGAGCGGTTGACGAACGGGTCCGCGCGCACCCCGACGAGAAGTGGCTGATTGCGGTGACGACGGACCACGGCCACCTCGACGAGGGCGGTCACGGTGGCAGCGACCCGGTTCTCACGCGCTCCTTCCTCGCCGCGCAGTGGGTCACCTGCGAGGACGACGCCATCGTGCGATCGGCGCCAGCCCTCCCCCCGGCCCTGTCCCCCACCGAGGTGACACCCTTCCTCCTGGACGGGCTTCGCTCATAAGGTCGTCCGCAACCTGCCTTCCAGTGGTGCGGCGGGCCGAATGTGCACGGACACAGCGCCGGCTTGTCGCGAGTGTCACGGCGGCGGGCCAGCGCGCGCGGTGGCACGTGCCGAGAGCACGCCGACAGGGATAGCGACGGTCACGGTGACGGTCGTTCCTTCCACGGTGCATGACTCGATCGATCCACCGCTGGCCCGGGCGACGGCGCTTGCCCCGGCGCAGGGGTCACCGGGGATGAAGCCGGCGGCGATGTCGGCGCCCGCCAGCGCCGCCGAGTCTGCCGATCCGCCGGCCCGCGCGGACGCGACCGCAGCGTTCCCCACCGCTCCAAAGCCCACGGCGAGCGCTGCCGTGACGGCCAGCGCGCCAACGCCGAGAGCGGTCCCCGACATCAGCGGCCATCCGAAAGCGCGCACGAGCGGGCGCTGATCGGCGGAAGCGGGAGGTCGCCGAAGGGCGACGCTGTGAGCGTCACGCAAACGAGATCGTCGGCATTCGCGACCGCAGCCTGCGCACCGACGCGTCGGGCGAGCGCCCCCGGATCGCCGCCCTCCCGAGCGACAACCCGGGCGGCGGCCGCGGCCGTCTGCTCCAGCTGGATCTTCTGACCGACCACGCTGAAAGCGCCGATCACGAGCACGACGACGGCGATCACCGCCGGAACGGTGACGGCGAACTCAGCCGCCACCGAACCGCGGTCGTCTCGGATCCTCACGCGACCGTGAGGGCCCGACGTACGAGATCGGTGAGGATGCCGCGGACTTCGTCGCTGCGCATGATGAGGACGAGGACGCCTGCGAAAGCGACGGCGGCCATCGTGGCGACGGCGTACTCCGCGGTTGCGGCGCCAGACTCGTCCGCGAACAAGCGCGCGGCGTGTCGGCGGGTCAAGGTGGGAAAGGTCATCGGTTCTCCTTGTCGTTGATGTGGTGGTGGGCACGGTCAGAGGAGTGGGCCGGTCGGTGCGAGCACGCTCAAGAGCATGGGTACGACGCCGAGCAGGAGGAAGGCAGGCAGAGTGCAGACTCCCATCGGGAGAAGGAGCCGAGTGGACAGCGCCGCGGCACGAAGCCGCCCTTCGGTGCGCGATTGTTGGCGGGCAAGTGCCGCACCGCCGCGCAGAAGGTCTATGGCGGGGGCGCCGGTGCGCCGCGACAGTTCGAGAACCGCTCGCGAGGCAGAGGTCATGCCGCCTCCCCCGCTGTCGGCGACGACCGCAAGTGCGCGCGCGATGGAGACGCCGCCACCGAGGGCAACGGCGGTCAAGTCGGCATGGAAGCCCGCGACCTCCGCCTCCGGCGCGGCTGCGGCAACGAGCCGCTTCGTCCACCACCGAGACAGCAGCATGAGGGCGGCGCCGAGCGACATCGCAATGAGACCCAGCGCGGAGGTGACCACCGCCCACATGTCAAAGCCGAGGGCGATTGACAGAGCCACGGCGACCAGGGGGAGCCACGCAATCAGGCGTGCGGTCGCCGTGGGTTCTGCCAGGGCGGCGCGGATGTCGTCGCGGGTGCGCTGGATGTCGTGGAGGGCGCGTGCGATGGCGCGCAAACTCTCCCCCAACGGAGCTCCGACGGTCGTTGCGACCCGCCATGCCACCGCGGCGTCCACCCAGCGCGCTCCCTGGCCCGCGATCGCGTCAGCGATAGTGCGGCCGCGCCGCACCTCCGCGAGCACGAGGACTGCCGAATCATCGCCCACGGCGGCAAGGTGCTCCCATACTCGGAGCGGGCTGATCCCTGCGGACAGGAGAACAGCAACCCGTTCCAGCATCGCTGCGACGGCAGTATCGTCTTCCGCGGTGCGTCTCACGCCTCCTCCCGGATCCCGATGCGGTCTCCGACGAGAACGGGGCGGCCAATTCCCGCCACCCGGCGGATGCCGTCCGCGCCACGTGCGACATGGATGACAGCGCCGATGGCACTGACGACCTGCCGGGCAACGGCGTAGTCATCCATTCCGGCGAGGGCGCCGAGCGCCTCGAGGCGCGCGGGCAGATCACCGATACTGCCAGCGTGCACGGTGCCCGCCCCACCGTGATGCCCTGTATTCAGTGCGGTGAGCAGCTCGCGTACCTCTTCGCCGCGGCACTCCCCCACAACCAGACGGTCGGGCCGCATCCGGAGCGCTTCGCGTACCAGTCGACTGAGGCCAATGCCGCCACGCCCTTCCAGATTCGCTTGGCGTGCCTCCAGAGGAATGTGATGGGGGTGGGCAATGCGCAGCTCGGCCACATCCTCGATCGTGACGATCCGCTCGCCGGAGTCTGCGGAAGCCAGAAGCGCAGCGAGCAGCGTCGTCTTACCCGCGCCCGTCGCGCCGGTCACGAGAATGTTGACGCGATCGCGAACAAAGCCCTCCAGAACGGTGCGCGTCTCGCCGGGGAACATCCCCTGTTTGGCGAGACTGTCCATCGTCGGATCCTGGATGCCGGGGAGCCGGATCGACACGCAGGCGCCGCGCCTCGCGACCGGCTCCAACACCGCATGCACACGTGCACCCCCGGGCCAGCGTACGTCCACACACGGTGACGCGTCGTCGAGATGGCGACCGCCGATTCCGATCAACGCGACAGCGAGATCCCGTGCGGCCGCGTCGTCGATCCGCCAACTCGCAACGCGTTCTGGGCCGCTGCCACGATCGACGAAGAGGCTGTCTGCGCCGTTGATGAAGACGTCCGTCACCTGCGGATCGGCGAGATATTCCGCGAGCGGATCGAGCACCGAATCGGTGGGCAGTGAGCGTCTTCGGCCGGGAGGCGAGGACAACACGTGGCCGCTGCGCGGCTGGACGACGAACGACATGGCTCGACGCTAAGAGGACCGCTCGCCTCGGGTCGGAGTCGTCCCGCCTCTCGAGGAAACGTCGCTCCCGCGCGTTGCCTGGGGAGGAACCCGACCTGTCCGGCGACCGCCCGCGGAGAAAGGGGAGGGCGGCATCCCAATGGGGGGAATGGGATGCCGCCACAAGCAATCCCCGAGTGTGTGTCGGGATGCTGGAACACCAGAGAAAAGAATCCGGCTTCGACTGTCAATCCTACGCAAGTCGAAGCAACATTCAAAGTGATGGACTCGGGAGTGTCCCACGAAACTGACACCCACTAACGGTGGTAGTCAGGTGCAGACCCGCGGGATACTGTGACCAGAATCTCACGGCCGAGCCGTGCCCATCATCGCCGCAAAGGAGCGCCGTATGAGCAGCCAGATCGATCACCTCCTCAGCGAGACCCGCCGTTTTGCCCCGAGTGACGAGTTCGCGCAGAACGCGGTCGCGCGCGCGGAGCTCTACGAAGAGGCCGCCGCAGACCGCGAGGCGTTCTGGGCGGATCGCGCGCGCGAGCTGCACTGGCACACGCCGTTCACAGAGGTCCTCGACTGGACCAACCCACCCTTCGCGAAGTGGTTCGCCGACGGCGAGCTCAATGTCGCCTATAACTGCCTCGATCGCCATGTCGAGGCCGGCAACGGCGACCGAGTCGCTCTGCTGTGGGAGGGTGAGCCGGGCGATTCACGCACCCTCACTTACGCCGAACTCACCGACGAGGTCAAGCGCCTCGCGAACGTGTTGGAGGGCCTCGGCATCGGGGAAGGGGACCGCGTTGCGATCTACCTGCCGATGATCCCCGAGGCCATCGCGGCCATGCTCGCCGTCGTCCGCGTCGGCGCGATCCACTCGGTCGTATTCGGCGGGTTCAGCGCCGACAGCCTCCGCTCACGCCTGGACGACGCGGGCGCCCGCCTCGTCATCACCGCCGATGGTGGCTACCGAAAAGGCCGGGTGTCACCCTTGAAGACGGCGGTCGACCAGGCACTGGGCGACCGGGGCGCGGGCCCCCAGGAAAGCGTCGAGCACGTCCTCGTTGTCAAGCGCGGCGGAAACGAGGTCGTCTGGGACAGCGAGCGAGACATCTGGTATCACGACGTCGTACCGCAGGCCTCGAACGAACATGAGGCGCGCGCATTCCCCGCCGAGAACCCGCTGTTCATCCTGTACACGTCTGGCACGACCGGGAAGCCGAAGGGCATCCTGCACACTTCGGGGGGCTACCTGACACAGGCGGCGTTCACGAACAAGGTCGTGCACGATATCCACCCGGAGACCGACGTCTTCTGGTGCACGGCAGACATCGGGTGGATCACCGGGCACACGTATGTGACGTACGGTCCCCTCGCCAACGGCGCGACGCAGGTGCTCTACGAAGGAACGCCCGACTCGCCGCACCCGGGACGCTGGTGGGAGCTGGTGGAGAAGTACGGCGTGACGATTCTCTATACGGCGCCGACCGCCATCCGCTCATTCATGAAGCTCGGTCGGCAGATCCCGCAGAAGTTCGACCTGTCCTCCTTGCGGCTCCTGGGTTCGGTGGGTGAGCCGATCAACCCCGAGGCCTGGATGTGGTACCGCAAGATCATCGGCGGCAAGACGGCGCCGATCGTGGACACGTGGTGGCAGACCGAGACGGGCGCGATCATGATCTCCGCACTTCCGGGCGTCACCGAGACCAAGCCGGGCAGCGCGCAGGTTCCGGTGCCGGGTATCTCCATCGACGTCGTAGATGAGGACGGAAGCCACGTCGGAAACGGCAACGGTGGCCTCCTCGTCGTGTCCCAGCCGTGGCCGAGCATGCTGCGTGGCATCTGGGGCGACCCGGAGCGGTTCAAGGAGACGTACTGGGAGAAGTTCGAGAAGCAGGGCTACTACTTCGCGGGCGACGGAGCCCGCCTCGACGATGACGGCGACGTCTGGCTCCTGGGCCGCGTCGACGATGTCATGAATGTGTCCGGGCATCGCCTGTCCACGACCGAGATCGAATCGGCGCTCGTCGGGAATGAGGCCGTCGCGGAGTCCGCCGTCGTCGGCGCCGCGGACGAGACAACCGGCCAGGCCGTGGTCGCGTTCGTGATCGTCAAGCAGTCCTTCCTCAACGAGCACTCCCCCGAGGGCCTCGCAGACACGCTCCGCAGATGGGTCGGCGACCAGATCGGACCCATCGCACGCCCGCGCGACGTCTACATCGTGGGCGAGCTGCCCAAGACCCGCTCGGGCAAGATCATGCGTCGGTTGCTCCGCGATGTGGCCGAGGGGCGAGAGGTCGGCGACACGACGACCCTCGCCGACACCGCCGTCATGACGGTCATCAGCGCCCAGGTGAAGTAGCCCTCGGTCAGTCGAGGGAGAAGATGACCTCGACCTCGACGGGTGAGTCCAGCGGAAGGACGGGAACGCCGACGGCACTGCGTGCGTGGATTCCCGCATCGCCGAAGACCTCGCCGAGGAGTTCGCTCGCACCATTGATGACGCCGGGTTGACCGGTGAACTCAGGCACGGACGCGACGAAGCCGACGACCTTGACGACACCGGTGAGCTTGTTCACGTCGCCGACGGCAGCCGCAGCCGCAGCGATCGCATTGAGTGCGCTCTGGCGCGCGAGTGTCTGGGCGTCCGCGGCCGAGACCAGTCCCGAACCTTCCCCTACCTTCCCGGTCGCGGGAAGCGCACCGTCGACCATCGGAAGCTGCCCTGCGGTGTAGACGAGCGCACCATGCACCTTCGCGGGGATGTACGCGGCGACCGGCGGGACGACCGAGGGCAGGTCGATCCCGAGGTCGCTGAGGCGCTCGGAGATGCTCACTGCTGTCCCTCGAACTGCTGCGCGGCCTGCGCCGCGGCACCGAGTCCAGCGTTGGCTACTCCGCCACCGACCGGCCGCTTGAAGTAGGCGACGAGCCCGCCCTCGGGTCCGGTGACGACCTGGACCAGTTCCCAGCCCTGCTTGCCCCAGTTGTTCAAAATGGCCGCGGTGTTGTGGATGAGCAGGGGGGTTGTGAGGTACTCCCACGTGGTCATTTCGTCTCCCGATCGTTGTCGCGTCGGCGGGGTGGCATGGAGCCCTCCCCCAGGTATTTCGCTTACCATCAAGCCTATGCCCCAAGCCAAAAAGCGGACGTTCTCCGGTGTCGTCGGCGGTCTCCTCGGTCTCGTCGGTCTGAGTGCTGTGGCAGGCGTCCTCGTGACGGCGACGGTCACGCCCGCGATCGCGGTGGGCGGGTATGCAGCATCGAGCGCGATCTCCGTGTTCGAGAACATGCCGAGCTACCTCCAGATCGACAAGCTCATGCTGCCGACGGAGATCTACGCGGAGAACGAAGACGGCGACGACGAACTCATGGCCGAGTTCTACGACCAGAACCGCATTCCGGTGACGTGGGACGAAGTGAACCCCCTCGTCTACGACGCTGTCCTCTCCAGTGAAGACAAGAACTTCTACTCGCACGGTGGCGTCGACCTGCTCGGCACGCTTTCAGCGCTCGCCGAGAACCTGACCAGCTCCGGCCAGCGCGGCGCCTCCTCGATCACCCAGCAGTACGTCAAGAACGTCCGCGTGCAAAACTGCGAGCGCGAAGCCGTCTCCCAAGAAGAAGTCGAGGCGTGCTTCAACGAGGCGTCGGCCACCGACGGGTCGGCCGGCCTTGAGCGCAAGGCGCAGGAGATGCGCTACGCCATCCAGATCGAGAAGCAGTCCACGAAGAACGAAATCCTCCTCGGCTACCTCAACATCGCCAGCTTCGGTGGTGACGTATACGGCATCGGCGCCGCCGCGGAGTACTACTTCGGCGTCAGCGCCAACGACCTAACACTCAGCCAGGCCGCAGCACTTGCCGGCATCGTGAAGGCACCGAACTTCTACCGCATCGACCTGCCGAACAGTGAGACCAACGGCGAGGCGAACGGGTACGCCGAGACGCTGGACCGGCGCAACTACGTGCTCTACCGCATGTACACCGACGGAAAGATCTCCGAAGCGGAATACACAGAGGCACGCGAGGCCCCGATCGAACCGAAGATCACTCCGCGTGCTCAGGGCTGCTCGATGGCTTCCGGCGCCGAGTACTTCTGCGACTATGTCCGCACCGTCATCGAGAACGACGAGGCGTTCGGCGAGACCGCCGAAGAGCGCACCGCAACCCTCCGCCGCGGCGGTCTCAAGGTGTACACGACGCTCGACCCTGACCTCCAGTCGACGGCGAGCGAGGCGATGGAGATCGTCCCCTCCTCGGTGGACTACATGGAGCTCGGATCCTCCGCCATCCAGGTCGAAGTCGGCACCGGCCGGGTCCTGTCGATGGTGCAGAACACGGAGTACACGGCGGGCGAAACGGACGATCCCAATAAGTCTGCGATCAACTTCAACGTGCGCCAGGCCAACAACGGCGGCATCGGGTGGTCCGCCGGGTCTACCTATAAGACGTTCAGCCTCGTGAACTGGCTCGAACAGGGGAAGTCTGCCAACGCCGTGGTCAACGGACGCATCGGCACGAAACAGGTCAAGACCTGTGGCGATGATGTGCAGGAGGTCCCGACCGACAACACCGGACAGGCCGGCCACGTCGGTAACTTCGAGCAGAGTCCCGGCTACGTCGGCACGGTGAAGAGATTCACCGCAGACTCGCTGAACTCCGGCTTCCTCGCGATGGCAGAACAGATCACCGTGTGCTCCACCAACGAGGTCGCGATGAAGATGGGCGTCACGCGCGGGGACGGCACGCCGCTCGACGACAACAACGAGCCGTATAACGTGCTGGGCTCCTCCAACGTCGCCCCGATCGACATGGCCGCAGCGTATGCCGCGATCGCTGCAAACGGGATCCTGTGCGAGCCGAAGGCGATCGACCGGGTCACCGACTCGGACGGCAACGAGCTTCCCGCTCCGGAGACCACCTGTGAGCGCGTGATGACAGAGGCCGTCGCCTCGACGTCGGCCTGGGTGCTGGAATCCGTGATGGACGGCACCGGCGTGGGAGCCAAGACCTACGACGGAACGCCGATCTTCGGTAAGACCGGTATCCACGAGTACGAGCACACCTGGATGGACGGCGCCAGCACTGAAGTCGCCTCCGTCGTCTGGGTCGGCAATGTCGAAGGCAGGGTCAAGCTCAACGGCCAATACGAGAACGGGTGGCAGCTCAGCCGCATCCGAAACGCCATCTGGCCGGAGATCCAGCGCGCCGCGAATGCCAAGTACGGCGGCGAAGCCTTCCCCGGGCCCGACGACGACCTCACGCGTCAGCAGTACTCGAACCTGCCGAACGTCATCGGCCGCAGCGTCGACGATGCCCGCACGATCCTCACCAACGCCGGCTTCACCGTCGTCGTCGGAAGCGAGGTCGACAGCGGTCAGGCCGAGGGCACCATCGCGGCGCAGGACCCCGGTGCCGGTCGTGTGATCGCCGGTTCGACCGTGACGATTCGCCCGTCCAACGGCGACGGCGTGACCGTTCCGAGCGTCGGCGGAAGCCCACAGGATGCCGAGTCCGCGTTGCGCGATGCTGGGTTCACCAACATCGGCATGCAGTGTAACGACGTCGGTGGCGGAAACGACGACGAAGGCGATAACGAGGGTGAAGAGGGCGAGCGTCCGGATGAGGAAGCGGCCGATACCCCCGATCAGGTGACGGGCACGAGTCCGGGCGCCGGTGAGTCCGTCAACCGAAACGACCGCGTCACGATCCAGTACGACAGCACGAGCTGCTGACGTGACGGGAACACACACCAACAAAGCACTCCCCACCCTCGCAGCGCTCGGCGCTGCGGGAGTGGGGGTTGCCGTGTGGGCGACCACCATTGAGCGGTTCTGGTTCACCCTGCGCCAGCATGATCTTGCGGTTCTTCCTGCCGGGAGCCCCACGCTCAAAGTTCTGCACGTGTCCGACCTGCACATGGCGCCCTGGCAGCACCGCAAGCAGGACTGGGTGGCTCAGCTCGCGGAGACCGTGCAGCCCGACTTCATCGTGAATACGGGCGACAACCTGGGGCACGCCGACGGCCTGTATGGCGTCCGCCGCGCGCTGGCGCCGTTCCGCGGAGTCCCCGGCGTGTTCGTGCACGGCTCGAACGACATTCACGCACCGAGCGCGCGGAACCCGTTCCGCTACTTCATGGGCCCATCCGAGCACACGGGAGAAGCAGACCGACTCGACACCGAGGCGATGGACTCCTTCTTCACAGACGAGCTGGGCTGGCAGGATCTCAACAACGCGGTCGCAGACGTTGACGTGCGGGGGCTGTCGATCCGAACGTTCGGTGTCGATGATGCCCACCGCGACTGGGACGACCTCGACGCTGTCGCGGATGCGCTGAAGAGTGATCCCGGAACGCCGGACTTCACGATTGGTGTCACGCATGCGCCCTACCGCCGGGTGCTGGACCAGTTCGTCACCGATGGCGCGGACATCCTCTTCGCCGGGCACACCCACGGTGGCCAGGTACGGATTCCCTTCTCCCCCAAGGCGATTGTCGCGAACTGCGACATCCCGCTCGATCAGGCGCGGGGGTTATCGGAGTGGTCGGCGGGCGGGCGGACTGTCCCACTCAACGTCTCAGCAGGCCTTGGGCACTCGATCTATGCCCCGATCCGATTCGCGTGCCTTCCGGAAGCATCGGTCCTGACCCTGCGCGCCGTTTCCTGATCGCAGTTCGCATCTTTCCCCGCGAGGATTCGTGGCGGCGTGGTCAGTCGGGTAGACTCGGAGGGTTGCCACGGGGTGTGGCGCAGCTTGGTAGCGCGCTTCGTTCGGGACGAAGAGGCCGCAGGTTCAAATCCTGTCACCCCGACCGGTATGGCTGAAGGCGTCGCCCGCAAGGGTGGCGCCTTCAGCCATTCCCGCGAGGATGACTTCCGGGCCCCTGCGGCCCGAGGCTCCGCGCACCGCATCGCGGTGTGTGGAGTGGCCGTAGGGCGCACCCCGACCGGTATGGCTGAAGGCGTCGCCCGCAAGGGTGGCGCCTTCAGCCATTCCCGCGAGGATGACTTCCGGGCCCCTGCGGCCCGAGGCTCCGCGCACCGCATCGCGGTGTGTGGAGTGGCCGTAGGGCGCACCCCGACCGGTATGGCTGAAGGCGTCGCCCGGCTAAGCTTGAGCGGTGTGCCGCGTCGAGGAAGCGGCACGTCATCGTTGCTCCGGGGGTCAAGGGTCCATGTCGTCACCGCGTCTGATCGCGTTCGATCTGGATGACACTCTTGCCCCCTCAAAAAGCGCCATCGATCCCGAGATCGGACGCTTGCTCATCGCACTCGCGGAGCGCGTCGAGGTCGCCATCATCTCCGGTGGGCAGCTCCAGCAGTTCAAGACGCAGGTCATCGAGCGACTGCCGGAGGCGCACCCCACCGTCCTCGCGAACCTCCACCTCCTCCCCACGTGCGGCACGCAGTACTACCGTGTCGACGCGTCCGGCATTCGCGAGGTGTACGCGCTCAGCCTCACCGAGGACGAGAAGCAGCGCGCCCTGACGGCTGTCGAGGAGGAAGCGCGCCGCCTCGGCCTCTGGGAGGACAAGCCCTGGGGCGAGATCCTCGAGGACCGAGGTTCGCAGATCACCTTCTCCGCGCTCGGCCAGTCCGCGCCCCTCGACGCGAAGGTCGCCTGGGACCCGACCGACGAGAAGAAGAACACCCTCCGAGATGCCGTGGCCGCTCGCATCCCCGATCTCGAGGTGCGCTCCGGCGGTTCCACCTCCGTCGACATCACCCATCGCGGCATCGACAAGGCCTACGGCATGAACAAGCTCGCCGCTGCCACCGGCATTGCGCTGGACGACATGCTCTTCTTCGGGGATCGGCTCGACGAGCATGGCAACGACTACCCCGTGCTCGCGATGGGCGTGCCCTGCCACGCGGTGGAGGGCTGGGAGGACACGGCCGAGGCTCTTCGCACGCTCCTTCCGACCCTTCCGATCTCGCTGGCTTGACCCTCCCCTTACGGGAGGCGCGATGCTGGACTCATGTTGAAGATCGGTGAGTTCTCCGGGTTGACCGGATTGAGCGTCAAGGCGCTGCGGCACTACGACCGGACCTGTGTGCTGGTGCCGGCCGAGGTTGACGATCAGTCGGGATATCGCAGCTACGACGAGAGCCAGGTACGCTCCGGCGTCATCATTCGTGCGCTTCGGGACGCGGGCGTGCCGCTCGCGGAGGTCGCCGAGGCCGTCGCCACGGGGAGCCCCACCGACGCCCTCGCGCACCATCACGCCCATCTCCTGCGAGAACGCGAGCGAGAAGAGCGTGCGATCGCGTCGGCGGAGCTCACCATCCGCGCGCTCGCAGCGCCGGTCACCGTCACGGAGCGGACGATGCCCGCACAGCCGTACGTGGGGCAGATCATCCCGCTCTCGGTGGCCGATGATTCGGACCTGCACGAGGAGGATGCGAACGACATCTTCGGCTCGCTGTTCGCCCGAATCCAGGCCGCCGGATTAGGCCCCTCAGGGCCGTTCTGGACCGCGCTGCGGGCGGGAGACCGTGACACCGTCGAACTGGTGTGCTGCTGGCCGACCACGCGCGAGGCGCCCCAGGGCGCGGGCGGGCCCGACTCCATCAGTGCCGTGCTCCCGGCACGTCGCGAGCTGGTCGCAGTCTGGCGACCAACCGGCGGGGAGGAGCTGCCAGACGGTGCGCTCCACCCCGCCATCGTCGGGCTCTTCGATGCGATCGCCGATCGCCCTGGCGCGCTCGATGAAATCGAGGTGCGCCAGAGCGTGATCGGCACCGGGGACGACGACTACGCGGTCGAAGTCTCCGTATCGATCACCTGACGGCTGAGGTCAGGCGTCGACCGACGCGCGGGAACCCTCCTGCACGATCGGCTCCAGCCTGCGCAGCTGTGTCACGTGGCGCGGCTCGAGCTCCTCGATCGAGGAGACGCCGAGGAGCTTCATCGTGCGTTCGATTTCGCTGCGCAGGATCTCGATCGTGCGGTCCACGCCCGCGCGTCCGCCGGCCATCAGTCCGTAGAGGTACGCACGGCCGATCAGTGTGAACTTGGCACCGAGCGCCAGAGAAGCGACGATGTCGGCGCCGTTCATGATGCCGGTGTCGACAATGACCGTCGCGTCCTTGCCGACCTCACGAACGACCTCGGGCAGCAACCGGAACGGCACGGGCGCGCGGTCGAGCTGGCGCCCGCCGTGGTTGGAGAGGATGATCCCGTCCACGCCGAGATCGACCAGGCGCTTCGCGTCGGGAACGTTCTGCACACCCTTGATGACAATCTTGCCGGGCCACATTTCGCGGATCACGGCGAGGTCGTCGTAGCTGATGGTCGGGTCCATCGCGGAGTTGAGAAGCTCACCCACGGTGCCACCGGTGGTGGTGAGCGACGCGAACTCGAGCGTGGGAGTCGTCAGGAAGTCGATCCACCACCACGGACGCGGAATCGCGTTGATGATGGTTCCGAGCGTGAGCTGCGGCGGGATCGAGAAGCCGTTGCGCTTGTCACGCAGACGGGCGCCCGCGACCGGGGTGTCGACCGTGAACATGAGCGTGTCGAAGCCCGCCTCGGCGGCGCGCTTGACCAGCCCGTAGGAGATCTCGCGGTCGCGCATGACGTACAACTGGAACCAGTTGCGTCCACGCGGGTTGGCGGCACGGACCGCCTCGATGGAACTCGTGCCAAGCGTGGACAGAGTGAACGGGATGCCCGCGGCACCCGCGGCACCCGCGCCGGCCATCTCGCCTTCGGTCTGCATGAGGCGCGTGAATCCCGTCGGCGCGATACCGAACGGCAGGGCCGAGGGGCCGCCGAGGATCTCGACCGACATGTCGACGTTCTCCGCGGGGCGCAGGATGTCCGGGTGGAACTCGATGTCCTCGAAGGCTTCGCGGGCGCGAGCGATCGACAGTTCGCCCTCCGCCGCGCCATCGGTGTAGTCGAAAGCCGCCTTCGGAGTGCGACGCTTGGCAACCTTGCGGAGGTCTGAGATCGTGAGGGCACTTTCGAGGCGCGCCTTCTTGAAGTTCAGTTCCGGCTTCTTGAACTGCATGAGTTCGAAGATCTCGCCGAGTTTCGGAAGCTGACGCTCAACCACGGTGGGTTCCTTTCTCGTTGCGCGACGCCGTATCGGTCGCCGCGTGATAGTCGATGATGTGCGCGCCCACGAGCGTGCGCGCGAGCTCGGGGTTGCCGCCGGAGATGGCGGCCATGATCGCTGTGTGCTCGGCGTGGAGGGTGTCACGCATGGCGTCCCAATGGGACCCGAGGGCCTCCGCGCCGCTGGTGACGTACTCCTCGACGGCGGAGCGCAGTCCCGCCATGCTGGCTTCGACGACAGCGTTTCCGCTCGCGCGGGCCAGCGCGATGTGGAACTGCGCATCCAGTGCCAGGAACTCATTCCGGGACAGGGCCGTGTCATCCATCGCGATGAGCAGCTGTGCCGCGTCGTCGATGACTGCGCTGCGCTCGGCGGCCGCGGAAACACCCCACTCCTCGAGCAGCAAGCGGTATGCGACGACGTCGGCGACGGGGAAGGCGCGAGAGGCCACTTGGAGGCGCAGAAGCTGCGCAAGGCCCGCCCCTGGGGCCGCGACCACGAACGCGCCTGCTGACGGCCCGGAACCCACCGCTGTGCGGACCAGTCCCATGGCTTCGAGTACCCGCAGTGCCTCACGAACGCTGGAGCGGCCGACTCCGAGCGTGCTCGCGAGCTCACGCTCGCCGGGCAGACGGTCACCGGGGACGAGCGTGCCGCTGAGCAGGTCCGCCTCGATACGCCGAAGAACGCCCTCCCAGGCGCGGGGGGCGGACGTGGTGGCGGCAACGGCAGGCATGTGGTCTGACCACACTACTCCGCTCCGCCCGCCGTCGGCAAACGGCGGGCGGAGCGTCCCCGGATGCCCCCCGTCCGCCGGCAGCTCCCCTTCGCTCCCCACGACACGCACAACTGCGGCGTAAAGAACCAACACGCCGCGTTCCGGCGGGTGCGGGGCGGCGTGTCTCACGTCGACGCCGCAGTTGTGCACACTTCCCGATGCGCTCCGCGACCGCCCTCCGTCGACCACTGGCCTCAGCGCGGGTCGAGGAGCCCAGCACAACTGCGGCGTGCAGACCCGACACGCCGAGCTCCGGCGGGTGCGGGGCGGCGTGTCACGCGTCGACGCCGCAGTTGTGCTCAGTGGGACGGAGGAGCGGCGGGGAGGAGCGGCGAGGCGGGGCGGCAGGGGCGGAAGTGCGGCGGTGGGGTGAGGCGGTGGGTGAGGCGGCGGAGGGGTGGGGGTCAGGTGAGGCGGCCGCCGGAGGCGCGGAGGTAGCACTCCGCACACATCGACTCGTAGGTCACACGGTCGGCGGACAGCTCGTCGATGGCAACCTGGTCGCCGTCGAAGACGAAGGCTCCACCCACGAGACGGGCGTTGAAGAGCGCCTTGCGTCCGCACCGGCAGATGGTCTTGAGCTCCTCCAGGCTGTGCGCGAGTTCGAGCAAGCGTGCGGACCCGGGGAAGGCCCGCGTCTGGAAATCCGTCCGAATGCCATAAGCCAACGCGGGAAGCCCATCCTCGACGACGACCCGCAGGAGGTCGTCCACCTGGGTCGGGGTCAGGAACTGCGCCTCATCGATGAGGAGGCAGGCCACGTCGACCTCAGCCGCCGCCGGGTCTTCCGGGAGGAGCGTCTGCGCCGCATCCTGGCGCACGCGTTCCCGGTGCTGCGTCACGAGCGTCCGGAGATTGTCGGTGGCGCCGATGAGGAAATCCACCGTGCGGTTCACGCCGAGCCTGCTGGAGATCTCGTCTGCGCCCTTGGTATCAACGGCGGGCTTCGCGAGCAGGACGCGCTGCCCACGCTCTTCGTAGTTGTAGGCGGCCTGCAGAAGGGCGGTGGATTTACCGGAATTCATCGCCCCGTATCGGAAGTAAAGCTTGGCCACCCGCCGAGTCTACGAGTTCGAGAGAGGCGACGTGGCGCGCTCCCAGTCCTCGACGGGACCGGGCACGATCACGAACGTCGGCGACGCGCGGGGGTCATCAACAACCCGCGACAGCCAGTCGGGATCACGTACCGTTACCTTGGCGCGCAGATGATCACGCTCCAGGCGGACCTGTCCGTCGGTGACCGGGATGGCAGGAGACGGCTCCCCCGTGCGAAGAACACGCGTGAGGTCGAAGCGGTACCCGCGAGCGGTCGCCTCCTGCTGCAGGCTCTCCAGGAAGTGACCGATCGCCGCCAGCGGGTCGGCCTGTTCACGGAACCGCTGGAGCTGAGGATGGCGGGTGTAGCCCTTCGTCCCGCCAGCAAGCACCTTCTGCGCGAGCAATCCCTCTCGCCAGCATGCAACCAGAGCGGCCCGATCGAGGACCGCGGGATCCAAGGACCACAGCCTCACGACGTTGCCTCCTTCGCCGTCCGCGTGCAGCCGCGCTCCACCGGCGAGAATTCCAGGCGAACCTGCGACACACCTCCGCGCCGCGCGCAGCCGCGCTCCGCCTGTGGGGCATCGCCGCGAACGTGTGCCACTCCCGCGTTCGCGGCGCGGTCGCGGCCCCCGGGAGTGTCTAGCCGCGCACTCATACGACCTCCGCCATGCCCGCCTCGCGGTAGGCGAGTTCGACGGCTTCGAAGATGGCAGAGTCGATCGTGCGCGGAGCAAGGGCATCGCCGATGGTGACCGAGCGGACGTCGGCGGGCAGCTCCGGTACGACAGACTCTCGCGGCTCGATTGCGACGACCGTGTCCACGTCCAGCTCGGTGACCACGCCCGTGAGCGTGTCCCGCACGCGCAGCGAAGACACGGACTCAACGACGTGACTCGCGTGTCTGCGGAAGCCGCCGTGCGCTCCGAGTGTTTCGAGGAGAAGCTGGCGGTCATACCCGGCTCCGACGTGCGGGAAAGGCACTTCGAACCCGGACACAAGCTCCAGCCGCTCCACGTGCGGTAGGAGCATCAGCACGAGTCCTGAGGCGTACGCCGTCCCGTCACTGTCCACGACAGCGACCCTCCCGGTGAGCCGATCGGGCGCGCTCAGGATGTCCGCTGCCGTACGCACCCCGGGAGGCATCGGCTGCGGCATGGCGCTTCCGAATGCCAACGAGGTCGTCTGCGGCACCCGGGCGCCGGTCGCGACGATGACCTCGTCCACCGTGTCGCTCCCCGGCCCGTCTGAGAGCAGCCTCACCTCGACGCCGGCGCGGAGGAGGTCACGGGTGAGATCGTCGACGAGCAACCCGACCGTCTCTCGCCCGGGCACACGCCGCGCATATCGAAGCTGACCTCCCAGCTCCGCCTCCCGCTCGTGCAGGGTCACCCGATGCCCGTCACGTGCGAGCTCGATCGCGGCACGCATCCCCGCTGGTCCTCCTCCCACGACGGCGAACCGGCGGGGCGTCGCCGTGCGGGGGCGCGGCGGACGCTCTCGCTCACGACCCGCGATCGGGTTCACGGTGCAGGACACGGGCAACCCGCGGCTGCCCCGCCCGAGGCACCCCTGGTTCAGGCGGATGCAGTGCTGGATGTCTCCACCGTCGCGCAGTTTGTGAGCCAGGTCGGGGTCGGCGATCTGCGCGCGGGTGAGCCCGACGACGTCGGCGATGCCCTCAGTGATGACCTCACCGGCACGTTCAACGGACTCGGCCGCGCCGACGGCGAAGACGGGCGTATCCGGAAACGCTCGCTTGACCTCGCGAGCGCGCTCTCGCAGCCACGCGGCAGGGACCGCGGACGAGGGGAAGACGTAGTGGACGTTGTGATAGCCGCCGGTGGCGAGGTCGAGGAAGTCGATCTTCGCCTCCTCCTGCAAGCGCGCGATGATGGTCCTCATCTGCGCGGCGTCCAACCCACGCGGATGGACTTCATCGGCGACAATGCGGATGCCGACGGTGAAGTCGTCCCCGACGGCCGCGCGGACAGCGGAGAGCACCTCACGCGGGAACCTCGTTCGTCCCTCGAGGTCTCCCCCGTACCCGTCCTGTCGCGCGTTGTAGAGGGGCGAGAAGAACTGGTGGAGCAGATAGCCGTGCGCCATGTGCACTTCGACCCCGTCGAATCCGGCCTCTCGTGCATGGACGGCTGATCGCGCCCAGCCGTCCGCGAAGGAACGCAGATCGGCATGACTTGCTTCCCGCGTGGCGAGAGAGGTGGACGGCGAGATCATCCGCGACGGCGAATACACCGGCCGCGGGCCGTCGCGGCCGTCAGCGGTCGCCTGCGCGCCATGGTGATTGAGCTGGACGAAGATCCGTGAGCCCGCGTCGTGCACCGCGTCGGTCATTGCCCGTGCCGGGCCGATTCCCGCTGGATCGAACCCGTCTTCGAACCCCCGGATGGACCCGCTCGGGTGCACGAAGTGGTTGCCCGCGATGAACAGCCCGCACCCGCCCTGCGCACGCCGTACCCAATAGGCGGTCTCGCGTGGGGACTCCACCCGGTCGGAGTACTGCTTGGAGTGCGCGGTCTGCGCAATCCTGTTCGGGATCGTCGTCGAGCCGACCTGCAGGGGTGTGAAGAGCGCATCCGCGCCTACCGTGCGAACGATCCGGTGGGTCATACGTTGATGTTCAGCGCCTCAGCCGTTCGCTCCACAGATGCCCGCGCGGCCTCGGGGTCGGGATTGAGCTTCTCGCCGAAGCTGGGGATCAGCTCCCGGAGGGTCGGCTCCCACTGCGAGAAGCGATCCGGGAAGCAGGTCGCAAGCAGCGAGAGCATGATCGACGCCGCCGTCGATGCGCCGGGCGAAGCACCCAGCAGACCCGCGATCGTGCCGTCTGCACCCGTCACCACCTCGGTGCCGAACTGGAGAATCGGCCCTTTCTCGGGATCCTTCTTCATGACCTGTGCGCGCTGGCCCGCCTGGATCAGCTCCCAGTCCTCGTCTCGGGCGGTCGGCATGAACGTGCGCAGCGAGTCGACCTTGCGCTTGTGGTTCTTGAGCAGTTCGCCGACCAAGTACTTGATGAGGCCCGGGTTGTCGAAAGCGACCTTGAGCATCGTGCCGAGGTTCTTCGGGCGCACTTGCGCGACGAGGTCCCAGATCTTCCCCTTCTTGAGGAACTTGGGACTGAAGGTCGCGAAGGGCCCGAACAGGAGCGAGGACTCGCCATCGACGACCCGAGTGTCCAAGTGCGGCACCGACATGGGCGGCGCCCCGACGGAGGCCTGCGAGTAGACCTTCGCCTGGTGCTGCGAAACGATCTCGGGGTTCGTCGTCTTGAGGAACTGACCGCCGATCGGGAAGACGCCGTAGCCGTCGATCTCCTTGATGCCCGACTTCTGCAACAGCTTGATCGCCCAGCCACCGGCCCCGACGAAGACGAAGCGCGCGTCGACAGAGCCCGGAGTCGATCCGATGAGGTGGCGGAAACCGACCCGCCAGACCCCATCCTTGCGCCGCTTGAGTGAGCGCACCTCGGTGTCCAGGCGCACGTGCGCGCCTTCTTCGACGAGGTGGTCGAAGAGCTGCCGGGTGACGGCGCCGAAGTCGACGTCGGTCCCGGCGGGAATACGGGTGGCGGCAAACGGCTCGCCTTTGCGCCGGTTCTGCATCAGCAGAGGGGCCCACTGATTGATGACGCGCGAGTCCTCGGAGAACTCGATCCCGGCGAACAGGGGCTGGTCTTTCAGCGCTTCGTACCGCTTCTTGAGGTACGCGACGTCCTTCTCTCCCTGTACGAAGGTCATGTGCGGCGTGGCGTGGATGAACGTGGACGGCTCCTGCAAGGTCCCGTCGGCGACGAACGAGGTCCACAGCTGACGGCTCTGCTGGAACTGTTCGTTGATGGTCACGGCCTTAGCCGGATCGACCGACCCGTCAGGAGCTTCGGGCATGTAGTTCAGCTCGCACAGGGCGGCATGCCCGGTGCCGGCGTTGTTCCACGCGTTCGAACTCTCCTGGGCAACCTCGCCCAGGCGCTCAAAGATGACGATCTCCCAGTCCGGCTGCAAGCGCTTCAGGAGGGTTCCAAGGGTGGCACTCATGATGCCACCGCCGATCAGCACGACATCGACGACTCTGCTCACCTGTCAAGCATAGGCGCGTCTGCGCACCGCACTGAAACGGGCGACGAGGTGATCAGGCGGTGCGAGCAGCAAGGCCTGCGGCGACGAGTTCGGCGATCTGCACCGTGTTGAGTGCAGCCCCCTTGCGGAGGTTGTCGTTGCTGATGAACAGCACGAGCCCCTTGCCCTCGGGCGCGGACTGGTCAGCGCGGATGCGCCCGACGTAGCTCGGGTCGTTGCCTGCCGCCTCCAGCGGAGTCGGTACATCGGTGAGGACGACACCGGGCGCGGAAGAGAGGACGGCCTCGGCGCGCTCAGGCGTGATCGGGCGCGCGAACTCGGCGTGGATCGAGAGAGAGTGCCCCGTGAAGACCGGCACGCGCACGCAGGTGCCCGCAACGCGCAGGTCGGGCAGCTCGAGAATCTTGCGACTCTCGTTGCGCAGCTTCTTCTCCTCGTCGGTCTCGTTCTCCCCGTCATCGACGATGCTTCCCGCGAGGGGGATGACGTCGAAGGCGATGGGCGCGACGTACTTCTCCGGCGCGGGGAAGCGAACCGCGGAACCATCGTGGACGAGGTCGATCGTGGTGCCCTGCTCCAGGGCGCTCTCGACCTGGCCGAGCAGTTCCCGTGCACCGGCAAGACCCGAGCCCGAGACGGCCTGATAGGTCGAGACGATCAGGCGCTCGAGGCCCGCTTCGGTGTCGAGGACCTTCAGCACGGGCATGGCGGCCATCGTGGTGCAATTCGGGTTGGCGATGATCCCCTTGCGCGCCTCGGTGATGGCGTGCGGGTTGACCTCGCTGACGACGAGCGGCACGTCGGGGTCCATCCGCCACGCGCTCGAGTTGTCGATGACGATCGCTCCGGCGTCCGCGAACCGGGGCGCGTGGGCGCGACTCCCGGTGGCTCCTGCGGAGAAGAGCGCGATGTCGATCCCGGACGGGTCGGCGGTCGCGACATCCTCGACGACGACGGTGTGCCCGCGGTAATCGATCTCGGTCCCGGCCGAGCGGGCCGTGGAGAACAGGCGCAGTTCTCGTACCGGAAAGTCACGTTCCGCCAAGATCTCCCGCATGACGGCACCCACCTGGCCGGTGGCGCCGACGACGGCGACGGAGAGTCCGGAATCGGAGATGTTGCTCATGGATGACCTCGGGTTCGAAGGGGGGGAATGCACCGATTCTAGTGGTGCCGGATCCTCGGCTGGGGCCGTAAAACGGACACCTTCCTCAGTTTGCGTGCTCGTCTGCCACGAGTGCACGCAGCACGTGCACCGAGTGTGAGGCGACCGGCGGATTCGATTCGCGGTAGTACGGCAGGGCGATCGCCGCCTGCGCGAGGGCCCACCCCCTCCCCCGGAGCCACATCGCGTCATCGACGCCGAGACGTGCGCGCAGGTGCGTCCTCGCCTCCGGCGTCAAGACGCTCCACGCCGCCATGAGGTCCACAGCGGGATCGCCGACCCCGGCCGCCTCCCAGTCGAGGATCGCGACGAGGCGATCGTCCGTGACCAGGAGGTTCCCCCAGAGGAGGTCGCTGTGCACCCACCGGGGCGCGTCCGCCCAGGCGGGTGCGGCGAGGCAGATCTCCCACAGTTGCTCCAACGCGGCCGAGTCGATGAGGTCCGCAGCCTGCGCGAGGCCGTCCCGCGTCGCGGCATCGTGCGAGGCGAGCGACACGCGATAGGACGGGCGCACGCCCGTCGGGTCGATCGCGGCAAGGTCCTCCAGGACCGTCGCAAGATCGTCGGCAAGCGCGAGCTCCCCCCGACCCGGAACCGCGGGATCGCCCACGATCCAGTCGCACAGGAGCCAGGGGCTGTCGTAGTCCTCGTCGGGCGCGCCCACGTGGTAAACCTCGGGGACACGCGCGGTTACCTGCGGGCCGACGGTTCTCAGGACCTC
This sequence comes from Microbacteriaceae bacterium PS02070, assembly GCA_029959865.1. Classification (GTDB taxonomy): domain Bacteria; phylum Actinomycetota; class Actinomycetes; order Actinomycetales; family Microbacteriaceae; genus Microbacterium. The sequence continues at coordinate 109,361 of JASCPE010000005.1, read as the reverse complement.
AGCCTCCGCGACTGGGTCGCCCCACGTGCGCATGAGCGGGAAGCGCCCGACATGGTCGCCGACGCGATAGATGGCGTTCACGGTGCCGGAGGAGCGCAGACGCGCGATCGGCTCGTCGGTTAGCTCCGGAAGCTGAGCGTGAATCAGGGCCCGCACGCGATCATCGGTCACGACGAGCGCGTTCGAGCGCTCGGCCGCGCCTGACCCGGTCGAGCCAGGCACGAAGGGTCAGCGCCCCGTGCCGGCGTAGACGACCGCCTCGGTGTCCCCGTCCAGGCCGTACGCGGTGTGGACGACGCGCGCGGCTTCAGCCAGGTCGTCACCACGCACGACGACGGAGATCCGGATCTCTGAGGTGGAGATCATCTCGATGTTGATGCCGGTCGTCGACAGCGCCTCGAACAACGTCGCCGACACACCCGAGTGGGCACGCATCCCGGCACCGACCACGGAAAGCTTGCCGATCTGGTCGTCGTGGACGAGATTCTCGAAACCGACATCGGCCTGCTCGTGTGCGAGCGCGCGCAGTGCAGCACTGGCTGCAGCCTTGGGCAAGGTGAAGGAGATATCGGTGCGTCCGGTCGCGGCAGCCGACACGTTCTGCACGATCATGTCGACGTTCGCGCCGCTGCGCGCAACGATCTTGAAGATCTCGGCGGCCTTGCCGGGCACGTCTGGCACGCCGATCACCGTGATCTTGGCCTGGCTGAGGTCGGTCGCGACTCCGGCGACGACGGGCTCTTCCATCTGATCTGCCTCACTTCCTTCCGGTGCCGTCATTCCTTCGGCGAGCACGTACGTACCCTGCCCCGAGGAGAATGTGGACCGAGCATTGATCATGACACCGTGGCGCCGTGCATATTCCACGGCACGGATGTACAACACTTTGGCGCCGTTCGCGGCGAGTTCAAGCATCTCTTCGGCGGAGACGACGTTGAGCTTGCGGGCACGGGGGACGACCCGAGGGTCGGCGGTGAAGATGCCGTCCACGTCGCTGTAGATCTCGCACACGTCTGCGTCGAGAGCGGCAGCGAGGGCGACCGCGGTCGTATCCGACCCGCCACGCCCGAGCGTCGTGATGTCGCGGGTGTCGCGGTTGAAGCCCTGGAAACCCGCGACGATGACGATGGCACCGTCATCGAGGGCTTCCCGCACGCGGAACGGGGTGACATCGACAATGCGGGCGGAGCCGTGCTCAGCCGTCGTGATCATGCCGGCCTGACTGCCCGTGAACGAGCGCGCCTCGAAGCCCATCGAATGGATTGCCATCGCGAGGAGCGCCATCGAGATACGCTCACCGCTGGAAAGAAGCATGTCGAGCTCGCGCGGTGCGGGGATCGGCGCGACCGCGTGAGCGAGGTCGAGCAGCTCATCGGTCGTGTCACCCATCGCACTGACGGCGACGACCACGTCGTGGCCACCGCGGCGAGTGTCTACGATGCGCTTGGCAACGCGCTTGATGCTGTCGGCGTCGGCGACGGACGATCCGCCGTACTTCTGAACGATGAGAGCCACGTGTCCTACTCCTGAGCACAGACGTCCGAAGGGGACGCCCGATCGTCCATTCTAGGGAAGTGGACGCCGCGCTCGGCGACACATGGCCGTGTCAGAGTTTGCGGCGGCCTTCAAAAGCGCGGCCGAGGGTGACTTCGTCGGCGTACTCGAGGTCGCCGCCGACGGGAAGACCCGACGCGAGCCGGGTGACGCTGATCTCAAGGCTCAGCAGCAGCCGACTGAGATACGTGGCGGTCGCCTCCCCCTCCAGATTGGGGTTTGTCGCGAGGATGACCTCCTGCACGGTGCCGTCGGCGAGACGCTGCATCAGCTGTGCGATGCGGAGATCATCGGGCCCGATGCCCGCGATAGGGCTGATCGACCCACCCAGTACGTGGTAGAGGCCGCGGAACTCGCGCGTGCGTTCGATTGCAGCGACATCCTTCGCATCTTCGACAACGCAAATGAGGGTGCTGTCGCGCCGCGGATCACGGCAGATCGAGCATCGCTCTTGCTCGGACACATTGCCGCAGACCTCGCAGAAGCGCACCCGCTCGCGCAGTTCCCCGAGCAAGTGCGAGAGGCGAGCGACATCGAAGGTCGGCGTCTGCAGGATGTGGAACGCGATCCGCTGCGCGGACTTCGGACCGATCCCGGGCAGTCTGCCGAACTCGTCAATGAGATCCTGAACGATCCCGTCGTACATCAGCTGAACCTCGTCGGCGGTGTGTAGGGCTCTTCACGGATGAACTTCGCGCCGAGGATCTGCCGGACGACGGCTTCTCCGACACGTTGGATGCCGCCGGAACGTGCGTGCGGATTGCTCGGAACCGTGCGCGGCGGCAACGGTGCGTCCGCGTTCACAGGCGGCACGGTCTCGTCCTCTTCACCCTCGGGCGCCTCGTACGCCTCCGTCGAGACATCACCCTCCTGCGTCATCGTGACCGTGTGCTGCGGGGAGATCGCAGCCTCCTCCGGGTCATCATCGACAGCGAACGGAACGGCGGCGCGCGGGGCTGCGGGCTCCTCATCGTCACCGGCCGGGATCGCAGCGACCGCCCAATCGGTGACGGACGCGCGGGGCGCTGCGACCGATGAGGACGCCGCCGAGCTTCCCCCGGGGGGTACGGGCGGTGTCGGCGTGGGTCCGCCACCGGGCCCGCCGTCGCTGGGCCCGTCGTCAGCGGGTCCGCCAGACTCGTCGACCTTCGCGAGATACTTCACACGCACCCCGAGGATCCCATGGATGGCCTGGCGAAGGTCCTCGCTCGGGCCTTTGCCGTCCGCGAGCCTCTTGAAGGCGCTCACATCCTTGGCGCTCTGGAAAGCCAGGGTCAGCACATCGTCGTCGGAGTAGGCGATCGGGCGCGCTGCCGTGGCAAGCATCCAGGAGGAGCGGCTTATCGGCTCGAGGCGCGCGAGGATGTCATCCCAGGAATGCTGGATGGCCGTCAGCGTGACCGGCTCGCGCGCAGCGGACCCCTCGGCGGGCGCAGTCGTGGCTTCGGGAGGTGACGAGAGCGGATCGTCCTGCGCGGTTCCCGAGTCGTCTTGCGCGGGCTGCGAGCTACTCTGCGCGGAGCGGGGGTGCTCGTCCGTCGCGGGAGCGGATGCCGATTCGTGCGCTGGCTCACCGCGTGGGGCAGTCTCGGGAGACGATGCGACTTCCGAGGGGGCAGAGGACGGTGCGGGGGTCGCGGGCTGCGCCGGCGCGGCCGCGGCCGGAGCCGGAGAGATCGGCTGCGGCGCCGAAGCGCGGGGTTCAGACGGGGTGGTCGCGGGTGCGGCCGTGGCCGGGGCGCGATCGAGGCCCGCAGCGAGGACGCGCGCCGCGAGCAGCTCCAGCTGCAAGCGCGGCGACGTCGCCCCGGACATATCGTCCAGTGCGGCGATCGTGAGATCCGCGGTGTGGGAGAGGCGCTCGGCCCCGAACAGTGCGGCTTGATCGTGCAGGCGAGCGATGCCGTCGGCAGACACTCCACGCAGAACAGCTCGCGCGCCGTCGCCCGTGGCTGCCACGACGATGAGGTCACGGATGCGCTCGAGCAGGTCGTCGACGAACCGTCGGGGGTCTTGCCCGGTCTGGATCACGCGATCGACGGCCGCGAACGCCGCTGCACCATCGAGGCGCCCGAAGGCATCAACGACATCGTCCAGGAGCGCAGCGTCGGTGTACCCAAGGAGCGCCACGGCGCGGTCGTAACTCACCGAGTCCGCATCCGAGCCTGCGATCAGCTGATCCAGCAGCGAGAGCGTGTCGCGCACGGACCCGCCACCGGCGCGGACGACGAGCGGGAGCACACCGGTTTCCACCGATACGCCTTCGCTCACGCACAGCTGCTCCAGATACGCCAGCATCGTTGCGGGCGCGACGAGTCGGAACGGGTAGTGGTGGGTGCGGGAACGGATCGTCCCGATGACCTTCTCGGGCTCCGTTGTCGCGAAGATGAACTTCACGTGGTCCGGCGGCTCTTCGACGAGCTTGAGAAGCGCATTGAATCCCTGCGCCGTCACCATGTGTGCCTCGTCGAGGATGAAGATCTTGTAGCGATCGCGCGCGGGCGCGAAGATGGCCCGTTCACGCAGTCCGCGCGCATCCTCGACGCCGTTGTGCGAGGCGGCATCGATCTCGACGACGTCGAGCGATCCGCCGCCGTCGCGGCTGAGTTCGACGCAGCTTTCGCACGTCCCGCAGGGCGTATCGGTAGGCCCGGCCGCGCAGTTGAGACAGCGAGCAAGGATGCGTGCCGAGGTGGTCTTGCCACAACCGCGCGGTCCGGAGAAGAGGTACGCGTGCCCGACACGATCCGCGCGAAGGGCGGTCATCAGCGGTTCGGTCACCTGGGACTGCCCGATCATCTCCCCGAAGGACTCGGGTCGATACCGTCGGTACAGCGCAGTGGTCACCATGACAGACTACGGCGTCCCTCCGACATCACGGCGGTCGTCTCCGCCTCAGCACACACCGCAGGAAGCGCATTGCCGGCCAACGCCGACGCTCTCCGATCGCTCGACCGAAGCGGGGACCTCACGGAGCGCTCAGTCGTCCGCGATGGGCGAGGCTGCGGTGATGATCGGCACGGCACCGGTGACCGTCGGCACGACCGTCGCGACCGTCGCCGTCGGGATGGAGGCCGACAACATCGATCCGTCCTCGCGGCGCGACTCGGCCAGCTCCCCCAGCGTCGGACGCCCGGCGATCAGGACGCCCTGATCCGCCAGCGGCACCGTGATGGTCTCTCCCGCAGACACGGTGAACTTGTCACCGCGCACTGTGAACGGCACGGCGTCACCCTCGCCCGCGGTGATGCGCAGCTCGTCCTTTGTCAGGTGCACGTCGAGCCTGGTTCCCTGCCAATGGATGACGTAGCCGAGCGACGGCCAGGAGGCCGGCAGTCGAGGATCGAAGGAGAGCTCACCGTAGTAATCGCGCATGCCACCGAAGCCGCTCACGAGCGCTGTCCAGACCCCGCCCGCCGAGGCGACGTGCACTCCGTCGGCGGCGTTGTGATGAAGGTCTGCGATGTCGACGAAGATCGCCTCGGTGAAGTACTCCAGGGCGAGGTCCTGATAGCCGACCTCCGCGGCGAGGATCGCCTGGACGACGGCGGAGAGCGTTGAGTCCCCCGTCGTCAGCGGGTCGTAGTACTCGAAGTTTGCGAGCTTCTCCGCGTCGGTGAAGTGGTTGCCCTGCAGGAAGAGGGCCAGCACGACATCGGCCTGCTTGAGCACCTGGTACCGGTAGATCACGAGCGGGTGGAAGTTGAGCAACAGCGGCCGCTGATCGTCTGGGGTGTTCTCCAGGTCCCAGACTTCCTTCTCCAGGAAGACCGCATCCTGCGGATGAATCCCCAGGGCTTCGCTGTACGGGATCATCATCGCGTCGGCGGCCGCGTCCCACGTGTCCACCTCGGCGGGGTCCAGACCCAGCCGACTGATCATGTGCGCGTATGCGCGCGGATCGTCATCGGCCATATCGCGCACGGCGCGTGCCGCGAAGCGCAGGTTGAAACGGGCCATCACGTTCGTGAAGAGGTTGTCGTTGACGACGGTCGTGTACTCGTCGGGGCCGGTCACCCCGTGAATGTGGAATGCGTCCGGCTCCCCGTCCTCGTCGAAGCGCCAGAACCCGAGGGTCATCCACATGCGCGCTGTCTCCACCGCGATGTCGATGCCTTCGCGGTAAAGGAAGTCCTCATCCCCGGTGGCACGCACATACTTCGCCAACGCGAAGGCGATGTCGGCGTTGATGTGGTACTGCGCGGTGCCCGCAGCGTAGTACGCCGAAGCTTCCTCACCGTTGATCGTGCGCCACGGGAAGAGGGCGCCCGCCTCGTTGAGCTTCGCGGCCCGCTTCCTGGCCGCAGCGAGCATGTGGTACCGCATGCGCAGGGCGTTTCGAGCCCACAGCGGCGTCGTATACGCGAGGAACGGGAGGATGTAGATCTCGGTGTCCCAGAAGTAATGACCGCTGTACCCGGAACCGGAGACGCCCTTCGCGGGGACTCCCATCCCATCGGCGCGCGCTGCTGCCTGCGCGATCTGGAACAGGCACCATCGAGTCGCCTGCTGCAACGTGTCGTGCCCCTCGATGACGACGTCGGAGCGGTCCCAGAACGCCTCCATCCACGCGGCCTGCTGCGCAAAGAGGGTGTCCACACCGACCTCACGGACCCGGTCGAGCGTGCGACGGCCCCGCTCGACGAGTTCACGCGCGGGCACGCCGCGGGACGTGTGGTACGCGACGATCTTCGTGACAGTCAGCGGCACGCCCTGCTTGGCCTGCACCCGGAACACGTCTTTGGCGATGTCCGGCTCGACGAGCGTGCGCACGTCGTACTCGTCCCCGGTTTCGATCGAGCTGTCGGCGACGACGGACACCGTCATGCCGGAGTCCTTCACCTGATAGGAGAGGGCGGAGCGCAGCCCGTCCTGCCAGTACTCCTGTGGGAGGAGCACGCGGTCCTTGAGCTGGTCGCTCTTGCGCGGGTCGAAGCCGGCCTTGCGCGGCGCAGTCGGTGTGCCACCGTAGACGTCCTGGCCGTCCTGCCGATTGATGAGCTGGCAGCTGACCGTGACGGGGGCGTCGGAGTTGAGGACCTCGACCGTGATGCGCATGACGGCGATGTGCTTCTCCTGGAACGGGACGAGACGCTCGTAGCCGATCCTCACCTCCTTGCCGCTCGCCGTGACCCAGATGAGGTGGCGCGAGAGGACGCCGGTCTTGAAGTCGAGCACACGCTCGTACTCGCGCAGGTCGGCGACATCGAACGCCAGCGGCTCGTCATCGACGTACACGCGCATGACCTTGGCATCGGGGGCGTTCACGATCGTCTGCCCGACCTCCGCGAACCCGTACGCACGCTCGGCGTGCTGGATGGGGAAGATCTCGTGCAGGCCGTTCACAAACGTCCCGTACTCGTGGGCGTGGCGCCCCTCCGGTTGGTTGCCGCGCAGCCCCAAATATCCGTTGCCGACCGAGAACAACGTCTCGGTGACACCGACATCGTCGATGGACGGTGCCGTCTCGATGAGCTTCCACGGGTCCACCGGGAAGCGGAGGCGATCGATCATTCGGGCCTTTCAGTGAGGAGGATTCTCGGTCGGAATCGGGATCTCGGGGTCAGAGGAACTCGGCAAGGTCGTCGACAACGATGTCCGCCCCGGACGCGTAGAGCTCGTCGGCACCCGCACCACGGTCGACACCGACGACGAGGCCGAAGCCCCCCGCGGCCGCGGACTGGACACCCGAGTGCGCGTCTTCGACGGCGACGCTGCGGGCAGGGTCCACCCCGACCATTCGTGCGGCTTCGACGAATACATCGGGGGCGGGCTTAGACGGGAGATTCTCACGTTCGGCCACGACGCCGTCCATCACGACCGGGAAGCGTTCTCGAAGACCCGCGACGGTGAGGACCTCGTCGGCATTCTTCGAGCTGGAAACGACGGCGATGGGGACGCCGGCGGCCTGCAACAGGTCAAGGAGGCCGACTGAGCCGGGGTACGGCTCAATGCCGTCCTCACGCAGTACTTTCTCGAAGACGGCGTTCTTGCGATTTCCCACGCCGCACACCGTATCGGCGCTCGGCGGGTCGGACGGATCGCCCCAGGGAATCTCGACGTCACGACTGCGGAGGAGGCTGGCAACGCCGTCGTAGCGCTTCTTCCCGTCGAGGTAGGTGAAGTAGTCCTTCTCGGTATACGACGGAGCGATATTCCACTGTGCGAACAGTTCATCGAACATCACCTGCCACGCGTGCATATGCACCTCGGCCGTGGGCGTGAGAACGCCGTCGAGATCGAAGAGCACCGCGTCGTAGGTGGTCAGGTCCGGGAGTGCCTCGTGAGTCACCCGCTCAGCGTACTGGCACTCAGTCTCACCCGAGAACCGTTCCCGTCCGAGTTCACACGTCTGTCACATGAAGTGCCTGGCGCGCAATCTCCAACTCTTCGTTGGTGGGCACGACCAAGACCGTCACGGGCGAGTCATCGGTGGAGATCACGCGGATTCCGGGGCTTCTCTCCTCATTGCGAGACGCGTCCAGGTGCACCCCCGCGAACCCGAGAGTCTCCACCGCCGCCTCCCGCACGGCGGGTGAGTTCTCGCCGACGCCAGCGGTGAAGCTGATGACATCAACTCCGCCGAGTTGTGCCAGGTAGGCGCCGAGATAGGCACGGACGCGATGGATATACACGTCGAAGGCGAGAGACGCCTCCGGATCCCCCAGCGTCCGGCGTTCCTCAATGTCGCGCATGTCCGACACCCCGGCAAGGCCCAGCAGTCCGCTCTGCTTGTTCAAGAACGCGTCGATCTTGCTCGGACTGAGCTCCTCCTCACGGGCGAGGATCAGCAGCACAGAGGGGTCGATGTCGCCGGACCGCGTCCCCATGACGAGCCCTTCCAGCGGTGTCAGCCCCATCGAGGTGTCCACCGACGCTCCGCCCTCGATGGCGGTGACGGAGGCGCCGTTTCCCAGGTGCAGCACGATCTGACGCAGCTCCGCCAGCGGGCGGTCGAGGAAATGGGCCGCTGCCTCACTGACGAACTTGTGGCTCGTTCCGTGGAAGCCGTACTTGCGGATGCGGTGCTTGCGTGCCGTGTTCCGGTCGATCGCGTACGTATACGCCCGGGGCTCGAGAGTCTGGTGGAAGGCGGTGTCGAAGACGGCGACGTGAGGCGTGTCGGGGAAAGCCGCCCGGGCGGCACGGATGCCCTGCAGCGCCCCGGGGTTATGCAACGGGGCAAGCGTGCCGAGATCCTCAATGTTGATCTCGACCAGGTCGTTGATGAGGGTCGGTTCGAAGAATCGGGCACCCCCCTGCACCACACGGTGTCCGACGGCGACGGGGCTGTGTTCACTCAGCGACGGGCCATGCTGTTCGAAGGCTTCGAGCATGACGCGGAACCCGGCGGTGTGATCCGGGATGGGGAGTTCCTCGCGGTAGATCGCGTCGACGACCGCGGCCTCACCTGCGTAGGGCTCGTCGAACACCACGCGATGCATGCACGCGCCGAGCGGCTGGCCGATCCGCTCGACGAGGCCGCTCGCGAGCGGCCTCTCGGTGGCCGCATCGATCAGCTGGTACTTGAACGAGGACGACCCGCTGTTGATGACGAGGACGCTGCGGGTCATGCGTGGGTCTCCCCCTGCGCTTGGATCGCCGTGATCGCGATCGTGTTGATGATGTCGTCTACGAGCGCGCCGCGGGAGAGATCGTTGATCGGCTTGTTCAGGCCCTGCAGAACCGGGCCGATGGCAACAGCGCCAGCAGATCGCTGCACCGCCTTGTACGTGTTGTTGCCGGTGTTCAGGTCGGGGAAGATGAACACCGTCGCGCGACCGGCGACCTCGGAATCCGGCATCTTCGCCTGCGCGACGGCCGCGTCGGCCGCGGCGTCGTACTGGATCGGTCCTTCGACGAGAAGCTTCGGCGCCCGCTCGCGCACGAGCGCGGTCGCGGCGCGCACCTTCTCGACGTCGGCGCCAGAGCCGGACTCTCCCGTGGAGTAGGACAGCATCGCAACGCGCGGGTCGATCGCGAACTGTGAAGCGGTTCCCGCGGACGAGATTGCGATGTCCGCGAGCTGTTCGCTGGTCGGATCGGGGATGACGGCGCAGTCGCCGTAGACGAGGACTCGATCGGCGAGCGCCATGAGGAACACGCTGGAGACGACGGAGACCCCCGGCTTGGTCTTGATGATCTCGAACGCAGGTCGAATCGTGTGCGCCGTCGTGTGCGCGGCGCCGGAGACCATCCCGTCGGCGAGCCCGAGGTGAACCATGAGCGTTCCGAAGTAGGACACGTCGGTCACGGTGTCTGCTGCCTGTTCCAGCGTGATTCCCTTGTGCGCGCGCAACTTCGCGTACACCTCGGCGAACTGGCTCACAAGCTCGGGGTCGAACGGAGACGTGATCGTCGCCGCATCCAGGTCGAGGCCGAGCTCGGTCGCGCGGGAGCGGATCTCCGTCTCGTTGCCGAGGATCGTGATCTCGGCGATCCTGCGGGCAAGAACCGTGGCCGCGGCCCGCAGGACGCGATCATCGCTCCCCTCCGGGAGCACGATTCGCTTGGCGGCGGAGCGTGCCCGCTCGATGAGCTGGTACTCGAACATCAACGGGGTCACGACGGAGGAGGCGGCCACGCCGATCGACTCAACCAAGACCGCCGTGTCGATGTGGGTATCGAAGAGGGCAAGTGCGGTGTCGAAACGGCGCTGCGACTCCGCGGCCAAGCGCCCACGAGTACCCACGATGCGCACCGCGGTCTCGTACGTGCCGAGGTCGGTCGCGATGATCGGCAGGTTCGAATCGAGGCCGTCCATGAGGCGAGTGATGGCGTCGGGAAGCTCGAACGGCCCATTCAGCACGATGCCGGTGAGCGACGGGAAGGTTCCGGAGCTGTGCGCGAGCAGGGCTGCCAGCAGGACTTCGGTCCGATCGGCGGGCACGACGACGAGGTATCCGTCACCCAGCCGTGGAAGCACATTGACCATCGACATGCCCGCGATCGTCACGCCGAGCACCTCGCGCGCGAGCAACTCCTCATCCCCGGCGACGAACGTGGCATCGAGCGCCCGCATGACCTCTCGCGCCGACGGGGACACCAGGAACCGGTCCTCAGGGATGGCCCACACGTGGACATCCTCGGCGGCACGGTCCAGCTCTGGGACGTGAGCGAGCGCTCCCCGGACGGCGTGAATGGTCTCGTCGAGGTGATCGGGGTCCGCGCGATTGGCGACGACGGCGAGCAGAGCGGCGCGTTCGGTGTCGATCTCGGTGGCGGCGAGTGCCGTTTTGTGCCCGACTTCGTCCGGGGTCAGAGCGCCGGCCGTGCCGAGCTGTTCTTCGCGGCTCGCGCGTCCGTTGAGTACGAGCAGTACGGGAGCGCCGATGTTCGCGGCGATGCGCGCGTTGAAGCCGAGCTCGGCGGGGCTACCGACATCGGTGTAATCGCTCCCCAGCACGACAACGGCGTCGCATTGCGCCTCGACCGCCTTGTACCGCTCGACGATCCGTCCGAGCGCCGCATCGGGGTCGGCGCGTACGTCCTCGTAGGTCGCGCCCCAGCATTCGTCGTACCCCAGGTCGACACCGTCGTGATCCAACAGCATCTCCAGCACGTAGTCGCGTTCTTCCGTGGAGCGCGCGATGGCCCGGAAAACACCGACCTTCGGGGTTGCGCGGCTGAGCGCGTCAAGCACTCCCAGCGCGATCGTCGACTTGCCGGAGTGTCCTTCAGCGGAGGTGATGTAGATGCTTTGCGCCACGCCTCCAGCCTAGGAGAGGCGGGGCCCATCCGGCAGGCCCGCCTCGGACACCGTGCGTGGGCAAAGAAAAGACTCTCCGCGAACCCGGCAGAGCCCGGTTACCCTTGCTACGTTTCCGTCCTGGGGGAATTGGCCTGGATGCCGTCTCGCGGAGAGCTTCCCCTAGCTTAACCGACCTCGGCCACCGGCGGGCACGGGCCGGTTAGCATCGTCAAGAACGCCCCGAAGCGACAGCGAAAGGCCGAGATGGCGCCCGAGAGCACCCCGAATCTGACCGCCGAGACCTTTGCGCGGGCCACCGACGCGATCATCGCGAGCGTCGGGCGAGTGATCGACGGAAAGCCGGAGGCCGTCCGTTCTGCCCTCATCTGCCTCCTCGGAGAAGGACACCTGCTCATCGAAGATGTCCCCGGTGTCGGCAAGACGATGCTCGCCCGGGCCCTGGCCGCGTCCATCGATGCGCGCGTGCGCCGGATCCAGTTCACCCCTGACCTTCTCCCCGGCGATGTCACCGGTGTTTCGGTGTACTCTCCCGCGGAACGCGACTTCACCTTCAAACCGGGTGCGATCTTCGCGCAGATCGTCATCGCGGATGAGATCAACCGGTCTTCCCCTAAGACGCAATCGGCCCTCCTGGAAGCCATGGAGGAAGGGCAGGCCACGGTCGATGGAACCTCCCATCCACTCCCCCGGCCGTTCTTCGTGGTCGCAACGCAGAACCCACTCGAGATGGAGGGGACGTATGCGTTGCCCGAAGCACAGCGTGACCGCTTCATGATGCGCGTCTCGATGGGATACCCCGATGCCGCTGCGGAGGTCGCGATGATCCGCCAACGCGAGTCCGACAACCCTCTCGACCGCATCACACCGGTCGTGTCGGTGGCCGGCATCGGGCACCTCATCGCGTGGGCGAGACGCGTGCACGTCGCGCCGGCCATCGAAGAGTATGCCGTGACGCTCGCGCGCGGCACGCGTCATCACCCGGAGATTCGTCTCGGCGCCAGCCCCCGCGCCACGCTGCAGCTCGTCCGGGCGGCAAAGGTCACCGCTGCGTTGGAGGGCCGCGACTTCGTCATCCCGGACGACATCGTCTCGGCGCTCGTCCCCGTCTTCTCCCATCGCCTCATCCCAACCCGCGGCACCGGCACCTCGCGGGGCCGCAGCGGCACGGAGACCATCGACGAGGTGCTCCGTGAAATCGCGGCGACGGTGCGCGTGCCGCTGAATACGCGCTGACGCAGTGAAGTTCTCCTGGCTCCTCACCGTCCGCGGCACCGGTGCGCTCGCGCTCGCAGCGGTGATCTTCGTGGTGATCCAGGAGTTCGAGGTGCCCGAGCTGCGGTACTTCTGCGTGCTGCTGTTTGTTCTCGTCGCGCTGTCCCTCGCATCCCTTTTCCTCTTGCGGCGGTCGGGCCGAGTGACGCGGGTATTCTCGCCGGACGTGTCGACGGTGGGACAGCCGACACGCGTCCAGGTGCGGCTCCGGCAGGGGGCATCGCTCCCCACCTCGGGCAAGACGTGGGAGGACGAACTCTCGGACGGCCTGGCCGGCACCGCGAGCGGGCCGGTGCCGGCGCGGGATTCCGAAGGCGATATCGACCTGCAGTACTCCTTCACGCCGATGTCACGAGGCGTGCGGACCGTCGGACCGATTCGCCTCACGGCGACCGACCCGTTCGGGATCGCGCGCCGGAAGCCCACAGTGGGTGAGGTCGCGACGATCACCGTTGCTCCCGCCATCGTCGATTTCGCGCCGTTGACCGAATCGGCAGGCGAAGCCGGGGGCAACCTGAACTCCGCGACCCACCAGCTCGGCCAGGGGGCGGACAACCTCGCCCCGCGGGCGTATCTTCCCGGTGACTCGATGCGCCGCATCCACTGGCGAGCCAGCGCACGTCGGGACGAACTCATGGTCCGTCAGGAGGAGCAGGAGACCACACCGGATGCCATCGTGGTGCTCGACCTCGGAGTCGATCGATGGCACGCGACCGCGGCCACCCGACCCGGGGTGGACCCCGCCTTCGAAACGGCGGTGTCCGCGTGCGTCTCAGCGGTCGCGCGACTCAGCCGCGAAGGCTACGACGTCACCGTGCTGGACGGCGAAGGCGTCGCGCTCACCGACCGGATCGAGACGGGCGACAACGTCGCCGTGGAGGCTTTCGCCGTAGCCTGCGCGACCGTGACCGCGCGACGACACGGACTGGTCAACCTCCCGAAAGCGTTCGCCGGGACGCACACGGGGCCGCTCGTGCTCGTGACCGGCAGCCTCTCGGACGCGGATGCACAGATCATCGCACCGATCGCCCACCGTTCCACCTACCCCGTGCTGCTGCTCGTGGGCGCACCTCCGGCGTCGCTCGCACTCGTTACTGCGGGCGGCTGGCGCGTCGGCGTCGCCCGGAAGGCCGATGAGCTGTCTCGTGCGTGGGCGCAGGCGACGGACCGGGGAACGGCTCATGTCACGGGCTGATCGCGCCGGCACCCACGTCCGCCGCGCGGGTCCGGAAATCGCACTGACGCTCGGGACCTTCGGAGGCATCGTCGCCGCGATTCTCCCGCTGACAGCGCTCGTGGAGCCCGCGCGATGGCTCGCGGCCGCCGCCGGAGTGACAGCGCTCCTCCTCGCCGTCGGTTTCGCTGCTCGACGGTTGCGCGCTCCCGCGGTCGCCGTCACGCTGCTCGAAGTGCTCGTCTGGCTCTGCGCGATGACCCTCGCTTTCTTCCCCGCCTCAGCACTCTTCGGTGTCGTTCCCACTCTCGGCACTGTCGAGCGGGCCGCGGATGCGGCACGCGCCGCGGCTTCGGAGATCGTGCTCGGCATTGCACCGCTCACGCCGTCGGCGTCGCTCACGTTCGTCCTGGTGGCAGCGCTCGGCCTGCTCACGATCGCGTTGGACCACGTGGTCCTCACCGCACGGTTGCCGCTGCTCGCGGGAGTGGCGCTCGTCGCGGTCTGGCTCATCGCGCCGATCGCGACGTCGAGCGCCGTGGATCTTGTCGCCTTCGGCCTCGTCGCACTCCTGACGCTTGTGCTCATGCGCGCCGAGACGCGCTCGCGCGAGCCCGCGGCGCGGGCACCTCGCGACGCAGCGGGCATGATCGCGCTGACTGCTGCCGTCTCCGTCCTCGCGATCGGCGCCTCTCTCCTGTGGGCACCGGCCCTTCCCTCCCCGGAGCGCGTTGCCGCCGGGTCTGGAGTGACGACCGTGAACCCTTCCCTGAATCTCGGGACCGATCTTCGCCAGCCCGGGGAACAGGTGGTGCTGACCTTGAGCACGAATATGCCCTCAGCGCCCTATCTGCGGATGGCGACCCTCTCGATCTTCGACGGACAGTTCTGGCGCCCGGACCGGCAACGCACGGTGGGGTTGGCCCCAGACGCATTCGGCCCTTTGGAGGCAACCGAGGGCATGCGGGTCACCGAGTACGAGAGCGAGATCCAGATCGCCGATCTCTCCACCGATTGGCTCCCTGTCCCGTACGCCGCCTTCGACGTCGAGGGGCTCCGCGGGGACTGGGTCGCCATGCCCTTTAATCGCACAGTCGTCTCCGGGAGCGGGACCAGCCAGGGCCAGGAATACCACGTGACGACGCGGTCGGTGCGCCCTACCCTCGAAGAGATCAGGGCGACGACCGCCGGAGCGTCTGGTGCCCGGGAGGATCTGTACACGCCCCCCGATGAAGTGCCCACCATCATCACCGAGACCGCGAACGAAGTGACCGCGGACGCCTCCACCGACTACGACAAGCTCATCGCCCTTCAAGACTGGTTCCGAGGCGCCGACTTCGAGTACTCACTGGACGCCCCGGTCGACAACGGCTTCGACGGGACGAACTCCGAGGCGATCGCCGACTTCTTGGAGGTGCGTGCGGGGTATTGCGTGCACTTTGCGTCCGCGTTCGCGCTCATGGCGCGCGAGCTCGGAATGCCGTCGCGCATCGTGATCGGCTTCCTTCCCGGCACGGGTCTCTCCGGAGCGGGGCGCGCGGAGGATCGCGAATACGAAGTGCTTTCGAGCCAGTTGCACGCCTGGCCGGAGGTGCACTTCGAGGGGGTCGGCTGGGTGTCGTTCGAGCCGACGAAGAGCTTGGGCGTGCCGACGGCGTTCGTCCCGTCGATCGAGGCTCTGTTGGAAGACGACGATGGCGAGGACGTCGCCGGTCCGACGGCGACCCCGACCCCGACGCCCTCGCAGACGACGCAGGCACCGACCCCGGAAAGCGAGGTGACCGGCGAATCCACCGACCCGGAGGGCGGCGCGAACGTAGGGCGGATCGTCGCCGTCGTGTTTGCGATCCTCCTCCTGCTCAGCCTTCCCGCGTTGGTGCGTCTTGCCGGTACGCGCGTTCTGCTCGGGCGAGCCCGCCGCGGGAGCGTCGGTGCGGCCTGGCGGGTCGTGCAGGAAACGGCACTCGATCTCGGGATTGAAGTGCCGGCCGCAGAAACGGCGCGAGCATTCGGCGAGCGCCTCGTTCGCGAGCATGGAGCGCCAGCGGAACCGGTATCCCGGCTGGCCTCGGCCGTAGAGCGGTCGAACTATGCGAACGGTGATCCCGCGGCAGGTAATGCAACGCTCGCGGACGATGCCGCCCGGATCCGCTCGCTCCTGCTGCGCAAGGTCGGGCCCAGAGCCCGGGCCGTCGCGTGGTTGCTCCCCCGCAGCCTCCTCATCCGGCCACGCACCTGACGAACCCGGGAATCGACCGCAGGGTGAAGACACACCCGCGGAGCAGGTAGACTCTCCTGCGGCCCACTTTCGGGCCATGGAGGATTCGCCTAGTGGCCTATGGCGCACGCTTGGAAAGCGTGTTGGGTGCAAGCCCTCAGGGGTTCGAATCCCCTATCCTCCGCCAAATCTTCACGCTGATCAGCCAAAAAAAGGCTACCGATGCGTGTGCGCTCCCGCCTGACGAACGGGTTCAGCCTTTCCCTTGCGCGCACTGCAGTGACCTCGGTCACGACTGGCGCACACGCCACGATAAGAGGACCGGAACGCCGGATCTCGTGGGACGCTGTCCTCGTGACCGATTCCACTCCCCCGCGCGACGCAGCCGCAGCCACCTCTCGTGCCCGCATTCCGGTCGGCGCGCTCGCTGGTGTCCTCGCCGCGCTCCTGGGGATCGCGCCGTGGCTCGCGGGCGGCGGTACCTTGCCGGTCCAGAATCTGTGGGCGGACGGCGACGCTCTTCCCGAAGACATGCCGTTCTCGCTTCTCCCGTTCAGCCAGTACGACGCGCTCGACCTCTTCGTCCTCATTGTCATGGGCGGTGTCTTCGCAGGCATCGCGAGGCGCACGTTCCTGAGGACGACGCCCGTCTGGTCGATCGCGCTCGGACTCGCACTCGGACATGCCATCGCGATCACACAGGCGTTCATTGTGACATCTGACGGGCTCGTGCCTGACGACTCGCGCGCGACGATTTACCTCACCGGGATCGTTCTCGGCACACTGATCGGAGTCGCGTTCTCCCAGCTCGGGCTCTGGCTGATCGCCCAGCCCGCCACCGTGCCCGCTGCGCTCGGACTCGCCCTCGCTGCGCACCCGATCGCGTCGTGGCTCGCAGACTGGGCGTATCTCGTCGTCGATGCGGCAAACTACCCGACTTGGTTCCTCGCCGTCCTTCGCTGGTTGCCCGCAGTGATCGTCGGAGCGGCCCTGGCCTGGTGCGGCTTCCATCCAGTCCGACGCCTGTTCGTCTGGGTGATCGCGCTCGCGACGCTGCTCATCACGCCGGCTGCGTTCACGGCGATTCAGTATGCCCTCGGCACCCGCGTCTTCGGCGGTGACCTCGGAATGATGGCCGAGGCGGTCGCACAGGTGTTCCCCGCGGCACTGCCGGTGGGGGTCGGTCCCGTCGTCGCAGCGACGGTCCTCGGTGCGCTCGGCGCGGTTGCGATTCGCATGTCTCGACCACAACCCGCCGATACCTCCCGCTGAGCGCGACGCTTCACGCTCAGGGAAGAGGAAGCTCGCGGGTGTCGTCCCAAGGCTCGGTCCAACCGAGTCGGTCGAACAGCGTGGACAGAATCACGCCTGTGAAACCCCACACAAGGTGACGTCCGAGAGCGCCGTCGACGAGGAAGGCGGGCCCGCGCCACGTCCGGCCTCCCTGCCGAAGCACCGTCACACCGCGGTTACGCGGATCGAGGAGCTCCGCAACAGGCGCTCGAAAGACATCGGCGGACTCCGCCTCATCGACGACACCCACCGGCGAAGGAGCACTCCACCATGCCAGCACGGGTGTCACGAGATGTCCGGAGGCATCCAGCGGCAACACGGGCAACGTCCCGATCACCTCGACTCCCTCGGTATCGAGGCCGGTCTCTTCACGCGCCTCGCGGAGCGCGGCATCCACGACATCGCGGTCGCCGGGGTCGACACGACCGCCGGGAAAGGCGACCTGACCGGCGTGGGAGCGTAGCGTCGTTGCGCGCGCGAGGAGAAGCACGTCGAGGTCGCGCGACACGGCGAGCGCATGTGCGTCGCGGTCGGCCGGATGCGTGTCGAGCACCCCGAAGAGGACGAGTACGGCAGCTTCGCGCGCCCGACCCTCGCGGGGCAGCCGAAGCAGTTGCCCGGTCCAAGACTCACCCGTCGCGAGCAGTTGGGTGAGTTGCTCGCGTGCACCCGCGTTGCTCATCTTTCCCAGCATAGGTCGCGGCGCGTCAGCGGTGACGCGACCAGGTCACCAGATCACACCGCCACCGATGGAGAAGCCGCCGAAGGTGAGGAGGACGAAGATGAGGCCCATCACGGCCCAGCCGATTCCCCGGCCGTCGGTGTGACGGCTCTTGAGGAGACCGATGATTCCCAGAATCCCCGCGGGCACCGCGAAGATCGAACCGAGGATCAGTCCGATGAACAACGGGATCGGCATGAGAATGAGCCCGACCAAGCCGAGCCAGAACGACGCCACGGCCGTCGGGTTCGAGCGGCGGCGCAAACGCATGTCATTTGTCATGTATCCATTGTGACGTGCGTTTCCTGGGCAGGTGCTCGGAGTTCGCTCCCGGCGATACTCGGCGCTACAGATCCAAGCGGTGCGAGACAAGGGCGCCGTCGTCGCGGTACGGGCGGAAACCCATCGCCTGGTAATAGGCCAGGGCTGGCGAATTGTCGGCGCCGATCCCCGCATCGACATGACGAAGACCCGCCGCCACCGCCGCGGCGCGCGAGACCGCGAACAGCCGCCGGCCGAGGCCTGTGCGGCCCGCGTCGGGATGGATGTGCGTCCCGATGACGCCCCATCCCACGGTCACGTCGTATGGGTTCCCTGGCCAGGCACGCTTGAGCGATTGAAACCCGATGACTCGGCCATCCTCCACAGCCACCGTGCAGACCACCGTGTGTTCTCCGGAGAGATAGACCTCCCGAATCTGGTCAGCATCGACCGGCGCAGCGCGAAGCCCCGCGCGGAAGATCGCGTTCTGCACCTCCGCCATCTCTTCGGCGTCGGACAGGACGGCGGGTCGAAGCTCGATCACGGCATCACCGTATCAACGCGCTCTCACACGGATGCCGCACGTGGTAGCTTTCATTTCGTCGACGCACTCGCTGGGGCTTGAGCGCGACATCTTGGGGTAACTTCTGCACGGCCAGTTCTGATGCAATCGCGCCGCGATGCATCCGACCATCGGCGTGCTCTGACTCAGAGGAGTGGGCATGGCCGGTCGGCGTGTCTTTTCTGGCATCGGTGTCGTTTCTGCACTGGTCCTTGTTGGCAGCCTGGTGAGTGCACCCGCCTTCGCGGCGGATACGTCTACCGCGACCGTGACAGGCACGGTCACTGCCGCGGCGTCGGGAGAACCCATCGAGGGGGCAACCGTCCTGATTCAGTGGGAGGAGGACTCGGCGATCGCGGTCACCGACGACTCCGGGTATTACGAGGTGTCGGCCATCCCGGCAACAAGCCTGGACGACGCTGTTGTGACGGAATGGACCGGGTCGGTGGCAGCACCGCAGGGGTCCGGGCTCCGTGACGGGGCCTTCCCCGCCCAGGAGCCGCTCGCGCCTAATGAAGTCCGAACGGTCGACGTCGCGCTTGAAGCGTCAGAGGCAGAGGTGTCTCCCGTCCTGGCCGGAACCGTCTCGATCACCGGCGCCGCAGTGATCGGCCAATCACTGATCGCAGAAACGGCCGACTGGGAGCCGGAGGCGGCGTTGTCCTACCAATGGACCGCCGATGGCGCGCCGATCGCGGGCGCTCAGGGGTCGACACTGAACGTCACTACCGCTCTAGCAGGCAAGACCCTCGCCGTCGCCGTCACCGGATCGATCCCCGGGCGAGCATCCAGCGAAGTCATCGCGACGGCCCCTCTGAAGGTCCTGCGGACGGGCACTTCAACTCTCTCGGGCATCCCGGCGACCGGAGAGAAGCCCTCGGTCTCCACCACCGGCTGGACAGCAGGGACGGCGCTGTCATACCAGTGGTACGCGGACGGGCAGTCGATCACCGGCGCGACCGCAAGTTCTTTCACCGTGACAAATAGTCAAGTGGGCAAGAAGCTCTCGGTTCGGGTGACCGGCTCACTCCACGGATATGCGTCCAACTCGGTCGTTGCGACGGGGAAGCTCCTCGTCGCAGGCGTCGCGACGCCGACCTTCAGTGGCTCCGCGGGCACCGGCGTGACGCTGACCGCCAAGCCGGGCACGTGGACGAAGGGAACGACCTTCACCTATCGCTGGGCCGCAAACGGCAAGCCAATCCCCGGCGCGACGAAGAACACCTACGTGCCGACGACGGCCCAGCAGGGCGCGAAGATCACCGTGACGGTTTCCGGTTCGAAGAGCGGGCACCCCACCGTGTCCCGTACGTCCGGAGCGACCGCCAAGGTACTGCTGACCGCCTCGCCGTCGGTGTCGGGCTCACGTTCGGTCGGCTCGAAACTGACTGCTGCTCCGGGTAAATGGACATCGGGGACATCCCTCTCGTACCAGTGGTACGCGGATGGTGCCGCGATCAAGGGCGCGACGAAGTCGACGCACACACTGACGTCTGCCCAGCGCGACAAGAAGATCACCGTCAAGGTCACCGGCCGCAAGTCGACGTACTCGACGAGCGCCCGCACCTCCGGATCGACCGCGCGTGTGCAGAACGCACCCAAACCGAGCATCTCGGGGTCGCGTCTCGTCACCGCGACGCTGACCGCCAAGACCGGCTCCTGGAGCGGGGGAACGAAGTTCTCGTACCAGTGGTACTCGAACGGTAAGGCGATCTCAGGGGCGACGAAGTCCACGTGGCGGATCACCAGCGGCTACGCAGGCAAGAAGATCACCGTCAAGGTCACCGGCCGTAAGGACGGATACTCCTCCTTCAGCCGCACCTCGTCAGCGACCGGTGCGATCGGGTACCCCAGTCGCACGTCCCCCGCGTCGAGCTGGAACTGCCCCTCGTGGGCTCCCATCAAGGGAAATGCGAACTCCGGGATCTATCACGTGAAGGGGCAGCGTTACTACGACGCGACCAAGCCGGAGGAGTGTTTCCGAACCGAGAACGCTGCAAAGAGCGCGGGCTACCGGAAAGCCAAGGTGTAGTCGACGGGCGACGACACCGAGATCGGGCGCATCTAGTTCACCGTCGGCCGACCGTACTCCTCGAGCCAGCGGAGCCACACCTCGCTGACCGTGGGGTACGCGGGCACGGCGTGCCAGAGGCGCGTGAGCGGGACCTCGCCGACGATGGCGATCGTCGCAGCGTGGAGGAGTTCGGCGACCTCCGGACCGACGAACGTCGCGCCGATCAGGATGCCGCGATCGGAGTCGACGACCGCACGCGCGAACCCCCGGTACGGCACCGCCTGAACGCTGGCACCAGCCACGTTGCCGAGGTCGTAATCGAGCACGCGCGTCGCGATGCCCTCCTGGGCTGCACGATCCGCAGTCAGACCAACCGACGCCACTTCGGGATCGGTGAACACCACCTGGGGCACAACGCGGTGGTCGGCGGTCGCCACGTGAACGCCCCAGGGGGCGTCGTCGACAGCCTGTCCCGCCGCGCGCGCCGCAATCACGTCGCCGGCCGCGCGCGCCTGGTACTTCCCCTGGTGTGTCAGAAGGGCGCGATGGTTCACGTCGCCGACCGCATACAGCCAGTCCTGTCCGCGGACGCGCATCGTGTCGTCGACGTCGAGCCACTCCCCGGGCGTCAAGCCCACCGACTCGAGCCCGAGGTCTTGCGTGCGAGGCGTGCGTCCCGTTGCGACGAGGATCTCGTCCGCCCGAAGTGTGCCGCCACCGTCGAGCGTCACTTCCACACCTTCGGCACCACGCCGAACCCGCACGGGACTCGCGCCGAGCCGGATGTCGACCCCCGCGGCGCGGAGCGCGTCTGCGACACGTTCCCCCGCGAACGGTTCGAAGGCGCCCAGCAGGCCCGACCGCGCCACGAGCGTCACCTGCGACCCTAGCGCAGCGAGGGCGGTCGCCATCTCACTTGCGACGACTCCGCCGCCGACGACGATGAGCGAGTCCGGCACGTCGCGCACGCTCGTGGCCTCGCGGCTCGTCCACGGTGCGACATCGACGACGCCGTCGATGTCGGGGATCAGTGCCGCTGTACCGGTGCACACGGCGACAGCGTGGCGCGCGCGGAGAACGATCCGCTCGTCTGCGTCGACCGTCACCTCGCGTTCGCCGCTCAGTCGGCCGTGACCACGAACCAGGTCGATGCCGGCCTGCTCCAGCCACTCGACCTGGCCAGAGTCGTTCCACTCGCTCGTGATCTCATCGCGTCGCGCGAGAACTGCGGGGACGTCGAGCGTTCCCGACACGGCCTGTCGTGCGCCCGGCACGGCGCGAGCAGCTGCGAGCACGGCGGGAGCTCGCAGCAACGCCTTCGACGGCATGCATGCCCAGTAGGAGCACTCCCCGCCGACGAGTTCGCTCTCCACGATGACGACCGACAGGCCGCCCTGCACTGCTCGATCAGCAACGTTCTCGCCCACCGGCCCGGCGCCGATCACGATCAGGTCGTACTCACGGATATCCATGTCCCCACCCTCGCCGACTGTAACGTTCTGTGCCAGTTCGGTCGCCAATGTCGCAATCGTGTGGTTGGCTGATTCACCGACCCGGAGGGGGCGTATGTCGATCGAATTCCGGTCCGTCACGAAACAGTTCGACGACGGAACAAAGGCCGTGGACGACTTCAGTCTCGTTCTTCCCGCCCACAAGACGACGGTGTTCGTCGGATCATCCGGCTGCGGCAAGACGACCCTGTTGCGGATGATCAACCGGTTGGTCGAGCCCACGGATGGCGAGATCACGATCGACGGGGAGAGCATCTTCAAGAAGGACCCTGTGGCGTTGCGGCGCAGTATCGGCTACGTGCTTCAAAACGCCGGCTTGCTGCCGCACTTCACCGTGCTCGAGAACATCGCAACGGTGCCGGTGTTGAAGGGCACGCCGAAGAAGAAGGCGCACGAGCGCGCACGAGAACTCCTCGCTGTCGTCGGTCTCGATGAAGCGCTCGCCGACCGCTATCCCCGTCAGCTCTCCGGCGGACAGCAGCAACGCGTCGGCGTTGCGCGCGGCCTTGCGGCCGACCCCAACATCCTCCTCATGGACGAGCCGTTCGGCGCCGTCGATCCGATCGTGCGTAAGGAGCTGCAGGCCGAGACGCTGCGCTTGCAGCGCGAACTCGACAAGACCGTCGTCTTCGTCACTCACGACATCGACGAGGCGTTCCTGCTCGGAGATCAGGTCGTCATTCTCGAGAAGGGTGCCCGCATCGCACAGGTCGGCACGCCGGACGAGATCGTCGAGAACCCGGCCAGCGCCTTCGTCGCCGAGTTCGTCGGCACGGATCGCGGCGCGCGTGACCTGCGCATCAAGGAGACGGCGGGAGGACGCGTCCTCGTCGACGCCGCCGGACGTACGCAGGGCGTCCTGCGCGATGCTCCCGGGACCAACACGTGAACTGGGTTCTCGACAACCTCGGGATGATCGGGTCTCTCACCCTGGAGCACCTTCGTCAGAGCGTGATCCCCATCATCCTCGGCCTCGTCATCTCGATCCCCCTCGGCTGGCTCGCGTTTCGCTACACGGCACTGCGCGGCGTCACGCTGACCATCGTCGGACTGATCTACACCATCCCTTCACTGGGCCTTTTCGGCGTCATCTCGGCGCTCTTCGGGATCCCCATGATGACCGAGGCGACCCTGCTCATCGCCCTGACCCTCTACGCGATCGCGGTCATGACGCGCTTCGTCGCCGATGGGTTCGACTCAGTTAACCCGGCGACGCGAGAAGCTTCCGTCGCGGTGGGCTTTGGGGCGTGGCGCCGATTCTGGCGGGTCGAGCTCCCGCTCGCGGGCCCGGTGCTCTTCGCGGGACTGCGCGTGATGGCCACCTCGACGATCTCGCTCGTGACGGTGGGCGCACTCATCGGCGTCCAAAACCTCGGCTATCTGTTCACCAACGGCTTTCAGCGGCGCATCACCGAAGAAGTCCTTGCCGGCCTCGTGATCGTCGTCGCCCTCGCCCTGGTGGTCGACCTGCTCCTGGTCGCGCTCTCTCGGTGGCTCCTTCCCTGGCAACGTGCGCCTCGCACTGTCGCCCGGCGAAAGGCGGCGATCGCATGAACGCTCTGCTCGACGCGATCGCGTGGATCTTCACCCCCGACCTGTGGCCTGGATCGCTGCCGTTGCCAGAGGGCATCGCGCAGCACCTGGCGTTCAGCTTCGGCTCCGTCGTGATCGCGGCCGTCATCGCGGTTCCGATCGGATGGCTCATCGGACATACGGGCAAGGGGCGCGACGGCGCTGTCGCGATCGCCGGCGCCGCGCGATCGATCCCGCCGCTGGGGCTCGTGGTCTTCCTCGTGCTCGTGATCGGAGTCCTCTTCAAGACCGAGGCCGCAGTGGCAGCGTTCGTCATCCTCGCCATTCCATCGATCCTCGCGGGCGCGTACGCCGGGTTCGAGGCGATCGATCGCTCGGTGATCGACGGCGGTCGCGCGGTCGGAATGACCGAGTGGCAGATCCTTTGGAGAATCGAGGTCCCGCTGGGCCTGCCGCTCCTCATCGGCGGCCTGCGTTCGGCGACCCTGCAGGTCGTCGCGACCGTGACGATCGCGGCATACGTCGGTCTCGGCGGGTTGGGTTTCTATTTCCTGCAGGGGATCCAGACCCGGAACTTCGCCGAGGTCATCGGTGCGTCGCTGACCGTCGTCGCGCTCGCCCTCGTGCTGGACGGCATCTTCGCGCTCCTACAACGACTCATCACTCCGACCGGCGTCCGCGCACCGAAGCGGCAGCGCCGTGTGCTCGTGCGCGCCGCAACCTGAACCCCTCTCGCATCACATGAAAGAAGGCAACACCATGTCCACACTCCGCACGCGCCTCCCGGCGTTCGCAATCGCCGCCGTCGCCGTTGTGGCGTTGGCAGGCTGCTCGTCCGGCGGTGACCCGCTCACCGGCGATTCGACGAACGCTCCCGCCGACGGGGGCTCGTCCGACACGATCGTCATCGGCTCGCAGGCGTACTACTCGAACGAGATCATCGCCGAGATCTACGCGCAGGCCCTCGAAGCCGACGGGTTCACCGTCGACCGCCAGTTCAACATCGGCCAGCGTGACGCGTACCTCCCCTCGCTCGAGGATGGGTCGATCCAGCTGTTCCCGGAGTACAGCGGCAACCTGCTGCAGCACTTCGACTCTGAGACGACCGCCACGACCTCCGAGGATGTGTACGCCGAGCTCC
This sequence comes from Microbacteriaceae bacterium PS02070, assembly GCA_029959865.1. GTDB lineage: Bacteria > Actinomycetota > Actinomycetes > Actinomycetales > Microbacteriaceae > Microbacterium. The sequence continues at coordinate 84,395 of JASCPE010000005.1, read as the reverse complement.
AGAACGCGCTGCCCGACGGATTGACGGTGCTTGACCAGTCCAGCGCCACCGACCAGGACTCCTACAACGTGACTTCCGCGTTCGCTCAGGAGCACAGCCTCACCTCCATCGGTGACCTCGCGGGCATCGACGGGCTCGTTCTCGGCGGTGCTCCGGAACTCGAGGAGCGCCCCTACGGGCCGAGCGGCCTGGAGTCGGTCTACGGCGTCACCGTTGATTTCAGTCCCACCGCAGACACCACGGTGGAGGAGCTGGTCGCCGGCAACATCCAAATCGCGAACGTCTACAGCGCCGACCCGCGCATCGCAACCGACGACCTCGTGACCCTGGAAGACCCTGAAGGTCTCTTCCTCGCCTCGAACGTCGTTCCGGTCGTGAGCGAGAGCGTCGCCGACGAGATCGCCGACACGATCAACGCCGTGAGTGCTGCGCTCACCCCCGAGGGCCTTGTCGACCTGAACCTCGAGTCGACGCAGGACAAGCGCTCCAGTGCCGACATCGCCACCGATTGGCTCGCCGCCAACGACCTCGGCTGACCCGTCCGCACCAGCACGTCTCACCCGAACGCCCCCGGCCTCGCGCTGGGGGCGTTCCGCGTCCGAGCCATCAGACCGCGAGGCTGCACGCCCGCGTCGAGACTTCAGCGTTTTCACGCTGTTTCATCACGGGCGTGCAGTCTCGCGGTGTCACGCGGGGCCAGGGCGACGTGAGGGGCGCGAAGGCGGGTCAGAAGGAGCGGAGGTTGGCGCGCAGACCGCCGGAGTCAAGCTCTCGGCGGAGAATGCCGCGGCGGCGAAGGATCGGCACGAGGTCATCGAGCACGCGGTGCACCGTCACCGGGTGGAGGTCGCCCCAGAGCAGAATGCCGTCGTTGCCCCACTCGCCGAGTTCCTCGATGAGATCGGCGAACTCGGCCGCGGTGCCGACGAACCCCGTGCGGTCGGAGATGCGACCGAGCCGCGCGAGCGCAGTGAGGTGTGCGCGCAACGTGGCCGTGGCGATGTCGCGGTCCCCCACGAGGCGGCGGATGCTGCCCTGGGATACGTGCTGGCCGAAGAAGCCCTCTCCGAGCGGCGCGTCCAGATCGAGCGAGGTGAGGTCCGTTTCCAGATCGGACGATTGGCGCCGTGCAATCGTGCGCAGGGTCTCCTCATCAGGATCGGCGGACGCGGCGACGATCCGGTCTGCCTCCTCGGCGCTCGAAACGATCGTCGGCTGGATCGCGAAAGCGATCGTGATATCGGACGGCTCGCGCCCGGCGGCGAGCGCCACCTCGTGGATCTTCGCGCGGTACTCCTTCACGCTCCGCTCGGTGAGCGGCGCGAGAGCGAGCTGGATGTCGGAGTTGGCTCCCGCGAACCCGAGCCCGCGCCCAGAGCCGCCCGGCGATGCGATGACCGGATCGCCGACGGGGAACGGCAGGGCGTTCAGTGGACCATCGAAGGCGAAGTACTCGCCCCGGTGACGGACGTGCTCCAGGTGCTCTCCGTCCGCATATACGCCAGTGCCACGGTCGGCGACGAGGGCACCGTCGCCCCAGCTGCGCCACAGCGCCCGGAGCCCGCCCAGCCACTCCTCAGCGCGGTCATAGGCCTCGTCGTGGCCGAGTTGCGGCGCGTCGGAGAAGTGCCGTGCGCTCCCCGTATCGGTCACGACATTAAGGCCGAGGCGTGAACCGCTCAGATGCTGCAGGGTCGCGAACTGGCGCGCCGCTGTATAGGGAAGGGACGCCGCCGGATTGACGGTCGAGATGACTCCGAGGCGCTCCGTCGCGGCAAAGAGGTAGGGCGCGAGCAGCAGCGGGTCATGCTTGGGCCCGCCGAACGCGTGCCGCACACGGGTGTCGATCGTCTCCGGTGATCCGAGCGAAGGCGCATCCTCGATGAGGAGAAGGTCGAACCCCGCCCGCTCCAGTTCTCGCGCGGACTGCTGATAAAGGTCCGGCCGGGTCCAGTCCCACTCCCACTCCCACTCGAGGGCGGGGTTTCCCCAGCCCTGCGGGCCGAATCCGCGCGCGAGAAACCAACCGAAGTGTTGCAGCCTGCTCATACCTGGAGCGCATCCACCTCGACCTGTCGCGTGGCCGGCGCGGCCGGCACACCCGCCGCATCCAGGCTCGCGCGCAGGTCCGCGATGAGGTCGGCGACGTCTTCGATGCCGACCGACAGCCGCAGCGTACCGGGGAAGACACCCACTCGCTCCTGCTCGCTCGGAGTCAGCAAAACGTGGCTCGTCGAGGCCGGGTGCAGCACGAGCGAGCGCACATCGCCGAGATGGGTCATGTGCGTGAACACCTCCGCCGCCTCGATGTGACGGCGGGCTGCCTCTGCACCTCCCGCGAGCGTGATCGAGAACACCGACCCGTGACCCGCGGACAGATCGCGGCGGCCGAGTTCGTAGTCGGGGTGCGAAGGGAGACCGATGTAGTCGACCGACGCGACCTCGGGCTGCTCTTCCAGCCACCGCGCAACGTCGAGGGCATTCTGCGACTGTCGCTGGACCCGCAGGCTCAACGTCTCGATTCCTTGGCCGATGAAGAAGGCGTTCAGCGGCGAGATGGTCGGGCCGAACCGCGGCGCCACAACGTCGCGCGCATACGCGACCCGAGCGTCCCCACCGGCGCGATCGAGGGCACTCGGTGTCCCCCTGCGCCCCGGCGAGGTGAACTGCGGGAAGAGGCTTCCGGTCGCCGGGTCGAACCGCCCGCTGTCGACGATCGCGCCGCCGAGCACGTGGCCCTGTCCGGAGAGGAACTTGCTCGCCGAGTGCACGACGACGTCTGCGCCCAGCTCGAGGGGACGAAGGAGATACGGCGTCGTGAAGGTGTTGTCGATCACCAGAGGAATGCCGTGCGTGTGCGCGACCTCGGAGATGGCGGGGATGTCCAGAAGCCGATTGCTTGCGTTCGATACCGACTCGGCGAACAGGGCACGAGTCTCCGGACGAATCGCGCGTTCCCAGGCCTGCGGATCGTGGATGTCTGTCACGAAGTCTGCGGTGATCCCGAAACGGTCGAGCACGTCGATCACGAGGCCGCGGGTGCCTTCGTAGATGTGGTCGGAGAGCACGATGTGCTGGCCGGCGGACACGAGGGAGAGCAGCGCGACGGTCGTTGCCGCTTGGCCGCTGGCCAGGAGGATCGCCTGCGACCCGCCCTCGAGGGCGGCGAGCGCCTTCTCGACGGCGTCGATGGTCGGATTCGCGATGCGCGTGTAGGCGTAGCCGATGCCCTCACCGAAGTGGGCAGCGGCGTCGTCGTACTCCGAGAAGGAGAATCCGGCGGTGAGGTAGATCGGCAGCGCACGCGCGGAGTGGGCGCGTGCCTGTCCCCGATCGTGCACCTGCCTCGTCGTGAATCCTCGTTGCGGCATGTGATGGTCTCCTCTCAGAGCCCATAGTGCCGCGTCTGGCCCGTGAGAGCCCGATCGCGTGACGGCCGGTTACGACCGGGGCGACCTGTTCAGACCTGCGCGAGCGCGGTCGCGATGGCGACCTCACCCGTGTTGAAGGTGATCGTCTTGCGAATCGTCGCGGGCTCCGCCACCGTTGCGGCGAGCACCGCCGCAACGTCTGCGCGCGCGACCGAGGACGACTCGTCGGAGGTCACATCGATGAGTCCGACTTCGTCGTCGAGGGTGAGCGCCGACGGCGCCAGAATGGTCCAGTCCAAGGACGTGGCACGAAGATGCTCATCCGCGGCGGCCTTGGCTTCCGCATACGCATAGAACGAATCCTCCGGGTCGACGCCATGGTCAAGGCCGGCTCCGAAGTAGGAGACCATGATGTACCGATCCACCCCCGCGTCCACGGTGGCATCGATGGAGCGGATCGCGGCGTCACGATCGACCGCGTAAGTGCGCTCCGGGTCGCCGCCACCGGCACCGGCGGACCAGATGACGACGTCGTTGCCGGAGATGAGATTGGTGAGCTGATCGACATCGAAGGTCTCGATGTCCGCGACCAAAGGCGTTGCGCCGGTGGCTGCGACGTCGGTCTCGTGGTCGGGATTGCGGATGACCGCCGTGACATGGTGCCCGGCCGCCTGCAGGAGAGGCTCGGCCAGGAGCGCGACCTTGCCGTGACCACCGATGAGGAGAATGCGTGCCATGAGGGATCCCTTCGTCTCTTCGAGACTACGAAACCCTCGGCGAGATGCAATTCGAGCGAGGACTCAGGAGGACTTCTTGGGCTTCTCCCGCAACCGCATGCCGCGGGGCTTGGTCTCGACTTGGAACAGTCCGATCGCCTTGATGAGGTCCGAGAGTTTCGCGTAGCCCCAGTTGCGAGCGTCAAAGTCGGGCTGCTGCTTGCGCATGAGCTGCCCGACGGTGCCGAGGTCCGCCCACCCGTCATCCGATGACGCGGTACCGACGGCCGATCGGAGCTGCCCGACCAGGCGCGCGTCCTGACGCAGCTTCGCCGAAGGCACGCGGGTGACTTCCTCAGCTCCTTCCGTCGGAGACGCCGGTTCGCCGAGCACTTCGAGATACGTGAACTGGTCGCACGCGTTACGGAACGACTCCGGAGTCTTGCGCTCCCCGAAGCCGTACACCGTGACCCCGTCCTCGCGAATGCGCGACGCGAGTCGCGTGAAATCGCTGTCGGAAGAGACGATGCAGAATCCGTGGAACCGACCCGTATAGAGCAGATCCATCGCGTCGATGATCAGGGCGCTGTCGGTGGCGTTCTTTCCTCGCGTGTTGTCGAACTGCTGAATCGGCTGGATGACGTGCTCGCTCGCGGCGTCCTTCCAACTGCGCAGGTTGGGCTTCGTCCAGTCCCCGTAGACCCGCTTGACCGACGCCGTGCCGTGTTGCGCGATCTCCGCCAGAACGGCCTCGATCCGGGATGGCGCGACGTTGTCAGCGTCCACGAGCACGGCGAGGAGGTCATTGCGTTCAGCCATGTCCTCCAGCATGACAGGCGCCTCCCCCTCGGGCCGCATTGAGCCGGTAGCCGAATGCTCGGATTTCCGCGTAATGAATGGCCGTTTCGTGCGTCTCTTGATCAGGTGCGCGTACGCGTCCGCGGCACCAGGTCATCTCAGGGAGGTTCCGTGTCAGCGCCGAGCGTGCTCGTCAACAATCCGAAGAATCTCATCTCGATCACACGCGACGAACTCGCCGTGATCGCGCCCGCATCCGACCTCTCCGCGCCCGCACAATCGACGCAGACGTCGTGGCTGCAGATCGTGTCCGCGTTGCAGAAGGTCGCGCGTGAGCTGGAGTGCCCGCCCGCGTTTCACCGTGGGTTCGGGTTCCCGGTCGCACTCGATTCCGACCTCGGACAGGGCCGGGAACGCCTCATCGCCGACCTCTGGTTCACGACGACCGCCGCGCCCACTCTCGATCTGACCACGGGAGAGCTGGACGACGAGCATCACTGGCTCGCCCACGCCTGGGCGGCCGAACCGACGCTCGCTCTTCCCGTTCATCTGACCGTCCTCACCGAACTCGCTGAGCGCGAGCGGCTGAGCGAGCAGTTCGCGTCGACGATCCGCGAACAGGCGGCCCACGCGCTGCGCATCCTGCCCGCCGCGGCTCTGTGGCGCTCACCCCTGGCCGCGGCTGCCCTGTACCAAGCCAGCCGCCCGGAGCCTCACGCGGCGCGCACGCTGCCCTGGACGCGGCTACGGCGCCGCAGCACCGCCGTCGCCTGACAGCGCGCCTGCTAGCATCGGCCGCGGACTCACGCGGAGGTGGACATGCAGTGGCGGGGAGTGATCGCGGCGCTCGCGAACGAGACCGCGCGAGAGGTCTATGCGCAGGTCGTCATCGGTGACACCGACGACCTCGGCGCTCATCTCTCGCCCTCGCGCCGGAAGCATGCCCTTCAGACGCTCGAGAAAGCGGGGCTCATCGCGCGTACAGATGAGGGCTGGTCTGCCCCGGCGACACCGTTTCGAGAGGCGCTCAGTGCCGCCCCGCCCGTGGCGAGAAAGACGGGTGTGGACCGGTTCCTGACCGATGACGGGCGTATCGCGCGCTACCCGACACGGCCCGACGACCGCGCGCAGGTACTGCAGTGGACGGCGGAGCGTGTCCTGACACCGGGCGAAGTCCTCAGCGAGCGCGACGTGAATGAGCGGCTGTCGACCGTGACTGACGACGTCGCGTACCTGCGCCGCGCCCTGGTGGACGCGGGGCTCCTCGAACGCACTGTCTCCGGGAGCGAATACATCCTCGCGACGGCAGAGTGACCGAGACGGATCAGATCCGTTCGATCACCGTCGCGATCCCCATCCCCGCCCCGACGCACAAGGTGGCAAGCCCGCGGCGCAGGTCCCGCCGCTCCAGCTCGTCCAGGAGGGTGCCGAGGATCATCGCGCCGGTTGCCCCGAGGGGGTGGCCGAGCGCGATCGCGCCGCCATTGACGTTCACCTTCTCGTCGGGAACCCCGAGGTCTCGCTGCCACTTCAGCACCACAGCACCGAAGGCCTCGTTCACTTCGAACAGATCGATGTCCTCGAGGGAGAGTCCAGCGCGGTCCAGCGCCTTCTGAGTTGCGGGGGCCGGTCCGGTGAGCATGATGATCGGTTCTGTGCCCACGACGGCCGTAGACACGATCCGCGCACGAGGCGTCATTCCCGATGCCGCCCCGGCCGCTTGGGACCCCACGAGCACGAGCCCCGCCCCGTCGACGATTCCGGACGAGTTTCCGGGGCCGTGGACATGGTCGATGGCGTCGAGATGCGGGTACCTCTGACGCACGATGGCGTCGTATCCACCCTCGACACCGAGGCGCGCGAAACTCGCCGGAAGCTGGCCGAGCGACTCCACCGTCGAGCCGGGCCGTCGGTGCTCGTCGTGGTCAAGGAGAACCGCCCCGTCCGGGCCAACCACGGGAACGATCGAGCGGGCGAATCGCCTCTCGCGCCACGCGACGTCGGCGCGCTGCTGGGACCGGGCGGCGTACGCGTCGACGTCTTCTCGAGAGAAGCCCTCGATCGTGGCGATGAGGTCGGCGCTGATGCCCTGCGGGACGAGAGAGGTATTCGAGGACGCCGTGTCCCCCTGCGCGAAGGCGCCGCCGTCGGAACCGAGCGGGACGCGCGACATCGATTCGACGCCACCGGCGAGCACGAGATCTTCTGATCCGAAGCCCACCTTCTGCGCCGCGAGGTTGACCGCTTCCAGCCCCGATGCGCAGAATCGGTTGACCTGCATCCCGGGCACGGATTCAGGCAGCCCCGCCGCGAGCACGGCTGTGCGGGCGATGTCGCCTCCCTGCTCGCCGACGGGCGAGACGACTCCGAGCACCACATCCTCGATCCGCGCGAGGTCAAGGTCAGCGTGCCGGTCGCCGAGCGCGCGCATCAGGGTGACGACAAGATCCACCGCGGGAACGTCGTTGAGCGCCCCGTGACGATTCTTGCCGCGCGGTGTGCGCAGGGCGTCGTACACGTATGCGTGTGTCATCAGTGACCGCCTTCGCTGGGGAGTGTCTCCCATCCTGCGCGATCGCGCAGGATGATGCACGGAGCCCGAGATTTTCATGCGACGGAATAGATCACGTCAGGGTAGCGTTCTCCCCAGCATGGAACGCTTCGGCACACTCTCTTTTGGTCACTACGGCCCCCTCGGCGGCGGCCGGGAACTCACCGCACGCGACTCGATGCATCAGGCGATCGAGCTTGCCGAAGGCATGGATGAGCTCGGCGTCAACGGCGTCTACTTCCGCGTGCACCACTTCGCCCGCCAGCAGGCCGCGCCGATGACCTTGCTGTCTGCGATCGCGGCACGGACCACGCGCATCGAAGTCGGCACCGGCGTCATCGATATGCGGTACGAAAACCCCCTCCACCTCGCCGAGGACGCAGCGGCGCTCGACTTGCTCAGCGACGGTCGTCTCGCGCTCGGCGTCAGCCGCGGTTCACCCGAGACCGTTGTGCGCGGGTACGAGGCATTCGGGTACACCGGATCACAGGACCCTCGCGGCGCCGATATCGCGCGCGCACATTTCGACACCTTCCTCCGCGCGATCGACGGCGAAGGATTCGCCGATCGCGACCCGCGCAGCCCCTTCGGCGGCGGCACCGGCCGCCAGCGGATCGAGCCGCACTCCCCCACGCTGCGTTCTCACGTGTGGTGGGGAGCGGGCACGCGCGAAACGGCTGAGTGGGCGGGACGAGTGGGCGTGAACCTCATGTCCTCGACGTTGCTCACCGAGGACGCGAACATCCCCTTCGACCAGCTTCAAGCCGAACAGATCGATGGTTTCCGCCAGGCATGGCGTGACGCAGGCCACGAAGGCACGCCGCGCGTGTCGGTCAGCCGCAGCATCTTTCCGCTCGTCACCGCCGAAGACCACATGTACTTCGGCGGCCAGAGCGAGCAGGGCGGCGTCGGTTACATCGACGGCTTCCGCTCGACCTTCGGCAAGAGCTACGCCGCGACGCCCGACGTTCTCGTGCAGGAACTGAAGAACGATGCGGCCGTGATGAGCGCGGACACCCTGATGCTCACCATCCCCTCGCAGCTGGGTCCCGCGTTCAATCTGCGGATCGTGGAGAACTTCGCGAAGTACGTCGCGCCCGAGCTCGGCTGGAAGCCCACCACCGAGAGTTGAGGCGCGGGCTCATCGGAGCTCGTCGCGTCGAGGTCATGCCGCAAACACGTGTGCGCGCGAGAGCCCGGTCAGCTTCCGAGAGAAGCGACCGGGCTCTCGGACGTCGGCCGACTCAGGCGGGCGGCGCGGTCTCCTGCGCGGGCCCGCCGAATGCATCGGCAGCGGCCCAGAACTGCTCACCCGGGTCGACGGTGGACTGATAGTCCGCGAACGACCCGTCGTGGAAGGTCAGTCGGATGTGACCGCGCGCGGTGCGCTTGCCGGTGTCGGTGATCGAAGCGACGTCGCTTCGGGCAACCCGACCCAGCAGGGGTGGATTGTGGCGCTTCTCACCCATGCCGAACTCCCAGAACGACAGGGAGTCGCCGCCCAGCAGCAGCACGATCGGAGTCGGAGTCACCGGCAACTGGCGAGCGATCGAACCGGGCGCGCCCTGCAGGTGACGCGCGTCGAGCGCGGAGTTGACCCCACCTTTGATCGCATCGGACGCGACGTCCGACACGCTTTTGAACTTCGGTCCGATCGATACGTTCTCGATGCCCTTCGAGGTCGATGCCAGCACGATCGTGTGCGCGAGATAGGGCTCGTCGCCGAGCTTCTCGGTCAGAATGCCCTGGATATCCGGCATTTTAAACGCAGACGTGATCTTGTCCCACAGGCCCATACATTTCCCTTCCGCAGGAACGGCGACGCAGTTTCGGTCGACGTTAGCTGAGGGGTCTCGATGACGGAAGGGCATCCGAGACGCGGCGGCTCGACGCTGCCTCTCCATCACTCCCCTCGGAAGGGGGGAAGACGCTCCCCGTGCCCGTTTCGCTTAGGGCACGAAACAGGAGTACCTTCAGTTGCAAGGAAGGAGTCGTGGAGGAGAATCTATGGACTTTCTTGACCCGCTCATCCTCGCGCGTTGGCAATTCGGACTGACGACGCTGTACCACTATCTCTTCGTGCCGCTGACGCTCGGCATGGCACTTGTGGTCGCCATCTTCCAGACCGTTTGGTATCGCACGGGCGAAGTGCGCTGGCTCCAACTGACGCGGCTGTTCGGGAAGATCTTCCTGATCAACTTCGCGATGGGCGTCGTCACCGGCATCGTGCAGGAGTTCCAGTTCGGAATGAACTGGTCCTCGTACTCACGATTCGTCGGCGACGTCTTCGGCGCCCCACTCGCGTTCGAGGGTCTCCTCGCCTTCTTCTTCGAAGCCACCTTCATCGGCCTCTGGATCTTCGGCTGGAACCGTCTCCCGCGCGCACTGCACCTGTTCGCCATCTGGATGACAGCGTTCGGCTCGATCCTGTCGGCGTACTTCATCATCGCGGCCAATGCGTTCATGCAGAATCCCGTCGGGTTCGAGATGTCCGCCGACGGCCGCCGGGCGGAGCTCGTCGACTTCTTTGCGCTTCTGACCAACCCGGTCGCCCTCGCGGCATTCCCGCACACCCTGTTCTCGGCGTTCATGTTCGCGGGCAGTGTGATCGTCGCGGTCGCGGCGTGGCATCTCTCGCGTGCGCAGCATCTGGATGTGATGCTTCCGGCGCTGAAGTTCGGCGCCTGGTTCGTCATCATCAACTTCGCGCTGACGGCGCTCACGGGCGACCAGCTCAGCCTCGTGATGGTCGACACGCAGCCGATGAAGATGGCTGCGGCCGAGGCGCTGTGGCATACCGCGTGCGGCGCGGATGCGTCGTTCTCGATCTTCTCGATCGGCACTCCCGATGGGACGAGCGAGATCTGGTCGCTTCGCGTGCCCTATCTCCTGTCATTCCTCTCCACGCACTCGTTCGACGGATGCGTCGAAGGTCTGACAGACCTGCAGGCCGAGTACGAGGCGATGTACGGCGTTGGCATCGACTACACGCCCATCATCTGGATCACCTACTGGTCGTTCCGTTGGATGATCGGTCTCGGCGGCGCCGCCACCCTCGTCGCGATCGCCGGCCTCTGGCTCACCCGCAAGAAGGCAAAGCGTCCGGTCGCGAAGTGGATGTGGAAGGTCGCCATCTGGTCGGCACCGCTCCCGCTCCTCGGCGGACTCGTCGGATGGGTGTTCACGGAAATGGGTCGCCAACCGTGGATCGTGTTCAGCCTCATGCTGACCGAGGACGGGGTCTCACCGAGCGTCCCGGGATGGACGGTACTCATCTCCCTCATCTCGTTCACGGCGATCTACGCATCCCTTGCCGTGGTCGAGTTCCGGCTCATCGTCAAGGCCGCGCAGAAGGGCCCTGATCCGATCGACGAGGATGCGCACGGACGAGAGTCGTCCGTGGAGAAGACCCCGACCACGGTTTACTAGGAAAGCGTCATGGATCTCGCCTACCTCTGGTTCTTCATTGTCGGTGTCCTCTTCGTGGGGTACTTCGTGCTCGACGGCTTCGACTTCGGTGTCGGAATGTCGCTCCCCTTCCTGGGCAAGGACAATGTCTCCCGACGCCAGGTGATCAACACGATCGGCCCCGTCTGGGATCTGAACGAGACGTGGGTCATCGTCGCCGGGGCCTGCTTGTTCGCGGCCTTTCCGGAGTGGTACGCGACGCTGTTCAGCGGCTTCTACCTCCCGCTGCTGCTCATCCTCCTTGCCCTCATCCTCCGCGGCGTTTCCTTCGAGTACCGCCACCAGCGCGACGACCCCTCATGGCGGCGTCGTTTCGACACGTTCATCGTGATCGGTTCGGTCGTTCCGGCGTTCCTCTGGGGCGTCGCCGTCGGCAACATCGTGCAGGGTGTGCCGCTCGATGAGAACCACGAGTACGCGGGCACCGTGCTGACCCTCCTCAACCCGTACGGGCTGTGGGTCGGCCTCACGCTCGTGCTGCTCTTCTTCCTCCACGGCGTCTCTTTCGTCGCCTTGAAGACCGACGGCGAAGTCAAGCAGCGTGCGCACATCCTCGCCCGCCGCGTCTCGATCCCCACGATTCTCGCGGCCGCAGTCACGGTCGTCTGGACGATCACGATCGCGGCCGGCCGTGACGCACCCCTGCTGTGGGCGGTCATCGCATGCGGCGCGGTGGCAGCCGTCGCCCTCATCACTGCGACGCTGACCGCCTGGCTGGAGCGGGACGGCTGGGCGTTCCTCTTCGGCTGCGTCACGATCGTCTTTGCCGTACTCACCCTGTGGCTGGCGCTCTTCCCCTTTGTGATGCCGACCACCCTTGAGGGCGGCGCGAGCCTCACGATCGAGAATGCATCGAGCACGGATTACACCCTGACGATTATGACCTGGGCGGCGGTCATCTGTATCCCCATGGTTCTGCTGTATCAAGGCTGGACGTACTGGGTCTTCCGTAAGCGCGTCTTCCGCAAGACCATCGAGCAAGCTGACGCTGTCGCCCACTGAGCGACAGCGCCTGCGATCAGGCAGGATCGTTCTATGACCAGCCCGGCCAGTCGCGGCCCCGTCGACCCGCGGCTCCTTCGGTATGCGCGTGCCGCGCGGGGATTCTTCGCGATCTCTGCGGCGATCACGCTTGCTCAGACCGCGGTCATCATCGCCTTCGCGTGGCTGCTCACCAACGCCCTCGTCGGCGCCATCTCGGGCGAGTCGGTGGCCTCTCTCCTTCCGCTTCTGGGCGGTGCCGCCGCCCTTCTGATCGCTCGAGGACTGCTCCTCGTCGCCGCCGAGGTCACCAGTGCCCGGGGGGCGGCCCGCGCCTCGCAACAGCTGCGGGCGCGGCTTGTCAGCGCGATCGCCACTCTGGGGCCAGCGTGGGTCTCCCGGCGCAACACCGCATCGCTCGCGGTCACCGCCGGCCATGGCCTGGAGGCGCTGGATGCCTACTTCGGCCGTTACCTCCCCCAATTGGTCGCGACGGTGATCACCACTCCCCTGGTGACTCTGACGATCTTCCTCGCTGACTGGGTCTCCGGGGTGATCGTCGTCGTCACCCTTCCCCTCATCCCGATCTTCATGGTGCTGATCGGGCTTGCGACGCGCAGTGTGCAGCGCAAGCAGTTCGATACCCTGCGGACCTTGGCCGCGCGATTCGCGGACACGGTCGGCGGGCTGGGGACACTCAAGCTGTTCGGTCGGCACCATCGCGCGGCGGAGACCATCGATACGGTCACCCGCGCATACAAGCGTGAGACCATGACGGTTCTGCGCGTTTCCTTCATCTCCGGATTCGCACTGGAGTTTCTCGCATCGCTCTCGGTCGCTCTGATCGCCGTGACGATCGGTCTGCGCCTCCTCGACGGCGACCTCACGCTTCTGATCGGCCTGTTCGTGCTCCTGCTGGCGCCCGAAGCGTACCTTCCGATCCGTCAGGTCGGAGTCCAGTTCCATGCCGCCGCCGAAGGTGTGGCAGCAACCGAGGAGATCTTCGAAGCCCTCACCGCCGCCGAGGGTATGGCCGTCACCAGCGGCGCGTCGGTGTATCGGCAGAGCGACCCGACCATCGACGCAACCGGGTTGGCCGTGCGCCGGGGCGAGCACACCCTGCCCCCGGTCGACCTGTCCGTCGGCCCGGGCGAGCTCGTACTCGTGCAGGGCCCGAGCGGAAGTGGAAAGTCCAGCGTCGTCGCTGCGATCCTCGGCTTCGCTGAGCATGATGGTGAGGTGCGCGTGGGTGGGGAGGCCGCGCCCGAGGCGCGACGTGCGGCGATCGCCTGGGCAGGCCAGCAGCACGGCCTCGTCTCCGGGACCGTGGCCGAGAACGTTGCCCTTGGGGATCCCGAGCCTGACTCAGAACGCGTCGCCGATGCGCTCCGACGCGCGCAGGCGTCATCGCTCGACCCCGGCACGGTCGTGGGTGTCGCCGGGTCAGGACTGTCCGGTGGCCAGGCGCAACGCGTCTCCATTGCCCGTGCCTTCTACCGACTCGACCCCGACAGAGCGCTCATTCTCGATGAGCCGTCCAGCGCCCTGGACCGCGACACCGAGGCAGCTCTGTGGAGGGAACTGCGCACGACCGCGAACGGCGGAACACCCATCCTCCTCATCTCACACCGCGAGAGCGCACGGGAAATCGCTGACCGAGTCGTTCGAGTGGAAGCAACGGTGACTCGATGAACAACGACGTCGCTGCCGTCCTCCGCTCCGCCCAGCCCCCTCTGCGCTCCTTTGTCCCCGCAGTGCTGTGGGGCTTCGGCACCGCGGCCTCCTCAATCGCTTTGCTCGCCGCGAGCGCCTGGCTCATCACACGCGCCGCGGAGCAGCCCGCGCTGATGTACCTCTCCGCTGTCATCGTCGTCGTTCGCGCGTGCGCACTGGGTCGCGGTGTCTTCCGCTATCTCGAGCGGCTCGCAAGTCACAACGCCGCCCTCGCTCAACTGGCTACAGTGCGCTCTGGGCTGGTGCGACGCCTCGTACCGCTCGCGCCGGATGGACTGGGGCGGACGAAGCGAGGCTCACTGCTCGCGGGCCTGGTCGATGATGTCGAAGAGCTGCAGAACCTCCCCCTGCGCGTCGTGCTGCCCCTGACGGTCGCGGGGGTCACCTCACTGGCGAGCGTCGCATTCGTGGCCGTTGTGTCTGTGCCCGCGGCCCTGACTCTGCTCGCGTCTCTGGCGGTCGCCTTCGTCATCGCAGTCGGTGTGGGCTGGGCGACAGGAGCCCGAGCTGAGCGTGAGCTTGCGCCCCTGCGTGCCGCTGTCACCGATGCGCTGACCGACCAGCTGCAGTCCCTCGATGTCCTCATCGCCTACGACGCACAGGGGGTCGCCGCGGAGCGCGTCGCTCGCGCCGACGCGGCTCTCAGACGCGCGACGATGCGCCGTGCGCTCGCGCAGGGGCTGACGTCCGCCGTCGTGTCGGTCCTTGCGGGCGCTGCGTCGCTCCTTGCGCTGATCACTGCAGCTCCTCACCTCGGGTCCGGGCTCAGTGGTCCCGGCCTCGCAGTGGTCGTCCTCGTGCCCATCGCCGTCTTCGAGGTCTTCGGCCCCGTGCCCCTCGCGTTGGCGTCATGGCGTCAGGTGCGTGCCGCCGCCACCCGCATCGCGGAGCTGGTCCCGTCTCAGATCCCGGCGGAGCTGCCGACGAATGAGCCTCGTTCGACCAACACCGCGCCGCCTGTGGGCGCGGGGATCGTTCTCACCGATGTCACGGTGCACTGGCCCGGCGCGGCTCACGCCAGTCTTCAGGATGTGTCCTTCACTCTCGCACCCGGGGAGCGGGTCGTCGTTGAGGGCCCGAGCGGCGGCGGCAAGACAACTCTCGCCCATACCCTCGTACGATTCCTCGCGCACACGGGCAGCTACACCGTGGGCGGCGTCGATACGAACACGATCGCGGGAGACGATCTGCGCCGCACCGTCGGCCTGGTGGAACAGACGCCCTACCTGTTCGACGAGTCAATTCGTCAGAACCTGCTCTTCGCCCGCGACGACTCTTCCGACGATGACCTGTGGGCAGCGTTGGAGAGCGTCGGTCTCACCGACTGGGCGCATGATCGCGGCGGGCTCGATGCGCGCGTGGGTGAACGCGGGGTGCTCGTGTCGGGAGGTCAGGCGCAGCGCCTTGCCCTCGCCCGCGCGCTGCTGGCGCGCTTCCCCGTGCTGGTGCTGGACGAACCGACCGCCGGTGTTGATCCGGCGGCCTCGGTGGCGTTGCTCACAGATCTGCTTGCGGCGACCACCGATCGCAGCGTTCTCCTCATCTCCCACGTCGATGTCCCCGCGGGACTCGCCGATCGCACTCTGCGCCTTGAGGAGGGACGCATCGTTACCTAAGGAGTCGCGAGCACCTGAAAGCGTTGGGTCAGCGTCGCCGTCAGCGTCGACTGTTGCCGAAGACGCCCCGAATGACACCGTTGATCAGGGTCTGAGTCGACTTCGACCCCAGAATCTGCTCCAACGGGCTCTTGTCTCGCGATCGCCGCGTGCGACTCGTGCCGGCCGTCTTCTTGAGGATCCGCTCGTACTCGGCCTGCGCCTTCTTCTCCTCCGCAGCCTTGGCCTTGTCGATCGCCGCCTGCTGCTTCGCGTACTCCGCGTCGGCCTTCGCCTTCGCCAGGGCAGCGTCGTCGGCGGCCGCTGCCTCTGCGGCCGCGTTCATCTTCGCGGACAGGATCTCTCGCGCGGACTCGGGGTCGACCGCGGTGCCGTACTTCGGCAGCAGGGGCGAAGCGGCCACGGACTGGTCGATCTGATCGGCGGGCGTGGGTGACATCAGGCCCTCCGGAGCGCGCATCCGCGTCCATGCGACCGGCGTCGGGGCGCCCTTCTCGCTCATGACAGTCACGATCGCTTCCCCCGTCGCGAGCTCCTGCAAGACGCGTTCCAGGTCATAGTCGGAGGTCGGATACGTCCGCACTGTCGCTCGCAGCACCTTCGCATCATCGGGGGTGAAAGCGCGCAGCGCATGCTGGACCCGCGAGCCGAGCTGGGCGAGCACGTCGCTGGGCAGGTCTTTCGGGGTCTGCGTCACGAAGAAGACCCCGACGCCCTTCGAGCGGATGAGGCGGACCGTCTGAACGATCGAGGCGGTGAAGTCCTTCGATGCGTCCTTGAAGAGTAGGTGCGCCTCGTCGAAGAAGAAGACGAGCTTCGGCTTCTCGAGATCGCCCACTTCCGGCAACCGCTCGAACAGCTCCGCCAGCAGGTACATCAGGAACGTGGAGAAGAGTTCCGGCTTGTCGGCAACGCCAGGCACCTCCAACAGGCTGATGATGCCACGACCGTCGGCTGCCATACGTAAGAAGTCGTCGACGTCGAACTCCGGCTCACCGAAGAACACGTCCGCTCCCCCGTCCGCGAAGGTGATGAGCTCGCGGAGGATCACGCCCGCGGTCGAGGCGGATAGGCCCCCAAGGTTCTTGAGTTCTCCCTTGCCCTCGTCGCTCGTGAGGTAGGTCAGGACAGCGCGTAGGTCGGCGAGGTCGACCAGCGCGAGGCCGTTCTGATCGGCGTAGTGGAACACGAGGCCGAGGCTCGACTCCTGCGTCTGGTTCAGCCCCAGCACTTTTGCCAGGAGGAGCGGGCCGAAGCCCGACACCGTCGCCCGCACGGGCACGCCCTTGCCCACCCCGCCCAACGCGAAGTACTCCACCGCGGACGCACGCGGGGTCCACGCCTGCCCGATCGCTTGCGTGCGCGCGAGGAGCTGCTCGTTGGATTCTCCCGGCGTCGCCATACCCGTCAGATCACCTTTGATGTCTGCGGCGAACACCGGGACGCCCTTCGCCGCGAGTTGCTCGGCAATGCCCTGCAACGTGCGGGTCTTGCCGGTACCGGTCGCCCCGGCGACAAGTCCATGCCGGTTTGTCATCGCGAGGGGGATGCGGATCTGCACGTCGGCGGCAGGTCCGCCGTTCATCAGGGCGCCGAGATCGAGCGTCTCCTGGTCGAACGTGTACCCCTGCCGGATGGCATCGACCGCACCCTCCCCGAGGGGCGCGGCCACGTCCGCACCTGCAGGTGGGGCCGCGTCCGCAGCGTCGGCGACGGCGACGGCGCCCACGTCGGCAGCCTCGGCGCCAGCGCCCGCACTGTCGGGACCGGGTTCAGCCGGCGCCTCCGCTTGGGAGACAACCTCGCTGGAGTCTTTCGATGGCTCGGGCGTGCTCGCTCGCTCACGTGCGGCGTCCGCTTCGGCAGCCGCAAGCGCGGCGCGCGCTTCCGCGGCCTTGAGAGCTGCGTCCGCGGCCGCCGCTTCGGCGCGGAGCCGCTCGAGTTCTGCATCGGTGGGGGCAGTCATGGCCTCAGCCTATCGAGCGAGCGCTGCCCCGATCATGCGTGATCTTGTGTCGCTCCCGTGCGAGCGGCACGGCGAACGCGGCCGCCACCAGGAAGGCCGCGGCGGCACCAAGGGTCATCCCTCCCACGGTGTCGGAGAGCCAGTGCGCGTGCAACACTGTGCGGCTCAGAGCCATCGCGATCGCCCACACCGCCGCCGCGATCATGACCCAAATCCGAGGGAACAGGATCACCAGGATGATCACCATGGTCGCCGCATTCGCTGTATGTCCCGACGGGAATGACCCGAAATCGGAGTCGACGAGCTGCTCGGGGGGACGCGCACGCGCAACGAGGTTCTTAATGAGCTGGATCAGACCGACGCTGACCAGAGATGCGGCAAGGAAGGTGGCGGCGCCCCACGGGCGGCGGATGATGAGCAGCACGAGCGGGATCGCGGCCGGCAGAATCCATGTGCCGAAGACGTGGCCGCCGGTCACGTTCAGAGCGTGCGCGATTGCGTGCACCGGGCCACCGGTCACCTTCACCGCTTCGTTCCACCACGCGTCGATCGCGAAGGGCTCACCGCCACGATCCCAGATCGCCCACGACAGCAGTCCCCCCAGCGCGAGCAGCACGACGCCCGCGATCACCCACGACCGCCTGTGCGTCACGGGAGCCGGGTCAGTCGATACCATTCGGCTATTCTCCCCTACGCATGCGCGCGACGCGCTCTCGCGTCGCCGCAACTCTTCCGGTGCGGGCGATGACCTGAGCGATCAGGCGGAGAGGCGCTCGACCGTCCGGGGGCGTACGACGAGCCACAGCGCGGCAGCCCCGATGAGGGCGCAGCCGACCATCACGGCCGCCATCGAGGAAGCGGTGATCGTCGACCCGTGCGACACCCAGCCGACGATCGGCGTCACCATACCCGCGACGCCGAAGTTCACGGCGCCGACGAGAGACGCCGCAGTCCCCGCTGCACGACCGTGTCGGTCCAGCGCGAGCACCTGCACGCACGGCAGCGTGAACCCACACGCCATCATGAACACGAACAGCGCGGTCATGACGCCCCAGAGACCGGCTCCTGCCTGATCGAGCACGATGATCGCTGCTGACGCGAGAACGAGCATCGCGGTCGAGAATGCCATCACCCACTGCGGGCCGAACCGTGCGGCCAATCGCGACGCAGTCTGCACACCGATCACGACCCCGACGGAGTTGACCGCGAAGAGCAGCCCGTATTCCTGTGGGTTGAACCCGTAGCTCTCCTGGAACAGGAATGACGACGCGGAGAGGTAGGAGAAGAGACCGGAGAAGGTCATGCCGCCGATGATGAGGACCCCGACGAAGACCCGGTCGCTGAGCACCATGCGATAGCGCTGGAGCACGGTGGAGCTGCCGCGCTCTGCGCGACGCGCGGCCGGAAGGGTCTCGGGGATCAGCAGCGCGGTCGCAACGAGCATCACTGCGCCGTAGACGGCGAGCACCACGAACAATCCTCGCCACGGCATGACGGCGAGCAGGCCCGAACCGATCAGCGGAGCGATGACGGGCGCGACGCCGCTCACGAGCGCGAGCCGGCTGAGCATCACCACGAGGCGCTTGCCGCCGAAGAGGTCGCGGATGATGGCCATCGCGACGACACCCCCGGCCGCGGCGCCGATGCCCATGAACACGCGCGCGACGCTCAGGAGCCCCAGGGTCGGGGCGAGTGCAGCGGCGGCGCTGGCAACGACGTGCAATGCGGTCACGGCGAGGAGTGGAATTCTGCGCCCGACTTTGTCGCTGATCGGGCCCACGACGAGCTGTCCGAGCGCGAAGCCGATCATCGTTCCCGTCAGCGTGAGCTGAATCGCGGCCGCCGTGGTCTGGAAGTCCTCTTGCAGCACGGGGAAGGCGGGGAGGTAGAGATCGATGGTGAAGGGTCCGAGCGCGGTGAGCGCGCCGAGGATGAGGACGTAGGCGACGCGCCGGGCGGTCGAGATCGCGTCACCGGGGTGGAGGACGATCGGCGCCGTCGCAGGGTTGTTGCCGATCGTGCGGACTGCGGACGTCGGCGTGCGACGCTGATTCGTCGTGGGAATGGAGGCGGTGTCGCGCACAGGGAGCTTTCCAAAAGAGGGGGCAACAGAAAACCCGCACCTCGGGAGAAGCGCGGGATCGAATCGATTCGATTCCGCCAGTCTATCGTGCGACCGTCGCGTCAGGCGACGGTCGTCACGGACAGGTCCCGGAGCGGGACACGATACGCATCCGCCACGGCCATCGCCGCGTGCCGCACGCCCCGGGCCGACGCTGACCGTGCGTGGAACAGCTCGACGCCGACGTCCACCGCTTTCGCAGAGAGCGCGCGACGCCACGTCCCCACGATCACGCCGTCGGAGTGCACCGTCCCTTGAAAAACCCCATTCGATCCCGGCACAACGCGCGTGAAGTGCGCGGGCGCGAGGACGTCGTCGCGCACCTTGTAGCCGAGCGTGTACTCATCAAAGCCCGCGAGGAACCGCACCCCGTCCCCCGCTACGGCGACGGGCGGTGTGTCGCTGCCGGTCCACAGATCTCGGTCTTCGTACTCGCCACAGCGTCGCACGCGGCCGCTGTCGGCTGCTGCACCGATCGCGGCGCGCGACGCAGTGAGCGTGGTTCCGGTCCACCACGCAACGTCGGCGGCGCTCGCGGGTCCGTGGCTGGCCAGGTAGCGGGCCGCGAGCTCGGCACGGCCCTCACCCGCGGCAGCCGACGGGAGAAACTCCGCAGCGAGTACGAATGTCTGCTGCTTGCCTGCCATCGGCCCGATGATGATCCGACCGCGATGCGCAAGCGTCCACAGCAGGTGGTAGCCGCGTCCGCCTGTCGTGGTGATCCCCGCACTCTCCCACCGCGCGACAAGCTCTGGGCGCGGCATGCGCTTCCCGCCTCGGAGCGCATCGGTGAGGACATCGTCGGCGTGCGCGAGCACGGCGTCATCGATCGAGAGAGCCTCCCGTCGCGCGCGGGCGGCGTGAAGCGTTCGTTCGGCGCTGAGGGCGACCATCCAGGCAGCATCTTCCGCTGGCATCCAATGAATGGTCCCTCGCATCGGCCAGGTCCGCACGATCTCTCCGCGCTCGATGGCCGCGACGACGGCGGGTACGTCGGGTGTCGTCATCCGGGTTGCGATCGCCCACAGCGACTGCCCGTAGTCCTGCGCCTGCACCGCCCCGAGGTGGCGCACGACGTCGAGCGGGGTGGCGAGACCGGACGTGAGCCGATGGCGCACCAGACGCTCCCGCACGAGGGGTGTGGACGGAGGGAACGGCGAGGAGGTGGCCACATCCCCATCCTGCAAGCCCCCGCCGACATGCGGGAAGCGGCCTGGGTCTTCGGCGAATCCATAGTGATCTCTCATACGCTGGTCGGGAGCACTCGCGCACCCGCGCCCGAACCCGAGAGTCCCGATGTCCTCCCCACAGCAGCGCAAGAGCGGCAACCCCGCTACCCAGGCGAACATCAACCAGACCGTTAAGCAGCAGCGCGAAGCGCAGAAGCAAGCCAAACTCGCCGAGTATCAGAAGCAGTTGGCAAAGCGACGCCGCAGCAAGCTCGTCTGGTGGATCGTTGGCATCACGGCCTCCCTCGTCGTCATCGCATTGATCGTCGCTTCCATCGTGTTCGCACCCCGCGGGGCGGCCGAGTATGACCCCGGGAGCGACGGCGCGGAGATCGAAGGCGTCGAGACCTTCACCAACACAACGACCCACGTCGAAGGCGAAGTCGACTACCCGCAGGACCCGCCGGCCGGTGGCCCGCACAATCAGTACTGGCTGAATTGCGGCGTCTACACCGAGCCGCAGCAGAACGAGAACGCGGTGCACTCCCTCGAGCACGGTGCGGTCTGGGTGACCTACGACCCCGAACTCGTGCAGGGCGAGGAGCTTGAAACCCTCACCGCAACCCTGCCCAGCAGCTACGTCATCCTCTCCCCCTACCCAGACCTCCCCTCGCCGATCGCGATCAGCGCGTGGAACGCTCAGTTGAAGGTCGATTCGGCCGATGACCCGCGCATCCCGGAGTTCTTCGAGGAGTATTGGCGCAGCCAGAACGTCCCCGAGCCGGGCGCGCTGTGCTCCGGCGCCGTGGACGGTCCCGGCAAGCAGTGAGCACACCGGATCCCCAGCACACAGTGAGCACACCGGAGAGAACCGCACGCACTCTGCCGCCGTGGTGGGTGATTCTGCTGGCCGCGCTCGGTATCGCACTGGCCGCGTTCGCGATCGGCCGCTTCTCGATGTTCGGAGCCTCCGCCACCCCGACCACAGACTCGGCCGAGGCGGGATTCTCGCGTGACATGCAAGTGCACCATACGCAGGCGATCGAGATGTCGATGACTATTTATCGCAAGACCGAGGACGAAGGCGTGCGCGCTCTGTCGTACGACATCGCCACCGCTCAGGCAGGTCAGCGCGGCGAGTTCTACGACTGGCTGGTGCAGTGGGGACTCCCGCAGTCCGGCGGTCCGCTGATGGAGTGGATGTCGCAGTCCGAATCGGGCCATGACCACGGATCGGGCAGCACCGGTGACGAGATGACGCAGGAGGAGTTGATGGCGTCGATGGGCATGGCCTCCTCCGAGGAGCTCAGCGCCTTGGACGCCGCCACCGGCACCGCAGCGGACTGCCTCTTCCTTGAGCTCATGATCCGCCACCACGAAGGTGCGATCCCGATGGCGCAGGCACTGGTGGAGCTCGGATCCAACGACCGCGCGGTGCAGGTGGCCGAGGGCATCATCCAAACGCAGTCCGCGGAGATCGACCTCATGACCTCCCTCCGGTCAAACCTCACCTGCACCGACTGACCCACCCACCCACGCCGCAGCCCCTGCACGCCGCCTCACCCCACACGACTCCTCCTCACCCCACCACCCAGCACAACTGCGGCGCACAGACCCAACACGCCGACGCCTCGCCCCAAACACGCGGCGTGTCGCCCGTCGACGCCGCAGTTGTGCGCATCAGACGCACCTCGGCCGCCTCACCCCACACGACCCCTCCTCACCCCACCACCCAGCACAACTGCGGCGCACAGACCCAACACGCCGACGCCCCGCCCCAAACACGCGGCGTATCGCCTGTCAACGCCGCAGTTGTGCGCATCGGACTACGACACGGAGCGGCGACTCCGGAGCGGCGACTCGGGGATGACTCGGGGATGACTCGGGAGCGGCCGGGCACGACAAAGGGGCCGGCGCTCCATTGCACCGGCCCCTTCGTCCGAGCGATCAGCCCTTCGTGGAACCCGCCAGGAGGCCCCGGACGAAGAACCGCTGGAGCGCGAGGAACACGATCAGCGGAACGATGATCGCGATGAACGCACCCGCGGTGAGCAGGTGCCACGCCTCACCACGGCTTCCGGTCATCTCCGCCAAGAGCTTCGTGATCGGAGCCACTCGTCCGTCCGCGAAGATGAGGGAGACCAGAAGGTCGTTCCACACCCACAGGAACTGGAAGATCGCGACCGACGCGATCGCCGGCATCGTCAGCGGCAGGATGATCCGGAAGAAGATCTGCCCGTGCCCCGCACCATCGACGCGCGCGGCCTCGATGACATCGCCCGGAATCTCCGAGACGAAGTTGTGCAGCAGGAAGATGATCAACGGCAGAGCGAAGATCGTGTGGGCCAGCCACACCTGCGCGTAGCCTGCCTGACCGATCCCAACGAACGCTTCGAACCCGAGGATCTTGCCCTGCGAGAACAACTGGAGCAGGGGAATCAGCGCCATCTGGATCGGCACGATCTGGAGCGCGAACACGAAGATGAACAGCGTGTTCTTCCCGCGGAAGTTCATCCATGCGAACGCATATGCCGCCAGCAGCGCGATCGAGATCGGGATGATCGTCGCCGGCAGCGTGATCGCAAACGAGTTCACGAATGCGCCCGCCATCGTCAACTGACTGTTGCCCGCGGTCAGCGCCTCCTCGTAGTTATCGAGCGTCCATCCCCAGTTGGAGAACGCCGTCCACCATCCGGTCGTCTGGATGAGGTTCTGCGGACGG
This sequence comes from Microbacteriaceae bacterium PS02070, assembly GCA_029959865.1. Taxonomy (GTDB): domain Bacteria; phylum Actinomycetota; class Actinomycetes; order Actinomycetales; family Microbacteriaceae; genus Microbacterium. Next base: position 61,181 of record JASCPE010000005.1, on the reverse strand, counting down.
AACGACGTGACGAACAGGCCGAAGGTCGGCAACGTCCACAGCACCGCGATGATCAGCGCCGCGATCGTCGCCCCGCGGCTGGTAAGGCGCTTCTTCGCCTTCCCCGCCGTCGATTCGAGCTTGTTGCGTCCACGCTTGTTGCGCGCCGCCGACGTGTCGTCGATCGGAAGGTCGATGGGTGCGACAGACATCAGCGCACCTCCCTTTGCTTCTTCAGTTGCACGGCGTTGTAGATGACGATCGGCAGCACGAGCACGAACAGCAGCACGGCGAAGGCCGCCGACCGCCCCTGCTCGAAGCTGCGCATCTGCGTGAACATCTCATTCGCGATGACCGACGTGTTATTGTTGCCAGCCGTCATGGTGCGAACGATGTCGAACACCTTCAGTGAGGCGATCGAGATCGTCGTGAGAACCACGATCAAGGATGACCGAATGCCCGGCACGATCACGTTGATGAAGCGCTCCCAGGCGTTGGTGCCGTCGAGCTCCGCCGCTTCCAGTTGCTCCGTCGGAACACCCTTGATCGCCGCGGAGAGCACGACCATCGCAAAACCGGTCTGCACCCAGATGAGCACGAGGATCAGGAACAGTGTGTTCCACGGGTCCGCTGCAAGGAAGTTCACCGGCTGCCCGCCGAACCACACGATCACCTGGTTGAGCAAACCGATCTGCTCCTGTCCCGCAGGGCGAGCGGTGTACATGAAGCGCCAGATGATCGACGCACCCACGAACGAGATCGCCATCGGCATGAACACGAGGATCTTGTAGATCTTCTCGCCGCGGGTCTTGTCGATGAAGTACGCGTACGCGAGGCCCGCGATCGTCGAGACGACCGGGGTGATGACGACCCACACGATGGTGTTCAGAACGACGCGGATGCCCTGTGGCTGCGTGAAGATCCAGATGAAGTTCGTGAGCCCCACGAACTCTTCACCGGTACGGCTCATGAATGCCTGGCCCGTGGTCTGGATCGCCGGGACGACCAGGCCCACGAGAACGAAACCGAGAGCCGGCGCCAGGAACACCCAGAGCTGGATGAGCGATCCCGCACCTTCGCGGGAGCGCATATCGAGCCAGAAGAACAACAGACCCAGCGCGGCCGAAGCGAAGATCGCCTGCGGCCAAGACTGGAGGAAGAACAGCAGGGCCATCGGCGCCAGCACGCAGAAGGCGAGCCGGATGACCGTGTAGACCGTACCCTTGCGTCCCGCGATCTCCACGAAGAGAAGCAGCACGCCGACGACGGCGAGGAAGAGTCCGATGATGATGACGATTTCCAACCAGGGGTTGATCATCGACAGCCATCGGAAGAAGTCAGGTGCAGTCATGGCAACCTTTCTCGAAGGACCGGATCGCGTCCGTGAGCGAATGCGGGGCCGCCCGGAGGCGGCCCCGCATCACGTCTCACGTCAGCTCGACGGCCAGCCCGACTCGATCTGCTCAAGGACAGTCGAGGTGTCGGTTCCGTTGACCCAGTCGTTCATGCCCTTCCAGAACGTTCCGGCACCGACGCTCGAGGGCATCAGGTCGGAGGCGTCGAAGCGGAACGTGGTGTCCTCCGCCTGGAGGATCTCGATCGCCGCCTGGAGGATGGGGCTCTCCGCGTTGGCGGGGTCGAGCCCACCGTTCGCGCTGATGACCCCGCCGAGCGACACACGGGAGTTGGCCCACTCGGGGCTGGAGAGGTACTCCAGAACTTCCTGCGTCGCGGCGTTGTCGTTGAACGCGCCGACGATCTCGCCACCACCGGTGACGACCGATCCGCCCTCGCTGCCGCCTTCGAACGGAGGCGTGATGAAGGCCCAGACGTCGCCGTCCTCGCCGACAGTGCCACCCGCATCGACGATGAAGCCGTCGAAGAAGGATGCCTGGTGGTGCAGGGCGCACTCGCCGCTGACGAGGGCCGATGCCGTGTCACCGAACGGGGTGGTCACGATCGAGTCGACACCACCGAAGCCGGCGTTGACGTAGTCGGGGTTCTTCAGGATGTCACCGACATGGTCGAAGGCGGAGGCGATCCGGTCGTCGGTGAAGGGGATCTCGTTGGCGACCCACTGGTCGTAGACGTCGGTGCCGGATTCGCGCAAAACGACGTCCTCCACCCAGTCTGTGCCGGGCCAGCCGGTGGCCGCGTCGGAGCCGAAGCCGACGCACCACGGCGGGTTGCCGGTGTCGGACTGGATCTGCCCGGTGAGATCCAGTAGGCCCTGCCAGTCGGTCGGAACCTCGTAACCGTTCTCCTCGAAGAAGGAGGGCGAGTACCAGATCCACCCCTTGACGCTGGCCATGAGCGGCGCACCGTAGAGCGTGCCGTCAACGGTGCCGTAGCCCGCCCAGTCCTCCGACCAGTACTCGGCGACGTTGCTCGCCACGCCTTCCGGCGCCGGAGTCAGATAGCCGCGGTCAGCCATGTCCTTCAGAAGACCGGGCTGAGGGAAGATCGCGACGTCCGGCGGGTTACCGCCCTGCGCGCGCACTCCGAGCTGCGTCTCGAACTCCTGCGATCCTTCGTACTGGATCGTGATGCCGGACTCCTCTTCGAAGTCCGCCCAGGACTGCTCAAGCAGTTCTGCCTCCGCGTCGACGATCGTGCCGTACACGGTGACAGTCGAACCGGACGTGTCGCCTCCGTCGCCGTCGCCGCCGGAGCCGCCTCCGCCTTGCGTTCCAGGTCCGCCGGAGCATCCAGCAAGTGCAAGACCGCCGACGGCTACCAGAGAGCCGAATGCGAGCAGTCTGTGATGGCGAATCGCCTTCATATGTCCTCCTCCTCGAGGTGCCCAGGCGCGGGTGCGCGCCTTCGGGCAGGGTGGAAGCGTAGGGAACCGCTTCCACACACACGGTAGAGGGTGACCGCGATGGATGACAACACATTCAGGTCACGACTGGATAACCTCCATGTCAGATATGTGGAACCGGTTCCTGATCGCTGTGGGAGTCGGCTAGCATCGGGGCACTCGATGACGAGCGCTGAGAAAGGACACGCGATGCCGGGCATCTCCGACGTCGCAGAGCTCGCCGGGGTCTCCAAAGCGACCGCGAGCCGCGCACTATCCGGGACGGGGTACGTCTCGGCGACGACGCGCGCCCGTGTCGTCGAGGCGGCAACGAGCCTGGGATACGTCCCGTCGACGTCGGCGCAGAGTCTCGCCACCGGCCGCACGCGGGCCATCGGAGTGGTCATGCCCTATCTCAACCGATGGTTCTTCGCGGAACTTCTGGAGGGCATCCAGGCGACCCTGCTCGATCATGGCCGCGATCTCACTCTCTACGACGCGACGCCGGGATCGGCCGCGCGGGAGCGAATCTTCGATGAGCTCCTCTCCCGAAAACGCTTCGACGGCCTGATCGCGGTGGCTCTGGAGCCCGGCGACCATGAACTGGAGCGGCTCCTGCGAATCGGCTGCCCCGTAGTGAGCATGGTCGGCCAGAGCGCCGAGACCTCGGTTGTCGAGCTCGACGATCACGACGCCGTTCGGCGAGCCGTCGAGCACCTCGTGGAGCTCGGCCACTCGAACATCGCCTTCATCGGTGGTGGCGACTCTCCCACAGCTCCGCGCGTGGAGAGACGACGTCACCGCGCGTACGCCTCGACGATGAGGCAGCTGGGTCTCGGCGAGCACGTCCGTCGGGTCCCCACGGAGGCGACCCTGCCCGCCGGTTACCAGGCAGCGGTTGACGTGCTGGGCGACAGTCGGAGCCGACCCACCGCGATCGTCGCGATCTGTGACGAAGTCGCTATCGGCACGATCATCGCAGCGCGACGCTTGGGAATCGCGGTGCCGAGTGCCCTCAGCATCATCGGCATCGATGATCACGACTATGCGGAGATGTTCTCGTTGACGACCTTGCGACAGGACCCCCGCGCACAGGGACAGCGCGCCGTGGAGATCCTTCTTGACGAGATCGAGCACCCGGACGTACCGCGAACGTCGTGGCGACCGCAGGCTCGCATGATCATGCGCAACTCGACCGGCGCGCGAGCCCCCAGAACCGCGCCCCTTCTGCTGGACACTGCCGAGCAGGAGTGACAACGACGAAAGCCCCGACCAAAGTCGGGGCTTTCGCGTGAAGTATCCACCGGCTGCCGATAGACAGCCGGAACGAATTACTTGAGGGTGACCGAAGCGCCTGCCTCTTCGAGAGCAGCCTTTGCCTTCTCGGCGGTCTCCTTGTTGGCGCCTTCGATGACAGCCTTGGGAGCACCGTCGACGACGGCCTTCGCGTCGCCGAGGCCGAGCGAGGTGAGCTCGCGGACGACCTTGATGACCTGGATCTTCTTGTCGCCAGCGGCCTCGAGGATGACGTCGAACTCGGTCTTCTCCTCAGCGGCCTCTTCACCGGCGCCAGCGCCACCCGCGGCGGGAGCCGCAGCGGCTGCAACCGGGGCAGCAGCGGTGACCTCGAAGGTCTCCTCGAACTTCTTGACGAACTCGCTGAGTTCGATGAGCGAGAGCTCCTTGAACGCGTCGAGCAGCTCGTCGGTGGTGAGCTTTGCCATTGTTATCTCCTTGATGGGTTCCTGCCGGGGCCGGTTCAGGCCGCGGACTCCTGCTTCTCACGCAGCGCGTCGACCGTGCGAACGGCCTTCGACAGCGGTGCGTTGAAGACATATGCCGCCTTGAACAGCGAGGCCTTGAAAGCACCTGCAAGCTTGGCAAGCAGGACTTCACGGCTCTCGAGGTCGGCGAGCTTGCCAACCTCTTCGGGGCTGAGGGGGGCACCGTCGAAGTAGCCGCCCTTGATGACCAGAAGAGGGTGTGCCTTGGCGAAGGCGCGCAGTCCCTTCGCGACGGCGACCGGGTCACCGTGCACGAAAGCGATGGCCGACGGACCCTTGAGGTCGTCGTCCAGCTCCGAGATCCCCGCGTTGTTCGCGGCGATCTTGGTCAGCGTGTTCTTCACCACGGCGTATTCCGCGTCTTGACGAATGCTGTTGCGAAGCTCCTTGAGCTCCCCAACCGTCAGACCGCGGTACTCGGTGAGCACTACCGCGTTCGAGCTCTCGAAGTTCTTCGTGAGCTCGGCAACGGCTGCTTCCTTGTGCGCCATGGCCACTCCTTGTGTCTACGAGATGCCCCACGGTGGCGGAGCATCGGCCTCGATCGCCCCTGCATGACAAAAGCTCCGGCGCAAGCGCACGGAGCTTTTCGATCCGGAAACCCGGGAAGTTCAGTGTCACCTGCGCGGGCTCCTGAATCAGGATTTCAATGACGTCCACTTGCGCGCACGTCAAGACCAGCGGTCTTTGGCTGTCTCCAGTGTACGCCGTCGCGTGCGTGTGCGGCAAATCGCGCATGCCGCGTGCCGGGGACGGACTCCCCAGCCTCCGCGTACCGATTCCTTTCCGCTGTCACCGATTCCTGTTCCGCTGTCACGGTGGCACCGGGGTGTCTCGGTCCGAGGTCGGCGAGCGCGCGTAGGGTCGTATTCATGACTCCCGAGCTGAAGGCACGCATCGTCGCCGACAGCCGGGACCGCGTCGCGTGGGTCCGCGCCCGATCCCGCGGCATCACTGCGACCGATGTCGCCGCCCTCACGAGCGTCAACTCGATCGCGCGCGCTGCTGACGCGAAGCTGATGGGAACGCGGTTCTCCGGCAATGCGTATACGGAGCACGGGCGACGTCGCGAGCCGGAAATCGCCGCGTGGGTCGCCGCAACGCATGGGATCCACCCCTCCTCCGCGCTCTTCCACGCCGAGGTCGAGAAGCGGCACCTGGCCACTCCCGACGGAGTCATGGTCGATGCGCAGGGACGAGTGGTCCTGGCGGAGATCAAGACGACGAACAAGGCGTGGCGCTCGATCCCCCGCTCCTACCTCCGCCAGGTGTGGTGGCAGCAACACGTCCTCGGCGCCGAACGCACCCTCGTCGCGTGGGAGCAGCACCGCGAGTTCGTTCCCATTGACGACGAACCGCGCTGCCTGTGGGTCGACCGCGACGAACGGGAAATCTCCGCGCTCGTCGGGCTTGCCACCTCTCTGATCGACGAGCTCTATCGCCGCACTCAGCTCTCGCGCCGCCCGGACTTCTCTCACCCAGCCCCCTCACGGGCCGAGGCATTTCGCGCTCTCGCCCTCGCGGAGTAGCCCGCACTTCGGGATTGACGAGCGAGCTGTGTGCCTCATTCCGCGCACCAGCGCCTTTAGTTGACGAAAGTCAACTAAAGGCATAAGGTAGTTGACTTAAGTCAAGGATCGCGACAGGGTCGCCGCGTCACCACCGCTCTCTCGAAGGTCACTATGTCCACTCCCGCCCCGACGCGCACGCGGCGTCAGGTCCTGGAAGTCCTGTCCGGACTCCTCCTTGCCATGTTCGTCTCGATGCTCGCGACGACCGTCGTCTCGACATCCCTCCCGGTCATCGTCCATGACCTCGGCGGCAGCCAGAGCTCCTACACCTGGGTCGTCACGGCAGCGCTTCTGACGAATGCGATCTCAACGCCGATCTGGGGAAAGCTTGCCGATCTGTTCGACCGCAAGCTCATGTTCCAGATCGCACTGATCGTCTTCATCACCGCGACCGCCGCGGCGGGCCTTGCCCAAGACACGACGGTGCTGATTGCATGCCGCGCGATCCAGGGCGTCGGGATCGGCGGACTCGCCGCTCTCAGCCAGATCATCATGGCCGACATCATCAGCCCGCGCGAACGTGGTCGCTACATGGGCCTGTTCGGCGGCGTGATGGCCGTCGCAACGGTCGGCGGACCGCTCCTAGGCGGCGTCATCACCGACGCTTTCGGATGGCGCTGGAACTTCTACGTCGCGATTCCCTTCGCGATCCTCGCCTTCATCCTGCTGCAGCTGACCCTCCACCTCGACCACGCGCCACGCAAGGTCCGCATCGACTATGTGGGCGTGGTGCTCCTTGCCACTTCGGTCTCCCTCCTGCTGATCTGGGTGACCAACGCGGGCACCGACTACGACTGGTGGTCGGTGCAGACGGCGTGGATGGTGGGCGGTGCGCTCGTGGCCGCGATCGCCTTCGTGTGGGTCGAGCTCCGCGTCGCTGAGCCGCTGTTCCCGCTGCAGATGTTCCGCAACCGCACCTTCACCCTGGCCGTGCTCGCCTCGATCGCGACCGGCATCGTCATGTTCGGCGCGTCGGTCTTCCTCAGCCAGTACATGCAGATGGCGCGGGGGGCCACCCCCACCGAGGCCGGCATCATGACGATCCCGATGATCGGCGGTCTTCTCGTCTCTTCGATCCTCGTAGGCCAGCTCATCACGCGCTTCGGCATCTGGAAGCCCTACGTCTTCGTCGGCTCCGTCATGCTCGCGATCGGACTCTTCCTCTTCACGACGGTGCGCTACGACACCGACTTCGTCTTCGTCGCCATCTACATGGCACTGATGGGCGCCGGGGTCGGCATGGTGATGCAGAACCTCGTCCTCGTCGTGCAGAACACGGCACGACCGAGCGAGATCGGTGTGGCGAGTTCGGGTGTCACGTTCTTCCGCAGCCTCGGCGGAACGATCGGCGTCGCGGTCATGGGCGGCGCACTGTCGGCGCAGGTCACGTCGCTCTTCACCTCGTCAGGAGCCACCCTCCAACGCGCGATCGCCAAGTTGGGTGAGAAGGGAGCGGACGTGGCTGCAGCTTTGAGCTCGGGCACTCTCCCCGAGGTCAGCACCCTCCCCGAATCCGTCCGGGTCATCGTGGAGGACATCTACGCGCAGGCCATCGCCGGATCGTTCCTGATCGCGGTTCCCGCTGCCATCGTCGGAATCATCGCCGTCGCGTTCCTGCCCAACGTGCCGCTGACCCAACTCACCGCATCCGAACGCCGGACCGCGTCGGCGGCGGACCTTGCCACATCGATCGAGGCCACGGGCGTTGCGACGGGGGTTCACGCCATCGTGGATCCCACCGACGCCCAGGCGAGCGACGAACCCCAGAAGCCCTCCCGGGCAGAGCGCGCACCTGACCACAGCAAGGGATGACCACGATGACCGACCGCGACGCAGCCGACGATACCCACTCCCCCGCAGTTCGCGCGGTCGAGAACGAACTGGCGCGACTGGTTCACCAAGTACGACAGACACTGCTCGAGATCGCGCGGGCGATTGAGCCCACTCTGCAACCGGCGACCTACCGGATCTTCGCGACCGTTGTGCGCGACCCGCAGACGACCTCTTCCGCCCTCGCGGAGCGACTGCAGATGGATAAGGGTCAGGTCAGCCGCGCCCTGCGCGATCTCGAGGAACTGAGGCTCGTACAGCGGTCCCCAGACCCGACCGATGGGCGCTCCACGCTCCTCTCCCCCACCGCCGAGGGCACTGCTCGATTCGAGCGGGCACACGCCCCCCGGCGCGGGTTGCTGGCCGAGGTGTTCGAGTCATGGGACCTCGATGACATCACCGCGTTCACGAACCTTCTCCGCAGATTCCTCGACGACGCGGAGGCCGCCCGGCCCGGTCGCCCCTGAGCGAGGAGACCTTTCTCGACCCGGTAGCACCGACGTAACACCCCCGAGACAATCGGGAGGTTGACTGAGGAAATCCGGAGAGACAGTGCGGTATCGACGCCGCCCGGGGAAGGAGACTGGGATGCGGTTTCGCCCCCTGCGCGCGTCGGCGGGAAAGCCCCACGCCGCCGAGAGCACCCACGAGGTCCCGTCCGTGATGCGCGCCGTCGTCTTCGATGAGCCCGGCCCTCCGAGCGTTCTGCGCGTCACCGAGATTCCGACGCCCTCCCCTGTGATCTCTGAGCTTCTCGTCCGCGTCGTCGCCGCGGGGGTGAACCCCATCGATGCGAAGACTCGCGCGGGGAAGGGTGTCTCCGCCGAGATCCCCAGCTATCCCAGCACGCTCGGATTCGACTTCAGCGGCGTCGTGGTGTCGACCCCGTTCGAGTCGCATCCGCTGCAGCCGGGGACCGAGGTGTTCGGGATGGTTCCCTTTCCGCGCACGGGCGGCAGCTACAGCGAGTACGTCACCGTTCCATCCTTGTCGCTGGCGCGCAAACCACCGTCGCTCTCGCACGCGGAAGCGGCCGGCATCCCACTTGCGGCGCTGACCGCGTGGGGAATCGTCGTGGAGACCGCGCGCGCTCACGAAGGTCAGCGTGTGCTCGTCCACGCCGGGGCGGGCGGCGTGGGCCACTTCGCGGTGCAGTTCGCCGCGTACTTCGGCGCGCACGTCACCGCGACCGCCTCCTCCCACAACCTGTCCTGGATGCGCGAGCTCGGCGCCTCCGTCGTCGTGGACTACACGACCACCCGGTTCGAGGAAGCGGGCACCTTCGACGTGGTCATCGACCTCATCGGCAATATCCATGACGACACCGGCTCCCGCTCGCTCGACGTCCTGCGCGCGGGCGGCCTGTACATCAATGTGCCGACCGGTTCGTGGCCGGGATACCAGGCCGCCGCCGCGGAAGCGGGCGTCCGAGCGACCTCCTACCGGGTGATTCCCGATGGCGGTGTCCTTGCCACGATCGGCCGTCTCATCGACTCGGGTGCGATCCAAGTGTTCCTCGACGGTGTCTATGACTTTTCCGACGCGGCGCGTGCCCACATCGAGCTCGAGCGCGGGCACACACGCGGAAAGACCGTCCTGACCGTCGCCGAGGCGTAGTCAGAGCAAAACCCGCTGTCCTTCAGCGACGATCTCGCGAGCAACGTCGTCGAGCAGAGTCGAGCGAAGCATCCATTGCTGCCAGTACAACGGCACGTCCATCGGTGCTCCACCCAGAAGGCGCAGTGACCCGTCCTCCAGGCCGTCGGCTGCCTGCTCCACAGTGAGCAATGCCCAGCCGAGCCCCATGTAGGTTGCCGCCTGATACTCGCTCGACGCGGGCATCCGGTGACGTGGCGGGCGCCGCGGATCCACACCCCGGTCCATCAACCACCGGGCTTGCAGGTCGTCACGCCGGTCGAAGTCGATGACGGGAGCGTTCTCGAGCGCAGCGACGGTGACGCCGTCGGCAAACCACCTCTCGAACGCCTCCGACGTCGCCACCGCCAGGTAGCGCATCGCCCCCAGCGCACTGACGCTGCACCCCGTCACCGGATCCGACCGCGACGTGACCGCCCCCATCACTGCGCCGGATTCCAGCAGGTCTGCGGTGAACTCCTGGTCGTCACGATGAATATCGAAGACGACCGGCAGGCGTGCTGCGAGGCGGCCGAGCGGCGCGAGGAACCACGTCGCGAGCGAGTCGGCATTCACTGCCAACGGCAGGGAGAAGGTCGAGGATCCCTGCTCGAAGGTCGCCAGCGCGTCCTGCTCGAGCAGTGCGAGCTCCCGCGCGTACCGAACAAGCGGTGTGGCCGCGTCCGTCGCGCGCACGGGGCGGGCCCTCACCACGAGGACGCGCCCGACGATCTGCTCGAGCTGCTTGATGCGCTGACTGACCGCGGAGGGCGTGATGTGCAGGCGACGCGAGGCCGCATCGAAGCTTCCCGCGTCGATCACGACGGCGAGCGTTTCCACGAGTTCAGGCGGCAGTTGGAACATAAGTACAGCTTATGTTAATGAAGAAACGTGAACTGGACCTCATGAACAATCGCCCATACCGTCGAAGGGTGATCTCCTCTCTCCTCTCCGGCTTCGGACTCTGCATCTCCCTCATCGTCGCGATCGGCGCGCAGAACGCCTTCATCCTGCGCCAGGCGGTCCGCCGTGAGCATCCCATCGCCATCGCGATCGTGTGCGCTGTCTCGGATGTGATCCTCATCGTCGCCGGCGTCGCGGGCTTCGGGGTGTTGATGGAGCGGGCTCCGTGGCTGATCGGTGCGGCCAAGTGGGGCGGGGCAGTCTTCCTCCTCGCCTACGGAGCGCTGGCGGCGTGGCGGGCTCTCCGACCCACGCGCCCGGTCCTCGATCCAGAGACGGCCCCCATCCCGGTGGTGCTCGACGAACCGGCGGACCACGGAACCGGCGGCTCGACCGCGGGGAGAACTACGACGTTGACGGCCGCGCCATCCACTCGTAAGACGCTTCTCCCGGTCCTCTTGACCTGTCTCGCGCTGACGTGGCTGAACCCCCACGTCTACCTCGACACCGTCATCCTGCTCGGCTCCGTCGCCGCGACCCACGGGGATTTGCGCTGGTGGTTCGGCGCGGGTGCCGTCGCCGCCAGCCTGATCTGGTTCACGGTGCTGACGGTCGGTGCACGGTTGCTGTCCGGCTGGCTCGCGACTCCGCGCGCGTGGCGCATCGTCGATGGCTCGATCGCAGTCGTCATGGTGATGATCGCGGTCGGGCTCATCGCCTCAACATGAACCGCGCGCCCGACGTGCTCGGCGACAATGAGGAGATGAAGCGCGTCCGAGCCATCGTCACCGGCACTGTCCAGGGAGTCGGGTACCGCTACACACTGCGCGAGGCTGCGCGCGCCGAGGGCGTCACCGGGTGGGTGCGAAACCGGCGCGACGGATCGGTCGAGGCGGAACTCGAAGGCACCCCGGAGGCCATCGAGCGCGTGCTCGAGGGCATGCGCTCCGGACCGCCCGGCGCGCGGGTGGACGCCGTCACCGTCGATGAACGCCACCCCGAGGGCACGTCCGACTTCTCCATCGCGCAGACGCGCTAGCCGCGAGCGGCGTCTCGCGAGAGGCAGTGCTCAGTCGCCGAAGGGGCGCAGAATGCGATCGAGGAAGCGGCGCGTGCGGGGGTGCTGCGGGTTACGGAAGATCTGCTCCGGTGACCCGGACTCCACGACGCCGCCGCCATCCAGGAAGAGAATCCGATCGGCCACCCGCCGCGCGAAATCGAGCTCGTGCGTGACGATGACCATCGTCCAGCCTTGCTCGGCGAGCTCTTTGATGACGGTGAGCACTTCACCGACGAGCTCCGGGTCCAGCGCACTGGTCGGCTCATCGAACAGGAGCAGGTCGGGTTCCAGCGCGAGAGCGCGCACGATCCCGACGCGCTGCTGCTGGCCGCCGGAGAGCGACGCCGGATAGTCGTTCGCCTTCTCTGCGAGACCGACTCGCTCGAGCAGAGGAAGCGCGCGCGCCTTCGCCTCGGCTTTCTTCAATCCCTGCACGACCGTGAGCCCCTCGGTCACATTCTCCAGGACCGTGAGGTGCGGGAAGAGATTGTGATGTTGGAACACCATCGAGGAGAGGTCGCGGAGTCGATCGCGCGTGCGGTTCGTGACCCGCTCGGCAAAGTCCACGGTCAGTTCTCCCGCGACGATCGTGCCGGCGTCGGGGGTCTCGAGTCCGTTCAGTGAACGCAGGGCCGTCGTCTTGCCCGAACCACTGGGGCCGATCAGCGCGATGACCTCACCCCGATGCACATCGAGGTCGAACCCTTTGAGCACTTCGTTGTCGCCGAAACGCTTGCGCAATCCCGTCGCGGCGAGCACGGACGAAGGCGACGCAGTCTCAGCGTGCGACATAACGGTCCAATCGCTTCTCCAGCAGGTCCTGCCCGAACGAGAGAACGAGGCAGATGATCCAGTACACGATCGCGGCGACGAGGTAGACCGCCAGGAACTGATACGTCGCGCCTGCGATGTTCTGCGCCTCGCGGAACAGCTCACTCACGGTGATGACCGATGCCAGGGAGGTGTCCTTCACGAGCGAGATAAAGGTGTTCGACAGCGGCGGCACCGAGACACGAGCCGCCTGGGGCAGGATGATCCGCCGGAGCGCAACGGAACGACTCATCCGAATCGTGTACGCCGCCTCCCACTGCCCCTGGGGGACGGAGAGGATCGCCGCCCGGATGACCTCGGCGGCGTAGCCTCCGACATTGAGCGAGAGCGCGATGATGGCGCTCGGCCACGGCGGGATGGTGATACCGACCGAGGGCAGTCCGTAGAAGATCACGAAGAGCTGAACCAGCATCGGTGTTCCACGGATCGCCGAGATGTAGGCGCGTGCCAGCCAAGAGACGAAGCGGTTCTTCGACAGTCTCATCAACGCGACGCCGAGGGCGATCACGAGCCCGATCGCCATCGTGATCAGCGCGAGCGGGATCGTGCCGACGATGCCCTGCCAGGCGATCGGCCAGAACGACTCCGCGAAGATCTGGAGAAACTCATCCATCAGCCCATCCCGGCGGTCATTGCATGCTCATCATTCGGAGACGTCTTCACCGAAGTACTTCTCGCTGATCTCGGCGATCGTGCCGTCTTCCTTGAGCTCGGCGAGGGCCTCGTCCACCGCTGCGACGAGGGTGTCCTTGTCCTTGGTGAAGGCGAACGCGTTCTCGGAGGCGTCATCGAGTTCGGCGGCGACCTTCAGGCCGGTCTCCCCCTCCGTTTCCTGGTAGTCGAGGAAGGTCAGCTTGTCGTTGACCGTTGCATCGACGCGTCCCTGACGCAGCAGCGTGGCTGCCTGGGCCCAGCCCTCGACGGGTTCGACTGTGGCGCCGGCTTCGGTCGCGACCTCGTACCAGTTGCTCGTGCGCGACTGCGCCGTGGTCTTGCCCGCGAGGTCCTCCAGTGAGGTGATGTCGGTGTTGTCTTCGGGCACGATCACGACTCCGGGCGAGACGGTGTAGGGCGTGCTGAAGAGGTAGAGCTCTTCGCGCTCGGGGTTGATCGAGACCTGATTGGCGATCACGTCGAAGCGTCCCGCATCGAGGCCGGCGAAGATGCCGTCCCACTGGGTCTCCTGGAACGCGATCTCCAGATCGAGCTTCTCCGCGACCGCGGTGATGATCTCGATGTCGTAGCCGGTCAGGGCGCCGGAGCCACCATCCTCGTGGTAACTGAAGGGACGGTAGGTGCCCTCCGTACCGACGGTGAGCGTGCCCCCCGTCACGAGGTCGAACTCGTTGCCGGTCTCGGCCGCACCCGAACCCGAGCCGTCGCCGTCGGACGCGCACCCGGCCAGAACAAGCCCTCCGGCAAGTGCGAGGCTGACGGCGGCGGCGAAACGAGTGCGGTTCATGAGAACTCCTGTGGTGCGAGGTGCTGGTGCGGTGGGACGCGCTATTTCACCAAGGAATCGCCATCGTTCCAAATCCACCGTCACGCCACGTCATTCCCGCCCTCCCCCCGTGCGACGAAAACGACGCAGGGCCTCACCCGAAGGTGAGGCCCTGCGTGAAATGCGCGGCGATCAGGCGAACGCGTTGACGTCCAGCGGGATGCCCGGGCCGAACGTCGTCGACATGGCACCCTTCTGGATGTAGCGACCCTTCGAGCTGGCCGGCTTCAGACGCACGATCTCATCGATCGCGGCCTTGACGTTCTCCTCGAGCTGGTCGCTCGAGAAGGACGCCTTCCCCACGACGAGGTGGATGTTGGCGTGCTTGTCGACACGGAACTCGATCTTTCCGCCCTTGATCTCCTCAACCGCCTTCGCGGCGTTGGGGGTCACGGTGCCGGTCTTCGGGTTCGGCATCAGGCCGCGGGGACCCAGGACCTTACCGAGACGACCGACCTGGCCCATGAGCTCGGGCGTGGCGACAGCCGCATCGAATGCGGTCCAGCCGCCGGCGACCTTCTCGATGAGCTCGGCGCCGCCGACCTCATCTGCGCCTGCCGCGATCGCTGCCTCGGCGGCCGGGCCGGTCGCGAACACGATGACGCGAGCGGTCTTGCCGGTGCCGTGGGGCAGGATGACCGTGCCACGAACCATCTGGTCCGCCTTGCGCGGGTCAACAGCGAGCTTGAGAGCAACCTCGACGGTCGAGTCGAACTTCTTCGACCCGGTCTCCTTCGCGAGGGCGACAGCCTCGGATGCGCTGTAGAACTTGTCGCGGTCGACCTTTGCGGCCGCTGCTTCGTATGCCTTGGACTTAGCCATTGTTCTCTCCCCCTCAGCTCTCGACCGTGATGCCCATGGAACGGGCGGTGCCGGCGATGATCTTCGAGGCGGCCTCGATGTCGTTTGCGTTCAGGTCAGGCTGCTTGGTTTCAGCGATCTGACGGACCTGCTCCTTGGTGAGCTTGCCGACCTTCGTGGTGTGCGGGGTGGGCGAACCCTTGCCGACGCCCGCTGCCTTCTTGATCAGCTCCGCGGCCGGCGGGGTCTTCAGGATGAACGTGAAGCTGCGGTCCTCGTAGACGGTGATCTCCACGGGAACGACGTTGCCGCGCTGCGACTCGGTCGCGGCGTTGTACGCCTTGCAGAACTCCATGATGTTGACGCCATGCTGACCGAGCGCGGGGCCGATCGGCGGCGCCGGGTTGGCTGCACCGGCGTTGATCTGAAGCTTGATCAGGCCGGTCACCTTCTTCTTCGGTGCCATTGTTTTCCTTTCGTCGAGCGGACGCGAATCGCATCCGGTCTCCCACTCGTCCGGCACTTCCGGACGGTGGTTGTCGATGTGCATGCAGAAACCCGCACGCAAACCACACAAGTCTACCGCACACGGGCCCCCACCAGAACCCGAGATACCCGCTTGGTACAGTGGCCTCACACGGAGGGAGCATCTCATGAGCGCACGATGTGACAGTTGCCGAGGCCGGATCCGCGGAGCCGGAAATCACACCGCAACTCGAGTGCTATGCGACCAATGCTTCGCATCATTCCAAGGCGCGGCAGCCGGCATTGTCGCCGGCGGAGACGTCGAGCACGCGATCGCCACTCAAGGGTGGTACGAGCGCATCCGGACAGCGATCAAGAAGAACTAGCCGGCGCACGAACGCCACAGCGCATCCGCGGCCCCTGCGGGCACGCACGGACGCCAAACGGCCCGGCATCGGGATACCGACGCCGGGCCGAACGCACACGGCCGGTGGACCGTGTTGACGTGATTGTCAGAGCTTGGTGACCTGGTCGAACGACAGCTCGACGGGCGTCTCACGCTCGAAGAGCGAAACGAGGACCGTGAGCTTGCCGCTCTCCGGCTTGATCTCGCTGATCGTGCCGGGAAGACCCGCGAAGGAGCCTTCCTTGATCGTGATCGTCTCGCCGATCTCGAAGTCGACCTCGGCCGGAGCGGTACGCGCCTGCGTCGGCGACCCCTTGGTCGCGGTGCCCTTGGCCGGCGCCGTCTCCTTGACCTCGGCGAGCGACTTCAGCATGTTGAAGGCCTCTTCGAAGCGGAGGGGTGTCGGGTTGTGGGCGTTGCCGACGAAGCCCGTGACGCCCGGGGTGTGCCGCACGACGGACCAGGTGTCCTCGTTGAGCTCCATGCGCACGAGCACGTAGCCGGGGATCCGGACGCGCGTGACCATCTTGCGCTGACCGTTCTTGATCTCGACGACGTCCTCCATCGGGACCTCAATCTGGTAGATGTCCTCTTCCACCTCGAGCGAGCTCTTGCGCTGCTCGATGTTCGCCTTCACCTTGCGCTCGAAGCCGGCATAGGAGTGAATGACGTACCACTTGCCCGGCAGCGCGCGCAGGTCGGCGCGGAACGCCTCATAGGGGTCTTCCTCCGCGTCAGCGGGGTCGACGTCCTCGGAGACCTCGTCGCTTCCCTCCGCCTTGTTGACCGTGACGGTGGCCGCCTCGAAGTCATCGAGGAAGCTCGCGGGCAGCGCGGGCTCGTCCGGCTCGCCGTTGACGTCGGGTCCGTCGTACGGGGTGACCTCATCGGCTGCGTCGGCGGCGGCTTCGGCTTCTTCCTCGGCGGCGGCCTCGGTCAAGACGTCTGCAGCGGCCTCGGCTTCGGCGGTCTCGTCGATCTCCAGGGCATCGTTCACGATCGCGTCGGCCTCCGGGTCCGCCTCCAGGTCGAGGTCTTCAGCGGTCTCGTCCGAGTCCTCGACGTCGCCCTCTACGTGGACGGCGTTGTGCTCGGCCGGAGACGAGGATGCCTCCTCGGCGGCGAGAATGTCGCCTTCCTGCGCTTCATCGACCTCGCTCGACTGCTCAGCGGCAGTCGCCCAGTCGACATCATCGTGGAATCGTTCTGACACGTGTGTTCTCTTTCGTTGTTCGGCCGGGCACGTCACGTGCCCCGAAAGTCAGTGGGTGGGGGTCAACCGCCGGCGGGTGCGTTCGGCACACCGAAGACGTTCTCAACCACCCAGACGAAGAAGACATCGAGGCCGAAGACATACGCCATCATCACGACGACGAAGCCCAGGACCACCAGGGTGAACCGCACGAGCTCCTGGCGAGTCGGGGTGACGACCTTGCCAAGCTCCGTGAAGACCTGACGGATGAACAGAGCGATCCGCTGGAAGACGTTCAGCTTCTTGCCGCTGGGCACGCCGTTCGCCGCGACGATCTCGCCGTTCGGCTCGTTCTGCACCATCAACCCACCTGTGTGACTCTTCGTATGCCAGCACGCTGCTGACGCGCAGGGCGGACAGGAATCGAACCTGCAACCTGCGGTTTTGGAGACCGCTGCTCTGCCAATTGAGCTACCGCCCTAGAGATCCAGCGATCTCGGGCCCACATTCTCCACCGCGCCCGGTCCTCGTTGCCCAGAACCGTGGGCACGGCAAAAGAATGCAGATTTCTACTGCGGGGATCAGTCTACGTCATCGTCCGCCGGTGTCGAACTCGAAGAGCTCAGTACGGTTGGATTCCGTATCGGTCCGGCTCGTCGCCGCGGGCGAACCCCCGCCCCGATACCGACGCCGCGTTCACACGCACATAGTTGTACTTGAGCGTCGGGATCCAGGGCCGCAGCGGAAGCTCGTCGGCAGCGGCGATGTCGGCAGCGGAAGTCAGGCGCGAGGCCTTTCCTCGCACGACGACGCTCCACGCATCATCATCGGTGTAGTCGTCCACTTCGAAGAGGACATCCTCGTTGACCGTCACCTCGAACAGCTTGCTGCCTTCGGCGGTGCGAAAGACGATCGAGCCGTTGTCGACGACGTAGTTGACGGGGAAGATGTCCAGCACGTCGCCGACCCGGGTGACCAGGCGCCCGAGGGAGTGCTGGGAGAGGTGTGCCCAGGATTCGTCGTCCGAGAAGAGGCGGACGACCTCTTTGTTCGCGTCCATGACTCCATCATCCCGCGCCCGGCGGTCCCAGACCAGACCCCATGCCGAACGGCCCCCGCTACGGAGGGTGATCCGGACACGCCATGGAGACGCCGGGTGGGTCCCCAGAGCCACCCGGCGTGTTCCCAGCGCACAGGCGCCGCGGTGAGCAGCGCCTGCGTCCGCGTCACGCCTTGGCGCGGATCAGCTTTTTATTGACGAACTCGTCCGCGGCAAGGAGGCCCATCTCGCGCGACGTGCCGCTGCGCTTGACCCCGCCGAACGGGAGCGCGGGCTCATCGGCGAGCACGAGGTTGATGTACACCATGCCCGCTTCGATCTGGTTGGCCACGCGCTCGGCCTGCTCCGAGTCGGTCGTGAAGACGTAGGATCCGAGACCGAAAGACGTGTCGTTGGCGATCTCGACCGCTTCGTCCTCGCCGGTCACCTTGTAGACGACCCCGACGGGCCCGAAGAACTCCTCGCGGAACGCATCCATCTCAGGAGTGACGTCCGTGAGGACGGTCGCCTCGTAGAACGCACCGTCACGCGTGCCGCCGGCGACAAGCGTCGCTCCCTGCGCCACGGCGCGGTCGACCTGCTCCTCCAGCCGCTCCGCCGCGGCGAGGGAGGAGAGGGGCCCGAGGTCGGTGTCCTCCGCGAACGGGTCACCGAGGGTCGCGGCCGTCATCGCGGCCGTGAACTTCTCCAGGAAGTCCTCGTAGAGGCTCTCGTCGACAATGAATCGCTTGGCCGCGTTGCAGGACTGGCCGGTGTTGTCCAAGCGCGCCTCGACGGCGGCGGCGACCGCACCGTCGAGGTCATCGGTGGAGAGCAGGATGAAGGGGTCCGACCCGCCGAGTTCAAGCGCAACCTTCTTGAGGTGCTGGCCGGCAAGGGCTGCCACCGCGGCCCCCGCTCGCTCGGATCCGGTCACCGACACCCCCTGCACCCGACGGTCCGCAATGATCTCCGCGGCTTGGTCGTTGGAGGCGTACACATTGACGTAGACGCCCTCGGGGAAGCCCGCATCGAGATACATCTTCTCGATCGCCGCGGCCGATTCGGGGCACTGCGGTGCGTGCTTGAGGATGATCGTGTTTCCGATCGCGATGTTCGGCGCCGCGAAGCGCGCCACTTGGTAGTAGGGGAAGTTCCACGGCATGATCCCGAGCAGCACACCCAGAGGCGCCTTGCGCACGAATGCGGGCCCCTCCCCCTCGATGTCCAGAGGCACGTCGGCGGTGATCTCATCGATGTGGTCTGCGTAGTACTCGGTGATGTCAGCGGCGAAGTCGACCTCGCCTTCCGCAGCGGAGAGCGGCTTCCCCATCTCGCGCACGATGATCGCGGACAGCTCGTCCTTACGGTCCCGGTGCAACTGTGCGACCTTGCGGAGCAGTTCGGCCCGCTCCGCAGGTGCCACGACGCGGGCCCAGGTGCGGTACGCCGTATCGGCGAGCGCGATGGCGTCCTTCACCTCGGCGTCGGTTGCTTCCGGATACGTCGCGAGCGTCTCGCCCGTTGCGGGATTGGTCACGGCATAGGTGCTCATGTGTTCTCTCCGTCAGCTGTTGGGGATGAGTGTGTACTTCGTGGACAGGTACTCGTGGATGCCCTCCGCGCCGCCTTCACGGCCGATGCCGGACATCTTGAGTCCGCCGAACGGGGCGGCGGCGTTGGAGACGACACCCGCGTTCAGCCCCATCATGCCTGTTTCGAGGCGATCGATCATCCGCATGCCTCGCGCGAGGTCCTGCGTGAATACGTAGGAGACCAGACCGTACTCGGTGTCGTTGGCGAGCCGGACCGCCTCGTCCTCGTCGGCGAAGGTCGTGACGGCCAGCACGGGACCGAAGATCTCCTCGCGCAGGATGTCGCTTCCCGCGGGGACACCGGAGAGGACCGTCGGCTCGAAGAACGAGCCCGCGCCCTCGATCGCCGAACCGCCAGCAGCGACGGTCGCGCCGCGGCCGACCGCGTCGTTGACGAGTTCACCCGTCTTCTCGACCGCGCGGTCGTCGATGAGGGGGCCGATCTCGACGCCGTCCTCGGTGCCGCGACCGACCTTCATCGCCTTGACCCGCGCGGTCACCTTCTCGACAAACGCGTCGGCGACCGACTCGTGCACGATGAACCGGTTCGCCGCGGTGCAGGCCTGCCCGATGTTGCGGAACTTCGCGATGAGGGCGCCGTCCACGGCCTTGTCGAGGTCGGCGTCTTCGAAGACGACGAACGGGGCGTTGCCGCCAAGTTCCATCGACACGCGCAGGACGCCTTCTGCCGCTTGAGAGATGAGCTTCTGACCGACGGGCGTTGACCCGGTGAAGGACAGCTTGCGCAGTCGCGGATCGGCGATGATCGGCGCGGACACGGTGGAGGACGAACTCGTCGTGATGACGTTGACGACGCCCGCGGGAAGACCCGCCTCCTCGAGCACGGAGACGAACAGCAACGTCGTGAGCGGGGTCAGCTCGGCCGGCTTGACGACGCTCGTGCATCCGGCGGCGATCGCGGGCGCGATCTTGCGGGTCGCCATCGCAAGCGGGAAGTTCCACGGTGTGATCAGGAAGCAGGGGCCGACCGGCCGCTGCGAGATCACCATCTGCCCGGTGCCCTCGGGGTTCTGACCGAACCGCCCGCTGATGCGCACGGCCTCTTCGCTGAACCAGCGCAGGAACTCACCGCCATAGGTGACCTCGCCGCGCGCCTCGGCGAGCGGCTTGCCCATCTCCAGGCTCATCAGCAGGGCGAACTCATCGGCGCGCTCCTGCAGGATGTCGAAGGCCTTCCGCAGAATGTTGCTGCGTTCGCGCGGTGCACTCTCGGCCCACTCCGCCTGCACGGCCACGGCCGCATCCAACGCCGCGGCGGCATCCTCCGCGGAGGCGTCCGCGATCTCTGCGATGACGTTCCCTGTCGCAGGGTCACGGACGACCAGGGTCTTTCCCCCGCTCGCGTCGCGCCACGTGCCACCGATGAACAGCTTCGTGGGCACCTTCTCCAGCAGTTGCTTCTCAGCCGACTCCGTCGTCATGTGATCGTTTCCTTTCGTGTGGTGCGTGTGGGAGCGTCCATCCCCAACGTCTCTCCCCGGAAGAAGGCGGGTGCACGCCTCGCCTGGATGATCATGATGACCACTCCGAGGACGATCACCGTGACCCCGAGGAGGAACACCAGCCCCACTCCCGCGATGTTCGAGCCGCTCCCGTAGCCGGGATCCATGCTGTCGCGGAGGGTCATGACGAACAGGGCCGCGAGTACGAGGCCGCCGACCAGGGGAAAGAGGAAGGAGAAGAAGAACATCCGAGTGGAGTCGAACCACTGCTTGCGGAAGTACCAGACACACGCGAACGCGGTGATGCCGTAGTAGAAGCAGATCATCATGCCGAGCGCGGTGATCGTGTCCCAGAGCACATCCTCGCTGATGAAGCGCATCACGGCGTAGAAGACGCTCGCAACGATCGACGCGGCGATCGTTGCATAGCCGGGGGTGAAGAACCGGGGGCTGACACGAGCGAACTGCTTCGGCAGCGCGCCGTAGTGGCCCATCGCGAGGAGGGTGCGGGCGGGTGAGACGAACGTGGATTGCAACGACGACGCGGAACTGGTGAGGACCGCGAGGGAGACGAGGAAGGCGAGCGGCCCGAGGATGGGCCCGGACAGGAAGAAGAAGACGTTGCTCTGGATATCCGCGTTGCCCAACCCCAGCTCCCCCTCCCCGACGCCCGAGAACGACAGGAGCGAGATCGAGATGAGCAGGTAGAGAGTGACGATCGTGAGGACGGTCATGGTCGCCGCGCGTCCCGGAGTGCGCTCGGGGTCCTTCGTCTCCTCATTCATCGTGAGAGTGACATCCCACCCCCAGAAGATGAAGATCGACAGCGAAAGGCCCGCCACGACGGCGCCGAGGGATTCGACCTCGAACGGGTTGAACCACGCGAAGCTCGGAAGGTTGCCGTCGAAGGCGGACCCGTTTGCGACGTGGACGAACGCGGCGACGGAGAAGATGACGAGCACGATGACTTGGAAGCTCACGAGCACGTATTGAAGCTTCTGCGTCGTCTGCATGTCGCGGTAGGAGATGACGGTCGCCCCGAGCATGAAGGCAAGACACACCGCGACATTGATGAACGGATTGAAGGCGAGCTCGGCGATCGTGCCGGGGTTGCCGGCGAGTTGGTCGATGAGGAGGAAGAGGAACTCCACCGCGATCCCGGAGAGATTGGACAGCACGAGGATGGTGGCGGAGATCAATCCCCATCCGGCCATCCAGCCCACCCACGGCCCGAACGCGCGCGTCGCCCAGGTGAACGAGGTCCCCGAGTCAGGCATGCGGTTGTTGAGCTCGCGATACCCGAACGCGACCAGAAGCATGGGGATGAAACCGATGACGATGATCGCCGGGACCTGGAAACCGACTTCCGACACGGTCGGGCCGAGCGCCGCCGTGAGCGTATACGCCGGAGCGATGCAGGAGATGCCGATGACAACAGCGCCGATGAGGCCGACCGTCCCGGCGCTCAGCCCCTTCTGAGAAAGCCCACCGCCGCCCGAATCACGTGTGCCGGGTTTCGTCTGACTCATCAGTGACCTCCCTGCGTCCGCGGTGCCCCGCGCGGGACGACGATCATGGGAACCGGCAGGGTGTGCAGCATCTTCGCCGCGGTGGATCCGAGGAAGAGCCGTTGCGGCTGCGCGAGACGGCTGGAACCGACGAGGGCCACCTCGCCCTTGTCCCACTCGATGCCAGAGACCGCGTCCTGGATGCTGTCACCCGCAGCGACGACGACCGTGGACGTCAGATCTTTCGGGAGGTCGGCCCGTGCCTCAGCGAGAACCTGTTCGGCGTGCGAGAAGCCGGCGACGCGGATCGCACCCGTGTCGAACGATGCGGGCAGGTCGATGGTGGCGAGCGAGATGAGCCGCAGCGGCACTCCCGCGTCGGCGGCGAGCGCGACGGAGTCGGTGCGGACGAGGTCCGCCCCCGCCCGCGTGCCGATCGCGGCGGTGACACGCGTCAGCGGCCGATCGATGTCGAGCTTTCGGGTTCCCCTCGGGACGATCGCGACGGGTACGTCTGAGGAGTGCAGCAGCTCACTGGCCGTCGAGCCGATCCGATGCTTGCCGCGCCCTCCGCTGGCGGGGCCCACCACGATGGCCCGCGCGTGCAGGGAGTCGGCGGCCTCGACCAGCCCCGCCGCCGCGGACTCTCCGTCCCACACGTGGGTCGTGACGGTGACGGCGCCATCGACGAGGTCGACGGCCTCGCTGAGCCACTTCTGCGCCTGCTCATGCAGGTATCGCTCGTATCCTTCGCTGGGCGGAGTGATGACGCTGCGCCGCTCGGTGGGAAGGACGATCACGACGTGGAGGTCTGCGCCGGTCGCGCGGGCGAGCCGAACACCGAAGGCGATCGCGTCGTGGCCGCTCGATGTGGCCGTGTATCCCACGACGACCGGGGTGGTCATGCTTGGCCCGCGGTGAGGATCTGGTCGGCAACGAGGCGACCCATTCGGATCGCACCGTCGACGTGTTGGAAGCCGGCACCCGCGAGGTCACTGCAGGCGAAGTGGATCGGACCGACGTTCTCTCGCAGATCCGCGCCGTAGCGAGAGAGGCCGCCGAGGTCGAAGCTGGCGGCATACGCGCCACGGGTCCACTCCTCCGCACCCCAGTCGCTCTCGTAGTAGACCACCGGGTTCTTCGCCTCGGGTCCGTAGTAGTGCGAGAGTGACTCGAGGATCTTCTCCTTGCGTTCCTCGGCCGACAGACGGAACACGTCGTCGGCGTGCCGGTCGGAGACGAACCCGACGAGGGTGCCGCGCTCATCGCCGTGATTGGTGTTGTCGTAGGCCTCGTGCGACAGCTCGTACGGGCTGAAGGCGGTGCCCGAAAGCCCCTGTTCGCGCCAGAACGGCCGGTCATACACGGCGTGCACCTTGATCACGAAGCCCATCGAGAGGTGCTGATGCATCTGCTGCTGCAGGCGTGGCAGCGGCGGCGCGAAGCTGATGCGCTCGTACAGGTTGGGTGCCAGAGCGACGATCGCGAATCGCGCCCGGACGGTCACCCCATCGGCGACCGCGACGACACCGTCGTCACTCCACTCGAGTGTCCGCACCGGCTGGGACAGGAAGACGTCGGATCCGAGCCGTTCCGCCAGGCGCAGCGGCACCTGCTGAAGTCCGCCGACGACCCGCTTGTCGAGGATGAAGTCCGCGTCGACGAGGTGCGAGAAGCTGCCTGCGCTCGCCGCCATGTGCAGCGCCTGCAGCGCCGAGAAGGCGTGTGCGGGTTTGGTGAGCATCGCTCCGGCGATGAACAGGGCGATGTTGTCGATCGCCTCACGGTCATCGGTGTGCTCGGCGAGCCACGCCTCGAAGGAGATCTGGTCCAGCCGTTCCGCGTCCGGGAGCGCCCACGGCTTGTCCGCGTCCATCTGCGCGACGAGTTCGTCGAGTTCCTCGATGAGGTCGACCATGATCTGCTCGGTCTCGGGCGCCACGGGGAAGATGTCTCCCGTGAACCGGGTCAGTTCACCGCTCGGACCGATGTAGACCGACTCGCCCTCGCGGTAGCGCTCGTAGGTGTCCAGCCCGAGCTCTTCCAGCATGCCGATGAGGGCGTCCTGGTCGGGTGAGACCCACTGACCACCGATCTCGAGCATGGCGCCGTCGATCGTGTCCGTCCACAGGCGTCCGCCGACGCGGTCCCGGGCCTCGAGCACGGCCACGGACCACCCCGCACGGGTGAGTTCGTGGGCCGCGGTGAGCCCGGCGGCACCAGCGCCAATGATGACGACGTCGCGGGAGATCTCTGTCATGAGCAAGCCTTTCGATCAGGCAGCCGCGAGGGCTGCCAGGACGACGCCGAGACCCTCATCGAGGAGGTGATCGGCGATGGACAGGGGCGGGAGGAAGCGCACGACGTTGCCGTACGTGCCGCACGTGAGCACGATGACGCCTTCGGCGATCGCGGCCTTCGCGACGGCGGCGGTGAGGGCGGCGTCGGGAGCCCCGGTGGCGGGGTCGACGAACTCCACCGCCATCATCGCGCCGCGTCCACGGATCTCACCGATGCGGGGATCGGACAGTTGCGCCTTCGAGAAGGCCGCGGAGATGCGGTCCCCGATCTGCTGCGCGCGCTCGATCAGGCCGTCGTTCTCGAACGCATCGAGCGCGGCGATCGCGGCGGCGCAGGCGACGGGGTTCCCGCCGTACGTGCCCCCGAGACCCCCGGCGTGGGAGGCATCCATGATCTCGGCGCGGCCGGTGATTGCGGCAAGCGGCAGGCCGCCGGCGATGCCCTTCGCGGTCGTCACGACGTCGGGCACGACGCCGAGCAGTTCGCTGGCGAACATCGCCCCGGTGCGC
Source organism: Microbacteriaceae bacterium PS02070 (assembly GCA_029959865.1). Lineage (GTDB taxonomy): Bacteria > Actinomycetota > Actinomycetes > Actinomycetales > Microbacteriaceae > Microbacterium. The sequence goes on along the minus strand of JASCPE010000005.1, from coordinate 36,008 downwards.
GCGAACCCGGACTGCACCTCATCGGCGATGAAGACGACGCCGTTGTCAGTGCACCACTGGGCGATGCGGGGAAGGAATCCGTCGGCGGGGACGATGAACCCGCCCTCGCCCTGGATGGGCTCGATGATGACAGCGGCGAGCTGATCGCCGCCGATCTGCTTCTCCATGATCCCGATGGCGCGTTCCGCGGCCTCGGCGCCGGACAGGCCATCGCGGTACGGGTACGACGCCGGAACGCGGTAGATCTCGGACGCGAACGGCCCGAATCCGCTCTTGTACGGCATCGCCTTGGCTGTCAGGCCCATCGTGAGGTTCGTGCGCCCGTGGTACGCATGATCGAACGCGACGACAGCGCGGCGGCCGGTGTACTTGCGCGCGACCTTGATCGCGTTCTCGACGGCCTCGGCACCCGAGTTGAAGAGCGCGCTCTTCTTTTCGTGGTCACCGGGCGTGAGGCGGTTGAGTGCCTCGCAGACTTCGACGTACCCCTCGTAGGGCGCGATCATGAAGCACGTGTGGGTGAACTGGGCCACCTGCTGCTGCACGGCGGCGACGACCTTCGGGTCCGCGTTGCCAACGGTGGTGACGGCGATGCCGGAGCCGAGGTCGATGAGCGAGTTGCCATCGGCGTCCACCACCACACCTCCTCCCGCGGCGACGGCAGCGATCGGCACGGTGTGCCCGACACCCGCCGCGATGGCCGCGGCCTTTCGATCCAGGAGCTCTTGCGAGCGGGGACCGGGAATGGCGGTTCGCAGCACGCGTTCCTGTGCGAGCGTGGGGCCTCCGGTCGGTGCGATGGTGGGGGTGCTCATGGGGCGAGCGTAGACCCGCAGACCCCGCCGGTCATTAGACGCAATGTACATTGTCCGTACATGTATGTACGTGCCGTACATCGATCGGAGTCCCGTGGCCGCGAGAACCGCACCCCCGACCGTGCGTGCCCTCCTGGGGCGTCCGGACCTGGAACTGCGCATCATCGCGCCGGGGCGGGCCGATCGGCTCGACGCGCCGGTGCGGTGGGTGCACAGCACCGATCTGGTCGACCCCACTCCTTTTCTCTCCGACGGCATGGTGCTCTTGACCACGGGCACTCAGTTCGGTGACGCCGCCGAGCCGGTCTACCGCGCGTATGTCGACCGGCTCGTCCACCGCGGCGTGGTCGGACTCGGATTCGGGACCGAGGTCGTGCGCGAGGGCGTTCCCCCGGGGCTCGTCCGGGCCGCCGAGCGCGCCGGTCTGCCGCTGTTCGAGGTGCCGTATCGCGTGCCGTTCATCGCCGTCGCCCGTGCGAACGCGGAGGCGATCGCCGCCGAGGCGTTCGCCCGGCGGACATGGGCACTCGCGGCCCAGCGGGCGATCTCGCTGGCCGCGCTGCGTCCGGACGGCTTGGGCGCGACCGTTGCCGAGCTGTCCCGCCAGCTCGAGACCTGGATCGGACTGTTCGATGCGGGGGGCTCGCTCACGCGGGAGCACCCCCACGGGAGCGTTTCGTCTGACCTGACGGCGCGGATCAGTGACGAGGTCACGGCGATGATCCGTCGCGGTGCGTCTACGGCGTCGGTGGAGGTGGCCGGCGAACGGATCGCACTTCAAGCGCTCGGCCCTGTCGGCGCGGCCCGCGGGGCTCTGGCGATCACCGGTGGCGAATTGGACCGCGAAGGCCGCGACGTGCTCACCGCCGTCATCGCGATGGCTGGCCTCGCGCTGGAGCAGCAGCGGAGCCTCAGTCGTGCGCGCCGCCTGCTGCGCACGGGGGTACTACAGTTCCTCCTCGCCGGCGAGCGGGGCCGAGCGCTCTCGGCGGCGACAGAGCTGTGGGGCGATCTTCCCCAGGCCCCGTTGCGAGTGGCCGTGCTCGACGCCGGACCGGGGACGGATGGTCTCGTGGAGTGGCTGGAGGTTCGGGTCGGCGATCAGCGCGGTGCAGTCTTCTTCGGCTTCGACCGTGACGATCTCGTGCTGGTCACGGAGGCGGCCGACGCCGACACGATCCGAATGCTGACACACCGCTTCCACGGTCCAGTCGGCCTGTCGCTCCCGGTCGGCGACGAGGACCTCGCGGACGGACTCGCGCAGGCGCGGAGCGCTCGCGAGCGCGCGGGCGACGGAGTGCACACCTTCGATGCCATCGCCGACCGCGGGATGCGAGAAGCCCTGCGCTCCCCCGACGCCCGGGCGATCGCGGGGGCGCGCCTGGCCCCTCTCGTGGACCACGATGCGCGAGAGAGAACGGACCTCGTCCGCACCGTCCGCACGTGGCTCACGCACGACGCCCGCATCGACGAAGCGGCCCGCGCGCTCGGGGTACACCGGCACACCGTCCGTGCGCGCGTTGCTCACGCCGGCACCCTCCTGGGCACCGACCTCTCCACCTTCTCCGCCCGCGCCGACCTCTGGTCCGCGCTCCTCGCCACCGACCCCTGACCCGCAACGCCCTCCCTGAGACCGCGAGACTGCACGCCCGTGGTGAAACAGCGTGAAATTGCTGCGGTCTCGACGTGGGCGTGCGGTCTCGCGGTTCAGGCGGGGGCGTGATCTTCGAGGAACTCGTAGACGTCGGTGGTGTCGACCCCGGGGAAGGCGCCCGTGGGAAGGGTCGCGAGGAGCGTGCGCGGGGTGCGCACGTTGGGCCAGGACTGGTCGCGCCAGGCGTTCTCGAGCTCCGGGGGTGCTTGGCGGCAGCACGTTTCGACCGCGTGTCGGGAGACGCCGCGATTCGGGGTGTCGCGCCCGATGAACCACTTCGTGTCGTCGAAGCGGACCCCCACGCTCACCGAGTGGGCGCCCTCGCTGGACTGCTCCACGCGCGCCGTGCACCAGTAGGTGCCGTTGCCGGTGTCGGTGTACTGGAAGTACGGGTTGAACTTGTCGTCCTCATCGAAGACGACGCGGCTCGTCCAGCGGCGGCAACAGCGCTGCCCTTCGATCGCGCCGAGCCGGTCGGTCGGGAAGTTGACGTCGTCGTTCTCGTACGCCTTCGTGATGGTGCCGGACTCGTGCACCTTCAGGAAGTGCACCGGCAGATCGAGGTGTCGGGTGGACATGTTCGTGAACCGGTGCGCGGCGGTCTCGTACGACACTGCGTAGCGGTCGCGCAGATCTTCAATGGAGATCGCGCGACGCTGCTTGGCGTCCTGGAGATACCGCACGACATGGTCCTCCGGGATGAGGAGGGCGCCGGTCAGATAGTTCGTCTCGACGCGCTGCCGCAAGAACTGCGCGTAGCTCTTCGGCTCGGTGTGACCGAGGATGCGCGCGGCCAGCGCCTGCAGCACGGGAGTGCGCGAGTCGCCCTTTCCGCTGTCGGTGGAGAGGTAGAGGCGTCCGTTGCGCAGGTCCGCGACGCTGCGCGTCGTCTGCGGGAGGTCGCTCACGTAGTGCAGCGTGAAGCCCAGATAGGCGGCGATGTCCGACGCTGTGCGCTGGGTGAGGGGACCTCCAGGGTGCTCGACCGCGGTGAGGATCTCGCGCGCGCGCTCCTCCAGATCGGGGAAGTAGTTGTCCTGCGTGCGCATGAGCTTGCGCAGCGCCAGGTTCGCGCGACGAGCTTCCTCCGGCGTCGCGGCGCGCTCGTCGTTGAGACGCTCGATCTCGGCGTGCAGGGCGAGCATCGCCTCCAGCACGGGGGTCGGCACCGCTTTCGCGATCCGGAACGGCTCGATGCCGAGCGATTGGAAGGTCTGCCCCTTCATCGCACGCTCCAGTGTGATCTCCAGCGTCGAGCGCTCGTCGAGGGGCTCTGCCTCTAGGAGAGCATCCAGCGAGGTCCCCAGCGCGCGGGCGATGGCACGCAAGAGGGTGAGTTTGGCCTCGCGTTTGCCCGTTTCGATCATGGAGAGCTGACTCGGTGCGCGCCCGACCGCAGCGGCGAGTTCTTCCAGAGTCATCCCACGCGCGACGCGGAGCTGGCGAACGCGGCGACCGATCGTGAGGACATCGACGTCCTCGTCCTCACGCGCGTCGTCATCGGTGCGGGCCTCTGGCGTCGTTGTCATGGCGGCATTCTCTCACGAGAGCAGAAAATTTGCGAAACTTCTCCCCGGTATTGGCACGGCAGGGCGTCGAAGTTCACGGAAGGTGGAAACACATCGCACCGCCGGATACCGAATGTCCGACACCGCGGATCTCGACACAGAAAGACAGGGCAATGACTCCCACCGCGACGGGCATCGCGCCCACCCGCTCACCCCAGACCACTCGTCCCACAACCGGCGCCGTCCAGGTCATTCCGACCATGACGATCACCGGCCCGGTCCGAGAGCGCCATGACGAGATCCTCACCCCCGACGCCGTCACGTTCCTCACCGAACTCCACCGCCGATTCGCCGGCCGACGTCACGACCGTCTCGCCGACCGGATGCGCCGCCGCTTCGAGATCGGGAACGGGCACGACCCGCGCTTCCGCGATGACACCCGCAGCATTCGTGAGGACTCGTCCTGGCGGGTCGCCGGCGCGGGCCCGGGTCTGGAGGATCGCCGCGTGGAGATCACCGGTCCGACCGACCCGAAGATGACGATCAACGCCCTCAACTCCGGCGCGAAGGTATGGCTCGCCGACCAAGAGGACGCGACGAGCCCCACCTGGACCAACGTCATCGAAGGTCAGCTCTCGCTGCGCGACGCCATCCGCGGCGAACTCACCTTCACCAACGATGCGGGCAAGGAGTACTCCGTGACGGCGGAGCAGACCCCCACGATCGTCATGCGCCCCCGCGGCTGGCACCTGGTCGAAGGCCACATCCAGTTCACCGACCGCAACGGCCGCTCCATGGCCGCGTCCGGATCGCTCGTGGACTTCGGGCTGTACTTCTTCCACAACGCCCAGGCTCTGATCGATGCGGGCCGCGGTCCGTACTTCTACATCGCCAAGCTCGAATCGGCCGAAGAGGCCAAGCTGTGGGACGACGTGTTCACCTTCAGCGAGGACTACCTGGGCATTCCCCACGGCACGATCCGCGCGACGGTCCTCATCGAGACGCTGCCCGCCGCGTTTGAGATGGAGGAGATCCTCTACGAACTGCGCGACCACTGCGCCGGCCTCAACGCGGGCCGCTGGGACTACATCTTCTCGATGATCAAGAACTACCGCGGACGCGGCGCCCGCTTCGTCCTCCCCGACCGCAGCCAGGTCACCATGACGGTGCCCTTCATGCGTGCCTATACCGAACTGCTCGTGAAGACGTGCCACAAGCGCGGAGCCTTCGCGATCGGCGGAATGAGCGCCTTCATCCCGAACCGCCGCGATCCGGAGGTCACGAAGCAGGCGTTCGAGAAGGTCGCAGCGGACAAGAAGCGTGAAGCGGGCGACGGTTTCGACGGCACCTGGGTAGCTCACCCCGACCTCATCCCGGTGGCCCGCGCGGAGTTCGACGCGGTCCTCGGCGACAAGCCGAACCAGGTTGATCGTCAGCGTGACGACGTGACCGTGACGGCCGACCAGCTGCTGGACTGCCACATCGGTCTGCCGGTGACGGCGGAAGGCGTGTACGGCAACGTCTCCGTGGCCGTCCGCTACATCGAGGCATGGTTGCGCGGGCTCGGCGCTGTCGCGATCGATAACCTGATGGAGGATGCCGCGACCGCGGAGATCAGCCGCTCGCAGGTGTGGCAGTGGATCCACCAGGACCGCTCGACCGAGGACGGCACCCACATCACCCGTGAGTACATCGAAGAGCTCATCACGAATGTGCTCGATGAGGTCACCCGCTTCGACGGCGACCGCTTCGAAGAGGCTGCCGACGTCTTCCGGGACGTGGCACTGCGCGATGACTTCCCGACGTTCCTGACCATCGGGGCGTACAACAAGTACCTCGTCGAATCCGACTGAGGCACGGGGGCCGAAGGGGCCGTTGCCTGCGGGCAGCGGCCCCTTCGTCGTGCCGGGACGGCCTCCTCCGCACCGCGGGCGCCCGCACCGGGAGGAACCGTCACGTTCCGTCCCGGATATGCGCCTGCGACTAGGCTCGTGGCGTGACCGAACGCGCTCCCCTGTCCCGCAAACTCTCCGCCATCGCCGAGTCGGCGACCCTCAAGGTCGACGCGAAGGCAAAGTCACTTCAGGCGGCCGGCCGTCCCGTGATTTCCTACGCCGCCGGTGAGCCCGACTTCGCCACCCCGCAGTTCATCGTCGAGGCGGCGGAGGCCGCACTGCGCGATCCGGCGAACTACCGGTACACCCCCGCCGCGGGTCTCCCCGTCCTCCGGGAGGCGATCGCCGCTAAGACGAGTCGCGACTCGGGCCTGGACGTCTCGCCCGCGCAGATCATCGTCACCAACGGCGGCAAGCAGGCGGTCTACCAGGCATTCCAGACGGTCGTGAACCCGGGCGACGAGGTGCTTCTGCCCGCCCCGTACTGGACCACCTACCCGGAGGCGATCCGTCTCGCGGACGGCGTCCCGGTGGAGGTGTTCGCCGGCGCAGAGCAGGAGTACAAGGTCACTGTCGAGCAGCTCGAAGCCGCGCGCACGAGCAAGACGACGGCGCTCGTCTTCGTCTCCCCGTCCAACCCGACCGGATCGGTGTACACGGAAGAAGAGACCCGCGCGATCGGCCAGTGGGCGCTCGAGCACGGCATCTGGATCATCAGCGACGAGATCTACCAGAACCTCGTCTACGAGGGCACCCGCGCCGTCTCGATCGTCGAGGCCGTTCCCGAGGTCGCCGACCAGACGATCCTCGTCAACGGTGTCGCGAAGACCTATGCGATGACCGGCTGGCGCGTCGGCTGGATGGTCGGACCCACCGATGCGATCAAGCTCGCCGGCAACCTGCAGTCGCACCTCTCCAGCAACGTGAACAATGTTGCCCAGCGCGCCGCCCTCGCGGCGCTGAGCGGCCCGCAGACGGAAGCCGAGGAGATGCGTGAGGCGTTCGATCGTCGTCGACAGCTCATCGTGTCCGAGCTCGCGAAGATCGACGGTGTCGCCGTGCCGACGCCGCTCGGAGCGTTCTATGCGTACCCGGACGTACGCGGGCTTCTCGGCCGCGAGGTGGAGGGCGTGACCCCGCAGACATCGCTCGAACTCGCCGACCTCATCCTGGAGAAGGCCGAGGTCGCAGTCGTTCCTGGGGAGGCCTTCGGTCCCAGCGGCTACCTCCGCCTGTCGTACGCTCTCGGCGACGACCAGCTTCTTGAAGGCATTCAGCGCCTCCAGCGCCTCTTCGCCTGATCCACGTTCACGCGGGGAGCGCTGCCGCGAGGGTCAGAGTTCGACGCCGAAGGGAACGGGTTCGGGCTGAAGGAGCAGTCCTGTATCGCTGAGCACGCGCAGGCGGATGAAGCGAGCGAGCTCGGCAACTTCCTCACCGGTCGCCCCCCGATCGTTCGTGAGCGCGAGGGCATGCTTCGTGGACACCCGAGCGCGCGAGCGCGGAATGCGAAACCCCTTCTTGATGCCGGCGTGCTCGATGAGCCACGCCGCGCTGACCTTCACGTCCGGCTCCTGCGACACCACGGACGGAAGCTGGCCATCGTATGAATCGAGCGGAATGACCTGATCCGGCGTCGCCTCGGAGGCGAGGGGCCAGCGCGGGAGCGCTGCGGGGAGGGAGCGCGCGATCGTGGCAGAGACGACCGGGTTCTGGAAGAACGACCCGGCGCTCCGGGTGTCCGGATCGTCAGGGTCGAGCACCATCCCTTTAGATGCCCGGATAGCAAGCACCGTCTCGCGCACCTGGGCGAGCGAATGTTCCGCGCCGAGCTCCCAACCCAGCGCCGCCCGAATCCGATCGCTGCGGATCGGGAGGGGATCGACGCCGACGTCCTCGAGTTCGAGCGTCAGCGACAGGACGACCGCGGAGCGCTCCGGATCCTGACCCCCGTGGCGTTTGAGCACGGAGGTCCGGAGGCCGAGCTCCAACTCTTCCGCCGGAACGACACTGACCTCGCCCGTGCTTTCATCGAGGAGTTCGACCTCGACCAGGGTGTCGACGATCTCTTGTCCGTAGGCACCGACGTTCTGAATCGGGGCGGCCCCGGCGGTACCGGGGATGCCACTCATCGCCTCGATGCCGGCAAGGCCGCGCTCGACAGCGCGCACGACGACGTCGTCCCAGTTATGGCCCGCCGCGATCTTCAGCCGTCGACGATCCGGTGCGGCGCCGGGCAGCTCCTCGATTCCTCGTGTGCGGACGAGGATCACGGTGCCATCGAACGGGGAATTCGCAGCGAGGATGTTCGAACCGCCCCCGAGCACGAGCCAGTCGTCACCCGAGTCCCAAACGTCGCGCAGGACATCGATCAGTTCCTGCGTCGAGGTCGCCTCGATCATCCGGGCGGGGGTGCCGCCGGTCTGCAGGGTCGTCAGCTCCGAAAGGGGTCGCGGGGTCAGTTCCGGCATGTCAGGCGCGCCGGATCTTGACCTGCGCCTTGCCGAGCACCGCGGTGCCCGCCGCGGTCACGGTCAAGTCGATGCGGGCGGTCTCCTCGTCGACGGCGCCGACCTTCGCCGATACCGTCACGTCGGCCCCGTCTTCCGGATCGACGATGACGGGACGGGTGAAGCGGACGCCGTACTCGAGGATGCGGCCGGAATCACCGAGCCATTCCACGAGGGTCTCGACAGCAAGACCCATGGTGAGCATGCCGTGGGCGAGCACGCCCGACAGGCCAACACGTTCCGCAACGTCGTCGCGGTAGTGGATCGGATTGAAGTCGCCGGATGCCCCCGCGTACCGCACGAGTGATTCACGGGTGAGGGAGACGGTACGTTCGGCGACCACATCGCCGACGGTGAGATCGCTCATTCCTCTTCCCCTCCGATGAGTAGCACCGAGGTGGCGGTCACAACCGGCGCATCTTCCGCGTCGGTGATCGAGGCGACGCTCGTGACCATCGCACCCTTGCCGAAGGCACGGACCTGCGTGATCTCCAACTGTGCGGTCAGCTCATCCCCCGCAACGATCGGCCGTTCGTAGGCAAAGCGCTGCTCCGCATGAATGGTCCGCTCCAGGGCAATACCGGAGTCGTCTTCGGCAAGGAGCTGCTGGAGCGTGAGGTCCTGTATGACCATCGCGAACGTCGGGGGCGCGACGACGTCCGGGTAGCCGAGAGCGCGTGCCGCGGCCGGATCGGTGTGCTGCGGATCGGTCGCGAAGACGGCGCGTGCGAACTCGCGCACCTTCTCCCGTCCGACGAGGTAGGGAGCGGTTGGCGGGAAGGATCGGCCAACAAGGTCAGGGTTCACGGACACCCGTTCATCCTAACGATCCGACCCGCTCGCCCCCGGGGTTACGCGGACTTCTTGCGTGCTTTGACCGCCTTGACCACCAACTGCGAAGCGATGAAGGTGAGGAAAACAGCGAAGAGGATGTTGGCCACGAAGGGGTCCAACAGGGTCGCGATCCAGGCACCGACGGCCGTCGTCGCGCAGGCAGAAACGCCCACCAGGATCGCGGCGACCAGATCGACGTTGCGACGCCGGAGGTTGCCGATCGTGCCGGAGATCGCGGTGGGGATCATCATGAGGAGCGAGGTTCCCTTGGCTTCGAGGTCGCTCGTGCCGAACAGGAACATCAAGGCAGGCACGACGATCACTCCCCCACCGACGCCGAGGAGCCCCGCCATGGTGCCGGTGAAGACACCGAGACCGGCCAGCCCGAGACCTGTCAGCCACGTGAGGTCCAGCTCCGCGTCGCGCGACGGCACGACGATGAAGAGCATCACGATGACGACCGCGAGGAAGACGATGAAGCACCACCGCAGGACGTTCTGCGACAGCCTCGCGAGCGCCCACGTGCCCAACTGCGCCCCGATGACCGCGCCGGCGGCGAGGATCAGCGCAGGAATCCACGCGACGGAACCGTGCATCGCGTAGGAGACCACTCCGACGGTCGCGGTCGGCACGATCGCGGCCAAGGATGTGCCGGCCGCGAGGCGCTGGTCGAAGTGCAGGAAGAGCACGAGGAGCGGGACGATGACCGTCCCTCCCCCGACACCGAACATGCCCGACAGCAGGCCCGCCGCGAGACCGACACCCACGCAGGTGAGGATGAACCGCGCAGAACGGTGATCGACCGGGGAGCGCTCGTTCATTCTGTTCCTTCCGTCTCGCCCGGCCGCGCCGCCGCGTCACCGGTCGAGGGGGCCTCAGCGGCACCCGCGCTCGGGAGCGGCGCGTCGACCTCGGCGGCAGCTTGCTCGAATTGGGATTGGTAGAGCCGCCAGTATGCACCCTGAGCGGCGATCAGTTCGTCATGGGTGCCCTTTTCGACGATGTCGCCGTGGTCCATCACCAGGATCAGGTCGGCATCGCGGATCGTCGAGAGGCGGTGCGCGATCACGAACGACGTGCGCCCTTCCCGGAGAGCCGACATCGCGTGCTGCAGGAGCACTTCCGTGCGGGTATCAACGGAGCTCGTCGCCTCATCGAGAATGAGGACGGCCGGCTGCGCGACGAACGCGCGGGCAATCGTGACGAGCTGCTTCTCCCCCGCGGACACGTTCGCAGCGTCCTCGTCGAGCACGGTGTCGTACCCGTCGGGCAGCGAGTGCACAAACCGGTCGACACGCGTGGCCGTGGCCGCCTCGACGATGTCCTCGTCCGTGGCCGACTCATTTCCGTATCGGATGTTCTCCCGAATCGTCCCGGCGAACAGCCACGGGTCCTGGAGGACCATGCCCGTGCGCGCGCGCACGTCGTGTCGCGTGAGCTCGGCGATGTCCTGCCCGTCCAGAAGGATGCGGCCGCCGTCCAGCTCGTAGAAGCGCATGAGCAGGTTGACGAGCGTCGTCTTTCCCGCGCCCGTCGGGCCGACGATGGCCACGGTCTGGCCCGGCTCGACGCGGAACGACAGGTCGCTGATCAGTGGCTTGTCGGGATCGTACGCGAACTGGACGTTCTCGAACTCGATGACCCCGTCTCCGTCGACCGGCTCGGGCGCGTCGGTGCGGTCCGGCTCCTGCTCTTCCTCGTCCAGGAGCTCGAAGACCCGCTCGGCGGATGCTGTCCCCGACTGAACGACCGCGGCCATCCCACCGAGTTCAGAGAGCGGCTGAGTGAACTGCTGCGAGTACTGGATGAAGGCCTGCACATCGCCGAGTCGGATCTGACCGGAAGCGACCATGAGCCCGCCCAGAACGGCGATTCCGACGTAGGTGAGACTGCCGATGAACATCATCCCGGGCATGATCATGCCCGCCAGGAACTGCGCTTTGAACGCCGACTGGAAGAGCTCCTCGTTCTCCTCCTGGAACTTCTCCTGCACATCGCGCTCACGGCCGAACACCCGCACGAGAGCGTGTCCGGAGAAGGACTCTTCGACGCGCGCATTGAGGCGGCCGACCTTGCCCCATTGGGCTTGGAATGCCCTCTGCGAGCGCGGGCCGATGACGCCGAAGATGACAGCCATCAGCGGCAGCGCGACGAGGGCGACGAGGGCGAGTTGCCAGGAGATGGAGAACATCATCACGAGCACACCGACGACGGTGAGGATGTTGGTCAGCGCCGTCGAGAGCGACTGCTGCATCGTCTGGGTGATGTTATCGATGTCGTTCGTCACGCGGGAGATGAGTTCACCGCGCTGCACGCGATCGAAGTACGACAGCGGCAGACGATTGATCTTCGCCTCGACGGACTCGCGCAGGCGCCACATCGTGCGCATCATCACGACGTTGAGCACGTATCCCTGCAGCCAGGTGAGCAGGGACGAGCCCACATAGATCGCAAGGACGGCGACGACGATCATTCGGAGCCGATCGAAGTCGACGCCCTGTCCGACCTGGAAGTCGCTCATCGCCGCGACCATGTTGGCGATCTCATCTTGGCCGCCGGCGCGCAGGCCCTCGATCACGGTCTGCTGATCGGTTCCCGCCGGGAAGGCATCCGCGAGCTGGGTCGAGAGGACCCCCTGGGTGATGACGTTCGTCGCCTCGCCGAGAATGCGGGGTGCCGCGACGGCGAGGACGACGCCGATCGTGCCGGCGAGAGCGACCAGGACGAGGGCGAGCTTGTGGGGCGCGAGCAGGCCGATGAGTCGGGTGAAGCTCTCCTTGAAGTTCGCGGCCTTGCCGGGCATGAAGCCGTCCATGTCGCCCGATTGCTGGCGCGCCTGCTCCGCGAGCTCCTCCTCGTAGCGCGCGTCGGTCGTGGTGTCGCTCGTGCTCATGCGTCCACCCCCAACTGCGATTCGACGATCTCTCGGTACGTGTCGTTCTGCGCCACCAGTTGTTCGTGCGTGCCGTCGCCGACGACGCGACCGTCTTCGAGGACGATGATGCGATCGGCGTCGGTGATCGAGGAGACGCGCTGGGCGACCACGATCTTGGTGACGTGCGGCAGTTTGTCCCACAGCGCGCGTCTCAGCCGTGCGTCGGTGGCGACGTCCAATGCGGAGAAGGAGTCATCGAAGACCAGGACGTCGGGGGCTGCGACGATGGCGCGTGCGATCGAAAGACGCTGACGTTGCCCGCCGGAGACGTTGGCGCCTCCCTGTGCGATGCGGGCGTCAAGACCGCCCATCTCCTCGACGAAGTCCTTGGCTTGAGCGATCTCCAGCGCCGCCCACAGCTCCTCATCGGTCGCTTCCTCGCGGCCGAAGCGGAGGTTCGTGGCGATGGTTCCGGTGAAGAGGAATGCGCGCTGCGGCACGTACCCGATCTGCTTCCACATAGCGTCCAGGTCGGCCTCTCGCACATTCACTCCGCCCACGCGGACGGTGCCCTCGGTCGTGTCGAAGAGTCGTGGGATGAGCGAGACGAGTGTGGTCTTACCCGCACCGGTCGAGCCGACCACGGCGAGGGTCTGTCCGGGTGATGCGGTGAAGGAGATGGCGTCGAGCACGGGCGACTCCGCACCCGGGTACTGGAAGCTGACACCGTCGAATTCGACCGTCCCCGGCGCGGAGAAGTCGCTGATCGGATGGGTCGGGCGCTCGAGCGCCTCATCGCTCGCGAGCACCTCACCGACGCGGTCGGCGGAAACGGCGGCGCGCGGGATCATGATCGTCATGAAGGCGGCCATGAGGACGCCCATGAGAATCTGACCCACGTACTGCATGAAGGCGAAGAGGGTCCCGATCTGGACGTTGCCGGCGTCCACTTCGATGCCTCCGAACCAGATGACGCCGACGACGGTGACATTGAGCACGAGCATTGCGAGCGGGAACAGCACGACGAAGAGCGAACCGACCTTACGGCCGAGGATCATGATGTCGGTGTTCGCCAGCCTGAAGCGCGCCTCCTCGATCCGCTCGCGCACGAACGCGCGAACGACGCGGACACCGGTGAGCTGTTCGCGCATCACTCGATTCACCGCGTCGAGCTTGGTCTGATACTGGCGAAACAGCGGCACCATGCGACTGATGATGGCGATCGCGACGATCAACAGGAGCGGCACCGACACCGCGATGATCCAGCTGAGGCCGGGATCCTGCTGGACGGCCATGATGACGCCACCGATCGCCAGCAGCGGCGCCGTGACGAGCATGGTTGCGGCCATCATCGCGAGCATCTGGATCTGCTGCACGTCGTTCGTGTTGCGGGTGATGAGGGTGCCCGCCCCGAAGCGAGAGACCTCCCGTTCGGAGAATCCGCTCACGCGTTCAAAGACGTCACGGCGAATGTCGCGCCCCATCGCCATTGCGGCACGCGCCGCGAAGAACGTCGCGGTGATCGACGCGATGATCTGACCGAGCGCGATCAGCAGCATCCATGCGCCGTGACCCCAGATGTACGCGGTATCGCCCTGCGCGACGCCGTTGTCGATGATGTCGGCGTTCAGTCGCGGCAGGTACAACGTCGCCAGAGCGGACGCGAACTGGAACACGAGCACGCCGACCAACAACCAGCGGTATGTCCGCAAGTATCGAAAGAGAAGTTTTCCGAGCACTCCACCCCACCCGTCCGTCGCACAGAACGGTCCATCCTATCCCCGCGCCACAGACATCCAGACCCCAGACAGAACGGCCCCGGGTGATCACCCGGGGCCGTTCTGCGTTGTTCAGAGCGTTACTTCTTCGCAGTGCCGTCGAACAGTGCGCGGTACGCGAAGCCCGCGATGAGCGCTCCCACGATCGGGAAGACGATGAAGACCCAGAGCTGCCCCAGCGGCACGACACCGCCGTAGACGGCCGTCGCGATCGAGCGAGCGGGGTTCACCGACGTGTTCGAGACGGGGATCGTCGCGATGTGGATGAGGGTCAGAGTGAGGCCGATCACGAGACCGGCGAAGGCGGGGTTCCCACGCTTGGCGTGGGTGACGCCGAGGATCACCAGGACGAAGAGGAAGGTGAACAGGGTCTCCACGACGATGACCGAGCCGAGACCGAAGCCGCCGGGCGAGGCGTCGCCGTACCCGTTGCTCGCGAAGCCGCCGGACTGCGCCGCCTCGAGCCAACCGGTCGGACCCCAGAGGCCGATGAGGACGATGATCGAGGTCGCCACGAGACCACCGATGATCTGCGCGATGATGTAGCCCAGCGTCTTGCTCCACGGGAAGCGACCCGCGGCGGCGACGCCGAGGGTGACGGCCGGGTTGAAGTGCCCCCCGGAGATCGGGCCGAACGCGTACGCACCGGCGACGACGGTGAGGCCCACGGCGAAGGCGACGCCGAGGAAGCCGACGCCGAGCGAGGTGCCGGTCTCCCCCACGCCGAAGTTGGCGGCGAAGAGCGCGGTGCTGATGACGCCGAGGACGAGCAGGAAGGTGCCGAAACCTTCCGCGATCAAGGTCGCTGCGGTCGAGGGCGCCGTCGGGGTGTGGTCAAGCGTGGTCGGCGGGATCGGCTTATCGGGTGTGGGATCGGCCATTTCGTCTCCTGAGTTGATGCTGGCTGGCGACGTGGATGCACATCGCCAGCGCCCAGTTTCGCGGGAATCGGGCTGCGAGTGGAAGAGCCATGCCGCAGTTCGGTCATGAAGCGACACAGAATGCCTGGTCAGGGGCGCGTCGGAACCACCTTCGGCACGAGAGCGACGAGGCACACCATCACAACCAGTTCCACGAGCGTCTGGGTGACCACGACCACGGGAGTGAGCGCGAAGGGTGCCGGAAGTGCGAGCGCGAGCGGCAGGACGACGAGCGAGTTGCGTGTGACTCCGCTGAAGATGACAGCGCGTCGGGCGGGAACGTCGAGACCCGCGACACGACCGGCCACCGCGCCGACCGCCACCATCACCACGGCGAAGAAGACGAACACGATGACGGCACCGAGGAGGGTGGCCCCGGCGCCGAGGACGACCGCCGCTTGAGACGCGACGACGATGGCGAGGGTCGCGACCATGAGCGGGACCATCGCGGCGTCGAGCACCGACCAGGCGCGCGCACCCGCACGGGTGCGCGACGCGAAGAACTGGGTGACCCCGGCCGCGGCCATCGGAAGCACGATGAGGAAGAGGAATGCCTCGACGAACGGCCGCACATCGAACGCTGCGCGCACGTCCGGCCCTGCCATGACTCCGAGGTACAGCGGGAGAAGCACCAGCTGAACGATCATGAGGAGCGGGGTCGCGGCGAGGAGTCTTTCGCGTGCGCCGCCGGCAAGGCCGGCGAAGACGATGACGTAGTCGATGCATGGGGTGAGGAGGACGAGGAGAACCCCCACGAGAAGCGCGGCATCGTGTGCAACGAAGCGGCTGAGCAGCCACACGACGGCCGGAACCACAACGAAGTTGAGCGTCAGGACGACCGCGACGAATCGTCCGTCCCGCAGCGCCGCTCCGACGCGCGCGAACGGGACACCCAGGAAGGTCACCCACAGCAGCAGCGCCAGGACGGGGGTGATCGACGCTTCCAACGCCGGCGATGCTCCGGGAACAGCGACGCCGAATCCGAGGCCGGCGACAATGGCGAGGAGGTAGAGCGCAACCTGATGCCGCTGTGCCCACTCGATCGCCCGCATACGCTCCAGCATTGCGTATGCTCGCGGCGCCGACGCGCGGGCAGACGATCTCCGCATGCACGAAGCCCGGCCGAGGGAACCCGGCCGGGCTTCGTGGGGAGGGACTTTAGAAGTCGAAGTCCGCGATGTTGTCTGCGTTGAAGACGAACGGGTCTCCGAGGAGGACCGTTCCGTTCTCACCGACCTCGTAAGTCCCGAGGCGTCCTGCCTCGAACGAGTCACCCTCCGCGCCGGTGATCTCGCCGGTGATGAGCGCCTGCGCAGCCCACGCAGCGAGGTAGCCGAGGTCCGCCGGGTTCCACAGGGCGAACGCCGTCACGGTGCCGTCCTCGATGTACTCACGCATCTGGTTGGGGGTTCCGAGACCCGTCAGCGCAACCTCGCCCTTGTACTCCGAGGTGGAGAGGTAACGGGCCGCAGCCGCGATACCGACGGTCGTCGGCGAGACGATGCCCTTGAGCTCCGGGTAGGTCTGGAGCAGTGCTGCCGTCTTGTCGAACGAGGTCTGGTCGTCGTCGTCACCGTAGGCGACCTCGACGAGCTCGATGTTCGGGTGGTTCGCGGCGAGCTCTTCTTCCATCAGCGCGATCCATGCGTTCTGGTTCGTCGCGTTGACCGATGCCGACAGGACGGCGATCTGCCCCTCGTCACCGATCTGCTCGGCGATGAGGTCGACCTGCGCCTGCGCGATGCCCTCAGCCGATGCCTGGTTGATGAACAGGTCGCGGCACTCCCGGTTGGTGTCGGAGTCGAAGGTGACGACCTTCACGTTGGTCGAACGAGCCTCTTCGAGAGCGTCACGATGACTCCTCTTCTTCGAGGTTGAGCAGTGTCGTCAACGACCTGCGATCATTTCCAAGTGTAGGGATTCTGCTCTGAATCGATTCAGTGCAGTTCAATGTACTGTATGGATTAGTTCGCCGCCGGTCAAGTGCATGTGCGAGCGCAGAGACCTGATCGTGATCCAATGAAGGACGTGATGCGGTGGCCGTCAAGATTCGCGACGTGGCACACCATGCCGGCGTGTCCGTGGGTACGGTCTCCAACGTTCTCAACCGCCCACAAGAAGTAGCCACAGACACGATCGAGCGTGTGCGTCGCGCGATCGACGAACTCGGCTACGTCCGGAACGATGCCGCTCGTACTCTCCGCGCAGGGGTATCCGCGACGCTCGGATTCGTCGTCCTGGACGGTCAGAACCCGTTTTACACGGATGTCGTCCGCGGCGCGGAGGACGAAGCCACGCGTCACGGGCTCGCGGTTCTCTACGGCAACACCGCAGAGGATCCCGATCGCGAGCGGATGTATCTCGATCTGTTCCGCGAGCAACAGGTTCGCGGAGTACTGATCGCTCCGTACGGTGACGTGGCACAGCGCCTGCGCGCCCTTCGCGGGGCGGGGATCGTTCCCGTCCTCGTCGACCGGTTCAGCGGTGATGCCCGCTTCTCCTCCGTGTCCGTCGACGGCATCGAGGGAGGCCGGCTGGCCGCGAGCCACCTGATCGATTCGGGGCGCCGTCGTCTCGCGTTCGTCGGGGGTCCGTTCGACATCCGCCAGGTGACCGACCGACTGGCCGGTGCGCGCGCAGCGGCAGAGAATGCCTCCCGTGACGTCTCGCTGGAGATCGTCGCAACCCCGGCAATGACGGTCGAGGCGGGCGTGAGGGCGGGTGCCGCGATCCTCGCCCGCCCGAGGCAGGACTGGCCGGATGCCGTCTTCGCTGCGAACGACCTCCTGGCCCTCGGTCTCCTCCAGGCGATCGTGACCGACGGCCGCGCCACCGTTCCCGGGGACATCGCGATCGTAGGCTTCGACGACATTCCGTTCGCTGCGGCTGCGGCCGTCCCGCTGTCTTCGATCAGACAGCCGAGCCGCATGATCGGGCGAACGGCCGTGCGAATTCTTCTGGAAGAGGCCGGAGATCCCGATGCTGTGCCGCGGCAGACGGTCTTTCCTCCTGAGCTCGTCGTTCGCGCGTCGAGCGGGCGCGTCTGACGCAGCCAATGTCGCGCTTCCCCTTGCGTGGGTGATCGCCGGGCCTGTACATTTCGGATGAATCTAACCTGAATCGATTCATCTCGACCCCCACGAGGTGCCCCTCAGATTCAGGTGTGCTCGCGCTACCCGCCCCAGACGAAGGCGTCTGTCGATGAAGATCCCCGTACGCAGCGCTGTCGCCTCGCTGATCGCCCTTTCGCTGTTGAGCGCAGGACCGGTCGCAGCGGCACCGAGCGGGTTGGCCGTCCTTCCCGCGGTGGCTCTCGCCTCGACCGAGGCGGAGTCCGCCGCCCCGACCGACCTGACGGTGGGCCAGCTGCCCTCCCCGCGTGATGTCAGCGACCTCGTCGCGCCGCTCCTCGGCTGGCAGGTGCAGACCGCCACGCAAGAGGCCTACCAGGTTCAGGTCGCCCGTACCGGGGAGAGCATCGAAGAAGCAGGCGTCTGGGATTCAGGTCGCGTCGACTCGAATGTCAGCACCAACGTTCCCTACGCCGGCGAGGAGCTGGAGAGCGCGAGCGCGTACACCTGGCGTGTGCGCACGTGGTCTGAAGGCGAGCCGACGGAGTGGTCCGAACCGGCGACCTTCGGCACGGGCACCGATGAGTGGGCGGGATCCGACCCCATCTGGGTGCCGTCGGCCTCCGGCTGGAACGACTACACCGTGGAGGGTGATTTCCAGATCGATAGCCAGAACGCCACGATCGCTTTCCGTGCGCGCGATGCGAACAACTACCTCATGTGGCAGTTCCGCAGTGGCAGCAACGGCACCCTTGCTCCGCACACGCGCGCAGGCTCGACTTTCACCCAGCTGAAGACTGTGTCCGTAGGCAAGGCCCTCGAGGTGGGAAAGACCTACTCGTTCAAGATCGTCGCGTCGGGGACGACCATCACGACGTTCCTCGATGGCGTGCAGATCGACCAGACGTCGGTGTCGTCGAGCTATAACACGGGCTTCATCGGCTTCCGCACGGGGCTGTCCGAACGAAACTCCTGGGACAATCTGCAGGTGACGGCGGCCGATGGCACGGAACTGTTCGCCGACGATTTCGACGCACCCTCGTCGAACTTCCCGTGCGCGACCGTCTCGTCTGGGCGTCTCGCCGTCGGGACGGGCCAGAACTGCATCCTCGCCAGCGCTTCGACGGACTGGGCGTTCTTGCGCGGCGATGTGGAGCTGGAGGACAAGGAGATCGCCTGGGCCACGCTCTACGCGACCGCCGCGTCGACGGCACCGACCCGACAGTTCGTGTACAAGATGTGGCTCAACGGGGAGTTCGTGGGCCTCGGGCCCACCCAGCCCATCGCGTCGGAGACGCGCTATGACGGGTTCGATGTGACGGAGATCCTTCACGCCGGGACCACCAACTCGATCGGGGCGCTGGCCTACACCACGTCAGATCGCCGGTACCAGGCGCACCTCGTCGTGGCCTACGACGACGGAACCCAGCAGACGTTCGGCACGGGCGAGGACTGGAAGGCCTTCAACGGGGCGGTCGTGTACCCCGCGGCGGGGAGCATCGGGACGAACTACTTCACGGCCCCCAAGGAGAACCTGCAGAGCGCGGCGTACCCCACCGGGTTCGCCGAGCCGGGATTCGACGATTCTGCCTGGCTGCCCGCACAGGTGAAGTCGGACTTCACGACGCTGGAGGCGACGCCGACCGCGAAGGTCGAGCACCAGCTCAAGACCCCCGAGACGGTCGTGGAGAAGTCCCCCGGCCACTACTTCATCGACTACGGACGCACCTGGATCGGTGGCCTGTCGCTCGATATCGAAGGCACCCAGGGACAGGTGCTGGACATCCGCTATGGCGAAGCGCTCTCGGGTACGCAGACCGTCCGCTACGCCTTGAACACGGGCAACAACTACCAGGACAAGTGGACGCTGCGAGACGGATCACAGCAGTTGGAGACGTGGGGCATGCGCGTCTTCCGGTACGCGGAGGTGATCGGCGCGCCCACAGGGCTCACGGCAGAGGACTTCCCCGCGCTCGCGCAGGTGTATCCCTATGATCCCGATGGCGCCGCGTTCGACTCCTCGGATGACTCACTGAACCAGGTGTGGGAGCTCTCGAGGCACACCGTCGATGCGACCAACCACAACCTGTACGTCGACTCGTGGACCCGCGAACGCGACGCCTACGAAGCGGATTCGTACCTGCAGATGATGGCGAACTTCTTCGTCTCCGACGATCCGACGCTCGGCAACTACTCCCTGGAGTACCTGCTGACCGGCCGGACGTGGCCCACGGAATGGCCGATGTACACGATCCTCGCCTTCCACGACAGCTATCAGCAGACCGGCGACACAGCAGCGCTGGAGCGCAACTACGACAAGCTCGTTGCGAAGCTTCCGACCAAGTGGATCGAGGCGAGCACGGGTCTGATCCGGAAGAACTCCGGCTCCAACGGTGCGAACAGCTGCACCGACTGCGACATCGTGGACTGGCCCGGGAGCGAGCGCGACGGCTATGTCTTCCGCCCGTACAACACCGTCATCAATGCGATCGGGCACCAGAGCTTCGTCGATATGGCGGCGATCGCGACCGCCCTCGGCAAGACCGAGGATGCCGCATCGTTCACGGCGACCGCTGAGCGGTTGCGCACGGCAGCCAACGAGCGCCTGTACGACGCCGAACGCGGTGCCTACCGCGATGGCTTGAATGCCGACGGCTCCCCCGTCTCGCATTACGCGATCCAGGCGAGCGTGTTCGCGACCGCCTTCGGCCTCGCCGATGACGAGCAGGCGGCGAGCACCGCCGAGTACATCCAGTCGCGCGGCATGGCCTGCAGCGTGTACTGCGCGGCGTTCGTCCTCGAGGCGCTCTACGACGGTGATCGGGCCGATGTGGCGCACGAGATGCTGACGAGCACCGGGCTGCGGAGCTGGATGAACATGATCGAGCTCGGCGCCGGCGCGACGATGGAGGCGTGGGACCCGTCACTCAAGTCCAACCTGACCTACTCCCACCCGTGGGCCGCGTCGCCCGCGTACAACATCCCGCAGGGGATGTTCGGGATCAGTCCGACGACACCCGGGTACGCGACGTTCGATGTGCGTCCGCAGCCGGCGGCCGTGGAATGGGCCTCCGTTCTCCTGCCGACGTTGAAGGGATCGATCGGAGCGGCGCATCACACGGTCGACGACCGCACGGATATCGCCGTTCAGGTCCCCGGGAACACGACTGCGAGGGTGTTCGTACCCGCCGCGGAGGATGCCGAGCCGGTGGTCTATGTGGATGGTCGCGCGCACGACGCCGAGTGGGAGCAGGGATACCTGCGGGTCGACGACGTCACCGCCGGGTGCCACATTCTGAGCACCGCGCCGGGCGCGGCCGCGCTGAGCGATGAGTACCTGCTGCAGGCCTGCCCCGAGGGCGGTCCGGAGAGCGCCGTGGATGACACCGCTCCCGTGATCTCCGGGATGCCGGAAGAGGGTGCTCTGCTCCCCCATTCGGCGTCGCTCGAGCTGAGCGCCTCGGATGAGGAGTCCGAGGTCGAGTCCTTCACCGTCACGATCGATGGTGAGGAGGTCGCCGCGGATGAGCCCATCTCGCTGGAGGACTACCGCGGTGAGACAGTCATCACGGCCACCGCCGTCAACGAGGCTGGTCTCGAGGCCGAGGTGACCTCGCGCGTGGTCGTCTACGAAGCCGAGGAGAACGCGGGCGTTCCCGGAACCGGCGCGCTGTCCTCGAACAGCGGGCACGCGAACGGACTCCAGGATGGCAACTTCACCGTCACGATGAATCTGTGGTGGGGAGTCAATGGCAGCGTCTTCCGCCTTTACGAGAACGGGGAGCTCATCGCGACGCAGGTACTGACGCCGTCTTCGCCGGCCGCGCAGTCCACGAGCGTTCCCCTTTCGGGCAAGAAGAACGGGACGTACGTCTACACCGGCGAACTCATCGGGACGGGCGGGACGACGCCGGTCCAGCCGGTCACGGTCCGGGTGACCGATGCGAACCCGGGTGTGCCGTCACTGAGCCACGACAATTGGGACGGCGACGGCAAGTGGACGCTCACCGCCAACCTGTGGTGGGGCACCAACGCGACGACCTACCGGCTATACGAGGGTGAGGAACTCATCGACGAGCAGTCGTTGGAGGCGAACTCCCCCAACGCCCAGCGCGTGTCGACCGAGATCAACGGGCGAAGCCCCGGCACGTATGAGTTCGTCGCCGTGTTCGTCAACGCGGCCGGTGAGACCCGCTCGGCGCCGGTGACCGTGGTGGTTCGCTAGGGGGCCGGCCGTCGGCCGGGTTGCAGGACCTCCTGTAGCAGCAGCGACCGGAACCTCGGCGAAGAGTCGCCCAGTACGCGACGCCACTTCGCCGCGGCAGACACGCCGGACGCCAGGACGACAGTCGCAACAACGGCAAGAGCCAACCACAGGTTGCCCGGGCCACGCACGAAGGTCATGAGCGCGACCAAGGCAGTCAGAACGAGCGCTGCGATGAGCGGCGCCGGGCGCACGGTGGGGACCCGAGCGTCGCCGACAAGGATTCCGGCGCACAGAGCAGCGGTGACGGTGAGTGTTGCCTCTAGCAAAGGATTCCTCCTTCACCTCGCTGCCTGGCTGGCGTCGAGGTGTCTGCCACCAGGCTAGGCAAGCTTCGCCGCGCGCGTGAGCTCTACGCGCGTCCGCGCCGCCGTGATAGGACGTACCACGCCCCCGCGCCGGCGCCCAGGACCACAACGCTTCCGCCCGCGATCCAAGGCACGGCGGAGCTCGCACCGGAGTCGTTCTCCGGCGACGCAGTCGCGGAGTCGGACGGTGCGGGAGCGTCTGGGTCCTGAGCGCCCTGTGTCGCAACCGGCGTCGGGGTCGGGAGATCGTAGACGGGGCCCGCTTCGACGTCTCCGGGGGTGTCCACGGTCAGTTCGAACTCCCACGGGACCGGCTCTCCTGCACCGTTGGCGGCAACCGTGACGTAGTAAAAGCCGTCGAGGTGGTAGGTGTCGGAGGTATAGCGGACGACCTCCGGGGTCGCCACTTCCAGGGGAGTGGCGTCGGCGTCGTCCCAGACCTGATAGTCGCGCAGGAGAGCGGACCGCATCGGGTCCCAGACCTCGACCGCGACGCCGGTGGTGGGGCCGTCCGCGGCCGGGACGGCGAGCGCGCTGAGCTGCTGACCCCACTCGACGGGGACTTTGTAGTACCGGGTCTCGCCCGTCAGCACTTGCCCGCGGTAGGTCTGTCCGGGCGTGATCTCGACGGCTCCGTTGAACGAGGGAGCCCCGTCGAGTTCGACGGTCTCGCTGCGTGCCGTCGGGGCCTCGACCGCGCGTTCTTCTGGTGCGGGGACGCCGCTGGCATCGGCCGGGGGCTCCAGCCGCGACAGGATCTCGATGTCCATGTCGGGCGGGAAGAGCTCCTGCGAGAAGTCGACCTGGAGGAGCGCGGGGTCATCGCAGTTCGCTGCGATCGATATCGTGAGCGGCGTGGTCGAGTCTGTCGCGAAGGTGCGTGTGTCGGTGGCTTCACCGCACGCGCTGCCCTCCGCGGAGAGGACGGTGGCGCGCAGGTGCGCGCTGGAACCATCGAGCGTCACGCCAGTGGGATAGACCGCCGTCACAGCAACGTACTGAGTCCACCCCTCGCGCTCCTCCAGCGCGTAGTAGATCGTGGTTTCCGAGTCGGCGGACGAGTGGTCGCTGAGATCGATCGTGTCCGTCCACTGCCCGGGGTGGAGGGTCGCGAGGTCGGGTGAGTTCGGGTCTTCCACCGCGCGGATCGGCGTTCCCTCGACGTCGTAGCCGGTGATCGCGTAGGTCACCTTCGTCTCGAGTGTCGATTCCAGCTGTGCAGCGTCGCTCGCGTCGGCGTACGTGCCGCCGGTCGCGTCGGCGATGCACTGCAGGTCGGCGCGCGCGTCGGCGTCGACCTTGAATCCGACCGTGTGGATTGTGAGGTCCACTCCCTCGTTCGCGAGCTCCTTCGCGACGTCGCACGGCGACGGGGGCGCGCACACGTCGATGCCGTCGGAGACGAGCACGATCGCTCGCTCACCATCGGCGGGGAGTTCATCGGCCGCGGCACGAAGTGCGTTTCCGATCGGCGTGTACCCGGAGGCTTCAATTTCGGAGATCTGAGACACCAACGCTTCCCGGTCGAGAGGCCCGACCGGGACCAGGGTTTTGATGTCCTTGCATCCGGCGGCTTCTTCGGCGTCGGAGTCGCCCGTGCCCGTTCCGTAGGCCTGGAGGCCGACGACCGCGTCGGAGGGCAAGGTCTCGACGAGCCGTATCGCGGCATCCTTTGCTGCATCGATCCGGAGGCCCGGCGCATCGTCGTTGAGCATCGAGCTCGACGCATCCAGCACGATCATGGTCGGCACGGGATCGTCACCCTCAAGAGGTCTGACCCCCGCGGAAGCCGATGATGCGCCCGCCCCGATGAGGAACATGGCGATGGCAAGAACCGCTGAGGTCCGCTGGACAGAAGTTCTGGCTGAGCGTGACATCACTCCCCCGTTCGTCGTAAAGTTGCAAGTGCAAACTATCACATAGATTTGCACATGCAAACTTGGAGACCCCGTGACTACTCATTCCACTACAGCACAGGAAGAGCTCTACGGTGAGTCGTGGGCGACGCGGTTCGCCCGGATCCGAGCCGCCTACGGACTCTCGCAGGGGAAGCTGGCCCAGACCCTCGGGCTCAGCGCCCCCATGGTGAGCCAGCTGGCATCCGGTCAACGCGTCAAGATCTCCAACCCCGCCGTCCTTGCTCGAATCGTGGCGCTGGAAGAGCACCTCACCGATGCGGGTGTGGTGTCCGGAGACAGCGCACACCTCGCCCGCGTTCTCGAGGAGGTGAGCGGGACCGCTCCCCTCCTACGCACCACCGTCGCAAGCCCCACCGCGGACCGGGCGAACGCCGTGAGATGGTTGCGCGGAAACGGCTCGCCGGAGGATCTCACATCGTTGGCGGAGGTAGCGACCGATCGGGGTGCGGTGGCGCTCGCGGCCGTATTCCGTGACGCCGCCCGGACCGACTGACGATGCCCGATCTGATCGGCGGACGCTGGGAGCTTGTCGAACCGTTTGCGACGGGGTCAACGAGCACCGTCTGGCGCGCCATCGACCATGAGCTCAATGTCGAGTGCGCCGCAAAAGTGCTGCGGCAGCGAGACGCGGGGAATCTCCTTCGCTTCGCGCGCGAGCAGTCTCGCCGCCTCGTGCACCCGCACATTGTCGCGCCGTATGCATGGTGCGCCGACGACGGCACCGTGCTGATCGCGTCAGAACTTGTCGCAGGCGGTTCCCTGCGCACGCTGATAGGCGATTTCGGGCCGCTCTCGGAGGGGACGGTGGTCGTGATCGTCGACCAGTTGCTGGCTGCGCTCGGAGCTGTGCACGCGGCCGGAATCGTCCATCGCGATGTGAATCCGGGCAATGTCCTCCTCCGCCTCAGCGAGGGCGGGGAGATCGATCTGGCGCTCGTGGACTTCGGGATCGCTCTCGCCCAGCACGACGCGCGGCTGACGGTCGCCGGAACGGTGATCGGCACGCCGGGGTACGTCGCACCCGACCTTCTTTCCGGGGCGGCGTCTCCGGCGCCGGCGCACGATCTCTACTCCGCCGGAAAGCTCGCGGTCGCACTGCTGCTCGGCCAGGAGGACGGCGACCCGGAGGAGGCCGTGAGAGCGTGCGCGGACCCGGCCCTCGCCGAGGCTCTTCGCCGGATGTGCGCGATCGCCGGAGCCTCTTCGGCGACCGATGCGAGCGAGATCAGGGAGCTTCTCGCGGCGGCGTACCGCGACCCACGCCCGCGTGATCGAGACGGCGACGTCATCACGCTTCTCGAGCAGGTGGGGGCGGGCGACGCCGAGACGCGCGAACGGGAGATCCTCGCGCCGCCAGATCCCGGGGAGGCAACAACGGAACCCCGCACCGCCGTGCTCCCTGCCGAGCCGGCGCGGGCGACCACGCAGATCCCCCACCAGGACCCTGCCGAGGCGGTATCACCGGTTGTACGCAGATGGCGGTGGGCTGTCGTGGCGGTGGCCGGGGGCCTCTTTCTCGTCTTCGGTGCCGCCTTCGCGCTGAACGCGCTGACGGAGGATCGCGTCGGCCCGTCGCCGTCGGTGAGCACGCCCGGGGTGCCCCCTGCTTCGACGGATCCCACCGATGGGGTCGATCCGGTCGGTGACGAGGACTGCTCTTGGCAGAGTGAGGGCGATTCGGGAACCGCCGAGGACGGCACCACCGTGGTCTGCACTCTCGTCGACGGCACCTACCGCTGGGTGACGCCGTAGCAACCGCCGGGTGCCTCGGCGAGCGATCGGCGGGGTTCTAGGCGGGAAAGATCTGGCCGATGGGCTCGCGCTTTTCCGCCTGGAACCTGTCTTCCGTCCGTCCCCGAGCCCAGTAGCCGGAGAGGGAGACCTGCGAGCGCTCAAGGCCACGCTCATCGAACAGTGCGCGACGCAGGAGCTTCATCGATTCGCGCTCTCCGTGTGCGAAGACGTCGACGTGTCCGGGCTTCCATTCGAGGGCACGCACCTCGTCGGCCAGCCGCTCGGGCGTGTGTGCCGGGTCGACGATCCATCGCACGTCGATTCCCGCGGGCGCGACGAGGTCGAGGATCGCGGCATCAGACTCGACTTCGATCAGGACGACCCCTGTGGCGCTCTCGGGGAGCGCTTCGAGGCTCGCCGCGATTGCCGGGACAGCGGAAAGGTCGCCGGCGAAGAGGTACCACGCAGCGTCCGGATCAGGCACGTATCCCCCACCCGGACCGAAGATGCTCAGCGGTGCGCCGGGTGCGACGCGGGCCGCCCAGGGCCCGGCGAGCCCCTCGTCGCCGTGGACGACGAAGTCGATGTCGAGGGTCTTGGCCTCGTGATCCACGCTGCGGATCGTGTAGGTGCGCGTCACGGTGCGCGGCTCCGGCTCCGGGGTTGTGAACTGCAGCTTTGCGTATTTGTCGGTCTCCGGTCGATCCTCGAACTGGGCGAAGCCATCACCGCCGAGCGTCACGCGCACGAGGTGCGGGCTGAGGCGCGTCGAGGAGACGACGACGAGTTCGATCGCGGGGCGAGATTTACGCGGACTGCGGGCGGGAAGGGTCACCCTCCCACGCTAGTTGCAATGCACCCGCCGCACGCGGCGCCAGGGATGATCCCGCAATCTCCGGACGCACAAACCCCCGGGATTCCCGGGGGTTCTACGTGGTAGCAGGAGCGGGGCTTGAACCCGCGACCTCACGATTATGAGTCGTGCGCTCTCACCAACTGAGCTACCCTGCCGCGTCATCCGGTGGTCGAACCGAATGCTACGAGCCCCGAGTCAGGATTGAACTGACGACCCCTTCCTTACCATGGAAGTGCTCTACCACTGAGCTATCGGGGCGCTACCGCCCTTTCGGGCAACTAGAAGAGGATATCAGAGGCGCATGGGGAGAAACGAACTCTCCGCACCTCGGAGCCTCAGTTCGCGTGCTCCTGCAGCCACGCGACCGGATCGATGCGGGTAACGCCGTCGAGCAGCACCTCAAGGTGGAGGTGCGCGCCGGTCGACAGACCGGTCGAACCCACGAGGCCGATCACGTCACCCGCCTCGACCGTCTGCCCCTGAGTGACCAGCAGGGAGCCGTACTGCATGTGACCGTAGCGGGTCGAGACGTTCTGCCCGTCGATGACGTGATCGATGACGACCGAGACTCCGTAGTCGCCGCCACTCTCGGTGGCGATCCGCACCGTCCCAGAAGCAACGGCGTGGACTTCCGCTCCCGCACCGGGCGTGAAGTCGGTGCCGTTGTGCACGCGGCCGAACTGAGCGAGGTACTCGCTGGATCCGAACGCGGCCGAAATCGGAACGCCCACGGGGAAGGGGTACTGCACCGGAGCGGACTCGTCGTTGACCCATCCGTTGGAGAACTGGGTGACGCCCTCAGACGCGGCGACCTCTGCCATCGAGCTGACCTCGTATCCGCTCGGGCGGCTGAGCGTACTTGCTTCCTCCGCGTCCGAGCCGCTGACATAGGCCTGAATCTCGGCCGCGGTTGCCAACGGCGTCGGAGCGGCGCTTCCGGCGACGACCCCCACCGGCGTAGCGGTGCCGACAAGAAGCACGCCCACGACGCCAATGACCGTCGCTGGGAAGACTGTGGCCAGCACGCGACGCGCGATCACCTTGCGACCCACCCGCCGGCGCGGACGACGAACGCTCCGCACCCGCGACTCGATGCGCGCGCGCGTCGAGCGATTAGGGGAACTGGTGACGGTCGTCGCGGTGTCGTCGCTGACGTTGACGTCGGTCGCCGATGCTGCTGCGGCGGCTGCCGCGACAGCGGCCTCGGCGCAGACGCGACGCCACTCGGCGCGGGTCATGCCCGCAGGGGGCATCGACGTGCCGCATGACGCGTCTGCGTCGGGGGCCGCAGGCGCAGGGGTGTTACTGGTCAAAGTTTGCACTCTCGTATCGGTCGCTCTCGGGGAAGCGACGGTACGGCTTGAAAAGCCACAACTCAGGGGGAGATCGGCACGCGTGTTCGGGTCACGAATGTAACGATCGGATAACCACTGTAGCGGACGTGAACCTGAGAAAGAACCGGTCGTCAGCCGAGCGCCGCTTTCCAGAGGCTGTCCGCGAGTTCCGGGCCGGATGCAACCGTGAGGGTGCGGCCGAACTCATCGGCCGGCGCGAACCGCACGATTCCGCCGGCTTCGCGGACGAGGAGGGCGCCCGCGGCGTGATCCCACGGCTGCAATCCGCGCTCGAAATAGCCGTCCAGACGACCCGCCGCAACGAACGCCAAATCGAGCGATGCCGCCCCCATGCGGCGCAGGTCTCGGGCGAGTGGCAGGGCACGGGCGGCCGCCGCTATGTCACCGTCATGGGTCGCGGGGTTGTAGCCAAAGCCGGTCGCGAGAAGCGCCCCGGCCTCGCCCACGCGCGCCACGTGCAACTTGGCATCGCCCAGCCAGGCGCCCCCGCCCTGGGTGGCGGAGAAGAGCTCTCCTGTCACCGGGTTAAAGACGACCCCAACGATGGTCTCCCAGTCCGGCGACGGCGTATCTCCCGCGACGATGCCGATGCTCACGGCGTACTGCGGAATGCCGGCTGCGTAGTTGACGGTTCCGTCGATGGGGTCGACCACCCACGTGATCTCCCCGGCGGCGGTCGTGCCGGACTCCTCCCCGAGGAAGCCGTCGTCCGGACGTTCCGCGGCGATCCGACTCCGGATCAGCTCCTCGACCTCCCGATCGGCCTCGGTGACGATATCGGCCAGCGACGACTTCGTCGCTGCGATCGCCACACCCTCCGTACGGCGTCGCTTCGCGAGCGCGCCCGCCTCCCGTGCGATCTCGGTGGCCAGCGATGCGAGCGAAGCGAGGTCTGCCATGTCTCCCACGCTACGCGCACTACCGTGAAGGGATGACCGGTTCGAAGAGCGTCGACGCCGACGTCGTGATCATCGGTGGCGGGCACAACGCGCTTGTCGCCGCGGCCTATCTCGCGCGCGCGGGTACACGCGTGATCCTTCTCGAGCGCCTCCCCCACCTCGGAGGTGCGGCTGTGTCGGAGCGCCCCTGGACGGGTGTTGACGCGAAGCTCTCCCGGTACTCCTACCTGGTCAGCCTCCTGCCCGAGCAGCTCCGGCGGGATCTGGGCCTGCGACTAGAGCTCAAACGGCGCCGAATCTCCTCGTACACACCCGATCCCGCCCACCCGGAGCGAGGCATCCTCGTCGACACGGGCGATCCCGCGGCGACTGCCCAGAGCTTCCGCGAAGCCACGGGAGACGCGGGCGAGGCGTCCCGGTTCGCTGCGTTCTACGAACGACTTGCTCCCGTTGCCCGCGCCACGTTCGGCAGCGTGATGGCCCCTCTCCCGAAGGAGGCAGACATCCGCACAGCGGTCGGCGACGATGAGCTGTGGGAAGCGCTGACCCAGCGGCCCCTCGGAGAGTTGCTGCGATCGTCGCTTCACACGGACATCGCCCGGGGCATCGCCCTCACCGACGGACTCATCGGCACGTTCGCTCGTGCGGATGACTCCTCGCTCTGTCAGAACCTCTGCTTCCTGTACCACGTGATCGGCGGCGGGACGGGCGACTGGGATGTTCCGGTCGGCGGTATGGGCCAGGTCTCGGCCGCCCTCGAAGACGCCGCGCGGCGCGCGGGCGCGGACCTCCGGACAAACGCGGCCGTCGCGTCGGTCTCCCCTGACGGCGAGGTGCACACTGTCGACGGCGAGCGCTTCACCGCTCGCCTCATCCTCAGCGGCGTCGCTCCCGCCGTGCTCGATACGCTGCTCGGCGACGAGAGCCCCACAGCCGCGGCCCCCGAGGGAGCACAGCTCAAGGTGAACATGCTGCTGAAGCGGCTCCCCCGCCTGCTCGACACGCGGGTAGACCCGACCGCGGCGTTTGCCGGCACCTTCCACATCAACGAGACGATGAGTCAACTGGACCGCGCTTACGACGCCGCCGCGAACGGAGCCGTGCCCGACCCGCTGCCCGCAGAGATCTACTGCCACTCGCTCACCGATCCGACGATCCTCGGCCCCGAGCTCCGAGCGTCCGGCGCACAGACCCTGACGCTCTTCGGTCTTCACGTCCCGCATCGACTCAGCGCCGCAGCGGACGGCGACGCATTCCGTGAGAGCGCCCTCCAGAACGCCCTCAGATCGCTCAACAGCGTGCTCGCCGAGCCGATCGAGGACACTCTCTTCGTCGATGCGAACGGCGCCCCATGTATTGAGGCGCGAACGACCACCGACCTCGAGGAGAGCCTCGCGATGAGTGCGGGCGACATCTTCCACGGCCCTCTGTCGTGGCCGTGGGCAACCGACGACGATCCGCTCAACTCACCGGCAGCACGCTGGGGCGTCGCAACGTCTCACGATCGCATCCTGCGCTGCGGAGCGGGCGCCCAGCGAGGCGGCGCGGTGAGCGGCCTCGGCGGCCACGACGGCGCGATGGCCGCGCTAGAGATCCTGCGGTCCTGACGGCACGCCACGGAGCGCGACGCCGTGGCCCACTCCTTCGCTACACGTGATCGCCGGTGCCGTGGACGAGGTCCGAGATCTCGCGCTTGTACTCATTGAACTCGGGCGTTGTCACGTCTCGCGGCTCGGGAAGATCGATGGTCACGATACGTGCGACGTGCCCCGCCACCCCGTGTGAGGCTCCTCCGGTCATCACCACCACTCGGTCGGCGAGAAAGACCGCTTCTTCGATCGAGTGCGTCACGAACACCACGGTCGTGCGTGTCTCGACGTGGATCCGCTTGAGCTCCGCCTGAAGCTCCGACTGTGTCAGCGCATCGAGCGCACCGAACGGCTCATCCATGAGGAGCACCTTCGGCTCGTTCGCAAGAACACGCGCAATGGCCACGCGCTGCTGCATGCCCCCCGAGAGCTGCCCCGGGTACTTGTCCGCGAAGCGCGTGAGCCCGACCGTCTCCGTGAAGCGGTCGGCAAGTTCGCTCACACGGTTCTTCGGGAGGCGGCGACGCTTCGGCCCGTAGGCGATGTTCTCCTTCACGGAGAGCCACGGGAACAGCCCGTAGTCCTGGAAGACGACTCCGCGATCCGGGCCGGGCGCGATGATCGGGGCTCCGCCTACGGCCACCGACCCGCTCGTGGCCGCCTCGAATCCTGCCAGGATCCGCAACACGGTGCTCTTGCCACACCCCGAGGCGCCGACGATCGCGATGAACTCGCCCGAGGCGATATCGAGATCGACGCCCTCGACGGCTTGTACGCCTGCCCACTCCGGACCATATCGCTTGCCGAGGTCGGTCAGGGTGACGCCGGCGGTTCCGATTGTGTTTTCGGTCATTGTCGTACTCCGTTACTTCACGAGGGGACGGCCGCGCGTGAAGAGCTTGAGGGCCCCCACGAGGAGTCGGTCCGAGAGGAATCCGGCGAGGCCGATGACGATCATTCCGACAACGACCATGTCGGTGCGAACGACGTCGCGGGCCAGGATGATGTTCGCTCCGAGCCCGGTGCTGACGCCCACGCTCTCACCGAGCACGAGCACGACCCAGGAGAGCCCGAGCCCGACCCGCATCCCGTTGATGACCGCGGGAGCGGATGCCGGCACGACGATCTGAGCGAGGATCTCCCACCTCCGCGCACCCAGCATCTGGCCCGCCTCGACCAGCCGGCTCGGCACTTCCTTCGAACCGCTGATCGCGCCCAGCACGATGGGGAAGAAGGACGACAGCGCAATCAGGAAGATCGTCGCCTGGTCACCCCAGCCGATGAGGAGGCCCACGAGGGGAACCCATGCCGTCGCAGGAATGGGACGGAACAGGTTGATGAACGGGTCGAACATCGCGTCCATCTTGTAGTACCGGCCCATCAGGATCCCGAGCGGGATAGCGAGCGCGGCGGCGATGAGGAAACCGATGAGGACGCGAAGTGCGGACATCCCGAGGTTGACCCACAGATCGCCGGAGAACGCATCGTCGTGGATTCCACCGAACGCGTAGTCCCACAGAGACTGCACGACGTCCGCCGGTGCAGGAAGGTATCCCATCCGGATACCGATGAGAGGGATCTCCCACTCGTTCTGGCGGCCGACCTGCCACACGATGAGGAACAGGATCGGAACCGGGAGGCCGAGAAAAATTCGGGTGAGAAGCGCCCGTTGGTTCGGGCGGCGGGCGGGAGGTCGTCGGCGTGTTGCCGCGGGAGTCGAGGGGATCATGACTGTCCTTGATTGGCGCGGCGGGACGCGCGTGGCGCCCCGCCGCGGGAACTTACTCCGTGAACGACCGGTCGACGATCTCGTCCGCCGTCGGAGCGGTCTGGATCAGCTGAATGTCCGTCATCGCGTTCGAGAGGGCCACGAGTTGGTCGACGTACTCATCCGACAGGTCCGAACGGAGCCAGAAGTTCTCGAGGGCCGACTGGAAGACGTCCTGGTCTCCACCGAACTCCTCCACCATTGCGGGCAGCCACTCCTCGATGTTCTCCGACATGTAGGCGGTGGTCGCCGCGTGTGTGTCGACGACCGCCTGAGCGACCTCGGGATTCTCTTCGATGAATGCGCCCGTGGTCGCGAGGCCGATGTTCACACGGCCAATCGCCGTCGAATACGGGTCGACAACCTCAGTGCCGCCCGCACCCTCCGCGATGGAGACGCCGATCTCGACGCCCATGAAGGCGTCGACGTCGCCGGCGGTGAACGCGCTCGCCATTTCGGGGACCGGGATCGGTGTGAGTTCGAAGTCGTCGGGAGTCATGCCGGCGTCGTCGATCAGGAGTCGCAGCGCTACCTCTTGCGCCGAGCCCTGCACGATACCGATCTGCTTGCCCTCCAGCTCAGCGAGACTCGTCTCCCCGTTGCCGATGAAGCCTGAGCCGCCGTCGGCGGCGCTGGCGACGAGCACGAGATCGCGGTCTTGGGAGATGGAGGAGATCGTCGGCGTGACACCGGTGATGGCGAAGTCGATCGACCCGGAGACGAGTGCATCGGAGAGCGCCGGGGTGGTGTCGAGCGTCACCACCTCGAACTCGACGCCGTCGGCGGCGTACTCGTTGTACAGGAACGGCTGATAGAAGTGCGGCTGGCCGCGGAGGGTTCCGACCTTGACGGTGACGGTCTCCCCCTCACCGCCCGCATCGCCCGTGTCGCCGCTGCTGCACGCGGTAAGGACGAGGGCTGAGGCAACGACGGCCACCGAGGCCGAGAGGAGACGCCGGGAATGTGATCGCATGTAAAGGCTCCAGTGAGTGGGTAGGGATGCGGTCAGTTAATCGGCCGCGACTACTCCCGATGTAAAGCCCCTGTAACGAGCGTGTAAGCGCGCATGCGATTGGATGAATGCCGCGCCCGCGCGGCGCGGGAGATCCTCTGGAGCTGGCGTCGGGCGTGGCGTGGTCGGCTCAGGGCTGCGGAGTGGGCGCCGGGTCCTCCGTGCGGTTGCGACGGATCCCGATCCAGGAGACGACGCCGCCCAGCGCAAAGAGCGCACTCGTCACGATTGCGGCCTGGTGGAAGCCGCCGAGGTCGAGGCTGCCGCCGACGATGGTCGACAGCAGCGCTACGACGAGGAGGCCCGCGACGCGCGAGATCGCGTTGTTGACCGCGGAGGCGATGCCCGAGCGGGAGGAGTCGATCGCGCCGAGCACGGCCGCCGTCAGCGGGGCGACCGTCAAGGAGAGACCCACGCCCATCACGAGCATCGCGGGAAGCACCTGCCACCAATAGTCGAAGTCGCCGGCCACAGTCACGAGCAATGCGGCGCCCGCAGCCATCACGAGCGGTCCGACAGTCATGAAGATGCGCGGGCCGAACCTGCCTGCCCACCCTCCCGCGCGAGAGCTGAGGAGGATCATCAGGATCGTCATCGGCACGCTCGCAAGCCCCGCCGCCGTGGCGCTGAGCCCGGCGCCCTGCTGGAGGTACACCCCGATCACGAACCCGTTGAGGCTGAGTGCCGCATAGATGAACAGCGTTGCGAGATTCCCCCAGGCGAAGTCCCGTACCCGGAACAGGGAGAGGGGCAACAGCGGTGCGCTCCCCCGTCGTTGGCGCACGAGGAACCATCCGAGAAGCACGATCCCGCCGACGCCGGTGACCCAGACCACCGGGTGTTCCCAGCCGAAGTTCGGTTGCTCGATGAGGGCGAAGACCACAGCCCCGAGTCCGAGCGCGCAGAGGGCGCCGCTCACCCAGTCCACGTGGGCGCCCTGAGGCTCCTCTTTCATCCCGAGGCGGTGCAGGAGAACGAGCGTGACCGCGATGGGTAGGACGTTGATCAGAAAGACGAAGCGCCACGAGAGGTAGTCGACGAAGAGACCGCCCAGGAGTGGTCCGACGAGCTGCGCGGCCGTCGTGAACGCCGTCCAGACTCCGATGGCCCGCGCCTGCACACTCCCGCGCATCGCGGACATGATCAGCGCGAGAGAACTCGGCACGAGCAACGCGCCCGCGGCGCCTTGCGCGGCGCGCGCGACGATGAGCGTGATCGGTTCGGGGGCCGCAGCGACGACGATCGAAGCGACGCCGAAAGCGATGAGCCCGATGCGCATCACGCGAACCCGCCCGTAGGCGTCGGAGGCGGACCCGGCGAGGAGGATCAGCGCGCTCAGCGGAATGAGGTACGCATCGACCACCCACTGCTGCGTTGTCAGGCCGCCACCGATGTCGCGGCTGATGGCCGGGAGCGCGACGTTGACGACGGTGCCGTCGAGGAACGTGACGAACGAGGCCAGCACCGCGATACCGATGACAAGGCGCTGCGTCGGCGTGAAAGTGGTCACACTCCGACGCTACTGTCCCCTCACGCCGGCAGGCTCGCCGGACCCAGGTGAGCTGGCCGCTCGTGACGAGGACCGGCCGCGGTCTGGGCTACAGCTCGGTGGTGCCGCTCTGTCCCGGAGGCTCGTTGCCGGTGATGCGAGAAGCGACGATGCCGACCAGCGCGGCTACCTTCCCTCCGGGAACACCCCAGAACTGGGCGGACTCGCCGGTGACCTTGAGGAGACCGAGCTTGGGGTCATCCTTGCCCGTGAAGTATGCCTCTGCACTGTTGGTCCACAGCTCGTCGACCTTGGCGGGGTCGTCAACGAACTCGGCGGAGCCCGCGACCGAGAGCCATGTTCCGGTGTCGGACACGGCGACGTTGACCTCCGAGCCCTGTCGCAGAGCGTCGGCCTGGTCACCCTCCTTGCTGACGAAGAACCACAGGGTCGCGTCTTCGTCGACTTCCTGGATGGCCATGGGGTGCGCAAGGAGCTTGCCGTCCGGTAGCGCCGTCGTGATCATCACCAGCCGGTTCTTCTTCAACACCTCAACGACCGTGTCGATGGTGAGAGCTTCTTCGTGTGACATGACGTCCTCCGATGATCGTGGGGCAGGTGCCCTCGTCCCGAGGCTACGTCGGCAGGCTACCGACCTCCAGCCACGCGCGAGATGCCCAGGTCACGCTCAGGCGGCGCGGTGGAGAGGGCGGGATCCCGCCGGCGAACCCCGCCGGAAACGGCAAACTGACGCGCGACACCACCGGATAAGGGTCACCAGCCGCCAAGGATGGCATCGCGACAGGTGTTGAAAAATCGGTGGCGAGTGAGGTGTCTGGGTTCGGGACATAGGTCACAGGTGATAGGTCGCTGGTGAGTCGCGTCATAAGTCACAGTCGGCGGTATGTCGAAGCACAGGGTGATCGTGTTGAAGGTCGTCGCGAAGCAGCTCACC
>JASCPE010000056.1 GCA_029959865.1 Microbacteriaceae bacterium PS02070 | reverse complement strand
CCCCCCCCCCCCCCCCCCCCCCCCCCCCCCCCCCCCCCCCCCCCCCCCCCCCCCCCCCCCCCCCCCCCCCCCCCCCCCCCCCCCCCCCCCCCCCCCCCCCCCCCCCCCCCCCCCCCCCCCCCCCCCCTACCGCACCTATTGACCCGGGAACCGTCCTTGCCAGCGTGGTCGCATGGGCCCCGTCCTCTCTTGACGGACAGGACCGAGCAGCTCCGTCCTCGTCTCCTACTCTTCGTTGGCGCCGGTGGGTGTG
>JASCPE010000055.1 GCA_029959865.1 Microbacteriaceae bacterium PS02070 | reverse complement strand
AAGACAGACCCGGCGCGGATTCGATCGGGACAATCTCCTCACCCGGCTCCTCGACGGGCTCACCCGTCGGCGGGTTACCCGACGCAGTCGCCGCGTTCTCCACCGACCCAGCATCCACATCAGCCTGAGTCAACGTATACGTCGCCGTCGCCGTCACGGTCTCACCCGGAGCGAGGACACCCTCAACACCCGGCCACTCATACGACAGCTCAGACAGACCCACCATCGGATCCTCAACCGAGACACCATCCAACG
>JASCPE010000054.1 GCA_029959865.1 Microbacteriaceae bacterium PS02070 | reverse complement strand
GTGGCCGGGGGTGCCGAACGTCCTCGCGCCTGGCGAGTCGGTGATCGCGACGGCGACATACACGGTGACGCAGGCGGACGTGGATGCGGGTTCGGTGGAGAACACGGCGACGGTGTCGGGTACTCCTCCGACGGGTGACCCGGTTGAGGGGACGGACACGGAGGTCGTTCCGATCGATTCGGACCCGTCGATCGAGGTTGTGAAGACCGCGTCGGGTGAGGTGTCTGCTGCGGGTGACGTCGTCACGTACGAGTT
>JASCPE010000053.1 GCA_029959865.1 Microbacteriaceae bacterium PS02070 | reverse complement strand
GTGGCCGGGGGTG
The DNA here is from genome assembly GCA_029959865.1 of Microbacteriaceae bacterium PS02070. Classification (GTDB taxonomy): domain Bacteria; phylum Actinomycetota; class Actinomycetes; order Actinomycetales; family Microbacteriaceae; genus Microbacterium. Next base: position 242 of record JASCPE010000053.1, on the reverse strand, counting down.
CCGAACGTCCTCGCGCCTGGCGAGTCGGTGATCGCGACGGCGACATACACGGTGACGCAGGCGGACGTGGATGCGGGTTCGGTGGAGAACACGGCGACGGTGTCGGGTACTCCTTCGACGGGTGACCCGGTTGAGGGGACGGACACGGAGGTCGTTCCGATCGATTCGGACCCGTCGATCGAGGTTGTGAAGACCGCGTCGGGTGAGGTGTCTGCTGCGGGTGACGTCGTCACGTACGAGTT
>JASCPE010000052.1 GCA_029959865.1 Microbacteriaceae bacterium PS02070 | reverse complement strand
CCCCCCCCCCCCCCCCCCCCCCCCCCCCCCCCCCCCCCCCCCCCCCCCCCCCCCCCCCCCCCCCCCCCCCCCCCCCCCCCCCCCCCCCCCCCCCCCCCCCCCCCCCCCCCCCCCCCCCCCCCCCCCCGCCCCCCCCCCCCCCCCCCCCCCCCCCCCCCCCCCCCCCCCCCCCCCCCCCCCCCCCCCCCCCCCCCCCCCCCCCCCCCCCCCCCCCCCCCCCCCCCCCCCCCCCCCCCCCCCCCCCCCCCCCCCCCC
>JASCPE010000051.1 GCA_029959865.1 Microbacteriaceae bacterium PS02070 | reverse complement strand
GCTCCGGGGGTCACAATGACCTTGACGATGTCGTCGGCCGACGGGATCTCGAACATGCTCGGGCCGAGGACGTCTTCGAGGATCGCCCGCAGGCCGCGTGCTCCGGTCTTGCGGGAGACGGCGAGATCGGCGATCGCCCGCAGTGCATCGTCTTCGAACTCGAGAGCGACGCCGTCGAGTTGGAACATGCGCTGGTACTGCTTCACGAAGGCGTTCTTGGGACCCGGCAGGATTTCGACGAGAGCGTCTTGGCGGAGCGGCGCGACCGAGGTGACGAC
>JASCPE010000050.1 GCA_029959865.1 Microbacteriaceae bacterium PS02070 | reverse complement strand
GGTTGTGGTTGGTCGCATCGACGGTGTGCCTCGCGAGCTCCCACACCTGGTTCAGTGAGTCATCCGAGGAGTCGAACGCGGCTCCATCGGGATCATAGGGATACACCTGCGCGAGCGCGGGGAAGTCCTCTGCCGTGAGCCCTGTGGGCGCGCCGATCACCTCCGCGTACCGGAAGACGCGCATGCCCCACGTCTCAAACTGCTGTGATCCGTCTCGCAGCGTCCACTTGTCCTGGTAGTTGTTGCCCGTGTTCAAGGCGTAGCGGACGGTCTGCGTAC
>JASCPE010000004.1 GCA_029959865.1 Microbacteriaceae bacterium PS02070 | reverse complement strand
CCAACCAGATCCAACCCGACAAGACCTACTGGCGCAACACGATGAAAGCCCCCGGCCGATGGCCGGAGGCTCCCAGAACGTGACCTATGACGCGACTCACATGAGACCTATGACGCGACTCATCACACGGTGGACCTGAGGGGACTCGAACCCCTGACCCCCTGCATGCCATGCAGGTGCGCTACCAGCTGCGCCACAGGCCCGTCGCCACCTTCGTGGCAACCCTCCTAGATTACTACATCCGGGAGGCAAGGACGAACCGGGGTCAGTCCCCCGTCGTGTTGCCCGCCAACTCGACGGGAATCACCGGACAGTCCTTCCAGAGGCGTTCCAGCCCGTAGAAGACTCGCTCCTGTTCGTGGAAGACATGCGCGACAAGGTCACCGAAGTCCAGCAGAATCCAGCGCGACTCTTGGCGACCCTCGCGGCGGATGCGCTTGTGCCCCGCCTCGAGCAACTTGTCCTCGATCGCGTCCGCAATGGCTGCGACATTGCGCTCGCTGCGACCGGTCACGAGCAAGAAAGCGTCGGCGAGCGGCAGTGGCTCGGACACATCGAGGGCGACAATGTCCTCGCCACCGGTTGCATCCGCGGCCTCAGCGGCGAGGCGGACCATCTCCACGGCACTCTCGCGGGCGGTCATTGGAAGACCCCCGTCACGGCCGAGACAATGAGGACGCCGGCGAGGGCGAGCGCAAGGGCACCGGCGGTGATGACCAGAGCGATCATGAGCTTTCCGCCCCGCTCAGGCGCGGGAGGACGGATGATGTCATCGTCGCTCCGCACGGTGCTGATGGCAGAACTCGCCGCCACCGGCACGGGAGAGGACGCCGCGGGAAGCTCACCGTCGATGAGCGATGCGTCCGCCTCGGCACCGTCGGCGGTCCCGGGATGAGTGCCGGTGGCACCAAAGCCCGCGGGCAACTCGAACGACCCCGTGATCAGAATCTCGCCCGTTCCGGTCAACGGCACCGTCAGAGCGCCGGTGTCCGGCGTCTCCGTGAGGATGAGGGCGTGGGGCGAAGACGATGACCCGCCTTCGGAGATATCCCGGGTGAGGAGCTGATCGAAAGAACTGGGGAGCTCGATCTTGACGTCTTTCTCATCGAGCAGTTCCGCGCCGAAACCTTCGGCGACGACTCGCTCGTGTTCGCCAGTGACCGTCGCATCGACGACGTCGGCGTCAGCAGCATCCGTGGCATTCTCGGCGTCCTCGGCGACGGCCACCAGCTCCTGGTCGTCGGTCTCGATCACGGACGCGACGTCTTCGATGACGAGAGGGGCCTGTTCGCCGGTGATCGTCGCGTCGACGACTTCCTCATCGACCTCGACAATCTCGGTGATGTCGGACTCTTCACCGTCGTCGGCCCCGGCCGCGGCCGTTGGGGCGTCCTCAACCGCGGTTTCAGCGGATGCTGCCTCGTCCGTCGTATCGGACACGATGGGGATGCCCGCGGTGCGGGACAAGCGGGCCTGTCGCCGCGTCAGGACTGGGCCTCCCGGCGTCCACTCCTCTTCGACGCTGACCGGAGGCGTCGCCTCACGCGCAGCCTCCGTCTCCTCCACGACCGGGATGGCTCCCGTTGCACGTAGTTCACGTAGCTGGCGCCGCGTCAGCGGCTGCTCAGTCTCTTCCGGCTGGTTCGTTGTCATTCATCGCTCCGATAAAGATGATGCTTCGCAATGTATTGGACGACCCCGTCCGGGACCAGGTACCACACCGGGTCCCCTCGTTCGACACGCTCACGGCAGTCCGTCGAGGAGATCGACAGTGCCGGTATCTCGAGGACACTGACATCCTCGCTCGGCAAGCCTGTGACGTTCATGACGTGTCCTGGGCGAGTCACCGCGACGAAGTGCGCGAGGTCCCAGAGCTCATCGTGGTCGCGCCAACTGAGGATCTGAGCCACAGCGTCGGCTCCGGTGATGAAGAACAGCTCATCGTCGGGACTCTGGGTCTTGAGGTCTTTCAGCGTGTCGATCGTATACGTGGGACCGTCACGGTCGATATCCACGCGACTCACGGTGAAGCGAGGATTCGACGCCGTCGCGATCACCGTCATCAGGTAGCGATCCTCTCCGGGACTGACGTTCTCCTTCTGCCACGGACGGCCCGTCGGTACGAACACCACCTCGTCGAGGTCGAACGACTGCGCTACCTCACTCGCGGCCACGAGGTGCCCATGATGAATGGGGTCGAAGGTGCCACCCATGACACCGACGCGACGCCCCGAGGTACTCGTCATTGGACGGTCCTAGTGACCGTGCCCGCCCTCCAGCTCGGCGCCGTGCGCGCGCGCATACGCATCGGCCTTCGGCGAGTGGCGGTTGGCGACGTTACGGAACGACAGGGTGACAAGTCCGAGAGCCAAGAAGAGAACGAGCGCGACGACGCCGTACCAGAGCGTCTCGGCTTGTACGTTGCCGTGATGCTCCTCTGCGGCAGCGGCAAGGACAGCCAGAGTGGCGACGTTCATTCGGGCTCCGTTTCGTGGGCGTGCAGTACGGACAGTCTATTCCGTCACGGACGCGTCTGCCCGGCACCGCGCGCGAGCCACTTGGTGCTCGTGAGCTCCGGCAGCCCCATCGGGCCGCGCGCGTGCAGCTTCTGCGTCGAGATGCCCACCTCGGCGCCGAAGCCGAACTGGCCACCGTCGGTGAAGCGTGTCGACGCGTTGGTCATCACGACCGCCGAGTCGACCTCCGCAAGGAAGCGTTCCGCGGCCCGGTCATCGGTGGTCACGATCGATTCGGTGTGCTGGGTCGAATAGCGGCGAATGTGCGCGAGCGCCTCATCGAGGTCGTCGACGACACGCATCGAGAGGTCGAGACTCATGTGCTCGGTCGCGTAGTCCTCTTCGGTCACTGCCACGACATCGTTCGCGCGATCGCGGACCGCATCGTCGCCGTGCACCGTAACCCCGGCCGCCTGCAACGCATCCACGACGGGGGCGATGAGCCGATCAGCCGCGCCGCGGTGCACGAGCACCGTCTCGACAGCGTTGCAGACGCTCGGCCGCTGGGCCTTCGCGTTGACGACGATCTCCCGCGCCCACTCCAGCGGAGCCGACTCGTCCAGCACGATGTGCACCACCCCCGCGCCGGTCTCGATCACCGGAACGGAGGATTCGGTGACGACCGTCTCGATCAGCTGCGCGCTCCCCCGCGGGACGAGCACGTCGACGAGGCCGCGGGCGCGCATGAGTGCACGGGCACCTTCTCGGCCGAAGTCGTCAACCGTCTGGATCGCCTCAGGGGTGATCCCCTCACTCTGCAGTGCGGCGCGCATCGCCTCGATCAATGCGGCGTTCGACGAGAGGGCAGCCGATCCGCCCCGCAGGACCACGGCGTTGCCAGAGCGAAGCGCAAGGGCAGCGATATCCACCGTGACGTTGGGGCGCGCTTCGTAGATCGAACCGACGACGCCGAATGGCACCGCGACCTTCGTGAGGTGGATGCCGTTGTCGAGCGTGCGCTCGTCGAGCACGCGCCCCACCGGATCGGGGAGCTCCGCGACGTCACGGACCGCATCCGCGAGAGCCTGCACGCGGGGTGCATCGAGACTCAGCCGGTCGAGCAGCCCCGTGCTGAGGCCGCCGTCTCGACCACGGTCGAGATCCTCGGCGTTGGCCGCGATGATCTCGTCGGAGCGTGCCTCGATCTCGCGTGCCACGGCTTCGAGGAGCTGCGCCTTACGCGCATCGGAGAGAAGACCGATCTCTCGTGCGGCTTCCTTGGCAAGCCGGAGACGATCCTGCGCGGTCGTGGTGGTGCCGATCATCTGCCCAGTCTAGAACCGCGGCGAGTCACGCGTGCGTGCGAACCGACCCCGTCGCGCTCGTGGGGATGACGTCGGGGTTCGGGCTGAACCAGGTCCCGACGTGCGCTCCCGTCAGGGCATCCTCGACACGGTCGGCGCTAGTGACCAGGACGCCGATCCCGGACTCGCTCGCCAGTCGAGCAGCCGAGACCTTCGTGGCCGCGCCACCGGTTCCGACGCTGTTGACCACGACAGAACCGAACTCGAAACCGTGCAGATCGTCGCCATACTCGACCTCATCGATGGGGCGTGCCCCGGGCTCGTCCGGCGGACGCGTGAACAGCGTTTCGATGTCGCTGAGCAGGATGAGCGCGTCGGCCCCGATCAGGCGGGCAACGAGCGCGGCAAGGCGGTCATTGTCGCCGAACCGGATTTCGTGCGTTGCCACGGTGTCGTTCTCGTTCACGATCGGGAGGATGCGGAGCGCGAGCAGCCGCTCCATCGCCCGGCGTGCGTTCGAACGGTGCGTGTCGTTCTCGAGGTCGCCCGCGGTCAGAAGCACTTGACCGGCGACGATCGCGAACGGGCGCAGGGCCGCTTGGTAACGGTAGATGAGAACGTTCTGCCCCACGGCGGCTGCCGCCTGCTGAGTGGCGAGGTCGTTCGGGCGCTCCTCCAGAGCCAGGTAGGGCATCCCCGTGGCGATGGCGCCCGAAGAGACGAGAACCACTTCCGTCCCCCGACCGTGAGCCGCTGCGAGAGCCTCGACGATTGCCTCGATGCGGTGAGCGTTCTCGCCGCTGATAGACGAGGAACCCACCTTGACCACGACGCGACGAGCGCCGGCGAGGTGCTCACGCGTCGAGATCATCGTTGCTCTCCCGTTCAGCGCGGCGCTCCGCCTCCAGATCCGCGCGCGCCTGCGCTTTCGCGTCCATGCGGTCGTGAAAGCGCTCGCGACGCTGCGACGTCGTCCGCCGAGTGCTGGTGTCGAGGCGGGGGTCCGTGCCGCGGGGAGCAGCCATCAGCTCAGCGGCGGAGCTCATCGTGGGGTGCCAATCGAAGATGACACCGTCACCCTCGCCGATCACGATGGTGCTGCCCGGCGTGGCGCCCACCCGGAAGAGTTCGTCCTCGATGCCGAGCTTGTCGAGCCGGTCCGCCAAGAACCCGACCGCCTCGTCGTTCTGGAAGTCGGTCTGCTGCACCCACCGCTCCGGCTTCTCGCCCAGGATGCGGTAGATGTTGCCGTACGTTCCGCCTTCGACGCGGATGCGGAACGAGTCCTCCGCCGCCTGCGGGCGAATGACGATTCGTTCGGGCTCTGCCGGCTCCGCCGTGCGGTGCTGGGCCACAAGCTCGCCGAGCGCGAAGGTGAGCGGTCGCAATCCCTCGTGGCTCACCGTGGAGATTTCGAACACGCGGAATCCGCGTTCCTCAAGATCCGGTCGCACAAGATCGGCGAGGTCGCGCGCCTCGGGAACATCGATCTTGTTCAGCGCGACGATCTGCGGGCGCTCCAGGAGCGGGACCTGTCCCTCCGGCACCGGGTAGGCCGCGAGCTCAGCAAGAATGACGTCGAGATCGCTCAGGGGGTCGCGACCCGGCTCGAGGGTCGCGCAGTCGAGCACGTGCAAGAGAGCCGAGCATCGTTCGACGTGCCGCAGGAACTGCAGCCCCAGTCCGCGACCCTCACTGGCGCCCTCGATGAGTCCGGGTACGTCGGCGACGGTGTACCGCACTTCGCCGGCCTGAACGACTCCGAGATTCGGATGCAGCGTGGTGAACGGGTAGTCCGCGATCTTCGGCCGCGCCGCGGAGATCGCCGCGATGAGGCTCGACTTTCCCGCCGAGGGATAGCCCACGAGAGCGACGTCGGCGACGGTCTTCAGCTCGAGGACGACGTCACCGATGAAGCCCGGGGTGCCGAGGAGCGCGAAGCCGGGTGCCTTGCGCTTCGGGGAGGCGAGTGCGGCATTGCCGAGTCCCCCGCGTCCGCCGGGTGCAATGACGACGCTTGTGCCGGGGGTGGTCATGTCGGCGAGAATCTCACCGTCGATGCCTTTCACGACCGTTCCGACGGGCACGGGGAGTTCGAGCGATTCGCCCGCCGCTCCCGAGCGGTTATCGCCCATTCCGAAGCCGCCGTTGCCGGCGTGGCGGTGTGGCGAGTGATGGTACGACAGCAGCGTTGTCACCTGGGGGTCAGCGACGAGCACCACATCACCGCCGTTGCCGCCGTTGCCGCCGTCGGGCCCGGCGAGAGGCTTAAACTTCTCGCGGCGTACCGACACGCAGCCATTGCCGCCCTTGCCACCACTGACGTGGAGCGTGACTCGGTCTACGAAGGTCACCATGAGAACTCCCGGATGAGACGAAGCGAGGGGCGAGCCGAAGCCCGCCCCTCGCAGAAAAAGGTAGTGGTCCGATTACTCGGCAGCCGCCACGACGTTGACGACCTTGCGGCCACCCTTCGAGCCGAACTCGACTGCACCGGGGGCCAGTGCGAACAGGGTGTCGTCGCCACCGCGACCGACGTTGACGCCGGGGTGGAAGTGCGTGCCACGCTGGCGGACGATGATCTCGCCGGCGCCGACGACCTGGCCGCCGAAGCGCTTCACACCAAGTCGCTGTGCGTTGGAATCACGACCGTTACGGGTAGAGCTTGCGCCCTTTTTGTGTGCCATTTCGCGTTCTCCTCGCGGTCTTACTTGATTCCGGTGACCTTGACGCGCGTGAACTCCTGGCGGTGTCCCTGGCGCTTCTTGTAACCGGTCTTGTTCTTGAACTTCTGGATGACGATCTTCGGGCCGCGCTCCTCGCCGAGAACCTCGGCGGTCACGGTCACCTTGGCGAGCGAGTCGCTGTCGGTGGTGATGGTGTCACCGTCGACCAGGAGCACGGCGGGCAACTCGAGCGTCTCGCCGACGGTCGCCTTCTGGCGGTCGAGGACGACAACGGTCCCCACTTCGACCTTCTCCTGCCGGCCACCGGCGCGCACAACTGCGTAAACCACTTCACACCTAATTTCTTCTACAGGAGCACGCGGCTCCGAATTGCCCGTTGATGTCGGAAAGTCTCGGTGCGTAGAGTCACGCTGGCGCCCTGAACAGTCGCGAGGCGTGACGCACCAAGGGTCTAGTTTACCCGATCCCGGGCCGCAGGGCAAAAGCCCGCGACAGCGTGTCCCCCGGGTTCAGCGGCTCTATCATCGTAGCGATGACGATCCTGGTGGACGCGCCCCTGTGGCCAGCGCACGGACGACTCTGGGCGCACCTGGTCAGCGATGCGAGTTTGGACGAACTGCATGAGTTCGCACGCGCCCACAACATCCCCCGCCGCGCCTTCGACCTCGACCACTACGACGTGCCGGAATCGTCCATCGATGCGCTCATCGCAGGCGGCGCGGAAGCGGTCTCCGCACATGAACTCGTGCGCCGACTCATCGCCTCCGGACTGCGCATTCGCGCGAGGGACCGCTAGGACGCTGCCGCCGACGAGGACCGTGAAGCTCCCTCCGCGGTAGCCATGTGCTCGTCGGCTGAGGCCCGATCAGTCCTGTCGGGGGGGCTGCGCTACGGGCTCCACGGGGGTACCGCTGAGCGCAGCCGTCGTCACGCGCCGACGCGAGCGACCCTGACCCGGAGCCTTCGGCTCGGGAAGGGCGCTGAGCACCGAATCGAGCAGTCGATCCTTGTCGGTCTTGGGGACCTCGGGCTCCTGCGACCGGCGCGGTTCGTTCTTCTTGCGCCGCGCCTTCTTCGGACGCTCGGGAGCCGCCTCCTGCGCCTCCGACGGCGAGTTGTCGGGTGCATCGACCTGTTCGATGGTCGCGACGGGACCGGTCGCGGGAGCGATCGTCGAGGCGGCGATCTGCGCGAGGGCGGATTTGGCACCCTCGGTGATGACGTGCGTCCCGCCGTTCTGCGAGCTCGTTCCGCCCGGATTGCGCGGACGGCGGCCGTTTCCGTTTCCATTGCCGTTCCCCGAGCCGGCGCTGCGGTGCTTGACGACAGGATCATGGTGCACGATGACACCGCGCCCCGCGCAGACCTCACACGGCTGGCTGAAGGTCTCGAGGAGACCCAGGCCCAGCTTCTTTCGCGTCATCTGAACGAGACCGAGCGAGGTGACCTCGGCGACCTGGTGCTTCGTCCGGTCGCGGCTGAGGCACTCCACGAGCCGCCGCAGCACGAGATCGCGGTTGGACTCGAGCACCATGTCGATGAAGTCGACAACGATGATGCCGCCGATGTCGCGCAGGCGAAGCTGTCGCACGATCTCCTCGGCCGCTTCGAGGTTGTTCTTGGTGACCGTCTCCTCGAGGTTGCCGCCGGAGCCGACGAACTTGCCTGTGTTGACGTCGACGACGGTCATCGCTTCGGTGCGATCGATCACCAGCGAGCCGCCGGAGGGCAACCACACCTTACGATCAAGCGCCTTCTCGATGCCCTCGGTCACGCGGTACTCGTCGAACGGGTCGTTCTCCCCTTCGTACCGCTCGACGCGCTCCAGCAGATCCGGAGCAACGCTGGTGAGGTAGTTCGTGATCGTGGTGTGTGCCTCGTCGCCCTGGATGAGCATCTTGCGGAAGTCCTCGTTGAAGACGTCACGCACGATCTTGACGAGGAGATCCGGCTCGGAGTGCAGGAGCGCGGGAGCCTGAATCGACTCGAGCTGCGAGCTGATGTGGTCCCACTGGGACGTCAGCCGCTGCACATCAAGGGTGAGCTGCTCCTCGGTGGCGCCTTCCGCCGCGGTGCGGACGATGACGCCGCTGGACTCGGGCAGCACCTCCTTGAGGATGCGCTTGAGGCGCGCGCGCTCCGTGTCGGGGAGCTTGCGCGAGATACCGTTCATCGCGCCGCCGGGGACATAGACGAGATAGCGTCCGGGCAGCGAGATCTGGCTCGTCAGTCGGGCTCCCTTGTGGCCGACGGGATCCTTGGTGACCTGGACGAGAACACGGTCACCGGTCTTGAGAGCGAGTTCGATGCGACGCGGCTGGTTGCCGGTTTCGACCGCGTCCCAATCGACCTCACCGGAGTACAGCACGGCGTTGCGACCGCGCCCGATGTCGACGAAGGCGGCTTCCATGCTCGGGAGCACGTTCTGCACACGCCCGAGGTAGACGTTGCCGATGAGCGAGGCGTCCTGATTGCGGGCCACGTAGTGCTCGACGAGCACGTTGTCCTCGAGGACGGCGATCTGTACCCGCCCGTTCTTGGATCGGACGATCATGTCGCGGTCGACGGCTTCGCGGCGGGCGAGGAACTCTGCCTCGGTGACGACCGCACGACGGCGGCCCGCTTCACGGCCGTCCCGGCGGCGCTGCTTCTTCGCCTCCAGTCGCGTGGAACCCTTGATTCGCTGCGGCTCGGTGATGACCTCGACGGCCCGCTGACGCGGGACCTCATCGGTCGAGCTGCCGCCCCGGCGACGCCGCCGGCGGCTGGAGCCGCTGCGGGGCTCATCGTCGGATTCGTCGTCGTCCGGGGTGCTCTGGGTGCTGCGGGCCGGAAGGGGCGCCACTGTGGGCGCGAAGAAGTGCAGCTGTGTCGACACTGCGGAGACGAAGTTCTCCGGCAGGAGCCCGAGCGCTACGGCGGTCAGCGCGGCCGGCTCTTGTTCGTTCGATGAGTCGTTCGCCGAATCGGCGGACGAATTCTTCGACTCGATGGACGAGTCCGATTCCCCGGCCGCCGCTGATTCCGCGGCGTGAGCGACAGGAGCGGGCGCGGCCTCAGGTGAGGAGTCCTCATTGTGCGGCTGCTCGACCGGAGCGCTGCTCTCTGGCGCGGGCTCGGCGGCTTCAGGCAGCGAACCTTGCTCGCTCTCGCTCTCAGCCTCGCTCGGTTCGGGCGCGGTGACCGGTGCGGCGTCGTCGGATGCATCAACCGGCACGGCGTCTTCCGTGGGCGCTGTCGGGGCCGCCGCGTGCGGTTCCTGGTCCGAGTCGGACGGCGCCTGATCGGCGGCGTCGAGGCTTCCGGCATCCTGCGATGTCGTGTCGGCAACGTCGGCGATCTCTGCGCGGGGCTGAGTCTCGTCGTCGCCGTGCAGGTCAGCCGGTGCGCTGTCCGCCGCCGACTGCTCGCCGTGCGCCTCCGGAGCGTCTGCACTCAGTTCGGCTGAATCGGTGGAATCTGTGTGGTTATCCTCTTGGGCCATTGCTGGCTACTCCTCGCCAGGCGGCTCCGCGTGCCGTCCCGGGAATGTTCGGCGGTGTCGTGACGCCACGTCCCGCGTACTCTCACTTGGTGTGCAGTCGGCGCTCGGCTCGAGCTGCAGTGGGCATCCGTTGCCCGAAGTCTGTGCGACGTCGTCTCGGCGCGGCCGGAGACGTCACGGCCATTATCGCACCATCTGAGCACAATCGCGCACGCGGCGCGCTCAGGGCTCTGGCCGGGCGCCCGGTGGGATAATCGCAGATATGCCCACGTCGTCTTCCTACAGCCGCCCACGCCTGCTCGCGCTGTGGCTCATTCTCGCCGGAATCATCGGGTGGATCGCGGCGTTCGTGCTCACACAGGAGCGGCTGCATCTTCTGGCGAACCCGGATGCGTCGGCCTCGTGCGACTTCAGCCTGCTTGTTCAATGCACCGCCAACCTCGGATCGTGGCAGGGGTCGGTCTTCGGATTCCCCAATCCGATCCTCGGACTCACAGGATGGGTCGCCCCCATAGTCGTCGGATTCGCTGTCCTGTCTGGAGCACGATTCGCGCGATGGTTCTGGCTGTTGTTCTGGGCCGGGATGCTGTTCGCGTTCGGGTTTGTGCTGTGGCTGATCAGCCAGAGCATCTTCAGCCTCGGCACCCTCTGCCCGTGGTGCATGGTCACGTGGGTCGTGACGATCCCGTCCTTCTACGCGGTGACAGTTCACCTGTTCCGCGCCGGGGTCATTCCGGGGTCACCGGCTGGGCGGCGCCGCGCGGCGTCGCTGATGGCGTGGGTGCCGCTGATGGCGATTGTGAGCTACGCCGTCATCGCGGTCATCGCGCAGGTTCAGCTCGACTGGATCAGTCAGTTCTGACCGGAAGTGCGCTGTCGCTCAGAACCAGATTGCGAGTTCGCGAGCCGCCGATTCCGGGCTGTCGCTTCCGTGCACCAGGTTCTGCTGGACGGCGAGTCCCCAATCACGGCCGAAGTCGCCGCGAATCGTGCCGGGCGCTGCCGTCGTCGGGTCGGTCGTCCCCGCCAAGGAGCGGAATCCCTCGATCACGCGGTCACCAGCCAGTCGGATCGCAACGGACGGGCCGGACAGCATGAACTCCAGCAGCGGCTCATAGAAGGGCTTGCCCTCGTGCTCCGCGTAGTGCTGCTCAAGAGTGCTGCGCTCTGGTTCGACGAGCCGGATGTCGACGAGCGAGTAGCCCTTCGCTTCGATGCGCGCCAGGATGGCGCCGGTGAGCCCGCGCGCAACTCCGTCAGGCTTGACGAGGACGAGTGTCTCCTGCGTCGACATGAAATCAGTCTCCGTTCGAATCGGGTACGTACGTGGCATTGCGCTGATCGAGCGCGCCTCCCTTGATCGTCGCATATGCGTACAGCGCACCAAAAACGAGCGCCACGATCAACAACGCCGGAACGAGGAGCGCCCCGGCGGCGACGACGACTTGCAGGATCCAGCCGAGCGTGATCCCCCACGGCTTGCCCGTGAAGCGTGTGGCGGCGACGAAGACGAGAGCCAGAAGGGATCCGGCCACAATCCCCCACCAGGACGGAATGGTCGCTGGAAGCGCGCGGAGACCATGAATGGCGAGACCACCAAGAAAGACGATGACGGCTTCGAAGCCCAAGACCACCGAGGTGAGGGATTCCCGCGCGCCGCGGCGAGCTCTGTTCACTGCTCCCGCCCACCCTTCCAGTCTTCTTCCGCAGCCAGGGTCAGGGCTTCACCCGTAAGGACGACGCTGCCCGTGATCACCACGGCGCGGCGCGGCTGTGCGGCCGCCCATTCCCGCGCGGCTTCTGCCGCGTCGGCGAGGTCAGGGTGGACCGTGACCGGCAGGCCACGGGCTTCGACGATGTCGGCGACGTGGTCGCCATCGGAGGCGCGGTCGCTGACGGGCGCCGTAGCGAAGACATGGGTCGCGATCGGCGCGAGTGCTTCGACGATGCCGGAGGCATCCTTGTCCTCGAGCACGCCGAGCACGACGCCCCACTCATCGAAGTCGAACGACGCCTTCAGCGCCTCCGTCAGAGCCTGGGCACCGTGCGGGTTGTGGGCCGCGTCGACGAGAACGGTGGGTTCCACCCCTGCTAGCTGAAGGCGACCGGGCGAGGTGACCTCGGCCAGCCCCTCCACAACGACATCGTGTGCCAGCGCCCCGACGAGAGACTCCACCGCAGCGACGGCGAGGGAGGCGTTGTCGGCCTGGTGTCGCCCATAGAGAGGCAGATAGAGGTCGGGGTAGCTGCCGGAGGCTCCCGTGACGGTGAACTGCTGCCCACCCACGGCCAGCCGGTCATCCTCGACGAAGAACTGCTCCCCCGCGAAAGCGATCGTCGCGTCCTTCTCCCTGGCGGCATGGCGCAGCACGCGCTCAGCCGCGGGCGCCTGCTGTGCCGACACAACTGCGGCGCCGGACTTGATGATTCCCGACTTCACCTCGGCGATGGCCGAGACGGTCGATCCGAGCCGGGCCACGTGATCGATGGCGATGGGGGTGAAGACTGCCACGTCACCGTCCGCGGTGTTGGTCGAGTCCCACGATCCGCCCATGCCGACTTCCACGACGGCGACGTCGACAGGCGCATCCGCGAACACGACGAATGCAAGCACGGTGAGGAGTTCGAAGAACGTCAGCGGTGCATCGCCGGCCGCGGCCAACTCCGAGTCGACCAGTTCGACGATGGGCGCGAGTTCCTCCCACGCCGAGGCGACCGCCGCGTCTGCGACGGGTTCGCCGTCGACGACGATGCGTTCTGTGAAGCGCTCCAGGTGCGGACTGGTGAACAGTCCCGCACGAAGCCCCAGTGCACGCAGCAGGCTCTCGATGATCCGACTCGTCGAGGTCTTCCCGTTGGTCCCGGTGATGTGGATCACGCGATAGGCGCGCTGCGGGTCACCCAGCAGCTCCAGCACCCGCCGGGTCCGCTCCACACGCGGTTGGACCCACTGCTCCCCCTGGCGAGTCAGCAGTTGCGCGTAGACGGCGTCTGCACGATCACGGTCGCTCATTGTTCTCCCCTGACTCGGGTCACCGCGACGGTGATATCTCCGGCATTGGCGTAGGTACCCGAGCGAACTTTCTGGATGAACTCGGCGTCGACTCCCCCGCCGTCCCCGCTGCCGAGGGAGTAATCGACCGCCAGGGTCTCGGCGGCGACACCTGCCGCGTCGAAGGCGGACTCAACAGCGGCGAGGTCAGAATCATCGGCGAAGAAGAGGTTCAGCCGGATGCGGTCGGACACGTCGAAGTCGGCCGACTTGCGCGTGTCCTGGACGGCGCGGATGACGTCACGGGCGAGTCCCTCCGCCTCCAGCTCGGGCGTCGTGACGGTGTCCAGCAGCACAAACCCGCCCCCCGGAAGAAGAGCCAATGCCTGGCCGTCCGTGCCGCCTGCAGCCTCGAGTGTGAGGTCGAACTCACCCTCCTGGAGTGCGATGCCTGCAACCGTGACGACTCCCGCCTCCTCGACCCAGTCCCCGGCACGCGCACCCTGGATGACCTGCTGCACCTGCTTACCGAGCCGAGGTCCGGCGGCACGTGCGTTGATCGACAGTCTGGACTGGATGCCGTATGTCTGCGCAGACGAGTCGTCCAGCGGCGACACGGTGACCGCTTTCACGTTGAGTTCGTCCCGGAGGATGTCCTCGAATCGTTCGAGCGCGTCGGCGTGCGAGACGACCACGGTCAGATTCGGCAACGGCAGGCGCACCCGCTTGCCTTCCTTCTTGCGCAGTGCGTTCGCGACACTCGAAACCTGACGCACGGTGTCCATCGCCGTGCGGATGTCAGACGCGTCCGGGAACGCGGCACTGTCGGGCCAGCTCTCCAGGTGCACGCTCCGACCGCCGGTGAGCCCCTGCCAGATGCGCTCGGTGATGATCGGAAGCAACGGTGCCGCGACGCGGGTAAGGGTTTCCAGCACGGTGTAGAGGGTGTCGAAGGCCTCCGTCGTCTTCGGGTCGGACGGATCCACGCCCTCCCAGAACCGATCGCGCGACCGGCGGATGAACCAGTTGTTGAGGACCTCGACGAAGTCACGCAGTGTGGCCGCAGCGGTCGTGGAATCGAGCGCGTCGAGATCAGCGGCCACCGAATCGATGAGCTCACCGGTGCGAGCCAGGATGTATCGGTCGAGGACATCCGTGGAGTCGGTGCGCCACGTCGCGTCGTAACCGCCCCCACCGGGGCCCGCGGCGGCCTCGGCGTAGGTCGCGAAGAAGTACCACGCATTCCACAGCGGTAGCTGGAACTCGCGCACGCCTGCGCGGATGCCCTCCTCCGTCACGATCAGGTTTCCCCCGCGGAGCACGGAGGAAGACATGAGGAACCAGCGCATCGCATCCGAGCCGTCCCGGTCGAAGACTTCGGACACGTCCGGATAGTTGCGCAGCGATTTCGACATCTTCTGGCCGTCGCTGCCGAGCACGATGCCGTGACAGGCGACGCCGGTGAAGGCGGGCCGGTCAAAGAGCGCTCCGGAGAGGACGTGCATCACGTAGAACCAGCCACGCGTCTGCCCGATGTATTCGACGATGAAGTCAGCGGGTGAGTGCTCATCGAACCACTGCTTGTTCTCGAACGGATAATGCACCTGAGCGAACGGCATCGACCCGGAGTCGAACCAGACATCGAAGACGTCCTCGATGCGACGCATGACGGACTTCCCGGTCGGATCGTCCGGGTTGGGCCGGGTCAGCTCATCGATGTACGGACGGTGCAGGTCCACCTCGCCCGACTCGTTGACGGGCAGCCGCCCGAAGTCGCGCTCGAGCTCCGCAAGCGAACCGTACACGTCCAGACGGGGGTGCTCGGGGTCATCGCTCTTCCACACGGGGATCGGTGAACCCCAGAAGCGGTTGCGGCTGATCGACCAGTCACGCGCTCCTTCGAGCCACTTGCCGAACTGGCCGTGCTTGACGTTCTCCGGCGCCCAGGTGATCTGCTCGTTCAGCTCGAGGAGTCGCTCGCGATGGTCCGCGACCCGCACGAACCAGCTGGAGACGGCCTTGTAGATCAGGGGGTTCCGGCACCGCCAGCAGTGCGGGTAGGAGTGCTCGTAGGAGGCCTCGCGCAGGAGCCGCCCCTTGGCACGCAGGAGGCGGATGAGCGGACGGTTCGCGTCCATCCACAGTTCGCCCGCGACATCGGTCACCTGCGAAAGGAACCGGCCGCCGTCGTCGAGGCTCATGATGAGCGGGATCCCCGCGGCCGCGGTGACCCGCTGGTCATCCTCACCGTACGCAGGCGCCTGATGCACGATTCCGGTGCCGTCGCTGGTCGTGACGTAGTCGTCCGCGAGGATGCGCCAGGCCGACTCCGTGCCCCACTTCTCGGTGTCGCGGTAATAGTCGAACAAGGGCTCGTACGTGATGTCGGTGAGATCGACGCCGCGCACGGTGTGCGTGGCCGCCTCGTTGGCCTCGTCGGCACTGTCGTAGCCGAGCTCCTTTGCGTGCGCACCCACCAGCTCCGCCGCGAGGAGGTAGCGCGTGCCTGCGGGTGACTCATCTGCAGCGCCGTTCGGTCCACTCGCGACGACGGCGTAGGTGATGTCGGGTCCGACCGCGAGAGCGAGGTTCGTCGGCAGGGTCCACGGGGTCGTCGTCCAGGCGAGGGCGCGCACGCCCACGAGACCCAGCGCGTCCGCTTTCGCGCCGGTGAGCGGGAAGCTCACCGTGACCGAGGGGTCCTGACGCATCTTGTAGACGTCATCGTCCATGCGCAGTTCGTGATTGGACAGCGGCGTCTCGTCCCGCCAGCAGTACGGGAGGACGCGGTAGCCCTCATAGGCCAGGCCCTTGTCCCACAACTGCCGGAATGCCCACAGGACTGATTCCATGAACCCGAGGTCGAGGGTCTTGTAGCCGCGCTCGAAATCCACCCAGCGTGCCTGACGGGTGACGTAGTCCTCCCACTCGCGGGTATACGTGAGGACGCTTTCGCGGGCCTTGCCGTTGAACGCGGCGAGTCCCATCTCCTCGATCTGCGCCTTCTCGGTGAGGCCGAGCTGCTTCATCGCCTCGAGTTCAGCGGGGAGGCCGTGCGTGTCCCAGCCGAAGACGCGATCCACCTTGTATCCGCGCATCGTCTGGAAGCGCGGGAAGAGATCTTTGGCGTAGCCCGTGAGCAGGTGCCCGTAGTGCGGGAGTCCGTTGGCGAAGGGCGGGCCGTCATAGAAGACCCACTCGGGTGCACCCTCACGGTTCTGGATGGACGCCCGGAAGGTGTCATCGCGGCGCCAGAACTCGAGGACGTCGCGCTCGACGTCCGGGAACCGGGGGCTCGGAACGACATCGGCCGCGGGGCCGAACGCGGAAGGCTTCGGGTAGGTCATCTCATCTCGCAGGGTTCGATCGATCCTGCGAGGGCGACGGTTGCCGCGGTACCACCTCGCTTGAACAGGCTCCGACGAAGCCCGCTCCACTCTCACTGCGGCTGTGACGGGCCTGACCCGCTCGGTTCTACTAGGCGGTCACCCGCTGTTCTTCCGAGAGCTCCCCGGTGATGTCCGGATCCATGCTGATTCCTCCAGTGTAACGCCGCACGGACGCGGCGTCGGCGTCCCGACGCATGGGAGACTGGCGACCATGCCCGCTGAGCCGAAGTCCCCCCGATCCGTCGATCTCGACCTCCCTGATCCGCTCCGGGTGCACCGTGGCATCCGCCCGCGCGACGATGTGTTCGGGGCGGAGGTCACCGGTCTCGAAGGCGAAGCAGACGCGCGTCACTCCAGGATTGCGGAGTCGGTGCTCGACGCGGAGAGCGTGACGTCCATCGACCTGACGGGCGCAACCCTCACGGACGTGGCCGTCACCATCGGCACCACCGCACTCCCGCTGCGCGAGTCGCGGCTGCGCTCCGTCACTCTCACCGGGCGGCGCGCCGGAACCATCGATGCCCTCAGGTCGGAGTGGGATGGCGTACACCTGCAAGGGCTGCGCATCGACTATCTCTCTGCCGCCTCGTCCGAATGGTCGGATGTCATCTTCGAGCGCTGCGACATCGGCTCACTCGATCTCCCGCAGGCCCGCCTTCATCGCGTCTCGTTCATCGACTGCCGCGTCGACGAGGTTGACACGCGTGAGACGCGCTGCCGGGATGTCGACCTGCGCGGTCTTGACGCGGTGCGCTTCACCGATCCGAAGGGACTGTCCGGCGCGACGCTGAGTGCCGATCAAGCGGTGTTCCACGCGCAGGAATTCGCCGTGGCCCTGGGCATTCGCGTGCGCTGACCGAGGTCAGCATCACGACGTCACAGCTCCCTCGGCACGCTGATAGCCGTACAGGTCGGTCTGCACGCCATTGATCCAGAGCGCGTCTCGGCCCGGCACGGCCACGAGAAGTGTCCGGTTGTACGCCTCGTCGACGATGTCGCTGTCGAATCCCGATTCCGCAAGCTTCGTCCGCAGCTCATCCAGGTCGCCCGGGTACTCGAGGGAGAACTCGACGCGCGCTCGGTCCCCTTGGTGCAGTGCCGTCAACCCCCCTCCCGGCGCGGCGAAATCGATCCACGTCTGCGCGTCGGACCACACGCGCCGGCGCAGACCCAGGGACTCGAGGATCGCGGACGGCTGCGAGAGGTCGTCCTGGTACCAGATAGGGAGCACGGACGGGTTCCCTTCCGCCTGACCCGCATCCTCCGTCACCGACAGGGTGACGGCCGACTCCGCGGTCGCGAGGACCATCGGCCCGACATCGTCGAGTGTCACGCGCTCGATGCTGGCCCCGGCGCCGCCGAGTGACCGCGCGGCGGCATCGAGATCGTCCACCAGGTAGTGCAGCTCGGTCGTTCCGTCTTTCGGGTCTCCCTGCTCGACCGCGTGGACAGCCCAGAAACCACCGGCCGCCACCACGTTCCACACCGGATCTTCGTCGGTGACTGCAGTGAAGCCGAGCGTGGCAGCTAAGCGCCGCCACCACTGCGGGTCACTCGTGTACACGATCGGTTGTGCGGCGGTCATCGCTTCTCCTCCAGGTACTCGGTCATGGCACGTTCCACGAGACCCGACAGGGACGTGTTCTCATCGATTGCCCTGTGCTTGATCGCGCGAACGAGATCTGCAGGCAGGTAGACGTTGAACTGCGCCTTCGGCGATCGGGGCTCGGATGCTGTCATGCTAGCAATGTAGCACCTGGCCACATGCCAGCGGAAGGGGGTAGATCGTCCGCGTACCATGAGGTCCGTGACCCCGTATACCCCGTCTCCTCGGCACTGCCGCGCGACCGGTGGGTGCTCACGATGACGGTGCCACCGACTTTCGAGGGTCTGGAGACGCCGCGGCTGAGGCTTCGCGAGATGACCGACTCGGATGAGGACGCCCTCGCGCGCATCCTCACCGATCCTGTGGCGATGGTCGCCTACGAGGGTGCCTTCACGCGGGAGGAGTCGCGCGATTGGCTTCGCAGACAGTGGCAGCGTTATCGCGACGATGGCTTCGGCCTCTGGGCGGTCGTTCTGAAAGAAACCGGACACATGATCGGCCAATGTGGCATCACCCGCCAACGCATCGAGGATCGCGAGGTCATCGAGGTCGGGTACCTCTTCGAGCGCGCATTCTGGCACCGCGGCTACGCGACCGAAGCGGCGCTCGCCAGCCGCGACTGGGCGTTTCGGACGCTCCCGATCGACGAGCTGTATGCGAAGGTACGTGTCACGAACGCTCCGTCGATGAATGTCGCCATCCGTCTCGGCATGACGGTACGGCAGACGTTCACGGTGCTCTACCGCGGGCACACCATGCCGCATCTCGCCTTCGCGATCACGCGCGAACAGTGGGAGCGACGGACGGGCTGACTACGCGCCGCACGTACCCGTCGCGTCGCCCGCGTCGACACGGTCGGCCCAGGCGTAGAGGTCATCGATCAGCGGTGCTCCCTCGGCAATCACTCCCATGTGCGTCTTCCCCGCGTATTCGTGCACCGTGACGTCGCGCCCGTCTGCACACAGTTGCGCGGCGAGTGTGCGCTGGTGCTCGATCGGAATCACCTCATCGTCCTCACCCTGGCCGAGAAAGAGCGGTGCGGAGACGATGCCGGAGGCGACGTTCTCGCCGAGACGATCGTGCGTTGCGCCAGTGCGGAGGTCGATATCAAAGAGAGCGACGTCCCACGTCGTTGCGAGTCCGCTGATGATCGACACCACGGTGTCCGGCGCCGTCACGCACCGCGTCGCCATGGTCGTCGCGATCAGCTCGCCAGCGGGGTTGACCGACTGAGCGAGCGTGATATCCGGGTAGGCGTCAGCGTAGGGAATGAGAACGAACGACGTGATCACATCCTGCAATGGTCCCCCGCCGGTGGACATGACCGCCTGAGCGAGCGAGAGGGGGTCCCATGCCGCCGACAGCGCGGCGACGCTGACGATCTCAATCTCGGGGGCGTACTCCGGCGCGATCTGCGCCGCCCACAGCGAGGCATGCCCGCCCTGTGAGTGACCCCAGATCATCGCCTGTTCCGTCAGGGAAGCGCCGTCAACCGCGTGCGCCGCGCGGACGGCATCCAGTGTCGCGCGCCCTTCACCCTCACCGACAAGATACGGATACGGACCGGAGGTACCTTGGCCCGGGTAGTCGGTCGCGACGACTGCCCATCCCCGCTCGATCGCACGCGCGATCCCCGGGATGGCGTACTCGGTGAGTGCCTCGTCCGTCAGACTCGGTGCGCAGGGTGCACTGACCCCGGTGGTGCCGTGCTGCCATGCCAGGACGGGGTGTTCCTCCCCCTCCGTCGGCATCGCGACCACCGCGCTTGCGACGACCGCCGCACCCGTGCGGTCAGTGGTCGAGTAGAGAATCCGAGATGCGGTGGCGCCGGCAGGAACCTCGCCGTCGTACGGCTCGCTGCGCAAGAGCGTGCCCGGCGCGGGGACCTCACCCTCCCACTCGTAGAACGCTCCGGGCCGCTCACCTGGTGCACCCACCACGACGCTGAGCGAGACTCCGACGACAGCAACGATCACGGCGGCGGTGACCGACACGGTGCCCGCGATACGTCTGGGCATGCGCGAGCCAGTCGACGTGCCGCGGAGCCCGCGCAGGATCAGAAGCACACCGCTGAGAGCGATGGCGACCGCGAAGAGGCCACCCACCGCGAGAACCCCCAGGTCCGGCCAACGCCAGACTGTCCAGGCGACGCCCCCACAGACCACCGCGAGCGCGCCCGCACCTACTCGTCGAGCGAGACGCCCGGAGCGCGCCGCCCGCACGGCGAAAGCGACGAACCCTCCCACCGCTGCGACCGCGGTCAGAGGGGGAAGCGCCGTCGCGACCTTCGGAAGCCAGACAAGCGCCGCGACCGCGCTCGCGAGAGCGACGAGCGCCAC
Organism: Microbacteriaceae bacterium PS02070; assembly: GCA_029959865.1. Lineage (GTDB taxonomy): Bacteria > Actinomycetota > Actinomycetes > Actinomycetales > Microbacteriaceae > Microbacterium. The sequence goes on along the minus strand of JASCPE010000004.1, from coordinate 192,277 downwards.
CGCGACGCGAGCCGGGAGCGGCGCAGCGGAGCGGCGAAGGACCGCCACCGCCACCGCAGCGAGAGCCAAGGCGGCAACCCACACGAGGATCAGCACCGACGTCAGCGGCCGCACGACGAGCAACGCGCCGCCTACCAGAAGCACGATCCCGGCGGCGAGCACAAGTGCGCGGGATGTGCGCGGAGGGATGCTCACGGTACGACCTTGGCGTATGCGCGTACCGCCTGTCGAATCATGCTCGGAAGAGACTGCGCGGGGTCCCCGGTTGTACACTGTTCGGACAATCCCACACTCAGGCACGCTCACACAGTGCCGTACATATCGCACAAGGAGATCCATCATGGCCGTACCCGACAAGCCCGCCCTCGAGGGTCTCGAAACGAAGTGGGATGCCGCGTGGCGCGAACAGGGCACGTATCTGTTCGACCGGGACCGCGCGAAGCAGCAGGGTCGCGCTGGCGTGTTCAGCATCGACACTCCCCCGCCCACAGCCTCGGGGTCTCTGCACATCGGCCACGTCTTCAGCTACACGCACACCGACGTGAAGGCCCGCTTCGAGCGAATGCGCGGCAAGACGGTGTTCTATCCCATGGGGTGGGATGACAACGGGTTGCCTACGGAGCGGCGCGTGCAGAACTACTACGGCGTGCGCTGCGATCCGTCGCTTCCCTACGACGCCGATTTCACTCCGCCTCAGTCCGGCGGCGCGAAGAGCACGCGCGCTGCCGATCAGGTGCCGATCAGTCGCCGCAACTTCATCGAGCTGTGCGAGGAGCTCACGCTCGAGGACGAGAAGCAGTTTGAGGATCTGTTCCGCCAGCTCGGGCTGAGCGTGGACTGGACACAGACCTACCGCACGATCTCGGATGAGGCGATGCGCACGTCCCAGCGTGCATTCCTGCGCAACCTGGAGCGGGGAGAGGCCCACCAGGCACTCGCCCCCACCCTGTGGGACATCGACTTCCGGTCCGCGATCGCACAGGCCGAGCTTGAGGACCGCGACCAGCCCGCCGCCTATCACCGCCTCGCCTTCCACCGCACAGACGGTGGCGGCGACATCGAGATCGAGACGACACGGCCGGAGCTCCTTGCGGCGTGCGTCGCTCTCGTCGCTCATCCCGACGACGAGCGGTACCAGCCATTCTTCGACTCCACCGTCACCACTCCTCTGTTCGGCGTCGAGGTACCCGTGCTCCCGCACCCGCTCGCGCAGAAGGACAAAGGGTCGGGTATCGCCATGATCTGTACCTTCGGTGACGTCACCGACATCATCTGGTGGCGGGAGCTCGATCTCCCGAACCGCACGATCATCGGCAAAGACGGACGGCTTGTGGCGGACGCCCCGGACGTGATCTCAAGCGATGCGGGCCGCGCCGCGTACGCCGAATTGGCGGGGAAGACCGTGTTCAGCGCCAAGAAGCGGATCGTCGAGCTCCTGACAGACTCGGGCGAGCTCATCGGCGAGCCGAAGCCGTTCACGCACGCGGTGAAGTTCTTCGAGAAGGGTGACCGGCCCCTCGAGATCGTCTCCACGCGCCAGTGGTACATCCGAAACGGTGCTCGGGACGCGGATCTTCGTGCCCGCCTCATCGAGCTCGGCAAGGAGCTCAGCTGGCACCCGGACTTCATGCGGGTGCGGTATGAGAACTGGACCAATGGGCTCACCGGCGACTGGCTGGTATCCCGCCAGCGCTTTTTCGGGGTGCCGATCCCGCTCTGGTATGGGCTGGACGAGAACGGTGAGCGCGACTACGACCGGGTGCTGACCCCCGCGGTGGAGGCGCTTCCCGTCGATCCCACGATTGATGTGCCCCCCGGGTACGGCGAGGAGCAGCGCGGCGCGCCCGGAGGCTTCGAGGCCGAGAAGGACATCCTCGACACGTGGGCGACCTCATCCCTCACGCCGCAGCTCGCCGGCGGGTGGGGACACGACGAGGAGCTCTGGAACCTCGTCGCCCCCTTCGACGTGCGTCCGCAGGCGCAAGACATCATCCGCACCTGGTTGTTCTCGACGATGCTGCGCAGCGCCCTCGAGGATGACCGCGCGCCGTGGTCGGATGCTGCGATCTCCGGATTCATCGTGGATCCCGACCGCAAGAAGATGTCCAAGTCCAAGGGAAACGTTGTTACCCCGGCCGACATCCTCGATGCCCACGGCACCGACGCGGTGCGCTACTGGGCGGCCTCCAGCCGGCTCGGAGCCGACGCCGCGTTCGACCCGCAGAACCCCACGCAGGTCAAGATCGGCCGACGCCTGGCGATCAAGGTCCTCAACGCGGCGAAGTTCGTGCTGTCCTTCCCCGTTCCCCAAGACGCTCGCATCACGCACGACCTCGACGCCTCGATGCTGGCGACGCTGGACGGCGTGGTCGCCGATGCGACGCGCGCGTTCGAATCCTACGATCACGCGCGGGCGCTGGAGATCACCGAGTCGTTCTTCTGGACCTTCTGTGATGACTATCTGGAACTCGTGAAGGAACGCGCGTACAACCAGAGCGATGTCGGCCAAGCCTCGGCGGCGCTGGCGCTTCGCACCGCGCTATCGACGCTCTTGCGCCTGCTCGCGCCCGTTCTGTCGTTCGCGACGGAAGAGGCCTGGTCGTGGTTCGAGGAAGGATCGATTCACCGCTCCGCCTGGCCGGAGCCCACCGCGATTGACGGTGACCCTGCGATTCTGGCGGCCGTGTCGGAGGCGCTGATCGCCGTTCGCCGCGCCAAGACCGAGGCGAAGGCCTCTCAGAAGACTCCCGTGGCCCGCGTGGTGATCTCCGGGCCTGAGGCGACGGTTGCTGCGATCACCCGTGCAGAGGGAGACCTCAAAGCCGTCGGCCGCATCGACGAGGTCGAGTACGGTTCCGGCGATTCACTCTCGGTCGCCGACATCACCCTCGTCCCCCAGGAGGTATGACCATGCAGATGGGCACACGATGGACCAGCGGCGATGAACCTCCACGCGCCGTCCCAGATACGCTGCGCGCCGAGATCGACGCTGTCGATCGGTCGATCCCCGGGGACGATCTCGGTCAGCCGCGCCCGCGGTGGACACTGACGTGGCTCGAGGGTCGGCCGGTGGCGGAGCTGGACACCGGGGTGCAGGTCGCACTCCAGGCCGATGGCTCGGTGCGCGTCTCGCACGACGCCGACGACGTCTTCCCCTAATCGGTCGACAGGGTCAATTCGGCGCCGGCACGTTGGGTACCGACAATCAAGAGCCGAACGGCAGCGAGTGCCACGGCGACCGTGATGGCCCCGCCGATCACAAAGGGCAGTCGCAGGTCGATGCGTGCCACGACGCCGCCGACGATCGTCGCGATCGGGAGCAACCCCCACGTGAGCATGCGATTGACGCCGAGCACGCGTCCGAAGATCGGACCCGGGATGATCTGTTGCCGCAGGCTCCCCCACGGCCCGTTCCACGCTGAGACGGCCAGCGCGCACAACGCGTAGGCCGCGATGCCCGTGACGAGACCGGGCGCAACACCAACGAGGATCAGCGCTGCGCCAGCAACAACGTTTGCGGAGAGCATGACAGGGCCGCGACCGACCCGGCGAACGAGCGCGGGAGCAATCACGGAACCCACAAGTGAGCCTCCGCCGATGGCTGCGGTGACGAAGCCGATCGCGGCTGGCGTCACGTGCAGTTCATCGAGGAAGTACAGCAGTGACGCAGCCTGCGCGAATGCGAAGCAGGAGCCGGTGACCGCGGTGAAGAGCACCATCGTGCGCAGGTAGCGGTGTCGAACGAGGTAAGTCAGAGCGGTGCGTGTCGTGGGCCTGGCGGGAGCTGCGTCCATCTCCTCCCCACGCTGCGCGGACGCAACCTGGACCGGGAGCCACAGCACGAGCGCGATCGGGATGAGATAGGCAGCGGCGCCCGTCCAGAGGGGTAGCGCGAGGGAGATCGCGAACAACACCCCCGCGATCGGTGTCGCGATGAAGCTGTCCACGGTGACCTGTGAGCCCTGGATCCAGCCGTTGGCCCGATCAAGCCCCTCTCGCGGCACGAGCGTGGGGACCGCAGCGTTTGTTGCATTGTCAAAAACCGTCTCTCCGAGCCCGAAGATGAGCGCGCCGGCGAAGAGGGTCCACAGTGTCAAGGTGCCCGTCGTCGTCAGAAGCGCGAGCCATGCTGCCGCCCCGCCGCGGAGGGCGTTGGCTCCCGCCATCAGGAATCTGCGATCGAAGCGGTCCACGAGCATTCCGGCGGGGAGCCCGAAGACGAGCCAGGGAACGAAGGCCAGCGCCCCCAAGGCCGAGATCGCAAGGGGGTCGCGGGTGAGTGTGGTCGCGATGAGGGGGACAGCTGTCCGCCCCAGGCCATCCGCGAGATTGCTGAACGAGGCAGCCACCCACAGACGACGAAACCCCGCCCCCAGCGGCGCGAGTGTCTGCGCGGCTGGGGGCGGGGTGTGAGTGTTCACGCGAAAATACCGGAGTGGCGCAGGGCCGCGAGGTCGCGTTGCCGCTCCTCAAGGAGCAGCTGCGCGTCACGTCGAGCGGTGCGCGATGCGCGTCGCGCGATGCGCTCGTCGATGCGAGCGTGCACCACGTCGGTCAAGGCGAGGACCGCGCGCTCGGGTCCGGTTGGTGCGATCCGCGGTGACGCGGATCGCAAGGGCAGAGAAATCGGAACTGTGGTCATGGCCGGGGCCTTTCATCGGGCAATGCAAAGATGTCGGTTCGAATAGTGAAGGGACGCACGCCCTCGCCGGTCTGGTCGCGGTGTGTCGCGACCGCCTCGTCGATGAGGGCCTGCATCCGGTTGATCAGCTCGTGCGCCTGCTCGTCTGTCAGACGGGCCGTACCGGTGGATACGAGCGTCGGCTCGTCGTCGTCCAGCGCGCCCGCCCGAAGCTGATCGCTCAGGAAGGTGAGGAGCTGATTGTGACGACGATTGAGGAACTCCGTCATGACGACCTGGGTCGCCGCTCGGCCGGCGGGCGTCTTCATCGCCGCCGGGTTCGTGAAGCTGACACCGCCGGTGTCGGGTGACTCCCACCAGCGCTCCCTCGCCGTGCCCTTGCCGTCCACCTCGCGGATGAGGTTGTGTTTGGCAAGCGCCCGCAGGTGGTAGCTCGTGGCACCCGACGACTCCCCCGTCAGTTCCGCCAGCGTGCTGGCCGTTTGTGGACCACGCTGACGGATCAGGTCGTAGAGGTGCACGCGCAGGGGGTGCGCGAGCGCCCGGAGGGCACCCGAGTCGAGGACTCGCAGCTCCTCCTCGCGGGGGGCCTGTGCACCGTCGGTCTGCTCATTCACGTATACAAAGATACCTTTGCAATAAATTTTTTGCAACCGACCGTTTGCACGTGCGGGAACCGTGGCATTGAGCGGCGATAGGCTGGAACGCATGACGGATGGTTCCGAGAATCCCCTACTCACGTCCACCTCCCTCCCCTACGGCCTCCCCGACTTCCCCTCGATCGAACCGGAGCACTTCCTCCCCGCGTTCGCAGAGGCGTTCGCGCGCCAGCTCGCCGAGGTCGAAGAGATCGCCGCAAACGAGAGTGAACCGACTTTTGAGAACACCCTGGTCGCCCTGGAGCGATCCGGAGACCTCCTCGGCCGCACGGCCCGCACGTTCTACACCCTCTCCTCGGCAGATGCGACGAGCGCCATCCAGGCCGTCTACGAAGCACTGGCGCCACTGATGGCGGCACACAGTGACGCCATTTCGCTGAACCCGCGCCTCTACGAACGTGTGCGTGCTGTATACGAGCAGCGCGACGACCTCGAGCTGACCGCGGAGCAGCAGTACCTCTTGGAGCGCAAGTACACGGGTATGACGCGTTCCGGCGCCGGTCTCAACGAGGCCGAGAAGGCGCGCCTCACCGAGCTCAACAAGACGCTCGCCTCCTTGACGGCGCGTTTCGAACGCAACCTCCTGGCCGACACGAATGATCTCGCGGTCGTCTTCGACTCCGAAGAAGAGCTCGCCGGGCTCTCCGAGGGTCAGATCTCCGCCGCTGCCGACGCAGCGCGGGGGCGCGGACTCGACGGGAAGTACGTCCTGACCCTGACGCTGTTCACCGGGCACCCGGCTCTCTCGGCACTGACCCGGCGCGATTCGCGTCAACGAGTCATGGATGCATCGCGCTCACGCGGTCAACGGGGCAACGAACACGACAACACGGGGGTCGTACGTGACATCGTGCGCGCCCGAGCCGAGCGAGCCCGTCTCCTCGGATTCGACTCCCATGCGGAGTACGTCACGAGCGATCAGACCGCAGGTTCCCCCGGCGCCGTGCGTGACCTGCTCTTCCGCCTCGCACCGGCCGCGGCCGCGAATGCGGCGCGTGAAGAAGAGGCGCTCCAGGGTCTGATCGATCGGACCGAGCCGTCCCCGTTCCCGCTCGAGGCGCACGATTGGGCGTTCTATACCAACAAGGTGCGTGAGGCCGAGTACGACCTCGACACCTCAGCGCTTCGGCCCTGGTTCGAAGCCGAGACCGTCCTCACCGATGGAGTGTTCCGCGCCGCCACCGAGCTCTACGGCATCACTTTCACGGAGCGGACCGACATCCCCGCCTACCACCCGGACGCGCGCGTGTTCGAGGTGCACAACGAGAACGGATCACCGCTCGGGCTGTACATCCTGGACCTCTACACCCGGGACACGAAGAAGGGCGGCGCCTGGATGAACTCCATCGCCACCCAGTCTGAGCTCCGGGGTACGGCACCGATCGTGGTGAACAACCTCAACGTCCCCAAGCCCGCGGCGGGAACTCCAACCTTCCTCAGCCTCGATGAGGTGACGACGCTGTTCCACGAGTTCGGTCATGCCCTGCACGGGCTGTTCGCTGTGGTCACCTACCCGTCCTTTGGCGGCACGGCCGTGTACCGCGATTTCGTGGAGTTCCCGAGCCAGGTCAACGAGATGTGGATCTACTGGCCGGAGATTCTTGCGTCCTACGCCCGCCACCACGCGACGGGGGAACCGCTGCCGGCAGAGGTGGTCCAGAAGCTCCACGCGACAGAGAAGTTCAACGCCGGATTCGAGACGAGCGAGTATCTCGCGGCCGCATGGCTCGACCAGGCCTGGCACCGGCTCACGGTCGAAGAGGCCAGTGAGGAGATCGACGTCGTAAAGTTCGAGGCCAACGCCCTCGCGGAGATCGGTCTCGATCGCCCGACGGTGCCGACGCGCTACTCCACGACCTACTTCGCGCACGTCTTCTCCGGTGGGTACAGCGCCGGCTACTACTCCTACATCTGGAGCGAGGTGCTCGACGCCGACACGGTGGAATGGTTCCACCAGAACGGTGGACTCACCCGCGCAAACGGTGATCGCTTCCGCACCCGGCTCCTCGGCGTGGGTGGCTCAAAGGATCCGCTCGCCGCATACCGCGACTTCCGTGGCCGGGACGCGGAGATCGAGCCGCTCCTCGTGCGTCGCGGGCTCGACAGCTAAGGCGCGGGCTCCCGACGGCTAGGTCGGGCGCCGCCGCGCGCTGGCGCAGTGCTACGCGCTCTTGCGCTTCTGACTGAAGACGAACGTCGGGTCGGCACCGTCGGTCACCGCTCCGGGGGTCACAATGACCTTGACGATGTCGTCGGCCGACGGGATCTCGAACATGATCGGGCCGAGGACGTCTTCGAGGATCGCCCGCAGGCCGCGTGCTCCGGTCTTGCGGGAGACGGCGAGATCGGCGATCGCCCGCAGTGCATCGTCTTCGAACTCGAGATCGACGCCGTCGAGTTGGAACATGCGCTGGTACTGCTTCACGAAGGCGTTCTTGGGACCCGTCAGGATTTCGACGAGAGCGTCTTGGCTGAGCGGCGCGACCGAGGTGACGACGGGGAGGCGACCGATGAACTCGGGGATGAGGCCGAACTTGTGCAGGTCTTCCGGTTGCACGTCGCTGAACAGATCGAGGTCCTTGCCCTTGTCGTGCAGCGGGGCACCGAAGCCGACGCCGTGCTTCCCGACGCGCGAGGAGATGATCTCCTCGAGGCCGGCGAAGGCCCCCGCGACGATGAAGAGGACATTCGTGGTGTCGATCTGAATGAACTCCTGGTGCGGGTGCTTGCGGCCCCCCTGCGGCGGAACCGAGGCGACCGTGCCCTCGAGGATTTTCAGCAGCGCCTGCTGCACACCCTCACCGGACACATCGCGGGTGATCGACGGGTTCTCCGCCTTGCGGGCGATCTTGTCGACCTCGTCGATGTAGATGATGCCGGTCTCGGCACGCTTAACGTCGAAGTCTGCGGCCTGCAGGAGCTTGAGCAGGATGTTCTCGACATCCTCGCCGACGTATCCGGCTTCGGTGAGCGCGGTCGCGTCAGCGACGGCAAAGGGGACGTTGAGACGCTTTGCGAGCGTCTGGGCGAGGTAGGTCTTACCGCAACCGGTTGGCCCGAGAAGCAGGATGTTGCTCTTCGCGATCTCCACTTCTTCCGCGCGCTGCTCTGCGGGTTGGATCGTGGAGTGCGCGCGCACGCGCTTGTAGTGGTTGTACACCGCGACGGAGAGAGCGCGCTTCGCGTCTTCCTGGCCGACGACGTACTCCTCAAGGAAGGAGTAGATCTCACGCGGCTTAGGCAGATCGAAATCGGCGACGGTGCCATCGCCGGACTCGGCCATCCGCTCTTCGATGATCTCGTTGCACAGCTCAACGCATTCGTCGCAGATGTAGACGCCGGGGCCGGCGATCAACTGCTGGACCTGCTTCTGGCTCTTTCCGCAGAACGAACACTTGAACAGGTCAGCGCTCTCGCCGATGCGTGCCATGGTGCTCCTCCTTGCGCGGGACCTACTCAGAGCCTAAACGCTCGGGCGGACACCGGCGCGAATTGATGACGGGGTGTGTACGCTTCACTCGTCCCACGCCGGAAGCGGGTGGTGCGGGCCGACCCGAACGGCGTGCAGGTCAGGCGACTCAATTACGGCGTCGATCAGCTCCTGTGAACCACCCACCGCCGTGACACTCGAATCCATGTCGCAGGCGATGACCCACTCACGAGACTGCGGCCACACGACGTTGGGCATGCGTCCCCTGTCGTCGGCGGCTCGGTAGCCCAGGCCCGCACCTTCCGGCCACGTGGGAGTCGCGAGCGCCCGTAACGGGGCACGCAGGATGAGGTGATCACGTCCCTGGCTTTCCCCGGGGAGCCCGATGAGGGTGCGGCGGGCCATCGCTTCGTAGACGGCCGGGTCGAATGAGAAGCGGATCTGCTCGCGGTGCTCCAGCGTCCGCTTCTTCCAGTACGAGCGCTGCTGTCGACGCGACATCCCCTCGGTCTCCGGCGCCCAACCGAACACGGATGAAGAGCCGGGGTCGATCCCGCTCCCCTCCCACACGCCCAGATAGACCTCGCTCGCGTTCGCGTCATTGAACAGGCGCACGAAAGGCGTCAGAACGTCAAGCGGGATCTCGAATCCGGGGGCCGACCCCGGATCATCAGGATCGGCGAGAGGGTGACTGATCAGCGCGTACGCGGGGAACACGGGTGGTACGACATACGCGACGGTCCACTCGTCACACAGGCTTTCCTGCAGCCAGCGTGCCGGCGCGACATCGCTGAGCACCTCGAAAACTCCGGACACGTCGCCTCTCAGAAAAGCCGATTGCCGGGCCCGCCATCAGGCGACCCCGGCAATCAGGATGTCACAGTGTCAGGACATGATCGTCAGGACGTGATCGCGGCGGGCGTGCGCTTACGCGACGTCAGTACCTGGTCGACGATGCCGTATTCGAGAGCCTCCTGGGCAGAGAGGATCTTGTCGCGGTCGATGTCCTTGTTGACCTGCTCCGCAGTGCGGTTGGTGTGTGTGGCCATCGTGTGCTCCAGCCACGTCCGCATGCGCAGGATCTCAGCGGCCTGGATCTCGATATCGGAGGCCTGTCCGTGCCCTGCCTCGCCGACAGCCGGCTGGTGCATGAGGATGCGTGCGTTGGGAAGGGCCAGGCGTTTGCCCGGCGCACCGGCGGCCAGCAGAACCGACGCGGCCGATGCCGCCTGTCCGAGAACGACCGTCTGGATCTCGGGCGAGACGTACTGCATCGTGTCGTAGATGGCGGTCATCGCGGTGAAGGAGCCGCCGGGCGAGTTGATGTACATGATGATGTCGCGGTCCGGGTCCTGGCTTTCCAGAACGAGGAGCTGGGCCATCACGTCGTCGGCGGAGGCGTCATCGACCTGGACCCCCAGGAAGATGACGCGATCCTCGAACAGCTTGTTGTACGGGTCTTGACGCTTGTAGCCGTAGGCGGTGCGCTCTTCGAACTGCGGCAGGATGTAGCGGCTGCTCGGCAGCGCGAGGCCCTGGCGGGAGCCGGGTGTCATGTCGTTCATTCTTTCTTGTCCTCCGCTGTTCAGTTCTCGTCGGCCTCGGTGCCGCCGCCGCCCACGACGTCCGTTGCGGACTCGCGGATGTGGTCGACGAACCCGTACTCGAGGGCCTGCTCGGCGGTGAACCAGCGATCGCGGTCACCGTCTTCGTTGATCTGCTCGACGCTCTTCCCGGTCTGCGCGGCCGTGATCTCCGCCAGCCGTCGCTTCATGTCAAGAATGAGCTGGGCCTGTGTCTGAATGTCGCTCGCGGTTCCGCCGAAGCCGCCGTGCGGCTGGTGCAGGAGGACGCGGGCGTTCGGCGTGATGTAGCGCTTGCCCTTCGTGCCTGCGGTCAGCAGCAGCTGGCCCATGGATGCCGCCATGCCGATGCCGACGGTGACGATGTCGTTCGGGACGAACTGCATCGTGTCGTAGATCGCCATACCGGCCGTGATCGAGCCGCCCGGCGAGTTGATGTAGAGGTAGATGTCCTTATCGGAATCCTCCGCCGCCAGGAGCAGGATCTTGGCGCAGATCTCGTTGGCGTTCTCGTCACGCACCTCCGACCCCAGCCAGATGATGCGGTCTCTCAGCAGCCTGTCGAAGACGCTCTGCGCGACAAGTGGTTCAGCCATGGATTCTCCTGATTCCGGTGTGCGTTCGTCAATGAATCTACCGACGCCTGTGGGGTGACCCGCCCGTGTTCGCCGTGGGCGGAGTGCGTCCCGCCAGAGACGCCACAACGCGCCGCCGAACTCGTTCGGGCGGCGCGTTGCGGAAGGACTTACTCGGCGTCCTTAGCCGTGGTCTTCTTCGCCGGGGCCTTCTTGGCCGCAGGCTTCTTGGCGGCGGGCTCGTCCTTGGTTGCGTCAGCAGCCTTCTTCGCGGGCGCCTTCTTGGCCGGAGCCTTCTTCGCGGCGGGCTTCTCGTCCTCGGCCGCCGCGGCAGCGTCGTTCGCCTCAGCCTCGGCCCCGGGCTCGTCCTCGACAGCAACGAAGCCGCTCAGGTCAATGGGCCTACCGTTGGTGTCGACCACGGTCACCTTGCCGAGCGCAATCGCCAGCGCCTTATTGCGCGCAACTTCGCCGACCATGACCGGCAGCTGGTTACCCTGCTGCAGCGCCTGTACGAACTCCTGCGGAGCCATCCCGTACTGTGCGGAGGCCTGGATGAGGTACTGGGTGAGCTCCTCCTGCGAGACCTCCACGTTGCTCGTCTCCGCGAGCTTGTCGAGGATCACCTGGGTGCGGAACTGCTTCTCGCTTGCCTCGGTGACCTCGGCACGGTGGGTGTCATCGTCGAGACGTCCCTCGCCCTCAAGGTGGGCGTGCACCTCGTCCTCGACCAGCTGCGGCGGGACGGGAACGTCGATCTTCTCCAGCAGCGTCTCCACGAGCTTGTCGCGCGCTGCCGCGCCCTGCCCGAATGCTGCCTGCTCACCCACGCGCTCAGCGAGGCTCTCGCGCAGCTCGTCGATGGTGTCGAACTCGCTGGCGATCTGTGCGAAGTCGTCGTCAGCCTCGGGGAGCTCGCGCTCCTTGACTGCCTTCACGACAACAGCGACCTCGGCTTCCTCGCCGGCGTGGTCTCCGCCGACCAGAGTCGAACGGAAGGTCGTCTCTTCACCGGCCGTGAGGGAGTCAACTGCCTCATCGATGCCCTCGAGGAGCTCACCAGAGCCCACCTCGTAGGACACGCCCTCGGCGCGATCGATCTCGGCGCCATCGATGGTGGCGACGAGGTCCAGCTCGACGAAGTCGCCCGTGGCTGCAGGGCGGTCAACGGTCACGAGCGTGCCGAAACGGCCGCGCAAACGGTCGAGTTCTTCGTCCACCGCCGATGCGTCGCTCTCGACGGCGTCGACCTCGATGGTGATGTCTTCGAGCGCGGGAAGCTCGATCTCGGGGCGAACGTCGACCTCGACGGCCACCTCGAGGTCACCAGAGAAGTCCTTCTCGCTGGGCCACACCACGATGTCGGCGGAGGGACGTCCGACGACGGAGAGCTTGTGCTCGCCGACGGCCTCCCGGTAGTACCGGTCCAGCCCCTCGCTGACGGCGTGCTCGAGCACCGCACCGCGGCCGAGGCGCTGGTCGATGATCGGCGCAGGCACCTTGCCCTTGCGGAAGCCGGGGATCTGAATGTCCTGAGCGATGTGCTCGTACGCGTGAGTGATCGCGGGCTTGAGCTCGTCCGGGGTGACCGTGATGTTCAGCTTGACCCGGGTCGGGCTGAGCGTCTCAACGGTGCTGGTGACCATGCGTGATTTCTCCTTGTGATCGTCCGCGCACGTGCGCGGCTGAGTCGTGGGGTTTCCGTGTCGGGGCGACAGGATTCGAACCTGCGACTTCCCGCTCCCAAAGCGGGCGCTCTACCAAGCTGAGCTACGCCCCGGAGGGTGTACGTGTACGTCCACCAAAAACGGCCCGTGTCAGTCTAGCCGACCAAAACACGCTAGACTCGTCAGGTTGCCGCGGCTCGTCCGCTGCGGGGGCGTAGCTCAATGGTAGAGTTCCAGTCTTCCAAACTGGCTGTGCGGGTTCGATTCCCGTCGCCCCCTCCATCTGCCCTCGGGTGTGACCCTTTCGGTCACCGCCGAGGGCATCTCTCATGGTCGGCCGCGGCTGCCCCTCAGCCCTTGCCGTTATCGATCCAACGCGTGTGAGCACGAAGCCCATGAAAGACGCCCTGTCGGATCACAACGTAGAGCAGAAGCAGGGAAATGATCACGCCCAGGGCGTAGGCGGCGATCGACCCGATGGTCATGAGGAGGACTGCGTTCTCTGGAGTCATGACGCGAATCTACCGGGGAGGAACCAGTTAGGACTCCGTCGCCGCGTGGCGGGTCAGGAGGGTGCGATAGGTCTCGGCGTTGCGGAGCAGCGCCTCCCTCTCCTCGGGGGTGAGTGCACGGCGGACCTTCGCGGGAACACCCGCCACGAGCGAGCCGTCCGGAACGACGGTTCCCTCCAGGACGACCGCTCCCCCGGCGATCAGGCAACCGCTCCCGATGACGGCGCCAGACAGAATGACGCTCCCCATCCCGATCAACGAGCCATCACCGACGGTGCAGCCGTGTACGACGGCGTTATGACCCACTGAGACGTTTTCGCCGATCGTCACCGGGTGCCCGTGGTCCACGTGCACCGACACATTGTCTTGAAGGTTGCTGCCTCGGCCAAGGACGATGCGGTCGGTGTCTGCGCGCACCACCGCGTTGTACCAGACGCTGGAGTCCTCCTGAAGCTCGACGTTGCCGACGATCCGCGCACCCGGAGCGACGTAGGCGGAATCCGAAACATGGGGCTGCAGTTCACCCAGCGAGCGGACAGTGGCGTCATCGGCGACAGTCATGCGAAAACCCTACCGTTGCGCGGCAGTAAGCCGAGCCTGGGCTTGCTTGCGGAATGTTTCAGGCTGAGTAGCGTTACAACCAACGTAGAGATTTCAATGCCACCAGGAGGATGAGCATGACTAAGACACAGACCGTTTCCGCCACGTCGACCGACCCCGAAGCAGCCGCCGGCACCGCACAGTTCCTGACCCCCGTGGTTCTCGGACTCCAGGCTCTCGCCGTCAACGGCAAGCAGGCCCACTGGAACGTGCGTGGCTCCAACTTCCTGAGCATCCACGAGCTCCTCGACCAGGTCGTCGAGCACGCGCAGGCGTCCGCTGACCTCGCCGCAGAGCGCATCGTCGCTCTCGGCCTCCCGGTCGATGCCCGCCTTGCCACGATCGCGTCCAAGACGACGCCGTCCGAGGTGCCCGCAGGCTTCACGCAGTGGAACGCGATCGTCGCCGACGTCGTCGCCGACATCGATGTCGTCCTCGCCGATGTGCAGGCTGCCATCGATGGTCTCGACGAGGTTGACCTCACCAGCCAGGACGTCGCCATCGCGATCAAGCAGGACCTCGACAAGGACCGTTGGTTCTTGAGCGCTCACATCTCCGAGTGAGCTGAGTTCACCCACAAGAGGGCGCGTGCTTCGGCACGTGCCCTCTTGTCGTTCAGCTGAGGTGCGCGATGCGTCCGGCGACCACCGTCGCCGAGACGGGCATGTCCCGGAGACGCGCGGGATCTGCGAGCGGGTCATACTCGGTGACGATGACATCCGCAGTGTCTCCAGGCTCGAGAGCGAACCCGCTCTGTGAGCCCCGTTCGGTGGATGCCGCGAGAGCGACTCCAGCCGACACCGCCTCTTCTGGGTGCCAGGGCGCGCGGCCGTCTCGCGTTCGTGTCACCGCCGCCGAGATCGCCGCCCACGGGTCCAGGACCGCGACCGGAGCGTCCGATCCGAACAGGAGGTTCGCCCCCGCGTCGTGCAGCGAACGCAGCGGATAGGACATCGCCGTTTGATCGGCCCACTCCCGATCGCTCAGATCGCGGTCATCGAGCGCGTGCTCGGGCTGGACGCTGGCGCCGACGTCCAGACGGGCGAACCGCACAAAGTCGCGGTGCGCCACCAACTGCGCGTGCTCGATCGTGCCCCACGCACCGGAGGTCGCGAAGGCATCCAAGACGGCCGAGTTCGCGATGTCACCGATGGCATGCACGGCAGACGCGATCCCCCCGCCGGCCGCGCGGGTGAGCAGCCGCACCAATTCGTCAGCGGGCACGGTCAGGACTCCGTGGTTGTGCGGATCACCCGCGTAGCCGTGCGAGCACGCGGCGGTGCGTGTGCCGAGGGAGCCATCCGAGATCACCTTCAGCGGCCCCATCTGCACGAGACCCTCCGGATCGACCGAGTCTCCCGTGCTCCAGCCTTCGGCCAGTGCGCGCTCCAGCAGGTCGGGGTAGACGGCGAAGCGGACCCGGGTCAGGGGTTTCTGGCCCCCCAATCGGCGGTGCCACGCCTCGGCGTTCCACGCCATGTCCATGTCGGTGATGCCGACGACGCCACGCTCGGCCGCACGACGAAGCGCCTGATCCACCAGTTGATCGCCCACGAGTGGATCAACCGCGTTCAAGCGTCGCGACACCTCGAATGCCGGCCCCTCCCGCAGGATCCCGTCCTCCGTGGGCGCGATCCCCTCCCGTGCGAACGCGGCGCTGTTGAGCCAGACGCTGTGCACGTCCGCGTTGATCATGTAGGTGGGAATCCCGCCGGTCGCGGCGTCCAGCGCCGCACGAGTGGGGCTATCCGGCCAGAGGGCATCGCGGAACCCGCTCCCCACGCGCCGACCGTCCGGCAAGAGCGGCGCGTGCGCCATGATCGTGATCGCGTGCGCCGCGGACTCGGCGGGCAAGAGCGGCTCGCGTTGAGCAAGCATCGCCCACTGGACGGTGTGGACGTGATGGTCCCACAACCCCGGCATCGCGAAGCCGCCGTCCGCGGAGACGACCGCACCGCGACGCGGCAACGCGCCCGCCGGAGCGATGTCGGTCACGATCCCGCCGGCGAGGTGCAGATCGACAGGGTCGTCGCCGAACGGATCGTGCCGGTCAATGCCGGTCAGCCTCGCATCTGCGATGACCGCGACCGACTCGCCGCGGGTCAGGCCTGACATGAGGGACACCAATACAGCTTCCGGTGGGCCATCTCCTCCAGGAGAATGTGCGTGCCGCAGACACGACACGGCAGGCCGGCCCGATGGTAGACCCAGTGGCGGTCGTCGCGACTTGCCATCGCCCGGCGGTATGCCTCAGGGTCGAGGTCGTCCATCGTCATCATCTGCCCGGTCTCCACACCGATGACGAGAAGATGGCTCCAGTCGCGCCACAGCGCGCGCAGTACCTCCTGGGGGACATCCCGCCCTGGGGTGTGCGGGTTGAGCCGGTGGCGGAAGAGGAGCTCCGCGCGGTAGACGTTTCCGATCCCGCTGATGACCGTCTGGTCCATCAGGAGCAGACCGATCGGCGTGCGCTTGCCTCCCGCACGTGTGACGAAGGTCTCCTCCCCCTCGGCGGCATCGACCACGAGCGGATCCGGGCCGAGTTTGGAGATGACGGTGATCACCTCGTCGGGGGTGAGGAGCTCGCACGCGGTCGGTCCCCGCAGGTCGGCGCAGGTAACCTCGGTGAGCAGTCGCAGCCGGACCTGACCGACAACGGGTGGAGGCCACGCGTCGTCCGATTCGTCGAGTCCCGTGGTCTGCTCGCTCATCCGGACATGACCGCGAGCACGACGGGGGGCTCCGATACTTGCGAGTGAGTTCTCGCCTGCCGAATCGAAGACGGCCAGGTCGGTACCGCGCTGATTCGTCTGACCCATCCGGCCGTTCGCCGATGCGATCGTGGGATCCACCACGATTTCGCCCGCGAAGTCCCACGCGCCGTACATGCCCAGGTGCACCCGCAACCACGTCTCGCCGTCGAAGAGCAGAAACATCTGCTTGCCCACTGCGCGGACCTGTTCGACCTCGCGACCATCGAGCACGGCCGCACCGTCAACGAACCGGCCCTGTGGACTGCTCGCCCGGATACGACGGCCGACGAAGTTCCGATCAAACTGACGTGCGATCCGGTGGACGGAATGGCCCTCGGGCATCAGCCCGCTTCCGGGTCGAAGGAACTCGTCTGGGCGGCGGTGACGTCTGCGGCCTCGCTCGAGGGTGCCACACGAGGATCGGGGAGGAGACTGCCGTCGATTTCGTACGCGGCAATCTGTTCGATTCGGCGCACATGGCGCTCTTCGCCGGGAAACGGTGTCGCGATGAAGAGGTCGACGAATTCGGCCACCTCATCGAACGTGTGCTGGCGCGCACCGATGGCGATCACATTGGCATCGTTGTGCTCGCGGGCGAGCGACGCGGTGGACTCATTCCAGACAAGAGCAGCACGGATGCCGCGGACCTTGTTCGCAGCGATCTGTTCTCCGTTGCCGGAACCACCGAAGACGACCCCGAGCGCCTCACTCCCTTCGGCGAGATCCGCGACGACAGCCTGAGCGGCGCGGATGCAGAAGGCGGGGTAGTCGTCCTGAGAGTCATACTCGAGCGGCCCGTGATCGATGACCTCGTGACCTTCCTCAGAGAGATGGTCACGCAGCCGCTTCGAGAACTCGAGCCCGGCGTGGTCGGTCGCCACATGGATTCGCATGACGTTCATTCTAGGAGCGCCGCGCGCAGCCCTTGTCGCCACACGGTCACCCCTACGGTGAGCGTCCGCCACGATATGATGGCTTCATCATGCCATTGAGTCACGACGACCGCCCCCTCTACGAGGTCAAAGCGAACCTCTTCAAAGGTCTCGCACACCCCTACCGGATCCGCATCCTCGAGCTGCTGTCGCAGACTCCCGAGCTCACAGTGGCGGCGCTCGGCGAGGAGACCGGACTGGAAGCATCACACCTCTCTCAGCATCTCGCTGTGCTCCGGCGCCACCGACTGGTCGACTCAGACCGACGCGGAAGCCACGTCTACTACCGACTCACCTCGGCCGACGTCTCCGAACTCCTCCGCGTGGCCCGCACGCTCCTGGTCACCGTGCTCCGCTCCGAATCGGACCTTCTCGCGGACGCGCGGCGCCACGCGGACGCAGTGTCATGAGCACGGGTCGCGCAGGGAAGTTCGCTCGGTCGCTGCAGTCCCTTCTCCCGTCTCGCGCGGACTATGTTGCGCTGGGGCGGACGTGGCGCACGGACCTCCTCGCGGGCGTCACCGTCGGCATCGTGGCGCTCCCGCTCGCGCTCGGATTCGGCATCTCGTCGGGTCTGACCGCCGAAGCGGGTCTGGTGACGGCCATCGTCGCGGGCGTCCTTGCCGCCGTCTTCGGTGGGTCGAACGTGCAGGTGTCGGGACCGACCGGGGCAATGGTCGTCGTCCTTGTCCCCATCGTCGCGACGCACGGTGCCGGAGCGGTGGCCGCGGTGACGCTCCTCGCGGGCATCCTGGTGCTCGGTGCCGGACTCCTCCGACTCGGCCGTGCCGTTTCCTTCATCCCCTGGCCGGTGATCGAG
Source organism: Microbacteriaceae bacterium PS02070 (assembly GCA_029959865.1). Classification (GTDB taxonomy): domain Bacteria; phylum Actinomycetota; class Actinomycetes; order Actinomycetales; family Microbacteriaceae; genus Microbacterium. The sequence continues at coordinate 174,104 of JASCPE010000004.1, read as the reverse complement.
GGCTTCACTCTCGGAATCGCGATCATTATCTTCGCCCAGCAGATTCCCTTCGTCTCCTCGCCTCATCAGAGCGCCGCGGGCGACCACAGTTCCAACGCGCTCGTCGCCGCGGCCCAGTCGACGCTCGAACTCGACCCTGCCTACCTCCCGTGGTCGCTCGGCGCCGTCGCGGTCGTGGCCGCATGCATGGTGATCGCGCCGCGTATCCATCGCTCGATCCCCGGTTCGCTCGTCGGGATCGTTATCGTGACGATCATCGCGGCGATCGTGCCGAATCCCCTGGCGCGCATCGGGACGCTCCCGTCCTCGTTCCCGGTCCCACACCTGCCCGCCATCGCGCCCGACGCGATCATGGATCTCCTCAGTGCAGCCGTCACGGTTGCCGCCCTGGCGGCGATCGAATCGCTTCTCTCGGCTCGGGTGGCCGCGTCGATGGCAGATACCGGGCGCTACGACCCCGACCGCGAACTCGTCGGGCAGGGTATCGCCTCGCTCGGTGCGTCCCTGGTCGGGGGCATGCCCGCGACCGGAGCGATCGCCCGCACGGCGGTCAATGTCCGCTCGGGAGCACGCACCCGACTCGCCGCGATCACCCATGCGGCCATCCTTCTTCTCGTCGTGCTGATCGCCGCGGGCCCGGTCGGGCAGATTCCACTGGCGGCGCTCGCCGGAGTGCTCATGGTCACAGCCGTACGGATGGTGCACCTCTCGACCGTCTCGACGATCCTGCGCTCGACCCGGGCCGACGCCCTCGCATTCGTTCTCACCGCGATCATCACCGTCGCCTTCGACCTCATCGTGGCCGTCATCATCGGCGTCGTGGTGGCCGGTATTGTCGCGATCCGCGCTCTGTCCCGATCGAGCGGCATCCACCGCGAGCCGATCGACGGCGAGCCACAGCCAGGCGACGAACGAATCGCGACTATCCGCTTCGACGGCCCGCTGTTCTTCGCCGCAGCCGATCGGCTCTTCGACGAGGTGCACGCGCTGGACGGCGTCTCGGTCGTCATCCTGCGGATGTCGCAGATCGAGCTGGTCGATGCCACCGGCGCACACATCCTGGAGGACATTGTCCGCTCGCTCGAGCGTCGCGGGGTGACGGTGCTCATCAAAGGCATACAGCCCCGGCACGCCGAGCTCCTCCGCACCGTCGGAGTGCTCCGCGCACTGCGCCACCACAAGCATCTTTTCAGCGACATGCCCGCCGCCATCGAACACGCGCGAAGCCACGTGCGACGCGAGGATGCCGCGGGATCGGCGTAGGCTGGGCGGGTTGCGAACGGGCGAAGCGGCCCGCTCATGCAGATTGCCCCCAACCCTTGGAGCGAATTCGTGCCCGGAGAAAACCTCACCCGAATCGAGGCGCAGGAGCGCCGTGACGTCCTCGATACGCAGTCCTACGAGGTGAGCCTCGACCTCACCCGCGGGGACGACGTGTTCGGATCACGGACGATCGTGCGGTTTACGGCCACCGAGGGCGCCTCGACGTTCATCGACCTCATCGCCGCGCAAGTGCACAGCATCAATCTCAACGGTCGCGACCTCAACCCCGCGGAGGTGTACGCGGACTCCCGCGTCACGCTGGACGACCTCGCCGTCGACAACGAGCTCGTCATCGACGCCGACTGCCGCTACACCAACAGCGGTGAGGGTCTGCATCGCTTCGTCGACCCGGTCGATGGTGAGGTCTACCTTTACTCCCAGTTCGAGGTCCCTGACTCCCGCCGCGTGTTCGCGGTGTTCGAGCAACCTGATCTGAAGGCGACCTTCGAATTCACGATCACGGCGCCCGCGCAGTGGAAGGTCGTGTCCAACTCCCCCACCCCCGAGCCCGTTCCCGCCGGTGAAGGCAAGGCGACGTGGGCGTTCGAGCCGACCCCCCGCATCTCCTCCTACATCACCGCCATCATCGCCGGCCCCTATGAGTCGGTGTTCTCCGAGCTGGTCTCTTCGTCGGGCCGCACCATCCCGCTGGGTGTCTACGGACGCAAGAGCCTGTGGCAGCACCTGGATGCCGAGTACATCTTCGACAAGACGCGAGAAGGCTTCGCGTACTACGAAGAGAAGTTCGACGTCCCTTACCCGTTCGCGAAGTACGACCAGCTCTTCGTCCCGGAGTTCAATGCGGGAGCGATGGAGAATGCCGGCGCGGTGACGTTCACCGAAACCTACGTTTTCCGGAGCAAGGTGACCGACGCCGTCAAGGAGCGTCGCGTCGTCACGATCCTCCACGAGCTCGCGCACATGTGGTTCGGAGACCTCGTCACGATGAAGTGGTGGAACGGACTCTGGCTGAACGAGTCGTTCGCCGAGTGGGCCTCCACCATCGCCACTGCCGAAGCCACCGAGTGGACCGAAGCATGGACCACGTTCAACGCGATGGAGAAGACCTGGGCCTACCGCCAGGACCAGCTTCCGTCGACCCACCCCGTCGTGGCCGAGATCAACGATCTCGAAGACGTCCAGGTCAACTTCGACGGCATCACCTACGCCAAGGGCGGGTCTGTCCTCAAGCAGCTCGCTGCCTGGGTCGGGATCGATGCCTTCTTCTCGGGAGTGTCGGCGTACTTCAAGAAGCACGCCTGGTCCAACACGGAGCTCACCGACCTCCTCGCTGAGCTGGAGGTGACCAGCGGCCGAGAACTGACGACCTGGTCTCAGAAGTGGTTGGAGACGGCCGGGGTCAATACGCTCTCCCCGGAGATCCAGACCGATGTCGACAACAAGATCACCCGATTCGCGATCGTCCAGACCGCTCCTGCGGACTACCCGACGATCCGGCCGCACCGGCTCGGCGTGGGCTTCTACAGCCTCGAAAACGGTGCTCTGGAGCGCGTCCACCACGTGGAGATCGATGTCGACGGCGACCTGACCGAAGTGCCCGAGTTGCGTGGAGTCACCCGCCCGGATCTCGTGCTCCTCAACGATGACGATCTCGCGTACGCAAAGATCCGCCTGGATGAGCCGTCCCTCAAGACCGCGATCGAGCACCTGCGCGACATCTCCGACCCGCTGGCGCGCTCGCTCGTCTGGGGCGCCGCGTGGGACCAGACCCGTGACGCCGAGACCTCGCCGAGTGACTACATCGACCTCGTGCTCCAGAACATTGGGTCCGAGACCGAGTCGACCACGGTGCGCACCACGCTCGCTCAGCTCCAACTCGCGGCGAATAACTACGTCGCCCCGGAGAGCCGCACGCGCACCCGGGTGCGGGTCGCCGATGCACTGTGGCAGCTCGCGCAGGACGCCGAGCCGGGCAGTGACAACCAGCTCCAGTTCACGACCGCGTTCGCTTCCGCCGCTGCCGTCCCCCAGCAGTGGGAGACCGTTCGCTCGCTGCGTGACGGCGATCTCACACTGCCGGGTCTTGAGATCGACGCCGACCTGAGCTGGGCACTCCTGGTCTCACTCGCCGCGGGCGGTCTTGTCACCGCTGAACAGGTCGACGCCGCGCGCGACGCCGATAACACCGCGAAGGGCGGCGAGTTCGCCGCGCAGGCCAAGGCGGCTCTGCCGGCGGTCGATGCGAAGCGTGCCGCCTGGGCGTCTCTGATCGAGTCGGACGATCTTCCCAACACGCTCGTGCGGTCTTCCGCGCTGGGGTTCACGCACCCGGCCGGGGTGTCCGCACTCCGCGAGTTCGTCGGTGACTACTTCGACATGCTGCTGCCGATCTGGAACAACCGGACCTACCAGATCGCCAACTACCTCATCGTGGGCTTGTACCCGGCCGGCCTCGCGGACGTGGCTCTGCGGGACGCGACCCGCACGTGGCTGACGGAGCATCCGGATGCCCCTGCTGCCCTGCGACGGCTCGTCAACGAGAATCTTGCGGGCGTGGAGCGCGCGCTCGCTGTTCAGGAGCGTGACGCGCAGTAGCGCCTTCTGTGACTTATGTACGCGGCGCCGGAGGCACACCCTCTGGCGCCGCGTGCGTTACACAGGCCACCGAAAGCCGGCGCTCAGTAGGATCGACTCGATGAGACTCGTACCCTCGGAAACCACCGATTCCAGCGGCTCAACCAGTGAATTCTGGGACAATGTCGCGAGCGCCGCGATGACCATCGGGTGGCGCGCGCTCGGTGCCGCGGCCATCATCGGCGGCGCCATCATCATCGCCTGGCTCTTGCGTCTGCTCATCAGCCGCGTCGTCAAGCGCATCGTCGAGGGCGCGAAGCTCCGCGCAAATGTCGCCGATACCCGCGCGATTGAGAACTCGCCGCTCGCGAGTGTGCGCATCATCCAACGCACACGCACGCTCGGGTCGATCCTGCACAACATCGTCAATGTCACCGTCGTCGTGATCACCCTGCTGCTCGTCATGAACGTCCTGGCACCGGGCGCGCTCGGCTCGCTCGCGCTCCTGACCGCTGCTGTGGGCGCGGGGCTCGGCTTCGGCGCACAGAACATCGTGAAGGACGTCCTCAACGGCATCCTGATCGTCGCGGAGGACCAGGTCGGCATCGGCGACGTCGTCGACCTGGGACTGGCCACCGGCATCGTCGAGTACGTCGCCATCCGCGTCACCCACGTGCGCGATGTGAACGGCACGCTCTGGTACGTGCGCAACGGGGAGATCACCCGCATCGGCAACATGTCGCAGGGATGGTCCCGGGTCATCATCGACCTCGCCGTCCCGGCCGACGCCGACCTCCCGGCGGTAGAAAAGGCGATGCTCGCCGCCGCCAAGTCGCTCACCTCTGATCAGAAGTGGCGCACTCGCGTGTTGGAGCAGCCCGAGATCTGGGGCCTGGAGTCGGTGGACGGAGATGCCCTCGTCGTTCGCCTGGTCATGAAGACGCGCGCCACCGCGAAGGACGACGTGGCACAGGAGCTGCGCGTCCGTTTGCGCGCCGCCATCACAGGCCTCGGGGTGGATCTCGCGCAGCTCTCGTCGGTCACTCTGACCGGCTTGGAAGGCGCTCAACGCGTTCGCGGCGCGAATCCGCCCACCACCGCTCCCACCTCCGTTGCAACGAAGAAGGGCGCGCGCCCGGTGTGGAAGCCGAAGAAGGATCCGGCCGCGGAGGATGACACACCGTGAGCGACGGCCCGTCCTTCTACGACCAGGTCGGCGGACACGACACGTTCGACCGGCTCGTCTCCGAGTTCTACCGCGGGGTGGCTGACGACCCTGTGCTGCGTCCGATGTATCCGGAGGAGGACCTGGGGCCTGCCGAGGATCGTCTCCGCCTGTTCCTGGAGCAGTACTGGGGCGGGCCGACGACCTACTCGCAGACCCGGGGCCACCCGCGCTTGCGCATGCGCCATTTCGCATTCCATGTGAACCCCGACGCGCGCGATCGGTGGCTCCTGCACATGCGCCGTGCCGTCGACGCACTCGACTTGTCTCCCCTCCATGAGGCGACACTGTGGGACTACCTCGAGCGCGCTGCGCATGCCATGGTCAACACCTTCGATCCCACCCCAGTGAGCGCTCCGGAGCCTCCCGCGGCGTCCTGACGACCTACCCGACGAACGAGTTCAGACCGGGCTCACCCCGCGCCGGTGGCGCGCACGGCGGTCAGTCCCTCTCGGACGGTTCGGCGGACGAGGACATGGCCACGACGCAGGGACACGCGCACCCAGGACCCGCTCCGGAAGACCCCCGCCGTTTCCTCTCCGCCGACGAACCCGAACGCGTGCGCTGCGAACGCGACACCGCGGGGCTGAAAGGACAGCTCTGGATCTGACGCGCCCCAGACACGGCTCCGCACCGCGTTCACGATGTCCTCGCCGGCGGAGGTCGGCGTCGTCTGTGCCACCTCCGCGATGCCCCACTGTGCGCGCGCGGCGAGTTGCTGGGCGTGGATGCCTCCCTCGCGAATCCAGCCGCGCCGGGGCGGGGAGATGCCCGCCCAGGCGGCACTCGTGCCCGACTCGGGAAGGCTCAACTCCGTCGCCGTGTGCGTCTGCGCCAGACCGGACGCCTCGATGACGAGGTCGCAGATCAGTTCCGGATCGACGGCGGCCACGCGCATTCCGACGATCGTGGGAGCCTGGTCCATGAGTCCGGTCGGTGCCAGCGCCGCAGCGGTGATGGCCAACACGCCGCCTTCTGCGCGGAGTCTGATCAGTCCGTCGGAGATCGGTGCCGCGCGCTGCGCAAAGGTCAATGCGTCTGCCGCGGAGTCCGCGTCGCGGAAGACAAGGGTCGAAGCCATCCGCCCTAAACTACCAAGAGCAAGTGAGCGGAGGGTCAGTGGCTGAAGCAGAAGAGTCGGTCGCCAGGATGTTGCGGGTGCTCGACCTCCGCGACCCGCTGGCACGCACGGCTGAGGACATCTTCACCGCCGAATCGCACCCGATGCCGAGCGGTCGCATCTTCGGCGGTCAGGTCCTCGCGCAGGCGGTCCTTGCCGCTGAGCGCACGGTCGAGCCCGGACGCATCCCCCATTCGATGCACGGCTACTTCCTCCGTCCCGGTGACGCAAACGAACCCGTCACGATCGGGGTCGACCGCATCCACGACGGGCGGTCCTTCGCCCGTCGGCGAACGCAGGTCTATCAGCGCGGGATCCCGATCTTTTCGATGATCGCCTCGTTCGAGCATGAGAGCGAGGGACTGGAGCACTCCGCCACACCGCCGCACGGCATTCCTGACCCCGACGAGCTCACCCCCAGCCACCTCCGTGTCGGCGGCGCATATCCGGAGTGGATCCGCACCGCGGCGGACACACCGATCGAGGTACGGCACGTGTCATCGCCGATCTACGCTGCCGTCGACTCGGCGGAGCCGCACCAGGCCGTCTGGATGCGTACGCGTGCGGCGCTCCCGGACGATCCGCGGCTTCAGCGCGCGCTCCTGGCCTACCTCAGCGACCTCAGCATTCAGGAGTCCGTGCTCCGTGCCCACGGCATCGCGTGGTCCCACCCCGGCCTGAACGTCGCGAGCCTCGACCACGCGATGTGGTGGCACGCACCCGCGCGAGTCGATGAATGGCTGCTGTACGTGCAGGAGTCGCCCAACGCACGCGGCGGAAGGGGCCTCGCCACCGGACGCATTTTCCGCAGGGACGGCGAGTTGGCGGCGTCGGTCGCGCAGGAGATCATGGTCCGCATTCCCGAGCATCGGTGACCGGAGCGGGTGCCGGTCACGCGACGCACGACGGCGTCGGCACCCCACCCACCCCGCCACAGCTGAGGCTCAGCGGCGCTGACCCATTGCCACGGCCGGTCCCGCGTACGGTGACCACGCACCGCGCATCTCGTCGGTCAGTCGCGTGGGTTTCCCCGTGGCGGCGTCGACCATCACGACCACACTCTTCGCCCGGGCGTAAAGCGTCTGTGGCTCGGCCCCGGCCGGGCTGAAGACCTCGTACGACACCTCGACGCTGGAACCGCCAAACGAGGAGAACCACAGCTGGATGTCGAGCGGGTCCCGTCGGTACGGAACCGGCGCGAGGTACTCGATCTCCTGACGGGCGATCAGCATCAGCTGTCCCCCCGCAGGCCCCGGGCGGAGTACCGCCGTGGTGGGCACCTCCTCGCCATGTTCAGCACCCCAGAAGGCACGGACACGCGCCTCCTCAAGGAGCTTGAGCATGGAGGTGTTGTTGACGTGGTTGAACGCGTCGAGATCGCCCCACCTCAGGGCGATGGGGACGTGGAGACGTTGCCCCGACGACGACGCCGCGTCAGTCACGCGTCAGCTTGCGATGCGTGGAACGGTGCGGGTTCGCCGCGTCGGGTCCGAGTCGCTCGATCTTGTTCGCCTCGTACGCTTCGAAGTTCCCCTCGAACCAGTACCACTTGTCCGGGTGTTCATCGGTGCCCTCGTAGGCCAGAATGTGCGTCGCGACGCGGTCGAGGAACCACCGGTCGTGTGTGATCACCACAGCGCACCCGGGGAACTCAAGAAGAGCGTTCTCCAGCGACTGGAGAGTCTCGACGTCGAGGTCGTTCGTCGGTTCGTCGAGCAGCAGCAGGTTGCCGCCCTCTTTGAGCGTGAGCGCGAGGTTGAGACGGTTGCGCTCACCGCCGGAGAGAACGCCGGCCTTCTTCTGCTGGTCGGGCCCCTTGAAGCCGAACTTCGACACGTACGCACGGGACGGGATCTCGATCTTGCCGACGGTGATGATGTCCAGTCCATCGGAGACCACCTCCCACAGCGACTTGTTGGGATCGATGTTGGAGCGACCCTGATCGACGTAGCTGATCTTGACCGTTTCACCGATCTTGAGGTCGCCGCCGTCGAGCGGTTCGAGGCCGACGATCGTCTTGAACAGCGTCGTCTTTCCGACGCCGTTGGGGCCGATGACGCCCACGATGCCGTTCGGCGGCAGGCTGAAGCTGAGACCGTCGATGAGGGAACGGTCGCCGAAGCCCTTCTCGAGGTTCTTCGCTTCGATCACGACGCTTCCCAGACGCGGCCCCGGCGGGATCTGAATCTCTTCGAAGTCGAGCTTCTTCGTCCGCTCCGCCTCGGAGGCCATCTCTTCGTAGCGAGCCAGACGTGCCTTGGACTTGGCCTGACGCCCCTTGGTGTTGGAGCGAACCCACTCCAGCTCGTCCTTGAGGCGCTTGGCGAGCTTCGCATCCTTCTTGCCCTGAATGCTCAGGCGCTCAGCCTTCTTCTCGAGGTAGGTCGAGTAGTTGCCCTCGTACCCGATGAGGCGCCCGCGGTCCACTTCGGCGATCCACTCCGCGACGTTGTCGAGGAAGTACCGATCGTGCGTGATCGCGATGACAGCGCCGGGATAGCTCTGAAGATGCTGTTCCAGCCACAGCACGCTTTCGGCGTCGAGGTGGTTCGTCGGCTCATCCAGCAGCAGAAGGTCGGGCTTCTGCAGCAGAAGCTTCGTCAGTGCGACGCGTCGCTTCTCACCACCCGAGAGGTTGCTCACGGACGCATCGCCCGGCGGCGTCCGCAGCGCATCCATCGCCTGTTCCAGTTGGGAGTCAAGGTCCCACGCGTCGGCCGCGTCGATCTCCTCCTGAAGGGTACCCATCTCGGCAAGAAGGGTGTCGAAGTCGGCGTCGGGGTCGCTCATCAGCGCGGAGATCTCGTTGAACCGGTCAAGCTTCGCCTTGATGGCGATGCCGTCTTGGATGTTCTCCAGGACGGTTTTCGACTCGTCCAGCTCGGGCTCCTGCATGAGGATGCCGACGGTGAACCCGGGAGCGAGTGCCGCATCGCCGTTGGAGGGCTTATCCAGGCCCGCCATGATCTTGAGGATCGTCGACTTACCGGCACCGTTGGGTCCGACCATGCCGATCTTGGCGCCCGGGAGGAAGGCCATCGTCACGTCGTCGAGGATCAGCTTGTCGCCGACCGCCTTGCGCGCGCGAACCATCTGATAGATGTACTCAGCCACGTTTTCCGCTCTTTCCTGTGTTCGCAGTGTCAGCGTCCCAGCCTACCGAGTGGGTACGTCCGCCCGCGCCCAGGAGGGCCTCCTACGCCACGAGCGGACGGGTTCGGCCCCGGTCACCACTGAATATCGCGCGTCGCTCCCACGAGACAACCGCCGGCTACGAGCTCCGGTGCCACAATCGTGATCGGACCGTCGACCGAGGGACCTACCTGGCCGATGAGACAGGATCCGTCCCACAGGACGGCGAACTGAATACTGTCCGCCGGGTTACCCACACTCGTACGGTCATCGGTCACCTGAATGGCCTCCTTCGGAAAGCCTGCCGTCGCGAGCGCATCGAGGTAGTCCTGACCGTGCACGCTCTGATCAAGGTCCCACACCCGGGAGACTGTGGCCGCGAACCACGGGAGATTCTCGTCAGCGCTCCCGGACGCGATGAGTCCCCCGCCGGGCGTGGGACTTGCGGAGCTCTCGGGTGTCGCACTCGCGGGCGGAGACGGTGGTGCTGGGATCTCCGGAGCACACCCGGCGAGCATGAGGATCGCAAACGAAAGCCCCCCGGTACTGAGGAGTCTCCGACGTCGTCCGGCCTGGCTCACCCCGCGAGTCTAGGGCTAGAAGGGCGTGGCGTCCGCGGTGGCCGGGGCCGTCCAGGCTTCCGCGGCCGTGCCATCTCCTCCCCCGTCCGGTGCGGCGGTCGTCGCGGGCGACGTCTGCCGCTGGGGCACGTTACGCGTGAACGACGAACTCCCCCACAGCAGGTCGTGCCCCAGCGCATCGGCATCGACCTCCGCCTCGTGCCCGGATTTGCCGTTGGACTCCCACGTGCGCAACCGGAGCCTGCCCGTCACGAGCACTCGCTCACCCTTGCGCAAGGACGCAGCGGCATTGTCGGCCAGTGCACGGTACGCGGAGACGCGGTACCAGTTGGTGTGCACCTCGCTCCACTGACCGGTCTGCGGATCCTTTCGTCGCTCCCCTGCGGCGAGTCGGAACGTGACGACCGGAACACCGGTCTGTGTCTGACTGCGCTCGGGGTCCGTCGCGATGTTTCCGATGATGGTGACCTGCTCGGCCATGACAATCTCCCTCCGGTCGGTGCTCCGACGCCCAGTGCCCGTGGGCGCCGGAGCTGACTCGATTGTCGAGGCACGCGCGTCGCAGCCAGCCCGCAGGTGGGAAGAGTGTGGGAACGGTGAACCCCATACTCGTCTGGGGAGGACGCCCGTCAGCGCGCGATGTACTCCGAGAAGGCCGCACGCACCTTGTTCACCTTGGGCACGGCCACCGCGAGGCAGTACCCCTGCCCGGGGTTCTTCGCGAAGAAGTCCTGGTGGTAGTCCTCGGCCGGGTAGAACACATCCGCGTCCTCAATCGTGGTGACAACGCCGCCACCCCACATCTCATTCGCTCGGTCGATCGCGGCGAGAAATTCCTCCCGCTGCGCGTCGCTTTGCGGGAACATGGCAGATCGGTACTGCGTACCGACGTCGTTGCCTTGGCGGTTGAGCTGGCGTGGGTCATGCATCGTGAAGAACGCGTCCAGGATGACCTCGGAGGGGATCACGTCGGGGTCGAAGGTGACCGCGACCGCTTCTGCGTGACCGGTCGCGCCGGTGCACACCTGTTCGTAGCTGGGGTACGGGCGCATGCCGCCGATGTAGCCGGACTCCACCGACTTAACACCGTTCAGCGCACGATAAGCCGCATCAAGGCACCAGAAGCACCCGCCGGCGAGGATGTACGTCTCCATGTTTCTCCCTACGTCTCCCTCAACCTAACGCGCGGCGCAATCCCCGTGTTCCCGTGGGAACTCACCGCATCATGACACGGCGCCACGGGCCTCAGACGACGGAGTCCGTCATGAGCTGTGCGCTCCGAGGGACTCGAGCGATCACGTGCGGCCAGACCCGACTCAGAATCTCCACGGCACGCTGCATCTCCGCCTCCGGCGCCGTGAACGGGATCCGGAGGTACTGATCGTGTCCGCTCGTCGCGGCAAATCGCGCACCCGCTGAGAGGTACAGCCGTTCCTCCCGGGCCGCGAGGACGAGGGCCGAGCTGAGCGGTCGGTCAAGGCCCGCCCAGAGACTCACCCCACCGCTCACACGGGGCACATCCCATTCCGGGAGGAAGTGCGCGAGCGCCGCGAGAGTGCGGTCGCGGCCGGCGCGCAGAAACGCCGACCGTTGTGAGAGGACCTCGGGCAGGTGATCGAACACACGCACGGCCACCGCCTGCTCCCACTCGGGAGTACCCAAGTCGGAACTCGGACGCGCCGCCGCAAGACGCCGAATGACATCTGCGCGAGCGCGGACCCACCCGATTCGCAGTCCGCCCCACACCGACTTGCTCAGCGACCCAATTCGGATGACGGGCGCTCCCGTGAAAGACAGCCCCGGCTCCTCGTCGATGGCGAGGTCGGCCGTGGTCTCATCGACGATGAGCGTCGCTCCCTGCCTGCGCGCGAGCGACTCGAACGTGGCCTGCTCCAGCGGAGACATCACGGCGCCCGTCGGATTGTGAAACCGCGGCATGAGGTACGCGAGCGACGGCTGAGCTCGGCTGATCGCATCCTGCGCGCGATCGAGGTCCCACCCGTCACGCGCCGACACCGGAAGCGGTACGAGGCGACCGCCTGCTTCCCGGAACGCTTCCGCGGCGTGGGGGTAGGTCGGGGTCTCGATCGCGACGCGGTCACCCCGACGTGACAGCGTCCGCGCGATGAGCGCGATCGCGCTCTGAGCGCCGTTGGTGACGAGGATCTGCTCAGGATCGGTTGGCTCCCCCGCCGCGGTGTAGCGTTCGGCAATACAGGTGCGCAGAGCGAGGCTGCCCGTCGTGTCGTGGCCGAGTCGGGCAAGCAATGGTGCCGCGTCAGCCGCGACGTGCGCGAACAACCCAGCAAGCCCCGGCCACGCCGGGGGGCTCGCCCGCTGCAGGTCGATTCCGTCGTCAGCAAGGGGTGAGAGCCCCGGGTCCTCACGTCGCTGCGGCAACGTGACGCTCCCCGATCCGCCCACGCTCTCGATGTGGCCGGAAGAGCGCAGGCTGCTGTAGGCAGACGCCACCGTGGCGCGACTGACGCCGAGGGTGGCAGCCAACTCGCGCTCGGCGGGGAGACCCGTGTGCGGCGGCAGGCGATTATCGAGGCACAGCAGACGCACGCCGTCTGCGAGGGCTTCGTACACCGGAGTCCGCGTCCGCCAGCCGCCGAGCGCCGCGGCAAGAGTCCGGGATGAGATTCGAGCGTCCACCGTTCCACCGTATCCGAATTGGACTGCGTCTGGCGGTCCAATCTTTGATGGGATAGTTTCCATGCTGATTCGGATTATGCGACTTCTCGGTGGCCAATTCCTCTACGGCGCCGGACTGGCGATGACGGTCAGCGCTGGTCTGGGCATCGATCCCTGGACGGTGCTGGCGGAAGGACTGTCCCTGCGTACCGGGTGGGGTATCGGTTGGGTCACCAACCTTCTCGGATTCGTCGTGCTGTTCCTCTGGGTTCCGCTCCGACAGAAGCCCGGGCTCGGAACGATCACGAACATCCTCGTCGTCGGCACGGCATTGCAACTCACGCTGGACGTCCTGCCCCCCGCTCGCGGGCTGGTGGCGCAACTCGCGCTGCTCCTCGGCGGCATCACACTGGTCGCCCTCGCTTCGGCGATCTACCTGGGCGCGAACTGGGGCGCAGGACCTCGGGACGGGCTCATGACGGGGCTCAACGCACGACTTGGCTGGCCGATCTGGCGCGCACGCGTGACGGTGGAAGTGACGGTCCTCGCCGCGGGATGGCTCCTCGGAGGGACGGTCGGCCTCGGCACCGTGATGTTCGCCCTGCTGATCGGGCCCCTCACGCAGGTCGCGATGCGCATCCTCCGCGTCTCGACACGCCAGGGGCCTGCCTCTCGCGCGACGCGGACGACACGCGCCTCAATGCTGCCGGAATGACGGCCAATCAGCTCCTGGCTTCAGCCGGGCGTGAAGCGCGCTCTTCGCGATCTCCATCGACGGGTACGTTCCCGCAGCGGCATCGGCTCCGGCCATCGTGACGGTGTAACCGTCTTCACCCTTACGGACGGTACCGACGACGCCATCGTTTCCATATGCGACCCACAGCGCGGATGCGGTCTCAGTGGTGCTCATCATCGAACTCCTTTCGGCAGTTCCGACGGTACGCCTGCGGCCCGTCACGCGCTAGAGTGCCGCGCAGACGACGAAACTTAAGTGCCCCCGGATGGATTCGAACCATCGACCCGCGGATTAGAAGGCCGCCGCTCTATCCCCTGAGCTACGGAGGCGCGTCTCCAGGGTATCCGGTCCGGAGTCCACTGTCGGATCACGCGCGTGACCTGGGGATGGTTTCGGACGCGGGTCTATTCGCAGGACTAGACTGGAGAAATGGGGCGTGATACGACGGCAGACCGTCTGGTCTGGATCGATTGTGAAATGACTGGGCTTGATCTTGCGATCGATGAGTTGGTGGAGATCGCCGTCATTGTGACGGACTTCGACCTTAACGCCCTCGATGACGGACTGCAGTTGGTCATCAAGGCGTCCGATGCGGCGCTGGAGAACATGAGCGAGTTCGTGACGAACATGCACACCACCTCCGGGCTGATCGATGAGATTGCCGGCGGCATCACCTTGGAGGAGGCGCAGGCGCAGGTCCTCGAGTACATCTCGCAGTTCACGCCGCCCGCACGCGCTCCGCTGGCAGGCAACACGATCGGCACAGACCGCATGTTCCTGGCGAAATACATGCCCGAAGTCGACACGTATCTGCACTATCGCAATGTGGACGTATCGAGCATCAAGGAGCTGGCCAAGCGGTGGTTCCCGCGGGCATACATTCACGCCCCCGCCAAGGACGGCGGACACCGCGCCCTCGCAGATATCCAGGAGTCCATCCGCGAGCTGGCCTACTATCGCGAAGCGGTGTTCGTCGCAGAGCCCGGTCCCTCGAGCAACTTCGCGCGCACGACTGCCGCCACCGTCGTTTCGTCGTTCACGCCAGGCCTGTAATACACTTGTGTAGTTGCCTGTTCATCGGGCACACGGTGGCTATAGCTCAGTTGGTAGAGCACCGCGTTGTGGTCGCGGGGGTCGCGGGTTCGAGCCCCGTTAGCCACCCCATACTGCTCCCCACCGCCTCGCTATGAGTTCTCCTGCGAACCATACGCAAGACGTGGGTCGTACCTGTGACTCAGGCTCGTCTCGCCGCACGGGTTAGCCTTGAATGACGTCCGCACGGACGTCCGCACCCCGACCACACACCCCACGGAATGACATGATGATCGAGATGGACGCGGATGCGTTCGAGGCGCTCGTCACCGAAGAGCTCGACCGGCTGCCCGACGACATGTTCGCGGGTCTGGAGAATGTGGTGTTCCTCATCGAAGATCGCCCGGAAGACGGCAGCCTCGACCTCTTCGGCGTCTACGACGGACTCGCCCTCACCGAGCGCGACCGCTACGGACTCGGCGACCTCCCCGACCGCATCACGGTCTTCCGCGAACCGCACCTCAACGCCTGCGATGACCTGGACGAGCTGCGTGACGAAGTCCACACCACCCTGGTGCACGAGATCGCACACTTCTACGGCATCGACGATGCGCGCCTGCACGAGCTGGGGTGGGCCTGATGTCGATGCCAGCGGCACCTGTTTCGGATCTCGAGGAGGAGCTGCTCCTCGTCGGCGATGATGCATGGCAGACCGTGGTCTGGAACGATCCCGTCAACCTGATGAGCTATGTCGTGCGCGTCTTTCGTGAGTACTTCGGTTATTCGCGCGCCGAGGCCGAACGGCTCATGCTGTCGGTGCACCACGACGGCTTTGCTGTCGTGGCCGAGGGCGGGCGCGAGCAGATGGAACTGCACACGCGTGCCATGCACGACTATGGCCTCTGGGCGACCGTGAGGAGAACACCGCAGTGACTGAAAAGCTCATCGTCCTGACTCTGTCGGGGCTGGAAGCAGCTCACCTGACCGACCTCGTCGAGCAGTTCCGAGAGCTCGTCGCCGACACGAACGCTACGGACTCGGGTGACCCGGCCGTGGCGCGCCTCGTGCCGAACGCGTACCGCGATGACGACGACGCCTCGGCAGAGTTTCGACGGCTGACGGAGTCCGATCTGCTCGATCGGCGCCGCGACGAGGCCGACACTGTCCTCGCATCACTCGCGATCAATGGCAGGCCCGTCCGCCCGGGGGACGTGGACCGCGTCGACGCCGAGGAAGAGCGCACCATCACTCTGGATCCGAACGCCACCGGCGCGTGGCTTCGCACGCTGGCCGCTATCCGCCTCGTCTTGGCGTCACGGCTGGACATCCGTCACGAGGACGACTTCGACGGCGACGATCCACGCTTCGGCATCTACGCGTGGCTCGGTGCCCGACTCGAAGGGCTGGTCAGCGCGCTGGACGACGATACTCCCCTCAGAGGCTGACTTCCTCGTCTGCCCAGTTCTGCGGTGCATGGTCAGCAATATGGGCGCTCTCCTGGTCCGCCCAGCGATCCCACCACGGCGCATATCCTTCCCCATCGCGTGCCAGCGCTCGTTGCTTGCGAACGGCCTCGGGACCGTCGACCCATACCGTCCAGTCTGCATTGCGCCGCGTGTCGGCGGTGAGAGCGCCGCATCCCTCGATCACCCACAGGCCGCCCGGTTCGGCGATGTGCCAGGACCCGGGGGCCGATCTCTCCCAATCCCATCCACGCCACCGGGCGGCACGCCCCGCACGCAGAGCCGGGAGGATCTCCTCCGCGACGAGCCGTGTCGCGGCCTCGAGACCGTCCCACCCCGGGTAAACATCGTCCAGAGAGAGCACCTTGCCCGGCATGCGCGACAGCGAGGCGACCGCGTGGGCCAGGCTGGTCTTACCGGCGCCGCTCCGCCCATCAATGAGGACGATCGGCGCCTCCAGGTGCGCGACACGAGAAACGACGCCCTGCGCCACATGGCGCAAGGCGTCGTCTGTGAAGCGGTGAGCGCTACTTCTTGAGGACACGAATGATGCCCTTGAGCGCCTTCCCGCTCACCCAGACCAGGGGAACCGCAACGGCCAGAAGCGCGACAAGGTTCGGCTCGAAGCGCAGATCAGAGCCCTTGCGGATATAGGCACCCACGGGGATGGCAGCGCCGCCGCCACCGCCACCGGTGGAGCCGTCAGAGTCTTCGCCGGCACCGAAACCATGCCAGGCGAGGGCGACAGGAACGAGGCGAATGCCGTCAACGTCCTGCTGTTCGCCGTAGACGCTCGATACTCCGACCGACGCGCTCTGCTTTCCAAGTTCAAGTGCAATGTTGGGCATGGTCCCACCGTAACCCGACCGGGCGTCCCTGGCGAGGCGCCTCAGGAGACTCCCGGGTCGCGAGGGTTGGTGGGCAGTGCTCCGAAGTCGCGGCGCGGTCCGAGGACACTCGCGCGTGTCACCGCGCCGCCGCCGAATCGCTCACGCGTGACGTCGAGCGCCTCGTCGATGCGCCGCCACTCCTGATCGTCGTCCCACAGCAGACCGTCCGCGCGGTGCGCAGCGACGAGGCGCTCCGCGCGGACGCCCACCAGGCGCACCGGAACGTGCAGCGCAAGCTTGTCGAACAGGTCAATGGCCGCGTCCCCGATGCGCTGGCCGACCTGGGTGGGCTCGGGAAGCGTCACCGATCGAGTGTGGGTGGTGAAGTCGGAGGCGCGAACCTTGATGGCGATCGTGCGTGCCTCCCAGTCTCCCGCTCGCAGGCGCACCCCCACACGATCGGAGAGTCGACGCAGCTCGGAGCGGAGGACGGCGGCGTTGTCGATATCGGTCGAGAAGGTCTCCTCATGCCCCACGCTCTTCTCTCGGCGCTCGACCTCGACTTCGCGCGCGTCCACACCTCTGGCCAGCTCGCGCACTCGGGCGCTCATCGCGGGTCCGAGGGCGCGGTCCAAGACGACGTCCGGTGTCTCCCGAATATCCGCCACCGTCCGGATGCCACGTTCGAGGAGCGACTGCGCTGCCTTGGGCCCGACGCCCCAGAGCGCGCCGACCGGTCGTGCGGCAAGGAAATCGAGCGTCTCTGGTCCGCTGACGACGAGGAGACCGTCCGGCTTGGCCAGGGTAGACGCCATCTTCGCGACGTGCTTGGTCGCCGCGACACCGACACTGCAGGTGAGCCCGGTGTCGGCGCGCACGCGCTCTCGCACAAGCCGCGCGATCTGGGCGGGTGAACCCCACAGTCGCCGCGCCCCCGCGACGTCGAGGAAGGCTTCATCAATGGACAGCGGCTCCACGAGGGGCGTGATCGAACGGAAGACCTCCATCACCTGCCGCGACGCGGCGACGTACCGATCGAAGTGAGGCGGCACGACGATGGCGTGCGGGCACAGCCGCAGCGCCTGCCCCACCGGCATCGCGGCACGCACGCCGTACTGGCGGGCTTCGTAGGACGCGCTGGAGACGACCGAGCGCGCGTCCGGAGCGCCGATGACGATCGCTTTGCCGCGCAACGACGGGTCGTGAAGGATCTCGACTCCGACGTAGAACGCGTCCATGTCGACGTGGAGGAACTTCGTGCCGGTGTCGTCGGCGCCTTCTGCCGAGACCATGCGGCCGCGTCCGTCGCCTCGTCCCATACCTCTATTGTCGGCGAAGCCTCCGACAGGGGGTCAGCGCGCGGCCAGGTCTTCGAGTTCGACGCGTGGGCCGGTGAAGAACGGAGTCTCCTCGATGACATGGCGTCGCGCGCCGGTCGCGCGCAACTCACGCATCAGATCGACGATCCGTGTGAGGTCATTCGCTTCGAAGGCGAGCAGCCATTCGTAATCACCGAGTCCGAAGGAGGCGACGGTGTTGGCGAGGACGTCGCGGTAGTCCCGCGCTGCTGCGCCGTGCTCTCGCAACATCTCCCGGCGCTCTTCGTCGGGAAGGAGGTACCACTCGCGGGACCGAACGAACGGATACAGGCACAGGTAGTCACGAGGCTGTTCGCCCGCCAGGAACGCCGGGACGTGACCGCGGTTGAACTCGGCCGGACGGTGCACGCCGATGACCGACCAGACCGGATCCAGACCGGGGTCGGCCTCGAGGACGCGGTACGCCGTCTGCAGCGTCTCCGGTGTCGGAGCGAACCACCACACGAGCACATCGGCATCCGCCCGGAACCCCGCGACGTCATACCAACCGCGCACGGTGAGCCCCTCGAGGCCAGCGAGAGCGTGCCCGATGGCACTGCCATCGGTGATGTGCCCACGGAAGACCGAGTAGCCGACGTAGGCGATTGATGCGTTGATCTCGTCGGCGACCGCGGAGTGATCGATCCGAGGGTGCTCGTCAGTCATTTCTGCTCCTTAGTCCTGGGCGCCCGCGACGACGGGAATGCCGGTTACTTCGCCGTGACGCATGCGACAGCTTCCGGGGGGCGCGACGTCGGGGAAGGCATCAAAAGAACCCACAACCTCCGGCGCGACGACCTCGCCCCGCTCACGTGCGGCTCGTTCGAGGATCATCGTCGCGAGCCCGGCGACGAAGGGCGCGCGAATACCGGCGGTGTCGGCGCGCTCCATTGTCATCCCGAGCTCGACCGCGCTCTCGCGCGCCTCGATGTCGAGGTCGAATGCCACCTCCATGTGATCGGAGATGAAGCCGATCGGCGCGACGACCACGCGCGAGATGCCGTTGCCGTGCAGTCGTTCCAGCTCATCGGAGATATCCGGCTCCAGCCACGGTGTGCGGGGGTCGCCCGACCGCGAGCAGTAGGAGAGCGAGGACGTGGCGGAGACGCCGTCAGCATCAAGGCGTGCGTCGATCTCCGCGCGGACAGCCTCGTGCTGCTCGCGGTATCCGGGTCCCGTGACCGCAGAGGCATCCTGCATCGCGTCCGGAATCGAGTGTGTGACATAGGCGATGTGCACGGGTCCTTCGCCGCCGAGCCGATCGACCGCCTCCCGGACCGCATCCGCGTTCGCCTGCACGAAGCCGGCGTCGTTGAAGAAGGGGCGGAGGATATCCACGCTCACGTCTGGGTGCCCCAGCTCCTCCAGTGCCGCCGCGAGGTGCTCCCGGTACTGTCGGCTCCCGGAGTACGAGGCGTACGCGCTCGTCACCAGCACGAGGAAACGACGTGCGCCGAACGCCACCGCGTCGCGGAGGACATCGACCGTATAGGGGTGCCAGTTCCGGTTGGACCACAGCACCGGCAGGTCGACACCGCGCCCCCGCAACTCTCGCTCGACCGCGTCTCGGAGGGCGAGGTTCTGTTCGTTGATCGGGCTGCGTCCGCCGAAGTGGTGGTAATGCTCGCCAACCTCGACGAGGCGCTCTTCGGGGATGCCCTTTCCGCGCGTCACGTTCTTGAGGAACGGCAGCACGTCATCCGGTCCGTTCGGGCCCCCGAAGGAGCAGATCAACAGAGCGTCATACGGATCAACAGAGGCGGAAAGCACTACTTCACCGTATCATCTGATGAAGCCTTCATCTGATGAACGGACGGGCCGAGAGAAGGAGAGATCCGATGGCAGAACCCTCGGGAAGTGCTCTCGCGCGTCAGACCCTCGCACGCCTCAAGGAGCGTGTCGCCTGCGGCGAATGGGCCGTGGGCGAACGCATCCCGACCGAACCCGAGTTGACCGCTGAACTTGGTGTCGGGCGATCCACGGTGCGCGAGGCGATCCGATCGCTTGCGACGCTCGGGATGGTCGAATCGCTGACGGCCCGAGGCACGTTCGTACGCTCACGCACCCCCACCCCTTCCCTGTTGCTCGAGGCTCTCTCCGCCTACACGCCTGCGGAGCTCATCGGCTTCCGGCGTGCGATCGACGTCGAGGCCGCGCAGGCGGCGGCGGCTCAGCGGAGCGACGAGGATCTCCGCGCCATGGAGCAGGCTCTCACCGACGAGATGGATCCCGCGCACCGCGGTGTCGATGAGGCACCCGCGGGCAGCGCCTCACGGTGCTCACGCTTTCATGGCACGATCGCACGCGCGTCCGGCAACCGCCTTCTGGCTGACCTGGAGGCGAACCTGTCGGCAGCGATGGATGCGAGCGGGGTCGCCGACTCCGTCGCGACGTCGCTCGATCCTGCCGCGGTCATCGCCGAGCACGACCGACTGTTCACCTGTATCCGCTCCGGCGACGTCGCACGAGCCGCCCACTTCATGGCCGTGCATGTGGACAACACTCTGCGCTGCGTGGGGCAGGGTCTGACCGCGAGCGAACTGACAGCGTTGACTCCCACGGGTGACCTCCCGGGCCGCGGGCGCCTCGGCGCCGCGTGACGAGGAGGTGATGCGCCTCACCCGTCACGCGGGCGGGGCTCGGCGCTCACCGCATCGACACCACTGGGTTGCGGGTCACCGCGCCGAGGTCACTGGGCGGCACGCTCTAGAATCAGCTCCCGCACGCGCGCTGCATCCGCCTGACCACGCATCGCCTTCATGACCGCGCCGATGATCGCACCGGCCGCCTGGACCTTGCCGTCGCGGATCTTCTGCAGCACGTCCGGCTGGCCCGCCAGCGCTTCGTCAATCGCGGCGACGAGAGCGGTGTCGTCCGAGACCACGGCGAGCCCGCGAGCGTCGACCACCTCCTGGGGCGTGCCCTCCCCTGCGATGACACCCTCGAGCACCTGTCGCGCGAGCTTGTCCGTCAGGGTCCCGGCGTCCACGAGGGCCTGAACCTCTGCGACGTGCCCGGGCGAAATCAGCCCGGAGGCTTCTACGCCCTGGGCGTTGGCAAGGCGCGTGAGCTCTCCGGTCCACCACTTCCGCGCGGCGGCGGGGGTCGCTCCCGCCGCGATGGTCGCTGCGACGTCATCGAGGAGGCCGCCATTGGCGACGTCCTGGAACTCCAGATCCGTGAAGCTCCACTCGTCCTTCAGCCGCCGACGACGCGCCGCGGGAGCCTCCGGCAGGGCCGCACGCAACTCTTCGATGAGCTCTTCGCTCGGCGACACCGGCAGCAGATCGGGCTCGGGGAAGTAGCGATAGTCGTCTGCGTCGGACTTGGGGCGACCCGGTGAGGTCGTCCCGGTGTCCTCGTGCCAGTGCCGAGTCTCCTGCGTGATCGTCCCGCCGGCGTGCAGGATGGCCGCCTGACGTTGGATCTCGTACTTCACGGCACGCTCGACCGATCGCATCGAGTTCACGTTCTTGGTCTCCGTACGGGTACCCAGCTTCTCCTGTCCACGCGGACGCAGCGAGACGTTCGCATCGCAGCGCAGGTTGCCGCGCTCCATACGCGCCTCGGAGATACCGAGGGAACGCACGATGTCACGAACCGTCGCGATGTAGGCCTTCGCGACCTCGGGCGCGCGGTGGTCGGTACCGACGATCGGACGGGTCACGATCTCGACGAGGGGAACGCCCGCGCGGTTGTAGTCGACGAGTGAGGATGCGGCGCCCTGAATGCGCCCGCTGCCGCCGACGTGGGTGAGCTTGCCGGCGTCCTCCTCCATGTGTGCGCGTTCGATCGGAATGTCGAGGACCTCGCCTCCCTCGAGCTCAATCCGTACGGAGCCGTCGAAGGCGATCGGCTCGTCGTACTGCGAGATCTGATAGTTCTTTCCGAGGTCCGGATAGAAGTAGTTCTTCCGCGCGAAACGACTCGACGGGGCGATCGAACATCCCAGCGCGAGGCCGAGGCTGATCGAGGAACGGACGGCGACGGCATTGACGACCGGCAGCGAGCCGGGCAGACCCATGTCCACGGGTGAGACGAGCGTGTTCGGCGCAG
Source organism: Microbacteriaceae bacterium PS02070 (assembly GCA_029959865.1). Lineage (GTDB taxonomy): Bacteria > Actinomycetota > Actinomycetes > Actinomycetales > Microbacteriaceae > Microbacterium. The sequence continues at coordinate 152,076 of JASCPE010000004.1, read as the reverse complement.
CGTCGTGGAACTCCTCGTTCGCCGGGTTCGGCGACGACGAGAACATCTTCGTCTTGGTGTTGAGTTCGACGTGGATCTCGAAACCGAGCACGGGCTCGTAGAGCTCCAGCGCCTTCTCGTAGTCCATCAACGTGTCCCGAGCCATCAGCGTGCTCCTCCCAGAATCGGCGCCCTGTCCAAGAGCGGCGCCCCCCACTGATCTGCCAGCAGCGCCTCAAGGGCTGCGCCGACGCGGTACAAACGTGCATCCTCACGCGCCGGTGCGATGAACTGGATTCCGACCGGGAGCCCGTCGTCGGATGCGAGACCCGAGGGCAACGAGATGCCCGGCACCCCTGCGAGGTTGACCGGAATCGTGGTCACGTCATTGAGGTACATCTGCAGCGGGTCGTCGACCTTCTCGCCGAGACGGAATGCCGTCGTCGGCGCCGACGGCGTCGCGATGACGTCGACGCTGCCAAATACCTGTGCGAAGTCCTGCTGGATGAGCGTGCGAACCTTCTGGGCTGAGCCGTAGTAGGCGTCGTAGTACCCGGCCGACAGCGCATAAGTTCCCAGGATGATGCGCCGCTTGACTTCGTCGCCGAAGCCCGCCTCGCGCGTGGCGGCCATCACGTCTTCCACGGTGCCGCCCGGCACATCGACGCGCATCCCGAAGCGCACGGAGTCGAACTTCGCGAGGTTGCTGGAGGCCTCCGCGGGAAGGATCAGATAGTACGCGGCGACGCCGTACTCGAAATGCGGGGCGCTGATGTCGACGATCTCGGCGCCGTGTGCGGCGAGGAGGTCGAGCGAGGCGCGGAACGACTCCGACACGCCCTTCTGGAAACCCTGATCGTCGAGCTCTCGGATGACGCCGACGCGCAGTCCCTTGACGACATCACCGCGGGCACCCTCCCGCGCCGCGTCCGCGAAGGACGGCCATGCGTCGGTGAGCGAGGTCGAATCGTGCGGGTCGTGGCCACCGATGACGTCGTGCAGCAGCGCGGAATCCAACACGGTGCGGCTCACAGGGCCGACCTGATCCAAGCTCGATGCGAGCGCGATGGCGCCGTAGCGGCTCACTCCCCCATAGGTCGGCTTCAGCCCGACCGTGCCGGTCACGTGAGCCGGCTGACGGATCGACCCGCCGGTGTCCGATCCGAGGGCGAGCGGTGCCTCGAAGGCGGCGACCGCGGCTGCTGAGCCGCCCCCCGAGCCTCCGGGAATTCGTTCCAGGTCCCAAGGGTTGCGCGTCGGACCGTAGGCGGAGTGCTCCGTCGAGGAGCCCATGGCGAACTCGTCCATGTTTGTCTTGCCGAGCGGCACAAGTCCCGCGGCACGCGATCGGGCGACGACCGTCGCATCGTACGGGGACATGAAGCCCTCGAGGATGCGCGAGCCGCTCGTGGAAGGCATGTCCGTCGTCACGAGGACGTCTTTGATCGCCAACGGTACGCCCGCGAGCGGGCCGAGGTCCTGTCCGTTTGCTCGACGCGCGTCGATGTCCGCCGCTACGTCCAGCGCGTGGTCGCTGACGTGCAGGAAGGCGTGGACGTCACCGTCGACGGCGTCGATGCGGTCGAGGTGAGCGCGGGTCGCCTCGACACTGGAGACCTCACCGGAGGCGAGGAGTCCAGCGAGGTCGGCCGCGGTCAGGCGAGTGAGGTCGCTCACTGTTCCTCCCCCAGGATCGCGGTGACGCGGAAGCGCTGGTCCGCCACGTCGGGGGCGTTCTGCAGCACCTGCGCGGTGGTCAGTTCGCCGCCGGGAATGTCGTCGCGGAAGACGTTCTCGAGCGGGATCGGGTGGCTTGTGGCGACGACCTCTGGGGTGGCGACCTCGGAGACCTTGGCGATGTTGTCGACGATCGCGTCGAGCTGCCCTGTCAAGCGCTCCACTTCGCCGTCGTCGAGTCGGATCCGGGCGAGCACTCCGAGGTGCCGGACGAGTTCGGGTGTGATTTCAGACACCAGAACAGTCTAGTTCGCCGGTAGGTCGGAGACAGTCCGGTGGCCCCGCGCGTGACGCGAGTCGCTCATCTGACCCGCTACCCGGCGTCGGGGGCGAGCGCCTCCAACGCCTCGGGCCCCTGTTCGACGAGAAGCTTGAACTGATTCGCATCGATGATGCGCACGCCGAGCGATTCCGCCTTTGCCAGTTTGGACCGGGCGCCGGGACCGGCCGCGACGAAGTCGGTCTTCTTCGACACGCTGGAAGCAGCCTTTCCCCCCGCACGGAGGATCGCTTCTTGCGCGCCTTCGCGGGTGTACCCCTCCAACGTGCCCGTCGCCACCACGGTGACACCGTCAAGAACTCCGCCGGAAACGACCGCGGCGCCCGGTCCCGGGTGTCCCGGGGTGCTCAGTTGGGCGCCAGATCCCGCCCATCGCTCGACTATCTCGCGGTGCCAGTCCACCTCGAACCAATCGATGAGCGAGTCGGCGATGATGCCTCCTACGCCTTCGACCGCCGCCAGCTCCTCGCGACTCGCGGATCGGATCGCGTCGATCGAGCCGAACCACTGCGCGAGCTCGCGCGCGGCCACGGGGCCCACGTGACGGATGCCCAGCGCGACGAGGAATCGCCAGAGTTCGCGTGTCTTGGCCTCTTCGATGTTCCGCAGGAGCTCGGTCGCCGCCTTGGAGACGATGTGCGTCGCGTCGCCGTCGAACTCCCCGCCCGACTCATACGGGGGGTCGGTCTTCTTCCGCTGCCGACGAAATGGCGATCGCGTGTCGGGAGAGCCGTCGTCTAGAAGTCGGGGCAGCCCCGTCTCAGCATCGCGAACCACGACATCGATCCCGAACAGGTCGGCTGGGGTGAGATCAAAGAGCCCCGCCTCACTCGTCAACGGGGGCACCTCGGGACGGACGGGCTGAGTGAGGGCGGCCGCCGAGACCTCGCCGAGACCCTCGATGTCGAGCGCGCCGCGAGAACCGGCGTGCTCGACCCTGCCGCGGACCTGCGCGGGGCAGGTACGGGCATTGGGGCATCGAAGGTCGATGTCGCCCTCTTTCGCGGGCGCCAAAGTCGCGCCGCACTCGGGACACTGAGTGGGCATCACGAAGGGGCGTTCGCTCCCGTCGCGCAGTTCCACGACCGGTCCGAGCACCTCGGGGATGACGTCGCCGGCCTTTCGCAGAACGACGGTATCGCCGATGAGGACACCCTTGGCCTTCACGACCTCCTGGTTGTGGAGGGTCGCCTGCCGCACCACACTCCCGGCCACGCGCGCGGGGGCCATCACAGCGAACGGCGTGGCGCGCCCGGTGCGACCCACGGAGACGACGATGTCTTCCAGCTTCGTGTTCACCTGCTCGGGCGGGTACTTGTAGGCAATGGCCCATCGAGGGGCACGGCTCGTTGCGCCCAGTTCGTCGTGGAGGGCTAGGTCATCCACCTTCACCACGATTCCGTCGATCTCGTGCTCGACATCGTGGCGGTGTTCGCCGTAGTAGTCGATGAAGTCGGCCGCCTCACGCGCGCTGTCGACGACTCGATAGTGCGCGCTCACCGGCAGCCCCCAGGTGGCGACCAGTTCGTACACCTCGCTCTGGCTCCCGACCGGAGGTGTCGACCATGCGCCGATGCCGTGAACGGTGAGGCGCAACCGTCCAAGCCGCTCTCGCATGGCGCTGAGCTGACGCTCGTTCTTTCCTTCGGCTTTCTGACGCAGGGAGCCGGACGCCGCATTGCGCGGATTGGCAAAGAGGCGATCACCGTTGCTCTGTTGGTAGGCGTTGAGCGCCTCGAAGTCGGCGACGGTGAAGAACACCTCACCGCGCACTTCCACGATGTCGGGATGTCCGGTGCCGGCCAGACGCGCAGGGATCCCCGGGATGTAGCGGACGTTCTCCGTCACGTCTTCGCCCACGCGCCCATCACCGCGCGTGGCCGCGGAGGTCAGCACACCACGCTCGTAGCGCAACGAGAGCGCAAGGCCATCGATCTTCAACTCGCACAGGTACCGCACCGAAGCGCCAGCATCGCGCTCTACCTTGGCCGCCCACGCGAGAAACTCCTCTTCGCTGAAAACGTTGTCGAGGCTGAGCATGCGCTCCGCGTGCTCGACGGGGGCAAACAGAGAGCTCTGCGCCGCACCCACCGTGAGGGTGGGTGAGTCCTGCCCCTGCACTTCCGGATAGAGCCGCTCCAGGTCCTCCAGCGCGCGCATCCATCCGTCGTAGGTGGCGTCGTCTACGACCTCCGCGTCGTCGCCGTAGTACGCGTCCCGGGCCGACACGATGAGGTCGGTGAGCCGCGTCGCCTCGGAATGCGCTTCTTCCGGCGTCATCGACGATTGCTCCCCCGCGGCATCTGTCATTCGGCCAGTCTACGGACGGCCGCCGACATGACCCCGCGGACGGTGATCAGGGGGTCGGGACCGCGGAGACGGTGGTCGCGATCGTGAACTGACCGAGGACACGCGTGCCGGAATAGAGCACGGCGGTCTGGCCTGGGGCGACTCCGTCGAACGGTTCGTCGGGTCGCACCGTGATCATCCCGTCGGAGTACGAGGCCGTCGCGGCGACGGGGTCGGCATGGGCCCGGATCTGCACGTGGCAGTCGAACTCGCCTTCCGCGGGCGGACGCCCTGCCCACGAGTGGCGCTCCCCCGCGATCTGCGCAGTCGCCAACGCCTCCTTGGGGCCGACGACCACGGTGTTGTTCACGGGGCGTACTTCCAGTACGAAGCGGGGCTTTCCATCCGACGCAGGAACTCCGAGCCGGAGCCCACGACGCTGACCGACCGTATACGCGTGCGCACCATCGTGTTCACCGACGACCGAACCAGAACGGTCGACGATCGCGCCGGTTTCCGCGCCGACCTTCTCGGCGAGCCACCCTCGGGTGTCTCCGTCCGGGATAAAGCAGATGTCGTGGCTGTCCGGTTTCTGAGCGACCGTCAGCCCTCGCTCCGCCGCTTCCGCGCGCACGAGCGCCTTGGACGGAGTGTCTCCCAGCGGGAAATAGGTGTGCGCCAGCTGCTCGGCGGTGAGCACCCCGAGGACATAGGACTGGTCTTTGGCTGCATCGGAGGCGCGATGGAGTTCCGGGCCGTGCGCGGTGTCGACCAGCGTCGCGTAATGCCCCGTGCACACGGCGTCGAAGCCGAGCTCGAGAGCGCGCTCCAGGAGCGCCGCGAACTTGATCTTCTCGTTGCAGCGCATGCACGGGTTGGGCGTGCGACCGGCACGGTACTCGGAGATGAAGTCCTCGATGACGTCGTCACGGAAGCGCTCGGAGAAATCCCACACGTAGAACGGAATGCCGAGGCGGTCTGCGGCACGCCGCGCGTCCATCGCGTCCTCGATCGTGCAGCAGCCGCGACTGCCGGTGCGCAACGTTCCGCCCGCACGCGAGAGCGCCAGATGCACGCCCACGACGTCATGCCCCGCGTCGACGGCGCGCGCGGCGGCGACGGCGGAGTCGACTCCGCCGCTCATCGCCGCCAATACACGCATAGGTCCAGTCTACGAGCGAGAACCTGCGCGGGCGCCGGACGCGAGAGCGCGCTCGTATGCCGCTCCGATCGCCGCGGTCACGGCCTCAACATCTGCGCTCGTCGTCGTTCTACCCAGCGTGAACCGAAGCACCGACCGCGCGACATCATCGCCACGACCCATTGCGCGCACGACGTGGGACGGCTCTGTCACGCCCGCCTGGCACGCCGATCCCGTGGAGGTGGAGATCCCTGCCATGTCGAGCAGGAACAGCAGGGTCTCACCGGCCGCACCCGGGAAGTGCACGTGCAGGTTACCCGGAAGACGCATCTGCGGATCGCCGAGGAGTTCCGCGCCGGGGATCACTGTCTCGATCCCGTGCCAGAGGTGGTCTCGCAAGGCGCTCAGGCGCGCGGTCTCCTTTTCGCGGGAGCGCTCGGCCGCAACCGCTGCCGCGGCGAGCGCCGCAGCACCGGCGATGTCCTGGGTGCCCGCGCGAAGTCCGCGCTGGTGCGCACCGCCGTGCTGCAGTGCCGACAGCGTCGCATGGCGTGACACGACGAGTGCACCGGTGCCCACCGGGGCCCCGACCTTGTGCCCGGAGACACTGAGAGCGACGAGCCCGGTGTTTCCCTCCGCGTCACCGCGAACCTTGCGGAAATCCAGCGGGAGGTGCCCGAATGCGGCGACGGCGTCGAGATGAAGCGGCACGCCGGCGGTCGCGGCACTGCGCGCGAGCGAGGTGACGTCGTTGACTGTGCCGACCTCGTTATTGGCGATGAGTGCCGTTGCCCAGGCCGCCTGCGGGAGTGCCCGGGCAAAGCTCTCTGGGTCGATGGCTCCGTACGCGGTGACCGGCACCGACCGCACCACCGCCCCTTCCCGTGACTGCAGCCACGCGGCAGCTTCCGTCGTCGCGTGGTGCTCCGCATCGGGAAGCACAACGGCATCCCGGTCATCGCCCCTCCCCCACCACAGGCCCTTCAGCGCAAGATTGATGGACTCGGTGCCGCCCGAGGTGAAGATGATCTCGATGGACTGTGCCCCGAGGACCTCCGCCAACTGATCGCGCGCGTCCTCGAGCAGACGACGCGCCGCCTGACCGTCGGCGTGCACCGAGGAGGCGTTTCCCACCGTCTCCTGAGCTCTCAGCCACGCGTCCCTCGCTTCGGGACGGAGCGGTGTCGTGGCGGCGTGATCGAGGTAGATCGGCATCGTCTCCTCGCTCGGTAACATGACGGACTCGCGGCGTTACTACTGTAGAGCCCATGCCCACGCCGGAGCCCTTGCTCGCGACCGCCGACCCCGCGTTGCTGACCCCCGAGCTGGACAACCTCGGCGTGAGTTATCACGACGGTGAGGGGTGTCTCCGAGTGTGGTCGGCCCACGCTGATCGCCTGGAACTGGTGATCTTCGACAGCACCGACCTGGACTGGATCACGCACACCGTGCCGATGGAGCGCCGTGGTGGTGACGTATGGGAGGTGCGGACCGACCTGCTCCGCCCCGGTGCGCGCTACGCCGTCCGCGCCGACGGCCCATCAGCACCCGGGAACACCTTCAATCCGCGCACGCTGCTTGTCGAGCCGTACTCGAAAGGCATGGTCTCCGGCGGATTCGGCGACTGGCGTTCGGTCGCCGTCGACGGCGCGTTCGACTGGGGCGGTGTCGGCAAGCCCGCCGTGCCCCTCGATCGCACAGTGATCTATGAGGCGCACGTCAAAGGAGTGAGCAAACGTCACCCCGAGGTCCCCCCTGCGTTGCACGGGACCTACGCGGGACTCGCTCATCCCGCCATGATCGAGCACTTCCTGAATCTCGGGATCACGAGCATCGAGCTCCTGCCTGTGCACGCGTTCGCCACGGAACCGCGGCTGCTCCAGCTCGGCCTGACGAATTATTGGGGATACAACTCCCTGAACTACTTCACCCCGCACGCGGACTACGCCACCGCTGCCAGCCGCGCCGAGGGCCCCGAAGCGATCCTGCGCGAGTTCAAGGGGATGGTGCGGCTGCTGCATGAGGCTGGCCTCGAGGTCATCCTCGACGTCGTCTACAACCACACCTCCGAAGAGGGAATCGGTGGACCGCGCACGAGCATGCGCGGCCTGGACAACCGCGCGTACTACCGGCAGCAGGACGACGGGACCTACATCGATGTGACCGGGTGCGGGAACTCGGTCAACACCGCCACCGATGCCGCGTCGCGTCTGATCCTCGACTCGCTTCGCTACTGGGCGAATGACGTGCAGATCGACGGCTTCCGCTTCGACCTCGGAGCGACCCTCGGACGCGACGCCCACCACACATTCACACCGGATCACCCGCTTCTTCGCGCGATCATCGATGACCCGCAATTGGCTGGGGTGAAGAAAATCTCCGAGCCCTGGGATGTGGGTATGGGCGGCTGGCAGACCGGCAACTTCGGCGACGGCTGGCTCGAGTGGAATGACCGATATCGCGACCGCGTCCGAAACTTCTGGCTGAGTGACGTGGACTACGCACGGCGGGCCTCGACGGCTCCGGTCGGTGTCGGCGGCCTCGCGACCCGGCTCGCCGGCTCGTCCAATACGTTCAGCCGTGAGCGCGGGCCGCTGGCGAGCGTCAACTTCGTCACCGCTCACGACGGCTTCACGCTGGCCGACCTCGTGTCCTACGACGTCAAGCACAATCTCGGTAACGGCGAACAGGGTCGCGACGGCGCCGATACCAACCGGTCCTTCAACCACGGCTCCGAGGGTCCGACAGCTGATCCCGTGATCCTTGCGGCGCGCCTCAAGGCGGCGCGAAATCTCCTGGGCACGCTGCTGCTTTCGGCGGGAGTGCCGATGATCACGGCGGGTGACGAGTTCGGCCGAAGCCAACGAGGCAACAACAATGCCTACTGCCACGACTCAACCCTCACCTGGCTGCGCTGGGATCACTCCGACTGGCAGAAAGACCTCCTCGCGCACACACAGCGCCTGCTGCACCTGCGACGAGAGAACCCGGCACTGCGCCCGAAACGGTTCGCTCATGAGACCGAGACCGTGCCGAGCGCGTCGGTGATCGACTGGTATGACGAGCGTGGCGAGACGATGTCGGGGGAACGCTGGACGAACCCCGCGCACCGGACGCTCCAGTACGTCGCGACGTCGACGCCCGAGGACGAGCCTCTCAACCGGATCCTGCTCATCATCCACGGTAACGAGTCAGCCATAGACGTCCGCTTGCCGGAGCTCGAGGGCGTATCCCACTTCATCCAGCTCTGGTCCAGCGTCGACGACGTCCCTGATGTGCAGGAGACACGACGCGAACCCGGCGAGACGATCACGTTGCCCTCGACCGCGATGGTGCTGCTGCGCGCGGAGTAGCCGGTTACCTCCCTGGCGCACCCCGGGGTAGGTTCGAGTCGTGGCCACAATGACGAGCGCGGTGCCCGTTCTTCGCAGCACCGCACAGATCCCTTTCCGCCGAGCGACCCTCTGGGAGTCGGGCTACCCGACCATCGCGGGGCGCATTCCGATGACGGACATCCGCCCCTCCGTTCCCGATGCCGCGTATGCCCCGAGCGCCTTCTCCGGCGAGATCGTGCCCTTCACCGTGACGGCCTTCCGGGAGGGTCACGACCTCCTCGGCGTTCACCTGCGGCTCACGTCTCCCTCTGGCGAGGAGTCTGTTCACCGTCTGTCACCGCGCAACGACGGCTTTGACCGGTGGACCGTCCTCGTCGCACCGATCGAACAGGGCACCTGGCGCTTCCGCTACGAGGCGTTCGCGGATGATTTCGCCACCTGGCAGCACGCCGCGTACCTGAAGATCGAGGCGGGGGTGGATACCGCGCTCATGCGCGAGACTGGCGCCGAACTGTTCGAGCTCGCGGCAGACGAATCCGACCGACCTGAGCCCGAGCGCGAACTGCTCCGCACGTCCGCCGCGCGGCTGCGCGACCCCTCTGTGACCGATGCCGAGGCGCTCGCCGTGGTCGCTGCGCCCGCCCTCTCGCACGCGTTTGCGCAGCGTCCGGCCACATCGCTCGTGACGGTCACCGAAGAACGAGAACTCCTCGTCGAACGCGAGCGTGCGGGTGTCGGCGCCTGGTACGAGTTCTTTCCTCGTTCCGAGGGCGCCCGGCGCAAGCGCAACGGCGCCGTCGTGAGCGGGACGTTCGTGACAGCAGCCGAGCGACTCCCCGCCGTCGCGCAGATGGGCTTCGACGTCGTCTATCTCCCGCCGATCCACCCGATCGGCCGCACCAACCGCAAGGGCCCCAACAACACGCTCGTCGCGGGCCCCGAGGACCCGGGATCTCCGTGGGCGATCGGCGCCGCCGAAGGCGGCCACGACACGGTTCACCCCGACCTCGGCACCCTTGAGGACTTCCGCTCCTTCGTCGACGCGGCCCGGGAGCAGGGGCTCGAGGTCGCCCTCGATCTCGCGCTGCAGGCATCGCCCGACCACCCCTGGGTCACCGAGCACCCGGAGTGGTTCACGACTCTCGCCGACGGATCCATCGCGTTCGCCGAGAACCCGCCGAAAAAGTATCAGGACATCTATCCGATCAATTTCGACAACGATCCCGAGGGCATCGGCGCTGAGGTCCTTCGAATCGTCCGCCACTGGGTCGCCCAGGGCGTCTCGATCTTCCGCGTCGACAATCCGCACACCAAACCGCTCCAGTTCTGGGAATGGCTGATCGCCACCGTCAACGCGGAATCACCCGATGTCGTGTTCCTGGCCGAAGCGTTCACCCGCCCTTCGCCGCTCAAACGGCTCGCTCAGGCGGGCTTCCAGCAGAGCTACTCCTACTTCACGTGGCGCAACACCAAGGAGGAGATCGAGGAGTTCTTCACATGGGTCAGCGATGAGACCGCGGACTTCATGCGTCCCAACCTCTTCGTCAACACTCCGGACATCCTCACCGAGTATCTCCAGTACGGGGGGCGGCCCGCCTATAAGGTGCGCGTGGCGCTCGCGGCGACCGGTGGCGCCTCCTACGGCGTGTACGCCGGATACGAACTCGTCGAGAACGTGGCACGGCCCGGCTCCGAGGAGAACATCGACAATGAGAAGTACGAGTACAAGTTCCGGGACTGGAACGCCGGGAACTCCCTCGCGCCGTACCTCACGAGGCTCAACGAGATTCGTCACGCCCACCCGGCGCTGCGCCAACTGCGCAACATCCGATTCCATCGCAGCGAAGACTCGGCGATCGTCGCCTACTCCAAGCACATCGCAGCGGAACTGAGCGAGTCCGGAGCGGCGGACACGGTCATCGTGATTGCCAACGTGGATCCGTATTCGACCCGCGAGAGCATCGTGCACATCGACCCCACCGTCTGGGGCTTCGCACCGGGTGAAAGCTTCGAGGTCGAGGACCTCATCACGGGCGCCACGTGGACGTGGGCAGAACACAACTACGTACGGCTGGACGCATTCGTCGAGCCCGTGCACATCCTCGCTGTGAAGGGCACCTCATGACCATCGTTGCCCCGGAGATCCTCGACGCCGTCGCCGAGGGGCGGTATCACTCCCCTCACGACGTTCTCGGCTTTCACCAGACCTCGGCGGGCACGGTGATTCGCGCCCGTCGTCCCCTTGCCCGCTCCGTCGACGCAGTGCTGCCCGACGGCGCGCGCGTCCCGCTCGAGCACGTCCGTTCCGGCATCTGGGAGGGCGCGACCGACGAGACGCCGATCTCCTATCTGATCGAGGCGACATACGACGACGGGTCGGAGTACATCGCCGACGATCCGTACCGACACCTTCCGACGATCGGGGAACTCGACCTCCACCTGATTCGGGAGGGGCGACATGAGCAGCTCTGGCACGTCCTGGGGGCGCACGTACGCCACTTCGATGGTGTGGAGGGCGTGTCCTTCGTCGTGTGGGCCCCGAACGCTCAGTCCGTACGCGTCGTCGGCGACTTCAACGGCTGGGACGGCGCCTCGCATGCGATGCGCTCGATGGGTTCGACCGGGATCTGGGAGCTGTTCGTCCCCGGGCTCGGCGCGGGAGCCACGTACAAGTTCGAGCTGCGCACGCCCAGCGGTGACTGGGTTCTCAAAGCCGACCCGATGGCTCGGCAGGCCGAGCTTCCCCCGGCGACGGCATCGATCGTCACGGAGAGCTCCTATCAGTGGGGCGATGGGGCGTGGATGGAGCGGCGCGCGACGCAGCAGCCCGTCAGCGAGCCGATGTCGGTGTACGAAGTCCATCTGGGTTCGTGGCGTCAGGGGCTCAGCTACCGGGAGGCGGCCGATCCGCTGATCGAGCATGTGACGGCGCTCGGCTTCACTCACATCGAGTTCCTCCCTCTGTCCGAGCACCCTTTCGGGGGTTCGTGGGGGTACCAGGTCAGTGGGTATTACGCCCCGACAAGCCGCTTCGGGTCACCCGATGACCTGCGCTACCTCATCGACCGCCTCCACGCGGCCGGTATCGGCGTCATCATGGACTGGGTTCCGGGTCACTTCCCCAAGGACGCATTCGCGCTCGCACGTTTCGATGGCCCCGCGGTGTACGAGCACCCCGACCCCCGGCGCGGCGAGCATCGCGACTGGGGCACGTACATCTTCGACTACGGACGCCCGGAGGTGCGCAACTTCCTCGTTGCGAACGCCCTGTACTGGCTCGACGAGTTCCATGTCGACGGGCTGCGTGTCGACGCAGTCGCCTCGATGCTCTATCTCGACTACTCGCGCGAGGACGGCGAGTGGGAACCCAACGTGCACGGTGGGCGAGAGAACCTCGAGGCAATGGCGTTCCTCCAGGAGGTCAACGCGACGGCCTACCGGCGTCACCCCGGCATCGCGATGATCGCCGAAGAGTCCACGAGCTTCCCCGGCGTCACCGCACCCACGTCCGCGGGCGGCCTCGGGTTCGGGTTCAAGTGGAACATGGGCTGGATGAACGACTCGCTGCGCTACATTCGCCGCGACCCGATGTACCGCTCGCACCACGCAGGAGAGCTCTCGTTCTCCTTCGTCTACGCCTTCAGCGAGAACTTCGTCCTTCCGATCAGTCACGACGAGGTCGTGCACGGCAAGGGCTCCCTGTACACCAGAATGCCGGGTGACCGGTGGCAGAAGTTCGCGAACCTCCGGCTGTTCTTGGCCTACATGTGGGGCCATCCGGGTAAGCAATTGCTGTTCATGGGTCAGGAGTTCGGCCAGATCGCCGAGTGGGCCGAGGGACGTGAGCTGGACTGGTGGCTTCTCGATCAGCCCGCGCACCGTCAGCTGTCCGACTTCGTCCAGACGGTCAATCACCGATACCGCGAACTGTCGCCACTGTGGTCACGCGACCACGAGGACGCCGCATTCGCTCAATTGGGATCGGTCGAGCCGCAACCGAGCGTTCTGGCTTTCACCCGCCAGGATCACCACGGCAACACCGTCGCCGTCATCTGCAACTTTTCCGGAGTTCCGGTCTACGACTACACGCTGAAGCTCCCTGAGCACGGAGTGTGGGAAGAGGTCCTCAACAGCGACGGCGCGGAATTCGGTGGGTCCGGCGTCGGCAATCTCGGTGCGGTCCACACCGACGAGGACGGCACGGCGCGGATGGTGTTGCCGCCCCTGGCCGCCCTGTGGCTGCGTCACCGCTCCGGCTAACGCAGCAGCTGCGTCAAAACAGCAGATTCGAGAGACGCGCGCGAGCGCGAATGACGCGTGGGTCGGCGTCGCCCACAAGACCGAACAGCTCCAGCAGGCGTTCCCGCACGGCGGGACGCTGGTCGGGACCCAGCCCGGCGAACAGGTCCAGCAACCGTTCGAACGCGTCCTCGATATGTCCTCCGGAGACATCAAGATCTGCGACGGTGAACTGTGCGTCGATATCGTGCGGCGCCGCTGCGGCTGCCGCTCGCGCCTCCTGAAGATCGACGTCCTGCACGCGGTGCAGCAGCCGAACCTGGCCGAGACCCGCGCGCGCATCCTCGTCACGCGGGTTCTCCTTGAGGGCCTGCTCGTACGCAGTGATCGCGGCCGCGTAGTCGCCGCGCTCGATCGCCTCGAATGCGGCCTGATGCAGCGGCGGCAGGGGCGGTTCCTCGACCGGAGCGTCTGGATCGCTCGCGGCGCCCGGATCGATGCTGCCGGTGACGCCGTGTTGCGCGGCGAGGGTGAGGAGCTGCGCGAGCACCTCCCGGACCTGCTGCTCGGGAACCGCTCCGTTGAAGAGCGGCACGGGCTGTCCGGCGATGAGGGCGACGACCATCGGGATCGACTGTGCACGGAAGCCCTGCGCCAGTTGCGGGTTCGCGTCGACGTCCACCTTCGCGAGCACGACTCGGCCACCCTGCTCGGTGACGACCTTCTCCAGGATCGGGCTGAGCTGCTTGCACGGCCCGCACCATTCAGCCCACAGATCCACGATGACGGGAACGGTCCGCGAGAGTTCGAGCACCTGAGCAAACGTGTCGTCGGTCGCGTCGAAGATCAGCGGCACGGCTCCGGGCTGAGCTCCGGGCGCAGCGCCGGTTCCCGCGCTCGCGGGGTTCTGGTCGCGTCCGCGTAGCGAGGAGAGGTCAACAGCACCGCGTAGCGATGGGCCGTTTCCGAGATCGGTCATTCTTCGTCCTCCTCAGGAGCGTCGAGTTCGGATGCCGACAGGATGTCGGATGAATACCCCAGGAACTGGATCGCACCGCCCTGGACCTGTCCAGGGACGAAGAAGAACACCTGGTCGAGGTAATTGGTCTCGAACCCGCGCGGTGACTCTTCCTTGCCCGTCAGTTCCTGGCCGATGGGATTGTCTGTGAGCTTGATGACGGCTTCATCGTTCGTCGAGGTCACCGTCTCACTCTCCTGGATCGTCACGGCGATGATCGCGCCGCTATCGACCGTCGTGAACGAGACGGGATCTTGGCTTCCGGCGGCGGTGGAGAACTCCATGACCCCGGTCTCCTCACCGGTCTCGTTGAAGAGCTCCTGCTGCTGGGTGCGGTTGGCCTGCACGAATGCGCGCAGCAAGTCGCCGTCCTCCGCAAACAGCTCTGCGTACTCGCTGTCGGCGCCCTTGTCGATGACGTCGGCGTACGCGGTCGCGAGTTGGTCGGGCGGCAGGACCAGGAAGGGCGAGTCGGGCGGAACGCTGTTCGCGCCGACGTACGAGGGCGCGACATCGGGCAACTGCGTGTCTCCGCCAAGGTCGGCGATGTAGGTCACCTTGTACTCCGACCACGGGTCGGCCTGCACCGCCGTGAGCATCGTCGCAGCCTTGGTGTCCGGGTCCTCGATCACGGCCAGGAATGTCCGTGGCCACGCATCGCGGGCTTCGGGAAGGACGATCTCGACATTGGCGGCGGGAATCGCCTTGAGGACAGGCAGCCCAGGGGTATCGGCGTCTACCGCGTCGCGGAGGCGATATGCGGTCTCACGCGCGGCCAGGGCGGGTCCCGTCAGGCGCTCTGCGGCGAGGTCCGGATCCAGAGCTTGGTCGGCCTCGGCCACCGTGTCGGCGATCTCCGCGACGATGCGCTCCGCCTGCGTCTGGGTCACGGCGGGCTGCTGCTGATCTTCGGGTGCGATCACCGTCTCGGTGGGCGTAGGCGTCGGGGTTGAGCCGAACTCGGGCCAGGCATCCGCGGAACACCCGGTGACAGCGACCATCGCGAAGATCGCGGGCAGTGCCAGAATCGCGCGGCGTTGAGTGAGACGGCCCTTCTTCTCCCCCGCCGTGATGACGCCCTTGTCGCCCGCTTCGATACTCAGATCATCCTCGCTCTCCTGACCGGCGCTCCCCTGACCGCCGGGGAGACCCTTACGCCGGGGCCCCCGCGAGCGGCGCAGGCGACGCAGGCCCAGGCCGTAGAGGACGAGACCGACGACCAGCATGATGATGCCACCGACGATCAGAGGACCTGACCACGGAGTCTTCGCGCCCGTCGGCCAGGTGAGCGAGAGGTCAGACGGTGCCGGTTCGGTCCCATCCGCGGCGATCAGCAGGCTCGCGTCCTCGGGTAGCTGGAGAGACGTCACGAGGACATCGTCCTGCTGGAACTCATCCAACCAGAGGTCAGAACCCGCCGGGCTCGTCGGCGCCGGCGGCGCCTCGGCCGCGTCTGCGTTCTCCTCTGACTCGCCATCGGTCGCCACCGGCTCGGGCGACACGGCCTCACTCACGATCTCGCCGTCGGCGTCGAGCGTCACGTGCAGATAGTCACTGCGCGCGAGCCACGCCTCGAGATCCGTCGTGCGGGCGTATGCCGCGTAGATCGCGCCCTCGCGCTGCGCACGGAAGGTCTGCGCGCCGTCGTGTTGGTTGAGCACCTCGCCGTCGACGAGGACGTACGGCACGTCGACGGGAACCTCGATCGTCGACGTTTCGGTCCGAGGACCCTGCATTGTGCGCTGGGCGATACCCGCGCCGATCATCACCGTGGCCAGGACGAACGCCACGACGGCCCACACGAATCGCACGAAAAGACACCTCCTGCACGGCGCCCGGGTGCGCGCGTGCACAATCGACGTTTCAGACTAGCGAAGGTGACTGAAAGGCGCGTGAGAGGCGCCTCTTCGCTTCGCGATACCGCGTCCTCCCGGCTCACGCCGCGTTCATGCGTATCCTGACTAGGCACCATCCACGCTCCGGAGGCACCCGTGAAGATCCAGCATCCCTTTCGCACGGCATTGGTCGCCGCGCTGGGAGTCGGCGTCGCCGTCGCGCTCATCGGCGCGATCGGCGCTCTGAGCACCGTCCTGCTCTACGTCGGCACCGCATTGTTCCTGGCCCTGGGCCTTGACCCCATCGTCTCGTTCTTGGAGCGCCGTGGTCTTCCCCGGTGGGCGGCACTGATCATCACCTTCGTTGGTCTCCTCGCTGCCTTCGCCGGCCTGATCTGGATGGTCGTACCGATCATCGTGACGCAGGTCTCCCAACTGGTGAACATGATCCAGTCCCTGGCGACGAACATCGCCTCGGGCAACGTCGATCCCGTGCAGGAAACGCGCGGGTGGCTGGAGGACACCTTCCCGAGCCTGGACGTGGACACCGTGTTCACCTACCTCCAGAACTGGTACGAAGGCCTGGACGTCGGCCAGATCGGCGGCGGGATCGCCGACGGCCTCATCGCGTCGGTGGGTGCCGTGGCAGCGGGCTTGACCGGTGCGCTCATCGTCTTCATCCTGACGATCTACTTCACCGCATCCACTCCGGCGCTCAAGTCTTCGCTGTACCAGCTGGTGCCGGCGTCGCGTCGCGCGCGCTTCATCGACCTGGCCGAGCAGGTCGCCGCCTCGGTCGGGTACTTCGTCATCGGGCAGTTCACCCTGGGTCTGATCAACGGCGTGCTGAGCGCGATCTTCCTCAGCATCATCGGGGCGCCGTTCCCCGCCGTCCTGGCCATTGTGGCGTTCTTCTTCTCGCTGATCCCGCTCGTCGGTACCATCACCGGGTCCGCGATCATCATCCTGGCAAGCCTTCTGCTCGCATCGCCGGCTACGGCCATCGCGGCGCTGATCTACTACCTCATCTACATGCAGGTTGAGGCGTATGTGCTCTCTCCGCGCATCATGAGCCGCGCGGTCTCCGTGCCGGGAGCGGTGGTTGTGATCGCGGCGCTCGCGGGTGGATCGCTGCTCGGACTCCTTGGCGCACTCATTGCCATCCCGGTCGCCGCGAGCATCCTGATCATCTACCGCCAGGTGATCATCCCGCGTCAGAACGAGCGCTGACGACTCAGTCGCCGTCCCACGTCTCGGGCAGCGGCAGCGCCTCGGGATTGACCGCAGCGACGATCTCAGTGAGCACGCGGCGGGTCTGCTTCTCGCCGACCCAGAGGTGTCGGCCGCCTTCGACGGGGATGACCACTGCGTGGCTGATGGCGGCGAACCGCTCGATAGCCTCAGGGGGCCTGAGGTAGTCGTCCAGCTCAGGCACCACCACGATGACACGTCGGTCATCGCCCTCCCACGCCGCGACGTCCTCAGCGGTCGCGCGGTGGAGGGGCGGCGAAAGCAGAATGATCCCCTCGACGTCGTGATCACGCCCGTACTTCAGCGCGAGTTCCGTGCCGAAGGACCAGCCGACGAGCCAGAGCTTGGGCAAGCCCCGTTCGCGCGCGAAGTCCACCGCGGCTGCGACGTCGAACGCCTCGGCGCCTCCTCCATCGAACGCTCCCTCACTCGTGCCACGCGGCGATGTCGTTCCGCGCGTGTTGAATCGGAGCACCGCGAGATCGGCCAGCGCAGGAAGGCGACCGGCGGCCTTGCGGAGGATGTGCGAGTCCATGAAGCCGCCCGCGGTGGGCAGCGGATGAAGGGTGACCAGCGTTGCCACGGGCTCGCGGCTTTCAGGCAGGGCGAGTTCGCCGACGAGGGTGAGCCCATCCAGCGTCTCCAGCGTGATCTCCTCGCGCCGAGCAGGGAGCTGAACGGGTCCGCGAATTTCCATCAGGCGATCCTCCAACATGTCGTGTGCCAGTGACGTCGATCAGCAAGAGCGGCGGCATCTCCACGGATGTCGTCCGCGCGCCACGTGACGACGTGAGCCGTCCCCGGCGACACGGCGCGGCCGCACTCCGGGCAAATGTAGTCCTTCACGGCCTGCGCGCTGGAGACGGGTTGGACGTACCACTGCGCACCGCGTCGGCTCTCCACGCGCTTGTGCGCGGCAAGGAATCGTTCGAAGCGACTGTCGGGCTCAGAAGCGCGACGGCGCGAAGGCCTGCGGGAGCGAGCCACGGGCGCCACTTACCACCAGTGGTTGGAGGTCCAGAAGTCGTAGGCCGCGGCCCAGCTTCCGTACCGTCCGACCGCGTACCCATCGGCCCATGACAGGTTGTCCACCGGATCGTAGCCGTTGCCGGGAACCTTGCTGCAGGGCAGCGCCTGCACGAGACCGCACGCGCCCGACGAGGCGTTCGTGGCGTTCGGATTCCATCCGCTCTCTTTCGAGACGATGTAGTCGACGTATACCCAATCGCTCTCCGCGATGCCCGCAGCGGCCAACCACGACGACTTGTCGCCGCCGCCGGAGTACTTCGGGGTTTCTGCCTGCGGCTCCTCTGCCGCGGGCTCTGCGGCGGAGGAGGAACTCGACGCGGTCGACTCACTCGTCGTCTGGGTCGGAGTCGGTGTGGGCGTCGGAGTCGGCGTTACGTACACCTCATAGACCAGCTCACGGCCCGACACCGGCGTCTCTTCCTCTTCGTCCGAGGCGACGAGATAGCCCTGGGTATCTGCGTTGACCTGCGCATAGAACGAGGTCTGATCCGTCTGGTCGGCATAGGCAGGCATGAGCGCGAGACCGGCGGGAATGATCGCCGTGGCGGCGAAGGCGAGAGCGGCTGCTCCCGCCACAACCCCGGCGGCGAGCCGGCGGGCAGGGCGAGCGTGCGCACTCCGCGAGGCGACCGGAATGACCGGTTTCTCAGCGGGTGACGTGTGTCGGGTGATCGGGTTACCAGAAGTCACAGTGTCCCGAGTGTAACGGTCCCTTGCTGAACGTGCCATCTGAGCGACTCAGCGCACCGCCAACATGACATCGACGACGGCGTCGAACACGGCATCCACTTGTGCCTCGCTGTAACCCCCGCGCTGCATCCGGAAAGCGACCGTACGCACTTGGGCGACAGTGACGGACGTCCCGTCTTCGAGGTACCGCGCGATCTTCTCCGCAACGAGATCGACCTCGTCGACCCGGTAGCCGAAGCGCAAGAACGGGACACGGCGAAACTTCTTCTTTGCCGGGCGCGACAGTCGGTCCAGAACCTCCTGGGCCCGCTCTCGAGAGCGCTCGACCCAGGCTTCCGCGCCGCTCGAACTGACCGCCGCTTCGCGCTCACGTCCTGCGAAGGCATCCTCCACCCGAGCGAGGGCCACATCGACGGCATCCGGAAGATAGCCGTTGCGGCTCAGCGGGAAGGCGACCGCGCGTACCTCCGCCGCGTCCATCGTCTCGTCCTCACCCTCAAAGGCGGCGCGCGCACGAGAAAGGAAAGCGTCCACGGCGGCCGGGTCGTACCCCTTCGTTCGTCCTGTGACGCGGGGGAAGCGGGCGTCACGCGTGGTGTCGCTCATGAGACTGCCAACGGGTGCAGCGCGTAAAAGAGGCCGAGGACGACCGCGGTCGAGGGAAGCATGGAATCCAGTCTGTCGAGCACGCCCCCGTGACCGGGCAGCCACGAGCTCATGTCCTTGATCCCGAGGTCGCGTTTGATGAGCGACTCGGCGAGGTCGCCGAGCGTTGCGCTCAGCAGCAAGGCGATTCCAAGGATGAAGCCTGCCCAGAACGGCAGGTTGAGGAGGAAGAGCGAAAGAAGGACGCCGGCCAACATCGCAGAGAGCGCGGCGCCCGCGAACCCCTCCCAGGTCTTCTTCGGACTGATCCGGGGTGCCATCGGGTGCCGTCCGAAGGCAAGACCTGTCGCGTACGCGCCCGTGTCAGACGCGACGACGATGACCGCCATGGCCAGAACCCACAGGTTGCCGCCGTCTTCCCTCAGGAGCACGATGGCAAGGGAGCCGAGGAATGGCACGTACAACGGGATGAATCCCGACACGACGGCATCTGCGAACACGGCGTCGTAGCGACGCGCGTCTCGCGCGACCATCTGCGCGATCAGCCGCCAAACGATCACGAAAGCAACGGCGGCCGCCGAGATCACCCAGTGGGTGAAGTGTCCGAAGAAGTATGCCGACACGATGATCACAGCGCCCGCAGCAGCTTGCGGCCACACGTCGACGCGGTAGTTCGCGACCTTCAACGCGCGGCTGAACTCAAAGACGCCGAGGATCGCAAGGGCGGCGACGAAGATCAGAAAGATCCAGTCCCAGATCAAGAGAGACGCGACCGCAACACCACCGACACCCAGCGCGATGAGAATCGCGACAAACAGGTTCCGGCCGGTACGCGCGTTAATGCGTTCGTTCGCGTGCTCGAGGTCGGCGCGGGCCTTCTCGACCTGGTGCTCCAATCCCGTGCGCGCCGCGCGCATCTGCGCGTGGAACGCACTCCCCTTCTCTCCCGGTCGACGCTCGTGGGACCGGTCCTGGGAAGTCTCGTCGTGGGGGGCGTCGGGCCCGTCGGTCATCGTGGGTCAGACCTCGAGGAGCTCGGCCTCTTTGCGCTTGAGCGCCTCATCGATCTGCTCGACATGAGCGCGCGTCAGCGCATCGAGCTCCTTTTCCGCGCGAACGAGCTCGTCCTCGCCGACGTCATTCTTGAGACCGTCGAGTTCGTCTTTGGCCTTGCGGCGCAGTCCGCGCAGGTGGACACGGTGGTCTTCGCCCTTGCCCTTGACGAGCTTGACGAACTCCTTGCGGCGCTCTTCGGTCAGCTCGGGAAGAGTGACGCGAACGAGGTTCCCATCGTTGGTCGGGTTCGCGCCGAGGTTCGGCGTGTTGCGAATCGCCTGCTCGATGTCACGGATCGCGGACTTATCGTACGGAGTCACGAGGAGGGTGCGCGCCTCGGGATTGTTCAACGATGCGAGCTGGTTCAGAGGCGTCGGGGTGCCGTAGTAGTCAACCAGGATCTTCTGGAACAATTGAGGGTTGGCGCGCCCGGTGCGCACGGTGGCGAAGTCGTCCTTTGCGGCCTCGACAGCGCGGTCCATCCGGTTCGATACGTCGCTCAGAATATCGGCGATCACAGTCGCTCCCCTCGTTGGTTCATCAGAAGAAGTCTAGTCGGGATGACAGGCCCGCTCAGGCCGTGACGAGCGTGCCGATGCGCTCACCGAGGAGTGCCCGGGTGACGTTGCCGGCCGGCTCCATGCCGAAAACTCGCATGTCGATCCCGTTGTCCATGCACAGGCTGAATGCAGTCGAATCGACGACCTTCAGGCCCTGGCGGAGCGCCTCGAGATACGTGATGGTATCGATGCGCTGCGCCGTTTTGTCGGTGCGCGGATCCGCGGTGTAGACGCCGTCCACGCCGTTCTTGGCGACGAGCACCTCGTCGGCACCGATTTCCAGCGCGCGCTGAGCGGCCACAGTGTCTGTGGAGAAGTACGGCAGACCCGCCCCGGCGCCGAAGATAACGACGCGACCCTTCTCCATGTGCCGCTCGGCACGACGCGGGATGTAGGGCTCGGCGACCTGCGTCATCGCGATGGCGGACTGCACGCGGGTCGCGGCTCCCGCCTGCTCCAGGAAGTCCTGCAGCGCAAGCGCGTTCATCACCGTCCCCAGCATGCCCATGTAGTCGGCACGACCGCGGTCCATGCCCCGCTGGCTCAGCTCCGCGCCGCGGAAGAAGTTCCCGCCGCCCACGACCACGGCGATCTCGACGCTCTCGGCTGCCTCGGCGATCTCCTGCGCGATCGCGCTGACGACGTCCGGGTTCACTCCGAGCGAACCCGCGCCGAACGCTTCACCAGAGAGTTTCAAAAGGACGCGTCGGCGCCCCGTACTTTCCTCGACCACTCGATCCACCTCTCTCGATCCCCTTGCGCAGGGTACAGAAGAAGGGCCCACACCGTGTGGTGTGGGCCCTGTGTGTCAGGCTCCGACCTTGAACCGGGCGAAGTCCGTGATCGTGATTCCGGCGTCCTCTGCGACCTTGCCGACGGACTGCTTGTTGTCCTTCGCGTAGTCCTGGTCGAGCAGGGCGACCTGCTTGAAGAACGCACCGACGCGACCCTCGACGATCTTGGGCAGCGCCGCTTCCGGCTTGCCTTCGCTCCGGGAGATCTCGGTGACGATCTGACGCTCCTTCTCGACCTCTTCGGCGGGGACGTCCTCGCGCGTGAGGTAGGAGGGGTTGGCGAACGAGATGTGCTGCGCGATGCTGCGAGCGGTGTCTGCGTCGTCACCCGTGTAGGCGACCACAACGCCGATCTGAGGGGGCAGGTCCTTGCTGGTGCGGTGCAGGTAGACCTCGAACGCGTCACCCGAGAGGGTACGGACGCGGCGCAGTTCGACCTTCTCACCGATGATCGCCGCTTCGTCGGAAATGAGGTCCGCGACGGTCTTGCCGTCGGAATCGGCTGCCAGTGCTTCCTCGACCGAGTCCGCGCCGGCGGCAGCGGCCGCGGCGAGCACCTTGTCGGCGAGGGCGATGAAGCGCTCGTTCTTCGCGACGAAGTCCGTCTCGGTGTTCAGCTCGATAAGCGTGACCTTGCCGTCGTGCTCGGCAGCCGCGACGAGACCCTCGCTCGTGGAGCGGTCGGCACGCTTCGCGTTGCCCTTCGCGCCCTTGAGGCGGAGAATCTCGACAGCCTTCTCGAGGTCGCCATCGGCTTCCTCGAGGGCCTTCTTCGTGTCGACCATGCCCGTGCCGAGCTGCTCGCGCAGGGCCTTGATGTCAGCGATGGTGAAGTTTGCCATGGGTGGTGGCTCCTTGTGGTTCTAGTTCTTGTGGATGCCGCGGCCGAGGACGAGCCTCGACCGCGGCAGAAGAGAGGTGCGTGGAGTTACTTGGCGTCTTCGGTGGTCTCTGACGCGGAGGGCTCGACCGGAGCATCTTCAGCGGCAGTCTCCGCAGCGACGGCCTCCTCGGCAGCCTCGACGTTCGGTGCCTCTGCCTCGGCGGCGGCACCGGCCTCGTCGGCGGCCGACTCGGTAGCGTCCTTCTGGACCTCGGCGGCGTCGGTGACGGGCTTGTCGCCCTGCTCGAGGAGCTCACGCTCCCACTCGGCGAGCGGCTCGGCCGTCGCGCTCTCGTCAGCGGGCTGGTGGCGCTGGATGAGGCCCTCGGCGGCAGCGTCGGCGATGATGCGGGTGAGCAGGCCCACCGATCGGATCGCGTCGTCGTTGCCGGGGATCGGGTACTGGAACTCGTCCGGGTCAGCGTTGGTGTCGAGGATTCCGATGACCGGGATCCCGAGCTTGCGCGCCTCGTCAACGGCGAGGTGCTCACGCTTGGCGTCGACGACCCAGATGGCCGACGGCGTCTTCTGCAGGTTGCGGATTCCACCGAGGGACTTGTGGAGCTTGTCGAGCTCGCGCTTCTTGAGGAGGAGCTCCTTCTTGGTGAAGCCGCTCTCCGAAGGGTTCTCGAAGTCGAGTTCCTCGAGCTCCTTCATCCGGGCCAGACGCTTGCTGACGGTCTGGAAGTTGGTGAGGAGTCCACCGAGCCACCGCTGGTTGACGTAGGGCTGGCCGACACGCGTGGCCTGCTCGGCGATGACTTCCTGCGCCTGCTTCTTCGTACCGACGAAGAGCACCGTGCCACCGTGGGCAACGGTCTCCTTGACGTACTCGTACGCCTTGTCGATGTACGACAGCGACTGCTGCAGGTCGATGATGTGGATGCCGGAGCGCTCGGTGAGGATGAAGCGCTTCACCTTCGGGTTCCACCGGCGGGTCTGGTGCCCGAAGTGAACGCCGCTGTCGAGCAGCTGGCGGATCGTGACGACGGCCATGGCCGTTCTCCTGTTCTGGCGCGTGCGCGCCTGTTGGGTTGTTGTCTGCGCCGATCTCCGGCGAGCCTGGTGCCCGGCGTGCTCCCGCTCGGTGTTCCCACCGAGACCACAGGGAGCGCTGCCACGCGTCGGAACGTTCACACGTCCTTCGCGCTCTGGGCACGCGTAGTCACCCCGATTTCGAGGTGCCTCCCCAGTGTAGCATTCAGCGCTTCCTCCCCGGCGCGGCGCGGGGGCGTCGTTGTCCCCACAAATGCGAGGCTCGATGAACCGCCGACGTCAGTCGTCCAGCGTGGGGATATGCCCTTTCGCACCGTGCTCGCCC
Organism: Microbacteriaceae bacterium PS02070; assembly: GCA_029959865.1. GTDB lineage: Bacteria > Actinomycetota > Actinomycetes > Actinomycetales > Microbacteriaceae > Microbacterium. The sequence goes on along the minus strand of JASCPE010000004.1, from coordinate 128,033 downwards.
TCACCGTGGTGATGGCCTTCACTGCGGCTGGCGGTGTCGGCTCGGCGCCGGGAGCCGTCGCTCCCGCATCTCCCTCAGTGGCCGACCTGTCGGTCGACCGACCGGCCTGGAGCTCCCCCGTCGAGCCTCTCACCGTCGTGCGAGAGTTCGAGGCACCGCCGCATCGGTACGGCGCCGGCCACCGAGGCGTCGACCTCGCGATCGATCACGGCGGCCCGGTGACTGCGCCCGCCGGTGGCGTGGTGGCGTTTCGGGGCGCGGTGGCTGGGCGGGCCCTCATCACGATCGACCACGGCGGAGGGTATGTCTCCACGCTCGAGCCGGTGGAGTCGTCACTGCGTCCGGGCGATGTTGTCGCTCCCGGCGACCGGGTGGGAGTCGTCGCCGATGGGGGTCACGCGGATGGTGGTCTTCACTTCGGCGTACGCCTGCATGGCGAGTACATCAACCCGCTGACGATTCTCGGGCTGGCGCCGCGTCCGATTCTGCTGCCCTGCCGTGACTGATCATGCCCGCGGGTGTGCGAGTCGGTACGTGGCAGCGAGCCTCTCGGCCGAGACGTGTGTGTAGATCTGAGTCGTGCCGAGACTCGCGTGACCGAGCAGCTCCTGAACAGCGCGCAGGTCCGCGCCTCCGTCGAGAAGATGAGTGGCGGCAGAGTGCCGGAGAGCGTGCGGGCCGATCCCCTCCGCTCCGACGACAGGTCCGACGGCCCGCGCGACGAGCTCGTAGACGGCGCGCGGTCCGATTCGACCTCCCCGCACCCCCACGAACGCGGCGCGCGCGGAGGTCGCGCTCACCAACGCGGGGCGCGCGCGCACGAGATACGACTCGATCGCGTCCGCGGCCGGCCCACCGTAGGGAACGACGCGCTCTTTCGAGCCCTTGCCTGTCACCCGAGCGGTCCGGCGCTCCCGATCAAGATCGTCCAGGTCGAGCCCGCAGAGCTCGGATACGCGGATTCCGGAGGCATAGAGCAGCTCGAGGATCGCGGCATCCCGCATCCCGACGACGTCCCCCTCCGCCGACGCGGCCGTGTACGCGTCGAGGAGGTCGCGCATGGCATCCGCGGTCGCGACCTTCGGCAACGTTCTGCCCTGCTTCGGTGTCACAAGCCGCAAAGACGGGTCAGTCACGATGAGCTCCGATTCAGTCGCCCAACGAAAGAACCCCCGCGCAGACGCGGTGCGGCGAGCGATCGTCGACCGTGCATCACCGCGCTTGGTCGCCCGCCACAGCCATTCCCGGAGGTCCTCGACATCGATGCTCTCCACCGGCACGTTGCCCGTCACTGCTTCGAGGTCGGCAAGATCGGAGCGGTACGCCCGCACGGTCGCTGTCGACAACCGACGCACCGCGGCCAGGTGCTCGGTGTAGCTCGCGCTCGCGTCTCGAAGATGCACGTCACCAGGATGCCTCCCTCCCCCGTCCCACCGAGCCAGCACACGCGGCGACCGCGGATCCGCGCGGTGGAGTGACCGCTGCGCGCCGGACGTGCACCGTCGCCGGGCAGGTCCTCCGCGGATCGCCGACGCTTCCGCGGATCGGTTGAGGACGGTGAGGACAGACGTGATCCGCGGCGTGGTGCACCGCCAATCGAACAGGCACGCCTAGAAACGGAGAATGACACTTGGGTGGGACGTGCTGTGGCCGGCGCGATCGTTGCGCGCTCGCGCGGGCGATCTCGAGCTGCGCTGGGTCGACGACGAGCTGTTGTTCGATCTCGCACAGATCGCGAGCACGGGCATCCATCCCCCGGATTACCAGCCGTTCGGCCAGCCGTGGGCCTCCGGCCCTCCGGAGGAGATCGCGCGCAACCTCCTGCGCTATCAATGGGCGGTGCGACCCAAAATCAGCCCCGCCGAGTTCACCATCGAGCTCGCCGTGGTCGTGGCGGGACGGCCGGTGGGAACACAGTCGTTCTGGGGATCCTCCTGGCCAACCTTGCGCGAGGCGGAGACGGGGTCCTGGCTTGCGCTGTCGGAGCAGGGCCGCGGAACCGGCACGCGCATGCGCGCTCTCGTGCTGCACGGCCTGTTCGAGGGGCTTGGTGCCGTGTCGGTTCGCTCTGGCGCGTACGTCGATAACGATCCGTCGAAAGCGGTCTCGGCCAAGCTCGGGTACGACCACGACGGTATCGACCGCCACGCGCGCGGCGAGGAGGCCGTCGTGACCGAGCGCTATCGCATGGACCGCTCCCGCTGGGAGCGACTGCGCGACCAGCACGCGCGTCTGCTGGGGGCCGATGTTGAGCTCAGCGGGTGGGAGGCCGTGCGCGACCAATTGGAAGCCGTCACGGACGTGCCTGAAACGCGCACGGACACCTGAGCCGAGATATCGGCGCGACCCGGCGCCATGGGTGGTCTCGCATACCGGGTCTCGCACGTCCCTCCCCGCTGTCCTGCGGCGCGGTCAGACCGCTGTGAAGGATCGTGACACAACCGAAATACCGCCTACCTGTGGCGCGTCACCGCGCGGGCGGGATGGATCGGAAGGTCGCTCCCGTGGCGTGTGGTCTCCGTGCTGACCGACCACGTGAAATGTCCCTCCGCCGGGCCGTCGGCTAGCCTGGTGCGCGATCTCCGCGCGCTCACCGCACCCATCTTCTACTTTTTCTGACCCTAACTAGAGCGCGCGAGGAAGGAACACCGGTGGCTTCGACCCAACCGACGATCCAACTGGACGAGGACCTCACACCGCCCGTCCTGGATCCATCCAAACCCTGGTATTCGGCGATCAAGCCCGGGGTATTCATTCCCGCGGTCGTCATCATCGTGGGATTCATCCTCTTCAGCGTGCTGGCGCCGACGACCGCGGCCGAGGTACTCGCCGCGATCCGCTCGTCCGTGATCGAGTACGTCGGCTGGTACTACGCCCTGCTGGTCACCGCGTTCGTCGTCTTCGCCGTATGGATGGGCGCCAGCCACTTCGGCGACATCAAGCTCGCGCACGAGGATGAGAGCGACGAGAAGCCGGAATTCGGCATGGGCGCGTGGCTCGCAATGCTCTTTGCCGCGGGCATGGGCATCGGGCTCGTGTTCTGGGGCGTCGCGGAACCGCTCAACTACTTCGCCGACACCGACAACTACAACATCATCAACGCGCCGACCGGGGATCCCGCGGGCGCTGCCGAGGCGTCCCTCGTGCAGTCCTTCCTGCACTGGGGCCTGCACCCGTGGGCGATCTACGTCATCGTCGGTCTCGCGGTGGCCTACTCCGTCCACGTCAAGCGGCGCCCCATCTCGCTGCGATGGACGCTGGAGCCGCTGAGCTCCATCAAGAAGCTGAAGGGCTGGCGCGGGAACGTCGTCGATGTCATCGCCGTGGTGGGGACTCTCTTCGGTGTCGCCACCTCGCTGGGGTTCGGTGTCATGCAGATCGCGAGCGGACTGGAGATCGTGGAGATCACCGACGAGACGTCCCCGCTCGCGCTCGTCTACCTCCTTCTGATCGGCATCATCACGCTCATCGCCACCGCGTCCGTCGTGTCGGGTGTCGGCAAAGGCATCAAATGGCTCTCGAACATCAACATGGGGATGGCGCTCGCGCTGCTCCTGTTCGTGTTCGTCTCTGGCGCGTCGCTCTACTTTGTTCGCCAGTACATCGAGGGAATCGGCGCGTATCTCTCTTCGTTCCTGACCCTGAGCTTCAACACGGCCGCCACGACGGGCCCCGCGGGTGTCGACTGGCAGGGTGCGTGGACCGCGTTCTACTGGGGCTGGTGGATCTCGTGGGCGCCCTTCGTCGGTGTCTTCATTGCGCGCATCTCCAAGGGCCGCACCGTCCGCGAGTTCGTTCTCGGCGTGCTGCTGGTTCCGGCGCTGTTCAGCCTGCTGTGGTTCACCGTGCTCGGTGGTGGAGCGCTCAAGGTCGAGATCGAGCAGGGTGGGCTCATCATCGACGGTGGTGTAGACACCGAGGGGGTGCTCTTCAGCTTCTTGCAGACGTTCCCCGGCGGCACAATCGTCGCCGGTCTGACGATCCTGCTCATTGCGATGTTCTTCATCACCTCGTCGGACTCTGGCTCATTGGTGATCGACATGCTGGCCTCCGGCGGGATGGTGGAGCCGCCCACCTGGAGCCGCGTGATGTGGTCGCTCATCGAGGGAGCCGCCGCGGCGGCGCTTCTCCTCGCTGGGCTTGCAACCCTCGCGCGCGAGGCCGGAGTGGGCTTGTTCCAACTCACGTCGGCAGATGTCGCGGCTCTGAACCTCGATCCGGCGGACAGTGGATCGGCCCTATCCGCGTTGCAAGACATGGCGATCACGATCGCCTTCCCCTTCAGCATCATCATGATCCTCATGTGTGTCGCTCTGGTGAAGGAGTTCCACCGACAGCGGTCCCTGACCCTCCGAGCAGAACGACGGCTGCGGCGTCAGGAACTCACACAGGAAGTCGCTGAGACGCTCGTGGAGGACGGCCTCGTGGTGACCACACCGGGCGACGGCCGGGCCCGCTTCGCCTGGCGCCGTAAGAAGTGACGGGCTGAGGAGCGTGGGGCTGCCGGTCGTTGACCGCGCGGCCCACGTTCCTCACCGGAGGGCGCGCCACCCGCGCGGTCCGCGCTCGGCATCACCTCCCAGTTCGATCAGTGCGAGGCACGCGTCCGCGCGGCGCAGGTCACACGCCCCCTCTGCGGCCAGTTCTTCCAGGGTCCGCCACCGCGCTGTGTCCAGCGCTCTCCGGATGCGACGCGTCACGGCATCCTCCTGTTCTACGGCGGCCGCAGACCCGCCGTCCCGACCGATCAGCTCGAGCACATCGGAGGCACCGGTGATGCACTGCGCGGCGTACTCCCGAAGGAGCCGATGGCACCCGACGGACGACGCAGAGGTGATCGGTCCAGGAACAGCGCCGACCGGTCTGCCCATCGTGGCCGCGTGATTCGCGGTGTTGAGCGACCCCGACCGCCAGCCGGCCTCAACCACGACGGTCGCATCCGACAGCGCCGCGATGAGTCGGTTGCGCGCAAGGAATCGATGTTTGGTGGGTGAGGCGCCGCACGGGACATCGCTCACGATCAGACCCACCGCCTCGATGCGCGCAAGAAGATCGCGGTGACCCGAGGGGTAGTCCTGATCGACGCCGCCAGCGAGGACCGCGATGGTGAATCCTCCCGCCGCCAGACTTGCCCGGTGCGCCATACCGTCGATGCCGTAGGCCGCCCCCGAGACGATGCCGACGCCCTGCGAAGACAGCTCCGCGGCCACCTCGGTGGCAACGTGCTCACCGTATGCCGTCGCCGCGCGAGCACCGACGATCGCGACCAGCGCCCCCGGCCACGCGAGCAGGTGCGGAGCTCCGCGCACCCACAGGCAGTACGGCGCCGTCTCACCAAGGTCGTCCACCCGCCCGGGCCACGCGACGTCTCCGGGGAGCGTCAGTCGGACACCGGCGCGTCTGGCACGATCAAGCCCGCCTTCGGCGCCGGGCATCCTCCCCCGCCACCGGGCAAAGGCCCGGCGCTCCGCGACATCGTCCGGATCAGCGTCTCGTACCCGGCAGAGTGCCGACCATGCCCCATATCGGCCGATCGCGCGGCTCGCGTCGACATCACCCGGTTCCGCGATCGCGGACCACACTGCACGTGCGTACGCGTCTACGACAGCTCCATCGTCATCGAGCGTCCACTCGGACAACAGGCCCTGCATTGCGTCGCGTGCACGACGAACCTCCGAGCCACTCATGCAGCTGCCCTCCGTTTCAGTGTGAGCGCGCCGCCGATGTCCTCCGTGGTGAGTCGCTCATGTCCCGCGAGGTCAGCAAGGGTCCATGCAACGCGAAGCGTGCGGTCGTATCCGCGCAGCGAGAGAGCTCCGCGCCCGAGCGCCGCGTCCAGCGGCCGGCGAACTGCCGGTTCGGGCGCGTGCGGCCCGGAACGCAGCCACGATCCCCCGACCTCTGCATTGCGAGCCCACTCTGTCTGCCGTAATCGGTGCCCGGCGCGCTCCTGCGCCTGAGCAACCGCAGCCCGAGCATCGGCTGAGGACATCGCCGGGCCAGAAGCGAGCGCGCCCACCGACACTCGTTGGACCGCGACTTCAATGTCGACCCGGTCTACAAGCGGGCCGCTCAGCTTCGACAGGTAACGCCGGATGGCCAGCGACGGGCACGCACACTCGCTCCCCATCACGCCGTAGTGCCCGCAGGGGCACGGGTTGGTCGCCAGCACCAGTTGGAATCGCGCGGGGAACTGTGCGCGAAACCCGGCGCGGTGGATCGTGATCGTTCCGTTCTCCAGGGGCTGTCGAAGACTGTCCAGCGCGTGCGAAGCGAACTCCGCCGCCTCATCCAGAAACAGCACGCCGTGACTCGCTCGGGCAATGGCTCCCGGGCGCACCGTCCGTGAGCCTCCGCCGATCAGCGCCACCGTGCTGGCCGTGTGGTGCGGCGCCTCAAAGGGAGGTGTGCGCGTCAGGCGCGTCACCGTCTCCCCCGCCAGTGACCTCACGCACGCGACCTCCACGGCCCGTCTTTCGTCCAAAGGGGGAAGAATGCCGGGGAGGCGCTCGGCAAGCATCGTCTTTCCCGCGCCCGGCGGCCCTGTCATCAGCAGATGGTGCCCTCCGGCGGCAGCGACCACGAGCGCCTCCACGGCCTCCCGCTGTCCGATCACGTCGCTCAGTTCGCGCACCGGCGGTGTCGTCGCCACCCCGTCGGATCGCTCCACCGGAGGGAGGTCATCGGGCCCCGCGATCGGGTCGAGCTCGAGTCCGTGGGCACGGGCGACATCACGCAGACAGACGGCAGCGACCACATCGATGCCCCCGACGAGCAATGCCTCCTCGCGGTTGGCATAGGGAACGACAATCCGCGCAAAGCCCGCGCGCGCCGCCGCGACGGTCGCGGGAAGAACACCCGCGACCGGGCGCAGCCGGCCGTCGAGTCCCAGCTCGCCGATATGAACTGTCTCGCGCAGCGATTGATCAGAGAACGCCTGTTCGGTTGCGAGGGCAGCCACAGCGATCGCCACGTCGAAACCAGATCCCTGCTTCGGAAGCGCTGCCGGAGACAGGTTGACGGTGATGCGCCGCCGTGGGAGCGAGAGCTCGCTGTTTGCACACGCGTTGTGCACGCGCTGGTGAGCTTCACTGATTGCCTTATCCGCCAAGCCGATGATGCGGAACTGCGGTGTCTGAGCGGAAAGGTCGGCCTCGACCTCGACGATGTCCCCGGTCAGGCCCTGAAGCGCGACCGCCCAGGTGCGTGCGATCGTCATCGCACATCCTCCAAGTGCTCCAAGAGCGCGTTCCGCGGGTCGGGACCGGTGAGTGCGATCGCCTGGACCGTGAGGGTGCGGCCGCGCACGGTGTGCGGGTAGACGTGCGCCCAGTGTGAGGCAAGACGCCACAGCCGACGCCGTTTCGCATCGGTCAGCGCTTCGAACGGGTGACCGAACAGTTCGCTGCGCCGGGTCTTGACCTCGACGACAGCCAGAACCGAGCGCTGGGACGCGACGATGTCGATCTCCCCGAGCGTGCACCGCCAGTTGCGCGCGAGGAGACGAAAACCCGCGCCTTCTAAGTACGACGCAGCGCGCTCTTCTCCCGCTCGGCCGAGATAGTCCTTTGCTCGCATTCCCTCACCCTCCCCGACCCGAGCGACGGCCTGGGCAGATCGAGGCGACGGTGGGTACAACGGGGTTGTCCACATCCCCGCGCCCGGAACGGGCCCGGCCGCCACGCCACCAGGAGCGCGTCGCGCCCGTAGGATGGGAGCACCATGGACGACGAAGTATTCGAGGACTACGACCGCGAGCTGGAGCTGGCTCTGTTCAAGGAGTACCGCGACGTCGTATCCCAATTCGCCTACGTGGTGGAGACAGAGCGACGCTTCTACCTCGCCAACGAGGTCTCGGTTCTCCGCCGCGACACCGAGCACGATTTCTACTTCGAGCTGACGATGTCCGACGTCTGGGTGTGGGACATCTACCGAGCCGACCGATTCGTCAAGAGCGTCCGCGTCCTCACGTTCAAGGATGTCAACGTCGAGGAGATCGGCAAGCGCGACTTCGAGCTCCCGGACGAGCTCTCGCTCGATCGCTGACGCGTCAGAACAGCGTCGGCGCAGCCGCGATCGCCCACGAGTGACGGTGGTGGCGACTCAGCCCGTGCTCCGCGATGGCGTCGCGATGGGTCGGGCTGGCGTAGCCCTTGTTGTGCGCCCAGTTGTACTGCGGCGCCTCGTCGTGCAGTGAGGTCATGAGAGCGTCCCGCGCGACCTTGGCGATCACGGATGCCGCTGCCGCGCTCGCGCAATCCCGGTCGGCCCGAATCACCGGTCGAATCTGCAAGGGCTGCGACGAGACGGGCGAGACGTAGTCGTAGTTTCCGTCCAGCAGGATGACCGCTGCAGCCGGGTCGATGACATCGAGCTCGGTGATCGCTCGGGTCGCGGCGATACCGAGCGCACGCATGATCCCGATGCTGTCAATCTCTTGCGCGGAAGCCCAACCGACCGCTGAGGTGCTGACCCAGGCACGCGCGCGTTCGGCGACCGCCCCTCGGCGCCCCGGCGGCACCAACTTGGAGTCGCGCAGACCCTCGGGTACTCGCTTCCGAGCACGGGGAAGATCTATCGCGACTGCACCGACCGCGACCGGTCCGGCCAACGCGCCACGCCCCACCTCGTCCAGCGCGATCAGCACATCGCACTCACGCAACAGGCGCCGCTCGAGGGTGAGCTTGGGCGCGACCACTGTCATTGCGGCTCCGGCACTCCTTGGAAGACTTCGTGATGTCCATCGATCGTCCCAAAGCGGCCGAACGGCCACGTGATCAGGAACGCGCGTCCCACCACGTTGTCGATCGGAACGAAACCGCCTCCGGGCTGCTCTGTGTTGTACCGCGAATCACGTGAGGAATCGCGATTATCCCCGAGTACCCAGAGCGCGTCGTCAGGGACGGTGACGTCGTATGCCACCTCGCGCGGGGCAGTCTGTCCCGTGGCGAGGTCCAGATAGACCGTCTCGTCGATCGGAACGCCATTGATCTCCGTTTGTCCCATCGCGTTGCAGCACACGACGTGATCGCCTGGAAGCCCGACGATCCGCTTGATGAGATGGTCTTTGCTGTCCGAAGCGGACAAACCGACAAGAGAAAGGACCCAGTCCATGGCAGCGACCAGCGGCGGCTGCTCCGGCTGGATCGTCACGGGGAGCCAGCCACCCGGGTCACGGAAGACGACGACGTCGCCGTGGTCGTAGCCGGTGAAGCGGGGGGTGAGTTCATCGACGAGGATGCGATCTTGCACCTGGAGTGTCTGCTCCATCGAACCGGACGGGATATAGAACGAACGCACGACGAACGTCTTGATCAGCATCGACACGATGGCCGCGATCACGATGATGATCAGCAGGTCGCGGACCGTCAGCCACACACGCCGCGACCGGGACGGGGGCCGTCTCGGCGCATCCGCGACAGCAGTTTCCTGCGAACTCATGGGTTCCTTCGTCATCTGGGCACGGCGGGATCGGCCCCCTCAAGGGTCGCACACGAGAGGACCCGAAACCGACGAACGCCCCGGACGTATCCGGGGCGTTCGTGCGGCGGAAGACTCAGTGCTCGCGCTTCTCGCGGATCTTCGCCTTCTTGCCGCGAAGCTCGCGGAGGTAGTAGAGCTTGGCGCGACGGACGTCACCGCGGGTGACGACCTCGATGTGGTCGATCACGGGGCTGTGCACGGGGAAGGTACGCTCCACGCCCACACCGAAGCTGACCTTGCGAACGGTGAAGGTCTCGCGAACGCCATCACCCTGGCGGCCGATGACCGCGCCCTGGAAGACCTGGATACGGGAACGGTTTCCCTCGGTGATGTTCACGTGCACCTTGACGGTGTCGCCGGGGTAGAAAACGGGGATGTCGCTACGCAGCGATGCTGCGTCGACGGAGTCGAGGATCTGCATGATCGTCACTTCCTGCATCCGCTTCAGGTCGAATGCGCAAGAAAAAGGAAAGGATAAGAGGTCGTGCGCCCTCTGGACGTCGCTGAATCTGACATCCACTCCCCCGAAGCAGAGCTGTCAGGGCACAAGGTTCCATTATGCCAGACGCAGCCGCGCAGACAAACCACCGTGCTAAGAGCGCGGGCGCTCTTCGACGATGATGATCTTCTCCTGCGCCGAGGAGGCCGGAGCGTCACCGGCTCCGGGCACCTGCGCATAGCTCTCGAGGTTGCGCACGAACTGCGACACGGGGTTCGCCTCGTTCCACAGCGCGCGCAGGGTCAGCCATAGCGCAACACCGAAAGCGACGATCGCCGCGATGAGCGCTACCCAGAACCAGGCCCGGTTGAACAGCCCCACGAGAACGACGAGCGCATGCCACACCCCCACTGCCGCGACATCACGCCACGCCACCGCCCGCGCCGTGCGGACCGTTCCTCGGGCGCGAATGAGGATGGCGAGGGCGAGCTGTCCGATGAAAACGGCTGGCATGGCGATGAACAGCACCCACAGCAGCGCCCATCCGTTCGCCTGGAACACGCCCCACCCGATGAGGATCCACACCGGCAGCACGAACGCCGCTGGGAAAAGCCAGTAGAAGAACGCCCGCCGGATAGCCATGACCTCGATGCTACGCCGGTCAGGCAAGATGGAAGCTGACGAAAGGATCACAATGATCGAGCTGCGCACTCCCGCTGAGATCGAGGAGATGCGACCGGCCGGCCGGTTCGTGGCGGAGGTTCTCACAACGCTGCGTGACGAGACCAAAGTCGGGACGAATCTCCTGTCCATCGACGCACGCGCACACGAGATGATCCGGCGCGCCGGGGCCACGTCGTGCTACATCGACTACCACCCGTCCTTCGGCGCCAGCCCCTTCGGCAAGGTCATCTGCACCTCGATCAACGACGCGGTACTGCACGGTCTCCCCCACGATTACGTCCTGCGCGACGGCGATCTCGTCTCGCTCGATTTCGCGGTCTCGGTCAATGGCTGGGTCGCGGACTCTGCGGTGTCCTTCATCGTGGGCACGCCGCGGGACGAAGATCTGGCGCTCATCGACACCACCGAGCGAGCGCTGGACGCGGCGATCGCCGCCGCTCAGGTCGGGGGCCGCATCGGGGACATCTCCCACGCCATCGCGCAGGTTGAGCTCGCCGAGGGGTACTCGATCAACACCGACTTCGGCGGGCACGGAGTCGGTCGGATCATGCACGGTGACCCTCACGTTCCCAACAACGGCAAACCCGGGAGAGGCTACCCGCTGCGCCCCGGTCTCGTCGTCGCGCTCGAACCGTGGCTGTTGGAAACGACCGACAAGCTCTACACCGATCAGGACGGGTGGACGTTGCGCAGTGCAGACGGCTCTCGGGGAGCGCACTCCGAGCACACCGTGGCCGTGACCGATGACGGTCCGATCATCCTCACCGACCGGTCCTTCCTCGGCGTGGACTGAGGTCCTACTGCTCGAGCAGTTCGGTTGCGCCCGTCCCGACGGTGTGCACACGCACATCGTTGGTCGAGCCCTCGACACCGGGGGGTGCACCGGCGGTGACGACGACCTTGTCGCCCGGCTGGGACAGACCAGAGCCGATGAGCTCTTCGTCGACCAGGCGCATCAGATCGTCGGTATTCGGCGCCCGGCGCACGAGGAACGTGTCCACTCCCCACAGCACGGCGTTGCGTGAGCGAGTGGAGGGGAGGTCTGTGAAGGTGATGATCGGGATGGGGTGGCGCAGCCGCGACATGCGGCGCGCGGAATCCCCGGATTGACTGAAGACACAGACGAACTTCGCATCGACGAACTCGCCGATGGAGGCCGCAGCGAAGGTCAGGGCGCCGCCCTGGGTTCGCGGCTTGGTCCCGAGCGGGGGGATGCGCTCCAGCCCGTGCTCCTCCGTGGACACGATGATTCGCGCCATGGTGTCCACGACCGCGATGGGGTGGGCGCCCACGCTGGTTTCGCCCGAGAGCATCACGGCATCCGCGCCGTCGAGCACCGCATTTGCGACGTCGCTGGTCTCGGCGCGCGTCGGAACCGGCGCCACGATCATCGACTCCAGCATCTGCGTCGCGACGATGACGGGTTTCGCCCACCGTCGTGCGAGCTCGATCGCCTGCTTCTGCACGATGGGGACTGCTTCCAAGGGCAGCTCGACCCCGAGATCACCGCGCGCGATCATGACACCGTCGAAGGCGTCGATGATCTCTTGAAGATGGAGGACGGCTTCGGGCTTCTCGATCTTGGCGAACAGCGGCACACGCCGCCCCTCCTCCGCCATGATCACGCGTGCGCGCAACGCGTCACTGGGATGGCGCACGAACGACAGGGCGACCATGTCCACGCCGAGCCGCAGCGCCCATCGCAGATCCGCCTCGTCCTTCGCGCTCATCGCCTCGGTGGACAACGCCACACCGGGGAGATTCAAGCCCTTGTTGTTGGACACGGTTCCCCCGACGACCACCTCGGTGCGCACGCGCACGCCGTCGGTGCCGAGCACGCGCAGCCGTACTCGCCCGTCGTCCACAAGAATCGTGTCGCCGGGGCCGACATCCTTCACGAGTTGAGGAAACGTCGTCGAGACGATGTCCTTGGTCCCGGGAAGCTCCTCGGCCGTGATTGTGAAGATCTCACCCGGCTGCAGGACATGTTTGCCGTCGGTGAAGCGTCCGAGCCGGATCTTCGGCCCCTGCAGATCAGCGAGGACACCGACAGCATGCCCGGTGGAGTCGCTCGCCCGTCGAACGTTGGCATAGGTCTGCTCGTGGTCGACATAGTCGCCGTGACTGAGGTTGAGGCGGGCGACGTCCATCCCGGCGGAGACGAGCCCCGCGACGGTGTCGTACTCAGCAGTGGCCGGCCCGAGGGTGGCGACAATCTTGGCTCGACGCATGGACGCCCTTCCGGTTCGGGATCGGTACGACCCTAGTCTGGCGTTCCGCAGCATCGAGGGGGTTACCTCGACGTAACGGATACGTGTCGCCGGTCAATCGAGAAGGTCCGGGCGCCGTTCCCGGGTGCGTTCGAGCTGCATCTCGTGACGCCACTCCGCGACGCGGCCGTGATGTCCACTGAGCAGGACGTCGGGCACGTCTCGCCCACGCCACGACGCGGGCTTCGTGTACGAGGGGTACTCGAGCAGACCGTCTTCATGAGACTCTTCGAGCAGGCTGGAAGGATTGCCGACCATGCCGGGGATCAGCCGGGAGATCGCCTCGATCATGGCCATCGAGGCCACTTCCCCGCCGTTGAGAACGTAGTCGCCGAGGCTGATCATGCGCACGTCGCCGAGGGTGCCCGCATACTCGAACACACGCTCGTCGATGCCCTCGTAGCGTCCGCATCCGAAGATGAGGTGCGGGCACGTGGACAGCTCTCGCGCCGTGCTCTGGGTGAACAGCTCTCCCGCGGGCGAGGGGAAAATGAAGGTCGGCGGCGCGACAGGAGCTGCCTGCGAAACGATTGCGTCGAGCGCCTCTCCCCAGGGTTCCGGCTTCATCACCATGCCCGCTCCCCCGCCGTACGGGGTGTCATCGACGGTTCGGTGCCGGTCATGCGTATGTGCGCGCAGATCGTGAACGTGGATGTCGAGCAGACCCTTGGCGCGGGCCTTGCCGACGAGGGAGACCTCGAGGACATCGAAGAACGGGGGAAAGATCGACACCACGTCGATACGCACGTCAGTCCTCCTGCGATGCGGCGTCCGACGTCGAGTCGTCCGCAGCAGGTTCGTCCTCCTCGAACAAACCGGTCGGCGGCGTCACGGTCACAACGCCCGCCTCCACGTCGACATCGGGAACGATCGCGCGAACGAACGGCACGAGGACGTCTCCCCCTGCGGGCACGCGGACGACGAGAAGGTCCTGCGCCGGAAGGTGGTCGACCCGCACAACGCGTCCGACCTCGGCCCCGTCACGCACGACGCTGAGGCCCACGAGCTGATGGTCGTACCAGGCGTCCGGTTCAGCTGTCTCCGTCGCATCCTGGTCGATCCAGAGGATCGCGCGCACGAGCGATTCGGCGTCGCTACGATCATCCACGCCCTCGAGAAAGACAACGGGATTCGAGTTCAGCCAGCGGAACTCACGAACGGTGACGGTTTTTCCGTGCCAGGGCGATGACTCCGGCACCTGGAGGGTGAACTGTGCCCCGGGAGTGAAGCGACCCTCGGGATCGTCGGTATAGAGCTCGAGTTTGAGCGCACCCTTGAGGCCATGCGCCTTGACGAGCCGTCCGACGCGCAACTGGGTACGAGGCGACTGAGAAGCGGCAGCCACCTCAGTCGTCCGCGACGTCGACACGGACGCGCTGACCGTCGGCGAGGGCGGACACGACGGTGCGCAGGGCTTTTGCCGTGCGGCCGCCACGCCCGATGACCCGTCCTCGGTCCTCCGGGTGCACACGCACCTCGAGGACCTCCCCGCGCGGCGAGGAGGAGGCACGGATGTCGACGTCATCCGGGTGATCGACGATCCCCTTGACGACGTGTTCGAGCGCGGCGGCGAGCACGACCTACTCCGACTCGGTCGAAGCGTCGGAGGAGGCCTCGGCGTCGGCCGCAGCGGCCTCCGGCTCAGCCTTCTTCTCTGCCTTGGGCTTGATGACCGACTTCTTGCCGGCATCGACGGTGAACTCCGCCTTGCCCTCGGGCGCCTGCACGGTCGAGACCGCGTTCGGGTCGCCCTTGAACTTGCCCCAGTCGCCGGTCAGCTTGAGGATGGCGGCAACCTGCTCGGTCGGCTGTGCGCCGACGGAGAGCCAGTACTGCGCGCGGTCCGAGTCGACCTCGATGAACGAGGGGTTCTCGGTGGGGTGGTACTTGCCGATCTCTTCGATGACACGACCATCGCGCTTGGTGCGCGAGTCGGCCACGACGATGCGGTAGTAGGGCGCCCGGATCTTACCCAGGCGCTTCAAACGGATCTTGACAGCCACAATTCTCCTGAATGCTGTTATGAGGTGATGAACGTCGCCTGGAGAGTGGGGTGCACACCCGGCGGAAGCTCTGCGGTGGACCACACGGCTGGATAGAGGGTCGAGCGATGCGTCCAACGGTCTATTTTGCCAGATGGTTGCGGTAGGTGCGAACCGGCACGGCCCAGCATGTCAAACTGACCCTGTGACTGTCACTTTCGCCACGTCCGAGCGCTCGTCGGTAGGCCTCGAATGGGAACTGATGCTTGCCGATCCGGAAACCGGCGATCTTGTTCCCCGCGCTCCCGAGATCTTCGACGCACTCGGCGAGAAAGCCGACGGCGATCGGTACACCGTCACGGGCGAGTTGCTCACGAACACGATCGAGGTGACGAGCGGAGTCGGCGGCGACGTCGCCGAAGCGGTCGATGACATCGTGGACGCAATTGGGACCGTGCGCGAGGTCAGCGATCCCCTCGGCGTGGAGCTGCTCTGCGCCGGCAGCCACCCCTTCGCGCAGTGGTACAACCAGCAGGTCACCGACAAGACGCGATATCACAGCCTCATCGAGCGCACCCAGTGGTGGGGACGCAACATGATGATCTGGGGAATCCACGTGCACGTCGGCGTCGAAGCGGTCGAGAAGGTCTTCCCGATCATCGGCGCGTTGTCGACCTATCTGCCCCACCTTCAAGCCCTCTCTGCCTCCAGCCCGTTCTGGGCGGGCGAGCGTACGGGTTATGCCAGCAATCGCGCCCTGGTCTTCCAGCAGCTGCCGACCGCCGGACTGCCGTGGGCATTGGATTCCTGGCAAGAGTTCGAACGCTACCTCGACGACATGGTGCGCACCGGGGTCATGAAAGACGTCACCGAAGTTCGCTGGGACATTCGCCCCGCGCCGCGCTGGGGCACGATCGAAGTCCGAGCCTGCGACGGGATGTCGACGCTGCCCGAGCTGGCCGCGGTCGCCTCGCTCGTGCAGGTGCTGGTCGAACACTTCTCCCGTGAGCTCGACGAGGGGAAGACGTTGGAGCGCATCCCACCGTGGTTCATCCGGGAGAACAAGTGGCGATCGGCTCGGTACGGCCTGGAGGCGGAGGTCATCGTCGATCCGAGCGGCACTCAGCGGCCTGTCGTCGACCACCTGCGCGAGACCGTAGAGCAACTTGCGCCCATTGCCGCGGAGCTCAACTGCTCGCGCGAATTCGGCGGGATCGAGAGCATCCTCTCGCAGGGTGCAAGCTACTCACGGCAACTCCTCGTGGCCGACGCCGCCGGTGGTGACCTGCGCGAGGTCGTTCAGCACCTCATTCGCGAGTTCCGTGCCGGACCCACGCTCCGCGACCACCTCGCCGCGCTCGGCGGCTGAACTCACCTGTAGGAGATCGGTGCGGCCGATCAGCCCTTGCCGAAGAGCTTCTGGATCTCGGCGAGGTCGCTTTCGCTCGGCTGCGCGGCACCGGCGCCGGCACCGAGGCCGAATCCGGAACCGCTTCCCGCCGCGGGCACAGCGGGCCGCTGAGCATTCTCCGCGGCGCGCTTCGCGGGATTCCCCGAACGCGATCCCTGCTGCTTCTTCTGCTTACCGCGCTTGCTGGACGCCCCCGGCTTACCGCCCATCGGTCCCATGCCGGGGACGTTCGGGACTCCCCCGCGCGCGACGGTCTTCATCATCTTCGCCGCCTGGTCGAAGCGCTGAACGAGCTGATTGACGTCGGTCACGGTCATGCCCGAGCCGCGCGCGATCCGCAGACGGCGGGATCCGTTGAGGATCTTGGGGTTGCGGCGCTCCACCGGTGTCATGGAGCGGATGATGGCTTCGGTGCGGTCGATCTCGCGCTCGTCGAAGTTCTCGAGCTGGCTCTTCATCTGCCCCATACCAGGCAGCATTCCGAGCATCTTCTTCATCGAGCCCATCTTGCGCATCTGCTGGAGCTGACCGAGGAAGTCCTCAAGAGTGAACTGCTCGGTCGCGAGCTTGTCGGCGATCTTTCGCGCCTCCTCCTCGTCGAACGCGCTCTGTGCCTGTTCGATGAGGGTGAGGATGTCACCGAGGTCGAGGATCCGACTGGCCATCCGGTCGGGGTGGAATGCTTCGAGGTCGTCGAGGCCTTCACCCGTGGATGCATAGATGATCGGCCGGCCGGTGACAGAAGCAACCGACAGCGCGGCGCCGCCTCGAGCGTCGCCATCGAGCTTGCTCAGCACGACACCCGTGAAGTCGACGCCCTCCTGGAACGCGCGGGCGGTGTTGACCGCATCTTGACCGATCATGGCGTCGATGACGAAGAGCACCTCGTCTGGGGAGGTCGCGCGCCGGATATCGGCGGCCTGCTTCATCAGTTCGGCATCGACGCCGAGTCGCCCGGCTGTATCGATGATGACGACGTCGTGCTGCTGGCGGCGCGCGTGCTCCACGCCGTCGCGCGAAACCCGGACGGGGTCGCCGACGCCATTGCCGGGCTCCGGAGCAAAGATCGCCGCGCCCGCCTGACCTGCAACCACCTGAAGCTGGTTCACGGCGTTCGGGCGCTGGAGGTCGGCCGCGATGAGGAGCGGCGTATGACCGTCCTTCTCCAGCATCCGGGCCAGCTTGCCCGCGAAGGTCGTCTTACCCGAGCCCTGCAGGCCCGCGAGCATGATCACCGTCGGCGAGGTCTTCGCGAACTGGAGGCGACGCTGTTGGCCGCCGAGGATCTCGACGAGCTCCTCATTGACGATCTGGACGACCTGCTGCGCCGGATTCAGCGCACGGTTGACCTCGTCTCCGAGTGCACGCTCCCGGATCTTCGCGGAGAACTCCTTCACGACCTCGAGCGCGACGTCCGCGTCCAGAAGAGCACGACGGATCTCGCGAACGGTCCCGTCGACGTCGGCGGGCGTGAGCTTGCCCTTGGTGCGGAGATTGCGGAAGGTCTCTGTGAGGCGGTCAGAGAGCGTGCCGAAAGTTGCCATGATCACTCCAGGATACGCGAGCGCGATCGAGGATCAGGGCCGATCGGCGCGCTACGCGTCGGCGGGCGGGGTTCGCGTGCGTGACGCAATCGAGATGGCCTCCGCGAGAGTGTCGCGCAGGGCCGGGCGCGTCGGACCGCCGCCCGCCCACGCGGAGATCGCGGCGAGCACCGCACCGGCGTACGCGGCACCGGCGACTTCCGCCTGCACGGCGGTGGCACCATCGCGCTGGAGGTGGCGAGCCACCACGCGGGCGATCGCTGCCCGCCTCACCGCGGCTTCGCGCTCGACTTCGGCTTGCATCGCCATCGCCTCGCCGTGCACGAGAGCGAGGGCGAGGGCATCCGGGGTGAACTCGAGCGCGATGTCGACGATCGCGCCTTCCAGGTCCTCGTCGTCGGCGAGAACGCGCTCAGCCAGTCTTTCGATCTGCGCGTCGAGCCCAGACCAGAGGATGTCTGCCTTGGAGGCGAAGTAGTTGAAGAAGCTCGAGCGGCTCACTCCCGCCCGCCGCGCGATGTCGCCGACGGAAGTGGCTTCGTAGCCCTGCTCGAGGAAGAGCTCGCACGCGGCGTCTGCGAGGGTTTCCCTCGAGGACGCGCGGGGACGACCGGAAGCCATGACTTCAGACTATGACGGTGCCGGACCCGAATCGGTCAGTCGGCGCTGGTGACGGATTGGACGGTTCCGTCGCTACGGAGGTTCACCAGAAGCACGTCCTCAGTTTCGTCGGGGTCGAGTGCGTACTCCAGGACCGCAAAGGGGTCCTCACCGCCGTGCTCGTCAGCAAGGATCGTCATGCTCACCAGTTGGAGTGAGCGGATGACGTCGACGTGTTGATCGCCGGAGATGTCGACGAGGAAGTCCTCGATGTCCTCGCCCAGCGCTTCCTGCTGCTGGAGGATGAACTCCGTCACCTCGCTCGTGCGGTCATCGAGCTCGGAGACCATCGCGTTGCGTGCCTGCAGATCGATGGATTCCAGAGACGAGATCATGGCGGCTGCGACATCGAGCGCGTCGGCGGAGACGTCGTCCTGATCGGGCGCGGTGAGATCCACGGTGACCGTCTGATCTGCGAAGTCGACGTTCTCGGACCAGAAGATCGAACCGTCGGGGCCGGACTCCAAAAGCCCGAAGTAGTCGTGCTCGATCGCCATGACCTTATGAAACCAGCCTCGCGCCGATGACACTAGCCTCTCGCGGCATGTCGCGATCAGTCGACCAGCGCGGCCGCGAAGACGTGCGGCGTGAAGCCGGTCAGATCCCCGATTCCCTCACCCTGCCCCAGCAACTTGACCGGGATCCCCGTGCGCTCTTGAACCGCGAGAATGAACCCACCCCTTGCGGAGCCGTCCAGCTTGGTGATGACAAGACCGGTGACGCCAGCGTGTTGCAGGAATGCCTCCGCCTGCGCGACCCCGTTCTGACCGGTCGTCGCATCGAGCACCAAGAGCACCTCGCTGATCGGCGCCTGCTTCTCGATGACACGACGGATCTTGCTCAACTCGTCCATCAGGCCACTCTTGGATTGAAGCCGGCCCGCCGTGTCGACGAGCACGATCTCGGTGCCCGTGCGCTTGGCGTAGTCGATCGTCTGGAAGGCCACAGACGCAGGATCCTGTCCTTCTTGTTGCGGCCGCACGATCGTGGCACCGCCGCGCTCCGCCCAGGTGGCGAGTTGGTCGACGGCGGCCGCGCGGAACGTGTCTGCTGCGCCGACGACGACAGAACGGCCGAAGCGCTGCAGGAACTTGGCGAACTTCCCGATCGTCGTCGTCTTGCCCACCCCGTTGACACCGACGACGAGAACCACGGCGGGACGCTCGGTGAGCTTGAGGGTCGTGTCGAACTTCGAGAAGTGCTCCTCCAGGGTCTCCTTGAGCATCCGCTGGAGGTCTCGCGGATCCGTCGTGCGGTAGCGATCGACCTTGTCGCGCAACTCGTCGACGATGCGCTCCGTCACGTCAGGGCCGAAATCGGCGGTCAGGAGTGCCGTCTCGAGGTCGTCCCACGTCGTGTCATCGATCGTGGGTTTGACGAACATCCCGCGCAGCGCGCGTCCGAGTGACCAGGGATTCTCAGCCATGCCCCCAGCCTAGGACGCCCTCCCACGGACACGCGGCCAGGTTCGACGCGCAGGGCGATTTGATACGCTCCGCCAGGCGCGCGCTTTCGGCACGTCGCCGGAAGGGACGACCACCATGAACACACGCACACGCACGGGGCTGATCGGCGCGACAGCCGCTCTTCTGCTCCTGACCGGCTGCGCTGGCGAGCCAGCTCCTGCGGATACGGACCCGGCCGATACGTCCGCGAGCCAGTCGGGGGAAGCCACCACGCCCCCCGCAAACGGTGCCGGATCAGACCCGGAAGTCGAGGGCGCCTGCACCGTCGCGATCGACGGTGTGCAAGCGTTCTGGACCGAGTCCCCCCTGGAGATGACCTCGACCGAAGAGTCCTCCAACGCGGAGATCGCCGCGGAGCTGCTGGATTACCAAAGGACCGTGCAGGCTGGTTTCGACGAGATCGCGACCGACATCGCCAACGCCGATGTTCTCGCTCGTTTCGAAGCGGTCGGCGACGCCCTCGACCAGTACATCCCTCTCTACGAGCAGGTCGAGGCCGGGACCGACCCCGCCCAGCTTCAGACCGACGCTGATTCTGCCCAAACGGCCATCGAGGACGCGGATGCGAGCTTCGCAGAACTGTGTGGCGCACCCATCTCCACCCCCACGACCTGACCGCACAGTGGGACTGTCTGACCCTCGGCGCTGCTGCGGCGGGGGTCAGACCTTTTCTGTCTCCCGGATACGCTGCCCGACCACGGCCGACACACCGTCCTGGCGCATCGAGACGCCGTAGAGCGCATCGGCGATCTCCATCGTCCGCTTCTGGTGCGTGATGACGATGAGTTGGCTGGACGCGCGCAGCTGCTCGAACACGCCCAGGAGTCGTCCGAGGTTGGCGTCGTCCAAGGCCGCTTCCACCTCGTCCAGGATGTAGAACGGGCTCGGGCGCGCCTTGAAGATCGCCGTCAGGAGCGCCACCGCCGCCAACGATCGCTCCCCACCGGAGAGCAGGGAAAGCCGCTCGATCTTCTTACCGACCGGCCGCACCGAGACCTCAATCCCCGTCGTGAGCGGATTCCCGGGGTCCGTGAGCGCGATCGAACCGGTTCCGCCGGGGAACAGGATCGGAAAGACCTCGCCGAACGCCGTCTTCGTGTCATCGAACGCGGCAAGAAAGATCGTCTGCATCCGCTCGTCGAGCTCGTCGATGATGGTAAGGAGGTCGGCGCGGGTCTGCGTGAGATCTGCGAGCTGATCCGTGAGGAACGCGTGGCGCTGCTCCAGCGCTGCGAACTCCTCCAACGCGAGTGGGTTCACCCGTCCGAGCTGACCGAGCTTCCGTTCCGCGTCTTGGAGGCGCCGTCGTTGTTCGGCACGGTCGAACGGACGCGCTTCATCTTGGTCTGTCTCGCCCGGAACGAGCTCCCCCGGGCCGTATTCCTCGATTAGAATATGTTCGTCCAGGCTCAGTTCAGAGGCGACTCGTTCGAGCAGGCTGGCCACGTGCAGTCGCTTCTCGTGCATCTGCAGTTCCAGGCCATGCACACTCTCCGTGAGCCCTGCAAGCCGCTCGCGGACGATGGCGTCCTGACTTCTGAGGGTCTGCAGCTCCTCTGTCACGGCAGTTCGGCTCTGCTCGGCCAGCTGCAACTCCACTCGCGCCTGCGACACGGAGCGGTCGACACTATCCAGCAGCGACGGGAGTTGTGCGGCGACGTTCGCTGCGATCTCCCTTTGCGCACGCCGCGTCACGGCACGGCGCGCCGCGTCCTCGCGCGCGCGCTGCTCGCGCGAGCGCTGCTGCTCCAGCTGCACCACTCGCGCCTCACCCGCACGCACGCGCTCCTTCAGCGTCTCGACGTCGAGCCGCGCGCGAAGCTCTGCCTCTCGAGCGTTCTCCAGCGCTTCGAGAAGCCCTTCGCGAGCGCTTGCGTCGAGGATCGGGCGCGGAGCCTCGGCCGCCGTCTGGAGGGCACGGTCCGCGGCCTGCGCGGCGGCCTCCGCGTCCGCGACCGTGCTCTGCGCCTGCGACAGCCCAGCCTCCAGTCGCTCGCACTCGGCGACGGCGGCCTCGAGGCGGACGGTCACTCGATTCACGTTCTCGCTGTGTGCCGCCAGCGACGCATCGTACTCGCGGAGTGCCTTCAGCGCGGCGCCGGTCCGCGCTCGCGAGCCTTCCCAGGCCTGCTGGGCGGAGGTGAGCTCTTCGCGCAGCGCATCCGCGATCACAGTGACCTCGCCCAGGCGCTCGTCCGCTGCATCGCGCTCGGCTGCCAGTTCGAGCTGGGATCGTCCGCCACCGGAGCCGGCACGCACCGTGTATTCGGTGATGACCTCGCCGGCGCGCGTCACGATCGTGACGGGAGCACCGAGCTCGCGCTCGGCCAGTGCGCGACCCGCGGCGTGCGCGGACCCCATGTCGTCCACGATGGCCACGTATGCCAGCGCACCGCGGATCCCGTCGTCCGCCGTCACCACGTCGTTCGCCGCCGTGACGCCATCGATTCCGCCGAGGTCCACGCGCATTGGTGCGCTCGATGCGATCGCGATGTCGACCGCGCCGAGGTCGGAGTCACGGGCCTCGCGCGCCAGACGCAGCGCCGTGTCGATGTCCTCCACCAGCACGCCATCGGCCAGCGCCCCCAGGGCCGCCGCGATCGCGACCTCGAAGCCGGGAGTGACCTTGACGGCGTCCCGAACGAGGCCACGGATCCCCGCACCTCCGCGCGAGATGAGCTCGGCCGCGGCGTTTCGCACGTCGAGCGCACGCCCCAGGGCAGCGACTTCCGCCGTGAGCGACTCCCGCTCGCGCTCGGCCGCATGCAGACGCTCACGAATGCCTGCGAGGTGGTTCTCTGCCTCCTGAGCATCGCGCTGAGCCCGCTCATAGTCGGCCGCGAAGCTCTCCCCCTCGCCGGAAGTCACCGCCTGCGGGTCGATCTTCGCCTGCTCGGCTTCGGCATGGGTACGACGCTCGATCGCGGCGTCGAGTGCACGCTGTTGCCGGTCAACCGCTGCCAACACCGCGTCCAGTCGCCCACGCGCGGTCTCCGCTGCGCCCCGGAGCGAGGTGAGCCGCATGTCGTGTTCCGAGACGAGCGCGCTCTGCGCGGCGATATCCTCATCCAGCGCATCCAGTTCCGCGCGAGCGCGGATCACCGCGCGGGTCGAGGCAGCCGCCGCGTCTTCGGCATCGCCGAGTCCACCGGCGATCTCGTCGATCTCTGCGCGCGCCTCGTCGATCACCGCGGGGGTGACGGTCACCGACTCACCCGGATCGATCTCGCGGTCTTCCAGAAGCGCGACTCGTTGTCCGGCGAGGGTGTACAGGGAACGCAGCCGCGCCTGTGCCTGCTCCAATGCGAACGTGGTGCCGCGGGCCGCGTCGACGGCTTCCGATCGCTGCTGGGTCTCAAGGTCTTCAATTCGTCCACGCAGGTGGCGCGCCTGGTCCTGGAGTACCTGACGTTCTGCGGCCCGCTCCTGCTCAGTGCGAGCGTGATCGTCGAGCTGCGCGCGAAGACCGACGAGCTCATCGGCAAACAGGCGTGACTTCGCGTCGCGGACGACCGCGGCAATGGTCGCTGCCTCCCGAGCGATCTCTGCCTGCTTACCGAGGGGCTTGAGCTGTCGTCGGAGTTCACCGGCGAGGTCGTTCAGGCGGGTGAGATTCGCCTCCATCGAGGCGAGCTTGCGGACGGTCTTCTCTTTGCGGCGGCGATGCTTGAGAATCCCCGCCGCTTCCTCGATGAAGCCGCGCCTGTCTTCGGGACTTGCCTGCAGCACAGTGTCCAGGCGTCCCTGCCCCACGATGACGTGCATCTCACGGCCAAGCCCAGAGTCACTCAGGAGTTCCTGAACGTCGAGAAGCCGGCAGCCTTCGCCATTGATCGCGTACTCGCTCGCGCCGTTGCGAAACAGTGTGCGGGAGATCGTGACCTCGGCGTATTCGATCGGCAGGGCGCCATCGCTGTTGTCGATCGTGAGCTGCACCTCTGCGCGTCCGAGTGGCCCGCGAGTGGAGGTCCCGGCGAAGATGACGTCCTCCATCTTCCCGCCACGGAGCGTTTTTGCACCCTGCTCACCCATGACCCATGCCAGGGCATCGACGACGTTGGACTTTCCCGAACCGTTCGGCCCCACGATGGCGGTAACGCCTGGTTCGAAGGCGAAAGTGGTGGCTTGGGCGAAGGACTTGAAGCCCTTGAGCGTCACGCTCTTCAGGTGCATTCGCGCGCCTCCACGGTCTGGTTCTCGTCCACCGTAACGGAGCAGAGGCAACCGGGCCGGGAGGACTCTCCGTTCGCGAATCGCTCCGCGGGGCTTGCGCGCCGCGCTGAAGGGGCGCTAATGTCAGTGCTCGCGTCAGAAGAAGAGAAAGGAGGTCCCCGATGTTGATGCTCACCACCACCACGGCGGTCATTCGTTACGCGTCCACGGGGATCAGCCCCTTCGGCGCTTCGCGCGTGCGCGGCCTCGCGGCATAGCGTCCTGCCAGCATTCTGTCCGCCCGATTCGGGCATTGTCGTGGTGCGCGCTGCGCCCGCTCTCTGGGCGCGCTCGCCCTCCTCTCGTGCTGCGGCACGATTCCTCCGCGTTCTCGCGCGGCTCCTCCGCTCGGCGGAGGTCTCACCCATTCGTTCCCCAAGGAATCATCATGAACACTCTTCACCACGCGCCGCAGCGCTCATCGGCTATCCCCGATACGTTGCGGCCGCTCGGCCGCGTCCCGCGCACGACGCTTCGCGATCGCCTCGCGATGCGAATCGCTCTGGCATTGCTCCTGTGGAGCACGCGGCCGATCGATCATCCGAACACTGCAGACCAGGCGCGGCTCCTCCTCCTCGAGAAGCAACGCGGCGCCCGTGAGGCCGAATGGTCTCGCCGGCACCTGCTGCAACCACTCATCTGACGCCCGGGGGTCCCGGCTCTTCCGGGATCCCCACTCATACCGACAAGGACTACTCATGAATCACCCCAGCGAGGTCGAGTTCCGGCCTCTTCACATTCCGGCCGACATCGATGCCGACGACGCCGCCGACTTCCGCGAGATGGTGCGCGTCCGTAACGACGTCTACCGCGAGATCAACGGCAACGACGACGACACCATCGCGCCGGCGACACTGCTGCCGATGTATCGGAGCGACCCTGACGAGATCCGCAAGATCTGGATCATCGTGAAGTCCGGCGAGGTCATCGGACGCGTCGGCGCCGACATTCCCTTGGAAGAAGGATCGCGGGTGGTTTTCTGGCTCGTGGAGATCCTGGAAGACCACCACGGCCAGGGCATCGGGTCCGCGGCCTATCGGTTGGTCGAAGAAACCGCTCGCCAGCACGGTCGCACCATCCTCCAATCGTGGGCCACACAGCGCGAGGCGGAAGGACCGAGGCTTGAGGCCCCGACCGGCTTCGGGTCCCTTCCGGATGACCATGTCGCGCGCTTCTTTCAGAAGCATGGGTACACACTCGAGCAGGTGGAACGCAAAAGTGTGTTCGACCCGGTGGCTTCGTCCGAGACCGTTGAACGACTGCTGCAGGACGCCGAGCAGAAGGCGAGTGGCTATCGGGTCATCCAGTGGATGGCCCCCACCCCCGCCGAGTACGTGCCCGGCTATGCCTGGATGAAGTCGCGGATGTCGACCGATGCCCCGGCAGCGGCGATGGAGTTCGACGAAGAGAAGTGGGACGAGGCACGTGTTCGTCGTCACGAAGAACGCTGGAAGGCCGCGGGCATCCGCGTCCAGATCACGGTCGCCCAGCACATCGAGTCCGGCGAGCTGGTGGCGTTCAACGAGCTCGCGCAGGAGGCCGAGCCGACGATGCCCAGTTCCCAGTGGGACACGCTTGTCCTGAAGGAGCACCGCGGGCACAAGCTCGGCCAGCTCGTGAAGGCGGCGGGCCTGATCTCCTGGCGTGAGATCGAGCCGGATGCGCCGAAGATCATCACCTACAACGCCGAAGAGAACCGCCCGATGCTCGACATCAACGAGGCTCTCGGATTCGTCCCCGCGTCCTACAACGGCGCGTGGAAGAAGGTTCTGGCGTAAGGCTGGTCGTACCGTGACGGGCTCGGCGCCGCGCATTAGCGAAGTCGAGCCCGTCACTGCATCATGGAGGCGTGGCTGACACACATCGGCGGGGCACGGCATGAGTGCGACATCTCCACCGGGTTCGCCCGACCAACGCGGACGCGCTGGGGAGGTCTTTCGGGTCTTCGCGAAGCTCGGGCTGACATCGTTCGGTGGGCCCGTGGCTCACCTCGGCTACTTCCGAGAGGAGCTGGTCGCCCGGCGGAAGTGGGTCAGCGACTCTCAGTACGCCGAGCTCGTCGCACTGTGTCAGTTCCTTCCCGGGCCAGCGTCGAGCCAGGTGGGCTTCACGCTCGGCCTGGTGCGCGCCGGCCTTCCCGGAGCGCTGGCGGCATGGACGGCATTCACGCTGCCGTCGGCCCTCCTCCTGGTTCTCTTCGCGATCGGCGCGGTATCCCTGGACGGCGCGGTGGGAGCGGGCATCCTCCTGGGGCTCAAGGCCGTCGCAGTAGCGGTCGTCGCCCACGCCGTACTGGGAATGGCCCGCACACTCACACCCGATGTGTCACGGGTTGTCATCGCCGTGGTCGCGGGAGGCATCGCGCTCATGGTCCCCGGAGGATGGGGACAGCTGGCCGCGATCGGCGTCGGCGCTGCTGCGGGGATCGTCTGGTGTCGGAAAGTCGAGCTCAGCGTGTCGGCACCACTCGCGATCAGTGTGTCGCGACGGGCGGGAGCCACGCTCCTGGCGACCCTCCTGCTTCTGCTCACCGCGCTCCCCCTTCTTGCTGCGCTGACGCGGAACTCGTGGGTCGCACTCGCTGACGCCTTCACACGCGCGGGCGCACTCGTCTTCGGAGGCGGACACGTCGTCCTCCCCCTCCTGCAGGCGGAACCGGCGATCGCGCAGACCGTCAATCCTGACCAGTTCCTTGCCGGGTACGGCGCTGCCCAGGCCGTGCCCGGTCCGCTGTTCACCTTTGCCGCCTACCTCGGCTTCGACATGCAGAGCGGCTGGGGTGCGCCCCTTGCGGCCCTCCTCGCTCTGGTGTGCATCTTCATCCCCGGCCTTCTCCTGGTCATCGGGGTGCTGCCGTTCTGGGAGCGTCTGCGCGTCAACCCCACGGCACGTTCGGCAATAGCCGGCGCGAACGGCGCGGTCGTCGGGGTTCTCGCCGCCGCGCTGTGGTCGCCGGTCATCACCTCGGGAGTCACGGGGCTGGCCCCCTTGGTCATCGCGCTCGGCTGCTTCCTGATGCTCACCCTCTGGAAACTACCCGCCTGGACGGCCGTCCTGGCCGGGGCAGCCGTCGGTGCGATCGCAGGCGTCATCGACGTCGGGGTGGTCTGGTAGAGCGCTCCGTCGCGATCGGGGCGCGAACCAGAATCACCGCCGGCGCTGGCAGTGGGGGCAGAGGTGGCTGGAGCGATTCATGAAGGACACCCGCTGGATCGGACGACCGCAGCGCGGACAAGGTTGGCCGCCGCGACCGTATGCATTCAAGGAGTGCGCGAAGTAACCGGCTTGGCCATTGACGTTGACGTACTGGGTATCGAAGCTCGTCCCGCCCTCTGCCAGAGCCTTCCGCAGGACGGCACGGACCTCGCCGAGGAGCCGACGCACCGCCTGGACGCTGAGCGCGCGCCCGGAAGTCTCCGGGTGAATGCGCGCAGCCCACAGCGCCTCGTCGGCGTATATGTTGCCGATGCCACTCGTCAGAGTCTGATCGAGAAGGAGCCGCTTTACGGCCGACGTACTCCCCCGCAGGCGACGGATGACCGCCGGCACATCGAGGGCGGGATCGAGCGCGTCGCGCGCGATATGCGCGGCCTGCGAAGGAACCTCCGCCCGCGCCGTGCCCCAGCCGCCCGGCTCACCGTCTGCCGTCTCCACGAGGTCATCGATCGCGAGTGATCCGAAGGTGCGCTGGTCGACGAACACGATACTGTGCCGTGTGCCGCTGACCCCGCGCACACCCAGCCGCGCCCGCTCGTGGCGCAGTGCGGGAGTATCCGGTGCACCGATCAGCAGCTGGCCACTCATCCCGAGGTGAGCGATCAACGCTTCGGCATCGTCGAGGGGAAACCAGAGGAACTTTCCGCGACGCGCGGCCTCCGACACCGTAC
Source organism: Microbacteriaceae bacterium PS02070 (assembly GCA_029959865.1). GTDB lineage: Bacteria > Actinomycetota > Actinomycetes > Actinomycetales > Microbacteriaceae > Microbacterium. The sequence continues at coordinate 99,995 of JASCPE010000004.1, read as the reverse complement.
GCCCGGTCAACCGTGCCTCGAACTCGGCAGGGTCCGCGCCCAGATGGCGGGTGAGCGCGCGCATATCAAGCGCACGCACGCGTTCGATCGTTGCGCCGACGATGAAGGGAGCAAGTCCCGCTCGGACGACCTCGACTTCGGGAAGCTCAGGCACCGGTGCTCAGGTCACGCCACAGCGCGAGCGCGCCGGCCATCTCGGCCTGCTTCTTGCTCGTGCCGATGCCCGTCTTGCTGTGTTCTCCAACACTCACCGTCGCGGTGAACTGCCGGCTGTGGTGTGGACCGGTCGCAACGACGTCGTACGAGGGTGGGGTGAGGCCAAGACGCGCGGCGAGTTCCTGAAGACTCGTCTTCGGGTCGACCACCGCCCCGCTGCGGTCCGGATCCGCCAGCAGCGGTGCAATCAGGCGGAGAACCAGGTCAGCAGCGACATCGCGACCCGACGATAGGTAGGTGGCGCCGATGACGGCCTCGGTTGTGTCGGCCAGGATCGAGTCCTTGTTGCGGCCACCGGTCTGGTCTTCGCCGCGACCGAGGCGCAAATGCTCGCCGAGGCCGATCTGCCGGGCGACAGCCGCCAGCGCCGTCGTCGAGACGAGGCTCGCGCGTCGCTTTGCGAGTGCGCCCTCGTCCAGATCCGGGAACGTGCCGAACAGATGGACGGTGACGGCTTCGCCCAGGACGGCATCGCCGAGGAACTCAAGACGCTCGTTGTGCGGGATACCACCGTGCTCGTACGCGTACGAGCGATGCGTCAACGCACGCGCGAGAAGGTCATCCTCGATGAAGACGCCGAGCTTCTTTCGAAGCTCGGCGTCGCCGGGAAGTACAGAACTCACTCGGAACCGATGAGACCCAGGGGTCTCAGATGTCGGCGACCTTGCGGCCCTTGTACTCGAGGAACAGCTCGGTGCCCTGCGAGTCGGTGACGACCTTCGCCTGGTGAGGACGGCTGTAGACGACCTTGCCGTTCTCCACCGTCTTCACGAGCGTGGGGGCCTCAGCCTTCCACTGCGCGCGGCGCGAGCGGGTGTTCGAACGGGAGACCTTCCGCTTGGGAGGGTTACCTGCCATGGTTAGCTCTTCTCTGTCTTGCCGGCATCGCGGTCATCCGCAACGCCGTCGTGGTCTGTGGTGTAGGCCGTAAGCGCGGCCCAGCGTGGATCGATCGTGGCGCCCCCAGCAGGCTCTGCGCCCGCGACGAGTTTTTCACCCGTGACCGGGTCCAAACCCAGACAATCGGGCTCACACACCGGCTGGAACGGAAGCGACAGGACGATCGCATCCCTAACCGGAGTTTCAAGATCCACGTGGTCGTCTTGAACCTCAAAGTCATCCGCTTCCCCTCCAGGATACCCGAACAGTTCCTGAATCTCGACTTTGAGCGGCTCGGCGATGTCGGTGAGGCACCGTCCGCACTGGCCGCGGTACTCGGTGTCAATGTCTGCGGAAACCAGGATCCCCTCGTGCACGGATTCAAGCCGCACATCGAGATCGATCGGCTCTCCCTCGGCGACAGACACCAGACCTTCGCCCCACTGAGCGGGGGCGGGCACCGTGAAGGTACGTTCGCTCATCTCCCCCGGGCGACGCACGAGATCGTGCACGGAGAGGACGAAGGGTCCGTTCAGTCGCTTTCTGGCCACCGAACCATGGTAATCGCTGCCACGGCCTCAGGACTCGATGGAGTCCTTGCCCGGGTCAAGAAAGCGCGCGACCGGCCCCGGTACAAAGGGTGAGACATCGCCGCCGAGCGCAGCCACCTGCCGGACGAGAGAACTGGACACCAAGGCGTGCGAGGGGTCCGGGAGCAGGAACACGGTCTCGACGTGCGCGAGGTGACGGTTGACGATCGCCATCGGCGTCTCGTAGGCCACGTCGACCTGCGAGCGGATGCCCTTGATCAGCACCCCCGCGTTCACGTCTTCGGCGTAATCCACGAGCAGACCGACGCTCCACGACGCAACGATGATGTTCTCACCGATCCCGGCCTCAGCAATCGACTGCTCGAGCAAGGTCAGGCGTTGGGCGATCGGAAGCATCGCTTGTTTGTCTGGATTGTGCACGACGAGCACGTGTAGTTCGTCGTAGAGCGAGGCCGCACGGGCGATGACGTCGATGTGACCCAGAGTCGGCGGGTCGAACGAGCCGGGGACAACGGCGATCCGGTTGTTCATGCCTACGACCTTAGTGCCCGCCCCCTCAGCTCCGTGCCAGCGCCGCGCGCTCCTCGGCGCTCACTCGACGCGCGAGCGCCTCGGCAAGGTCAGGGTGTTTCCCCAGTGTCGGGTCGGCGGCCAGGATGGCCTCGGCGTCGGCCCGCGCACGCGTGATGAGGTCGGCATCCTTGACGACACGCAGGAGCCGAAGCGACGAGCGCGCGCCCGACTGCCGCGCCCCGAGAACGTCGCCTTCACCGCGCAGTTCGAGGTCGACTTCGGCGAGCTCGAACCCGTCGGTCGTCGAGGCAACCGCCTCGACGCGGGCACGCGCAGGCGTCCCCACCTCCGCCTCGGTCACCAGGAGGCACAATCCCGGCACCGACCCGCGCCCCACGCGACCGCGCAACTGGTGCAGCTGCGAGACACCGAAGCGGTCGGCCTCCAGGATGACCATCGCGGAGGCGTTGGGAACGTCGACGCCGACCTCCACCACCGTCGTCGCGATGAGGACGTCGATCTCGCCCCGTGCGAACGCCTGCATCACCGCGTCCTTGTGCTCGCCCGGCATCTTTCCGTGCAGGGTTTCCACGCGCAGGTCCTGATAGGCCGGATGTCGCGAGAGCATGTCCGCGACCTGCACGACTCCCCACCGCGTCGGAGCCGCATCGGCGAGGAAAGGATCCGGCGGGAGTCCCTCGTCGCCCCCCTTCTCGGCGTCGATCGCGGGGCACACGACGAAAGCCTGATGGCCCTGCGCCGTCTCCTCCGCGACGCGCTCCCACACGCGAGCGAACCAGCCCGGCTTTTCCGCGAGCGGTGCCACGAAGCTGCTCACTCCCGCGCGTCCTTCGGGCATCGTCCGGATGGTGGACACATCGAGGTCGCCGAAGACCGTCATCGCGACGGTGCGCGGGATAGGGGTGGCAGTCAGCACCAGCAGGTGTGGCGAATCGCCCTTCGCGCGCAGGGTCTCACGCTGTTCCACGCCGAAGCGATGCTGTTCGTCAATCACCACGAGGCCGAGGTCGGCAAAGGTCGTGGACTCACTCAAAAGCGCGTGGGTACCGACGATGATGCGGGACTGCCCGGAGGCTGCACGCAGGGCTGCCTTGCGCCGCTCGGCCGCGGGGAGCTGCCCGGTGAGCAGTGTCGGCATGAGCTCCGGCGCGAGTTGAGGACCGAGCATCCGTGCGATGGATCGCACGTGCTGCGCGGCCAGGACCTCGGTCGGGGCGATCAACGCGGACTGGCCGCCGGACTGGGCCACCTGCAGCATCGCCCTCAATGCGACGAGAGTCTTTCCCGAGCCGACCTCGCCCTGCACGAGCCTCTGCATCGGCCAATCGCCCTCGAGATCCGCGGCGATACGGTCGCCGACCGTGACCTGATCCGGCGTGCGAGGGAACGGGAGTGACGCGTCGAATCGTTCGAGCAGCTCGCCCGGGCGCCGGGTGGTTGCCGACATCGCACGCACGAACGCTCGCTGCTGCAAGAGCGCCGTCTGCAGCACCAGCGCCTCCTGCGTCCGCAATGTTCTCCGCGCAGGCTCGACGTCGTCCATCGTGATGGGCCGGTGGATGCCTTCCAGCGCGGCGCGCGCGTCAAGCAGACCCTCTCGTTCGCGGACGTCGTCGGGAATGGGATCGGGTACATGTCCGAGCGCTCCGAGGGCGAGGTCGATCGTCTTCTGGAACTTCCAACTCGCCATGGTGCTCGTCGCCGGATAGATCGGAATCGGCACGTTCTGATTGATCTCCGCGCTCATCCGCGCGGTGGTCTCATCGTCGAAGAGCTCATAGTCGGGGTGCGCGAACTGCTTCTGACCTTTGAAGGCGCCGACCTTGCCCGAGAAGATCCCCTGCCGTCCGGGCCGCAGCTCGTTCTGACGCCACTGCTGGTTGAAGAAGGTCAGGGTGACCGTTCCCTCCCCATCGCCGATCACGACCTCCAACAGGCTCCCGCGCCGCTGACGCATCGGACGCAGACTCGCCGAACGCACCTCCGCGACGATCGTGACGGTCTCGCCGATCGGAAGCGATGAGATCGGGGTCAGTTCTCCACGCCGGGCATAGCGCCGCGGGTAGTGGGCGAGGAGGTCACCGACCGTGTGCATCTCGAATGCACGCGCCAGTGCCTTCGCCGTCTTGTCACCGACGACACCGCCGAGGCGGGAATCGAGGGTGACGGCCGACATAGGACGAGTCTATTGACCACCGCCGACGACGGCGCTGGGTATCGTGGGCACGTGACCCGCATCATTGCCGGAGCCGCCGGTTCCGTGCCCCTGGCCGTGCCCGATGCAGGCACGCGCCCCACGAGCGATCGAGTTCGCGAGTCTCTTTTCGCGACCCTCGATTCGTGGGGGATCATCGAGGGGAGCCGCGTGCTCGACCTGTACGCGGGATCGGGCGCCCTGGGGCTTGAGGCAGTGAGCCGAGGCGCGGCGTCCGCCGACCTCGTCGAGCGCGCGCAGAGCGCCGCGCAGGTGATCACCCGGAACATCCGGTCGATCGCCAAGGCGGTCCCGGGTGCGCAGGTACGCGTTCACCGACGGGCGGCCGATGCGTTTCTCGCCGCGACGTCCGAGACGTTCGATGTGGTCTTCATCGATCCCCCGTATGACCTCGGTGAGACCGAGCTCTCCGCGACACTGCAGGCACTGGACCGGCGCCTCCGTGAGGACGCGGTCATCATTATCGAACGCGCCGCCCGTTCGCCCGAGCCGGGGCTTCCGGACACCTGGGAGCTCACACGGCATAAGCGGTACGGCGACACGGCGCTGTGGTGGGCGAGCCGTCCTGCTCAGCCGATGACGCCGTCCCAGTCGCGATAGGGATCCCAGCCGCCCGGGCCTTCCTCGGGAATGCCGTCGACTGACACGCTGGCCTGTCCGCGCGGACGGACCGTACCGATCACTCGGAACCCTTCGGGGACCACTGCCGTGGGCGCGAACGCGGCTAACAGGGCGTGGTCTTCTCCGCCGCGCAGACTGATGTCGTTCGCGGGATCCAGCCGGGCCCGTTCGATGTCGAGCGTCACTCCGGAGGCGTCTGCCATCCGACGCGCGTCGAGGACGAGGCCGTCGGAGACGTCCATCAGGGCGTGCGCCCCCGCGGCGTTCGCGACGACCCCGAGAGCGATCGGGGGGTGGGGGGCGAGCTGCGCGGAGACGGCGCGGCTTTCGGACTGCGTCAGTTCTTCCTCGCGCACCGGCATCGGCTTCCCATCCACGCGGAACCTGTCGAACAGAATCGCGAGCCCAGCCGCAGCCAGCCCGGTGTCTCCGGCAAGCGCGAGGACGTCGCCGACCCGAGCGCCCGAGCGCAAGAGCGGCGGCCGCCCACCCAGGTCGCCGAGCGCAGTCACCGCGACGGTGAGTGTGTCAGATGAAGTGACGTCTCCCCCCTCTACGGCGCACGCGGGTGCGAGCGCGGCGCAGGCGTCCCGAAAGCCGTCCGCCACCTGCTCGACGAACGAGACGGGGGTGCTCGGCGGGAGCGCGAGGGCGACGACGAGACAGGTCGGAGTTGCGCCCATCCCGGCGATGTCGGCGAGGTTGACCGCGGCGGCCTTGAATCCGAGGTCGTGTCCGCTCGTCCAGGCCAGGCGGAAGTCGGGGCCGTGGACGAGGGTGTCGGTCGTCACCACGACCGATCCGCCCGGGGCGGCGACGACGGCGGCATCATCCCCCGGTCCCACGATCGCGCGGCTTGTGCCCAGACGAGACACGATCCGGCGGACGAGTTCTCCCTCGGAGATGTCCGCCACCACCATCGACTCGTCCACGCTCCCACGCTAGTGCGTCGCCGAACGCCCGGAGTCGATTAGCGTGGAGGGGTGAGAGGTCGTTCGTTGTTGTGTGCGCTGCCGCTCCTTGTCGCCGCCGCCAGCCTGACCGCGTGCAGCACGACGGTCCCCATGGAGCCCGCACCGGATGCGGCGGCGGAGGCGTGTGCGAACCTGACGGTTCGTCTGCCGGACTCGGTCGCCGAGCAGCCGCGTCGGTGGACCGATGCCCAAGCGACCGGTGCGTGGGGCTCCCCCGCAACCGTCCTCCTGACCTGCGGGGTGCCGGTCATCGCCGCCAGCGAGCTTGCCTGCCAAACCGTGGACGGCGTCGATTGGCTCGTTGATGACGCCGAGGCGCCGCGCTACCGCCTAACGACATTCGGGCGGGAGCCGGCTGCCGAGATCTATGTCGACTACGACGTGGTCAGCGGTTTCGATGCCGCGATGTCGCTCAGCGCCGCGATCAAGCAGCTGCCGCAGGTCGGCCCGACCTGCTCCGACCGGCCCGAGAGCTGATCAGCGTACCGAGGCGGACTCGATCAGCTCAGTGACGAGGTCGGCGTAGGGCAGCCCACTCTTGATCCAGCATGTGGGGAACATCGAGATCGGCGTGAACCCCGGCATGGTGTTCACTTCGTTGACGTAGAGCTCAGTGCCGGTGGAGAAGAAGTCCACTCGGGCCAGGCCTTCCCCGCCGAGAGCCTCGAATGCCCTCGCTGCGATCCGCTGAAGCTCGGCGAGTTCGCCGTCGGAGACGTCGGCGGGGCAGACCAGTTCGATACCGTCGGCGCCGAGATACTTCGCGTCGAAGTCGTAGAAGTCACGCCCGGTCACGACGATCTCCCCCGCCACGCTGACGCGGATCGGTCCGCCGTCTCGGCCGGGAAGGACCGCACATTCGAGTTCGCGGGCGGTCAGGCCCTGCTCGACGAGCACGCGGGAATCCTCGGCGAAGGCGAGATCGAGGGCACTGTCGAGATCGTCCCACTCAGACACCTTCGACACCCCCACACTCGACCCGGCCCGTGCGGGCTTGACGAAGACGGGAAGCTCCAGACCGCGGATACAGCGCCGCCAGAGGTCGCCGTTGCGCTCCAGGCCCTCACGGGTCACGGTCACCCACGGCACGACGGGGACACCCGCTGCCTGCAGCACGCTCTTGGTGGCGTGCTTGTCCATTCCGATCGCCGACATCAGCACGCCTGCGCCGACATAGGGAAGTCCGAGGAGCTCGAGCATTCCCTGAATCGTGCCGTCCTCGCCGAAGCGCCCGTGGAGGATCGGAAAGACCACGTCGATCTCACCGAGCGAACGCACCTCGCCGCCCTCGACGACTCTCAGCTCGCGCGAGGTGGCCGAATCCGGCCACACGATCCGCGTGCCGTTGTCGACGACTTCGGGGAGCGTGCCTTCGTCCATCGCGAACTTGTCGGGATCGTCGTCCTCCAGAACGAACGCGCCGTCACGGGTGATTCCCACCGGGATGACGTCGAAGCGATCGCGATCAATCGCGCGCAGCACCCCGCCCGCCGTTGCGGAGCTGATCGAGTGCTCGCTGGAACGACCGCCAAAAAGCACCGCCACCACTGGCTTGTCCATTTCCCGTCCTCTCGCCTGTCGGCTTGTCATCTGTCGTCAAATGCGGCGCGATGTCGCGCGGGTTCATGGTTCCGTCGAGCACCATCTTGACCTGCTCGACAATGGGCATCTGAATGCCTGCCTCGCGAGCAAGCTGCAGCACGGGCGCCACCGACGCCAGTCCCTCGGCGGTCTGGTTCATCTGGTTCACGACGTCCTGGAAGCTGTACCCCTGACCGAGCAATCGGCCCGCCGTGTTGTTGCGGCTCAGCGGCGACTGGCACGTCGCGATGAGGTCCCCGAGTCCAGCCAGGCCCTGAAGCGTCTCGGGCTCAGCGCCCTGCGCGACCGCGAAGTCGGTCATCTCCACGAGTCCCCGAGTGATGATGGAGGCTTTGGTGTTCTCGCCGTAGCCGACGCCATCGACGATTCCGATGGCGACCGCGATGAGGTTCTTCAGCACGCCTCCGAACTCGGTTCCGATGACGTCGTTGTTGATGAAGGAGCGGAAGTAGCGGTTGCGCGCACGCAGCGCGACCGCCTCCGCCGTCTCGGTGCTGCTGGACGAGATGACCGCCGCGGTGGGCTGCTCGCGGGCGATCTCCAGAGCGAGGTTGGGGCCGCTTGCGACGGCAATGCGCGCGGGATCGATGCCCAACTCCTGCTCGATCACTTGGCTCATCCGCAGGCCGGTGCGCTTCTCCACGCCCTTCATGAGGGAGACGACGGGGACCGTGCCACCGGGCAGGAGGGGGCGCACGGCCTTCAGGTTCTGACGCAAGGCCTGCGAGGAGATCGCGAGATACACCTGGGTAGCGCCGTCCAGTGCTTCGGAGAGGTGTGGCGTCGCCGACATCGACCGCGGCAGATTGATGCCCGGGAGATACTCGCTGTTGCGCTTGGCGTTCTTGATCTCGGCCGCGACCTCGGGGCGGCGAGCCCACATCGATACGTGCGCTCCCCCGTCCGCGAGGATCTTCCCGAACGTCGTCCCCCAACTCCCCGCACCGATCACGGCAACCTTGACCGCGGGCTCGTTCTTACGAGTCAAGGCGGCCCGTTTCGCTCTGGCCGTGCGCGGACGGGTTCCACCGCTCTGCGGGCGGCTGTTCGCCTCGGAGTCCACCTAACTCCCGCGCGACGGCGGCCATCACGGTGTCGGTCGCCTCGGTCAGCGCGCTGTTGGAGGTTGCCCCTCGGTACTTCGCGAGGTCGACGGGCGGACCGAAGGACACGCGCACGCGCTTGCGCAGGGGCCAGAGGGAGAGCTTTCCGTAGGGAGGCAGGATCTTCTCGACTCCCCAGGAGGCCATCGGAATCACGGGCAGATCCCCTGCCAGCGCGAGCCGCGCGACGCCGCTCTTGCCCCGCATCGGCCACAGCTGCGGGTCACGAGTAAGAGATCCCTCGGGGTAGACGATGACTCCGCGGCCGAGAGTGACGAGTTCGCGGGCCTGCGCGATGATCCTCGTTGCGGAGGCACCGGATGCGGCGCGTGGCACCGGCACCATGCCTGTCGCCCGGAGCAGAGCACCGAGGACGGGGACTCGGAAGAGGCTCTCCTTCGCCATGAACCGCGGTGCGCGCCCGGAGCGCCACACCGCCACCGCGATGATGACGGGATCGAACTCGCTGTAGTGGTTCGGGGCGAGCACGTACGGGCCGTCCAGGGGAAGATGCTCTTGGCCTGAGATCTCGATCTTCGCGATAAGCGAGGTCAACGGAATGACGACGGCCGCTGCCGGCCAGAAGACGCTCGGCCGCCTGACCTCGCGGGATGGTCGGCGCCGCGGAGTGGTGCTCACGCGTTCACCCGACGACGTCGAAGTCGGCGCCGACGGCCGTGAGCTTGTCGAAGAACTTCTCATAGCCACGGCGGATGATGCCGACGTTGCTGATCGTCGACTCTCCGGCGGCGGTGAGCGCCGCGATGACGTAGCTGTAGCCACCGCGCAGGTCAGGGACCACAACGTCCGCACCGTGCAGGGGTGTCGGGCCCGTGATGACGGCCGCCTGCTCCAGCTCGCGACGCGGCACGCGGCGGTCGGGACTTGCCAAACCCTCCGCGTGAACGACGATGTCCGCACCCATGTGGTTGAGCGCCTGGGTGAAACCGAGCCGGTTCTCGTACACCGTCTCGTGAACGATCGAGGTGCCTTCTGCCTGCGTGAGCGCGACGATGAGGGGCTGCTGCCAGTCGGTCATGAACCCCGGGTGCACATCGGTCTCGACCATGACGGGCTTGAGGTCACCCGCACGGCGGAACTGGATGCCGTCCTCACGGACGTCGAACCAGCCGCCGGCCTTGCGGAAGACATTGAGGAAGGTCAGCATCTCCTGCTGCTTCGCGCCCGCGACGAAGATGTCTCCGTCGGTGGCCAGAGCGGCGCAGGCCCACGAAGCGACTTCGTTGCGGTCGAAGATCGCCCGGTGGTCGTAGCCGACCAACTCGTCGACGCCCTCGATGAAGATGACGCGGTTGGGCTCGTAGGAGATGATCGCGCCCATCTTCTGCAGAACGGCGATGAGATCCATGATCTCGGGTTCGATCGCTGCGTTGCGCAGTTCGGTCGTGCCCTTCGCGCGCACCGCGGTCAGGAGCACCTGTTCGGTCGCGCCGACGCTCGGGTAGGGCAGCTCGATGTTCGCGCCGTGCAGTCCGTCCGGAGCGGAGAGGCGGATCCCGCTCGGCAGCTTCTCCACCACGGCGCCGAAGTTGCGCAGCGCATTGAGGTGGAAGTCGATCGGGCGATCGCCGATGCGGCAGCCGCCGAGATCGGGGATGAAGGCCTGGCCGAGCAGGTGCAGGAGCGGACCGCAGAAGAGGATCGGAATCCGCGACGCTCCAGCGTGCGCGTCGATGAGGTCCATCGCCGCGGACTTCGCGCCCTTCGGGTCCAGGCGCAGAGTGCCGTCGGCGTCGGCGTCCACCGTCACACCATGGACTTCGAGGAGCGAGCGCACGACGGCGACGTCGCTGATGTCGGGAACGTCGCGCAGGGTGCTGACGGTTTCGCCGAGGAGGGCTGCGACCATCGCCTTCGTCGCGAGGTTCTTCGCGCCCTTGACCTCGATCGTGCCGCGCAGGGGGCGTCCACCTCGGATGGTGATCACGTCACCTGCGGGCTGCGAACCGTCGCCGCGGCCTGATGCCGCCGACTCGCTGAGGAGTGTGTTCATCCGATGGACCTCACTTGTGGTGTCTCACGCGAACGGCTCGCGCCCGCGCCCCGATGCGCGGGACTATCTTCGACTATCGGACGGGAAGCGTCCGTGGCCGCCACGCCTCGCGGCGCGCCTCGAATTCTGCGATCTTTTCTTCCTCGCGCAGTGTGAGCGCGATGTCGTCGAGACCTTCGAGCAGGCGCCACCTAGTGTAATCGTCAATATCGAAGGACACGCGGAGGTCACCGATCGTCGCGGTGCGCGACTGCAGGTCGACGGTCATCTCAATGCCTGGGTTTGCGTCGATGACGGCCCAGATCTTCTCGATCTCTGCCTCCTCGACAACGCCCGTGACGAGCCCCTGCTTGCCGGAGTTACCTCGGAAGATATCGGCGAAGCGCGAGCTCAGCACTACCCGGAATCCATAGTCACGCAGCGCCCAGACAGCGTGCTCACGACTGGATCCGGTACCGAAATCGGGACCCGCGACGAGGATCGACGCAGCGGCAAAGGTGGGCTGGTTGAGAAGAAAGCCCGGATCCTGGCGCCAGGTGGCGAACAGCGCATCGTCGAAGCCCGTCTTGGTCACGCGCTTGAGGTAGACGGCCGGGATGATCTGGTCGGTGTCGACGGCGGAACGCTTGAGCGGCGCGGCGACACCGGTATGGGTTGAGAACTTTTCCATGTCAGGCCTCCACGGGGGTCAGGGCGGCCAGGTCGGAGGGGCTGGCCAGATGACCCAGCACCGCAGTCGCCGCGGCGACGACGGGAGAGACGAGGTGCGTACGTCCACCCTTACCCTGGCGACCTTCGAAGTTGCGGTTGCTTGTCGACGCGCACCGCTCACCGGGCGCGAGCTGGTCAGGGTTCATGCCCAGACACATCGAGCAGCCCGCGAAGCGCCACTCCGCACCGAACTCCTCGAACACGCGGTCCAGTCCCTCGGCCTCTGCTTCCAAGCGAACCCGCGCGGAGCCGGGAACGACCATCACTCGCACTCCGTCGGCCTTCGAGTGACCCTGGATGATCGATGCGAACTGACGGAGGTCCTCGATGCGGCTGTTGGTGCACGAGCCCATGAACACGGCATCCACGGCGATGTCCTTGAGGCGGGTACCGGGCGCGAGATCCATGTATTCCAGCGCGCGAGACGCTGCGGCACGCTCATTGGGATCCGCGAACGACTCCGGCGCCGGCACGACATCGGAGAGGGAAACGCCCTGACCGGGGTTGGTCCCCCACGTCACGAATGGCTCCAGCTCGTTTGCGTCGAGGAAGACCTCTGCGTCGAACACTGCGTCGTCGTCGGAAGGCAACGTACGCCAATACTTGACGGCAGCGTCCCAATCGGTGCCCTGCGGAGCGTGCGGTCGGCCCTTGAGGTATGCGAACGTCGTCTCATCCGGCGCGACCATCCCCGCGCGGGCGCCAGCCTCGATCGACATGTTGCAGATCGTCATCCGACCTTCCATCGACAGCGCGCGGATCGCACTGCCGCGGTACTCCAGAACGTACCCCTGGCCGCCGTTGGTGCCGATCTTCGCGATCACGGCGAGGATGATGTCTTTCGCAGTCACACCTTCGGCCAATTCGCCCTCGACGGTGATGGCCATCGTCTTGAACGGCTTCAGGGGAAGCGTCTGGGTTGCCAGGACATGCTCGACTTCGCTCGTTCCGATGCCGAACGCCATCGCACCGAACGCACCGTGCGTGGACGTGTGGCTGTCGCCGCAGACCACCGTGATGCCGGGCATCGTGAGACCGAGCTGCGGGCCGACCACGTGGACGATGCCCTGCTCCTTGTCTCCGAGCGAGTGGATGCGCACACCGAACTCGTCGGCATTGCGGCGCAGCGTCTCGATCTGCGTGCGGCTCGTGAGGTCGGCGATCGGCTTGTCGATGTTGATCGTCGGAGTGTTGTGGTCCTCCGTGGCGATCGTGAGGTCGAGGCGGCGCACCGGGCGCCCCTCGGCCCGCAGGCCGTCAAAGGCCTGGGGGCTGGTGACCTCGTGCACGAGGTGCAGGTCGATGTAGATGAGGTCGGGACTGCCGCCCTCCCCCTTGACGACCAGGTGGTCGTCCCAGACCTTTTCCGCGAGAGTACGCGGGCGTTGCGGGGTGGAAGTGCTCATACGTGTCGTTCTCCTGAAGCGTGGGATGGTGCCCGCGGCGAACTCCGCGACGAGGATGGGCTCAGATCGAGGCCTCGTCGCGGCCGCTAAGGAGAAGGGCGTTCCGCACGCGCCCAGCTTACCATTGCGCGCGCGTCAGTTCCCCGCGTTCGGGTCCACCGTCGGCGGTGTCTTGCGCTCAGACGCGACCTCGTCGGCGGCGGAGATCGCTTCAGCCTCCCCAGGCGTGTCCGCGGCTTCCTGTGCCGCAGGAGAGACCTCTCCGCCGCGGCCAGCACGCTTGTCGCGCGCCGACGCGATGAGGCTGGCGATCGTCGCGACAGCCATCGAGGTGATGATGACACCCAGTGACATCCACGTGGAGATATCCGGCACCCATTCGATGTGCTCGCCGCCGTTGATGAACGGCAGCTCGTTCTCGTGCATCGCGTGGAAGATCAGCTTCACGCCGATGAAGGCGAGGATGAAAGCGATTCCGTAGTGCAGGTAGCGGAGGCGATCGAGGAGTCCGCCGAGCAGGAAGTAAAGCTGGCGCAGACCCATCAGCGCAAAGATGTTCGCCGTGAAGACGATGAACGGTTCTGTGGTGATACCGAAGATCGCGGGAATCGAGTCCAGTGCGAAGAGCAGGTCCGTCATACCAATCGCGACGAAGACGACGATCATCGGCGTCCAGACCTTCCGTCCGTCAACGACGGTGCGGATCTTCGAACCGTGGAAGTCGTCCGTGATCTCGATCCGGCGACGCAGGACCCGGACCAGGAAAGGCTCCTTCGCATTCTCCGGATCTTCTTCGCTCTGGAACGCCTGGCGCCACGCCGTCCAGATCAGGAAGGCGCCGAAGACGTAGAAGATCGGGAGGAAGTTCTCGATGATCGCCGCGCCGAGCAGGATGAAGATGCCGCGCAGAATGAGCGCGATGATGATGCCCACCATCAGCACTTCCTGCTGGTACTTCCTCGGCACGTTGAACTGCGTCATGATCAGCACGAAGACGAAAAGGTTGTCGATGGAGAGTGAGTACTCCGTCAGCCAACCCGCGATGAACTGGCCCGCGAACTCACCCCCGGCGAACAGCCACATCAGCAGGGCGAAGATCAACGCGAGGGTGACGTAGAAGACCACCCAGAGCGTGGACTCGCGATCGGAGGGGATGTGCGGGCGCTTAAGAATCAGCAGCAGGTCGGCGATGAGGATCAGAGTCAGCACGACCAGCGAGCCGATTTCGAACAAGACGGGGAGCTCCATGTGTGCCTTTCACGGGTTCACGGGACAGCGAGGGACGAAAGTCTCTCCCCCGCGTGCGCGGCACACGCCCGGAGCGCCGCGACGGGGCCCGTGATGACGAACGTGTGAGACGGGATACTCCCTCTCGCTTCAGACACGATACAGGCCCCGTGTGTCGATCTTGTTGCATCTGAGACGAAACCTGGATTGCCGACACTCCCCTGCTGAGGAACCATGAGAACCGATATGACTGAGCATCCCCCGCGGACCGACGCGGATCTCGTGTCCGCTGCCGCGGGAGGCAGCGAACACGCCTTCCGGGCTCTCTATCGCGCGTATGTGCGACCTGTCTTCTGGGTCGCCCACGGGCTCGTCGGCTCCACGGCGGATGCCGAGGATGTGACGCAGGAGACGTTTCTGACGGCGTGGCGCAAGCTGCCCGGGCTGGAACTGGCGGGCGATTCACTCCTGCCCTGGCTCGTGACGATCTGTCGCTTCCAGGCGGCGAACCGCGTTCGGCGACTCAAGCGAGATCGGCTGAACACCCAGAGCGCGGTCGATGAGACTCTGCCGTCGGCCGCCGATGTCGAGCACGACGTCATCACGACGGACCTGGTCGACCGCATTCTGCGCGAGGTTGCCGGACTCAGCGATCTCGACCGCGACATCTTCCGGCTGTGCGCCGCCGATGGGCTCGCCTATCAGGCCGCCGCCGACCAACTGGGCGTCTCTCACGGGGCCGTCCGCAACCGCCTCTCCCGCATCCGCACTCAGTTGCGGCAGACCGTAGAGCCGGAGGGAACATGACTGAGCACACCTTGCCCGAACTGACCGATGAGCGCATCGATGAACTCGAAGATGCGCTGTTCACCGAGATCGCACGCGAGCGAGCGCGGGACGAGCGCCGCGTGGATGAGGTCGCGAGGCGCCGTCGGTTGCGCCGCACGCGGTGGCTCACCGGTGGTGGCATCGCCGCCGCGGTCGTCATCGTCGCCGCCGTGATCGCGCCGTACGTCACGCAGTCCATCGGAAGCGGGTCTGATGCGGCCAGCTCCGCGTACGACACGACGGACCAGATCATCGAGCCGATGGCCGTCGATGGCGACGGCGGGCGCGACGCCGAGCTGGAGAGTCTGGCGGATGAGGCAGCCGGCGGAGGCGACACAAGCGCGACCGCCGAGAGCGGCGACGCTCCGGCAACCTCGGTGGCCGAGGACCGGTCGATCATCGTGACCGCCTCGGCCACTGTGGAGGTCGACGATATCGGGGCCGCTGCGGAGGCCATCTCGAATGCGGCCACCGCTGTCGGGGGCTATGTCGAATCGATGAGCATCGACGGAACGGCCGTTTCTCCGTCAGGTGATGCCGCCTACGACACGTCGTATCCAGCCGCCGGAGCATGGATCAGCGTCCGCGTGCCCGCCGACGAGCTCGACGGAGTGCGCGACGCTCTCGCAAGCGTCGGCGATGTGAGCTCCTCGCAGATCACCCGCGATGACGTCACGACCGCCGTGGTCGACACGCAAGCGCGCGTCGAAGCCCTGCGTGCCTCCGTGGATCGCCTGACCGATCTGATGGCGGAGGCGACCTCGACCGCCGATCTTCTCGAAGCCGAGTCTGCGCTGTCCGAGCGTCAAGCCGAGCTGGAGTCCTACGAGCAGCAGCTCACAGCACTGGAGAGCCAGGTGAGCCTCTCGACGCTCTCCGTCTCGCTCGTGAACGATGCACCGACCGAGGTCGAGCCGGACCCCGCCGGTTTCGGTGATGGACTCGCCACAGGCTGGAACGGCCTGATCGCGACCCTCAACGGACTCGTGGTCGCGCTCGGCTTCCTGCTCCCCTGGCTCGGCGTGCTGGCTGTCATCGGCGGGATTGTCTGGCTCATCGTGCGTCGTCGTCGGCGGCGCCGGCCCGACGGAGTGAGCGACTCAGGCGCGCGGGCGGATTAGGGTTATAGGCCAAAAAGAGTGGATGGGATCTCGATCTAGCGGCGGAATGGCGCGGTAGAACGGGGGGCGGTATGGTCTGCGAGGCTTACTCGTGGGCCTTCCGACGAACTCGACCACCTGTCTGCTATGCGGCACGAAGCTCGTTAAGAACGGTCGGCATCGCTCCGGCACGCAACGCTGGCGCTGCCCGTCCTGCGGCGCATCCTCGGTCCGGCGCCGCCCGGACGTCACCGCACGCGAACAGCTCCGACGGTTCGTGTCCTAGCTGGTCGGGAAGAACACCCAGGGCGAGACCGACGGCACCCTGTCAGGACGGTCCGTCCGTGGCAGTGGTGCGCCCGCGAGACCACAGCCGCCTGGAAAGCGCTGCTCGAACAGATCCCCGCTCCCGCCGTACTCGTCTCCGACGGCGGTTCCGGCTTGCCGTCCGCGTTCCAGCAATGCTGGCCCGAGACCATGCATCAGCGGTGCCTGTTCCACCTGCAGCTGAACACCACCCGCCACCTGACCTGCAACCCGCGCACAAACGCCGGACGGGGACTACGCCGCCTCGTGATGGACCTCAGCGGCGTCCGCGACGAGGACGCCGCGATCGACTGGCAGCTGCGCCTGGAACAGTGGTGGCAGACGTTCGGGCATCTCACGAACGAACGCACCCTGCTGCGAAACGGCCGGTTCGGGTTCACCCACGACCGGCTCCGCAAAGCCTGGCTCCTGGTCCGCTTAGTCGTCCGGAAGAACCTGCTCTTTACGCACATCACCTACGGCAACCCGCGCACCACGAGCGCTCTGGAAAGCCTCAACGCGCAGATCCGCGACCTGCTGCGCCGCCACCGCGGGATGACCGAGGAACACCGACGCCGCGCCGTCGAATGGTTCCTCACACTGCACGAGCTACCCCTCGAACACGCGCTCGACCGCGCCCAACCCGCCGCACAGCGACCAGTGGTCCTCGAGCCCGACGAACAGGTCAGCCACATCGTCTACGACACCGGCCTCGACACCGCTGAGGGCCTATGGCTCAGATCAGGATGGGCAGGACACGGATGACACGCCCAACCCCATCCACTCTTTCTGGCCGATAACCCGCGGATTAAGATCCGACGGGCGGAAACGACAAAACCCCCGGTTCAACCGGGGGCTTTTCGTGTTGGTGACCCCAGCGGGATTCGAACCCGCGTTACCGCCGTGAGAGGGCGGCGTACTAGGCCGCTATACGATGGGGCCGCAAGACAACCGTTCGATTATGCCACGGGTTCGGGTGGCCCGCCAAATCGGCTTGCGGGTTGGCGCTTCGGCGCGTTGACTAAGCCCATGCGCGTCACCAAACACGAACACGCCACCCTGCGGATCGAGCAGGAAGGCAAGACTCTGATCATCGATCCGGGGTCCTTCACTCTTCCCTTGGATGGGCTCAACTCCCTCGTCGCGATCGTGCTCACCCACGAGCACCCTGACCACTGGACGCCGGAGCAGTTGGATCGGATCCTCAAGGCAGCCCCGAAAACACCGATCTACGGACCCGCAGGCGTCGCGGCCGCCGCGGCCGACTATGACGTCACGATCGTCGCCCCCGGCGATACGGTCACCGTCGGACCCTTCACTCTTGAGTTCTTCGGTGGTGAGCACGCGGTGATCCATTCCTCGATCCCCGGTATCGACAACGTCGGCGTTCTTGTGAACGACGAGTTCTACTATCCGGGCGACTCCTACGCGGTTCCCAAGGGCAAGCACGTCGTTCTGTTGGCGGCTCCCGTGGGCGCGCCCTGGTTGAAGATCGGCGAGGCGATGGACTTCGTGCTCGATGTCGCGCCGCGTCAGGCCTTCGGAACGCACGACATGACCCTCTCCCGGGCCGGCCTCACGATGGGTCGTGCGCGGCTGAAGTGGGCCACCGAGCAAGGTGGCGGCGAGTTCCTCGAGCTTGAGCCAGGAGAGTCCGCCGACATCTAGGGACGCAGACGTCGCAGCCGTGGAGCACTCAGGACGTGACGACCTGAACGACTTGGATGACCAGGGCGAGCACGCCCACGGCGGATAGAAGGCCCCCGACGAGGAAAGCGGCACGCACACCCTGCCCGGGTTGATGCAGATGACCCTTGTCGGGATGGTGAACGCTCACCCAGCCCTCGTGCCAGCCGACGTCGAAAGATGCCTCACCGTCTCGGAGACGGCGTTCATAGAACTCGCCCTCGCGGTACCACCGCACGAAGCCGGCATCGGTGACGGTCATTTCCTGCCGTTGCCAGTGACCGACGGACAGATGCCACAGCCAGGCGATCACGAGCAGGGGGAGCCCGAGTCCGAGACCGACCCAGCCCAGCACCTCAACGACGCCCTCGATGACCTCGCCCGTGCCCACGGTGCCATCGTAAGGGGCCGCGTGGTTACAGTGAGGCATGCAGGCACGCACAGACGTGATCGTGGTGGGCGCGGGCGTCGCGGGGCTGACGGCCGCAAAGCTATTGGCACGAGCCGGCCGGAGTGTTGTCGTGCTTGAGGCACGCGACCGGATCGGCGGGCGCGTGTATACCGAGCGCGGTACTCATACGACCGATCTCGGGGCGTCGTGGATCCACGGCGTCACCGATTGTCCCGTCGCCGATGCCGCGGAAGCGTTCGGTATGCGCATGGTGGAATTTACCGTCGGCGGCTATCAACCGGACAGCCGCCCGATCGCCTATTACAGCCCTCACGGCACCCGCCTCACCGACCGGGAGGCCGCGGCGTTCGCAGCCGACGTGCACACGCTCGATGACGTCCTGGTGGAGATCATCGCGGCGTCCGATCCTCTGGCCTCCTACCGCGAGGTGACGGAGGCGGCACTGGCGGCAACAGGGTGGGACCAGGCACGCAGAGAACGCATCCGGGAGTACTTCACCCATCGCGCGCAGGAGCAATATGGCGTCGAAGCGTCGCACCTTGCCGCGCACGGGTTGGACGACGATCAGATTCTCGGGGACGAAGTCGTCTTCCCCGGCGGGTACGACCGGCTTCCCTCGCGACTCGCTGAGGGCCTCGACGTCAGACTCGGATCGCCTGTGCGAACCGTGTCGTGGTCTCCCGCCGGGGTCACGATCCACACGGATTCCGAGGCGTTCGAAGCGGGCGCGGTGGTTGTCACAGTACCGGTGGGCGTGCTGCAGTCCGGCGACCTCACCTTCGATCCACCCCTGCCGGCCGAGGTCGCCGATCCCCTGTCCCGACTGCGGATGAACGCGTTCGAGAAGGTCTTCCTCCGCTTTCCGACCCGGTTCTGGGATGCGGGGTATGCGGTCCGTCAGCAGGGTGACGCGGGGCGGTGGTGGCATTCCTGGTACGACCTCACCCGGCTGCATGGCACCCCGACACTCTTGACCTTCGCCGCTGGAGACGCCGCGCGGGAGATTCGCTCGTGGAGCGATGAGGATGTCGCACGATCGGTGATGACGCAACTGCGCCGTCTCTACGGCGCGTCGATTCCCGAGCCGGTGGCGGTGACCGTCACCCGGTGGCAGGATGACCCGTACTCCCGCGGGTCCTACGCGTACATGACGCGAGGTTCTTCCACCTCCGATCATGACGATCTCGCCACCCCACTCGCGGGCGTGCTGCACCTGGCGGGCGAGGCGACGTGGACAGATGATCCCGCGACGGTCGTGGCCGCCATGTGCTCCGGCCATCGTGCCGCGTGCCGCGTCCTGGGCGAGGACATCGCGTTGGAGAACGCCTGGGGAGGCGACCCCGCAGCCCGTAAGAGCTGAGTCCTTCGGACTGCGATTTAGTTGCTTTAGGCAACTACTTAGGTAGACTGATGCTATGAACACGGCCGACTCGGAGGAAGCGGTGCTTTCCGCTTTGACCCGCCTCACCGTGCTGTGGAACTCGCCC
This sequence comes from Microbacteriaceae bacterium PS02070, assembly GCA_029959865.1. Lineage (GTDB taxonomy): Bacteria > Actinomycetota > Actinomycetes > Actinomycetales > Microbacteriaceae > Microbacterium. Next base: position 80,123 of record JASCPE010000004.1, on the reverse strand, counting down.
GAGATCCAGACCCGAGTCGCGCGCGAGGCGGGACTCGCCCTGGACAGCGCCGACATCGCGCCGCTCTATCTGCTGGGCATGCTCGGGCCGTCCCGACCCAGTGAAATCGCCGCGGAACTTCATCTCACGCGCCCGACAATGAGCAAGCAACTGGGCAGACTGACGGCTGCCGGACTCGTCACGCGGATGACCGACCCGAACGACGGTCGTGCCGCTCAGGTAACGCTGAGTCCTGTCGGCGCGAGAGCCTACCGCGCGCTCGTTCTGCGCGGAATCGTGATGATGCGCGAGGCATTCTCATCGTGGACTCGCGAGGACGCACTCTCCTTCGCCACGTCCCTCACTCGCTTTGTCACCCAGCTCGGGGTCGGCGCACCCTCGGCGCTCCCACTCACCCACCTTGTCGGGGCGACTGCTCCGACACCCACCGACGCACCCAGCAGTGCTGGGGCGTCTGATCGGAGGAAATCATGACCCGCACGTACGTCGTCACCGGCTCCGCATCCGGAATCGGAGCGACCACCGCACGCTTGCTCGTCGAGCGCGGCGAGAAGGTGATCGGAATCGACCTCTCGGGCGCCGACATCGAGGCCGACCTCTCCACCCCCGAAGGCCGCGCTGCCGCAGCGCAGGCAGCAATCGACCTTTCCGGTGGCACGATCGACGCCGTGATCGCCTGCGCGGGCATTGCCGCGCCGATTGCGAAGACTCTCGCGGTCAACTACTTCGGCGTGACCGAAATCCTCGATGCTCTGCGCCCGACTCTTGCAGCGTCGCCGGCGCCCCGCGCGGCCGTCGTCTCCTCTATGGCATCCCTGCAACCCAACTCGCCCGAGATGGTCGAGGCAGCGCTGTCCGGCGACGAGAATCGCGCGCTCGCGCTTGCTGAAGAGGCGGTTGCCGCCGGTCCCCAGGCTGGCTACGTCGTCTACCCCACCTCCAAGCGGGCCCTCAGCCGCTGGGTGCGTCGCGAGTCCATCACCCCGGAGTGGGCGGGCGCGGGGATTCCCCTCAACGCCGTCGCCGCCGGCACGGTCATCACCCCGATGACCGAGGCGCTCCTGTCGGACCCAGAGGGTCTTGCCCTCGTCGATGGCTCGGTGCCGATGCCACTGAACTACCACCAGCCGCCCGAGTCGATCGCGTCTCTGCTGCTGTGGCTGACGAGCGAAGACAACACCCACACCACCGGCCAGGTCATCTACGACGACGGCGGCGCAGACGTGACCCTGCGCGGCGACGACATCTGGTCCTGGAACGACCCCAAGTAGTCCGATCGCACCAGCGATCGCCAAGAATCCGGGTGCGGAGCGGGGGGCTCCGTACCCGGCTCCCCGAAGAGCTGTCGATCAGCCGGCGTCAGCTGCAGCCAGCGGACGGTCGGCGGCGTGCGCGGTCGACTCCCGCAGATTCAGGGAGGGGAGAAGGTAACAGTGTTGCCGGGGCCGCGATGGGCCGCCCGAGAGTCGCCCGAGCATGAGCTCCACGGCGACGCGGCCGACGTCCTGTTTCGGCGGCCGCAGTGCGGTGATGGGCGGCTCGGCGCTCTCAGCGACCTCGTCGTCGTAGGCAACGATCGACAGGCTGTGGGGAACATCCCAGCCTTCGTCGCGAGCACGCTGCTGCAAGAGCACGGCCTGACGGTCGGAGTGGATCACCAGCCCCGTGGTGCCCGTTGCGCGGCACTCCATGAGCACCTCGTCGATTAGTGCATCGCGAGCCGGGCCGTCGGTCGCTTCCAACCCCAGGTCTCGGTCAACGGTTGATGTGAGCCCGAGGTCGGCGATCGCACCCTCCCAGCCCCGACGAAGCGGAAACGAGGTGGGCGAGCCCGTCGAGGTCACGATGCCGAGGCGTCGATGCCCGAGAGAGGCCAAGTAGCGGACAGCGAGCGTTCCCCCGAGCACATGGTCTGTCGTCACCCATTCCAGAGTGGTCAGCGCCATGGAGGTCGGCGCTCTCCGCTCGGCGAGCACCACCGGGATGGGCAAGGAAGACAACCACTGCAGCATCGCCGCGCCATCGGGCCCTGCCGTATCCGGCGCAACGATGAGTCCGTGGAGGTAGCCGGACTGAAGCAGACTCGCGACCTGACGGCGCTGATCAGCCGGCGAGTAGCTCGCCGCCCGCAGAATCAGTTGCGCGCCGTGAGAGGTCGCGGCAGCGCGCGCACCGATGATGATCTGCGGCCAGTAGTACGCAAGCGACGGAACCACCATGCCGATGCGAAAGAGCGGAGTCGGCGGAACAGAGCTGTCACGGGGAACAGAGGAATCCAGTGTGCTTCGCAACGTCGCGCCGCCGTGCACACGCGTCAGCCGTCCACGCTCGGCGAGTGCCGCGATATCACGACGAACGGTGAGCTCTGCGACCTTGAACTGGCGCGCCAAGTCGGACACTCGCACGGCGCCGGTCCGGCGGAGCTCATCCAGAATGTGCTCGCGCCGGGACAGCCCGAATCGTGGCACATCACCCTCTGTCTCCGACATGCAGAACCTCCTCGTCCCCATGAATCAGCACTGAGCCTACGTGACGGACGGTGTTCGAATATGGATGATCTCGAACGGGTCATGTTCGAATCACGATCCTGCGACGCGATGCGTACTAGGAAAGGCGATACGGCGACGTAGACGCTGCCAGAGCACAGCCGAACGTCCCTCGCCCGCCAATGCCGACGGAAGAGACAGCATGACTCACGCCCACCGAGTAGCCGGCGATGCCTCGAAGATCCGCCCCGCCCGCCGCGTCCTCGCACTCGCAGTGACAGCCATCGTGATCACGGCGGGCCTCGGCCTTGCCGGCCCCGCGTCCACGGTGGCTGCCGCTCCCCCGGCCGAGACCTCAACGATCCCGGTCGGCCCGACGTGGGTGGACACCGAGGGGAACCCGGTCGCGGCCCACGGTGGTGCGGCGAATGCCTATCACGAGCAGGACATCAACGTCGATGTGACCGGCGATGGCGACCTGGACGATGAGGTCTATCTCCTCTATGGCGAGAACAAGTCGAACGCGACTCGTCCCGTCGACGGCGTGAACGCATACTGGTCCACCGACCTCGAGAACTGGCACAACATGGGCACGGTTCTGCCCACCCACAACGTCCTGCCTCACAAGGTCGTCACCATCGGGCAGGGGGACGCGGAGAGCAGCTATACCGATATCGACGGCATCACGTACGAGGCCGACCGGATGATTACGCAGACCGGCGCGATCGTCGAGTACGGCAGCGCCCAGCACCCCGCGACGACGCAGAAGTACACGGCGGTCGACCCGGACGCGCTCGACGAGCTGAAGCGCCTGGCCAATCTGTCTCCGGAGCAGGCGGAAGCCGAAGGGGTTTCCGAAGATGCTGCCTCCTCGAAGGCCTTCATCGCCGCCTACGTCACCGAGCGCGACGCCAGCGGCGCCGCCACGGCCTACGACGAGGAAAACCTCCTTGTCGCCTTCGAGTACCTGTACGGGATGTACAACATCGTCGAGCGTCCCAAGCTGATCTATAACCAGAACACGAAGAAGTTCGTCGTCATCTTCCACGCCGACAGCACGTCGAACACGAATTCGGACAGGATCGCCTGGATCGAGGGAGTGCTCCAGTCCGCCGAAGGTCGCACAGGTGGCCGCGACTACTACTTCGCCGGCAACACGAACACCGGGTCGCGCTACGCGCGCGCTCAGGCCGGGTTCGCCGTATCAGACTCACCGTTCGGGCCGTTCACGCTCGAGAACTCCACGCGCATGAACTTCGACAAGGCGATACACTCGACCCGCTTCGGCGAAGCACGCGACATGACCGTGTTCGTGGACAACGGGAACGACAGCAACAACGACGGCGTCGACGACGCCTACGTCGTGTACTCGTCCGAGATGAACCAGTGGATGTACATCTCACTGCTCAACGCCGACTACACCGCCCCCATCGTCGAGGGCGATTCCGAGGGAGAGAGCTCCACCACGTGGCGCTCCCGGGTTCTGCCCAATACCGGGCGAGAAGCCTCGGCGGTGTTCTTCTGGGACGGCTGGTACTACATGCTGACCTCGGGAACGGATGGATGGAACTCGACGCCGGTGGTCTACTACCGCGCCAAGAGCATGCTCCAGGACGAGCCGTGGGAGAGGCTCGGCAACCCGTTCACGGGCAGCAATCCCTCTCGCGGCTACGACTCGCAACCGACCTACGTTCTGGTGAAAGACCAGGAAGCCGGTCAGTTCATCTACATGGGCGATCGTTGGGTCACCGAGGCATCGACCGGGCACTCCGCGGGTGGGCGCTCGAAGCTGATCTGGCTTCCGATCACTCTCACGAGCAACCCCGCGGCACCGATCTCCGTTTCCGGTCGCGAGTCGTGGGATCCGTTCGACGCGACGCTGTATCGCAGCATCGCGCTGGTCGACCCGCTGTCAGTCACGACCGCGGAGGGTGACAGCGCGACTCTGTCGGCACAGCTGCCGTCGAACGCCGAGATCGCCGTGGGCGGGGCGGATGAGCCGGTTCAGGCGGCGGTCACGTGGGATGAGACCTCTATCGATCGCGCGGCGCTCTTCGCGGGAACCGCGACGGTCGAAGGCGCGGTGACCTTCGAGGGTGACCTCGCGGTCTACTCCGGCGCGACGGTCAGCGCGACAGTCACGGTCGAGCCGGCGGCGGCGCGCGCCGGCGTCGAGCTCGGCGGGTGGATCACGGATACCGCTCCCGATGAGACCGTCACCATAGAGGGCACCGAGGTGCCAGTCGCCTGGGATCCCGTGAGCATCGCCCTCGCGGCCGAGGCGTCCGCCTTAACGTCGACGCGGCTCGCCGGGGTCGCGACCGTGGACGGGGTCACCACCCGCGTCGTCGGCAATGTGACGGCTGTGCCACCGGGGTCGACCTATGTGATCGACACGGGACGAGAGGGGCAGTCTGCCGCCGTCCTGTCCACGGCAACCGAGGCCGGAGCGACGCTGCGAAATGCCGGGGTAGCGGATCAGAAGTGGGACGGCATCGCTGCCGACCGGTCATGGGGCTACTCCACGAGCGCGACCGCAGCGCCTGTCGCCGGGACAGCCGCCGACTGGGGCTCGTCATACGTCGCCGCGAACTACAACCAGCCGGTGACCTACCGTGTGACGCTGCCTGCGGGCACCTACCGCATCGGGACTGTTCAGGCCCCGCGGTCGGGCATTTCGACAAAGATCTACGCGAAGGTGTCTGCAGGAGGCGAGGAGCTTGCCCGTCAGTCCGCCACCTCGAACGGAGAAGGCACGCAGGTCGTCCAGACCGTCGAGGTCGAGGCCGATGGCGTGGTCGAGATCGAGTACGGAACGGACGGCACCTCCGGTTACAACGCCCGCCTCGCGCTGGTGTGGGTCGCCGAGGTGCTCCCGCCGCTCACCGTCGACGCCGCCGTCACGCCGCGATGCGTCGCCGGGAAGGTCCAGCTGGCCGTCACAGCCAAGAACACGAACGACGTGCCGGTTGCCGTCGACATCGCGACGGCGCACGGCTCGAAGTCGACCGCCGCGCTCCAGTCCGGTTCGTCGACCTCGGCAGCGTTTGCGACCCGCTCGTCGGCTGTCCCCGTCGGTACTGCGACGGTGACGGTGGATGCCGAGGGACGCACCGCCACCACGGAGGCGCCCTATAGTGCGACCACCTGCGGATGATGAGGATCTCTCCACGAGGAGAGTAACGGCGGGTACTTGGCCGGTGCGCTCAGCTCACCTCAGTGCTGCCCCGGTTCAATCCCAAGCGTGGCAGCGGCCTCGGTGAACAGCGGGGCGAGCGCGCGTTCCCATGAGGGGAGCGATACGGACAGCGTCTGCCACGTCACCTCGCGATCGGTGGCGTGATATCGATGAGCGAGGATCTCTCGGTTCCTGGCCGCATCGCTCCAGTTGACGCCGACCGGGGCCGTCACGGCATGTGCAGCGAGCGTCTTGGCAGCTTCACCGATCTTGATCATCAAGGAGTCCCCGGCCTCCTGCGCCACGTCATCCCCATCGTAGGCAGCTTTTCCCTTGGCAACGATGACTGCCGCTATCGAGATCCAACGCTGGACGTGTAACAGCTCCTTTGCGACACGGGTATCCATCAGATCAGAACTCTGTCACGAAGAATGTCCCTGTCCAAGCTTGCGTCGAGGCCTCCATAACTGACGAGGTCGACATCCTTGCCGAGGACCGTCGCGAGCGTGTCCTGCAGGCGCAGCATGTCGAAGACGTCGCTGCCTGCGGGCGGCTGCACGAGGAGGTCGACATCGGAGTCGGAGCGATCATCTCCCCGCGCGGCAGATCCGAAAACGGCGAGGTCGGTGAATCCGCGTCCGTCGACAATGTGTCGCAGCACCGACCCGCCTGCCGCCACCAACTCGCTCGGACGCACACTGTCAGTACGTTCCCGCGCAACCTGATAGCTGATCGCCGGCTGCGTCACGCTGAGGCGGGCAGCCATCTCACGTTGCGACTTCCCCGTCGCGAGCATCGCCCGGAGCGCGAGCACCCGCCGTAGCCGGGCACGCTCGGCATCTCGCATAGCGCGCTCGTGCTCCTGCATCAGGTTCATAAAGAGACTTTATCACTCTCCCACAGCCCATTCGGGAAGCAGAGACACTGTCTCCGCCATCGAGGAGAGGTAGTCCAACGCCTCCACGCCATGAGCGACCGATCGGCTTCGGCAGGCAAATCCCCGCGCCGCAGTCCTCAGCTCACCCGTACCGAGCAGATGCCCATCCCAGAGCTCGCACCGGCAGGGAGTCCGCCAAGATGAAGGACGGAGTTGCGTCGATGCGTGCTGCTCCGTTTCTCCGGGCCTGCGTTGGTCACCACGACCAGTTCGCCTGCGTCAACGACGATCCGGGCCAGTACACCTAGCACGAGAGAGGCGGCGTCAACACAGGCATCCGCGAGATCAATGCCGAACTCGCCGTCACACGGCAGCCCAGCGGCGGAAACCAAGAACTCCCTCTCGCGGGAGGAGAGTCAGCTCATTCCATAGCCAGTTCATTTGACCGTGAATCGAGAAAGTTCGTATGGCTGGGGTACCTGGACTCGAACCAAGAACAACTGAACCAGAATCAGCCGTGTTGCCAATTACACCATACCCCACCGGATTCGGCCGGAGCCGTACCAAGGGTCTAGCTTAGCCGAGGATCGCGGGCGGGCAAAACCGGCACGGCGCGCGTCGTGCAGCCGATTAGATGCGCTCGGCGAGCCAGTCCTCGCGGGTCAGCTCGAACTGTATGTACCGAGTCGGCTCGCCCAGAAAATCCGCGTCGTCACCGTATCCGGTGTGCCGCATGCCGACGCGACGGAGCACCCGCACCGACGCGACATTCGCCTCCAGCGCCTCAGCCCAGAGCCGTTGCATGCCGAGGCGAATGAACGCGTGGTCGACCGCCGTGCGGGCGATCGACGTGCCGATCCCTTGACCCCAGTGCCGCGAAGGGCCCACCACGTAACCGAGCTCCCTCTCCCCTGGGGAGTCGCCGTGCAGATCGGCGTAGCCCACCGGCGCGCCGTTTGCCCGGACGGCGAGGAGCCGCAGAAGCGCGGGATCGGGCGACTCGATCAGCGCCCGCCAGCGCTCTCGGCCGGCGGCGATCGTTGCCTGCGGCGTCCACCCCGCGTGAGCGCAGAAGACCGGGTCCATCGCCCACTCGGCGAGGATGTCAGCGTCGGAAGGAACGAGCTTCCGCAGTCTCACCTGCACCCATCCAGTGAATCAGACCACCGGGCCGGGATGCACGCGGATCAGGCGTCGCGGGTGCGCAGTTCGTTGATTCGGCGAAGCGTCTCGGGCTTGCCGAGGAGTTCCATCGACTCGAACAGCGGCGGGGACACCCGGCGACCGCTGACGGCGACGCGGAGTGGCCCGAACGCGACGCGCGGCTTCAGGCCCAAGCCCTCGATCAGCGCCTCCTGGAGCGCGGCATGCACAGCTTCAGTCGTAAAGCCCTCCTCGGGCACGACCTCCAGCGCCGGGATCGACGCGCCGAGCACCTCGTCCGCGTTGGCAGGAAGCGACTTCAGCGCATCCTCTTCGTACGCGATGTCGTCGCGGAAAAGGAAGCCCAGAAGTCCCGGCGCATCGCCGAGGAGCTGCATCCGCTCCTGCACGAGCGGCGCCGCGGCATCCAGGATCGCACGCTGCTCAGACGAGGGAGGAGCGCTCACGAGTCCCGAGGCGATGAGGTACGGCACGAGGCGGTCGGCGAAGTCGCCGGGCTCCAGCATGCGGATGTGGTCGCCATTGATCGACTCCGCCTTCTTCTGGTCGAAGCGAGCGGGGCTCGGGTTGACGTTCACGATGTCGAACGCCTCGATCAGCTCCTGGCGGCTGAACACGTCGCGGTCGGGGGCGATCGACCATCCGAGGAGCGCGAGGTAGTTCAGTAGACCCTCGTGGATGAACCCCTTCTCCCGCTGGAGGAAGAGGTCGGCCTTCGGGTCGCGCTTGGACAGCTTCTTGTTGCCGGTCTCCCCCAGCACGAGCGGCATGTGCGCGAACCGCGGGACGAAATCGGTGACTCCCGCCTCGATCAGCGCGGCATAGAGTGCGAGCTGGCGGGCCGTGGAGGGCATGAGATCCTCGCCGCGCAGCACGTGCGTGATCCCCATGAGCGCATCGTCGACGGGATTGACGAACGTGTAGAGCGGCACTCCCCCGGCACGGACGATCACGAAGTCAGGGAACGAGCCCGCCGGGAAGGTCACCTCGCCGCGGATGAGGTCCACATAGGTGAGGTCTTCGTCGGGCACCCGCAAGCGCCACGCGGGCTCGCGCCCCTCTGCCCGGAACGCAGCCTTCTGCTCGTCGGTCAGCGTGCGGTCGTAGTTGTCGTACCCGAGCTGCTTCGCTCGGCCGTTCGCCTCGTTGCGCGCGTCGATCTCCTCCGCCGTCGAGTACGACTCGTACACGACACCCGCGTCGATGAGCTTCGCGAGCACCTCGCGGTAGATGTCGTGACGCTGCGACTGCCGGTACGGGGCGTGCGGACCACCGGTCTCGACCCCCTCATCCCAGTCGATCTCGAGCCAGCGCAGCGCGTCGAGCAACTGCTGATAGCTCTCCTCGCTGTCACGCGCGGCATCGGTGTCCTCGATGCGGAAGACGAGCTTGCCCCCGTTGTGGCGTGCGTACGCCCAGTTGAACAGGGCGGTCCGCACCATTCCGACGTGCGGGAGACCCGTAGGTGACGGGCAGAAGCGGACGCGAACGTCAGGGCCGGTGGCTGTGGTGGTACGGGGGTGCGGTGCAGCAGACATCCCTGCCAGTCTAGTTGCCGAAGGCGGCGCGTCCCCTGAGCGATGCGCCACGATCGCGACCGTATGAGCAATCGGCCCGTCGCATGGATGAGTGGGATCGAACGCGCTAGCGTCGGACCCACGGTGGCCAGCAGGTGGCCCCATGAACGGCCCACCATCGACAGAAGGACACGGCGTGGCGAATACGGCACCAGCGATGTCTCCTTCCGACCTGCCGGTGGAGGTCGCCCTCGACCGAGCCAGCGGCGCACGGCGAGAGGAAGCGGCAGCGCTCCAGGAGATCTTCGCCGCTGTGACCGGCGAGAAGCCCGTGGTGTGGGCCGGGCGCATCGTCGGATACGGAACGTACGAATACCGATACCCGAGCGGCCACTCCGGCGTGGCGCCGGAACTCGCGTTCGCGACCGGACCCCGCGAGCACACTCTCTACCTCGTGGAGGATTTCGCCGAGCGATGGCGGGAACTGCTGGCACAGCTCGGAAAGCACCGGGCCAGCAAAGTCTGCCTCTACCTCTCTCGCCTCAGCGAAGTCGACCTCGACACCCTGACCACCTTGCTTGAACGCTCGCTGGCGGTCACGCGACGCGAACGCGCGTAGACGATCGTCCCGCTTCCACGGCCCAGATCGCGAGTCCACACGACCCGCCGGTGTCTTTCGGCGAGTTCCCCGTGCGCTGTCGGCAGCGCGAGCCTCAGCGACGAGCGAAGGGCGAAAGTGCGGTCACGGCGACGACCACCAACAGTGCGACGAGGGCCAGCCCGCCGTAGCCGATCGCGCCGAGGATGACGCCCGCGAGCACCGAGCCGACCGCCGCCGACAGTGTCATGATCGTGTCGCTGCGGCCCTGCCTGCGAGGGCGGAGGGACGGCGCCGACGATTCGGTGAGCAGCGCAGACCCGGCCACCGTCGCGGCACTCCACCCCAACCCGAGCAGCAACAGCGCGATCAGGACTGCGAGTTGCGATTGCGGCCAGACCGCGGCGACCACGAGCGATGCCGCCAGAAGCACCTGGCCGAGGAGAATCGTCTGGATCCGCCCCAGCCGATCCGACGCCACACCGAACAACGGGGAGAGTCCGTACATCCCGAAGACGTGCAGCGCGATGGTCACCCCGACGACCGTCGTCACATGTGCCGGGTCGAGGTGCGCGAGGTGCACGGGCGTCATCGCCATCACCGATGCCATCACGGTGTGCGACCCCGCGACGGCGAACACCGCGTAGCGCGCGGCGATGGGACGGTCGACGTGGCCTACCACGGACCCTGCGGGGCGGTCACGCTCCTGCTGTTGCGCGATCTTCAGCGGATCGGGCCTGAGCGCGATGACGTAAAGGACGAAAGCCGCGGCTTGGGCAACGATGGAGAAGGCATACGCACCGGTGAGCGGGGGCATGCCGAGCCACTGCCCCACGCTCTCCCCCGGGGTCAGTAGCAGCGGGCCGAGGACGCCGCCGACGGTCGTCGCCCACACGACGAATCCGAGGTCGCGCCCGCGCCGGTCATCCCGCGCGAGATCGGTGGCCGCGAAGCGGGACTGGAGATTGCCGGCGTTGCCCGCTCCGATGAGGATGACGCCCACCAGGAGCAACGGGAACGACCGGGCAGCGGCAGCGATGATGACGACCGCGATGCCGACGAGTGCGAAGAGGTTGCCGAGAGTCAGGGCGAAACGGCGCCCACGACGGGCGGCCAATCGCGCGAGCGGAATGGCACAGAGCGCCGCGCCCAGCGTCACCGACGCGGTCGCAAGGCCGGAGAGTGCCTCCTGACCGGAGAGATCGGCGGCCAGCAGCGCGCCCAGGGAAATCGTCGCGCCGAACGCGATGCCGCCGAGCACTTGCCCCGCGGCCAGGACGGCAACGGTTCGCCGCTGCACACGCGCGACCGCCTCCGCGGTCCACGTCACGTCAGGCGTCACGTACGGTGTTGCGAAGGATCCCGAGGCCGTCGATCTCGACTTCAACGACGTCGCCCGCGACGATCGGGCCGACCCCTACCGGCGTGCCGGTGAGGATCACATCGCCCGGGAGCAGCGTGAAAGCAGCGGAAGCCCACTCGATCTGCTCCGCCATGGAGAAGACCATGTCGCCGATCGGCCCATCCTGCTTCACCTCACCGTTGACACGTGTGACGATGCGCACGTCGGGCTTCGGATCGAACTCGGTCTCGATCGCAGGGCCGAGCGGGCAGAAGGAGTCGAAGCCCTTCGCTCGAGCCCACTGTCCGTCCTTGCGCTGGAGGTCTCGAGCTGTCACGTCGTTCGCGATCGTGAAGCCGAAGATGTAGTCGTCGGCGTCTTCGGCGCGCACGTTGCGGGCAACGCGCCCGATGACGACCGCGAGCTCGCCCTCGAAGTCGACGCGCTGAGACTGCGGCGGGATGACGATCGCATCGCCGGGTCCGATCACCGACGTGTTCGGCTTGAAGAACATCATCGGTTCCGCGGGAACCTCGTTGCCGAGCTCTGCGGCGTGGTCCGTGTAGTTGCGCGCGATCGCGACGACCTTGGAGCGCGGGATCACCGGGGCGACAAGCGCCACATCCGCTAGCGCCACCCGTTCGCCCGTCGTGTCGAATCCGGCAAACAGGGGGTCTGCGGCCAGGACGACGAGTTCAGCCCCATCGACGATGCCGAACCGGATCTGCTCGTCGTAGCGAAAACGTGCGATCCGCATGTCAGGCGTCCAGGCGCACGAGCCACCCGTGCCGGTCCTCGGCCCGGCCGTACTGGATGTCGGTCAGCTCTTTGCGCAGCTCCAGGGCGAGTGTGCCCGTCGGCTGCGTGTCGGTGAAGCCCTCCGCGCGCAGTTCCCCAATCGGGGTCACGACGGCCGCGGTACCGCAGGCGAACACTTCGACGATGTCACCTGATGCGACCCCGTCGCGCCATTCCTGCAGCGACACACTGCGGCGCTCCACCGTGTGGCCGCGGTCCTCGGCCAACGCGAGGATGGAGTCGCGCGTGATGCCTTCGAGGATCGAGTCGGATGCCGGTGTCACCAGCGTGCCGTCCGCGTGGACGAAGACGACGTTCATTCCGCCGAGTTCCTCGACGTTGCCGTCGGGATCGAGGAACACGACCTGGTCGCACCCGTTCTCGTAGGCCTCGGACTGGGGCAGCAGGCTCGCGGCGTAGTTGCCGCCCGTCTTGGCTGCGCCGGTGCCCCCCTTGGCCGCACGCGCGTGATGCTCACTGAGCCAGATCTTCACCGGGGTCACACCGCCCGTGAAGTACGCCCCTGCGGGGCTGGCGATGAGGTAGTACGCGACCTTGTTCGCGGGGCGAACGCCGAGGAATGCTTCGGACGCGAACATGAACGGCCGCAGGTACAGCGACTGGTCGTCGCCGGACGGCACCCAGTCGGCATCGACGGCGATGAGCTCGCGCAGGCTCTGCAGGAAGTACTCCGTCGGAAGCTCTGGCAGGGCGAGTCGGCGGGCTGAGCGCCGCAGACGCTTCGCGTTCTGGTCCGGCCGGAAGGTGTAGACGCCGCCATCTGCATGGCGGTATGCCTTGATGCCCTCGAAGATCTCCTGCCCGTAGTGCAGGACGGCCGCCGCCGGTGAGAGGGAGATCGGCCCGAACGGCTGCACGCGGGGGCGGTGCCAGCCGCCCTTCTGCGACCAGCACAGATCGACCATGTGGTCGGTGAAGTGGGCACCGAAGCCGGGGTCGGCCAGGATCTGCGCCCGCTCGGACGGGTTCTTGGCGGTGAGGTTCTTGGTGACGGCGAACTCGAGTGGTTCGAGCGTCGCGTCGGAGTCGATGAGCGTCATACGTCTTCCCTTTGTGACAACGCGGGTCGGGCCGGGTGCCCCTCCACCCTACGCCCGAACCCGGGCCGCGATGGAGTCGCCGATCTGCGTCGTGGTCTGTGCGGAACCGTCTCGTTCGGCCAGGTCCGCCTCAATCGCACGCGTGACCTTTTCGGCCTCGAATGTGAGGCCGAGGTGGTCGAGCATGAGTGCGATCGAGCCGATGGCCGCGGTCGGGTCTGCCTTCTGGAGCCCTGCGATGTCGGGCGCGGAGCCGTGGACGGGCTCGAACATCGAGGGGAACGCTCCCTCGGGATTGATGTTCCCGGAGGCCGCGAGACCGATGCCGCCGGTGATGGCGCCGGCAAGGTCTGTGAGGATGTCGCCGAACAGGTTGTCGGTGACAATCACGTCGAAACGGGCGGGGTCCGCCACGAGGTGGATCGTTGCCGCATCGACGTGGAGATAGTCTACGGCGACGGCGGGGTACTCCGACGCCACCTCACCCACGATGCGCTGCCAGATCGCGCCGGCGTGAACGAGAACGTTCGTCTTGTGCACCCATGTGAGCTTCTGGCGGCGGCGCTGAGCCTTGTCGAACGCATACCGTACGACCCGCTCGACGCCGAACGCCGTGTTCACCGAGGTTTCGTTCGCGATCTCGTGCGGGGTACCGACGCGCAGCGCACCGCCGTTTCCGACGTACGGCCCCTCGGTCCCCTCACGGACCACGACGAAGTCGACCTCGCCGGGATGGGACAGCGGGCTCGTCGCGCCGGGATAGAGGGTGGAGGGGCGCAGGTTCACGTAGTGATCCAGCGCGAAGCGCAGGCGCAGGAGAAGACCGCGTTCGATGTTGGCGTCCTTGAGGCGCGGGTCACCAGGAGTGCCACCGACGGCGCCGAGGAGAATCACGTCGTTCTGGCGGATCGCCGCGAGGTCCGCGTCGGTGAGAGTCTCCCCGGTCTGGAGATACCGGCCGGCGCCGAGGGCGAAGTGTGTGCGATCGAAGGTGACGTCGCTGCCCGCCGTCACGGCGTCGAGCACCTTCTCCGCTTCGGCAATCACCTCGGGACCGATCCCGTCACCGGGAATCACCGCCAGCTTCACGACGCGCGTCATGGCTCTCCTTCGCGTGGTCTTCAGCGCTCACCACCTCCGGTGAGCACGCCCTCCAGGCTATCGGGCTGCAGGCGGCGTGACGCCCTTCTCGCGGGTCGCTGCCGTGCGAGGTACCCGCAACGCAAGGGCGCCGACGATCGCGGCCGATACCACGAGGACTGCGCCGAGAATCGAGGTGACCGTAACGCCCGCATCGAACGCCGCCGCAGCCGCGTTCACGAGCTGGTCCGCGGCATTCGGATCGAGGTTCTCGGCGGCAGTCACCGCACCGGCGAGCGTCTCACGGGCCTGCTCACCCGTCGCAGCGTCAATGCCCGTGGGCGCGACGAACGTTGACCGGTAGATCGCCGTCAGCACACCGCCGAGAACGGTTGTCCCTAACACGGCTCCCACTTCGTACGCCGTCTCGGAGACCGCACTCGCGGCACCCGCCTTGGACGGCGGCGCGCTGGCCAGGATGAGGTCGTTGCACACTGTTTCGGCCGCACCGATACCGGCTCCGACGAGCGCGAAGGCGCCGATGAGGAGTCCGAGCCCCCCGTGGACGGCGGGGAGCGCCATCAGGGCATAGCCGAGCGCAGTCACCGCAAGCACGATCGGGATGACGATCCTGGGTGAGAACTTCGCCGCGACCGGGACGACGGCGAGGCTCGTGATGATCATGACCGCGAGGCCGGGCACGAGCGCGAGGCCGGCGTTCAGCGGCGACAGCCCGAGGATGAGCTGCAGGTGCTGCGACGCAAAGTACAGGAAGCCGACGAAGCTGGCCATGCTGAGCAGGTTCACCACGGTGGCACCGCTGAATGAGCCCCGCGCGAAGAGGCGCATGTCGAGCATGGGCTGCGGCAGACGCATCTGCCGCCGGACGAAGAGGTAGCCCGCAACGAGGCCTGCGGCCACCAGAACGACCGGAAGGACGCCGAAACCGTGCACCGCCGTCTCCTTGATGGCGTAGACGATCGGGACCATCGTGAGCATCGACAGCGCAATGCTGATCGGGTCGATCCGGCCCGGGTGTGGGTCCTTGCTCTCCGGCACGAGGAACGGGGCCAGGATGAGCAGCGGCACCAGGACCGGCACCGACATCAGGAAGACCGAGCCCCAGGAGAAGTGCTCGAGGAGAATGCCACCGACGATGGGGCCGAGCGCGGCGCCCCCGGAGAACATGGAGGCCCAGATCGCAACAGCCAAGCGGCGCTGATTGCGGTCGGTGAAGATACTGCGCAGAAGTGAAAGGGTCGACGGCATCAGCATCGCGCCGAAGACGCCCATCGCGGCGCGCGACGCGATCAGCATCTCGGCACTCACCGAGAACGCGGCGACGACCGAGACGGCGGCAAAGCCCGTCGCGCCGATCAGCAGCATGCGACGGCGCCCGAAGCGGTCACCCATGGTCCCCATCGTGACCAGGAGCGCGGCAAGCACCAGCGGGTAGGCGTCAACGACCCACAGTTGCTGCGTGCTCGTGGGCATGAGGTCGCGCGCGATGTCGGGCAGCGCGAACGCGAGCACGGTGTTGTCCACCGAAACAAGGAGTACGGGCAGCATGAGGACGACGAGGGCCGCCCACCCCCGCCAGGTCACCCGCACGCCTGCGCGGTCTGCGGTGTCAATCTCTTCAGTCAGTGTCATGATACTTTCTTAACCGTCTAGCCGGTATAGTAACCGTCCAGACGGTATAGTAACAGCTTTTAGTCTAAGGAGCACGTCGATGAGTAGGCCACCCCACGCTCGTGAGGCCGTCCTCGATGCGTATGAGCAAATGCTGATCGACGAAGGGGCCGGCGCCGCCACGATGGACGCGGTCGCGCGCCTCGCCGGGGTGTCCAAGGGCGGACTGCTCTACCACTACCCCAGCAAGACCGACCTGGAGAACGCGCTCTATGCGCGGTTGGATGCTCTCGCCGCAGCCGATGTCGAGCACATGCAGAACCACCCGGATGGACCGATCGCCGCCTACATTCGCTCCTCCGCCTCCAGCGGCGATGCCGTGGATCGGGCGATCGTCGCGACCGCCCGACTCGCCCAGGAGGGCCGGGATGATGCGGTGGTGGCGCTCCGCCGCGTGCGCGAGAGCTGGTCGCGCACCGTCCGACCGCACGTCCGCGACGACGTGGCACGCGACTTGGTCATGCTCCTCGGCGATGGCCTCTACTACAACAACGCTCTCGGCGCCGGAATGGCCACGAGTGCCCCGTCCGGCGCGGCGTTGGACACGCTCGTCAGTCTCGTTGAGCGTGTCGTGCGGTCATGACTCGGTGATCTCGATCTGACGGAACAGGTCTGCGTGGATGACCGAGCGCACTTCCTCGAGCAGTTCGTCCGGCACCGGCGAGTCGACCGTGAGGATCGACAGAGCCTGGCCGCCCGCCTCCTGGCGTGCGATCTGCATGCCGCCGATGTTGATCCCGGCTTCGCCGAACTTCTGCCCATAGACCGCGACGACGCCCGGCCGGTCGGTGTAGAGCATCACGACGTGGTGCTTCTCGATCGGCAGTTCGAGTGTGTACCCGTTGATCCCGACAAGCTTCTCGATCTGCTTGGGCCCGGTCAGAGTGCCCGAGACGGATAGCTGGGATCCGTCGGAGAGCGCACCATGCAGAGTGATGACGTTGCGATACTCCTCGCTCTCCCCATCGACGAGCAGGCGCACCTCGAGCCCACGCTGTTCTGCAAGCAGCGGGGCGTTGACGTAGGACACCGTCTCGCTCACGATGTTCGTGAAGAGACCCTTGAGAGCCGCGAGCTTGAGGACCGCGACGTCGTACTCCGCGAGTTCGCCGTGGACCTCGACGTCGAGACTCGTCAGCGGGCTGTGCGCGAGCGAGGCGAAGATCTGACCCAGCTTCTCCACCAGCGGGATACCCGGACGCACATAGGGATCGATGACGCCCCCCGTGACGTTGACTGCGTCGGGCACGAGTTCCCCACCGAGCGCGAGGCGCACCGAACGAGCGACCGAGACGCCGGCTTTCTCCTGCGCCTCGTCGGTCGATGCCCCCAGGTGCGGGGTGACGATGACGTTGGGCAGCGACAGCAGGTCGCGCGCGGCTGTGCCTTCCGCGGGCGGCTCCTTCGAGAACACGTCGAGGCCAGCCCCAGCGATCTCGCCAGCGATGAGCGCATCGCGCAACGCCTCTTCGTCGATGAGGCCGCCGCGTGCAACGTTGACCACATAGGCGGAGGGCTTCATCCGCTGGAGTTGCTCGGTACCGATCATTCCCGTGGTCTCCGGGGTCTTCGGCATGTGGATCGTGAGGAAGTCGACCTGGTCGAGGAGTTCCTCGAACGTGACCAGCTGCACACCCAGCTGCTGAGCGCGCGCGCTTGTGACGTAGGGGTCGTACGCGATGACGCGCATGTCGAAGCCCTGAAGGCGCGCGGCGATGAGCGCGCCGATACGGCCGAGCCCCACAATCCCGACGGTCTTCTCGTAGAGCTCAGTTCCGGTGTACGAGCTGCGCTTCCACTCCCCCGCAGCAAGCGAAGCGTGCGCGCGAGGGATGTGCCGCGCCAGCGAGAGAATATGGCCAACGGTGAGCTCGGCTGCGGAGACGATATTGGACGTCGGCGCGTTGACGACCATGACGCCGGCGGTGGTGGCCGATTTGATGTCGACGTTATCCAGGCCCACACCCGCGCGGGCGATGACCTTCAGCTGCGGCGCGGCGGCGATCGCCTCGGCATCCATCTTTGTGGCCGAGCGAATCAGGACGGCATCGACATCGGCGAGAGCCGGCAGCAACTCGGAACGGTCTGCGCCGTTCACGTGTCGGATGTCGAAGTCCGGGCCGAGTGCGTCAATGGTGGCCGGGGAGAGCTCTTCTGCGATCAGGACGACGGGTTTTGGCACGTGAGGAACCTTCGAGTTGCGCGCGGAAAGCGCGCGGATCGGTGTGGGAACCCGACCAGCCTAGTGGGATCGTGTGCTGTCACCCGACGTCGTCACGCCAAAAGTGAGCTTCCGCTGGACGTCACGGTGTACGCCACAACGTTGAGCCAGAACACGGCGACCACACCGAGGCCGGCGATGTACGCGATGGCGAGCTCCCACCACGCACGGCGGTAACCGACGCCGAACGCGAGCGCAAAAACGATGATCGGGAAGGCGGCGGCGAAGATCATGACGCCCCAGCCGAGTCCGTTCAGGGGTCGCGTTCCCCCCGCCAGCAGGGCGAGGTAGGCGATCGCATTCCACACCGCGTATGCGTACAGCAGCCCGAATGCGCCGCTGACTACGGCCACGATCCAGGTGGGCGGGCCTGTCCGCGTCGGCGCAGCGGGTGTCGACGTCACCGTCTCGTCGCCCCGCGGCGTGTCTGGGAGGGAGGTCTCATCAGCCATCAGCCAACAGCTCCTACCATGATGAACGGCCACGGGAGAAGAATCGCCGCGCCCACAATGAGCAGCGCGAATCGGACCCACGGTTTCGCGTGCCGCGTGAGCACCCACACGGCGCCGAACCAGAGGGCGGGCGCGCAGATCGCGAGGAAGAAGAAGGGGGTGTATGCCGCGTCGGAGATGAGGAAGCGGGCGATCCCCTGAAGGCGGAGCCCACCGATAACCCACCCGATCGTCAGCAGAAGGTAAACACCGCCGACGACGCCGAGTGCGACGAGAGCCACGTTGGAGAGCGGTGCGCGGTCTCCGGGCATTCGGACGGTCCCATCCGCCTCGATACGACCGACATCGGCCGATCCTTTGCCGACCGCGTCGTATCCCTCGGGGAGCGCCGCCTGTTCTGCGGCGGGCGCCGTGTCCGCCGGTGTTTTCGTCAGCGGGGAATCAGATGGCTTCCCGCCGCTCGTCGCGTCCGGCGCCTTCCCACGCCCGACGGTGAGCGTCGGGTCGTCATCACCCTCCCATGAGAGAGCGTCCTCGTCAGATCGTGGAGTCACGCCCCCAGCGTAGTGGCGCAGCGCCCGCGTCCACCGTTTGACGACGCCGGTTCTTCACCGGCGAGTCGCACGACACGCGACGCACATGACAGCACAGCGGCCGGTCCCTCTCTGGAACCGGCCGCTGTGTACGGGTCAGCGTGCGGCGCTGCCCTCGGTGTAGTCGCTGTCCTGCTGCTTCCAGGCGAAGAGCGAACGCAGCTCCTTGCCGACGGCTTCGATCGGGTGACCTGCGGCCTTCTCGCGCAGCGCCAGGAACTCAGGTGCCCCCGCGTCCTGGTCATCGATGAAGCGCTTCGCGAAGGCGCCGCTCTGAATGTCGCTGAGGACGGCCTGCATGTTGTCCTTGACGTGCTCGTCGATGACGCGCGGGCCGGACACGTAGTCGCCGTACTCAGCGGTGTCGGAGACCGACCAGCGCTGCTTGGCGATGCCGCCCTCCCACATGAGGTCGACGATGAGCTTCAGTTCATGCAGCACCTCGAAGTAGGCGATCTGCGGCTGGTAGCCCGCCTCGACGAGTGTCTCGAACCCGTACTGGATGAGCTGCGACACGCCACCGCAGAGGACGGCCTGCTCGCCGAAGAGATCGGTCTCGGTCTCTTCCGTGAAGGTCGTCTCGATGACGCCCGCGCGCGTGCCACCGATAGCCTTCGCGTACGACTTTGCGAGGTCCCAGGCCTGTCCGGAGGCGTCCTGCTCCACCGCGATGATGTCCGGGATGCCTCGGCCGGCGACGAACTCCCGGCGGACGGTGTGGCCCGGCGCCTTCGGAGCGATCAGGAGAACGTCAACGCCCTCGGGTGCCTCGATGTAGCCGAAACGGATGTTGAACCCGTGCGCAAACGCGAGGGCCTTGCCCGGGGTGAGGTGCGGCTTGATGTGGTCGTTGTAGATCCCGCGCTGGTGCTGGTCCGGCGCGAGGATCATGATCAGATCGGCCCACTTCGCGGCCTCGTCAACGGTGAGGACCTCAAAGCCCTCCTCCTCGGCCTTCGCGGCCGACTTGGACCCTTCCTTGAGGGCGATGGCGACTTCGACTCCGGAGTCACGGAGGTTCAGCGCGTGCGCGTGCCCCTGCGATCCGTATCCCACGATGGCAACCTTCTTGCTCTGAATGAGGGAAAGGTCGGCATCGGCGTCGTAGAAGATCTCTGCCATGGTGTGTGCTTCTCCTTGTTTGTGGTCTTGTGTGGTCAGTCGATTCAGCCGCGCAGGACGCGCTCGGTGATGCTCTTGCCGCCGCGGCCGATGGCCAGGAGCCCGGACTGGGCGATCTCCTTGATCCCGAAGGGCTCCAGGGCGCGCAGGAGCGCATCGATCTTGCCGCGGTCGCCGGTCACCTCGATGACCATCGCGTCGTTGGCGTAATCGACGACGGACGCGCGGAAGAGGTTAACGATCTCGATGATGTTCGAGCGGGTCTGGTTGTCGACCCGCACCTTGATGAGCAGATGGTCGCGCTGCACCGACGAAGCCGGTTCGAGCTCGACGATCTTGATGACGTTGACGAGCTTGTTCAACTGCTTGGTCACCTGCTCCAAGGGCAGATCCTCGACGTCCACCTGCACCGTGATGCGGGACAGGCCGGGCACCTCGGTCACCCCCACCGCGAGTGACTCGATGTTGAACCCGCGACGGGCGAACAGCCCCGCGACGCGGGTCAGCAGGCCCGGCTTGTTCTCCACGAGGAGACTCAGTACGTGACGAGACATCTCAGTCCTCCTCGTCAAAGTCGGGCGCGTGTTCGCGCGCGTATTGGACGTAGCTGTTGGAGACGCCCTGCGGCACCATCGGCCAGACCATCGCATCAGCCGAGACGACGAAGTCGATCACGACCGGTCGGTCGTTGGTCTCCAGCGCCAGTGTGATGGCCGCGTCGACCTCTTCTTCCTTCTCCACGCGGATCGCGAGGCATCCATAGGCCTCGGCGAGCTTGACGAAGTCAGGCACCCGCTTGGTGGCGTGGCCCGTGTTGAGGTCAGTATTCGAGTAGCGCCCGCTGTAGAAGAGGGTTTGCCACTGCCGCACCATGCCGAGCGAGGAGTTGTTGATGATCGCGACCTTGATCGGGATCTCGTTGATGACGCACGTCGCCAGTTCCTGATTGGTCATCTGGAAGCAGCCGTCACCGTCGATGGCCCACACCACACGGTCAGGCTCGGCGACCTTCGCTCCCATCGCTGCGGGAACCGAGTAGCCCATCGTGCCCGCACCACCGGAGTTGAGCCACGAGTTCGGGCGGTCATAGGTGATGAACTGCGCGGCCCACATCTGGTGCTGGCCGACGCCTGCCGCGTACACGCCCTCCGGGCCGGTCAGCTCACCGATGCGCTGGATCACGTACTGCGGTGCGAGCAGGCCGTCGCTGGTCGGGGTGAACCCGAGCGGGAACTCATCACGCAGCCCGTCCAGGTACGACCACCACTCCTCGGTGTCGGGCGTCCCTCCGTCGATCGTGCCTCGGTAGGCCGCGTCGAGGTCGACGAGGACGTCACGCAGATCACCGACGATGGGCACGTCCGCCGTACGGATCTTGGAGATCTCAGCGGGGTCGATGTCGACGTGCACAACCTTCGCGTGCGGAGCGAAGAGCGACGCCTTGCCGGTCACGCGGTCATCGAAGCGCGCGCCTAGGGAAATCAGGAGGTCGGACTCCTGCAGGGCGAGCACCGCGGGAACCGTTCCGTGCATCCCCGGCATGCCGAGGTGCTGCGGGTGCGAGTCAGGGAAGGCGCCTCGCGCCATGAGCGTCGTGACCACGGGGGCACCGGTGGATTCGGCCAGGCTCAGCAGCTCCTTCGCGGCGTGCGCCCGAATGACACCACCTCCGACGTACAGCACCGGCTTCTTCGCCTCGGCGAGCAGTGTCGCGGCGGCCTGGATCTGCTTGCCATGCGCCTTCGTCACCGGCCGGTACCCGGGGAGTTCCACCTTGGGCGGCCAGACGAACGGGACCTCGGCCTGCTGTGCGTCCTTCGTGATGTCCACGAGCACGGGACCGGGGCGGCCGGTCGAGGCGATCTCGAACGCCGCAGCAATCGCCGCGGGGATCTCCTCGGCCTTCTTCACAAGGAAGGAGTGCTTCGTGATCGGCATCGTGATGCCGACGATGTCCGCCTCCTGGAAGGCGTCGGTCCCCATGAGCGTCGAGAACACCTGACCGGTGATGCAGACAATGGGCACGGAATCCATGTAGGCGTCGGCGATCGCGGTGACGAGGTTCGTCGCACCCGGCCCCGATGTCGCGATGGCGACACCCGTACGGCCGGACGCGGAGGCGTAGCCCTCGGCGGCGTGGCCGGCACCCTGCTCGTGACGCACGAGGATGTGCCGGATCTGCGTCGTGTCCATGAGCGGGTCGTAGACCGGGAGGATCGCGCCGCCCGGGAGCCCGAAGACGTCGGTTACGCCGAGCAGCTCGAGCGAGCGGACGACGGCCTGCGCGCCCGAAAGGGTGGGAGCGGAAGGTGTGCGCGAGGGCGGCCGTGGCACGGCCGCCGCAGTGTCAGATGACATGAAAGGAGAACCTCTGTGTCGTGCGGATGTGAGCGAATGTGTCGATGCCGTCGTCACCCCGTTGTCGCGCCCTGCGCGGCAGAGCGTACGAGCTTGGAGTACTTGGCAAGAACGCCTCGGGTATAGCGCGGAGGAAGGGGCTCCCAGCCGTCCCGGCGGGAGTCCAGCTCTGCCTCATCGACGAGTAGGTCGAGAGTGCGAGCCGCGATATCGACCCGTATCAGATCACCATCGCGCACGAAGGCGATGGGACCAGCGTCCACCGCTTCGGGTGCTATGTGGCCGATGCACAGGCCGGTTGTGCCGCCTGAGAATCGTCCGTCTGTCAAGAGTAGTACATCCTTGCCGAGTCCAGCGCCCTTGATGGCTGCCGTGATCGCAAGCATCTCGCGCATTCCTGGGCCGCCCTTGGGGCCTTCGTAACGGATCACGAGCACACTGCCCGGCTCAATGGTGCCCTCGGCGACAGCGTCCATGGCGGCCCGCTCGCGCTCGAAGACGCGGGCCGGACCTTCGAAGACCGATGCGTCGAAGCCTGCGGTCTTGACCACGGCGCCGTCGGGCGCGAGCGATCCGTGCAGGATGGTCAGGCCGCCGGTGACATGGATGGGGTCATCGAAGGTGTGGATCACGGTGCCGTCGATCGGATCCGGGTCGAGCTCTCGTAGGTTCTCGGCCACGGTCTTCCCGGTGACGGTGAGCGCGTCACCGTGGATCAGACCCTCGTCGAGCATCGCCTTCATGACGACGGGGATGCCGCCGTGGCGGTCGACGTCGTTCATGACGTACTTGCCGAACGGCTTCATGTCCGCGACGTGCGGGACCTTGTCGCCGATGCGGTTGAAGTCATGCAAGCTGAGCTCGACATCGGCCTCGCGGGCGATCGCGAGCAGGTGCAGGACGACGTTCGTCGAGCCGCCGAGCGCCATCGCGAGCGCGATCGCGTTCTCGAACGCCTCCTTCGTCAGGATGTCGCGGGTCGTGATGCCCTGGCGGAGGAGATTGACGACGGCTTCACCGGAGCGGTGGGCGAAGTAGTCGCGCCGACGGTCCGCCGAGGGCGGTGCGGCAGACCCGGGAAGACTCAGGCCCAATGCCTCGGCGACGGAGGCCATCGTGTTGGCGGTGTACATGCCACCACACGCACCTTCGCCGGGGGCGAACGAGCACTCGATGCGTTTGAGGTCTGCTTCGCTCATGCGCCCGGCCAGGCACGCACCGACACCCTCGAAGGAGTCGATGATGGTGATCTCCTTCTCTGTACCGTCGCTGAGCTTGACCCAGCCCGGCGCGATGGAGCCGGCGTAGAGGAAGACGCTGGAGAGATCGAGGCGCGCCGAGGCCATCATCATGCCGGGGATCGACTTGTCACAGCCGGCCAGGAGGACGGTACCGTCCAGGCGCTCCGCCATCACCACCGTCTCCACCGAGTCGGCGATCACTTCGCGGCTGACGAGCGAGAAGTGCATCCCCTCGTGGCCCATCGAGATACCGTCCGAGACGGAGATGGTGCCGAACTGCAGCGGGTATCCGCCACCCGAGTGCACCCCCTCTTTCGCCCCCTGAGCGAGTCGGTCAAGGCTGAGGTTGCAGGGCGTGATCTCGTTCCAGCTCGACGCAATACCAATCTGGGGCTTGTCCCAGTCTTCGTCGCCCATACCGACGCCTCGAAGCATTCCGCGCGAGGTGGTGGCTTCGATGCCGTCGGTGACGACGCGACTGCGGGGCTTGATGTCGATCGAGTCCTGTGGAGAAGGCATTGTCAAAGTCTATTCCCGCTCGCCTTCTCACGTGGCGCGCGGATCGCCAAGACGGCAGGTAGCGTGGGGACATGCGCAAGTATCTTTCCGGAACCGGCATCATCACCGCAGTGACGAGCGGCCTGGCCCTCCTCAGGGAGTCACGCGGGGATCAGCCGTTCACATGGCGCACCGCGCTCGCCTGGCTGAGCTGGGGCATCACGCTCGCGCTCGCCGTCGGCGCGATCGTCGACACGCGCCGTGCGAGCCGCGGCAAGGTCGTCGACCCCGACTCGCCCGCTGCCAAGCGCGCCAAGAAGCTCCTGAAGGACCAGCTCGACCGCTGAGGCCCTTCCGACGCGCGGTCAGCGCGTGAGGATGAGCGCTTCGCCCTGACCTCCGCCACCGCACAGTGCGACAACGGCGGTTCCTTCGCCCCGACGGGCCAGTTCGTGCGCGGCGTGGACAACCAGTCGGGCACCGGACGCGCCGATCGGGTGTCCGAGTGCGATTCCCCCGCCGTGGATGTTGACGATGTCTTCGGCGAGTCCGAGCTCCTTCGATGACTGCACGACGACGGCAGCGAAAGCCTCGTTGATCTCGACGAAATCGAGGTCCGAGACTCCGATGCCCTGCCTGCTCAGCGCGCTCTGAATGGCTCGCGCAGGCTGCGCGTGCAACGAGTTATCCGGCCCCGCGACCTGTCCCGCAGCTCCGACCGTTGCAAGGATGCTCCAGCCCTCCGCGTCGGCCCGGCCGCGCGTGGTCAGGACGACCGCAGCGGCCCCGTCCGAGATCTGGGATGCGTTACCGGCCGTGATCGTGCCGCCCTTCGCGAAGGCGGGACGCAGGCCTGCCAAGGAGTCCTCAGTTGTCCCCTCTCGCACGCCCTCATCCGACGTCACGGAGATCGGGTCGCCCCTGCGCTGAGGCACCGAGACGGTGACCAGTTCGTCGTCGAACACTCCCCCATCGCGTGCGGCGATCGCACGCTGGTGTGAGAGTGCCGCGACATGATCCTGCTGTTCGCGAGAGAGCTCGAAACCGGGGTTGAGCCGCTCGGTGGAGGCGCCCATGCTCTCCTGATCGTAGGCATCGGTGAGGCCGTCATACGCCAGGTGGTCCAGCACCTCGACGGAGCCGTACCCATACCCTTCGCGTGACCCGACGAGCAGGTGCGGCGCACGCGACATCGATTCCATGCCGCCGGCGACCACGACCTCGGTGTCACCGGCCTTGATCGACCGAGCCGCGTCGATGATCGCGCTGAGGCCAGAAAGACACACCTTGTTCACCGAGGACGCGGGAACGTCCCAGCCAATGCCCGCCTTCAGAGAGGCCTGCCGGGCGGGGTTCTGCCCGACGCCGGCGGGGAGAACATGGCCGAGGATGACGGCATCGACCGTTTCGGCGGCCACGCCCCCGGACTCCAGCGCGCCCGAGATCGCGAAGCCCGCGAGTTCGGGGGCGCTCAGGGAGGACAATTGCCCCTTCAACCGGCCCTGCGGGGTGCGTGCGGCCGCGACGATGACGATGTCTTCGGGTGTGCGGGTGGTGTTCATTCGGTGATCAACTCCTCATGCGGCGACGCCATCGTCGACGCTCTTGCGGGGGACGGTGAGGGATTCTCGACTCAGCGCACGCGCACCGAGAGGCAGGTGACGCAGCCCTCGAGCTTCTCGTATTCGCTGATGCCGACGGTCGTGACGTCGAGGCCGCGCTCACGGAGGAGCTGCGCCGTCTCGGGTGCCTCGTCCGACATGACGACGGAGGTCTCATCCAAGACGACGACGTGTGACCCCGGCTCCTCCGGGACGGCCAGGAACGAGGGGAAGAGCGAGGGATCGTCGACGACCGGGGCATACCCGATCACGGTGCCGTCGGGCAACGCGGTGACGGCGCTCTTGAGATGGAGCGCCTTCGTCATGGGAACGGTCACGACGGTGTAGCCACGCGGCTCGACGAAACGGGCGAGCTGCGCGATGCCCTCCTCGTTAGTCGTGCCGCTGATTCCCACGTAGACCGTCGTGCCGACTTTGAGGACGTCGCCGCCATCCAGGGTGCCGGGGGCAGAGATCTTGACCACCTCGAACCCGAGGTCGGCCACCACGGGGACGACCTCGGCGGTTTCCGGGTTGCGTGCGGGCGCCCCGGGATTCGTGACGACCGCAAGGTCGCCGAAGACCACGACGGTGTCCTCGATGAAGACGGAGTCCGGCAACTCGTCGGCGGTCGGCACCTCGACGATGTTCCACCCGCGCTCGTCGAACACGCGGGTGTAGGCGTCCCACTGAGACTTTGCGAGCTCGAGGTCCAGCGGCTCTCGCTCACGGAAGGTGACGATGCCGTCGTTGAGGCTCGCCGCTGGACGGCGAACGATGACGTACGGACGGGCAGGCGTTGATTCGGTGGTCACGGATCCATCTTGTCGCACCATCCCGCCGCGCGGACACCTAGCGTGGTGCCGATCGGCCGACGAGCTAGATGTCGAGGATGCCGTCCCGCGCTGTGGACGGGTCGGGGAGGTCGCGGGTGTCGAGGTCTTCCATCAGGTGGATCGAGTTGTAGAGGGGCGGGATGCATCGCCCGGCGCCGTCGAACACGGGGACTCTTCGTCGCATGCGTCCGCCGGCGAAGAACGGGTGTGTGAAGCTGACATCCACGTGCGTGTGCGGCCACTCCCCGACCACGTCTACCCGCCCCTCGGACATGCCATCGGCGAGGGGCGCGGGGCCGCCCTTGCCACCGTGCCAGTAGTCTTCGAGGTTCGAGAACTCGCGGAGGACGGCATCCACTGCCGCCTGCTGCGCCTGCGGCGGAAGGTCGACGAGGGTCCACCCGATGCCAGGTAGGCCCAGAGGTGGGTCCACTCGAGTGCCCTCAAAAGTACCCATCAGCTCCCTGACGCTCTCGTCGTCCCAGTCGTAGTCCGTGGACGCGGGCGCGAGGGTTTCCGTCGGCAGCACCTCGGGGAGCGGGATGGACAGGTAGTGGTACTCATAGCTCGTCGCGTACCCCTCCGATCGAGCAAGCGGCGCTCCCGCGTACACGATGAGCGCCGGACCGTCGAGCCCATCACGGGCGAAGCAGATCTGACGGCCTGCACGGACGATGGACTGTTGCCCGTCAGGGTGCAGCACCAGCGCGGGTTGTTCCCGCTTCCACGCGTCAGGGGCGTCGACGTCGGGCATGCCGGCGCAGATGAGCCACAGTCCGTGCCTCGTGGTCCCGCACATGTGGAGCGGCGTGTTGTCGTTCTCAATGCGGAGGTGGGTGAAGGTCGTGAGCGAACCGTCGACCCTGATGTGAACCGCCGCGGGCCGCCCCTGCGGATAATCGGGGTCTTGAGATTCATCGGGAAGGTACGACACCCATACGCCGTCGAAGCCCCCGATGACCATCTGCTCGGCGGAGCGGTGGCCAAGGTCAAGATCGGGCCAGCCCACGACGATATCGTCGTGACCGCTTCTTCGGATGAGCGCGACCGGATCCGCCGGAGAGACGGCGATCGTGGCGTCGTCTACGTCGAACGCGGTCCATCGATCAGCGTGGGTCATGGAACCAGCGTCGCAGATGACGGGCACGCGGTGCGTGACCGTCGCACCGAACACGGACGGTCGGGAAGTCAGGCGAAGAACCTTCGGAAACGCCGATCTGCGTGAGCACGCTATGTTGCACGTAGGTTGCACGAAACGGAGTCCCGATGGCTAAGCGAACCTCCCACCCGAGTCCCGGGGAGCGCTCCGCAAACTACCCAGCGGCCGCTACCAGGCGAGCTACGTCGGCCCGGACGGCATCCGATACCCCAGCCCCCACACGTACGACTCCAAGGAGGATGCGCGCGCCTGTCTCCTCGACCGGCGCATCAGTATCCAGCGGAGGGCGTGGCAGTCACCAGCCGATGAAGCCGCCACGGCGGAGGCCGTCCAACTAAACGTTGCAGGGGGCTAAGCGGTGCGCCGCGCTGTCGCCCTTCTCGGCATCATCGCAGTCGGCCTTGCAATGGGTGGCTGTTCGGCGGGAGCGCGTCAGCCGTTCATCAAGGTCCCGCTCAATCCGGACGGGATCAGCCGCGAGGCGCTCCTGCAGGGGGCCCTCGAAGACCTCGGTGGCTGTCTGGCCGTGCGCACCGACGACGGCGACGTGTTTGTGCTCGCCCTTGCCGGGGATGCGACGTGGACGGAGCCAGCGACCCTAACCTACGGAACCGATCTGACGGTCGGCCAGCAGGTGGAGTTTGGCGGTGGACACTCGGGCTCGGTGAGCGACTTGAGTGCTAGGGGGATCGAAATCCCAGACGGGTGTCCCGACGAGGCGGACGTTTGGGAGACGCAGTAGGCTCTAGCGGCCATGCTGGTGTCGCTCACTGCTGTCCTGGCAACAGCCTGATGCCGGCCGCGCTGAGCAGTTCCACGGCCCCGCCGAACGGCATGCTTCTGGTGGGGGCCGCGTTGCGCTCTCCCGCAGAAGTCCCGCGGGAGGGATGCCCGCGGCTCCCGGAGAAAACGCTGTGGGACGCACCTCAACCGGGCGCGTGATTGCACGCACGTTGCACGATGCCCACGGGAGGCGGGGCAAGAAAAACCCAATCCTGCGAGCATCGCGCTGATGACCGGGGTTTTCAACTTCTCAACAAGAGTGCACCCCCAGGGACTTGAACCCTGAACCCACTGCTCCTGTACTGCCGCCGCCTAGACCACATCTAGCGCATGTCGTGGACAATCGCAGGGCCGCTAAATACCTGGTCACGCTGCGTTTCTTGGGGACCATCAGAATGGCACCCGGTCGATCGGTACCGATTGTTTCCGACAGATCCTCGGCGAGCGACCCGATATTTTGCCCTGTAAATTGCCACCCCTCCCTTTCGGTGAGTCGCGGACACCGCGCACGACGGCACCGGTGTCGGCGGGGCGGTCGCGTGCCCTCCGCGGCGCCTTCGAGCCGTGAATGGTTCGATCGCGAATCAGGCAGGGCGCAATGCGCACGAAGCAGCCCGCGCGGGTGGCGTCCCCTCTCCGCGCCAAGTCTTGGTGCAAAGCTGTCGCAGGGCGGCTTCGCCGCTGACCCGGGCCACCCGTAAGGCTGACCCGCGCCGCTGGGCAAGAGGAGGTTCTAGCGCTGCCTGAGTTCACGTTCCTCGTCGACCGCCAATACCCGCTCGCTGAGGCTGGCGCCGCGTACGACCAGATCCAGCTTGGGCACACCGTCGGAAAGAACATCGTCACGCCCTGACACCCGCGAGCCGTCGACTCACACCGCGAGGGCCTGCACGTGCGCACGTGCAGGCCCTTAGGTTCGATCAGACGCGATGGCTGATCGTGCCACCCGGGTTGCGGTTGGCAGGCGATTCGTTGACAAACCGGCCCGACGACGCGGAACGGTCCACCGTCGTCGAGTTGCTCGTGCCAGAACCGACACGTTCCGGCGAGGTTGCGTCAGTCTGCGAGGAGTTCCGCTCGAATTCGTTGCGCTACTGCTTCGCGGAGCGGGCGGACAGCGTCCGCGTCCCACGATTCGGGGTTGGGGAATGACCACTCGAACACCTCGCCCCTCGGGGTTGAGGGGAGGTCCAGTCCGGATTTCATGAGCACGACGGCATCGGCGTATTCAAGGTCGTCGGTGGTGACGGCGCGGGGTACCCGGCCTGAGATGTCGATACCGAGCTCTGCGACGGTCGCGGCGATGGCTGGGTTCACTTCGCTCGCGGGTGCCAGGCCCGCGGATATTGCGGTGAAACGTTCCCCGCCGAGGTGTTCGAGCAAAGCCGCTCCCAACTGGGACCGGCCCGCGTTGTGCTGGCAGATGAAAAGGACGGTGCGCTTCATGTGGGCTCCTCGGAACGTTTGACTTATCGGCAACGATTGCGCCTTGTATTGGTATCTGTCAATATAGAGGCATGTCGATTCAACAGGTTGAGCTGGTCATCGTTGGCTCCGGGCCCGCAGGTTACACGGCGGCGGTGTACGCAGCGCGTGCGGGCCTCGCGCCTGTGGTGATCGCTGGGTCGGTGACCGCGGGTGGGGCGCTGATGACGACGACCGAGGTGGAGAACTTCCCCGGCTTCGTGAACGGCATCCAGGGGCCGGAGTTGATGGAGACGATGCGCCAGCAGGCGGAGCGGTTCGGCGCGCGGATCCTGCTCGACGACGCTGTGTCCCTCGACCTCGAATCTGACGTCAAAGTCATTGAGACCGGTGCGGGGGAGACATTCCACGCGCGCGCTGTCATCCTCACCATGGGGTCCGCGTACCGGAAGCTCGGTCTCGTCGACGAGGAACGCCTGTCCGGCCACGGCGTCTCCTGGTGCGCCACATGCGACGGGTTCTTCTTCCGCGAGCAGGACATCGTCGTCGTCGGCGGCGGCGACTCCGCGATGGAGGAAGCACTGTTCTTGACCCGGTTCGCCCGGAAGGTGACCGTCGTGCACCGCCGTGACTCTTTCCGTGCGTCGAAGATCATGGCCGAGCGGGTGCTGGAACACCCGAAGATCGAGGTCGCGTGGAACAGTGAAATCGCCGCGCTCCGTGGCGCTGACAAGGTGGAGGCAGTCCGGTTGCGGAACACCGAGACCGGCGCCGAGGCAGATCTTCCCGTGACGGGTGTGTTTGTGGCGATCGGTCACGACCCGAGGTCGGAGCTCGTCACCGGCCAGGTGGCAACCGACGCGGACGGGTATGTCATCGTCGACCACCCCTCGACCCACACCTCTTTGACGGGGGTGTTCGCTGCGGGTGACCTCGTCGACCACACCTACCGGCAGGCGATCACCGCCGCCGGCACCGGCTGCGCCGCAGCGCAGGACGCCCAGCACTACCTCGCCGCCCTTGAACCGGTGGCCCCCGCACGTCAGGCGGAGTTCGCGTGAGCGTCGCCACGCCCGCAACCCGGCGCCTGTCAACCCTCGACCGGTGGCTGCCGCTGTGGATCGGGCTCGCTATGGTCGGCGGCATCCTTCTCGGCAGGTTCGTCCCCGGATTGTCGGAGCTGCTGTCGCGCCTCGAGGTGGGTGGCATCTCCGTGCCGATCGCGATCGGGCTGCTGGTCATGATGTACCCGGTTCTCGCGAAGGTCCGCTACGACAAGGTCGCCGCCGTCACCGGCGACAAACGACTGCTGGTCTCGTCGCTCGTGCTGAACTGGGTCGCCGGTCCTGCGCTGATGTTCGCGCTCGCATGGATGTTCCTGCCCGACCTTCCCGAGTACCGGACCGGACTGATCATCGTGGGCCTGGCTCGATGCATCGCCATGGTCGTCATCTGGAACGACCTCGCCTGCGGAGACCGGGAAGCCGCGGCCGTGCTCGTTGCGATCAACTCCGTGTTCCAGGTGATCGCGTTCTCCCTGCTGGGCTGGTTCTATCTCACCGTCCTCCCCGGCTGGCTCGGCCTCGACAGTCAGGGGCTTGATGTGTCGATCTGGCAGATCGCACTCAACGTGCTCGTGTTCCTCGGGGTGCCCCTGGTCGCCGGGTTCGCGTCTCGTCTCATCGGGGAACGCAGTAAGGGGCGTGCCTGGTATGAGGAGACGTTCCTGCCGAAGATCGGCCCGTGGGCGCTGTACGGGTTGCTGTTCACGATCGTGCTTCTGTTCGCCCTGCAGGGCGAACAGGTAACGTCGCGACCGCTGGACGTCGTCCGGATCGCTGTGCCGCTGCTGGTGTACTTCGCCGTGATGTGGTTCGTGGGACTCCTCGCCGGGAAGACGCTCGGGCTCGGTTACGCCCGCTCCTCGACGCTCGCGTTCACCGCCGCGGGAAACAACTTCGAACTGGCCATCGCCGTCGCGATCGGCACCTTCGGCGCCGCATCCGGCCAAGCCCTGGCGGGCGTCGTCGGACCGCTCATCGAAGTGCCCGTGCTCGTCGGCCTGGTCTACGTCTCGCTGTGGGCCGCGCGCACCTGGTTCCACACCGACCCCTACGCGGTCACCGAAGAAGCAGTCATGGAAAGGACTCGATGATGAGCTCCACACTCACCCCCGCCGCCGAGGAGGCCTGCGCGCCGTCGTCGACCCACGCGATCGGGGATGCCGCAGCAACCGCACTCGCCAGCACTCTGAAAGCACTGTCGGACCCGCTGCGCCTGCGGATGCTGTCCGCGATCGCCACCGACCCCCGCGGGGAGTCGTGCGTGTGCGACCTTGCCGAGCTGGCCGACGTGTCACAGCCGACTGTCTCCCATCATCTGAAAGTGCTGCGAGACAACGGCGTGCTTGCATCAGAGCGCCGCGGAACGTGGGTCTGGTACCGGATCGCCGCCGACCTCCGGCCCGCCGTCACCACCCTCCTCGACTCGTTCGCTCCTGCCGCGGTCACCCCAACAGCCCGGCCCGAGCAGACCGGCCTGGAAGACGTCGACGATGCTCTCACCCGCCTCGCAGAGGGCCTCGGCGGGCTCTACCCGAGCCTCAGCGGGCCTCTGATCGCGACCATCGTCCGTGAGTCCTACACCTCCCTCGCGAAGACCGCACGAGTGAAAACCCATCTGCTGTCCCTCACCGAACGGTTCGCGCGCCAGCGACTCATCGACATCACCCGCGACCGCGACAACGGGCTCCCGCAAGTCCTTTTCGTGTGTGTCGCGAACGCCGGCAGGTCGCAGCTCGCCGCAGCCCTCGTCAACCAGCGCTCCGGTGGCGCGGTCATCGCGCGCTCGGCGGGGTCCACTCCTGCCGCTGAGATCCACCCGAACGTGCAGCCCCTCCTCGACGAGCTCATCCCCGACGGGGACCAGGAGCTGCGGTTCCCGAAGCCGCTCACCGATGACGCCGTCCGAGCAGCCGACGTCGTCATCACCATGGGCTGCGGAGACGTCTGCCCCATCATCCCCGGCGTCCACTACGAAGACTGGACCGTCGGCGACCCCGCCCTCGCTTCCGCCGAAGGCGTCGCCGCGATCCGCGACGACATCGCCCGCCGCGTCGACGCCCTCCTCGCCACCCTCACCCCCACCCGCTGATCGGAGCACCCATGACTGACACCACCAAGCCCGCCGTCCTGTTCGTCTGCGTCCACAACGCTGGCCGCTCGCAGATGGCCGCCGGGTACCTCCGCGCCGTCGTCGGGGACCGCATCGACGTGTTCTCAGCCGGCAGCGAGCCCGGCAACGCCATCAATCCCAACGCCGTCGCCGTCATGGCCGAAGAAGGCATCGACCTCACCGGCGCCGTACCCCAGATCCTGACGACGGATGCCGTCCGCCAGGCTGACGTCGTCATCACGATGGGATGCGGTGACGCCTGCCCGATCTTCCCCGGCAAGCGCTACGAGGACTGGCAGCTCACCGACCCCGCCGGCCAGCCCATCGACGTCGTCCGCGAGGTCCGCGACGACATCAAAGCCCGCATCCAGGGTCTCGTCGCCAGCCTTACCTGACCCACATCACGACGGTCGTCGTGGTCCATGTGACGAGCGTGATTAGTGAGGGCGGCGCCGCTCGACAAGGATCGTGTCGCGCCACTGTCCCGACCAGGGCCCGTAGGTCATGAGCGCGATCCGCTCGCGGTGACCTACTCGGCGGAAGCCTGCCCGGTCGTGGAGGGCGAGGCTGGCAGCGTTCTCGGGGAAAATGCTGGACTGGACCGTCCAGATTCCGCCTTCATCGGCACCCTCGAGGAAGGCATCGAGGAGCGCAGTGCCAGCGCCGAGCCCGCGAGCCCGGTCCGCGACATAGACCGAGTGTTCGACCACGCCCTGATACGCCGGACGAGACGACACGGGTGACGCGGCGACCCATCCGACGATGGATCCGGAAGCATCCTCGGCAACCAAACGCCCCGTATTGAGCTTCGCTGAGTCGAAGGCTGACCAGGTTGGTGGGTCTGACTCGAATGTCGCGTTGCCGGTGGCGATGCCCTCTCGGTAGATGACTTCCACTGCCGCCCAGTCGGCGGCGGTCATCGACCGGATCAGAACGCGGCTCATGGGCGCAGTGTTCGGGAGGCCTGTTCGAGGGCGTCGGTGACGACGCGGTAGTAAGCCCAGCGTCCCCGCTGTTCCCGGGTGGCAAGTCCCGCGTCGACAAGGATTTTCATGTGGTGCGAGACGGTCGGCTGAGACAGTCCAACCGGCTCGGTGAGGTCGCAGATGCATGCTTCACCATCACCGGATGCGGCGATCAATGAGAGCAGCCGCACTCGGGAGGGATCGCCCAAGGCCTTGAAGGTGCGCGCGATGCGCTCGGCCTCGTCGGACGTCAACACTCCGCCGACGACGGGGGAGCAACAGGTCGCTGCATCGGAGGAGGAGAGGGGAAGCATCGTGGGCATGGAATGATTCTGTCACGTCGCATTGACATTCGTCGATACATGCGGGAGTCTCATCCATCGAGTTTCGTCGATGTGCTAGGAGTGTTGTGGTGGACAGCGATTTGCCTGTGGTTGTGATCGGTGCGGGCCCCCAGGGTCTTGCGGCTGCCGCTCATCTGGTCGAGAGAGATGTCCCGGTGGTTGTGCTGGAAGCTGGGGTTGGCCCGGCCTCAGCGGTTGCCGAGTGGGGTCACGTGCGCCTGTTCTCGGAGTGGCCAGAACTCGTCGACACGGCTGCGGTGCGCATTCTCGAGCGCACGGGATGGGTGGCTCCGACGACCGGGTATCCCACGGGTGCGCAGTGGATCAGCAGCTACCTCGCGCCGCTTGCTGCCGAGCTAGGAGACCGGGTGAGGTACGGCGCTCGTGTCGTGGGGGTATCACGGCTGGGCCGTGACCGTCTTGTTGATGCGGGCCGCAGCGAGCAGCCGTTCACCGTGCACGTCGAGCCGACCGAGGGGGACGAGTACCGGTTGCAAGCGCGCGCAGTGATCGACGCCTCCGGCACGTGGTCTTCACCCAACCCTGCCGGCGCGGACGGTCTGCCCGCGCTGGGTGAGCGCGCCGCCGCTGAGCTGCTGTCGTATCGCATCCCCGACTTCCGGGACCGAGAAGGTTTCGAGGGGAAGCACACGGTCGTCATCGGATCCGGGCATTCAGCGGTCACCGCCGTCCTCGCGTTGGCCAGAATGGCGCGCCGCGACCCGAACACCTCAGTCACCTGGGCACTTCGGCGCGCCACCGCCGGGAACGCCTTCGGGGGCGGCCAAGCCGATGAGCTGCCAGCACGCGGAGCGCTCGGAATCAAGGCGAAGGAATACGTCGACGCCGGCCTCGTGTCACTCGTGACCGGGTTCCGAGTCGAGCGCGTCACGACGGAGGGGGACCGGCCGGTCCTGGTGTCCGAGGACGGTCGCACGCTCACCGCCGATCGCATCGTGGTGCTCACAGGATTCCGCCCCGACCTATCGTTCCTTTCGGAGCTCAGACTTGAGCTAGACCCCACGCTGCAGGCTCCCGTACGCATCGCGGCAGAGGTTGACCCGAACGTGCATTCCTGCGGCTCGGTCGCAGCGACCGGTGCAGCCGACCTGGCCCAACCGGAGCCTGACTTCTACCTTGTGGGCGCGAAGTCCTACGGGCGGGCACCAACGTTCCTCGCTCTCACTGGTTACGAGCAAGTGCGCAGCGTCGTCGCGGAGCTCGCGGGTGACCACGAAGCCGCTCGACGGGTGGAGCTGGTGCTGCCCGACACAGGGGTCTGCGGTGGCGCCGGGCTCTTCGACGTTTCCGGGGCATCTCTCGGCGGAGCCTGCTGCGCCCCGCCGGCTCAGACGCTACAGATCGGGCGCGCTCCGGCCGCTGTCTGATCGACATAAAAGGGGCGGGTCTCATCAGTGACCCGCCCCTTCCCCTCGTCGATCCTGCGAAACGGCGTGGCACGCTAGCCGGGAATCGGACCGCGACCACCGGTAGCAACGCGTCTGCCGAAAACGATCGTTTCCGGGACCGTGATCCGGCGTTGGGCCGCGGGCGGTCCGCAAACGGGTGCCGTATCGAAACCGGCTTTCGGGACAGGAGGTTTCGGCACGCAGTTTTGAGTCTGTCACTCTGATTTGGCCCAGAGGTGTCGGTCTGATCTGGCCCATGTTGCGACGCGCCGGGGTGTTCATGTCGGTTTGATTTGGCCCACCCCAGCGTGGTCCTCAGTCGAAGGTTTCGAGTGAGGAGGGCCAGTTGGGGTCCAGGGTGGAGTTGTATTCGGAGATCCGGCGCGTGGCGCGGGTTGAGGGCCTGTCGGTGAACGCGTTGGCGAAACGGTTCCGGGTACATCGGCGGACGATCCGGCAGGCGTTGGCGTCGCCGGTCCCGCCGGAGCGGAAGACTCCTGAGCGGCGGGCTCCGAAGCTCGAGGCGTTCAAGCCGCTGCTCGATGACTGGTTGCGGGAGAATCTGACTGCGCCGCGGAAGCAGCGGATGACGGCGACCCGGATGCATGCCCGCTTGCTCGATGAGCACGGCGCGGATGTCTCCTATGCCGCGGTCCGCGATTATGTCGCGAAGCGCCGGCGGGAGATCTCGGTCGAGGCGGGCGATCCACACCCTCGCGACCGGCGACTGGGTCCGCCGCGGCGACCCGCTCTGCCTGATCGGGGACTCCGGCACCGGGAAGAGCCACCTGCTGATCGGGCTCGGCACCGCCGCGGCAGAGAAGGGCTACCGGGTGAAATACACGCTCGCGACGAAGCTCGTGAACGAGCTCGTCGAAGCTGCCGACGAGAAGCAACTCGCCCGCACGATCGCCCGCTACGGCCGCGTCGATCTGCTCTGCATCGACGAGCTCGGCTACATGGAACTCGACCGCCGCGGGGCCGAGCTGCTGTTCCAGGTCCTCACCGAGCGGGAGGAGAAGAACTCCGTCGCGATCGCGTCCAACCAGTCCTTCTCCGGATGGACCGACACGTTCACCGACCCGAGACTCTGCGCCGCGATCATCGACCGCCTCACGTTCAACGGCACCATCATCGAGACCGGCACGACCAGCTACCGGCTCGCTCACACCCGCGGCCAGACCGCCTGACCCGCGCGTCCCGCCGAGCAGCAAGATGCTCTGGGCCTTGCAGCGGGATGGTCTCTCGACCCTCCCGCTGCACGAAGAATACGCCCGCCCGGCACTCCACAGCAGACCCTCCAGACCAGCGCCCGACGCTCAAGACGAGAGGAAAATCGACGGCATGAACGTCGAGATCCTGCACATCGATGAATGCCCCTCCTGGGAGCGCGCGGAAGCCCGCACGAGGGAAGCACTGACAGCCTTGGGGCGCACCGACATCCTCGTCACCACGCGGCTGCTGCGCACCCCGGAAGAAGCCGCAGGAACCCCGTTCGCCGGCTCACCGACCATCACGATCGACGGCGTCGACGTGTTCCCGTCCGACGGACGCACGAGCGACCTCGCCTGCCGCGTCTATGCCACGCCGGACGGGTTGAAGGGCACCCCCACCACCGAGCAGATCACCGACGCCCTACGCCAGCGGATCTAACCCAGAGCCATTCCGCGGCGCGACCCCAGCATGGGCCAGATCAAGCCGTCACCCCTGGGCCACTTCGAGTTGACATAGTCACAGTTTCGGGCCAGCGGGGTCCGAGTTAGGTGGTCACGGTTCAGCGGTCGTCGTCAGAGAGGTCTTCGAGCACTTCGAACGGCGACTCTACGTCGCCGCGCCATGCCTCGATGCCTTCACGGATTGCAAGAACGGCAACCACGAGTGCAGCTACAGAGTCGGCCCACCACCATCCGAACAGGGTGTTGAGGATGAGGCCGATAAACACGGCACCCGACAAGTAGACGCACAGGATGAGTTGCTTGGCGTCGGCCATGACGCTCTTGGAGTCAAGTTCGCGACCGGTGCGCACTTCGAACCACGCCAGTAGCGGCATGATGATCAAGCTCAGCGCGGTAATGCCCAGCCCGAGCGGGCTGTGTTCCGGTCCCTCTTGGGTGATCAGGCTCGTTACGGCGTCGACGGTCACGTAGGCGGCGAGGGCAAAGAACGCGAGGCCGATTGCGCGAACGGTGACCTTCTCCCAACGCTCGGGGTCTTTCTTCGTGAACTGCCAGGCGATTGCTGCGGCTGACAGCACTTCCACGATGGAGTCGAGCCCGAAGCCGATCAGCGCTGCGGACGACGCCAGGGTGCCAGCCCAAATCGCGACGATCGCCTCAATGACGTTGTAGGAGATCGTGAAGCCCACGATGAAGCGCACGCGGCGGTGCAGCTTCGCGCGACGTTCGCCGCTCAGAACCGGGCTCATGCGCTTGCCCCCGTTCCGCAGCAACCTGGCACGGTGCAGGAGGAGTCGATGCAAGGTGCGCTCTCATCGACCGCCAACGTCACGTCCACGAGCGTCTTCAACGCTGCTGCAAGGTGAGGGTCGGCGATTTCGTAGCGGGTCTGTCGACCCTCGGGCTCCGCGACGACAATCCCACAGTCCCGAAGGCACGTCAGGTGGTTCGACACGTTTGACCGTGACAGGCCAAGATCGCGGGAAAGGACACCCGGATAGCTCGGCTCGTCGAGCAACGTCATCAGGATGCGAGAGCGGGTCGGATCAGCCATGGCCCGGCCGAGCCGGTTCATGACGTCAAGTCGCGAGGTAATGGTCAGCATGTGATGACTATACATCAGATGCTGACCTATTGAGAGCTTGGCATCGTCTGTGGTCATTGAGATTAGCTATGGCCCGCGTTTGTGGATTTCCGCAAACGTTCAAAACTGATCGTTTTCGGTGGCAATCTCGGGACTTGGTGCAATCGCGCGACACGCCGGGCGGCAACGCGCCGAAACAGTCGACCGAAACCTCGCGCAGCCGAAACCACTCCCCCTACGTTTGTGGCGTTGTCCTATCCTCGAGCTCATGAGCGAGCGCGTTGGGTACGCGCGGGTCTCCACCCGTGAGCAGAACACTGACTCCCAAGTGGAGATGCTGCGCGCCGCCGGGTGCGTCAAGGTGTTCGTGGACCGCGGGGAGTCATCTCGGATCGCTGACCGACCGGACTGGCTGAAGTGCCTCGACTATCTGCGCGCAGGCGACACACTCGTCGTGCGTGCGCTAGATCGAATCGCAGGCAGCGAAGTGATGGCGATTCAAACGATCGCGGAACTGCACGACCGCGGGCTAAATATCGTCAGCCTCACAGAGCCCGAGATCGACACCACGACGCCGATGGGCCGCGCTTTATTTGGTATCGTCGCCGTCTTTGCCCAGCTTCGCGTCGACTCGATCAGGGAGAACACCCGCCGAGGACTGGAACACGCTCGTGCGCAAGGCCGCGTCGGCGGGCGGCCGACGGTGATGACACCGGAGCGTGTGGAACAGGCGATACGGATGAGAGCTGACGGTGCATCCATCGCCAAGATCGCTCGGGTGGTGGGAGCGGGCGCGTCGAGCGTTCGGCGAGCACTACAGCGGCACAGCGATGAGGCAGGCGTGTCCACGCAAGACGCTCACGACTGAATCGCCCCACGTTGGAGAATCCTTGCGCACGAGCTGACCGGAAGTACGCGGATCCGGTGCAGCTTTCGATGAGCCTGGGCAAGACCCCTGCTCCCGGTCGCTCCCCCCATGCACGCGTGATCGGCTCGTCGGCGCCGCCAGGTGTCGGAGAGCTGATAGCGCGTTGACCATCAAGCCAATGCGTCGGCCGCGGGGGCGCCCGTCAGAATGATCCCAAATTTCGCGAGCATCGCGTCGACGCACTCCTGGATGGCACTCACTTTGTAGACGATGCCCAGGTCGATCATGTCGTCAAACGACGCGACGGCAGAAGATGCGAATTGGACTTCTCCGTGAACCCGTCGGGTGTGTACTGCAGCGATCACACCGGCGAGATACAGCCTGGATCCAATGTGTGTGGTTCCATCCCGCGTAGTGAAGCTGCCCCGATCAAAGATCATGACCGGGCTACCGCTGGAACCGGGAAAGACCGACGCGTCGATCAGGAAGGCGGGGAGCCCCTCATAGTCATTGAAAATGGGAGTGGCTGTCTGGCCCCGGCGAGCGATAGGCAACATTGATGCCGTGTCGAAGAGACCATTTGGGTACCCGATGAAGGTGACCCCCTCAATGGAATCGAGCTGATCGGCCTGGTCCCTGGTCAGCAGCAGATCGCTTCCGAACGCCCGGTAGAACGCGGGAGCGCCGCTGTCGGACATTTTCTGAAGGACGTGAGCAAAGGGCATCGTCGCGACATCGACGCGCGGGTCACTGTGCCCAAACCAAGATTCATCCCCGAAGTCGACGATTGTGATGCGGGTTCCCGTCGGCATCGGCTCGCCTTCTTTGGCGCCCGCAAGGGTGAACGAGACCGAGCGCGCTCCTTGAAGCACGTGCTTGTTCGTGACGAGCACGGGGATGCTCGTACCATCGGCCTTCGAGTACAGCACCAGGAAGCCTGTACCG
Organism: Microbacteriaceae bacterium PS02070; assembly: GCA_029959865.1. Classification (GTDB taxonomy): domain Bacteria; phylum Actinomycetota; class Actinomycetes; order Actinomycetales; family Microbacteriaceae; genus Microbacterium. The sequence goes on along the minus strand of JASCPE010000004.1, from coordinate 39,576 downwards.
GTCGAGGTCCCAGTGGGCGCAACGCTCTCAATGTGAACAGTCGAGTAGAACATCTGGTCTGCAAGGGTCACGACAGGCGGCCGAGTCATGACGGAACCCTACCTTCGGAACCGCCCGAGTCCGCGCCCAACGACATCACCAACCACGAAGCGTACGAAGCGTCGGGAGCTCAACCGACAGCGTCTCAAGGTTCAGTAGCGCGACGTTCCGCTCCTGCGTAATCTGCCGAGGCTCACCACCCTCCGGCCGTCGGCAGTCTGTCCTTGCCCGCTGACGTGCATATGACCGTGAAGCAGCAGCTCGGGATGAACGGAGTTCCACACTCGGCTGACCTGCGCACGGGACGCAGCAGACTCTGCAAGCGCGTCTGCCGGAAACCCGCCGGGGTTCGAAGCCAGCAACTGCGACACAGCGTCTACAGGGCTGTCACCCGGGCTCTCGTGAGTGATCATGACGTCCGCCGGCCTCGAGCACGCTGCTTCGACCTGCTCGTCCAGAATGCGTTCCTGCGGCCACCAGTCCTTGCCCTCGGTGCGCCAGCGACGATCAACGGATGCCGCCCCGCCGAGGCTCAAGAACTCTCTGCCGAACACCTCAAACCGCCACGGACGCGGCAGCAGCCAGACAACGTCCGACACGCGCACTGCATGCCCGGGATGGGCATCGAGCAGAGGCGCGTACTCGTCGTACGGCTCATGGTTGCCGAGGGTGACGAGTACTCGTTCGATGCCCGCGCGCACACTCCAGAAGTCGACGGACTTCGAATCCATCCACCAATCTCCTGCATGCAGGATCGTCGTGACGCCTGGGGCGAGTCGAGCCATGGCAGGGACCACAGTCTGCAACCAGCCGACATTCCCGTGCCAGTCGCCGCAGACCCACACGCGCGGGTCCGGCAGTGCCATCCGGCCGACCGATTCGAGCGTCTTCACGCAGCGATTCTCACATGCGCGGAGTAGACGGGAACCGGGTGACGCAACGCGCGTCCGAGCTCTACCAGACACCTGCGAGGCGTCCGTGATTTCGGGTTCCGTAGCATCCGTTACGGGCGGTTTTTGCGCCCGTTCGGGCAGTTTATGCGCCGTTCATTGCCCTTCGCGGGTGTTGGCAATCAGTAGAAAAACCCCCGATATCCGTAGATACCGGGGGTTCTCGGTGCACCCCCAGGGACTTGAACCCTGAACCCACTGATTAAGAGTCAGTTGCTCTGCCGATTGAGCTAGAGGTGCGTGATTCGCACAGGCGAACCGAGGGTCAACATTACCATTACGATCGCCATTGTGAGAAATCCGTTCGGGGGCGGCCGGTATCCTTAAGTGGTGACCGCGTCGCCTTCTGCCGCCACCTGGCGTGATCCTTTCGAGGGCGATCTGTCGGAGGATCTCGCCCTTGCACTTCGGCTCGCCGATGCAGCGGACGAAACGACCATGGCGCGCTTTGATTCGCCCGACCTCGACGTGCGGACGAAAGCCGACGCGACCTTCGTGACGGAGGCCGACCTCACCACCGAGCGGGCTATCCGCACGCTCTTGGCGCAGGAGAGGCCGGACGACGCGATCTTCGGCGAGGAGTACGGCTTCACCGGCGATGCTGCGCGGCAGTGGATTATCGACCCCATCGACGGCACCTCGAACTATCTCAGGGGCGTGCCGATGTGGACGACCCTGATCGCGCTCGCTATCGACGGAGTACCCCGTGTTGGAGTCGTAAGTCAGCCGGCGATCGGCCGCCGCTGGTGGGCAGCGGCTGGCCTCGGCGCCTGGACCGACTCGCCGACAGGGCCGCGGCGGCTCGCCGTGTCTGACGTCGATTCGCTCAGCGAATCGAGCGTGTCGTTTCAGAGCGTCAAGCAGTGGGATGGGGTCGGCCGCGCTGACGACGTGGTGCGACTCTCACGCGCCGTCTGGCGCGACCGCGGGTACGGCGACGCGTGGCCGTACATGCTGCTCGCGGAAGGACGCCTGGAGTTCGTCGCTGAGTTCGACGTCAAGGAGTACGACATCGCCGCGCACGTACCGATCGTCCTGGAAGCGGGCGGCCGCTTCACCGACATCGATGGCGCCGAACGCATCGATGCCCGTTCCTCCCTGGCCACCAACGGGGTTCTGCACGATGACTTTCTGACCCTTCTGCGAGGTGAGTGAGGCATGACGCGCACTCGTGTGTGGCGCCGCCTGTGGATCGCCGGAGCAGTCCTGACCGTCGGGGCGACCCTGGCGGCATGTGTGCAAGAGGGCACCGGAGCTGCACCGACCACCAGCGGCGAGGTCATCGCTCCGGGCAATCCCCAGTCCCCCGCCGCACCGCCCGAGAATGTCACCTGCGCCGACCTGCTCGACGAGGACATCATCGCCGACTTCGAGGCCGAGGGTTGGACGGTCAACGAAGAGCCCTTTGTGATCGGCGCCGAGATCCTCGAGGGTGGAGTCTCGTGCACGTGGGCAGACTTCGAGTCCGCCACCACGGCGATGTTCATGTTCGGATGGGCTCCCATTGAGCCGGAGGACGCGGACGAAGTCATCGCCGAACTGGTGGCTTCAGGCTGGATACGCGAGGAGGAGGGCGGCTCGATCTACGTGTCGGCAGACCCCACGCAGTCCCCCACGGTCGATGCTGACGGCTACGGCTTCACCTACCGCTTCTCGGTCGGCTCTGTGGTCATGAGCGACACAAAGCAGGGCATCGCCCTCATCCGCCAGCCCGGGTCCTGACTCTGGAAACGCCGATGGCCACCCCCGCAAGGGTGGCCATCGAGGTACAGGCAGTGGCTGGTGGAGATGGGGGGAATCGAACCCCCGTCCATCGCTGAGATACGGCGCATTCTCCGGGCGCAGTCTGTAAAAAGCGTTCTGCTCGGCTCCGACCTTTGTCACAGACACCTAAGTCGACAAGCCCAGCCTGGAAAGAGTCCCGCGTGACGTCCAGACGCCGTCACGCAGCAAGATCCCTAGATGACGCCAGGATCCGTGGCGGGATCACACACGGTCTGGCGGACTATCGGGCTCGCTTATGCAGCGAGGGCGAAGTCAGTGCGCTTTGCATCGGCACTTATAGGTTTGCAGAGAGCGTTTACGAGATAACTCTGCCTCCTCGGCCCGCTTCTCGCCGCAGAACAGGCAATGTCGAAACCGATCATCCCCGTGTGCCTGCTGGCGGTGGCCACTGCCCCTGTGGAATTGTCTCTCCCGCCGTGACAGGAGCATTTCAGTATACGCGAAACCTGGGGACGCCGCGAGTCGGGCGTGAGACGTATACGCATATTTGTTCGAGGCACTGTTAGTACGAGACGACCTAACCGTCGTTTCTTTGTGCTATACTGAGCTATGGCGCAGATCACTCCAACCGACGCCGCGGCAGCGGCCTCAGTTCGGCTCGCGCCCATCCTCGATGAGTTGGATTCTGTACAACGATCGATCACGATGCTCGAAGCGAAGCGGTCTGAGCTTCTGGCTCAGGCGCGCGACGTCGCGACGGACTGGGCCTCCGCCCTCGATCGCTCCCGCAGCTCCGAGGCAGAACTCCCCTATCGGAGCATCGCCGCGGAGATCGCAACTGCCTGGCGCGTGAGTGATCGCACTATCCAGCAACGCATGGAGACCGCACACACGCTGAAGGAACGCTTTCCCCTCATCCTCCGCGCATGGAAGCTCGGTCGAATCACTGCAGCGCACGTTCGCGTCATCGTCGACGCGGGTGCGCACATCGACTCCGGCGAGATGCGCGGCGCCTACGAGGAGTCGGTCATCGACTACGCCGAACGCGAGTCCGCGTCTCGACTTGCGCCCATCGCGCGGCGCCGGGCGCAATGGCACTGCGAGCAGACGATCGCGGAGCGTCACCGCGCGGCACGTCGCACCCGAGGAGTGACCACTCGATCCCTCGAAGACGGCATGGCAGAACTCAACGCGGTTCTTCCCGCGCCGTTGGCAGCAGGTATTTACGACCGTCTGTCCACGATGGCACGAGAGGTCACCCGAGCCGAGGCCGCACTCCCGGCACCAGACCGGCGCACCATCGACCAGGTACGCGCCGACGTACTCAGCGACATGCTGCTCGGCAGCGAGCCCACGGCGCATCCGTGCACCCCTGGCATCAGAGCGACGGTGAGCGTGACGGTCCCGGTTCTCGCGCTCCTGTCCGACTCCGCGAGTGATCCGCTTGATGACCCTCAGCTCGCGGGGTACGGACCGATCGACCCCGAGACCGCGCGTCATCTCGCCGCCGACGTACCGGGCGTGGAGCGCATCATGACTCACCCGATCACCGGCGCGGTCCTCGCCGTCGACCGGTATCGGCCGAGCGAAGATCTCCGACGACACCTCCGTTCTCGTGACCTGCACTGCCGTTTCCCTGGATGTCGCATGAGCCTTGATCGGTGTGACATCGACCACACCCGCGATGCTCAGTTCGACGGCCCCACAGACTCGGCCAATCTTGCACACCTGTGCCGACGACATCACACACTCAAACACCACACACCGTGGCAGGTGACGCAAAGTGGCGCGGGAGAGTTGACCTGGCGCAGCCCCACCGGAAAGGTCTACACGGATAGGCCAACGAGTACGGTGACCTTTTCGCTCGACCCGGAATGCGACCCCCCACCGCCTCCGAATCCCATCTCCTATCCAGCCGGCGCGTTCGCGTTCGCTCGAAGCTCGGCGGATCCCCCTCGACAGAACGACGCGCCTTTTTGATCTACACGGTTCTGATCGCAGCGACGTCAGCCCTGCTCGTCTGCGAGCTGACTACACGTCTCCTTGGGCAGTCGGCGATCCAGAGGAGCTATCCGTGCCCGGCAACTAGAGTGCAGTCATGAGCAAGGTCGTCATCTCCGTCAGCGGGAAGAGCAGCCGAAAGCTGCCACCCGAACACGCCGTCGTGCACGTGACCGTGTCCTCCGATGGACCCGAGCGCTCGTCGGTGCTCGCACAGGTCGCGGCGCTCAGTGAGCCGCTCCGAGCCGAGTTGGAAGCGGCTGTGACAACCGGGACTGTCACCGCATGGACGGCGGAACGGGCGCGAATCTGGTCTGATCGTCCGTGGAACGACCAGGGCAAGCAACTCCCCCTCGTCCACCACGCCCAGGTACCGTTCACCGCAACCTATGTCGACGTCGCCGCACTATCGGACTGGCTCAACGACATCGCGCAACGCGACGGGATCTCGATCGGCGACATCACCTGGGATCTCACCCCCGACACCCGCGCCCGCGTGGAGCGAGAGGTTGCCACCGAGGCAATCGGCGTCGCCGTCGAACGCGCATCTGCGTACGCCGCGGCTCTCGGCCTCGGAACCGTCACTCCCACCGAGGTGGGCGATGTCGGCCTCACCGGCGACGGTGGAGCAAAGCACGCACGAGCGGCGATGTTCGCCCACTCTGCCACCGAAGACTCGGTCGGGCCCGGGCTGGATTTCCAACCAGGGCAGATCACCGTCAACGCCGCGGTCGAGGCGCGCTTCACCGCGGAGTAGGCACGCGAGACTAGTCGCCCAGCCGGTTGCGTGTGCGCATGGCCCGCTCGGCCTCGCGCTTGTCTTCACGCTCGCGGAGCGTCGCGCGCTTCTCGTACTCGCGCTTACCCTTGGCCACCGCAATCTCCACCTTGGCTCGGCCATCGGCGAAGTACAGCTTGAGGGGCACGAGCGTGTAGCCACCGGCACTCACGGCGTGCGAGAGCTTGATGATCTCGTCCTTGTGGAGCAGCAGCTTCCGCGTGCGCTTGGCCGCGTGATTGGTCCAGTGCCCCTGCGAGTACTCCGGAATGTGCACGGCATCGAGGTATGCCTCGCCATGATCGATGTACGCGTAGCCGTCGGTGAGGTTGGCTCGACCTTGGCGCAGCGACTTCACTTCGGTGCCAGTGAGCACCAGCCCCGCCTCATACGTCTTCTCGATCGCATAATCGTGGCGGGCACGACGATTGGTCGCGATGACCTTCTCCCCGCGTTCCCTGGGCATGGTGACTCCTCGTTCGTGCGCCGCGATCGCGGCAGCCCGCCAGTCTATCCGAGTTCGACCGGTTAGGCACGCAACCAGCGACGGATCGCGAAGCCGGCCGAGACCGCCGCGAGCACCACACCGAGCACGATGATGATCGGGATCACCACCGCGGCGTCGGACAATCCGACCCACGAGGTGATGAAGTCCACGCGTTCTCGCAGGTACTGCTTCACCCCGAACTCGACCCCCGCGACGATCGCCGCACTGGCCAGCAGCGAACCAATGAACGCAGCGAACACACCCTCCAGCACGAAGGGGGTCTGGATGAACCGGTTGGAGGCGCCCACGAGCCGCATGATGCCGAGCTCTCGCCTTCGGGCGAATGCGGACAAGCGGATCGTTGTGGATATCAACAGCACGGCGGCAATCAGCATGAGCCCAGCGATGCCGACCGCGATATAGGTCGCAATGGTCAATGCGGAGAACAGCGGCTCGAGATATTGCATCTCGTCCTTGACCTCTTCGACACCGGCCTGCCCCTCGAACGCCTCGCTGATAACAGCCGTTTTGGTGGGGTCGACCAGATTGACCCAGTACGTCTCGTTGAGCTGTTCCGGGGTGACAAAGTCGGCGTAGTCCTCCCCCATCAGTTCGATGACATTGTCGTAGGCCTCGTCGCGGGTCTCGAAGCGCGTCTGACTGATGATCGCCGACAGCGCCGGGCCCTCGAGCTTCTCCGCGACGGCCGCCACCTGTTCTTCCGTCGCCTGACCGTCGGCGCAGGTCGTCGTGGTGGAGATGTCGCGACACATGAAGATCGCGACCTGCGCGCGATCGACCCAGTAGTCCTGCATCTTCGAGATCTGCATCTGCATGAGCAGCGCAGCCCCGACGAAGGTCAGAGAGACAAATGTGACGAGCACGACGGAGATGACCATCGATGCATTGCGGCGTAGCCCCGACAGGGCCTCACCGAGAATCAGTTGAAGTCTCATGCGGTCGGACCCACCTCGTCGTCGTTGCCCTCGAGGCCGAGCCGCTCCGCAACGCCTTCCTCATCGATCCCGAGCTCGACGAGGTCGATAGGGGGAAGGTCGATGACTCCCGTGGGTGCAGAGGCGGGCTCCGCGCCGGGCGCTGCGGTGGTTCCGTCAGCTTCCGCCGCGACGGCACCAACGGTTGCCCCGTCTTCGGTCGTCTCACTCGAAGCCGCCGTCTCACCCACAGTCGCATCGGCTTCCACGGGTTCTGGTGCGGCCACGTCGGGCGCCACCGGCACGTGCGTTGCTTCCGCCGCGACGGCGCCGACGTCCTCGCCCTCGGCGATCTGGCGCTGCAACTCCAAGACGGCGGTGAGGGCCGCCGCCGCCGTGGCACCGCGCTCCGGACCGGGAGCAAGGTTCGGCAGGCTCGTGGTGTCGCCGTACCCGCCCTTACTCTCGTCGCGGATGACGACTCCCTGGCTGAGCTCGATCACGCGGCGGCGCATCTGATCGACGAAGCCCGCCTCGTGCGTCGCCATCACAACGGTGGTGCCACCGGAGTTGATCCTGGCCAGCAACTGCATGATGTCCGCAGACGTGGCGGGATCCAGGTTTCCCGTGGGCTCGTCGGCGAGAAGGATCTGCGGCCGGTTGACGATCGCTCGCGCGATCGCGACGCGCTGCTGCTCACCACCGGAGAGCTCGTGCGGCATCCGCTTCTCTTTGCCGTCGAGCCCCACAAGGGCGAGCGCCTCGGGCACAGCCTGGCGGATGAAGGGACGCGACGAACCGATGACCTGCAGGCTGAACGCGACGTTCTGGAACACGGTCTTGTTCGGGAGCAGCCGGAAGTCCTGGAAGACCGAGCCGATGTGGCGCCGGAAATAGGGCACCTTCCGGGTCGACAGGGTCGTGAGGTCGCGCCCCAGCACGACGACGCGGCCGGTGGTCGGCCCGTACTCGCGCAGGATGAGGCGCAGACAGGAGGACTTTCCGGAACCGGAGGGTCCCACGAGGAAGACGAACTCCCCGCGCTGGATCTCGAAGTCGAGGTCGCTGAGCGCCGGATTCTTCGTCCCTCGGTGACGCTTGGTGACGTTCTCGAAGCGGATCATGGCTGTGCCAGCCTAGACACGGCCTTTCCCGATCCGGGCGCGCGACATGCCCAGGCGCGCACGCTCATAGGAAACGAAGGCCGAACCTGCCAGGCTCGCACGCTCGCGGGAAATGAGCGCTCGGCACGGTCAGTCGTCGTCGTCTTTGCGCTTGCGCCAGCGGATCCCTGCGGCGATGAAGCCATCGATGTCACCGTCGAACACGATCGAGGGATTGCCCGATTCGAACCCCGTGCGCAGATCCTTGACGAGCTGCTGGCCGTACAGGAAGTACGAGCGCATCTGGTCACCCCAGCTCGCTGTGATCGTCCCCGCGAGTTCCTTCTTCTTCGCCGCTTCTTCTTCCTTCTTCAGCAGAAGCAGGCGCGTCTGCAGGACACGCATCGCGGCGGCGCGGTTCTGAATCTGACTCTTCTCGTTCTGCATCGAGACGACGATCCCGGAAGGAAGGTGGGTCAGTCGCACCGCGGAGTCGGTCGTGTTCACCGACTGCCCTCCCGGGCCGGACGAACGGAAGACGTCCACCCGAATGTCGGTCTCGGGGATGTCGACCTCGACTGCTTCTTCCATGACCGGGATGACCTCGACGGCGGCGAAGCTCGTCTGTCGCTTATCTGCCGCGCCGAAGGGGCTGATACGCGCCAGGCGGTGGGTGCCGGCCTCAACCGACAGCGTGCCGTAGGCGTAGGGCGCATCGATCTCGAACGTCGCCGACTTGATGCCGGCACCCTCCGCGTAGGAGGTGTCCATGACCTTCGCGGGGTACTTGTGACGCTCCGCCCAGCGCAGATACATGCGCATGAGCATCTCCGCGAAGTCGGTTGCGTCATCCCCGCCGGCGCCGGAGCGGATGGTGACCACCGCCGATCGCGCGTCATATTCGCCGTCCAGCAGCGTCTGGACTTCCAGGTCACTGATGATCTTCTCGAGATCCTTGATTTCGCGCTTCGCCTCTTCGACGGAGTCTTCGTCCTCCATCTCGTTGGCCAGTTCGACCAGTACTTCGAGGTCGTCGAGGCGGCGACCCACCTCGGTGACGCGGCCGAGTTCGGCCTGCCGGTGGCTCAGGGCGCTCGTGACCTTCTGCGCCTCTTCGGCGTCGTCCCAGAGGTCGGGTGCCCCGGCGCGCTCGCTCAACTCGGCGATGTCCTTCCGCAGGGCTTCGGGGTCGACGACGGCCTCAATCTCGGCGAAGGTCGCACGGAGGGCCTGGATTTCTGCGGATGGATCGTATTCGAGCATGACAGTTAACCCTAACGCGCGGGCGAGGCGGTCGTGGTGGCAGGCAGTACGCAGCCGCACGACTAACGTGGAGGCAATGGCGAACGATCCCGGCTCCCCCGCGCTGCGGAGCATGCTGTGGCGTCTCGCGCCGATGATCTACGGCCCCACGATCCTCTTCGCCCTCGGCGAAGGAGCGGTCGTGCCGGTCCTGCCCGTCATCGCCGCGCGCCTCGGCGCCGACGTCGCGACGTCCGCCCTCATCGCGTCCGCACTCGTCGTCGGACAGCTCTTGGGTAACCTCCCCGCCGGGTGGGCGGTCGCCAAAGTCGGTGAGCGGCGCACGATGGTCTTCGCGGGATTCCTCGCGCTCGTCGGGTGCGCCGGCCTGATCACCGCGATGAATCTCGTTCTCCTGGCCGCCAGCGTCTTCGTCATCGGCATCTGCGCTGCCGCCTTCGGACTTGCCCGCCATTCGTTCATGGCAACGCGCGTGCCGCTGGCTTTCCGGGCTCGCGCCCTTTCCCTGCTGGGTGGGTCATTCCGCTTCGGCATGTTCATCGGCCCGTTCGTCGCCGCAGCGCTCCTCGCGGTTTTCGGGGATGAGCGATCCACCGTGTGGTTCTTCGCCGCATGCGTGGTCGTGATGATCTTCCTCGTCCTCTTCGGCCCGGACCCGCAGGCGCTCGTGCGCCGCCCGTCGCCCAGCCGGAACGTCGAGGACACCGGAGAACCTGTGACCGGTGCGATCCCGACGACGCATCACGAGGGCATTTTCGCGACGATGTGGCGCTATCGCGGCGTCCTCGGCCGCCTCGGACTTGCCGCGTCGAGCTTGTCCGCCGTCCGTTCCGCCAGGCAGGTCGTCCTGCCCCTGTGGGGAGTCTCGATCGGCCTGGACGCCGGCACGATCGCTCTCGTGATCGGCATCTCCGGAGCGATCGATTTCATCCTGTTCTACGCAAGCGGTCAGGTGATGGACCGGTTCGGTCGCCTGTGGGCCGCGCTCCCCTCGATGCTGCTGATGGGCGCTGGCTTCTTCGCGCTCGCGCTCACCCACGACCTGGATCAGGCGTCGATGTGGTTCGCGATGTTCGCCGCGATCCTCGGCGTCGGCAATGGGCTCTCCAGCGGCATCCTCCTCACCCTCGGGGCCGATGTCGCCCCAGCCGACGATCCCGCACCCTTCCTCGGATCGTGGCGGACGCTCGCCGACGCCGGTGGTGCGTCCGCGCCGCTCATCGTCTCGGCCGTGACCGCGGTCTCCTCGCTCGCGATCGCAACCGCTGCGATGGGAGTGATCGGATTCCTCGGCGCGCTCGCCTTCATCCGATGGGTGCCTCGTTACGTGCCCCGCCCACGCGATTCCGGGAGCGGCTGAGGCTCGCACCCTCCTGTGCTCAGTCGCCTAGCGTGTCGGCGAACGCTGTTCGGCTCGTTGCCGTGGCCTGAACGACTACTCCGTCGGGGACGAAGATGCTCGTGATCGGCGGGTGCCAGACCGCCGAGACACTCACGCGGGCGGACGTGCCATCCGGAGACGACGCGTGCACGAGCGTCGCCTCTCCGTGCGCGAGAACGATGTCGCTAGCCTGCGCGTGCACGCCCGCATTGGTGAGGCGCGCGACCGGATCACCCGAACGCACATCGAGCTCGAATCCGTCCGCTCCGGCCAGCGCCGCGGCGTCGGCGACCGCCTCCACCCGGCGCTGGGCGAGGTACAGACTCGTCACGTCAACGCAAACGATGATGAGCACCAGCGCCAACACGACGTACCCGATCGTGAGCGGCAAGACGCTCCCCTCGTCGGTACGCTCACTCCGATCAACCACCGGTCCCCCACAGACGAGACATCTTCTGCACCGCCGTCGACTCCACCGGAACGGACGCCGCCTGCGACCACCCGAGTACGTCCGGGACGAGTGGGAGCGGCACCGAGGTGCGCACCGTGACGATGACCGTTGCACCCGCAGCCGGGCACACGGCGCCTCCCCCCGCACAGTGCAGCGATGTCTCCACTGCAGACGGGTCCAGGTCGTATTCGGCCGCGACCGCAGTGAGAACGCGTGCCGCGGCGTCCTCCGCGTCGCCCTGACTTGACGACAGCGAGACACTGCGGGCCATCAGTCGAGCCGCGGAGTCGACCCCCAGCGCTGCGGATTGGATCGAGGCAAGCGCGATGATCAGGTACGCGATCGGAACCAGCAAGATCACGCCGACGACGATGAACTCCAGCGATGCCGAGCCCTCATCGTCAGAAGCAGACGCGGCGGTCAGGCGCCTAATCGAGTTCCTCACGCGGAGCACTGGCCGACACCTCCCACCCACGCGGAACACCGAGGAGGCCCGCCAGCGGCACACGCGCTGCGACGGTGACGGTCACGGCCGGCTCGCCGGCGAGGGTGGACTCGCTCACCGAGACCTCATCCACGATGTCTCCCCCGAGCGTCTGCGTGATGATCGCCTCCGTGCGCGCCGCGCCCTCTCCCGGTTGGACGTCGGCGAGCGCCGCGTGAAACGCGCCGGTGACGGCCGCGTCGTGGACGATATTGCGCACGTACATCGCAATTCCGAGTTGCAGGACGGCGAGGGTGAGGGCTGTCAGGATCGCCCCGACGAGGACGAACTCAACGGGGCTGGAACCCTCGTCGTTCGCGCCCGACGCCGGCGCGGCATCCATCAGAACCCGGAGACCTGCGAGATCGCCGTCTCGAACAGTTGCGCCAGGGCCGGGCCTGCGAGCGCCCAGATGACGACGACCAAGCCCGCTGTCATCAGGGTGACGAGCACCCACCCCGGTACGTCGCCCGTGTCGTCGCGGAGAATCTGGCCCCACGCATCTCTCATCCGCTGCATCATGCGAAAAGTCTGCGCGAGGATGCCTGCCAGCGTTCGTGGTTATCCACAGGCCGATCACAGGAAAGAGATGTCACGCGCTAGCCCAGTCCCACGCGCAGCATCACGATGCCCGGGAAGATCGCGAAGAGGACGCTCAGCGGGAGGATCAGGAAGACGAGCGGCAGGAGCATCAGGATTTCCTTGCGTCCGGCTTGTTCCAGGAGCTCTCGCTTCTCCTCCTCGCGGGCATCGTTCGCCTGTGCCTGGAGCACCTGGGCAAGGGGTGAGCCGCTGTCGATCGCGGCGGCGATGTGGTCCACAGCACGCGAGAGCGGGGCGACGTCTGCCGCGGACGCAACCTGCACGAGGGCGTCGCCGAGTCGCTCGCCGGTGCCGGAGAGGAGGACCGCATGGCGCAACTGCACCGTCAGCTCACCGGAGCCGACCTCGCCGACTCGGCGCAGCGCGTCCCGGAGGCTCTCCCCTGCCGCCAGACACAGCGCGAGGAACTCCAATACGGTCGGCAGCTCTTCCGCGATCCGCCGCGCGCGCCGAGTGCCGGCCTGAGTGAGGAGCCCATCCCACGCGATGGCCGCCGCCGCTCCCACGAGGAGCGGTGCGATCACCGCCCCAGCCCAGAACCGCCCGAGGAGCGCGAGGGCGATGACCCCGACCGCGCCGAGGATGACTCCGCCGACCGCGAAGGCGAGTTGGCGAAGCCGGAAGATACCCGCGTCCATTCGCCAGCCCGCACGGGCAAGTCGGCGATCCAGCGCTGCGTTCCCGCTCCACTTCGCGAGGAGCCGGTCTCGCACCGTGCGCCACGGCGCGAGCGAGACGAGCGGCGTCAGCCCCTGAGGATCAGCCACATCTCGCACGTACGGCGCGATGCGCCGCGACAGGCTCGGCGCTGACCACAGGGGCACCGTCCGCCCGACGAGAAGCACACCGGCGCCGAACGTCCCCCCGAGGATGACAGCACACGCGACAGCGGTGAGCACGCTCACCCGAACCACCTCTTCGGCTCGCTGAGGCGCCCAATGCGCGTCATCGCGCGGAAAGCGACGACCGACACCGCCGCCCCGACGATGATCAGAACCACACCCTCCGCGCTCGAGTACGCACGCGCGCCTTCAGGACGCATCGACAACAGCGTGAGAATCACCCAGGGCGCGACAACCCCGAGGACGGCCGCGCCGCGGATCCATGACTGGCGGGCTTCGACCTCGGCACGCAGCGCCGTCTCGGCCCGCACTGAAGCGGACAGAGCCCGGAGCACAGTGGTCAGCTCCGTTCCTCCCACCTGCCGGGCGATCCGGAGGGACTCGATGATGCGATCCGCAACCGGGTCTGCGAGACGGCTCTTGACTCGCAAGATCGCAGAATCGAAGTGGCCGGACGCAGCCATGTCGGATCCGAACGCGGCGAATGCGGGGCGGAGGCTCACGGGGCCACTGATTCCGAGAGACGTCACGGCATCCGGGAGCGACATTCCGGCCCGGACGCCGGCGATCAGCAGATCGCAGACATCCGGCCACAGTCCGCGTCGTTGCACTCTGAGTCGTCGCGCGCGCGCACGAAGCCACAACGTCGGCGCCGCGCCACCGGCGACGAGCGAGAGGACCACGACGACGACGAGTCCGGTCGCCAACCAGGCAACGGCCGCCGCTCCGACGGCAGCGGCCACGGAGACCACGACGAGATGCCCCGCCGAGAGGTGTGCGTATCCGGCGCCCTCGAGCGCGGCCGTGAGAACCCGATTGCGCGCGGAGTGCGGCGCCGGACGAGCACCCGACGGCCAGAGCCACGGTGAGAGAACCAGCAGGAACCCTGCACCGAGCGTCGCGCCCCACAGCATCGTCATGGCGCGTAGACCTCGCGCACCTCGACGGACCCGTCCGGCCGCGCCCGCACCGGCTCGATCACCTGCGTCACGCGCCGCACTCCCGATCCATCTCGATGACAATGGACCACGAGGTCGACGCCGGACACGACGGCCGGAACGATGAAGTCCGCGCCGATATTGCGCCCCGCGAGCAACGGCAGCGATGAAAGACGGCGGAGGGCGTCCTCAGCGGAGTTGGCATGGATCGTTGCGGCCCCAGGCACACCCGTGTTGAGTGCGAGGACGAGGTCGAGCGCCTCCGCGTCGCGCACCTCACCGATGACGAGTCGATCCGGCCGCATCCGCAACGCCTCCTTGACGAGCCGTCGGAGGGTGATCTCCCCCGTCCCCTCCAGACTGGCTTGCCGTCCCTGGAGAGCGACGACGTCGTGGGCAGGAACCGACAGCTCGAAAGTCTCCTCGGCGGTCACGATTCGCGTGTCGGTATCGAGGCTGTGCAGAAGAGCACCCAGGAGCGTCGTCTTTCCCGCGTGGGTGGCTCCAGAGACAAGGATGCTGCGTCCATCGTTCATCGCGTCCGTGAGCGTTGTTGCAAGTCCCGCGGGAAGCGACCCGGCAGTGACGAGCTGATCCACGGTGGCGTATGTCGGCAGAAACTTCCGGATGTTGACCGCCCAGTGGCGCCGCGTCACGTCGGGGATCACGACGTGCAGTCGGGACCCGTCGGGGAGCGACGCATCGACGAACGGTTGGCTGAGGTCGACCCGCCGCCCCGTCGCGTGCAGCATGCGTTCCACGAGATCGCGCACACGCGCATCAGTCAGGGTGATCGGCACTCGCTCAGAGACGCCGCCACGCGCCACGAACACACGGTCGGGGGCATTGATCCACACCTCTTCGACCTCGGGGTCATCCAGAAGCGCCTGCACCGACCCGTACCCGCCCACCACCGCGAGCACGGCACGCACGTTGCCGTCCTCGTCGTCGAGATACTCGTCCCCTCGCGCCAAGGCGAAATCGTTGTGCCGGCGCACTTCACCGCGGGCGATCTGCTCCGCCCGCTCCCGGTCACGGGTCGGGTCGATCTGCAGCTCTCGCAGCCGCGTCCGCACCCGATCCTCGATGATGCGTGAAGCATCACTGACGGGTGGAACGGGGGTGAACGTCACCCGGTCATCGTGTCCCGTGACGCACGGGAGGGTCCGCGGTTATCCACAGCCGCGCTCCGCGTAGACTTGTCGATCGCGCGGGAGTGGTGAAATTGGCAGACACGCAGGATTTAGGTTCCTGTGCCTTCGGGCGTGTGGGTTCAAGTCCCACCTTCCGCACAATTCAGCCCTGGGCTGCGCGCTTCGCTCGGCTCCGCTCGACGCTCTGACGCAGGGCCTCCATGAGGTCGATGACCTCACCGCCGCCGTCCTCATCTTCGTCCGCGCCGAAGGTGGCCGCGGTGTCGACAGCGTCGCCCTGCTCCAGCTTCGCGTCGATGAGCGTGCGCAGCTCCTGCTGATACTCATCGGTGTACGCGCTCGGGTCGAAGTCGGCCGAGAAGCTGTCGACGAGGTTCGCGGACAGCTTCAGCTCCTTGTCGGAGATCTTCACGTCCTCCTCCAGGGAAGGGAAGGCCGCCTCGCGCACCTCATCCGCCCAGAGGAGCGTCTGCAGCACGAGGGTGTCGCCGCGCACCCGCAACGCCGCCAGCCGGGTCTTCTGACGAAGCGTGAAACGCACGATGGCGGTGCGATCGGTCTGTTCCAACGTCTTTCGCAGCAGCACGTACGCTTTCGGCGACTTCGAATCCGGTTCCAGGTAGTACGCCTTGTCCAGTGTCAACAGATCGACCTGATCGCTCGGTACGAACTCGACGACTTCAATCTCTCGCGAGCGCTCGGCCGGCAGCGACTTCATATCCTCCCCCGTGAGGATCACCGTCTGCTCGCCGTCGTCGTACGCCTTGTCGATGTCGGCGAACGCGACGACCTCACCGCACACCTCGCACTTGCGCTGATACCTGATGCGGCCGCCATCGGCAGCGTGCACCTGATGCAGGGAGACGTCGTGGTCCTCGGTGGCGGAATACACCTTCACCGGGACATTGACGAGCCCGAAGGTCAGCGCACCCTTCCAGATGGTTCTCATTCCCCCAGTACACACTGCCGCAGGCAGATCGGCCAGTAGCCTTGCCCACATGGACGACCACGTCGTACGGGTAGGCGGTCACCGTCTTCGCCTGTCGAACCTCGACAAGGTCCTCTATCCCGAGACCGGCACCACCAAGGGTGAGGTGGTCGACTACTACACACGCATCGCATCCGCGCTCATCCCGCACAGCCGCGACCGGCCCGTAACGCGCAAGCGATGGCCCGACGGCGTGGACCACGAGCCGTTCTTCGCGAAAGACCTCTCCCCCGGCACCCCCGACTGGGTGCCGCGACGCGCCATTCCACACTCGTCCGGCGCGAAGGAATACCCCCTCGTCAACGACCTGGCGACCCTCGTCTACCTTGCGCAGACCGCAAGTCTCGAACTGCACACACCGCAGTGGACCTTCGCGCCCGACGGCACTGAGCGCCACCCCGACCGACTCGTGCTCGACCTCGACCCCGGGCCGGGGACCGGCCTTGCCGAATGCGCCACGGTCGCGGCGTGGACGCGGGAGATCCTCGACGGGGCGGGGCTCACCGCATTCCCGGTCACCAGCGGCAGCAAGGGCATTCACCTCTACGTTCCGCTGGACGGACGGCAGAGCTCCGATCAGGTCTCCGCCTTCGCGAAGGAACTCGCCCAGGCTCTCGAGGCAGACCATCCCGATCTCGTCACCAGCCGCATGGCGAAAGCGCTCCGCCCCGGCAAGGTCTTCATCGATTGGAGCCAGAACAACGGCTCGAAGACGACCATCGCGCCGTACTCGATGCGCGGCGTCGCGCACCCGAACGTCGCTGCTCCGCGCACGTGGGAGGAACTGGCCGATCCCGGGCTGCGCCAACTCCGCTTCGACGAAGTGCTCGAGCGAGTCAGCGATCAGGGTGACCTCCTGGCCGATTCCCTGCCCACCGAGAGTGGACCTCTCGCCTCGTACCGCGCCAAGCGGTCCCGCGAGAACACGCCCGAACCCGTGCCCGAGACGGCGGCCGGAGACACCACGAGCGTTCCGGGCGAAGGGATCTTCGTCGTCCAGGAGCATCACGCCCGGCGGCTCCACTTCGACCTCCGTCTCGAGCACGGCGGGGTCCTGGAGAGCTGGGCGGTGCCGAAGGGAATCCCCGACTCCCCCTCCCGCAATCACCTCGCGGTGATGACGGAACCGCACCCCCTCTCTTATGCGACCTTCTCCGGCGAGATCCCGAAGGGTGAGTACGGCGCCGGGACCATGACCATCTGGGATCGCGGTAGGTACCGCGCCGAGAAGTGGCGCGACGACGAGATCATCTTCACCCTGCACAGCGATGACGACGGCCCGATCGGAACCGGACGGTTCGCACTCATCCGCACCGAAGGTGAGGGCGAGAAGTCGTCGTGGCTGCTGCACCGGATGAAGGACTCGGGCAGCGCCAGCGAACCCGCGAGTGCACCGACGATGGCCGACGCCCCGATTCCGGATGGGGTCATGCTCGCCACACACGCGACCCCCGCGCTCGCCGAGGACGCCGCGAATCGGTGGAGCCCGTGGGTCGAGTTCAAGTGGGACGGTGTTCGGGCGCGCGGCTCCTGGGATGGGACACGCCTCACGTTGCGTGCCCGCAGCGGCACGGACATCACCGCCCGCTACCCCGAGCTCACCGCGCAAGACCCCGGGTTCGGCACGGAACGCCTGGAGGTCGACGGCGAGATCGTCGCGCTCGATGCCTCTGGTCGGCCCGACTTCGAACGCCTCCAGCGTCGTATGCACCTGACCGTTCCCGGCGAGATCGAGCGAGAGGCACAGCGGGTACCCGTCGCGTACTTCCTCTTCGATGCGCTCGTGGACGGCGATGAGAACCTTTCGGGCCTGCCGCTGCGCACCCGGCGCGAGCACCTGGAGGCACGAACGGAGCACGTGCGCTCCCCCTTCATCACCCCACCGCTCGGCGACGACGTGCGAGACGCCCTGGCGGCGGCCGAAGAACTGCGCCTGGAGGGGGTCGTGGTGAAGGACCCGAAGAGCCGCTACCGAGAGGGCCGCTCCGATCAGTGGCTCAAGGTGAAGCTCCGCGAGACCCGTGACGTCATCATCGGGGGCTGGCGACCGGGTAAGGGCAGCCGGTCGTCGCAGATCGGATCGCTCCTGGTGGGCATCCCGACCCCGGAGGGTCTCCACTACGCCGGGCGTGTCGGCACCGGGTTCACCGCGGCGAGCCTGCGCCGTCTGGACGACCTCCTCGCTCCCCTCCAGCAGCTCGAACCCGCCTTCATCGACATCCCCGCGCCCGATGCGTCCGATGCCGTGTGGACCACCCCGACCCTGGTCGGTGAGATCGAGTTTGCGGGATTGTCTTCCGCGGGACACGTCCGGCACGGGAGCTGGCGGGGCCTTCGTAGCGACATCGCACCCGAGGACGTCGCCCCGCTGTAACCGTCTCGGTCACTCGTGACCGGCGCCACCCGCATCGATGAAGCCCGCACTCTCCAGTTGGAACGTGGAGTGCTCCACATCGAAGTGATCGCTGAGGCATCCCTGCAGCCGAGCGAGAATCTCGCCCGTGCGCTCCTGCCGGAAGACCTCCGGCTCCACGACGACATGCGCCGTGAACACGGGTGCGCCGCGCGTGAGCTGCCAGACGTGCACGTCGTGGACGGCGCGCACGCCCTCGGCAGAGAGCAGGTGCGTGCGGATCTCCTCGACGTCGGTCCCCGCCGGCGCTGCTTCGCCCAGCACCGCGAAGACCTCGCGCAACAGCACGACCGCACGCGGAGCGATCATGGCTGCGATCGCGATTGATGCCGCCGCATCCAGCCACACCCAGCCGGTGAGCCAGATGAGACCCGCCGCCACAATCACCAGGGCGGATCCCAGGAGGTCGCCGAGCACTTCGAGGTATGCACCGCGGACGTTGATGCTCGTCTTCTGCGCCGAGGACAGCAGCCGCAGGGACACGGCGTTGGCGACGAGACCGATCGCGGCGACGATCAGCATCAAGACGCCGTCGACCTCGGTCGTCTCGGCCGTAGCCAGCCGTCGTATCGCCTCGACCAGGATGACAACGCACAGGACGATCAGGATGAGCGCGTTGATGAGAGCGCCGAAGACCTCGGCGCGCTGGTAGCCATACGTGTTCCGGCCGCTTGCGGGCCGGGCCGCCACGATGCTCGCGATCAGCGCGATCACAAGCGCCGCGGAGTCGGTGAACATGTGCGCGGCATCGGCGAGAAGAGCCAGCGACCCGGACAGGATCGCCCCAACGATCTGAACGACCATGACGGACGCGGTGATCACCAGCGAGATGGTCAGCAGACGACGATTCGACGCGCGTGGGAGTCCGGGGGCGTGGTCGTGCATGCTTCGAGGCTAGAGCCGCCTCGGCATGCCTGGCCGGGGTTCGACCTAGTCGGGAATGAGTGTGATTCTCAGTCCCGCCGCGTGCTCACACCCGGGTGAGGAGCGGAACGAGTCGCTCGAACGCGCGGGCACGGTGCGACGCGGCGTTCTTCTCCTGGGCGCTCCATTGGCCGACCGTCCGCTCCCGCTCGGCATCCTGCCCCTCGGGAATGAAAATCGGGTCGTATCCGAAGCCGCCGTCACCCGAGATCTCGGTCGCGAGGCGTCCCGGCCACTCGCCCCGCACGGTGTCCTCTCGGTCATCGGCGACGAGCGCGATGACCGAAACGAACTGCGCACTCCGGTGCGGGTCGGCGACATCGGCGAGTTGGTCGAGGAGGAGCTCTGTGTTGGCAGCGCTGTCTTTCCGATGCCCCGCCCAGTACGCCGAGAAGACACCCGGCGAGCCGCCGAGCACATCCACGCAGATGCCTGAGTCATCGGCGAGCGCGGGCAACCCGGTGTGGCGGTGCGCGACGCGCGCTTTGATGAGCGCGTTCTGCTCGAAAGTCACGCCGTCCTCCACCGGCTCGGGGCCGTCATAGCCGATGACCTCCAGGTCGGGCCGGACGCGCGCGACGATGGCCTGAAACTCCTCGACCTTGTGGGCGTTGTGGGTCGCCAGGACGATCCGAGCGCTCATTCGGTCGCTGCCTCGAGCGCCGCCTCTTGCACTGCCTTAAGGTCGGCACAGCCCGCGACCCCGAGATCAAGTAGGGCATCCAGCTCGCGCTTGTCAAAGGGTGCCCCCTCCGCAGTGCCTTGGACTTCCACGAACAGACCCCGACCGGTGACGACGATATTCATATCGGTTTCGGCACGCACATCCTCGACGTAGGCGAGGTCGAGCATGGGCTCACCGTCGATGATGCCGACCGAGACGGCGGCGACAGAATCCAAGAGCACCCGGCTCTTCTGGCCGATGAAGCGGCGACCGCGGCCCCACTCGATCGCATCGGCCAGGGCCACGTAGGCGCCGGTGATCGCGGCGGTACGCGTGCCTCCGTCAGCCTGCAGAACGTCGCAGTCGATGACGATCGTGTTCTCGCCGAGCGCCTTCGTGTCCACGACGGCGCGCAGCGCGCGGCCGATGAGGCGAGAGATCTCATGGGTGCGTCCCCCGATCTTGCCCTTGATCGACTCCCGATCGTTTCGAGAGTTGGTCGCGCGCGGCAGCATCGAGTACTCCGCCGTCACCCACCCCTTGCCCTTGCCTGTCAGCCACCGCGGCACACCGGAGGTGAACGATGCCGTACACAGGACCTTCGTCCCGCCGAACGAGATGAGGGCCGACCCTTCGGCGTGGGCGCTCCAGCCCCGCTCGATCGTCACCTCGCGCAGCTGATCGGTCGTGCGGCCATCGGCGCGGGTGATGCTCTGTGTCGCGTCAGTCATGTGAGCTCCTTCATCGGGTCGGGGGAATCTGCCCGGCGGTGCGGGGAAGGTCGATGGCACCGGTCTGAACAAGACGGACGTCGTCGACGCCTCGTCCCATCAGGCGGTGCGCGAGAGAGAGGAAGTCCTGCGCGGAGTCCCCCGTGGCTTCGTACACGTGACGCGCACGGGCATCGGGACCCGCGAGAAGGTCGCGCGAGACGAGTTGGCGGTACACACCCTTCGCGGTCTCGGTATCGCTGGAGACGAGCGAGACACCCTCGCCCATGACGTAACTGATCGCGCCTTCCAGGAACGGATAGTGGGTGCAGCCGAGGACGAGAGTGTCGACTTTGGCCTCTCGCAACGGCGCGAGGTACTCCACAGCGACGGCGAGAACCTCCGGGGAATCGGTGACGCCCGCCTCAACGAACTCAACGAAGCGGGGGCACGCCTGCGCGATCACGGTCAGGCGCTCATCGACGCCCAGCATGTCCTGATACACCCCGGAGCCGATCGTCCCCGCGGTGCCGATGACGCCGATTCGGCCGTTGCGTGTCGTGGAGACGGCGGTGCGGACGGCGGGGCCGATCACCTCGACGACGGGCACGTCATAGCGCTCACGCGCATCGCGCAGCATCGCGGCGGAGGCGGTATTACACGCGATCACCAGCATCTTCACGCCCTCTGCGACGAGGGTGTCGAGCACCTCCAGCGAGTAGCGACGCACATCCGCAATGCGTTTCGGGCCGTACGGCGAGTGCGCCGTATCGCCGATGTAGACGATGGACTCGCGCGGGAGAAGTTGCGAGACGGCCCGGGCGACCGTCAGACCGCCCACTCCTGAGTCGAAAATCCCGATGGGCGCGTCGTTCACGATCAACCAGCCTACGCCAGCGTCGGTAGAGTGACCCGCATGAGCGATTCCCGATCGACCGGTGCTGCGCTGCTGACGGACATGTACGAGCTCACGATGCTCGACGCGGCGCTGAAAGACGGCACCGCGTCCCGCCACTGCGTCTTCGAGCTGTTCGCGCGGCGCCTGCCCGGAGGACGCCGGTTCGGAGTCGTCGCGGGCACCGGCCGCTTCCTCTCCCTCCTGCGCGATTTCCACTTCGGCGACGAAGAGCTGCGCTTTCTGCGCGATAAGCGGATCGTCAGCGAAGAGGCCGTCCGGTTCCTGGAGTCATACACGTTCCGCGGGTCGATCTCCGGATATCACGAGGGAGAGCTGTACTTCCCGGGCTCGCCGATCCTGACGATTGAAGGCACCTTCGCGGACGCCGTGATCCTGGAGACACTTGCTCTCAGCGTGCTGAACCACGACTCTGCGGTCGCCACCGCGGCGGCGCGAATGAGCATCGCCGCGGGTGATCGTCCGTTGGCGGAGATGGGTTCGCGGCGCACTCAAGAACGTTCCGCGGTCGCTGCCGCGCGCGCCGCCTACATTGCGGGGTTCACCGCGACGAGCAATCTGCAGGCCGGCCACGAATGGGGCATTCCCGTGATGGGCACCGCAGCCCACTCCTGGACTCTCCTGCACGACTCCGAGCGCGACGCCTTCGCGAGCCAGATCGAGGCGCTCGGCGTCGGCACGACACTCCTCGTGGACACCTACAACATCGCCACCGGTGTCACGACGGCGATCGAGGTGGCCGGCACCGGACTCGGCGGCGTGCGCCTGGATTCGGGTGACCTCCCCACGGTGGCGCAGGCGGTCCGCGAGCAGCTGGACGAGCTCGGCGCGACGTCGACCAAGATCACCGTGACGAGCGACCTGGACGAGTTCGCCATCGCTGCCCTCGCGGCCTCCCCGGTCGATGCCTACGGGGTGGGGACCTCCGTGGTCACCGGATCGGGCACACCGACGGCCGGCATGGTCTACAAGCTCGTCGCCCGCGAGGATCCCGCCGGCGGCTGGGTGGCCGTGGCGAAAGCATCCACCGACAAGGGATCGAAGGGCGGACGCAAAGCCGCCTTCCGCGAACTCACCCACGGCACTGCGACGAGAGAGCTCATCGCCGTCGCGGACGGATTCGAGCAGGTCCCCACGGGAACGGACTATCCGGATGCGCGACCGCTACAGGTTCCGTTTGTAACCGCGGGCGACACCCACGAGGCGTTCGAAGGGCACGCGGGAGTGGAGAAAGCCCGCCACCATCACTCGCGCGTCCGAGAGGAACTGCCGGTGCGCGCCCTCGCGCTCAGCCGAGCCGATCCCGCCCTCCCGACGGTCTTCATCGACGTCTCCTGACCGACTGGGTCAGCGGACCATCGACTCGTAGATCTCCTTGCAGGTGGGGCAGACCGGGAACTTCTCCGGGTCGCGCCCCGGCGTCCACTTCTTGCCGCACAGCGCTCGCACGGGCTTGCCCGTCAGAGCCGACTCGAGGATCTTGTCCTTCTTGACATAGTGAGAGAACCGCTCGTGGTCCCCGGGTTCGATGCCTTCGTCCTGCGTGAGTTCTTCGAGCTCGCGCTCCAGCGTGCCGACGCCACCCTCTGAGGGGCCTTCGATGGGGGTGCTCATGACGGCTCAGTCTACTGCGCTTCGGGGCGATCAGGCGGCTTCAACGTCATCGAGAAGGCGCGTGCGGCGGTGCTCGAATGCCCAACTGCCCAGTGCTGTACCGGCAAGCAGAACGCCCGCACCGATGCCGACACCGATCCACGCGGTGGACGCGGTCGCACGGACCTCTCCCTCCCATGCCTGCCATCCCCACCACAGCGACGGGGCGCCGACCGCGAGAGTCAGGAGGAGCACGACGAGTTGTGTGAGGAAGCCGCTCGTACGCTGCGGTTGCTCGAAGGGGCTCGCTCCGGGCGCAGCCGCGGGGTAGGGAGCCAACGCGGACGCCAGCGACGACCATCCCAAGCCGCCCAGGAAGAGCGCGGCGCACGCACCGATGAGGGCCGGCAGCAGGTCGGTGCGCTCGCTCAGAAGCATCGCGATGGTGACCGACGCTGCCACGATCACACCGCCCAGGACGAGCGGGGGGACCACGCGCCCCACGCGGTCAGAGAAGCCACGCGCGCCGCCCGCAACATGCAGCCACACCGCGGTCGAGTCATGCGCGAGATCATTGTGCACGAGCCACCCCAGGAACAGGGCAAGGAGTGCCGGAGGCAGGAGCGCGACGGTGCCCACGGGCACGCCCACGAGAAGGAGCGGCGATACGGCAATCGTGATTCCGATCGGAACCCCGATCAGATTGGCGAGGTAACGGGGGTCACGCAGCCAATACACGAAGCTCCGCGCGGCGATCACAGACCAGGCAAAGCGCGGCACCGCGACGAACCAGCCCTGAGAGGTGCGCTGCGCCCGAGGTGCGTCCGTACGTTCACCGGAGCGCACGAAGCCGACAGCCCACGCTGCGAGCAAGACCGCAGCGGTGAGTATTGCCACGACGGCCTGACCGACACCACCCTCCCCGAGGGTCCACGCAGCTCCGAGAGGGGTCGACCGGAGAACATCAGCGGCCCGCGTCGCTCCCCTCACCCCCCGCAGCGCGAGCCAGGTGAGGACCGATGCCCCCACCGTGAGGATCGCGACCGAGACCGGCACCAGCGCGCCGCGGCCAGGACGCCGCACGACGGAGGCTGCCAGGAGGGCCACTCGCGCCGCGGCGACGCACGTGACCGTTCCCAGGAGAGCCGCCGCGATCGCCACCACAGGGTGCGTCCCATGATCGATCCGGACGCTGGCCGCCACCGCAGAGAACAGCGCGACGGCAACCGTCGGCACACTGACGAGCGCGGCGAGCATCGCCGCACCGACGAACTTCCTCGGCTCGCCCGAGACCACCGCGAACCGACGCGGGTCCAGGAGATCCTCCTGCCCCGACAGAAAGGGCACGATGAGGTACCCCAGGAGCACGGTGGAACCGCTGATCGTGATGACGGTGTCAGACACGGAAGCGGGGCGTTCCGCGAGCGCACCCGACGCCCAGAGTGTCAACAGGAGACCGAGCACGCCCGCGACCACGGCGGCAGACCGTGCTGGCCGCCCGCGAGAGGAGGTGAATCCTCCCGCGAGCATCTCCCACCTCAGTCGGAGAACGTGTGCAACCACTCCAGACCCTCCACGTCGTCGAGCCCGCCCGCCAGCTGAACGTATCGTTCTTCGAGCGAGACCTCGCCGCGGACCTCGTCCAGGGTCCCGGCCGCAAGGATCTCTCCCTCGACGATGACGGCGACCCCAGAACTGATCTCCTCGACAACATCGAGGCCGTGGCTCGTCAACAACACGGTCCCGCCGTGCTCGGTGTAGGTGCGCAGGATTCCGATGATCGCGTTCGCCGACTCAGGATCGACTCCCTCGAAGGGTTCGTCAAGGACCAGCAGCCGCGGCGCGTGGATCATCGCTCCGGCGAGCATGATCTTCTTGCGCATCCCCGTGGAGTACTCCGCGACCGGCCGCTCCAGCACCGATTCGACCCCGAACGCGCGGGCAAGGCTGCCGATGCGCTCATCAATAACCGAACGTCGCAACCCGCGGAGGGCCCCGTAGGTAACCAGGAGCTGACGGCCGCTGAGCCGATCGAAGGTGCGCAAGCTGTCCGGAAGGATCCCGACCTCACGCCTCGCCTCATGCGGCCGCGCGAGGGCGTCGACACCCGCGATGCGAACCTCTCCGCGATCCGGGCGGGTCAGGCCCGCGACGATGGAGAGCGTCGTGGTCTTCCCGGCACCGTTCGGGCCGATGAGGGCGAAGAAGCTTCCCGGCGGAATATCCAGATCCACCGAATCGACGGCGATGTCCGTGCCGTAGGTCTTCGTCAGCCCCCGGAGTGAGAGCGCCGGGACACCCCCGTCATTCTCAAACTGCTGCGGAAGGGAGGTTTCAAGGTCTCGTTCGACGGCCACGTCAGCGTCGTCGATCGCAGCATCGTCAACGTCCTCGTCGGCGACGTCCTCGGTCGCGGCATCGTCCTCGATGGCAACGGCAGCATCTTCGATCTGAGCGTGGTCTTCGACGGCAACGTCGACGTCCTCGATCGCAGCATCCTGAACGTCGACTTCCTTGTCCTCGATCACGGGCGCTGCGGGAAGCGGCGGGCGTGGGGGCACGGAGATCGTGGACACGCCCAGGCGCAGCGCTTCGGCAGCCGAGATCGGCGGCAACGGCGGCAGCGCGCCCGCTCCCGCAGCTCCGGCCCTCGACTCTCTCGCGCTCACGCGCTCAAACCTAACAAAGGAGCGATCCACGCCCGCATCCTGCGTCACACGACTCAACGCCGTCCCGACCCGCTCCACGGAGAAACGCCAGGTCACGAAACAGCAACGCGCCCGCGATGCCCATCGTGTTCCCAGGTGGCGCCGTTAGTCTCGCAAAGTCACGGAATCTTCATCCGGATTTCATTGCACACCTTCGTAAGGGAGTGGACCTTGGCTCTTCAGACCGTCATCCTCGCGGCCGGTATGGGCTCGCGTCTCGGCCGTAGCCTGCCGAAGCCGCTGACCCCCCTCAACGATGGTCGCACCATCATGCAGCAGCAGCACGACAACATCCGTGCCGCCTTCGGGCGTGAGGCCCGCCTCACCACGGTCGTCGGTTACCGCGCCGAGACGATCGTCGAGGCCTTCCCGGACGCGCACTACGTCTACAACGACCGCTACGACCAGACCAACACCTCTAAGAGCCTGCTGCGCGCGCTTGCCTCCACCGGCAAGAACGGGGTGCTGTGGATGAATGGCGACGTCGTGTTCGACCCGCGTGTGCTCGGCCGCGCAATCCCCTTCATCGAGGCGGACCGCTCCTTTGTCGCCGTCAACCGCTCACGGGTGAGCGATGAAGAGGTCAAGTACACGGTGGACGACCATGGCCACATCAACGCCCTCTCCAAGCAGGTCGTCGACGGCCTCGGCGAAGCGGTCGGCATCAACTACATCTCGCGCGCCGACAAGCGCGCCTTCATGGCGCAGCTCGGCCGCGTCGACGACCAGGACTACTTCGAGCGTGGCCTTGAGCTCGCGATTGCTGAGAACGGCCTCACGCTCGCTCCGCTTGATATCTCCGACCTGTACGCCGTCGAGGTCGACTTCGCTGAAGACCTCGAGCGCGCCAACCTTTTCGTCTGAATCGGCGTTCGTCGCCGCATTCGAGCCCTCGCCGGCACTGAGATCTAGGACGCTTTCGCATGCCCAAAGTCCATCGCATCGACTCGCTCCCCGCAGACGCAGCGTGGGATAGCGGCCTTCCGCCCGTGGGCTCCGACGAGCACCCCCGGACGATTCGAGCCCTCGACCGGGTCATGGCCATCCAGCGCCCCGTCGTCATCGCTCACCTGCGCAGCATCCGCAAGCGGCACCCGAAGGCGTCCACGGTCGAGATCGCCAAGATCCTTGAACGGCGCTACCTCGCGGCGGTGACGGCCGGAGGTGCCGCCGTCGGCGCCACCGCCGTCGTGCCGGGGATCGGTACGGCCGCGACACTCGCGCTCGGCGGGGTGGAGACCGTCGGCTTCCTCGAAGCAACGACCCTCTACGCGCAGTCACTCACCGAGCTGCACGGTATCCCGGTAGAGAACCCCGACCGCGCACGCGCGCTCGTGCTCACGCTCCTCATGGGCAAAGAGGGCATCGATCTGCTCGGTCAACTGGCCAAGCAGTTCGGCGGAAAGGGAACCGGCATTCAGGGTCACTGGGGCGAAGTCATCACCAGCTCGCTCCCCCGGGCTGCCGTCGGGCCCCTCGTCGATCGCCTCAAGAGCACCTTCATCCGGCAGTTCGCGGCCCGCGGGGGTGCGTCCGTCCTCGGAAAGGCCCTGCCGTTCGGGATCGGCGCGGCCGTGGGTGCCACGGGCAACCGGATCCTGGGTAAGCGCGTCGTCATCGGCGCCCGCAAGGCTTTTCCAGCGGTGCCGGTCACCTTCCCGTCGGAGCTGGAACCGACCTCTCGCTCCGCGGCGACGTCGGTGGGCAGGGCAGTCAACGGCGTCGGCGATGCGATCAGAAACCTGGGTCGGCGCGCCAGCAGCGTGACGCGTCCGCGCGAGGTCGAACGAGCGCGCGCGGACGACGTGACCGCGGACGACAACGAGTCATAGTGTTGGCGTCATGACCCTCGCCGCGATCCTGCTTCTGGCCAACGCCGTCTTCAACGCCGTCGTCTGGCCGCGGTTCTACCGACGGGTCGCTACCGATCCCCGCGCACGCGATGCCGAGGGACGTGCCACGGCATTCCTCCGCGTGCATGCGATTCTCATCGCCATCGCGCTGCTGCTCGCCCTCGTCTCTCTCATGACCGGGGTTCTCCTTCTCACCGGAACCCTCCGTTGATCTGAGGATCCTCGATCACGCGATCGAGTGGGGACTATTGATCGTCGAGATCGGCCTCGTCTGACCCCTCACGGATCATGATGCCGTCGGTGCGGGTGTGCCATTGCTCCCATCGCGACATGAGACCGGCGATCGCCGCACGGAAACGGGCGCTCGCGGCACCCGGTGTGGAATCACCGAAGTAGTGCTGCACCCAGTGCGCCAGGCGAGCGACCGACTCGGGATCGGCGAGGATGTGGTGCGTCCTGCGCAGCACCTCGGCGGCGTCACGCGCCTCCAGCCACTCCGCGTCGCCGAGGTACCCGTCACGGTCGACGACCGCTTCAGGGTCGACCGGCCGGGTGACCATAAGCGGCTTATCGGCCGCAAGGCGGTCGTAGACCATCGCGGAGATGTCCACGATCGCCATATCCGCCGCGGCCAGCTGCCACCCGAGATCCGGTCCGTCATCAAAAACATGCGCGGCGCCTGAATCCTTCTCGTTCGCTGCGCGAATCGCCGCCTTGATCCGCTCGTTGGCGGCACCATACGCCGGGTCAACGACCCCCGATCGCGGGTGGGGCCGGTAGATGAGTCTGTGGTCGGGCGAGGCCAGTACCGCCCGCGCGAGAGCTTCGCCGTGGGTACGGATCGATCCGTAGTGCGCGGAGGGGCGGTCGCCCTCCCACGTCGGCGCGTAGAGAATGACGGTGCGCTCATCGGGTGTGTACGGCATTGCCCCCGCGTAGTGATCCGCCTGGGGGCGTCCGATCTGGATCGCGCGCTCCGCGAAGTCGTAGTCCCACAGGACCCGTGAAAGCCGGCGGCGGGCAGCCTCTCCCGCGATGAGCGCGAAGTCGTATGCCTTGAACTGATTCGTCGTCATGTACATCTTGTCGGACTCGCCGTGGTTGATGAACACATGCCAGCGCTGCCCATAGCGGAACATCTGGAAGTTGCGAGTGTTCTGGTTCACGTACAGCACGACGCGAAGGTCCTGCTCGTAGACGAACGACTCCAGATCGCGCACCGTGGGAACGAAGGCGACCGGCAGCTCTCCCTCCTCGAACACGGCGCGTGCTGCGGTGGGGTTGCGACAGAGCACGACGACCGGCCACGTGGAGGCGAGCTCCGCGAGCGGCTTGTACCACTGGCGAAGCTGGTACATATTGACGTCACTGTCAGCGAAGTAGACAGCGATCCGGTAGTGGAAACGGCCCGGCTTCGGCGCGGTCGCGAGTCGCTTTCGCACGTCGCGGACGGCGATCCGGTTGCGGATGACCTTTCGGGTGAGTTCAGCGACCTTGCCGAGATCCGCGATCAAGCCCATGTCTCGAGCCTACCCGCCGGGTACCTCGCAACGACTCATGGCATGATCGAGCAATGCGCGCCTACGAGCCCGGATCACGGGACGCACCTGCCCCGCCAGCGGGATCCGGCGTCACGTTCGTCATGCCGGTTCTCAACGAAGCCGACTACCTGGAACCGGCGGTGCGCTCGGTGCTGGCACAGGACCTGGATGAACCGTTCGAACTCGTCCTCGCGCTCGGTCCGTCCACCGACGGCACGACCGCCCTCGCGCACGAACTGGCCCGGCAGGACGAACGGGTTCGCATCGTGGATAACCCGCGCGCCGACATCCCGGTCGGACTCAACCTCGCCATCCGATCCGGTCGATTCGCCACGATCGTTCGCGTCGACGCACACTCTGAGCTGGACACCACCTACGCGCGCGCGGCAATGGCGACGCTGGAGCGAGTCGGCGCGGCCAATGTCGGCGGAGTGATGCGCGCGGCAGGGCGGACTCCCTTCCAACGCGCGGTCGCGCGGGCGTACAACTCCCGGATCGGACTCGGCGGTGGCGCGTACCACGGCGGCCAGGTCGAGGGACCCGCCGAGTCCGCGTATCTGGGAGTCATGCGCCGCGCTGTGCTCGAGGAAGTCGGGCTCTTCGACGAGACCATTCGCCGCGGTGAGGATTGGGAGCTCAACCTCCGCATCCGCAAGGCCGGCTACCGGGTGTGGTTCGATCCCGCACTCGCGGTGACCTACTGGCCGCGGGAAAGCTGGGCGCGTCTGGCCCGTCAGTTCCTGGCAACGGGCACGTGGCGGGGTGAACTCGTTCACCGCTACGGGGCAAGCAACTCCCCGCGCTACTTCGCCCCGGGAGCGCTGGTACTCACCACGATCGGCGCCGTCATCTCTGGCATCGCCCGCATGACCGGCCTCCTCAGAGGTCGCCCGGCTCGCGTGCTCGGACTGCTCTGGGTCCCCGTTCTGGCGTATGCGGCCATCATCGTCGGCGCTGCCGCGGGCCGATGGGGAGGCCATACGGTACGGGACAAGTTGTGGACTGCCGCGGTGCTTCCCACGATGCATCTGGCGTGGGGCACAGGATTCCTGATCGGCTCCACCGGAGGCGCGGACGACACGATCGACACTTCGCGGTTGGATCGGAAGACTCCCCTCCCCTGAGAACCCCACGAGTATCGATGTCGAACGAGTCAGAGCTGCACCGGTTGCGGGCGCGAGCGTACGGGCCGAACGCCGACATCGATCAGGATCCCGCCGCGATGCGACGCCTCGCCGAACTCGAACGCGGCGTCCGCCCGGGACCCACACCCGATCGGGTCGAGACGTTCGCGGAACCGGATGAGGCGTTCGCCGAACCGGACCAGCCGTTCGCGGAACCGGACCAGCCGTTCGCGAAGCGGGACGAGCAGTCGGCTGACGATGCCGTGGCCCCGCGGGCATCAGGCTCGAGCGATCCTCGACTGCGGCGCCTGTGGGTGGCGTCCCTCGGTGCGGCGGTGATTGTGACGGCGGTGATCACGGCATTGGCGACGGCCCGACTCGCCGCACCGGAGCCCCTCGTGGATGGTGTCCACCACGTCGAGTCGCTCGCTGTAGACGAGGACTTTGCCTGGCCCGCCATGTTCGGCGAGAGCGAGACCCAAGGATTCGTCTCTCTCGGCGGGCTGACAGCATTCACGCAAACGTACGCGGACGACGCGCCCTGCCTCTTCGTCTACGAGACAGAGAAGATCGATCCAGATTCGAACTCGTACGCCGGGCAGGGGTTCATCGGCTGCGGCGCCGGACGGTTTCCCGCGAGCGTTGCGCTTGTCGTCGACGAGATGTTCGCGCCGTCGGTGCAAGCTGAATTCGGTGAGGGCACGAGTCTCCAGTTCGTCCTCACTGGAGACACAGTCGAGGTGTACTCAGACCGTCCGTGATGCTCACTCGCGCGTCAGCAAACCCTCGTCGAGGATGCGTTCGACCACCCGCTCGGATGCGTGCCCGTCGTCTCGCGCATTGAACTCCTTCTGCCACGCCTGGTATCGGTCCGCGTACGTGTCCGCGACGCTCGAGTCCTGCAGCGCCTCGAGGAGTTGGGTGTACGTCGTCGTGACCGGACCCGGAGCGCGCTCCGCGAGGTCGAAGTAGAAGCCGCGCAGGTCGCCACGGTAGTGGTCGATGTCGGGCACGTGCAGATAGAGCGGCTTGCCGGTCACGGTGAAGTCGAACATCACCGACGAGTAGTCCGTAATGAGCGCATCGGCAACGAGCAACAGATCAGAGACGTCCGGATAGGTCGTGACATCGATGACACGAGCGCCGTGCATATCGGCGCCGGGCGACAGCGTGCGGGAGTGCCCACGCACCAGAACGACCGCGCCGGTGTCGCGGGCAAGCTCCACGGGGTCGAGATGATCCACGATGAGTTCGCGATCGTCCCGCCACGTCGGCGCGTAGAGGATCACGCGATCATCCGCGCTCACGCCGAGGCGTTCCCGGATGTCCGTGTCGCCGCCGCGAACGAGCACGTCGTTACGGGGGTACCCCTCGACCCAGAGCGGGCCACGGAATCGGTAGGCGCGACGAAAGATGCGCGCCGTATAAGGATTCTGCGCCAGAAGCCGTCCCCATCTCCGGCTCTCGCGGATGACGGCGAGAATCCGGCGCGGGTGGAATCCGGGTCGATCAATGGCGAGGCGCTTGAGGGGTGTTCCATGCCACGTCTGCACGACGGTCTGATCGGCTCCCTTCGGCGCGCCGTGCCGGAGCCAATCGTTCACGATCAGCACCCGGGCCGCCGTGCGAGCGCGCCACCACTCCGGTGATCCTTCGACCACGGCCACCGCACCCTCGGGCACGGGAACAGAGAGATCGACCACGCTCCAGTACCGAGTGACCCCGGGGGCCCTCCGAGCGAGCTCCCGATCGATCGCACGCGGGTTGCACGCGGCAGCGCGCCCGTAGAAGCTCTCGAAGAAAGCGGCGTTCTCCCTCTCGGCCGGCGAGCTCACGGCCCGACGCGCGAGCGCGGACTGTCCCTCGGCGGTTTCATAGGCCGGGTCGATGGGAGCCGCAATCTCTACGATCTCACCCGACAGCGCCGCCCTGAGCGAGCCCAGCACAGCGGGAGCGCTCTCGCCTGTGACCTCGATCGGCTGTCCCAGCTGATCCTCCCCGCCCAACCGGTAAGCACCGCTGGGCAGTGGTACGGGGACGCTCCCCCAGCGCGCTGCGATGAGTGGGATCCGGGCCCTCCACGTGTCCGCCTCCGCCGAGACCGTCCCGTCCACGCGTGCACGGGGGCCCTCTATCCACACCCGCGCGGGGGGCGTTCCCTCGCCGTCGACGACGAGTGCGGGCGAGGGCGTCGCCTCAAAGTGGACTCTCACGATCCTGCTCTCCCGATCGCGTCGTCGACGCGGGCGAGGACTCGCGCCGCGTTGTGTCCGTCTGTGAACGCATGCACGCGTGCACTCAATGCCGCGGAGCGTTCCCGGGCCTCAGCCCACGCCGCCGCATCGGTCCGGAGGTGCACGAGGCGGGCTGCGGCGTCGGACCACGTCCGGACCTCTCGGCCGCCCGTGACATCGGCGTAGGTTCCGTAGAAACCCCGCTCGCGCGCGTACGACTCGACGTCGGGAGCGAGGTGGATTACGGGCATCGACAGCAGCCCCACGTCATACATGAGGGACGAGTAGTCCGTGACGAGCAGATCGACCGCGTGCAGGAGCGGCGTGATGTCGGGCACGACATCGGCGCCGATCAGGCGCACCCGGTCGGACGCGCCGCGAGGGTCGTACGCGCCGGCGCCGAGCGGGTGAGAGCGGACGAGGAGGACCGCGTCGACCGCCTCCAGTGCCCGGTGAAGCTCGTGCCACTGCGCCGGCGTCGGGACGGCCGGGTCGTCGGCTCCGTCACGCCACGTCGGCGCGTACAGGACGAGCAGCTGCGCCGGGAGGTCACCCACGAGGGCGGTGATGGTCTCCCGCGCGCGTGCGCGCGCATCGACCGGATCGAGCGGGGAGAGAACGTCGACGCGCGGCTCCCCCGTCACGACGACGCGCTCGTCGTCCAGCCCGAAGGCGGTCTCCAGGCGCCCGCGCACAAGGTGGGAGGCGGCGGGGAGGAGGTCGATCTGTGCTTGGGCGCGGCGGTAGGCCGCACGCAGCAGCCCACGTAACACGCGTGAGTGAGGCAAGAAGGGAGGGCGCGTCGTGGCTGGAGAGTCAAGGCCGAGCCGCTTGAGCGGGATCCCGTGCCAGAGCTGGACGATGAATGCCCCGCCGGTCGCGAAACGGTTGACATCACCAAAGCCGTGGGTGATCACAATGACACCAGCCCGAGCCGTGGCCCAGAAACCACGCCAGGACGCGGCTCGGACCGACGGTATGCCCTGCGCACGGGCCTGTTCCGCCTGCGAGTGCGTGGTCGTCAGCCAGAGCGCTCCCGCGGGGTGCTCTCGTCGTTGCCACAGGGCCCACGCACCGTCGGCAACACCCACCGCCGAGCCGAAAACCCAGCGCGAGCCTGACCGCGGAATCACGGTCGTCGCAAGTCGCCCGAGAAGGTAGAGCGGGAGGCGCAGGATTCCCCGCGCGTTACCCGCGCTGAATGAGAACCGAGCCACCAGGCGAGACTATCGCGGACGTCTCGCCGAGGGGAGAACGTCCGCGATAGTCCGCAACCTCACAGGTCAAGCTCGCCCAGGGTGACCTCCACCGTCTGGCTTTGGCCGTCGCGCTCATAGGTGAGGGACACGGTGTCACCGGCCGCATGTGCGCGGACCTGCGCCGTGAGATCGACCTGGTCTCCGATACGCACTCCACCGAACTCCGTCACAACGTCGCCCGCCTGCAGGCCGGCCTCCTCCGCTGCGCCGCCGGGGGTGACCTCCTGAATGAGCGCACCGGTCGTCGTGGCGTCGGTCTCTGCGCTGGCCGAGGAGACGCTCGCTCCCAGCAGACCGTGAGATGCCGTGCCGCCGGCGATGATCTCGTCGGTGACGCGTTCGACGATGGCGGACGGGATCGCGAAGCCGACTCCGATCGAGCCGGCCTCGTCTGTGCCGCTGGCCGTCGCGATGGCGACGTTGATGCCGATCAGCTTGCCCTCATCGTCGACCAGTGCACCTCCCGAGTTTCCGGGGTTGATGGCCGCGTCGGTCTGGATGACGGCGACGGAGATCGTTCCGGAGGTCTGCTGTTGCTGCTGACCCTGGCCGAAATCGAACTGGAAGGGCTGGTCCTGTTCGTTCTCCTCCCCATTGCCCCCACCCTCGGAACTGTCGCCTTCCGGCGCGGCCGAGGAGGCGATCTCGATCGACCGATTGAGGGCGCTCACGATGCCGGTCGTGACCGTGTTCGACAGCCCCAGCGGAGCACCGACAGCCACGGTGGTGTCCCCGACGTTCAGCGCAGTGGAGTCGCCGAACTCAATCGGTGTGAGATCCGTCACACCATCGACCTTGATGACGGCGAGGTCATACACCGGGTCTGTGCCCACGATCGTCGCGCCGTAGACCGAACCGTCAGACATCGTCACCCGGAGGCTCGCGTCTCCGGTGGCGCCGTCGAGGGTCACGACGTGCGTGTTCGTGACGATGTAGCCGTCTTCGCTCAGGACGACACCCGATCCGGTTCCCCCACCACTGCTTGTCGAAGCGGAGATGGTGACAACGCTCGGCAGCGCCTTCGCCGCGATCGCGGTGGTCGCGGTCGCCTCGTCGGGGCTGTTGATGGTCAGTGGCGACGACGAAGTTGTCTCCGAAGGCGAGTCGGAATCCTGCGCGAACAGCGAGATGCCGGCGGCCGTGCCACCCAGTCCCGCGGCTCCCCCGACCACGGCGGCGGCCAAGAGGATCGCAGCGACCTTTCCGGCACCGACCTTGGCCTTCGGACGCGTGGGAGCGTACTGGTAGGCGGGTGACGGCTGCGGGTGGGGCAGCGTGTCGTTCAGGCCGAAGGCGGCGCCGCTCCCGTTCGTCGGCGGCAGGGGCGGCACGGGAGGAGCTCCCGCCGAGCCCGAAGGGGACCCAGGCTCGGCGGGAGAGTGTGTGGCCACAGAGGCACGGTCGCCGACGGGCGCCGTCGGTGCGGTCCCCTGGTCCGTGGCAGGGATGCCTGCAGCACCCGAGGCTGCCGCGGGACGCGCGGCAGCTTCGCTGGCCGGAGTCTCGGGCGCGGGCGGAAGGACGCGCTCGAAGCTCTCGTCGTGAGCGCCCGAGTCGCCTGGGCCGTGGGGAGTCGTGTTACTCATCGTCATCCTTTTCCTTGTGGAAGTTTCTTCAGGATGCACCCGGATTCTGTGGATTTCTTATGGCAGGACCCACGCGTGATTATGGATGTACTGTGTTCGGGATGCGAGAGATTCCCGGAGCCTGGCGACGGACGGCGGAGGGGGCCGGACTGGCCACCGCGGCCGGTGAGATCGTGCCGACCATCTTCGCGGAGATGACCGCGCTCGCCACCGCAACCGGCGCGATCAACCTCGGGCAGGGGTTCCCTGATGAGGATGGTCCCCTCGAAGTCCTCGACGCCGCGCGCGCCGCGATCGCCCGCGGAGACAACCAGTACGCACCCGGGCGTGGGGTCGCTGATCTCCGTCTGGCAGTGGCGGAGCACCAGCATCGCTTCTACGACCTCACGGTGGACCCGGACCGGGAGGTGCTCATCACGGCAGGCGCGACAGAGGCACTGGCCGCGACCATCCTGGCGCTGACAGCTGACCCAGGCGACGAGGTCGTCGTGTTCGAGCCCTATTACGACGCCTATGCTGCCCTCGTCTCGCTGGCTGGCGCGCGGCTCGTGACCGTTCCGCTGGAATGGCCCGACTTCCGTCCCGACCCGGAGCGCCTTCGCGCCGCGGTCTCCGACCGCACGCGCGTCATTCTCGTCAACGATCCCCACAACCCCACCGGCACCGTCTTCGATGACGCCACCCGGGACCTCATCGTCGAATTGGCCGATCGGCACGACGCGATCATCGTCACCGACGAGGTCTATGAGCACTTGACCTTCGAGGTCACCCACACCCCGATCGCGACGCGGCCGGGCGCGGCGGAGCGGACGCTGTCGATCTCGTCCGGCGGGAAGACCTTCTCCACCACGGGCTGGAAGATCGGATGGGTCACGGGCCCGGCCGACCTCATCGATGCCGTGATCGCGGTCAAGCAGTTCCTCACGTACGTGCCTGCCACGCCGTTCCAGCCCGCCATTGCCCATGGTCTTCGCCTGGCAGACGACTTCTACCGACGTCTCGCCGCAGACCTCAAGGACAAGCGGGATGCCCTCGGAGCAGGTCTGGAAGCCGCCGGATTCGAGGTATCCGTGCCGGGCGGCTCGTACTTCACCGTCGCCGACGCGCGCTCGCTCGGCGCAGAGGACGCGCGCCGCTTCTGCCATGAGCTCGCACATCGCGTCGGCGTGGTCGCCATCCCTCTGACGGCGTTCGTCACACCGGCGGAGAAGCCCCGTTACGCCTCGCTCGTGCGATTCGCGGCGTGCAAGAAGCTCGACGTTCTCGAGGAGGCGGCGCGCCGACTCGGAACACTGTCCTGACGCGTCAGCGGGGGCGCACCTCGAACCGGCGCAGCGCCAGGGCGGGATTGACGATTCGCACGCGGCGCACCGTATCCGGATCGACCGCTCCGACCGCCACGTCTGTCGCGGTCCCCACTGCGGCCTCGATCACGCCCTCGGGATCGACGAGCAGAGAGTGACCGACACCCAGCGGTGGCGGATGGTCGGCGCCCGCGACGTAGACGGTGTTCTCGATCGCACGCGCCTGCAGGAGCGTACGCCAGTGGTGCTCCTTCAGCGGGCCGCGCACCCACTCGGCCGCAATCAGGAGCACCTCGGCGTCCGCGTCGACAAGCGTGCGGGCGACCTCGGGGAACCGCAGGTCGTAGCAGGTCATGAGCGCGAAGCGCACCCCGTCGACCGTGAAGGTCGCGGGCGCAGTGATCTCGCCCGGCTCGACCCAGTCGGACTCACGCTGACCGAACGCGTCGTAGAGATGGAGCTTGCGGTAGTGCGCGATGACGCCGTTGCCGTCCACCGCGACGACGGTGTTCCGCACCCGCTGCCCATCGCTCGCACGTTCGACCATCCCCGCCGCGATGACCAGATCAAGCTTCCCCGCGAGGGCGACAAGCGAGTGCACGAAATCGCCGTCCAGGGTCTGCGCGTGGGCTTGCAGCGAATCATCGAACGGGTCGACGAAATAGCTCGAGTACTCCGGGAAGAGCACAACACGCGCGCCGCGCGCGTGTGCGCGGCGCGCGAGCTCTTCGATATCCTCGAGATTCGCCTCTGCGGATGCGGTCGGGGCGAACTGCGCGACACCCACGAGGACGGCGGTCATTGAGGAGTCCCGCGTCCGGGAAAAGGGGGCGTGCGCATGCCCCCATCCTTGTCTCCGCATCCCCCGGCGGCAAGCCAGCCGCCAGTACCGCCCCGATTCGCCACCCCCTTTCACCCGTGCTAAGCTCTTATCTTGTGCCGCGGGGTGGAGCAGCTCGGTAGCTCGCTGGGCTCATAACCCAGAGGTCGTAGGTTCAAATCCTGCCCCCGCAACAAAACGAAGGCCCCTGATCAAGGAAACTTGGTCGGGGGCCTTCAGCTTTGAGCAGGGCGAGAGCGGTATTGACACGTGACAATAGCAGGACTATGGTCAAGGCAACGATCCGCACGAACACACGTGCCACCTCATCCCCGATGCCAACGGAGCCATCATGAAAGAAGATCTGGGCAACCCCTCCTCGACCCCCCTCGGAGCTGCAAAGCTTCCCGAGGCTGCGGCTAGGACGACGCAGGGCATCTTGCATGATGCCCCGGATAATCAGCCCGACCCGCAAGAACCGCCCCGCGTAGGGGTCTGGTTCATCGTCGTGTACATGTTGACCTACTACGGGTTCAACCTCACGATGCTCACCCCGACGCTCTTTAGCGTCGCCTACAAGGTCCAGCTGATTGACCCCGGTGCCCGCGACGCCAGCCTCGGCATCATCCTGGGGCTGGGCGGGCTGGTCGGCCTCGTCGCGGGCCCCGTCTTCGGTGTGCTCAGCGATGCAACCCGTCTGAAGTGGGGGCGACGCCGTCCGTGGCTCGCCGGTGGCGCGATCTTTGCCGCAGTCGGCGGCGTGATCATCGCGCTCGCACCCGTCGTGCCGGTCGCACTCGCCGGGTTCGCCGTACTGCAGCTGGGAATCAGCGCGATGAGCGCTGGCTTCAATCCCGTTCTTGCCGAGCGCGTGCCCAGCTACCAACGCGGGCGGGTCGGGGCACTCGGTGGTGCATCGGCTTCGCTTGCCGGCATCAGCGCTTACCTCCTGGGCTCACAGCTCACCGGCAGCATCGTCATGCTCTTCCTCCTGCCGGTAGCAGTCTTCGCCCTTGCCCTCGTCCTCTTCTTCGTCACGGTGAAGGACTCTCCTGCGCCGAAGGAGGCACGAGCACAGTCGATCCGCACGATCTTCGCGAGCTTCGTCTTCAACCCCGCCAAGTACCCCGACTTCGCATGGGTGTGGCTCGGCAAGGCACTCCTCCAGTTCGGCTTCACGTTCTTCAGCACGTACCAGCTCTACTTCATGCTCTCTCGCCTCGGATACACGGCTGATGAAGCCGCGGGCCTGATTGCGATCGTCGGCGGGCTGAGCGTGTTCGCGACGATGTCGTTCGCCATCCTCAGCGGATTCCTCTCCGACAAGCTGCGTCGCCGCAAGCCGTTCATCTACACGGCATCCGCACTGATCGCAGCAGGACTGGTCACCGCGGCAATCGCGCCCAACTTCATCGTCTTCGCCATCGGTGGAACGATGCTCGCCGCAGGTACCGGCGCCTTCACCTCGGTCGACCTCGCAATGGCGACCCAGCTTCTGCCGGAGAAGGACAAGGCTGGCAAGTACATGGCGATCTACTACCTGTCCTCGTCGATCCCCGGCACGCTTGCGCCTCTCGCCGCACCATTCATCCTGGCGATCGGAGCCGGATCGAACTACCCGCTCCTGTTCCTGTTCGGAGCCGTCCTCGCGCTCGGAGCCATGCTCACCACGTGGCGCATCAAGTCGGTCCGCTGAGCGTAGAGCGATCTCTGAGGTGCACCGAGGAGGGCCATCCGCCCTCCTCGGTGCACTCGACCCGGAGCGTCAGCGCGTGTTGTTCTCGTCAGCCGCGCCGGGGGCCCAA
>JASCPE010000049.1 GCA_029959865.1 Microbacteriaceae bacterium PS02070 | reverse complement strand
CGACCGCGGCAAGCTGGCGCTGGAGCCGGGCCTCGATGAAGCCGAAGGTGGCGACGACACTCCCGCCGAGCCGGCGGAGTAATCTCCACCGAGGAGCGCATACCGGTACGCCTGCCCCGTGGCCAT
Source organism: Microbacteriaceae bacterium PS02070 (assembly GCA_029959865.1). Lineage (GTDB taxonomy): Bacteria > Actinomycetota > Actinomycetes > Actinomycetales > Microbacteriaceae > Microbacterium. The sequence goes on along the minus strand of JASCPE010000049.1, from coordinate 155 downwards.
CAGGCCGCGGGGCAGTCGTCGTTTCGCGAAAATCGTGATCGGAGCGTTATCAAATATTCACTCGTCGGTCGCGCCGATCACACTCGTAGTCCCCCTGCGGCCCTACCCTCGAAGTACACACCGGCGGCTCCGGTCCCGGTCGATGTACTCGGGGG
>JASCPE010000048.1 GCA_029959865.1 Microbacteriaceae bacterium PS02070 | reverse complement strand
GCGATGGTGTTCTTCTCCGCCACCGCGTGGACGATCTGCCACCCGGCATCGACGATGTCGCGCCATGCTCCCGCGAGTGCCTCATTGATCCGGCGCGCACCCAGCGAGCCGCCGAAGCCCAGGAGGACCGGACGCTGCGGGTCAAGGTCGAAGAAGGCAGCGGCGTCGTCACGCCGTGCGGGCGCGTCGAGGTCGACGATCTCTCGCCGCAGCGGCATTCCGACGACCTCGCTGCCGCGCAGTTTGGTGCCCTCGAACGCCACGCCGGTCGCCGTAGCAGCA
>JASCPE010000047.1 GCA_029959865.1 Microbacteriaceae bacterium PS02070 | reverse complement strand
CGGAACAGCTGGGCGATCGGCGTGTTCGCCTGCTCCTTGCGTGCCGCAAGCTCCGTGAAGACGGGGCTCTCCTCGCCGCGGCGTCGGATGTAGTACCCCACGAGGATGAGCACGATCGACAGCAGGAACGGCACGCGCCAGCCCCACTCGAGGAAGGCATCACCCGGCGCGATGACCGTCATCCGCGCCATCGTGCCCGATGCGAGCAGAAGCCCCAGGGGGACACCGATCTGCGAGGATGCGCCGAAGAGGCCGCGGCGATGCCGAGGAGCGTGCTCAACAG
>JASCPE010000046.1 GCA_029959865.1 Microbacteriaceae bacterium PS02070 | reverse complement strand
ACACAGGGCCGCGGTAGGCAACCTGGCATTCGATGCCCTCCGGGATGAGCTTGTCATCATTCGGGACGTCGGCCTGGAAGTAGCGATCCTTCGAGTAGGACGTCTTCATGCCGCGCGTCTGCAACGCTCCGAGCGAGCCCATGCCGCGGTACTGCTTGTACTGCTTACCGCCGACGAAGAGGATCTCACCCGGAGACTCATCGGTGCCGGCGAACAGAGATCCGATCATGACGGCGTCCGCGCCCGCGACCAGAGCCTTCGCGATGTCGCCGGAGTACTGCAG
>JASCPE010000045.1 GCA_029959865.1 Microbacteriaceae bacterium PS02070 | reverse complement strand
CGCCGGAGAAGACCGCATCGTCGCCGTCCGCGACCACGATGCCCTCCGCTGGAACGACGTTGCGCAGGGCCGTCGCCTCCGCGCGTTCTACGCGGGTGAGGTCCCCGGCTCGTACTCGGCAGGGCTCGCGCATCGCGATCGGGTCCACGTGTCCGGCAGCGCTGCGGCGCTCGCGGGCGTCACGACCACCGGCTTCGCGGGGGTACAGCGGCTCGTCCTCGCGCACGCCCTCGTGCTGTCGATGGGCGGCATTCCCGTTCTCTACCTCGGCGACGAGGTCGCCC
>JASCPE010000044.1 GCA_029959865.1 Microbacteriaceae bacterium PS02070 | reverse complement strand
GCTCCGTCGCCCCCGATGCCGTAGCCACGCCGAACTTCATGGGGCTGTTCCGGCACGCCGACTACTGGGCGTGGGCGCGCGAGGTCGACGTCATCTCCGACGACCTGTACCCCGACCCGGCCGACTCTCGGAGTCACATCCTCGCGGCAGCGACCCGCGATCTCATGCGTTCGCTCGGCGGAGGACGGCCCTGGCTCCTGATGGAACAGGCGACCTCAGCGGTCAACTGGCGTCCCATCAACGTCCCCAAGCAGCGCGGGCAGAATCGGCTGCACAGCCTGCAG
>JASCPE010000043.1 GCA_029959865.1 Microbacteriaceae bacterium PS02070 | reverse complement strand
GGCTCGGGCGCGACCGCCCGCCGCGGGAAGCAGCGTCACGACGGCATCGCCCGCACCCGACAACGCGCCCCGCGCATCGAGCATCGGCGTTGCGGGGAGCGACGCCGAGTGCAGTACGGCGAGGGCGCGCCCCGTGGAGGCGGCGGACTCTGCCTTCGGCGAATTCGCGAGATCTCCCGCGCCCCACCACGGGGTCGGCGTCACCCCGCGGGCGACCCGCGATGAGGTGACGACCGGGACTCCCTGCCAGGCGAGCGCCGCTGGCATCGCGACGCTTCCCGCAT
>JASCPE010000042.1 GCA_029959865.1 Microbacteriaceae bacterium PS02070 | reverse complement strand
GGCACGTTCTCGATGCAGGGAATGTCAGATGGGTACATGCCGGAGGCCCACAGCAGCAGTTCGCTCGATGCAAGGCCACCCGCGACATCGCCGAGCACCTGCGCGGCAGAGCCACCGACGGCGACGAGGACACCGGTGATGACAGCGAGTCGCGACATGAGCGGCGCGAACGGTCGGCCGACGAGGAGGCGGCGGCAGGGGATGGCGAGGAGCACGGCGATCGCCGCGGGAACGAGCCACGAGAGGGCCTTCGAGATGCTCCACATGATGCGGACTGGAAGACTG
>JASCPE010000041.1 GCA_029959865.1 Microbacteriaceae bacterium PS02070 | reverse complement strand
AAGACAGACCCGGCGCGGATTCGATCGGGACAATCTCCTCACCCGGCTCCTCGACGGGCTCACCCGTCGGCGGGTTACCCGACGCAGTCGCCGCGTTCTCCACCGACCCAGCATCCACATCAGCCTGCGTCAACGTATACGTCGCCGTCGCCGTCACGGTCTCACCCGGAGCGAGGACACCCTCAACACCCGGCCACTCATACGACAGCTCAGACAGACCCACCATCGGATCCTCAACCGAGACACCATCCAACGTCACATTGCCCGTGTTCGACACCGTGAACG
>JASCPE010000040.1 GCA_029959865.1 Microbacteriaceae bacterium PS02070 | reverse complement strand
GCCCCCAGGACACCCCCGTCCCCTCGATGAGGTCGTCGGTGGCGTCCGTCGTCGGTAGGACGTCGCCGAGAGCGCTGTGCACACCGGCCCCGGCGAGCGCGAGCTCCCGAGCGGACGCGGTGAAGTCGTGCCCCTGCCGAGCAGCTTCCAGTGCAAGGGGCCAGCCGTCACGGACTCCGGGCAGAAACTCCTGCGCGAACCCCAGGGTGCCGAAGGCCGATCCCGAGTCGCGGCCGACGTCCGGCCAGGACGCGTCGACGCTCCCCAGGAAGCGGGGGACGTAGGG
>JASCPE010000003.1 GCA_029959865.1 Microbacteriaceae bacterium PS02070 | reverse complement strand
CACGTCGCTGCCATCACAGAGGCGCCAGTGGGTGAAGTCGGATTGCCAGGTCTCGTTGGGCTGGGCGGCTTCGAACCGGACGTAGGACGAGCGGGGGCGTTTGCGGGGTTCGGGGGTGATCAGCCCGGCGGTGTGCAGGATTCGTCTGATTGTGGACGTCGATGGTGCTCGGAGGCCTTCTTGTTGCAGGTGCCAGGCGATCGTGACCGGCCCGGCGTCGGTCCCGGCAGCGGTCAGGGCTCGGCGCAACTCGACGATACGATCCTGCACCCGATCGGTCGTTCTCTGCGGTGAGGTTCGAGGCGCGCGGGAGCGTGACTCAAGCCCGTCGAGACCTTCCTCCCGGTAACGGGCCAGCAGCCGGTGCAGATGCCTTCGTGAGAGCCCGTACTGCTCGGCCGCTTCGGTGACGGTGAGCTGCTTCGCGACGACCTTCAACACGATCACCCTGTGCTTCGACATACCGCCGACTGTGACTTATGACGCGACTCACCAGCGACCTATCACCTGTGACCTATGTCCCGAACCCAGACACCTCCAGGGGCACTCTTATTTGCCTGATCAGGTATTCCTCGATGGGTAGGACTCTTAGAGCACGTTTCCGTCCGCGTTTCGGCCAACTACGAATCGACGGCGGCACAGTTCAGAGGGCTTCGTCAGCCGTCTCCGAAGATCAGAATCGGGCAGATTCGAGGTCTCGAACAGGGCAATCACATCAGGCTGGTTGCGTCCTGCCTAGACTTCAGCGACAAGAGGGCGTCTCCGACCCGCAGTCGTAGGCCCGTCGCAGTAGTCTTGTCGCCGCAGAGGGGATCGCGCTACCGGCGCAGTTGACGGAAACTGCGCTCCTTGGCGCCGAGCGGGCGCTGTCACCGCCTGTGTCCTGTCGCGCAAAGCAGACAGGGCGCGGGCAATTGAGGCTGCAACCGACTCGGGAGGCTCATGTTCCCAGAATCGAAGCGATATCCAGCCCGCCTCGCTTAGAAGTAGGTCCGTCTCTCGATCGCGCTGAGCATTGCGCTCCAGCTTAGGCGCCCAGTAATCCGCATTCCGCTTCGGCATCGTGGCATGGTGCGGGCATCCATGCCAGAAGCAGCCGTCAATGAAAACTGCGATTCTCTGCTTCGTGAATACGATGTCGGCTCGGCGTCGATCACCGAGGGGCGGGAAATCAACTCTGTATCGGAGGCCTGCCGCGTGCAGTCGTCTGCGCACGGCGACCTCGGGTGAGGTATCCCGCCGACGGTTCGCTAGCATTGTTCGCCGCGAGGTTTCATCCACCGCCCATGACATGCCGACAAGCTACTCCGGTGTCGGAACCTGGTACTAACTTTCGGGTGAGCGTGTTGACCAGCTGCGGCACGCTGAGCCTGTAAGCTGCCACCAGTTGTCCCGTTCGAAGGAGCCCCATGACCGAGATTTCGTTTCGCATGGGCGAGCTCTTCAGTGGACCGGGTGGAATGGCGCTTGGGGCCCATCGGGCGGCGGCGGTTTCCGGCGTGAACCTCACTCACGCATGGGCGAACGACTATGACGCCGACACGTGCGTGACCTACCGGAGTAACATTCCGGGGGCTACCGCGGACTCCGTGATTCATCAGAATGTCCATGACCTGGACATCGACGGTCTACCTGGGATCGACGGGTTCGCTTTCGGATTCCCCTGCAACGACTACAGTCTCGTCGGGGAATGGAAAGGGCTCGACGGTCACTTCGGTCCCCTGTATACCTACGGCGTCCGAGTGCTGGCATCCCACACGCCGAAATGGTTCGTCGCCGAGAATGTGTCAGGCCTTCGCGGAGCAAATGAGGGGCGCGCGTTCCGGCAGATCCTCGATCATTTGCAGCAGCCTGCCGAAGGTCTTCGATACCGCCTCTTTCCGCACCTCTACAGTTTCGATGAGTACGGGGTGCCCCAGAGGCGCAAGCGGATTGTGGTCGTCGGCATTCGCGAAGACCAGGATGTCGACTTTCGAGTTCCTGCCCCGCTGAACAGGGGGGATGAGCGGACGGTCACCGCCGGCTACGCGTTGACACACCCTCGGATGACGGGCGACCTTCCGAATCACGAATACACACGGCAGTCGCCACAGGTTGTGGAGCGGCTTGCGCATATTCTTCCGGGCGAGAATGCATTCACCGCGAGACTGCCGGAACATCTCAAGATCAACACGCGCGCGACCCTGAGTCAGGTATACAAAAGGTTGCGGGAGGATCAGCCGTCCTACACAGTCACCGGTGGCGGCGGTGGCGGTACCCACGTCTACCACTGGAACGAGCCGCGTGCGTTGACGAACAGGGAGCGCGCCCGCCTGCAGTCCTTCCCGGACGACTTCGTCTTCGCCGGATCCAAGGGGAGTGTTCGTAAGCAAATCGGAATGGCGGTGCCAGTGCGCGGGGCTGAGGCAATCTTCACTGCTTTGTTCAAGTCGTTCCGGGGATCTGACTATCCGAGTGTGCCTGCGAGTATGTCGGAGCTCGTATCGCAGGTCGATGGCGGACGAAGCGATATGTTCCTCTGAACTAAGATTCTGTGGGACAGGGGAACTACGTGCAAGAACTGGAGGTTGCTCCGAGCGTTCGGTTGCTCGAATCGATGCGTTCTGTCGGCTACTCGTTCGAAGCCGCGCTCGCTGATCTGATCGACAACAGCATCACGGCGGGTGCGAGGTCGATCGACGTCGACGCGGACGTCATCGACGGTGAATACGTCGCGATCCTCGACGATGGTCGGGGCATGTCACCAGAAGTCGCCAAGGAGGCGCTACGGCTCGCGGGTGACGCGGGAGAGCGTGAGGCAGAGGATCTCGGACGCTTTGGCCTCGGGCTCAAGACGGCATCACTTTCTCAAGCGCGCTCCGTCACTGTCGTCACACGCCGGGCAGGTGCCACGACCGCGTTGCGTTGGGACATCGATCACGTGCTTGAGACGGGTCGCTGGTCACTTCTTCTACTCGGCGATGATCAGATCCAACGCCTGCCACTGTGGAGCGCCTTTGATGCGAGGGAGAGCGGCACGCTCGTCATCTGGCAGTCTCTCGACCTCCTGCTCGGCGACACTTACGACTGCGGCGGTCACCTCCGGGGTCTTCTTGTGGCAGCGCGCGAGAGCCTCGCGCTGGTGTTTCATCGCTTCCTCAAGAGCGGACGCGCGGGAATTACGATCCGCATCAACGGATCGAAGCTCAGTCCGCTTGACCCGTTCCTCGAGTCGAATCCACGCACTCAGACGAGCCCCACCGATGAGGTCCGCATTCGAGGCGAACTGGTCCGGGTCACAGCATTCACTCTGCCGCACCCATCCGGTCTCACGCCTGCGGAACGCGCACGAAATGACCTCTCAACCGGTATGCGTGAGGCGCAGGGTCTCTACATCTACCGCAATCGCCGCCTGATCTCACATGGCAGTTGGTACGGCCTTGCGGCGAAGAGCGAGCTTACGAAGCAGACGCGTATCCGTGTGGACATTCCGAATACGCTCGATCACCTTTGGCAACTCGATATCAAGAAGTCTCGAGCTGAGCCGCCTGCGTCGTTCAAGTCTCACCTCAAACGTCTGATCGAGCCACTGCTAGATCGAGGTCGGCGTGTCCACACTTATCGAGGTCGGCGCGAGTCGGATGCGCATCTGACCCGCGTGTGGGAGAAGGTCGTGGACCGGCAGGGGCGAGTCTCTTATGTGGTCAACGCAGAGCATCCTCTGCTCGTCGTACTGCGAGAGCAACTCGCCTCCGAGAAAGTGGGACTCTTGGACGCGGCACTAGAGATGCTGGCCTCGGGCTATCCCGCCCAGGACCTGTACGCCGTCATGGCTGCGAGTGGGGTGACGGCGGACGCGTCTCCGGTGGAGGAATTGGTGATCGCGAAGCTTCGGCTACTTCAAGGTGCTGGAGCGTTGGGGACGAGAAGTGCGGAGGTAGCGGCCCAGCTCTCCTCGATTGAACCCTTCAACCGAGTCAGCAATCTTCTGGCTCTTGTCGATCTTGTCCTGGAAGGGGACACCGATGGCGCTCAGTGAAGACCAGCGAAGCCTGGAGGCTCAGCTGACGATGTGGGTGGTCAACGAGAACCGCAAACGGAGATCCTCGGTGGCTCTCGACGAGCTTGAGATCAAGGCGCGGCAACTCAGCGGGATCCTCACCCCCGAGCTGAGTCAGCTTGAGATCGAGCAGGTGGTTGTCGTTGTCACGACGAAGGGCAACGTCACTCAAGGGATCGACGTCGGAATCGTAGACCGAGCGTTCAGGCCGTGGATGGCCGACCGCCAGCCGACGATCGAACAGAAGAGGTGGCTCGCCTACCGTGGTCTGCTCATCTCACGTGGTTGGGCGCCGCAGGTCATTGATGCGCTCGAACGTCAGACCGACGCGGTCGTCGAACTCATGGGCGACCCGACTGTCAAGGCGCGCTGGGCCCGGCGCGGCCTTCTCATGGGCGAAGTTCAATCAGGAAAGACCGCGACCTACATCGGCGTGCTGAACAAGGCAATCGACTACGGCTACAGAGTCATCATCGTTCTCGGTGGTCATACGAACGACCTTCGTAGTCAGACTCAACTCCGGATCGATGTCGACCTCACTGGCACGAACTCGTCGTTCCTCGAAGACAACATCAGCGTCGCCGGGGCGCAGATGCGCACCGGAATCGGGTTGGTCGATCAAACATTTCGGACGATCGGCATGACAACGGTCCGCCGTGACTTCAGCGCGTCCTCGAAGCTCGCATCCACCGTGTGGGTCGATACAGGCGTTCCAACGGTGTTCGTGATCAAGAAGAACGTCAGGATGCTGGAGAACGTGAAGGCATACATTCAGCAACAGGCCGGCCCGAACGGTTTCGATCTTCCCCTCGTCGTCGTGGATGACGAGGCCGACTGGGGTAGTCCGAACACGGCCGATCCGGACAGCGACCCCACCCGCGTAAACAAGGCGATCCGAGGGTTACTAGACGTCTCGTCGCGTAGCACCTATCTCGGGATCACGGCCACTCCGTTCGCGAACGTCCTCATCGACCACACGATCAAAGACGACCTTTTTCCGAGCAACTACATTCGGGCGCTGGCATCGCCTAGCAACTACCTCGGCGTAGGGACGTACTTCGGCGCCGACAGCGACGCCGTCAGTACCGACGTCGAGGACTGCCTTCGAGAACTTCCACTCAAGCACAAGAAGGATCACCCCTTCGACGCTCTCCCGTCGAGCCTGGAGGATGCGATCATCGCCTTCTTCATCGGAAGCGCTGTACGCCTCGCGCGGGATGGCGAGGCTCGACCCGCTTCGATGATGGTGAACATATCTCGATTCAACATGGTGCAGGCGCGAGTGAAGGATGCCATCTCTCAGTTCGCGCACACCGTTGCCCAAGTGATCGAGATGGAGTTCGAGCGCTATGCGGCTGCAGGCAGGGGTCCGCTAGCCACGCGGATCCGCGACCTGGCGGAGCGTTTCTACCCGACAGTGCTTGCTGGAGAGCTCTCATGGGCGCAGGTGTCCAACCGGCTCGTTCAAGTCGCAAAAACCTATCGGATAGATCTTGTCAACAATCAGACCTCGAAGGAGCGCGTTAATAGTCGACGTCAAATGACTCCGGAGCAGCGAGCAGCGCACGATGTGCGCCCCGTGATCTATGTCGGAGGCGACGTGCTGTCGCGCGGCCTCACCCTCGATGGGTTGCAGGTCAGTTACTTTGTCCGGCAACCAGGCAACGCCGACACGCTTCTGCAGATGGGGCGATGGTTCGGCTATCGGCCTGGGTACGAAGATCTGGTGCGGATCTGGATGCCTGGCAATGTCGATGAGATCTTCAGCAATGTCGCCGGTATCAGTCAGGAGCTGCGCGAGGACCTCCGCGAGATGGAGGCGCACGGTCTGACTCCCGAGCAGTTCGGTTTAAAGATTCGCCTCATCCCCGAGATCGCGATCGTGGCTGCGAACAAGCGTCGAGCCGCCAGAATTGAAGAGGTAGTCGTCAATCTGCACGGCCAGGTCAAGCAGTCGGTCAATATGGCCACCGAAGACCTTCAGCGAAACGCTAGCGCGATCTCGCAGTTGGTCGGCCGGCTCGCCGCGAGCGGAGACGCATTCGCGACTAAAGGGCAGGCCTTTGGGTGGCATCACGTCCCGCTCGCGTATGTTTCGGAGTTTTTCGACGGGTTCACCGCGCACAGGTCGGACCTGTTCTTCGGAACCGGTCCGAATGTTGAGCGGCCTCAGATCACCAAGTTCCTAAGCGATGCCAAGAACGCGGGCTCTTGGCGCGTCGTCATCGTCAGTGGATCAGGCGACCCCGTGTCCATCGAAGGGCTCCCAGAGACCTTTCGGAGCTCGGTCCGTAATCAGCTGCAGTCGAAGGACGACGCGGGTACCTATCTGCATTTCAAGAATCGGCAGGTCGCGAGCCCGACGGACCTCGCAAACTCGCTCAACCCTGAGGAATACGCACAGCTCCGCGAGCGCGTCGACCGCGAGTATGGGTCTGAACGAGCGCTAGAGGAGATCACGGCGAAATCGGCTGTGACGCACCCCACCCTGATGCTCTACGCAGTAACCACCAAGCCCGTCGCGGGGGATCGTCCTCCGACTGTCTCAATCTCGAGCGAATCGCCGTTATGGGCGGTGCGCGTCGCCTTCCCTCCGCTCGACCTCGACAGCGACGAGGATCGACAGCGGCAGGAGCGCGGCGTGAAGCTCCTCGTGAATACCGTCTGGCAGGAGCAGTTCTTCGGCATCGATGACGGAGATGAAGAGTTCCACGAGGAGGTCGACGGTTGATCGCAGAAGCGCTTCATGAGGCGATGGCGGGGGAGCCGCACCGCACCTTCGGCCTGAGTGGGCATCCATTCCTCCCGATGTACGTGATGAATCTGGGGGACCGTCCAGGGCTTCTCATAGATGCCGAGCTTCCCCCCGGGGCCGCGATCGACGACGGTCAGGGCTTCGACGTTGTGGAGGCGACTCGTTCGGGCAGACGGAGCATTCTGGTCAGGCCGACACGCGCAGGTATCGCTGCGCCCGCCTTCGTGGGATTGGTCGAACTGGTCTATCGCGAGACGGCGGCCGCAGAGACACGGGACGCAGCCATGGATGCGCTGATCGCCGCGGTGGATGAGTTCCGACGGTTCTTCGCGCGTCGCGTTGATCGTTTGAGCGAGTCGGCACTGCGCGGTCTCTTCGTCGAGCTTGAGCTCTTGATCGATTTGGTGCGGGCGGGAGTCTCGATTCGCGACGCGTTGCTCGCGTGGGCCGGACCGTACCGAGCGACTGACTTTAAGTTCGCAGACGGAACTTCAATCGAGGTCAAGTCGGCGCGAGTACCCGCTAAGGCGGTGCAGATCTCTTCTGAACACCAGCTTGACGCACCCTCTGGGGCCCTGCACTTACTTGTGAAATCCGTCGCCACCATCGCGCCACAGGACCACTTCGGAACAGCGTTCCTGGAAATCGTCGATGAGGCGAACTTGCTCATCGCGAAAGACAGTGGCGCAAAGGCTCTGTGGGCATCGGCCGTGGAGGCGCTCGGATTCGACCAGTCAGACCCGTATTATGCTCAATGGCGATTTGCGTCCAATGAATGGCAGATTTACCACGTCGTGGATGGGTTTCCACGCATCACGAAAGATAGTCTCCCGGTCGGAGTTCGCGCGGTCTCCTATTCTCTTCAGCTTGAGGCTCTCGAGCCGTTCCGGGATGATGACGCACCATTGCTCGCGGAGGTCGCGGCGGCTTATGTCTGACATCGACGATCTGCGCAACGAGATCAGCATAGAAGCCGCGGGATCGACAGCGTTCGAGGTTGAGGCGTTCGCGAGGGTTTTCGCGCGACGTTTAGAGGACGCTGAGCAGATCTTCGACCTGAACATCGAAGTGCTTCAGTGTCGCGGGCCCCGTGGGCGTCGGCTGGAGCTCTTGGGGTACGCCGAAGACAGCACTGACAACTCGCTCACAGTCGTAGCAGGGCGTTACTTCGGTTCTGACCAGATCCTCACACTTACGGATGCGCGCGACGCGCTCGGGCGCGCCACTGCATTCATTGGGAGTTCGGCCGATGGGTGGCTGGCGTCGAATCTTGAGGCATCCTCGCGGGAGGCCGAGTACGCCGATTACTTCGCTCGCCAGATCGCACAGGGATCCGTATCGAAGATACGTGCAGTCCTCATCACCGACGGGGTGATGAGCGAACGCATCCGCACGATCGATAGTGACTCGACCGCTGGAGTCAAGACCACATATGAGATCTGGGATCAACGACGCGTCCTCGACGCCGCCCTCCCCGAGACGCGAAGCGAGGACATCGAGATCGACTTCACGCGGTGGATGCCGAACGGGCTCCCCTGCCTGATCGCCGAGAAGACCGATACATCGTTGCCCAGCTATCTCGCGATCATCCCCGCACAAGTTCTGGCAGATGTCTTCGAGGAGCACGGCAGTCTGCTCTTGGAGTCGAACGTGCGAACGTTCCTGAGCGCCCGTGGCGCCGTGAATCGTGGCATCCAGGAGACGCTCCGCGACGCGCCCGATCGGTTCCTCGCGTACAACAACGGCCTGACTACGACCGCTGTAAGCGTGGAAGTGGGTGACGTCCGCCGCGGCACTTTCATCAAGTCGATCAAGGGTTGGCAGATCGTCAACGGTGGCCAGACGACCTCATCCATAGCGCATTATCTTCGAGGTAGCCGCGAGCGCAACGTCGACGGCGTATCTGTGCAGATGAAGCTCGTGGTCGTCGATCCCGCCAACGCATCTACCGTCGTACATGCTGTAGCGAAGTATGCAAACAGTCAGAACCGCGTCAGCGGGGCTGATCTTTTCTCCACCCATGACTTCCACGTCCGGATGGAACAGATCAGCCGCCGTCTGCGTGCGCCGGCAAGAGAGGGTGAGCAGTATCAATCGGGGTGGTTCTATGAACGTGCTCGAGGTCAGTGGGAGAACGATCGCGCGGCCAGGGGAAGCGCCAACGAACAGAAGAAGTTCGAGCTGGAGTACCCCAAGAGTCAGCGGATCACGAAAACGGATTGGGCGAAGTACGCGTACTGCTGGGGCAAGAAGCCGCATCTCGTCAGCAAGGGTGCGCAGAGCGTCTTCGCCGATTATGCCGTTGCGGTCGACAAGACATGGGCGCAGGACAGCGACCAGTTCGGAGACGGTTACTTCAGGACCAACATTGCGAAGTCGATCATGTTCGAGCAGTTGCGATCCGCGATCCTGAAGGAGGACTGGTATAAGTCTTCACCCGGATACCTCGCGAATATCGTGGCTTACGCCATAGCCCGGTTCGCGTTGCAGATTGATACACAGTTCGGCGGGGCCAAGTACGACTTTGGGCAGGTCTGGCAGCGCCAGTCGATCAGTGATGTCACGCTCAATGCGTTGCTGGAGGTCGCGCACGAGGCGCAACTGCACCTCACTGATGATGAACGCCCACAGGCGAATGTGACTCAGTGGGCGAAGCAGCAGGCCTGCTGGGAGCGCTTCACGAGAACGCGAGTATGGCTCCCAGATGCGGTCGACCAGGACCTTCTCGGTGGTGACGAGTCACGGACCCTCGCAAAGGATGAGCGAAAACAGCGAGCTATGGACACTGGGTTCGAGGCTATCCAGAGAGTGCTCGCGGTGAAGCCGGTCGTGTGGGATGGCGTGTATCGCTCCGGCGGACTGTCGCCGCTGGAGAGCGATCTGGTCCAGTTGTTCGGTCTTCGCCGGGGGAAGATTCCGTCCGATCGTCAGGCCGGGGCTCTACTTCGACTACTGGAGCGTATGGCTGATGCTGGGGCGATCTCCCGAGAATCGTTCTAGAGCCCGGACGACTCGAAGGAGCGATGCGTCGCTCTGAGAGGCAACGCGCCTGATCGTCCGGGGCCCGACAAGGCTCTAGTCAACTCTGTTCCACGCGGTGACGGGTCTCTCAGTGGCCGATTGTGACCTACTAGTCTCGCTCGGCGTCTTCAACGCCGGACACATGAACCGGGCCGTTTTCGCATTCCACCGGTGCGAGGATGCCTCGCTTGCCTACACAGGCATCGAGTCGCATGATGGCGTGAGGCGTGTCGGGCAACGGGACACCGTTGTGGCTGTAGACGGTCTCTAGCTAAGTCACACCCGGGTCTCGGACGGGTCGTGCGCGCCGTACCTCACTCACGTGCGTGCTCACTCACGCGAAGAGGGCCCGGCCAACGGCCGAACCCTCCCCCCCTACGCGTCGCAATTACGCGCGCTCGTCGGCTCCGTACTTGTAGAAGCCTTCGCCGCTCGCGAGGCCGAGCTTGCCCTTGTCGATGTAGTTCTCCTTGAGCCACGCCGCCACCTGCTGGGCGTGCTCGTCGCCGTGCACCGAGATGTTGTACGGCGTGGTGAGTCCGATGATGTCCAGGATCTGGAACGGGCCCTTGGGAGCGCCGGTCGCGATGCGCCAGACCTTGTCGATGTCTTCCGGCTCGGCGTAGCCGCCGAACGCGAGGTCCTGAGCTGCCGAGAGGAACGGCACGAGGAGCGAGTTGAGCAGCCAGCCCGGCTTCTCCTTGTGGATCGGAATCGGAACCATGCCGATGTCGCCGGCGAACTCCACCAGCGTGTCGAAGACCGCCGGGTCGGTGTCGGTGGTGCCCATGACCTCGCCGGTGTTGAACTTCCACACCTGGTTCGCGAAGTGCAGCCCGATGAAGCGCTCCGGGCGCCCGGTGAAGTCCTTCAGCGCGCTCAGGGGGAGGGTGGAGGAGTTCGACGCGAAGATCGTCTTCTCCGGCGCGACCTTGCCGAGCTTCTCGTAGGTCTCCTGCTTAATCTCGAGGACCTCCGGAACCGCCTCGATGACGAGGTCCGCGTCCGCGACCGCCTCAGCGAGATCGGCTGAGTAGCTCAGGCGTCCGAGCGCCGCTTCCGTCTTCGTCCCGTCCGGGTCCAGGCCGTCAGTCTTGTAGGTGGCCGCGAGCGTTGCGAAGCGCTCCTTGGCCTTCTCCAGGATCTCGTCGCTGATGTCGTAGGCCGTCACCTCGAAGCCGCTGAACGCGGTCTGGAAGGCGATCTGCGACCCGAGGACCCCCGTGCCGAGAACGGTCACGTTCTTGATGGTGCTCATGTGTTCTTCTCTTTCTCCGTGTGTGCCTGGTTCAGCATTGTCGAACCAGGCGTCTGTGTTGTCGTGCTGAGGGCGCCGGCGACGATCTGACTCACTTGCAGTCGGAGATCATCGATGGTGTCCGCGTGTGGGCGCGCTCTCGTGCTCAGGCGCGCGATCGTGAGGTGCATCGCCGCGAAGATCGACGCGCTCGCCGCTCGAACCGCGGCCACGGACGGGCTCGTGCCGGAGCGCTCTGCGGCGGCGTTGAGGATGCGCGCAAGGGAATCCTCGAGGTCTGTGACGAGGGCCACCGCTTCGGTGCGATATCTCTCGCTCGTCGCGCCGAAAAGGACTTCGCGCTGATAGGCGGCGCTGTTCGCCGCATCGGTGCGGGCGCGCGCGACGACCGGCTCGAGGAGTGCGGTGATGGCCGCCGTGGGATCGGTGAGGTGCGCTGCGCGCCGCTCGCCCTCGGTCAGTGCGGAGCGGAATGCCTCGTTGTACACCATGAGGAGGAGCTCGCCCTTGGTAGCGGCGTAACGGAACAGCGTTCCCGCGGCGACGTCCGCGCGCTCGGCGATCTCCTGCGTCGTGACGGCCTCGAATCCTTGCTCCGCAAGCAGTTCGGAGGCCGCGCGGAAAATGCGGTCGCGCTTATCCCGCATGTTGCGGTCGCGCCTGCTCGGCTTCGTCTCGGTCATCGTCATCATTCCGGAGTTTCCTCATTAATGAGTGTACTCCGTTATCGGGTCGCGGGGTTCGCGTCCCGCGACCCCCTGGGTGTGGGTGTGCTGAGCCTCACCATCGTTGCGGGACGGGAAGGTGAATGCTTGAGTGGCCCCATGTCGAGCCCCTCTTCGCACCCGCACGCGGGCGAACAGCATCGCGAGGGCCTTGCGCAGCGCCTCAACTGGCTGCGCGCTGGAGTCCTCGGAGCAAATGACGGCATCGTGTCCGTGGCCGCGATCGTGGTGGGTGTGGCCGGGGCCACCAGTCAGATCAGTCCGATCCTGGCGGCGGGCGTCGCGGGCCTTCTCGGTGGGGCGATCTCGATGGCACTCGGCGAGTACGTGTCCGTGAGCAGTCAGAGCGACAGCGAACGCGCGCTGATCGCCAAGGAACGCGATGAGCTGCGTGACATGCCGGAGGAGGAGCTCGCCGAATTGACCGAGCTCTATCGTCAACGGGGGTTGAGTGACGCTACGGCGCACCAGGTGGCCGTGGAGCTCACGGCCCACGATGCGCTCTCGGCGCACCTGTCAGCCGAGCTGCACATCGACCAGAACGACGTGGTGAGTCCGTGGCACGCGGCGTTCGCGTCGGCGGTTGCCTTCACGACGGGCGCTCTGCTTCCGTTGTTGGCGATCCTGCTGCCACCCGCGCAGTGGCGCGTGCCGGTCACCTTCGTCGTCGTGCTCGTTGCGCTCGCGATCACGGGGGCGATCTCCGCGCACATCGGGGGGAGTTCCCGCCGCCGCGCCGTGATCCGCGTCGTGTTGGGCGGTGCTCTCGCGCTCGCCGCGACGTACGGGGCGGGTGTCCTCCTCGGCGCGACCGGAGCCGTGTAGGGCGGCGCGCCTTCCTGCGGCCGGCGTGACGGGTGCTCGCCGCGAGCGAGGTCCTTCCGGGATCAGCCGTCGGTCTCGCGTGCGAGAAACGCGGCTACTTCGGCGCCCGTCGGCAGGCTGGGGGAGGCTCCCTGCTTCGTCACGGTGAGAGCCCCCGCGGCGGTCGCCAGCCGCACTGCGTCGATCAGCGTGCTCCCTCCTGCCAGCGCGGCACCGAGATAGCCCGCATACGCGTCGCCTGCGGCGGTGGTGTCCACCGCCTGAACGCGCAGTGGCGGGACGAGGGTGGCGCCCTCCGGCGTCACCACCAGGGAGCCGTGCTCGGCCAGGGTAATGAGCGCGGTGCCGACGCCGCGGTCCAGGAACCATCGACCCGCGCGTTCCGCGGAGGCTGCGTCGGAGACGTCGATTCCGCTCAGGATCGAGGCCTCCGACTCGTTCGGGGTGACGATGTCGACGGTGCGCCACACCTCCTCGCCCAGTTGCGCGGCGGGTGCCGGATCCAGAATGACGGTCATCTCGTGTTCCTGCGCGCGGGCAGTGATGTGCGCGGTGAGCGCGGCGGGAGTTTCCAGTTGCGTGAGAAGCACCGAGGCAGACGGGGCGAGGGCGGCCAGACCCGCGTCGACCTGCGCCGCGTTCAGGGCACCGTTTGCCAGCGGAACCATGACGATGTCGTTCTGCGCAGTCGCGTCGACACGGATGTGCGCGATGCCGGTGGGTCCGGGCACCGTCCGCAGGTGGCTGACATCGACACCGGCCGCCGTGAGGGATTCGACGACCAGGCCCCGAAAGAGGTCATCTCCGACGCAGCCGATGATGCTCGTGCGCGCACCCGAACGGCCCGCCGCGACTGCCTGATTGGCGCCCTTGCCGCCGAGCATGAGGGTGAACTCATCGCCCAGGATCGTCTCGCCGCGCGCGGGCAGTCGCGTCGAGAACGTCGTCAGATCAGCGGTGACGCTCCCGACGACGACGACGCCGGTGCGATCGGGGGCGGGGGTGGTGCTCATCGGGCTCCTGAATCTGCGACACGGACATCGCTGTCGACGTGAGGTCGTCCCACAGTAGCCGCCGGCGCGGCGACATCGAGGAGTTCCGGGCAGGGTGGCGAGGGGATCGAGCGCCGTGGCGGCGCGAGCGCACAGAGCCACGGTTGTTGCGCGCAGGGGTGGTCGAGGCGCGGGGCGCACGTGCGTGTAGACTGGGGGAGCGGATTCTCCGCGAGCGTCGTTGTCACGCAGCCTCCGATCGATCAGAGGCCCTTATCTTCGGCGAACCGATGCGCGTTCCCACGCCCGTCGCCACTTTCGCACCGACGCCACCCCGAGCAACCCGTGCTCGACCGTGTCGCGTGCCTTTTCCAGAGGGATCTTCCCATGTCTACTTTCCTTGAACTCGGCGTTCCTGCGTCGCTTGCTAACGTGCTTGCGGCGACCGGCAAGACCGAGCCCTTCCCGATTCAGCAGGACACCCTGCCCGACTCGCTTGCCGGGCGCGACGTGCTCGGCCGTGGCCGTACCGGCAGCGGCAAGACGATCGCGTTCGCGCTGCCGCTGGTTGCGCGCCTGTCCGGCGCGTCGGCTGCTGCGCGCACGTCCGGCCAGCCGCGCGGGCTTGTGCTCGCACCGACCCGTGAGCTTGCCACGCAGATCACCGCGACGATTGAGCCGCTGGCTGCCGCTGTCGGCCTTCGCGTCACGACGATCTTCGGTGGCGTCAGCCAGCGTCCGCAGGAGCAGGCGCTGCGCGCCGGTGTCGACATCGTCGTGGCCTGCCCGGGTCGCCTCGATGACCTCATGAAGCAGAAGCTCATCCGCCTCGACCGGGTCGAGATCACGGTGCTGGACGAGGCGGACCACATGGCCGACCTCGGATTCCTGCCGGTCGTGACCCGCATCCTCTCCGCGACGCCGCAGGGCGGGCAGCGGTTGCTGTTCAGCGCGACGCTGGACCGTGGCGTCGACAAGCTCGTCGACCGGTTCCTCCGCAACGCGGTTCGTCACGAGGTCGACGAGTCGAGCGTGCCCGAGGTCGACATGACCCACCGTGTGTTCGTCGCGTCGGACCCGGAGGCAAAGACCGCTCTCGTGCGGCACCTGGCGTCGGGCCGTGGCCGTCGCATCCTCTTCACCCGCACGAAGCACCACGCGAAGAAGCTCGCCAAGCAGCTCACCGCGGCGGGCATCCCCGCCGTCGACCTGCACGGCAACCTCTCGCAGGGTGCGCGTGAGCGCAACCTCGCTGCGTTCGGTGCCGACTCCGGCGGTGCACGCGTCCTCGTCGCGACCGACGTTGCCGCCCGCGGTGTGCACGTTGACGACGTCGAACTCGTCGTGCACGTCGACCCGCCGATGGAACACAAGGCCTACCTGCACCGCTCCGGCCGCACCGCGCGTGCCGGTGCGTCGGGCACGGTCGTGACCGTCGCGCTCGAGGGTCAGCGCTCCGAAGTGAAGGACCTCCTGCGCAAGGCGAAGGTCAGCGCAGCGCTTGAGTCGGTGACCGCCGACAGCGCCGCCGTGAGCGAACTCGTCGGCCAGCCGGCCGACTACGTCAAGCCCGCGCCGGTCCAGAAGCCCCAGCGCGGCGGCGGCAAGCCCCGCCCGAAGGCTGACGGCCCCAAGAACGGCGCCCGTGCCGAGCAGCCTCGCTCGGGCGGTTCCGGCCGCGGTCAGGGTGGACGTCCGGGCGCGAAGCGTTCCGGCTCCTCCGGCCACTACGCCGACCGCTCTGGCGCGTCGACGCAGCGCGCTCAGGGCGCCGGTGGCGGCTCGCGTCGCGCACAGGGCGGCGGCCGCGCCGGTCAGGACCAGCGTCCGGCCGCGCAGGGCCACGCGTCACGCGGTGGCAACGCGGGTGCTGGTCGCGCCCGCACGCCCCGTCGCGCCTCGCGCGGCTGAGCCGCGGAGTCTCACGGGCGCGCGTTCGGCGCGTGTCTGTGCCAGCGGGGTCATGCGATCGGGGTCTATGCCTTCGGTCGCGCCAGCGTGCGCTTCGCCCCCCGGGCGGTCGCGCCAGCGTGCGCTTCGCCCCCC
The DNA here is from genome assembly GCA_029959865.1 of Microbacteriaceae bacterium PS02070. Taxonomy (GTDB): domain Bacteria; phylum Actinomycetota; class Actinomycetes; order Actinomycetales; family Microbacteriaceae; genus Microbacterium. Next base: position 237,141 of record JASCPE010000003.1, on the reverse strand, counting down.
GGGCGCTCGCGCGGTGAATTCGCGGGTCTTGCGGCGCTTTTCGGCGTGCAGTGGGAACGCCGGTCCACAGACCACCTGTAGGCGGCGGCACCCGAATCCGACTCCCCTCGGGGCACGGAGCGGAGCGCGCCACGTGCTTTGCGCGGCCTGTCGCGGACCTCGTGGCCGTCGTTACGACGGTGCCCGAGGTCCTTTCGTCGTGCGATCTGCGCCCCGTCGTCCTTGCCTTCACGCGGTTCTCAGTTCGAGAAGAAAACTGTCCGCGACCTGTGGATAACTCGTCTGATCGTGGGGTTCAGTGTCGGAGGCCCCTGGGAGGATCGGGTTATGAAAGCGATTCCGCATCACGATGGAGCCTCGGCGTTCGAGCGCTTCGCGGTGGTGGAGGGGATTGCGAGAACGCGTCGGCGGATGGCGGTGTTGGAGGCGACGCAGACCGAGTTGTTGGCGTTGGCGTCGACCCTCGCGACCAGTGGGGTGGAGGCTGGTGAGGGTGCGTTGGCGGTGCGTGCGATCGCTGCGGAGATCGGCGCGGCGACGAAGCAGCCCGACCGCGCGGTCGAGCGGAATATGGGACGTGCGGAGCTTTTGATGACCCTGTTCCCCGAAACGGTGGATGCGTTGATGGGTGGGCAGATCGACAATGCGCATGTCTCCGTGATTCTGGAGTGTGGTGGCCACATCGCCGATGCGGAGGCCAGGGCTCGATATGAGGAGCGGGTGATTGACGTCGCGGTTCGGGAGTCGCCGGGCCGGTTGCGGTCTGTCGCGAAGCGTGAAGCGGAGAGGGCGATGCCGGGGACGCTTGAGGAGCGGCATGCCGAGGCCGCGACGCGTCGGGGTGTGTTCGTGCGTGATGTGGAGGATGCGATGAGCGAGCTCGTCGCGATTCTGCCCTCGACTCTGGCTCACGGGATTCATGACCGGCTTTCGTCCATGGCTATCGCTGTGAAGAACGCGGACAGGGTGAAGGACGCGGACAGAGCGAAGAACGCGGACACGGATGGGGCAAGACGCGCCGACGGCGTGAGGGATGCGGACGGAGCGAGGGAGGCGGACGGGGTGAGCGACGCGGACGGAGCGAGGGAGGCGAGCGTGGGGGAGACCCGTTCGGTCGATAACCTCCGCGCGGATCTGCTGGCGGAGATGGTGTTGACGGCGGTGCCTGAGTCCGATGGTGCGGCCGACCTTCTAGCGCATATCCGTGCGGAGGTGCATGTGACGGTGCCCGTGCTCGCGTTGGCCGGCCGCGGGCGGACATCATCGACTCTGGACGGTGTGCAACCTATCGACGCTGTGACCGCGCGGAGGCTCGCGGGGGACGTTCCCGGGCTTGATCGGGTGCTGACGCATCCCTTCACTGGTGCGGTGTTGGCGGTCGACCGTTACCGGCCAAGCGCTGAGTTGCGCCGCTATCTTCGCGCGGTGGATGTGCGGTGCCGGTTCCCCGGTTGCAACCTCGTCGCCCGCAAGTGCGATATCGACCATGTCGAAGACGCCGCGCTCGGTGGTGCGACGGCTGTGGAGAATTTGTCGCACGCGTGTCGACGGCATCACATGCTCAAACACCATTCCCGATGGAAGGTCCACAAGGATCCCGACGGGACCGTGGTCTGGACCAGCCCCACACTGGTGAAGTACCCCGACCGCCGCCCACCAGGCGTCCACTTCACCATCGACGATCCCGACCTCGCAGCCGCGCGAAACCCCGCCACCTCCGACCGGGGGAAACGAGATCCCGCCCCCTTCTAACCGGGGCAGAAGTGTGCCCACTCCAGGGAGTCGGGGCTCGTTCCAGGGGGAAGTGTCCCGCTCCGGGAGCAGCGTGCCCGCTCCACGGGGCAGCGTCGCTCCCGAGAGAGCAGTGGGCCCGCTCCGGAGGAGAACTGGGCCCGTTCCGGAGGAGAACTGGGCCCGTTCCGTGGGAGAAGTGTGCCCGGGCTGGGCAACCACTGGCCCGAGTAGTCGCGCTCCGAGACCGCAGAGCGACGCGTCCCGGGCGGCAGCCTGCGTCGGACCGTGTCGGAGCCTTCGATCGTTCTCCTGACGCAATGAGCAGTTCGGTCGTGAGCGACAGTCGCAGCATCACGAGGGGGTGGGCCTGTCGGGGCTCACAACTACACTCGCGTCATGGTGCACCATCTCACCAAAGACCAGGCGCGGCGGCTCATCGTGCGGGCGCAACTGCTCGACTACGACCGCCCAGTCGACGTCGTCGAGGTCGCGGAGCAGCTCGGCTACCTCAAGATCGACCCGACCGCGACCATCGCCACGGCCGAGCACACCATCCTGTGGTCACGCATCGGCTATCCCTACGAGGCTGGCCAACTGAAGAAGGCCGCAGAGGACGACCGCACCCTCTTCGAGTACGACGGCACCTTCCGCCCCACCTCGCTCCTGCCGTACATGCTTCCCGTCATGCGCGCGACGACGTTCCGCGCGCGGGGAAAGGAATGGTTCGATGCGAACAAGGACTTCGCCCGCGGCATCCTCAAGCGACTCGACAAGGAAGGTCCACTCCTGGCTTCGGAGTTCGACGACACATCGAAGATGGCGATCTACACCGAAGGCTGGGACAGCGCCAACCAGGTGCCGCGCATGCTCGAAGCCCTCGCCCGCCTCGGGAAGGTCGCGATCGTCCGGCGCGAGGGGCGCCTGCGCGTATGGGACCTCGCCGAGCGCGTCTACCCGCAGGATCTCCCGGAGTACGACGCCGAAGAAGCAGGACGGCTGCACGCCGAACGCCGACTTCAGGCGGCCGGAATCGCGAAGGAGAAGTCACCCTGGACGCGCGCCGCGACCGCGGGGGAGGCAGCGACCGTCGAAGGGTCCAAGTGGAAGTGGCGCGTCGACCCGGCTGCGCTGGAAAGCCTGGACGACGACCCCGGCGGACGCGTCGCAATCCTCAACCCCTACGACACCACACTGTTCGACCGCCCGCGCCTCAAGGAAGTGTTCGAGTTCGAGTACGTGCTGGAGCAGTTCAAACCCAAGAGCCAGCGCATCTACGGCTACTTCGCCCACCCGATCCTGATCGGCGATACGTTCGCGGGGCTGCTCGACGCGGAACTCGACAAGAAGCGGGACGTGCTGCGCGTCAATGCGATCCACGAACTTCGCCCGTGGGAACCGGAGGAGCAGGAGATGGTGCGCGCCGAGCTCGAGGACCTCGCCCGCTGGCTCGGAGTGCCGGTCGCCGGACTCTGACGCTGCGTGAGCGGGGCTGCCCCGGGCGGCGGGTGAACGGCCTGCGGGCGGTCAGGCGGATGCCTCCAGCGTTCAGGCCGAGGCGGCCAGCGCGTCCAGCGCGTCGAGGCCGTCCAGGAGCGCGGTGCGCCACCACGCATAGTCGTGCCCGCCGGTGTACGCACGTTCGACGACCTGAGCGCCACCGTCACGAGCGCGCCGCGCGAACTCCGCACCCACCGTCGCGAGACTCCCCTCATTCGTGCCGTACGTGACGACGATCCGCGCGCCCGACGTATCGGCCGACGAGAGGCTATCGAGCACGTCGCCGGACTCGCCGTCGCGCAACTCGGTGACGGGCGTGTCCGCGCGAAACCAGAACGACCCCGACTGCACGATCGCGGCCCGTGCGATCTGCGGGAACCCCGTCACGACGGCGCCCGCAGCGAGGCCGCCATAGCTCTGGCCGCTGACGATCGTCCGCTCCGGGCCGATGTGTACTGGCAAACCCGAGGCGCGCGCGGCGTCGAGCGCGCCGGCGACCGCCGCGGCGGCCGGGTCGGGATGCGGCAGGTTCGCGGCACGGTCCGAAGGCCCGCCCGACCCGATCAACAGCACCGCGGTGGGCACGCCTCCGCGCGCCGCCACGAGTGCGGGCAGGTCGAGCTGTCGCCACATCTCACCGTCGAACGCGACCAGCACCCGTTCGGCAGGCGCACCCTCAGGGAGAGTGAGCCACGCCGCACCGAAGGTGCCTTCCGCGGGCCCGGGCAACAAACGCGGGGGAGTCGCCGCGCCGTGCCGAGCCTCCGCCGGATGCTTCCGGGCAGAAGACCCACGCAGCACCGACGACGATGCGCCGAGCGGATTCGGCAGGTGCTCCGCGCTTCGGGGGTCCACCATCCCCGCCTGATGCACTCGCAGCCAACCGGCGCGATCCTTGCCGACGTCGTCGGGAAAGTCCGTCACATCGACGAGCCGGTAGCTCGCGACGAGGTCGGCCGGCACACGGTAGCCGATCGCAGCGACACCGCGATCGTCGATCCACTCCAGGACCGCGGGCCGGATGTCCTCGCGGTGCGCGTCGGTGATCGAGTTCACATGCACCATGATCCGGCGCGACACGTCTGCACCGGTCCAGACGAACGTCACCTCGCACTCGCCGTCCGACTCCACCCTTTCATCGTCGCTGAATCCGGTGGCATCGGCCGCAGAGCGCGGACAAGTCAGACACCCCGGTAAGCACAGCCTAACCTAACTCGCTTTTCGCGCACCTTCCACCCGCGGTCCCCTCCGCTTTCAGAGAGTCCGCGCACGTCAAATGCAGCACCCAGGCGGGTGCCGTGCTCGCGACCGATGTCGCGTCAGTGCGCGGCGTCGTACGCTTCGAGCACCGTGGCCGGAACGCGGCCACGCTCCGACACCTCGTACCCGTTCTCCTTGGCCCACTCGCGAATGGGGCCGTAATCCTGCTGGCCCGAACGGCGTCGAGGCGCGGCCGAAGCGCCGGATCGAGCCAACGGGCGGCCCGCCGAGACGTACGGAGCGAGAGCATCACGCAACTGCGCGGCGTGCTCTTCAGTCAGATCGATCTCGTACGCCTTGCCGTCCAGAGAGAACAGCACGGTCTCGCCCTCGCCGGGCTCCAACACGGTCTCGTCGAGGTCGTCGACGAGCTGGTGAACGATTCTGCGAGCCATGAGGCCACCTTAGCGAGAGGTCAGGGGAGGATTCCGACACGACGAGCGCGGGTGACCGCGGCGTGGCGGGTGGAGGCATCGAGCTTCGACATCGCGGACTGCATGTACGACTTCACGGTGCCCTCTTTCAGGAGAAGGGTCGACGCGATCTCCGCATTGGTCGCCCCCATCGCGGCGCACGCGAGCACATCGGTCTCGCGAGGGGAGAGGTGCACCACGGGTTCATCGGGGTGGTCCGAGGCATCGCGGGACAAAGCCGCAATACGCCTTTCCAACTTCGCCAGGCGTGAGCGGACATCCTCGTCGGCGACGATCGAGGCAATCGAGCGCAGTTCCATGAACGCTTCGCGCAATTCCTCGCGCGCGGCCGGAGCGACGGTGGACGAGGCAGGGACTCCCTGCGTGAGGGAGACCTGCCGGGCGACCTCGTCGCGCACCCGCAGTTCCGTGCCGAGCTCGGCAGCGACGGCGAACGCGCTCCGGGCGACCTGATCCCCGAAGGGCGAGGTCAGCCACGACCCGCAGTAGAGCACGCCGCGCGTCTCGCCGCCGACGAGGATCGGCACTGCGAACAGTGTGGAGATGCCTTCGCCGAGAACGTGGCGGTCGTAGTCGTGAGTGATGTTGCGGGACGTGCGGTAGTCGATCGCGAGACGCGGGCGACGCTCCACGATCGCCCTGCCGCCGAGCCCGCGCGACTTGTGAACAACGAGTCCTTCGAGCGACGCGGTGCGTGCTCCCGTGATGGCGGACACTTTGACGGCGTCGTCGATCTCATACCCGCCGAAGGCGACCGGCAGGCCAGTGCGGGCGACGAGCTCGTCAACGGCTCGCTTGAGCAACTGAGCCTCAGGGGCGGCCCCAGTGTGCGCCATGCGTACTACCTACTTCCGGGGGTGACGGCAACGTCACACGCTTCGTAGCGTCGACCCTACCATCGGGACTCGTCGCCGAAGACGGGCCAATGTCGAAGGAGACAGGCGCATGGCAGGCTACGCCGATTTGTGGACCCGCAGCATCGACGATCCGGAGTCGTTCTGGCTCGACGCGGCCGATGCGATTACGTGGGATCACGCCCCCGACCGCGCGCTCGACGAGGCCGGGGAAACCTGGCGGTGGTTCCCTGAGGGGACGCTCAACGTCGCAGCCAACGCGCTGGACCGTCACGTCGATGCGGGCCGCGGTGAGACCATCGCGCTCGCGTACGACTCGGCGATGACGGGCACCAAGAAGACGTATTCCTATGCGCAGCTGCGTGACCGCGTCGCCGACTTCGCCGGTGCCCTCGTCGGCCTGGGCGTCGAACCCGGTGACCGAGTCCTCCTCTACCTGCCGATGACGCCGGAAGCGGTCATCGCGATGCTCGCCTGCGCACGGATCGGCGCGGTGCACTCGGTCGTGTTCGGAGGGTTCGCCGCCACCGAGCTGTCTGTGCGCATCCAGGACGCCGCCCCCAAGGTGCTCGTCACGGCATCGGGCGGGCTGGAGCCGGGACGCGTCGTGGAGTACCTGCCGATGGTGCAAAAAGCGGTGGAGGCTGTTCCGGGCGTCGTCTCCCACGTCATCGTGCGCGACCGCGAGGCCGTCCCCGGCGACGCATCCAGCCTGGTGATCGAGGGCACCGAGGTGCACGACTGGGACGACCTCGTCGCCGCCTCCGAGCCCGCCGCACCGGTCGCCGTCGACTCCTCGCATCCGCTCTACGTGCTCTACACGTCCGGCACCACGGGAAGCCCGAAAGGCATCATCCGAGACAGCGGCGGGTACGCCGTCGCGCTGGCGTGGGCGATGCGCCACATCTACGACATCGGCCCCGGCGACACGATGTTCACCGCATCCGACGTCGGCTGGGTCGTCGGCCACTCGTTCATCGTCTACGGCCCGCTCCTGGCCGGTGCCACCACCGTGCTCTATGAGGGCAAGCCCATAGGCACGCCCGACGCGGGTGCCTTCTGGCGCATCGTCGCCGAGTACGGCGTGAAGACGATGTTCACCGCACCCACGGCGCTCCGGGCGATCCGTCGCGTGGACCCGGACCTCGAGGACCTTTCGCCCCACGACCTGTCGTCCTTGGAGACGCTCTTTCTCGCGGGGGAGCGGCTCGACCCGGAGACGTGGCACTGGGCGAACGACGGCCTGCGCGTGCCCATCGTCGACCACTGGTGGCAGACCGAGACCGGCTGGCCGATCTGCGCCATCCCACGGGGCGTGGAACACCTCCCCGGGAAGGCGGGATCGACCGCGGTGCCCATGCCCGGCTACGCCGTCACGATCCTCGACAGCAAGGGACGGGAAGTCTCGCAGCCCGAGAAGGAAGGCAACATCGCCCTGCGCCTGCCTCTCCCGCCGGGCACGCTCGCCGGCATCTGGGGAAGCCCAGAGCGCTTCCGCGACAGCTACCTCGCGGCGTTTCCGGGCTATTACGCCACCGGTGATGCCGGCTACATCGATCGAGACGGCTACGTCTTCGTCATGGGTCGCACCGACGACGTCATCAACGTGGCGGGCCACCGACTCTCGACCGGCTCGCTGGAGGGCGTGCTCACGATGCACTCCGCCGTCGCAGAGTGCGCCGTGATCGGCGTCGCAGACGAGCTCAAGGGGCAACGTGCCGCGGGCTTCGTCACCCTCAAGGCGCACGAGCAGATCGATCCCGAGACGCTCGAGCGCGAGCTCGTCGCTCTCGTCCGGGAGCACATCGGCCCCGTCGCGGCCTTCCGCGATGTCATCGTGCTGGACCGCCTGCCCAAGACCCGCTCGGGCAAGATCCTGCGCAAGACGATGCGGCAGATCGCCGACGGCGAGGCGTACAAGATCCCGGCCACGATCGAAGACCCCACCGTGCTCGACGCGCTCGCGGACACCCTCCGCGCGCGCGAGCGAGCGAATGTGAGCTGAACGACAGCTCACCCGACCATGAGGCAAGGAGGCCACATGTCGCAATCCCCGTCCGCTGCACCCCCGGGCATCGACTACGTCGCGGAGGAACAGAGTCCCAGATTCACCGAGCTCAAACGCAAGCACCGCAGTTTCGTGCTGCCGCTGACCGTGTTCTTCCTGGCCTGGTACTTCGCCTACGTACTCCTGTCGACCTTCGCGCGGGACTTCATGGCCACGCCCGTCAGCGGCGCGATCACGGTCGGACTGCTCCTTGGACTCGGACAGTTCGTGACGACCTTCGTCATCACGATGTGGTACGTCTCGTACGCCAATAAGAAGCTCGACCCGATCTCGAGCGAGATCCGCGCCGACCTCGAGGCGAAGGAGCCGAGCGCATGAACGACTTCTTCCATTCCGTGATCGACACCGTCGTCGCAGCGGGCGAGACCGTCGACAACAACCCGGTGCTCAACATTTCGATCTTCGGCGCCTTCGTCGCCGTGACGATGATCATCGTCATCCGGGCCAGCCGCAACAACAAGACCGCGGCTGACTACTATGCCGCCGGGCGCTCGTTCACCGGGCCCCAGAACGGGTTCGCCATCGCCGGTGACTACCTCTCCGCGGCGTCGTTCCTCGGCATCTGCGGCGCCATCGCCATCAACGGATACGACGGCTTCCTCTACTCGATCGGCTTCCTCGTCGCGTGGCTCGTCGCGCTGCTGCTCGTTGCCGAGCTCATGCGCAACACGGGCAAATTCACGATGGCGGACGTTCTCTCCTTCCGGCTCCGCCAGACGCCGGTGCGGTTGGCGGCAGCGATCACGACCCTCGCGGTGTGCTTCTTCTACCTCCTGGCCCAGATGGCAGGTGCCGGCGGACTCGTCTCGCTCCTGCTCGGCATCCAGGAGCAGATCGGACAGTCGATCGTCGTCGCCGTCGTCGGCGTCCTGATGATCGTCTACGTGCTCGTCGGCGGAATGAAGGGCACGACCTGGGTGCAGATCGTCAAGGCGTTCCTCCTCATCGGCGGCGCCGTCGTGATGACGATCTGGGTCCTCGCTATCAATGGGTTCAACCTCAACACTCTGCTGGAAGCGGCCGTGGCCGCGTCGCCGCAGGGGGAGGCCATCCTCGGCCCGGGTCTGCAATACGGCGCTAACCCGTGGGACTTCATCTCCCTCGCAATCGCGCTCGTCCTGGGGACCGCGGGTCTACCGCACGTGCTGATGCGCTTCTACACCGTTCCCACCGCGAAGGAGGCCCGTCGCTCAGTGGTGTGGGCGATCTGGCTGATCGGTCTCTTCTACCTGCTCACCCTCGTGCTCGGTTACGGTGCGGGTGCCATGGTCGGTCCGGAGGAGATCGCGAATGCGCCCGGCGGCGTCAACTCGGCCGCGCCGCTGCTCGCCCTGCATCTGGGTGGTCCGATCCTGCTCGGCTTCATCTCCGCCGTCGCATTCGCCACGATCCTCGCGGTCGTCGCCGGGCTCACGATCACCGCTGCGGCATCGTTCGCACACGACATCTACGCGAACGTCGTGAAGAAGGGCAACGTCCCGCCCGACGGTGAGGTCAAGGTCGCGCGGCGCACGGTCATCGTGATCGGCATCCTCGCGATCGTCGGTGGCATCGGGGTTCAGGGGCAGAACATCGCCTTCCTCGTGGCTCTCGCTTTCGCGGTCGCGGCGTCCGCGAACCTTCCGACGATTATCTACTCGCTGTTCTGGCGTCGGTTCACGACGCGGGGCGCGGTCTGGAGCATGTACGGCGGTCTCGCGTCGGCGGTTCTCCTCATCTTCCTGTCGCCGGTGTTCTGGGGCACGGAGACGAGCGTCTTCCAGAACGTCGGCACGGCGATCTGGCCGCTGAACAATCCCGGCATCGTCTCCATCCCCCTCGGGTTCCTGCTCGGCTGGCTCGGATCGATCCTGTCTCAGCGCAAGGAAGATCCGGTGAAGGCGGCCGAGATGGAAGTCCGCTCGCTCACCGGCTACGGCGCGGAGAAGGCCGTCGACCACTAATCACGGCGCTGCCGCCCACGGCACACGCGCGGTCCTTCGGGGTCGCGCGTGTGCCATTTCGTGTGGGCGTGGGGGCGAAGCGGCGTCTGTGTAACGCGTACGTTTCGTCCCGTGAAGTTTCGGGAACGTCTGGTCGATTTAGCCGCGGAGGACTTCAGCCCTGGCTTAACGTCAGCCTCACAGCGAGTTCTTCCCTCACCCCCGATGGAGCCCACCATGACCAGCACCGAAGACAAATCCGCGAAGGCCGCCAAGCGGCGCGAGCGGGCGGCGCAGAACAGCGTCGACACCGTCCCACCTCTTGCCCGGCTGTTCCCACTCGGCCTTCAGCACGTCCTCGCAATGTACGCCGGAGCGGTCGCCGTGCCGCTCATCGTCGGTGGCGCGATGGGTCTCGAGGGTGAGGAACTGGCCTTCCTCATCAGCGCGGACCTGTTCATCGCCGGTATCGCGACGATCGTCCAGTCCGTCGGATTCTGGCGCTTCGGAGTCCGACTCCCACTGATGCAGGGCGTCACCTTCGCCGCGGTCGGTCCGATGATCGCGATCGGCACCTCACCCAACGGCAACGGAATCACCGACATCTTCGGCGCCACGATCGCGTGTGGTCTGTTCATGATCATCGTCGCGCCGTTCTTCTCGCAGCTCCTCCGCTTCTTCCCGCCGATCGTCACCGGCACCGTCATCCTCATCATCGGTCTCTCGCTCATGGGAGTCGCCGCGGGCTGGATCGTCGACAACAACCCCGATGGGGCCGACCCCATCAACGTCGCGTACGCCGGCGGAACGCTCCTCCTGATCCTGTTGATCGAACGGTTCGCGCCCCCCGCCCTCCAGCGCGTCTCGGTGCTCCTCGGGCTCGTCATCGGAACCGTCGCCGCCCTGTTCGTGCCGGGAATGGTGGACTGGTCCGGTGTCCCGGATGCGGAGTGGATCGCGTTCGTCACGCCGTTCCACTTCGGCCTCCCGACCTGGAACGTCGCTGCGATCGTCTCGATGATCATCGTCGGCATTGTCATCATGACCGAGACCACCGGCGACATGATCGCGATCGGTGAGATCGTCGAGAAGCCGGTCGGGCGCAAGCAGCTCGCCGACGGTCTTCGCGCCGACGGTCTCGGCACCGTCCTCGGCGGAATCTTCAATACCTTCCCCTACACCGCGTTCGCGCAGAACGTTGGGCTCGTCTCTCTCACCGGGGTGCGGTCGCGCTTCGTCGCAACGATGGCCGGTGGCATCCTCATCGTCCTCGGTCTCCTGCCCAAGGTCGCCACGGCGGTGGAGGGTGTGCCCCGGGCGGTCCTCGGCGGCGCCGGCATCGCCCTCTTCGGTATGGTCGCCGCCTCCGGCATTCGGACACTGACGAAGGTGCGCTTCAACAACAAGAACATCCTCGTTGTCGCTATCGCGGTCGGCGTCGCGCTCCTGCCGACGGTGAGCCCCACGATCTACCACCAGTTCCCGGAGTGGTTCACGCTGATCTTCGACTCGGGCATCTCGGCCGGTGCGATCACAGCCATCCTGCTGAACCTGCTGCTCAACTCCGAGGAGATGCGCGCGAGCGCCGAGAAGGAGCCGGCCCTCAGCGCCCACGACGCGGTGCGAGGTCCGGCGGCCGCCGCCCTCATCCACCCCGAAGCCGAAGGGACGGGCCTCATCAAGGTCACGATCACCGACGACGGCAAGGTGGAGATGAAAGACGCCCCGGAACCAGGCAAGCCCGCACCAGACGTGCACTGATCGCTCGTGTACGTTTCTGAGGGCACGAGCCGTGAAAGCACACGTCTGGGGAGGCGAGCATGGCGAAGATGGAGAACCAGATCGGCGCGCGTCTGCGCAAGCTTCGCGTCGACTCCGGGCGGTCGCTCGCGTCGGTCGCGGAAGCCGTCGGAATCTCCTCTAGCGCACTGTCCCAGATCGAGACGGGCGCGATGCAGCCCTCGGTGAACCGTCTCATCGAGATCGTCGCCGTGATCGGAGTGTCCGTCTCGGCGATCTTCGATGACCACGAGGTTCTCCACCCGAAGGCAATCGACCCCGGCTCGTCCGAACCGATTCCCGGGGTGCGGGTGTCGGTCGTGGAGGAGGACATCGCCACCCTTGGCCAGGGAGTCGTCTATCGCAGCCTGACTCCCGTGCGTCTGAGCGGTATCGACCTGTTCGAGACGATCTACCCGCCGGGCTCGTCTTCCAGCATTGACGGCGCGATGCTCGTACATGCCGGGTACGAAATGGGCGCGGTCACCGAGGGCACGCTTCGGTTCGAGTTCACCGAAGGGTCGATCGACCTCAGCCCCGGCGGCTCGCTCGCCTTCTGGGCGACCCGCCCGCACCGCGTCGTCAACGAGACGTCACGCCGCGCGACCGCGATCTGGTTGACCTTGCGGGACCTCGCCGCGGAGCCCGTTCCGATCGACGGGGACTGATCGCTGGCCGCGCGCGAGCCGATCATGAGCCCGCCGGTGTCCGCTCGCACAGCGCCATGACGGGCTGGCGTGGCGATCAGTCGAGGACGGACGCTCCGAGGTTGATCGGGCTGCCGTCGATGTTCCCGACGATGCCGCGGATGATGCCGGTCCCGTCGTTGCCGCGCAGGCTCTCGTACCAGGCGGACGTCGCCGTCGGGTCGTACGCATGGGTCTCGTCTCCCCGTTTCCGAGCGCGCAGGACGAGTTCTCCCGCGCGCTCCACGCGGATGTCCTGGTAGCGGCGGAGCGTGTCCTCCACGCTGAGGGTGTTGGTCGCGACCGCGATGCCGAGCACGAATGCGTCTTCCAGAGCAGAACATGCGCCCTGCCCGATGTCGGGGGCGGTGTTGTGCGCTGCGTCGCCGAGGATCGCCACGCGGCCCTTTGCCCAGGTGTCGAAGGGAGTGATGTCCCAGATCTCCACGCGGTTGAGCGACACGGCGGGGTCGATGGCCTCGATGAGCGCCTGCACTCCCGGCGCCCAGCCGTCAAAGGCCGCCTGCAAGGGAGCCTTCCCCTCGGAGCGGTCGTAGGGGATGCCTGCGGGCTGCGGGACATCGAACCAGAAGTAGAAGCGGTCCCCGGCGAGGGGCATCACGGCGGCGCGCTTTCCCTCGGCGACGTAGGTGGTCCACGCCGTCGGTGTGCCGACACGTTCATCGACGGAGATGAGGCCGTTGAAGTTCGTGTACCCCGAGTACTCCCGCACGATTTCGTCGGCGCCGTCGGGTTGCACGTAAGCGCGCGTCAGCGATCGCGCGCCGTCGGCACCGATGAGCATGTCAGCGGTATCGGTGGATCCGTCCGCGAACGTCGCCGTCACCGACTGACCATCGTCCTCGATGCCGATCATCTTCGTGTTCAGATGGATGTTCTCCTCGCCGAAGGTGCGCATGAGGAGTGCCTGGAGGTCGGCGCGGGCGACGGGGTAGGGCTTCTGACCGGTCTTCTCGGTGACCGGTGCCAGCGAAAAGCGACAGAGGGTCTCGCCCGTGTGACCATCCAGGTAGGCCATCTCGGCCATGTCGCCGCCGAGCTCGGCGACCTCGTCGCCGACGCCGAGCCAGTTGAGCACCTTCACGCCGTTGGACCACAGCGACAGTGCGGCACCGACCGGCTTGTTCTCCCGCATCTGGTCGTAGATGACGACCTCATGACCGAGTCGCTGGAGCGCGATGCCCGCGCTCGTACCGCCGATGCCTGCGCCGATGATGATGACCTTCATGGGCCCGAAGCTACGCCGCGGGTGTCACAGCCGTGTTACCCCGTGGCGGCTGGAGTGTTAAGCCATGACTGTACGTCGCTCGCCGAGGAGACGCCCGTGGTGTGGACGGGCGAGGGGATCAGGAACCGCGATACGTCGAATAGGCGAACGGGCTCAGCAGCAGCGGCACGTGATAATGCGCAGCGGAGGAGACCGTGAAGGCAATCGTCACGGTCGGATAGAACGTCTCCACCCCGATGCCCTCGAAGTAGAGCCCCGTCGCGAAGGTGAGCGTGTAATCGCCGACCTCGAGCTGGTCGGGGCCGAGGCCGAGGCGGCCATCTGCGTCGGTCTGCCCCCGGGCGATTTCTGCGCCGGCGAGATCGCGGAGAACCACGGGAACGCCGGTGGCGGGAGTTCCGCTCGTGGCGTCGAGGATGTGGGTCGTCAGGTGCGGCATGTCAGTCCTCCACAGTGGAACGTAGGCGCAGGAGCGCGATTTGTCGGAGTTGATCGAGGGCCTCGATGGCCTCGGCTTCCGGGCCGTTGGTGAGCCTGCGGCGCAGCTCGGTGAGCATCTCCTCGGGAGAGCGTCCGGCGGCACGGATGAGGAACACGCGACCGAACCGTTCCTCGTACTCCACGTTTGCTCGGGCGATGTCCGCCTGCACGGTCCCGCTCGCCGAAGACATCGATGCCTGCTCGCGGCTGGATGCGCCGGCTTCCGCGCCGGCGCCCGTTGGCCGTTCGCCGATTCGTGGATGATGCGCCAGCGCCGCGTCGAGGTCATCGCGACCCCACGCGCGTGCCCACTCATCCGCATGCGCGGCGAGGGCGTCGGGGGAGGCGAAGGGGCGAGCTACAACGATCGCGTCGACCCAGGCCGGAATCGCGGCCCACACGGCCACAGTCTCGCGTGCCGCGTTCTCGTCCAACGCATTGAATTCGTCGATCTTCATCTCGTCTGCCTCCTGGCCCGACATTAGCGCCTGCCCTCTGTGCTGCACTCGCCGAACCTGCGCCGCGGCAATGCGTGTTACGTCCTCGAAATGCGCGGAAGATAGAACAAGCATGTTGCCGAAGGGAGCCATGTGTCTGCAACAGACCTCGTGATTCGCGCCGAGCGCGCCTGGATCGACGGTGACTTCCGCCGGGCAGAGGTGCGCGTGCGCGACGGCATCATCACGGATGTCTCTGTGCCACACGGCGCCCCCCGCGGTGCCGTACAGGTGCCCGACGACGCGGTGCTCCTGCCCGGCCTCGTCGACTCCCACGTACACGTGAACGAACCCGGACGCACCGAGTGGGAGGGGTTCCGATCGGCGACGCTGGCCGCCGCCGCCGGTGGGGTGACCACGATCGTCGACATGCCACTTAACTCGATCCCGCCGACGACCACGGCCGAGGCATTGGACCTCAAGCGGGAGTACGCGGCGCGGTCGGCGTATGTCGACATCGGCTTCTGGGGTGGCGCCGTGCCCGAGAACCTGGGCTCGCTTGCCCCGGTGCACGCGGGCGGGGTCTACGGATTCAAGTGCTTCCTGTCCCCGTCCGGAGTCGATGAGTTCGGCCACCTCGACCGGGAGCAGCTGCTGCGAGCGATGACCGAAGTAGCCGCAC
The DNA here is from genome assembly GCA_029959865.1 of Microbacteriaceae bacterium PS02070. Taxonomy (GTDB): domain Bacteria; phylum Actinomycetota; class Actinomycetes; order Actinomycetales; family Microbacteriaceae; genus Microbacterium. The sequence goes on along the minus strand of JASCPE010000003.1, from coordinate 222,059 downwards.
TCGGGTCGCGCCTCATCGTCCACGCGGAAGACCCCGCACTGCTTCACCCCGACGGCGCGCTCGGACGCGGATACGCATCCTTCCTCGCCTCGCGCCCACCCGAGAGCGAAGAGTCTGCGATCGCCGCGGTCATCGACGGCGCGCGTCGCACCGGCGCCCGGGTGCACATTCTCCATCTGAGCGATGCGCGGGCCCTGCCCACGATTGCCGCTGCCAAGGCCGAAGGCATCGACATCACCGTCGAGACCTGCCCGCACTACTTGACCATCACCGCCGAGGAGATCCCGGACGGTGCCGCCGAGTTCAAGTGCTGTCCGCCCATCCGCGAGGCCGGTAACCAGGATCTCCTCTGGGGCGGCATCCTCGACGGGACGATCGACGCGATCGTCAGCGACCACTCGCCCTCTACGGTCGACCTCAAGCGCACCGGCAACGGCGATTTCGGTCTCGCCTGGGGCGGCATCGCAGGGCTGCAGGTGGGATTGTCGGCTGTGTGGACCGAGGCGCGGGCGCGCGGCATCGCCCTAGCGAGCCTGCTTCCGCTGTTCACGACCGGGCCCGCCCGGGTTGCCGGACTCGACGGATTGGGAGAGATCGCGGTCGGCGCGCCGGGGCACCTGGTGGCGTTCGGGCTCGATGACACCCTGCGGATCAACGCGCGGGCATTGCAGCACCGCAACCCGATCTCGGCGTATGACGGCAAACTGTTGACAGGCCGAGTGCGTCGCACCTGGCTCCGCGGCGGTGGGATCTACGACGCCACCGAAGGCGGCGCCGGCGAGGCACCCTGGTATCGGAAGCCGCCGGCGGGGCGCCTCCTGCGCGCGCGAGAAGGAGACAGAGCATGACACAGATCCTCCAACCGGGGACGGGAGAGATCGCCGGCGATCACTACGTCCCGGCCAGCCCCGACACCGTGCTCTGGGGCCGCCTCCCGTGCGAAGACGACGCACCGGTCCTGGCCGTTCCCGCGGGCGCGAGCGTCACGTTCGACACCGTGAGCCACGAAGGCATCCTGCCCGATCAGGGTCAAGACCCGCTGGCATACTTCACCGGTCACGGCGTCCCCGACGATCACGTGCTCCGCGATGCGATCGAGATCGCCGCGACCGTGGCGCGCGATGCCGTGACGGACGGGCCGCACGTGGTCACCGGCCCCGTCTTCATCGAGGGGGCCGAGCCCGGGGATCTGCTGCGGATCACGGTGGAGCGACTGGAACCGCGCGTCCCCTACGGGGTCATCTCCAACCGCCACGGCAAGGGTGCCCTCGTCGGTACCCTTCCACGCGGCGAGGGCAACGTCAGCGTGTTCACACCCGTCGAGGACGGCCACGGCACCCTTCCACTGGTCGACGGCGGCGAACGAGTGGTCACCTTCCCACTCGCGCCCTTCCTCGGCACGATGGGCGTCGCTGTCGCCGGCTCCGAACGCCCGCACTCGGTGCCGCCCGGCGCGCACGGGGGCAACATCGACATCAATCTGCTCGTCGAGGGCACCGAACTGTTCCTTCCCGTTCAGGTGCCCGGCGCGCTGGCCTACGTCGGCGACCCACACTTCGCGCAGGGTGACGGCGAGGTTGCCCTCACCGCGCTGGAGGCGTCACTTCGCGCGACGCTGCGCTTCGACGTCATCTCTCGAGCCGATGCCCTCGCCGCGTTCGGCGAGGTGGCCGGACCTCTCGTGCGCACGAGCGAGTATCTCGTGCCGACGGGCCTGGATCCGGATCTCAACGAAGCGATGCGCAAAGCCGTACGCGCCGCCCTGGACCTGCTGACGGCCCGGTACGGCATGGCCGAGCATCTTGCCTACGCGTACCTGTCCGCAGCGACCGACTTCGACATCTCTCAGGTTGTCGACATCGTCTGCGGAGTCCATGCGCGCATTCGCGAGGCAGACTTCTCCGCTGTGACGACCGCGGACGCCGCCGCAGCGGCGGAGGCGGAGCAATGACCGCGGGAGCGCAGGAGGTGCCCGCGGACCTCCTGTCGGCATTCGAAAGCTACGAGCGCGCGATCATGGCCAATGACCTTGACGCGCTCGATGCCGCGTTCGCCCCCGGACCCCAGACAATGCGCGGGGATGCCGCCGGACTCCTCGTCGGCCACGACGCGATCAGCGCGTTCCGCGGCGTGCGCGGGGGAGTGCCGCCGCGCACGATCGAACGCATCGAGTACCGGCCGCTCGGTGAGGGCGTCGCCCTTCTGGTCTCGCTCTCGCGGTACGCCGGCGGCGGCACAGGGCTCCAGACCCAGGTGTGGCAACGCAGTGAGGAAGGCTGGCTCATCAGCGCCGCCCATGTGACGCCGAGGGCGCAGGCGTTGGACCGCTCGGTGTGGCGGTCGGTGGGGGATCCGCTGTTCCAGGGCGCGTGGGAGGGTCCGCTTGCCGGACTCAGCTTCGCGGTCAAGGATCTCTTCGCGATCAAGGGCTACCGGATCGGTGCGGGAAATCCCACCTTCCTGGACTCCTCCCGCGCCGAGACGACGACCGCGCCGGCCGTCGGCGACCTGCTCAGCGGTGGCGCGTCGCTGCGCGGCATCGCCCGCACCGATGAGTTCGCGTATTCGATCGCAGGAGACAACGTCCACTACGGCACCCCGCCCAACGGCGCGCTCGCCGGCGCGCTCCCGGGCGGATCCTCCAGCGGCCCCGCCACCGCGGTGGCGACGGGTCAGGCCGCGGTAGGCCTTGCCACCGACACCGCCGGATCGGTGCGCGTCCCGGCTTCCTATCAGGGGCTCTGGGGTTTGCGGACGACGCACAACCTCGTTCCGCGGCAGGGCATGCTGCCGCTCGCGCAGTCCTTCGACACGATCGGCTGGCTCACGCGCGACGGCGCGACCCTGCAGCGTGTCGCGGACTGGTGTTTGAGCTTCGGTGGCTCGGGTTCGACCGAATCCGAGTTCGGGGCGAGCGACAGCGACCTTGATCTTCGCTTCACCGTCCCGGAGGAGATCCTCGCGGCGGCCGAGCCGGAGACCCGCGCGGCCTTCGAGGCGCTCGTGGCACGGGTGAAGGACCACGCCGAGGTCACCACCGTGAGCATCGGCCGACTCGACGACTACTACGACCCGTTCCGCGTCGTGCAGGCGGCGGAGGCATGGCGCAACAACGGCGACTGGCTGACCGCGCACCCGAACGCCACGGGGCCGGCGGTCGCCGAGCGCTTCCGCATCGCCGCGACCATCACCGCAGAGGACGAGAGCGCCGCCCGGGCTGCGCTGAAACCGCTGCGCGCGCGGCTGGAGGATCTTGTCGCGGGCACCGTCTTCCTCCTTCCCACCGTGCCCGGTCCCGCTCCGATGCGGACGCTTCGAGGAGAGCGGGTCGACTCGGTGCGTCAAGCGACGCTTCGGATGACGGCGCCCGCGGCGGTGGCGGGGCTGCCCGCGATCTCCGTGCCGCTCCTGACGGTTCCCTCACCCCTGGGACGCGCCCCGGTGGGCGTGTGTCTCATCTCTCGTGCGGGAACGGACATCGCCCTCGTACGACTTGCCCGCCGACTCAACGGCCTACTGAAAGAGAAGGACGCCTCATGATTCCCGGTCCGATCGAACCCCCCGCACGTCTGCTGATGGGCCCGGGTCCGATTTCCGCCTACCCGAGTGTCCTCCGGGCGATGTCCACGTCGCTGGTCGGCCAGTATGACCCGTTCATGACGGGGGCGATGGCCGAGACGCAAGAGCTCTACCGGGGTGTCTGGAGCACCGATAACGACGCGACGCTCTTGATCGACGGCACAAGCCGCGCCGGGATCGAGTCGGCATTGATCTCGCTCGTGCGCCCCGGTGATCGGGTGCTGGTGCCGGTGTTCGGTCGCTTCGGGCATCTCCTCGCAGAGATCGCCGAACGTGCCATGGCCGAGGTCCACACGATCGAGACCGAGTGGGGGCAGGTGTTCCCGCCGTCGGTCATCGAAGAGGCGATCGTGCGCGTCAAGCCGACTCTGCTCGCGCTCGTGCAGGGCGACACGTCCACCACGATGAATCAGCCGCTGGAAGACATCGGTGAGATCTGCCGCCGTCACGGCGTGCTGTTCTACTCGGACGCGACCGCCTCCCTCGGCGGGAACGCGTTCGAGGCAGACGCATGGGGGCTCGATGCCGCGACCGCAGGTTTGCAGAAGTGCCTGGGTGGTCCGAGCGGGTCGGCGCCGATCACGCTGTCTCCGCGCGCCGTGGAGGTGGTGCAGTCGCGCAAGAAGATCGAGGCGGGCATTCGCGAGCCCGGAGATCCGTCGGCGCCCGACTTCGTGCGCTCGAACTACTTCGATCTCGGCATGATCCTGGACTATTGGGGGCCGCGCCGCCTCAACCACCACACCGAGGCGACGTCCATGCTGTACGCCGCCCGTGAATGCGCGCGTGTTCTGCTGTTGGAGGGCCGCGACGAGGTCATCGCCCGCCATGAGCGTGCGGGGCGGGCAATGCTGGAGGGGGTCCAGGCCCTCGGCCTGCAGGTGTTCGGCGACATCGGTCACAAGATGAACAACGTCGTGGCGGTGGAGATCCCAGAGGGTGTTCCCGGCGATGACGCGCGCACGTCCATGCTCGAGGATTTCGGCATCGAGATCGGCACCTCGTTCGGCCCGCTGCACGGGCGCGTGTGGCGCATCGGGACGATGGGCTACAACGCGCGGAAAGACGCCGTCGTGACGACGCTGGCCGCGCTCGAGAGCGTGCTGCGCCGATTCGGCGCGTCGGTGCCGGCCGGCGGGGGAGTCGACGCGGCGCTCGACGTCTACGCGGGGGCCCAGTAGTGCAAGCGACACCCCTCCTCGGCGTACCGCCCGATGCCATCGCGGCGGCCGCTCGTCGCGTCATGATGCGCTGCGAGGAGCTCGCGCGGGTCACAGCGACTGTCGGCACGGTGGAACGCGTCTACCTCTCGCCGGAACACGCTCGTGTCAACCGACTCGCGGCGGAGTGGATGCGTGAGCTCGGAATGCGCGCCTGGCAAGACGCCGCCGGAAACCAGTGCGGACGCATCGCGCCGGTGAACGACCTCGACCCGGACGCCACCTCGGCACCCGCGCTCATGCTCGGCTCGCATCTGGACACCGTGCTCGACGCGGGGCGGTACGACGGCATCGTCGGAGTGCTCATCGCACTCGAGGTTGTACGGCTCGTGCGCGTGCCGACCGCGACGGGCTGGGCGGTTCCCTTCCCGTTCGCCGTGGAGATCATGGCGTTCTCCGATGAGGAGGGAACGCGTTTCGGCAAGGCGCTTCTGGGTTCGTCCGCCGTCGCCGGGCAGTGGAACGATGCGTGGTGGCAACTCACGGATGCCGATGGGGTCAGCCTTCGTCAGGCGTTTCTTGAGTTCGGCCTGGACCCGTCCCGGGTCGGCGAGGCGGCGCGTCGCCCCGACGAGCTGGTCGGATACCTCGAGGCGCACATCGAGCAGGGCCCCGAACTGGACCGCGCGGGAGAACCCCTTGCCGTGGTGTCTTCCATCGCCTCCGCACGCCGTTTTCATCTGCTGGTCGAGGGTGAAGCGCGGCACGCGGGCGGGACTCCCTACGACATGCGCCGCGACGCCCTCCTCGGAGCGAGCGAAGCGGCTCTCGCCGTCGAGCGCATCTGCGCGGATGAACATCACATCGTCGGCACCGTCGGGCGTTTCGACGCGTTCCCCGGGGCGGTCAACGTGATTCCCGGCGAGGTGCGATTCTCGCTCGACCTTCGCGGCGAATTCGATGGTGAGCGTGACAGGGTCTGGGATGCGCTCGCGCGCGACTTCGACGAGATCATGGGGCGGCGTGGTCTGCGCTGGAGCGCACGGGAGGTGCACAGTGCACCCGCGGTGTTCTGCGCGCCCCTGTTGCAGGACGTTGTGCGCGCCGGGATCGATTCGACTCTGCCGTACCGTGCGGAGGAGCCGCCGGTCATCTTCAGCCGCGCCGGTCACGACGCGATGGCCATCGGCTCGGTGACCGACGTAGGAATGCTCTTCCTGCGCAACCCCGACGGCATCAGCCATCACCCGGACGAGGCGGTGTCGGCGCAAGACGTCGCACACGGGATCCGTGCCCTCGCCGAGTCGGTCCTGCGCCTGGCGAAAGAACCTCGCTAGACGGCGCGCGCACCCGCCGAGGCCACTGCTGCTGCCTCCCGCTCCAAGAGCCAGCGTTTGCGCTCGGGATGCGCCCCGTATTGGCCGATCGTCCCATCGGACCGCACGACACGGTGGACGGGGACGACGATGGAGATGGGAGTGTGCGCGCAGGCCGTCCCCACCGCGCGATGTGCGCGCGGCGCCCCGGCCTGCACCGCGATCTCGCCGTAGGAGGCCGTCTCGCCGTAGGGAATCTCACACACGGCACGGAGAGCGCGAGCCGTGAAGCCGCCGACGGTGCTCCAATCGACGGGCACATCGAAGGTGCGCAGGTCGCCCGCGAAGTACGCGTCGAGCTGGTCGAGGACCGGCGCCAACCCAGCGGGGTCGGCCTCGGCGCCGTGCGCGAGCAGGTCCACGACGTGGTCGCCCTCTTCCTCCTCCAGGAACTCCAGTCGAGTGATGCCCGCGCCCGATGCGACCACGAGAGCGGTGCCGAGTGGAGTGTCATGGAGGGTGAAGATCGAGGACGCCATGTCTCAATGATGACGACAGTGGAGCGCCCTCCTTCCCGCCTGCTCGCGATCTGGGGAACAATGGAGCGTGGAGCCCGACTGGGCAGGAGCGGGCAATCCCGCGAAACTCCCGCGTGATCCCGCGATCTGTGGACGGCCCACATATCGTGTCTCGTGTGTGGCGAGCGGAGGGCGACGTCGTGCACAGCGACTCAGACGCCGAAGATGTGACGGGTGGTACCGAGACGGTGACGACATCCGAAGGTGACCCGACCCCCGATGACCACCCCGGCACGCCCGACGCAGAGGCCTCCGTCGCCGCGAACAAACAGCGGGCGGGCCAGAACCCGTCACTGTCTGATCGTGCGGCGTTGCTCGGCGGCATCTCCTCGCTCGCGCACTTCGTGGATGCCCCGGACGCGGGCATCGACATCACGCGCGCACACCCCGGCAGCCTCCCGCAGTTCATCACAGGCCGCTCCACGCTGCTGTCGAATCTCTTCCGCGACGAGGTGGCGCTGCGCTCGGCGCGCCTGGCTGCGGAGCGGATCGCTGCGAAGGATGTCGAGCTGCGCACCGCGCGCGGGCTCGACGCCGTTCACCTCGCGGTCGGTATCGCCGCGTGGGAACACGATGAGCGCGCCTACGCCGCCCCCGTGCTCCTGCGCCCGCTCACGATCCGACGCCATCAGGGTGACTTCGACCTGACCCTGCGCGGGAGCTTCGCCGTCAACCCCGTCCTGACCGACCTCATGCGTGAACAGTTCGGCATCGACGTCGACGAACGCGCCCTTGCCGCGCTGGCCTACGACCAGAACGTCTTCAAGCCCCAACCGGTGATCGACAAGGTCCGTGCCGTCACCGCGCAGATCCCTTCGTTCGCCGTCCATCCCCGTCTGATCGTGTCGGCCTTCGCCGACGTCTCCCGCGCCCTCGCACGCGACCTCGTCGACGTCTCGCATCCGGTCATCGATGCCCTCTCCGGGATCGATACCGACACCGACTCCCTGCGTATCATCCGCGCCGTTCCCGACGTGGTCGACGTGGATGAGCGCCCACCCGCCGCCGATCGGTTGCTGCTGGACGCCGACACGGAGCAAGAAGCTGTGCTCAGGCGTATCGCCGCGGGCCAGTCGCTTGCCGTGCACACGCTCCCCGGCACCGGAGGCACCCAAACGGTCATCAACGCCGTCGGTGAACTCGTGCGTGCGGGTAAGCGCGTCCTCGTCGTCAGCGCTCGCAGGTCCACCCTCGATGGGGTGCGCCATCGGCTTGCCCGAATCGGCTTGCCCGGGCTCGCGGTCTCCCCGCGCACGATTCAACGCGATCTGATTCGCGCCATCGGCCGCAACGAGAAGGCTGAGACGCCGAAGGTCGGCGATGTCGACGATGCACTCGTGCGTCTGCGCGCAGTGCTCAAGGACTATCGCGCCAGCCTCACGCAGACCCACGCGCTTGTCGGTGTGTCGCCGCTGGAGGCACTGCGGGCGCTCACCCTCATCGCGGCGCAGCCGGATCGCCCGACGACGAGCACACGGTTCGACATGGCCACCCTCCACAAGCTCTCCACGCGCCGCGCCGAGGCGGCGGACACGCTCGCGTCGGCGGCACGGCTGGGGGAGTTCCGCTTCGGCCCCGACGACTCACCGTGGTACGGCGTTGCCTTCCGCACAACGCAGGAGGCGCGCAGCGCCCACGATCTCGCGATCCGCCTGCACCGCACCGAGGTGCCGTCCTTCCTCGAGCGCGGGTACGAGATGATCGCGCAGAGCAGGATGCGTCCGTTCGGCTCTCTCGCTGAACTCGGCAGCGACATTCGTCTCCTGCAGGGCATTCGATCGTCCCTGGACAAGTTCAGCCCGACCGTGTTCGAGCGTCCCATCGCCGACCTCATCGAGGCGCATGGTCACCGGCGCGACAGTCCGACGATGACCGGATCGAACCGCCGCCGTCTGCGCGCGCTCGCGAAGGAGTATGTGCGTCCGGGTATGTACGTCTCCGACATGCATGAATCCCTGTTGCGCGTCCAGCAGCAGCGCACCCAGTGGCAGAGGGTCGTCGAATCGGGCGTTACGCCGGAGATCCCCGTGGGGCTGGACTCGCTCGCCGCGGCGTACCAGCGCGTCGACGCCGATCTCACGGAGCTCGACCGCGTGCTCGATCGGCAGAAGCCTCTCGCCAACGCCCCCGTGCCGGAGCTGGTCCGGACGCTCGCGGGACTGGCTGCGGACTCGGACGTCTTCGAGAATCTCGTCGAGCGTGCGACGCTCCGCGCGACGCTTGCCGAGTGGGGACTCGAACCCCTCCTCGCGGAACTGTCGATGCGGCACGTCCCCGAGTCTGACGTGCAGGCTGAGTTCGATTTCGCCTGGTGGCAGTCCGCCCTGGAGGCGATGATCCGCAACGATCGTTCGCTTCTCGGTGCCAACACGGAGCTCGTCGACCGGTTGGAGCGTGACTTCCGCCTCGTCGATGAGGCTCATGTCTCCAGCGCCGGTCCACTCACCGCGGCGGAGTTGGCGACGCGCTGGAAGATCGCGATCGTCGATGAGCCGGACGAAGCGACTGCGCTGAAGAAGCTCCTGCGCGCGGATGTCGCGGCGGTCGCCGAACTGCAGGCGGCCGCACCGACGCTCATGCGTGCGCTGGCACCGGTCTGGATCGCTTCGCCGTACGACGTTCCGCAGATCCCCACCGACCCTCCCTTCGACGTCGTCATCATCGCGGACGCCGGGTCTCTTTCTCTCGTAGAGGCCGCGCCGGCGCTCCGTCGCGCGGACCAGGTCGTCGTCTTCGGCGATCCGGTGACGCAACGGCCGACCGCGTTCCGCCTCAGCGTGTCCCGGTCCGTTCAGGAGAACCCGGTTCCCGCGGACGAGCGGAGCCTGTTCGAATCCCTCGCCGACATCCTGCCCGTGGAGACGCTCACCCGCAGTTACCGCGCCGGGGGAGAGGACCTCGCCGAACTCGTCAACGACGCGTTCTACGGGGGCGAGCTCTCCTCGCTGCCGTGGGCCGGGAGCTACCTCGGTCGGGGTAGCCTCAGTGTCGACTACGTCAGCGGTGGCACCGGTACTCCGGATCCCGAGACCGGCGCGGTCGAAAGCCCCGATGCCGAGGTCGCACGCGTCGTGACGCTCGTGCTGGAGCACGCCGTCAACCGTCCGGGCGAGTCGCTCATGGTGATCACCGCCTCCCCGCGACATGCCGAGCGCGTGCGTGCGTCGGTGGAGGCAGCCTTCGTGGGGCGACGCGACGTCGCCGACTTCATCAGCCGCGACACCGCCGAACCTCTCGCAGTCTTGACGCTGGAAGAGTCGGTCGCGGAAAGCCGTGACCGCGTCATCTTCTCGCTCGGCTTCGGACTGACAAAGCACGGACGCGTACTCTCCGATTTCGGCGACCTCTCCACGCCCGACGGTGAGCGCCTCCTCACGGTCGGGATGACCCGGGCGCGTCGCTCGATGGTCATCGTCTCCTCCATCCGCCCGTCGGCGTTCGATGACGGGCGTCTGGATTACGGTGCCGCGAGCCTGATGACGATCCTCGGCGGAATCGCCGCCCGGGCTCGTGAGGCCCGCCTGGAAGACCTCGCCGACCCGCTTACCCTGGCTCTCGCGAGGCACCTCCGCGCGTTGGGCGTCGCGGTGGACGTCAACTATCGGGGTCTGCTCCCACTTGTGGCGCAGCACCGAGGCAAGGCCGTCGTGGTCGAAGCCGACCCGGAGACCACGGGCGACTCGCTGCGGGAGTCCCTGCGCCTGCGTCCGCAGATCCTGCGACGGCTGGGCTGGCACTACGTCCGCGTGCATGCGTTTGATCTGTACAGCGATCCGGCCGGTGTCGCCTCGCGTGTGGCGGGTGTGCTCGGTGTCGAACCGGAGACGCCGACCGCCGACGCGACGACCGAGCCGCTCGACTATCTTGACTGAGCGCCAGCGGATCATCCGGGTTCCGGGGTCTCGGCGGGCGAAGCTCACGCCCGCGCCGGGAACGAGCGCGGAACCGGCACCTGCTGACGAGGAGGCGCCGTCGCCCGAGGCGCCCTCGACCAGCGGTGGTCCGAACGACGATCGTCTTCGCCGCGACGTTCCCCCGCACTACTGAGTAGTGATCGAACTGGCCGCGAACGCGAACGGGGCGCGGCCACCGAAGTGACCGCGCCCCGTTCGAACGCGCGTGAGAAGGGTCAGACCTGTCGGTCGGGCGTTCCGGGTGCCGCGGTGCCCGGGGTCTTCTCCAGCAGGTCACGGATCTGGATGAGCAGTTCCTGTTCGCTCGGAAGCGGTGTCTCCTCGACGACGCCGGCGCGCTTGGCCTGGAGCTCCTTGACGCGGTTCATCGGGTAGACGAAGACGAAGTAGACGACGAGCGCGACCAGCAGGAACTGAATGAGCGCCGCGATCACGAGGCCGATCTGGAAGATGCCGAACTTCGCGTCTGCGATTTCTTCCGCGTTGAACAGGTTGGAGATGAGCGGATTCATCAGGCCCTCGACGAAGGCGTTGACGAGTGCCGTGAAGGCAGTACCGATGACAACGGCGACGGCAAGGTCGATGACGTTGCCGCGCATGACGAAATCTTTGAAGCCCTTGATCATGAGGAACCCCCTGGTGTGGCGGCGTCAGCCGCGCGTGTGCCCGCCTTGGGGGCGGGGGAGGCCGGTGCCTCGGTTGACGATGATGCACTAGATTCCGCCGGTTTGCCAGTCGAATCGCCGCGCGCCGTGCCGCTTCCAGCATCAGTGTGATAAAAGCCGGTGCCCTTGAAGGTGACCCCGATCGAGCCGTACTCCTTACGCAGGCGCCCGCCGCAGACGGGGCATTCGGTCAGAGCGGCGTCGGAGAAAGACTGGACGGCATCGAATCGGTGCCCGCATTCCGTGCAGGCGTAGGCATAGGTGGGCATGCGTTCCTCGGGTGGCTCAGCGAACAGGGTCGGTGAAAGAGATGGTGCGGGTCGGAGTCACAATTCCGTCGACGCCTCGGTCGTGCGCGTCAGACGGCACGTCGGGCACCAGCTCGGAATCGAACACCACAGCGTAAACCGGGGGACGGCTCCGCATCGAACCGAGCGTCCTATCGAAGTACCCGCGGCCCCACCCGAGGCGCATTCCGGTGTGATCGACCGCGGCGGCCGGGATGATCATGAGATCCACCTCCTCGACTGCCCGGGGGCTGAGGACATCACCGTCTGGTTCGGGCATTCCGAGGAAGCCTTCGACGATGCCGCCGCCCACTTGTGCGACTGCCCAGTCCAGGAGACCATCGGGGCGGGTGATGGGAAGAAGAATGCAGATCCCGCGTTCGAGCGCCCCCGCGATGAACTCCCGCGTTCCGGGCTCGGTCACCAAGGACAGATAGCACGAGACCGAGCGGGCACCGAGATGGGCGACTAAGGCGTCCAACTGGGATGCGATGCCGACTTCGTACGCCTGCCGGACCGCGTCGGAGTGCTGCGTACGCCGCTCGCGCAGCTCAGCGCGCAACGCGCGCTTCGCGTCATTGATGTGCTCGGCCACGCGGTGATCTTACGACTCGCGTTCGAGAGCTCGTAACCGACCCATCACGCGTCCCCGATTAGGATGACGTCATGCAACCAGCGAAGATCAAGGCCGTCATCCCCGCCGCAGGATTGGGAACCCGGTTCCTTCCCGCCACGAAGGCGATGCCGAAGGAGATGCTCCCGGTCGTGGACAAGCCCGCCATCCAGTACGTCGTGGAAGAGGCGACGAACGCGGGCATCCGGGACATCCTCGTGATCCTCGGGCGCAACAAGAACGCGCTCTCCAACCACTTCGACGCCGTGCCCGAGCTGGAGCACAACCTCACCAAGAAGGGTGACTTGAAGAAGCTGCAGAGTGTCATGCACTCCAGCGATCTCGCCGACATTCACTTCGTGCGCCAGGGGGAGCCCAAGGGCCTCGGCCACGCCGTGCTGCGCGCGCAGGCTCACGTCGGCGACTCGACCTTCGCCGTGCTGCTCGGAGACGACCTCATCGACGAGCGCGACCCGCTCCTGACGAAGATGCTCGACGAGTCCGAGAAGCGCGGCGCCTCCGTCGTCGCGCTCATGGAAGTCGACCCCGACCACATCCACCTGTACGGCGCTGCCGCGGTCGAACCGACCGACGACCCGGAGGTCGTGAAGGTGACGGGTCTCGTTGAAAAGCCCGCGAAGGAGGACGCGCCGTCTAACCTCGCTGTCATCGGCCGGTATGTGCTGACACCGGAGATCTTCTCGATCCTGGAGCACACCGAGCCGGGCAAGGGCGGCGAGATCCAGCTCACCGATGCGCTGCAGGAGCAGGCGGAGGGAAGTGGCGTGTACGGAGTCATCTTCCGCGGTCGCCGCTATGACACCGGCGATAAGCTGGACTACATCAAAGCCATCGTGCAGCTGGCCGCCGACCGAGAAGACCTCGGCCCGGATCTGCGTCCCTGGCTGAAGGACTTCGCGGCCGAACTGTAAGCCGCCCCGACCGGAAGGTGGGCAGTGGAACCGACCTCGATCCGCCGCTACGGTCCGATCGGCATCCGTCTTGTCAGACCGCGTGATGCGCGAGTGCTGCAAGCGGAGCTGTTGGGTAACCGGTCGTGGTTGCGACCCTGGGAGGCGACGAGCCCCGATGGCCCGGTGTCCTTCGACATGCGTGCGGGGGTGCGACGGCTGCTTCAGCAGTACCGCGACGGCGGCGGCGTGCCCTTGGTCATGGAGTACGACGGCGAGGTGGCGGGGCAACTCAACGTGTGGGGGATCGCCCGCGGCTCGCTCGCGTCGGCAACGATCGGCTACTGGGTGAGCGAGCGCTTCGCGGGACGAGGCATCACGCCGGTTTCCGTGGCGCTCGCGACCGATATGTGTTTCACGGAGCTGAACATCCATCGGATGGAGATCTGCATTCGGCCCGAGAACACCGCAAGCCTGCGCGTCGTGCAGAAGCTCGGCTTCCGCTACGAGGGTTTCCGCCACCGCTACATCCACATCGACGGCGACTGGCGTGATCACTACGCGTTCGCGCTCGTGCGGGAGGAGGTCCCGGAAGGCGTGCTGCGGCGCTTCATCGACGGACGTGTGCCCGCTGATGCCGCCGTGGTGCCCCAGACGCCGCCGCAGGACGTCACCGAACCCTCAAGTTGAAGTCGAACTTCAGACACACGGCGCGGCGACCGCGCCGCTGACGCTCTCGGCCGTACCGTTTTCCCCATGGGTGAACAAGTTCTCGGGGGCGGTGTCATCTTCCTCGTTGCCGTCGTGCTGTGGCTGGTGTACCTCCTGCCGTCGTGGCACGCGCGCCATCAGCTTCAGGCTGCCGAGCGCAACGCCGTTCGCCTCAACCAGGCCCTGCGCGTCCTCGCGGAGACGACAGAGACCCCCGAGGAAGTGCGCGTCGAGTTGAACGCACGGAGGGCCCTCGCTCAGCAGAAACTCGCGCGCAAGGCGCAGAGCGAGCGCGACCAGGCAGAACTCGAGGCCGCGCGCCTTGCGGTGGAAACGGCCCGGCGCGAGCGCCTGGCCGCCCGCATGCAGCCCGAGGCGCGGCGTGCCCGCGCCCGCCGTCAGACCCGTGTGGTGATCACCGGCGCACTCGTCGCATCGCTCGCACTCGCGGCATTCGGTGGTGTTCAGCTCGCACAGGCTGGCTCGTCGCTCCTCCTCTGGGTAGGAGCCGCGCTGAGCCTCGCCTCGATGGTGCTCCTGCACCGGATGTCGCTCGTCCAGCGGCGCGCCGTTGTGCGCACGGTCGTCGAAGAGGCCGCCCCAGCCGCCCCCGCCGTCGTGCCCGACTTCGTCGTCGATGCTGCCAAGCCGGCATGGACCCCGCGTGAACTGCCTCGTCCGCTCAGCGCCTCTGCCGGGTCGCGTGCAGCCGCCGTCCTCGATGGCGTCGCCGCCCAAGAAGCTCTGCGCGCGGCAACCGTCGAAGAGGCGATGCGCCGCCGGGCCGAAGCGCAGCGTCCGCCGTCGATCGCCGCTGCTCGCGCCGCCCGAGTCGCTGAACTTCCCCGTGAAGCCGCCACCGATGATGCTCGCATCGAGGCGCACGTGCGCGACCTCCTGGAGCGTCGCGCGTCCGGCCAGTAGCGGCGGGGACCGTCAGCCGTCACCGCGCACGCGTGATAATCTGACGGAGGTTCACGGGCCTGTGGCGCAGTTGGTAGCGCGTCTCGTTCGCAATGAGAAGGTCAGGGGTTCGATTCCCCTCAGGTCCACCATGTGATGAGTCGCGACAGGTGTCTCCTCTGTCGCGAGGAACCGATCCACGCCCCCACCGGTATGCAAGACATGTCTCCGCGCCGCGCCGGAATACTCTGGGGTGGGGAGGGGATCTGAGATGGCGGATGCGGGAGCTGCGCGCTCATCCCGGCGGGCGCCGGCGATGATCGACGTCGCGCGACACGCTGGTGTGTCCGCGCAGACCGTGTCGCGGGTGTCCAACGGCCTGGGCAACGTCGAGGAGTCCACCCGCGAGAAGGTGCTGAACTCGATGCGCGCCCTGGGATATCGGCCCAACGGCGCCGCTCGGGCGTTGAAGTACGGACGCTTCCAGACGATCGGCGTCATCTTGTTCACGCTCGAGACGCTCGGCAATGTGCGAACCCTCGACGCGATCGTGCTGGAAGCGGCGAAGGCCGACTATTCAGTGACGTTGATTCCCGTGCCCGATCCAACCCTGGGCGCGGTCTCGGGCGCCTACCGGCGACTGACCGAGCAGGCCGTCGACGGCGTCATCATCATCTTCGAGGCATCGCTCCTTGATCGGATGGAGATCTCCCTCCCGCCTGGGCTCCCCGTCGTCGTGATCGATTCGAATGCAGGTTCCGGATACACGGTCGTCGATACTGACCAAGCGCAGGGTGCGCGGATCGCAACCGAGCATCTATTGAACCTCGGCCACCCGAACGTGTGGCACATCGCCGGACCGCCGACCTCCTTCTCGGCCGCGCATCGCGCTGAAGCCTGGCGCGCGACACTTCGCGATGCGGGTCTCACGCCCCCCGAGGTGCAGTTCGGCGATTGGAGCATCAGTTCGGGCTACGCGGCGGGGCGGACTCTCGCGCTGCGGGACGACGTCACCGCCATCTTCGCGGCCAACGACCAGATGGCGCTGGGCGCGATGAGAGCGCTCCACGAACACGGTCGTAAGATTCCCGAAGATGTCAGCGTGGTCGGCTTCGACGACATGGAGGAGGCGACCGCTTTCTGGCCGCCCCTCACGAGCGTGCGGCAGAGCTTCCGCAGCGTCGGTAGGCGCGCAATGGAGGAGCTTTTAGCGCAGATCGCGGACGAGAAGTCGACGCCCGAGACGATCCTCATTCCGACCGAGCTCGTGATCCGCGACAGCACCGCCGTGTATCGGAGCGAGTAGCGCGCACCGGTCGCCGCCCGGCCGCGGAATCGTCCCGACCCTTGCTTCTGGTCTCCGACTCTGGCTAAGGTGTGTCGCATCGCCATGGTTGCGTAAACATTCGCGAACTGCACGCAGACGCGGAACGCCGTCGCAGCGATCATCCACGTTCAGCGCTGACTCGTAGGAATGACGAAGATGTCTCGAGAGACCCTCTCCCTGCTCGACTCCGACGCCATCCTGCCCGTTGCTTTCGCAGACGCCGAAAGCAGCTGCCGGTGTTACCCGGACCCTCACGCGCAACGCGGGCTCCGCCGACGCTTCCCCACGAACGCTCTTCGCCGACGCCTCTCTGGCCCGCCGACCCGCCGCGCCGCGGGTTCCCGGACGGGCACCCCAAGCCCCAACCCCCATCGGAGTAATTAAATGATGAAACATCGACGTTCCGTCACTCGCTCGTTGGTCACCGCGGTCGTCGCCACGGTCGCCGTGGTGCTGCCAGCGGGCATAGCGTCCGCTGTCCCCACCGGTTCTGTGCGCGCCGAGGTGATCACCGACCCAGACGATGGTGTGCCCCGCATCGATCCACCGATCACCTACGAGAAGTACAACGCCATCCTCGATCCCGGGGCGAGTTCCAGCTCTTACTTCGAACCGTCCTGGTTCGACACGCAAGGTCGCCACATCCAGGCTCACGGTGGACAGATCGTCACCGTGGAGGAAGAGGGCGAGACGGTCTACTACTGGTACGGAGAGGACCGCACGAACGGCTACTACAACAGCCCCGGCGTGGGCGTGTACCGCTCGACCGACACGAAGAACTGGGAGAACCTCGGCACGGCGCTGCGGGGCATCTCCGACACCGCTGAACTGACCGAGGACGAGTACTTCCGTGACCTCTACGACACCGTGGACGAGAACGGTCAGCCCAAGGAAGACCTGGTCGAATCGCTGTCGTACCACCTCAACACGGAGGAGGACTGGAACTACAGCGCGATCTTCGAGCGACCGAAGGTGCTCTACAACGAAGAGAACGATCAGTGGGTGATGTGGTGGCACGCCGACGGGCGCACGCAGGCGAACGGCAGCATGTACGCACGCTCGATGGCAGCCGTCGCGGTTTCTGACAGCCCCGCAGGACCGTTCCGTATGACGGGCGCGTACCGCATGCCCAACCGCTCCAACTACCAGGACTGCACGACCAGCGCGGTTCCCGGCCAAGCCCGTGACATGACGGTGTTCCAGGACACCGACGGAACCGCGTACATCATCTACTCCTCGGAAGAGAACAACTCGCTGTACGTCACGAAGCTCAACGACGATTACACGAACGTCGTCAACACAACGTCGACCGACGCCGTTCGCAAGGGGTCGTACGGGGACCCGGGCGGTTATCTCTTCCAGTACTCCGAAGACGGGCAGTACCCGTACATCTTTGCGGATGGCGGCGACGGCGCGCCGGTGCGCGGGACGGACTTCCAGATCGTCAAGGAGTGCGGCCACCTCGAGGCTCCTGCGTTGTTCACTCACGGTGACCGCTATTACGTGCTCGCCTCCGGTGCGACCGGCTGGGCGCCGAACCCGCAGACGTACCACAGCGCGGACAGCATCCTCGGCACGTGGATTCGCGGCGTGGAGCCGGCCGACCAGTATGAGGGCGCGGCGTACAACTCTCTCCCCGAGGGGGCTGACGGGTTGCTCTCGGTCGGTGACTCGCTCCGCACAACCTTCGGCTCGCAGTCGACGAACGTCCTGACGTTGGGCCCGGGAAAGTACGTGTACATGGGGGACCGATGGAACAGCGGAAAGAGTGACTCGACGTATGTCTGGCTGCCCATCGTCGTCGGTGAGAACGGCAAGCTTCAGATGAGCAATCCCGCCGTCGAGGACCCGGCCAGATGGTCGGAAGGCTGGGACGAGAGCTACTGGGATGACCAGGGCCTCGGCAGCAAGATCTGGTCCGTGGTTGATGCCGACATTCCGAGTTCGGCGCGGCTCGGCGCCTCTCCCGATGAGGTGCTGCCCACCACAGTCGCCGTCTCGGTGGACGGCGCTGTCACTGACGTTCCCGTGACGTGAGACGCCTCGTTCGCCGAGCTCGGACGGCAGGTCGTTACGGGTCGCCTCGCAGGCGATGAAGACTTCGCCCCCGGTCGGTCGTTCCAGCGCGAGGTCGCTGTGTGGGACTACGGCGTCGCAAACATCGCGCCCTCCTCGACCGTGACGGCCTCCAGCCGTTCCAACCTTGCGGGCACCGTGGTGGATGGCAACAACACCGGCAAGGGATGGGATGACTGGGTCTCCGGAGGCAACTTCCCTAAGAGCAGCTGGCTCGCATTCAGCTGGACGAGTGCCCAGACGGCGCAGGAGGTCGCGGTTCACACCTTCCGTGACGGCGGTGCCACCTGGCCCTCGACGGTGGGTGTCCAGTACAAGGACGCCGCCGGCGCGTGGGTCGACACAGAGGTGAGCGCGACGCTCGATCAATCCTCGGAAGAGGCGCCTTCCGTCAGCCTCGATGTTTCATCGTTGCCCGCGACGACCGGGATCCGCCTGCAGTTGCAGACCGAGACCAACACGTGGCAGGCGATCTCTGAGGTGCAGATCTTGGGGACCCCACAGGCACAGGGCAACGTCTGCACTCTGCCGGGCTCGACGACGGCCGCATCGTTCTATCAGACGGAATGGCAGACGCTTCCGTCCAAGAACGCCTGCGACGGCAACACCAGCACCGCGTGGTTGACATGGCGAGGCAGCGGTGAGTATCCCGATACCGAGTCCTTCACCCTCACACCGGGTACTGCCTATGACGTGTCGGCTGTGACGTTCACCAACACGGAGGGCTCGCCGCAGTCGGTACACGTCACCTACCGAGGCACCGACGGGCTGTGGCACGACGCGGCGGAGCCGACTGCGGTCGCCTCCAACGGTACGCAGACGAAGGTCGAATTCGCCCCGGTCACGGCAACGGCGGTCCGACTCACGTTCGCAACAACCGGAACGTTCCTGAAGATCCCGGAGATCGCGGTGGCCGGGACCCTGGCCACCGATCCGGCGGCGGGTCCGTCGATTGAATCCAGTGCCGCGACGCGATGCGTGGCGGGCAAGGCGTACGTGGCGTCCTCCGTGAAGAACACCGGGACCGGCTCGGTGGCGGTCGAGGTCACCAGCGCCTATGGCGAGAAGTCGTTCGCGACGGTTCAGCCCGGCGCAACGGTGTCCGTCGCCCAGAACAGCAGGCAGTCGGCGATCGCGGCGGGCACTGTCACCGTGACAGCGACCGCCGGAGGGGTGACGACGCAGTCGGCACCCTACGCCGCGACGACCTGCGGCTGACGCACGTTGAGGCACGAGGCCGTGCTCGTCTCACCAGGGGACGAGCACGGCCTCTGCTGCACCCGCGGTGGGGTGAGCCGGCGTTACTGCGACGGCGTGGCACCCGCCTCTGCGAGAAGTGCGCGCTCGTCACTGTCGCTGAGCCCGGCCCCGCGGTGGGCCGCGTCGGACTGACGCTCGCGCCATGCCAGGCCGTCGCGCAGCGTCTCCTCCAGAGGGCGCAGGATCAGGCCCGCGGTCTGCGCGCGCGCCGTGGAACGAGATCCATGGGCGTACCAGGAGGCGTCCGGGAGCCAGAGCGGGAAGGATCGCGTGCCGGCCCACCGCGCAATGCCTCGGTCTGACGCCCAGTCCGGGTCGACCCACACCACTTCAGCAGTGCTGCCTGACGCAGCCCGCGCTGCTGCGAGGTGATCTGGGAACAGCGTGCTCTCGCCGAGGACGTTGAAGACCCCCCGCACGCTCGCGCGTGCGGCGTGCAGCAGCCACGACGAAAGATCGCGCACATCCAGGACCGCGGTCGGGAGCTCCGGCGCGCGCGGAGCGAGGACGAGGCCGGGCAGGGCCGGGTGGGCGAATCGCCACGGCCAGTAGTCGGTCCGGCCGGTGGGGTCGCCGGGCCCACCGATGAGGCCAGGGCGCGCGATGATGCTTCGCGTGGGTGTGAAGGCATCGCGCACGGCGTTCTCGCACGCGACTTTCGCCGCGCCATAGTCGGCCATGTCGGCGAAGCTGTCGCCCTCAAACGGGGTGAGCAGGGCGTCGTCCTCATCGGCATCGGTGGACGCATGCGACGCATACGTGCTCGTGGAAGACACGAAAACGTAGGAGTCGGTCGCATGGCGAAGGGCACCCACCGCGTCGCGCACCTGCCCCGGCTGCCGAGAGACGTCAATCACTGCGTCCCACTCCTGCGAACCGAGGGCATTGAGGGCGCCCGTGATGTCCCGGTCGGCGATGACGCTGTCGGCGCCGTGGGGCACCGCGCCGCTTCGCGTCACACACGTGACGTCATCCCCGGCGCCAAGGGCGTGCCGCGCCAGTTCGCCGCCGAGCCAACCGGATCCACCGAGAAGGAGAAGCTTCATGGTGACAGCGTTTCAGCCGAGAGCGCCCGCAGCCACTCTGTTCGCTCAGGGCGGCGCTGGCGGGGAGGTCAGGCGGTCTGGGTCTGTTCGCGCGCGCGCAAATCCTTCCGGAGGATCTTTCTGGCCGCCGACTTCGGGACCTGCCCGATGAACTCGACGCGACGCACCTTCTTGTGCGGAGCGACCTCACCGGCGACGAACTCCATGACCTCGTCCTCGGTCAGGTCCGCATCGGCGGCCGGGACGACGAAGGCCTTGGGGATCTCCTGACGGTCATCATCGAGCACCCCGATGACGGCGGCATCGGCGATCTTCGGATGACCGAGCAGGATCGCCTCCAGCTCGGCGGGGGCGATCTGATAGCCCTTGTACTTGATCAGCTCCTTCAGACGGTCGACGATGCTGAAGTATCCGCCCTCGTGGTACACCGCAATGTCGCCCGTGTGCAGGAAGCCATCCGCGTCGAGGGTCTCTGCCGTGGCCTCGGGGCGGTTCAGATAGCCGGTCATGACGTTCGGTCCCTTGACCCACAACTCACCGGCCGCGCTCACGCCGTCCTCGCCGACTTCGGTGATCTCCTCCCCGGTCTCGATATCGATGAGCTTGCACACACAGTTGGGCACAACCACGCCGATCGAGGACACGGGAATGTCGGGTCTGTTATCGGGAGTCGCGTGTGAGACGGGGCTGAGCTCGCTCATGCCATAGCCCTGGAGCGTCTTGGCGTGGATGCGGGCACCCGCGCGCTCGCCGGTCTCGCCGTCCAGCGGGGCGGCTCCGGAGAAGATCACGCGAACACTGGAGATATCGAACTCATCGACGATGGGGTGCTTCGCCAGGGCGACAGCGACGGGCGGAGCGATGAACAGGTACGTGCACGCATAGTCCTGGGTGTTCTTCAAGAACTCGACCAGGTCGAACTTAGCCATCGTGACCAGGCTCGACCGCTGGCGCAGCGCGAGGTTGAGGAGCACCGTCATTCCGTAGATGTGGAAGAAGGGCAGCACCGCGAGGATCCGATCCTCTTCGGTGGTCCGGAGGACTTCCAGGCTCTGCGCGACGTTCGCGACGAGATTGGTGTGCGTGAGGATGACGCCCTTCGGCACGCCGGTCGTACCTGAAGAGTACGGCAGCACCGCGATGTGTGTCGCCGGGTCGAAGTCCACCTCGGGCGGTGTCTTCCCCGCGGTGAGCAGCTCCCGAAGATTCGGGTGTCCCTCCGCGCCGTCGAGCACGATCACCCGCTCATCCGGGATGCTCGACCGCTGCGCCGCCTCACGCGCCTGGGGGAGGAGCGGGCTCACGGTGATGAGCCAGCTCGCTCCGGCATCCTCCAGCTGCTTGTGGATCTCGGCCGCGGTGTAGAGCGAGTTGATCGTCGTCACCGTCGCTCCCAAGCGCAGCAGTCCGTGGAAGACCGTGGCGAACGCTGGCACATTCGGGCAGAGGAGGCCGACCACCGTGCCCGGCCCTACGCCGCGGTCCGCCAGCGCGCCGGCGAAGGCGTCGATCTGCTGACGCAACGCGCCATATGTTGTCTCGGCGCCGGTGGCGGGATCGATGAGCGCGATCCGCTGTGCGTCCTCGTCGGTGAGGTCTCGGAACAGATACTCGTAGACGCTCTGCGCGGGGATCTCAATGTCGTCGTAAGGGCTAGTGAACACGAATCGTCTCCTTTGATGATCGTGGGGGCGTTACCCGTGCGGCCATCATGCCACACTCGGTGAGACTCCGGTTCAGATTCTGCGTGACGCAGTCTCAGCAGGTTGACCTCATGCCCGCGCGGCCGGTGGCGCGGACTCCAGCCGTTCTTTCGCGCGGAGCTCGGCAGCATCGAGTGGTGTGATGCCGGCTTCGTCCGCTGAGCGGAAGATCTCGCGCAGGGTGTCTCCCACCGCCTCAACCCGCTGCATCGTCTCGGGTGCGCCCGGCTCGCGGGCTTCGCCGTCAAGATAGATGACGCCCCCGGCGTTGACGATGAAATCGGGCGCGTACAGGACGCCGCGGGCGGCCAGACGCGCGGCGCCCGCGCGCTCGGCCAGCGGGTTGTTCGCGGGACCGCACACCGCCGAGGCAGCCAGCGTGTCGATGACCTCGTCGGTGAGCACCCCGCCGATCCCGGCGGGGACGAACACATCGGCCTCGGCGAGGTGTTCGCTCCCCGGCTCCGCCCAGGTTGCTCCGAGCTCGTCGGCGAGCGCCCGGCGTGCGCCAACCACATCGGTGACGGTGAGGGAGGCGCCCTCGTCGCGCAGGCGGCGCGCAAGGCGGCCGCCCACCTGTCCGAGACCCGAGATGGTGAACCGGCGGCCGGCGACATCCGCGGACCCCGTGACGGCCTCCAGCGTCGCGCGCAGGGACGAATAGACGCCGACGCTCGTGGGGAGTGCGGGCTCGCCTGAGCCGCCGACGCTGCTGGGGAGACCGACGACGTGGGGAGTGCGCTCGCTCACGACGAGCATGTCTTCGGTGGTCGAGCCGACATCCTCTGCGGTGCGGTAGAGACCTCCGAGCGAGGCGACGACGTCCCCGAGGTCGAGGAAGGCATCGCGGCGTCGCTCCGCGGTGAGGACCTCGCCAGGGCTCAGACGGAGAACGGCCTTGCCGCCACCGGCGTCCAGGCCCGCGGCGGCGTTCTTGAGAGTCATCGCTGCCGACAGACGCAGGGCATCACCCAGTGCGTCCACCCAGGTCGGATACGTCCATAGTCGCGCCCCGCCGAGAGCCGGACCGAGTGTGGAGGAATGCAACGCGCCGATGATGAGGAGGCCGCTGCGCGGGCCCGTCACCACCTCCACGCGTTCGTGTTCGAAGTCTGGCAGGGGCAGGGCGTGGGTCATCGCGGACTTCCTTCGGCGGGCCTTGTGGGCGGTGCACTCGATCCCCGCGGCGTTGCGAAGGACCGTGTCCCCATTGTGCCTGACAGCGTGACATCGCGGGAGAGCGCACGCGCGCCCACGGCGGTGCCGCCCGTACCCTGGGAGGATGACCGAGCTTCCTCCCCGCAGTCGTCTTGTGGAGCAGTCGCTCCGCGCCGCAGGCATCGAGGGTGAGATCGTCCTGCTGCCCGATGCGGCGCACACGGCGGTGGCGGCTGCGGAGGCCGTCGGTGTCGACGTCGGCGCGATTGCGAACAGCCTCGTGTTCTGGTCGGATGACGAACCGCTCCTCGTGATGACCAGCGGGGCGCACCGCGTGGACACGTCGGCCCTCGCTGCGCGGCTGGATCGCACGCGCATCGAGCGGGCAAAGCCGGAGCAGGTGCGCGAGGCCACCGGCCAGGTGATTGGCGGGGTCGCCCCGACGGGCCATCCCGCGCCGGTGCTCACGGTGATCGACGAGGCGCTCCGCGACTATCCCGTCCTGTGGGCGGCGGGAGGCACCGCGAACACCGTCTTCCCCTTGACCTTCGAGGAGCTCGTCCGTCTCACCGGGGGACAGATCGTGAAGGTCGACTCCAGCGTCTGATCACAGACCGACGGGCAAGCGTCAGTCGCGCTCGCCATCGCGAGGCACAGACACGGTCCAGTCGTCCGGCGGAACCGACGTCGCCACATCCCAGTCGTTGGTCTCCCACACGAACGTGGCGACCGCGCACGTCGGCATATGGGAGATACCGCCACCGGAAAGCTCGTGTGCGAGCACGGTGATCCCGGGGTCATGCGCCACCACCGCAACGGATCGTCCCCCCTGTGCGTGCGCTGCCCGGAGCAGTGTGCTCGCGGGGGCGAGGTAGAGCTCTTCGTCCTCGGTCAGCGGTGCGCCGAGCACGCCCGCGAACACCTCTGCGGTGGAACGAGCACGCACGGCGGTCGAGGTGAGGATCGCGTCCACCGCCGTGCCGCTCTGCACCAGTCGCTCCGCCATGACGGGCGCATCGCGGTGGCCACGGGGATTGAGCGTGCGCTCGTGGTCGGAACGGCTCGGGTCACCCCAATCACTCTTGGCGTGTCGGATCAGAACCAGAGTGGTCATGCGCTCCCTTCCTGCGGCGTGTCAGCCGGTGTAGACCCAGGCGTCGCGACCGCTTGCGAGCGTCACCAGAACGCGATGGTAGATGGATGCCTCGTACTCGTCGGCCGCGTCGAGTTCGTCGTCGCTCACGGTGAGGACGCGGCCGACGACCTTGTCGAGCGGGTGGTCGGTGCGCCTCAGGATGGGATGAACGGCCGACCCGGAGACCTCGACCACGCGTGGGACGTCGATCTCGGCATACTCCATCCGAAACCCGGGGAGGACATCGGGCTCGGAGGGGAGCTCACGTCCGAAGGTGTCCAGCTGAACGGCGCGCAGCTGCAGGGTGCCGTAGGTGAAGAGGCGGTGCTCGCCGCTGCCGGTGCTCACGCGTTCAGGCTACTGTCGGCGGCGCGCCACCGACAGAGTCAGCCGAAGATCGCGTGTGCGATCGTGAAGATGACGACCCCGGCGAGCGCCCCGACAATCGTGCCGTTGAGTCGGATGTACTGCAGGTCGCGCCCGACCATGAGTTCGATCTTCTCGCTCGTCTCCTCGGCGTCCCACTTCTCCACCGTGTCGGTGATGATCGAGGCGATGTCGTGACGGTAGCGGCCGACCAGGAAGACGGCGGCGTCTGTGATGCGGTTATCTACTCGGCGCTGCAGGGCGTCGTCGGTCGCGAGGCGCTGACCCACGTCGGCGAGGGCCGCCGCACCTCGGCGACGCAACCCGCTGTTCTCGTCTTCGAGCGCGGTGAGGAGGCCGGCCTTCGCCGTGTGCCAGGCTTCCGCGGCGAGCTCTCGCACGCGGGGGCTGTCGAAGACGGCCGCCTTGGCGTCCTCGAGTCGCCCGATCGTCTCCGGGTCGTGCTGAAGGTTCTGTGCGAGGCGGTGGAGATAGCCGTCCACGGCATGACGCGCCGGGTGCTCGGGGTCGTTCTGCACGGCGCGCACGAACTTGAGCGCCTCGTTGTAGACGGTGTCATCGACAAGGCGCATGGCGATCGACGGGACCCACGAGGGCAGACGCCGCGACACAAGTCCATTGAAGGCATCGCGGTTGTGGTCAAGCCACGTCTCAATACTGTCGACCGCGAGATCAACGGCGCCGTGATGGGCCTGCGCAGAGATCACGCGATCCAGCCACCCCCCGATCGTGGGACCCCAATCGGGGCTGATCAGGTGATCGCGGGCAAGATCGGTGATGAGATCTTGCACTTCATCATCGCTGAGCGCGCGGAGAACACCGGCGGCGACCGTCGCACCCTCCGAGGCGATGGCACGAGCGTTGTCGGGTTGGCGCAGCCACGCGCCAGCCTTCGCCGCCATCGCCGCGTTCTGGAGCTTGTCGCGGACGACGCCACCCTCGAGGAAGTTCGTCTCGACGAACTCGCCCAGCGTGCGCCCGATCTCATCCTTCCGACGCGGGATGATCGCGGTGTGCGGGATCGGCAGTCCCATGGGGCGGCGGAAGAGCGCCGTGACCGCGAACCAGTCCGCGAGCGCGCCGACCATCCCGCCCTCGGCTGCGGCGCGCACATATGCGAGTGCGGGAATGCGTTCCTGGAGAGCGAATGCGAAGACAAAGACGACGGCCATGAAGATGAGGGCGCCGAGCGCGACCGCCTTCATCCGCCGCAGACCGCGGCGGCGCTCTTGATCGGCGGCGCTGAGCAGGGAGACAGGGGCGTCGGTCATGCGGCTATCCTGTCACGCTCGCGACGGCTCGCCCTTCGCCGCGGATCACGACGGGAGCGGGCCGAGCCACGCCGACGCGACCGTTGCGTGGGCGGATTCAGGGTCGGACGGGTGGAACAGCCCGGCCAGCACGTCGCGGTAGAGGCGGCCGAGTTCGGAACCCGCGAAATAACTCGATCCACCCGCGACCAGCACCGCTTCGTCCACGATGTGCTTCGCGCTCGTGACGGCGCGATGCTTGACGCCGGAGAGCAGTGAGAACCAGCGTGCACCATGGTCAGCCGCGGCGTCGACGTCGCGAGCGAGCGAGGCGATCTGAGGTATGAGCGCGTCGTAGGCCAGCGCCATGTCAGCGATCCGCCAACGGATGTCGGGATCGTGGGACAGAGGTGCGCCCGTCTTCTTCGAGGTGCGCGACTCGGCGGCGGCGACCGCGAGATCCAACGCACGGCGTGCGATCCCGGTGTAGACGGATGCGAGGAGGATCTCGAACGCGCTGAAGATGCCGAAGACGATCGGATCCGGTTGCGGCCCGGGGGGCACGCGCCGTACGACCCGATCCGGTGGGGCAATTGCGCCGTCCAGCACGGTGGTGCGTGACTGCGTGCCGCGCATCCCCACAGTGTCCCAGTCGTCCTTCGTCGTCACCGCGTCCGTGCGGGGCACGAAGGCATAGACCAGCTTCGGGGCATCCGGTGACGTGGTGTCGAGACCGTGCAGACCCAGGTGCGTCCACACCGGAGCGAGGGAGGTGAAGATCTTCGTCCCGGTGAATGCGTAGCTTCCATCCTCCTGGGGGGTGGCGACGGTGTCGCTCCCGAAGAGGACGAGGTCGTTGCCCGCCTCGCTGATCCCGAACGCGAACACCTCACCGGCGGCCGCTCCGTCGAGAACGAAGGCGAGGTCGTCGATCCCGCGGTCGGCGAGGATCTTCGCCACCGCGGTCCAGACCAGATGCATGTTGATCGCCAGTGCCGTCGCCGGGGCAGCGCTCGCGAGGCGCTGCTGCAGGGCCGAGGCGTCGGCCAGGCTGAGGCCTGCGCCCCCTTGCTCCCGCGGAACAAGGATTCGCAAGTAGCCCGCGGCGCGGAGCTCCGCGAGATCGTCCTCGGGGAAGACATTGTCTCGATCGACCTGTGCGGCCCGGGCGCGGATCCGTTCCAGCAGGTCGTCGGGGAGGTGATCGGCGAGATCGACCATCAGGACTCCAGCCACGCCAGCAGAGCGTTGGCCGTCTCGTCCGGCTTGTCGCGCTGAGGACTGTGCCCAGCGCCGCGGATCACCGTCAGGGAGAAGTTGTCGTTCGTGAGCACCTCATCGACGAGGTCGCCGTGGAAGAGCGAGTACACCTCGGGATCGCCGGCGATGACGAGCGTGGGGACGCTCACCTCAGCGGCCTCTGGGCGCACATCCCACGACGGGTTCTGCGGGGTCGTCTGCTCGATCGCCCAGCGCGATCCCTCGGTCGTTGCCAGGTGCTTGAGTTCGACGTCCTGGGGGTGCCAGTGCGGGTGGGCGGCACGAATGTCCTCGACCGAAGACGCGGCGAAGGACTCCTCCTGAGAGTCACGGACCTCCTGTCGCTGCTGCTCGCTGAGGTAGATGGCGGGATCGATCAGGACCAGGCGCTGTGTCCACCGAGGATCGCGCGCTGAGGCCACGACCGACGTCGTGCTGCCCAGCGAATGTCCGACGACGAGGCTCCACTCGCCCTCGGACGGGCGAGTGTGCAGGAGGTCTGAGACGAAGGCCTCGATGGAGTAGTCCAGCGCGCGCGGCGCGCGGCCGTGACCGCGCAGGTCGACGGCCTCCGCATACCACCCGGCTGCGGCGAGGGCCTCGCCGAACCGCCACATCAAGGCGCCGGTGGATCCAAGCCCGTGAACGAGCAGCGCGCGACGGGCGGACGAGGGATCGCCCCAGGCGATCCGGGGGAGAACGACGGGTGCGACCATGCCTTCAGCCTAAGACGGTGCGAGCGGGACGGGCCCGTCTCGTGACACGGCGTGACGGGCCCACACCCACGACACGCCGGGGACGTGTTCTCCACAGAAATTTCCTCGCGCCGGGCGGTCAGGGAGGCCCTCCCTGTGGATAGGTGCGAGCGGCTCCACAGAAAGGCGCAGGATTCAGGCGTTTTCGGTGGAGAGGGGTGGTGCGCTGCTTGTGGAGAAAACGGTGGATAAGGTGTGAGCGGCCTGGGGATGAACGTGAAAAACTACACGCGTGTAACTACTACCCCTAGTGGTTGCTTCCAATGTCGGTACCCATATGTAGTATTGATCTCCCGGCAGGGGGCTGCAGGGACACCGCACTCAACGGCACGTGAATGGCAGAGGCACCGCATGGTCGCCCCGGCTGTCATTACCGCATCGGCGGAGACGAATTTCCGCATCGTCAACAGCACCATCACCCACACGAACGCATCACCCGCAAACGAACGAAGAGGAGGCTCGGTCATCATGTCGATCACGGTCTACACGAAGCCGGCTTGTGTGCAGTGCAACGCGACCTATCGCGCGCTCGACTCGAAGGGCATCGACTACGAAGTCCTCGACCTATCCGAAGATGCTGCAGCGCTCGAGCGCGTGAAGTCGCTCGGCTACCTGCAGGCGCCCGTCGTCATCACCGACGAGGATCACTGGTCGGGCTTCCGTCCCGACAAGATCGACGAGCTCGCTGCTCGACTGGGCTGACAGATGAGCGCGGTCGCGACGAGCGCACCGCTGCTCGTCTATTTCTCCAGCGTCTCGGGCAATACGGCCCGCTTCATCGAGAAGCTGGGACTTCCTGCCCAACGCATTCCGCTCCATGCCCAGGAGCCCCCGGTCGAGGTCGATGAGCCCTTCGTGCTCGTCACTCCGACGTATGGGGGAGGCAAGGGACGCGGACACGAAAAGGGAGCGGTTCCCAAGCAGGTCATCAGGTTCCTGAATGACGCGCATAACCGCTCCCTCATCCGCGGTGTCATCTCCGCGGGAAACACCAACTTCGGCGAGGCCTTCTGCCTCGCTGGCGACATCATCAGTCGCAAGTGCCACGTGCCGCACTTGTACCGGCTTGAACTGTTCGGCACGTCGGACGACGTCGATCGCGTAAGCGACGGATTGGAACGATGGTGGAATCGGCAGTAGCACCTCAGGCTCAGGCAGACTTCAAGCACAACCCGCTGTTCGAGGGGATGGACTACCACTCCCTCAACGCGATGCTGAACCTGTACGACGAGCAGGGCAACATCCAGTTCGACGCGGACAAGCGCGCCGCACGCGAGTACTTCCTTCAGCACGTCAACCAGAACACCGTCTTCTTCCACTCCCTCAAGGAGCGGCTGGACTACCTCGTTGAGAAGGAGTACTACGAGGGCGCCGTTCTCGAGAAGTACCCGTTCGAGTTCATCGAGGCGCTCAGCCAGCGCGCGTACGACGCGAAGTTCCGCTTCGAGACCTTCCTCGGAGCCTTCAAGTACTACACGAGCTACACGCTGAAGACCTTCGATGGCAAGCGCTACCTGGAGCGGTTCGAAGATCGCGTCGTGATGACCGCTCTCGGCCTCGCCGACGGCGACCAGGCTCTTGCCGAGCACCTCGTCGACGAGATCATCTCCGGTCGCTTCCAGCCGGCCACGCCCACCTTCCTCAACACCGGCAAGGCGCAGCGCGGCGAGCTGGTCTCCTGCTTCCTGCTGCGCATCGAAGACAACATGGAGTCGATCGCCCGCGGCATCAACTCCGCCCTCCAGCTGTCCAAGCGTGGTGGCGGCGTGGCTCTGCTGCTCTCGAACATCCGCGAGTCGGGCGCTCCGATCAAGCAGATCGAGAACCAGTCCAGCGGCATCATTCCCGTCATGAAGCTGCTCGAAGACAGCTTCAGCTACGCCAACCAGCTCGGTGCCCGTCAGGGGGCCGGTGCGGTGTACCTGTCCGCGCACCACCCGGACATCATGCGCTTCCTTGACACCAAGCGTGAGAACGCCGACGAGAAGATCCGTATCAAGACTCTCTCCCTCGGTGTCGTCATTCCGGACATCACGTTTGAGCTCGCCAAGAACGGTGAGGACATGTACCTGTTCTCCCCGTACGACGTCGAGCGCGTGTACGGCGTGCCGTTCGGTGACATTTCCGTCACCGAGAAGTACCGCGAGATGGTCGATGACTCTCGCATCAAGAAGACCAAGATCAATGCGCGCGAGTTCTTCCAGACGCTCGCGGAGATCCAGTTCGAATCGGGCTATCCGTACATCATGTTCGAGGACACGGTGAACAAGGCGAACCCGATCGCCGGTCGAATCAACATGTCGAACCTCTGCAGCGAGATCCTCCAGGTCAACTCACCCACGACCTACAACGACGACCTGTCCTATGACCAGATCGGTAAGGACATCTCCTGCAACCTGGGTTCGCTCAACATCGCGCTCGCGATGGATTCGCCGGACTTCGGTCGCACGGTGGAGACCGCGATCCGTGGCCTCACGGCCGTCTCGGACCAGAGCCACATCCGCTCGGTGCGCTCGATCGAAGAGGGCAACGATCGTTCGCACGCGATCGGGCTCGGCCAGATGAACCTGCACGGATACCTCGCACGTGAGCACGTCTACTACGGTTCGGAAGAGGGCATCGACTTCACGAACATCTACTTCTACACGGTCCTCTTCCACGCCCTGCGTGCGTCGAACAACCTTGCGATCGAGCGTGGGCACGCCTTCGACGGGTTCGAAAACTCCACGTACGCGTCGGGCGAGTTCTTCGACAAGTACATCGAGCAGGAGTGGGCGCCGCAGACCGAGCGCGCGAAGGAACTGTTCGCCGGTCACCACATTCCGACGCAGGACGACTGGCGTGAGCTGAAGGCGAGCATCCAGGAGCACGGGATCTACAACCAGAACCTGCAGGCTGTCCCGCCCACCGGGTCGATCTCTTACATCAATAACTCCACGAGCTCGATCCACCCGATCGCGGCGAAGATCGAGATCCGCAAGGAAGGCAAGCTCGGTCGCGTCTACTACCCGGCTCCGTTCATGAGCAACGAGAACCTGGAGTACTACCAGGACGCGTACGAGATCGGTTACGAGAAGGTCATCGACACCTACGCCGCCGCCACGCAGCACGTTGATCAGGGCCTGTCGCTGACGCTGTTCTTCAAGGACACCGCCACCACGCGCGACATCAACAGGGCGCAGATCTACGCATGGCGCAAGGGCATCAAGACCATCTACTACATCCGCCTCCGCCAGATGGCTCTGGAGGGCACGGAAGTAGACGGATGCGTCTCCTGCACGCTCTAATCCGCTGATCAGGCATATTTAAGAAGAGGGAGAACATGGCTGAGAAGCTGCAGCTCCTGGACCACGTCCAGGCGATCAACTGGAACCGCATCCAGGACGACAAGGACCTCGAGGTCTGGAATCGCCTGGTGAACAACTTCTGGCTGCCGGAGAAGGTGCCGCTGTCCAACGACGTGCAGTCGTGGAACACGCTGACTCCGGAGGAGCAGACCCTCACGATGCGTGTGTTCACGGGACTCACGCTCCTGGACACCATTCAGGGCACGGTCGGTGCCGTCTCGCTCATCCCCGACGCGATCACTCCGCACGAAGAGGCGGTCTACACGAACATCGCGTTCATGGAGTCGGTGCACGCCAAGAGCTACTCGTCGATCTTCTCGACCCTTGCCTCGACGAAGGAGATCGACGAAGCGTTCCGGTGGTCGGTGGAGAACGAGAACCTTCAGAAGAAGGCTCGGATCGTCATGGACTACTACCGTGGCGATGAGCCGCTCAAGCGCAAGGTCGCATCGACCCTGCTGGAGTCGTTCCTGTTCTACTCCGGGTTCTACCTTCCGCTGTACTGGTCATCCA
Source organism: Microbacteriaceae bacterium PS02070 (assembly GCA_029959865.1). Lineage (GTDB taxonomy): Bacteria > Actinomycetota > Actinomycetes > Actinomycetales > Microbacteriaceae > Microbacterium. Next base: position 190,205 of record JASCPE010000003.1, on the reverse strand, counting down.
AGGCGAAGCTGACCAACACCGCAGACGTGATCCGCCTCATCATCCGTGACGAGGCCGTGCACGGCTACTACATCGGCTACAAGTTCCAGAAGGGACTGGAGAAGCTCGACGAGGCCCAGCGTGCCGAGATCAAGGACTACACGTACAACCTGCTGTTCGAGCTCTACGAGAACGAGGTGCAGTACACGCAGGACCTGTACGACGGCGTGGGCCTGACCGAAGAGGTCAAGAAGTTCCTGCATTACAACGCGAACAAGGCGCTGATGAACCTCGGCTATGAGGCGATGTTCCCGTCCACGGTCACCAACGTCAGCCCCGCCATTCTGTCCGCGCTGGCACCCAATGCCGACGAGAACCATGACTTCTTCTCCGGGTCCGGCTCGTCGTACGTCATCGGCAAGGCCGTCGCCACCGAAGACGAGGACTGGGATTTCTAGAAGTTCAGTTCTGAAGGGTCTTACAAAAGGCCTGATCGCGCCCCGGATCTGCGAGTTTTCGCAGATCCGGGGCGTTTTTCGTGCCTCCAGTCGAAAGACAAAGGAGGACAGAGATGAACAGCAATATCCATTCAGAGGGGCACGTAGGGGGCACGCGCCCACCTTCCACATGGGAGAGGAGGTGCTCGCGGGCCCAGATTTCGGGTTCACGTGCCCTCCAGGCCGTGCCCCAACGTGCCCCATCGTGTGCACAAATGAGCGCGGGAGCCGCGGAATCACGCGGAACCTGCGCCCCGTCAGTGAAGAGGGGCACGAACGGGCACGGCCGCCCGCAGGAGTCCATTCGAGTCCACGGGAGGCCATGATGAGCACCACAACACAAGCGAGTACCACGGTCAAACGGGAGGCATGGGGAAGGTTGAGGAAACTTCCTTCCGGTCGGTGGCAGGTCAGATATCCGGGACCGGACGGGAAGACCTACACCGCCAGAACTGACGAGGACAAGCCGCGCACATTCCTCACCAAGACTGACGCCCGCACGTGGCTGGCGAGTCTCCAGACGCGGATGGCGCGGGGGCTGTGGGAACCTCCAGAGGTCACCGCGGCACGACTCCGCGCGGAGGTCGCCGCAGAGACCGCCAGGTCGATGGGTTTCGACGAGTACGCGGAGCGCTGGCTGAAGATGATCAAGGACGAGCCGAATCGTCAGGGTAAGCAGAGAGCAGCTGGTACGGTGCGCTCCTACAAGGGCAAGGTTACTGGCTATCTCATCCCTGAGTTTGGCAGTACCCCTCTCCGCGAGATCGATGTGGAGCGCATTAGGAACATGACTGATCGACTCGATCAGATTCCGGCACCGTTGAACCCCAAATCGAAGTTCAATGGCATCACCCGACCTGTGCTGGTCGTTCTCATGCTGATCCTGAGGCAGGCCGCGCGCGAAGGTCTCATTCCTTCGGTCCCGGACGTTTCGGTTCCTAAGCAGAAGTCCGTGCGCCACGACGCTGATCATGATTCCGGAGACGATGTCGCAACCCCGGTCCAGGTCGAGGCGTTGTACGCGGCAGTGCCAGAGAAGTGGGCGATCGCGGTCTTGCTGGCTGCATGGTGTCAGTTGCGACGTGGCGAGTGTCTTGGTCTTCAGCGTCGCGACATCGAGTGGCGCGATGACGGTAGCGCGACGCTGCATGTACGGAGGCAGCTCAACGCGAACACGGGTGGGTACACAACGCTCAAGACCGAGGCGGGGCAGAGGTCGTTGAGCATCCCAAAATTGATGCTCACGCGACTGCGGCAGCACTTGGACACATATGTAGGGTCGGAGACTAACGCTCCAGTGCTGCCGACAGATGCGAAGGGCTCGATCCCATTGTCCAACACTCGGTGGGGGTACCTGTGGATGGATGCGCGTGACGAGGTTGAGGGATTGCCGCACCGCTTCAGATTCCATGATCTGCGACACACAGGGCTCACAATCTTCGCGCAGGAGGGCGCGACGCTCGCCGAACTGATGAGGCGTGGGGGCCACGCGGATATCCACATCGTGTTGCGCTACCAGCACGCGACGATGAGCCGCGATCGAGAGCTTGCCGATCGAATGAGTGATCGTGTGACAGCGAGTATCGCGCAAGCTGAGGGCGATCCGACGGGCTGATATGCGTCGGGTATGGACACCGAGGGACACCTGTGAGGTGAAACCAACTAGCCGACCCGGAGGTATCACCATGACTGTCCAAACCCGATCCGAGAGTCCTGAGCAAGGACTCATCTCGCTGACGAAAGCCGCTGACATGTTCGGTGTCTCGACGAAGACGATTCGACGTCGCATCGCAGACGGAACCGTGCGCGGGTATCGAATCGGCAGACTCATTCGCGTCGACGTTGAGGAGATACGTGACGCGCTTGTCGTCGAGATGCCCAACATGAAATGAAGGTCACAGCACCCGGCTGTGCTGCGCAGCAACACGGGTCGCCCCCTGACGGATCGACATCCGTTCGGGGGCGCCTCCTTTTTGGTCTGCTAGTTCGGCTACGTCATGGCCGTTCGTGACGACACGAGCCATTCCCTGTTGCAGTAACAGATTCGTGCCCGCGCTCGCCGCGCTGGTTACCGGGCCGGGCACAGCTCCTACCTGGCGTCCTAGTTCCGCAGCCTCATGCGCGATTCGCAGCGAGCCTGAACGAGCGCCAGCTTCAACCACCACGGTCGTGCCCGATAGTGCGCCGAGAATCCGAGCCCGATCGAGGAAACGTTGGCGAGTGGGCGCGGTGCCGGGCGGCACCTCGGAAACTGTGAGACCTCGATTGCCCACGCGTTCAAGCAAATCAGCGTGCCCCATTGGGTATGGACGATCAATACCGGATGCCAGCACAGCGATGGTGTCACCTCCGCGTCGAAGTGCTGCCTGATGTACTGATCCATCGATGCCGTAGGCGGCCCCGGCGACAAGCGTCTTACCGTTCGTCATCAAGTCATCACAGAGTTCCTCCGTGACGTGAGCGCCATAAGAAGTTGCAGCTCGTGCCCCGTGATCGTGATCCGCTGCGAGATTGGGGTCGAGAGCAGTTCGGTGCGGCCCTTTGCCCACAGCGCGTATGGTGTGCGATCGCCGAGATCGTTCAGGGCAGCGGGCCAATCTGGATCGCTCGGGATAATCACCCGAAAGGAACGGGCGCCGCCGATCCTTGTTGCAAGATGCTCCAGCGTCGTTGCAGAGCGAATGCGGTCGCGCCACACGGCTGTCGCAATGTCATCCATTCCCGGAACTGGGCCATCCTTGCTCACCAGCTTGATTAGCTCGACGGCTCCGACCTGCTCAAGCAAGTGTCCGGTCGTGGGGTCGTTCGGGGTTCCGACGAACGAAAGCGCCATACGAGCGGCACGATCATCCGTAGCGAACTCTGAGAGCGTGGGCATGACATCCTCCTTGATCGTGTGTCTCGTTCAAGAGGTGCTCTATAGCCCCATTCGTGTCCCTGTACCCCGTCGGCTCTCTCGACCCAAGTGGGCAGGCTTAATGCCTCATACGTTCCTCGGCATCGAGATCGGGGTGCGCCCGCAGACCGTATTTCTGATTCAACGGGTCGACGAACACGTCCGGCTCGCGCGGTGGTCGAAACGTGAAGCGCGAGAAGGCCGCGAGCAGCCCGACAAAGAACAGCGAGGAGAGCACAATCATTGCGGTTGACGCGGCGAGGTCACCCAGGATCAACACGAAGATGGCTTGTGCGATCGCAATCACGATGAAGAACACAGTGATATCGAGCCAGAGCACGTTCCGTTTCGTGATCGCCTTATAGAGAAAAATGAGACCAATCATGCTGATCGGAATCGAGTACAGCGCAATTGTGGATGCCGGGAGGAATGACGGGTGCTGATATCCGCCCGCGGCGAAGAGTGCGACGTGCAAGACCACGACGGGCCACACCGCGATCTTGATGCGTTCCCAGTAGCTCTCATTCACCGCGCTGAAGATGGCCGCGACACGGTTATGGCCGGTCCAGTCGAACAAGAAGTGCAACAGGCTGCCGATAATTCCAAGCGGAAGAATCATCCACCAGCTGACCGTGATGATGCTGTCAACGTTCATTGTTCTCTTCTCTAGCTGACCGCGACACCGAACAGCAGTCCGATGAGGTACGTCGCGAGCATCGTTGCCGCGCCCATCACCACGTTCCGCACGATCGCGGGCCGCCGAGGCGCACCGCCGAGGGCCGCGCTGATCCAACCCGTGAGAAACAGACCCACTACGACGGATGCTGCGGTGATCCATACCAGGTGGTCTCCGGTGGGCAGCAACACCACCATGAGCGGGATGAGCGAGCCGATCGCGAATGCAACAAATGAGGAGATGGCCGCCGCCCATGGACTGGTAAATTCTTCATGGTCAATACCGAGTTCTACTTCGGCGTGTGCCGCTAACGCGTCATGTTCGGTCAGTTCGAGGGCGACCTGCTGGGCGAGTTCGGGAGAGAGCCCACGATCACGATAGAGGCCAGCGAGTTCCTCCAGCTCCTCCTGGGGCATGGTCTCAAGCTCCCAGCGCTCTTTGGCGATGAGTGCTTTCTCGGTGTCACTCTGCGTGCTCACCGAGACGTACTCGCCGCCAGCCATCGAGAATGCCCCGGCCACTGCCGCCGCGATCCCGGCGGTGGCGATGGCAATCAGGTTGTTCGGACTCGCAGCCGCGACGCCGACGACGACACCCGCGGTTGAGACGATGCCATCGTTGGCGCCGAGCACCCCAGCTCGAAGCCAATTCAGCCGCTGGCCGATGTCTTGAACGTGGGATTCGCCTGGATGGTGGCGAGGTGTTGCATCTTGGGTCATTGGGGCGCTCCCGCGTCTACTCTTCTTCGTTCTCAGTTGCTCGTCGTGGGGCTGGAAAGATTGTTGAGTGCGTTCACGTCAGTGATCGTGATGCGACCTTGAACGACTTGTGAAATCATTCCGGCATCGGTGAGCTTGCGAAGCTGGCGACTGAGCGACTCGGGCGTCGTCGACATGAGAGAAGCGATGTCTTTCTTGGCCAGCGGGAGTTCGACTTCGACGGTGCCTTGTGGCCCGTGCTTGCCTGGGAGTGAGAGCAAATAGTCGGCGAGGCGAGACCCCACACTGCCTGAGATCACCGACGCGAGTCGCGCTTCGGTATCAGCCAACCGTCTACTTACGCCCTGCAGCATGCGTAACCCGATGCTGGGGTGCTTCTCGGCGAGACGGCCGAGGTCTGCGTGGCGAAACACGCACAGCTGCGTGTTGCTGACAGCTTCCGCGGCGTGGTCTGGTTTCGCGCCGGTGAGAAAAGCGAACTCTCCGATGAAGTCACCAGGGCCGAGCACCCGGATCAGCTGCTCTTGCCCGGCCGCATTCGTGCGAGATATCTTAACCTGACCGGTGTGCACCACCAACAGCTGCGACATCTCTGAACCTGCCGAATAGATCTGCTCGGCGGAGTCGAGGTTTGTCGGGTGCGCGAAACGCGCGACCTCAACCTGCTGATCGTGTGTCAGCCCCTGAAACAGGGGAACGCGAGCAACACACAGGTCGTCTTGCACCGCATCGAGTGTCAGCTCAGGCTGTGCTCGGGTCATGGTTCGATGATCACTTTACGCGCAGCGACGCGAAGCGAACCTTCAAGTTCTCGACGCCGTCGAGTCGTCCGACCTGTTTCTCGATCTTGGTCACACACGATGGGCACGAAAACCCCTCGGCTCGCAAAAGTGTGTGCGTGGCTCTGTTGCAACAGACATTCTGGTCTCCCTTCAACATGCGTGGGCGAGAACTCACGAACTCCCGAGTTGTCACTACCAAGGATATTGACTTCACACGAATTTGCCTTGACGTAGATCAAGTCGCCCGGCTCTCTTGCCCGGCTCCTGCGCTGATGAGATGCTCGATTCCCGGTACGCACCTGCCGCACGAACTCGATCCAGGCCAGGGCTGGTAGAGTTCACCGCGTGACGGTACGCGCGCAGGGCTCAGCCACACGGGGTCCGGCCGGATCGGCTTGGGAGGTGTTCCTGGTCTTCCTGCGCCTCGGGGTGACCTCGTTCGGCGGTCCGATCGCCCACCTCGGGTTCTTCCGCACCGAATTCGTCTAACGGCGCCGGTGGCTGGACGACCAGTCCTACGCCGACCTGGTGGCTCTGTGTCAGTTCCTGCCGGGCCCCGCCTCCAGCCAGGTGGGCTTCGGGCTCGGGCTGCACCGCGCCGGGACGCGTGGCGCGTTGGCGGCGTTCGTAGCGTTCACGCTGCCCTCGGCGGTGCTTATGGTGGCGTTCGCGTACGGTGCGGCGCTGTTCTCCGGTCCGGTGGGCGAGGGCATGCTCACGGGGTTGAAGACCACTGCCGTCGCGATCGTAGCCCAGGCGGTGTGGGGCATGGCGCGCACCCTGACCCCCACCCGACGCGCGCGTCGATCGCGGTGGTCGCGGTGGTCCTCGTGTTCCTGTTGGGTGGAGTGGGCGGACAGGTGCTCGCGATCCTGCTCGGCGTGGTCGCCGGGCTGATCTTATGCCGACAGCCGCGTGATGACAGCGCGGAAGCCGTGATCGGCTTCCGCGTGCGCACGTGGGTCAGCGTGACGTGCTTGGTGGTGTTCGCCGTGCTGCTGTTCGGACTGCCGCTGGTGGTGGCGGTGGGAGGTCTGGGCGGGGGTGGCGTCGCCCTGTTCGACGCCTTCTACCGTGCGGGCGCCCTCGTGTTCGGCGGCGGCCACGTCGTGCTGCCCTTGCTCGAAGCCGAGGTCGTCGCCCCCGGGTGGGTGGGCACCGACGCGTTCCTGGTCGGCTACGGCGCCGCCCAGGCGATGCCCGGCCCCCTCTTTACCTTCGCCGGCTACCTCGGCGCCCTGTCGACGACCGGACCCGGCGGCATCGCGGGGGCGACGATCGCACTAATCGCCGTGTTCGCACCGGGATTCCTGCTGCTGGTGGGGGTGCTGGCATTCTGGGACCGCTTCCGTCGGATGCCGTGGGCTCAAGCCGCTATGCGCGGCGCCAACGCCGCCGTGGTCGGTGTGCTGGGCGCTGCGCTGTACTCCCCGGTGTTTACCTCGTCGGCGGTGACCGGGCCCGCGGCGCTGTGTCTCGCTTTGGTGTGCTTTGTCCTCCTCGTTGCGTGGAAGTTGCCCCCGTGGCTCGTGGTCATCGTGGGCGCGGTCGGCGGCGTGGTGGGCGCACTGGCCTCCTGGTGGTGAGGGGCTGAGCCCTCTCGCGTCGGAGAACTTCTCACAACACCCTCGACCTGGACCCGTTCACGATCGGACCCGGCGACCACGCCGCCGACCGCGACGCACAGGCCGCCGTAGCGTCGTCGATGCTCCGGGGAACGGTTGAAGTGCCGATGCAGGATGTCACGCGTGCTGCCGAGGCGGAGATGCGACGTGCGGCGCGAGGCCATCACCGGCAGGATGCTTATGGGGACGGGGCCGGTCGTCGGGCCTGGATCGTGTCAGATTGGTGCGTAACGCTCTTGTGTGCTCGAAGTGCCCGGAGCGCCGAGAGGATCGCAACAAGATCGACGACCTCTTGCAGGAGAGCCCCCGCCACGGCGGGCAAGTATCCAAATGCGGCAACGATCATCAATCCCACTGAAATGATGATCCCTAACCATATCGACTGCAACGCGATGTGCACGGTGCGCCGTGATACGAATGCCACATCGGCAACACGTGCAATGTCGTTCGAAGTGATCACGGCGGCCGCCGATTCACTCGCGACGGTGGCGCCTCGCCCGGCCATCGCAATGCCCACGTCAGCAGCCGCAAGCACTGGAGCATCATTGATGCCATCACCAACCATGAGCACTGGCCGGGGCTGCATCGCCTGCACTATCTCGACTTTGCTTTGTGGGGTGGTCTCGGCGTGAACTGTCTGAATACCGACCGCGTTTGCGACCGAGAGAGCGGTCGGTTCAACATCGCCGGTCACCATCGCGATCTCAGCGACACCGGCCCTGCGCAGGCGGGAGATGGTGGTGTTCGCGTTCTCTCGAACGGGATCGGACAGGATGATAATGCCAGCCAGTTCGTCCCCGACGGACACGTAGACCGCTGTTTCTCCGGCTTCAAGTGCAGGGCGGGCGACTGGCCCGGTCACTTCTTCAACGAATGCGGGTTTTCCGACCCGCACCACACCGCCATCAGCAAAGGTCGCTTGCACACCGTTTGTTGCTACTTCTTCAGCATTCGCCACTGCGGGCAGCTCAAGTTGCTGTTGTCTCGCAGCCTGCACGATCGGCTCGGCGAACACGTGCACCGAATGCTGTTCAGCGGCTGCTGCCAGCCGAAGGGTCTCGACCGCAGACCGGGTGGCTTCATGAACCCTTACCACGTCGGCTTTGCCCTGCGTGAGGGTGCCGGTCTTATCGAACGCCGCCGAACGAATCCGAGCAAGCACTTCTAAGACACCGCCGTCTTTCAAAATGACGTTGAGCTTTGCAGCTGAACTCATACCGCCCATGAACGCGACCGGGGTTGCGATGAGGAGCGGGCATGGGGTTGCTACCACGAGCACTTCAGCGAATCGCACGGGGTCGCCGCTCAGAAACCAAGCGAAGCCCGCAATGAGCAACGCAACAATGGTGAATGGTACAGCGTAGCGGTCAGCGAGTCGCACCATCGGTGCCCGAGACTCCACCGCTTCTTCAACCAGCCGCACAATCGACGCATAGTTCGAGTCTGCCGCCACCTTCTGTGCGCGCATAGTGAAGCTCGCGGTGCCGTTCACCGTTCCCGATAGCAGCGCACTGCCTGCCACATGGCTCACGGGCAGCGGCTCGCCGGTCACCGACGATTCGTCGATCATCGCGTGATCCGACACAAGTACCCCGTCGACAGGCAGAATCTCCGAGGATCGCACCAGCAGTTCGTCGCCGACACTGACTTCTCCAACTGGGATACGCTGAACTTCCCCAGTGGCTGGGTCGATTCGGCCTGCGAACGCGGGGGCGCGGTTCAACAGTTGGTCGAGTTCACGGCTTGCACGGCGTGCGGCCAGGTCTTCGAGCGCTTCGCCGCCGGTGAGCATCAGCGCGATGATCAGCCCGGCCACATACTCCTGCACCGCAGGGTGGCGACCATGGCGATGACCGCAAGAATATCGAGACCCCAGTGTCCGCGCATCAGCTCCCGAACCATGTCGATGGCGGTGATGAGGATCACGATGCCGAGTACGAGATACGCGGTCACGGCAAGGGCGACCGTCAGGCCGCTCACCCAGAGCATCACCCCAGTGGCCAGTCCGATCACCACGAAGACCATGAGCTTACGACCCATAAGAAAATCAATCGCCGGTGAGATCGCGCTCCGCGAGTCTTCGGTGAGCGGTGTGCTGGTCTTAGTCGACATCTCCATTTTTAGCCTGTCTTCATAGATGTGAACAGTTCACTGAGTGCGGTGACCTTCTTGGCGCTGATACGACCTTGACTGTGTTGCGAGATCACTACCGCTGCTCCCGCCCTGCCACTCGCTGCGCGTGCCTGAGTACCCGAAAGAATCTGCGCACCGGTCATGGTTCGATGATCACTTTGCCCGCAGCGTGCCCGCCTTCGACCAGCGCGATGGCGTCCATGGCGTGCTCCAGATCGAACCGCTCGCGCACCTGGGCATCAACGAGCCCGTATTGCGCGACGCCGGTGATCTTTTCGATCCCTTCACGCGTTCGCTGCACCGCGGCGCCACCGAGGTCGGCTGCCGTAACAGGGTCCGCGGCACTGACGATGACACTGGGGTTCTTGGCGATCCCTGCGATATCGCGAAGCGCCTGTCCACCAACCAGGTCGATGATCAAGTCAACGCCCTCGGGTACGATGGTGCGCACGCGATCCGCAGCAACATCACCGGCCTCCACGAATGTCGCGCCGGTAGATTCCACAAGCTCTTTCTTGCCCGCGTTGGCCACGCCGATAGTAGCGAACTCGTGCACTTTCCCGATTTGTGCTGCCATGAGACCGATGCCACCTCCGGCACCGAGGATCAGCATGGTTTGACCCGGTTCCAGTTCAATTTGGTGGGTGACATCGTATGCTGTCGCCCCGGCTACGGGCAGCGCTGCAGCATCGGCGAAGGAAAGTTCTTCGGGCTTGAGAACGGTTTGTGTGGCATCCAACACTGTGTGCCTCGCGAACGTTCCGTGTCCTTTCGCGGCGAGGCCAAGTACCGCATCGCCTACCGAAAAGGCTTCGACTCCTTCCCCGACACTGGTGATGATTCCGGATGCTTCAAGGCCCATGGCTGCGGGAAGCTGACCGCGCGCACCCATGAGGCCTGCGCGAATCTTCCAGTCCGCGGGGTTTACCCCAGCGGCTTTCACCTCTATAGCAACCTCGCCTCGTCCTGGCACGGGCCGCGGGCGATCGATCAGAGCTTGCGTTTCGGGCCCGCCATGTTCAGTGAAAACTAGAGTTTGAGTTGTCATGACTTCTCCTGATTCGCGTTTGGGACGCGCGTCACGACGTGGCCTGTGGCGGTGCATCTTCACCCGAAGCCTCGGCCGCGTCAGCGAGATCCTTCGTGGCGTACGTGGCGTCGACCGCGTGCTCTGGAGGGGAGTAGACGGTGTAGAGCACCAACGGTTCGTCACCGGTATTGCGGAAGTTGTGACGGGTGCCAGCAGGGACCGCACACAGATCGCCAGCGTCAACAGTGTGTGTATGGCCGTCCAAGTCGGCCTCGCCGCTGCCGGAAACAAACGTCAGCAACTGGTCAGTTGTCTCATGCACCTCGTCGCCGATTTCACCTCCCACGGGGATTGTCATTGCGACGAGTTGGGAGTGCTTTCCCGTCCATAGGACCTGACGAAAGTTCGAGTTCGCTTTCGCCACATCGTCGATGATGAAGTGCGTTGCTTTCTCTCCGATGCTGAACTGGTTCTCACTCATGTCGGTGTGCCTTTCTTAGCGTGTGTCTTCGATGGAAATGTGTGGTGTTGTCGCGGATTCGACCGGGCGCCCCGGGATAGGGCCATCTTGCGAGCGTTCCGCCTTCGAGAGCGACGTCGCACCCCGGGTGTTACGCAGCAGTCGCATGGCGTTGAGAATCACAATGAGCACTGACCCTTCGTGCACGAGCATGCCCACCGACATCGTGACGCCGCCCGCAAAGACCCCGATGAGTAGCAGCACCACGGTGATGAGTGCGATGGCGATGTTTTGGCGCATCACGTTCACGGTGCGTTTAGCGAGACTGATGGCCCCGGGAAGCTTCAGCAGGTTGTCACCCATGAGTGCAATGTCCGCCGTTTCGACTGCGACAGCGGATCCGGCTGCCCCCATGGCAACGCCGATGTCTGCGGTTGCAAGGGCAGGCGCGTCGTTGACGCCGTCACCGACCATCGCGACTGTGTGGCCTTCGCGCTGCAAGCGAGCGACGGCGTCGAGCTTATCTTCGGGTAGTAGAGAGGCGTGGATTTCGTCGATCCCGACGGATTCACCGATGGCTTCGGCAACCAGTCGGGTGTCACCCGTCAGCATCACGACCTTCTGCACCCCGGCCGCGTGCAGACGCTTGATCATTTCTGGGGCATCCTCGCGGATCGTGTCGGCAACGCCAACGACGCCAACGACGCGCTCGTCAACCGCGACAATCATGGGTGTCTTACCTGCGGCCGCGAGTTCATTCGCGACTTCGTCTGCCCCGGCGAGGTCGGTGATCTCATACTGGGTGAGCAGTGGAGCGTTGCCGACGAGCACCCGCTGTCCGTGTACGTCAGCAACGATGCCTTTACCGACCACCGGTGTGACAGATTCGGGCACGCCTTCGGGTGCGATGCCCACTTCGCGCGCGGTGTCAAGAATCGGCCTAGCGAGCGGATGCTCCGACCCCGCCTCCGCTGCGGCCGCCCATTTGAGCACGTCACGGCGATCTGAAGCAGGGTCAAGCACGATGACATCAGTCAACACCGGGCGGCCCTCGGTCAGGGTGCCGGTCTTATCGACAGCCACGGCAGAGATCTTCGCGGAGGTCTCAAGATATTCGCCGCCCTTGATCAGGATGCCGTTGCGTGCCGACCGGCCGATCCCGGCCACGATCGCGACCGGAATCGAGATGACGAGCGCGCCGGGGCATCCGATTACCAGTAGCGTCAGGCCGAGTACGACATCCTGAGCGATGAGGCCCGCGGCCAGGGCGAGCACAATGACGGCGGGGGTGTACCACTTCGAGAACCGGTCAATGAATGCCTGTGTCTTGGCTTTCGCATCCTGTGCCTCTTCGACGCGGTGGATGATGCGCGCGAGCGTCGTGTCGGCTCCGATGCCGGTTGCCATTACCTGCAGCAGACCGCCGCGAGAGATGGTGCCTGCGTAGACGTGGTCTGATTTCGACTTCTCGACCGGAATCGATTCGCCCGTGATTGACGCTTCATCGATCGTCCCGCTGCCTGACACCACCTGGCCGTCAACGGGCACTTTCGACCCGTTCTTGACGAGCACGATTTCACCCATGCGCACCTGGTGAGCCGCGATCTCGACCTGCTCGCCATCACGCATGACGACCGCGGCATCGGGCGCCACGGCGACGAGCTCGGCGAGGGCAGAGCGGGTCTTGTTCATCGTGCCGGTCTCTAGGGCGTGCCCGACCGAGAACAGAAAAGTTACTGCGGCAGCCTCCCAGAAGTTGCCGATGATGGTCGCGCCGATCGCCGCGATGGAGACGAGCAGGTCGATGCTGATGAACTTCACCATCAGCGCTCGCACGGCCTTCACGACGATGCCGTACCCCGCGACGAACGCGGCGGCAAGCATGAGCGCGTTGGCGAGTGTGAACACGTCACCAGACCCGTGTGCATGCTCGCCCGCGTCAGTCCACCACTGGGGGTTCAGCGTGATGTTTGCGGCTCCGCTAAAAAGCAGTTTCACACCCCAGGAGGCAAGAATGAGGAGGCCTGAAATTACTGGGATGAACCAGTTTCCGTGCCGCCATTTGTTAAGCCTATTCACGAACGCCAAACCTCCCGTTTGCGGTATTGGGCGACTACTTTAGAAGGCTGATGCCTTCGACGAATAGCCCGCCTTGCTAACGGCAGCGATCAGTTCGTCGACAGAAGTCTTGGTTTCGTCGTGGTCGATTTCCACGCGCCCCGACGCGAAGTGAACCTTCACGTTCTCGACGCCGTCGAGTCGTCCGACCTGTTTCTCGATCTTGGTCACACACGATGGGCACGAAAACCCCTCGGCTCGCAACAGTGTGTGCGTGGTTTCAGCTGCAGCAGACATTCTGGTCTCCCTTCGTCATGCCCCACCATCCGCGAGGCCGTGAGCCCAGAGGCTTCTGGGTCGTCACTATCAACACTATTGATTTATCTCGACACCGCCTTGACGCAGATCAAGCCTCCCGTTGCGCCACACACGCGCCCTTTTATGAGCGTCGAAGAATGCCACGAGTAGTGGTATCGGGGGTCAGATCCAAGCGCCCCAGCAGTTGTGCATTCAAAGCGACAACGATGGTCGATAGCGACATCAGAATTGCTCCGACCGACATCGGCAGGATGAACCCGATCGGTGCAAGCACCCCGGCGGCGAGGGGCACCGAAATGAGGTTGTACCCCGCGGCCCACCAGAGGTTCTGTTGCATCTTGCGGTAGGCAGCCCGCGACAGCTCTATGACCGAGAGCACGGAACGAGGGTCGTCACTTGCGAGAATGACACCGGCCGAAGCGATCGCAACATCGGTGCCAGCCCCGATCGCGAGCCCTACATCAGCCTGCGCAAGTGCCGGAGCATCGTTGACCCCGTCACCGACCATCGCAACCTTGCGGCCTTCGTGCTGCAGCTCGGCGACCTTCGCGGCTTTGTCCTCGGGGCGCACCCCCGCAAACACGCGATCGATGCCCAGTTCGTCGGCAACCGACTGTGCCACAGCCTCAGCATCGCCCGTGATCATCACCACCTGCACCCCGAGAGCATGAAGCGCATCGACGGCTTCGCGGGACTCAGGCCGAATCTCGTCGGCGAGCTTCAGCGCCCCGATTACCCGACCGTCTTGGATGACGTGCAGAATGATCGCTCCACCTGCGCGCCATTCCTCGGCGATGGGAAGTTCCGAAGCTTCTTCTTCGGCGAGCAGATACGGCCCGCCGACGCGAATGACGCTCTGCTCGACCGTGGCGGTGACACCCACAGCGGGAGACGAGCTGAACCCTGTGCTGCGAGGCACCCTCAGCTGCTGATCTGCTCCCGCGCGCACGATCGCTTTCGCGAGGGGATGCTCGCTATCGGCTTCGGCCGCTGCAGCCAGAGTGAGCACCCGATCGGAGTCGAAACCATCGACCGCGAAGACCTCGGAGACAACCGGTTCACCCTTCGTCAGGGTGCCGGTCTTGTCGAAGAGCACGGCGCCGACCGTGCGCATGCTCTCAAGTGCAAGCCGATCTTTCACCAGCACGCCACCGCGCGCGGCACGTTCGGTGGCGATCGACACCACCAGTGGAATCGCAAGGCCAAGGGCGTGCGGGCACGCGATCACGAGCACGGTAATCGTGCGGACCACCGCGTCATCAGGGAGCCCAACGAGACTCCACACGATCGCCGTGATTACGGCGGCACCGAGCGCGAACCAGAACAACCACACGGTGAGGACCTCGGGCCCTCCGAACTCGGAGTAGGTGATCGCAGTAGTCATAGCGTCTGTCACGCTACTCGGCCTCGGCGCGCCGCGGGCCGGCGCTGTCACGGCGCGACACCTCAGCCCTCGCGCAACACCTTGAGAATGCGCTGCGGGGACACGGATTCGGCCGTGCCGAGCTTCTGGGCGAACAGACTCACCCGCAGTTCCTCCAGCATCCAGCGCACGCGCACGAGCGTCGCATTGTCTTCGGGGGCCGATGGGATGCTTCCCCCGGCTTCGCTGTATGCGCCGAGCACCCGTTCGAATTCCGTCATTCGGGTGCGGTCACGCCCGGGGTTTTCCGCGAGGGCTCGGACCCGCTCGCTCATTGCTCGGAGGTAGCGGGGGAGGTGCGTCAAGCGCTGCAATCCTGTGCGTGCGATGAAGCCGGGGAACACCAGTGCGGCACCCTGCGACTTCAGGTCGCCGAGTGCCGCCAGCAGCGTCATGGAGTTCTGTCCGCTGATCGCGCGGTTGACGTCCCGCTGCAGCGTCAGGATCTCGGCGACGAGGGACACCGTGCGGAACAGGTCATCCGTGACGCGACGCGCGAACTCGTCGCGTGCGCGTTCGAACTGGGCAGTGCCGCGCACGGGCTGGGCCGCGACGACATCGTCCGCGATTGCGACGCGCGCATCCTCGATCAGCGCCTTCACCGAAGAGTAGGGGGAGGCGGCCAGGGACAGCTTCTCCGCCTGGGTGAGGTGGTCCAGGACGTAGGAGGCGGGGGAGGCGACGGCGGCCAGAAGGAGCCGGCGCACGCCCCCGCGGGTGACTCGCTCCGCGGCGGCGGCGGTGGATTCGACCCGCAGCGACACCGACGCACCGTCATCGACGAGGGCGGGGTAGCCGCGTACCGTCCCGCCGGAGTGGTTCAGTTCGACGGACTCGGGAAGGTCGCCGACCTCCCACGTGGTCATTCCGGTACGTTCGGTGATCGCCGGTGCGGCGGGGGTGTGGGCACGCGGCGCAGGACGGGTGACGGTGCGGGCAACGCTTTCGCGCGCGCGCCCTGCCCACCGATCCTGCAGCTCACGAAGGTCGCGGCCGGACCCGACCGTGCGGCCCCGCTCGTCGACGACACGGAAGCTCACCCGGAGGTGATCGGAAACCCGTTCCGGAGTGAAGTCCTCGGGAGCGACCCGCTGGCCAGCGGCGCGCTGGACGAGCGGGGTGAGCGCCTCGATGATTCCCGCCGGAGGCATTCCGTCGTGCTTCTCCGGCGCCGCGCCAGCGATCTCAGCGGCGAGTTTCACACCCCAGTCGGTCGCCGGTACCACGTGGCGTCGGATCGCCTTGGGGAGCGTGCGCAGAAGCGCGGTGACCAGTTCCTCGCGCAATCCCGGCACTTGCCAGTCGAAGCCTTCGGCCGTGGTCTCGGCCAGCAGCGCCAGCGGCACGACGATGTTGACGCCGTCATCCGGCGCGCCGGGTTCGAAGCGATAGGCGATCGACAGGGTGCGGTCGCCCTGCTGCCACGTGGCCGGGAACTCCTGCTCGTCGGTGCGAGTCGCCCCTTCGACCAGCTCCGCCTCGGTGAGATCCAGCAGGTGCGGGGTCGTGCCTGACGCGCTCTTCCACCACGTTTCGAACGAGCGGACATCGAACACGTCGTCGGGGATGCGTGCGGCGTAGAAGGCGTAGACGGTCTCGTCCCCGGCCAGGATGTCTCGCCGTCGCTCCCGTTCCTCGAGCTTCTCGATGCGGCGCCGCAGATTCTCGTTACGCCGCTCGAACGCCGTCAGTCGCTTGTCCAGGTGGCTGGCATTCCAGTCGCCCTCCACGAGGGCGTGACGGATGAACATCTCGCGTGCGAGGGGACGATCGATTCGCGCGAGCTGGACTCGGCGGCGCGGGATGATCTCCACGCCGAACAGGGTGACCTTCTCCGCGGCAACGGCGGCGCCGGCGTCCTTTGACCAGTGCGGGTCGCTCAGGGTCCGATGAGCGAGGTCACCGGCGAGCTCCTCCGCCCACGCCGGGTCGATCTCCGCGACCGTCCGGGCGAACAGGCGCGAGGTTTCGACCAGCTCGCCGGCCATGACGGCGTCCGGTGAGGCCCTGCGCAGGACGGAGCCGGGGAAGATCGTGAAGGACGCCCCGCGGGATCCGCGGTAGCTGGCCCGCGGGCGCTGTTTCGGCCGCTTCGGGTCGACGCTCAGGCTGCGAGTGTCGAGCACGCCGATCTGTGAGAGCAGACCGGACAGGATCGACCGATGGATCTCGTCCGGGTCCGCGGTGCCTGGCGGCGCCGGCTCGCCGCGCAACCTCAGTAGTGCGCGCAGCTGTCGGTGCACGTCGAACCATTCCCGTACCCGGACGTAGTTCAAGAACTCGCTGCGGCACAGTCGCCGGAAGGCGCTCGATCCGAGCAGGCTGCTCTGCTCGCGGAGGTGGTTCCACAGGTTCAGCAGCGTGAGGAAGTCGCTCGTGGGATCGGTGAAGCGTGCGTGGGAGCGCTCTGCCGCCTCGCGCTGTTCCTCGGGTCGCTCGCGGACGTCCTGGACCGAGAGGGCGGCGACGATCGGCGTGACGGCATCAAGGACTCCGCGCGAGCGCGCCTCCAACAACATCCGGGCAAAGCGCGGGTCCATCGGGATGCGGGCGATCTCTCGCCCCATCTTGGTGAGCCGTGTGCCCTGCGCCGTGCGGCGAACGGCACGCAATTCGATGAGGAGATCGATCGCCGCCTTCACCCCGCGCGAGTCCGGTGGAGTGAGGAACGGGAAGTCGGTGATGTCGCCGAAGTCGAGCGAGAGCAACTGCAGGATGACAGATGCCAGCGAGGTGCGCAGGATCTCCGGCTCGGTGAACTCCGGACGGGACGCGAAGTCCTCCTCCGAGTACAGGCGGATGGCGATGCCCGCCGACGTGCGACCGGCACGCCCCGAGCGCTGCTGTGCAGAGGCTTGAGAGACAGGTTCGATGGGGAGGCGCTGGATCTTCGCGCGCGCACTGTATCTCGAGATCCGCGCCGTGCCTCGGTCGATGACATAGCGAATTCCGGGCACCGTGAGCGAGGTTTCCGCGACGTTGGTCGCCAGGATCACGCGTCTGCGGACGCCGGGCATGCGGGACGGCTCGAACACCCGGTGCTGCTCGTCCGCGGAGAGGCGGCCGAACAGGGGGAGGACCTCCGTGGGGCGGCTGTCCTTCGCATACATGCCGCGCACGGCATCCATCGCGTCTCGGATCTCCGCCTCGCCCGGCAGGAACACGAGGACGTCGCCGGGTGGTTCGCGATCGAGTTCGCGGAGCGCCGCGGCGAGCGCGTCCACGTCATCCTCGTCGGCGCTGTCGATCGCCGGGCGGTAGCGCACCTCGACGGGGAAGGTTCGTCCGGATACCTCGACGATCGGCGCCGGCGCGCCGTCCGGTCCGGAGAAGTGGGCGGCGAAGCTCTCCGGGTCGATCGTTGCGGAGGTCACGATGACTTTGAGGTCCGGCCGCTCAGGCAGGATTCGGGTGAGGTAGCCGATGAGGAAGTCGATGTTGAGCGAGCGTTCGTGGGCCTCGTCGATGATGATCGTGTCGTAGCGGCGCAGGAGCCGATCGCGATGGATCTCGTTGAGGAGGATGCCGTCGGTCATGAGCGCAATACGCGTGTCCTCGGAGACCCGGTCGGTGAAGCGAACCTTGTAGCCCACGGTCGTCCCGAGCGGGACTTCCAGTTCACTGGCGATGCGTTCGGCGATGGTGCGGGCGGCGATGCGGCGCGGCTGGGTATGAGCGATCGCCGAGCGCCCGAGCTCGAGACAGATCTTTGGCAGCTGCGTGGTTTTGCCCGATCCCGTCGCACCCGCGACGATCACGACCTGGTTCTCGCCGATCGCGCGCGCCAGTTCCTCCCGGGCGGCGCTGACGGGCAGCTCCGGCGGGTAGGAGATCGTGGGAACCGGCGCGGGCATAGCCCTCTATCGTATGCGCGTACGAGGCCGAGCGCCGCGGATGCCGGGGGCTAGATCCAGGAACGCATCCAGTTGTGGAGCTGGTAGAACTCGTACGGAATCTGGATCGCGGACCACAGGGGATACCAGAAGGCAGAAAGAAGCGTCGCCGCCGCGAGGAAGATCAGCACGACCCGCGTGCCGGACAGGCGCCGCTCGGGTGTCGACGGATGCGGGCCTGCGATCTCCCGGAGCGCGAAGGTGAGGGCGAGGATCATGAACGGTGCGAGAACGATTGTGTAGAACTGGAAGATCGTGCGGTCTGGGTACGCGAGCCAGGGAAGGTACCCGGCCGCGAGGGCCGTCAGCACGAGTGCTTCCTGCCACCTCGGGTGCACCACTAGCCGATAGAGGAGGAAGACGACAGCCGCGACCCCGGCCCACCAGATGAGCGGGTTCGGCATGCTGTACATGATCTCGAGGCAGCTCCGCCCCGAGACGCAGCCGTTCTCGCCCGGTGTCGAAGAGTTCGCATACATGGACGTCGGTCGGATGAGCGCGGGCCACTGCCAGGCGGGGCTCGCGTAGGAGTGCTCACTGGACATCCCTGCCATTGAGGCGTAGATCATCTCGTGATAGCGCCACAGGCTTTGCAGGGGGGACGGCACCCAGGCGAAGACACCGGTGAGCGGGTTGTCCTCGGCAAGGTGGCGTCCGTACCCGCCGGCGGTCGTGAGCCACCCGACCCAGGACGCGAGGTAGACCACGAGCGCGACCGGCACGAGGAGGAGGAAGCTGATGGGGCCCTGTCGAAAGACCGCGTCGGTGGGCCAGTACGTGACGCCAAGGCGCCGGCGGGCCAGCGCATCGGACACGACAAGGTAGAGCCCGAGGGCGGCCAGAACCCACACCCCCGACCACTTCACGGCGCTTGCCGCTCCCGCTGCCGCGCCCGCGGCGAGCACCCATGGTCGGTTCCAGAGCACCGGTCCGAGCGAAAACGTGCCCGGCGGCCGTTCGGCGAGCGCGTCGGCGAGACGCTCGGCGCTCGTGGCCCGGTCGCGGGCGATGAAGTACACCGCAAGCAGCACGAAGAACGTCAGAAAGATGTCCAGGAGCGCGATCCGACTCATCTCGATGCCGAGCCCATCGATCGCGAACAGGAAGGTGGCGACCGACGCGAACGCGACCGAACGCGTCAGCGTGAGAGCGAGCAGGTAGAGGACGAGCACCGCTGCGGTACCGAACAGGGCAGCCGAGAACCGCCACCCGAAGGAGGAGTCCGGTCCGAAGAGCCACATGCCCACACCGATGAGGTACTTGCCCAGCGGCGGGTGGACGACGTAGCTCGGGTCAGTGGAGAACCCGTCCGTGTCCCCGGCTACGAACGCCGCATCGGCATCCTCCGGCCAGGCGGCGGCGTAGCCGAGGTTCCACTGCGACCACGCGTCCTTGACGTAGTACGTCTCGTCGAACACGATCGCGTGGGGGTGCCCGACATTCCAGAAGCGGAGGATCCCCGCCAGGAGCGTGAGCAGAACGGGGGCGAGCCAACGCAGACGCGCGTGCAGTGCCGGCGACGCGGCAACGCGGGCGCGGAACCGGTCGTATGCGCCCCGACGCTCCGGCAGGAGGGAAGGGGCGGAAGCAGGCACGACGACAAGCCTATGCTGGGGCGGTGATCATCCTCGCGGCGACGCCCATCGGCAACCTGGGTGACGCCTCACCTCGTCTCCGAGAGGCGCTGGCGACCGTTCCGATCATCGCCTCGGAGGACACCCGCACGACGCAACGGCTCCTGCGCGGGCTGGGCATTGACGCGAGGCCCCGCCTTCTCGCGGTGCACGACCACAACGAGAAAGAGCGTGCGACGGAGGTCGTGGAGCTCGCCACGACGCAGGATGTCCTCGTCCTCAGCGACGCGGGGATGCCGACGGTGAGCGACCCCGGCTATGGGGTGGTTGCAGCGGCGGTCGCGGCCGGTGTCGACGTGACCGTAATCCCGGGACCGAGCGCCGTGGTGACCGCGCTCGCCGTCGCAGGGCTCCCGACCGACCGCTTCACGTTCGAGGGATTCGTTCCGCGCAAGCAGGGCGAGCGCGCGCGAGCCCTGGCGGCGTTGAGCCACGAGCGTCGAACGATGGTCTTCTTCGAGGCGCCGACGCGCGTCGCTGCCACGTTGGAGGCGATGGTCAGTGCCTTCGGGCCGGACCGCCCAGCCGCTGTCTGCCGCGAGCTGACAAAGCTGCACGAGCAGGTGCGCCGCGGGAGCGTGGCGGAGCTTGCCGAATGGTCCGCGGACGGGGTGCGTGGCGAGGTGGTTCTCGTCGTCGCGGGTGCACCCGAGGCGGACTCCGATCCGGAGTCCGCCCTCGCTGACGTCCTCGCGCGCGTCTCTGCCGGAGCGCGACTCAAGGACGCCGCGAGTGAGGTCGCTCGCTCCACCGGCCTGTCCACCCGCGACCTCTATCAAGCCGCGCTCGCTGCCCGCGCGCAGTGACGGCGAGCGGGGCTGTCGCCTCGCTCGAACGAACGCGCCGACTGCGGCGGCGAGTGTTTCAGATCCGCCGTCCGGACCGGCCGCACGGGTTCATTCGTCATGGGGGCCGGGGGGAGGGGAGCGGCCGATTAGAATTCTCGGGTGAGCAATGGCCGCAGTTTCTACATCACCACGCCGATCTACTACCCGAGCGACGTGCCCCACATCGGGCATGGGTACACGACGGTGGCGGTGGACGCGCTCGCGCGCTGGCACCGCCAGGCTGGCGACGACACCTGGATGCTCACCGGCACCGACGAGCATGGCCAGAAGATGTTGCGCGCCGCCGTCGCCAACGGCGTCACACCCCAGGAGTGGGTGGACCGGCTCGTCAGCGAGTCCTGGTTCCCGCTGCTGGAAGAGCTCAACGTCGCGAACGACGACTTCATCCGGACGACCCAGGAGCGCCACGAGACGAACGTGCAGACGTTCTTCCAGGCTCTCTACGACCGCGGCTACATCTATGCGGGCGAGTACGAGGCGCTGTACTGCGTGGGATGTGAGGAGTTCAAGCCCGAGGCGGAGATCATCGACGGCACCGGTCCCTTCGAGGGCCTCAAGGTGTGCGCGATCCACTCGAAGCCGTTGGAACTCCTGCAGGAGAAGAACTACTTCTTCAAACTCAGCGAGTTCACCGAGCCCCTCCTGGCGCTCTACCGGGACAACCCCGACTTCATCCGCCCCGAGCATGCCCGCAACGAGGTCATCTCGTTCGTGAAGCAGGGCCTGAAGGATCTTTCGATCTCACGGTCGACGTTCGACTGGGGTATTCGCGTGCCCTGGGACGAATCGCACGTCATCTACGTATGGGTCGACGCACTTCTCAACTACGCCACCGCGGTCGGCTACGGATCGGACCAGGAGACCTTCGATCGCCGCTGGCCCGGCTATCACGTGGTCGGCAAGGACATCCTCCGCTTCCACGCCGTCATCTGGCCGGCGCTCCTCATGGCCGCTGGGCTCGAGGTTCCCCGCGGGGTCTATGCACACGGCTGGCTTCTGGTCGGCGGCGAGAAGATGTCGAAGTCCAAGCTCACCGGCATCGCGCCGAGCGAGATCACGAGCGTCTTCGGGTCGGACGCGTACCGCTTCTATTTCCTCTCCGCGATCGCGTTCGGTCAGGACGGGTCGTTCTCATGGGAGGACCTAGCCGCGCGCTACCAGGCGGAGTTGGCCAACGGATTCGGTAACCTCGCGTCGCGAACGACGGCGATGATCACGAAGTACTTCGAGGGGATCGTTCCCGAGCCGGGCGCGTATGAAGACCGCGACCTCGCCATCCAGGAGACGGTCGCCACGGCCGCTTCCGACGCGGATGCGGCGATCGACCGGTTCCGTCCGGACGAGGCGATCGACGCAATCTGGCGGATCGTCGATGCGCTCAACGGATACATCACCGACAACGAGCCGTGGGCGCTCGCCAAAGATGAGTCGCGCCGTGCGCGGCTGGGAACGGTGCTCTACACGGCCGCAGAGGGGCTGCGCGCACTCGCGGTGCTGCTCGCGCCGATCATGCCTATCGCGACTCAGAAGCTCTGGGAGAGCCTCGCCATCGCGGGGCGTCTCCAGGACCAGCCGATCCGCGAAGCCGGCACCTGGGGTGTCCTCTCGCCGGGCACGACGATCAACGCGCTCGCACCGCTCTTCCCGCGCGTTGAGCAGCCAGTGTGATGACGGACCCGAGCGGATACATCCGCGAGCGTCACGCAGAGGGACGCGACGTACGGTGGCCGGCCGCACCAGAACCGTTGCCCGTTCCCGTCTACGACAATCACTGCCACCTGGAGATCTCCGATGGCGATGAGCCGCGCACCCTCGAGGATCAGCTCGCCCGGGCAGCTGAGGTCGGCGTGATCGGCGTTGTGCAGGCAGGGGGTGACATCGAGTCCAGCCGCTGGTCAGCGCGGGCCGCTGCCGACCATGCGGCGGTCCTCGCGGCCGTCGCCATCCACCCGAACGAGGCTCCCGCATACGCGGCAGAGGGCAGACTCGGCGAGGCTCTCGCGGTCATCGATGAGCTGGCCGCGCAGCCTCGTGTCCGGGCGATCGGGGAGACGGGACTCGACTTCTTCCGGACGGAAGAGGCAGGGCTGCCGGCACAGTTCGAGAGCTTTGAAGCGCACATCGCGCTGGCGAAGAAGCACGACATTGCGATGCAGATCCACGACCGTGATGCGCACGATGCGGTCTTGGAGACGCTGCAGCGCGTCGGGGCGCCCGCACGCACCGTCTTCCACTGCTTCTCGGGAGACGCCGCGATGGCGCGCATTGCCGCCGAGCGTGGCTACTACTTGAGCTTCGCCGGCAATGTGACGTTCAAGAACGCCCAGAACCTGCGGGACGCTCTTGCGGTCACGCCGCGAGAGCGCATTCTCGTCGAGACGGATGCCCCCTTCCTCACCCCGACGCCACACCGCGGCCGCCCGAACGCGCCGTACCTCATCCCGGTCACGCTGCGATTCATAGCTGAACAGCTCGATCTGCCCGTCGACGAACTGGGCGCGCAGATCGCTGCGAACACGCTCGACGTGTACGGCTCCTTCGACTGACTCCCGCGCCCGGACGTCGTAATCTGCGAGAAACGGGAGGGCGCTACCGTGTGGGCCACCGATCCACCAGACCCTCAGGAGTTCGCATGGTCTCTGTCAGCCTCGGCGACAACAAGTACGGAAAAGCCGAAAACCGCATCGTCCGGATCGTGCGTGACACGCCGCGCCACGAGATCATCGACCTCAACGTGACATCGCAGCTGCGGGGCGCGAAGCTCCTGGACTCCTACCTGACCGGAGACAACGCACTGGTGGTCGCCACGGACACTCAGAAGAACACGGCGTTCTCCTTCGCGAAGGAGTTCGGGGTGCCTTCACCGGAGGAGTACCTCCTCGCGCTCGGCGAGCACTTCGTCTCGTCGTTCGACTGGATCGAAGGCGGCCTGTGGCAGGCCGAGCAGTACGAGTGGGAGCGCATCCTCGTGGGCGGGCAGCCCCACGACCACTCGTTCGTGCGCAAGGGGCAGGGCACCCGGCTGGCAACGGTGGCGAAGGAGGACGGCCAGACGTACGTCACCGGAGGGGTCAAGGACCTTGTCGTGCTGAAATCCACCGGCAGTGAGTTCGCCGGCTTCCCGCGAGACAAGTACACGACTCTTGTGGAAACCAACGACCGCATCATGGCCACCTCGGTCACCGGCCGCTGGCGGTTCCTGCCCGACGCAGTCGAGGCGGGGATCGACTACAACGGCCTCTACGCAGAGGTCACCGAGGTGATCCTCGCCGCGTTTGCGACGGTCCACTCGCTCGCACTGCAGCAGACCCTGTGGGAGATGGGCAAGGCGGCTATCGAGGCGCGGCCGGAGATTGCCGAGGTCCGGTTCCAGATGCCCAACAAGCACCACTTCCTCTACGACCTCTCTCCCTTCGGAGTCGACAACCCGGGCGAGGTCTTCTACGCAGCCGACCGGCCGTACGGACTTATCGAGGGAACCATCATCCGCGACGGTGTCGTCGAGGCGCCGGGCGCGTGGAAGGACGTGCCCTCCTTCATCTGAGGGTCCCGTGCCCGGTGATCGTGTGCCGGGCGGATAGGGTGAGAGCCATGCCCGTCACCCTTCTCGGGGCCGCCGAGATCCGCGCGCTTGCCGCAGAGCTCGATGTCACCCCGACGAAGAAGCTCGGTCAGAATTTCGTGGTCGACGCGAATACGGTGCGCAAGATCGTGACCGCGGCGAAGGTGAGCAGTGCTGACCGCGTCGTCGAGATCGGGCCAGGGCTCGGGTCCCTGACGCTTGCGATCCTGGAGACCGGCGCCACGGTCGTCGCGGTCGAGATCGATCACCGTCTCGCCGCGCGCCTGCCGGAGACCGCCCGGGTGCATGGCGTACCCGAGAACGCGCTCACGGTTCTTGATGCGGACGCGCTTCGCATTACGGAGCTTCCCGGCGACCCCGACGTCCTCGTGGCGAACCTGCCCTACAACGTCAGTGTGCCGGTGCTTCTGCACTTCCTTGAGCACTTCCCCTCGATCACCCGCGGTGTCGTGATGGTGCAGGCCGAGGTCGGGGAGCGACTGGCGGCACCGCCCGGGTCCAAGATCTACGGTGCACCCAGCGTGAAGGCGGCGTGGTACGGACCGTGGCGCCTCGCCGGGACCGTATCGCGGCAGGTCTTCTGGCCGGTGCCCGGAGTGGACAGTGTGCTCGTCGGTTTCACTCGCGACTCCGAGCCGCGCGGCACGGAGACGGAGCGCGTCCGGACGTTCGCCCTCGTGGACGCCGCTTTCGGGCAGCGGCGCAAAATGCTGCGCCAGTCCCTCTCGCCGCTGCTGGGAGGATCTGCCGCGGCCGCGTCGGCGGTCTTGGACGCGGCGGGTGTGGAGCCCACCGATCGCGGCGAGCAGCTGGGGGTGGCGGACTTCCTCGCGATCTGCCGCGCCGCGCCCCCGCCGGATAACCTGGGTCTGTGACCGACGACGAACGCTTCCCCACCCCCCGCACGCCCGACCTGCACCGTCCGTACGCCGCCGCGGAGGATCGCTATCGGGGGGCGCACTACCGTCGGGTCGGAGACTCCGGGCTCTACCTCCCGGCCATCTCGCTCGGTCTGTGGTGGAACTTCGGCGACAACATCCCCTTCGATAATCAGCGGGCACTTCTGCGCCACGCGTTCGACCGGGGCATCACTCACTTCGACCTGGCGAACAACTACGGGCCGCCCTACGGCTCTGCGGAGACCAACTTCGGCCGAATGATGCGCGAGGATCTCGCGCCCTATCGCAACGAACTCATCATCTCGTCCAAGGCCGGCTACGACATGTGGCCCGGCCCGTATGGCAACCACGGCTCCCGGAAGTACATCCTCGCCAGCGCCGAGGAGTCACTCACGCGCATGAGCCTGGACTACGTGGACATCTTCTACTCGCACCGTGTCGACGACGTCACGCCCGTCGAGGAGACGATCGGCGCGCTCGACACTCTCGTGCGTCAGGGGAAGGCCCTCTGGGTCGGAATCTCGTCATACAGCGCTGAGCGCACCGCGGCCGCCAAGGCGGTCGCTGACGAGCTCGGGACGCCTCTGGTCATTCATCAGCCCTCGTACTCGATCCTCAACCGCTGGGTGGAGGACTCTCTGACCCGCACGCTGGAGGACTCCGGAATGGGTGCCATCGCATTCACGCCCCTCGCTCAGGGCCTGCTGACGTCGAAGTACTTGGGCGATGGGCCTGCCGAGCGGGCGCAACAGCGCTCCTCCCTGGCGGGTCAGAAACTCTCCGAGCGCGGTCTCGCGACGTTGCGCGGTCTCAACGAGGTGGCTCAGGCGCGCGGGCAGTCGCTTGCGCAGCTGGCCCTGCAGTGGGTGCTTCGCACGCCCGTTGTCGCGTCGGCACTGATCGGCGCCTCACGCCCCGAGCAGCTCGATGAGAATCTTGCCGCGCTGGACGGGCCCGCCTTCGACGACACCGAGCTGAACCGCATCGATGAGCTGTCGAACACCATCGATGTGGACCTGTGGGCCGAGTCGGCGACGAAGTGACTCTCGCAGCGGCCTCACCGACTGTCCGGGTGCGCGCACCCGGCAAGCTCAACGTGTTCTTCGCCGTCGGAGCCGCGGGCGAGGACGGCTACCATGACGTGGCGTCGGTGTACCAGGCCGTCTCGCTGTACGAGGACGTCAGCGCGAGCGACTCAGACGACTTCACACTTGCCGTGAGCGGCGACGTCGATGTGGAAAGTGTGCCCCTCGACGCAAGCAACCTCGCGATTCGCGCCGCCCGGCTCCTCGCCGAGCACACCGGCTATCGCGGGGGAGTACACCTCGGGATCCACAAGAGCGTTCCCGTCGCCGGGGGGATGGGCGGGGGGAGCGCTGATGCTGCCGGCGCCCTCCTGGCCTGCGACACGTTGTGGCAGACCGGACTCTCCCACACCGAGCTGCACACGCTTGCCGCGCAGCTGGGGGCGGATGTCCCGTTCGCTCTTCTCGGCGGCACGGCCGTGGGGGTCGGCCGAGGCGACCGTTTGACCCCGGCGCTCGCGCGCGGGCGCTTCGACTGGGTGCTTGTGCTCGCCGACGAGGGGTTGTCGACCCCGCGCGTCTATGGCGTCCTGGATGACCTCCGCGCGCAGGTCGAGGTGGGTCCGGCGCCGGCGAACCCCACGGTGCCCGCGCCGGTGCTGCACGCACTCCGTGCCGGCGACCCAGCGGCGCTTGCTCGCGCGACGTGGAACGACCTGCAGTCTGCGGCCTTCCACGTCCGTCCGGAACTGTCCGACATCGTCGAGGTGGGCAGAGCTCACGGCGCTCTCACCGGGCTCGTCTCCGGGTCGGGCCCGACGGTGGCGCTCCTCGCCCCGTCGACGACGGCTGCGACGAGCCTGCACGGCGATCTCACAGCCCTCGGCCATCGCGCGATCCTTGCGCACGGTCCTGTGTCGGGTGCGAAAGTGATCGCCTGAGTCTCAGATGCTGACGAGCCCCAGCCGCACAGCTCGGATGAGCACCTGGACGCGGTCGCGGACGCCCCACTTGGTCATGATCCGTCCGAGGTTCGATTTCACGGTCGCTTCGGAGATGAACATCGCCTGCGCGATCTCCGCATTCGACTTGCCCTCAGCCAGCAGCGCGACGGTGGCCAGTTCTCGGTCTGTCAGTGCCTCGGCGTCCCCCAAGACCACGCGGCCACCGACATCGCTCGCGTCACGCACAGCGACGATGAGTTCCTGCGTGATGCGGGGGGAGAGCACCGAGCGCCCCTCGTGGACGTCGCGCACGGCCGCGACGATCTCATCGGGTGGGGTGTCCTTGACGAGGTAGCCGGAGGCGCCGGCACGCAGCGCCGCGATGACGTGCCGCTCGGACGAGAAGGTGGTCAGGGCGAGGACCCGGGTTTCCGGTGCCTCCTTCGTGATCTGCGCGGCAGCGTCGATTCCGCTGAGGACCGGCATCTGAATGTCGACGAGAGCTACGTCGGGCTTGTGCTCCACGCACAGGGCCACGCCCTCACTGCCGTTGGTGGCCATACCGACCAGCTCCAGGTCAGGGGTCGCGTCGATGAACACTTTCAACGCGTGCCGCACGAGGGCCTCGTCATCGGCCACGATCACACGGATGCGTTCCATGTTCCGATCCTAGGGCCCGGAAGGTGAACCCCGTTTGCTACAAAAGTCGCGAACAGTGTCGACCATCGGAGGACGCGCGGGGGAGATCGTTCCTGAAACACTCAATTACCGAACCCCCCCCGGAAGGACTTTTCATGAGTGCTACGCCTGCTTACGCCGCCCTGTACTCGATTGTCCCCGCGATGGGTTTGCTGAAGCGAATTTGTATCTACCTTGGCTTCTGCCGAGGTTAAAAGCCACTCGCCGGTGGCGGTCATACTGATCACATGACCCCGAGCGCCGGCGAGGTGCGGACGTTCCCCCACGTCCGCGAGCGCCGCCCCGTTGTGGAATCCCAGACCCAACGCGGCGGCGCTCAGATCTTCATCAATGACGATAGCCACGATCTGAGGTTGCCCCTCGGGGGCCGGTTGGCGCTTTCCGGCGCTGTGTCCGTCGCCATCATTTTCGGTGTGATCTCCGCGGTGATCGACCAGAACTTCGCGATCGACACGATCATCGAACTCTGCACGCTCGTGTTGATCGGCGTGTTCGCCTGGTCTCCGCCCTACGCGGTTGTCGCGCTCGTCGTGTTCGGGCTTGCCAGCGCCGCGGTCGGGGAGGCGGGGCCGTACTCCTTCGCGATGGCCGTCGCTGTCGGCTTGGCCATCGTCACATGCACGTGGCCACTTGCACTCATCTACTGCGTCGCGACGGCAGGCTGGTGTATCGCCGCGTGGGCGATGGGGCAGGATCTGACCGGGCTGGGCCTGTGGGGCACCCTCGCGATCGCCGTCGTCTCCGGAATCGCGGGCTGGGGTTACCGCGTCATCCGCTCTCGGGAGCGCGTCATGCGCGCACGGATGGAGCGGTTCGCGCGGGAGAAAGAACTTGCGCTGCGCGATGAGCGAGACCGCATCGCGGACGAACTGCACAACGTGATCGCCCATGACATCACGATCGTGGTCATGCATGCCCGTGCGTTGACGTTGACGAACGACCCGGCGACGCGCTCGGCCTCCCTGCAAGCGATCTCTGATAGCGCCAGCCAGGCGCTGCTGGATATCCGACGCATGCTGCGCATGCACACCGCCTCGGGCGAGCTGGAAGCGGCGCCCGAACCCGCTCTCCCACCCCTGCAGTCGCTGGAGCAGGTTGCTGCCGATCTGCGTGCTCTCGGTATCGACGTGGAGTTGAAGCTCCCCGACCGCGAGCCGAACGTCTCCAACATCATCGCCTCCGCGATCAACCACATCTCCCGTGAGGCTGTCACGAACATCATGCGGCATGCACCGCGAACGACCGCTGCACGCGTCGAGATGACCGAGAGTGACGACGTCGTCACGGTGAGCGTATGGAACCGGGCGGCGGAGCGCGCCGGACGCGAATCCCAGTTCCCCGAAGGCGGGTACGGGCTGCGCCGGATGCAGGATCGCGTGGAGTTTCTCGGCGGTACGCTCACCTCCGGACCGCGCGACGGGGGATGGGTCTTGGAGACGATGCTCCCGGTCAGCTGACGAAACGCGGTAGACCAAAGTCGGGGGAGACCCGACCCCAAAGACGGTCGCGCCCGGTGTGGCCCGAGTGCGAACCTTCCACTATGGATGCGAGCCTCGACCTGTCACCGCTTCGCGGTCGGCGTGCCGCTCGCGTTCTCACACCGGGCCCCGAGGCGGACGCCTTCGCGCGCCAGGTGAGTGCATACACAAGCCTTCGCGACGTGATGGTCATCATCGGGGCTGGCGCAGTCGCCATCGTTGCGACCGCGGTTGTTGCAGGGGAGCGGGGCAGTGTCGCCTGGGTGCTCGCGATCTGTTTCGCGATGGTCACCGCACTTGTGACCTACGTGCCGCTCGTCAGCGCACGCACCCACGAGCATGCCCATGTCACGATCTCCGCGCGCACACTCCGCGAGCGCCGCGGCCGCGTCGGGCACGAGACGGCAATCGACGTGGACGCGATTGATCGCGTCCACGTGGAGAGCACTCCCCTGCTGAGCGCGTTCGGTCTCGTGCGGCTGTCCGTCCGGTCGGGGAGCCTGCGGCATCGGTTCGGCCCGCTCGCCTCCGAGGAGGCCGCCGCGGTCCAGGATCGACTGAGCGCCCTCACCGCCCGCCCGCAGATCGGACCGGATTCGAGTTCCGGGCGACGTGCCGCAACCTCCTCCTGACGGCCGTCGCCCGGCATCACCTCCCCACGACTTCTGATGACAACCCACGAAAGGAAACGCGACTCATGACTACACAGATCCATGCGCGCCCGACCGTTCGACCGGCTGCTCCGGCGGCCAAGGCTTCTCGCAAGGCGGAGACGATCGCATCTGTCGTGATGTTCCTTGTCATCATTGCCATGAGCGTCGCTCTGCTGGTCTACACGGACGCGGAAATTCTCGTGCGCGGTGTCCTCGCCATGGCGGTGGGCATCGCTGCTGGCGCGCTCACGCTGCGGGTCGCAAGGGGACGCGCGCAACGCTGAGGCGTTCGTCCCGCCTACGCTGGGGTGGATGGCTCATCTGATCGGGCTGGACTCGGTCCGCCTTGAATACCCCACTCGTGTCGTGTTCGATTCCCTCACCCTCGGCGTCGACGAGGGCGACCGCATCGGAATCGTCGGCCGTAACGGCGATGGAAAGTCTTCCGCGCTGGCACTCCTTGCCGGAACACTCGAACCCGATGCCGGTCGCGTGACGAGACGCGGAGGCGTCCGGGTTGGCGTGCTCGATCAGTCCGACACGCTCGACCCGGCCTCCACGGTGGGCGCCGCAATCGTCGGAGATCGCCCGGAGCACGAATGGGCGGGGGACTCCCGTGTACGCGACGTATTGCGCGGACTGGTCGCCGATCTGGACTGGGACGCGCAGATCGGGACCCTGAGCGGTGGCCAGCGGCGCCGCATCTCGCTCGCGCGGGTGCTCGTCGGAGACTGGGATGTCGTTGCGCTCGACGAGCCGACCAACCACCTCGATGTCGAGGCGATCGACTGGCTCGCTTCACATCTGAATCGCCGCTGGCCGGCAGGGAGCGGGGCGTTGCTGGTCGTCACCCACGACCGGTGGTTCCTCGACGCCGTGTGCACGACCACGTGGGAGGTCCACGACCAGGTCGTCGAGCCGTTCGAAGGTGGCTATGCGGCATACATCCTGCAGCGTGTCGAGCGCGACCGACAGGCTGCCGCGATCGAGCAACGGCGACAGAATCTCGCCCGCAAGGAGCTCGCGTGGCTGCGCCGCGGTGCCCCCGCACGCACATCCAAACCGAAGTTCCGTATCGACGCGGCCAACGAGTTGATCTCCGGTGTCCCCGAACCGCGAGAGAAGACCGAGCTCCAGGCTCTGGCCGTCTCCCGCCTCGGAAAGGACGTCGTCGATCTGCTGGGAGTAGATGTCTCCTATGACGATCGTCCGATCCTCCGCGGCGTCGAATGGCGGGTCGCCCCCGGGGAACGCACCGGAATCCTCGGTGTCAACGGCGCGGGAAAGTCGACCCTGCTCGGCCTCATCGATGGGTCGGTGGTGCCGTCTCACGGGCGAGTGAAGCAGGGTAAGACGGTCCGTATCGCCACGCTGACGCAGCGGATGGACGAGCTTGAGCCGCACCTGGATGAACCGGTCCGCATCGTCGTCGGTCGCTTGCGTACGACGTACACGCTCGGGACCGGGTCGAAATCGCAGGAGTTGACCCCCGGTCAGCTTTTGGAGCGGCTCGGTTTCTCGTCCGCGCAGCTCTCGACACCCGTGCGGGACTTGTCTGGTGGCCAGCAGCGTCGGCTCCAGTTGCTGTTGATCCTGCTCGAGCAGCCCAACGTGCTGATCCTCGATGAGCCCACCAACGACCTGGACACCGACATGCTCGCCGCGCTGGAGGATCTCCTGGATACGTGGGCGGGCACACTCCTCGTCGTCTCGCACGACCGGTACTTCCTCGAACGCGTCACGGACCAGCAGTATGCGATCCTCGACACCCGCCTGCGGCACCTCCCCGGCGGGGTCGATGAGTACCTGCAGTTGCGGGCGCAGCAACGCGCGGCGTCGCCCGCGTCATCGACGCCTTCTGGCGCACAGCCGCACGACGCCGGTGAGGCATTGAGCGGCTCGCAACGGCGAGCGGTCGAGAAGGAGGTCTCGGCGATCGAGCGTCGGATCGAACGCCTCGGGTCGCAGATCGACCGTGTGAAGAACGCGCTCGCCGATCACGACCAGTCGGACTACGTCGCACTGGGAGAGCGCATGCGGGAGATCGCCACCTGGGAAGACGAGCGCGCGGCACTGGAAGAGCAGTGGCTGGAGCTGTCTGAATCGCTGGGGTGATTCAGCGGTGCTCTCCTCAGCTATCGAAGCTGAGGCTGAGCTTGCGCAGGAGACCGGCCAGCCGTTCACGGTCCTGACGTGGCACGACGGCGAGGATCGCGGCCTCGGCGTCCACGAGGCGCGTGATGGCGGCATCTACTCGGATGCGACCGTCGTCGGTGAGCGTGACCAAAACGCTGCGCCCATCGATCGGATCCGGGACGCGCCGGACAAGGCGGCGAGCGACGAGCCGGTCGATGCGGTTGGTCATGGTGCCGCTGGAGACGAGGGTCTGCAGCAGGAGCTGCTTCGGGCTCAATTGGTATGGCTCCCCGGCGCGGCGCAGGGCCGAGAGGACGTCCCATTCCCACGGCTCCAGGTCACTGCGCCGGAACGCTTCTCGGCGCGCGCGGTCCAGATGCTTGCTGAGACGGTCGACGCGGGAGAACACCTCCAACGGCGAGAAATCGAGGTCGGGCCGCTGCGTGTTCCACGCGCCGACGATCCTGTCGACCTCGTCCGATTCGGTGCTCACCGTGCCATTATCGCGCGTGGCTCATGGCAGACTTGTCCAGGCGGTGGCCGGGACAGGCGGCCGCGGTCCGCCGTGGTGTAATGGCAGCACGACAGCCTTTGGAGCTGTGAGGTCTAGGTTCGAGTCCTGGCGGCGGAGCATGACGGATACGACGGTGAACGAGACTCGCCCCCTGGCGATCATCATCCTGGCGGCGGGTCAGGGCACCCGAATGAAGTCGTCGCTCCCGAAGGTGTTGCACCGCATCGGCGGTCGTCCCCTCCTCGGGCACGTGCTCGATATCGCACGAGACCTCCATCCCGACCACGTGCGGGTCGTCCTGCGCCACGAACGCGACCAGATCGCCGAGGCGGTCACGGGGATTGACCCCGACATCCGCGTCGTCGACCAGGACGACATTCCGGGTACCGGTCGCGCCGTTCAGATCGCGCTCGATGATCTGCCGAGCTTCGACGGTGACGTCCTCGTCCTCAGCGGCGACGTCCCGCTCATCGAAGCCGCCACGCTGGACGCCCTCGTTGCGACGCATCGATCCCGCGCTGCCGCGGCGACCCTTCTGACCGCGGTCCTCGACGATCCGAGCGGATACGGGCGCGTCATCCGCGACGCGGGCGACGGCGTCGAGCGCATTGTGGAGCAGAAGGACGCGACCGACGAGGAAGCCGCGGTCACCGAGATCAACGCCGGCGTCTACATCTTTGCGGCGGAAGCATTGCGTACCCACATCGCTTTGATCGGGAACGCCAACGCCCAGGGCGAGCTGTACCTCACCGATGTCATCGGCCTGATGCGTGCCTCGCGGCTTCAGGTCGCAGCACTTACCGCACCGGACGCGAGCGTCGCGCTCGGCGTCAATGACCGTGTGCAGCTGTCCGAGGCCGCGCGGCTGCTCAACGCGCGCACGGTGGCCAAGTGGCAACGAGAGGGAGTCACCGTCCAGGATCCCGCGACGACCTGGATAGACGTCACAGCGACCCTCGCACGCGACGTCACGGTGTTGCCCAACACCCACATCCTGCGCGCGACGGTCGTCGGCGAGGGCGCCACGATCGGGCCGGACACCTCGCTCGAGGACTGCGAGGTGGGAGAACGCGCTGTCATCCGACGCGCCGACGCCACGCTGGCCGTCATCGGTCCGCGCGCCACCGTCGGACCGTTCGCATACCTGCGCCCGGGGACCGAGCTCTCGGAAGGCGCAAAGGTCGGCACGTTCGTCGAGACGAAGAACTCCACGATCGGTGAGAACAGCAAGGTGCCCCACCTGTCCTACATCGGCGACACCACGATCGGTCGTGACGTGAACCTCGGGGCCGGTGCGATCACCGCGAACTATGACGACCTCGCCAAGCACCGCACGGAGATCGGCGACGGCGTGCACTCCGGCTCGCACAACGTCTTCGTCGCGCCCGTTAGGATCGGAGACGGCGCCAAAACCGGCGCCGGTGCGGTTGTCCGCAAGGACGTTCCCCCCGGTGCGCTGGCTCTGAGCGTGGCCCCTCAGCGAAATGTCGAGGGGTGGGTCGAGAAGAACCGCGCGGGTACGGCGGCAGCGGATGCCGCCGAAAGGGCCCGCGCAACACAGAAAGCGGACGATGGCTCGCAAGAAGCACACGATCGACCTTGATGTAGAGCACGGCGTCGCGCCGGGCCTGGTCGCCAAAACCAAGAAGCGGCTCGTTGTGGCCGCGGGCCGCTCGCACGAAACCCTTGCGACGCAGGTCGCGCAAGCGCTGGGTACCGAGCTCGTGCCCACCGAGCACCGCACCTTCGCGTCGGGGGAGATCCTCACCCGCTTCGAGGTGTCGATCCGCGGCTGCGACGCGTTCATCATCCAGACGTTCGGGCCGCCGGTCAACGAATGGCTCATGGAAGTGCTCATCATGATCGATGCCGCAAAGCGTGCCTCGGCCAAGCGCATCACCGTGGTCGCCCCGTACTACCCCTACTCACGCCAGGACAAGAAGGGGCGCGGCCGTGAGCCCATCAGCGCGCGCCTGGTCGCCGACCTCCTCGGCACGGCGGGTGCGGATCGCATCATGAGCGTCGATCTGCATGCCGCGCAGATCCAGGGCTTCTTCGACGGTCCGGTCGATCACCTTTTCGCCAAGCCCGTTCTCCTGGAGTACTTCGAGCGCACACTCTCGCCCGAGGACCGCGCCCACCTCACTGTCGTCTCCCCGGACACCGGCCGTGTTCGGGTCGCCGACACCTGGTCGGACAGCCTCGGTGCGCCGCTCGCGATCATCCACAAGCGCCGCGATCCGAACGTGGCCAACCAGGTCACCGTCAACGAGATCGTGGGTCAGGTCGAGGGTCGCGTCTGCCTGCTCGTCGACGACATGATCGACACCGGCGGGACGATCGTCAAGGCCGCGCAGGCGCTGAAAGCCAACGGGGCATCGAAGGTCATCGTGGCGGCGACACACGCGATCTTCAGCGACCCCGCTGCCGAGCACCTTCAGGACGAGGCGGTCGATGAGGTCGTCGTGACCGATTCGATCCCCGTTCCTCTCGAGAAGCGGTTCGATACCCTCACGATCCTCGAGATCGCGCCTCTCCTGGCGCGCGCCATCCGCGAGGTTTTCGAGGATGGTTCTGTCACGAGCATGTTCGACGGTGCCGCGTAACCGGAGGTCCAGCAGACGCATAGTCGGCGCACAGGCTCACACCCACGTGGGTTCGTACGGTTGGCGGAGACATCCGATTCCCAGGAGGCACCAGATGACCCGACTCGCCCAGACTCCGCGCCCCATCCGCGCCGGCGCCGCCGTTCTCACGGCCGCCGGAGCGTTCGTGCTCGCCGGCTGCGCAGGCCCGGCCGAGGATACCTCGAGCGTCCCGGACAGTACCGACGAGGCAGGTGGCGCCACGGAAGGATCCGCGTCGGGGGCCTCATACGCCGATGGGAGCTATACCGCGTCGGGCGCGTACGCGACGCCGGAGAGCGTCGAGGAGATCAGCGTCACCGTCACTCTCGAGGGTGACGTCGTGACCGCTGTCGAGGTCACCGGCAACCCGACCCAGCGGGAGTCCGAGCAGTACCAGTCGCAGTTCATCGGCGGTATCAGCGACGAAGTCGTGGGGAAGGATATCGATGATCTCAACGTCTCCCGTGTCGCCGGGTCCTCGCTGACGAGTTCTGGTTTCAACGAAGCGATCGAAGCAATCAAGGAAGACGCTCTGGCGTGACCGTGGCGACGGCCATAGGTGCACCCCCGAAAGTATGGACCTTCGAGGCTATCGGCACGCTCTGGCACATCGAAACGGAGGCCCCACTCGGCGCATCCCTT
This sequence comes from Microbacteriaceae bacterium PS02070, assembly GCA_029959865.1. Lineage (GTDB taxonomy): Bacteria > Actinomycetota > Actinomycetes > Actinomycetales > Microbacteriaceae > Microbacterium. The sequence continues at coordinate 154,034 of JASCPE010000003.1, read as the reverse complement.
CGTGCCGAGATCGATTCCTGTATTTCTGAGTTCGACCGCGACTGGTCCCGCTTCCGCGAAGACTCTGTCGTGTGCACGCTGTCCCGCGGCGCGGAGGTGGTCCCGGCCCCGGCGGATACCGGCGAGATGCTCGATGCCTACGTCGCGCTGAGTGAAGCGACCTCCGGTGCGGTCAACCCCCTCGTGGGAGACGTGCTGGCGCGGCGCGGATACGACGCTGCCTACTCTTTCGTCGATCGTGGTCCATCCTCTGCCCCTCGCGACTGGCAGGACTGCGTGGCGTGGACCCCGGAAACGCTTCGCGTCGCCGCGCCCGCGGTACTGGATGTGGGTGCTCTCGGTAAGGGGCGTCTCGTCGACCGTGTCGCCGATGTCCTCACCTCCCGCGTGGGAGGCACTGTCGTCGTGGATGCGGGAGGGGATATCGCGGTGCGCCGCGGGACGCAGCGCATCGGTCTGGAGCACCCGTTCGATCCGTCGCGCGCGATCGGTGTGTGGACGATCACGAACGAGGCGCTGTGTGCCTCGGCCGTCGGCCGCCGCGCGTGGGGCGATGGCCTCCATCATGTCCTCGATGCCCGCACCGGGGTGCCTGTGCGCACCGTTGCGGCGACGTGGGCAGTAGCGGAGACGGCGATGCATGCCGATGCCATCGCGACGGCACTCTTCTTCGAAGGAGGCGAGAAGCTCGCCGCCGAGTGGGGAGTGTCGTGGGTGCGGATGACGACGGCCGGCCGCGTCGAGTGGTCGCCGGGAAACAGAGCGGAGCTGCACCGATGATCACCTCAGCCCTCTCGGTCTGGAATCGTGTCTACGGGGCGCTCGGTCGCCTCTCGATGTACCGACTTGTCTTGCTCAGCCTCGCTGCTCTCGCGGTGATCGCGATCATCGCGTCCTTCTTCGACGTGCTCGTGGCGGGTCCCGTCGACATGGTCGTGAGTCTTGCCGTCCTCGGCGCCGTGACGGTGGCGGTCGACGCGCTGGCGCACCTCCTCCTGCGCCGAGGGTTGCGCTGGGAAGTCTCTGCGATCACGGCGCTCATCCTCTTCTTCGTGCTGCGACCGACGCTCGAACCGCTGGCGCTTCTCGGACTTGCCCTGGCTGCCGCTGTCGCGGCCGCCTCGAAGTATCTGCTGGTCTGGCGCGAACGCCACATTTTCAATCCCGCGGCCGTCGGTGCCGCCGTACTCACGATCGTGAGCATCTGGCTTCCGAGTCTCGGATCATCGTCGTGGTGGGTGGGGACACCGATCCTCGCCGTGCCGGTGATCGTGTGCGGACTCCTCGTCCTCATCCGCACCGAGAAGCTGCGCGTCGTCCTGCTCTTTGTCGTGGTGGCGGTGGTGGTCGCCTTTGCTCGAACCGTGCTGCAATACCAGTCGGCGGGCCTGCAGGTCGATCTCGGCATGATCCTTCCGCAGGTGCTGTGGGCATCGCCCTTCCTCTTCCTCGGTGTGTTCATGTTGTCTGAGCCGCTCACCCTCCCCCCGCGCCGGTGGCAGCAGTACGTCGTGGCGGTCGTGGTCGGGGTGCTCGCTGGGTGGCCGATCTCACTCGGCGCCATCTCGCTCGGCCAGGAGCGAGCTCTCCTGATCGGGAACCTCGTCGCTTTCGCCTTCTGCCTGCGCCGCGGGGTGCGACTCACCTTCGTCGAACGAGAAGCGCTCACGCCGTCAGTGCGCGAGCTGACGTTCCGCGCCGGTCGTGGCTTCACCTTCGCGCCCGGTCAGTATCTCGAGCTCGAGGTCCCGCATGCTCGCCCCGACGCGCGTGGGGTGCGGCGCGAGTTCAGTATCGTGTCTGCGCCCGAAGAGCTTCCGCTCGTCAAAATCGCGCTGCGCGAGGGGTCGACCTCCAGCTATAAGCAGGCGTTGGCCGAGGTCCAGCCCGGGAAGCGCTTGTGGGCGACCGGAGTGTGGGGTGATTTCGTGCTCCCTCGTGACCCGAAGACCCCGGTCCTTCTGGTCGCGGCGGGTATCGGCATCACGCCGTTCGTGTCGCAGTTGCGCCACCTGCGTCTGTCTGGCGGAGACCGCGATGTGGTTGTCGTCTACGTCGCATCCGGCTCTGAGGAGCTCGCCTTCCGTGATGACCTCGCTGCCGCGGGCGTTCCCGTCATCGTCTTCACACGTGACGCGCCCGCCGACCTGCCGCGCACCTGGACCTGGACGCAGGGAGCGCGGCTGGACGCCGACAACCTTCAGCGGGCCGTACCTGACCTGTCCGAGCGTCACGCGTTCATCTCAGGACCGCCCGGGCTGATCGCCGACCTCACCCCCGCGCTCCAGCGGGCACGTTCGGTCACGACCGACGCCTTCGCCGGCTACTAACCCGCACCGTCGTCACGACCCGGCCGCGTGTCCACCGCCCGGCCGCGAGCACAACTGCGGCGTTGAGGGGCGACACGCCGTGTTGAGGTGGGTCACGGTCGGCGTGTTGGTGATGGGCGCCGCAGTTGTGCGGATCCCGGGGAGGGTTCTGACCCAGTGACGGGGTCGGATCTGAGTCGGTGACGGGGCCGCAGTCCTGCGGGCGAATGCGTGCCCTCCCGTCTTGGAGGCCGGCCACCCGCCTTTCGTTCCCGAGCACAACTGCGGCGTTGAGGGGCGACACGCCGTGTTGAGGTGGGTCATGGTCGGCGTGTCGGTGATGGGCGCCGCAGTTGTGCGGATCCCGGGGTGGGTTCTGAGTCAGTGACGGGGTGGGATCTCAGTCGGTGACGGGGCCGCAGTCCCGCGGGCGAATGCGTGCCCTCCCGTCTTGGAGGCCGGCCACCCGCCTCTCGTTCCCGAGCACAACTGCGGCGTTGAGGGGCGACACGCCGTGTTGACGTGGGTCATGGTCGGCGTGTCGCGGGTGGACGCCGCAGTTGTGCGGATCCCGGGATGGGTTCTGAGTCAGTGACGGGGTGGGATCTCAGTCGGTGACGGGGCCACAGTCCTGCGGGCGAATGCGTGCCCTCCCGTCTTGGAGGCCGCACACCCGCCTTTCGCTCCCGAGCACAACTGCGGCGTCGAGGAGAGACACGCCGTGTTGAGGTGGGTCACGGGTCGGCGTGTCGGTGATGAGCGCCGCAGTTGTGCTGATCCGGAGGTACGGGCCACAGCGTGCCCGGGGCGCCGGGTCAGGCTCCGGCGCTGTGGGAGGCGGCGCTGGGGGAGTCGGCGCTGTGGGTGCCGGGGCCGCCTGTGCTGGCGGAAGCGGATGGAGACGCCGTCGAGGGAGTGGCGGGGCGAGCGGGGAGACGCACGGTGAAGCGCGTGCCGTCGGAAGAACTCGCCACCGCAATCGTGCCACCGTGAGCGTGTGTGATGGCCTGCGCGATGGAGAGGCCGAGACCCGTCCCACCGGTCTTGCGGGCGCGCGAGCTGTCGGCCCGCGCGAACCGCTCGAAGATCGTCGCGACGGCGTCGGGCGCGATGCCAGGTCCGTCATCACTGACCTCAAGCACGGCATCGCCGCCCTCCTGGCGCAGGGTCAGTTCCACATGTGTGCCCGCCGGAGTGTGAATACGTGCGTTCGCAAGGAGATTCCCCACCACCTGGTGCAGGCGCGACGCATCTCCCGCCACGATGACTGGCTCATCGCCCACGTCGATGCTCCAGTGATGATCGGGCCCCGCGGCGTGCGCATCTGCGACGGCCTCGGCCGCGAGTCGGGTGATATCGACGGCGCCGAAGACGAGGTCCTGTCCCTCGTCCAACCGCGCGAGAAGGAGCAGGTCCTCGACAAGCCTCGTCATCCGCAACGACTGCGCCTGAATCCTCTCCAGCGCCGAGGTGGTGCCGTCGATCGCGATCTCGGGAGTTTGCGTCGCGAGTGCGCGCAGCGACAGCTCGGAATAGCCGCGAATGGACGCGAGCGGCGTACGCAACTCGTGGCTGGCATCGGCCACGAACGCGCGCATGCGTTCCTCGTTGCGGTGGCGCGCGTCCAACGATGCGTCGACGTGATCCAGGAGCGTGTTGAGCGCGGCGCCGACACGCCCCACCTCGGTGCGTTCGTCCGCCTCCTCAGCAGGCACGCGCTCGCGGATCGTCACGGAGCCCTCGGCGAGCGGCATCCCGGCAACGCGCGTCGCGGTCTCGGCGATCGCGCGCAGAGGCTTGAGCGCCTGACGGATGACCACTGCGATCGCTGCGCCCAGCAGCCCCAGGCCGACGATCGTAACGAGGAGGATCGTCCACAGGATCTTCGAGATGGTCGACTGCTGCTCCTCCATGGTCAGCCCGACGATGCCGCTGACTCCGGGGTAGCCGGAAGTGAACCCGGCGACCCGAAAGGCGCCGACGCCGTCGACGGTGACGGTCGAGTACTCCCCAGGCACGATGCCGTCACGAAGCTGCTGGATCTGGCTGGTGGTGAGGGTCTCGACTTCGCTCTCGTCCGTGATGATGGCGCCGGTGGTCGTGCCCGACGCGACGTCGACGACGAGGAGGTATCCGCGGCCCTGCTGACTGTTGTGCAGCGCCTCGTCGGCGGTGCGGACGGTCGGTGGCAGTCCCGGTTCGGTGAGCCTGATGTACTGCGTCGATGCGCGCAGTTGGCTATCGAGGGAGTCGGTGGTGACGCGACCGACGCTCGCGCTGATCGCGACGGCGCTGCCCACCAGAATCATCCCGACGATTCCGATGACGGTAATCATCAGCGTCGCCTGGAGGCTGAGGAGCCGCCGGTGCCGCGCCGGCGCGGTGGGGACGGTCACTGCGGGGCTTTGATCATGTACCCGACACCGCGCACGGTGTGCAGGAGTGGTTCGCGCCCGGCATCGATCTTCTTGCGCAAGTAGGAGATGTACAGCTCGACGACGGACGATCGCCCGTTGAAGTCGTAGTTCCAGACCCGGTCGAGAATCTGCGCCTTCGACAGCACCCGGCGCGGGTTGCGCATGAGGTAGCGCAACAACTCGAACTCCGTGGCAGTCAGTTCGATGGGCTCACCGTCGCGTTCGACCTCGTGTGAATCCTCGTTGAGCGACAGGTCGCCGACGCGAAGGATGGGGTCCTCGACCCCGGAGGTCGCGGAGCCGGCACGACGCATGAGGCCGCGCAGGCGAGCGACGACCTCTTCGAGGCTGAAGGGCTTCGTGACGTAGTCGTCGCCCCCGGCGGTGAGGCCCGCGACGCGGCTCGACACCGCGTCCTTGGCCGTGAGGAACAGCACCGGAACATCGTCGCCTGCCTGGCGCAGACGTTGCAGGACAGCCATGCCGTCGAGATCGGGCATCATGATGTCGAGCACCAGAGCGTCGGGTTGGAACTCGCGAGCCGCCGACAGGGCTTCCTGCCCGGAGCTCGCCGCCTTGATGTCCCAGCCCTCCATGCGCAGAGCCATGGAGAGGAGGTCCGTCAGCATCTGCTCATCGTCCACGACGAGGACGCGGAGAGGGGAGCCATCAGCGCGGGTTAAGGCGGGTGCGGTGGTCGTCATGACGTCCATTGTGCGCCGTTGTCTATGCGATTCCTATGGACTCGGATATGTGTCCGCTGTGACTTGCCGACGAGTGCGCCATCGAATCGCCGTGACCGCCAGTGCACCCAGAACGGCACCGGTGGAGTTGGAGACGATGTCGCGCGGGTCGCTCACTCGGCCAGCCAGCCAGGTTCCCTGAATGACCTCGATCGCGATGCTGACCGCAAACCCAAGGGCCAGTGCTGTCGACATGTGCCTCGGACCGAGCCACAGGATGACGAGGGCGCCGAGGGGAGTGAACAGGACGACGTTGGCGGCAAACTCCCACGTGGGGAATCCGATACCGGCCGTCGGCGGCCAGGCCGCGAGCCAGTCCAGCACCTTCTGCACGAGGCCGCCGCCCGTCGGCACCGATGGTCGCAGCGTCACGAACCACACTCCCCACGCGTATGCGAGGGTTATCGCGCCAAGCGCGACGGTGCGGACCAGTCGACTCAGTGCGTGTCCTCGGCCTCGATCTCGCTTCGGTCGCCCGACCACAGCGTGTGGAAGGTGCCCGGCTTGTCGATGCGCTTGTACGTGTGCGCTCCGAAGAAGTCGCGCTGTCCCTGGATGAGAGCAGCGGGGAGGCGGTCGGCGCGCAGGCCGTCGTAGTACGCGAGTGACGACGCGAAGGCCGGGGCAGGAATGCCGGACTGGGCCGACGTGGAGACCACATCGCGCCACGCGGACTGTGCGCGTTCGAGTGCCTCTACGAAGTACGGCGCGGTCAGCAGTACGGGCAGATCGGGCGCGGCGGCGTAGGCGTCTGCGATGCGGTTGAGGAACTGCGCACGGATGATGCAGCCCGCGCGCCAGATCTTTGCGACCGCGCCGAGATCGATGCTCCAGTCGTACTCGGCCGCACCCGCGCGGATCTCGTCAAAGCCCTGCGAGTAAGCGACGATCTTCGAGGCGTAGAGGGCGAGACGGACCTTCTCAATGAACGCGTCCGTGTCCACGACCTCCAGCGTGCCGCTCGGTCCCGGCAACGCGCGGGAGACCTCGCGCTGTTCCGGATGGGAGGACAACGAACGGGCGAACGTGGCCTCGGCGATGCCGGAGACGGGCACTCCGAGCGCGAGCGCCGTCTGCACGGTCCACGCTCCGGTGCCCTTGGCCCCGGCCTGATCGACGATGACGTCGACGAGGGGCTGGCCGGTCTCGGCGTCGACCTGACGCAGCACTTCTGCGGTGATCTCGATGAGATAGGACTCCAGCTCGCCGGTGTTCCACTCGCTGAACACGTCCGCGATCTCTGCCGGGGACTTACCCGTGCCGCGGCGGATGAGGTCGTAGGCCTCCGCGATCAGCTGCATGTCGGCGTATTCGATGCCGTTGTGGACCATCTTGACGAAGTGGCCGGCGCCGTCGTGGCCGATGTGGGTGACACACGGCTCACCCTCCGCGACCGCGGCGATCGACGTCAGGATCGGGCCGAGCGTCGTCCACGAGGCGTCGGGGCCGCCCGGCATGAGAGAGGGGCCGTGCAGGGCGCCTTCCTCGCCGCCGGAAACGCCCATGCCGACGAAGTTGTAGCCCGCCTCGCGGACCTCCTTCTCACGCCGGATGGTGTCGGTGAACAGGGAATTGCCCCCGTCGACGATGATGTCGCCGGGTTCGAAGACGCGCATGAGCTCCGCGATCACGGCGTCGGTGGGACCGCCCGCCTTCACCATGATGATGGCGGTGCGCGGAACCTGGAGACTCGCGGCGAACTCCTCGTACGAGAACCCCGGGACGAAACCCGCCTCGGGGTGCGCGGTGACGAGTTCTTCGGTCTTCTCGGGTGAGCGGTTGTAGACGGCGACGGTGTTGCCCTCGCGGCTGGCGAGGTTACGCGCCAGGTTCGAGCCCATCACCGCCAGTCCGACGACGCCGATGTTCGCGGTGGGTTCAGGCATTCAGGCACTCCAAACGGGAAGCAGGGGAGGAGGACAGGTCACAGTGGTGGCGCGCACGTGCGCACCTCTGCTGAAGGAAAAAGCCGCTCAGTCCTTCGAGTAGTCGCGTCCGAGCGAGAACATCGCGCCGACCGCGCCGATCGTCGTGCACAGCGTCAGCGCTCCGATGAACCACAACAGTGCGTGTGTGAACCAGCCGTATTCCATTGCAGTGCCTTCCGACGGGAGTGAGGGACGTTCTCATCGTATCGGCCCGGCTGGTAGACTCGGGAGCACCTTCGGCGAGGGACGCCGGTCAGCCGCGATGCAGACCGAGTGATCCGTGATCGACGCAGTGTCTGGATACTCCGGTTTCCTCACGCCTGCGCGTTCGAGTCGAACTTCAGACCACATCAGGGCGAAAGCCCGCAAGGAGAATCCAACATGTCGACCGACACCGACTCTCACGTCGTCGCCGAACGGCGCGAGAACTTCGGCAAGGGCTTTGCCCGTCGCCTCCGCGCCGCCGGCCAGATCCCCGCCGTCATCTACGGCCATGGCACCGACCCGCTACACGTGGCCCTGCCCGGCCACCAGGTGGGCCTGCTCGTGCGCCGCGCCAACGCGCTGCTCGAACTCACCCTCGAGGGAGAGAAGCACCTCACGCTTGTGAAGGACATCCAGCGTGACCCGGTGCGCCAGATCATCGAGCACATCGACCTCCTCGTCGTCAAGCGCGGCGAGAAGATCCAGGTCGATATCCCGATCACGGTCGTGGGCGAGCCGCAGCCGGGCACCATCGCGAACCTGGACAACTCCAGCGTCTCGCTCGAGGTGGAAGCGACTCACATCCCGGAGAACATCGAGGTGGACGTCGAGGGCCTCGAGGAGGGCGCTCGCATCACTGCCGGCGACCTCACGCTGCCCCGTGGCGCAACGCTGATCACCGACCCGGAGTGGCTCATCATCGGTGTCGCCGTGCCGGCTGCGACCCTGGCCGCCGTCGAGGAGATCGAAGCGGCCGACGAAGAGCTGGCCGAAGAGCAGGCTGAGGAGAACGCTGACGAAGAGTCCGGCGACGAGGCTGCCGACAAGGGCGACGAGTAAGAACATCCACGTCGATGATGCCCGCCCCGCTCTCGCGTGGCGGGCATCATCGCGTTCGGGAGGACAGGCATGGCCGAGACATGGCTCGTGGTCGGACTCGGTAACCCGGGACCCCGGTATGAGGCGACCCGTCACAACGTCGGACAGATGGTGATTGCCGAGTTGGCCTCCCGTCGCTCGGAGAGTCTGCGCACCCACAAGGCCGGTGCCCGGGTCGCTGAGACGTGGCTTCGTCCCGGCGCAGCCAAGCTGATCCTGGCCAGCCCGAACAGCTTCATGAACGTCTCGGGCGCTTCGGTGGCGGCGCTCAGCGCGTTCTACCGAGTGCCGCCAGAGCGGATCATCGTGGTCCACGACGAACTGGATATCCCGTTCGACACCCTCAAGCTCAAGACCGGCGGGGGCCATGGCGGACACAACGGCGTCCGCGACGTTGCCCGCGCGCTCGGAACTCCCGATTTCCCCCGCGTCCGCGTCGGCATCGGACGGCCGCCCGGCAGGCAGGACGCAGCAGACTGGGTCCTCGCTCCGTTCGCAGGCGACGAGCGGGCGAACCTCCCGCTGGCCGTCTCCGACGCGGCCGACGCGGTGGAGGCGATCATCACCGACGGGCTCACCGCGGCGCAACAGCGCTTTCATGCGCCGAAGGAGTGAGCTCAGGTCTGAGTGCTCGCGCCGAACATGAAGAGCAGGGTGCAGATCCCGCCGAAGATCACTGGTCCCGCAATACCGAGCACGAGCGCGCCGGTTCCCCAGCCGCGGCCGGATCGTCGCACGATCGCGATGATCGCGAGGATGATTCCCGCGATGCCGAGAAGCGTGCCGAGCCAGAACGCCACCTCGGCCCAGACGACGAGGTCGCGCACCGGGGTGAGGCCGCGGAGGTTGCTCTCGGTCAGGAGATCGAGGTCTGCGCCGGACCCGATCTGGAAGGCGAGAACGCCGGCGACTGCGGAGGTCAGCAGCGCCGCAACGGCGGCGAGGACGAAGGCGAGGACTCCGAGGCGCGAGCCCTGGGTGCGTGGTGGCGTCGGCGCGAGCGCGCTCACCGAACCCATCGGCTGGTACGCCACCCAGGCGCCGGGTGGTGCTGTGAGCGCACTCCCCGACGGCGGAGTCGGGTGCGCCGCCCCTGAGGGACCAGGTGCGGCGTTCGGCGCCGGTGCGGGGGAGCCGCTTCGCGCGGACGGGTCGCTCATCCCTCCATGCTAAAGCCGGGGTCGGTGGGCGCACGTAGACTCGTTCGGTGACTCTTCCCGGGATCGTGCGCGCCCTCGAGCGCTCCGAACATGTTCGTGACGCCCTCGCAGGCGTGGGTGGCGACCTCGATCTCTCCGCCGTTGAGGGCCTGCATGCCCCGGTGCTGGCGGGGATGCTGGAGCGCCGCATCGCCCGGGACTACGCGCGCGTGCTCCTGGTGGTTGCGCCGACCGGTCGCCGCGCCGAGACCATCGGTGAGGCGTTGAGCGCCTACGCGCCGCACGCTCGCGTCTTGCACTTCCCCGCGTGGGAGACTCTCCCGCACGAGCGGCTGAGCCCCAGTCCCGAGACAGTCGGGCGGCGACTGTCCGTGCTGCGCCACCTGGGGGATGCGAGCGGTCCTGTCATCGTGACGGCATCTGTGCGCGCCGCGCTGCAACCGCTCTCAGGGGGTCTGGACCGGATTGCTCCCGTCGACCTCCGTGTGGGCGGACGAGGGAATGATCTGGCGGAGGTCAGCAGCCGTCTCGTGGAGCTTGCCTACCACCGCGTCGATCTGGTCTCCCGCCGCGGCGAGTTCGCCGTCCGTGGTGGCATCCTCGACGTCTTCCCGGCCGACGCGGACCACCCCTACCGTGTCGAGTTCTTCGGCGACGAGGTCGACGGCATTCGAGAGTTCTCCGTCGCTGACCAGCGATCGCTGCCCGGCGAACACAGTGCGATTCTTCTCGGGCCCGCGCGTGAACTGCTGCTCACCGCCGACGTCCGAGACCGCGCGCGGGGTCTCGGAGACCAGCTTCCCGGCCTTCGCGGCATGCTGGAGAAGATGGGCGAGGGCATCGCCGTGGACGGCATGGAATCTCTCCTGCCCGCCGTTGCTGCTGAGGTCGTTTCGCTGGTCGATTACCTGCCCGAGGGGAGCGCCGTTGCTCTCGTAGACCCGGAGCGCGCCGTGGGACGAGCCATCACGCTGAGCACGACCAACCGCGAGTTCCTCGACGCCGCATGGAGCGCGGCGACCGCCGGTGCGACGACGCCCATCGACCTCGACGCGGGAGACTTTCTCTCCTTGTCCCGGTTGCGGGAGATCACGCACGAGCGCGGGGGAGTGTGGTGGCGTGTCAGCGGGTTCGACTCCGGCGCTGCCGATGCCGCGGCGGAAGGGCTCGTGGATGACGATGACTCGGCGCTGAGGATCACCGGAGTCGCCGTGCCGTCCTTCCAGGGCAACGTCGACGGCGCCTTGTCCTACGTCGGCGAGCGCACCCGTGCCGGGGCTGCTGTCGTGCTCGTGGCGTCCGGTTCAGGTCTCATCGAACGTGCCTCCGAGGTGCTGGCCGAACGGGGAATCCCGGCGCGCGTCGTGGAAACGCTCGACGAGCTCCCCGAGTCCGGAGTCGTCCTGGCGACGACGGCGATGATCGAGCGCGGTTTCGACACGACCGATGCCGGTCTCGTGGTGCTCACGGAGAGCGAGTTCTACGGACGCACGCTCGGCACGGACTCGCGCATCGTGAAGAAGCTCGCTTCGCGTCGGAGAAACGTCGTCGACCCGCTCCAACTCAAGCCCGGAGATTTCGTCGTCCACACCACCCACGGGATCGGCCGATTCGTCGAACTCATCCAACGCGAGGTGTCCACCGGCGGGCGCCACGCGGTGAAAACGCAACGCGAGTACCTCGTCCTGGAGTACGCGCCGTCGAAGCGCGGCTATCCCGGTGACAAGCTGTTCGTGCCCACCGATCAACTCGACCTGCTCTCACGGTACGTCGGCGGGGAAGCGCCAACCCTCTCCAAGATGGGCGGGAGTGACTGGGCCGCAGCCAAGGGCCGCGCGCGCAAAGCGGTGCGCGACATCGCCGTCGAACTCGTCAAGCTCTACTCGGCCCGCATGGCCGCCAAGGGGCACGCATTCGGTCCCGACACTCCGTGGCAGCGGGAGCTCGAAGAGGCATTCCCGTTCGCGGAGACACCCGACCAGTTGCAGACCATCGATGAGATCAAGGCCGACATGGAGCGACCGATCCCGATGGATCGCCTCCTCTCCGGCGATGTCGGATTCGGCAAGACGGAGGTCGCCATCCGTGCGGCGTTCAAGGCCATTCAAGACGGCAAGCAGGTGGCGATGCTCGTGCCGACCACGTTGCTGGTCAAGCAGCATCTGGAAACCGTCAGCGAGCGATTCGCGGGCTTCCCCGTGAACGTCCGTGCGCTGTCACGGTTCCAGACCGACAAAGAGGCGCGAGAGACCGTCGCGGGCCTCGCGGATGGGTCGATCGACATGGTGATCGGCACCCACCGCATCCTCACCGAGAAAGTGCAGTTCAAAGACCTGGGCCTGCTCATCATCGACGAGGAGCAGCGCTTCGGAGTGGAGCACAAGGATCAGCTCAAGAAGATCAAGACCGGCGTCGACATCCTCGCGATGAGCGCGACCCCGATTCCGCGCACGCTCGAGATGGCGGTGACCGGAATCCGCGAGATGTCCACCCTGCAGATGCCGCCGGAGGACCGCCACCCGATCCTCACGTTCGTGGGACCCCGCAGCGACAAGCAGATCGCCGCGGCCATCCGTCGAGAGCTGTTGCGCGAAGGGCAGGTGTTCTTCGTCCACAATCGTGTCCAATCCATCCAACGGGTCGCGGCACAGCTGGCAGAGCTCGTCCCCGAAGCGCGAGTTGCGGTCGCGCACGGGCAGATGGGGGAGCACCAGTTGGAGAACGTCGTCGATGACTTCTGGGAGCGCCGCGCGGACGTGCTCGTGTCGACCACGATCGTTGAGACGGGTCTGGACATCTCCAATGCGAACACGATCATCATCGATCGGGCTGACAAGTACGGCCTTTCCCAACTCCACCAGCTCCGCGGTCGCGTCGGACGCGGCCGAGAACGCGCCTACGCGTATTTCCTCTATGACGAGCTCAAGCCGCTGTCCGAGACGGCCGCTGACCGGCTGGAGACGATCGCGGTCAACAATGATCTCGGCTCCGGGATGCAGGTCGCGTTGAAGGACCTGGAACTGCGTGGCGCAGGCAACCTCCTCGGTGCCGAGCAAGCCGGGCACATCGCAGGCGTCGGCTTCGATCTCTATCTGCGAATGATCGGCGAGGCCGTCGCCACCTTCCGCGGGGAGGACACAGACGGCCCCACGGAGCTGCGTCTGGAGCTCCCCGTGGACGCGCGTATTCCTGAGGAGTACATCGACAGCGAGCGGCTCCGCCTGGAGGCATATCAGAAGCTCTCCGGAGCCGCAGCGGTCACCGCGCCCGACGACAGCATCACCTCCGTCCACGACGAGCTCGTCGACCGGTATGGCGAGCCCCCGAGCGAGGTCGACGGTCTCTTCCAGGTGGCGCGATTGCGGCGTCGAGCGGCCCAAGCGGGCCTGACCGACGTCGTTGCGATGGGGTCCAATCTCCGCATCGCGCCGGCCCACCTGCCCGACTCGATGCGAGTGCGTCTTCAGCGGCTGTATCCGAAGGCGAAACTCCTCCAGAGTGGGGAGGCGGTCGTCGTCCCGATGCCGAGCGCTGGCGGCGAGAAGGTCGCCGACGCGGACCTCATCGCGTGGGTGAGCACACTCATCGATCAGCTCTGGCCGCAGCCCACGAACCCTCCCGCGGGCTGAGACGCCTCGCTAGGCTGGGCCTACGCCCCGTTCGAGGAGGAACCGTGCAGTTCGAGCATCTCGGAAACGCGCCGCGCATCCATCCGGACGCGGTCATCGCTCCCACGGCCGTCCTCTCCGGGGACATCACGATCGGCGCGGGGACACAGGTGCTGCACGGGGCGGTCATCACTGCGGAGGGCGGGCCAATCACGCTCGGGGAGAACGTGATCGTGATGGAGAACGCCCTCATCCGAGCCAGCGCAACCAATCCTGTCCACATCGGCGACCACGTGCTCGTCGGCCCGATGGCGAGTATCTCCGGGGCGACAGTCGGGAACGAGGTCTTCCTCGCCACCGGAACGCGGGTCTTCAACGGCGCGCGTGTCGGCGATCGCTCCGAGGTGCGCATCAACGCTGTGGTTCACCTGCGCACCGTCCTTCCCGAGCAGACGATCGTCCCCATCGGATGGGTGGCTGTCGGCAATCCCGCCCAGATCCTGCCCGCCGATCGCCACGAGGAGATCTGGGCAGCGCAGAAGGAACTGGACTTTCCCGGCTACGTGTTCGGGCTTGATCGCGAGACCCCGGACCTCATGGCGCAACTCACCGAGCGCTACGGCTCGTCACTGTCCCGGCACCGACACGACCGGCGCGTGGACTGACTCACCCGGTGTTCTGAAGTCCTGCCGCGACGCCGCTGACCGACAGCAGGAGGAGACGCTGCCACCCCGGGGACGTATCGCCGGAGCGGATGGCCCGAAGGGCACGCAGCTGGAGCAGAGACAGCGCGTCCACGTAGGGGCTGCGCATCTTGACCGCACGCTGCAGGACGGGCTTGTTCGACAGCAGTTCGCCGCCGCCGGAGAGCCGAATCACCCAGTCCTGCGTGAGACGCAACTCGTCCAGCACCAGCGCCGCCAGGTCGTCGCGGTCGCCGAGTGCGAGGTAGCGCTCGGCGAGGCGGAGATCCGCCTTCGCGAGACTCATCGCCACGTTGTCGATCATCGTGCGTAGCAGCGGCCACTCCTGGTAGGCGGTGCGGAGCAGTTCCTCATCGCCCACGGCGTCCAGGGCGGTTCCGAGACCGAACCAGCCGGCGAGGTTGATCCGGGCCTGCGTCCACGCGAAGACCCACGGAATCGCGCGCAGGTCGGCGAGGGATTCGACCGACAGGCCCCGTCGGGCGGGGCGGGAGCCGAGCGCGAGTTGCCCGATCTCCTCCATGGGCGTGACCGTCGCGAACCACGGAGCGAAACCGTCGGCGGAGACGAGTGAGTGGAATCGCTCGCGCGAGGCCGCATCCATCTTCGCGGCGGTCTCCGCGTACTTCTCGGCGGCGGCGCTGTTGCGCCGTTCGATCGAGGGGGAGGACGCGAGCAGGACGGCGGCCGCCACCTGGTCGATGTGGCGCATCGCAATCGCCGGCTCGCCGTAGCGGGCGAAGATGACCTCGCCCTGCTCGGTGACCTTGAAACGCCCATCCACCGAATGCGGAGGTTGCGCAAGGATGGCGGAATTCGCGGGTCCACCGCCGCGGCCCAGGGCTCCACCGCGACCGTGGAACAGCGTGAGTTCGATGTCGTTGTCCTGCGCCCAGCTCGCGATCTTTGCCTGTGCGTCGTACAGCGCAAGAGTCGCGGCGACGGGCCCCACGTCCTTCGAGGAGTCGGAGTATCCCAGCATCACCTCGACATGACGGTCGTTCTCCGCGAGACGTGCGGCGTATTGCGGATCCGCGGAAATCTCCTCCAGGATCCCGGGGGCAGCCTGGAGGTCAGCGAACGTCTCGAACAGAGGAATCACATCGATCACCGGCAGGGTCCCGGACGGGCCCACCGCGTGACGGGCGAGCCGGTTCACAGCCAGCAGATCCTCGGCCGATCGCGTGAACGAGACGATGTAGCGCCCCGCAGCCCGCGGCCCGTAGCGACGCTGCAGCTGAGCGATCGTGCGGAAGACCTCGAGAACCTCCTCCGCCTGCTCGCTGAGCGGCCCTCCGGCCTCGCACTCGGCCAGGACCTTGGCATGGACGGCAGAGTGCTGGCGCACCTCGATCTCGGCCAGGTGGAAGCCGAAGGTCTCGACCTGCCAGATCAGTTGCTGCAGGTGCCCGAACGCCTGGCGCGCGGCGCCCGCCTTTTCCAGCGAAAACTGGATCGTGCGAAGATCCCGCAGCAGTGCGGCCGGGTCTTGATAGGCGAGGTCGGCGTTACGAGTGCGGGTCGCGGCGATCCGACGCGCGATGAGCATGAGCGTGGCGCGGTGGGGTTCGTTGGGTGAGCGCTTGGCGGCGTCCCGCGCGGCATCCTCATCCGCGTCGGCCAGACGGCGCCACAGAGCGCGGACGTCGTCGCTGGCCGGAGTCGTTCCCTCGTCCAGGGTGAGCGTTCGCGCGATCCGGGACGCGGTGGCCTCCAAACCGAGCAGAATGTGTTCCGCGGCGATCTGAGCCGCCTTCTTGGTGACGGCCGCGGTGACGAACGGGTTTCCATCCCGGTCTCCGCCGACCCACGTACCCAGTCGCACGAACGGCTGGACAACGGGTGCGCGGCTGCCGGCGGCCGGGCCTTGCAGGGCATCGTCCACGCGCCGGTACACGTGCGGCACAGCGGTGTACAGCGTCTCGTCGAAGACGCTCATGATCGCGCGGACCTCGTCGGTGGGCTCCGGCTTCTCGGCGCGCAGGGGCGCGGTACGCCACAGCGTGTCGATCTCCTCAAGCATGCGCCGCGCCGCCCGCCTCTGGTCGGCACCGCCCCGGCGTGACTCGTCGTACTCGTCCAGCAAGGCCGCGAGTCGGCGGATGCTGGAAGAGACCGCACGTCGCCGCGCCTCGGTGGGGTGCGCCGTGAAGACGGGGTGGAAACGCAGATTGCGCAGCCTTGTCAGCGCCGTCTCGTCACCGACCTCGGCCGAAAGGCGCACGAAGGCCGCAGCGACCGAGTCGGAGGCGTTCTCTTTCTCCGGTCGTCCATCACGCTCCTGGAGGACTCGCACGCGCTGGTGCTCCTCGGCGAGGTTCACGAGGTGGAAGTACACCGTGAACGCCCGTGCGACCTCGTCCGCGCGCTCAACGGAGAAGGAATCGGCGACGTCGATGGCGCGCTGAATGGCCTCGGGGGAGTCCTTCGTGTAGGCCTCGATGGTGGCCACGCGGAGGCGTTCGACGTCGTCGAACAGTCCCGGAGAGCCGGTCTCGCGCAGGACCTGGCCGAGCAGGGACCCGAGCACACGCACGTCGGCGCGCATCTTCTCGGGGATCTCTTGGCCGGCAGCGTCTCGACCGACGAGGGAGATCGCTTCGGTCACGGTGGGCTGATGCATGCCTCCACGCTAGTGCGCCGGTGTTACCCCAAGATGACGCGGGCGCGCACCGCGTATCGTGACGGCATGACTTCCCCAGATCACACCGCAGCCGACCCCTTGCGCGTGGCTGCCGACACAATGCGTCATGTTCGTGATCGATGTGTCTGGACGCAGCAGATCAGTCACCGCGACCTCGTCCCCTATCTGATCGAGGAATCCGCGGAGGTCATCGACGCCGTCGAGACGGGTACGGCCGAGGATCTGCGGGAAGAACTCGGTGACCTCCTCTGGCAGGTTCTCTTCCATGCGGAGATTGCCTCCCGCACGGGCGCCTTCGACCTCGATGATGTCGCCCGCGGACTCACGGACAAGATGGTGCGCCGCCATCCGCACGTCTTCGGCGACGCGGTGGCGCGCACACCGGAGGAAGTGCTCGTGCACTGGAACGCCGCCAAGGCGGCGGAGAAGCGCGAGCGCACGAGCGTGTTGGACGGTGTCAGCGAGCACATGCCCTCGCTCGCTCTGGCTGCGAAGCTCCTCGGAAAGGCTGCGTCGGTCGGTGTCGAGGTGGATGCATCCGCGACGACCGCCGATGATGAGTCTGCCTTCGGCGACGAACTGCTCCGGCTGGTGGCCGCGGGGCGGGCACGGGGATGGGACGCGGAACGCGCCCTGCGCGAGCGCTTGCGTGGCCTCACCGGGGAGGTACGCGCGGTCGAGGCGTCCCCGTGACACGTGCTCGCGGATGAGAGGATGGGGGGATGGCTACCGTCAATCCTCCGCGCGGCATGCGAGACTTCCTGCCGGCCGACAAGCGACGTCGAGACACCATTCTCACGACCATCCGGGATCGCTACCGCGCGCACGGATTCGATGAGATCGAAACGCCCGTCATGGAGGACTACTCCCGATTGCACGCGGGCCTCGGCGGCGACAACGAGAAGCTGGCGTACAACATCCTGCGTCGGGGGCTTGACCCCGAGCAGATCCGTGCGGCGGCGGAGGACCCGGCGGCACTGAGCGACCTTGGTCTGCG
Source organism: Microbacteriaceae bacterium PS02070 (assembly GCA_029959865.1). GTDB lineage: Bacteria > Actinomycetota > Actinomycetes > Actinomycetales > Microbacteriaceae > Microbacterium. The sequence continues at coordinate 136,441 of JASCPE010000003.1, read as the reverse complement.
TTACGACCTCACCGTGCCGCTCGCGCGCTTCTACGCGACGCACCGGGGGGAGCTTCCCACCGTGTTCCGTGCTCTGCAGATCGCTCCGGTGTGGCGCGCTGAGCGTCCGCAGAAGGGTCGCTACCGTCAGTTCGTCCAGTGCGACATCGACATCATCGGCGACGCAACGTCTCGCGCGGAGGCCGAGTTGCTGACGGCGAGCCTTGACGCGGTCGGCGCGCTCGGTCTGGACGGCGCATCGATCCGGGTCAATGACCGCCGTCTTCTTGATGCGATGCTGACGGGATTCGGGTTCACCGCCGAGGAGCAGCCCGGCGTGCTCATCACGATCGACAAGCTGGACAAGATCGGCCCGGACGGTGTGCTGGACGAGCTCACCGGGCGCGGCGCGTCGCCCGGCGCGGTCACCGCACTCGGCACTTTTCTGCGCCGACCTCAGACGCGTGAGTATCTGCCGTTCGGGGAGCGGCAGATCCGTAAGGCCCTTCCGGAATCCGCTCCGGACGACGTCGTCGCCTCACTCGTCGCGATCGGCGACGCCGTTGCCGCGGCCCGCGGGGGAGGCGACATTCCCCTGACCTTCGATCCGTTCCTCGTCCGGGGGATGGGGTATTACACCGGCACCATCTTCGAGATCGCTCACCCGAGCGTGGATTACTCGCTCGGTGGCGGCGGACGTTACGACGGCATGGTGGGCCGCTTCCTGGGTCAGGAAGTCCCCGCGGTGGGCTTCTCGCTCGGGTTCGAGCGCATCGTGGACCTCCTCGGTGATGTCGAGGACACGTCCGAGGAGCGGGTCGTCTTGATCCATGACCGGGAAGTCCCCGTCGCCGAGTTGCTCACTCTGAAGGCCGCTTTCGTGGCGCGCGGGGCACGCGTCCGGTTGGAGCAGCGCACGAAGAATCAGCGGGCACTGCTCGAGCGAGCCGCCGCCGACGGGTACACGTCCTTCGCGAACGTTCGTCCGGGGCAGGCAATCGACAGCCTCGAGGTCAAAGCGCTGTCGTGACCGGTGGGCGGCGCCTCTTGCGCGGATCACCGACCTGCGCGCGACCTGACCGCTCACTAGACTCGGGACGGGACCGCACGACCGTCCTTCCCACCCTCCCCAAGCAAGGAGTTACCTGTGGCATTGATCGAGGCTGTAGGCGCGCGAGAGATTCTCGACTCGCGAGGCAACCCGACCGTTGAGGTGGAGGTGCTGCTTGACGACGGAATCGTCCAGCGTGCCGCCGTCCCCTCTGGCGCATCGACCGGCGCCTTCGAAGCATACGAACTGCGCGACGGTGACAAGAAGCGTTACGGCGGCAAGGGAGTCCTCAAGGCCGTCGGTGCCGTCATCGACGAACTCGGCCCCGCGATCGAAGGCATCGACGCGAGCGAGCAGCGCGTCATCGATGAGATTCTGATCGCCACCGATGGCACCGAGAACAAGTCGCGCACCGGCGCGAACGCGATCCTGGGTGTCTCACTCGCGGTCGCCAAGGCCGCTGCCGACTCGGCAGACCTCCCGCTGTTCCGGTACCTCGGTGGCCCGAACGCGCACCTGCTGCCGGTACCCCTGTTCAACGTCATCAACGGCGGTGAGCACGCGGACAACGGCATCGATATGCAGGAGTTCTTCCTCGCTCCCATCGGTGCAGAGTCCTTCTCAGAGGCCCTCCGCTGGGGAGCCGAGGTCTATCACGTCCTCAAGGGCGAGCTGAAGGCGGCAGGCTTTGCGACGGGCCTCGGCGATGAGGGCGGCTTCGCCCCCGACCTGCCCAGCAACCGTGAGGGTCTGGAGTTCCTCGTCAAGGCCATCGAGAAGGCGGGCTTCACGGCTGGCGCGGATGTCGCCCTGGGGCTGGACGTCGCGGCGACCGAGTTCTTCGACAAGGGTGTGTACCGCCTGGACAACAAGGACTGGAACGCGGAGGAGCTCACCGGCTACTACGCGGAGCTCGTTGATGACTTCCCGATCGTGACGATCGAGGACCCGCTCGCTGAGGACGACTGGGACGCCTGGAAGCACCTCACGGATGTGCTGGGCGCCAAGACGCAGCTCGTCGGCGACGACCTGTTCGTGACGAACCCGGCGCGCCTGGCGAAGGGGATCGAGCTGGGAGTTGCCAACTCGCTCCTGGTCAAGGTGAACCAGATCGGAACGCTCTCGGAGACCTTCGATGCCGTCGAGCTCGCGCATCGCTCCGGATACACCACGATGTTCTCGCACCGTTCCGGCGAGACCGAGGACACGACGATCGCGGATCTGTCGGTCGCGCTGAACTCGGGTCAGATCAAGAGCGGCGCGCCCGCCCGCAGCGAGCGCGTGGCGAAATACAATCAACTCCTGCGCATCGAAGAGGAACTGGGCGAAGCCGCTGCGTTTGCCGGCCGCTCGGCCTTCCCTCGATTCCGCGCGTGATGTCCTGACGAGAGGGGGAGGCCGTGGCTAAGGATGCGGCATCCCCCTCTCGTCGTATCGACGCGAGGGAGTGGCTCGGTGGGATCCGCTTCTCCGGCTTCACGGCGATCATGCTGGGGCTCGTCGTCCTCGCTGCGTTCGTGCTCGTGCCGAGCGTGGGAACCTTCATCGACCAACGCCAGCAGATCGCCGCACTGGAAGAGTCGATCCAGGTCGGTCATGAGCGCATCACCCAGCTTGAGGCGGAACGCGACCGATGGGCCGACCCCGCTTTCATCACATCTCAGGCGAGGGAGCGGTTGTACTACGTCACTCCCGGGGAGGTCGTCTATCTCGTCGACAATGACGTGCCCGCCGATGCCGTGCCGCCAGAGCAAGAGGCGGTCAGCGAAGACGTCGTGACGACGCAGACCGACTGGATGTCTCAGCTGGTGCGATCGGTCGCTTCTGCGGGCCTCGCCAAAACCGCGCGTGAGTAAGCGTCCTCTCAGCCCACATCGATACTCTGATGCGATGACCGTCCGCCCGCTTTCGCCTGCCACCGAGGCTGATCTCGCCGCCATGCGGGAACAGCTCGGGCGGCCGATGCGAGGCGTCATCGGCATCGCCGCCCGGTGCATCTGTGGCAATCCAGTTGTGGTCGCGACGGAGCCGCGCCTGCCGGACGGGACGCCGTTCCCGACCTTCTACTACCTGACTCACCCCGGTGCCACGGCCGCGATGTCGAGCCTGGAAGCGACGCAGGTGATGCGCACCTTGTCTGACCGGCTGGCCGAGGACGACGAACTCCGGGCCGACTACGAGCGCGCCCACGAGCTGTACCTTGCCGACCGTGCCGAGTACGGCGACGTGCCAGAGATCGACGGCATCTCTGCTGGTGGCATGCCCAGCCGCGTCAAATGCCTCCACGCGCTGGCTGCGCACGCGCTGGCGGTGGGGGAGGGCATCAACCCGATCGGTGACCTCGCTCTTGCCGAGTCCGAATGGTCACCGCGTCGGTGCACCTGCACCCACCCGGGAGACGCTGCGTGAGGGGCCGGATCCCCACCGTATGTGCGTCGGTCCTCGCCACCGTCATTCTGACAACGGGCGCCACCACGGCTCCATCGCCGACGCCGACGGAGGATGCGCAGGATCACACGCGCGCAGCGGAGTACTGGCTGGAGGACTACGGCATCACCGAGGCGTGGGAGACGACGCGCGGTGAGGGAACGACGATCGCCATCATCGACACCGGCATCGGCGAGGGGCCGAGTGAGTTCGACGGTGCCGTCGCGGCGGGTAAAGACTTCTCCGGAATCGGCTCCCCGGACGGGCGCACCCCCGTGGGAGTGCTCGACGGCAGTCACGGCAGCTGGGTCGCCTCTCTCGCAGCGGGTCGCGGGACGGGGTCGGACGAGGGCATGATCGGCGTCGCACCGGAGGCCGAACTGCTGTCGGCCTCGATCGGCTTCGGCGCCGCCAGCAGTGTCCCCTTCGCGGAACAGGTCGCCGAAGCGATCGTGTGGGCCGTCGATGAGGGCGCCGACGTCATCAATCTCTCCTTCACGACGAACACCCTCGACTGGGACCTCTCGTGGGATGACGCCTTCATGTACGCGTTCGATCACGATGTGGTCGTGGTCGTGGCGGCGGGAAACCGTGGACGGGGCACGGACCGCGTCGGTGCCCCGGCGACCATCCCCGGAGTCCTCACCGTCGGAGGCGTCGACCGCAACCGGCGGGCAAGTGTGGAGGCTTCGACGCAGGGCATCACGATAGGAATCGCGGCACCGAGCGAGGAACTGCTCGGCGTCTCCGCAGACGGCGAGGTCGTCGAGTGGAGCGGGACGAGCGGCGCCGCGCCGATCGTCGCCGGAATCGCGGCGCTCATCCGCTCCGCGCACCCGGAACTGAACGCCGCCAACGTCATCAATCGCATCATCGAGACTGCGACGACGCCGCCCAGCGGAGACTCTCCAAACCTGTACGGCTACGGGCTCGTAGACGCTGCCGCCGCCGTGAACGACTCGGTCGCGACGGTGGATGAGAACCCGATGGGCTCGCTCGCGGAATGGATCCGACTGTATCGCCGCGCCGATGCGCCCGAAGACCCCGCCCCGTCTGTCACGCCCGTCGTGGTCGATCCGCTGCCTCCTGCCGACACGCCGACGCAGGCCGGATCCGCCCTACTCCCGTCCCAGGAAAGCCTGCTCTACGGCACGGTGCCGCTCCTGGGGATCACTACCGGGGCTATACTGGTCGCGCTCGGCGTCACTGCTGCTGCCCGGCGAATCAGATCGACGTTCCCCCCGAGGACGTCCAGCCGTTGATACAAGGAGTTCCTTTCCAGTGACCGCGCCCAAGATCCTCATCGTCGGTGGGGGATATGCAGGTTTTTACACCGCCTGGAAGCTTGAGAAGCATCTCAGAAAGGGTGAGGCAGACGTCACGGTTGTCGACCCGCTTCCGTACATGACGTACCTTCCTTTCCTCCCCGAGGTTGCTGCCGGCTCGATTGAGCCGCGCCATATCGTGACTGGTCACCGCCGTCACCTCAAGCGCACGCACCTCGCGACCGGTAAGGTCACGTCCATCAATCACGCCGAGAAGGTGGCAACGATCACCCCGACGGACGGTGAGCCGTACGAGTTCCCCTACGACCAGATCGTCGTCACCGCCGGGTCCGTCTCGCGCACCTTCCCGATCCCGGGCATCGCCGAGAACGCGATCGGGCTCAAGGCGGTCGAGGAGGCCGTCGCGATCCGTGACCGCCTGATGTCGAACTTCGGCAAGGCCGCCTCGATCCCCCCGGGACCCGAGCGCGACCGGCTGCTTTCGGTCATCGTCGTCGGTGGAGGCTTCGCCGGTATCGAGGTGTTCGCAGAACTGCGTTCGCTGGCATCGTCGCTGCTGGCATCTCACCCGGAGATCAGCGCGGACGAGGTTCGCTTCAACCTCATCGAGGCGATGGGCCGGATCATGCCGGAAGTATCGGTTCCGACCAGCGAATGGGTTCTGAAAGACCTCGCCAAGCGCGGCGCTAATGTGCACCTGGACACTCAGGTGGTCAGTGCCGTCGACGGCAACGTCGAGCTCTCGACCGGTGATGTCATCCCGAGCGACCTCATCATCTGGACCGCGGGCGTCATGGCCAACCCGCAGGTCGTGAAGGGGAGCGACTTGCCCGCCGACGAGCGGGGCCGCATCAAGGGCCGCGCGGACCTGCAGGTCGGCACGGACGACGCACCCGTTGAGGGCGCGTGGACGGCCGGTGACATCTCGGCGATTCCCGACCTGACCGGCGGTGGCGTGGGTGGCTTCTGTGTGCCCAATGCCCAGCATGCCGTGCGTCAGGCGAAGCTGCTGGCCAAGAACCTGGTCGCCGTTCTCCGCGGCGAGAAGCCGCAGGAGTACAAGCACAAGAACCTTGGCGCCGTCGCGGGCCTCGGCCTCTACAACGGTGTGTTCCAGTCGGGCAAGATCGCGCTGAAGGGCTTCGTGGCCTGGGTCGCGCACCGCGGCTATCACGGCCTCGCGATGCCCTCCTGGGAGCGTAAGTGGCGCGTCATCTACGACTGGTGGAATAACTTCTGGCTCGGCCGGGACAACACGCCGCTTCCGAAGCTCGACCAGCCGCGCGCGTTCTTCGAAGAGTACGCATCCAAGCCGCGCTCCTAAGCTGGATGCGGGCCCCCGTAGCCCAATGGCAGAGGCAGGCGACTTAAAATCGCTTCAGTGTGGGTTCGAGTCCCACCGGGGGTACCGCTCACAGCGCGCCGGCGACCACGCGGTCCGATGGTGGGCTGGCCGGCGTGAATCGGCCGGTCGCGTCAGCGCTTCGTGACGGACTTTACCCGCTTCTCTGCCCGCTTGAGGCGCGCTGCGCGGGCCTTCGCGCGCTCGGCGCGCAGGCGCTCCTTGGCGGTGTTCGCCTTGGACTCTGCCCGGGCGATGCGGCGCGCCGTGGCCGCGTGAGAAGCGGAATCCACGAGGAGTCCGCCCGCAATGCCGGCGAGGAACACGTCCTTCGCGACGGGCACGCCGTTCGGCGTCGGGCGGATGCCGTCCTTTTCGGTCAGGCCAGGGGTGCGCACGTACATCCCCAGGAGCGAACCGCTGAAGACCGCGAGGCCGGTGGCCGCGAGCGGTGTGGAGACGAACGGAAGGACGAGGCCTGCCCCGAGCGCGATCTCACCGACGGCGAGCGCCTTGATGAACACCTTCGGGTTGACCTTCTTCAGAATCGGGTAGGCACCCGAAGCCATTCCATGCACGCCCTTCGCCGTTTCCGCATCGGCGCTCCACTTGGTGACCCCCGAGTTGAGGATGAAGGCACCCGCAGCCAGGCGCGGAATGTACTGATGCAAGCTGGTCATGACGGTCTCCTTCGGATGGCGAGTGTGCGGGATCGGCACGTCCACCGATTGTAGGTCCCGGGTGTGACCGTGCGGGCGTAGCCTGGGATGCGATGACGATCGATCTCCTCGCCTTCGGACCTCCGGCGTCGTGGCCGGCTCGCACACACGCGATTGCAGATCGGTCTGGGCCCGTCGCTTCGATCGACCTGGGCGCCCTGCGCCACAATGCGCTGGACATGACGGTGCGCAGCGAGATCCCGATACGGGTGGCGAGCAAGTCGGTGCGGATCCGCGAGGTGCTCGATGCGACGCTCGCCCTCCCCGGCTACGCCGGCATCCTTGCCTTCACGCTTCCCGAGGCGCTCTGGCTCGCCGATACGCATGATGACATCGTGCTCGGATACCCGAGTGTGGACCGTGCCGCCATCGCGACTCTCGCTGCCGACGAAGAGAAGGCGTCGCGGATCACCCTCATGGTCGACGACGTCGCCCAGCTCGACCTGCTCCGTGACGTGCCACATGCGCGGGTCGCCATAGACGCCGACGCATCCTGGCGTTCGCCGTTCGGGCATATCGGCGTGCGTCGTTCGCCGCTGAGTGACGTCGGCGAGGTCGTGGGTCTCGCGCGCGAGGTCGTCGGGCGGGGCTTCTCGCTGGTCGGGCTGATGATGTACGAGGCCCAGATCGCCGGTGTGCCCGACGCGGGTGATCGGGTCGTGCAATGGATGCAGCGTCGCTCGCGCGCGGAGCTTGCGGATCGGCGAGGAGCGATCGTCACCGGTCTGCGGGAGCTCACTTCGATCGAGTTCGTCAACGGCGGAGGGACGGGGTCTTTGGAATCCACGTCCGCGGATGAGGCGGTCACGGAGGTGACTGCGGGAAGCGGCCTGCTCGCAGGTCACCTCTTCGATGGGTACCGCGCGTTCGATCCCGCTCCGGCGGCGGCCTTCTCCTTGGAGGTGGTGCGCACCCCCACGCCCGACATCGCGACGGTGCTCGGCGGCGGGTGGATCGCGTCGGGACCTTCAGCCGTGTCCCGCCAGCCCCTTCCGGTATGGCCGACCGGGCTTGCGACCCTCCCGCGCGAGGCGGCTGGTGAGGTGCAGACGCCGTTGTCCGGAGCCGCGGGGCTCGGCGTCGGAGACCGGGTGTGGTTCCGGCACGCGAAGAGCGGTGAGCTGGCCGAGAGGGTCAACGAGATCGTCCTGACTTCCGGCTCCGAGACCATCGCGCAGGTGCCCACCTATCGCGGCGAGGGAAAGGCGTTCCTGTGACGCGGCCCGGCGGTACGTGGCGCAACTGGGCGCGAACCGAGAAGATCCGCCCACAGTCTGTCGAACGCCCGCGGACGGTGGAGGCCGTTCGGCGGGCGGTAGATGCGGCACGCCGACGTGGTCTTCGGGTGAAGGCAGTCGGCGCGGGGCACAGCTTCACCGGCATCGCTCTCGCGCCCGGTGTCCTTCTCGATCTGACCGACCTCACCGGACTCGTCAGTGTGGACCCCGAGACGAGATCGGTGCGGCTTCTCGCAGGAACGCGTCTCCATCAGATTCCGGGGCTTCTGCGTCCGTACGGTCTGGCGATGGAGAATCTCGGCGATATCGATCATCAGTCGATCGCAGGAGCACTCGCCACGGGGACGCACGGGACAGGGGCGCGTTTCGGTGGGCTGGCGACTCAGGTGATCGGACTGACGCTCGTGACTGCGAGCGGAGATCTGGTGACCATCAGTGAGAGCGAGAACGCCGAGCTTCTTCCCGCCGGCGCACTCAGTCTCGGCGCACTCGGGATCGTCGTCGACGTGACCCTGAGGTGTGTCCCCGCCTTCGGCCTTGCCGCACAGGAGAAACCGGAGCGCCTGACAGAGGTCGTCGATGGCTTCGCGGAGCGCGCCGTAGCGAGTGACCACTTCGAGTTCTTCTGGTTTCCGCATACCGACCTGGCCCTCACCAAGACGAACAGGCGTCTGGACGTGGGGGAGTCGCTGCGTCCGCTCAGCCGTGCCGCACGCCTGACCGACGACCTGGTCATCTCAGGGCTCGTGCACCCGATGGCGTGTGGTGTGGGTACCGTCGTTCCCGCTCTCGTGCCTGCAATCAACCGCATGTCCAGCCGCGTGTGGGGCAATCGCAGCTTCTCGGATCAATCGACACGGGTCTTCACGAGTGTGCGTCACGTGCGATTCCGGGAAATGGAGTACGCGCTGCCGGTTGCACAGCTCCCGGAAGCCTTCCACGCGGTGCAGTGTCTCATTGAGGAGCGCCGGTGGCGGATCGAGTTCCCCATCGAGGTGCGCGTGGCGGCGGCGGATGACGTATGGATGTCGACGGCGTATGGACGAGACACCGGCTATCTCGCGATCCATCGCTACTGGCGAAAGCGACCGGACGAGTACTTCCGTGCGGTCGAGGAGATCATGCGCTCCTTCGGGGGACGACCCCACTGGGGCAAGATGCACTCCGCGGATGCTCAAACACTGCGCGAGCTGTACCCGCGCTTCGATGAGTTCCTTGCTGTCCGAGAGCGGCTCGACCCCGACCGCGCCTTCCGAAACGCCTACCTCGACCGCGTGCTCGGACCCTGATCCGTGCATCGCCTGTGAGGGCGCTTGGTCCCCCGTGCCAGATCAATGCACGTGACTAGGATGGGTCCAGCATCGAATGGAGGCCGTTGCCAATGGAATTCCTGATCCCGATCCTGATCGTCGTTGCGCTCCTCGTGATCGCCGGCATCTACCTGTGGGCCACGTACAACTCCCTGGTGGCCCTCAACGTGCGGGTCGACGAGGCATGGAGCGACATCACGGTGCAGCTGAAACGGCGTGCCGACCTCCTTCCGAACCTCATTGAAGCGGTCAAGGGATACGCCGCGCACGAGAAAGCAGTCTTTGAGAATGTCACTCGCGCGCGTGCGGAAACGCTCGCGGTGCACACGCCCGCCGAGGCGGGGGTGGCCGAGGGGCACATGCAGCAGGCGCTGAAGTCCCTGTTCGCTGTCGCGGAGGCCTACCCGGGGCTGCAGGCGAGCCAGAACTTCCTCCAGTTGCAGCAGGCCGTGGTCGACACGGAGGACAAGATCCAGGCCTCCCGCCGGTTCTACAACGGCGGCGTTCGAGAGCTGAACACGAAGATCAAGGTGTTCCCGAACAACCTCTTCGCGCGCAACCTCGGGTTCACGGAGCGGGAGTTCTTCGAGGTCGTCGACGGCGCAGCGATCGCCGAGCCTCCCCGCATCCAGTTCTGAGAGTCGCAGAAGGTCCCTTCCAGGACCACGACGACTGTCGTCACGATGCCCGTCTGCGACGGGCCTGAGACAATAGACTGGCGGGATGAGCGGGCACCAGCAACACACGCGCGGCTCATTGCGGGGCACCCTGCGAGAGCGGGCATCCGCCTCCCCGACGGCGGACGAGAGCGTGCCTCGCGGCCTGCAGGTCGCCAGCGCATATGCCTGGCGCTTCATCGTCATCGCGGCGGCGGCCGGGGTCCTGATCTGGCTCATCATTCAGCTGCGGGTTCTCGTGATCCCGTTGTTCATCGCCATCCTCGTCACTGCGCTGATCTGGCCCGCCTTCACCTGGATGCTGCGCCATCATGTGCCGCGCTGGCTCGCGATCGTACTGAGCGTCCTGGGGACCCTCGCGATCGTGTCGGGTCTGATGTACGTCGCGATCTGGCAGATCTCGCAGCAGTGGCCGAAGGTCCGCGCGCGGTCGGTGGAGGTTGTCGGCGATTTCCGCGATTACCTGATCGAGGGGCCGCTGCACCTCACCGCCAGCCAGCTCGACGGCTTCCTCGATCAGGCCGTCGGCCTGGTGGACCAGCAGGCGGAGTTGCTCCTGTCCGGCGCCTTGGCCATCGGCTCCACGCTCGGGCACCTCGCAACCGGCATCCTCCTGGCGATCTTCATCCTTCTGTGTGTGCTCACCGATGGCGCAGGCATTTGGCGCTGGACCGTTCGGTTGTTCCCGCGCCGCGCGCGCGTGGCCGTCGATGGGGCGGGCCGCTCGGGGTGGCGTACCGTCGTCAACTTCGCACGCACGCAGATGCTGGTGGCGACGATCGATGCCGTGGGCATCGGTCTCGGGGCGTTCTTCTTGGGCGTCCCGTTGGCTCTCCCGATCGCGGTGCTCGTCTTCCTCGGCGCGTTCATCCCGATCGTCGGTGCCGTCTTCTCCGGCGCGATCGCCGTGTTCATCGCACTGATCTACAACGGCCCATGGATCGCCCTGTGGATGCTCGTGGTCGTTCTCGCTGTGCAGCAGATTGAGGGCCACATCCTGCAGCCGCTTCTCATGGGCGCAGCCGTCAAGGTGCATCCGCTCGCCGTTGTGCTCGTCGTCGCAGGCGGCGCGCTGCTCGCCGGCATTCCGGGGGCTCTGTTCGCTGTCCCGCTCGCTGCGTTCGTGAACGTCGTAGCGGTCTATCTCGCTCGACGGCAGTGGGAGCACGGGAGCGAGATCGATGGGCCCGACATGATTTGGCGTACGGTTCCGCAGGTGAGGCGCTCCCTCCCGCGGAGGAAGAAGGCACGTTCGTGACCACTCCTGGCCTCTCCGAGTTCGAGGCGGCGGCGGCGGCGCTCGAGGGCGTCGTCTTGCACACTCCGCTCGAGGCTTCGGAGTACCTCTCCGAAGTCCTCGGCGTGCCCGTGCACCTCAAGCTCGAGAACTTGCAGCGCACCGGCTCATTCAAGGTGCGCGGTGCGACGTACCGGCTGTCTCGTCTCTCTGACGCCGAGCGCGCGCGCGGAGTCGTCGCAGCCTCCGCAGGGAACCACGCGCAGGGGGTCGCGCGTGCGGCCCAGGAGCTGGGTATCCCTGCCACGATCTTCATGCCGTTGGGCGTGCCCGTTCCCAAGCTGCTCGCGACCCGCCGCTACGGTGCCGAGGTTGTACTCGAGGGAGCAACGGTCGAGACACCCCTGCGCCTGGCGGCCGAGTTCGCCGAGCGAACCGGTGCTCAGCTCATCCATCCCTTCGACCACCTCGACATCGTCGCCGGCCAAGGAACGCTCGGCCTCGAGCTTGCCGACGATCTGCCCGATCTGGACACGGTGATCGTCGGCATCGGGGGCGGTGGCCTGATCGCTGGTGTCGCCGCGGCGGTGAAGGCCCGTGCCGCGGCCGCGGGCCGGAGCGTACGGGTCATCGGGGTCCAAGCAGAGAACTCCGCCGCCTATCCCACATCCCTCGCCGCCGGAACTCCCACGGAGGTCGTCACGACGCCCACGATCGCCGACGGCATCGCGGTCGCACGCCCGGGCAACGTGCCCTTCGAGATCATTCGGGATCTCGTCGACGAGGTTGTCACCGTGACGGATGACGACATCGCTCGCGCGATCCTGGTGCTGTTGGAGCGGGCGAAGCAGGTCGTCGAGCCCGCCGGAGCGGTCGGTGTGGCGGCTATCCTCGCTGGCAAGGTGCAGGCCTCGGGGACGACTGCCGTCGTGCTCTCCGGCGGCAACATCGACCCGCTCCTTCTGCAGCGGGTCGTCGCCCACGGGCTTGCCGCGTCCGGACGCTACATGACCCTTCAGATCCCGTTGCCTGACCGTCCCGGCCAGCTCGCACGCGTGTCAGAGCTCCTCGCGCAAGCGGGAGCCAACGTCATCGAGGTGCTGCATACGCGGCACGGACAGGGCCTTCAGATCAGCGAGGTCGTCCTTCAGCTCAGCGTCGAGACCCGCGGCGAAGAACACCGCGCGCGGACGATCGAGATCCTTCAGGACGCTGGCTTCCAGCCGACGGTCGTAGCGGACTGATCGTCAGCCGGTGAAGGTCTCGACCTTGACGATCTCAACGGGAATCTGACGACCGTTGGGAGCCGTGTACGACGTGGATGCACCCTCGGCGAGGCCGACGATGGCCGACCCCAGGGGGGATGCCTCGCTGTAGACGTCGAGGTCCGTGCCTCCGCCGATCTCGCGGTTTCCGAGGAGGAAGACCTCTTCGCCGCCTGCCACGACCGCCGTGACCACGGTGCCGGGCTGGACGGTGCCGTTGGACTCGGGGGCATCGCCCACTTTTGCGGTCTTCAGGAGGTGCTGCAGCGTGCGAATGCGCGCCTCCTGCTTGCCCTGTTCATCCTTTGCGGCGTGGTATCCGCCGTTCTCCTTCAGGTCGCCTTCCTCGCGCGCCGCCTCGATGCGCTTCGCGATGTCCTCGCGTCCCGTGGTGGAAAGGTGCTCGAGTTCGGCGACGAGACGGTCATAGGCCTCCTGCGTGAGGAAGCTCACGGTGCTGTCATCCGACACGTCGTCTCCTAGGGGTGGTAAGTGAAACGCCCCGGCAAACGTGCCAGGGCGGGATTTCGGACAAGCCTACGGGATCCAGCAGGAGTGGACAAACCCGGTCACCGGGTCGCCGACAGTCGGGATGGTCACGGAGAGCGCACGCGCATGCTCGCTTGTCGCCTCGTAACTTTCGACCTTCCAGCCGACAGTGGCATGCGCTTCGTCCTGCGCTTCCACAGCGCACGCGAAGGCGGTGTCGGGAGTGGCCGTTACTTGAAAGGTGACCGTCACGGCTTCCGTATCGGGGTCGATGGCGTATCCCATCGTGTCGACGTCGACAGAAGAAGCGGCGTCCGCGACCGTCGTCCACGCAACCCAACCGACGAGAGCGGCAGCCAGGGTAAGCCCCACAATCAGAAGGATGCGGCGCCCAGCGCCGACGCGGGCACGTCCGTAGCGTTCGCGGAGCTTGGCTTCGATAGCGGTCTCAGTTGTCGTCATGGCATCTTCGTCGGGGATTAGGCTTGGTCTTAGGCTAGGCGCTTCGCGCCAGAACGGGGAATCACGAGATGCAGACGCCGACGCCGTCGATGACCGTCGATCCGGAGACCGTCACCCCGGGATTCATTGGCTTCGCGTTCATGGCGCTCGTGGTCCTCGCCGTCGTGCTGCTGCTGATCGACATGTTGCGCCGCGTCCGACGGACGCGGTATCGGGCGGAGGTCAACGCCGAGCTCGATGCCGAGCAGGCAACGGCCGCGGAAGCTGCCGACGGGGATGTCGACGAAGGCACAGACCCGCCGAGTGCGGAGCGACGCGACCTCGACCCGCCGCCGCAGTCCTGACATTTGCGTCGCTCAGCCGCCGTGATAGGCGGGGTGGAGCGCAATGATGAGGCACGCCGTCCAGTGGCACAGGAAGGCCAGGACGGTGCATACGTGGAAGATCTCGTGGAATCCGAAGTGGCCGGGCCACGGGTTCGGCTTCTTCAGTGCGTACACGATCGCGCCGCCGGTATACAGGAGCCCGCCGACGATCACGAGGATCATCATCGCGGCGCTGGCCTCGAACAGGGGAACGATGTACATGACCGCCGCCCACCCGAGCACGAGGTAGAGCGCAACGTACAGCCAGCGGGGGGCATCGATCCAGAAGACGCGGAAGAGGATTCCTGCGATCGCGCCTCCCCACGCGAGGGAGAGCAGCATCACCATCTGGTTCGTCGGGAGGCCGAGCACCGCGATCGGAGTGTAGGTCCCAGCGATCAGCAGCAGGATGTTGGCATGGTCGATGCGCTTGAGTACCGCTTTGGTCCTCGGACCCCAGTCGAAGCGGTGATAGAGCGCCGAGTTGCCGAACAAGAGGAGCGACGACGTCATGAAGACGGCGGATGCCCACTTCGCGGGCGCACCATCGGCCAACACGATCAAGACGATGCCGGCCGCGATCGCGATCGGGAACGTGCCAGCGTGAATCCAGCCGCGCCACGTCGGCTTCAGATCCACGTGCGCGCTGACGGCGGCCGCATCCAGCAGCGGAAGCTGGGGGACGTCGGCGGAGTCGGGTTCACGCCTGTCGGTCACCCTTCCGAGCGTACGCTCACTCCCATGCCCGGTGACGTACATAGCCCTCCTCGCGATACGGTTTAGAACGTGGCTGGCGAGCGCTCCATCGATGGCAGGGGACCGCTCTATCGTCTGTACGCGAAACGACTTCGTCGTCAGGTGACGCCGGAGAATGTGCCGCACCACGTTGCGATGATGATCGACGGCAACCGGCGGTGGGCGCGCCAGGCCGGGTTTCCGACGGCGGCTGAGGGCCATCGAGCCGGCGCGGCAAAGATTCGGGAGTTCCTTCGCTGGTGTGACCACCTCGAGATCGGAGTGGTCACCCTGTACCTGCTGTCGATTGATAACCTCAGCAAACGCGACTCGCAGGAGCTCGCGGACCTTCTTGAGATCATCGCGGAGCTCGCCGACTCGATCTCTACCGAACCGGGCTGGCGTATCCAGCACGTCGGTCGCGCGGGAGTTCTCCCCGCCGAGCTCGCCCGTATCCTCGGCGACGCGCAGGACCGCACGCGTGAGAACACCGGAATGCACGTGAACCTCGCCGTCGGCTATGGCGGTCGTGGCGAGATCGTCGATGCCGTGCGCAGCATCATCACCGCACACCACGAGCGCGGCGGTTCGATGGAAGAACTGGCGGCAAGCCTCACGCCGGAACAGATCGGTGAGCACCTGTACACGAGCGGACAGCCGGACCCGGATCTGGTGATCCGGACATCGGGGGAGCAGCGCCTCAGCGACTTCCTGCTGTGGCAAGCGGCGCACAGCGAGTTCTATTTCGTGGAAGCGCTCGGCCCCGACCTGCGCGAGGTTGACTTCCTCCGGGCGATCCGCGACTTCGCGACGCGCGACCGCCGATTCGGCAAGTAGCCAGACGGCGACGCCGTCTCGAGTTCGGGGACGGCTGGACGGGAGCGCGCTCCTCCTCGAGAGATGGCCGGACGGGAATTAACCGCCCCGTAACCTCCGTCGGCGTGTCGGGGGAGGTTCTTGCAATCGCCGAGACATACGGTCTAGGCAACGGGCAAGGCGCCTGTTCGAGTCGGCCTCCATGACGACTCGTGGCCACGGTCGACTCGAGACGAGCCGGGGGACACGAACCCCGGAGCGGGGAGTGGGTTGTGGCAACACGGGCACCTGAGAAGCAGCGCCGGAACACGGCAGAGGACACTGTGCAGGCCGAGGAGAAACTGCGCACGTACGTCTTGGACACCTCCGTCCTTCTGAGCGATCCGCGCGGCTTCTTCCGCTTCGCTGAGCATTCCGTTGTGGTCCCCGTGGTGGTGATCACGGAGCTGGAGGGGAAACGGCACGACCCGGAGATCGGATACTTCGCGCGTCAGGCTCTGCGCCACCTCGATGAGCTGCGCGTCGAGCATGGCCGGCTGGATTTCCCGGTCCCCGTCGGCGACGGCGGCACGTTGCGTGTCGAGCTGAACAACACCGATGCGAGCATCCTGCCCAGTGGCATTCGACTGGGCGACAATGATTCGCGCATCCTGGCCGTCGCGATGCATCTCGCGCAGGACGGCAGCGAAGTGACGGTCGTCTCCAAGGACCTCCCGATGCGGGTCAAGGCTGCGTCGCTCGGCATCCACGCCGAGGAGTACCTGGCCGAGCAAGCGGTCGACTCCGGCTGGACCGGCATTGCGCAGGTCGACATCTCCGGCGACGAACTCAGCGATCTGTACGAGACCGAGGTAGCGACGAGCGATCAGGTGATCGGACTGCCGGTCAACACCGGGCTGGTGATCCACTCCGAGCGTGGCTCTGGGCTCGGTCGCGTGACCGGCGACGGCGAGTTGCGGCTCGTGCGCGGCGACCGGGACGTCTTCGGGCTGCATGGCCGTTCCGCGGAGCAGCGCATCGCGATCGACCTCCTGCTCGACCCGGATGTGGGCATCGTCTCGCTCGGGGGCCGCGCGGGAACCGGCAAGTCCGCTCTCGCGCTCGCCGCGGGGCTGGAGGCGGTGCTCGAACGTGGTCAGCAGAAGCGCATCCTCGTCTTCCGTCCGCTGTTCGCCGTCGGTGGCCAGGAGCTCGGATTCCTGCCGGGTGACCAGCAGGAGAAGATGAACCCCTGGGGGCAGGCGGTGTTCGACACGCTCGGCTCTGTGGTCTCCGGCAACGTCCTGGAAGAGGTGACCGCACGCGGGATCCTGGAGGTTCTGCCGCTGACGCACATCCGCGGACGTTCGCTCCACGATGCCTTCGTGATCGTCGACGAGGCACAGTCGCTGGAGCGCAATGTCCTCCTGACCGTGCTCAGCCGTATCGGTCAGAACTCTCGCGTCGTCCTCACCCACGACGTCGGACAGCGCGACAATCTCCGTGTTGGTCGGCACGACGGCATCGCCTCGGTGATCGAGACGCTCAAGGGGCAGGACCTCTTCGGTCACGTCACCCTGACTCGCTCGGAGCGCTCCGCGATTGCCGCGCTCGTCACCGACCTCTTGGAAGCCGGCGAGCTCAGCTAACCGACACCCTCACGAAAGAGACCCCCGCCTCCCGCGGGGGTCTCTTTCCGTCAGTCCTGTCCTGCCCCCGCTCCCGCCCCGCGCCGCCGCCTCGCTCTCCCGCCCCGCGCCGCCGCCCCAACCTGTCACCCCGACACATCGCCCCCGAGCACAACTGCGGCGTCCACAACCGACACGCCGGGGCCGTCGTGCCTTACTCCCGCGTGTCGCGCCTTCGCGCCGCAGTTGTGTTGGTCGCCGACCCCGCAGCTGTACTGCTGACGTGTCGGAGCTCGGTTCGACGGCAGCGTGGTTGCTGACCCTGTGGTCCGCACAACCGCGGCGTTCATGGCCGACACGCCGGCGTTCTTGTCGGGCCGCACGGCGTGTCGCGCCTCGACGCCGCGGTTGTGCGCGCCGCAGTTGTGCGCGGAGCGGATGCGGGATCACTCCCAGCGGTAGCCCTCACCGCGGATGGTGGCGATGTGCCCGGCGCCGAGCTTGGCGCGCAGATACCGCACATAGACGTCAACGACGTTGGAGCCCGGGTCGAAGTTCATGCCCCAGACGCGGCTGAGCAGGACCTCCCGCGTGAGAACCTCACCCGGATGGCGAAGGAACTGCTCTGCGAGGCTGAATTCGCGCGCCGAAAGGTCGACCTCGCGTCCGGCGACGCTGACGCGGCGGTTGAGAATGTCCAAGGTCACAGGACCCCGGGTCAGCACCGTGGGGGAGGACGTTCGCTCACGCAGGCGAGATCGCACACGGGCGAGGAGCTCGGCGACGGCGAAGGGTTTGGGGACGTAGTCGCTTGCTCCGGCGTCCAGCCCCTCGATGGCATCGACCGTGCCACTGCGCGCGGTGAGCATGATGACCGGCACGTCATTGCCGGAGGAGCGGATCGAGCGCAGGACCTCGAACCCATCCAGCGTCGGAATACCGACGTCGAGCACGATGAGATCGATACCGCCCGCCTCGACGATGTCGAGTGCGGCCTGACCGTCGTCGGTCGTCATCGCCTCGTATCCTTCGCTGCGCAGTCCGCGCGCGACAAGAGCGATGATGTGTGGCTCGTCATCCACGACGAGGATGCGTGTCATCCGGATGCCTCCCGTTGCATCACGACATCACCCGCGCGAACGGGGGCCGGCATCGACTTCCCAGTGCCGCGCGGCACCTCCAGCGTAAAGGTTGCACCCCCTCCCGGTGTGTCTGTGACGCTGCAGTGTCCGCCATGCGCCTTGGCAATCGCATCGACAATGGCCAATCCGAGCCCGGATCCGCCTCCCGTGCGCTTGACTGCGCCGCGGTCGAACCGCTGGAACACCCGGTGCCGCAGAGCTGGCGGGATCCCCGGTCCGTGATCACGCACCCATAACTGGACACCGCCGGCGTGCACGGCGCTGCCGATCTCAATCGGAGTGCCCGCTGGTGTGTACTTGGCGGCGTTGTCGGCGAGCTGCAGCCACGCCTGCAGCAGACGGTCCCGGTCCGCGCGGATGACGGCGTCGGCGTACTGCTCGACGGTCCACGCATGGCTCGGAATCACCGTGACGAGCTCCGCGACCCGCTGCGTGAGATGCCGGACGCTCACCTCCGTCGGGCTGAACTCATCTCCCTCGACGGCGGCGAGGAGGTCGATGTCACCGATGAGCCGGGTCATGCGATCCAGTTCGCCCATGCCGATTTCCCGGATCGCAGAGACGTCTGTCGGGTCGTTCTCGTCCATGACCTCGAGGTGCCCGCGCACGATCGTGATCGGGGTCTTCAGCTCATGTCGGACATCGTCCAGCAGCTGGCGCTGCTTCTCCGCGGACGTCTCCGCCGATTCCGTGGAAGGAGCGAACGAACGCTCACGAGCGATGAGCGCCCACCCCACGGCGGCGACGGCCGCGACGGTCAGCACCGCACCGACCGTGAACGCCACAATCGCGGGAAGGGGCATCGAGAGCCCGCCGATGAGGAACACCACGAGCACCGCGATCGCGGAGATCGTCACCCCTGCCGCGGCGACCGTGGCAAGGATCCACACGCCGTTCTCGCGTCGCGGTGTTGCCGGTGTAGTGCGGGTCACGCTCCGATTATCAACCCGGATGGGTCATCG
This sequence comes from Microbacteriaceae bacterium PS02070, assembly GCA_029959865.1. Classification (GTDB taxonomy): domain Bacteria; phylum Actinomycetota; class Actinomycetes; order Actinomycetales; family Microbacteriaceae; genus Microbacterium. The sequence continues at coordinate 117,332 of JASCPE010000003.1, read as the reverse complement.
AGAGGAGGTCGAGTTTCTCATCGAGCTGCTGCTCGGTGAGCTCGCCGCGTTCGACGTACCCGAGATCGATGACCGCTTCGCGGACCGTGATGCCCTTGGCAACCGAGTGCTTGGCGATCTTTGCCGCCGCTTCGTAGCCGATGAGCTTGTTCAGTGGCGTGACGATCGAGGGGGACATCCCGGCGTATGCCGTGGCACGTTCGCGGTTCGCCTGCAGACCATCGATCGTCTTGTCAGCCAGGACCCGCATCGCATTCGAGAGCAGACGGATCGACTCAAGGACCGCCGTGCCCATCACCGGGATCGCAACGTTGAGCTCGAACGAGCCGGACGCCCCGGCCCAGGCGACGGTCGCGTCGTTTCCGATCACGCGGGCGGCGACCATGAGGGTGGCCTCCGGCACGACGGGGTTCACCTTGCCGGGCATGATCGAGGAGCCCGGCTGCAGGTCGGGAATGTGGATCTCCGCCAGTCCCGTGTTCGGTCCCGAACCCATCCAGCGAATGTCGTTGTTGATCTTCGTGAGCGAGACCGCGATCGTGCGCAGTGCCCCAGAGGCGTCGACCAGTCCATCTCGGTTCGCCTGCGCCTCAAAGTGGTCCTCGGCCTCGGTGATCGGAAGTCCGGTCTCCTCGGCGAGCAGGGCGATGACCTTCTGCGGAAAGCCGACCGGGGTGTTGATGCCCGTCCCGACGGCAGTACCGCCGAGGGGAACCTCACCGACACGGGGGAGTGCGGCCTTGACCCGCTCCACACCCAGGCGGATCTGCCGTGCGTAGCCGCCGAACTCCTGCCCAAGGGTCACCGGCGTGGCGTCCATGAGGTGCGTGCGACCGGACTTCACGACATCGGCCCACTCGTCTGCCTTCTTCTCCAGCGCGACCGCGAGGTACTCCAGCGCGGGGATGAGGTCCTCGATGAGGGCCCCGGTCACCGCCAGGTGAACGGAAGTGGGGAAGACGTCGTTGGACGACTGGGATGCGTTGACGTGATCGTTCGGGTGCACCGGCGCACCGAGTTTGCGGGTCGCGAGGTGGGCCAGGACCTCGTTCATGTTCATGTTCGAGGAGGTGCCGGAACCGGTCTGGTACGTGTCAACCGGGAACTGATCGTCGTAATCACCCGTGATGACCTCATCCGCAGCGGCGGCGATCGCGTCCGCGATGGCACCGTCGAGTGTGCCGAGGTCCTTGTTCGCCAGCGCAGCGGCCTTCTTGATGCGCGCGAGTGCCGCGATCTGTCGCGACTCCAGCCCCGTGCCCGAGATCGGGAAGTTCTCCACAGCGCGCTGCGTCTGCGCGGCGTAGAGCGCATCCTTGGGCACACGCACTTCGCCCATCGTGTCGTGTTCGATGCGGTATTCGGTGTCGGTCACGTCGTCGTTCCTCCTTTGGCGGGTCGGTGCCCGTGTCGTGTCAACCGTGGTGGTCGGCGGCCGGCCCCACGATGACGTCGGGGACGACCGTCCCATCGCTGAGGCGGTAGTTGGCCCCCACGATGGCGAGTTTCTGTGAAGCGACCAGTCCGTTCATGATCTCGGACGAGTGCAACAGGTCTGAGACGGTGTGACGCAGGTGCTCGCGTCCGACCTGCTCACGGTCGATCTTCTGGCTCTCCGCCGTCGGGTGGGCGCGCAGCACGCGACGCACGGCCGGGACGATGGGGGCGATTTGCCGCCAGATGTTGGGGGCGAGCGGCGGGGAATCGAGTCGCATCGAGTCGATAGCGGCGGCGACGGCGCCACACTCGTCGTGCGCGAGCACGACGATCAAAGGAACGTGGAGAACATCCACCGCGTACTCGAGACTCCCGATGACGGATTCGGAGATCACCTGACCGGCGTTCCGTACGACGAAGAGGTCACCCAGCCCCATGTCGAAGATGATCTCGGCGGCCAGACGAGAGTCCGCGCATCCGAAGAGCGCCGCTCGCGGCGTCTGGATGTGCGCGAGCTCGTGACGGCGCTCCGCATCCTGACGCGGGTGGTGCGGTGTCCCGGCGACGAAGCGTTCGTTCCCGGAGCGCATCTCCTCCCAGGCGCTCTGGGGGGTGTTGGTGCGTGTCATCCGGTGATGCCCTCCTCCGCCAGCGCTGCGGCGACCTGTTCGGCGGCGACGTGAGCAGTGTCCTCATCGGTGGCTCCGTAGACGAGGACCGTCCCGCTCTCCGTATCTGTCGAGAGTGCGTACGAGATATTGCGGTCGTTCGCGGCGGAGCTGAGCTGGTAGTTGTCCCAGGTGAGGCCCCCGATGGTCAGAGACTCACTCACGGCGGCCCCGTCGAGCGCGCGGGAGGCCCATGCCTGATCCGTGTCGAACCCCTGCGCGACGCGGATGTATCCCGACGGGGGTGCGTAGACAATGAGCCAGGCTGATGCGCCGGCGACGTTATCGACTTCGGCCGAATTGACGATCCAGTCTGACGGCGCCTCCGGGGCGACGAGGGGACGGCCGAAGGTCTCCGAGGATTCTTCCGCGGCGGCGGCGACATCGATCGGGCCGCGCGCGGGCATTTCGCCACGCGGGACGGCGAAGACGATGGCCGCAACGACGAGAAGCGTGAGACCCAGGGCGACGATGAGGTTCCGCAGGGTCTTGCTGGACCGGTAGGCGTAGGACGCGGCGGCTTTACGGTCGGCGGTCTCTTCGGGCGTCTCGGGGCGGCCGAGTTCGGCGACGATGCGCGGCGAGCCAGCCATCACTGGTCCTCATCGGTCGCGGGGCGGGCATCGTCGAGGCGCTTCTTCGCTCCGCGAAGCCAGGCCTCGCACCGCGCTGCTAACTGCTCGCCACGGGTCCAGAGCTCGAGAGACTCCTCCAACGTCGGCGCTCCCTGCTCCAGGACCTGCACGACGCGCACGAGTTCGTCGCGGGCGTCTTCAAACGACAGGGCGTCGACATCCGTCGTGCCTTCCGTTGGGGCAGTCATACCCTCATCCTAGATCGACCACGCGCGCTCATTCCGCCCCTGAGGGGGTGACTCCCTCGTCGATCTCACCCGCGGACCGCGCCGCGAACGACCCCCGCGCGACCGTCACGACCACGTGCTCCCCTGACGGTGCATCGGCGGCGTCTCGAACGATGCCTCCGTCGGAGCGCTGCGCGATTGCGTAGCCGCGGTCCAGGGTGGCGCTCGGCGAGAGGGCGCGCAGGGACGCGCGCAGGTGCCGGGTCTGCGAGGACGCCTCATCGAGTGCACGATGGACGATCTCGCGCCCGCGGGAGACGGCCAGCCAGACCTCATGGGAGCGCGGCGTGAGCAACGACTGGGGATCACGCAGGACGGGGCGCGTGCGCAGCGCGTCGAGCTGGGCGATGTCGTGCGCAACCCGTTGGGTCAGGCGCCGCCGCGCCCGCGCGCTCAGTTCGGCGACGATCGCGCGCTGCTCGGCGACATCCGGCACAACGCGCTTGGCGGCGTCGGTCGGAGTCGAGGCGCGCACGTCAGCGACGTCATCAAGGATGGGGTGATCATTCTCGTGTCCGATTGCCGACACGATCGGGGTGCGGGCATCGGCGACCGTACGGATGAGACGTTCATCGCTGAATCCGAGCAGGGTCTGCGGGTCGCCGCCTCCCCGCGCGATAATGATGACGTCGACGTCGGGGTCGGCGTCGAGCACTGTGACGGCGCCCATCGTTTCGGGAACACACCGCTCACCCTGGACCGCGACGTGGATCGTGCGGAAGCGTACGTGTGGCCAGCGCAGTTCGGCGTTGCGGCGGACATCCTTCTCCGCGTCGCTGCGTTCGCCGGTGATGAGACCGATGACGCCGGGGAGGAAGGGCAAAGGACGCTTGCGCTCGGGTTGGAAGAGACCTTCCGCGCGCAGGGTCTGCCTCAGGCGCTCCAGGCGCTCGAGCTGATCGCCGAGGCCGGTATGCCGCATGGCAGAGACGGTGAAAGTGAAGTCCCCGGTCTTTATGAAGTAGTCCGCCTTCACGCAGGCGACGACGCGGTCGCCGACGGCGAGATCATCGGGAATGCGCTGACGGGTGGATGACCACAGGCGAAAAGAGACAGCGGCATCCGTCGTCGTGTCCTTGAGCCGTCCGAAGACGTGTCCGCCGCGGACGTTCCAGGACGTGACCTCACCGTCGACCCAGACCGGTCCCCACCGCTGGACGAAATCCCGAACCGTTTCGTTCAGACGGGCGACGGAGGTCGGCGTATCCGGTTTGGAATCGCGGGGGTGGACGGAGTCCGGGGGAGGGGGCTGGCCCTCGGCGCTGCGAAATGTCGTCACCGGTGGCTCTCCTCTGCTCTGCTTCAGCCCATCGTCAGAAACGCCCTCGTACAATCGAAGGGTGACTTCTACCGCCGTCCATCTTCCTCTGCCCCGTGTACCCGGGGCCCGCGGGCGGCTCAAGGATAACCCGGTCCCCGGACACAAGCGGGTGCTGCTGGCAGCACCGCGCGGCTATTGCGCCGGGGTCGATCGAGCCGTCATCGCCGTGGAGAAGGCTCTGGAACGCTTCGGAGCACCGGTCTACGTACGCAAACAGATCGTCCACAACATCCACGTTGTCACCGAGCTGGAGTCGCAGGGTGCGATCTTCGTCGACGAGGTCGACGATGTGCCCCCCGGCTCGCACATCGTCTTCTCCGCACATGGCGTCTCGCCCGCTGTCGTCTCGGCGGCAGCCGACCGCAACCTGCAGGCCATCGATGCGACGTGCCCGCTGGTCACGAAGGTGCACCGCGAGGCCGTCCGGTTCGCCCGGGACGATTACGAGATCCTTCTGATCGGCCACGACGGTCATGAGGAGGTCGAAGGGACAGCAGGCGAGGCTCCGGACCACGTGACCGTGGTCAACAATCCGGAGGAGGCAGCGACCGTCGAGGTGAAGGACCCGTCCAAGGTGGTCTGGCTTTCCCAGACGACGCTGTCGGTCGACGAGACGATGGAGACCGTCCGGCGCCTCCGGGAGCGTTTTCCAGAGTTGCACGATCCGCCCTCGGATGACATTTGCTACGCCACTCAGAACCGTCAGGTCGCCATCAAGAAGGTTGCCGAGCAGGCGGAACTCGTCATTGTGGTGGGCTCGGCGAACTCATCGAACAGCGTCCGGCTCGTTGAGGTGGCGCTCGAGTACGGCGCGCGTGCCGCCTACCGCGTGGACTATGCGCACGAGATCCAGCAGGAGTGGCTTGATGATGTCGCAAGCATCGGTGTCACCTCCGGAGCGTCGGTTCCGGACGTGCTGGTGCAGGAAGTGCTCGACGAGCTCGCACACGCGGGCTATCGCGACGTGGAAGAAGTGAAGACGGCACACGAGGACCTCATGTTCTCGCTGCCGAAGGAGCTTCGCCAGGACGCCACGGGCCGACGCGACTCGCGCGCGTTGGGTGGGCGTAGCCGCGCATGAGCGACGACGAACGCGGCGCGTCCCGCGAGGCCGGGCTCAGCGCACCCCTCCCGCCTCCGAGGCCCCAGTACGGCGAATACGCGAGCAAGGAAGAGCAACTCTCTCGGATACAAGATCCCGAAGCTCGCGCGTCTCTCCTCACGCCGCCGGAAGCGGCGTCAGCGCCTCCCGCGGCGCCGCCGACGACTCCCCAGGGCAGACGGCGTCCCGTCGACCGCATCGTGACCTTCGGTCTGCTCGCCTACGGTGTCGTCTCGGTCTTCCTGACCGTGCCACAGATGCTCGATTTCGGGACCTTCGCCGACCAGTGGATGGAGATGGCAGGGATCAGCGGTGAGTTCACGAACTATGAACAGGGGACGTTCTGGGGGCGTATCGCCGCGTTGGTGCTTGTCGCGGGTTTCGCCTTGACCGCATGGTGGGCGGTGCGTTGCTTGCGGCGCGGGGCAGTCTCGTGGTGGGTTCCGGTTGTCGGCGCGGCCGCCACAATCCTCGTCGCGAGCGTGCTGCTGTTGCCGCCGCTGTTGTCTGACCCCGCCGTGCAGGGCTTCTTTATCTCTCCGCGCTGACGCCGATCTCGCACGAAGCGACGAACGCCGGGTCCCGTTTCGGACCCGGCGTTCGTGTTCGTTCCGTCAGGAAGCGGACTTGCCGTACGACCCGAGCTGCTGGGTTGCCTCGACCACGCGAGCGGCCATGGCGGACTCGGCCACTTTGCCCCACGCACGGGGGTCATACAGCTTCTTGTTGCCCACCTCGCCGTCGACCTTCAGGACGCCCTCGTAGTTGCTGAACATGTAGCCGGCGATCGACCGTGTGAACGCGTACTGGGTGTCGGTGTCGATGTTCATCTTGACGACGCCGTTGCCGACCGCCGTGGCGATCTCTTCTTCGGTCGAGCCGCTTCCCCCGTGGAAGACCAGGTCGAGGGGCTTTTCTCCCGTGCCGAACTTCTCGGCGATGCCGGCCTGAATCTCACCGAGCAGTTCGGGCTTGAGCTTCACATTGCCGGGCTTGTAGACGCCGTGCACATTGCCAAAGGTCAGCGCGGCGATCCAGCGGCCCTGATCGCCGAGACCGAGTGCCTCAACGACTTGCGCGACGTCATTCGTCGTCGTGTAAAGGGCATCGTTCGTCCCCTCGTGCGTGACACCGTCTTCCTCGCCGCCGACGACTCCGATCTCTACCTCGAGGATCGAGTTGATGGCCTTCAGCCGCGGCAGAAGCTGCTTCGCGATCTCGATGTTCTCCTCCAGCGGGACGGCCGATCCATCCCACATGTGGGACTGGAACAGCGCGGGGTTGCCGGCGGCGACTTCCTCCTCGGATGCTGCGATAAGCGGCAGGAGGAAGTCATCGAGTGCGTTCTTGGGGCAGTGGTCGGTGTGCAGAGCCACCGTGATGGGGTAGTTCTTGGCGACCTCGGTGGCGAATTTGGCAAAGGCGATCGCGCCGGTCGCGCGCGCCTTGACCGACTGACCAGCGAAGTAGTCCGCGCCCCCGGTGGTGACCTGGATGATGCCGTCGGAGCCAGCTTCGGTCAGCCCCTGGAGGACTGCGTTGATGGTCTGCGAGCTCGACACGTTGATCGCCGGGTAGGCGAATCCACCGGCCTTGGCGCGCTCCAGCATTTCGGCGTACTGCTCGGGTGTGGCAACAGGCATGTTCGCTCCTTCTCGGGACTACGTTCACCGCCAACTCTAGCGAAGCCTGGTCCGCGAGCCGAGGGTGCCCGGCTCGACGGGAGAGCAGGATTTCGTCCCGCGCGAAGAAATCGCGAATCTTCGCGCGGCAGATGGACGAGGTGACCCGACCGGGCCGCGTAGTCTGGCCATATGGTGAGCCTTACCGCCGATATGAGTCCCCTCCACCCCGACCGCAACCTGGCACTCGAGTTGGTGCGCGCCACGGAGGCCGCAGCGATTCGTTCCGTGCCGTTCATCGGACGCGGCAAGAAGGAACTGGCGGACGGTGCCGCCGTGGACGCGATGCGTGCCTTCCTCACGACCGTCAACTTCGACGGCGTGATCGTTATTGGCGAAGGGGAGAAGGACAACGCCCCGATGCTGTTCAACGGCGAGAAGGTCGGGACAGGGCGCGGGCCACAGTGCGACATCGCCGTCGACCCGATCGATGGCACGACCCTGACGGCAGAGGGGCGCAACAACGCCCTGTCCGTCCTTGCCGTCGCAGACCGCGGCGCGATGCTCGACGCCAGCTCCGTCTTCTACATGGACAAGCTTGTGACAGGGCCCGCCGGTGTCGGCGTCGTCGACATTCGACTGCCCATTGCGGAGAACATCAACCGCCTCGCGAAAGCCCTCGGCAAGCCGGTGGAGGAGCTTGTGGTCTCCGTTCTCAACCGTCCCCGTCACGCAAAGCTCATCGACGAAATCCGCGAGGCAGGCGCAGGGACACGCCTCATGAGCGACGGCGATGTCGCTGGCGGCATCAACGCCGCGCGGCACAACGCGCGCACCGACATGTGTGTTGGCGTCGGGGGAAGCCCCGAAGGAATCGTCACCGCGTGCGCGATCAAGGCCCTCGGCGGACATATCCAGGGTCGCCTCTGGCCGCGTGACGACGACGAGCACCAGCGCGGGGTCGACGCGGGCCTGAAGCTTGACGATCACGTCTACGAGGCGGACGAGCTCGTCAAGGGAGACAACACGATTTTCGTCGCGACCGGCGTTACCAGCGGTGAACTGGTCAAAGGCGTCCGACGTGAGGGCGACTACGTCTACACGGAGTCGGTCGTCCTGCGCGGTGCGTCCGGCACTCTGCGGCGCATCTCGTCCGAGCACCTGACGTCGAAGTGGCTCTGATAACGAACGCGACACACGTCAGGTAACTCGGAGACTTCCGCGTGGGCCATCTGGCAGAATGGGCGGGGCTGAGCAGCTCGTGCTGAACGCCTCGACTCAGGGAGATGGAATGTCTGCACCGGTGACGAACGAGAAGCCACAGGGCTCCGTGTCGACCCAGACCAGTCCGTTGAACCTCGATCCCTCTCGTCGACCGGATGTCCTGCTCCGCCGCCGCAAGCCGAATGACTACGAAGTCAACCCGTGGTGGCACATCGGCTCTTTTCTGGCCATCTCGATCACGGTCGTCGGCCTCATGAACTTCTTCCCCGGCTGACGACTCCTTCCTCTGGAGCCTGCCCCTCGGCACGCTCTCGGACGTCGCCCACATCGGCGCGAAGCAGAGGTTGATCTTCTGTCACGTTTCGCTCGTCGTCGGATTCTGCGCGCGCGTCGTCTCGGTCGACAAGCTCCGGGGCCGTCAGTGTGCGCGGGCTGGAGTCGATCAGACCAGGTTCTTCCAGTGCCGCGAGCTTCGTGTCATCAATCCCGGGGAAACGTCGAGCGCTGACGAAAACCCGCGATTCCAGGGACCCCGCGAACCGGTTGTAGCTGTCCACCGTGCGGGCAAGCGCTCGGCGCAGGTCTTCGAGGTGCCCGGCGAGGCCGCCGAGCCGGTGATAGAGCTCGTTGCCCAGATCGAAGAGGCGGCGGGCATCCGTGGAGACGTCCTGCTGCGTCCATGTGTAGGCGACGGTCTTCAGGACCGCCCAGAGGTTGACCGGAGATGCCAGCGCGACCCGCTTTCCGAACGCATAATCCAGGAGTGCGGGATCTTCCTCCAGTGCAGCCGCGAGGAGGGATTCGGACGGAACGAAGCAGATCACGAACTCGGGACTGGACGAGAGGCCCGCCCAATACGTCTTGCTCGCGAGTGCGTCGACATGGGCGCGGACGGCTTTGACGTGCGCGCGGAGCAGCTGCTGCCTCCGGGCTCCTGCCTCCCCGGTTGCAGTCACCGGGATCTCCGCTGCTTCGAGGTATGCGGACAGCGGCACCTTCGCATCCACGGCCAATGCGCGGTCGCCGGGCAGGCGGACAACGAGGTCGGGGCGCCCGGCGCCCGCGTCTGACGAGACGGACGCTTGGGTCTCGAAGTCGACGAAGCGCGTGAGGCCCGCGGATTCCACGATTCGGCGCAGTTGCGTCTCGCCCCAGACGCCGCGAGCCGAATTGGAGCGCAGCGCACCGGCGAGAGACTCGGTCGTCGCCCGGAGGGCGTCGTCTGACTCCTGTGCGCGCCGGAGCTGCTCGGCCAGAGAGCCGTACTGGAGATGGCGCTCGCGCTCGAGATCATCGACCTTGGTCTGCATCGAGGCAAGCGTCTCTTGCACGGGCGCGAGAGCGCGAAGGATCGTCTGCTGCCGCCGTTCTCGCTCCTCGCGCAGGCCATCGTCGCGGCGAAAGCGCTCCAGCGCAGCCTCGTGTGCAGCGCGCTCATGGTGGAGGCTCTCGGTCAGTCCCTCCGCCTTTGCCGCCATGGCGGTCGCTGTGGCGTGGATGCGTAAGCGCTCGGCGGATTCGCGGGAGCCGCGCACGAGCCAACCGAGCAGCGCACCCACGGCAAGGCTGAGGAGCAGGAGAAGGAGCGAGACCGGTTCCATGCAACCAGTATCGAAGCCGCCTCCGACACTGGCGGGTCGATCAGACCGGCGCGTCGGCCGGAACGAAGTATCGGACCGGTCGAAGATCAGTCAGCCGCGCACCGGAGCGCTCGAGGAAGTCCTCGAAGGGGACGACCTCTTCCACTCCGTCGGGGCCGATGATGCCGACCGTGTCCGTGCGCGGGAGGAGCGTCTCCACTCCGCGATTCCACGTCGCGTTCAGGAGTGTTTCGCCCTCTCGCTCCAGGAGGGTGGCTGCGGCGGGGAAGGCGCGTCCGCTGCGCAGCAGATCGCCCTGTTGCTGATACCACCCGGCCAACACGCGGCGTTCTGTGCGCCCGGTGATGGCATCGAGGGTCGGGTCCTCCGGCCAGGCGTACCGGTGCCACTCGCCCCCGCGCAGCACGAACGGCGTGACACTCACGAGGCTCTCGTCGAGGTCGATCGCGCGGTCGACCACAGCGGCCGCGCGACGTTGAGCCTCGATGTCGCCTGTGCCGGTGACGACGACCAGGTCGGCACGTGGAGCGATGACGACGGGGTCACCCTGCACGGGGAAGCCGTCCGAAACGGTGGCGTCGAGGAGGACGGAGGCGGCGAGCTGTTCGTCTGTGATGACGAAGGTCCCGGGCCCGGCAGCGACGACGCCGGTGGTTTCACGGCCACGATTGTTCGCGGTCGCGGATGCCATCACTGCATCGATGTCACGGCTCCAGGTATCGACCACGAGATGTTCTGTCAGGGGGATCACCTGCCGCCCGGTGTCGTAAACGACGGCGGCCACGATGTCGTCGACGACGGGGATCACCGTAGGGATCGCATCGGAGCGTCCGCCAGCTCGGAGTCGCTGCGCGCGGAACTGGTGGAAGAACTCCCCGTACAACCGTGCCGAGATCTTTGGCGCGGCATCTTCGAACGAGCGGGGGAGATCGAGGGGGTCCATTCTCGAAGTCTTCCATCGCGCCTGGCCCGTGCCCGAGCCGGAAAAGGAAGTTTTACACCGCGTTCACAGGACTGAGCTCGACGGCGGGAATCTGAGGGATACGCACGCCGAGCAGCATCGCGAGTTCCGCGATGTCGTTCGCGCCAGCGCGGCGTGCCGCATCGACCATGATGTGGGCGCACGCGAGGGCATCAGCCGTCGCGTCGTGGTGGTCGAAGGGGAGGTGGCCGGCTGCTGCCGCGACGAGGGGGAGACGATACGAGTCCAGCTCGTAGGTCTTTCGAGACACGTGAAGCGAGCACGCATAGCGGAAGGGTGGGCAGATCGCGCCGGTGGCGTCACACGCACGGCGCAGCACAGCCATGTCGAAGCCTGCGTTATGGGCGACGAGGATATCGTCTCCGCAGAAGTCCACGAGATCGGGGAGCTGAGCGGTCCAGGTCTTCGCGGTGAGGACGTCTTCGGGTCGGATGCCGTGGATGCCGATGTTGAGCTCGAAGAACCGGTCGTGGCCGGGCGGCGGCTGGATCAGCCAGCCGGCTTGGGCGACCACTCGGCCGTCGCGCACGCGGGCCAGGCCGACGGCACACGCGGATGCGCTGGACGTGTTGGCGGTCTCGAAGTCGATCGCGGTGAAGTCCAGGGCCACGCCTCCACATTCGCCCCGACCGAGACGGATGCGTTCGAGGCGCGCCGCCGCGCGCTCACGCGGATAGCTGAGCGCCCGCAGCGGGTTGAGGGCGCAGACAGTCGCGCATGACGGCGAAACAGTAGGCGGAAATCGCGGCCAAACAGAGGAACTCGCCGCCGTCTTCGATGAAGCCGACGAGGTTCGATCGCGTCACGACGTGAACGAGGTCGACGACGACGGCGAAGAAACCTAGCGCGCAGAGGAGAAGGAACACGACGACGCTCACCCGGGTGCCGAGCGCCGTACGACGGCGCCACGCGACGACGAACAGGATTCCCAGTACGAGAGCGGCGACGGCCCAGAACGTGAGCTCCGCGAGGTGGCGCCCCCGAACCGGTCCGAAAGCAAGCCCATCCATCGCGTTCCCGAACGCCCAGCCAAAGCCTTCGTGCAGCCGGAAGCGGTTATCGACCGCGATGAAGACCAACAGCCCAGACCATGCGAGGAGGAGCAGGTCGCGCCTGCGTGACCATGCAACAAGGAGGAAGACGCCCGCGGCCATCACGAGCAGCGCCTCGACCAGTTCGGGGACCGATGCGTCGTGCCAGATGTTCAAAGTGTCGGGGAGTGGTGTCTCGATCGCGTCGAAGTAGTGGAGCGTGTGCCATCCGAATGCCAGGGTGATGAACCCTCCCGCGAGTAAGAACGCGATCACGGTGTACGTACGCGTCGGGGCGTCACGCACCATGTCCCGCCAATGGCTCACCGCAGCTCCGATGCTTGGCCCCACTGTCATCATCTTTGATCGACCTCCCCCATTGGTGGTCACCCTGCAGAGTGCTGGTGAACAAACTATGAACGCCCTATGAATCCGACCTGACTCAACACGGCGGTCGACCCCGCTTTCTCATCAAGGCCAGCCGTCGGTTGGTTTCGGTCTGCGGGGAAGTGCGACAGTCGCGATGCCGACCCTGCGACGAGTTCGGGCATCGGTGCTGGGCGCGTCTCGCACCCCTCTGTGCGGGCGCGTGGGGTGGTGCGCCAGGGTGATCGGGCGGCGCCGCTGGCCTAGGCTGGGCTTTCGTGGCTCTCACTATCGGAATCGTCGGACTGCCCAATGTCGGCAAGTCCACCCTCTTCAACGCGCTGACTAAGAACGACGTTCTGGCGGCGAACTATCCGTTCGCGACGATCGAACCCAACATCGGCGTGGTGAACCTGCCCGACCCGCGGTTGCAGCAGCTCGCCGATGTATTCGGCTCTGAGCGGCTCGTGCCCGCGTCGGTGTCCTTCGTGGACATCGCCGGGATCGTGCGGGGCGCGAGCGAGGGGGAGGGGCTCGGCAACCAGTTCCTCGCCAACATCCGCGAGGCGGACGCGATTGCGCAGGTCGTGCGTGGCTTCGGGGATGGCGATGTCGTGCACGTCGAGGGTGAGGTGAACCCCGCGAACGATCTGGAGACGATCAACGCCGAGCTGCAGCTGGCGGATCTGCAGACGCTGGAGAAGGCCATCACGCGGTACGAGAAGGAAGTGCGCGGTCGGAAGCTCGACAAGAGCGTGCTCGATGCCGCGCTCGCCGCCAAGGACGCGCTGGAGCGGGGGAGGCTCCTCTCCAGCACCGACATCGACCTTGCGCCGATCCGTGAACTCGGGCTCCTCACGGCGAAGCCGTTCCTCTTCGTCTTCAACGTCGACGAGGACGTCTTGGGCGACACCGAGCGCAAGGCGGAGCTTGCCGCGCTCGTCGCGCCCGCGCAGGCGGTGTTCCTCGACGCGAAGATCGAGTCTGAGCTCATCGACCTCGACCCCGAGGACGCCGCAGAGCTCCTGGCCTCCACAGGGCAGGAGGAGTCCGGGCTCGATCAGCTCGCTCGAGTCGGCTTCGACACCCTCGGCCTGCAGACCTATCTCACCGCTGGCCCGAAGGAGGCCCGTGCCTGGACGATCGGCAAGGGCTGGAAGGCCCCGGCAGCCGCCGGCGTCATCCACACGGACTTCGAGAAGGGGTTCATCAAAGCCGAGGTCATCTCGTTCCAGGACCTGATGGACGCCGGCTCCGTCGCCGAGGCCCGCAGCCGCGGCAAGGCCCGCATGGAGGGCAAGGACTACGTCATGCAAGACGGCGACGTGGTGGAGTTCCGCTTCAACGTGTAGTGCGCTCATCTCTACGGGGGCTGCGGACAGTATCCTGGGGGCATGTCTGAGATCGCCGTCACGCCCGAAACGCTCGCTCTGCGCGAGCTGATCGCTGCGCGACGTGACGAGTTCCAGGTGCTCCTCGATCAGTACGGCGCCACGAACCCGAAGCTGTTCGGGTCTGTGGCCCGTGGCACCGCGTCTGTGGAGTCGGACATCGATATCCTGGTCGAGATGGATCCCGCCGACGGGAACCTTCTGATGCGGGCCTCCGGGCTGCTGGACGAGACTCGAGCATTGTTCGGCCGTGATGACGTCGACGTGTTCCCCGTCCAACTGCTCAAACGGCAGGTATCCGCTTCGGCTTTGACTGATGCGGTGGCGTTGTGAGCCGCGACCCGTCCCAGCGCATAGTTGATGCCCTCGAGGCGATCGATAGATGCGAGCGCTACCTCACTGCGCTTGACGACCGTGCAGACGTCCTTGAGATGGCCGAGGACGTTATTGAGCGCAATCTGCAGATAATCGGTGAGGCCGTGAACCATCTCCCCGATACGATCATCGGCGCCCATCCGGAGATCGCCTGGCCGCAGATTCGGGGCTTCCGCAACATCCTCGTTCACCAGTACTTCGGAGTCGATTTTGACATCGTCCGCGATGTCGTCGAGACCCACCTCCCACCGCTTGCCCGAGCATTGCGCGGCCACGTCGCGAAAGACTGAACTCGTGCGATCGATGGCCACATGACTGGGACGGTGTTGGCGCAACATCAAGCGTGTCGGCGGTGAACCGAGTGAACTCGGGTGTGAATGCGGCCGCGTTGATCGCCTACAGGTTGGTAGCGCACATGCTTCCATCTTGCCGCGTTCGATCGGCGAGGCAGATGCCTATCCGTAACGTATTCCTGTGGAGTTCCGCTTCAACGTGTAGCGGTGTGGGGCTGGGCTGCGGCGCCGCACTCAGCCGAACTTGACGAATGTCCGGATGGGTCGCTTGAGGTCGCGGGTCTCGGTGAACCCCATCGCTTCGTAGAAGGCGCGCTGTGCTGGTTCATCGTCAGTTATGAGAACTTTCTGACGGACATCGCAGTATGGTGCGAACAACCTCTGGAGCAACTCGCCTCCGATGCCCCGACGCTGATGGCCAGGCGAGACCAGGATGTCTTGCAGGTACACGATTGTCAGTCCATCGCCAACGAGCCTGGCGAGGCCGACCAACTTATCGTCCTGGCGGGCGGTGACCACGGCGAGAGAGGCGCTGACTGCTGCTGCCAGACGAGCGGGGTCGCTGGTGTACGCCGACCAGCCCACGCTCTCGTAAAGCTCAACGAGCTCGTTCTGCGTGGGCGTAACGGCGGGCTGGTAGGCGACGGTCGACACCGGCTCAGCTTGTCATGCTTCTGGCAGGCCACCTGTGGAAGAAATCGCCGCTAACGCTGAGGCAACCTCGTGGACTTCCGGTTCAACGTGTGAGTGGGTCGGCCCGAGCGCCTCAATAGGGTCGGCCCGAGCGCCTCAATAGCGTCGGCCAGTGCACTCACATGCTCACGGCCGTCAAGTTCCACGTCGGCTCCGCGCCGTAGAAGCGGCTCGACCTCTCTCACGTGCGTTCGGATCTCGTGCTGCTGTTCCTTTGTGTGACCGTTGTTCGTCCTGTGCGACACTCGCTCGATGAGCGTTTCGACGGGGGCACTCAGGAGGACAACGTGATCGAACCGGTCGTAGAACTGTGCCTGGTTCTCCACCGTTCCCGAGACCACGACCGCCTCGTGACGAGCGAGCAGGTCGCTCATCCGCGGCTCGTCCCAGAGGCTCCCGTTGACTTCCCAACCGTCGTAGTCGGTGTCGACCGTGATATGTCCTCGCGCGGCAAGTTCGCCGAGGAGCGTCGACTTTCCGGCCCCGGACATGCCGGTGATGAGGATGCGCGCCATGGTCCGAGCCTACGACGGCGTTATCCGCGCTCACAGTGCTCACGCTGGCGCAACCCACTGGAGTTCCGCTTCCACGTGTGATCGCTACGCTCGGTCGTGAATGATCGGACCCAGGCAAATCGGATTCTCGCGCGCCGTTCTGCCGGTCCTGTGGTTGGACGCGTGTGCGGGCAGCTGATCGGTCGCTCGGTCAGATGGGCCACCTACGACGGATCCGCCGGGGCAGCCGCTCTTCGTGCTGGCATACTGAAGATCGCTTGAGTGAGGAGGCTCTGTGCTCGCGCCGATCAAGAAGGCCGACATCCGCTGGATCGACTCGTTGGTAGGGGTGCCCGAAGCTCTGGTGCGCACCCCGGTGATCGACGGTGACAGCGTGCTCATCTCCCGCTCGTGGCGGCCACCCGGAAAATACCACCGCAGCGATCTGCGGGCGCTGAACACGGAGGACGGCTCGGAGCGGTGGTCGCACGAGATCGACAGCCTGCTGATGTCGGTCGATGCCACCGAGGACACGATCTGGTGGGTCGACTTTTGGGAGACGGTGCGCCTGTTCGATCACGACGGAACGCTGCGCAGCAGCGTCGACCTGCCACGTCGCACCGAACGCCAACCCCGGGCCCGCGCGATCGGGGCGGCGGGTGACCGTCTGATCGTTGCCCTGGATGATAGCGAGGGCATCCAGGTGCTGTGGCTGGATCGAGCCGGCCAGGTCGTGGGGCAACACGACCTGAACGGAAGGACGATCCGCGGGCGGGTGTGCGGCGATCGCGCGCTGCTTGGCTTGCAAGGAGACACCTACTCTGTGGTCGAGTTGGATGCCACCACCCATGCGCAACGCTGGGCGAGTGAGGTGAAGGGTTGGGTGGCGGACATACGTGTCGCTAGGGATGAGGCCGTGATCTTTGGCGGTTCCGCTCCCACGATCATCGGTCCTGATGGTGGCGCGACCCGCTGGCTGGACGGCACCGGCCTCACGCAGCCACTCACACCTCCATGCGAGGCGCACCCGATGCTGGTGAAGAATCGTCATGACGACAGCGTCATGAAGGTCGTCGCGCTCGACATCGCTGATGGTCCGGTGATCCGCTGGTCGCACGAGCTCGCGAAGCAGGCCACCGCGGGCATCGTGGTGGAGGACACCGCCCTGGTGCTCAGTGCTGACGGCCTGCTGACCGCACTGGATATTGAAACAGGCGAGGCCGGCTGGACTTTGAGGTTGGGCGCCAAGCCCTTCGGATATGCCAGCACCCCGGTGCCCCAGCTCCGATCGGGATCGCTCGCTCTTGCCGGACAGACGCTGATCGTGGCTCAGAACCGTTCCGTAGGCGCGCTCGCGCTCAGGTGACCGAACGTCAAAGGCTGCGCCATGAACGCGACTCTGCGGAGTTCCGCTTCGACGAGTCGTTCAGACTCTGACGGACCTGCCATCGTGGAGGTGTGAGGACGGGTAAAGGCACACGAACAGATGTCGCCAAGAGGACGCTCCCAGCGATTGGGATTCTGATGGTGACGTGGCTGCTCATGTGGCTTGCCCAGGGAGTTCCGACGGTATGTGCGCTTGCACGTCCGTGCCCCGCCCCTGACGTTCGGGTTGTACCCGCGGTGCTGATCGGCGGTCTGATGCTCGTGCCAACAAGCGTCCTCCTCTTCACGGCAAGAGCGGGTGGATCCGTACGGTGGGCACGCGTCCTCGCATACCTGGTGCTGCTCGTGCTGGCCGTCGTCGGACTGGGCGCGGTGCTGTTTGCCGGAGGGTTCACCGTTCCGCTCATCTAAAGCGTCATAACCGAGTCGCGAATGCGCATCGCTCACGCTGAGGCGATTCGTGGAGCCGTGTCCCGACCATGTAGCACGCATGCTACAGTCGCGTCATGAACGCGAGCGATCCACATGTCGAGAGCCTTTCGCAGCGTGAACTGCGTAACGAGTCAGGACGTGTGCTTCGTCTGGTTGGCGAGGGTCAGTCGTTCGTTCTGACCAATAGGGGTGTGCCGGTCGGCCGCATCGTCCCGCTTGACGCTCCCGCCGCCACGTTGCCGATCGCGCGGGCGGCGAAGCGCGTCGGAGGCTGGGCGGCACTGAAGCCTGAGTCGACCGAGAGGGATCGACCGATGTCTGACATCATTGACGACCTCCGAGAGGACCGGGTGTGAGCAGCACGCCTGTCGTCTACGTCGACACGTCCGCGTTCGGAGCGCTTCTTGTCTCGCAGCCGGAGACCAACGCGCTGGTGGAGTGGCTCGACCAGGCGACCGCAACCCTCGTATCGAGTGATCTGCTTGAAACGGAGTTGCGTCGTATGGCGATGCGCGAGGGACGAGACCAGGCCAAGGTGAGTGCGATTCTCGACGGCGTTTCTTTGGTAGCGCTCGATCGTGCCACGTACCGTTCGGCCGGGTTGCTGCCCATGCCCTACCTGCGCACTCTCGACGCACTCCAGTTGGAGGCGGCGATGCGCGTTGATGCGACTGCCGTCCTCACGTATGATCATCGACTGACCGAAGCGGCGACGGCGGCTGGGCTCGACGTCATCGCGCCCGACCGGGACCAAGCGTGAGCAGCATGGTTGCCGCGGGGGGCAGTGCGTTCTGCCGGTCGGTCAGCGCGGACACGGTTGGGCGCGCGTCCATGAGGTGACCCAGCGGGCCTTAGGTTCGACGTTTAGGTGCTCGCTCACCAGTGAGGATCAGCGTCATCGACGCGCGGGCCGCGAAGATGCGCCTCGCCCGCAAGCTCGCGCAGACTGTTGTGTATCCGACTCCGAAGCGAGGTATCCATGGCCAATTGCTGGCTCTACATCTATGAGAGTCGTGCGCTCCGTCGAATCTACATCGGCATCGCCAACAGCATGGATCGTGTCTTCGAAGACCACAATCCTGATGCGCTGGCGCTTCGCGACTTCGAAGGTACGGAGATCCTGCAGACGGTACTGCCATTCGGTTCACGGGCGGATGCGAGGAAGGCTGAGGCGATCGCCATTCACGTCGCCGTGTTCGCTGGTCAAAGCGTTGCGGCAACGTCAGAAGACGGGCAAACGTTGACATATACGAACAGGGCCGGCGTTTACTCGACGAGCGAATTGGGTCCGGCGATCCTGTTGCGCGAAGGCAACGTGAACGCGGCGTCCATGACAGGGACCGTCTTCGTTCCGATCACGGCTAGTCCGCTTGACGGGCGGGTCGCTCCGTTCGGCGGATCCAAGGGAGCCGTGTTCGCGGACAGGGCGAGCCGCTACTGGAACGTCGCGCGGTCGAAGCGACCGCGTGTGACGCGACTCGTCGCTGTGCTTACGGGTCCGCGGAAGGTCATCCTGGGAGATTGGGACGTCAGATCAACGGACTCGTGGCATCAACCCGACCCGTCATGGTCGCGCGTCGAGGTCCCTCTGGTCGACGAGGGTGACGACGACCCGAGAGGCATCAAAGGCATGACGCTCGACGGACACCGACTGAACTCGGGCGTGACTTACAGTCCGGACCTACGCTGACGGACTCAATGAGCTTCGGGCTCAAGAGGCTCCGTGAGCGTCGTGGGAGGATCAGGGGATGGAGATCGCTGTTCCTACACTTCACACCGCGCGACTCACACTTCGTGGATTCGATCGCGCGGACGCTGATCCTCTGTACCGTCTGCAAAGCGACGTGAACGCGATGAAGTACTGGGACTCGTCTCCCTGGACCGACCGGGTAATGATCGACCGATTCTTCACGAGCGGCGACAAGATGGTGAAGCAGGGCACGGGCCTGCGACTGGCGATCGATCGGCGCGACGGGGGAGGTTTCGTCGGCTGGGTCACGTTCAACAGTTGGAACCCCGAATTCCGCAGTGCCTCGCTGGGCTTCAGCCTGCTTCCCGAGACGTGGGGGAAGGGCTGTGCAACCGAGGCGGGAGTGGCCGTGCTGGACTGGGCCTTCGCCACATTCGACCTCAATCGGGTGCAGGCAGAGGCTGATACCCGCAACCTCGCGTCCCGGCGGGTGCTCGAAAAGCTCGGGTTCCGGTTAGAGGGCACGCTGCGTCAAGACTGTGTCGTTGACGGTGTGGTCTCCGACTCGTGGGTCTTCGGACTCCTGCGCTCCGACCGTCACGAGCCGCCGATCAAGCGGGCTACGGCGAGGTGAGTGGAGCGCTCGAGCGGCGATGCGAGGATTCCGTCGCGCTCACGTCCAGGGCACGATCTGGGCCGGGTCGTAGTACAGCTGCTGCGATCCACCGAACCGCACGAGGTACTGGTGCTCCTTCTCGTAGAAGTAGACGACGACGCCGTAGAGCCCTTTCATCGGTCCTTCGGTCACGGTGACTCCGTCACCAATGGCAAAGTCGCTCATGGCACTCCTCCTCGCAGATGGTCACGCCCCGAGTGTCTCACGCGCATGAGGTGCCGCGCCTTCGGAGCGAGCTTTCCCACTAGCCGCCCCACACCAGGCGGAGGATCTCCGTCATACGCGTCCCCGGTCCGCGGCTCGGGGTGAGACTGGTCGAATGACACCTCCGAATCAGCCCAGGCAGCTCCGCCTGATCATCGAGACCGAAGAGTTTGATGAAGCGGTCCGCTTCTATCGCGACGTGCTGGGAATGGCGGAGCAACCGGCGTTTGCCACCGAGGGTGACGACCGAGTGTCGATCCTGCATGCGGGCATCGCCACCATCGAAGTGGCAACGCCCACCCACGCGCGCAACATCGACAGGATCGAGGGTGCGCCCTCGTCAACCGGCCCGACCCTGAGACTTGCGCTCGAGGTCGACGACGCCGCCCGTGCGGCAGCCGATGCGGTCGCGGCCGATGCGCAGCTCCTTGCTCCGCCGACTGAGACACCGTTCCGGAGCGTCAACGCGAGAGTCCAGGGTCCCGCAGGTTGGCAGGTGAGCTTCTTCCAGGAGCTGGAACGCGTGGATGAGCGAGCGTCGCGCCCGGGCTTCGCCACGGACAATGAACGGCCGCGATAGCCGCGGATATCCGGCGTCGTGAGTTGACGTCCGAACTGACGCCGCCGCGCCAGTCCCTGGCTATCGTGGGGTCGATGAACGCCGAACCTCCGGACACCCCTCCGCGCTCACCTGGGTCTCCCGTCGAGCTCACCGGCCGGCTCGTGTGCACGACGAGCGATGAGATGGAGACGGTCCTGCGCGAGCTTCCGCGGCACATCGAGCTCACGCGCGCTGAACCAGGGTGTGGTCGCTTCGTCGTAGAGCGCACCGTTGATCCGCTCATCTGGAAGGTGTCGGAGCGATTCGTGGATCACGAATCTTTCGACGCACATCAAGAGCGCGTGCGTTCGAGTGAGTGGGGGCGAGCCACCTCAGCCATCACACGCGAGTATGTCGTCACCTCGGTCGCAGACGAACTGACGGTGCGATTCGGTGGGGCGAGCCGAGTGGACACCATGGATCTCCTGCAATCTGCGGGAGTCCAGCTCAACGCCTACGCCGAAACCCTCCTCGCGCACCCGATCTTCGACTCGCCGCCGGAGGAGATGGTTCGAGTGACTCAGAGAACGCCCGCGGACCTGGGTCTCTCTCAGGGCGGCACGCTGACCGAGATCCTCGAGGCCGGACGCGCGCACGACCTGCGACCCGTCCCTCTCGCGGCCGCGCCGACCCTGCGGCTCATGACGCTGTCTCAGGAGGGTGCACCGGACTCAGTCCTTTCCGCGGGGCGTCCACCCACCGCGGCGATCCATATCGCCTCAGAGCCGGTGAGTGAGGATGACGAGTATCCGAAGGGCTTTTATCTCCGAGTCGTGGACGGCGTCCCCTGGCTTCGTGGTTACCGGTCCGATGCGACGTACGTGATGGAGCCCGACCAGGAGTACTTCTTCGCGCGGCTTCCGTAGGCTGAAACCATGAGCACCGACCCCGCACCGCGCCTTCCGATCGCACTCGTCACCGGAGCCTCGCGGGGGATCGGGCGGGCGATCGCGCAGGAACTCGGCCGCACCCATCACGTGCTCGTCGGCGGCCGTGACCCGCGCGCGGTCGCAGAGGTCGTGCGCTCGCTGCCGAGCGCGGCGCCCTTCGTCGCGGATCTCGCGTCGGGTCCCTACCCGGATCTGCCGGACGCTCTGGATGTCCTCGTGCACTCCGCCGGCGTCGAAGACGGGGGAACGGTCGCCGACACGGCTCGGGAGACGTGGCAGTCGGTGTTCGAGATCAACGTCTTCTCCGTCGCAGATCTGACGCGCCGCGCACTCCCGGCTCTCCGAGCCGCCCGCGGCATCGTCGTAGCCATCAACAGTGGCTCGGGCTTCACGGCATCGCCCGGAGGAGGTGTCTACGCCGCGTCGAAGTTCGCGCTGCGCGCTCTCACCGATGCGCTCCGCGAGGAGGAGCGGGCGAACGGTGTGCGGGTGTCCAGCGTTCACCCGGGTCGCACTGACTCGGATATGCAGCGCTCCCTCACCGCGAAGCTCGGTGAAGAGTATGACACCGACTTCTACCTCGCCCCCGAAGATGTCGCGGCGACAGTGCGGACGGGTGTCGACCTCCCCGAACATGCGACGCTGGAGACGCTGTCGGTCCGGCCTACGCGCAAGCGCTAAGTCGGATCAGTCGCCGCTCGGGCGGCCGCGATACCGCTTGATCTCACCGCGTTGACGTTTGTGCTCCAATCGCCGCGTGTGCGACGCCCTCGTCGGCCGCGTTGCGCGCCGGGGGACGGCGGGCATGAGGGCGGTCCGCAGGATCTCGGCCAGACGCTCACGTGCGGCCGATCGGTTCTGTCGCTGTGAACGTTGCTCGGTCGCGACGACGGTCAGCACCGTGCCGGACAGGCGCGGTGCGAGGCGGGAGAGAACGCGCGCGCGTTGGATGTCGGTCAGCGCGTCCGTCGCCGCGAGGTCGATGCTCAGCTGCACCCGCGAGTCAGTCGTGTTCACGCCCTGACCTCCCGGACCGGATGAGCGGGAGAACTGCTCCCGGAGTTCCGATCCGGGGATCCGTACCCCGCGCGGCGCCCCCGGCCCCGGCGCGACGAACAGATCATCCATCGTCCGAGTATCCCGCGCCACCCAGGGTGCTCGCTAGCGGAGCTGAGAACGATCCTGCCGACGTCGTGCCTCCCGTGTGGAAGGCTGACGTAGCGTGGATGGATGGGCGTGGTGGATGACTTCGAAGAGCGCTCCCTGACTCGCCGGGAGCGCGCGGTTCTACGCGCGATGCTTCGGCATGCGGCGCCGAGCGACGGTGAGGCGATCCTTCCGCACGATCGTGGGCGGTGGGTCGCGGTGATCGATGGCCTCTGTGTCGTCGGAATGTGCGCCTGCGGGACGTGTCCCTCGGTCGAGTTCGTGCGGGAGTCCGGAACGGTCGGAACGCGCGTGATCCTCGAAGCTGCGGTCACTGGCGCGATGCTCATGGTGTTCATCGACTCCGATGCGCCCAGCTATCTGGAGCTCGCGCCACTGGCAGACGACGTCTTCACCGAATTTCCCCCGCCCGCAGCGATCACCTTCGCCGCCGCATGACTTCCGCGCGTGCCATCTACTGCAACGGGAGGCCCGACAGATGAGTGATGTGGTCAAAGAGCGGACGGACGCGCCGGAGGGATTCTTCGAGGCGGAAGCCGCGGGGTTGCGCTGGTTGGCATCGGCAGACGGTGCGCGCGTCGCCGAGGTTGTCGATGTGCGGCCGGGCCGAATTGTGCTGGAGCGTATCCACGAGTCCCGTCCCGATCGCGCGGCCGCGCGTGACTTCGGTGCTCGGCTCGCGCAGACGCATGACGCTGGCGCTGCGGCGTTCGGCGCCCCGTCGGGCGAGTGGGACGGGCCGATCTTCATCGGTCGCCTCCCGCAGCCCACCGCAAAGGAAGCGACGTGGGGCGCGTTCTATGGGCGCGACCGCGTGCGATTCTTCCTCCCGCGCGCGGTGGACGCGGGTAACCTCACCGCACGTGACGCGGCTGCCGCATACGAGGCGTGTGACCTGATCGAGCAGGGCGTCTTCGACGATGACGACGCGCCCGCACGCCTTCACGGTGACCTCTGGAACGGCAATGTGCTCTGGACGCCGACGACCGCCGTGCTGATCGATCCTGCGGCGCACGGTGGCCACCGCGAGACCGACCTCGCCATGCTGGCACTGTTCGGATGCCCGTACCTCGACGAGATCGTCGCGGCGTACGACGCGGAACACGCGCTCGCACCCGGTTCCACCGAACGCATCCCGCTCCACCAACTCCATCCGTTGGCCGTCCACGCCGTCGGCCACGGGCCAGCGTATGGCTCCGCTCTGGGCGATGCGGCTCGGCGCACCCTCGCGCTCGCGCGCTGAACCGGCGCTGGCCCGGCGCGGTCGAGCAAGGCGACTGCGCAGAAACGGGAGCGGCAGCGCGACACTGTCTTAGACGCCGCGGATTCCGCTCCCGCTCTTTGCTCAGGCGTTCGGCTGCGGAGGTTCGGGGAGCGGAGCGGTCGGGTTTCCCGACTCCACCTGACGCTGATCCTCTGCCTGCGGAATCGCGGCCGGCGTGCTCGGTGTCAGCGGCTGGACATGCGGTGCCGGGGGAGCAGGCGGCTGCTGGTTCTGCGCCAGATGCGCGTTGAGCTGCGCCTGCTGGACGTAGAGCTGCGCCTGGTGAACATCCATCTGCTCCGAGTGACGCAGTGCGGCGTGGTCAGCGAAGAGCTGGTGCTTGACCTTGTTCGCGAAGCTCTGGAGCTTGCTCTTCTCAAGGATCGACACGCGAACCTCCTGACGGCCGCCCCCGTTGTTCGTCACGACAAAGGTGGCGCTCATCAGATTCGCGAAGGCTGCCGCGGCCAGGACGAGGAAGAGGAGGCCGACGAACCAGGAGTTGGGGAATGCCGCGAGCGACACGATCAGAAGGATGAGCCCCCACACGAGGCGCCCGACGTGGAACCGGGTGTTCACGGAGACGCTCGCCGTGTTGGACAGTGGAGTCGTCTCCTCATCGTGGCCCAAAGGGATCAGGCCAAAGAGAGTGTTTGCCTTATCCCAGACCAGACGCGTGCTGCTGACGGCGAGCGTCGTCTTGATCCAGAAAAGAAGGACGGAGGGACTGAGTTCGGTGCGGTCTAGCTCGCGCTCACCGGGCGCGAATGTGATGTGTGCCATTGTCTTCCCCTACCACGAGTGATGGATGGTATATGCCCCCAGCATATTTTCGGCAAATATACAGCTTTGTGTGTCAACCGCACTACCCTCCGTGTCGCGTAAAAGTCACAGACGTTCACGTGCCGATTGCGGGGGAGAGGCGTACCCTGGAGCTATGTCGACACCTCAGACCGCCAACACCGAGACCGAGAACATCGCCGACGAGGAGCCCCAGTCCCCGCAGGGCATTCAGCTCCTCAACGAGCAGTCCTCCGCAGGTTCCTGCTGCGGCGGATCCTGCCACGGCTGACCTACCCCACACGACAGCCCCCGGCGCGCACTGAGCGCCGGGGGCTGTCGTCTGCGTGTTTCTCGCGGCCGGATCCGTCAGTGCGCCAGCGGCGCGGGAGATGAGCCGTCGTCCTTCGGCTTGCGAACGAGGAACGCGCCGACAAGGAGCGGGAGCGCGACGATCGCCGCAAACAGGAACGCACTGTGGGCGCCAGCCGCTCCCGCGGCAGCGTCACTCGCGCCGGCTTCGGCTTCGGTGCCGGCGACCCCGGTCAGAATCGCCACCATGAGCGCGATCCCCGCGGCCCCGGCAACCTGCTGCACGGTACCGACGATCGCCGAACCGTACGAGTAGAACTGAGGCGTGAGCGACGCGAGCGCCGACGTGAAGAGCGGCGTGAACGACAGTGCGAGACCGAGCGACAGTGCCGTCTGCGCGACCACGATGCCCCAGAGCGGCGTCGTCTCGTTGAACGTCAGTGCGAACACCCACAGGACCGTGATTGCGATGATGGCGCCGGGAACGAGCAAGACCGTCGTGCCGCGCGCATCGTAGACGCGGCCGATGATCGGCCCGGCCAGACCCATGATCAGCGCGCCGGGCAGGACCGCGAGACCCGTCTCCACAGCTGAGATACCCAGCGTGGACTGCATGTACAGCGGGAGAACCGTGATGACACCGAAGAACGCCATCGACAGCAGGAACGCCTGGCCGATCGCCAGCGAGAAGTTGCGGCTGCGGAACACCCGAAGATCCAAGAGTGCCGCGTCACGGCGCTGCAGCATCAGCTGTCGCCAGATGAACAGGGCGAGGCCCGCGATACCGACGCCGAACGCGACGACAAGAACCACCGGCGACGGTGGGGTGGCCAGCACCTCGCCGTCGTGGCGCTCGCCACCGATCTGGCTGAGGCCGTAGACGAGACCGCCGAACCCGAAGGCAGACAGCACCACCGACCAAGGGTCGATGTGCGCATGGCTCTGCTCGCCGACGTTGCGGATCCACTTCACGCCGATCAGGAGAGCGATGATCGCGATGGGGAGCACGATGGCGAAAATCCACCGCCAGCCGAGTGTGTCCAGCAGGACCCCGGAGACCGTGGGGCCGATCGCCGGCGCGAGGGAGATGACGACCGAAGTCCGGCCCATCATGCGACCGCGGGCGTTCGGCGCCACGACGGTCATGAGTGTCGTCATCAGGAGCGGCATCATGATCGCGGTCCCGCTCGCCTGCACGACGCGCGCGACCAGCAGCATCTCGTATCCCGGCGACACGAGAGCGATGAGCGTTCCGAGACTGAACAGCGCCATCGCAGCGACGAACATCTGACGCGTCGTGAAGCGCCGCAGCAGGAAGCCCGTGATGGGGATGACGACCGCCATCGTGAGCATGAACGCCGTCGTCAGCCACTGCGCCTGAACGGCGGTGATACCGAGATCCCCGATCAGGTGCGGGATGGCGACACCCATGGTGGTCTCGTTGAGGATCGCGACGAACGCAGCGATCAGCAACAGCCAGATGACGCGTGTTTGATCGGGAGCAGTCGTGTTCGAAGCGGTCGAGGGGGCGGGCGTGACAGAGATGACAGGCTCCTCGCGGTCGTCGGGAAAGGATGATCGGCGGCGGCCAACATGTGAGGATAACCTGTCGCCGTCCGATTCATTCCCGACCGTGCGCGTGAACCATCCGGCGTGCGCGTGGTTAGGCTGACGGAATGGCAATGGGCGGGCCGGGTGGCCGTGGCGGATTCCGAGGCATGGACGAGGACGCCCAACGGCGCCAGAATGCCGATGCTCCGAGAATCGCGAACCTCGGGCGACGTGTCGTGGCACTTTTCCGTCCCTACCGCACCCGGATCATCTTCACGGGGCTCCTCGTCGTCTTCGGCGCTGCGATCGCAGTGATTCCGCCGTTGATCGTCCAGCGGGTCTTCGACGACGCGCTCTTTCCCGTCGACGGATCCGGCCCGGACCTGAGCCTGCTCGCATGGCTCGTCGGCGCGATGATCGCGCTCTTTCTCCTCTCCGCTGTCGTAGGCGTCGTTCAGACGTGGCTGACCAGTACGGTCGGCAACCGCGTGACCGGGGACCTGCGTGTGCGGCTGTTCGAGCACCTGCAGTCGATGGAGCTCGGCTTTTTCACCCGCACGAAGACCGGCGTGATCCAGTCGCGTCTCCAGAACGACGTCGGCGGCGTGTCCGGAGTCCTGACCAACACCGTGACGAGCATCCTCGGCAATGTGGTGACGGTCGTTGCTTCGCTCGTCGCGATGATCCTGATCGACTGGCGCCTGACGCTCATCGCAGTCGTCCTCATGCCGGTCCTTGTGCTGGTTCAACGCCGCGTCGGACAGGTACGGGCCCGCATCGCTGCGCAGACGCAGGAGTCACTCTCGGAGCTCACCTCGATCACGCAGGAGACGCTGTCGGTCAGCGGCATCCTCCTCTCGAAGTCCTTCAATCGAAACCGCACGGAGTCCGCGCGCTTCCAGGCGGAGAACACCAATCAGGTGGGTCTTCAGGTGCGTCGAGCCATGAGCGGGCAGGGGTTCTTCGCTGTCGTGCAGGTGATCATGGCCAGTGTCCCGGCGGTCATCTACCTCGTCGCCGGTTTCCTCATCGCCGGAGAGCAGGGGCTGTTGACCGCGGGCACGATCGTCGCGTTCACGACGGTCCAGGCCCGTTTGCTTCAGCCCCTGATGGGGCTCATGCGCGTCGCGCTCGACCTGCAGACCTCTGCTGCCCTCTTCGCGCGCATCTTCGAGTATCTCGACCTTGTACCGGCGATCACGGACGCGCCGGACGCGGTGAGAGTCGAGCAGGCGCCTGGTCCGATCGGGCGCATCGAGTTTCGGGATGTCGTGTTCCGTTATCCCGATGCGACGGCACAGAGCAGGCCGACCCTGGGCGGCGTCTCGTTCGTCGCGGAGCCCGGCCAGCATGTCGCGTTCGTCGGCCCGTCTGGGGCGGGCAAGACGACGGTGCTGTACCTCGCGCCACGAATGTATGAGGCGAGCGACGGCGAGGTGCGTTTTGCCGGAGCCGATGTCCGCGCGCTGACGCACGAGTCGATCATCGACCACATCGGCATCGTGTCACAGGAGACCTATCTCTTCCACGCGTCGATCCGTGACAACCTCCGCTACGCCAAGCCCGACGCCACCGATGAAGAGCTCGTTCGCGCCTGCACGGCAGCGAACATCCACCACATCATCGAGAGCTTCGAAGACGGCTACGACACGACCGTGGGGGAGCGCGGCTACCGGCTCTCCGGTGGTGAGAAGCAGCGGATCGCGATCGCGCGGGTGCTGCTGAAGGATCCGCCCGTGCTGCTCTTGGACGAGGCGACATCGGCGCTGGACACCGTGTCGGAGCGCATCGTGCAGGAGGCGCTGGAGAACGCCGCCCGCGGACGCACGACACTCTCCATCGCCCACCGCCTCTCCACCGTCGCGGGGGCGGACGTGATCCATGTGCTGGAGGCGGGCCGGATCGTCGAGTCGGGCACGCACACCGAACTCATCGAGCGTGGCGGGCTTTACGCGGAGCTGGCCGCGCAGCAGGTCGCTGCGGCACGGATCGAAGGCATGGAGCGCGACGCCGAAGGAAACGCGACGTCGCACCCCGACCGGCGCGCCGACCGGGCGCCTGTCGATGGCGTCAATCCCACGACGGTTGTCTTCGCTGATCCGCCACCGGACGAACGCACCTGGGGTGTCTTGGGCTGATCGTCCCTACACAGAGCGACTCTCACGGCCGCGCGACCCATGCATCGATCGAACAGCGGCGTGCGAATCGGTGACCAGCGTCGCCAGCGCTCCCGGGTCGATAGCGGTCCGATGGTCGAATGTGAAGCGCACGGCTGTGCGGGCGGTGGCTTCATCGACGCCGATCGCGGTCAGGACGTGAGACGGCTCGTCGCTGCCGGCGGCGCAGGCGGACCCGCTGGAGGAGACGACGCCGCGTCGCTCCAGCTCCAACAGGATGGCCTCGCCGGAGACGCCCGCGAAGGTGAAGCTCGCCGAAGCAGCGTGCCGCAGAGTGGGGTGCCCGGTCAGTGCGGCTGACGGTACTCGCCGGAGAACCTCCTCGACGAACCGATCACGCAGGCTCGCAACGCGCGCCGCGTGTGCGACGCGGTCCCGCTCAGCCAGGGTCAGCGCGGTCGCGATTGCGATGGCCCCGGCGATGTTCTCGGTGCCGGAGCGACGGCCCCGCTCCTGACCGCCGCCATGCAACAGTGGTTCGAGCGGGATTCGACCGCGGAGTGCGAGCACTCCCGTGCCCTGCGGTGCCCCCACCTTGTGTCCTGCGATCGACAGGGCATCGGCCCCCGTGTTCGCCAGCGGGAGCCAGCCCGCCGCTTGGACCGCGTCGAGATGGAGTGGAACGCGCGCAGCGTGACAGATGGCGGCCAGTGCTGCGACATCCTGCACCGTGCCGATCTCATTGTTCGCGTAGCCGAGGGTGACCAGCGCGGTGCGTCCGGTCAGGCGTGACGCAAGATGGTCGGGTTCGACGAGACCCGTGGCATCGACCGGGAGCGAGGTGACCTGCACGCCGTGAGCGCGGGCGAGGTACGTGCACGAACTGAGGATGGACTCGTGCTCGATCGGTGTCGTGACCACGTCGACGGGTCCGCCTCCGGCGAGCACGCGCGCGAGCGCGACGCCTTTGACGGCGAGGTTGTTGGCTTCGGTTCCCCCGGAGGTGAAGACGATGTCGCCCGGACGCATCCCGACGATTTCGGCGATGCGCTCGCGTGCGGCTCCCAGCGCGTCTGCGGCCGCCTCACCGACGGTGTGATGACTGGAGGCATTGCCGAACCGTGTCGTGAGGAAAGGCGCCATCGCCTCGACGACCTCGGGCCGCACAGGCGAGGTGGCGGCGTGGTCGAGGTACAGCATCACACCTCGATGACGACGTCGAGGCCCAGATCGATCGCGCGTGCGGAATGGGTGAGTGCGCCAACGGAGATGACATCCACACCGGTCTCCGCGATCGATCTCACGGTGTCGAGCGTGACACCGCCGGATGCCTCGATCGTGGCGCGTCCATCGATCTGTCGCACGGCGGCGCGGAGATCGTCGAGGTCGAAGTTGTCGAGCATGACTGTGTGCGCTCCGGCTGAAAGCGCCGTCTCGATCTGATCCCTGCGGTCAACCTCGATCTCCACGTGCGTGGTGTGCCCCAGAGTCGCAAGCCGCTCGCGGAGACCCATCGCAAGGTCGCCTCCCGCCGCCGAGAGGACCGCGAGATGGTTGTCTTTCGCCATGACGGCGTCGGACAGCGAAAAGCGATGATTGAACCCTCCGCCGGCCCGCACCGCGTGGCGCTCGAACGCCCGCAGTCCGGGCGTCGTCTTCCGAGTGTCAACGATGCGGGCGTGGGTGCCGGCGACGGCAGAGACGTAGCGCGCGGTCAACGAGGAGATTCCTGACATTCGCTGCGCGAAGTTCAACCCCACCCGTTCCGCGGTGAGGACGGCTCGGGCTGGGCCGATGACCGTGGCAAGGACATCCCCCGCCTCGAAGGAGTCGCCGTCGGCGCGGCTGAGGGTCACGCCCACTCGCGGGTCGGTGAGGGCGAAGGCAGCTTTGAACACACCGCCGCCGCTGAAGATCCCGGCCTCGCGGGCGCGTAACTGTGCCGTCGCGTGCGCCGTCTCGGGGAGCAACGTCGTACTGGTGAGGTCCCCCCACGGGGCATCCTCCTCGAGCGCCGCAGCGACCGTGCGATCGATGAGAGCGGAGGTGAGCATCATGCGGCTCCTTCCGTGACGAGTCCCTCGGGAATCCGGGTCGTTGTATCGTCGCTGCGGTGGTGCGCGCCGACCGACTCGGTGCGCGCGAGCGCCGCGGCGACGAGGTGGCGCGCAACGAGGAGGAGGTTCTCGTTCTCCCGGTCATGCTCGGTCGCCGCGATCCGTTGCTGCGTGCTCCAGGCAGCGAGGACTTCCGCGGCGAGCGTGAGTCCCCGTGCGGTGCGGACGAGGCCCGCATGCTGCCACATGAGGGCCTGCAACGCACTGCGCGAGAACGCGGGAGCGGTGAGCGCAGGGAGTGCTGCGGGCGCCACGGTGCGCACGCGGTCGGAGACGGCTGCGACGTCGACGGGATCAACGGCGACCGCATCGCCGGCGCGGGCACCGAACACGGCCCCTTCGAGCAGAGAGTTCGACGCCAGGCGGTTAGCGCCGTGAACTCCGGTCCGCGCCACCTCCCCAACGACGTAGAGGCCGGGCACCGTCGTACGGCCGTTCAGGTCCGTGACGATCCCGCCCATGAGGTAGTGCGCGGCGGGGGTGACGGGCACGGGCTCTCGCGCCCAATCGATTCCACGAACACGCACCGCCCGATCGATCGTGGGGAAACGGGCCGCGAGGAACGCGTCCGTCTCTTCCGCATTCGCGCGCACCCCGGTCGCGTCGAGCAGCACCGGCTGTCCATCCTGTGTCGCCATCTGCGCGGCGATCGCGCGCGCGACGACATCCCGTGGAGCAAGCTCACCGTCGGGATGCGCGTCGAGTGCGAACCGGCGTCCCGCACGGTCACGCAGGACTGCCCCCTCTCCTCGAACGGCTTCGGAGATCAGGAACGGGGCGCCCACGGCGAGGACCGTGGGATGAAACTGAACGAACTCCAGGTCCGCGACCGCGGCACCGGCGCGCAGCGCGGCTGCGATACCGTCAGCGGTCGCGACGGACGGATTGGTGGACCGACTGTACAGCTCACCGGCGCCGCCGGTCGCAAGGATGACGGCATCGGCGTCGATTCGCTCCCGCGTTCCGGTGACCAGCGGTTCCGTCGCGTGCTCGCCCACGAGCAGATCGACTCCGCGAACCCGCCCGGCGTCGATGACGAGATCGACGAGGAAGGCGTGTTCGCGCACCGCCACCTCGGTGGAGCCGCGCAGCTCGGCGACGAGCGCGCGCTCGATCACGGTTCCGGTCGCGTCGCCGCCGGCGTGGAGAATGCGCGGATAGGAGTGCGCCGCCTCCAGCCCGCGCACGAACGCACCGTCAGGCTCGCGGTCGAACTCGACTCCCGCGGCGATGAGCTCGCGGATGCGCGACGGACCCTCCTCGACCAGCACGCGCACGGCGCGCGGGTCGGAGAGCCCTGCGCCTGCCACGAGCGTGTCCTGGACGTGCGCGTCGGCGCGGTCATCCGCGAACATCACGCCCGCGATCCCGCCCTGAGCGAAGCGGGTGTTGGCGTGGTCGAGGACGTCCTTTGTCACCAGGGTGACTCGGCATCCGGCATGAGCGGCGTGGCGCGCTGCCGTGAGTCCGGCGATTCCGGAGCCCACCACGACGACGTGCCGCGTCATGCGCGTGCCTCTGGCGCCGCTCGCAGCGCGGGCGACGAGGGAGGCTTTGCAGCGAGCATGCGTTCGAGTGCGACGCGCGCCGGGTCGGCGACCTCGTCGGGCACGGTGATCCGGTTCACGACCTCCCCGGCAGCGAGCGACTCCAGGACCCATGCGAGATAGCCGGGGTGGATGCGGTACATCGTGGAGCACGGGCAGACGACGGGGTCGAGGCAGAAGATCGTGTGCTGCGGGTACTCCGCTGCCAAGCGTTGGACGAGGTTGATTTCGGTGCCGACCGCGAACGTCGTCGGCGCCGTCGCGCCGGCGATTGCCCGGCGAATGTAGTCCGTGGAGCCCGATTCGTCGGCGGCATCGACGACGTCCATCGGGCACTCGGGGTGCACGATGACCCGCACGCCTGGGTGCTCGCGGCGTGCCTGCTCGATCTGGTCGACCGTGAACCGGCGGTGCACGGAACAGAATCCGTGCCAGAGGATCACACGGCTGGAACGCAGAGTCTCCGGTGTCGACCCGCCGAGTGGGCGCCTCGGATTCCACAGCGGCATCTGCTCCAGCGCGACACCCATCGCCTTTGCCGTATTGCGCCCAAGATGCTGGTCGGGGAAGAAGAGCACCCGCTGGCCGCGCGCGAAAGCCCACTCCAGCACCGTGTGCGCGTTGGAGGACGTGCATACGATGCCGCCGTGGCGACCCACGAAGCCTTTGATCGCGGCAGAGGAGTTCATGTACGTCACCGGGATGACCGGGACCCGGCCGTCTTCATCGGGAGTGTCGAGATCTCCGAGAACGTCGGCGAGTTGCTCCCAGCACTCTTCGACCTGGTCGATGTTGGCCATGTCTGCCATCGAGCACCCCGCCGCGAGGTTCGGCAGGATGACCGCCTGGTCTGGGCGGGAGAGGAGGTCGGCGGTTTCGGCCATGAAGTGCACGCCGCAGAAAACAATCGCCTCGGCTTCGGGGCTGGCTTTGGCGGCGCCGGCGAGTTGGAAGGAGTCGCCCACATAGTCTGCGTGCTGGACGACCTCTTCGCGCTGGTAGAAGTGGCCGAGCACGAGCACGCGCTCGCCGAGTGTCTCCTTCGCGGCGCGGATCCGGCGGGCGAGGTCCTCTTCGGTGGTGTCCCGGTACTCCTGTGGGAGTTCGCCCTGCCGAGGTGCGCCGACGGGGATCACGTCGCCCATCGACGAGCCGGGACCGTAGCCGGGGCGCGTGTCGAAGTTCCACGGCCCGAGGGCGAGATCCGTATTGCAGGTCTCTGCGGTCTGGTCGCCGGTGACGATCGCCTGGATCGTGTGATCCACGCTCGCGTCGCGGGGCACCAGTGTGATCGGCGTGGCACTCATGACTGCTCCTGATCGGGGAGGGGGCCGCGGTCGGCCAGTTCGACGTCTCGGTTGTAGCGGTACAGGCGTGCGGGGCGGTGACTGCCGGTGCGATACCGGTCGGTCGGTCGGAGGGTGCCGGAGTTCTCCACCTGGCGGCGGAAGTTGGCGGCGTCCAGACGCCTGCCGAGGATCGCCTCGTAGACCTCGCGCAGTTGCGCGAGCGTGAACTCCTCGGGAAGCAACCCGTGGGCGATGCGCGAGTATCCGACCTTGTTGCGCAGTCGCCACAGCGCGTACTCGATGATGTGAGCGTGATCGAAAGCGAGCGGCGGGAGGTCGCCGGTGTCGAACCACGCCACGTTCTCGTCCGCGATGCTGCTGAGCGAGGCATCCTCGCGTTGGAGCGCCCAGTAGACGACAGAGACGACCCGGCTCGGAGAACGACCGACGTCGCCGAACGCGTACAGCTGCTCCAGGTAGGTCGGGGCAAGCGACGTCGTTTCGGCCAACGTCCGCGATGCGGCCTGCTCCAGTCCCTCGTCGATGTCGAGCCACCCGCCAGGGAGCGCCCACTGACCCTCGAACGGGTCGCGGGTGCGGCGCACGAGCGGCAGCCACACTCGGGCGCTGCCTGCGTCGGGGGTCGCGCGGAGGCTGAAGATCACGGTCGACACGGCGACGCGGATGTGTTCGTCGTGTGCCGACACCCTGCTTTTGGTCATAGTGACTGTAACCTCCGACAGCGATCTTATTGTCATCGTGACTTAAAGGCAAGTGTGTGCGTTGTTCGGGGACATTCACGCGGCGGCACCGGGTCGGGTATGCTGAGCCGCGTAACTGAAGATAGGCCGCATGACGTGTGCGGGAGAGTCCGCGCAGGCGGACGCCGAAGGAGCAAACCTCCCCGTTAATCTCTCAGGCACCCCTACCGTTCCCGTCCGGCCGCTCTGGAAAGGGCTTCCCCGCGGGAGCCCGCCGAAGGTGAAAGCCGGTGCGCCGGTGAAACTCTCAGGCCAATGACAGAGGGGGAGTTCACAGGTGCCGAGCCCGGTACCTGCCCACAGGGGAGAACTCATGTCCGACCTTCGCTACACCCCGTTGCGTGAACGCCACGAGGCACTCGGTGCCGCGTTCACCGACTTCGGCGGCTGGGCCATGCCCGTGCGGTACACCTCCGACCTCGCCGAGCACCACGCCGTGCGCACTGCCGCGGGCCTGTTCGACATCTCGCACATGGCGGAGTTCATTGTCGATGGTTCCCGTGCGGCCGCGTTCCTGGATTACGCCCTCGCGGGCAGGATCTCCGCCATGAAGGTCGGCAAAGCGAAGTACTCGTTGCTCCTGGACGCAACCGGAGGGATCCTCGACGACGTCATCGTGTATCGCATCGGCGACGATCGAATCCTGGTCATTTCCAACGCCGGCAATCACGACATCGTCGCCACGGAGCTGCGTCGTCGGCTCGCGGAGATGCCGACGACGCCGGAGCGAAAGGAGACGGACTTCGCGCACGTCGCCGGACCACCCGGTGCGACCCTCGAGGACATCAGCGAGCAAGTCTCGCTCGTGGCCGTGCAAGGTCCTCGCGCACAGGAGATCCTGGACCAGACCGTCGGAATCGAGAACCTGAATCCGGGGCTGGACGATCTCGGCTACTACGCCTGGTCCGCCGGTACGTTTGCGGGTGAGCCGCTCCTGGTAGCCCGCACGGGCTACACCGGCGAGGACGGCTTCGAACTTCTCGTCCCCAATCGTCTCGCGACGGCGTTGTGGGACGCTCTCCTCACCGCGGGGGCGCCCGTCGGACTCATCCCGGCCGGCCTCGCAGCGCGGGACACGCTCCGGCTTGAGGCCGGAATGCCGTTGCATGGTCATGAGCTCAGCACGGACATTCGTCCGGCGCAGGCGGGGCTGGCGCGCACGGTCGCACAGGACAAGGAGTCCTACGTGGGGAAAGACGCCGCGGCCGCAGACGACGAGGACCTGCCGATACTGGTCGGCCTTATCAGCGAAGGAAAGCGGGCGGGTCGCGCGGGCTACCGGATCCTCGATCCTGACGGCTCGGAGGTCGGTGTCATCACGAGCGGCGCGCTCAGCCCGACGCTCGGACATCCCATCGCGATGGCGTACGTCGCGCGCGCGGTCAGCGCGCCGGGCACCGCCCTCGATATCGACGTGCGTGGCAAGACCATTCCTGCCACAGTGACCAGCCTGCCTTTCTACCGGAGGACGACATGACTGACCTTTCCGCCCTGAAGTACACCGAAGAGCACGAGTGGATCGCCGCCGACGACGGCACCGTCACGATCGGAATCACCGACTATGCCGCGGGTCAGCTCGGCGACATCGTCTTCGTCGACCTGCCCGAGGTGGGCACCGAGATCACGGCCGGCGAGGTGTGCGGAGAGATCGAGTCGACCAAGTCTGTCGGTGACTTCTTCGCCCCGATCACCGGCACGGTCGTCGAGGTGAATCAGGATGTCATCGATGACCCATCGATCGTGAACAGCGCACCCTTCGAAGGTGGTTGGCTCATCAAGGTGGAGGCTTCCGACAGCGTCGACGGCGTGGATGACCTGCTCGAGCGTGAGGCGTACGTGGCTCTCACCGGCGGCGACGCGTGAGCTTCGCTGATCGTCACATCGGAACGGGGCAGGATGCCCAACGCGCGATGCTGGCCGCGATGGGGCGGTCGGTCTCCGAGATCGATCGCGATCCTGAAGGCGCCCTCGCTCATCCAGACGTGACCGAGCAGGTCGCCGCTCTCGTTCGTGCAGCCCTGCCCGGAGCGATCGACGCAGACGAGACCTCCGACACCGTTCTTCCCGAGGCCGCCTCCGAGGCGGAAGCTCTTGTGGAGCTGCGCGATCTCGCCGCTCGCAACCGTGTCCATCGATCGATGATCGGACTCGGGTACTACGACACGCATACTCCGTCGGTGATCGCGCGAAACGTGCTGGAGAATCCGTCCTGGTACACGGCCTACACGCCGTATCAGCCGGAGATCTCGCAGGGCCGTCTGGAAGCGCTCATCAACTTCCAGACAATGGTGACCGACCTCACCGGGCTCGCGACAGCCAACGCGTCGATGCTGGACGAAGCGACCGCCGTGGTGGAGGGCATGCTCCTGGCGCGCCGTGCGTCAAAGTCGAAGTCGAACGTCTTCCTCGTCGACGCTGACGCGCTGCCGCAGACGAAGGCAGTGCTGACGCACCGGGCAGCGGCTGTCGGGATCGAGCTGCGCGACACCGCGTACGACGTACCTCTGTCCGACGACGCGGCCGTCTTCGGCGCGTTCGTCCAGTACCCCGGTGCC
The DNA here is from genome assembly GCA_029959865.1 of Microbacteriaceae bacterium PS02070. Taxonomy (GTDB): domain Bacteria; phylum Actinomycetota; class Actinomycetes; order Actinomycetales; family Microbacteriaceae; genus Microbacterium. Next base: position 80,531 of record JASCPE010000003.1, on the reverse strand, counting down.
TCCGGGCGACTGTGGGACCCGAGCGATGTCCTCGCGGCCGTGCACGCAGCGGGCGGACTCACCGTCGTGGCGGCGGATCTGCTCGCGCTCACTCTCGTCCGCTCACCGGGATCGCTCGGCGCGGACATTGCCGTGGGGACGACCCAGCGCTTCGGCGTACCGATGGGTTTCGGCGGGCCGCACGCGGGCTACATGGCGGTGCGTTCCGGGCTCGAACGCCAGTTGCCCGGTCGCCTGGTCGGCGTCTCGCTCGATCGCGATGAGCAGCCGGCCTACCGGCTCTCGCTCCAGACGCGCGAGCAGCACATTCGGCGCGAAAAGGCGACGTCGAACATCTGCACCGCACAGGTGCTTCTGGCTGTCATGGCCGCGATGTATGCCGTCTACCACGGGCCGGATGGGCTCCGCGCCATCGCCTCGGAGGTGACCACGAACGCCCATCTCCTGCGGAACTGGATCGTGAGCGCAGGTGCCGTGGTTCGTCACGAGGACTTCTTTGACACCATCGTTGTCGAGGTCCCCGCACGCGCCGACGAGATTGTGGAGCGGGCGCGTGAGCAGGGCTTCCTGCTGTGGGCGAGAGATGCCGACTCGGTTGGCATCTCGGTCGATGAGACGACGACTCTGGATGAGGTCGCGACGCTCGCGCGGGTGTTCGGAGCGACTGGGCTTCCCTTCGGCGAGGGGGGTGCCGGGCTGGCTCCAGAGTGGAGCGCGAGCCATCCGCCACTGTCTGATCTTGGCCTGGCGATCGACTTGCTTCCGAAACCGCTGCGACGAAACGACGAGTTCCTCACGCACCCGGTCTTTCACGCGCACCGCTCCGAGACGGCGATGATGCGCTATCTCAAACAACTCGCCGATCGGGACTATGCGTTGGAGCGCGGAATGATTCCGCTCGGTTCATGCACCATGAAGCTCAATGCCGCCACCGAGATGGCTGCCGTCTCGTGGCCGGAGTTCGCCCGGGTCCACCCCTTCGCACCGGCGTCTGACGTCGAGGGATACCTCACGTTGATCGACCAGTTGGAGTCGTGGCTGGCCGAGCTCACCGGATACGACGCGGTCTCTCTGCAACCCAACGCAGGATCCCAGGGTGAGCTGGCCGGGCTCCTTGCCATCCGTGCCTTTCACGAGGCAAGCGGCGCACCCGAGCGCGATGTCTGCCTCATCCCGTCGTCAGCGCACGGCACAAACGCGGCGTCGGCGGTGCTGGCCGGGATGCGCGTCGTCGTCATCGCGTGCGATGAGGAGGGCAACGTCGACCTCGACGATCTGCAAGCGAAGATCGCGGCGCATGCCGATCGCATCGCCGCGTTGATGATCACATACCCGTCGACGCATGGCGTGTACGAGCAGGATGTCGTTGCGATCACCGATGCCGTGCACGCGGCGGGTGGCCAGGTCTATGTCGACGGTGCGAACCTCAACGCGCTCGTCGGATTCGCGCGCTTCGGTGAGCTCGGCGGTGACGTGTCGCACCTGAACCTGCACAAGACGTTCGCGATTCCGCACGGCGGCGGCGGGCCCGGCGTCGGCCCGGTCGCGGCGAAGGCGCACCTGGCGCCGTTCCTGCCCTCGCATCCGATGGCGCAGCGTGCCGAGCACGCCGGTGGGTTCGTCTTCGAGGGCGGGCCGGTGTCTGCCGCGCCGTATGGTTCCGCGTCGATCCTGCCGATTTCGTGGGCGTACATCCGGATGATGGGAGCCGAGGGCCTGCGTGCCGCGACGGGGGCGGCGGTCCTTGCCGCCAATTACGTTGCGTCGCGGCTGAGCGACTTCTATCCCATCCTCTACACGGGAAACGATGGCCTCGTCGCGCACGAGTGCATCGTTGACCTGCGGCCGCTCAAGCAGAACACCGGGATCACCGTTGACGACGTCGCAAAGCGTCTCATCGATTACGGCTTCCACGCGCCGACGATGTCCTTCCCCGTCGCTGGGACCCTCATGGTCGAGCCGACCGAGTCTGAGGATCTGGAGGAGCTCGACCGCTTCATCGACGCCATGATCGCGATCCACGGAGAGGCCGAACGCGTGGCGGCGGGGGAGTGGCCCGCCGACGACAACCCGCTCGTGAACGCGCCTCACACCGCCGATGCCGTGATCACCGGCGAGTGGACCCACCCCTACGCTCGCGACATCGCTGTCTACCCCGTGCGCACCCTCGTGCGCCGCAAGTATTGGCCTCCGGTACGCCGGATCGACAACGCCTACGGTGACCGCAACCTCGTCTGCGCCTGCCCCCCACCCTCCGCCTTCACCTGACCCACCCGACGTCCGCTCCGTGCTCGCGGACGGGTAACCGCATCCTGTCGCCGAATACGCGGGCCTACACCGCGTTCCGACGACAGGGTGCCCTCACCCGTCCGCGTCGTTCGTCCGGGTGAGCGTGATCGGCGCCGAGGTCGTCATCACTCCACCGTTGCGCGCCGTCGAGTCCGCGTGCCCACGAAGGTGCCGTAGGTGGAGAACCCGTTTCGCACACGGCCCGGTGGAGAAGTGGCCGGACCAGCACGACGTGGGGTGGCGGGGCGGAGGTCAGGAGGGGGCGAAGAGGCCGGGCCACCATGCGGCGGCGAGCGGGTAGCCGACGAAGGCGATGACGTCGATGAGGATGTGGGCGAGAACGAAGGGCATGACTCGACCCCAGCGCTTGTACAACCAGCCGAAGACGATGCCCATGGCGATGTTGCCGAGGATCGGTCCGATGCCCTGGTAGGCGTGATAGGCCCCGCGCAATGCCGCGCTGGTGAGGATGATCGTCCACCATGACCATCCGAGCAAGCGCAGCCGGTCGAACAGATAGCCGAGCCAAATGACCTCCTCCGTCACCCCCGCGCGCAGAGCGGCAAGCAGCAGCAGCGGGATCGTCCACCACGAACCGGACAGGGGAGAGGCATCGACCTGCACAGTGATGCCGGCGAGACGCCCCAGCGCGTACAGGCCGAGACCGGGGATGCCGATGATCGCGAGAAGCGCGACGGCGCGACCGAGGTCGCCCCCGAATCGTCGAAAGTCCAACCCGAGCGCGCGAAACACGGACTTTCCTGGCTCCCACAGCAGATAGAGAGCCAGCGCGACCGGAGCGAACGCAAAGAAGGCGTCGACGAACTCGTACAGCACCTCCCAGAACTGCTCCGCGCTCGCTCCCGCGTTCAGCGACGTGGCCTGATCACCCAGCGGCTCGGGCCGCGAGAGCGCGCGAATGAGCGAGAGAACGGAGTACACGATCGACCGTCCCACCGAGAGCGAGAGCACGATTGCGATCTCCCACCAGAGGCGGGTGCGTGAAGAGGTGATCCTGGGCGATTCCGTCGGGGAGAAGTCGGGCACGTTGTCAGATTGACACGATCTGCGCCATTTGAGTAAAGGATGTGTAACGGTTTGCCACCCCATTTGGATGGGCTGGAAACCCGTGCCTATCGTGTCCCTATCCGTGCCCAGGGCTTTCTCAGCTTGGGTGCCAACCTTTTATCAGGAGGAACAGTGTCAGAAATGACGTGGCGCAAGCGCGCCCTGGCCGCAGGAGCGGGGCTCGGAATCACCGCGCTCGCCCTTGCAGCCTGCACGGCCCCCGGGTCCGGCGAAGGCACCGATGACGGTGGAGACAACGGCGAGGCCGTGGTCGACACTGCGGTGATCATCGCGGAAACGAACGAGTTCACCAGCGCGAACGCCATCAGTGCCACGGGTAACCTCGACACCAACGGCAAGGTGAACTACCTCACCCGCGCTGGATTCACCTACGTCAGCGACTCCTACGAGGTCGTCCCGGACGAGTCGTTCGGAACGATGGAACTCGTCAGCGAGGACCCGCTGCAGGTGAAGTACACCCTCAACGAGGGCCTCGAGTGGTCCGACGGTGACGCAATCGACACCGACGACCTGGTCTTCGGCTGGGCCGTTGCTTCGGGCATCTTCGACGACGCCGAGACTGACGCCGAGGGCAACATCACCAACGGTGGTAACAGCTACTTCGCGTACGCCGGATCGACCGAGGGCCTGAACACCTCCACGATCACCGAGGTCGCCGACGACAAGCTCTCGCTCACCGTCGAATACGACACCCCCTACGTCGACTGGAACCTGCAGGGTCTGATCGACCAGCCGGTGCACGTCGTCGCTGAGAAGGCCGGCGTCGAGGTCGCAGATCTCGTCGACACGATCCTTACCTCGCCCCGTGGTGACGCCGCCAACCCGGCTCCGGTCAACGAGACCCTCAAGGCTGCCGCTGACTTCTGGAACACCGGCTTCGACATGACGTCGCTTCCGGAGGACGAGTCGCTGTACCTCTCGAGCGGCCCGTTCGTCATCAGCTCGTGGGAGCCCACGCAGTCGATGACGCTGACGCTGAACGAGAACTACAAGGGTGACCTCACCCCGTCGTTCACTGAGCTGACCATCCGCTTCATCGGCGACACGCAGGCTCAGGTCTCCGCGCTTCAGAACGGCGAGGTCGACATCATCGTGCCGCAGGCATCGGGTGACACGCTCACCGCCCTCGAGGCGCTGGACGGGATCCAGATCGAGCAGGGTGACGAGCTGTCCTACGACCACCTCGACCTCACCTTCGCGGGTGTCTTCGAAGACGCGAACGTCCGTGAGGCCTTCCTCAAGACGATCCCGCGTCAGCAGATCGTCGACACGCTGATGAAGCCGATCAACCCTGAGGCAGAGGTCCTCAACTCGCAGCTGTTCATCCCGGCGCAGTCCGCCTACGCGGACGCAGTCGCCGCGAACGGCTCGGACGCCTACGCCGAGGTCGACATCGAGGGCGCCAAGGAGCTCCTCGACGGGGAGACCCCGACCGTCCGCCTGATGTACAACATTGCCAACCCGAACCGCGTCGCGGCATTCGAGGCCATCCAGGCGTCGGCTGCTGAGGCGGGCTTCACCGTCGAAGACGGTGGACGTGAAGACTGGAGCGCTCAGCTCGGAACCGACATCTATGACGCGGTCATCTTCGGCTGGGTCAGCCCGGGTGTCGGTAACGGCACGATCCCGCAGATCTTCGCGAGCTACGGTGGGTCGAACTTCAACAAGTACGCCAACGACACCGTCGACGAGATCGGTCGCGAAATCCCGGTCACGCTGGACACGGCGACGATCGACGAGCTCACGATCCAGGCTGACACGGAGCTGTTCGCTGACGGCTACGGCCTGCCGCTCTTCCAGAGCGCTGGTCTCCAGGCCCACACGGACCGCATCACCGGTATCACCTACATGGGTAACCAGACGGGCCCGATCTGGAACTTCTGGGAGTGGGAGGTCACGGAGTAATCACTCTCCGCGACTGAAAACGCCAAAGGGGGCGGCGGGCCCTGTGCCTGCCGCCCCCGAGGCGTTTCACTATCGATTCGGGGGGACCGTGAGCCGTCGACGCAGCGCGTCGGCGTGCTGATACGGTGGCCCCACACCGCAGAAGGGCCGCCCTTTGCTCAGCTACATTCTTCGCCGCATCGGCGTGTCGATCATCATCCTGATCGCCGCCTCATTGCTCATGTACGTCCTCGTCTCCTGGGCGGGTGACCCGCTCGACGAGCTGCGCGCCTCACCCTTGCCGAACAAAGATCAGCTGATCGAGCAGCGCATCCAGTGGCTCGGTCTGAATGACCCCCTCATCGTGCGCTGGTTCAATTGGCTCGTGGGCGCTGCTCAATGCGCCGTCCCCTTCCTCACCTGTGACCTGGGTGTCACGATCGCCAATCAGCCGGTCACGATTCTTCTCCCGCGCGCCATGGCTGCAACGCTGCAGCTGGTGACCGCATCCACGATCCTCGCCATCGTCCTCGGCATCACGGTCGGGATCATCTCTGCGCTTCGTCAGTACAGTGCGGTGGACTACACCTTCACGTTCATCGGCTTCTTCCTGTACTCCTTGCCCTCGTTCGTCATGGGTGTTCTTCTGAAGGTCTTCGTCGCGCTCGGTTTCAACGACTGGCTGAGAGAGCCGGTCATCTCCTGGGCATGGATCATCATCCTGTCGGTCCTCTCCGGGTTGATGTGGCAAGCGATCTTCGGCGGGGAGCGTAAACGACGCCTCGTGGCTTTCGCCGCGTCTTTCCTGATGACCTTCGCGATGCTCTACTACATCTCGGCGACGCAGTGGGTACTCGACCCGAGCCTCGGCCCGGTCGTCGGGCCGCTCTTGATCCTCGTGCTCGCCGGTGCCATGGCATTCCTGATCGCCGGCCCGAAGGCGCGATTCGCGTGGCGTACGGCCGCCGTGGTGGGTGTCGTGTTGGTCGTCGGGTACTTCCTCCTTCAGCCTTACCTCAAGGTATGGGGGTGGATCGCCCTGCTCGTGGTCATCGCGGGTGCGATCGGAGTGGGCCTTCTGGCGGGGTGGCTCCTCGGTGAGCACGACAAGGGCCAGGCGATGCGCATCGGCGGCTTCGGGGGAGCGCTCGGCGCGGGTGTCATCGTGATCGAGCAGATCATGCAGAACTGGAACGCCTACGTCAGCAACCCGCGCGTGGCTGGCCGACCGATCGCGACGGTCGGGTCGACGACGCCGAATATCCGCGGCGACTTCTGGACGCACCTGATCGACACGGGAACACACCTGCTCCTGCCGACGATCAGCCTCATGCTCATCTCGTTCGCCCTCTATACCCGGTATGCCCGCGGCGGCATGCTCGAGGTGATGAACCAGGACTACATCCGGACCGCACGTGCGAAGGGACTTCCCGAGCGCGCGGTCGTCGTCCGACACGCGTTCCGCAACTCACTGATTCCGATCACGACCATCGTCGCCGCCGACGTCGGGTCTCTCATCGGTGGTGCGGTCATCACGGAGCGCATCTTCGCGTTCTCCGGCATGGGGGCACTGTTCATGCAGGGCCTTCGTCCGATTGACCCGAATCCGGTGATGGCGTACTTCATCGTCGTGGCCATCTTCACGATCGCGTTCAACTTCATCGCCGACCTGACCTACTCGGCGCTCGACCCGAGAGTGAGGGCCCGTTGATGTCGACTCCGAACGAAACCACGACCACGACCGTCGTGACCGACGACGAACGCGGTATCAGCCAGGGGCGCCTCGTCCTGCGCCGCTTCCTCGAGCACAAGCCCGCTCTGATCAGCATCGCCTTGTTCCTCGCGATCATCATCTTCGCGATGACGGCATCGGGCGCCTTCGGGCTTCCCGGCTGGTGGAAGTGGTCCTACGCCGAGTTGCTGCCCCCCGCCAACGGTGGGCGGCCGACGCTGTCTCTCATCCCGACCTGGCTCGGCGGCGACGGCATCCACTTCGGGGACCACCCGTTCGGCCAGAGCAATGTCGGCAAGGATTACTTCGCGATGACGATGCGCGGCATCGTCGTCTCGACCTACATCATGTTCATCATCGGCGGCGTCGGAACGTTCATCGGCGTCGTCGTCGGCGCGATCGCCGGCTACTACCGCGGCTGGGTGGATGCGGTGCTGATGCGCCTCACCGACGTCGTGATCGTCATCCCCGTGATCGTGCTGGGCGCGGTCGTCGGTGTTGCGGTCGGAGGTCTCGGACCCGTCCCACTTGCTTTCTTCCTGGGCCTGCTGGTCTGGACGGGAACGGCGCGTCTCGTGCGTGGGGAGTTCCTGTCCCTGCGTGAACGTGAGTTCGTCGAGGCAGCGCGTGTCGCGGGCGCATCGGATCTGCGCATCATCTTCAAGCACATCCTGCCCAATGCGATGGGCATCGTCATCGTGTCGGCGACGCTGATGATCGCCGCGGCGATCATCCTGGAAACCGCGCTGTCCTTCCTTGGCTACGGCGTCCGCAGCCCCGATGTGTCGCTGGGTCTCTTGATCTCCGCCAACGAGTCAGCCTTCCAGACGCGGCCCTACCTGTTCTGGTGGCCGGCCGCGCTCATCGTCTTGCTCTCGCTGCTGGTCAACTTCATCGGTGACGGCCTTCGTGACGCATTCGACCCGCGTCAGAAGCGGGTCAACTTCCGGAAGGTGAAGGAACTGCCAGCGGATGCGACGGTCGAGGTCGTCCCGACGGCGTCCGGTACGGCACTCGGGGAGGCGACCCACATGTTGCACGGTGAGCGCTTCAGCGACACCGTGAAGCACGACCCCGCGGACCCGAACGATCCCGACGCTCCGCGCGACGAGGAGAGCCCGAAGCCATGACGCGGTCAGTTGTAGAGGAAGCCCCACACCGTTGCGGCGACCAGCGCAGCGAAGCCGGCGAGAACGCCCGCGTGCACGCGACGCGTCGCCCGGTAGCGATCGGCGGCGCCCGCCTCGATCAGCCCCGCTTCCACCCGCGCTTGCCACTCCTCCCGGATGAGGAGGGCGGCATCGCCCGAGTCGGTGCCGGCGAGATCGCCGGGACGCGGAGCGGCACCGGCAACGCGCAGTTCTCGGTTGTCTGCCCGGCGGCCGACGCGCGCCGCGGTGAGTGCGCTGGGGGCGGGCGCGGACCACGCCGTGTACGCTGCATCGGGCGTGCGCAGGGTCAGCGCGAAGCGCGTGTCGACGTGAATGAGCGCTTCCCAGGGCAAGTCGACCGTGTGGGTCACGTTGCGGATGCGCACTCCGGCATCGTCGATGGTGAGACCCGGTGCCCACAGCGCCTCCCACGCCCAGAACACAAGCAGGCCCGCCGCCGGCAGCGACCACAGCAGCGGTGGAGCGGACTGGGTGCCCACATACACCAGAATGCCCGCCAGCACGACGCAGACCACCGCCATGATTCGATTGAAACGGGAGTGCAGGGTGAGGGTTCCGCTCATCCAGCCATTCTTGCAGTGACCAACGTCAGGACCGATGTATGAGCGCCCACGATAACCCCACCCCGTACGCCGGACCTCTCCTGGAGGTCTCCGGGCTCTCGGTCGACTTCGCCGTCGATGGATTCTGGGTCCCGGCCGCGAAGGACCTCAACTACACCGTCGACCGCGGCGAATCGCTTGCGATCGTGGGTGAATCCGGATCGGGCAAGAGCGCGAGCTCCATGGCGATGCTCGGACTTCTCCCCAAGACCGCACGCGTGCGCGGCAGCGTCAAGCTCAACGGCGAGGAGATCCTCAACCTCGACCCGGAGCGCCTGCGCCACGTGCGCGGCGGTGAGATCGCGGTCATCTTCCAGGAGCCGATGACGGCGCTGAACCCCGTCTTCACGATCGGCTTCCAGATCATCGAGACCCTGCGCACTCACTACGGCTGGAGCCCGAGCAAGGCGAAGGAGCGGGCACTCGAACTGCTCGATCTCGTCGACCTTCCCGACCCGATCAAGGCGTTCAACTCCTACCCGCACCAGCTCTCCGGTGGCCAGCGGCAGCGTGCGATGATCGCGCAGTCGCTGTCCTGCGACCCGAAGCTTCTCATCGCCGACGAGCCGACGACGGCTCTGGACGTGACGGTGCAGGCGGAAATCCTCGACCTCATGCGCGACCTCCGCCACCGCCTGGACTCGGCCGTGCTCATCATCACCCACGACATGGGTGTCGTTGCCGACATCGCCGAGGACATCGTCGTGATGCGCAAGGGTGTGATCGTCGAGCGGGGGACGGTGCAGGGCGTCTTCGACCACCCCCAGCACCCCTACACCCAGCAGTTGCTTGCAGCCGTGCCGCGTATCGGTGTCGGCGGCGACGAGGTGATCGACACGACCGCGGCACTCGACGGCGACACCTCCGCGCTTCGTCTCGCCGAGGTCGCTGCGCGCGAGGACGCGGAACGTCGCTCGAAGCTCGGCGATCCCGTCCTCTCGTTCGAGAACGTCGCGATCGAGTACCCCAAGCGCGGACGCGTGCCGGCGTTCCGTGCCGTAGACGACGCGACCCTGCATATCTACCGGGGTGAGGTCACCGGTCTCGTCGGCGAATCCGGGTCCGGAAAGTCGACCATCGGGCGCGCCGCCATCGGCCTGATCCCGATCGCCGAGGGAACCGCGAATGTCGTCGGCTACGACATTTCGAACGCCAACCGGCACCTGCTGCACAAGGTGCACCGCGACGTCGGCATCGTGTTCCAGGACCCTTCTTCCTCGCTTAACCCGCGTCTTCCGATCTGGCAGTCCATCGGCGAACCGCTTCTGCTCGCCGAGGGGTTGAAGGGGCGTGCGCTCGAGCGGCGCGTCGGGGAGCTGCTAGACGCAGTCGAGCTGCCGCGCGACTACCGCTCGCGCTATCCGCACGAGCTCTCCGGTGGTCAGAAGCAGCGCATCGGTATCGCCCGCGCGCTGGCGCTGGAACCGAAGCTGCTCATCGCGGACGAGCCGACCTCGGCCCTCGATGTCTCGGTGCAAGCGACGGTCCTGGAGCTGCTGCGTGGTCTGCAGCGCGACCTCGGGTTCGCGTGCCTGTTCATCAGTCACGACCTCGCCGTCGTCGATACCCTGTCGGACCGACTCATCGTGATGAACCACGGCAAGATCGTCGAGCAGGGCGCGACCGGGCAGATCCTCCGCAATCCGACCGACCCGTATACGCAGCGCCTCATCGCTGCCGTCCCGGTGCCGGACCCGCAGGAGCAGAAGCGTCGCCGAGAGGCGCGTGCTGCGCTGCTGGCATCGCAGGAGTCCTAAGTCTCGGGTGCACGCGCCGGACGTCCAGGTGGGCTGGGATAGAGTGGAACGTCGGCATCCCGACGATTCCTTTCCACTTTTCTGAGGTTCCTTTATGGCGCACGCCTTCCGTTCCGACCTGCGAAACGTCGCGATCGTCGCCCACGTCGACCACGGCAAGACGACACTTGTGGACGCGATGCTCCGCCAGACCGGCTCGTTCGGCGACCACGCGCACGTCGAGGAACGTGCGATGGACTCGAACGACCTCGAGCGCGAAAAGGGCATCACGATCCTCGCGAAGAACACCGCGATCACCTACTCCGGAGCGCACACCGAGGAGCCCGTCACGATCAACGTGATCGATACCCCCGGACACGCCGACTTCGGTGGCGAGGTCGAGCGCGGCCTGTCGATGGTCGATGGTGTCGTGCTGCTGGTCGACGCCTCCGAAGGGCCGCTGCCCCAAACGCGCTTCGTGCTGCGCAAGGCGCTGGAGTCGAAGCTTCCGGTCATTCTGCTGGTCAACAAGACCGACCGTCCTGACGCGCGCATCGCCGAGGTGGAGGAGGAGGCCCAGGACCTCCTGCTCGGACTCGCGTCCGACCTCGTCGACGACGTCCCCGACCTCGACGTGGATGCGCTGCTGGACGTTCCGGTGGTCTACGCGTCCGGTCGCGCCGGTGCCGCCTCGCGTACGCGCCCCGAAAACGGGTCGCTGCCGGACAACGATGACTTGGAGCCGCTGTTCGAGGCGATCCTCGAGCACGTCCCGGCGCCGTCCTACGATGACGATGCGCCGTTGCAGGCGTGGGTCACGAACCTCGACTCCTCGCCCTTCCTCGGCCGCCTCGCGCTTCTCCGCGTCTTCAACGGCACGCTGAAGAAGGGGCAGACGGTCGCCTGGGTGCGCCACGACGGCTCGCACACCAACGCCAGGATCACGGAGCTGCTCAAGACCCGTGCATTGGAGCGTTACCCGGCCGAATCCGCCGGCCCCGGTGACATCGTCGCCATTGCGGGGATCGAGGAGATCACGATCGGTGAGACGATCGCAGACCCCGAAGACGTGCGCCCGCTGCCGGCCATCACGGTCGACGACCCGGCGATCTCGATGACCATCGGCACCAACACCTCGCCCCTGGTCGGCAAGGTCAAGGGACACAAGCTCACCGCCCGCATGGTCAAGGACCGCCTGGACCGGGAGCTCATCGGTAACGTCTCGCTCAACGTGGTCGACGTCGGTCGCCCGGATGCCTGGGAAGTCCAGGGTCGTGGCGAGCTGGCGCTGGCCATCCTCGTGGAGAACATGCGCCGCGAAGGATTCGAACTGACCGTCGGCAAGCCGCAGGTCGTGACGCGTAAGGGTCCGAATGGGCAGACGCAGGAGCCGTTCGAGCACCTGACGATCGACGCGCCCGAGGAACACCTCGGTGCGATCACGCAGCTCCTCGCTGCCCGCAAGGGTCGCATGGAGACGATGATCAACCACGGCACCGGCTGGGTGCGCATGGAGTTCCTCGTCCCCTCGCGCGGTCTCATCGGTTTCCGTACCGAGTTCCTCTCGGTCACGCGCGGCACCGGGATCGCGAACGCGATTTCCGCCGGCTATGACGACTGGGCCGGGGCGATCGTGGCCCGACAGAACGGCTCGATCGTTTCCGACCGTGCCGGAGTCGTGACGCCGTTCGCGATGATGGCCCTTCAGGAGCGGATGAGCTTCTTCGTGCAGCCCACCGAAGAGGTGTACGAGGGCATGGTCGTGGGGGAGAACACGCGTTCTGAGGACATGGACGTGAACATCACCAAGGAGAAGAAGCTCACCAACATGCGCTCCTCGACCGCGGATGAACTGGAGCGGCTCACCCCGCCGCGTCAGCTTTCGCTGGAGGAGTCGCTGGAGTTCGCCCGCGACGACGAATGCGTCGAGGTGACCCCCGAGAAGGTGCGCATCCGAAAGGTCGAACTCGACCAGACCCTGCGCGCCCGCGAGACTGCTCGCCGCAAGCGCCAGGACGCCAACGCCTGATCCCTTCCCGGCCCGTCCCGAAGCTGCGGCCCATTCCGCAGTCTCGGCACACGGGTTCTGGAGAGGACGGCCGGGATACACTGCGGGGGTGTCGGTGTCGCGATTGCTTGCGTGGGGGGTCGCGTTTGTCGGCGGCTTGGTGTTCGGGGTCGCAGGAACGATCAGTCAATCCGCGCGAATCGGCGGATGGTGGGTCGGCCTCGGTGTCGCGCTTCTTGCGATCACGGCGCTTCTGATCTCCGTCCGCTCTCTCACCGAAGACCGGTGGGCGGCGTTGGCCACCGGCATGGGACTGATGATCGCCACCCTCGTGCTCTCGGGCGCGGGGCCGGGTGGATCAGTCGTCGTGCCGCAGCCGCCCGAGGGTGAGATCTCCAGCGGCCAGATCTGGACGATCGCGTTGCCGATCATCGTTGCGCTTGTCGTCGCCTGGCCGTCTGCGCGCGCGTCCGCACGCCCCACCACGAACTAGACTCGTCGTGTGACGTATGTGATCGCTTTACCGTGCGTCGATGTGAAAGACCGCGCCTGCATCGACGAGTGCCCCGTCGACTGCATCTACGAGGGCGAGCGCATGCTCTACATCCACCCCGACGAGTGTGTGGACTGTGGTGCGTGCGAGCCCGTCTGTCCCGTCGAGGCCATCTACTACGAGGATGACCTCCCGGATGAGTGGCGCGACTATTACACGGCCAATGTGGAGTTCTTCGATGACATCGGCTCGCCCGGCGGCGCAGCCAAGGTCGGCGTGTATCCCAAGGATCATTCCGTGATCGAGGCATTGCCGCCGCAGGGCGACGGATGAGTATCCGCGACCTCGCGGACTATCCCTGGGATGCCGTCGCGCCCTATGCCGAGAAGGCAAAGGCGCACCCGCGAGGAATGGTCGATCTTTCCGTCGGTTCACCTGTTGACGAGACCCCCGCAGTCATCTCTGAAGCCTTGCGTGCTGCGACCGACGCGCACGCCTATCCGCAGACGATCGGCACTGCACAACTGCGCGAGGCCATCGTCGACTGGTACACCCGTCGCCGCGGGGCGCGCGGCCTGACCACGAAAGCCGTGCTGCCGACCGTCGGATCGAAGGAACTCGTCGCGCTCTTGCCGATGCTGCTCGGCCTCGGCGCGGGCGACGCGGTTGTCTTCCCGCGCGCGGCCTACCCGACCTACGAGGTCGGCGCGCGGCTCGTCGGCGCGGACCCGGCCCCCTCCGATGACCCGAAGGAGTGGCCGGAGAACACCCGCCTCGTGTGGCTCAACTCCCCGGGAAACCCCGATGGACGCGTCCTCGACGTCGACGCACTCCGCGAGCGGGTGGACCGCGCGCGTGAACTCGGCGCGGTCATCGCCTCGGACGAATGCTACGCCGAGCTCGGCTGGGAAGGTCCGTGGGCCACGGCGCCGGTGCCCAGCGTCTTGGATGAGCGAGTGATCGGCGGCGACGCCACCGGCGTGCTGGCCGTCTCGTCGCTGAGCAAGCAGTCGAATCTGGCGGGCTATCGCGCGGCCTTCATCGCGGGCGATTCCGCGATCATCTCGGATCTCGTGACCGCGCGCAAACACCTCGGACTGATCGTCCCGGCGCCCGTGCAGGCGGCCATGACCGCGGCACTCGGGGACGACGCACACGTCGCCGAGCAGAAGGAGCGCTACCGTGCCCGCCGCGAGGTGCTTCTGCCCGCGGTGCAGCAGGCGGGATTCCGCATCGATGGATCCGAAGCCGGCCTGTACCTCTGGGCGACGGCGGGCGAAGACGCCTGGGTGTCGTTGGATCGACTTGCCCAGCGTGGAATCCTCGCAGGGCCAGGCCATTTCTATGGTTCGTTCTACCCGGAGCACGTGCGATTCTCCTTGACTGCCACCGACGCCGACATCGCCGAGGCGGCGCGGCGACTGTCCGGGGGAGAGTGACCGGATCCGGCGTGGATCGGAGCACGCCTCTGGGCAAGTAGGCTGGACGGACACTCGAACGACCCGCAAGGAGGCTTCGTGAGCGACACGGGTACACCGCAGACGGCAACCGTGACCGTCGGGGACAGGACTGCCGAGCTGCCGATCTTGGCAGGCACCGAGGGCGTTCCCTCGGTGGACTTCTCGACGTTCACGAAGCAGACCGGGCATACCGCCTTGGACTACGGGTTCGTCAATACCGCCGCCACGAAGTCGGCAGTCACCTACATCGATGGTGACAAGGGCATTCTCCGTTATCGCGGGTACCCCATCGAGCAACTGGCGAAGAACTCGACCTATCTCGAGGTGGCCTGGTTGCTGCTCTACGGCGACCTGCCGTCGACGGACGAGTTGGCTGAATTCGACGAGAAGATTCGCCGTCACACGCTCCTGCACGAAGACCTGAAGCGCTTCTTCTCTGCGCTTCCGCCGACCGCGCACCCGATGTCGATGCTCTCGGCCGCCACCGCCGCGCTCTCGACCTATTACGAAAGCCAGTCGGATCCGAACAACCCCGAGCACGTCGAGCTGAACACGATTCGCATGCTCGCGAAGCTCCCCGTCATCGCCGCGTACGCGCACAAGAAGAGCATCGGTCAGGCTTTCCTCTACCCGGACAACTCGCTGAGCTTCGTCGACAACTTCCTCAAGCTCAACTTCGGTGTCCTTGCGGAGCTCTACGAGGTCAACCCGGTCATGTCTCGCGCGCTGGAGCGCTTGCTGATCCTGCACGAGGACCACGAGCAGAACGCCTCCACCTCGACGGTGCGCCTTGTCGGCTCGACGGGCGCCAACCAATTCTCCTCGATCTCGGCCGGAATCAATGCCCTGTACGGGCCGCTCCACGGCGGTGCCAACGAGGCCGTTCTCGACATGCTCGGACGTATCCGCGACTCCGGAGAGAGCGTGCAGCGCTTTGTGGAGCGGGTCAAGAACAAGGAAGACGGCGTGAAGCTCATGGGCTTCGGTCACCGCGTCTACAAGAACTACGACCCGCGTGCGAAGCTCGTGAAGGAATCGGCTGATGAGGTGCTGCGCGAACTCGGCGTGACCGATCCGCTGCTGGATCTCGCGAAGGAACTCGAGGAGATCGCGCTCAACGACGACTACTTCAAGGAGCGTCGCCTTTACCCGAACGTCGACTTCTACACCGGCGTCATCTACAAGGCGATGGGTTTCCCGACGCGGATGTTCACCGTGCTGTTCGCGATCGGTCGCCTGCCTGGCTGGCTTGCGCACTGGCGTGAGATGCAGAACGACCCGCAGACGAAGATTGGGCGCCCGCAGCAGCTCTACATCGGCTCTCCCGAGCGTAACTACCCCGGCATCGGCTGACGCGTTCGTCAGGACAGGTCGGCGCGCACGCATGCCGCGGTGATGCCGTGACGAGTCGTCCGCCGGAGTGCTCGAGCATCATCGCCCTGAGCGTCGCCCGGCGGGCTCTCAGGCGTGCAGGATCTCGTTGAGCGTGACTCCGGCGCCGGACCGGGTGAGGACCTCGATCGCGCCGGTGAGGGAGTTGCGACGCCAGAGCAGGCCGTCACGGCCGCTGAGCTCGCCGGCCTTGACCATCGGGCGCGTGCCGTCCGCCGTGGGGGCGGCATCGGCGAGGACGACCTTCGAGCCCGCGGTGATGTACAGGCCCGCCTCGACGACGCAGTCGTCTCCGAGGGAGATGCCGATCCCGGCGTTCGCGCCGAGCAGTGAACGCTGGCCGATCGACACACGGTGTGTCCCGCCGCCGGAGAGCGTCCCCATGATCGAGGCGCCGCCACCGATGTCCGAGCCGTCGCCGACGACGACCCCCTGCGAGATTCGACCCTCGACCATCGACGCGCCCAGCGTCCCGGCGTTGAAGTTGACGAATCCCTCGTGCATGACGGTCGTGCCGGGGGAGAGGTACGCGCCCAGGCGCACGCGCGATGCATCGCCGATGCGTACTCCGGGAGGCACGACGTAGTCGGTCAGACGCGGGAACTTATCCAGGCTCTGGATCTGGATCCCCGCCTGCCGAAGATGCGCCGCGCGCGTGGCGGCCGTCTCCGGATGCACAGGGCCCGCGTTGGTCCATGCCACGTTCGGCAGGTGGGCGAAGATGCCGTCCAAGGACACCTCGTTCGGGGCGACGAGTCGATGCGAAAGCGCATGCAGTCGGAGGTACGCGTCGGGGGTGGACGACACGGGCGCGTCGAGGTCGGTCTCGACCGTGACAAGGTCGCGCCGCACCGCGCGGACGGAATCCTCTCCGACCAGCTCAGCCAGCTGGGCCGTCAGTGCTTCGTCATCGTGTGCCTCGCCGTTCGCGGGTGTGGGGAACCAGGTGTCCAACACCGTTCCGTCCGCCGCCGTCGTCGACAGTCCGATACCCCATACGCGTCTCTCGTTCACCACCCCTCCAGGCTATCGGGACTCGCACGCTGAGTAGACTCGACGGCATGGTCCGGCTCGATGTTTCCCAGTCCTCGACGTCCCTCACCCGCGCGATCTGCGACATAGCGAGCGTGTCCGGTCAGGAGACCGAACTCGCCGATGCGATCTTCGACCTCGTCGACGGGCTGGACCACCTCGAGGTCTACCGGGACGGCGACACCATCGTCGCCCGCACGAACCTCGGCCGTGCCCAGCGCGTCGTGATCGCCGGACACATCGACACCGTCCCGATCAACAACAACGTCCCGACCCGTGACGTCGAGATCGACGGCGCGGAGTATCTGTGGGGGCGCGGCACGGTCGACATGAAGGGCGGCGTGGCTGTCCAGCTCAAGCTGGCCGCGGAGCTGACCGATCCCATCGTCGATATCACCTGGATGTGGTACGACCACGAGGAGGTCGACGCCGATCTCAACGGCCTCACGCGCCTCTCCCGTACGCGCCCCGACCTGTTCGAGGGGGACTTCGCGATTCTGGGCGAGCCGTCCAACGGACAGGTCGAAGGCGGTTGCAACGGCAACCTTCGCGCGATCGTTCGTACCGAGGGTGTCCGCTCACACAGCGCCCGCGCCTGGGTGGGGGAGAACGCGATCCACAAGGCCGCCCCGATTCTGACGCGGCTGGCGGAGCACCGGCCCCGCGAGATCGAAGTCGAGGGTCTCGTCTACCGTGAAGGCCTCAACGCCGTGCGCATCTCCGGCGGGGTTGCCGGCAACGTCATCCCCGACCTGTGTGAGGTCGAGGTGAACTTCCGGTTCGCGCCCAGTCGGGATGCCGACGAGGCACGTCGTTTCGTGAATGATGTCTTCGCGGGCTTCGACGTCGAAGTGATCGATCTCGCCGTGGGAGCGCGCCCCGGGCTGGACGCACCGATCGCGCAGGACTTCGTCGCCGCCGTCGGCGCTGAGCCGCGGCCAAAGTACGGCTGGACGGACGTCGCACGCTTCTCGGCGCTCGGCGTGCCGGCGGTCAACTACGGCCCCGGCGACCCGCATCTCGCGCATCACGACGAGGAGCGTGTGCCCGTGGCGCAGATCGAAGACGTCGAGCGTGGTCTGCGGGCGTGGCTGACGGGAGCGTGACCACCCCGCGCCGGGTCGTCTTTGCCCGAGTGGGGCTGATCTACCTCGCATCCCGCGTCGTCACGACCCTGTTCGTGCTCCTGGCCGCGCACCTCTCGGGCCCTGCCTCGCGGTACGGGGAGAACCCGACCCTGGGCACGCTCTCGATGGGCTGGGACGCACAGTGGTACTGGGTGGTCGCTGTGGACGGGTACCCGACAGACCTGCCGCGGGGAACCGATGGAGTCGTCGAGCAGAACGCCTGGGCGTTCATGCCGATCTATCCCTGGATCGCGCGGGCATTCTCCGTGGTGCTCGGGGGCAACTACCCCTCGGCCGCAATCATCGTGTCGCTGGTGGCCGGATACGGGGCCTGTCTTGCGCTGTACGCACTGCTTCGCAGCCAGATCGGAGAGCGTGCGACGGTGTGGGCCGTCCTGTTCTTCGCCACGGGGCCTTTGGCGGCGCTCTTCCAGCTGGGATATGCCGAGGCGCTGTTCCTTCTCTGGCTCTTACTCGCCCTCGTCTGCGTGCAGAGACGTCGCTATGGGCCGCTCTACCTCCTGATCCCGCTGATGGGTTACACGCGTCCGGGCGTCCTCGCCTTCGCACTGATGCTCGCGGGCTGGGGGATCTGGCGGTGGTGGAACAGGCGTCGTGACCCGTTGGCGACGCCGGAGATTATCCACATCGTCGTGCTCGGCCTGTACGGGGCGGCGGTGGGTCTTTCTTGGCCGGTCATCGCCGGCGTCGTGACCGGAGAGCCGAGCGCCTACCTGGAGACAGAGTTGGCGTGGCGACGCGACTGGGTAGGTGCGGAAGAGTCGTTCGTGCCCGTCTCCGGCTTCGTTCAGGCGTCGATGGTCTGGTTCGGCCTGTGGGGGCTGCCTCCCGCGCTGGGGCCCGTCGGGGTGGCGCTCCTGGTGGCTGCTGCGGTGTACGCGCTCGGGTTCTCGCGTTGGGTGCGCCGGGTGGGTGTCGTCGCGCGGCTGTGGTCGGCGTCCTACCTCGTCTACCTCCTGCTCGTGTTCTTCCCGCAGTCGAGCATCTTTCGACTCCTCTTGCCCATTGCCCCCGCTGCGGCGGCCCTGGCCGTGCCTCGATCGCTCCCGTGGCGCGTCGGAGTGCTGGTCGGCGGAGCAGGATTGCAAGTGATCTGGATCCTGATGATGTACGCGTCGGGGAACACCTACTGGCAGATCCCCTGATCGGCGCGCACACCGAGCGCGCTACGGGTAGGTAAACTAGGGATGTTGTACGACGACGAAAAGGAGCCGCAATGGCAGCCATGAAGCCGCGAACCGGTGACGGACCGATGGAGGCCGTGAAGGAGGGGCGCCTGATCATCGTGCGTGTCCCCCTTGAAGGCGGTGGGCGTCTGGTCGTTTCTGTGAACGACGCAGAAGCAAAGGAACTGCACGACGTCCTCAGCGAGGTCGTCGGCGCAGCCTGACAACACCTTCACCGAAGGCCGGTTCCCGAGGGGGCCGGCCTTTGTGTATGTCGCCCGGCTGTCAGGACGTGGGGCGCACGGTCGTCAGTTGGAGGAGGCCTTCGCCGACGATCGACAGTGCCGCGAGGACCGCAGGGGATTCCTGCGTCTCCTGGATGAGCGAGCGGTAGGCCGCGGTGGCGGGGTCGCGCTTGACCGGGTCGGCGACGGCGCCTCCGGACAGAACGCGGGGGACGAGAACCATCCCCCCGGGACGAACGAGGCGCAATCCGTGCTCGACGTACTCGATCACGCGCTCGGCATCCGCGTCGACCAGGACGATGTCGTACGCCGCTTCGTTCATCCGAGGAAGGACATCGGCAGCGCGGCCCGTGATGAAGCGCGCACGCGCGGTGGGCACGCCCGCGTCGGCGAAGGACTGACGGGCCACGGCGAGGTGCTCGGGCTCGTTGTCGATCGAGGTCAACGTCGCACGCGGAGACCCGTGCATCAGCCAGAGACCGGAGACTCCTCCGCCGGTGCCGATCTCGACCATGTTGAGGGCATTGCATGCGGCGGCGAGGACAGCGAGCTGTGCGCCCACAGGAGCACTGACCGGTTCGGCGCCGAGCTCGAGCGCGTGCTTGCGCGCGCGGGCGATGCTGTCGGGTTCGAGGATCGCCTCATCCGTGAATCGCCGGATCGCGTCGAAATCTCCCATGCGAATACCTCCACCGCTAGCGTACGGCGCCGTGCGGGATGCTCGCCCCAGGCGCACGGGTAATCTAAGGACATGTTCTTCGGGCTCGACATGGAGAAGCTCCTTCTCATCGGGCTCATCGCCGTCCTCATCGTGGGGCCCGATCGCCTGCCGCGGTACGCGGAAGCGCTGGCACGCTTCACAGTCCGCGTTCGGCAGTGGATGGACTCGGCGCGCACCCGCGTGAAGGACGAGATGGGGGACGAGTTCCAGGAGATCGAGTGGCGCAAGCTCGATCCGCGGCAGTATGACCCGCGCCGGATCATCCGCGACGCCCTCCTGGAGGACGACACTCCCGCCAAGGCCGCCCCCGAGGTGCCGATCACGCCGACTCGTGCGCAGCAGGAGGCGCGCCGCGCGGCGGAGCCGGGCCTCACGCCCTACGACAGCGAGGCGACGTAGCGCAGGCAGCCTCTCGGGGTTGGTGATCAGGTCGGACGCAGCGGAAGGGACCTGCCGGAGAGGCTCCGGCCGGTGTGAGCGATCTTCTGCGCAATCCCGGCGATCGCCTGCGCGGCGGCATCGGAGGGGTCGGAGACGAGGATCGGCACCCCGGAGTCGCCCCCGGCGCGCAGCGCGGGGCTGAGCGGCACGGAACCGAGCAGCGGCACGGGGGCATCCGGTTCGCTCAGGGCAGCCGCAACTTCGCCGCCGCCGCCGGCGCCGAAGAGATCGAGCACCTCTCCACCGGGCAGGGTCATCGCCGACATGTTCTCGATGACGCCAATGACGCGCTGCCCCGTCTGACGGGCGACCAGTCCGCTGCGAATCGCGACATCGGAGGCCGCCGGTTGCGGCGTCGTGACGACAACGACGTCGGCGTGGGGGAGGAGCTGACCGACCGAGATGGCGACGTCGCCGGTGCCGGGTGGCATATCGATGAGCAGGAGATCGAGGTCGCCGAAGAAGACATCCGTGAGGAACTGCTGCACCGTGCGGTGCAGCATCGGTCCGCGCCAGGCGACCGCTCCGCTTCCCTGACGGTCCCGCGGCAGGAACATGCCGATCGAGATCGCCTTCACGCCGTACGCGACCGGCGGCAGCATCAGGTCATCGATGCGAGTCGGCTGCGGGGCGAAGCCGTCGGGGTCGATCAATCCGAGAAGTGCCGGGACGGAGAAGCCGTGCACGTCCGCGTCGATGAGCCCGACGGACAGGCCGGACTGGGCCAGTGCGACTGCGAGTCCCACCGATACCGACGATTTCCCGACCCCGCCTTTGCCGCTCGTCACCGCAATCACGCGCGTCAGCGAATCCGGACCGAAGGGCATCGCCCGCGCTGGCCGCAGCCGCTCGGTCAGGGCCGCGCGCTCCGCGGGCGTCATGACGCCGACGGTGATCTCGACGTCGTCGATGCCAGGCACCGCCGCCGCGGCGGAGCGGACATCACGCTCGATGCGGTCGGCCGCAGGACATCCGACGATCGTGAGCGCAATCTCGACCTGGGCCCGGGCACCGTCCGCGTGGACGTCCCGAATCATGTCGAGGTCGGCCAGCGGCAACCGGAGCTCGGGATCGATGACGGCGCCGACCGCCCGCCGTACGTCGGCGGAGCGGTCAGTCATGTTCGCGCCTCGCCCTCCGGTTCCTCCGACCCGCGTCCGTCCAGGCTCTCGAGGATGGCGGTGAGTTCTTCGCGGAGCGTCTCGCGCGTGAGGGCGCCATTGCTGAGGTCGGTCAGCGCCATGCGGAGGGCGACTACCTCGCGCGCGAGGTATTCGGTGTCGGAGAGGTTGCGCTCGGCGCGTTGACGGTCCTGCTCGATCTGAACCCGGTCACGGTCGTCCTGGCGATTCTGCGCGAGCAGGATGAGGGGCGCCGCGTAGGACGCTTGGAGCGAGAGGACGAGCGTGAGCGCGGTGAAGCCGAAGGCGGCGCTGTCGAAGCGGAAGGGCTCCGGGGCGAGAGTGTTCCACGCGATCCATCCGATGCAGAACAGGGACAGGATCAGCAGGAACGTGGGAGTTCCCATCGCGCGTGCGACCCACTCGGTGAACCGGCCGAAGCGGTCCCGCGAGGGGGCGGACGGACGGGCCCGCACACCGGAACGGCGTGGGGCATCGAGACCCGGCTGGCGGGAGGGACGGCGCGCCATCAGCGCGTTCCTGCCGCATGCGGTTCGGGTTCGTGGTCCTGGGAGCGCCAATCGTCGGGCAGGAGGTGATCGAGGACGTCGTCGACAGTCACCGCACCGACGAGGTGATGCGCCGCATCGATAACGGGCACGGCCACGAGGTTGTAGCTGGCCAGAGTCCGCGCCACTTCGGCCGCGCTTGCGGTCGCGGGGATCGGGTCGACGGTCTCGTCGATGATCGCGCCGAGACGCTCGTGCGGGGGATAGCGAAGCATCCGCTGGAAGTGCACCGTGCCAAGAAGCCGGCCTGTCGGGGTCTCGTAGGGCGGGAGGGTGACATATACGGCGGCGGCGAGCGCAGGATGCAGCTCGTGGCGGCGGATGAGAGCGAGGGCCTCGGCGACCGTCGCGTCAGCGGGAAGGACGATCGGATCGTTGGTCATGAGGCCACCGGCCGTCTCCGACCCATACTTCAAGAGCTCGCGAACGTCCTCCGCTTCCTCGGGCTCCATGAGTCCGAGGAGCCCCTCGCGCTGTTGCTCGGGGAGTTGGGCGAGAACGTCGGCGGCGTCATCGGGTTCCATGGCATCGAGGATGTCTGCGGCGCGTTCGTCACCGAGCGCTTCCAGGATCGTGACCTGCTCCTCCTCGGGCATCTCCTCGAGAGCGTCCGCGACGCGCGCGTCGGGGAGTTCCTCGACGACTTCGAGAAGTCGCTCGTTGGGAAGATCGAGGAGCGTGTTGGCAAGGTCAGCGGCTTTGAGTTCGGAGTAGCTGGCGACGAGCTGCTCAGCCGATTGTGCCTCGCCGGTGGCCTGGGACTCGCGCACGTCACGCCACGAGGAGAAGACGGTGGCTCCCTTGGCGAACGGGGAGGCACTGGACTTGGGCTTACGGAGGAAGAGCTGACCGATGTCCCACTCGCCGAGACGATTCCGCTCGATCGCGACGTCTTCGATGATCGCGCTGCCCGAGCCGTCCCGCAGGTACACGCGCCTCCCGACGAGTTCCGCCATGACGCGCACCTCACCGCCGCGCTGATGGAATCGCCGGACGTTGATGAGCCCGGTCGTGATGACCTGCCCCGTCTGGATGGAGGTCACCCGGCCGATCGAGACGAAGACGTTGCGCCGGCCGGGGATCTCGACCACGAGGCCGATCACACGGGGCGGATCGTCCTTGCGGTAGATGACCACGACGTCGCGTACTTTGCCGAGCCGGTCGCCGGAGGGGTCGAAGACGCCGCACCCGCTCAGGCGCGCGACGAAGACCCGCTGTGTACTCACCGTTCTAGGGTACTGCCGCGCGAGTGAGAGTGCCCGGTCACAGGGCGACGACCGGGGTCTTCTCAGCCGAGGCCCGCAGATCACCCGCGATGATGCGATGCCGCACCGCCGCGGAGACCTGGTCGACGACTACGGTCACCACGATGGTGACGACGAGGGCGATACCCAGACGTGCCCAGTCGCGTGAGTTGAACCAGGTGCTGAGCAAGAAACCGATACCGCCGAGTCCGAGTGCGCCGAGGATCGCGCCGGCGCGGATGTTCACTTCGAACCGGTACAGCCAGAACGAGATAATCTCCGGCAGCACCTGCGGCAGCATGCCCCAGCGCAGCACCGACAGGTGCGAGGCGCCCGTGGCGCGCAGCGCATCAACCGGCCCGAGCCGCAGGCCCTCGATCGCCTCGCTGGTGAGCTTGCCGAGCGTCCCGACCGAGCCGATGCCGAGCGCCAGCGCACCGGCGGTCTTGTCGAAACCGTAGAGCGGCAGCAGAAGCACGATCGCGAAGATGAAATCGGGAATGGCGCGGATGACGTTGAGGATCGTCCGGGAGATCGCGGTGATCCACGCGGGCGCGACGTTTCGCGCGGCGAGGAAGCCCAGCGGCAGAGAGACGATGGCGCCGACGAGGGTGCCGACCCACGCGATGTAGAGCGAGTCGAGCATGTACGTGATCGAGAGCTGCCACCACTCCGACTGCGGAGCCTCGAACGGGTTCTTGACGAGGTCCTGGCCCAGCAGCCCGAAGTAGCGCACGACGGCTTCGGGCAAGCCCAGCAGGCGTGCCCAGTCCGCGCCGAGCCCCCAGACGCACAGCGCGAAGACGATCGCGGCGGCGATCCAGGAGAGGGTGATCGGCAGCTTGCTGGGGGGTGTGGGGCGTGTGGTCTGTGCCATCAGATGAGTCGCTTTCGAATGGCGCGCGAGGCGATGTCGAGCACGATGACGATGATGATGATGCCCACGAGGCAGGCCGAGACGTGCTCATAGCGGAAGGCGCTGCGTTCGACGTCGATGACCGAGCCGATCCCGCCGGCGCCGACCAGACCCATGATGACGGAGGCCCGCAGATTCAACTCGAACACGTAGAGGCAGTACGAGAGATAGTTCGGCCAGATCTGCGGGAGCACGGCGGTCACCGCGCGCTGAACACCGGTGGCACCGGCCGCGTCAGCGGCTTCCAACGGGCCGCGGTCCACGGCGTCGATCGTCTCGCTCGTGAGCTTGGCGATGATCCCGACGTTGAAGACGGCGAGGGCGAGCAGGCCCGCCAGCGCGCCGGTGGAGACCATCGCCACCATCAGGTACGCGTAGCCGATCTCCGGGAGTGAGCGCAGAACCGAAAGGAACGCCCGAATGACACGCACGACCCACGGCGAGCGGTTCGTCGCCGTCGAAGACACGAGCGCGAAAACGAGCCCGATGAGGCAGCCGACCACGGAGGCGAGGATCGCCATGATGACGGTCTCGAGCCACGCCGGCCAGACCTGGAGCAGGAAGCCCCAGTCCGGTTGGAGATACGCCAGCACGATGGCGGCCTGCCGCTCGTTGTACTGGAAGAGCGGCCCGAGGTCGAAGCCGAGCTGGATCATCGACCACACGGTCATCGCGAGTGCGACGAGCCCGACAACGATGAAGAAGGGCTGCGGCTTCGGCTTGGTGGGCCGGACCTGCGGCGGCGCGGTGACCTGAGTCATAGCTCGTCCTCGACCGGCGGCGCCGAGGTACGGTCCACCGCGGGCGCGTCCGGAAGGATGTCTTCGGCGTTGAGCGCTCGGCCGTAGATCTCCTCGAAGACGGACTCATTGGTCTCGGCGGGGGTTCCGTCGAAGACGACCTTGCCTGCACGCATGCCGATGATGCGTTCGGCGTAGGTGGTGGCAAGGTCAAGGAAGTGCAGGTTCACGACCGTCGTGATCCCGAGGTCGCGGTTGATGCGCTGGAGATCGCGCATGACGAGGTTCGCGGTGGGTGGGTCCAGGGAGGCGACCGGCTCGTCGGCGAGGATCACCGAGGGCTCCTGCGCGAGCGCTCGGGCGATGGCCACGCGCTGCTGCTGACCGCCGGAGAGAGCGGACGCGCGGTTGTACGCCTTCTCTACAATGCCGACGCGCTCCAGCGCCTGGAACGCGATCTCCTTGTCCTGCGGTCGCCAGGCGCCGAGCATCGCACGCCAGGTGCGCGTTGCGTGCAGGCGTCCGGTGAGCACGTTGTCGAGAACAGACGCGCGCTCGACGAGGTTGAACGACTGGAAGATCATGCCGATCTCGGACCGAAGCGCCCGCAACTGCCCACGGGAGGCGCCGTCGACGCGGCGGTCATCCACGGTCAGGCGTCCTTCGGTGCCCCGCACGATTCCGTTGACGGATCTCACCAGCGTCGACTTTCCGGCGCCGGACAGCCCGACCACGACAACGAACTGGCCCGTCGGGATCTCCAACGAGATCTTGTCGAGCCCGCGCGTTCCGGTCGGGTAGACGACCGAGAAGTCCTCGAATCGAATCACAGAATCATCCCTCCTCGAAACATCGCTGTCCCGGGCGCGTGGTGCTGCGCCCGGGACAGCGATGTGATGCGATGCGATCAGCCGAAGTTCTCGGCGACCTGGCGTGCCTGGTCGATCGCGTCAAGGTCCGCCGGGGCGAATCCATCGATGTTGTAGACCGCCTGGAGCAGCTCCACACCCTCGTCCGTTTCGGCGACGGCGAGGAACGCGTCAGCGATCTTCTGCTGCCATTCCTCGGACAGGTCGCTGGAGACCGCGACGCCATCGTTGGGGATGTTGGTCGACCAGGCGAAGACGACGACGTCGTCCTTGACTTCGGGTCGCTCTTCGACGACCTCGGAGCGGGCGTCGTTGAAGCTGACGCCGACCGTCGCGCTGTCATCGAGCACGGCGAGGATCGCGTTGGGGTGACCGCCCGCGAAGACCGCGTTGGAGAAGCCGAGCGGGTCGAGTCCGGCGACCTCCTCGAGCTGCGTGGAGGGGTAGTAGTAGCCGGAGGCGCTGCCCGGGTCGACGAAGGCGATTGCCTCGTCCTGCGTGATGGCCTCGAGGGCCTCCTCGCCGACGGGGCCCTCGGTGGCGGCGTCGACGCCGTTGCAGAACTTGTAGCCCTCATCGTCGGTGACGACCTCGTCGAGGCAGAACCGGTCGGTGTCCTTCGTGTACCACTGGGTCACATAGGTGCTGGAGCCGTAGCGGATCGACTGGAGAACAGGAACGGCGCCGGCCTGGTCCTCGGCCTGGACGAGGCCGATGGGACCGAACATGCCGACGTCGGCCTGGCCTGTCTGCATCGCCGTCACGAGGGCGGTGTAGTCGCTGGAGACAACGCCCTCGACCGGAACCCCGAGCTCTTCGCCGAGGAGCTCAGCGAGCTGCTCAGCCTCCAGGGGAAGCTCGTCGACGTCCTGCGAGGGAACGAGTCCGAGAGTCAGCTCGGTGGGCGCTTCGGCGCCGGCATCGCCGGTGGCGCCGTCGTCGGGATCGGACGACGAGGAGCAGCCGGCCAGTACGAGGGTGGCGGCCGCAACGGCCGCGAGCGCTGCGGAATAACGGTGTTTCATGCTTCCTCCTGGTGTCGCCTCAGCGACGTTCGGGTGCTGTGCCAGGACCTTCGGGCGAAGGTGACCATTGAAGCCTAGACGCCCGGGTCCGCGTGACCCGCCCAGTTCACGAGCCTGTAACAGGCCGGTTGCCTCGGCTTTTCATCCACTCCTTCACCCACGGCGTGAGGCCGCCCAGGGTCTCGGTACGCACATCGGGCTGACCTCGTCGGCGGTTGAGCGGGTCGATGAGCGCCGTGGCCGCACCGCGCTCGTGCGGAATGCGCAGATCATTCTCCCAAATGTCACCGATGCTGAGCAGATTGCTCCACTCGATTCGTCCCGCTCCCACGGCGTCGTCGAGGATGGCTTCCATGCCGTGAGGCTTTCCGGCGTCGGCGTAGATCGAGTCGAATGCGTCGCTCAGGTCGAGCCTGGCCAGAATGCGGTCCAGCCCGCCGGGGGGCGCGTTCGTGACGAGCACCGCACGCACACCACCGTCTCGGAGGAGAGTGAGCAGCTCGCTCAGCCCCTCGGGCGCCCGGACATCGATCGAGCCGTCGCTGATGCCCGCGCGCGCGGCCAAGAATGCGGTCTGAATGACTTCGAGAGGGACGCCCGCGGCGGTCGCGGCGAGCTGGACGGCCTGGTAGCCGTCGTCCGCATCGATCGAAGAGTCCTCACCGCGAAGATACGCGGCGACGCGGGTCGGAAGATCACCGAGCCGAGGCTCGGCCTCGGCCACCGCACGGGCGTAGGCGAGGGCGGGCTCGTCACCGATGCACACGGTCCCGTCGAAGTCGAAGATGACGCTACGTTCCATTCCTGCGACGTTAGCGCGTGCGCATCCATCGGAAACACCAAGGAAAGGGTGCGAGGATGACGACGTGAGCATGTTGGGCGGAAAACCACCGGAGCGCGGCGAGACGATCGCCGAGTTCACCTCCTACGAGGGGGCGCAGAACGCCGTGTCCGAGTTGATCAAGGCGGAGATCCCGGCGAAAGACATCGCCATCGTGGGTCGTGGCCTGCGGTCCGTCGAGACCGTCACCGGACGGCTCGGTTACGCCACTGCAGCACGCTCGGGCGCCATCAACGGGATTCTGCTCGGCCTCTTCTTCGCCGCGATCTTCGTGCTCACCCAGCCCGAGGTCGCGCTACAGCTGTTCATCGGCGTGCTGCTGGTCGGCACCGCAATTGGAATGACGCTGAGCATCATCATGTACTCGATCGTGCGCCGACGCCGGGACTTCACCTCTGTCACGCAAGTGGTCGCAGATGAGTACGACGTGACGGTGCTCTCGAACAGCGTCCACCGCGCCCGAGAGACCCTCGGTCGCCCGGTCGCGCACGTGGCTTCGTCGCCTGCGCCCGCGTCAGCAGATGCGGAGCCGCCGCGGTACGGCGAGCGGGTGGACCCGGCACCCGTGCCCTCCGACGACCCTCTTCCGCCGCCGAAGAGCACCGATCGGTGGGAGCCCGGACAGGATCAACCGGCGCCTCCTCAGACGGGGCCGTCGGCGCAGGAGCCGCCGCGGTACGGCGAGCGGCTGGATCCCGCGGGCCCTCAGCCCGAACCCAAGGCGGACCCGGCCGATCCCCGCCCATGAGCGGCCAACTCGACACACTGACTGTCACCCCCGGAGCGGGTGAACCGGTCGACATCGATCTGCACACGGACGCCGCTGCCGACCCGTGGGCGGTGATCGCGCTCGCGCACGGCGCCGGGACGACCGCGCAGCATCCGGCGATGGCCGCGCTCGGCCGCGCGATCGCGGACGCCGGCATCACCGCCGTGCGCTTCAACTTCCCGTACTCGCAGCTCGGGCGGCGCATGCCGGGGCCAGCGAGTCATTCGATCGCGACCTGGGTGCACGTCGCGGACTGGCTCGCCCAGACCCACCCCGAGCTTCCTCGTGTCGCCGCCGGTCGTTCGTACGGCGGACGGATGGCATCGATGGCGGCCGCTGAAGGCAACCTCGATGCGACCGCACTGATCTATTTCGGGTATCCGCTGCACCCTCCCGGCAAGCCCGAGAGCCCGCGCACTGCCCATCTGGAGGCGGTGCGCCAGCCTCAGCTGTTCCTCTCCGGAACGAACGACCCCTTCGTTCAGCCCACGTCCCAACTCGACACCGCTGTCGCGCAGTGCCGGGATGCCACGCTGGAGTGGGTGCCGGGCGCGGGACACTCGTTCGAGGTGAAGGGTGCGCGGCGAGCACCCGAGGAGATCGCCGCGGACCTCGTCACCCGTGCGACGCAGTGGCTCCGTCCCCGACTATGAGGCGCGCTTCGCCCGTGCGCCAGCGATCCAGGCCTCGACCTCATCCGCGGTGCGGGGGATACCCGCTGAGAGGTTCTTCGGCCCGTCCGCGGTCATGAGGATGTCATCCTCGATGCGCACCCCGATGCCACGGTATTCCTCGGGCACCGTGAGGTCATCGATCTGGAAGTAGAGTCCCGGCTCGATCGTGAAGACCATGCCCGGTTCGAGGACGCCGTCGTAGTACATCTCGCGGCGCGCCTGCGCACAGTCGTGGACGTCGAGGCCGAGGTGATGGCTCGTTCCGTGAACCATATAGCGACGGTGCTGCCCGCCCGACTCGGGATCGAGAGCCTCCTCGGGCGTCACCGGCAGCAGACCCCACTGCGCCACGCGTTCCGCGATCACGGCCATGGCGGCCTCGTGAACCGCCCGGAACTTCACCCCGGGTTTCGCCGCGGCGAAGGCTGCGTCGGCGGCTTCGCGGACCGTCTCATAGATGGTGCGCTGGACGTCGGTGAAGGTGCCCGATACTGGGAGCGTGCGAGTGATGTCAGCCGTGTAGAGGCTGTCGACCTCGACGCCCGCGTCCACGAGGATGAGGTCGCCGGGGACGACGGCGCCGTCGTTACGCGTCCAGTGGAGGTAGCAGGCGTGCGGGCCGGATGCGGCGATGGTGTCGTAGCCGACCGCGTTCCCGTCACTCCGCGCGCGCGTGGAGAAGACGCCCTCCACGACGCGCTCACCGCGCGGGTGTGCCACGATCCGGTCGAGGTCGGCGACGATGTCATCAAACCCCTTCGCCGTGACGTCGACGGCGAGCTGGAGCTGCGCGATCTCGAAAGTGTCCTTGGTCAGACGCAGCTCTGAGACCATGCGCGTGAGGTCAGCGTCGATGTCGACAACGCGCTCGCCCGGTGCCGCATGGAAGTCATCGATGTGCGCTGTCGCGAGGTCGAGGTCGGCAGCTACCGCATCGAGGGAAGGGCGGGGCCCGATCCAGAACTCACCGATCGCGGCGTCGGAGTAGAACTCCGGCGTCGTGCGATCGGCGCGCTCGCGAAGGTAGAGGGTCACCTCGTGACCACCGTCCGTCGGGTCGAACACGAGGATCGAGTCCGGTACGGCGTCCGCCTCCCAGCCCGTCAGATGCGCGAACGCGGAGTGAGGGCGGAACGGGTAGTCGGTGTCGTTGGAGCGCTGCTTCAACGATCCGGCCGGAACGATCAAGCGCTCGCCAGGGAACGCCGCCGAGACCGCGTCGCGACGCGCCTTCGCGAACGGAGCCTGGTCGCGTTGCGGCGGGATGTTCTCGGGGCGCTTCGCCCATCCGGTGGAGATCGTGTCGAGGAAGCCTCGGGGGAACGGAGCGCGCCGGTTGACCTTCTCCTGCGGCTCGGTGATCTCGGTCTCGGTGGCGCTGTTCTCGCTCATCTCTCCAGTCTTGCACCCTGGTGCCCGGAGGGGCAGAGGCTCAGCGGGATTCTGCGGGGGCGGGGGAGTACTGCACCACGACGGGTCGGTGGTCGCTCTCTCCCTCGTCAAGCGAGGTGAGCACGACGGACCCGTCCGCACGCCAGTAGTCGGTGGCCATGACTCGATCGATGGCCGCGCCGAAGGGTGTGGGAACGGTCGTCGGCCACGTGCCGACGGATCCGTTACCGGTCTGCGCCGCGGCGTCGGTGCAGCGACCCACGTCGCCACCGTCCGTCCCGAGCTTGCCGAGGTTGTCGAGAGAGGCGTTGAAATCGCCTGCGAGGATGACGTTGTCGGAGGCGCACTGATCGGCGACCCAGGCCAGGTCCTGCCGCCACGAAGACATGTACTCCGGGCGGGGAGCGATGGCGTGCACGGCGACGACGATCGGGCCGTCACCGCTGACGGGCATCGCCACGACGGACGGGACGACCGTGGTGTTCGCGGTTCCGTTGGAGGTCGACTCCACGACCGCGTAATCGCCCAGGTCGGGCGAGATCAGCAGAGTCGTCGAGTTCGCATCCCACCCCTCATAGCGTTCGTTCCACGCCCACATGGGGCTCCCGAGTTCGCGCATTGCGATCGCCACTGCTTCGCCGGTTTCAATGGTCGTCTCCGGCAGGGAGACGATGTCGGCCTCCATCGCGACGGCCGTGCGCGCGATGGCCTCCGCGTCGGTCGCAGGTCCGGCTGTGTTCCACACCATCACGCGGACCGATTCGTCCGTCTTGTCCGGGAGAGTATCGGCGCCGATGCCGCGAGAGACCATCACGACCGTGCCGATTGCTGCGCCGATCACAGACACGATGGCGATCGAGGTGAAGAAGCTGCGCGTGCGGCGAGGGATGGCAAGGAGCAGAGCAAGAAGGAAGATGACTCCGAGCCCGGCGGTCACGACACCGCGGACGGCGACCATCTGGGCCACCGGAAACGTCTGCTCGAGGCGGAAGAACTGCGGCCAGGTCACGATCGCGACAGCGATGGCGTAGACAACGGTCAGGAGGATTCCGATCAGTCGCCACACAGGTGCGACTTTAGAGGAGCAGCCTGAGAGATCGGCGCACGCGGTACGCTCGGGGGGTGGGTGAGCGGGGAACGGCCAGATTCCATGGCCCCAGCGATCTGCATCTGCATTCGACGCATTCCGATGGCACAGAGGCGCCGGCGCAGGTCTTCTCCGCGGCGCACCGCCACGGCATTCGCACCGCCGCCCTGACCGATCACGACACGACCGCGGGCTGGGCCGAGGCCGCCCAAGCGGCGACCTCTCTCGGAATGACGTTCATTCCCGGGATGGAGCTGTCCGCCCAACACGAGTGGCGCAGCATTCACGTCCTCGGGTACTTGTTCGACCCCGACGACACCGCACTTCGGGCTTTGACCGACCGCATCCGTGCCTCGCGCCTGACGCGAGCGCGCACAATGGCCGACCGTCTCGGGCAGGACTTCGCGCTGACGTGGGCCGACATCCTGGATCACACCGCGGACGGAGCGACCGTCGGTCGCCCGCACATCGCCGACGCACTCGTGGCGCGCGGTTACGTCGCTGATCGCGGTGAGGCGTTCGCACGCATGCTCAGCCCACGCTCGCCCTACTACGTGTCCCTCTACGCGCCCGACCCGATCACCGCCGTCTCGACGATTCGTCAGGCCGGTGGCGTGCCGATCATCGCGCATCCCGCCGGGCGGACGGGACTACTCAGCGCCGGGTTGATCGACGAGCTGCTCTCCGCGGGCTTGGCAGGATTCGAAATCGGGCACCGCGAGAACCTGGAGCCTGATCTCGGAGTCCTTCGTCGCCTGGTCGCTGAACGTGACCTCATCGCGACCGGATCCAGCGACTACCACGGCGTGGGCAAGCCCAACGTGCCGGGGGAGTTCACGACGTCGGACGAGATGGTGGCCCGCATCCTCGATGCCGGTACCGGCAGTGCGCCGGTCACTCCCTGATCCGAAACGAGCGGGGCCAGTCGCTCAGTTGCCTGCGGGGGCGTTCGAGCGTGGCCCACGGCGCCGGCGCCGACGCGGAGACTGCTTTCCGTCTGTGTGCTCCTTGCCGCCACCGTCGTGAGTCCCGCCGCCTTCGCGACCTTCGGCGTGCGCCGACGCTGCTCCGGTGGACGTGCCGGACGAACGTCGCCGGGTCCGGGAGCGGGCGGGCTTGGCGGGGTCCTGCGTCTTGACGTTCTCCGTCACGGGGCCCCGGCGGAGGCGACCTTTTGTCCCCTCCGGAATGTCGAGGTCGGCGAAGAGATGCGGGCTGGACGAGTAGGTCTCGACCGGGTCGGGCTGGCCGAACTCGAGGGCGCGGTTGATCAGCGCCCACTTGTGCAGGTCTTCCCAGTCGACAAAGGTGACCGCGATGCCGGTCTTGCCTGCGCGGCCGGTACGGCCCGCGCGGTGAAGATAGGTCTTCTCGTCGTCGGGGATCGTGTGATTGATGACGTGCGTGACGTCCTCGACATCGATGCCGCGGGCGGCGACGTCGGTTGCGATCAGCACGTCCCTTTTTCCGGCCTTGAACGCCGCCATGGAACGCTCGCGCGCCTCCTGGCTCATGTCGCCGTGGACGGCGCCGACGTTGAAGCCGCGGTCGTTGAGCTCGTCGACCAACCGCTGCGCGGCACGCTTGGTGCGCGTGAAGACGACCGTCTTGCCACGACCTTCCGCCTGGAGGATGCGCGCGATGACCTCGTCCTTGTCGAGCGAGTGTGCGCGGTACACGAGATGGCGGATGTTCGCCTGCGTCAGGCCCTCGTCCGGATCGCTGGCGCGGATGTGGATCGGGTTGGACATGAACCGCCGCGCGAGTGCGACGATCGGCCCGGGCATCGTTGCCGAGAAGAGCTGTGTGTGGCGGCGCTCGGGGAGCTTCTGGAAGATCTTCTCGATGTCGGGGAGGAAGCCGAGGTCGAGCATCTTGTCGGCCTCGTCGAGCACGACCTCGGTCGCGTGGGAGAGGTCGAGGAGGCGCTGACCGGCAAGGTCGATGAGACGCCCGGGAGTGCCGACCACGATCTGGGCGCCCGCCCGGAGCTGCTCGATCTGGCCTTCGTATGCCTTGCCGCCGTAGATTGCGACGACGCTCGTTGACCGGTTGCTCGTGAGCATGTCGATGTCCTCGTACACCTGCACGGCGAGCTCACGCGTCGGTACGACGATGAGCGCCTTGACGCCGTGCTCGGGGTCGAGGCCGAGGCGCTGGATGACGGGGATGCCGAACCCGAAGGTCTTGCCCGTTCCGGTCTTGGCCTGGCCGATCACATCCTGTCCAGGAAGGCTCAAGGGGATCGTCTGCTCCTGGATGGGGAACGCGTCCACGATCCCGCGCGCGGAGAGCGCGTCGATGATGTCCTGATCCACGCCGAGCTGGGCGAATGTCGTCACTTTTTCCATGCCTGTCTGGCGGTGAGAGCCGCCGGGTGAGAGGTCCACGCCTTTCACTCATCCACAGGCGCGGTGGTCCCGATCCATCGTCGGAACCACCCCAGCCTACCCGAGCCGACGCGGATCACGCGGAGGCGCCCTTACCCCGAGCCGGGATCCGGGTACGCGGGTGCCTAGACTGATCTGGTGTTCGATTGGCTTTTCCGGCGCAAGCGCCCCGTTGCGCGAACGCTCCGACTGCGTTCCCGCGGTGAGCTCGGCGATGTGCGCCGCGTCGACTTCGAGGAGCTCGCGCCAGCGCTGGAGACTTACCTCGGGCAGGCAGCGTATCTTCAGCTCGGCTATTTCGAGACCCTCAGCGAGCTGATCGCTCCCATCCCCGATCTGCGCACCAAGGAAACGCTGTCACTGGCTTCCGGCGCGGCGTTGACGAAGCACCGCGCCCTCCTCGATCTCATTCGCGCTCAGGGCGACGACCCGATGGCGCTGATGCTGCCGTTCCGAGAGCCACTGGACGCGTTTCGCCGCGCGACGCACGGCAAGCGGCCGCTCGAGACGATGCTCTCGGTGTACCTCACCTCCGGGATGCTCGACGATTTCTACCTCGCGCTGTCCGCGAGCTACGGCGACACCGGGAAGCGCGTGGCCGAGATCCTCGGGGAAAAGGAAGATCGCCGCGGTATCGCTGACATCGTCATCGACGCGATCGCAGACGATGAGGAGTGGCGCTCGCTCCTGGCCCTCTGGGGAAGGCGCGTCGTGGGAGACACGCTCCTCATCGCTCGCGCGGTGCTGCTCGTACCGACGTGGGGTGCGGATGAGGAGAAGCGCGTTGAGCCGGTCTACACCGACCTCATGGCGGCGCACTCGCGTCGGATGTCGCGCATGGGCTTGGACGCCTGACGCGTCGTCTTCCGGCTAGATCCCGAGCTCGGCCCGGGTGCGGGCGTCATGCTTGTGCCGCGCGCGGGTGAGAACGGGGAGGATGAGCGGGACGATGACGAACGGTGCGACGGCCGAACCGAGCCAGAGCCACGGACTCGCGGTGGTCTGACCGAGCCACGTGAGGATCGCCCAGACGATGCCGGCGACGACTGCGCCGATCATCGGAGCGAGGACGACCCCGCGGACGGAACGCCCGGGCAGCACGAAGTGAAAGAGGGTTCCCACCGCTGCCCCGAAGATCAGCGCAAGGACGATCTGCATGTCAGGCGACGAACCCGACGCGTCGGGATTCTTCCGTGCCGAGCTCGACGAAGGCGATGCCCGCCGTGGGGACGATCAGGGAGTTGCCCTTGGTGTCGGTGAAGGTGACGTGAGCCTCTCCGTCGCTCAGGGCGGTGGTGACGGCCTTCTGCACGTCGACCGCCGATGCGCTCGTCTCGAAGCTGAGCTCGCGTGCGTTCTGAATACCGATACGGATGTCCACTGGTGATCACCTTCCCGGGCCGGATAGCGGCGCCTCCTCGACTCTACGACACCCCGAAGGCGAGAGAGTCTGGCTTTCGCTCGGCACGCCACGCTGTCGGCGAACGCGGGGGTGTCGGCGGGCGCCGCTACCGTGGGAAGAGTGAGTGCAGTGGCGTCCGAGGTGGAGTTGACGACGGCGCAGGCGCTCGTCCGCGACCTTCCCCTCGCGACGTCCGGCACAGTCGTGGGGGCACCCGGCACGGGCAAGACCGCGACCCTCGTCGAGCGCGTTGCGGCGCTCGTCGCGTCGGGGGTCTCACCCGACGATCTGCTCGTCCTCACCCCCACGCGCCAGACGGCCACCGATTTGCGCGACCGCCTTGCCCTGCGCGTGCGTCGCGCGACACGCGGTCCCCTCGCGCGATCGGTCGCGGCCTTCGCGTTCGACGTCGTGCGAGCCACGACCGCACTCGCGGGAGAGCCGAATCCTCGGCTGCTCACCGGGGGAGATGAGGACCGGATCATCCATGACCTCCTCGACGGTGACGCGGAGGATGAAGCGGCCGGCCTGCCCTCGCGGTGGCCGGAAGGATTCCGGCCGGAGGTACGTGAGACCTCGGGTTTCCGGGCGGAGGTGCGTTCCTTTCTCGCGGAGATGCAGACACTGGGTATCGATCCCACGACTCTCGCGGCACGCAGCCGCCGTGAGGACCTGCCGATCTGGGCATCGCTGGCGTCCTTCGCCGAGGAGTACTTGGGCGTGCGTGACGAGATGCGTCGGGCCCACCGCGACGCGGCCGGGCTCGTTCGCGAAGCCGTCGGCCTCCTGCGGTCGCTTCCGCCGGAGGCGGCGGAGCTGGCCGCCGTGCGCTACCGCGCCGTGCTGGTCGACGATGCTCAAGAGCTGACGCTGGGGGGAATCGAGCTCGTCGAAGCGCTGCGTGCGCGGGGAGTCGCGGTGCTGGCGTTCGGGGATCCTGACGTCGGGTCCGGTTCCTTCCGAGGGGCACGGCCGGAGAACTTCGCTCGACTCGCTGGCTCGCAGCCGCCTTTTGTCCTGGACGATGCGCACCGCTTCACCGACGCTCAGCGAGATCTCGTTGCGACGCTGACGTCGCGGATCGGTGCGGTGGGTGTCGTCTCGCACCGGCTCGCGCCTCGCGGGGCAGGTCCGGATGCATCCGTCCGCGCGCATGTCCTGCGCTCTGCAGCCGAGGAGTACGACACGATCGCGTACCTCCTTCGAACCCGAGTGCTCCGTGGCGGTGTGCCGTGGGGACGGTGCGCAGTGATCGCGCACGACACCCGTCAGGTGGCCGCTCTGGCCCGCGAACTGGCAGCGCGCGATGTTCCCACCGCGGAGCTCTCACCGACGCGCGCGCTGGGCGAAGCACCGTTGGTCAGGGCGCTCGTCACTCTTGCGGAGGCGGCGCTGCGTGATCCGCACGAGTGGGCCCCGGAAGACGCCGCGGCGGTGCTGCAGGCAGCGGGAATGGATGCGGTCGAGGTGCGCCGACTGCGCGCAGCATTGCGTCAGACGGATATGACAGATCCGGACGCAGTGGCGCGCTCCGGCACGGAACTGCTCACCTCCGGGTTCGTTCATCCCGTGGAGTTCTCCTTCGTGGACACCCGCGAGGGGCGGCGCGCAGCGCGGGTCGCCGAGACCGTGGCGCGCCTTCGTACGGAGGTGGAAACGGGCGCCACCGCGCACGAGCTGCTCTGGGTGGCGTGGGAAGGCTCCGGCCTGGCGCGCGAGGTGACCGAGGCGGCGCGGGGGACCGGGAGCGTTGCAGAGTCCGCGCGTCGCGACACGGATGACGTGGTTGCGCTCTTCCAGGCCGCCAAACGGCATGGCGAGCGTGACGATGGAACCACGCCCGCGAGCTTCATCCGGGGGCTGCGTGACTCGACGGTGGCTGAGGATCGCCTCAGCGCTCCGGTCCCCGAGGGTGCGGTCCGGCTGATGACACCCGCGGGAGCTTTGGGCACGGAGTACGACACCGTGGTCGTCGCCGGTGTGCAGGACGGCGTGTGGCCGAACGTGCGCGTGCGGGGCAGCCTCCTGCACACGTGGCGCCTAGCCTCCCCGGAGGCCCCTGCTGCCGCGGATCGGCGTCGAGAAGTCCTCTACGACGAGTTGCGACTATTCGTGCGGGCGCTGTCACGAGCCCGCTCGCGGATCGTGGTGACCGCGGTGTCCGACGACGACACCGTGCCGAGTCCGTTGCTGGAGTTCCTGCCGGACCCGCTTCCAGCTCCGGTCGAGGCGAGCCATCCGCTCACGCTGCGGGGCGCGGTCGCTCGCTACCGGCGCGACCTCACGACCCCGGGCACGACGGAGGCGACCCGCGCAGAAGCGGCGGCGCAGCTGGCGGTGCTCGCGGGTGCCGGAGTTCCCGGTGCTGCGCCGGAGGAGTGGTACGGCGTCCGGGAGGTGACCTCGGGAGGCGGTGTGCGTGACGAGCGGCAACCGGTACGCATCTCACCGTCGCGCGTCGACGCGTTGGAGACATGCGCCCTGGACTGGGTCATCGCCGACCTCGGGGGCTCTTCGCAGTCGCACGCTGCCGGTGTCGGAACCCTCGTCCACGCCGCCTTCGAGCTTGGCGTCGTGGGTGCGGATGCGGATGCATTGTGGGCGGTCGTGGACGGGCGATGGGGCGAACTCGAGTTCGAATCCGAGTGGCGTGCCAACGCAGAGCGCAAGCGAGCACGTGGCCTGGTCGATGCACTGGCCCGGTACCTTGCCGATACCGCCGCCGACGGGACGCGCTCGCTCAACGCGGAAGCACGCTTCGAGGTGACGCTGAGTGAGGCGGACGTGCCGGGCGGTGCGGTTCTCAGCGGAACGGTCGACAGCGTGGAAGCGACGAGCGACGGTCGCGTGATGATCGTCGATCTCAAGACGGGCAAGAACGAACCGCGCACCGACAAGGGTGTCGTGAACAACCCGCAGTTGGCTGCTTACCAACTCGCCTACGAGCGCGGCGGGATCGCCGCCGACGCCGGTCGTGCGTTCGATGGGGCAAAGCTGGTCCTGCTCACGCCGAATGCCGTGCGCTCCGCGTACGCGCAACCCCGCCAGCAGCCGTTCACCGAGGAGACGCGGAGCGCGTTCGTGCACCGACTCGGCAAGGTCGCCCGCGCGATGCGGGGGACGCGATTCGAGGCGCCCTTCGAAGACCACTGCCGGGACGACTTCACACGTGCGCTGTGTCGTATCCACACGATCGGCCCGGTGAGTTCGGCATGACGGCGACTTTCTCGCCGGAGGACCTCGCGGACGCGCTGGGACTTCCCACCCCCACCCGGGAACAGGCCGCCGTCATCTCGGCTCCGTTGGCGCCGACGCTCGTCGTCGCCGGTGCGGGCAGCGGGAAGACTGAGACGATGGCCGGGCGCGTCGTGTGGCTCGTGGCCAACGGGATCGTGCCACGGGATGAGATCCTCGGCCTCACCTTCACGCGGAAGGCGGCGGGAGAACTCGCCGAGCGGATCGGTCGCCGCCTCCGATTGCTGGACGAATTGCAGCGCACGGGCCGGTTGCCCGTGGCGGGCGCGGGAATGGTCGCCGATACTCTCCTGGAACGCCCCACCGTGTCGACCTACAACAGTTTCGCTGACGGACTCGTGCGTGAGCATGCGGTGCGATTGGGGCGGGACCCCGAGGCGGTGGTACTCACGGAGGCGGCTGCGTGGCTCCTCATGCGGCGGATCGTGCTGGCATCCGACGACCCGCGCCTGGAGGACCGCGACAATGCCCTCTCGACGATCATCGACGCGGCTCTGCGTATCGCGCGGGACGGTGTGGACAACCTGGTCGATTTCGACGAGCTCGCGTCGTTCGCCGAGCGATTCGACGATGTCCTGATCCGGCCGTCCTCCCGCAAGGGCACCGACGTGCTCGCCGCCGTCCGCACCGCCGCCACCAACGTCGGCGGGCTCGGCCTGCTGGCCACCCTCGCCACTCAGTACCGAGCGCACAAGCGCCGCATCGGAGTCATCGACTACGCCGACCAGGTGGCGGGGGCCTTCGAGATCGTATCGAGCGCTGCGGAGGTCAGGGCCGAGTTGCGGGCGCGGTACCGGGTGGTGCTGCTGGATGAGTACCAGGACACATCGGTCGTGCAGACACGACTCCTGGCCGCCCTCTTTGCCGATTCGGCCGTCATGGCGGTCGGCGACCCGCACCAGTCGATCTATGGCTGGCGCGGGGCGAGCGCGGGAAACCTTGGTGGCTTCACCCGGTCCTTCGCACCGGGTGGGGGTGGTCGCAGGTACTCCCTCATGACGAGCTGGCGCAACAGCGAGCGGGTGCTTGCCGCAGCCAACGCCGTGCTGGCTCCTCTTTCCGCGGGTGCACCGGTCGAGGTCGGCGAACTCGAAGCACGTCCTGGCGCCCCCGCGGGAGACGTGCGCGTGGAGTTCCTCGACGACGTCGACGCGGAGGCTGCCCGCGTTGCCGACTGGTTCGAGCACGTGCGCACCGAGCGTTCTGCGCGGGGCGCTCCCACCAGCGGTGCGATCCTCTTCCGCAGCAAGAAACACATGCTTCGTTTCGCAGAGGCGCTGGCCCGCCGCGGCATTGCGCACCGGATCCTCGGTCTCGGTGGTCTCCTGTCCACCCCCGAGGTCGTCGACGTGGTCTCCGCGCTTCGTGTCATCAGCGACCCGACCGCCGGCTCGGCGCTGATTCGACTGCTGACCGGGCCGCGGTGGTCCATCGGGCTGCCGGATATGCGCGCGCTCGCCGACCTTGCTTCCCGGCTCGCGCGTCACGACACGGCGTTACAGCCGCTCGCTCCGGAGGTCCTTGAGCGGCTGCGTAGCCGCGCGGGTGAGGACACCGGATCTCTGATCGACGCGCTCGATTTCGTCGTGCGTCACGGCGATGACCACGGGTGGCTGAGCGCGTTCACCCCCGCGGCCAGAGAACGACTGCGCGAGGCGGGTGCGGTCTTCGCGTCCCTGCGGCGCGCGGCGGGGATCCCGTTGCCGGAACTGATCCGCCTCATCGAGCGGGAGCTGCGTCTGGACATCGAACTGGCCGCGAACGAATCTCGGGGCCCGGCCCGGACGGCGGGCGATCAGCTGCGTGCGTTCGTGGATGAGCTGCATGGCTTCCTCCAAGCCGATGACAGCAGGACGCTCTCGAGCGTGCTCGCCTGGCTCGACCGCGCCGAGCGTCAGGACGAGTTCATGCCTCGCACGGAACCGCCGGAGCCGGACGTGGTGCAGCTTCTCACGATCCACGGGTCGAAAGGTCTGGAGTGGGATGCCGTCGCCGTCGTGCGCGTCGTCGCCGACGAGCTCCCCGGAAAACTCCGCGACGGACAGGGCTGGCTCGCCTTCGGTGTCCTGCCGTCGGCGTTTCGCGGGGACGCGCCCTTCCTCCCGGATCTGGACTGGTCGGCCGACGCGGCACCCACCCAGCAGGACCTGGGGCGGGCGATCGATGAGTACCGCGCAGCGCTGCAGCAGCGTCACGTCGAGGAGGAGCGGCGTCTTGCCTACGTTGCCGTCACCCGCGCACGTGACCACCTGCTCCTCACGGGAGCACCGTGGGCGGGAACCAAGAAGCCGCGCTCGGCCAGCGTCTTCCTGGAGGAGATCGCCGACGCTCTCGACGTTCCCCACCCCGCGGCAGAGATAGGCGAGAACCCCTACGACGGTCGCGGACAGGTACTGCACTGGCCGCTCGACGCTCTCGGTGCGCGTCGAGAACGTGTGCTCACCGCGAGCGAGCTCGTCCGCTCCATCCCGGCGGAGGACCAGGTCCCCGCCGATGACGTGCAGCTGCTCCTGCGCGAACGCGACCGGCGCCGCACCGCGAACGATCCCGCCGCGCCGGTGCGTATCCCCGCGTCCCGCTTCAAAGACTTCGTGGCCGACTATGGTGCTGCGAGCCGCGCCACGTCGCGCCCGCAGCCGGAGCGCCCCTACCGCAGCACGCAGGTGGGTACTCAGTTCCACTCCTGGGTCGAGGAACGCCTGGGAGTCGCGGGGGGCGGAGCGGTCCTCGACGACGCACTGTGGGAGCAGGAGGACGAGGCGGTCTCCTCCGGCGACGCGGACCTGGCCGCGCTGCAACGCACGTTCCTCGCGTCGCCGTGGGCACATCTGAAGCCGATTGAGGTCGAGACAGAGATCAACGTTGCGGTGGAGAACCTCTTCGGAGATGGCCGCACCCACGTGGTGATCTGCAAGCTCGATGCGGTGTACGAACGGGACGGCCGGATCGAGATCGTCGATTGGAAGACCGGCCGTGCTCCGCGTACGCAGAAGGAGAAGGACGAGCGGATGCTCCAGTTGGAGCTGTACCGCCGCGCGTACCACGCAAGACACGGCATCCCGCTCGAAGAGATCGATGTCGCGCTCTACTACGTCGCCGACGACCTCATCCTGCGGGCGTGATGATGAGGCTGCGTGAGCGGCCCACGGTCAGGCCGATTCGCTCCAGCGGCGCAGGGTGTTCTCAGCGGACGTGAGGTGGTCACCATCGTTCGTGTCCTCATTCGCGTCCTTGTTCGCGTCTTCTTCGGCCTCACCCGCGCGCTGGGGCAGGGGTGCGGCCGAGCGTGCCTGTGGCGCGGGCACTGTCCAGTCGTCAAGGTCGATCGGTTCGGTCTCGATATCGGCGTGCGACGGCTCCTCCGTGAAGTCGAGGTCACCCGCGTCATACGTGTCGGTGTGCATCGACGTGTCCGCGGCCTCGTCGCCCGCGTCCGGAATCCGTGACGACGCTTGAATGGCGTCGTCGGCGGTGATGAGAAGGGGTTCGACGAGCGGTTCGTCTCGCACGCTCTCATCGAGGGACTCCAAGAGTGCGACGGCGTCGGAGATGACGCTCTGCGCACCGGTGGCGTGACCGTGGATCAGCCACTTCGCGAACTCCAGTTCGGCGTACAGGCGCGCGCGCTCGCGGATGAGTGCATCGGGCGCGCGGTGCGATGCCTGTGCGTAGGCAACGAAGATCCCTTCCCGCGCTGCCGGGGCTGATGCTGTCCAGCGCAGGTCCACGGCGGGGTCCGACACACTGAGCCCGCCCCAGGAGAGCAGGCCGGAGACGACGGCGATGTCGTCCTGATCGGTGAGGGTGAAGGACGAAGGATCGACGCCGCCAAGGGTCACCGTGGACTCGAATCGCCACAGA
Source organism: Microbacteriaceae bacterium PS02070 (assembly GCA_029959865.1). Lineage (GTDB taxonomy): Bacteria > Actinomycetota > Actinomycetes > Actinomycetales > Microbacteriaceae > Microbacterium. The sequence continues at coordinate 37,766 of JASCPE010000003.1, read as the reverse complement.
GGGTCGAACCCGATGGCAGTGCTCCATCGGCGAAGAAGGCCGAACGGCAGTCGCCCGGTCGCTTCGGCACGATCAAGGAGTCGCTCGGCGCCGTCGCGCACTTGCGCCGGGGCGAAGATCGCAAGCCCTCCATCGCGGACGACGGAGGTGGGGAGGTCATGTATGCCGGCGATCGCCTGGGCGACAGCAGTTCCCACTCCGGGGCCGGCGGGAATGTGTGCGGCGTCCACGCGGTAGCCGGGCAGAAGGGACTGGACGACGGTGTGCATCCCATCAACCACTGTTTCGCCGACGACGTCCGGCGCACCGAACGGCAGCACCGCACGCACTCCGGGGGTGAGGGCACGCAAAGCTCGGATCTCCGCCGCCAGCTCCGCGTCGGCGTCGGCGTCGACGGGCATCCGCACCGCGACGCGCCGGCCGTCAGACAGCGTTGTCACCGCGCTGTCGAAGCGACCCGCGCCGCCCTCTGTGAGGGGCCCGACTCCGGTGACCTCGACGTCCGGAAGGGCCGATGTCACCGACGCGGCTAGGGTGAGAGGTGAGCGTGCCATGCCCCCAGGGTAGGTCGGCCACGCCCCGTCGCCTTCACGCCACGCCCGGCAAGAGAGGTCCTCAATGTCCAGGTACGTTGCCCCGCCCGCGCTCGCGCGTGCATCCATCGACCGCGCCGCGGCGGAGCGGGCGACCGAGGGGCTTCTGGCTGCGCTCATCACCGATCCAGGGACCCGCGTCCTGACGGTCACGGCCGACCAGATCGCGACCGAAGACGACGTGCTGGCGTGGTCGGACACGACGCACACCTCCTCCCACGCACGCTGGGCGTTTCTCGGGCGGGATGCGGAGGGAACCGCGCTCGTCGTGGCCGCGCTCCCGAGCGGCAGTGCGCCACCCGAGGGCGCCGTCTGGTCGGCGCTGCGCGTCGTCGGCGGTGCGCTCAGCGCCATCGAATCCGCGCTCGCGATCGAGGCAGTCAGCCTCGGACGCTGGCTGTGGGATGCGTCCTTCTGCCCCGCCTGCGGCACGGCTGTGGAGCTGCGTCAGGCCGGTTGGTCTCGTTCGTGTCCCGGGTGCGGTCGGGAACACTTTCCGCGCACCGATCCGGCCGTGATCGTCGCGATCACCGATGCCGCGGACGAACGCCTTCTCCTCGGCAAGAACGCGCTCTGGGCCTCGCGCAACATGTACTCGGCCTTCGCCGGATTCGTGGAGGCAGGCGAGTCGCTCGAGGCCACCATCGCACGGGAGCTGCTGGAGGAGTGCGGCGTCCACGTCGACGATGTCCGGTACCACAGCTCGCAGTCGTGGCCCTATCCGCGCTCACTCATGCTCGGCTTCCACGCCGTCGCGACGGATCCCGCCGCCGCACGCGGCGACGGCGAGGAGATCGTCGATGTGCGCTGGTTCACGCGTCCGCAGCTGCGTGAGGCGCTGGCGGGTGACTCGGAAGTGACGCTTCCCGGCCACGCATCCATTGCCCACACCCTCATCCGAGACTGGGTGGAACGCGCATGAGTGCGCTGGATGGCCTCGACGAGCAACAGGTCGAGGCGGCATCCGTCCTGCGTGGACCGGTGTGCGTGCTCGCCGGCGCGGGCACGGGTAAAACGCGAGTCATCACGCATCGCATCGCCCACGGCGTCGACACCGGGGCGTACTCGCCCGGTCACGTCATGGCGGTGACCTTCACCGCAAAGGCCGCCGGAGAGATGCGCGGGCGCCTGCGCGCCCTCGGAGTCCCCGGAGTATCGGCGCGGACGTTCCACTCCGCAGCTCTCGCGCAACTGAACTTCTTCTGGCCGCAGGTCGCCGGCGATTCCGCGCCGACGATCGCGGACAACAAGGTGCGCATCCTCGGTCAAGCCGCCGACGCCGCGCGGGTGCGCGCGGATACCGCGACGCTCCGCGACATCGCGGGGTTCATCGAGTGGCGCAAGATCACGATGCGCGGAATCGACGAGGCGGTGCGGTTGCGTCCGCGCGCGGTGCCCGGAGTCAGTGACGACGCCCTCGTCTCGCTGCAGCACTCCTACGAGCGCCTGAAGGACGATCGTCGTCAGATGGACTTCGAAGACGTCCTCCTCGCCTGTGCCGGGATGCTGGAGTCCGAGCCCCGCGTTGCCGCCGCGGTCCGGGAGCAGTACCGCCATTTCACCGTGGATGAGTACCAGGACGTTTCGCCCGTTCAGCAGCGCCTGCTCGAACTGTGGGTCGGGCGCCGGTCGGATCTGTGCGTGGTGGGCGATGCGAGCCAGACGGTGTACTCCTTCGCCGGCGCGGACCCGCGCTATCTGCTGGAGTTCGACCAGAGACATCCCGACGCCGCTCTCGTGCGTTTGGAGCGCAACTATCGGTCCACCGAGCCGATCCTGCGTGCCGCGAACGCACTCATGCGTGGACACGAGGGTGCGCTGGCCCTGACGGCCGCCGACCAGGCGCCCGCGCCCGTGCCGCAGGTGTTCTCGTACGATGACGAGATCGCCGAGGCTGAGGGAGTCGCCGCCCGGGTCGCCCGCCAGGTCGAATCGGGGATCGATCCGCGCGAGATCAGTGTGCTCTATCGGACGAACGCGCAGTCGGCGGCCGTGCTGTCCGCGTTGGCGGCTCGAGGGATTCCCGCTACGGTCCTTGGTGGGACCCGCTATTTCGATCTTCCGGAGGTGCGCCAGGCGCTGCTTGCGCTGCGCGGTGCGGCGGTCGGTCCGGCCCCCTCGGATTTCGTCAGTGCGGTGCGTGACATCCTGCGCTCGCTCGGTCTCACCGACGAACCGCCGCCGGCGGGCGGTGCCGTACGGGACGCCTGGGAAGCGCGGTCCAGTCTGCTCCGACTTGCCGAGGAGGCGCCCTCAGGGATGACCCTTCGCCAGTTCGCCGACGATCTTCTTGCGCGTGCCCGTGATCAGCACGAGCCCGGCCTGCGGATGGTGACGCTGTCGACGCTGCACGCGGCAAAGGGCCTGGAGTGGAACCACGTTCACCTCATCGGCCTCACCGAGGGATGGCTGCCGATCGGCTATGCGACGACTCTGGAGCAGGTCGCCGAGGAACGACGCCTCACGTATGTCGGCATCACCCGCGCCGCCCGGACGCTCTCGGTGTCGTGGGGTGCCTCGTCTGGCGGACGGCCACGTCAGCCGTCCCGCTTCCTCCGGGAGATCGGCACCGACGCACTGCGTCCCGCGGAGTCCCGTCGCTGAATCACGAGGCGCGCCGGCGCGCGGCGAGCGTGCGGCAGAGGCATCGAGCGTGAGGGCGGTGCGTCGTCAGCTCCCTCACGGTCGTCCCTACGCGAAGATCGACGCTTTCGTTGCGGTGTGCGCCACGCAGGAGCAGACCCGCGAGGACGCCGACCTGCCCGATCAGCTCCGGGTGGGTCTGGACAGGCTGCCGGTGCAGGAGCTGCGCGGCCACGCTCGGCCACGCCGGATCGTCGTCGGTACGCGTGGCGTGGAGGCAGGAAACGCAGGCGGTGCGGCCAGGGACGATCATCGGCCCGACCCGGACATGATCCCCGGAAAGCTCCACAGGGAGATGAGGGGTGTCGTCCCGCATGAATTGCGCCGTTCGACCGGGGGAGACGAGTCGGTGCGCCACGAGGACGACCGGTGCCGCGGGCGCACTCTGTGGCCAGGTTGCGATCTCGGAGGGGTGGACCCCGGACGCAGACATGCCCTCCAGCAAGGCCGTGCGTTCGTCGCCCGGAAGCGCAGCGGGAAGCTCCACGCTGACACGTAACGACGCGCTGGTCGGTGGCTCCAGGTCATCCGCCATCGCCTCGACGAACCGGTGCACCTCAGCGGGGGTTACGGAAAGCGAGGGCGCCAGGGCAGCGAGCATGCGGTCCGGCGCTCCGGTGGTGAGCACATCCAGCAAAGCCTCCTGCCAGGCAGTGACGTCCCGCAGGACGTGCGCGCCCGGATGCGAGCCGAGTTGCACAGTATCGGCGTCGCGCCAGAGCGGGAGCCGGGAGGGACGGAGCTTCTTCATACGCCGATTGTCGGCGCGGAGGCACCGGCGTGGCGCCAGCCATCCACAGGCGCGTGGTCGCCGTCCGACGCTCCGCTCCCGGCTAGACCGGCTTGGGGTCCTCCGGCCGGTCATCGTCCGCATCATCGTCGGACTCGGCGGCATCGGCTGCGTCGCCCTCGGGTGCGGCGGTCGGCTCCTGCCCTTCGGCGAGGAGCTGGGCCAGAGCATCATCCATGGCATCCGGCTCCGGCGCGGGAGCCTGGAGGCGCGCGACCAACGCGGACGGGTCGTCGATATCCGCGGCCGTCGGCATCAGGTCGGGGTAGTCCCACAGGCGGTCACGTTCTGCCTGGCCGACCGCTCCGGTGACGTGGCGCCACATTGCGGCGGCTTCACGCAGGCGGCGGGGACGAAGCTCCAGCCCCACCAGCGATGCCATCGCCCGCTCCGCAGGTCCTCCGACGGCGCGGCGGCGACGCACGGCCTCGGCGATCTTGTATGCCTCAGGCAACCGTAGGGTCGCATCGGCGGTGACGACGTCGACCCAGCCTTCGATCGTCGCGAGCAGATTCTCGAGCCGGGTCAGGGCCGCGACCTGTTCCTCCGAATGCTGCGGGAGCAGGGCACCGCTTTGCAGAGCTTCGCGGAGTTCTTCGGGCTCGGACGGGTTGAAGCGGGAGGCAAGCTCTTCCAGTGCATCGGTGTCGACATGGATCCCCCGTGCGAAACCGGTCACCTGAGAGATGACGTGCAGGCGCAGCCACCGTGCGTGGCGGAACAGGCGCGCGTGCGCCAACTCTCGAGTGGCGAGGTAAAGAGCGAGCTGCTCCTCGTTGACGTCGAGATCGCGGCCGAAGTCGGCGAAGTTCTGTGGCAGGATCGCCGCCTCCGCATCAGGCATGACGGGGATGCCCACATCTCCTCCGGAGAGGACCTCCAGGGAGAGGCGTCCCACGACGTGGCCGAGTTGTGCTGCGAACAAGGATCCGCCGACGCTCCGCATGAGCTTGCCGGCACCGGCGATGGCGGCGCGCATCTCTTCGGGAGTCTGCTGGTCGATCGCCTGGGTGAGCGCATCCGCGATTGAGGTCGCCACGGGCTCCGCGAGTTCCCGCCAGACCGGAAGCGTCGCCTCCACCCACTGCCCGCGGGTGATCGCCCGGGGCGCGGTGGTCAGCTCGGGGACGGAGGTCGCTTCGCTGAGCCAGAGAGCCGCGAGGGAGAAAGCCTGCTCGAACTCCACCTTGGCCGCCGTGTCGATGGCGTGCCCATCCTTGTTTGCGATGTGCAGCGCCTGCGTCTGGGCGGAGTTCCAGTCGATCTCTCCGTCACCGGAGAACGCGCCCTGCAGCGTGCGCATGATGTTCTGCAGCATCGCGGGGTCGATCTCGATGCCCGACAGCCGCTTGAGCTGCTCCGGATCGATCGCTCCGCCGCCGTTCATCAGGGATCGCAGCAGCTCCTGGAACTCGTCCTCGGGGGAGCGGTCCTCATCAGTCATATCGGTCGCCTTTCAGCCAGGGGATACCGACGCGCTCTACGCTAGTCGCACGACTTCGTCAGGCGGCTGGGAGAGCTCGTTCCCGCTTACGCCGCGGGCGAACGACCCAGAAAGGGAGCCCGCGTGGCACTGTTCGATGAGCGTGACGTCACGCCTGTGCGTTCGAGGCGGCGCTCACGCCGATTGGTGACGGGACTCTGGGCGATGACCATCGCCGTCTTGGCGCTGCTGGGGCTGACCCTGCTTCCCACGGAGTACGTCATCCAACAGCCGGGCCCCGTCGTGGACACACTTGGGACGGCGGAGACCGCGGACGGCGAGGACGTCCCGCTCATCTCCATCAGTGGTGCGGAGACCTATCCGACTGCCGGGACGCTGGACCTGCTGACCGTTCAGGTCGTCGGAAACCGCGAGCACCGCCTGACGTGGCTGCAGTTGGCCGGAGCGTGGTTCGACAAGACGCGCGCCATCATCCCGATTGATGAGGTCTTCCCCGCGGGGCAGACCTCGGAGGAGCGGAACGCGGAAAGCGCGGTCATGATGACCGACTCCCAGAAGGAGGCGACGGCCGCCGCCCTGAGCGAACTGGACTACGAGGTGCAGCCGCGGGTCATGGTCGAGCAGCTCATGGAGGGCTCACCGGCGGAGGGCGTCTTGGAGCCCGGGGACATCATTCTGCGCGCCGAGGGCGCGGACGTGGTGACCACGGCAGACCTGCGCGAGGCCATCGCCGCGCGCGATGGGGAACCGGTGCGCGTGGAGATCGAACGCGATGGCGCTCCCGAAGAGGTCGAGATCACGCCGATGCGCGGGGAACTGGACGGAGAGCCCGCCTGGGTGATCTCCGTGCTCACCAGCGCGGACTACGACTTCCCGATCGACGTGACGATCCAGATCGACAACATCGGCGGACCGAGTGCCGGCATGATGTTCGCCCTCGGGATCGTCGACATGCTGACTCCGGGCGAGCTCAACGGGGGTCAGGACGTCGCCGGCACCGGCACGATCGACGCGGCGGGCACGGTGGGGCGCATCGGCGGGATCCGCCAGAAACTCTACGGCGCCGACGAGGCCGGGGCCGACTACTTCCTTGCGCCGGCCGGGAACTGCGATGAGGTTGTCGGGCACATCCCCGGAGATCTACAGGTCTTTGCGGTGTCGACGTTGGAGGACTCGATCACGGTGTTGGACACCATCAGCGACGACGGCGATCTGACCGCCCTGCCGACCTGCGAGACGGCGCTCGCCGGGCAGGGGTGATCGATACCCGGCGCAGAACCGCGCTCCCGGGATCTTCACGGCGAAGCGGCGCCTAGGATGGAGGGGTGACCACGACCTCAGCGCCGAACCAGGCCACACCTCGACCCCCCCGCCGCGCCATTGGGATCACCGTTGCGATCATCGCCGCGATCCTTGCCGCCTTCTTCCTTTTCGCGAGCCTGTACACCGACTGGCTCTGGTACCGCCAGCTCGGTTTCGACAGTGTGCTGGTGACCCAGTGGGTCGCCCGGACGATCATGTTCGTCGTCGGGTTCCTCGGCATGGCCGTCCCCCTGTTCGTCGCGATCCAGCTCGCGTACCGCCTCCGCCCGGTCTACGCGCGGCTGAGCTCGCAGCTCGACCACTACCAGGAGGTCGTCGAGCCGTTGCGACGGCTCGCGATGTGGGGCATTCCGATCTTCTTCGGCTTCTTCGCCGGTTTCGCGACCGCCGCGCAATGGGAGACCGTGTGGCTGTGGTTCAACGCCGTTCCGGTGGGTCAGACCGACCCGCAGTTCGGCCTCGACATCGGCTTCTACCTCTTCCACCTCCCCTTCCTCTCCGGTGTCGCGGGCTTCGTCTCCGCGGTGCTGATCGTCGCGCTTCTGGTCACCGCGCTCGTGTCGTACCTGTATGGGTCGGTGCGGGTGGGCCAGCGCGAGCTGCGCATCTCCAAGGCGGCGCGGATTCAGCTCGCCGTCCTCGCCGGTCTCTATCTCCTGGTCCAGGCGGGCAGCCTGTGGCTGGACCGCTACAAGAAGCTCGTCGAGTCCAGCGAACGTATCACCGGTGCCAGCTACGTCGACGTCAACGCGGTCATCCCGGGGCTCGCGATCCTCTCGATCGCGGCTGCCGTCGTCGCGGTGCTCTTCTTCGTGACCGCGGTCATCGGTCGCTGGCGGTTCCCGCTCATCGGAACAGCGCTGCTCATCGTCTCCTCGCTCGTCGTCGGCGTCGCATACCCGTGGTTCGTCACGACCGTCCAGGTCGTTCCGAACCAGGAGACCGCGGAATCGGAGTATTACCAGCGCAACATCGACGCGACGAAGTTCGCCTACGGCATCGAGGACCTCGAGAAGATCGACTACGACGCCGCGACGGACACGGAGCCGGGTCAGCTGCGAGCCGACGCGGACACGACCGCTCAGGTGCGCATCATGGACCCGTCGATCATCGGTCCGACCGTGCGTCAGTTGGAGCAGTACCGGTCTTACTACCAGTTCCAGAACCCGTTGGACGTGGACCGCTACGAGATCGACGGGGAGTCTCAGGACACCGTCGTCGCGATCCGCGAGCTCAACCTCAACCAGCTCGCGCAGGCCGCCTCGTGGTACAACACGACGCTCGTCTACACGCATGGTTATGGACTGGTCGCCGCCAAGGGCAATGAGCGTGCGACCGACGGAAACCCGCTCTTCCTGGAGCGCGGCATCCCGACCAGCGGCGAACTGACCGACCTCGAGTACGAACCGCGGGTGTACTTCGGTGAGTACTCGCCGGCGTACTCGATCGTGGGGGCGCCCGACGGCACTGACCCGATCGAGTTGGACTACCCGCGTGGCACGGAGGGCGCCGCCCGGACCTCCACGACGTTCTCCGGCGACGGCGGACCCTCGGTAGGCAGCTGGTTCGAGCGCCTGCTCTACGCCATGAAGTTCCAGTCCACCGACATCCTCTTCTCCGACGCGATTAACGACGAGTCACAGATCCTCTACGACCGCAACCCCCTGGACCGCGTCCGCAAGGCAGCGCCGTACCTGGAGCTGGATAACGACCCGTACCCGTCGGTTGTCGATGGGCGTCTCGTGTGGATCATCGACGGCTACACGCTGAGCAGCAACTACCCGTACTCCTCGACGGTGAGCCTGCGCAACGCCATCTCGGACTCGACCAACCAGCAGCCCTCGGTCGTGCTGGATGAGATCAACTACATCCGCAACTCGGTCAAGGCGACGGTCGATGCGTACGACGGCTCGGTCACGCTCTACGCGTGGGACGAGGAAGATCCCATGCTCCAGGCATGGCAGAACATCTATCCGTCGACGATCAAGTCGATCTCTGACATGTCCGGTGAGCTCCTGAGCCACGTGCGTTACCCGACCGACCTCTTCAAGGTCCAGCGCGCGATGCTTGGCACGTATCACGTCGACGACGCGAGCTCGTTCTACTCGCGCGACAACGCCTGGCGTACGCCGGACGATCCCACCAGCTCGACGAGTGTGCTGCAGCCGCCGTACTACTTGACGATGCAGATGCCCGGCCAGGAGGATCCATCGTTCTCGATGTTCTCCACGTTCATCCCGGCTGCGGAGGGTGAGGGCGCGCGCAACGTGCTGATGGGCTACCTCGCCGTCGACTCGAATGCGGGCAGCGAAGACGGCGTCCGGAGTGAGAACTACGGCAAGCTGAGGCTGCTCGAGATCAGCGCGGACGATACGATTCCGGGCCCGGGTCAGGTGCAGAACACCTTCGATTCTGACGATGAGATCTCTTCTCAGATGAACCTGCTCCGCCAGGGTCAGTCGGAAGTGCTCAACGGTAACCTCCTCACGCTCCCGGTCGGTGGCGGTCTGCTGTACGTGCAGCCCGTGTTCGTGCAGGCCTCCGGCGGTACCCAGTTGCCGACGCTGCGAAAGATCCTCGTCGCCTTCGGTGAGGAAGTCGCGTTCGAGGACACGCTGCAGGAGGCGCTGGACTCCCTGTTCGGCGGAGACTCGGGCGTCGAGACCGGGGACGGTGACGTCGCCACGGCGGCGCCCACGCCGGAGCCCACCGAGACGACTCCTCCGGACGAGGGTGGCACGACGCCTGAGCCGGAGACCCCGGCCGACAGGCAGGCGCTCCTGGACCAGGCGCGTCAGGCGATGATGGATCGCGACGCCGCCCTTCAGGACGGTGACCTCGGTGCCTTCGCAGAAGCCGACGAGCGCCTTACGGCCGCCGTTGAGCAGCTTCTGGAGCTTGAGGGCGAGTAACTCGAATCGACGCGGCGGTCACCTTGATGGGTGGCCGCCGCGTCGCGTCCACGGGCGGCGATTCACCGCCGCGAAGCGAAACCCGACGATCCTGTCCACCGGTGCGGGTGACGGGCTCCTAGAGCGTGGTCATCCCGCCGTCCACGGAGAAAAGTGCGCCTGTCGCGAAGGAACCCTCGTCGCTCGCGAGGTACACCATGATCCCGGTCACATCGGCAGGCGTGCCTGCCCGCCCCAGCGGGATGCGGCCGACGATCGCTGCGCGCGATTCGGGGTCACCCGTGATGGCAGAAACCAGGGGGGTCTCCGTATAGGCCGGTTGAACGGTATTGACCCGGATACCGTGCGAGGCGTACGCGGCCGCGACCGTGCGGCCGAGCCCATGGATACCCGCCTTCGACGCGCTGTACGCCGTGAAATCCTTGCCTTCGCCATTGACACCCGTCGGGCTTCCGGTCAGGATGATCGATCCGCCCCCGCGGCCGAGCATTCCCCGCACCGCGTACTTGATCGTGAGGAAAGTACCGGTGAGATTGATATCGAGCGTGCGACGCCAGACGTCGAGATCGAGGTCGGCGGCCGGGGCGTCCTGACCGAACAGCTGCACGCCCGCGTTCGCCACGACGACATCCGGGCTCCAGCCCTCTGCTTCGGCCGCTGCAAACCCAGCGGAAACCGAGGCTTCGTCGGAGATGTCCATTGTGATCGCCAGCGCTTGCTCGCCGATCTCCGCGGCGTCTCTGCGGGCGCCTTCCGCGTCACGGTCGGCTACGACCACGCGCGCTCCCTCGATCGCAAAGCGTCCAGCGATGGCGCGCCCGATCCCGACCGCGCCCCCCGTGATCAGAGCGGTCTTTCCGCGCAACCTGCTCATCTGGTCCCCTCGTTCTCCGTCGCGGCGACCACACGATCGCCTCGGTCTGCTTCTCGGCGCGTCGTTCCCCCGGGAACAACGTTCAGGCGCCTTTCCACTTCCAGCTCTCCACGCTCGTCTACGATCGGCGGCGTGTCGGACAGCAGCGCCCGCACGATCTCCTGCGCGCTGAACTGCATGTCGTAGTCGATCGAAGCGATCGATGGGGTTGAGGCGTGCGCAATGGGCGTGTTATCGATGCCGACGATGCCGAGCTCGTCGGGCACCGCGCGCCCCTGCGCAAGTGCGGCTCCGAGAATGGAGAGGGCGATCTCGTCGTTATAGGCGGCGATTCCCACCAGTTCTGCGGGAAGCTCTCGCACCGCGCGGGCGGCTTCGGAGCGGTCGAGTGAGATGTGCACGGTGGGCAGGACTGTCAATCCGTGCTGCTGCCCCCATTCCCGAACGCCCGCGTCACGCGGCGTCGCGTAAGACTGCTCGCGGGTGTCAGTGGGAGCGACCACGGCGATTGTGCGGTAGCCCGCTTCTGCGAGGTGCTGCGCTTGCAGGCGACCGATCGCGTGGTCGATTGCTGCCTGCAACGTGGCCGACTGCTCGATGATGCGCACGCCCTGTGCCCGCAATCGCTCCCGCAGCTGATCGGGGAGCGGGGTGAGCGTGACCAGGCCGTAGGGGCGAAGATCGACGACGGCATCGCGGAGCACTTCACCGCGCCCGGCGATCTGGAGGAGGTTCGTGAAACCGGCCTCGCTGAGGCCGTCGGTGATCGTGTCGACGAGCTCGCGCACGCGAGTGTTGAAGGTGACGTCGGGAATCAGCGTGATGACAATGTCACTTCGCCCTCGCCGCAGGCTCCGTCCGGCGATGGACGGGCGATACCCGAGTTCGTGTGCGGCGGCACGCACCCGGGTGACCGTCTCCTCGGCGAAGAGTTCCTCGTGGCCGTTGAAGATCTGGCTCACAGTGGATCTGGACACGCCAGCGTGGTTCGCGACATCGGAACTGGTCGCCATCGGCCCTCCTCGAAAGCTCTCAGATAAACATACGCGTCCTGCGCGCGCGGGCAGTTGACACGTGACAATTGGTGTGATTCGCTGAAGGGGTAAAGACGCAGGGGCGCGCCGGAAGGACAACGATGACCGCGAGAGAAACAACGACGGTCGCCAACGTGCTGGAGTGGGAGTTTCGACCCGCTGGCGACGGCCCATGGGTCCCGGTTACCCTTCCGCACGACGCGATGATCGCCGAACCGCGCGATCCGCAGGCGCCCGGTGGAGCCGATCAGGGATGGTTCCCCGGCGGCGTGTACGAGTACCGCACGTCGTGGCAGGGAATTGATCCGGGGGACAGGGAGCTCTCACTCCGTATCGAAGGCGTCCAGGGCGACAGCGTCGTCTCCGTTAACGGTGTCCAGCTCGGGACCGTCCGCAGCGGGTACGCGGAAACGGAACTCGCGATCGATCGCGACGTGCTGGATGGACGCGACGACGTCGAGATTCACGTCCTGGTGGACAATTCGCCCCAGCCTGCGAGCCGCTGGTACTCGGGGTCGGGACTCTTTCGCCCGGTACGGATGATTCTGCGACCTCCGGTTCACTTCCCCTCCGATGGCATCCATCTGCGCACGCGCTCTCTCGACTCGGCGCATGCGAGCGTCGAGGTGGCCTATCGACTGAGCCCCGAGAACGCCTCGGGGGTGTCGGTCACGCTCGAACTGGTCGCCGGCGACGCTTCCATCGCCTCGGTGACGTCCGAGGGTGGATTCGGGGTAGCGGTCCTTCACGTGCCCGACCCGAAGCCGTGGTCGGTGGAGAGTCCTTTCCTGTACGAACTCATCGCCACGGCGAGAATCAACGGCGAGATCGTCGATCAGCTCCACGACCGCGTGGGGCTCCGTACGGTTGCGGTGGACGCAGCGCAGGGGCTGCGGATCAACGGGAGCGTCGTGAAGCTGCGCGGCGCCTGCATTCATCACGATCACGGCGTGCTCGGGGCCGCGGGTCATCGAGCGGCCGAGTTTCGTCGCGTTCGTCGGCTGAAGGACGCCGGTTTCACGGCGGTTCGCAGCGCACACCATCCGATGTCGCGCGATCTCCTCGACGCGTGCGACGAGATCGGCATGTATGTGCTCGATGAGTTCGCCGACTACTGGGTCGTCTCCAAGACCGCGCACGACGGCGCTCACAGGTTCCGGGAGACCTGGCGCGAGGATGCGGATCGGATGATCGCGAAGGATCGGAACAGGCCCAGCGTCATCATGTACGCCATCGGGAACGAGATCCCCGAGACAGCCACGCCCGAAGGCGTAGAGCTGGCACGGGAGATCGCCGACCATTTTCGCTCGTCCGATCCCGAACGTCCCCTGACTGTCGCGATCAATCTGTTCCTGAATGCGATGGTCGCGTTCGACAAATCTCCGTATCGAGAGACGGACGGCGCCGACGAGAAGTCGATGGCGGGCAGTACCGAGGCGAACGTGATGATCAATCACATCGGGCGCATGATGAACCTCGTCTCTCGCCTCCCGATGGCCGACCGCGCGTCGCGCGACGCGTTCGCCGTGGTGGACGTCGCCGGGTACAACTACGGGATGGGCCGCTACGCCCACGACGTCAAGGCCTACCCGCACCGCGTGATCCTCGGCAGTGAGACCCTGCCCGGAGACATTGTCCGCGGATGGGAGCTGGTGGAAAAGCACCCGGCCATCATCGGCGACTTCGTATGGGTCGGGTGGGAGTTCCTCGGAGAAGCCGGCGTCGGGCTCTGGGTGCCCGGCAAGCGGGCAGGATTGTCGAAGCCCTATCCATACATCCTCCACGGCGGTGGTCTGTTCGACCTCATCGGGATGCCTGACGTGTCGTTGCGCCTGACGCAAGCGGCCTGGGGTGCGCTGGAAGCTCCTGCGATCGGGGTGCGTCCCCTTGATCTCAGCGGGACGCCGATTGTTCGGTCGACGTGGCGTTCCACCGACGCAGTGGAGAGTTGGTCGTGGCGGGGATGCGAGGGCCGACGCGCGGAGATCGAGGTGTACTCGACCGATGACGAGGTCGAGCTACTGCTGAACGGTCGCAGCGTGGGACGACGGAAAGCCGGGCGGCGCCGGGGGTACCTCGCGCGATTCCGCGTTCCTTACGAACCGGGTGTACTGACGGCCGTGGGATACCGCGGCGGTGCGGAGACAGCCCGCAGCGAACTCACCTCGGCGGGCGCCGCGTTGATGCTGAACCTCCATGCCGAGTCTGGGTCCCTGGCGGCCGACGGGTCGGATCTGGCATTCGTGACGATCGAACTGGCAGACGCCGCCGGGACCGTGGAGATGCTGGCGGACGAGGAGGTCACGGTGACCGTGTCCGGCCCGGGCATCCTGGCAGGCCTCGGAACGGCTGCTCCGGCGCCGACCACTCCGTTCACCTCCGCGCGTACGTCGACCTACCGCGGTCGCGCGCTCGCTGTCGTGCGATCGACCGGCGAGCCCGGTCTGGTTGTCGTCACGGCGACCTCCGCGACCGGCGCGGCCCGCATCGAGCTCGAATCCACCCCCGGCTCGGGGACATGAACCACACACCACATCTCACGAGGACACTTCGATGACGAACATCCGCAGCCTTGTCTCCCGCCTTGATCTCGACGCGAAGATCGCACAGATTCAGGGCATCGTGCCGATGGACCTCGTCGACTTTGCGAAGATGATGGATCCCACCTCGCCGCCGCCGGACCTCTCGCGCGGATTCCCGATCGAGATCGAACGTCTGGCCACCGTGCGACCGCACGGCGTGGGCCACCTCTCCCTGGGTCAGCAACTGAACGAGGACCTCGAAGGACTCCGAGATGACATCGCGCGGCTGCAGGAGGTCGCCCGAGAGGTGACCCCGTTCGGGATCGGCGTTCTCGTGCACGCGGAAGGCGTGAGCGGGTTCGTCCACCCGCAGGGATATCAGTTCACGACGCCGTGGGGCCAAGCCGCGACGTGGGATCCTACGCTGAGCACACTCGTCGGACGTACGGCGGCTCGCCAGGCACGCGCCGTCGGCATCCACCTCTTCTTCTCACCCGTGCTCGATGTCGCGCGCGATCTTCGCTGGGGACGCGTCCATGAGACGTACGGCGAAGACGTGGAACTGATCTCGCGCATGGGGATCGGTTTCATCGAGGGAGTTCAAGGCGCCGAAGCAGATAGCGGCATCCTTGCCACGGGCAAGCACTTCCTCGCCTACGGTGTGTCCGCGGGTGCAGTGAATCAGGCCGTCACCCAGCTGGGTCGGCGCGAGCTCGTGGACGTGCACGCCGAACCGTTCCGCCGCGCGATCGCTGAGGCTCGTCTTCAGGTCGTGATGAACTCCTACAACGAGATCGACGGGGTGCCCGCGGCGGCCAACCACTGGCTGCTGACAGATCTGCTGCGCGGGCAGCTGGGCTTCGACGGATTGACCGTCAGCGACTATGACTCGATCGGAATGCTCCACCAGACCTACCGAATCGCCCCGACACCCGGCCATGCCGCAGGACAAGCCCTCGCCGCGGGCCTGGATGTTGAGCTTCCGAGCGCCGCCATGACAGGAAGCCTCCGCTCTCTCATCGAGGATGGGACGTTCTCGGAGGAAGTGCTCGATCGCGCGGTGGAGCGTGTCCTGCGGCTCAAGGAGCAGCTGGGATTGATCCCCGGGATGACACCCGCGCGACCCATTCCCCCGACGCCGCCGGTGGAGCGCTCGATCTCCGAGGATGCCGCACGGGAGGTGGCGGCAGCGAGCGTCACGCTTCTGAGCAACGACGGAACCCTCCCGCTGGCACCCGGTCAGCGCTCCGTCGCCGTGGTCGGTCCCGCGGCGGACGAACTGCGTATTCACTTCGGCGCGTACAGCACGGCATCGGAGTCGGAGATGGCGCGCGCGATCACCCTCATCGCCACGGGGCAGTTGCCGGGAGTGACCGCGAACCCCGAGGTGTTTCCGGATCTGTTCCAGACGCGACTTCCCGGCATCGAACCGATCTTCGAGGAGAACACCAGGCGGCTGCACCCCGAGGCGGTCACGGTGCTCCACGCGCTGCGCGCCCAGGACGAGTCGATTGCTTTCCACGACTTCGGCAGTCTCGATCAGAATGCTCCGGCGATCGACGTCGATTCCCTCGCGGCGGCGGTAGACGCGGTCGACGTGGTGATCGCGGTCGTCGGGGAGCGTACCGGCTGGGCGGGCAACAACACTGCGGGGGAGGGACGCACTGCCTCGAACCCGACGCTGCCGGGCAACCAGAACGAGCTCATCACCGCATTGCATGCTCTCGGCAAGACCGTCGTGACCATCGTCGCCTCGGGCAGGCCACTGCTGCTCGAGCCCGTGCACAACGCATCGAACGCCGTGCTTCTCGCACCGCTTCTCGGGCCCGTCGCCGGGCCGGTGATCGCTGATGCTGTGTTCGGCGTTCGCGAGCCCGGCGGGCGCCTCCCTTCGACGTTCCCGCGCACCCTTGGCCAAGTGCCGATGTACTACGGTCATCCGTTCGGCAGCGGCTATGTGCATCCCTCGCGGCCGCGGCACGGGTACATCGACCTTCCCGACAGCACCCCGCTCTACTCCTTCGGCCACGGTCTGACCTACACCGACTTCGAGGTGGAGCTGGTCCAGGCCGCATACGCCGATGGTGCGCTGTCTGCTCGAGCCCGCGTGCGCACCGTCGGTGAACGCGCGGGAACGGCGGTCGTTCAGCTGTATGCGAGGGATGAGTGGGCAAGCGTTGTGCGTCCGGTACAACAGCTCATCGCCTTTGAGCGCGCACGGCTTGATCCGTCCGCAGCCGTGGAAATCACTCTGACCGCTCCTCTGGAACGTCTGGCCTACACCTGGCTGGACGGTCGCCGTGGCGTCGAAGCGGGAGACGTGACCCTCCTCCTCGGTCTGTCCAGCGCAGACATCCGCGGGGAGTCGACCGTGGATGTCCCGACCCTGATCCTGCCCGCCGCCTTGTGAGCCCCCTGCCGCCTACTCCCCGGAGACTGTCATGAACACCGAATCGAACCCGATGTCCGACGGCGCACTCGCCGACGTTCCCCTCGAAGCGAAGGCGCGCCCTCTCTCCGGAAGGAATTTCTGGGAGACGGAGGCGGTCGAGGCCGCGCAGATCCGTTCGCTCCGCCTCGCCGACGGTCCATACGGCCTGCGTCACCAGTCGGGCAGCCACGATCATCTCGCTCTCTTTGCGAGCGACCCGGCAACCTGCTTCCCGCCCGGGGTTGCTATCGGATCGAGCTGGAATCCGGAGGCCGCAGCACGACTGGGCACGGCGCTCGGGATCGAGGCGGGTGCCCAAGGAGTCGACGTCGTTCTCGGGCCAGGCGTCAACATCAAGCGGTCGCCCCTGTGCGGCCGAAACTTCGAGTACTACTCCGAGGATCCGCATCTTGCCGGTGCCCTCGGCGTCGCGTACACCCGGGCGCTGCAGGCAGAGGGGCCGGGCGTTTCAATTAAGCATTTCGCGGCGAACAATCAGGAGACGAATCGCCAGACGATCAGCTCCGACGTCGATGAACGCACCCTTCGAGAGATCTACCTTCCGGCCTTCGAAGCGGTCGTCACCGAGGCGCGGCCCGCGACCGTGATGTCGTCCTACAACAAGATCAACGGCGTCTACGCCTGGGAGAATCCGTGGCTCCTCACCCAGGTCCTGCGTGAGGAATGGGGCTTCGACGG
Source organism: Microbacteriaceae bacterium PS02070 (assembly GCA_029959865.1). Lineage (GTDB taxonomy): Bacteria > Actinomycetota > Actinomycetes > Actinomycetales > Microbacteriaceae > Microbacterium. The sequence goes on along the minus strand of JASCPE010000003.1, from coordinate 20,501 downwards.
TGTCGTCGTCTCGGATTGGAGCTCGGTCTCGGACCGGGTATCTGCACTCGTGGCCGGGCTCGACCTGGAGATGCCAGGGGAGAAAGATCGCGCAGCCGAGCTCGTCGCAGCAGTCGCCGACGGTCGCCTCTCCGAGGCGGACATCGACCGCTCTGTCGAGCGCCTCGCGCACCTGGCCGGACGCGTGTCCACTCCCGACCGACACGCGGTCGACGCGGACGCACATCACGAGCTGGCTCGTGAACTCGCCCGCGAGTGCGTCGTGCTCCTTCGCAATGAGCACGCCGTGCTTCCCATTCCCGGGGGCGTCCACGTCGCCGTCATCGGCGCGTTCGCGGAGAATCCCCGCTATCAGGGCGGCGGAAGCGCCCATGTCAATGCGACGCGAGTCGACATCCCACTCGAGGAGATCACCTCGCTTGCGGCTGAGCTCGACGTCACTGTCAATTACGCTCCCGGATTCTCCCTAGACGGGAGCCCGAGCGACGAACTGCGCTCATCCGCCGCCGCGGTGGCACGGCGCTCCGACATCGCCGTCGTTTTCGCGGGTCTTGACGAGACCGGCGAGTCGGAGGGAATCGATCGGGAGAGCCTCGAGCTGCCCGCCGATCAGGTCGCGCTGATCCGGGAGGTGGCCGCAACCGCCCACCGCACGGTGGTCATCCTATCCAACGGTGGCATCGTCTCGCTGGAGGGGTGGCACGACGAGGTCGACGCGATCATCGAGGGGTTCGTCCTGGGGCAAGGCGGAGGGCGCGCTCTCGCCGAGATCCTGTTCGGACGGGTCAACCCGTCCGGGCGGCTGGCCGAGACCATCCCGCTCCGACTAGAGGACCACCCCAGCTGGCTGAACTTCCCTGGGGAGCAAGGTCACGTCCGGTACGGAGAAGGCGTACTGGTGGGTTACCGCTACTTCGCCTCCTCGGGCGCCGCCGTGCGTTACCCCTTCGGACACGGACTGTCCTACACGACGTTCCGCACCGATGGGGTCGAGGTGGAACTCACCGGCGCAGATACGGCGCTCGCGCGTGTCACCGTGACCAACGTCGGGGCGCATGCGGGGAAGCACGTCGTACAGGTGTACGTCGCAACGGCCGCGGGGAAGATCCGGCGACCGGTGCGCGAGTTGCGAGGCTTCGCGAAGGTCGACCTGACACCGGGCGAGACGCGCACGGTCGAGATCGAGCTTCCGCGCCGCGCCTTCGCGTACTGGGATACCGCGGCCGCCGCGTGGGTGGTTGCCGCGGGTGAATACCGCGTCGAGGTCTGCGCGGACGCGCACACTCCGCTGGCGCAGGCAGTCATTGAGCTCGAGGGGGACCGCATCGCTGCCCCGTTGACGATGGACTCGCCGGTCGGCGAGTGGTTTGCTCATCCCGATGTCGGCGATCAGACGCGGGACGCACTCGGCTTCACCGGCGTCGATGTCCCCGCGGAACAGATGGCGATGGTCGAGTCGATGACGATGCGCCAGTTCGTACGTATCTCCGGGCTGGAGGTCCCACAGGAGACTTTGCAGGACCTCATCGCGGCGACAGCGTCCTGACGTAGCGGATCGGAAGAGAGAGAATCGAATGGAAATCGCAAACAGGGTATTCGTCGTCACGGGCGGCGGTAATGGGATGGGCCGGCAGGTCGCCCTTTCTTTGGTTCGCCGCGGGGCGCGCGTCGCCCTGGCGGACCTGAGCCAGGAGGGGTTGGATGAAACGGTTCGCCTCGCCGCGGCCGGGGACCGCGTCAGCGCGCACGTGCTCAACGTCACCGACCGTGCGGAGGTGGAGCGCTTTCCGGAGGCCGTGGCGTCCGCTCATGGAGCGGTCGACGCCGTCGTCAACATCGCTGGGACGATCCATCGCTTCGTCCCGTTCACCGAGCTGACGATTGACGAAGAAGAGCGGATCATGAACGTCAACTTCTGGGGGACGGTGAATATGTGCCGCGCGTTCCTGCCGCTGCTCACGGCCCGCCCCGAGGCGGCATTGGTGAACATGTCGAGCTTGGCCGCGCTGATCCCGTTCGCTGGACAGACCTTCTACGGAGCCAGCAAGGGCGCCGTCAAGCAGTTCAGCGAGGGACTGTATGCCGAGCTGCTCGGCACCTCGGTCTCGGTCATCACACTCTTCCCCGGCAACATCAGTACCTCCCTGGCAGCGAACTCGGGGGTGGAGATGATCGACCCCAAGGGTCAGAAGGTCCGCTCGACGACACCGGAGGAAGCGGGCCGGATCATCGTCGACGGGATTGCGCGCAACAGCTTCCGCGTGCTCGTCGGCGCGGACGCCAAGATGCTCGAGCGACTGACGAGGGTGAGTGCGCGTCGGACGACCGCGCTCGTCGCGTCCCGAATGAAATCCGTCCTTTAGCGCTTATGAAAAACCCGCCCCGCGGGGAGATCGAGAAAGTAGAAGACCATGAAAGCACTCATTGTCACCGCCCCGGACACCGTTGAGCTGTTGGACGTTCCGGCCCCTACGGCCGGGCCCAATGACATCATCGTCAAGATCAAGGCGTGCGGAATCTGCGGGAGTGACGCGATGTACGCGCACATGGGGGGCTTGCCTCATCAGCAGGGTTCGATGCCGATCGGGCACGAAGCGGCGGGTGAGATCGTCGAGGTCGGGGACGCCGTGGTCGGTGCGGAGATCGGTGACCACGTCGTGATCAATCCGATGGCGACAACCGACGGTGTCATCGGGAACGGTGGCAGCCAGGGTGCCCTCGCGGAGCTTCTCCTGCTCCCCGATGCTCGACCTGGCGTCCACTTCCGGGTGGTTCCGCAGGACATCCCGTGGGAGGTCATCGCACTGAACGAGCCGATGGCTGTCGCATATCACGGCGTGAACCGATCGGGGGCGGGCGAGGGATCGCGCGTCGTCGTCTTCGGCGCTGGCCCGATTGGACTGGGGGCACTCCTGGCAGCGCAGTCTAAGGGAGCCGCGCACGTGACCGTCGTCGATGTCGTGCCGTCGCGGCTGGAGAAGGCTCTGTTGATCGGTGCGGATGCGGTCATCGACTCACGCCAGGGAGACGTGGTGGAGCGGCTCAAGGAGATCCAGGGCGAGGTACCCGGCTTTCCCGGCCAGCCGACCAAGCCGGCGACCGACGTCTACATCGATGCCGCCGGGGTTCCCGCGGTCATCCAGACCGCGCTCTCTGGCATCAAACACGGCGGTGTGCTCTCGATCGTCGGCGTTCACAAGCGGCCGGTCGAGATCGACCTGGCGGCGATTCTGCCGAGCGAACCCGACATCCGACTGGCGATGGGGTACCCAACCGAGATCTTCGAAGTGACCGACGCGATCATCGCCGATTGGCAGAAGTACCAGCACATCATCAGCGACCTGGTTCCGTTCGCGGAGGCCCCCCGAGGGGTGGCCCTCGCAGCATCTCCCGGCGCAACAGACAAGGTCGTCGTGGTCTTCGAGTGACCCGAGGCTACAGAAATTCTCACTGAACAAGGAGCAACGTCATGACCCGATCCTTCCCCGATGGCTTCCTCTGGGGCGCGGCAACCGCAGCGCATCAGGTAGAGGGAAACAACATCAACAACAACTGGTGGCGTCTCGAGCAGGTCGCGGCCGACCACGGAGTGCAGCCGAGCGGCGACGCTCTGGACAGCTATCACCGGTATGCCGAGGACATGCGTCTCGTCGCTGAGGCCGGCCTCACCGCGTATCGGTTCAGCATTGAGTGGGCACGTATCGAGCCCCGTCCGGGCATGTACTCCCGTGCTCTCCTGGACCACTACCGCCGCATGATCGACACCGCCGTGGAGTTCGGGCTCACCCCGGTGGTGACGCTTCACCACTTCACACATCCGCTGTGGTTCGAAGACACCGGCGCGTGGCTCGGCGATGGCGCCGTCGACCGGTTCGTCCGGTACGTCGAGCAGACCTGTTCGATCCTTGACGGGGTCGAGTGGGTGTGCACCATCAACGAGCCGAACGTGCTCGCCGTCAACGAAGGTCAGACCCGCCGCATCGCCGAGGGCAAGCCGTACCAGTTCGGGGCCTTTCCCGATGAGGAGATCGGTGAGATCCTCATTGCTGCGCATCGCGCTGCGGCTCCTCTTGTTCGGGCAGCCACCGGTGCCAAAGTCGGCTGGACGGTGGCGAACCAGGCGTACACGCCGGCGCCTGGTGCCGAAGCGAAGTTCGCCGAGATTCAGCGGATCTGGGAAGACATGTACCTCGAAGCCTCGCGGGACGACGACTTCATCGGCGTCCAGTCCTACACGTCCCAGACGATCGACCAGAACGGCGTCGTGGCGCACCCGGAAAGCCCCGACAACACACTGATGGGGTGGGCATACCGTCCCGATGCACTGGAGATCGCCGTCCGCCACACCCGAGACGTCGTCGGGGAGGTCCCCATCATGGTGACGGAGAACGGGATCGCCACGGCCGATGATGAACGGCGGATCGCGTACACCACGGCGGCTCTCGGGGGGCTTCAGAATGCGATCGCGGATGGAATCGATGTCCGCGGGTACCTGCACTGGTCTCTGCTGGACAACTTCGAGTGGGGGCACTGGGCGCCGACGTTCGGTCTCGTCGCAGTGAACCGTGAAACGTTCGAACGCCACCCCAAGCCCAGTCTGGGCTGGCTGGGAGGCGTTGCCCGCGCCAACGCCCTCTGACTGCCTTCCACCGGCTGGAGAACCGAGATGCGTCTATCACCCCTGACGACGGTTGCCGTCATCATCGACGACCCCCAGGGGCGTTCGATCATCGACCGCTACCTGCCCGGTCTCGTTGACTCTCCGTACATCGACACCGTCCGGCGCGTGCCGATCGGGGCGCTGCTGGAGAACCCACAGACGGGGCTGGACGAGGCGACCCGGGCGGCGCTTGAGGCGGACTTGGACGGCGTCGCTCACCTGGGGCCGAGCATCGTGGAGTCGGCGCGGAACGTCTTCGTGCCGGACCCCGATTACGAGTCCGACGAGGTTCCGTACGGATCAGCTGTCGCTCGAATTCCGAACGTCGTGGCGCGCTGGGACGTGTGCGAGATCGAGGTGCGGGGCCCTGCGCACGGCAACCCGTTCGTCGATGTCGAGTTGACGGCGACCTTCGTGAACGAAGGCAATGCGGTCCGCGTCGGTGGGTTCTACGACGGCGACGGCACGTATCGAATCCGCTTTGCGCCGCCGCGGGAGGGCCGGTGGCTCGTGGAGACCGAGTCGTCGGCACGCTCCCTCCACGGCATCACCGGCTCCTTCGAGTGCGGTCCGCCGCGTTCCCATGAGCACGGTCCCGTCCGGGTCGCGGATCGCTTCCACTTCGCCCATGAGGACGGCACGCGTTTCCTCCCATTCGGAACAACCGCGTACGCATGGACCCACCAGTCGGCGACGCTTCGCACCCAGACGCTGGACACTCTCACCGAGAGTCCGTTCACCAAGCTGCGCATGTGTGTCTTCCCGAAGTTCTTCGCCTATAACGAAGACGAGCCGGAGCTGCGCCCCTTCGAGGGGTCACCGGAGTCTGGCTGGGACACCACGCGGTTCGTGCCGGAGTTCTTCCGGCGCCTCGAGGACGGGGTCCGAGAACTCGCCCATCGGGGCATCCAAGCGGATGTCGTTCTCTTCCACCCGTACGACCGTTGGGGGTTTGCGGCACTGGGGGCGGCCAGCGACGACCGTTACGTGAGCTACCTCGTCCGTAGGCTCGCGGCGTTCTCGAACGTCTGGTGGTCTCTCGCCAACGAGTACGACCTGCTGGCGCGGCCCGAATCCGACTGGGACCGGATCGCCGCAGTGGTCGCTGCAAACGATCCGGCGAGCCACCTCATCTCGATCCACAACTTTCAGCCCTTCTTCGACTACGACCGCGAGTGGGTCACGCACGTCTCGATCCAGCGCACGGACGTGTACCGCACGACGGAGAACACCACGCAGTGGCGCGAACGCTGGGGCAAGCCCGTGGTCGTCGATGAGTTCGGCTACGAGGGCGACCTGGACATGGCATGGGGAAACCTCACCGGCGAGGAAGTGGTCCGCCGTTCCTGGGAGGCTGCACTGCGCGGCGGGTATGCGACTCACGGTGAGACCTACCTCAACGATCGTGACGAGCTGTGGTGGTCGAAGGGCGGCGTGCTGGTAGGGAGCAGCCCCGAGCGAATCCGCTTCCTGCTGGATTTCATCCACGCGTCACCGACGGAGGCACTGGAGCCGGTCGCGCTCGGAGGCACGTCCTACGACACGCCCTGGGCGGGTGTTCCGGGCGAGTACTACGTCGGCTACTTCGGTCTGATGCAACCGTCATTCACCATCGTCGATCTCCCGGCGGGCGCGACGTTCAGCCTTGAGATCATCGATACGTGGGCGATGACCGTCCACCGGGTCGAGGGTGAGTTCTCGGGCACGGCCCGACTGCCACTGCCCGCACGCGCATACACCGCTGCACGCCTGGTTCGTGTGCCTGAGAGCGCGGCGTGATCCGTACACCGCTCAACGTCGGATGGTCGGCATCGCCTGCCGTCGGCTTCTTCGAGGCGTACGCCGCCGGCGCCCCCACGCCGCGACCCGTGCATCTGCCGCACGATCTGCTCCGACACGAGGAGCGTTCGCCGGGGGGAACGCCACACACGGCGTACTTTCCGAGCGCGACCGTGCAGTACATGACGCACCTTGATATCGCCGCCGATGCCCAGTCCCGTCGGCATGTCCTCGAGTTCGACGGCGTCTATCGCGATGCGATGGTGTACGTCAACGGGGAGCTGGCCGGGCAGTGCGCCAACGGATACACGCGATTCCACGTTCCCCTCGATCCGTACCTGCGGTACGGCGCGAGCAATGAGATCAAAGTCGTCTCGCGCACCCACGACGATTCGCGCTGGTACACGGGCGTCGGCATCCACCGAGAGGTGGCGTTGCTCACCGGACCGCTGGTCCATCTCGGGGTCGATGGCGTCCAGATCACGACCCCGGACATCGACGGTGATCGAGCGATGGTGGCGGTCGCCACGGCCGTCATCAACGAGAGTGCGGTCACGCGGACCGTCACCGTCCACACACGCCTGCTCGATCCCGGCGGGGAGGAGGTCGTGGCCGATTCTGCGCCGGTGACCGTCCTGCCCGGCGACCATCACGTGCTTCGTCAGCGCCTACGCATTCCGTCCCCGATGCTCTGGGACACCGAACGCCCTTCCCTGTATACGGCCGACGTGGCACTCACCGACGAAGATGCCCGCGATCACTCCCGTGTACAGTTCGGAATCCGCAGTCTCCAACTGGACCCGGTTGCGGGACTGCGCATCAACGGCCGGGCGGTAAAGCTTCGTGGAGCGTGCGTTCATCACGACAACGGAGTGCTCGGGGCCGCGGCGGTGCGTCGCGCGGAGGAACGCCGCATCGAGATCCTGAAGGCCGCCGGGTTCAATGCCGTGCGCAGCGCCCACAATCCGATGAGCACCGCGATGCTCGACGCGTGCGATCGACTCGGGATGCTCGTGATGGATGAGACATTCGATGCGTGGACTCGGTCGAAGACGTCGGATGACTACTCCTTGCGGTTCTCCCCGTGGTGGGAGCGAGACGTGGAAGCGATGGTGCGCAAAGACATCAACCACCCGAGCGTCATCATGTACTCCATCGGCAACGAAGTAACCGAGGCGGGAACGGGCATCGGCGCGCGCTGGGGTCGGCTCATCGCAGAGCGGATCCGCGCTCTGGATCCTTCGCGCTTCATCACCAACGCGATCAACCCGGTTCTCGCCGTTGCGGAGGCGATGGCGCGTTCGCGCGCGGGTGCCGCGGCGGAAAGCGTGGAGAACGACCCCAATGCGGCGCTGGGGCGGATGGACGAGATGATGAAGCAGATGCTCGTCTCGGACGAGACGGCACGGATGACCGCCGAATCGTTCGCGATCCTGGACGTCGCAGGACTCAACTATGCCGAGGCGCGATACACGCTGGACGCCGAGCAGTTCCCGCATCGGGTGATCGTGGGAACCGAGACATTCCCGTCGGCGATCGCAGAGAACTGGGAGCTCATCAGCCGGCTCGATCACGTCATCGGCGAGTTCACCTGGACAGGATGGGACTACCTCGGCGAGACCGGCCTTGGCCGAGTGAACTATGTGCCAGAGCAGAAAGGCTCCAGTGCACCGTATCCGTGGCTCACCGCGTGGTGTGGCGACGTCGATATCACCGGACAGCGGCGTCCGATCTCCCACTACCGGGAGCGCGTCTTCGGACAGGCCAACACGCCCTACATCGCGGTGCAGCGGCCGTCGCGCCACGGTGAACCCTCGACAACGAGCGGGTGGAGCTGGAGCGACACGGTCGCCGCGTGGTCATGGGGTGAGCACCCTGGTACCGCGACGACGGTCGAGGTGTACAGCACTGCCCCGGAGGTCGAGCTTCTCCTCAATGGGCACTCTCTCGGCCGCCGCCCTGCAGGCGAGGCGAACCGATTCCTCGCCCGCTTCGAGGTGGAGTGGACACCGGGGGAGATCACCGCGCTCGAGTGGCATGGTGAGCGCTCCGGGACCCGCGCCACCCTCCGGACGGCAGGCCCGGACGTGCGGATCGCCGCCCGCGCCGACAGAGCAGAACTCGTGGCGGACGATGGTGATCTCGCCTACATCGACATCTCCCTGGAAGACGGAGATGGCATCATCGCAACTCACGTGAACGCGCGTGCGAGCGTCACAGTGACGGGGAGCGGCGTGCTCGAAGGGCTGGGAAGCGCTGATCCGGAGTTCACCGGGCGCTTCGACGATTCTGAGGTGCATACCTTCGACGGGCGCGCACTGGCGGTTATCCGGCCGACGGGGCCGGGAAGCATCACGGTCGAGGTGACGACCGTTGAACATGGCTCGGTGCGTGTCGGGCTCATCGTCGAACGGCCTTCACCGGAGCACCAGCGATGACCGACCCTCAAGGATTCTCGCCCCCGACGACCCTGCGCACCGACCGGCGGACGGAGCCCCTCGGGGTGGGCGCGTCACCGCGCTTCGGCTGGGAGCCGGCGGTCGGCTCGCAGCAGTCGGCCTGGCACGTGCGGGTCCTGCGCGATGACCACGCCGGGGCCGAAAGCGACCCCTCGGGAGCCGACGAGGTGGCGTGGGACAGTGGCGTCGTTGTGGGCGATCGTCCGTTCGGGCATGAATACGCCGGTCGTCCTCTTCACTCGCGCACGCCCTATCGATGGTCTGTGCGCACCTTCGATGGCGAGCGGCCGACGCCGTGGAGCGAGTGGGCGCGATTCGAGACGGGGATTCTCGAGGGCGACGTCCTGGCGGGCCGGTGGATCACCGCCCCGGCGGCGGGTGAGGATGACCGTCGGGCGCTGTACTTCCGCCGGTCGCTCACGGTGCCCGCGCGCGTCGTGCGAGCGCGGGCCTATGTCAGCGCGCTCGGCTGGTATCGGCTCTTCGTGAACGACGTGGACGCGACCGGGCAGGCCCTCGTCCCGCGTTGGACGCCTTTCGACGAGACCGTCGAGTATCAGGTGTATGACGTCACCGAGGCGTTCCGCAGCGGCGATAACATCGTCGGCATCGCGGTGGGTGATGGGCGGTACCGTGGGGCGCTGGGGTTCGACCTGAAGGATGCCCGGTACGGCGATCGCCTCGGAATCATCGCCGAGATCCGCCTTGAGCTCGACGACGGTACGCAGACCGTGCTGACCACCGACGAGGGGTGGCGGGTCGGGCGTGGGCGCATCCGCACGGCCGACCCCGCATTCGGCGAACGAGTCGACTTGGGCGTCGACGAGCACGACTGGCTGCGCGCGGATGCGATCCTGGAAGACGAGGCCGCCGCGACCCCGTTGCCTCCACATCCCCGCGTCCTCGTGCCGGAGACAGTCGAGCGCGTGCGTGCCGTCGATCGCCTCGCCGCCGCGGTGCGGACAGCCGAATCTGGGGCGCAGATCGTCGACTTCGGGCAGAACTTCTCCGGCGTCGCGGCGGTCACCCTTCGCGGTCGTCCCGGGGCGACGGTGCGCATCCTCTATGGCGAGACGCTGACCCCCGAGGGTGAGCTCGACACCGGCTACCTCTTCCCGAAGGGGCGCGGTCCGGACGAGTGGTTCCAGCGCGATGAGGTCATTCTCGGGGCCGAGCCCACGCGCTACTGTCCCTGGTTCACCATCCGCGGCTTCCGCTACGCCGCGATCGAGGGCGCCGATCCGCTGGACGATGCCGATGCGGTCGGCGTCGTCATGTCCACTGACGTGCCACAGGTCGCCGAGTTCGAGGCATCCGATGCCCGTCTGCAGAAACTGTGGCAGAACGCCCTGTGGTCCCTGCGCTCGAACTTCCTCGATACTGCGACCGACTGTCCCACCCGTGAGCGAAGCGGGTGGACCGGCGACGTGCAAGTGTTCGGGTCGACGGCAGTACAACTGGTCGACGCCGATGGGTTCCTGCGCCGCTATCTCGAGAACCTTGCCATCGAGCAGTACGAAGATGGGCGGATCCCGCCCTATATTCCGGCTGAACGCAGTGCGGCGCTCGGACCCCACCACATGGAGTACGTCAGCGGGTCGGTCGGCTGGGGAGATGTCAGCGTGATCCTCCCGTGGACGCTCTACCAGTATTACGGCGACGAGGACGCTCTTGCCGCACAGTACGTGAGCGCGAAGCAGTGGGTGGATCAACTTGCCCGGCGGGCGGCGGAGAAGAACGGTATCGCGCGCCGATTCGGGCGCCGTGTCGGTCGCCGTGAGCGATTCATCGTCGACACGGGCTTTCACTGGGGGGAGTGGCTGCGACCCGGTGAGGGCAACACCTGGCTTCGCTCGAAGCTCCTTCCGCCCGCAGTGGTCGCGACCGCCTATTTAGCGCACTCTGCGGGGCTGCTGGCGCGAATCGCGGGCGTGCTGGGCCACACCGCGGATGCCTCGCGCTACGCGCAGTTGCGTGCCGACGTCACACGCGCGTGGCGGGCGGCCTTCGTACGTCAGGGCGGGGCGCGCATCGGGGAGGACAAGCAGGACGATTACGTGCGAGCCCTCGCGTTCGATTTGCTCTCGGCTCAGGAGCGCGAAGCCGCCACGAGTCGGCTGGTCGAGTTGATCGAGTCGGCGGGGGATCACCTCGGCACGGGATTTCTCAGTACCTCGTTGCTTCTGCCGACGCTGGCCGACGCGGGTCACGCAGATGTCGCGCATCGTGTGCTGTTCCAAACCTCGTCCCCTTCATGGCTCGCGCAGGTGGCGCAGGGAGCGACCACGATCTGGGAGCAGTGGGAGGGGTACGACGAGCACGGCAACGCCCATGATTCGCACAATCACTATGCCTTCGGCAGCGTTGTCCGCTTCCTGCACGAGTATGTCGCCGGCCTTGCGCCCGCAGAGCCGGGATACCGACGCATCCGATTCGCTCCCTCGTTTCCTCGCCAGCTTGACTCGGCCGGCGTCCGGATCCGGACACCGTACGGCTGGGCGTCCTGTCGCTGGGCACGCTCCGGCTCGTCGGTACGTCTGGACATCACCGTGCCGTCCGGAGCGTCCGGCGAGGTTCACCTGCGGGAGGGGATCCAGTCGCTGGCGCCTGGATCACACACCTTCGTGACCGAGACGTGAGCGTCGTCACCGGGGTTCACGTGGCGACCGGTGCGCGATCCGTCGTACGCCCTCGCGCGTGCGCATCGATCTTTGCGAACAGGTCCTCGAACACGAGTCGAGTATCGAGCTTCGTGTAGATGCGCATCGGCCGCGGCCGCGAGGACCGCTCGTACTGGCCGTCCTCGGAGATTGCCGGTGTGTCGCGGATGACATACGCAGAAGACGCGGTGTCCGGCTCGAAGGTGGACTGCAGCGCGGTCAGGAGCACGAGAGCGCTGTCTCCCAAGTCGTACGATTCGCCGATGTTCCTCCCACCGCGTGCAGCGAGCTGGGTGCGCTCCCGGTCGATCTCACCGCAGAGGAACTGTCCGATGTCGCTCCGCCTGAGCCGTGCGCTGAGCTCTGCGATGGAGACCAGGCACTGGCGGTACGCGTCGCGCGGCACCTGCCAGATCTCCAACCGGGCGGTGTCGAAGACGACCTGGGCGGCGATCACATCGATATCGAGGTTGTACTCGACGGGCGCTGCGTGCGCCAACGGAGGTGCCAGACCGTCATGTTCGGGTCCACCGATCCAGATGAGCGTCAGCCGATCCGCGATCTCGGGGCAGAGGAGAAGCGCTGACGCCAGGTCCGTCAGGCCGCCGCCGGCGGCGTAGAACAGACGCTTATCGTCGTCGCGAAGAGCCTCGGCGATGATCGTGCGCGCCGCCGGAGTGTCGTGCGGCGCGCCCGGATCGACCAGGCCCTGCTCGGCGCCCCGGACGATGAGTCCCCTCGGATCGACGCCGAGACGACCGAAGATGTCGTGTGCGGCCCGCTCCGCTGCGGCGGACCCGTCCCGGTCGCGCCCGCCCGATGGACCGTGGCCGAGGTGAGACGCGATCACAGCGCGAATGTCCGCGCTGGGACTGAGCAGATGATGGACGAGCTGGACGAGGCCGTCCGGGTCGCCTCCGTAGTCGTTGTCGATCAGCAGGCGGTACTGCGGCGGAAGGCTCAGGGCACTCACAGTGTCGGCGCTGCCGGATCCCACGACTCGGAGAGCGGCGTGGGCTGAGCAACGGTGGTGGTCACATCGACGGCGCTGCCGCGGTCGGCCGAGTCCGCAATGGACAGCAGCGTGTCCAAGACGTGCTGAGCGACGGCGCCGCTCGCTCGTTCCGGCCCGCCGGTGCGTATCGAACGGGCGAGGTCGACGACGCCCGTGCCGCGTCCGTAGGTGGTTCCGACCAGGGGAAGCGTCGTGGGGGCATCTTCACCGAAGCGCCACAGGACGCTGTCTCCGTCGAACGTGTTCGGGTCGGGGAGAACGAGCGTGCCCTCCGTGCCGCTGATCTCCACCATGCCCGCACGGGGGAGTGCGTTCTGGAAGCTGAACGTCGACTGCGCCGACTGTCCTGACTCGAAGCTGATCAGGGCCGCGTGGTGCGTGGGGACCTCGACCGGGAACGTCTCGCCCTGGCGGGGTCCGCTCCCGATCGTGCGCTGGAGGTGAGAGCGGGAGGACACCGCGCTCACGCGCGCGACCGGCCCGAGCGCATGGACGAGCGTCGTCACGTAGTAGGGCCCCATGTCCAAGAGCGGGCCGGCGCCGGTAGCGTAGAGGAAGTCCGGATTCGGATGCCACAGTTCCGGGCCTGGCACGTGGAACATCGTCGTGGCTGTGAGGGGTTCGCCGATATCGCCGCGGGCAATCGCGCGCAGGGCCGACTGAATCCCTGCCCCGAGCACCGTGTCGGGCGCGCACGCCAGGCGCACGCCTGCCGCGTCGGCCGTCTCGAGGAGTGTGGCGGCGCTTGCGCGGTCCAGCGCGAGTGGCTTCTCGCTCCACACGCTCTTGCCGGCTGCGATTGCGGCGTGATCGACGGCGGCGTGCGCAATGGGAATGGTCAGGTTGACGACGATCTCGATCTCGTCGTGCGACAGAAGCTCCTCGACTGATCCGTAGCCTGGGACACCGTAGCGTTCGGCCTGCGCTCGAGCACGCTCCGGGACGATGTCAGCAACGAAGAGCACCCGAAGGTCTGGGAAACGGGTCATGTTCTCCAGATATGTGTCGCTGATGACCCCCGCGCCGACGACCCCGACTCCGACTGCTGATGAACGGCTCACTTGTCGTTCTCCTTCAACCAAGCGAACGACGCGGCGAGGCCGTCGAAGATGTCGTGCGCGTAGTCGTCGAACTCCACGACCCGGATTGCATCGGGGGCGGCGGCGAGAATTCCCGCGACATCGACTTCGCCCTGCCCGGCGGGCGTCTGCTGCTTGAACGCCGCCGCCAGAGTCTCCGGGACCACGAGTGCGCTCTCGCTGCTCGGCAACGCGGTGGCGATGGCTCCTTGAATGAGGCCGTCCTTGACGTGGATGAACTGAACCCGCGGAGACAACGCGCGCAGAAGGCTGGGGGTATCGGCGCCGCCGACCGTGGACCAGAAGGTGTCGAGTTCGAGGATGACGTCTTCGGCAAGCCGGTCGACGAAGTAGGAGTAGACAGGCTTCCCCTCGAACGTGTTGGCGAACTCCCACTGATGGTTGTGATAGCCGAATCGCAGCCCTCGGGCGGCCGCAAGAGCTTGGATTTCGTTGACGCGATCGGCAATTCGATACGCATCGTCGGCGGTCTGCCAGCGCTCACTGGGCACGAACGGATCGATCACCGCTTCGATTCCGAGCTGTTGCGCTGCATCGAAGACCCGTTCGGGCTCGTCGGCATCGATGACTGACGCGTGACCCGACGGGGCGGTGACGCCGGCGGCGGCAAAGGCCTGCGCGAGCTCATCGGTACGCTCCGTGAAGGCATAGGGCTCGACGCGAGTGAATCCGATCTGCGCGACGCGCTCGACGGTGCCGGGGAGGTCGGCCGTCATCGCTTCACGAACGGTGTACAGCTGAACGGACGGGGCTGAGGTCATGCGTAATGCTCCTGTGTCGGGGGTGGTGGTCTAGATGAGCGGTGAGTCGGGGAGGGACAGTCCGTAGCCGACGGGGTAAAGAGCCGCATCGCCGCTCAGTCCTGAGTCTGACGGTGCGGTGCGGACGGCTTCCATCGACCGGGGGATCGCGATGGGGAGTCGTCCCGCCGGCGTAACGTGACCGAACCACGTGTCCAACAATGCCTCGTCGGACACGCCGAAGCTGACGGTGAGTGCGCTGGCGGTACGCGCGATCGGTGTGAGGACGGCGGCCCGGTCCAAAGCCACGTCGATGATTACCGGCACGCGTCGAGCAAGTGATTCCAGCTCGTACACGAGACCCGGTCGAAACTCGAGACTGCCCTGGTGGAAGTACGACTCCAGGAAGAGATCGTCGCGCGGCTCGAAGGGAGCGGCGATGCGTACGAGTGCGACATCCGCGTCGTCGGGCGATTCGACGATGGATCCGTACTGCGCCGCGACCGTCGCGTCGATGCCGCGGACCCACAGGCGGGGCGTGTCGGCCAAGGGGAGGGAGTCAGAGTTCTTTCCCCTGCGGTTCTCGAGCACGACGACCGAGCGCGACTGTGCCCGTCTTCCCTCGGCGCGATGCGGTTCGGAGCCCACGACGCTTTCGGCGTTTTCTTCGTCGACGAAGGGATTGTCGAACAGTCCCAGTTGGAACTTCACGAGAAGGATCCGTCGGATCGATTCATCGATGCGCGCCTCGGAAACTGCACCCTCCTCGACGAGCTCGGCGAGGAGTTCGACGCACTCCTCGCCACCGAACTGGTCGGCTCCGGCCTCGAGGATCTTGAGCATCCGGCCGCGCGCGTCGAGGTGTTCGACACCCCACGCCCGGGCGGGGAGGACTTGGTCTCCAACGTGATTGTCGTTGACGAGTTCCCAGTCGGTCAGCACCACACCCTCATAGCCAAGCCGCTCGCGGAGCAGGTCATGGATGATCTGTCGGTTGTATCCGAACCCGACCTCTTCCACCGGCTGGCCGTCAAGAGTGAGGCCGATGGGCATCCCGTAATAGGGCATGATCCCTGCCGTGCCGTGGGCGATCGCCGTCTGGAAGGGTGCGAGGTGACGCTCAAACGCATCGGTCGGATAGACCTGTTCTCGTCCATAGGGGAAGTGAGCATCTTCGCCGTCCTTTTGAGGTCCGCCGCCCGGGAAGTGCTTCGTAACACAGCTGACGCTGCGTTCTCCGAGTTCCTCACCCTGGAAGCCCTCGAGGTAGGCGGCGGTGTGCGCAGCAACCTTCTCCGGCGACGAACCGAGCGTTTGCAGCTGGCGGCACCAGCGAGGTTCGGTCGCGAGGTCCACCTGCGGATGCAACGCGCAGCGGATCCCGACGGCCCGGTATTCCTCGCGGGCGATGCGCGCGAACCGGCGCATCGTGTCGGGATCGTCGATCGCGGCCAATCCCAGGCCATCCGGCCATTGCGAAAAGGGGCCCGCCGCGAAGGAAGCGCCGGAGTTCTCCGTGAAGGCATGCCGCGGATCGGTGGAGATTGTCACGGGGATCCCGTGTGGCGTTGAGGCGGCCAGCCGCTGGAGAGCATTGTTCCACCGCGCCGCCTCGCGCGCACTGGTCAGCCCGTGCAGGTTGAAGTGCGTGAGGTGCTTTCCGACCACGACATCAGACGTCCCAGACTTGCTGATCTTTCCGGGCGTTTCCAGGAGAGACCCCTCGGGTCCCACCTCGATGACCGTCTGGAACATGAGGCCGATCTTCTCCGGGAGGGAGAGGCGCTCCACGAGGTCGTCCACGCGTTCGCGTGGCGATCGGCGCGGGTCCTCATAAACGTCCATCACGCCGTTGCCGTTGAGGTCGCGATACCGAATCCCATCCTCCGACTCGCGGGTGTCGGGCGCCCCGGACGGAGCGGTCGGAGCGTTCGTACGGGTCGGACTCATCCCTTGACAGCCCCCTGCATGACACCGGCGACGAGCTGACGGCCGAGGATGAAGAAGAGGGCGAGGAGCGGAATCACCGAGATGAGAACGCCCGTCATGATGAGCGCGATGTCCTTGAAGAAGCCGGCCTGGAGGAGCTGCAGCGCAACCGGCAGCGTGGGGTTCGACGATCCGAGCACGATCGAGGGCCAGAAGTAGTTCGTCCAGGAGCCGATGAACGTGAACAAGCCCAGCATCGAGGCGGCCGGGAGAGCGGCTGGGAACACGATGGAGCGAAAGATCCGGAACGTGGACGCACCGTCGATTCGTGCGGCTTCGATGAGCTCGTACGGGAGCGCAGACGAGAGGTACTGCGTCATCCAGAACACACCGAATGCTGAGGCCATTCCGGGGATGATGACCGCCCACAGGTTCCCGGTCAGTCCCAGCTCGCGCATGACGATGAACAGCGGCACGACGCCGAGCTGAGTCGGTACCGCCATGGTGGCGACTACAAACGTCAGGAGCCCTGCGCGTCCACGGAAGCGCAGTCGCGCAAACGCGAAGCCCGCGAGCACGGAGAGGAACACGACCGCGACGGAGGTGGTGACCGACACGATGACAGAGTTCCACACCGCTTGCAGGAGATCGATGTCGGCAGCGAAGACGCGTGCGAGATTCTCGAAGAGGTGTGCCCCCGGGATGAGCGACGGGATCGGGTTCTGCGCGATGTCAGCGGCGGTCGATGAGGCCAGCAGGAACGTGTAGTAGAGGGGGAGAAGCGACACCACCACGACCACGGACAGGACGAGGTAGGTCGGCCATCCGGGGCGGGTCACGGCGTCTCCGTCGCGGTCGCGCCGCCGCCGGGCAGCGCGTGCCGCGCCGGGGCCCGCCGTTTGCGCGATGAAGGGGACGGATGGGGTGGTCATGAGGAACTCCCGATGCTCTCGGAGGACGGTGCGGGCGAGGGGGACACGTCACCGTCGCGGCGTGCCCGACGCCGTGCCGCGCGAGTGCGGGCGACACGGATCGTGTCCTCGCCGGAGGCGATGCGGCGCGACAGCCAGTTGCTGACGAGCGCGAAGACGACGATGAGAGCGAACAGCAGCCAGGCGACCGCGGCCGCGCGGCCGAGCCTCTGCTGGTTCCAGCCCAGCTCGTAGAGGTAGAGGGTGATCGTCTTCCACTGGCCAGAGTTACCTCCGAGGCCCTCGATGTCGTAGAGGCGCGGTTCGTCGAAGATCTGCAGGCCACCGATCGTGGAGGTGATCACGACGAAGATGATCGTCGGCCGCACAGAGGGGACCGTGATCGAGAAGAACTGGCGCACGCGCCCGGCGCCGTCGATCGTGGCCGCCTCGAAGAGATCGCGCGGGATCGCCTGCATCGCGGCCAAGAGGACGAGTGTGTTGAAGCCGATCCATCGGAAGTTGACCATCGAGGCGATGACGAGGTGTGCGGGCAGGCTGTCGCGGTGCCACCCGATCGGTTCCATTCCGATCAAGCCGATGAGGGAGTTGATCAGTCCCGACTGGTCGGCGAACATGCGCGAGAAGATCAAGGTCACGGCCACGGGGGCGATCACGTAGGGGAGGAGAACCCCCATTCGCCAGAAGGTCTTCGCGCGAATGTTCGCGTTGAGAAGACTGGCGAGGACGAGAGCGATGGCCACCTGCGGAACGGTGGACAGCACGAAGATGCTGAGGGTGTTCCCGAGAGCTTTCCAGAAGACCGGCTGGCCGAGCACGAAGGTGTAGTTGTCAAGGCCGATGAACTCGCCTTGACCGCCGATCAGGTGCCAGTCGTGGAGCGAGACCCAGGCCGTGTAGAAGATGGGGAAGAGCCCGACGATGGCGAAGAGGATGAAGAACGGGGCGATATAGGCGTACGGCGATGCCTTGATGTCCCAGCGTCCTAGCCGCTCCCGCCAGGGTGAGGGACTCAGTGCCGAGGATGTGGCCATGTGAGTGTCTTTCTGTGATGCCAGGGGATGCGCGCTCGCGCACCCCCTGGCGACGGGGAGTGCCTTATTCGAGCGTCGCGAGGGCTTCCTCGAACATGGCCCACGATTCGTCGGGCGTGTGGGTCCGATCGACGGAGACACGGTTGATGGCGCTGTTGAACGCGGACGTGATGGCGGCGTGGTCCGGCCCGGCGTACGGAATCACTTCGATCTTGTCGGCGCGGTCGGTCAGGATCTGCCCGACCGGTGCGTCGTTGAAGAAGGGATCGGTCACGGCCTGCAACTCGGGGCTCTCCTGTGCCTCGATCTGGCTCGGGAAGTTCCCGGTCGCCTCGAAGGCCTTCACCTGCTGCTCAGGAGCGGTCAGCCACTCCGCGAGCGCCTGCGCCTCCTCGGGGTGCTCGGACTGGCTAGGCACGGTGAGGTAGGAGCCGCCGCTGTTGACCCCGCCGTTGGGGAAGACGTCGGCGACGTCCCAGCCTTCGACCCCGGCTGCGTTGCCCTCAATGACACCGAGCATCCACGAGGGAGCGGTCATGACGGCGAAGCCGTCGGTCTGGAAGGCGTTCACCCAGTCCTCGGTCCACCGTTCCAGGTGCGCGGAGAGGTCGTCGTGATCAAGGACCGTGTCGTAGATCTCGCGCAGTTCCGGGTTGCTCCCTGCGATGATCTCGTCTGTCTCAGGTTCCTGCCAGAGGACCTCGACCTGGTCTCCCCAACTGGTCGCGACCGCTGCGGTGGCGTCAACGAAGGCGGGTCCGGTACCGGCTGCCATGAACTGTTCTCCGACGGCGAAGAAGTCCTCCCAGGTCGCGTCGTCCCCGCCGAAGAGCTCAGCGACGGACTCGCGGTCGCTGGGAAGCCCGGCGGCTTCGAACAGGTCGGCGCGATACGCGATGGTCTGAGGACCGATGTCGGTGGCGTAGCCGATGAGGCGTCCGTCCTCGGTCGTGGCCTTCTCCTCGGCCCAGTCGTTCCAACGGCCCTCGACCTCGGGGGACGAAAGATCGACGAAGTTGTCTGCGTACTGGAGCACTTCGGTCATCCAGCCGCCTTCCACGCCGACCACGTCGGCGAGGCCGGAACCCGCGCCGAGCGCCGTCTGGAACTGCTCCTTGGCTTCGTCGCTGGTGGCGAATCGGTTGTGCTCGATCGTGATTCCCGGATTGAGGTCTTCGTACTCCTCCAGCAGGGCGTCGTAGCCCCATTCGCTGAACGTCGAGATGCGAAGGGTCACCGAGCCGTCGTCGCTGTCGTCGGCCGCGCCCGCACATCCTGCGACGAGCGCGGCAAGGGGGACGAAAGCCAGGACGGGAAGAGCCTTTCGAATTGATCGCATGTTCACTCCTTTGTCGCTGCGATACCACACGTCCATCTCGGTTGAGCGGGCTCCGGCTGCTTTGCCGGTCACGAAGGGATCGTGGCGATCTCGACGAGCGGTGGTGAGGATGACGGTACCCGATAACCTTTCGCCTGACAAGGATTCGTTCGAAAGAGGGCGGGTAGCGTGGGGAGATGCCGGAAACCAGTGGGACACGCGGGCCATACCGCAAAGGGATCGAGCGACGCCGCGAGATCGTCGCAGCCGCAGCCGAGCTGTTCGCTGAGTCCGGGTACACGCATTCGTCGATGCGTGAACTCGCGAAGCGCGTGAATCTCACACAGCCGGGTGTGCTGCATCATTTCGCCGACAAGGAAGACCTTCTCGTCGAGGTGCTCAATTTGCGAGACGCATCGGTCGCCGACTATCTGTCTGCTCTGGAGACCGACGATGTCGCCGCCCGGTCGCGTGAGGTCGCCCGCCACTCTGCCGAGCACGAAGGACTGACCTCGCTGTTCATCATCCTTTCTGCCGAGGCGATCTTTCGCGATCACCCCGCGCACGGCTACTTCCAGGAGCACTATCGTGCGGCGCAGGCAGAGGCACGCGATCTGGATACTGCGTCTTCGGCGAACCCGCCGGGGTCGGTGAGTCCCGCGATGATCGCCACTCTGGGAGCGGCCATCCAGGATGGCTTGCAGATTCAGCGGCGCTACCGAGACGACCTGGATGTTGTCGAAGCTGTTGACGCCTTCTGGCGCCTCGTCCGTGCTGCCCTGGTGGCTTGGGCCCCCGGCGCGGCTGACGAGAACAACACGCGCTGACGCTCCGGGTCGAGTGCACCGAGGAGGGCGGATGGCCCTCCTCGGTGC
>JASCPE010000039.1 GCA_029959865.1 Microbacteriaceae bacterium PS02070 | reverse complement strand
CTTTGGATCAGAAGGTCGAGATCAAGCTCGCCTCGAGCGATGTGATCAACTCCTTCTGGATCATAGACTTCTTGTACAAGAAGGACATGTACATAGGGAAGGACAACTACTGGTCCTTCATTACGACCCGCGAGGGCACGTACCAGGGCAAGTGCGCTGAGCTCTGCGGAGACGCGCACTCGATGATGCTCTTCAACGTTGAGGTCGTCTCCGCCAGCGAGTACGAGTACTACCTCGCTACTCTCGACGCTGCCGGGCAGACGGGCGACATCGACGAGGCTTACGTC
>JASCPE010000038.1 GCA_029959865.1 Microbacteriaceae bacterium PS02070 | reverse complement strand
CATCCCTCCCGCGCACCGCGAACTGGAACGATTCGGCTACCAGCTCAGGCTGCATACCGAGTCGGTTGAGGACGCCGCACTCGCCGCGCGCCTCATCGCGGGAGGTCTCGCCGGTGTGATCCTCGCGACGGCAACCCTCGACTCGGTCACGCCGGCCCGCCTGCACGACCGATCCGTGCCGTTCGTGTACTTCAACCGCACCGGATCGTGCGTCGAAGCCGATGCCACCGTCGTCGACCCCGTGCCCGGATACGACGCAGCGGTCGAGCACATCGTGGCATCCGGTC
>JASCPE010000037.1 GCA_029959865.1 Microbacteriaceae bacterium PS02070 | reverse complement strand
ACGTCGACCACATAGCAGGTGAGCACCTCGACGGTGTAGGGGGTGAGGGAGATGAGCGCGAAGGGCACCCCGGACGAAGCAAGGTCGATCACGGAGGTGGGGGACGTCATTGCGGTGCTCTCTTCATCGAAACGGAGGCGGCCCGGAAATGAGAAAGACCGCCGATCGGGCGTTCTTCGGACTCTTCGCGAACACACCGCCTCAGGAGGCGGTCCACCAGGAGCGGTTCGCAAGCATGCGGGCACGATAGCACGCGGCCCGATGCCCGGCGCTCGCTCAGGCTGGGCG
>JASCPE010000036.1 GCA_029959865.1 Microbacteriaceae bacterium PS02070 | reverse complement strand
CACGGGCACCGCACGACGGACTCGCGTCCACCTCGGGGTGGAGCCACAGAATCCACCCCACGGGGGAGGTCGCCGTGCGCCGCGATCCGTAGCGTCGAAATATCGATCCCCCGGAGGAGGATTCCATGCTCGAACTGAACGGCATCACCAAGAGTTTCGGCGGACGCCGAGTACTCGACGACGTCAGCTTCACCGGGCCCGCAGGCACGCTCACCGGCTTCGTGGGCGGCAACGGGGCGGGCAAGACCACGACGATGCGCATCGCGCTCGGCGTGCTCAGCTCCGACG
>JASCPE010000035.1 GCA_029959865.1 Microbacteriaceae bacterium PS02070 | reverse complement strand
ATGTGACGCCACGAGCGGGGGAGGCCGCGGTCACCCATGAGCCAGGTCACCTGGTGTGCACTCTCGGGGGAGAGGGTCCAGAAGTCCCACTGCATGTCGTGGTCGCGCACTGCCGAGTCGGGAAGGCGCTTCTGCGAGCGGATGAAGTCGGGGAACTTGATTCCGTCGCGGATGAAGAAGCCCGGAGTGTTGTTTCCGACTAGGTCGTAGTTGCCCTCGGTCGTGTAGAACTTGATCGAGAATACACGCCGGTCACGCCAGCTGTCCGGCGTTCCCAGCTAGCCCGCG
>JASCPE010000034.1 GCA_029959865.1 Microbacteriaceae bacterium PS02070 | reverse complement strand
CAGGACGGGCTCGCGGGTGGGCATACGAAGGGCACCGCTAGTTCCCATCGAGAACGTCATATCGCCGAGGGCGGTTGCCAGGTCTCCCACTTGACTGAGTCCGCCGGCCGGGCCCGGCGCGAGGACAGGGATCCCAGCAGTAACCCCGAGGAGGGCGGCCGCGTCGTCGGACAGCGACGCGGTCGCGGTCGACGCGTGAATGTCGGGGAGCGAGACGGCGCCGAGGGCGAATCGATCGGTGATCTCGGCGTCCCACGTCGCCGAACTCGCGTTGAGTAACCCCGTACC
>JASCPE010000033.1 GCA_029959865.1 Microbacteriaceae bacterium PS02070 | reverse complement strand
GGATACGGCTGAGCCATCCACCCACGCGGCGCAGCGCCGCGAGGTCGACCGTCACGATCTCTTCGCTGCCCGGCCGCTGGACCTTCACGACGCCATCCTCGAATCCGACCACCGCAGCCATCTCAGGGAGGAGCCGAGCGCGGTGCGCCTGCCCGAACGACGCCGCTGAGATGGGTTCCGGAGCGAATGCGGCTAACTGCTCACCCAGCGGTGCGCCCAGTTGCCCCTCGGCAAGAGTGCGGACCGCCGCGAAAGGCACGGCGGGCACCTCGTCCTGGAGCCCTTCCAG
>JASCPE010000032.1 GCA_029959865.1 Microbacteriaceae bacterium PS02070 | reverse complement strand
GCGCTGGGCCGACTGCTGGAGCAGCGCTCGTGAACCTTCTCGGCGTCTTGGCGGTCGCTATCGCTGGCGGCATCGGTTCGATGATCCGCTACCTTGTGGACAATTCGATACCGGCGCGGGTGCGAGACCGGTTCCCGGGGGGAACGGCGTTGGTGAACGTCACCGGGTCTTTCATCCTCGGAGTGGGCATCGGATCGATCAGCGAGACCTTGCCCACCTTCTGGGGCGATGTGATCGGCGTGGGTCTCCTTGGCGGGTATACCACCTTCAGTACAGTCAGCCTGGACAC
>JASCPE010000031.1 GCA_029959865.1 Microbacteriaceae bacterium PS02070 | reverse complement strand
GTCATTCAGAGCGCCGCATTCTTCAACTGGGCGAACCGGCTCATGCTTTCGCTCGGAGAGCCGACGCCACCTGCTCGTTGACGCTGTCATGCCGTGCCGACCGACCCGCGCGGGAGTCAGAAGAGCGTGTCCGCGCGTGACTCGGCGCCCTTCATGGCGTCGTAATCGAGTACGAGGCACGCGATGCCACGGGCGGTCGCGAGGGTCCTGGCCTGCGGTGCGATGCTCTGCGCGGCCAGGACTCCCCGCACGGGGCGGAGGTGCGAGTCGCGATTGAGCAAGTCCAGGT
>JASCPE010000030.1 GCA_029959865.1 Microbacteriaceae bacterium PS02070 | reverse complement strand
GACCAGACCAGTGAGCGTCGCGCGTCTCGGTAACGAACGGCAACATCCGCCCCCGGCCTCGTACGCGCGTCGTAGCCTCGCGTTATGTCTGAGTTGAACCTTCCGATCCTCGCCCTCTCTCTGCTGGACCAGGGCGAGGAGGCGGCCGAATCCTTCCGTGACCAGCTGCGGGCGGCGTCCCACGACGTCCGCTTCTTCTACCTCACCGGCCCCGGTGGCACCCCGGAACTCGAGGAGCGCCTCCTGCGTACCGCGCATGCGTTCTTCGCGCTCCCCGAGGAGGACAAGCT
>JASCPE010000002.1 GCA_029959865.1 Microbacteriaceae bacterium PS02070 | reverse complement strand
CACGTCGCTGCCATCACAGAGGCGCCAGTGGGTGAAGTCGGATTGCCAGGTCTCGTTGGGCTGGGCGGCTTCGAACCGGACGTAGGACGAGCGGGGGCGTTTGCGGGGTTCGGGGGTGATCAGCCCGACGGTGTGCAGGATTCGGCGGATCGTGGACGTTTGGTTCCTGATCCAGCACACCGAGTCGTCCACGCGTGTGGTGCTGCGTTTGCAACGTCAGTACGTCTTGGGTGAGGAGCCCAAGGGCGAAGTGCGAATCACCGGGATCGTCTACCTGCCCGAGTGGGCGGGCGACCCCGTAGCGAGTCCGATGCTCGCAATCACCCGACCTCGCGGATCGAGGCGGCGATCAGTCGTCGCCAGTTCGCCGCCACCGGAGCGAGCCACCTCACTGGCGGCACGATGACCATGCCGTCTGGTCACGTCCTGCGCTCCGCGGATGTGATGAAGCCACTGGGGAACCCGAAGCGCACCCCGGACTTCTACGAGGTCGTCGCCCTCCAACACACCCGCCTCATAGACGACGGCGAACCGAACCCGACAGCGAAGATGGCGGAGATCAGCCAGATTCCGCTCTCCACTGCGCAGGGCTGGGTCGCCCGCGCCCGCGCAAAAGGGCTCCTCCCACCCGGACGGCGTGGAGCGCCGGGTGACGAAGATCGCGCATAGACGCGCGGAGCTCGTTGAGGCTTTGCAGAGGCATCCTCACTCGGCCTTTTGGGCCCGTACCGATCGGGGGGCTCAGTGAGCGTTCTCGACGGGAACTTCCCCTGACCCTCGGGTCTTTCCCAGGACGTCCGTGATCTGGGTGAGCAGTCCGGCGGAGTCGCCGAGGGCTGCCAACAGCTTGTCGATGCTCATGAGGGCGATGCCGTCGGTGTTGCCGAGCACGATCAGCTTCTGACCGGCGGTGATGTCGTGATCGCGGCGCGCCTGGGCGGGGATCACGACCTGGCCTCGTTCTCCGACGGTGACGGAACCGTAAAAGACTCTCCCGCCGGGACCGTAGTGTGCTTCTGGCTCCTTGCGATGCATGAAATACATGTTATACATGTTGCATGATTCATCCAAGCGCGGCGCACATTGACTACCGCCTCGCCGTCGGAGGAGGAAGCACGTGATGGCCGCGCTCCTGGTAGCACTCGCGGCTGTCATCGCGGTCGCAGCTTGTGGGGTCGGTTTCTACGCCTGGAACAACCTGACCTACGCCGATCGCGATCTGGAGCGCGTCAGCGATGCGGGGTTTGCGGAGCACCGTGTCACGCTTGCGAGCGGGACGGAACTCAACTACGCGGAGGGGCCTGACAACGGCCCAGCCGTCCTGCTGCTGCATGCGCAGGCGTCCACGTGGGAGAGCTACGCCCGGGCGCTTCCCGCGCTGTCCGAGGAGTTCCACGTGTATGCGATCGATGTCGCCGGTCACGGCGACTCCTCGTCGACGCCGGGCCGCTACGACGTGCACGCGATCGGCCAGGACGTGGTGGGTTTCCTCACCAATGTCGTCGGCGTGCCGGTGATCCTGTCCGGGCACTCGTCGGGCGGCCTGATCGCGGCCTGGGTCGCGGCGGATGCCCCCGACTTGGTCTCGGGAGTGGTCTTCGAGGATCCGCCGTTCTTCTCCACAGACCCTGACCGGATGCCGCAGCAGTTCAACTACGTCGACCTCGCCCGCCCTGCCCACGAGTTCCTAGCCCAAGACGCCGAGGACGACTTCGCGAGCTATTACATTGCCCACAACGCCTGGATCGGGTATTTCGGCGGCGGACGCGACAGCATCGTCTCCTACGCACAGAACCATCGGGCGGAGCACCCGGACGAGCCGTTGAGGATCTGGTTCCTGCCACCGACAACGAACGAGTCGTTCGCGCACATGCACGAGTTCGACCCGGCATTCGCCGACGCCTTCTTCACCACGAGCTGGCAGCAAGGGTTCGATCAGGCCGCCACCCTCTCTCAGATCACACAGCCAACGGTCCTCGTCCATGCGAACTGGCGCGTCACCGATGCCGGCATCCTGGAGGGTGCTATGACGGACGATGACGCGGCCCGGGCGTGTGGGCTGATCGCGTCCTGCACGCTCGAACGTGTCGACACCGGCCACGGATTCCACTTCGAGAAGCCCCACGACTTTGTCGTGCTAATCCGGCACGTCCAGGCGCGGGTGTCGTGACGGCGCGCTTCGAAGCGGCTCGCGCAGACGCGAGCCGATGGACCATAGACGACATCCCTTCGTTACGCGGGCGCATCGCGATAGTGACCGGAGCCGACGCCGGACTGGGGCTTGAAGTCACGAAAGTACTCGTCCGCAAGGGGTGCGACGTCGTGATGGCGGGAAACGCGATGTGATGGCGGGAACGCGATCGAACGCGCAAACGCCGTCGCCGAGACCCTGTGCGCAAATAGCCCCAGCGTGCAGATCAGATCGGGCAGCGTCGCCCGGTTCATGGGAATGGTCATCAACACTCCCAAGAGCCTGGCAACGGGCGCGTACGTCGAGGCGAATGTCGTGCCGTGACCGCGGCGACCCCAGTCTTCGGGAGAATGACGCTGCCCAGCGTCGACGCTTTGCCCCCCCCCCGATCCACGTCTGGCCGAGACCACGCCGGGGGCCAGTCGCGTGGCGAGTCCCGTGCGACGGTGCCCGCAACGGCCGGCTGGCGTCGCCGCGGAGACTCAGACCGTCACGCGGGAGGAACCTTCGCCGAGTGAGGCGAGCTTCGCCCAGGCGATGTCCGGGTGCACGCGGCCGCCGAGACCGCAGTCGGTGGAGGCGATGACACGGTCGGCGCCGACGATCGAGGTGAAGCGCTCGATGCGGTCGCGGACGAGGTCAGGATGCTCGACGACGTTGGTCGCGTGGCTGACGATCCCGGGAACAAGGATGAGGTCATCCGGCGGGGTGGTCTCTCGCCAGACGGACCACTCGTGTTCGTGACGAACGTTGGCCGCCTCGAACGAAAGCGAACCGACCCGCGCTTCCAGCACGACGGGAAGAATATCGGCCAGCGGAATGTCGGTCACATGCGGACCGTGCCACGAGCCCCAACACAGGTGCAGTCGCACCTGCTCACGGGGGAGACCCTCGATGGCATGGTTGAGGGCCTCTACCCGCAGCTTCGTGAACGCCTGGTAATCCGCAACGCTCGGCTCCGGATTGATCTGGTCCCAGTTCTCCGCGAGCGAGGGGTCGTCGATCTGCACGATGAGGCCGGCGTCGGTGATCGCCTTGTACTCCTCCCGCAGCGCGTCCGCCCAGGCGAACAGGTACTCCTCTTCCGTGTCGTAGTAGTCATTCACGATGCGCGCGGCACTGCCGGGGGAGATCGCCGTCAGGAAGCCGGTCTCGCCCTCACCCAGCGCCTCGGTCAAGTGCCTGATATCTGCCGCGACGGCGTCGTACCCGCGATAACTGATGGGACCGGTTGTCGACGGGAACGCCGTCGCGATGCGGCCGCTGGGGACCGTCTCACCATCCTGGTAGACGCGAGGGAAGAGTTGACGGTCCCGGCGATCAAGGAACGAGGTGAGACGAATGTGCCCGGGCTCGGAACGCACCGCTCTCTGGCCCTGCAGGTCCGACTTGCCCGGCGCCACCGACAACGGGTTCTCGTCGGTCAGGGAGAGACCGTTGACGCGCTGGAACGAGTAGGACCACCATGCCCCGTAGTCGACGGCGCTCGACATCGCCTTACCGAACTCGCCGTCTCCGACCAGCGTGATCCCCGCGTCGCGCTGACGGGCCACCACGTCCCGCACGGCCGAGGCGACGAGGCTGTCGAACTCGAGTGTCGTCTCCAGCGTGAAGCCGTCGTCTGCGAGGGTTCTCGCGGCGTTCGCCTCGATGAGCGCATCGGTACGGGGGAGACTCCCCGAGGTTGTGGTCTGGATCTTCGTCATGTTCCGCCTTCTCTGCATGGAGCCCCGTCGAATCTAGTCCGCCGTCGCTCTCGTCGCATCTGCGGTGACACCGGGCGTCACTAAACGTGGCACCGCGGCTTAGGCTGTCCGGCATGACCGATGTTGTCCTTCTGCACGGGCTGGGCCAGACGCCCAGCGCATGGGACGGCGTCGTCGCAGCGCTCCCTGACACCATCACCGCGCATCCGCTCGCGATCAACGTCTCCGGCGCCTTCACGTTCGACCGCACCGTCCGCGATGTGCTCACGGCTGTGGAGCGGGTAAGTACCGGGCGGGTCACTCTCTGCGGGCTGTCTCTTGGGGCGATGGTGGCGATTCAGTTCGCGGCACTACACCCCCACCGGGTCGAACGTCTCGTTCTCTCCGGTGCCCAGGCACGGCCACCCCGAGCCTTCATGGCTGTGCAAGACCTCGTCATGGGCATTCTCCCGGCGCGCCTTCTCCAACTACCGGGCGCCACCAAGCGCGAAATTCGAGGCGTGCTGCGTGTGGTCCGCGACATGGATCTCCGACCCCTGCTGGGTTCGATCACGGCTCCGACCATCGTGCAGTGCGGATCAAAAGACGTTGTGAATCTCCCGGCGGCGCGGCAAATCGCCGCAGCGATTTCGAACGCCAGGCTCGAGATCGTGCCGGGCGTCGGCCACGAATGGAACGTGTCCCACCCCAACGAGTTCGCACGGCGGCTCGCCGCGGTCGGAGAGTGAACCGTCGTGGGCCCGACAATGGTGTGATGGCCGCACCCCGCATCTACCGCATCACGTTCGCCTCCGTCTATCCGCTCTACCTGCAGAAAGCCGAACGGAAGGGCCGCACGCGCGCCGAGGTGGACGAGA
This sequence comes from Microbacteriaceae bacterium PS02070, assembly GCA_029959865.1. Taxonomy (GTDB): domain Bacteria; phylum Actinomycetota; class Actinomycetes; order Actinomycetales; family Microbacteriaceae; genus Microbacterium. Next base: position 713,675 of record JASCPE010000002.1, on the reverse strand, counting down.
TCATCCGGTGGCTCACGGGGTACACGGACGCCGATCTTCAGCGCCTCGCAGACTCGGACATCACCCTGCAGGGCTTCTTCGCACACGCGCCGTCGCCGCACGAGAACCGGTCGCTCATCACGGGCGTCATCTGCGGCCTGCGTGTGGAGGATATCGAGGACGACACGACCCGTGAGATCCGCTACCTGGACAAGCTGATCGACGAGCTCGCTCGCGGTAAGGCGATCACAAAGATCCTCCGCTCTCCGAAGTAGGGAGTCCGCATTCAGACCCCTCGCGCACGGTGCGCTGGACTCGTAATCTGGAGGTGGGGGTCTGAGCAAAGGAGCGGCCGTGAGTGGTGCAATCGTCGTCGGAGTAACGGGAGCGCCGGTGTCGCGGCGCGCGATTGCGTGGGCGCTGGAGCGCGCACGCAACACACGCGGTGGGTCCCTGGAACTCGTCACTGTCGTCGGAGTCTTCTACGACCCGGTGCTGGACGGTTCGATGGTGACCGCGATTACGGAGGACGCGCAGGATTTCCTCGATGAGGAAGCCGCACTGCTGTCCGATGCCGGCGTCCCCGTCACGACGCGTGTCGCAATCGGCGATCCGGTGGCCGTGCTGACCACGGCGTCCGCGAAGGCCGACCTGGTTGTGATCGGCAGCGACTACCAGGGACCGTCCGGTGACCGTGCTCGTGGATCTCGTGGCATCCGCATCACCGCGGGCGCGCAGTGCCCGGTGGTCGTGGTGCCTGACATCGAGTTGGGGGAGCGACGCGGCGTCGTCGTGGGGGTCGACGGGTCACCCGTGTCGGAAGCGGCTGTCGCGTTTGCGGCGGCGGAGGCGGATCGATTCAATGAGCCCCTGATCGCAGTCTCGGCCTATACGCCGGTCTCCGCGCACCGCCACTCAGCCATCGCTGTGACCGCCGAGTACCGCCAGAATCTCGCCGACCTCGCCGCGCAGAGCCTCGCGCTCTCGCTCGCTGGGCTCCGCTCACGCTACCCGGGGCTGGAGATCGTTGAGAAGGTCGTCCAGGGGTATCCGTCGGTCGCGATCAACGACGCTGCCACCACGGCGCGGCTGACGGTGGTCGGTTCGCACGGCCGCGGCGCGGTGCGACGGTTCCTGCTCGGCTCCATCAGCCACGAGGTGCTTCAGCGCCTGGAGACCGTCACCGTCGTCGTGCGCTAAGGCGTCCGCGACCCGCGGCGACCGTGCCGCGCGACGTCCGCCATGAGAACCTCCGGCCAGCGCCGCATCTCCTCCGGCGTGCGTGCGATGTCCAAAGACGCGTGCGGAAGAGTGTCCTCCAGTGCCTTGGCACTGGAAAGGGGATGGGCCGGGTCATCGATCCACGCCAGAATCGTCGCGGGCACGTCGATCGTCGCGACGACCTCGGGAGCGGGAAGGTCACTCTGTGCCGCCCCGCGAAAGAGCGACGGAAGGAGCGTCGGCGAGACGTCGGGAACTGTCTCTGGAGTACCCAGGGTGGCTGGGGGCCTCCGGATCGTACGACCAGCGATGACGAAAGCGTCGAACCCGCCTGCTTCGACGAGACTGGCCGCGCGCAGGTAGTCCTGCGCCTTCGCCGCTCTCGTCTCCCAGACGGTCGGCGGCACAAGGAGGGTGAATCCGTCGAAGCGCTCGGGATCCATCGACGCCGCCCACAGCAGCGTGCAACACCCCATAGAAGGGCCGACGCCATGCACCTTCTCCCCAGGAAAGTAGTGGTCAAGCAACCGAAGGAGGTCGTCCGCAAGCACTTCCCAGCGGTAGTCCTCCGGCACCGCTCGTCCGGTCGAACGTCCGTGTCCGCGCGCGTCGTAGCGCAGCAGTCGGGTCCCGCTCAGACCACGCCCGAGGTCAAGGTCGAGCAGCCTGTCACGCTGACGACTGGAAGTGAGGCCATGGAGTTGGACGACCGGGTGACCGCCCTCATCACTGAGCTCAACGTCGAGTTCTGCCCCCGGGACGGTGAACGTTGGCACATCGGCTCCTGGAGAGTGTTTTGGGGCCTAGGTTAGTCCCTATGCGGCTGACCAACGTGACACATCTGCGTCTGCCCTTTGGACGTTTGTGGGGATACGACGTCGCCGTCGGTGAGCGATACGCTCCCTTACCCGTATCTTTCGACCAGCGTCGCCATGTCGAGGTGGGCGACCGGCCGGGGTCGTGGATGGCGCTCTCCTTCCAGCTCTCCGAGCAGATCGACCTGGACCGCCTCGGTGCCGCATGGCTGGAGGTCATCCAGCGGCACGGCACTCTGCGCTCGGTGTTCACCCCCTCGGCGGCTGGCCCAGAACTGTGGCAGGTGGAGGTCAGCGCTGGCGCGTGGGTCGAGCACACGATTGAACCCGGCCAAGCAGTCAACGACGCGCTCCGACGTGTGTTGGACGAGAAGTGCTCGCCGTACCAACAACCGTCCCACCGCCTCTGCGTCCTGGACACGACCGTCGGTCCGACCGTGGTGATCGGCGCGGACCACTCGCACGTCGACATGTGGTCACTCCTGGTGATTGCGCGCGATCTCCTCGCCTTCCTGGGGATGAACGACGCGGACGCTCACTTCATCGCGGCCTCCACCCCGCCACCTGCCTTCGCCGAGCACACCCACGCGCTCCGCGAACGGCCCGTCGCACCGGACGACGCCCGCGCGCGCTGGGCAGAGATCATCGCGGCGTCCGGCGATGTCATGCCGTGCTTTCCGCTCTCGCTCGGCGATGTCGAGACGCTGCAGCCCGAGCGCGTCGAGGTGCGCGATGTCCTCGACGTCGACGAGAGCGCGGCGTTTGCAATGCAGGCGCGCGATGAAGGCGTCTCGACACTTACCCTCGTGATCTCTGCGATGACGGCGGTGACGCGTGACGTCGCGAACGCACCACTGCGCGCCGTGTTCCCGGTGCACAGCAGGTACGACCCCGTCTGGCACGACTCAGTGGGATGGTTCATCACGAACTCGGTCCTCGAATCCGATGATTCCGCCCCGCGCGCCTGCGCCGCGGCCGTCAAGGAAGCGATCGGCCTCGGGTCGTGGTCGCTGGAGGACGTGCTCGAACCCTGGGGCGGCATGCCCGCGGCCCCAGGAATGTTCGCGATCTCGTGGCTCGACCTTCGGCGCTTGCCTGTGCGGATCGATGCCGATGGCCTGCAAGCACAGTACGTCGGCTCGGCGATCGAGACAGACGGGGTGATGCTGTGGTTCATCCTGAACGACTCCGGCCTGCACCTGCGCTGTCGCTACCCGGACACGCCCGAGGCCCGAAGCCACGTCGGCCTGTGGTTGGACTCGCTGATCACCCGCCTCCGCGCCCAAGCGCACGCGTCGATCTCCTCGCGGTTGCGGGTCGGCGACGAGATCTATCGCGTCGAGCGGGCCAATCGTGCGGACGTCCCCGCACTCGTGGCGCTTCTGTCGGACGACGACGTCGCACCGGAACGGGAGAGCGCTCAGCTGTCCAGGTATGAGATCGCCTTCGACGCGGTCACGCGTGACCGCTCGCACTTCCTCGCGGCTGTGCGCGACGCCGACGACAATGTGGTCGGCACCATGCAACTCACAATCGTTCCCGGGCTTTCTCGGGGTGGCACCACGCGTCTGCAGGTGGAGGGCGTGCGGGTCGCCTCCCCGCTGCGCGGCCGCGGGATCGGCACGGCGATGATGACGTGGGCACACGCGCATGGGCGCGCGCACCAAGCAACGCTCAGTCAGCTCGCGACCGACGTGCAACGTCACCGCGCACGCGCGTTCTACGCACGCCTCGGCTACATCGACTCGCACCTGGGCCTCAAGCGCGAGCTCTAACTCACGCGTTCAGCGGCCGTGGCGCGAGGCCTCGCCCAACCAGAAGTCGATATCAGCGTTGCTGGTGTGTGCGGCATCGACGACGAGCCAGCCCGGGCCCATGTCTCGCTCGCCCATGCGAGCGGCCGAGACGCCGTCTCGCGCGCAGAGGTCGGCGTAACGCTCATGATTGACTCGCACGAGGAGATCACCGCGTTTTCCTACGCTGACCCACAACTCCCCGTCGACCATGACGGACACCCCGCCGAACATCCTCTTGGTCTGAACCGTCACGCCATCCCGGAGCCGGTCGCAGATGCGAGCGACCACCTCCTGCTGAGGGTTGTCAGTCATAAGTCTCCTATGCCACGGGTTCGATGAGGGCGGGGGAGTTGTTGCGCACGTTGCCGACCGCGGAGCCGACGATGACACTGGTGAGGCTGCCCGCGAGCGTGGGCGCCGCGTCAATGGCCGCATCCAGCACGTCACGGGTGTTCTCCCCGCCGGGCTCGAGCCACGCGTCGGCGTGCGCTGCGTCCAAGAACAACGGCATCCGGTCGTGGATCGATCCGAGAGCGCCGATCGAATCGCGCGTCATGATCGTGAAGCTCAGCAGCCAGCGGGCCGGATCATCCTCAGGTTTCGTCGGGTCTCTCCACCACTCGTAAAGGCCCGCGAACAGCAGGGGCGTCTCATCTGCGGAGTGGATGTAATGCGGGATCTTCCGCTCGCCCTCGCGTTTCCATTCGTAGTAGCCCGTCGCGGGGATGATCGCCCTCCGGCGCTCCAGCGCCTTTCGGAACATCGGCTTGCTGCCGACCTCTTCCGAGCGTGCATTGAACGCGCGCACGCCAATCTTGGGATCTTTCGCCCACCCCGGAACCAGCCCCCACCGCGCGCTCTCCAGCCTGCGCGTGGGCGGATCGGTCTTCGCCGAGTCGAGCACGATCGCCGCCCGGTCCGTCGGTGCGATGTTGTACGAGGGCGCGGGCAGCTCGTCGGACACCACGTCGACACGAAGCATGCCGACGAGCTCGGAAGCGACGTTTGCCACGACGAATCGACCACACATGGCTTCAGGCTACGCGGCACCGCCGACGCTCGGCAGGTCCAGCCACGCGCCAATGTGCGCTGCGGTCTCGCCCGCCGTCAGCGCGGTCGTGTCGATGCGAAGGTAACGGTGCGCATCGAGGAAATCGTGTGCGGGCAGGCGGCTTCCGGGGTGGGTGTTCATCGTGAACGATTCCATCTCCAGCACGTTCGCGTGCGACCAGTCGAGGTCACGTTTGCTGGGTTTACTCGCCAGGCGCTCTTCCGTCCGGTTTCGCCGTAGACGCGTCGACAGGTCGGCTGCCAGCTCCACCACGACGACCTCGCCTCCCGCGTCCTCATAGGGCGCCACGAGCTGGGTGACCCAGTCGCGCTCATCTTTGGAGGCGAGATCCCACACGAACGTGAAGACGAGACTGTGGCCGTGGCGAGCCGCCTCCTCGATGACACGTGTCCGCCACTCGGAATTGAGCGTGTCGAAGGCAGGCGTGCCGTGGCCGAAGATCTCCGCGAGCGGCTCGATCGTGTGGTGATTGTGGAACAGGCCGAAGGCCCCGGTGCGGGCAAGCTCGCGCCCCACCGCCATCTTGCCGACGGCCGGCGGTCCGATGAGCATCACGAGCGTCATCGCCCCATCCTCACACGACGCTCAGTCGCTCGCGGCCCCGACATCGCGTAGCTTCTCGAGGAGCCCGGCGCCATCGCTCGCTGTGACCCACGGCACCCCGGAGGCGGAGTGATCATCGACGGTCGTCCGGCCACCGGCGAGGACCGCTTCCGCAGCCGAGAGCCGGCGGATCGCGACAGCGGCGACATTGTCTGGGTGCGCCCCGGCGAACGCCGTGTAGATCGCGTCGTCGTGCTGCCCGTCATCACCGATGAGGATCCATCGGATGTGGGGGAACTCCTCGGCCAGACGCGTGAGGTTCTCCTCCTTGTGCGCCCGTCCCGAGCGGAACCAGCGATCGTGCGTGGGACCCCAATCGGTGAGAAGGAGTGCGCCCGGAGGGTAGAGGTTCCGGCTCAGGAAACGCTCGAGGGTCGGAGCCACATTCCAGGAGCCAGTCGACAGGTAGACGACGGGCGCGCCGGGGTTCTCGCGCGTGAGCCGTTCCATGAGCACCGCCATCCCCGGCACAGCCTGCCGCGCGTGCTCGTCGAGGACGAAGGAGTTCCACGCGGCGACGAAGGGTCGCGGCAGTGCGGTGACCATCACGGTGTCATCGACATCGGAGACGATCCCGGAGGTCACCTCGTCCCCGACGATGTAGACCGGAGAGCTGACGGGTTCGCTGCCCTCCACCGACATCTCCAGCGTCTGCCACCCGGGTTCCAGCTGTGCGGGGAGCACGGTATCGATGACCCCACCGCGATCCGCGACGATGTCGTGAGTCACGCCTGCAATGGTGATCCTGACTTGTGCGTACCCGATGGCGATCGCCGCAAAGCTGCGCCAGCCGCGCACGCTGGGGTTGTCGCCCAGACGAGAGGCAAGGCGCGGTGGGACGATCAGCGCCCGTCCCAGAACGCGCACCCACTTCTGACTGCCGTAGCCAGGGAATGCAGCCATCGTCGGCCTCTGTCCACGCTTGCGCGCGCGGCGCTCGCGCCACGAATGGAACTGGTACTCGCGGCGAGCAATCCACAGTTCCTTGGGCTCTTTCTGCGGCGATTTGGACATCCCGTTCAGTCTTTCACGGGGCCGACTCGTCGGAGTCCTCGTCAGGGAGTCGCATGTGCCGTGCCTCGCGCGCGACGATGATGCGCTTGGCGAGATAGACGACGAGCACGAAGACGACGATGAGTCCGACGAACACGTAAGCCGCATAGTGGAGCTGATCGGCAAGCTCCCGATAGGTTCCCGCTGCGAGCGCGGCGAAGGACACATAGGCGATCGACCAGAGCGTGCACGCGGGCGTGGTCCACGCGAGGAAGCGGCGATAGCCGAATCCACTCATCCCGACCGTCAGCGGCACAAGGGAGTGCAGCACCGGCAGGAAGCGGGAGAGGAAGATCGCGGGGCCACCGCGGCGGCGCAGATACAGTTCCGCGCGGAGCCAGTTTCGCTCGCCGAGCTTTCGCCCGAGTCGGGAATGCCGAAAACGCGGACCGAGCCATCTCCCGATCCAGAAGCCGATCGACTCGCCGATGAGAGCACCGACGATGAGGACGAGAACGAGGATCACACCTTCGACGGGTGTTGCCACGGCGGTGCCAGCCACGATGACGATTGAATCGCCGGGGACGACCAGCCCGACAAGCACGCTCGTCTCCAAGATGATCGCGAGCCCCGCCAGAAGGGTCCGCACCACGGGATCGACCGCCTGCACGGCATCGAGCAGCGTGGTGATGAGCTCATTCACGCCCCCGAGCCTAGGCCTCGTGGGTCGGTCTAGCCTGAGAGCGTGCCGACTGAGACGACCTGGAAACCGTTGCCCCTGCGCGCGGACCCAGAGGATCTCTTCCGCGCCGGGCCCGGACGCGCCGAGAATGGCTTCTGGCTCGATGCCGGATACGGGGCCACGACAGGGTGGTCGCTGATGGGAGCGGGCGAGTCGGCGGAGGTCGACCGGGCCCTCGTGGTGTCCGGCAGTCCCGCCCGCACCGGAGCCGGCCTGGAGGACGGGTGGGTGGGGTGGCTCGGCTATGACGTTGCCGCAGGTCAGGCGGGAAGCCCCGCGCACCGCGACGATTCGGTTCCGCAAAGCGCGTGGATCCGCGTCGACCGTGCGCTGGCCTTCGAGCACGACACCCAGCGGTGGTTCCTGCGGTGCCCGGCCGAGCGAGAGGAAGAGTTTCGCGCTCAGGTGACGCGGTGGGTGGAACAGATCGGCGATGCGGCCCCCACCTCCGATGGCACACCCGTCGTTGCGCGCGCTCGGCATGATGCCCGGGACTATGCGCGCCTGATCGAGCAGTGTCGGGACGCGATCCATGCCGGTGATGCCTATCAGCTGTGTCTGACCACGCGCTTCAGCGTCGATCACGATATCGATCCGGTCGCCGCGTACCTGACTCTGCGCCGCACGGCGGGTGCTGCCCGGGGCGGAGTCATCCGCATCGGCGACCACGCCCTGGTCTCCGCGAGTCCCGAGACGTTTCTCGAGATCGCCGGCGGCGTGGTTCGTACCCGGCCGATCAAAGGCACGAGGGGCCGGGGGGCGACGCCCGAGGCCGACGCGACGCTGAGCGCAGAGCTCCTCGCCAGCACCAAGGAACGTGCCGAGAACGTGATGATCGTCGACCTGATGCGCAACGATCTCCAGCAGGTCTGCAGCGTCGGGAGCGTCAGAACCGAAGCGCTGCTCACTGTCGAGACATATCCGACCGTGCACCAGTTGGTCAGCACCATCGCCGGCGAGCTGCGCCCCGGGGTGACGCTCGCGGAGGTGCTCGATGCCACTTTCCCTGCCGGGAGCATGACCGGCGCGCCGAAGCTCTCGGCCATGACGATCCTGCACGACCTCGAAAAAGAGGCACGCGGCGTCTTCGCAGGCTGCTTCGGGTGGGTGGACCGGTCGGGGGCCGCGGAGCTTGCGATGACGATCCGGTCGATCGTCACGCACCCGGGTGGGGCGTACGTCGGCGCCGGCGGCGGCATCACCTGGGGGTCACGAGCCGTCGATGAGGTCGCCGAGGTCGCACTGAAGGCACGCGGTCCGCTGCGTGCCATCGGCGCGACGCTTCCCCCGGACTGGGAGTGACCCGTTCCGCTAGAATTGGCAGGAGACTTTTCCTCTTGTCCCACCCCCGCAACACCCGATCGGATCGCTGTGTCTTCTGCCTTCACGTCTGCTCCTCCCGCCGAGGGTCGCTTCGACCCCGTGGCTATCCAGGAGAAGTGGCAACGCCGCTGGCGCGAGGCCGACCCGTTCCGCGCCGGGGGGCCGCAAGACACCCGTCCGCGCAAGTACGTGCTCGGGATGTTCCCCTACCCCTCCGGTGACCTCCACATGGGCCACGCGGAGAACTACGCCTACGTCGACGTCGTCGCGCGATTCTGGCGGCACCGTGGCTACAACGTCCTGAACCCCATCGGCTGGGATTCGTTCGGCCTCCCCGCTGAGAACGCCGCGATCAAGGGCGGCGCCGGATCAGACCCGCGCGAGTGGACGTACTCGAACATCGAGCAGCACAAGAAGAGCTTCCGCGAGTTCGGCTCCTCCTATGACTGGAGCCGCGTTCTCCACACGAGCGACCCCGAGTACTACCGATGGAACCAGTGGCTGTTCCAGCGTCTCTACGAGCGTGGGCTCGCGTACCGCAAGGAGAGCGCGGTCAACTGGTGCCCCAACGACCAGACGGTTCTCGCGAACGAGCAGGTCGTCGACGGTCACTGCGAACGGTGCGGCGCCGAAGTCGTCAAGAAGAAGCTCACCCAGTGGTACTTCAAGATCACCGAGTACGCCGACCGCCTCCTCGACGACCTGAACCAGCTGGAGGGTTTCTGGCCGTCCAAGGTCATCCGAATGCAGCGCAACTGGATCGGACGCTCGATCGGCGCGGACATCGACTTCGAGATCGAAGGACGCGAGGGGACCGTCACGGTCTTCTCCACCCGCCCCGACACACTCCACGGAGCAACCTTCTTCGTCGTCGCGCCCGACAGCGACCTGGCTGCCGAGCTGGCCGCCGGCTCCAGCGCTGAAGTGCGCATGCGCTTCCAGGACTACCTCGACCAGGTCGGTAAGCAGACCGACATCGAGCGCCAGAGCACCGACCGCCCGAAGACCGGCGTGTTCCTGGACCGCTATGCCATCAACCCGATCAACGGAGAGCGCCTGCCCATCTGGGCAGCTGACTACGTGCTGGCCGACTACGGACACGGCGCGGTCATGGCGGTCCCCGCTCACGATCAGCGCGACCTCGACTTCGCACGCGCCTTCGATCTGCCCGTCAAGGTGGTCGTCGACACCACCGCCCCGATCACGGGTGCGATTCCGGTCATCGAGGTGGACGACGAGGGCAACCCGATCGACCCCGATCTGGAGCTCGAGTCCATCGACCCCGCCCGCACGGGTGTCGCGCTGACCGACGACGGTCGCATGATCAACTCGGGCAGCCTCGATGGGCTGAGCAAGCGGCACGCGATCATCCGTGTCATCGAGGAGCTGGAGGCGCTCGGCAAGGGCCGCGCAGCCAAGTCGTATCGCCTCCGCGATTGGCTGATTTCCCGTCAGCGATTCTGGGGAACGCCGATTCCGATGATTCACACCGCCGACGGGCGCATCGTGCCCGTGCCCGACGACCAGCTTCCGCTGACGCTTCCGGACGCGCGCGACCTCGACCTCGCGCCGAAGGGCACGTCTCCGCTGGGGGGCGCGACCGACTGGATCGCCACGACCGACCCGGAGACCGGCGAACCCGCCGAACGCGATCGCGACACGATGGACACATTCGTCGACAGCTCGTGGTATTTCCTGCGGTTCCTGTCGCCGAACGACGCGCAGGAGCCGTTCTCGCCCGCGCAAGCGCAGCGATGGGCACCGGTGGATTCCTACATCGGCGGTGTCGAGCACGCGATTCTGCACCTCCTGTACGCGCGGTTCATCACCAAGGTCCTCTACGACATGGACCTCATCGACTTCACCGAGCCGTTCACGAGCTTGATCAACCAGGGCATGGTGCTCCTGGACGGATCGAAGATGTCGAAGAGCAAGGGCAATCTCGTCGAGTTCGCCTCGAGCATGATCGATCCGGGCGCCGATGTCGTGCGCACGGCCATCGCCTTCGCCGGTCCCGTCGAGGACGACATCAATTGGGAGGATGTCTCCACTACGGGCGCTCAGAAGTTCCTCGCCCGCGCGCTGCGCGTCGCCGCCGATGTCACCAGCGCGCCTGACGTGGTGTGGGCCGAAGGCGACCGGGCGCTACGGCGGGTGACTCACCGGCTGTGGTCGGACGCACCGTCCCTGATCGAGCACACGAAGTTCAACGTGGTCGTGGCGCGGCTGATGGACCTCGTGAATGCAACGCGCAAGGTCATCGACAGCGGCGCCGGTCCCGCCGACCCCGCTGTCCGTGAGGCTGCCGAAGCTATCGCGATGGTGCTGGACCTGTTCGCCCCGCACACGGCGGAAGAAATGTGGGAGACGCTCGGCTATGAGCCATTCGTCGGCCTGGCCACGTGGCGGCAGGCCGACCCGACCCTTCTCGTCGAAGAGTCGGTCACGGCGGTCGTGCAGATCAACGGCAAGGTCCGCGGCACTCTGGACGTCCCCGCGCGCATCTCTGCGGAAGACCTGGAGAAGGCCGCACGTGCGGACGAGCGGATCATCCGTGCGCTCGACGGGCGCGAGATCACCCGTGCGGTTGTGCGGGCTCCCAAGGTCGTCAGCTTCACCGTCGCCTGACCTGTCCTCCCCACCGTCTCGGTAGGGAGCTCTCATCCACCGTCAGGAGTGACCTGCGTCACGCGTGGCGCACTGCGGTGAGGCTGAGGGGATGGAGCCCACATCCCGTTCCCGCACCCGCGCGTGGGTGGGGGCGGGTGCGCTCCTCCTGCTCGGCATTCTCGCCGTCTCGATCGGCGTGACCGTCGTCCAAGGCCTTGTGGCGCCCGCGACGCCGCCGAGCTATGCCGCACCGACGTCCGCGGTGTCTGAACCAGCCCAGGGGAGGCGGGTCGTGCACGTCTCGGGCGCGGTCGCCGCACCCGGGGTCTACCAGTTCGATGAGCAGACGCGGGTCGTCGACGCGATCGCCGCAGCGGGTGGGTTCACCGACGACGCCGATCCCGGGGCGTTGAACCTCGCTCGGGAGGTGGCCGACGGAGAGCAGTTGCACGTGCCGGAACGAGGGGAGGCAGTCACAGCAGCCCCTGGTGCGCCGGCTGGTGCAGTCAACATCAATCGGGCCGACGCGGCCGAGCTCGACACGCTGCCGAGGATCGGGCCCGCACTGGCGGAGCGGATCGTGGCATGGCGGGAGGAGAACGGCCCGTTCGCGGCGGTGGAGGATCTCCTGTCGGTCTCGGGCATCGGTGAGAAGGTGCTCGAGGAGCTGCGTGGTCGTGTGACGACGTGAGAGAGGTGCTGCGCGGATGTGGCCCGCTCATCGCATGGGTCACGATCGCGTGGGCGTGCGCGGTGTGGGGCGTCCACCATCCTGCAGAGGCGGGCTGGGGAATCGTCCTGGTCGGGTGCGCAGCGACGCTCGGCACGATCGTGGCCGTACGACGGGGGTCCGCGCGAGTGGTGACGACGGTCGTGTGCGCCGGCGCGATCGGTATCGCCGTGCTGACCACTGTCGCGGTGGCTCTCCCTGCGCGCGATGCCCTGCGCGACGCGGCGGGGGCGGGACAGATCCGAATCGACGCAATCGTGACAGGAAAGGCGGAGACGTCGGACAGAGGGGTGCTGTTCGACGCACGCGCGACCGTGTCCGACGACCGCATCCAGAGGAGCGTCGACGTCGTTCTGCGGTGGCCGAGCGCTGATGCGGCGCTCGTCCCGGGTGCGACGGTGCACGCGAGCGGGCGGGGGTGGGCAACGGAGGCGGGGAGACGCGCGGCGATCGTGATTGACGTGCGGGAAGGCGAGGTCACGGCTCCTGCCCAGGGCATTCTGGCGTGGACGGGGGACGCGCGGGCCCGATTTCGTGAGCGGGCCCAGGCTCTTCCCGGCCTCGGTGGGGGCCTCCTCCCTGGCCTCGCCGTGGGGGACACCTCGAGCGTCGCAGATGACCTCGACGCGGCGATGAAGACCTCCGCGCTGGCGCATCTGACTGCAGTCAGCGGAGCGAACTGCGCCATCGTCGTGGTGCTGGTGTACTCCCTGGGCGCGCTCGTGATGCTCGGCCGTCGCGGGCGCGTGGTGTGCGCAGCGATCGCGCTTGCCGGCTTTGTCATGCTCGTCACACCTGAACCGAGCGTCGTGCGTGCTGCCGTCATGGCTGGCGTCGCGATGGTGGCACTTGTGCTGGGCCGCCCGAGTGCAGGTATCGGCATTCTCGCTGTGGCTACGACTCTGGCGTTGATCGCCGACCCCTGGCTGGCGACGTCCATCGGCTTCATCCTGTCCGCCGCCTCCACTGCGGCCCTCCTGCTGTTCGCAGGGCCATTGTCCGACCAACTCCGTGCCGTTCTGCCAGCCCCACTCGCTCTCGCGACCGCGGCGTCGCTGTCAGCTCAGCTCGCCTGCACACCTGTGCTCATCCTGCTCACTCCGGCGGTCCCCGTGTACGGAGTCGTCGCCAATCTGCTGGCAGCCCCGGCCGCCCCGGTGGCGACGATCGTGGGACTCCTCGCCTGCCTCGCGGCACCCCTCCCGCTCCTTGCCGATCTCCTTGTCTGGATCGCGTGGCTCCCCGCGACATGGATCGCGGGGACCGCGGAGACGATGGCTCAACTCCCGGGGAGCCTCTTGCCGTGGCCTGAGGGTGGGTGGGGTCTGGTGTCACTTGCGGGCGTCAGCGCGGCACTTCTGGTCGCCTTCCTGGCGCGCGGCCCACGGCTACGCATCACCGCCGTGGGGATCGGCGCTCTTCTGGCCGGACTCGCGCTTCTCGGCGGCCACGCCGTCGTCGCTCTCGATCGTCTTCGACTCCCCGCGGGATGGGATGTCGCTGCGTGTGATGTCGGGCAGGGTGACGCGCTCGTGGTCCGTGCGGAGAATGCGGTTGCGCTCGTCGACGTGGGGAGGGAACCGGAGTTGCTCGAGAGCTGTCTCGCCCTGCTCGGTATCGAGCGGGTGAACCTGCTCGTCCTGACACACTTCGACGCGGATCACGTCGGTGGGGTGTCCGCGGTGGTGGGACGTGTGGATCAGGTGCTGCACGGTGAGCCGCCGGATGCGGACGCCCAGGTGCTCCTCGATGAGCTCACGGCACAGGGGGCGGCCGCGTATCGAGTCGGGAAGGGCGACACCGGAGCGCTCGGTTCGGCGCGGTGGGAGGTGCTGTGGCCGAACAAGACGGCGCCCGCGGGGAACGATGGCAGCGTCGTCCTGAGTGTGTCCGGGCCGACGGTGCCACGTACCCTTCTCCTCGGTGACCTGTCGGCGACGACCCAACAGCAGCTCGGCGCGCTCGACCACTTCGATATCGTGAAAGTCGCCCATCACGGCAGCGCCGATCAGGCCGCAACGCTCTACCGCGCGATCTCCGCCGATGTGGCCCTCATCTCTGTCGGAGAGAACACGTATGGGCACCCCCACGAGAGCATCCTGGACACCCTGACGGCCGCGGGTTCGCACGTCATGCGGACGGATGACTCCGGCCTGGTGCTGGTGGATCTTCGCGCGCCCGGCACCGTCGGCGTCTGGAGTGAGCGTGGGGGAGGCCCCGACTAGTCTGAAGGCATGACTCCTGCACCTCGCCGCGGCGCGAAAGCAACCGCCATCGAGCAGGTGTCATGGCGCTCACCGCGCCCCGCGTCGATCGTTCTGATCTCGGGCCCGGAAGAGGTCTGCGCGGAGCGCGCACTCGTCGGCATTCGCGATGTGCTGCGCGAAGAAGACCCTGCGCTGGAGATCTCCGACATCCGCGCCGATGATTACACGTCGGGGGAGCTGCTCTCCTACAGCTCCCCATCGCTGTTCGGTGAACCCCGCCTCGTCCGAATCGGCGGCGTGGAGAAATGCTCGGACGCCTTCCTCACCGAAGCGCTGGCGTACCTGCAGCACCCTCAGGACGGTGCCACGCTCGTTCTGCGACACACGGGCGGACAGCGCGGCAAGAAGCTCCTTGACGCGATCAGAGGGATGTCGGCTGGTGCCATAGAGATCGCGTGCCCCGCCATCACACGCGATAGCGATCGATTCGACTTCGCGGTGCAGGAGTTTCGCGGTGCCGGCCGCCGGATCGCCCCGTCCGCGCTGCGCACGCTCGTCTCTGCGTTTGCCGACGACCTGACGGAGCTCGCCGCTGCCTGTCAGCAGCTCATCAACGACGTGGACGGCGACATCACCGACGCGGTCGTCGAGCGATACTACGGCGGTCGCGTGGAGACGTCAGCCTTTGTCGTCGCAGACACCGCGATCGCCGGACGCTACGGCGACGCACTCGTCGCCCTCAGACACGCGCTGGCGACCGGCTCGGACCCGGTGCCGCTCGTGGCGGCGATTGCGATGAAACTGCGCACGATGGCGCGTGTCGCAGGCAAGCGCGAACCGAGCAAACAACTCGCGACCGAGCTGGGGATGAAGGACTGGCAGATCGATCGTGCCCGTCGCGACCTGTCCGGATGGAACGAGCGCACCCTCGGCATGGCGATCCAGGCGGCGGCCCGCGCGGACGCCGAGGTCAAGGGCGCATCCCGCGATCCTGAGTTCGCGCTGGAGCGCCTCCTCACCGTCATCGCGACCAAAGCGCCTTACGGCGGCGACCCGTCCTGACGCGCGCCGTCCGCGTTCAGCTCCTCGTCAGCCCGACACGACAGCACCTCACTTCCGAGCGGATCAGAAGCGTGCGGAGAATCCGCCATCGACGTTGAGGAGTTGCCCGCTGACCCAGCGTCCCTCTGAGGAAAGCAGGAAGGCGACCGCGCTGGCGATGTCCCGAGGAGTGCCCAACCGTCCGAGGGGCTGCGCCGGCACCAGCGCAGCTCGAAGATCGTCGTCCATCCATCCCGTGTCGATTGGCCCGGGGTTGACCACGTTCGCAGAGATTCCGAGCGGGCCGAGTTCTCTCGCAGCCGAGATGACAATCCGATCAAGGGCAGCCTTGGACGCCCCGTACGGGAGGTTTCCGGTCGTGTGGTCACTCGTGAATGCGACGACAGCGCCTCCGTCCGCCGGCACCTGACGCGCGAATGCCGCGATGAGGAGCAGGCTCGCCCGCGCATTCACCGCAATGTGCTGGTCGAAGCTCTCTGCAGTCGTGTCCAGAATGCCGGACTCGACGTCGTGTGCGTGGCTGAGGATCAACGCTCCGATGGGCCCGTGGCTTTCGCGGACGGAGTCGATGAGTTCGGCCGGTGCCCGGGGGTCCCGCAGGTCCGCTTCGAAGTCGACACCGTCCAGATCGCTCGTCACCACGTCCCAGCCGTCTTCGCGGAGGCGCGGCACGACCGCGGCGGCAATGCTGTTCGAGCGCGCGGCACCGGTCACGAGAGCAAGGGGCATCGCATCAGGCTACGCGTGTACAGCCACGCGCACTGACGACGCCGCCGCGGAAAGACGAAAGGCCCGGCCCCGCGGGATGCGGGAGCGGGCCTTTCGTGACGTGTGACTCAGAGAGAGGCAACCTGCTTGGCGATCGCCGACTTGCGGTTCGCGGCCTGGTTCTTGTGGAGCACGCCCTTGCTGACGGCCTTGTCGAGCTTCTTGGTCGCGGTGGCCAGAGCCTTTTCCGCGGCAGCCTTGTCACCGGCGGCGACGGCCTCGCGCGTGCGACGCACTTCGGTCTTCAGCTGGCTCTTGACGGCCTTGTTGCGCTCGCGCGCCTTCTCGTTGGTCTTGTTGCGCTTGATCTGCGACTTGATGTTCGCCACGTTTAACGGCTCTTTCGTTCGGAGTGATTCGTTGATGTGTGCCCGGCGACAAGGAGAGGGCTGTCACCCGGCGGTCGTGTGAGGGTCGAACCCACACGCAAGCCAATCACCGAGTCTATCAGCTTTCGACAGATTCTTTCGGCGTCTGCACCGTGGCGATCGCAAGATCGAGGACACCGTTGAACACCTCGGGCCGCATGGCCGTCACCAGATGCGTCGCGCGCGGGACGATGATCAGCTCCGCGTGCGGCACAAGGCCCGTGAAGAGCCGCTCGTTCACGCGCAGCTGGTCGTACTGCCCATTGACGAACCAGGTCGGGATCGTGATACGCCGAAGGGCATCCACGAGGTCGAGCACCGAGAGACTCTTCAGCGCGACATCCTGGGCGTCGTACGCATAGCCACCCGCTCCGAAGTCTGCCCGGGTCTCCAGGGGCAGCGTGCGCGCGAGGACAAGATCAGCGATCCGCTGACCGCGCCCGGGAAGCCGGTCAAACCCGCGCGCGAGTGCCCGGTACAGCCGGAGTCCGAAACCGCGGGGGAGCGCCGTACATCCCGCGGCCACGAATGCCCCAAGTTGCGGGGGATCTTCCCGGCCGACGTACGCGGTCGAGATCAGGCCACCCATCGAATGCGCCGCGAGAATGACTGTGTCCACCCGCTCGGCGAGCGTCACGACCGCCTCATCGATGGTCTGAGTGGCGGACTCCAGTGTGAAGGGCTCATCGATCCGTGTGCCGTGACCGGGCAGATCGACCGCGATCGACTCGTGCCCTGCGTCGCGCAGATGGTCCACTTGTGCGCGCCACATGGTCGCCGACGTGCGGATCCCATGGACGAAGACGACACCCACAGTCATGCTGTCCAGCCTACGTCGGGGAACCCGCTGTGGATGCTTACGGTGCACGAGAGAGGGGCAGGTCCGAAGACCTGCCCCTCTCAGCGCGACTCCCGCGCTCGCGTTACCAGAGAACGAGCACGCTCGTTCGGTTGCTCGTCGAGGACGTCGAAACCGTCGGATCGTCCGGCACGAACACCGCGGTGTACGTCTGCACGCCGCGCGGCAGGCGACCGAGGCGGTAGGTGGCGATACCCGAGCGGACCTGTGCCGTGCCGATGACTGCACCGCTCGCGCCGCCGGCACGGAACTCCACCCGGCCCGCGGGCCGGCCCTCGTCCTGCGATACGTACGCGATGAGCGTCGTCGGCAGCAGTCCGTTCACGTGGACCGGCAGAAGCGCCGCGAGCACCGTGCGCGTCTGCGCCGGTTCTTCAACCACCTCACCGGGTTCAACGGTGACAGGCACCCGGATTGTGGTGGCCGAGTCGGACGCGACGAGTTCGAGCACGACCTCACCCTCCACCGTCTCCGGCACCGTGACAGTGACCGTCGCGGCACCATCGGTCACCGGGAAGCTGCCGAGCTCCGAGCCATCCAAGGTCGCGACAACCGTCGTGTTCTCCGGCGATCCCTGGCTCGTCAGGTTCAGGT
Organism: Microbacteriaceae bacterium PS02070; assembly: GCA_029959865.1. Taxonomy (GTDB): domain Bacteria; phylum Actinomycetota; class Actinomycetes; order Actinomycetales; family Microbacteriaceae; genus Microbacterium. The sequence continues at coordinate 695,933 of JASCPE010000002.1, read as the reverse complement.
CGGACACGGTGAACTCGAACGCCTCACCCGCGGTGACCGTCTCCGGGACACCACTGACCTGAACTGCTTGCTTCGCGAACGACGGCTCCACCGGGGACTTGTCCGCGATGTCATCCACCCATGCCTGGTAGTCCAGCAGCCCGGTGTCGACCATGTTCGTCCCGTCCAGGAACGCGTGGAAGTTGTCACCACCCGACGCGAGGAAGCTGAACGTCCCGATGCGGTACTCGCCGGCCGGGTCGATCGGTTCGCCGTCCACCCATACGGAGGTGATCCGCTCACCCTCAGGGAGCGTCTCATCGAACGTGTAGGTGACGTTGTCCGACAGACCGAGCTGCAGGTACGGACGCTGCGGAACCTCACCCGCGGCCGTCCGCTGCCACTGCTGCTCCAGAAGGGTCGTGAACTGCTCGCCGGTCAGGGTCACGAGAGCCAGCGTGTTGTTGAACGGCAGCACCGCGTTCGCCTGGGAGAACGAGATCGTTCCGTCCGGAAGGCCCGGGATCGCGGTCGCACCGAACTCGGCCTGGGTGTCCCACAGGTCCGCGCGGAGGCCACCGGGGTTGGTGACACCGATCACGGCGCCGTCAGGCAGGTCGGAGAGCTGGTCGCGCAGCATGTTGGATACCGTGCGCCCGAGGGTCGACTCCGATGCACGGTCGTCGCGGGTCCCGCCTGTGTAGGTGCCGTCGACATACTCGCCGCCGCTGAAGGCAGTCGTGATGTCGTCCGCTACCTCGCCGACTGCCGTGTTCCCCACCTCAGCCGCAGCAGCAAGCGCCTCGGTCACGATGCGGTCGACTTCGGCGACAGCGGGGTACGTCGCGATCAGCTCGTCGGCGGGAGTCTCGGTCCGCGGAACGTTGCGCTCCGTGTGCGCGAGCACCTCGCCGGTGTCAGAGTCAACGGTCAGCGTGATCTCACCGATGTTGGCTCCATACGAACCGGTCTGCACGATCGGGCGAGTCTTGTCCGTACCGGGGATCTCCGCCGACCACGCGTACTCCTTGTGCGTGTGACCGGTGAAGATCGCGTCGACGTCGGCGGAGGTCTCCGTGACGATCTCGGCGAACGGACCGCCAGCGGCGATCTCCTCCTCGAGAGTTGCGCCGTCGGGGGTTCCCGCCCCCGCGCCTTCGTGGACGAGTGCGACGATCACATCAGCCTCGCCGTTGGCATCGTCACCGTCGGAGAGCTCTGCCGCGACGCGGTTCAGCGCCTCGACGGGATCTCCGAAGGAGAGGTCGACGATACCGGCCGGAGAGACCAGCGACGGCGTTTCCTCGGTGACGACACCGACGACACCGACGACCAGGTCGCCCGCCTCGATCAGCTCGTACTCCGGAAGGGCCGGCGTCTCAGTGCCCGCTTCATAGACGTTCGCCCCGAGCTGCGGGTAGTCCGACTCGTCGGTCACACGCCCCGCGAGGTCGGCGAATCCACGGTCGAACTCGTGGTTGCCCACTGCCGTTGCTTCAAGCCCAAGAGCGTTGAGCACCTCGATCGTGGGCTGGTCCTGCGCGACAGCGGACGCGAACAGCGACGCGCCGATGTTGTCACCGCTCGACAGGAACAGGGTCGGGCCCTCCGCCTGCGCACGCAGCTCCTCGATCGTCCCCGCGAACGCCACCGTGTTGTCGTCGATGCGTCCGTGGAAGTCGTTGATCCCGAGGAGCGTCAGGGTCTCGGGTGCGGCTTCTGCAGAGAGGCCGACCTTGATCGGGTCGTGGTCGCTCGAGCGGAACGCGTCGTCGGAGTAGAAGAGAGTGCCGTGGTTGTTGTAACGGCTGTACTCCAGGGCCACCGACTCACCCGAGTTGATGTTCCACACATCTGCCCCGGTGGCACGCTCGAACGCCGCGCCGCTGAGCAGCACGTGGTCGAGCGAGCCGGACAGGCCGCTGTAGCTGTAGGTGCGGTCGGTCAGTTCGAAGCCCTGCTCAACGTCGACATAGCCGTCGTCGTACAGGACCTGAAGCGGGTCCTCGAAGCCGTAGGAGTTGAAGTCACCCACGAGAGCGACGGACTCGACGTCACCCTGCACCTCAGCGACCCAGTCACGCAGAGCCTCGGCCTGGCGCACGCGGGATTCGTTCGCCGATCCCTGCCCATCGCCGGTGTCGGCGTCGCCGGGCCACGGGCCAGCCGAACCCTTCGACTTGAAGTGGTTCACCACGAACAGGAACGGCTCGCCCCCGGCCGCCGGTTCGAAGACCTGACCGATGGGCTCGCGCGCGTTGCCGAACGCCTGGTCCGAACCGCTCTGGTCACCCAGCGCGAGCGAGTCACCGACGGGCGTCACCGCAGCGGACCGGTAGATGATCGCATTCGTGATGACGTCTTGCTGGGACACGTCGGGCAGGTCTGCCGATGACGGCACGAACGACCAGACCTCGGCGCCCGCGTCCGTGTTGAGCGCGTCGACGAGGGTCGCGACGGCCTCGTCAACCTCTTCGCCGAGCGCGTAGGAGTTCTCGATCTCCATGAGGCCGACAACGTCAGCGTCGAGAGCGTTAATCGCGTTGACGATCTTCACCTGCTGGCGCTCGAGGTCTGCTGCGCTCCACGCACCGCGAGGATCACATCCTTCACGCACCGTGACTCCGTTGCCGTCCTTGTCCGTGTAGGCAACGCAACCGGGCGTGTCCGCACCGAGGGTCGTGAAGTAGTTGAGGACGTTGAATGCTGCGATCGACAGGTCTCCGCCGACTTCTTCGGGAGCCTCGGTTCGGGTGTTCTCGAATTCGGCACCGTCGGTCCCCGCGCCATCCCCGACGAGGGGAGCGGTCGGGTTGAGCTTCCAGGTGTCGTTACGCCAGTCGACGATGTACGGCTCGGTGAAGGTCACCGATGCGCCGACGATGATGGGCTCTGTCAGCGACACGTACGGCGGAGTGAGATCGCGGTTCGTGGTGCTCAGGAAGTTCGTGGTCGCACCGTCATCGAGCACGAGCGCACGCGCGGCGTTGTCCGCCTCGACGGCTTCCGCCTCAGCCGAGCCCGGTCGTGCGACGTCGGTCGGCTGCTGCAGCGGCGTGGTCCCGGCCGCGAGCCCGACTTCGCCGTACTGGTTGGTCGAGTACGTGTTGGTGACGGTGAAGTCACCCTGCGGCGCGATGAGCATCGACTCGAGTGTTTCGCGCTGCTCGTCGCTCGTCGGCCAGGCGACGTTCGCCGGAATCGGTGCTTCCGCGTCCTCGATCACCACGGCGCCACCGGCAACGGGGGCGAGCTGGGTGAGGCCGTAGAACTGGCCGACCGTGGCGGTGATCTCCACCGTGTCGCCGAGCGCGACCTCGTTCGCGATCCCGCCGGGGCCGTAGACGAAGATCGCGTCGGACGCGGTGTGCGTCGAGAGGTCGATGTCGCCTCCGGTACCCGGCGTCTGAATCACATAGCCGTTGAAACCGCCGGTGGGGTAGTGGGCGGTGACGACGCCCGTCGTCGTCACCGTCTCACCGAGGAGTGTCGATTCCTCACCCGTCCCCTGGATCTCCGCGATCGTGTAGGAGGTCGGCTCGGGATCGGGAGTCGGGGTCGGCGTGGGAGTGGGGGTCGGCTCCGGTTCCGGCTCGCTGTCGTCGCCGAGTCCCGTCGGAGTCGGCGTGCCCGCAGTGAAGTCAGCGGCGTTATCCGCCGTGTTGGTGAACTCGCCGTCTCGTGCCACGCTCGTCGCGTTCGAGGTACCGGGAGCAGCGCCGCTGCCCGCGAAGTGGTTTGCCGTACCCCAGCCGACGAAGTCGACGACCTGTTCGGCGCTGACGAGATCGGTCGCGCCCTCCAACTTGACCTGATCGGAGACGAGGGCGACCTTGCCGGCCGTGCCACTCATCGCGATGGTGCCCTCGACGTCCGCCTCGAATGCGGGCAGGTCGGCGTTGGCGCCGGTCGCCTGGCCGATCAGCAATTGCTCCCCGGCCGGGAGTGTCACGCCGGTGAGCGCCGTCACCTGCCAGCTCGTGCCGCCCGCGGAGGCGTACTGGACGGAATAGGCCGACAGATCAAGATCCTCATCGCTCACGTTTGCAAGTTCGATGAAGTCTCGGTTGAAAGCGGCGCCATTGTTGCCGCCACCGCCGTAGATCTCAGAGATCACGACGGGCGCGTCGGAGGACACAGCGGCCGTCGCCGTCAACGGCACGAACACACCTCCCGCGATGGCGGTCGCCGCGGCGGCGACCATGGCAAGTGGTCGCATCCGCGACCTTGAACCGGGAACGTGCGAAGGCGTCACTGTCATCTCCTGCTGCTGTCGGGCACAACACGAACCTCGGGTGGGTTCACATGTGAGCATGTCCCTCGAGACGGCATTCAGGCAAGTCTCAGGTTCATTAACTCTTTCTCATCTTCAGTCAACTGACCGGTGACCAGCAGGAAAACTCAGCACAACGCGCGCCATGCACCCTCGTCGGGAGAGCAACGTGCTCAGTGGAGGGCACGACGCGTGGATGCTCTCTCGGGTCGTCCTCGGTCTGACCGCCATCGTTCGGGATGCGTCGCGCGACCACGATCCACCCCCGGATTCGACGTCGGGAAGGCCCATCCGGGCGGTGCTCCCGGCGAGGACGGAGATCGCAGGCGCGCCGGTAGACTCGTGGGGACATGTCACCCCGCGCCATCACGCCGCTCGAGCCCGCCTCGACTCCGCCCGCGTCCATCCGCAACTTCTGCATCATCGCCCACATCGACCACGGAAAGTCGACCCTGGCCGATCGCATGCTGCAGCTCACCGGCGCCGTGTCCGACCGCGACATGCGCGCGCAGTATCTCGATCGCATGGACATCGAGCGCGAGCGTGGCATCACGATTAAGTCGCAGGCCGTACGGATGCCGTGGGAGGTCGATGGACAGACTTATGCGCTGAACATGATCGATACGCCCGGTCACGTCGACTTCACGTATGAAGTGTCGCGCAGCCTCGCCGCGTGTGAGGGCGCCATCCTGCTGGTGGATGCCGCCCAGGGCATCGAGGCGCAGACGCTCGCGAACCTGTACCTCGCGTTGGAGAACGACCTTCACATCATTCCGGTGCTGAACAAGATCGATCTCCCTGCTGCCGACCCCGACAAGTTCGCTGCCGAACTCGCCTCACTCATTGGCGGCGACCCAGACGACGTGCTGCGCGTGTCGGGCAAGACCGGCGTCGGCGTGGAGGCGCTCCTGGACCGGCTGGTCGCCGAGATTCCCGCTCCCGTCGGCGATGCGAATGCGCCGGCCCGCGCGATGATCTTCGACTCGGTATACGACGCCTACCGCGGGGTCGTCACGTACGTCCGCATGGTCGACGGGGCGCTTCACCCGCGCGAACGCATCCAGATGATGTCGACGCGCGCGGCTCACGACCTCTTGGAGATCGGTGTCTCCAGTCCCGAGCCGGTGCCGACGCGCGGGCTCGGCGTCGGCGAGGTCGGGTACCTGATCACCGGCGTGAAGGACGTGCGCCAGTCGAAGGTCGGTGACACGATCACGACCTTCCGAAAGCCTGCTGAGCAGGCCCTGCCCGGGTACACCGACCCGAAGCCCATGGTCTTCAGCGGAATCTATCCGATCGACGGGAGCGACTACGCCGACCTGCGTGAGGCCCTCGACAAGCTCAAGCTCTCGGACGCCGCCCTCCAGTACGAGCCGGAGACCTCCGTCGCCCTCGGATTCGGCTTTCGCTGCGGCTTCCTTGGGCTCTTGCACCTGGAGATCGTGACCGAACGCCTGTCCCGCGAGTTCGGCCTCGACCTCATCACGACCGCGCCCTCGGTGACGTACGAGGTGACGACCGACACCGGCGAGACCATCACCGTGACCAACCCCAGCGAGTACCCCGATGGGCGCGTCGCGGAGGTGACCGAACCCGTCGTCAAGGTGGGCGTGCTGCTCCCGAAGGACTACGTCGGGACCGTCATGGAGCTGTGCCAATCCCGCCGCGGCACGCTCCTCGGCATGGACTATCTCAGCGAGGATCGCGTGGAGCTGCGGTACAACATGCCGCTCGGCGAGATCGTCTTCGACTTCTTCGACCAGCTCAAGTCCAAGACGCAGGGCTACGCGAGCCTGGACTATGAGCCTGCGGGGTCGCAGACGGCGGACCTCGTCAAGGTCGACATCCTCCTCCAAGGCGAGAAGGTCGACGCCTTCAGTTCGATCGTGCATCGTGACAAGGCCTATGCCTACGGCACCCTCATGACCGAGCGTCTGCGCAAGCTGATTCCGCGCCAGCAGTTCGAGGTACCGATCCAGGCCGCGATCGGCGCCCGCATCATCGCTCGCGAGAACATTCGCGCCATCCGCAAGGACGTGCTCGCCAAGTGCTACGGCGGCGACATCACCCGTAAGCGCAAGCTGCTTGAGAAGCAGAAGGAGGGCAAGAAGCGCATGAAGATGGTCGGCCGCGTCGAAGTTCCGCAAGAAGCCTTCATCGCCGCGCTCTCCGGGGATGTCGAGAGCAAGGACAAGCGCTGAGCGGCGCACGTAGAGTGGACGTCATGCGTCGCGGGTCTTTTCAAGCCGGAACGGTCGACTATGCCGCCGTCGGGGCCACAGGAGCAGCCGACCTGATGGGGTACCCGCCCGCAGGTACGATTCCGGCCGAGCAGTCGTGGAGGATCGGAAGCGGTCAAGAACGCTTTGACGCCTCCGCTGACGCTCTGCTGTCCTGGGTTCCGCTTCGCGGTGCGGGCCTCACCCTCTCCGATGTCACTCCCGCGGCCGGACCGAGCTACGCGGGGGTCAGCTTCGATGCGGACGGCAACGCCATCGCACCCACGCGAAGCGACGGCGATCTGCGTTTCGACGCCGAGGGCACGCCGTACGTCACCGCGGGCACCTCGCTGGAGGTCAGCGGCCGCGTCGGCGGGCACAACGCTGACGCGAAGCTGCGCGTCATCGCCGTGGAGGAAGCTCCTCGGCGCGTGGGGTTCACGATCGGTACCGTCGACGGTTCGGTGGTCAGCGGCGAGGAAGCCTTCACCGTGGAATGGCGCGACAACGACCAAGTCTGGTTCACCGTCCGCGCCTTTGAGCGCGGACACGCGGGGCTGTACCGAGTATTCGCCGGCATGGTACGTCGACGGCGGAAGGCACTCTTCCAGGCGTATCTTCGCGCCGTCTCACCGCTGTACACCTCCTCCGACTGAATGGGCTCCGCACTCCCGATCGCCGATCCCGCCCCCCGCAGCGGATTACTCCCCGAGGGCGTGACCGCAGATCCCGCGACGCCCTTCGGCGTGTACCTTCACGTCCCGTTCTGCCGCGTCCGATGCGGATACTGCGACTTCAACACGTACACCGCGACCGAACTCCGCGGCGCGCGCCAGGACACCTACGCGGACACCCTCATTCAAGAGATCACGATGTCCGCCCCGATCCTGGCTGCTGCGGGCCCACTCCGTCCCGCGCAGACGGTCTTCATCGGTGGGGGGACGCCGACCCTGCTGCCCGCCGAAGACCTCGGGCACATGCTCGGGGCCGTGCGCGGCACATTCGGAGTGACGGCGGACGCGGAGGTCACCGTCGAGGCGAACCCCGACACGGTCACCGACGACCTCGCCCAGCGCCTCCGCGAGGACGGAGTCACCCGACTGTCGATCGGAATGCAGTCCTCGGTCCCACACGTCCTGGCGGCGCTGGATCGCACCCATGACCCGCGCAACATCGCCACCGCCGTGGCCGCGGCCAAGCGCGCCGGGCTCGCCGTCTCGCTGGATCTCATCTACGGGGCGCCGGGGGAATCACTCGCGGACTGGCAGCACAGTGTTCAGACGGCGCTCGCGCTGGAGCCCGATCACATCTCCGCCTACGCACTCATCGTCGAGGACGGCACCAAGCTGGCGCGACAGATCCGGCGCGGCGAGGTTCCCGCGCCCGACGATGATCTCCAGGCGGACATGTACGAGTTCGTCGATGATGCCCTCGCTGAGGCGGGATACGCCTGGTACGAGATCTCCAATTGGGCGAAGACGGCGCAGAATCGGTCCCGACACAACCTTTCCTATTGGACCGGAGCCGATTGGTGGGGCTACGGGCCCGGTGCACACAGCCACGTGGGCGGCGTGCGGTGGTGGAACGTCAAGCATCCCGCCGCGTACGCCGCGCTTCTCGCGCAAGGCGCCTCTCCCGGGGCTGGTCGCGAGCACCTGTCCGTCGAGGCGCAGCGGACCGAAGCGATCCTCCTTCGCTCCCGCATTGCAGACGGTCTCGACATCGCTTTCCTGACCGCAGCACAGCGAACGCACGTCGCCGCTCTCATCGCCGACGGGCTCGTCGAACCTGCACCCGCACTGCGCGGCCGGATCGTCCTGACCCGGCGGGGGCGACTCCTCGCGGACACGGTCGTCCACGCGCTCACCGACCGGTCAGACACTCCGCGCTAGAATTGGCACTCACGGTTATCGAGTGCCAGCGCGGAGGAGGGGTCATGGTCTCGGATCGGGGACTCCAGGTCCTGAGGGCGATCGTGCAGGACTACGTCGATACGCGCGAGCCCGTCGGCTCGAAGGCGATCGTCGACCGACATGCGTTCGGCGTCTCTGCCGCGACAATCCGCAATGACATGGCGCAGTTGGAAGACGAAGAGCTCATCACTGCGCCGCACACCTCGTCGGGTCGTGTGCCGACAGACAAGGGCTACCGCGTCTTCGTCGATCATCTTGCCCAGGTGCGTCCGCTCAGCCCCGCGCAACGGGCAGCGATCACCGAGTTCCTCGCCGACCCCGGCGATCTCGACGCGCTCCTGGGCCGAACGGTACGCCTACTGAGCCGCCTGACCGGACAGGTGGCGCTCGTGCAGTACCCCTCGTTCGCGCAGGCGACCGTCACGCACATCGAGTTCGTCCCGCTCGGCGGCGCCCGCGTCGTCCTGATCCTCGTCGCCGACTCGGGATACGTCTCCCAACGCGTCGCCACACTCGGACATGAGCTCACGTCCGATGAGATGGACGCGGTTCGCATGGCGCTGCGCCGTCTCCTCACGAACCGCTCCGTCGCCGCCGGTTCTGCGGCACTCGCCGATGTGCTCGGCCAGGCCCCCACCGGGCAACGGGTGGACTCCGCTCTCCAGCTCGTCGCGCGCGTGGCCGCAGAGGAACTCGACGAGTTCCGCCAGGACCGCCTTGTCATGGCCGGCAGCGCCTCCCTCGCCCGGCGCGTGGGGGATTTCCGCGGGAGCATCTCGCCCCTGCTCGAAGCGATCGAAGAACAGGTCACTCTCCTCCGGCTGATGACCGAGATGGTGACCGACGAACAGGGTCTGGCCGCCAGCATCGGGCGCGAGAACCAGGCCTTCGGATTGGAAGAGGCATCCGTGGTCACCGGCGACTACGACACGACCGGCTCTCGGGCGCGCATCGGCGTTCTCGGCCCGACACGGATGGACTACCCGACCAACTTGGCGGCGGTGCGAGCCGTCGCCCGCTATCTCAGCCGGATCCTCGAAGAAGACGAGCGAGCCCGCTGAACCGACATTCCGGCCCCGAGGGGCAGAAAGGCCACTGTGGCAGACCACTACGAGGTCCTCGGCGTCGCGCGCGACGCGACGCCGGAGGAGATCAAGAAGGCATACCGCAAACTCGCGCGGCAGCTCCACCCCGACGTCAACGCGTCCGCTGACGCGTCTGAGCGCTTCAAACTCGTCACCCATGCGTACGACGTGCTGAGCGACCCAGAGCAACGCGCCCGCTACGACGTGGGGGGAGATTCCCCGGGGGCCGCTGGATTCGGCGGCTTCGGCGACATCTTCGAGACGTTCTTCGGCGGAGGCGGTGCGCGGGCGGCACGCCCGCGGTCGCGACGCGAGCGCGGCCAGGACGCCCTCGTCAAGGTGACGATCGAGCTCTCGGATGTCGTCTTCGGTGTGCACCGCGAGCTGGAAGTCGACACGGCGATTCTGTGCGATACCTGTTCCGGATCGTGCTGCCAACCCGGCACCCAGCCCGTCACGTGTGACATCTGCCACGGTTCCGGACACGTCCAGCGCACGGTCCGGAGCCTTCTCGGCAACGCTGTCACCTCCGCCCCGTGCGCCACCTGCCAGGGCTATGGCACGACCATCCCGTATCCGTGCGCCACGTGTCACGGCCAGGGGCGCGTGCGCGCGCGCCGCACGGTCGCTTTGGACATCCCCGCCGGCGTCGAGACCGGGCTGCGGCTCCAGCTTCCCGGTTCCGGCGAGGTCGGGCCTGCCGGCGGACCCAACGGCGACCTCTACGTGGAGATCCACGTCGCACACAACGACGCGTTCAGCCGCGAGGGCGACGATCTGCTGGCGACGCTCGAGGTCTCAATGCCCGACGCGGTCCTGGGAGCGAAGACCACCATCACCTCGCTCGATGGAACTGTTGACCTCGAACTCCGCCCCGGTGTGCAGTCCGGTGACGTTCTGACGATCAAGGGTCGCGGCATCACGCCGCTGCGCGGCTCCGACCGCGGTGACCTGCGGGTCGGTGTGCAGGTCGTCACCCCCACGCGCCTGGATGCCAAAGAGCGCGCCCTGATCGAGGAGTTCGCGGCTCGGAGCAAATCGCCGTCCCCGCAGCTCGCCACCTTCCAGCAGGGCCTGTTCAGCAAGCTGCGCGATCGCTTCCGTCAAGGCTGACCGCCGGACAACGGACACGGTCGGTAGACTTGACGTATGAGTGAAGCCTCCGTTTTCACGCGCATTCTCGAGGGAGAGATCCCGAGCGAGATCATCGCGGAGACCGACCGAGCGTTCGCGATTCGGGACATCGCGCCGAAGGCGCCGATCCATCTGCTCGTGATCCCGAAAACCGAGCAGTACCGCGATGTGGTGTCGCTCGCCGACGGCGACCCCTCGCTGCTGGCCGAGTTGGTCGCGTTGGCTCGGCGCGTCGCCACCGAGGCGGGCGCAGACGACTTCCGGCTGGTGTTCAACACGGGCCCGGGGGCAGGACAGACGGTTTTCCATGTGCACGGACACGTCCTTGCGGGAGACCTCACCGAAGGGAGCCTTGTTGGCTGACGAACCCACCGACGCCGTCGAGCGCATCTACGCAGACGGGGTCGCCATGGTGCAGCTCCTGGGGCCGCAGGACCGGTTGCTGCGCGTCGTTGAACGCGAGCACCCCGACGTCGACGTCCTGGTCCGCGGTAACGAGATCACTCTCACGGGAGCGAACGACGCGGTCGCCGCCGCGCGCGAGCTCGTGGATGAGCTGATGGCGATGGCTCGGCGCGGACAGGGTCTCGACGCGCACGACGTCACCTCCTCGAGCCGCATCCTTCGTGGCGACGGCGGGCAGCGGCCTTCTGAGGTGCTGGGGGAGCAGATCCTCACCTCTCGTGGGAAGGTCATTCGTCCGAAGACCCTCGGCCAGAAAGACTACGTCGATGCGATCGACGAGCACACGATCGTGTTCGGAATCGGCCCGGCCGGTACCGGTAAGACCTATCTCGCGATGGCCAAGGCCGTCCAGGCGCTGCAGCGCAAGGAGGTCAGCCGCATCATCCTCACGCGTCCCGCTGTCGAGGCAGGGGAGCGGCTCGGCTTCCTTCCGGGAACGCTGAACGACAAGATCGACCCGTATCTGCGACCGCTGTACGACGCGCTCAACGAGATGATGGACCCGGAACTGGTCCCCAAACTCATCGCATCCGGCACGATCGAGGTCGCGCCGCTCGCGTATATGCGCGGCCGGACACTCAATGACTCCTTCGTCGTCCTCGACGAAGCACAGAACACGACGCCGGAGCAGATGAAGATGTTCCTGACACGGCTCGGGTTCGGGACGAAGATGGTCGTCACGGGCGACATCACCCAGGTGGATCTGCCACAGGGCGCGAGCGGGCTGAGGCTCGTGACCCGCGTGCTCTCGAAGATCGACGACATTCACTTTGCGCAGCTCACCAGCGACGACGTCGTGCGACACACGCTCGTTGGCCGCATCGTCGACGCGTACAGCGCGTACGACGAAGAGCGGCTCGCGTCGCGTCGCGAGCGTGACGAGGCACACGAGTTCGCCAACCGCGCCGAGCGCCGCGGCAGCGACGTTCGCCGCCGCGGACCGCGCGACTTCCAGCCCAAGAGAGGACGCTCGTGACGATCGAGATCACCAACGAATCCGGGGTCGACGTCGACGAGACCGTGCTTCTTCGCCTGATGGAGAACAGCTTTGCGGAGTTGCACGTCAGTCCCGACGCCGACGTCGCCATCCTCCTCGTGGATGAGGGCGCGATGGAGGCACTCCACGTCCAGTGGATGGATGAGCCCGGTCCGACCGACGTTCTCAGCTTCCCCATGGATGAGCTCCGCCCCGGAACGGAGGATCAGCCGACGGCTCCGGGCTTGCTGGGAGACATCGTCCTCTGCCCGCAGGTCGCCCAGACACAGGCAGAGACCGCCGGCCACCCCACGATCGACGAGCTGATCATGCTGACGACACACGGACTGCTCCACCTTCTCGGCTTCGACCACGCCGAACCCGACGAGGAACGCGAGATGTTCGGCTTGCAGCGAGACCTCATCGTCGCGTTCCGCGTCAGCGAGAAGCGGCGCGCCTCGTGACCGCCGCGCTGCTCCTGGTCGCCGCCGTTCTGCTGGTTGCGCTCGGCGGCCTCATGGCCTCGCTCGATGCCGCCTTCGGCGTGACGTCGCGTGCGGACATCTCCGACATGGCACAGAGCGGGCGCAACTCCGCAGCGCTCGGGCGGATCTCGGCTGACCCCGAGGCACACGCCAACGCCGTGGTCTTCATCCGCATCCTGGTCGAAACGACCGCAGCGGTGCTCGTGACCTCAGCGTTCACGATCCTCTTCGGCAACATCTGGTGGGCGATGCTCGCCGCCGCCGTGCTGATGACAATCGTCTCGTTCGTCCTGGTCGGGGCGAGCCCGCGCAGCGTCGGCCGACACCACGCGAAGCGCTTTCTGCGCTCTTTCGCACCGGTCATTCGAGTGGCGCGCATGGTGCTGGGTCCGCTCGCGCACCTGCTCGTCATCCTCGGCAATCGATTCACTCCCGGCGTCTCGCGAGGGACATCGTTCGCCTCCGAGGAGCAGCTCCTCAGCATGGTCGACGAGGCCGCCTCGCAGGACCTCATCGAAGAGGACGACCGCGAACTCATCCACTCGGTGTTCGAGTTCACCGACACGGTGGTTCGGGAGGTCATGATCCCGCGTACCGACATGGTCACGATGGACGCCGCGACCACCACTCATGACGCGATGAAGCTCTTCCTCGACAAGGGCGTTTCGCGCGTGCCGGTGGCCGACGCGGAGGCCGATGACATCGTCGGTGTCGTCTACCTCAAGGATCTGACGCAGTTCGCGTACCGCGACGAGCCCGGATGGCGCGACGCGCCGGTCGGCCAGATTGCCCGCACCGCCGTGTTCGTCCCCGAGTCGATGAAGGCCGAGAGCCTCCTCCAGCAGATGCGCCGCGATGCCGTGCACGTGTGCATGGTCGTCGACGAGTATGGGGGTGTCGCGGGCCTGGTGACGTTGGAGGACCTGATCGAGGAACTCGTCGGCGAGATCGCGGACGAATACGATCTGCGAGCCAACGAAGCGGTCGACCTCGGTGGGGGTCGCTTCCGCGTCAGCGCCCGACTCAGCCTCGACGAAGTCGGCGATCTCTTCGACATCGACCTCGAGGACGAAGACGTGGACTCCATCGGCGGACTCCTCGGCAAGACGCTCGGGCAGGTGCCTCAGCCCGGCGCGATCGCCCAGGCGCAGGGAATCATCATGACCGGCGGCGCGTCCCGCGGCCGGAGCCGAGGGCTTGCAACGATCTTCGTCGAACGCGCCCCGGAGCCGGAGCGGACTGACGACCAGGAGTCTGAACTTGAGGATTCTACGGTGGGAGGAAACGAGTGATGCGCTCCGGATTCGTCACGTTCGTCGGACGTCCCAACGTGGGTAAATCGACACTGACCAACGCGCTCGTCGGAAGCAAGGTGGCGATCACCAGCGACAAGCCCCAAACGACGCGCCGTGCAATCCGCGGCATCGTGAACCGACCGGACGGTCAGATCGTCATCGTCGACACCCCCGGTATCCACAAGCCCCGAACGCTCCTCGGCCAGCGGCTCAACGATCTCGTCGAGCAAGTGCTGGGCGACGTCGACGTCATTGCCTTCTGTGCGCCTGCGGATCAGCCGGTCGGTCCGGGCGACCGTCGCATCGCCGCCAGCTTGGACGGCTATCCCCAGGCGGCGAAGATCGCGCTCGTCACCAAGGTGGATGTCGCCTCGCGCGACGAAGTGACTGACCGCTTGATCGAGGTCGACGGGCTCCGCGAGGACTGGGCGGCCGTCATCCCGATCTCCGCTCTCACCGATGTCCAGCTCGACGTCCTCGCCGATGAGATCACCGCGCTGCTGCCGGAAGGCCCCCCGCTCTACGAAGAAGGCGTGGACACCGACGAGTCGACCACCGATCGGGTGGCGGAATTGATCCGTGAGGCGGCACTCGACGGCGTCCGTGATGAGCTGCCCCACTCGATCGCCGTCACCGTCGACGACATCGCCCCGCGGGAGGATTCCGATCTGACCGACGTCTACGCGAGCATCATCGTCGAACGCGACAGCCAGAAGGCGATCATCATCGGCCACAAGGGCTCTCGGCTGAAAGATGTCGGGGCCCGAGCGCGCGCCGAAATCGAGCCTCTGCTGGGCACGCGTGTTTTCCTCTCCCTGCATGTGCGGGTCGCGAAGGAGTGGCAGCGCGACCCGAAACAGCTCGGTCGTTTGGGCTTCTGATCGTGAGTGGAGGGCGCGGACCGAGGGTGTACCCTGGGTCCATGCGCTTCGGACAGCTCCTTCTTAGCTGCCGCGACGAGTCCTCGCTCTAGGACCCCACTCGTCGCGGAGCTTGCTGTCGGTCCGCCTCGTAGCGAGTAGAGAAGCGAAATCATCATGGACAACACCCAGAAGCCGTCCGCCATGCCGGTCCACAAGTATCGGCCGTACCACGAGCAGATCCGCGTCGAGCTGCCCGACCGCACGTGGCCCGATGCTCGGATCGAGAAGGCCCCTCGTTGGTGCGCCGTCGACCTCCGCGACGGCAACCAGGCACTCATCGATCCGATGAGCCCCGAGCGCAAGCGCATCATGTTCGAGCTTCTCGTCGGCATGGGATACAAGGAGATCGAGGTGGGTTTCCCCTCGGCCAGCCAGACCGACTTCGACTTCGTTCGCCAGCTGATCGAGGAAGACCTGATCCCCGACGACGTGACGATCCAGGTGCTGACACAGTCTCGCGCGCATCTGATCGAGCGCACCTACGAGGCGATCGCCGGTGCGAAGCAGGCCATCGTGCACTTCTACAACTCGACGAGTGTCCTCCAGCGCGAAGTGGTCTTCCGCGCTGACAAGCAGGGCATCACCGACATCGCGCTCGAAGGCGCGCGCCTGTGCCGCGAGTTCGAGAAGCGCGTCCCCGAGACGGCCGTCTACTACGAATACTCGCCGGAAAGCTATACCGGCACGGAGCTCGAGTTTGCCGTTGACGTGTGCAACCAGGTCCTGGACGTCCTGGAGCCGACACCGGAGCGCAAGGTCATCATCAACCTGCCCGCGACGGTCGAAATGGCCACCCCGAACGTCTACGCCGACTCGATCGAGTGGATGAGCCGCCACCTGAACCATCGAGAGAACGTCATCCTTTCTCTGCACCCGCACAACGATCGGGGCACCGCGGTCGCCGCAGCCGAGCTGGGCTACCTGGCCGGTGCGGACCGCATCGAAGGCTGCCTGTTCGGCAATGGAGAGCGCACGGGCAACGTCGACCTCGTCGCCCTGGGCATCAACATGCTCACGCAGGGCATCGACCCGCAGATCGACTTCAGCGACATCGACCACGTCAAGCGCACCGCGGAGTATTGCAACCAGCTCAAGGTGCACGAGCGGAGCCCTTGGGCCGGCGACCTCGTCTTCACCGCGTTCAGCGGATCGCACCAGGACGCGATCAAGAAGGGCTTTGAGGCGATGTCCGCTCGGGCCGCGCACGAGGGCGTCTCTGTCGACGACCTGGAGTGGGGCGTGCCGTACCTGCCGGTCGACCCGAAGGATCTGGGGCGCTCCTACGAAGCGGTGATCCGCGTCAACTCGCAATCCGGCAAGGGTGGGGTCGCCTACCTGCTGAAGTCGGATCACGCACTGGATCTGCCCCGCAAGCTCCAGATCGAGTTCTCGGGCGTCGTGCAGGCCAAGACCGACTCGGAAGGCGGCGAGGTCTCGAGCGAGGAGATCTGGTCGATCTTCACCGACGAGTATCTGCCGTCGAACGAAGAAGAGGCGAAGTGGGGGCGGTTCGAGCTGCTCTCTACACGCACGGAGAGCAACCTCGCCGGTGACGTCGCCCTCGACGTCACGATCCGTGACGGTGCGACGACGCACGAGGTGCGCGGCGCCGGCAACGGACCGATCGCTGCCTTCGTCTCGATTCTGCGTGAGCACGGCATCGATGTCGCCGTCTACGACTATGTCGAACACGCTCTCAGCTCCGGCGGCGATGCGAAGGCGGCGTCCTATGTGGAACTGCAAGTCGATGACACCCGACTGTGGGGCGTCGGCATCGACCATGACATCGCCACCGCCAGCCTCAAGGCCATCGTGTCCGGAGTGAACCGCGCCATTCGAACGAGGGAGCGATCCGGCACGCTTGCCGGTGTGTGAATCGTGGCGTCGGGGGACACAGCCACGTCCGCGACACGCGGAGCGCA
Organism: Microbacteriaceae bacterium PS02070; assembly: GCA_029959865.1. Taxonomy (GTDB): domain Bacteria; phylum Actinomycetota; class Actinomycetes; order Actinomycetales; family Microbacteriaceae; genus Microbacterium. The sequence goes on along the minus strand of JASCPE010000002.1, from coordinate 679,264 downwards.
CGGTCGATCACGACTCGTCGCTGCCGTCGACCACGCGCGCGGACGGCTCGCCGCGACGACCTTCCCTCTTGAAGGTGACGGCGTCGCGCTGGCGCGAGCCCGGCGGGGCGCGCTGTTGGCACAGATCGATGACTACCTCCTCCCGCGCTTACGCTCGGACGGCGCGCCGCTGCTCGTGGTCGTCGGAGGCTCGACCGGAGCAGGCAAGTCCACTCTTGTGAACTCGCTCCTGGGTGAGAAGGTCACCACTCCGGGCGTCCTTCGTCCCACCACACGATCCCCGGTGCTCGTGCATCATCCCGGCGATGCACCGTGGTTCGGTCCGGAACGCATCCTGCCGAACCTGCCACGACTGCACGGGGGAGAGAGCAGCACTCCCGGTGGGGTGCGGCTCGCGCCGCATTCCGGCATGCCGCCCGGACTCGCTCTCCTGGACGCCCCTGACATCGACTCAGTTGAGTCAGCCAACCGCGAGCTGGCCTCGCAGCTCTTGGCGGCGGCAGACCTCTGGCTGTTCGTGACCACCGCGGCACGGTACGCGGACGCTGTCCCGTGGGAGCTGCTCACCGCGGCCGCGGCGCGGCACGCACAGATCGCGCTCGTCATCGACCGGATCGATCCCGGCGCGGAGGAGGTCGTCGATGATCTTCGTCGACTCGCCGCCGCCGAGGGACTCGCCTCCGCACCGTTGTTCGCAATCCCGGAGGAGCCGCTGGGACCGGACGGCCTCCTGCCGGAACGTGCGATCGCGGAGGTGGCGGCGTGGCTCACCGCGCTGGGATCGGACGCGCTGGCACGGACATCGCTCGCGCGGGCGACCCGAGATGGAGTGCTCGCAGACCTCGCGCAGTCTCTGAACACGCTCGCGTCTTCCGCGGACGCACAGGCCGCAGCGCGGGACCGCCTGACGCAGGTCGTGGAGAGCGCGTATGACGAGGCGAGGCTCCATGTGACCAGCGCGACACGCGACGGCGCAATGCTGCGCGGCGAGGTCCTTGCCCGGTGGCAGGACTTCGTCGGGGCGAGCACCTTCATGCGGGGGATCGAGCGGGGCGTGAGCACCGCCCGCGATCGCATCTCCGACTTCTTCCGCGGCAACTCCGGCAAGGCAGCGCCTGTGGAAACCGCGATCGTGCACGGACTCGAATCCATCACGCGTGACGCAGTGGAGTCGGCGCGCGCACGCACCCGCTCCCTGTGGCGTGCCGACCCCGCCGGCGCGCCGCTGATCGCGGAGGTGTCGGGCGTCACCGGCGCGGAAGAAACCGCGCGGCTCCACGCCGCGATCGCAGAACAGATTCGCGGCTGGCAGAAGGACGTGCTCGACCTCGTCGGTGACCAGGCAGCCGGAAAGCGCAGTGTCGCTCGGGGGCTCAGTTTCGGAGTGAATGGGCTCGGAGTGGCGCTCATGCTCGTCACGTTCGGCAGCACCGGGGGCCTCACCGGCATCGAGATCGGCGTCGCGGGCGGAACCGCGGTCGTCGCGCAGAAGATGCTCGAAGCAGTCTTCGGTGAGGAGGCGATGCGCAGGCTCGCCACGCAGGCCGCACAGCGCCTCGATGAACGACTGGGCGCCGTGATCGACGCTGACCGCGACACCGCCCTGACCGTTCTGGTCGCTCGCGGGATCGCGGAGGATGCCGGCGAAGAGCTTCGGCAGGCCGCGGCCGAACTCGCCGCTGCGACAGCAGCCGACGACCCTGCCGCTAGCCCGAGACCCCCGGCGGAACCGGGACGACATGCGTTCCGCGGCTCAACCGCCGCCCGCGTCGATCTCTCGCACGACGGCACGCAGGAACTCCCCTCAGCTTCCGAGCCGAAGAGGAAGCCATGGTGGCAACGCCTGTTCGGTGGTGATGCACAGTGAACACCCTCGCCGCCCGCGCGCAGGAGTTCTCCCGTGCCCTTGAGCTCTCCGCGGGGGTCATCGACCCCGCCGAACTTCCTTCCCTGCGTGCGGTCGCCGCCCGCGCGCAGGAGCGGAGCCGACTGTCCGCCGAGCACACGGTCGTCGCCTTGGCGGGTGCAACAGGTACCGGGAAGTCGTCGTTGTTCAACCGCATCGTGGGTGTCGACGCCGCCCGCACGAGCGCGCAACGCCCGACGACGGAGCGACCCTTGGCCGCCGTGGCAGAGACAGCACAGCTCGCGGATGGCTCGCGGGAACTCCTCAACTGGCTGGGAGTGCAGGAACGGCACGAGCTCGAGGTCGGACGTCGCCGGCCGGACGGACTTGTGCTCCTTGACCTGCCCGACCACGACTCTGTTGTCGTCGATCACCGCGCCCGAGCTGATCATGTGACCGAACGCGCCGACGTCCTCGTCTGGGTGACGAACCCCCAGAAATACGCGGACGGACTGTTGCATACCCACTACCTGAGCGAGAGTCTGCACCCGGAGGGGACGGTGATCGTCGCGCTCAATCAGATCGACCGGCTCACCGCACAGGAGCGCACCGCCGTTACGGACGACCTGTCGCGGCTACTGGAGCAGGAAGGCGTGACCGCGCAGGTCCTCGCTATCTCCGCGCTCACGGGGGAGGGCGTCCCCGAACTCGAGCGTCAGATCACGCGGGCCGTTCTTCACCGAGAGACGGCCACGGCCGCCATCGTGAACCAGGTGCGCGCCTCGGCGCACCACCTCCTGGAGCTCTTGCCGCCTGCCGGGGAGACGCGGAGGAGCCTGGGTGGCGCCCGGGAGGAACTGACCACCGCTCTCTCCGTCGCGGCTGGAGTCCCGCTTGTCGTGAGTGCGGTACGCGATGCGACGCGGCGAGATGCCGCGCTCAAGACGGGGTGGCCCGCGCTGCGCTGGGTGTCGCGGCTGCGTGCGGATCCTTTGCGCACTCTGGGGCTTCGTGCTCCGACTCACCGTGCATCTGAAGTTGAGCACGAGCTACAGCGCTCCTCGGTCCCGTCGGCATCACCATCGTCGCGAGCAGCCGTCCAGTCGGCCACTCGCGAGTACATCGGCCGTGCCTCTACGGCGCTGGGGGAACGGGGAAGCGAACGCCTTAGCGAGACAGTCGTGACAGACTCCGGCGCGCTGATCGAGGCCGTCGACGCCCACATCGTGAGGTCGGTGCCACGCCGCAGCGCTCGGTGGTGGACGGTCGTCTCCGTGCTGCAATGGCTCCTTTTCGCGGGCGCCGTCACCGGGGGTCTGTGGCTTCTCGGACTCTTCGTGCTCGACCTCCTGCGCATCCCGAGCGACACGTTCACCGTTCCGATCGATCTCGGAGTTCCGGTCCCACTCCCGACTCTGCTTCTGATCGGCGGGGTGGGTGCGGGGCTGCTCGTGGCGGGTGTCGCCCGGCTTGCCGCGCGTGCGACGGCTGCACGCTTTGCCCGGAGGACAGAACGGGAACTCCGGCGCGGGATCGAGCAGGTGGCCGCTGCCGCCGTGTTCGCTCCGGTCGACCACGAGTTGGCGACAATCGCGGCCGCACGAGAGGCAGCCACCGCCGCCGCGGAATGAGCGCGCCTCACGCCGCGTGTCCGATGGGCGCGGGATACTGGAGGGGTGCCCACCTACCGCGACGAGGTCGTGATCCTGCGCACCCACAAGCTGGGTGAAGCGGACCGCATCCTCACGATGCTGAGCCTTCGTCACGGCAAGATCCGTGCCGTCGCGAAGGGCGTGCGTCGTACCTCGTCGAAGTTCGGTGCTCGGCTCGAACCCTTCATGGTCGCGGATGTTCAGCTCTACGAGGGCCGCAACCTCGATATCGTGCAGCAGGCCGATTCGCTCGGCGCGTACGGCGCCCGCATCGCCGAGGACTACGACCGATACACGGCCGCGAACGCGATGGTGGAGACCGCCGATCGACTCAACGAAGCCGACGCGAACCGGCAACAGTACCTGCTGCTGGTCGGGGGCCTCCGCGCGCTCGCCCAAGGACAGCATGGTCCACGGGCGATTCTGGACTCCTATCTCCTGCGCGCGATGGCCCTTTCGGGATGGGCGATCGGGTTGGACGGGTGCACCCGGTGCGGAGCGGCGGGGGAACAGGAGTGGTTCGTCGCCCAACTCGGCGGCCTCGTCTGCAGCTCCTGCGCTCCGGCGGGCGCGCCGCGAACGACTCCGGGCACGCGAGACGTCCTCCGCGCGCTCCTGCGCGGCCAGTGGGACATCATCGATGCCGCCACCGATCGAGATCTCGCGTCGGCCTCCGGCCTCGTCGCTGCGTACGCACAGTGGCACCTCGAACGCGGGATTCGTTCCCTGAACCACCTCGAAGGATTGCGCCGGTGACGCCGAAGCCGTGCACGCACCGCGATGCAGTGCCCTACCGACCGCTCGACTGGACGGGTGAGTATCCACCCGCATTTCCGCCGCGCGGCGTGCCGGAGCACGTCGCGATCGTGATGGATGGCAACGGACGATGGGCGAATGCCCGGGGGCTGACCCGGATCGAGGGCCATCGCGCCGGCGAGGAAGTTCTGCTCGACGTCGTCGCAGGGGCGATCCAAGCCGGCGTGAAGCACCTCAGCGTGTATGCGTTCTCCACGGAGAACTGGGCACGGTCGCCGGAAGAGGTGCGCTTCCTGATGGGGTACAACCGTGATGTGCTCCACCGGCGCCGCGACCAACTCAACGAGTGGGGCGTCCGCGTGCGCTGGGCAGGACGCACGCCCCGGCTCTGGCGATCGGTCGTCAAGGAGCTCCGGGTCGCGGAGGACCTGACGAAGAACAACGACACCCTCACCCTCACCATGTGCATCAACTACGGCGGTCGGGTGGAAATCGTCGACGCGATGCGCACGCTCGCGGAGCAGGTCGCCGCGGGGTCGCTCTCGCCGCGTGCGATCAACGAACGCATGATCCGTCGACACCTGTACATCCCAGATATGCCCGATGTCGACCTGTTCGTTCGCTCCAGCGGCGAACAGCGCACCTCGAACTTCTTGCTGTGGGAATCGGCCTACGCCGAGTTCGTCTTTCTCGACACCCTCTGGCCGGACTTCTCTCGTCGCGAGCTATGGAAAGCGATCGGAATCTACCTCGATCGCGACCGCCGGTTCGGTGGCGCGATCGACATGCCGAAAGCATGACCGTTCGGGAATGAATCGAGCGCGAAGCGCGTTGCACGCAACGTGACTGAGACGACCTCGCGTGAACCCATCCAGATCGATATCTGGAGCGACATCGCCTGCCCCTGGTGCTACATCGGCAAGCGCAACTTGGAAGCGGGCCTCACCGATGCCTCGTCCGATGAGGATGCGCCCGCAGTGAACGTCATCTTCCACTCCTACGAACTCGCCCCCGACACCCCCGTCGACTTCGAGGGCACCGAAGCGGAGTTCCTTGCTGGCCACCGCGGCATGGACACCGCTCAGGCAGACGAGATGCTGGAGCGCGTTACCGGCGTCGCGGCGCAGTCCGGTCTCACCTACAACTTCGATGCGTTGCAGCACACCAACACGGTGAAGGCCCATGAGCTCCTGCACTACGCGCAGGAGCATGGCGCGCAGGCGGCGACGATTGAGCGTCTGATGGCGGCCTACTTCACCCAGGGTCGCCACGTCGGCCACATCGATGAACTCGTGGAGATCGCGGCCGATGCGGGCCTGGACGCAGACGACGTGCGCTCAGCCCTCGAAGACGAGCGCTATCTGCCCGCCGTGCGCGCCGACGAGGAGCGCGCTGCGACCCTCGGAATCAACGCGGTGCCGTTCTTCGTGTTCGACAACAAGTACGGCGTCTCGGGCGCCCAGCCCGCGGCGGCATTCGCTCAGATTCTGCGCCAAGTGTGGGCCGAGCACGCCCCGGCGACCACGGTCAGCGCGGCAGATTAGCCTCGATGACGGCGAGCACTTCGGGATCACGGGGCTTCGTCTGCGAACGGAAGCGATGAAGCTCACCGGAGGGAGTGAGAAGGAACTTCTCGAAGTTCCACCTGACGGGTCCTTTGGCGCCCTCCGCGTTCGGCGCCTTCTTCAGCGCCTTGTACAGGGGCGCGGCATGCGACCCGTTCACCCGGATCTTCTCCATGATCGGAAAGCTCACGCCCCACGTCACCGCGCAGTAGTCCAGGATCTCTTCCATCGATCCCGGCTCCTGACCGAGGAACTGATTGCAGGGAAACCCGACCACGCGGAGACCACGATCGCCGTACTCCCGCTGAAGCTCCTCGAGCTGCTCATACTGCGGTGCGAGTCCGCACTTGGAAGCGACGTTCACAATCAGTACCAGCGACTCTCCCCAGGCGCCGAGTGTCGTCTCGGATCCATCCGACGTCGTGAACGGGACTTCGCGGATGTCGGTGTCGGTCGTCGTCATTCCCCCAGGCTAGGCGCCGGGCGACGCCGGGGTGCGCAGTCTGGGAGAATAGTCTGGTGACCCCGACACTGAATGCCGTGCGCCCCCTGCGCATCGGCCCACACACGCTGGACGCTCCCGTCGTCCTCGCACCCATGGCCGGGATCACCAACACCGCGTTTCGACGCCTCTGCCGGGAGTACGGCGCGGGGCTGTACGTCAGCGAGATGATCACGTCGCGCGCGCTCGTCGAACGCAACGCGACCACGATGCGGCTCATCCGGCACCACGAGTCCGAGACACCTCGTTCCATCCAGCTCTATGGAGTCGACCCCGCCACGGTGGAGGCTGCCGTTCGCATCCTGGTCGACGAAGATCACGCCGACCACATCGATCTCAACTTCGGCTGCCCGGTCCCCAAGGTCACCCGTAAGGGCGGCGGAGCGGCGCTGCCGTGGAAGCTGGATCTCTTCCGCGATATCGTCACCCGCGCCGCACGGGCGGCGGAGCACATCCCGCTGACGGTGAAGATGCGCAAAGGCATCGACAGCGATCACCTCACCTATCTCGACGCGGGCAAGGCGGCCGAGGATGCCGGCGTCGCTGCTGTCGCCCTCCATGCACGCACCGCAGCGGAGTTCTACTCGGGCACCGCTGATTGGGACGCCATCGCGACGCTCAAGCAGGCGGTCACCTCTGTGCCCGTGCTCGGCAACGGCGACATCTGGTCGGCGGATGACGCGGTGCGCATGATGGCCACGACTCAGTGCGACGGAGTCGTGGTCGGGCGCGGGTGCCTGGGACGTCCGTGGCTCTTCGGTGACCTCGCCCGTGCGCTCGGAACCCCGGGGACCGCCCCCGCGCCTGTGGACGCGACGCTCGGCTTCGTGGCCGCGGCGTTTCGCCGTCACGCCGAGCTGCTGATCGAGTTCTTCGACGACGAGGACCGCGGTTGCCGCGACATCCGCAAGCACGTCGCCTGGTACTTCAAGGGGTATCCGGTCGGCGGAGAGCTCCGCGCGCAGCTGGCGACGGTCTCCTCCCTCGCAGAGATCGATGATCTGCTGTCGACCTTGGACTGGTCGGCCCCGTACCCGGGCGCACCGGCAGAGGGCCAGCGCGGCCGCCAGGGCACCCCGAAGCGCCCCGCGCTCCCCGAGAATTGGCTCGACACGCGCAGCCTCCCCGAGAGCGCCTCGGCCGAGCTCGCAGAAGCGGAGTTGGATCACAGTGGCGGATGACAGCGGCCTCGTCGTCGCGGCCGGACGCCCCGGCGGGTACGACGCTTTTGACGCGGAGCGCTTCTACGCCGAGACGCACCGGTCCAAACGCGATGACTTCTCCCGCGACCGTGCCCGAGTTCTTCACAGCGCCGCTCTGCGCCGCCTCGCTGCCAAGACCCAGGTCCTTTCACCCGCGAGCCCCGCAGACTTCGCCCGGAACCGGTTGACCCACTCGCTGGAAGTGGCACAGGTCGGCCGGGAGCTCGCGATCGCGCTCGGTTTGTCGCCCGACATCGTCGACACCGCCTGCCTCAGTCACGACCTTGGACATCCGCCCTTCGGCCACAACGGAGAACGCGCGCTCAACGACTGGGCGGAGGGCATCGGCGGTTTCGAGGGCAACGCGCAGAGCCTGCGCATCCTCACCCGTCTGGAATCGAAGGTGTTCGATTCTGCGGGTAACTCCTTCGGCCTCAACCTCACTCGCGCGAGCCTGGACGCGACGAGCAAGTACCCGTGGACGGCGGACACACCTCTTCCCGATCCCGGAGGCCGTTTGAAGTTCGGGGTCTACCCCGAGGACGAGGCGGTGTTCCGGTGGATGCGCGAAGGTGCGCCGGGGCGTGTGCGGTGCATCGAAGCGGAGGTCATGGACCTTGCCGATGACATCGCGTACTCGGTGCATGATTTCGAGGATGCGATCGTCAACGGGTATCTCGACCCCGCACGATTGGCCTCTCCCAGCGAGCACGACAGCATCGTCTCGGGCATCCAGGCCTGGGTCGGGTTCGACTTCCGCCGCGATGAACTCGAAGATGGCCTCTTCCGCCTGACGCGTCTGGGGGAGTGGCTGACATCGTTCACCGGAACGCGTAAGGACCTTGCGCACCTCAAGAATCTCACGAGCGACCTCATCGGCCGGTTCGCCCGGGCTGCGACGGCGGAGACGCGCGCGGCCTACACGCAGGACGGCCTCACGCGGTACCGTGCTCACGTCATCGTTCCCCGCATCATCGAGGTGGAGATGGCCGTCCTTAAGGGAATCATCGGCACCTTCGTGGTATCGATCGAGGGCCGCAAGACCCTCTATAAAGAGCAGCGACGGCTGCTCAGCCGCCTCGCGACAGCGCTCCAAGAGCACCCGGAGAACCTCGACTCGATCTACGCCGAGGACTACGCCAGAGCCGCGGACGACCACTCCCGGACCAGGGTCGTCGTCGACCAGGTCGCGAGCCTCACCGATCAGGCCGCGATCACGTGGCACAACCGCCTCGTGGGCGCAATCGACCCCGAAGAGATCGGGATCTGGTCGCCCGGAGGTCGATCGGCGGTCGATCGCTGATGGCCCGCATCAAGCAGAGCGACGTCGAAGAGGTCAAAGCCCGCACCGATATCGGTGAGGTGATCGGCGAACGCGTCGCGCTGAAGTCCGCGGGGGTGGGCTCCCTCAAGGGCCTGTGCCCCTTCCACGACGAACGCAGCCCGAGCTTCCATGTGCGTCCGCAGGTGGGCTTCTACCACTGCTTCGGGTGTGGGCAGTCAGGTGATGTCTACACCTTTCTCCGTGAGATGGACCATCTCAGCTTCACCGAGGCGGTGGAGCGGCTCGCGGCGCGCCTCGGCTACCCCCTCCACTATGAGGACGGCGCAGCGGCCCCCGAGCAGAGTGGCCGCGCGCGGCTTTACGCGGCCAACACCGCCGCGGCGGAGTACTTTCGCGCCCAGCTCCTCACCCCCGAAGCCGAAACCGCCCGGCGGTTCCTCGGGGAGCGTGGATTCGACGCCGGCGCCGCCGCACATTTCTCCGTCGGCTACGCCCCGAAAGGCTGGTCCAATCTGCCGCACGCCCTCCGCGCGCAGGGGTTCAGTGACGAGGAGCTCCTCGCCGCGGGTCTTCTCTCACAGGGCCAACGCGGCGCCTACGACCGGTTCCGCGGGCGGCTGATCTGGCCCATCCGGGACGTGTCCGGGCAGACGATCGGATTCGGCGCCCGGAAGCTCTTCGACGACGATCAGGGTCCGAAGTACCTGAATACGCCCGAGACGGCGATCTACAAGAAGAGCTCCGTGCTCTACGGTCTCGACCTGGCCAAGAAGTCGATCTCTCGCGAGCATCGCGTGGTCGTCGTCGAGGGCTACACCGATGTCATGGCGTGTCACCTCGCCGGTGTCACGACCGCGATCGCGACGTGTGGCACCGCGTTCGGTTCGGATCACATCACGGTGCTCCGGCGGGTGATGGGGGACGACTCCGCCTCCGGAGAGGTAGTCTTCACCTTCGACCCGGATGCCGCGGGGCAGAAGGCCGCGTTGCGCGCGTTCGGTGAGGAGAAGCGCTTCGCCGCGCAGACCTATGTCGCGGTGGCGCCGGATGGACTCGACCCGTGTGACCTTCGTCTCAATCGGGGGGACGCGGCCGTGCGCGCTGTCGTCGAGGACAAACGACCAATGTTCGAGTTCGTGATCGACCAGAGGCTTTCCGCGTTCGACCTCAGCAGTGTCGAGGGGCAGGTTGGCGCACTCCGAGCCGCGGCGCCGATCGTGGCTGATATTCGCGACCGCGCGCTGCGTCCCGGCTACGTGCGGGTTCTCGCCCGGCGCCTCGGGATGGATCTCGGCGAGGTCGGTGCCGCCGTTCAGCGCGCGTCACGCACCTCGTCGCAGGCGCCCGCCGAGCAGATCACGACGCCGGAGGCCCCCGCCCCACGGGTGACGCTCGCCTCTCTGCCGCGCACGAGCGCCGTCGCCCTCGAGCGCGACGCCCTCATGGGCGCTCTGCAGTACGGCCACGCGGTGGACGCTGCCCTCATCGACCGAGCGCTCACGCTGCCGATGTCTGATCCCGGGTTGGACGCGGTGCGGACAGCTGTTGCCAGTCAGCCTGATCGCACCCGCGTCGGCTGGACATCACACGCCGTCGAGGCGACGCGTGAGCCGTATCGCTCCCTCACGGTCGAGCTGCTGACCGCCGACTTTCCCGCTCGCACGGAAGACGCGGCGCGCGCGTCGACCGAGGCGCTTGCCCGCCACCTGCTCGTGCGCGCCATCGACCGAGAGAAGGCACAGCTTCTCGCTGCCGTGCAGCGCGTCGATGCGACGTCGGAGCAGGGACGCGCGGTGCGGGTGCAGTTGCGCGATCTCGATGCCAAACGTCGGGAGCTGATGGACGCGCAGTAGCGCGGCCACCCGCGACCCGGAAGGATAGACCGATGACCACGCAGCCACCCGACGTCGCGATCGAGTGTGACGATCTCTCGTTGGCCGTTTCTCACCATCGCCGCGTGGTGGACGGCGTGACCTTCACACTTCCGCTGGGGGGCGCGCTCGTCGTTCGCGGAACCGCGGGGTCGGGCAAGTCATCTCTGGCGGCGTTCCTGGCGGGTCGCGGATCCGGTGTCCGACGCGATGGGGGAGCGGCACGGGTGTGGGGGATCAGCGTCCCGGCGCGGGGCCGCGATCATCGTGCGCTTACCTACGTCACCAGTTACGTCCCACAGCGCGCGGGGGAAGCCCTGCCTCCGCGGCTGACCGTGGGTGATGTCATCGCCGAGCCGTTGACGAGCCGCGACAAGCATGTCAACCGCCCCGCGGTGGAGCAGCGGGTGGCGAGCCTGCTCGACGAGTTGAAGCTGCCGCTCAAGGTCGCGAGCCAGTTCCCCTACGAGCTGAGCACGGGCATGCGCCAGCGAGTTGCGATCGCGCGGGCCCTGCTCCTGCGGCCTCGTGTTCTGATCGCCGACGAGGTGATGTCCGGCCTCGACCACCGCGCTCGTGGCGCCGTGATCGGTGCGCTTCTTCGTCGCCAGACGGAGGGCACCCTCTCATTGCTGCTGGTCGGCGGCGGGGACGAAGGCGTGGCCGACGTGAACGCAGACGTTCTCGTCCTCCACGAGGGTCACGTGGTGGGCCGCGGGCGGGGCGGGAACGACCTTCTCTGGACGCCCGGGGCTCGACACGCATCTGTGTCGTGATGCACGAGCACCCGTTGCCCTTTGCTAAGATAGACGGGTTGCCCGGTCACGGGTAGCTGATCCTCGGTAGCTCAATTGGCAGAGCAATCGGCTGTTAACCGATAGGTTCTTGGTTCGAGTCCAAGCCGGGGAGCGAAGGCCCCAAGCTCCACCTTGGGGTCTTTTTCTTTGCCCGCGGGCCGGATCAGGCGTCGAGGGCGTCGATGCCGGGTGTCCAGGCCGCTCCGGGCCGGCCCCAGCCGCGCTTGCGGGCGATCTTCTGGGTCGTCTTCCAGTCACCGTCGCCGAGTCGATCGATGTAAAGAATGCCGTCGAGGTGATCGAACTCGTGCTGCATGATGCGTGCACGCCAGCCATCAACGCGGATATCCACCGAGTTGCCATCCAGGTCGATTCCCGTCACGCGTACCTCGTCGGAGCGGCGCAACGGGAATCGCTCCCCGGGAAAGGACAGGCACCCTTCGGATTCGTCGTCGGGGTCGGGGTCACCTGGGGAGGGCGGCGTCATCCAGAGCTCGGGGTTGATGATCTCGCCGCGCCACGGGTTCCCCTCGTCGTCCTCGTAGGTATAAACGTAGATGCGCAGACCCACGCCGACCTGCGGCGCAGCGAGTCCGACGCCCGGCGCGGCGTCCATCGTCTCGTACATATCGGCGACCAGCTCACGGATCTCGTCGGTGATCTCGTCGACGGGAGCGGCAATGGAGTGCAGGACCGGGTCGCCCATGATGCGAATTGCGCGGATAGTCACCTGATCGAGCCTAATCGAGGCGGGGTTCGGGTTAGTGTCGAAGCCGTGAGTCCTGCAGATGTCTCGCTCGAAGAGGTTACCGATCAGCTCATCGGCGTCTTTCGCAACCCCGGCATTCTGATCGGCATCCCGCTCGCCCTTCTCGGCGCAGTGTTTATGTCGTTCGGCGCGCAGTACCAGCACCGCGGCGTCCAGAAGGTCGAGCGCCTGACGAACAAGAACGGCTCAACGGGCCTTACCGGAGGGCAGCTCGCGAGCCTTCTTCGCCGGCCCTCGTGGGTCATCGGAACCCTGATGCTGGGGCTGGCCATCGTCTGTCAGCTCCTCGCGCTCTCCTTCGCGCCGCTGATTCTGGTTCAGCCCCTCGGCGCGATCTCGCTCGTCATCACGACTCTTCTCAACGCGCGCATCAGCGGCGTCAAACCCACGCGGCGCTCGATCATCGCGATCACCATGTGCGTCGGCGGCATCCTGCTGTTCGTCACCATCGCCGCCCTCGTCGCGGTCGAGGAGCCGATCGCCGACAGTCAGCTGATCACAGTCCTGATCATCCTCGGCTCCGTCATGGTCGTGTTGACGGCGCTGTGGTTGTGGCTGCGTAAGCGCGCGCGTGCGCTGTTCTACATCATGAGCGCCGGCGTCATCTACGGGTTCGTCGCCACCCTTGCCAAGGTCGTCATCTCCCGTCTCCAGTCCGGCGACTTCGAGTGGCTCACCGTGCTGTGTCTTGTCGCCCTCGTAGGCGGCACCGCCATCGGCGCGTACTTCGTGCAGACCGCGTACTCGTCAGGGCCGCCCGACCTCGTCATCGCGGGCCTGACCGTCATCGACCCGATCGTCGCGATCCTCATCGGTCTCATCGTGCTCCGAGAGGCCACCGGCGCTCCGTTCGGCGCGTTCATCGGATTCGTCCTGGCCGGGGGCCTCGCGATCATCGGTGTGTTCCTCCTGGCCAGGTTCCACCCCGAACTCGCCGCCGACGCTGCGGCCGCCGCAGCCCATGACGATCGGTCCGCCGCAGACGACAACGAGACCCGTGGATCTGGAGCGGGCAGCGGGGATGAGAACACCCGTCAGAAGGGGGACGGTGGATCGAACAGCGATGGTCCGACCTCCCTTCCGGCGACCGAGATCGAGAACGAGGTCACGGTGCGAACCGGCTCTATTCGGATCACGGAGGCGGTCTCGAAGGTATGGCCCGACCCGCCCCTGCCCGAACGCCTGCGTCGCAACGAGCAGGACCAGCGGTGAGCATCAGTCTCCGAGTGCGCCGATAGACTTTTCGGCAGTAGGGGGCGGTGGCCAAGCTGGTTAAGGCAGCGGGCTCATAACCCGACGATCGTGGGTTCAAGTCCCACCCGCCCTACCGATCACCCAACCCGCGAGACTGCACGCCCGTGGCGAGACCGCGGTATTTGCACGCTGTTTCGAGACGGGCGTGCAGTCTCGCGGAATGTGAATGACAGTGTTGTCATTCGCGTGGGAAATGGGTCATAATGGGCCCACAACCACACAGCACGCCAGACATCTCGTTGCAGGTCGTAGGGGAAGACGTACCTGATGAACGGAGAGATGGATGGCAACACCACACGCGCGTGGAGTGATCTTCATTCACTCCGCGCCACGAGCACTATGCCCGCACTTGGAGTGGGCGATCGGTCGCGTCCTTCAGCGCGCCGTGAACTTCGAGTGGCAGGACCAACCTGTCCTCGGCGGTAGCCGTCGCACCGAGTTCTACTGGGAAGGTCCGAGCGGCACCGGGGCCGCTCTGGCAACCGCGATCCGCGGCTGGGAGCACCTGCGCTTCGAGGTGACCGAGGATCCCACGCCCCGCAGTGACGGCGGCCGCTGGATGCACACCCCGGACCTCGGTATCCACTACGCCCAACTGGATGCCGCGGGCAACACGGTCATCGGCGAAGATCGCATCCGCTACGCGATGGAGATCGCGGCCGGTGACGCCTTTGAGTTGCAGCGCGAGCTCGACGTCGCACTCGGCACCGCCTGGGACACCGAGCTCGAGCCGTTCCGGCACGCGAGTGACGATGCCGCCGTGGTGTGGCTGCACAAGGTCGGCTGAGGCCATGAAGACTTCGGGTGGAGCGGGGCGTTCGTACCGGCGTCGGTGATCATCCCCGGCGCTCGGGAGCACGATCCGCTCCGCCCGAGACGACACGACGCCCCCCGGTGGCTTCCCGGGGGGCGTCTGAGGTTTCGCGTGCCGCTGCGTGACTAGGCAGTCGCGAAGGCAACGACGGCGTTGTGTCCGCCGAAGCCGAACGAGTTGCTGATCGCCAGCTGATCACCCGCGCCGAGCGGCGTGGGCTCGCCGGAGAGGCGGAACGGAACGGCCGGGTCGGGGTTGGTGAGGTTGATCGTCGGCGGCGCGACGCGATCGCGCAACGCGAGGATCGTGAAGACCGCCTCCAAGGCGCCTGTGCCACCGAGCAGGTGCCCGGTGGATGCCTTCGTCGCCGACACGGGGATCTCCTGCACCCGGTCGCCGAAGACGTGATGCAGAGCCACGTACTCGTTCGGGTCGCCGACCGGGGTAGATGTCGCATGTGCGTTGATGTGCGTGACATCGTCCGGTGACGCGTCAGCCGCCTCCAACGCGAGCCGGACCGCTCGCGCGGCGCCCGCACCCGCCGGGTCGTTCGCGGTGATGTGGTACGAATCGGCGGTGACGCCGCCGCCCACGACGTAGGCATAGATCCGCGCTCCGCGCGCCTTGGCGTGCTCTTCCGTCTCGAGGACGAGCGCTGCAGCTCCTTCACCCATGACGAAGCCATCACGGTCGATATTGCCGGGCCGCGATGCCGTCTCGGGGGAGTCATTGCGCCGCGAAAGTGCCTGCATCGACGAGAACGACGCAACCGTGATCGGGTGGATCGCCGATTCGGTGCCGCCGGCGATGACGACATCGGCGAGTCCATCGCGCAGGTGCTCGACCGCAGACACGATCGACTCCGTGCTTGACGCGCACGCACTTGCGACGGTGCGCGCGAATGCGCGGGCACCAAAGTGAAGCGAGAGGTTTCCCGCCGCTGCATTGGGCATCAGCATCGGCACCGTCATCGGCAGGACCCGGCGCGGCCCCTTCTCACGCAGGGTGTCCCATGCGTCCAGGAGGGTCCATACACCGCCGATGCCGGTCGCGAAATCGACGCCGAGCCGCTCGGACTCGACGTCTGGCGCACCGGCGTCGGCCCAGGCCTCCTGGGCCGCGATCAATGCGAACTGTGAGGAGGGGTCAAGCCGCTTCGCAACCGGGCGCTCGAGGACCTCCTCGGGTCGTACGAGCGCCTCAGCGGCGAACTTCACCGGGAGCTGGTACTCCTCGACCCAGTCGTGCTCGAGCGTGCGTGCTCCCGAGGCGCCGGAAAGGAGCGCTTCCCAGCTCGCCGGGGCGGTTCCCCCGATGGGCGTGGTGGCACCGATTCCGGTGACGACAATACGCGGTGTGCTCATTGAGTGGTCCTATGAGTCGAGGAGTCTGTGCTCACTCCTGGTTGGTCGTGATGAAGCTGACGGCGTCGCCCACGGTCTTGAGGTTCTTGACCTCTTCGTCCGGAATCGTGACACCGAACTTCTCTTCGGCGTTGACGACGATCGTCATCATCGAGATCGAGTCGATGTCGAGGTCGTCCGTGAAGGACTTGTCCGCCTGGACCTCCTCGGATGCGATTCCCGTCTCGTCGGTGACGAGCTCGGCGAGTCCGGCGAGGACCTCTTCGGTGGTGAGTGCCATGATCTCTCCTTGTTGTTCAGATCGTCGGCCCGGGCGGGCCGAAGTTCAGTTTAGGTGTGGGGGGTCGCGCTACGGGAGCACCACGACCTGCGCGCCGAAGACCAGTCCGGCGCCGAACCCGATCTGCAGCGCGAGCCCGCCGCTGACCTCCGGGTGCTCCTCCAAGACGCGGTGGGCCGCAAGCGGAACCGACGCTGCCGATGTGTTGCCGGTCGTCGCGATATCGCGAGCGATCACGACGCTCTCGGGCAGGCCGAGCTTCTTGGCCAGCTCGTCGATGATGCGCATGTTCGCTTGATGGGGGAGGAAGGCAGCCAGGTCAGCTGCGGTGATCCCGGCGGCGTCCAGCGCCTGCTGAGCAACCTTGGCCATCTCCCAGACAGCCCAGCGGAACACCGTCTGCCCCTCCTGCCGGAGCGTCGGCCACTCCGACCTTCCGTCGCGGAACTCCACAAGCGTGTGGTTCATCCCCACGGCGCCGGCCTTTGAGCCGTCCGATCCCCACACGGTAGGCCCGATGCCCGGAGTGTCGCTCGGACCGACGACCGCCGCGCCCGCGCCGTCCCCGAGGAGAAAGGAGATGGAGCGGTCGGTCGGGTCGACGATGTCGCTGAGCTTTTCCGCACCGACGACGACAACATGCCGCGCCGTTCCTGCGCGCACGAGCGCGTCAGCTTGCGCGACGCCGTACGCGAAACCAGCACACGCCGCGTTGATGTCATATGCCGCAGCAGGATTGACGCCGACGCGGTCCGCCACGATCGCCGAGACCGAGGGGGTCTGCTTCGGGTTCGAAATGGTCGCGACGATCACCGCGTCGATCTCGGCGGGATCGACGCCAGAGCGCTCGATTGCCTCAGCCGCGGCGTCCGCGGCGAGGTCGATCGCCGTCGTGTCGGCGACCGCTCGCGTGCGGGTGATGATCCCGGTGCGCTGACGGATCCACTCGTCGCTGGAATCGATCGGTCCGACGAGGTCATCGTTGGGGACACTGTTCTCACCACGCGCGGCACCGTAGGAGTAGATGCGCGTGTGGGCGGGGCCCGTGGGTTGACTGATCGTCGCGGTCATTCGGATGCTCCTGTGAGAAGTTCGGTCGCTGCGGCGACGTCATCGGGAGTCTTGACGGCGACGCTGGGCACCCCGCGCAACGAGCGCTTCGCGAGGCCGACGAGCGTTCCCGCCGGGGCGAGTTCGATGATGCCTGTCACACCGGCGTCGGCGAACGACGCCATGTTCAGATCCCATCGCACCGGGGAGGCGACCTGGCCCACGAGGAGCCGCAGCGCCTCGTCGCCGTCTGTGACGACGGATCCGTCGTGATTGGTCCAGAGCGTGAGCGCGGGATCCTGTGGCTCAATGAGAGCTGCCGCATCAGCGAGGGCCGCGATGGCGGGTTCCATGAATGAGGTATGGAAGGCGCCGGCGACCTTCAACGGGATCACCCGCGTGCTGGCAGGCGGTTCTGCGGCAAGTGCCTGGAGCGCATCGAGTGTTCCCGCGGCGACGATCTGACCACCGCCGTTGTGGTTGGCGGCGGTGAGGTCGAATCGCTCAAGTGTCGTCAGGACGTTCTGCTCGTCGCCCCCGATGACGGCGCTCATGCCGGTCTCCACGATGCCTGCCGCTTCGGCCATCGCGGCACCGCGAATGCCGACCAGCCGCATTCCTTCGTCGTCGGTGAGGACACCCGCGGCAACGAGCGCCGCGATCTCACCGACGGAATGGCCGGCGACCCCTCCGGAAAGGGGCGCACCCGAGTCGACGAGCGCATGCCAGGACACAAGTGAGGCTGCGACGATGAGCGGCTGCGCGACGCGGGTGTCGCGGATCTGCTCCGCGTCCCACTCGGTGCCCGCGGCGATCAGGTCAATCCCGGACGCCTCGGAATAGCGCTCCAGACGGGCACGAACTCCGTCGAGCTCGAGCCAGGGGGCGAGGAATCCGGAGGTTTGCGAGCCCTGACCGGGGAAGACGGCGACGATCACGTCCTCCATCCTGCCAACAATGTGGATGCACTCGTTGGATATGTGCGCACAAGAAACCGGAGATGCTTTGTGCGCGCCGCACAGCGTCAGGAACGCCGCGCCTGCGTGCTGCGGCGGCGCGAGACCTCGCTGCCGATCGATCCGAGGATCAGCGCGGTCTGAAGAATGAGCGCCTCGCGCGGCCCCGTGGCATCCCACCCGATGACGTCCGAGACGCGCTTGAGCCGGTATCGGACCGTGTTCGGGTGCACGAACAGCTCCCGCGCCGTGGCCTCGAGCGAGCGCCCGTTGTCGAGGTAGGCCCAGAGGGTGAGGACGAGGTCGGTCGAATGCGCCTGCAGCGGACGGTAGATCCGGTCGACGAGGGTCGCCTTCGCGACGGCGTCGCCTGCCAGGGCACGCTCGGGGAGGAGGTCGTCGGCCTCGACGGGACGAGGTGCGTTACGCCACGCGCTGGCGACGGCGAAGCCTGCCAACGCGGCGCGTGCACTCTGGCTCGCCTCAACCAGGGCGTTCACGGCCGGTCCGAGCACGAGATGGCCCGGACCGAATGCGGCCTCGAAGTGGTTCGCGATCTCGGTGAAGCTCAGCTCACCTTCGGGCGGCACCTCGGTCGTCGCGCGCCCGATCACGAGGACCAGGCGTGACCCCTGGACCCCGATAAGCACATCGACGCCGAGCTTGCGTGCGATCCGACGGAACTGGTCGACGTCGAACTGCGGGGGAGTCGTGCCGACGAGCACAGCGACCTCACCGTGGCCGTGCCACCCGAGAGCAGCGATGCGGCTAGGGAGCTCTTCGTCCGCCTCGCCGGTGAGAATGGAGTCCACGACGAGGGCTTCCAGGCGAGCGTCCCACAGGCCACGCGCCTCCGCCGCACGGGCGTAAACGTCGGCCGCAGCAAACGCCACCTCCCGCGAGTAGAGCAGCATGCTCTCGCGGAGGTCATCTCGACGCCCCGCGACCCGCTCCTCCGTCACGGCGACGGTGACTCGGATCAGTTGCAACGTCTGTGTGAGGCTGACGCTGCGGAGCAGCTCGCGAGGAGCTGCGGCGAAGATATCCGCCGCGATCCACGGAGTTGCATTCGGGTCGTCGTACCAGTCGATGAATGAGGAGATCCCGGCCTGCGCGACCAACCCCACCGCGGAGCGACGCGCAGGCGGCATGTCCGCGTACCACGGCAACGACGACTCCAGTCGCTTGATCGTTGCCGTGGCCAGATCGCCCGAGACACGACGCAGCCACGCAAGCGTCTCCGCTTTGTCAGGCAGCGTTGCCTCGTCGGTCATTCGTGGGTCAGCTCTCTCCGCCGGCGTTGCCGCTGGTGCCCGCGTTCACGTCGAAAAGCTTGTACTTCTCGATCGCTTGAGCGGCCACGCTCTTGTCGACCTTGCCTTCCGCGGCGAGCGACTGCAGCGCGCGCACCACGACCGACGGTCCGTCGATCTTGAAGAAGCGGCGCGCGGCAGCCCGCGTGTCGGAGAAGCCGAATCCGTCGGCGCCCAAAGCAGCGAAGCTGCCGGGGACCCAGGGGCGAATCTGCTCCTGCACCGCGGTCATGAAGTCGCTGACGGCCACCACGGGGCCCTCGACGCCTTCCAGCTTCTTCGTGAGGTACGGAACCTGCGGCTCTTCCTCGGGGTGGAGGAAGTTGTGCTTGTCCACGGCGATTCCGTCGCGTGCCAACTCGCTCCAGCTGGTGACCGACCAGACATCCGCAGCAACGCCCCAATCATCCTTGAGGAGCTGCTGGGCCTCGAGCGCCCAGGGCAGTCCCACACCGGAGGCGAAGAGCTGCGTGCGCGGTCCGTCCGCGTCGCCGACGGAGACGCGGTGGATTCCCCGGACGATGCCCTCGGCATCAACGTCCTCAGGCTCAGCCGGCTGAACGAGCGGCTCGTTGTACACCGTGAGGTAGTACATGACGTTGGGGTCGGGGTGCTCACCGCCGTACATGCGCTCGAGACCCGCGTTGACGATGTGAGCGATCTCGTAACCGTAGGCGGGGTCATACGAAATTGTCGCTGGGTTTGTCGTGGCAAGGAGCGGCGAGTGACCGTCCGCGTGCTGGAGACCTTCTCCCGTCAGAGTGGTTCGGCCCGCGGTGGCGCCGATCACGAAGCCGCGCGCCATCTGGTCTCCGGCGGCCCACTGGGCGTCACCGGTGCGCTGGAACCCGAACATCGAGTAGAAGACGTAGACCGGGATGAGCGGCTCGCCGTGCGTCGCGTAGGAGGTACCGGTCGCGGTGAAGGCCGCGACGGCTCCTGCTTCGTTGATGCCGACGTGCAGGATCTGGCCCTGGGGGCTCTCCTTGTAGGCAAGGAGCAGATCGCGGTCGACCGACGTGTAGTTCTGACCGTGCGGGTTGTAGATCTTTGCCGTCGGGAAGTACGCGTCCATGCCGAAGGTGCGGGCCTCGTCGGGAATGATCGGCACGATGCGGTGACCGAAGTCCTTCGAGCGGAGCAGATCTTTGAGGAGGCGCACGAACGCCATGGTGGTGGCGATCTCCTGCGTACCTGAGCCCTTCTTCGCGGCGGCGTACGCCTTCGCGTCCGGCAGCGACAGCGGCACGTGTGTCGCGGAACGCTGCGGCAGGAAGCCACCGAGTGAGCGACGCCGCTCGACCATGTACTTGATGGTCTCGTCGTCCGGTCCCGGGTTGTAGTACGGCGGGAGGTAGGGGTTCTCCTCGAGCTGCTCGTTCGTGATCGGGATGCGCATTGCATCGCGGAACTGCTTGAGGTCCTCGAGAGTCATCTTCTTCATCTGGTGGGTCGCGTTGCGGCCCTCGAAGTGGTGCCCGAGGCCGTAGCCCTTGATGGTCTTCGCGAGGATGACGGTCGGCTGGCCCTTGTGCTCCACGGCGGTCTTGTAGGCCGCGTAGACCTTCTGGTAGTCCAGGCCACCGCGTCGGAGCTTGCCCCAGATCTCCTCGTCGCTCCAGTCCTTCACGAGAGCCGCGGTGCGCTCGTCGCGACCGAAGAAGTGCTCACGGATGAACGCGCCGTCTTCAGCACGGTAGGTCTGGAAGTCACCGTCCGGAGTGCTGTTCATGAGGCGGACGAGGGCGCCGTCATGGTCGTTCTGGAGCAGTTCGTCCCAGCCACGACCCCAGACGACCTTGATGACGTTCCAGCCCGCACCGCGGAAGAAGCTCTCCAGTTCCTGGATGATCTTGCCGTTACCGCGGACGGGGCCGTCCAGGCGCTGGAGGTTGCAGTTGATCACGAAGGTGAGGTTGTCCAGACCTTCGTTCGCAGCGACCTGCAGCTGACCGCGGCTCTCGACCTCGTCCATTTCGCCGTCGCCGAGGAATGCCCAGACGTGGGAGTCGGATGCGTCCTTGATGCCGCGGTTGGTGAGGTACTTGTTGGCCATCGCCTGATAGATCGCGTTGATCGGGCCGAGACCCATCGACACGGTCGGGAACTGCCAGTACTCCGGCATGAGACGCGGGTGCGGGTAGGAGGGCAGGCCGTTCGGGGCGGCGGAGGCCTCCTGGCGGAAGCCGTCCAGCTGCGCCTCCGTGAGGCGACCCTCCAGGAACGAACGCGCGTAGATCCCGGGGGAGGCGTGCCCCTGGATGAAGATCTGATCGCCCGAAGACTCGCCGTCAGGGCCGCGGAAGAAGTGGTTGAACCCGACTTCGTAGAGCGAGGCGGACGACGCGTAGGTCGAGATGTGTCCCCCCACCCCGATCCCGGGCCGCTGCGCGCGGTGCACCGTGACAGCGGCGTTCCACCGGAGCCAGCGACGGTACCGGCGCTCGAGTTCCTCGTCACCGGGGAACGCAGGCTCCTTATCGATGGAGATCGTGTTGATGTAGTCGGTGGTGGGCACCTGCGGCACGTTGAGCTGCAAATCGCGCGACGTGCGCAGCAGGCTCAGCATGATCTCGCGACCGCGGCCTGCACCCCTTGCTTCGACAAGTTGGCTGAGCGACTCCTGCCACTCGCTGGTCTCTTCGGGATCGCTGTCGAGCGTGTCCTGCGAGTACGGGTCCTGATCGTTGACAGTCACGGGTGACCTTTCTTGCTGGCGTTGTGTGCCGGTCTGCCGCGTGCGCGGGGGAATCGGGGGAGTGCCCCACACCGGGCCACCTTCAGCCTATCGATATCCCCACGTGACAGGATGTCGACATGACGATCCAGGTGGGAGATACGGCACCCGATTTCACTCTCGGCAGCACCGGCGGCGGTCAGCTCACCCTCTCCGACGCGTGGCGGGAACAACCTGTCGTGCTTGTGTTCTTCCCCCTCGCCTTCTCTGGGCGCTGTCAGGGCGAACTGTGCGAGATCCGCGACAACATCGCCGTCTTCGAAGACGCCGGTGTCCGCGTGATCGGCATCTCGGTCGATAGCGGCTTCGCGCAGGCGGCATGGGCCGAGCAGCAGGATTACACGTTTGATCTCGTCTCGGACTTCTGGCCGCACGGAGCGGTGGCCCAGGAGTATGGGGTTTTCATCCCCGAGCGCGGTGTCGCCGGCCGCGGGAGCTTTCTGATCGACACGAACGGCGTGGTGCGCTGGTCGGTCGTCACGGATGACACCACGGTGGTCCGCCCCCTCGACGGGTACCGGGACGCGCTTGAGAGTCTCGTAGACTGAGAACCGCGGGCCTATAGCTCAGTTGGTTAGAGCACCTCGTTTACACCGAGGGGGTCGGGAGTTCGAGTCTCTCTGGGCCCACAGTTTTGGACGCAAGGCGGGACTGTCTCAGCGCCACGACGCGCTCGGCCTCAGCCTTTTTCTCGCGCTGTCCATGTCGTCCGAGCAAGACGGTACCGTCGAAGGATGGCACGCGTGGACGCGAACGCACGGTGGCCCTGGATCGTAGCGATCCTGGCCGCATTTGTCGTTGCCGTGCTCGCATTCGGGATACAAGGAGGATCGTGTCCCACACAAGGGGACGTCCGAGCGAACACCTGCATCGCCGAACCCATCGTGACGTGGCCGGGCGCATTCGTCCTCCTCGCGCTGTGCGTCGGTGTCGCCGTGTGGGCGGGTTATCACCTCATCCCCAAGCCCTCGCCCCCGCGCTCCTGAACTCGGAGAGGCCCTGCCGACCGTCCGGGCACGCGATAGGTTGGACGTGTGAAAGCCAGCCCCGCCGACCAAGCCCGACTCCTCGACGTCGCGGCGCTCGATGTCGTTATCGCCACGGCCGACCTGGCGCGCAAGAACCCCTCTCAGACCACTCGCGTGCGCGAGCTCCTCGCGCAGCGCCAGGAACAGTCCGCTGAGCTGAACCGCCTGCAAGGACTGCGTGACGATGCCCGCACCGAGCTGTCGCGGGTGGAGAGCGACGTGGCACTCGTCGAGACCCGCGCACAGCGCGACGCGGGCCTGCTCAGTGCAAGCTCGAACGCCAAGGAAGCCCAGGGCTTGGAGTCCGAGATCGCTTCCCTCGAACGCCGCAAGCGCGCACTCGAGGACACGGAGCTTGAGATCATGGAACGACTCGAGGTCCTGGACGCCGAGGTCACCGCGCAGGAAGCCCTCATCGCCACAACGAACGAAGAAGGCGCGCGACTGAGCGCCGAGGCGAAGGCGGCGGTCGGCGAGGCGACAGCGAAGTTCGAGGCTGCAGCCCGCGACCGTGCTGCTGTCACCGCAGAGCTGCCGGCAGATCTCGTTGCGTTCTTCGACCGGGTCGCTCAGCGATCCGCTGGAGCAGCGCTGTTGCGCGGCCGCACCTGCGAAGGCTGTCGTATGGTGCTCGCTGAGACGGATCTGCGCGAGATCCGCGCCCATGCAGATGACGACATCGTGCCGTGCCCGGAGTGTGGCTGCATCCTCATCCGGAGCGACAGCACCCCGGCATGATCCCGCATCCGTGACCGCCACCGCGTTCCGGGTCGTCGGCTCCTCCGCCGATGCCGTCGCCGTGGCCGATCTCGCTGCGGACGGCAACGAGATTCGGCGTCGAACGCTGTCGCCTCAGGATGTGCACGCTCTCGGTCGTGAAGACGACACCGTGCGCTGGGTGTGGAGCGACACGGCGCGGTGGTATCCGCCCTTCCTGGAGCAGGGGATCACGCTGCAACGCTGTCACGACCTCCGGCTCGTGCATGCCATTCTGCGAGACAGTGCGTCGGTCGCCGACGCCGGCGCGCTCCGCGCCGCCGAGCAGTGGGATGCGCCCGCCGAATCGGAGCAGTCCGGAACGCCCACGCTGTTCGAGCTGGACGACGGCGCGCGGCGCGCGCCACACGCCATCGATGCCACCTTGGAAGAGTTCCACCGACAGCAAGAGGCTCTCAGCTCCGCTGCGCATGCGGGGCGCCTCCGACTCCTGGCGGCAGCCGAGTCCGCCGGCGCCCTGATCGCAGCCGAGCTTCACGCCGCGGGGGTGCCCTGGTCCGCAGACCGGCATGACCAGATTCTCGTAGAGATGCTCGGTGAGCGCTCGTCGACCAGCGTCCTTCCCCAGACCCTTGTCGAGCTCCGTGAGCAGGTCCGCGGCGCATTGGGGGATCCGCAGGCTTCGCTTGACTCGCAGCCGAAGCTTCTGCGCGCGCTTCATCGAGCCGGGATCCCCGCACAGTCAACAGGGCGGTGGGAGCTGCGGCGGTTCGACCATCCGGCCATCGCGCCCCTGATCGAGTACCGACAACTCTCCCGGCTGCTTCAGGCCAACGGCTGGGCATGGCTGGAGACCTGGGTGCGCGATCGCCGGTTCCGACCGGTGTATGTGCCGGGCGGCGTCGTGACGGGCCGGTGGGCATCTTCGGGAGGCGGCGCTCTTCAGATCCCGAGAATGCTGAGGGCAGCGGTCGTCGCCGACCCCGGGTGGACCTTGGTCAGCGCTGATGTGGCGCAGTTGGAGCCGAGAGTGCTGGCGGCGATGTCCAGCGATCATGCCCTCGCCGACGCGGCCCGCGCGCGGGATCTCTATCAGCACATCGCCGACGACGGAACCGTGCCGACGCGCGCCGATGCCAAGATCGCGATCCTCGGCGCGATGTATGGGGCCACAACGGGCGACAGCGCGCGTCTGCTCCCTGCGCTGCGGCGGCGGTACCCGCGCGCGATGCGTCTCGTTGATGACGCTGCGGCGCGCGGTGAAGCCGGAGAGGTCGTCTCCACGTGGCTGGGCCGCACCTGCCCGGCACCCTCCGAGCGTTGGAGACGGGAACAACAGGACGCGAGCGCCGCTGACGCACCCGCCGTCGCAGGGGAGCGTGCCCGGGCGCGGGCGCGTGATCGCGGGCGATTCACGCGGAACTTCGTCGTTCAGGGGACGGCCGCGGAGTGGTCGCTCGCGTGGCTGGCCGAAATCCGCAAGGCGCTCACCCGGCTCGGGCCCGTTGCCCAGGCCGCGCCCAGCCACTCGGGTGCGGCGTTCGAGTCACGGCCGCATCTCGCGTTCTTCCTGCACGACGAGGTCATCGTCCACACCCCCTTGGCCTGCGCCGACGACGTCGCCGAGGTACTGCGCAGCAGCGCGGATGAGGCCGCACGACTTCTCTTCGGTGACTTCCCGGCAGACTTCCCGCTCGATGTACAGATCGGCCCGGTGGCGGCGGAGAAGTAGCCGCGCGCGTCGCTGCGCGCGATGAGTTCCTGCCGCGAGCACCGAACAGCGCGGCGGTTCAGCCGCGGCCTGTGGGGCGTAAACTGGGCGAGCGAATGGGTCGGCTGGACGGTCGCGTTGCGGGAGACCGCACCGAGGAACGTCCGGGCTCCACAGGGCAGAGCGGTGGGTAACGCCCACCCGGAGAAATCCGCGAGACAGTGCCACAGAGAGAAGACCGCCGGGCATGCCCCGGTAAGGGTGAAAGGGTGGTGTAAGAGACCACCGGGATCGCGGTGACGCGATTCGCATGGCAAACCTCGCTCGGAGCAAGGCCAGACAGGGAACGTCGACGCTGCCCGCCGAGTTCCCGGGTAGGCCGCTAGAGCGGCACGGCAACGTGTCGCCGAGAGAGATGACCGTCCACGAGGCTCACGCCTCCGGACAGAACCCGGCGTACAGGCCGACCCATTCGCGCCCATCACCCGCCACGGGACTGCCGGCGCCGCTCACTCGGCGGGCGCTCATCGTGCGGGCGTCGCCCCCACGTGCTCGTCGAACGGACCCGCGAGGTGATGTCAGTCGACAGACAGGGCGGCCGCTCCGATGATGCCCGCGTTGTTGCGGTGCACCGCGGGGACGATGGGCGTGTCGATCTGCAACAGTGGCAGGAACTCGTCAGCATGCTTCGATACACCGCCACCGACGATGAAGAGATCGGGGTTGAGCAGATCCTCCAGCGTCGAGTAGTACCACTGCAAGCGTTCCGCCCACGCCGACCAGGACAACTCGTCCCGCTCCTTCGCGGAATAGGCAGCCCACTGCTCGGCGGACCTCTTGTGGTTCGCGCGCGGGAGATGGCCGAGCTCCGAGTTCGGCACGAGAACCCCGTCGTAGATGAGAGCGGTGCCGATCCCGGTCCCGAGCGTCGTCAACAAGGCGAGACCGTCGACACCCTTCGCTGCGCCGTAGCGCACCTCGGCGACGCCTGCGACGTCGGCGTCATTCGCGAAGTGGATGTCTCGGCCCAGGCCCTGCTGGAAGAAGTCCTCCGCCTCGAACCCGATCCAGGTCTTCGCAACGTTCGCCGCCGACATGGTCTTGCCGCGGCGAACCACCGCCGGGAATGCCACACCCAGCGGGGCATCGTGATCGCCGATCGTGCTGAGCACCTTTTTCACCGCGGCCAGGACGTCCTCCGGTTCAGCGCCCTTCGGTGTGGCGACCTTGATCCGA
The DNA here is from genome assembly GCA_029959865.1 of Microbacteriaceae bacterium PS02070. Lineage (GTDB taxonomy): Bacteria > Actinomycetota > Actinomycetes > Actinomycetales > Microbacteriaceae > Microbacterium. Next base: position 652,559 of record JASCPE010000002.1, on the reverse strand, counting down.
TCGGTCAGCAGTGAGCCATCGCTCAGGTCGACCAGCGCTCCCTTGATGCCGGTTCCGCCGATGTCAATCCCCACTGCGCGTGGTGCACGTTTCGCCATACCCGCCAGCCTATCCAGTCCGAGTCCTCTGCTCGGTAGGATCGAAGACGGCAGATGATCCACGATCGGGGAGTTCCCATGTCCGACGAGAACAAGTACTACTTCAACCTCAAGACCGGTCAGGTCGAACACGGCATGATCTCTCCGGCGATCGACCGTGCGGGCCCCTTCGACACCGCCGAAGAGGCCGCTCGTGCTCCCCAGATCATTGCGGAACGCTCGCGCGAGTGGGCCGAGGACGACGCCCTCGAGAACGAGTGACCCAACGCAGCCGGTAATACGGATCGATGCCAGCCGTCTCTGCCTGTGACGGCAGATAGTCTGGCGGTGACGTTCCGTGGCACCGACGCCTTCTGAGAGGATCCGATGGATAAGCAGCGTGATTTCGTGCTCCGCACGATCGAAGACCGCGGAGTCAAGTTCGTCCGGCTGTGGTTCACCGATGTCATCGGCACCCTGAAGTCCGTAGCGATCGCCCCGGCCGAGGTCGAAGGTGCCTTCAACGAAGGGCTCGGGTTCGACGGCTCAGCCATCGAGGGCCTGACCCGCTCGTTCGAGTCGGACCTGCTCGCTGTGCCGGACCCCTCAACGTTCCAGCTGCTTCCGTGGCGCGGTGAGATCGACCCCACGGCGCGGATGTTCTGCGACATCACGACGCCCGACGGTCAGCCCGCAGTCGCGGACCCCCGAAACGTCCTGAAGAGGACGCTCGCGAAAGCAGCGGACCTCGGGTTCACGTTCTACACGCACCCGGAGATCGAGTTCTACCTGCTGAAGTCTTCGTCGTACGGCCCCGATGGCCCGCAGCCCGTCGACTCCGCGGGTTACTTCGACAACGTGCCCGGAGGCACCGCCCACGACTTCCGGCGCCGCTCGGTACGGATGCTCGAAGACCTCGGCATCTCCGTCGAGTACTCGCACCACGAGGGTGGGCCGGGTCAGAACGAGATCGACCTGCGGTACGCGGATGCACTCGCCACCGCCGACAACATCATGACGTTCCGCACGGTCGTGAAGGAAGTGGCGATCGAGCAGGGTGTCTACGCCACCTTCATGCCGAAGCCGCTCAGCGGACAGCCTGGCAGCGGCATGCATACGCACATGTCGTTGTTCGAGGGCGACTCCAACGCCTTCTACGAGGACGGCGCCGAGTACGGGCTGTCCAAGACCGGGCGCCATTTCATCGCTGGGCTGCTCACCCACGCGCGCGAGATCTCCGCGGTGACGAACCAGTTCGTGAACTCGTACAAGCGCCTGTGGGGTGGTGACGAGGCTCCGAGCTTCATCACCTGGGGCCACAACAACCGGTCCGCGCTTGTGCGGGTGCCGATGTATAAGCCGCAGAAGGGCCAGTCCTCGCGCGTCGAGTACCGTGCCCTCGACTCCGCAGCCAATCCCTACCTCGCCTACGCGCTCCTGCTCGCAGCCGGCCTCAAGGGCATCGAGAACGAGTACGACCTCCCCTCAGAGGCAGAGGACAACGTCTGGCAGCTCAGCGAAGGCGAACGCCGGGCCCTGGGCTATGCCTCACTGCCCGCGAGCCTCGACCACGCGCTGGAGTACATGGAGGATTCAGAGCTGGTCGCCGAAACGCTCGGTGAGCAGGTCTTCAACTACGTGCTCCTGAACAAGCGTCGCGAGTGGCAGGACTACCGCGCCCAGGTGACGCCCTTCGAACTGAAGAGCAACCTGGAGATGCTCTGACCTGCAGGCCATGAGTTCCGCAGAGCGAGCCGCACCGCTGACCGCGCTGGCGCGCAGCGGATTCACCGACCTGACCGCCTCCGGTCGCGCCGCAGAAGAACTTGCTGACCTCATCGGCTTCACGCGCGAAGGCCTGCTCACCGACGCCCGCCAGGCGGCCGACCCGGACGCCGCGCTGGCCGCACTCGTCAAGATCGCTCGTCGTGACGCGAGCATCGTGCAACGAGCGCTGGACGACGACCCGAGCCTCGTGTGGCGCCTCATCGGAGCGTCCGAAGGATTCGGGGAGTTCTTCTTCCGCCACCCCGGCGAGCTCACCGCACTGATCGCGGAGGGCGTGGCGGTCCCTTCATCGGAGGAGATGCGCAAAGAGCTGCTGGGGGCCGTCGACGAGCGGGATGGGTTCGCCGCGTCGGGGGAGGAGAAGGCGTGGGTCGCTCTCCGAGTCCGGTACCGGCGCATCCTCGCCCGCATCGCCGGGTTCGACCTCACCGCGGACGACCCGCTCGATGTGATGCCCCGCGTCGCCGCGGGGCTGGCGGACCTTGCTGGCGCCGCGCTCGAAGCCTCACTCGCCGTTGCGCGCACCCGCATCAGCACACAGGCGCCGATGTTCCCGAGGGAACAGGTCGCGGCGACGAGACTCGCCATCATCGGCATGGGCAAGGCTGGCGCTCGCGAGCTGAACTACGTCAGCGACGTCGACGTCATCTTCGTCGGCGGCGCCGACCCCGCGGCCGACGTCGAGATCAGCGATGCACGCGCGATTGATATCGCCACCCGGCTCGCGGTGCAGACGATGCGTGGCATCTCCGGCTTCGAGGTCGAGCCACCACTGTGGGAGGTGGATCCGAACCTCAGGCCGGAGGGGAAGCAGGGCGCCCTCGTGCGCACTCTCGAGTCGCACATCTCGTACTACGACCGGTGGGCGTCCAGTTGGGAGTTCCAAGCGCTGCTGAAGGCGCGTCCCCTGGCAGGGGATTCCGAACTCGGCGCGCAGTACATCGCGGCGGTACAGCCGAAAGTGTGGACCAGTGCCGCGCGGGAGAACTTCGTCGACAGTGTCCAGCGTATGCGCGAGCGAGTCACCGAGCACATTCCCGCCGACGAGGTTCCGCTGCAGATCAAGCTCGGCCCTGGGGGAATCCGCGACATCGAGTTCACGGTGCAGCTCCTCCAACTCGTGCACGGTCTCACAGATGAGAACGTCCGCAAGCGCGGCACCGTCGAATCCCTCGACGCTCTCGTCGCGCAGGGCTTCATCGGCCGCCAGGACGCGGCGACCTTCTCCCGCGATTACCGCACGCTCCGAGTGCTGGAGCACCGCATGCAGCTGAAGAGGCTTCAGCGCACGCACCTCATGCCTGATACCGACGAAGGACGCCGCACGCTCGCTCGCGCCTCCCGCCTCGCGGAAAGCGGGCAGGGCGTGTGGGATCTCTGGGATTCGGTGCGACGGGAGGTGCGTGACATCCACGTGCGCCTGTTCTACCGGCCGCTTCTGTCCGCCGTCGCCGCCCTTCCCGCGGAAGATGCCGCTCTCACCTCGGCTCAGGCGAGCGACCGGCTTGCGGCGATCGGCTTCCGCGACCCCAAGGGCGCCCTCCGCCACATCGGTGCCTTGACCTCTGGGCTCAGCCGAAAGGCAACGATCCAGAGGCACTTGCTGCCGGTCATGCTGCGGTGGTTCGCCGATGGCGCCGATCCGGACGGAGGACTGCTCGCGTTCCGCCGAATCAGCGAGCGGCTCGGCGACACGCCCTGGTTCCTGCGCGTGCTGCGCGACTCGGCCGGTGCGGCGGAGCAGCTCACCCGAGCCCTCTCGAGCTCCCGCTACATCGCCGACCTCATGGAGTGGATCCCGAACTCCGTCGCATGGCTCGATCAGACCGATCAACTCGTGCCGCGGACCGGAGTGGCGCTTCAGCAGGAGGCTCGCGCAATCCAGGCCCGTCACCGCACGATCGAGGATGCGATGCGGGCTGTGCGCGATCTTCGCCGTCGCGAGATGCTGCGCTTGGCGATGACTGCGGTGCTGACGGAGATGACCGTGGAAGACTTGGCCGCGGCGCTGACGACGGTGACGGAGGTCACGATCCAGGCGACGTTGCGTGCCGTGCGACGGGAGGTCGTGCCGGAAGAGGACAGAGCGCTCGATTTCTCCGTGATCGCGATGGGGCGTCTGGGCGGCGCGGAGATCGGGTTCGGGTCCGACGCAGACGTGCTCTACGTCTATGACGCGAACGGTGTCGATCCGCAACGCGCACAGGAGCTCTCGCTCAAGATCGTGCAGGGCCTGCGCACGTACTCCGAGGACCACCGTGTTCCTTTCGAGCTGGACGCGGACCTTCGTCCCGAGGGGCGCAACGGACCGCTGGTGCGATCCCTGCATGCCTACACCGAGTACTACCGTCGGTGGTCGGTGTCCTGGGAGGCGCAGGCGCTCCTGCGCGCACGGGGCATCGCAGGCAGCGTCAAGCTGATCGAGAAGTTCACTGCGATGGCCGACGAGGTGCGCTACCCGGACACCATCGACCAGCAGGCGCTACGAGAGATCCGCAGGATCAAAGCGCGCGTGGAGAATGAGCGCCTGCCACAGGGGGTGGACAAGTCACGTCACCTCAAGCTCGGCCCCGGTGGCCTGAGCGATACCGAGTGGCTCGTCCAACTGCTTCAGTTGGAACACGGGCGTCGCATTCCAGGCCTGCGCACGACCTCGACGATGAAGGCCCTCGATGCCGCGCGCGAGGCAGGGCTTGTGCCGGCGATCGTGGCCAAGCGTCTCGCAGAGTCCTGGCGGCTGGCGAGCCGACTGCGCTCGGCCAACACCCTCATGACCGGTCAGACGAGCGACGTGCTCCCCACGGACCGCGGCAGACTCGACGCGATCGGCCGGCTTCTGGAGTATCCGCCCCGTTCGGCGACCCGCGTCGAAGAGGATTGGATGGGCGCCGCACGTCGAGCCCGGCGCGGCTTCGAGAAGCAGTTCTTCGGGTGAGCGTGGCTCGTGCGTGCGCTCAGGCGTCCGCAGCGCTCGGCAGTCCGTAGTTCTGGCGGAAGTTGTCGAACTCGTAGTCCTTGCGGAAGCGGCCACGGTTCTGAAGTTCCGTGATGACATCCCGGAATCGTTGCATCCCGTCGAACTGGACGTCGACGTTGATGTTGAATCCGTCGCTGACGCCTGAATCACGCCATTCGATGATCTTGTCTGCCACCTGCTCGGGGGTCCCGAAGAGCGCCCGTTGGCCGCGGGTCAGGTTGTGATGCACGAGCTGCTTGACGGTGAAGCCGTTCTCCCGGGAGACGCCACCGATGTTTCCGCGACGATAGGTGATCACCTCGTCCTCGGTCGGGTACTCCTCGAACAGTCCATAGGGGAGTTCCCTGTTCGGGTCGAGCTTCTCCGCCGGGATGCCCAGAGACGTCGCGAGATTGCCGACGAGGAACTTCGTCTCCATGAGGTCGTCGAATTCTGCCTTGCGTTTGCGGGCCTCGGCCTCGGTGTCGCCGACCACGGCGTACAGACCCGGCAGCAGGACGAGGTCGTCGGGGTTGCGGCCATACTTCTCGGCGTAGGCCTTCGCCCCGGCGTAGAACTTCCGATCGTGTTCGACGTCCGGCGCCGAAGGCCTGGCTCTGCGCTGAAACTCCCGCCTGGAACACCACGGGCCGGTCACCGTGATAGCGACCGGTGAGTTGGAGGGTCCCGGAAGACTTGTAGTACTCGCCGTCGAAGTCGACCGGCCGGGTCAGCGTCCGGTCGATGAAGACGTGGTTCTCCTTGTCTGCCACGATCGCCTCGCGAGGGAGCGAATCCCAGTGAGCGAAGACGATCTCGACGAACTCGGAGGCCTTCGCGTACCGAGCCGCACGGTCCAAGCGCTCCACGGGCAGGCCCACGGCGTGATAGGCCTCGTTGGACTGGCTGGTGACGACGTTCCAGCCCGCCCGGCCCTTACTGATGTGCTGCAGGCTCGCAATCTGCCGCGCCACTTGGTAGGGGTGCCCGAATAGCGAGCCCGCCGTCGAGATGAGCCCGAGGTGCTTCGTGTGCTGCGCAATCGCAGCCAACGTCATCGCGGGGTCGAGGCCGCGGCGTGGTTTGCGGAGGAAGTTGGGGTTGAGCACCTCGGGGGTGTCCGGGAGGAAGATCGCGTCGAACTTCGCCTCCTCGGCGAGTTTCGCGAGCGTGATCTGATGGTCGATGTCGTCGACCAGAACGGTGGGATCGTCGAACGCCTTCCAGCCCGCATCGTGCCTGCCGGAAGTGTGGAAAATCAAATTCAATCGAATTTGCTTCGGCATTCGTGCAACCCAATCTTGCTGCTTGTGGAGGCTCTGTGGTCTCGGCGGTCGGCCCGGCGATCGACTTCACGCGCTGCACACGACGACATCGATCAGCACAGCGGCGGCGGCCAGGCCGCGACCAGCCTAACAACTTCCGGAAACCCCAGCCTAATGGCGCATTCGCTGCGTCCCGCCACGACACTCGGCCGACCGACACTCCAGCGGGGATGGCCGTGCGTCCCTGCGGGGCGTGACCGCTCCCACCCTCTATCGCCGCCGGCGCATCGGTCCCGCCGAACGTCGAGAGACGTGGTCAGGTCAGCGAACGGCGGCGGAGGAGATACGCCGAGGGTCGGTGTCAGCACTCACTGTGCCGCCCTGCTCGCGCACGGCCGCACCGACGCCCCCGAAGTACATCGATCGCGCGGGGTGCGCGCGCACGCGGAGATCGGGCGCGGCCCGCAGCGTCGCTGCCAGCGTCGGGTCGTCCTCGTACTCGATCTCCGAGATTCCGTCCTGCACGCGTGCGTGCAGGCGAGGCGCATCGATCGCCGCCGCGAGCGACTCACCGCCGAGGCAGAAGCGAGCAAGCGTCAGGCTCAACGCCGACGTGATGCGGTCCGCCCCCGGAGACCCGATCGCCAGGATCTCGCCGCCCCGACCCCGCGCCACGGTCGGCGCCATGTTCGAGGCGAGCCGTGTCCCGGGGGCGAGCGCATGCAGGCCGCGGCGGTTCAGTTCCGGCTCACCGAGAGCGTTGTTTCCCAGGAGCCCCGTGCCGGCGAGGTTCATCCCCGAGCCGTATCCGGCCGATGCGGTGATCGCGCACGCGTTGCCGTCTCCGTCGACGACGGACACATGGACGGTATCGGGAGAGGACGACAGTCCCGCGACGTCACTGCGCTCGATCGCTTCGAGGAGATCACGCCCCGCAGCCTCAAGGTCGGCCGCCTCGTCCAGCCTCGCCGCGCGGGCCTGCATCATCCTGATCATGATGCGCGCGATGTGCGCCTGGTCTGAGGTCGCGTTCTCACGCGCGATGAGCCGAAGCATCGCCGTGAGGACGACCCCGCCGATGGACGGTGGGGGATTGGCGGCGACATCCCACGCGCCGAGAGTGGTCCGCAGGGGCCGACGCGCGATCGCACGGTAGGCGGCCAGGTCGGCGGCAGTGAGAAGTCCGCCACGCTCGGACATGTCCGCGGCGATCAGGCGGGCAAGGCGCCCGGTGTACAGCGTCTGCGCGCCGTCATCACCGATCTCACGCAGGGTGTCGGCGAGGGTCGGGTCGATGACGACATCGCCCGCCTGACGCGCCGTCGGTCGCCGGGCCGCGGGGTCGATCTCGTCTTCGGGCGGGTCCACGAGATAGAGGGCACGCGTGAGCGGATCCCAGGAGAAGATCGTGTCGGCGACGAGAGCCAGGTACGACGCGGCGGTCTCGCTCACCTGGTACCCGGAGCGCAACACCGCGACGGTCTCGTCGAACAGTCGTGACCACGGCGCCGCACCGTAGCGACGGTGGGCGAGGTCGAGCGCCGCGAACATCCCCGAGGTGGCCACCGACCCGGGGCCCACGAAGGTGGTGAGGCCGCCGCCATAGCTCGTATCGATGCTCGTCAGCCCACGACCGAAAGCCTCGGGTGGTGCGCCCCGACCGGGCATCTCTACGTTGCCGTCGATAACCACCGGCTCGCCACCCGCGGGCCAGATCGCGCAGTACGCTCCACCGAACGGAGTCACCATTCCGGGGTCCGTCGCTGACGCCGCAATGATCGCCGAGACGGCCGCGTCGATCGCATTTCCCCCGGCATCGATTGCCGCCAACCCCGCCGCTGTCGCGTGCACGCCCGGTGTGGCGATCGCGATGCGAGACGGCATGCGTCCATTCTCACTCACGTGCCGAGTGCTCCCCATCCTGCTGAATAGTCCATCGTCCGTGGGACACCATGCCAGACCGTCCGCACGAACTGACCCCCGGGAGTCGGACCGAGAAAATCGGTCCCCACTCTCCGGGGGTCGGTGTGTGCGGCGGTTCGCCGCGATGCTCGATTAGACCGAGAAGTAGAGCTCGTACTCGAACGGGTGAGGACGGGCGTTGATCGGCTGGATCTCGTTCTCGATCTTGTACTCGATCCACGTCTCGATGAGCTCCGGGGTGAACACGTTGCCGCGGGTCAGGAACTCGTGGTCCGCGCGCAGCGCCTCGAGCGAGTCGAGCAGCGAGTTCGGCACCTGCGGGATGTTCTTGGCTTCCTCGGGAGGCAGCTCGTACAGGTCCTTGTCGACCGGCTCGTGCGGCTCGATGCGGTTGATGATTCCGTCGATGCCGGCCATCAGCTGCGCAGCGAACGCAAGGTACGGGTTGCCCGACGAGTCGGGGGCGCGGAACTCGATGCGCTTGGCCTTGGGGTTCGAGCCGGTGATCGGGATGCGGATGGCCGCCGAACGGTTACCGGCCGAGTAGACCAGGTTGACGGGAGCCTCGTAGCCCTTGACGAGACGCTTGTAGGAGTTCAGCGTGGGGTTCGTGAAGGCGAGCACGGCCGGCGCGTGTGCGAGCAGACCGCCGATGTACCAGCGAGCCACGTCGGAGAGCTGCGCGTAGCCGGTCTCGTCATAGAACAGCGGCTTGCCACCCAGCCACAGCGACTGGTGGGTGTGCATGCCCGAACCGTTGTCACCGAACAGCGGCTTCGGCATGAAGGTCGCGACCTTGCCCCACTCGTCCGCGACACCCTTAACGATGTACTTGAACTTGAGGATGTCGTCCGCGGAGTGGACCATCGTGTCGAACTTGTAGTTGATCTCCGCCTGACCGCCGGTGCCCACCTCGTGGTGCGCACGCTCGAGCTCGAGGCCGGACTCGATCAGCTTGAGGCTGATGTCATCACGCAGATCGGCCTGCTTGTCGATCGGGGGAACGGGGAAGTAGCCACCCTTGAACGGGGTCTTGTTCGCGAGGTTTCCGCCCTCTTCGACGCGACCGGTGTTCCAGGCACCCTCTTCGGAGTCGACGAAATAGAAGCTCTGGTTCTGCTTCACCTCGTAGCGCACGTCGTCGAAGATGTAGAACTCCGCCTCGGGAGCGAAGAACGCGGTGTCGGCGATGCCGGTGGACTCGAGATACTTCTCGGCCTTCTTCGCGACCTGGCGCGGGTCCTTGTGGTAAATCTCGCCGTTACGAGGGTTGTAGATGTCGAAGATCATGATGAGCGTCTTCGCCTCGCGGAACGGGTCGAGGTACGCCGTCGTCACGTCGGGGATGAGCTGCATGTCGGACTCGTTGATGTTCGCGAACCCGCGGATCGAGGAGCCGTCGAACAGCTGACCGACCGTGAAGAAGTCTTCGTCAACGGTGGAAGCCGGAATGTTGAAGTGCTGCTGCACACCGGGGAGATCCGTGAAACGGATGTCGAGGAACTTGACGTCCTCGTCCTTGATGAACTTCAGCACCTCGGATGAATCTTTGAACATGGAGTCTCCAAGATCGGGTGGGTGAGGAGCGCGTCGGTGACTAGCTCCGTTAGAACCTATCGAGCAACAGTTGCCCGGCAGTATCTCCCATGTTTCCGACATGTTACGTGGTGCTCGATAGGCTGACGGTGTGTCCTCCGATGTTCCCCCGTCTCGATACCCCGGGGAGCGACTCGGATTGCCGGAGTCTGGTACCGGAAGCGTCGCACGATTGGGCCGGCGAATCATCGCGCTCATCATCGACTACGCCGCAGCAACGCTGATCGCAAGCGCGTTCTTCGGCTACGACCAGTTCGCCTACCCGAGCGAGGCGGGAGTGACGATGTTCGCGCCGATGATCGTCTTCGCCATCATCCAGATCCTGTTCATCCCCACGCTCGGGGGGAGCCCCGGCCACCGCCTCACCGGGCTGCGACTGACGAGGGTGGACGGCGCGTGGACGGGCATCTGGCGACCGATCGTACGCACGGTACTCCTGGTCATCGTGATTCCCGCGGTCATCTGGGACAGCGATCAGCGGGGATTGCACGACAAAGCGGCCGGAACCGTCCTCGTGCGCCGCTAATCTTTCTCAGCCGCAACAATGATCGCCGCCGCTGTCGGCGCGCTACCTTCGGGGCGGCATCGATGCCGCGAGCGTGATCGTCCCCTACTCAGCGTGGACGCTGAGCACGTACCTTCATCGGGTCGATACCCTTCGGGATGGGCAATGACGTCGCCGACTTGGAGATGGAGTCGATGCGCTTGACCACTGCGGCCATCGTCGCGCGATCCAGCTGCTTCGGCAGCCCCTTAATGGTCGAGGAGAGCTTGGAGATCGGAACATCGTCCTCACCGTGTCCGAGGTGGAGCACCTGGATCGGTACACCGGAGGCGACGCGCGTGACCTTCATCTTCTCGTCGTTGATGAGTCGTGTGAGCCGGCCTTTGGCACCCTCGGCGACAAGCACAACTCCACCACGGCCCACGGCTCGGTAGACGGCGTCCTGCGTCTTGGGGTTCACTCCCACGGGGACTTCCGAGGCAACCCAACGGCGTCCGAGCGACGTGGAGAGCACGTGACCGGCGGCACCGGGAACGCCGTCGATCTTCTTGTACATGACCTTGGTCGACAGCCGCGTCATCACCATGAGGGCCGCGAGGATTCCGAACATGAGGCCGGTGAAGCCCCACAGGATGATGCTCCACACCGGGGCAGGCGGAATGAGGAAGCCGAGGACCACGCCGAGGCCGATGCCGACCAGGACGATCGCGATCAGGAGCCAGGGGAGGAAGGAGTATTCCTCTTTCGTGAAGGTGAAGAGGGACCGCAATTGCTTGAAGAAGCCGGGTCGCTTCTCCGCACCGGTGCTGCGTGAAGACATGCCCCTAGCCTACCGTCTGCTCCTCCCCAGGCGATGTCGCGATCCGCGGCTCACACGGGATCGCCGGACGCCGACACGGGACGACGAGCGCGGGTGACGATGGCGCCATGTCGATCGACGTTCACGGTGAGCCCGCTTCCTCTCCCGCCGGCTCGGCGCCCCTGCGCCGGCTCCCGCGCGGGGAGGGTCCGTACCCGGGGCTGTTGACGGGCGATCCGACCTCGCTCGTGTGGGTCGATGATGGTGAGCTCGCCGGCAATGCTGTGTGGCGTGCGGGCGGCGACGGGCATGTTCTGGCTCCCCGAGATGTGGGCCAGGGCCCCTCGGGCGCCGTCATCGCTTTCGACCACTGCACACGCAGACTGAGCGACTTCATCGACGAGACGAATCCGCTCTCTGCGGGCGAGGCTGTCACGGTCGCGGTGAGCATCGTGCGTGCTGCAACGGAGGCCCACCGACTGGGGGAGCGGGCCGGCCAGTGGTGGGTCACCGAATCCGGAAAGCCGGTGGTGGCGCTCACCGGCGACGCGTCCTGGGCCGATTCCGCGCGAGACCTCCTCGAGGACATTGCTCGCACGCACCACGGTCCGCTGGGCGCTCTGATCACGGAGGCTGCGGAGCTTATTGCGTCTCCGCGCCGACTCGACCGTGACGGCGCTGCGTGGGAAGACGCAGTCCTCGCGCAGGCGCCGCCCGCGAGCCTTCGGACACCGCGTGACCCCACGCCCGCCACACGTCCACGTCGCCCCAGCGCGGCCATAGCGCGTCCCGAAGCGCGTGAGCGCTTCGGGACCCTTCGCGACTGGGCGAGCCGCTTCACCTCACCCGGATGGGCCGACCGGCTGGCCGCAGCACTGCCCCGTCGGCGACGCACGCCCACCCTCACCCTGGGGCAGTCCGCGGAGAAGGCTCTGAGCCCGGACTCACTCGCGTCGGAACCCACCAGCGCCGTCCCGGAGCGTGTCCGGCATCGGCGCTTTCCCCTCCTAGTGGCCGCCGCTGCCGCCACTGTCGTCCTCGCGGCCGGTCTGTGGTGGCCCACCGAGAGCGATGCGACCTCCGCGCCGGAGCCCACGACCTCGGGCACGCCTTCCACCTCGGCGGCACCGGCCTCACCATCGGTCTTGCCTGGGGCACCGGCCGCGAGCGAAGAACCCGCCGATGCCGCGCGTCAGCTGGCCGAGGCTGATCTCACGTGCGCCGATGATTCCGATTGTGCGCGCTCGCTCCGCGAAGAGGTGGCATCGCAGGCACTGACCCGGATGCGCCCGCCCGCAGAACTCGTGACACTGATCGAGGACTTCGGCGACATTGTCGTGTTTCGCGTCGACGCGAACGACGAAGCCGCCGCGCAGATCTTGGTGATCGTGCGCGACGGCCGTCAGTGGCTGATCCGCGACGTGTACGACGTCGCAGCCGCCGATTAGATTCCGAGCTGTGCCTGGAAGTTCGCCGACTCCAAGCGGGTCTTCACTGCGGTGAGGAACCGTGCGGCGTCCGCGCCGTCGATGACCCGGTGGTCGTACGACAGCGCGAGGAAGACGTAGGAGCGGATCGAGATCGCGTCCACGCCGTCGACGTTCACGACACCGGGGCGCTTGAACACGACGCCGGTACCGAGGATCGCCGACTGCGGAAGGAACACGACGGGCGTGTCGAACAGCGCCCCACGCGAACCGGTGTTGGTGAGGGTGAACGTACCGCCCGCCAGCTCGTCCGGCTTCAGCTTGTTGTTACGCGTGCGCGCGGCGAGGTCAGCGATGTCGTGAGCGATCTCAGCGAGATTCTTGTCTGCGGCGTCGCGCAGGACTGGCGTGAGAAGCCCACGTTCGGTGTCCACGGCGATCGAGAGGTTCTCCGACGCCGGGTAGACGATCTTGTCGCCGTCCACCGTCGCATTGATGATCGGGAACTGCTGCAGAGCCTCTGCCGCAGCCTTGGCGAAGAAGGGGAGGAAGGAGAGCTTGTCGCCTGTCTTCTCCTGGAACGTCTTCTTCGCACCGTCGCGGAATGCGGCGAGCTTGGTGACATCGACCTCAACGACCGTCGTCAGCTGCGCTGTTTGCTGCATCGATGCGACGGCACGCTCGGCGAGCACCTTGCGGAGACGTGACATCGGCTGGGTCGTCCCGCGCAGCGGCGAGATCTCCACCGTGGGTGCCTCTTCGGCGGCCGGCGACGACGCAGCTGCCGGCGCGTCGGTCGCGCCTTCCGCGGCCTTCAGGACGTCTTCCTTTCGGATGCGACCTCCCACGCCCGAGCCCTTGACCGATGCGAGATCGACGTTGTGCTCTTTGGCAAGACGGCGAACGAGCGGCGTGACGTACGTGGGCCCGTCTTCATCGCTGTCGGCGCCGAGGCGTGCGGGCTGCTCTTGCGCCGGCGCGTCCGAGCCCTTGCTGGACGTGTCCGGCGTGGGCTCCGCAGGCGCGGGCTCCTTCGAGGTCTCCGTGGCGGACTCGGCCGGAGCATCACCCTTGGGCTGATCGACTTCAGGGGCCTTCGCCTCGTCAGCCTTCACCGGCTCCGCGGCTTCCGTACTGGGAGCCTCCGGCGCCTTCTCCGGCTCGGCGGGCGGTGCGGCGGGTGCACCGGAACCGATGCGTGCGAGCACGGCACCGACCTCGACGGTCTCGTCCTCAGCCACGACGATCTCCTGAAGCGTGCCCGCGATCGGCGAGGGGATCTCGGTGTCGACCTTGTCGGTCGAGATCTCCAGCAGCGGCTCGTCAACCTCGACCTCGTCGCCGACTTCCTTGAGCCAGCGCGTGACGGTTCCCTCGGTGACGCTCTCACCGAGTTCGGGCAGTACGACGTCCTGAGCGTCGTCGGAGCCTGCCGGAGCGGCCTCTGCCTGAGGCTTCTCAGGGGCCTCCTCCGCCTCCTGGGCAGCGGCGCCACCGGCGGCGGGATCCTCGGCGGGGGACTCAGCGTCCGCCACCTCCTCCTCGCTGGGAGCGGAGTCGTCAGACCCTCCGCCGGACCCATCGCCGATCTTGGCCAGGACGGCGCCGACCTCGACGGTCTCGTCCTCCTGTACGAGGATCTCCTCGATCACACCGCTGATCGGCGAGGGGATCTCGGTGTCGACCTTGTCGGTCGAAATCTCGAGAAGACCCTCGTCGGCCTCAACCGTGTCACCGACGTTCTTGAGCCAGCGGGTCACCGTTCCCTCGGTGACGCTCTCGCCGAGCGCGGGAAGGACCACGGGTTCGCTCATGTCGTTGCTCCTTATGGAAGTTCTGATGTCTTATCTACCTTAGTGATGCCGGTGGCCCCGCGCCTCAGAGGGCGTGCAGCGGTTTGCCGGAAAGGGCGAGGAATGCCTCACCCAGCGCCTCACTCTGCGTGGGGTGAGCGTGGATGAACGGGGCGATGTCCTCCGGGTGCGCCTCCCAGCCGATCGCGAGCTGTACCTCTGTGATGAGCTCGCCCACCCGATCACCGACGAGCGTCGCCCCGATGATGGGGCCATCGGTGCGTCGGAGGATCTTCACGAATCCGGCGGCGCCCAAGATCGAACTCTTTGCATTCCCGGCGAGGTTATATTCCTGAACGGTAATGTTGTCGGCGAATCGCTCGCGCGCCGCTTCCTCTGTCATTCCGACCGCAGCCACTTCTGGGTGCGAGTACGTCACGCGCGGAATCGCCTGGTCGTCCAGAACGGGGGGAGTCTGCCCACCGATGAGCTCTGCCACCCGGATGCCCTGCGCGAAGCCGCGGTGCGCAAGCTGCGGTCCCGGCACGATGTCACCGACGGCCCACACACCATCCACGCTCGTTCGCCCATCCTCGTCCACCTGAATCCACCCGCGGTCGGTGACGACGTGGGCGTCCTCGAGGCCGATCCCGTCGGTTGCGGGGACCCGCCCGATGGCAACGAGTGCGTAGTCGGCAGTGAGTGTGTCGCCTCCATCCACGGTCACAGTGACGCTGTCATCGTTCGCGGACGCGCTGACGACAGACACCCCTGTGCGCACGTCGATTCCACGCGCGGCGAATGCCCGCTCGAGTGCCTTGCTCGCACTGGCATCTTCGGCCGCGATGAGCCGGGGGAGCGCCTCAATCACGGTGACTTCTGCCCCCAGTGAGCGCCACGCGCTGGCGAACTCGACGCCGATCACGCCGCCGCCGAGGATGATCACTCGTGCCGGAATCTCGTCCATGGCGAGGGCGCTTTCACTATCGAGAATGCGGCCCCCCACCGCCACGCCGGGGAACGGTCGGGTACGCGCGCCAACGGCGAGAACGAGATTCTCGCCTCGGTACTCGTCATCTCCGACGCGCACCGTGCCTTCTGCGGTGAGCACACCTTCTCCGAAGACCGTCGTGATCTTGCGCGCGGCCAGCAGACCCGTCAGGCCCTTGTGCTTGCCGGAAACGATGCCGTCGCGAAACTCCTTCACGCGCGCGCCGTCGATTGCGGTCAGATTCGCATCCAGACCTAAACGTTGCGCGCCGCGGATCTCATCCGCGACCTCGCCTACGCGCAGCAATGCCTTGGTCGGGACGCACCCGCGGTGCAGACACGTTCCGCCGACCTTGTCCTTCTCGATGATCACGACGCGAGAGCCCAACTCGGCCGCGCGCAGAGCGGCGGCGTAGCCTCCGCTTCCGCCCCCGAGAACGACCACGTCCGCGTCGTGCGTGCTCACTGTCCTTCCGCTTTCACCAGCTCAATGAGCGAGCGGACAGTCGCCGCGGTCGGACCCTTGTCGGTGGCGCCGTGCGGAGCACCCTTGTTGGTGCCGACTCCGGCGATGTCCAGGTGCACCCACGGAATACGCGGCGCGTCGTCGCCGTCGCCCTGGCGTCCGACAAACCTCTGGAGGAACAGGCCCGCGAACATCGACCCACCGGCGGGGTCGCCGATCTTCGCGTTCTGCAGGTCCGCGATCGGAGAATCCAGCTCATCGTTCATGTACTCCGGGAGCGGCAGTCGCCAGGCCAGTTCGCCCGCACGCTCGGCTGCCGCGAGGAAGGCTGCGGTCGCCTCGTCGCTGCCCATGACTCCCGCCGTGCGGGTCCCGAGAGCGACGGTGATGGCACCGGTGAGGGTCGCGACGTCGATCAGAAGGTCGGGCTGTGCGCGACTCGCCGCGACGAGGCCGTCGGCGAGGACAAGCCGGCCTTCGGCGTCGGTGTTCAGGACTTCGACGGTGGTCCCATCGAGAATGCGCACGACGTCGCCGGGCCGGGTCGCTCGACCCGATGGCATGTTGTCGGCGACGCACAGCCACCCCGACACGCGCACGGGCAGGCCCAAACGTGCGGCGGCCACGACCACCGACAGTGCCACGGCCGCGCCGCACATGTCGTACTTCATCCCGACCATGCTGGCGGCGGGCTTGAGCGAGAGTCCACCGGTGTCGAAGGTGATTCCCTTCCCGACGATCGCGATGTGGCGTGTGGCCGCTTCGGGCGCGTAATCGATATGGATGAAGCGCGGCGGTCGGTCAGACCCCTGTCCGACCCCGAGGATGCCGCCGAAGCCCTCCTCTTCCAAGCGTTCCTCGTCGTAGACATCCACCGCGATGGGAAGCTCGCTCGCAACCTCGATCGCGAAATCGGCGAAGTCGGTCGGGCTGAGCCACTCCGCCGGGGTGTTGACGAGGTCCTTGACCAGCGCCAGGGAGGCTCCCACCGTCTGCGCAGCGGTCACGACCTCGGCCGGGACAGCCTCGGGGGAGTGGACGGCCACCTTCTCCGCCCTCTTCTTCGGCGCCGTGGACTTGTAGGTCTCAAACCGATACCCGCCGATCACGGCGCCCTCGAGGAGCTCAGACACGAGATCTGGGCGAAGCGGCGCAGCCACGGCAAGCGACTCGAAGCCGGTGAGAATGCGCGCCGCCGCACCGGCGGCATCGCGGTACGCCGCCGCATCAGGAGCAGCACCGGTTCCGACGACGGCGAGGGCCGACGAGGTGATCTCTGGCAGGTGCAGCCGGAAGACCACACCCGGGGCTCCAACGAAGCCGATGGCTTTCAACGCCGCCGTCACACCGGGGTAGTCCTCCAACGCGTCGCCCACCTCATCCAGGGGCGGGAGGGCGAGGACGAGGGCCTCAGCATCGGCGGTGGTCAGTGGCTCTGTAGAGTGCGACAACGCGGGATACGGCATACATCCATCCTAGGTTTGCCCGCACGCCCTGGCGGTGGGTCAGCGCGGCGTGTACCTCGTTGGCTCGTGTGTGCGCGCGACGAGTTCGCGGAGATCTTCGAGCGAACCCGAGACCAAACCAGCGGCACGCGCCTGAATGAGCACATTTCCGAGCGCCGTGGCCTCGACCGGACCGGCGAGCACCGCGGTGCCGCTGCGGTCCGCGGTTCGCTGGCACAACAGGGTGTTCAACGCACCGCCACCGACGATGTGGATCGTCCGTACATCGACCCCGCCGAGATCTGCCGCGGCGCGCACCGCGTCAGCGAATCCTTGCGCGAGCGACTCGATGATCGAGCGCGCATACTCGGCCCGGGTCGCAGGCGCGGACATGCCGCGCTCCGCGCACCAGGCATCGATCCGCGCCGGCATGTCACCTGGCGGCAGGAAAGAGGGGTCGTTCACGTCGAACAGCGGCACAGAATCTGCCGGCACACGCGCGGCAGCGTCGAGCAGCTCCGTCAACACGATCTCGTCTCCTGCGCGCTCCCAGCCACGCACCGTTTCCGTGAGGATCCAGAGACCCATCACGTTGCGGAGCAGACGCACACGTCCATCGACGCCGCCCTCATTGGTAAAGCCCGCCGTGCGTGCCTCTTCCGTGAGAATCGGGTCAGACAGTTCCACGCCGACAAGCCCCCATGTGCCGCACGAAATGTACGCGGCATGGGCAGAGTCCATCGGCACGGCAACGACGGCTGAGGCCGTGTCATGCGATCCGACGGCCACGACGTCCACGGCGGCGCCGACCGCCTGAGCGACGGCAGGTTGGAGCGGCGCGAGAGTTTCGCCGGGCGCGATGAGGCTCGGCAACAGCCCGCCGGAGAGTCCCAGCGTCGTGATCAGCTCCGCGTCCCATGCGGTTCCACCTGCTGGCAGAAGTCCGGTCGTCGACGCGTTGGTCAGCTCCGCGCGCGCCTGGCCGGTCAGCCAGTACGCGACAAGATCCGGGATCAACAGCAGTTGGTCGGCGAATGCCAGGGTGTCCTCGTCCTCGGCGGCCAGCTGGTACAGCGTGTTGAACGGAAGGAACTGGAGACCGTTGCGCGGATACAGCTCGGCGTGGGGGAGCGCGGCATGGACCGCCTCCACGCCGCGGGCCGTGCGCTCGTCCCGATAGTGGAACGGGTTTCCGACCAACTGCCCACTGCGCAGAAGTCCGTAGTCAACGGCCCACGAGTCGATCCCGATGCTGCGAACGTCAGGTTCGGCCCGGATCGCTCGTCGAAGCCCCGACAGTGCCGAGGAGTACAGCGAGAGGATGTCCCAGCGCAGCGTCCCTGCCGTGAAAACGGGCTCATTCGGGAAGCGCGCGATCGTCTCCGTCTCCAGCACTCCGGGGCCGACCCGGCCAAGGATCACCCGTCCGCTGGTGGCACCGAAGTCGACCGCGGCGACGCTCCCCGATGTCATCGCAGGAACGCCGCAGCCACGCCCGAATCGACGGGGATGTGGAGGCCGGTCGTACGCGTCAGCTCGGGACCCGTGAGCACGTAGACCGCGTCGGCAACGTTCTCCGGCACGACTTCGCGCTTCAGGATCGTGCGGTTCGCGTAGAACTGTCCGAGATCCTCTTCATTCACGCCGTAGGTTGCGGCACGGTTCGCACCCCAACCGCTCGCGAAGATGCCCGACCCCCGCACAACACCGTCAGGGTTGATGCCGTTGACGCGCACGCCGTGCTCGCCGAGCTCCACTGCGAGCAGTCGGACCTGGTGAGCCTGATCGGCCTTCGTTGCGGAGTAGGCGATGTTGTTCGGGCCCGCGAACACCGAGTTCTTGGACGAGATGTAGATGATGTCTCCGCCCAACTGCTGCGCGATGAGGGCGCCGGCGGCAGCCTTCGAGACGAAGAACGACCCCTTCGCCATGACATCGTGCTGGAGATCCCAGTCCTTCTCGGTGGTCTCCAGGAGGCTCTTGGAGAGCGACAGCCCGGCGTTGTTGACTACGAGGTCGATGCCGCCGAACGCGAGCACGGTCGCATCGATCGCGGCCTGGACCCCGGCTTCGTCTGCAACGTTCGCTGCCACCCCGATGGCGACGTCAGTCGAGCCGAGCTCTGCAGCCACGGCCTGCGCCTTCTCGAGATCGAGGTCCGCGACCACGACGCAGGCGCCTTCCGCGGCCAGACGCGTGGCGATCGCCTTACCGATGCCGCTGGCCGCTCCGGTGACGAACGCAATGCGGCCCTGGTGGGTCTTGGGCTTCGGCATCCGCTGAAGCTTTGCCTCCTCCAGTGCCCAGTACTCGATGCGGAACTTCTCCTCGTCGGAGATCGGGGTGTAGGTGGACAGAGCTTCCGCGCCACGCATCACGTTGATCGCGTTCACGTAGAACTCACCCGCGACCCGCGCGGTCTGCTTGTTCGCGCCGTAGCTGAACATACCGACGCCCGGCACCAAGACGATGAGCGGGTCTGCGCCGCGCATGGCGGGGCTTGCGTCCGTCGCATAGGCGTCGTAGTAGGCCTTGTAGTCGGCGCGGTACTCCTGGTGGAGCTCCTTCAGCCGCGCGATCGTGTCCTCGACGGAGGCATCCGCGGGGAGATCCACGATGAGCGGCTTGACCTTCGTCCGAAGGAAGTGGTCGGGGCAGCTCGTGCCCAGCGCGGCCAGTTCCGGTGCCCGCTCAGATGCGAGGAAGTCAAGGACCACATCACTGTCGGTGAAGTGGCCGACCATCGGCTTGTCGGTCGACGCGAGGCCACGGATGGTGGGGGCAAGCGCGGCTGCCTTGGCTCGCCGCTCCTCGTCGGGGAGAGCCGCGAAGCCGTCGCGGACGCCGCCGAACGGGTCCTTCGCTCCATGCTCGGCGATGTAGTCCGCAGCGGTCTCGATGATCCAGAGGCTGTTGCGCTCCGCCTCGTCGCTCGTGTCGCCCCACGCGGTGATGCCGTGACCCCCGAGGATCGTGCCGATCGCCTGCGGGTTGCGCTCCTTGATGGCGGCGATGTCCAAGCCCAGCTGGAAGCCGGGACGGCGCCACGGCACCCACACGACCTTGTCGCCGAAGATCTTCTGCGTCAGTTCCTCGCCGTCCGCGGCCGTCGCAATCGCGATTCCGCTGTCCGGGTGCAGGTGGTCCACGTGCGCGGAATCGACCAGCCCGTGCATGGCCGTATCGATCGACGGCGCAGCGCCGCCCTTGCCGTGCAGGCAGTAGTCGAACGCCGCGACCATTTCATCTTCGCGCTCGACGCCCGGGTACACGTCCACGAGGGCGCGCATCCGGTCGAGCCGCAGGACGGCCAGGCCCTTCTCCTCGAGCGTGCCCAGGTCGCCGCCCGAGCCCTTGACCCAGAGCAGTTCGACGGGTTCCCCCGTGACCGGGTCCGTCTCAGTGCCCTTCGCCGAGGTGTTTCCGCCGGCGTAGTTGGTGTTCTTCGGATCCGAGCCCAGGCGGTTGCTGCGCGCAAGGAGCTCGGTGACGGTTGTGTTAGTCATGGAATGTTCCTTCGTTGGATGGCACCGTTGCCGATGCCGACAGTCTGATGCAGCGACGGCGCCGAATCACGCGCCGTAGCGCTCCTTTTCGATCTCTTCGAGGCTCTTGCCCTCGGTCTTGGGCGCCCAGATGGTTCCGATGATCGCCGCGGCGATCAGCAGGCCGAGGATGATCAGACCGAGAACCGCGAGGCCGGTCTGCGCCAGCAGCACGGGGAACACGAGGCTCAGCAGGCCGACCAAGACGCGGGCGAGCATGAACAGGACGCCCTGCGCGCTTGCTCGGTAGCGGGTGGCGAACAGTTCCGCCGTCCACAGGCCGTAGAACGCCTGCGCACCGACACCCGAGGAGACACCCCAACCGACCGCGAAGAACAGCAGGGAGAACAGACCAGGGGGCGCGTAGATGAGCACAGCCCACGCGACGATGCCGAGAGTCGCGCCGCCGAAGTACAGCCAACGTCGGCTCACCTTGTCGCCGTAGCGCATGAAGATGAAGTAGGTACCGGCCGCCGTCAGAGTCCACACGAGCACCTGCAGGAGGTTCTGCTGCGTGGCATCGTGCAGCCCGGACGCGTCGTACACGCGCGGCTGGAAGATGCCAGCCTGACCCGCGACGGTGTTCCACAGACCGTAGACCCCGAGCAGGAAGAGCAGCGGGACCCAGTTGCGACGCTCCTTGAACAGGCCCGTGATGCCGGAGAAGAACGACACCTTCCGGCCGCTGGCGATAGCCTCTGCACGCTCAGCCTTCCAACGGGTCGACTCGGAAAGGCCGCGACGCACCCACCAGGTGATCAGCGCGATGACGAACAGGTGCAGGAAGATCAGGCGCGAGCCGAGGAGCCCCAGGGGCTCGACGAGCACGGCCAGCAGGAAGCCGACCGCGGGGCCGATCGACCACGCGAGCTGGGCCGTACCGACGTGCGCGGCACGCTTGTCCGCGGGCGCCTCCTCAGCGATGTAGGTCCACGACGCCGTGACGCCGGCACCAACCGCGATTCCCATCGCGATGACACCGATGAACAGCATCGGCACGTTCGCTGCGAACGTCACCAACAGAGCACCGAGCATGAACAGGATGAGGTCGTACGTGTAGATGAACTTCCGGCCGTACCGGTCGCTCAACGGCCCGCCGACGGCGGCACCGATGGCGGAACCGAAGGCATTCGCGGAGAAGGCGGCGATGAGGCCGACGACGCCGTCGGGGAATCCGAACTCGGACTGCCACATCGACAGGCTCGTCGCCAGGGCGATGATCGCACCGGCCTCGATGTAGTTCGACATGGCGACGGCGATCGTGGCCTTCCACGCGCTCATCGGGCGCCGGCTGCTTTCCGTGGGGAGGGTTCCACTCATCTCAGGCACCCCATCCCGCCTGTGCGCCACCGACCCGGTCGGCTTCGACACGCTCCTGGTAACCGGAGGCGGCATATGCGGCCATCGGGTCCGCGTCCAGGCCGCGGCTCTCACGCCACTGCGCGAGAGCGGGTCGGACGTCGGTGTAGAACGCGTCCATGTACACCTTCTGAGCGCCGAGCACGTCGTTCGCAGACTGCGCTGCGGCGAGGGCATCACGGTCGAGGAGGAGTGCGCGGGCAGTCATCTCCTGCACGTTGAGCACGGAACGGATCTGGCCCGGGATCTTCGCCTCGATGTTGTGGCACTGATCGAGCATGAAGGCGACGTCGGGGTTGTTCAGCCCGCCGCCTCGGATGACCTCGACGAGGATGCGGAAGAGCTGGAACGGGTCCGCGGCACCGACGATGAGGTCATCATCGGCGTAGAAGCGGCTGTTGAAGTCGAACGAGCCGAGCTTCCCGAGACGCAGAAGCTGCATCACGATGAACTCGATGTTGGTTCCCGGAGCGTGGTGGCCGGTGTCCAGGCACACCATCGCCTTGTCTCCGAGAGTCGCGACCTGGGCGTAGGAGGTGCCCCAGTCCGGGACGTCCGTGTGGTAGAACGACGGCTCGAAGAACTTGTACTCCAGCACGAGGCGCTGAGCCTCGCCCAGACGGTCATAGATCTGCTGCAGCGAGTCGTGCAGACGATCCTGGCGGGCGCGCATGTCGTTCTGGCCGGGGTAGTTGGAACCCTCGGCGAGCCAGATCTTCAGGTCGCGTGACCCCGTGGCATCCATGATGTCGATGCACTCGAAGTGGTGGTCGATGGCCTTCTGGCGAATGCGGTCGTCCTCGTGGGTCAGGGCGCCGAACTTGTAGTCCTCGTCCTGGAAGGTGTTCGAGTTCACCGTGCCGAGGGTCACGCCCTCCTCGTCGGCGTGACGACGCAGTGCCGCGTAGTCATCGACCTTGTCCCACGGGATGTGGAGCGCGACGCTCGGAGCGAGGGCCGTGAAGCGGTTCACCTGGGCGGCGTCGGAGACTTTCTCATAGACGTCTCGCGGCGTGCCCGGCGTTCCGAACACGCGAAAACGCGTGCCGGAGTTTCCGAATGCCCACGATGGCAATTCGATGGCTTGTTCCTCGAGTGTGGAGAGGATCTCGGGGGAGAGGGTGCTCATGATGCGCTGCTCTCGGTCGGGGCGGCCGCAGCCGCCAGTTGGTCATGAAGATGAAAAACTTCGGTCAACGTGGTGGCAGCCTGGTCGGCGCGGCCGCCCAGGTCGACGAAGAAGGGTGCCATCGAGGCCTCCCACCGCGCCGCCACGGAGGACTCCGCCAGGTAGCGTCTGGCCGCGTCGTCGTCGTCGGTCTCGTAGTAGCCCACGAGCCGTCCTCCGGCGCCGAGGAACAGCGAGTAGTTGCGGCGCCCGGCCGCCTCGATCTCCGCGAGCATCTCGGGCCACACGGGACTGTGCCGTGCGATGTAGTCGTCGACCAGGTCAGGGTCGATCTGCAATTCGAAACAGACGCGGGCCATTCCGCCGTTCACTTCCTCATCATTGATTGAATCGTTTCACGGGCACTGTATCAGAGGAATGACGATCAGAGGAATCACTCAAACGACACCGTTCGCGTGTCCGCGAGACCTCTCAGGTGCCGTCGGCGGTGGGATAGTGTTCAGCGAAGTCCAGACGGAGGGCGCAGAGATGGCAGTGAGCGTGCGCGATGTGGCGCGGGCGGCTGGCGTGTCGGTCGGTACGGTCTCGAACGTCTTGAACGGTAAGGGCAACGTGTCCGCTACGACAGCGGAGAAGGTGCGCACCGCAATCGCCTCGCTCGGATTCGTCCGTAACGACGCCGCGCGCCAACTTCGCGCAGGCCGCAGTCGGAGCATCGGTCTCGTGGTCCTCGATGCCGGAAACCCCTTCTTCGCAGACGTCGCCCGCGGCGCGGAGGCGAGGGCAAGCGAAGCAGGAATGACCGTCCTGCTCGGAACAAGTGATCAGAACGTCGAGCGGGAGCGCTCGTACCTCGACCTTTTCCGCGAACAGCGTGTCAACGGGGTGCTGTTGACGCCGGCGCGTCACCATCCGGAGAGCGTTGACGAACTTGTCGCCGCGGGTATTCCGGTGGTCCTGGTCGATGCGGAGTCATCCAGCGACACCCTCTGGTCCGTGTCGGTCGATGACGAAGAGGGCGGCCGGATGGCCGTGCAACACCTCCTCGACCAGCACCACACGCGCATCGCCCTCGTCGGCGGGCCGATCACGACGCCGCAGGTCGCCCAGCGCTTCCGCGGGGCGCGGCACGCGATCGGCGATGC
Organism: Microbacteriaceae bacterium PS02070; assembly: GCA_029959865.1. GTDB lineage: Bacteria > Actinomycetota > Actinomycetes > Actinomycetales > Microbacteriaceae > Microbacterium. Next base: position 628,351 of record JASCPE010000002.1, on the reverse strand, counting down.
GCGAGGCGCTCACGTCGAGATCATCGACACCCCCGAACTGACCGTGCTCGCGGGGCGTGAGGCGGGCGCCGCCATCGCCGCGCGTCCGGCCGCCGATCGGCCGAGCGCCGTCTTCTGCGCAAACGATCTTCTCGCCGTCGGCTTCCTTCAAGGGGCCTCGATCCTCGGCGGCGTACGCGTCCCGGAGGAGCTGGCGATCATCGGTTACGACGACATCGACTTCTCGGCGACCAGCGTTGTGCCGCTGTCCACCGTGCGCCAGCCGGCGCGGGAGATCGGTGCCTCGGCGGTGTCGCTCCTCCTGGAAGCGCTCGCGGATCCGGACGACCCGCCTCGGTCGGTCCGATTCCAGCCCGAGCTGGTCATCCGCGAGTCCACCGGCGGTCAGAGCCAACCGCTCCGGCCCCACTGACCGTGCATTTCTGTTCGCTGTGAGCGCGACCGAGCCGCGCCGACGCTTCCCCCGGCCTCGTACAGTGGAATCATGCCCGTCCACGGTCCCCTCTACGAGCGCGTCGCGTCCGCACCACCCGTGCCCGCCGGGATCCCCCTGGTCGTGGTCCTGACCGGTTACACCGACGCCGGGGGAGTGAGCGGTCGTCTCGTCGACTTCATTCGCGAGGACCTCGACCCCTCTCCCATCGTCGTCTTCGCCAACGACGCGCTCCTCGATTACCGTGCGCGGCGTCCGATCATCACGTTCGAGTCGGACCGGTTGACGGACTACCGACCGCCCCGCCTGGAGCTCGCACTGGCACACGATTCGGCAGGAAGCCCCTTCCTGACGCTCGTCGGCTATGAGCCCGACTTCGCCTGGGAGGCGTTCGCCGAGACCGTCGTGGGGCTTGCCGAGGGCCTGCAGGTCTCCGAGGTGACGTGGGTGCACGCCATTCCGATGCCGGTGCCGCACACACGCCCGCTCGGAACCACGGTCAGCGGAACCCGGCCCGATCTCACGACGGCGCATTCCGTGTGGAAGCCGCACACTCAGGTGCCGGCCACAATCGGACACCTCTTAGAACACCGGTTCGCCCAGACCGGCGCTGCCGTGGCCGGATTCGCCCTCCTGGTGCCGCATTACCTCGGCGACACCGACTTCCCGGGCGCCGCGCTGGCGGGGCTGGACAGCATCGGGATTGCGACGGGGCTCGTCTTCGATGGCGATGAGTTGCGCGATGACAACCGTGAGTATCTCGAGAAGGTCAACGAACAGGTCTCCAGCAATGAGGAGCTCACCTCGATGCTCCACGGCCTGGAGGAGCGGTACGACGCATATATGGCCGGGTCCCCCCAGGCCCAGCCGATCATCCACGAGGGCGACCTTCCCAGCGCCGACGAACTCGCCGCCGAACTCGAGCGATTCCTCGCCTCCGGCCCGGGTGACGACGAGAGATTCCGCCGGCCGTAGGGAATGCCGAAGGGCGCCGAGGGGTTGTATCGAGTGGTCCTCGCACGCCTGCACGACCCTGTCAAGAGGTGTGAGACAATGGGGACCTGTCCCGTTGTCTCTCCGGACTTTTCACGGTCTGGGGCTTGACAAGGGACTTCCTCGTGTACGCAATACCCGGTATCGCCCGGTGAAAGGCAGCCCGTGACCTCAGGCACGAAGACCTCCCGCACACGCTCGACCTCGGCAGCTACGAAGGCGTCTGCCGACGACGCGGCGGAAACGACGAAGGCGGCGTCGACCACGGCCGCCGCCACGAAGGCGCCGGCGAAGAAGGCCGCACCGAAGACCGCCACCGCGAAGAAGGCCGAGGCCAAGGCCCCGGCCAAGAAGAGCCCGGCCAAGAAGACCTCCGCGTCGTCGGACGCCCCCGCCACCGAACGCGCGCGTACGGCCACCAAGGCCGCTCCGGCGCGCGGTAAGAAGAAGAAGGACGAGGACGAGGCCGACCTCGACGAAGAGCCCGAGGACGCCGACGGCGTCGACGACACCGAGGAAGATTCGGACGACGACACCGCGGACAAGAAGGACGCGAAGGACGGCGACGACGACTCGGACGAGGATTCCGACGCGAAGAAGCCCGCCTTCACGGAACCGCTGCCCACGGGCGCGATCGTCATTTCCTCCAAGGACGAGGAAGAGGTACCGGTCTACTCCACCCAGATCACCGGCGCCACCGCAGACCCTGTCAAGGACTACCTGAAGCAGATCGGTAAGGTTCCGCTGCTGAACGCGGCCGAAGAGGTCGAGCTCGCCATGCGAATCGAGGCGGGTCTGTTCGCCGAGGAGAAGCTCTCGACGATGTCCGCCTCGGACAAGTCCTCACAGCTCGGACTTGACCTTCAGTGGGTCGCACGCGACGGCCAACGCGCGAAGAGCCACCTGCTGGGTGCGAACCTGCGTCTGGTCGTCTCTCTCGCCAAGCGCTACACCGGCCGTGGGATGCAGTTCCTGGACCTCATCCAGGAGGGCAACCTCGGTCTCATCCGCGCCGTCGAGAAGTTCGACTACACAAAGGGCTTCAAGTTCTCGACCTACGCGACCTGGTGGATTCGTCAGGCGATCACACGCGCCATGGCCGACCAGGCGCGAACGATCCGCATCCCGGTCCACATGGTCGAGGTCATCAACAAGCTCGCTCGTGTGCAGCGACAGATGCTCCAAGACCTCGGGCGCGAACCCACGCCGGAGGAACTGAGCCGCGAGCTCGACATGACACCCGAGAAGGTCGTCGAGGTCCAGAAGTACGGTCGCGAGCCGATCTCCCTGCACACTCCGCTCGGCGAAGACGGCGACAGTGAGTTCGGCGACCTCATTGAGGACACCGAGGCTGTTGTACCTGCGGACGCGGTCGGTTTCACGATGCTGCAGCGTCAGCTCGAATCGCTCCTCGACTCGCTCTCCGAGCGCGAGGCGGGAGTGATCCGGATGCGCTTCGGCCTCGGTGACGGGCAGCCGAAGACGCTCGACCAGATCGGTGACACCTTCGGTGTGACCCGCGAGCGCATTCGTCAGATCGAGTCCAAGACGATGGCGAAGCTTCGCCACCCGTCGCGGTCGCAGTCGCTGCGGGACTACCTCGAATGAGCGGCGCCGCTAACGAGGGCAAGGCCCTCACGATCACGGTCGACGGGCGCGAGTATGCGCGGCTCCCGATCCGTACCGATGTCGTCATGCCCGGCGACGACCTCGAGCAGGTCGTCCGCGGGGCCGTCGGTGACCAGCTCACGCCCGGCGACATTCTGTTCATCACCGAGAAGATCGTTGCGATCACTCAGGGTCGTTCGTTCCCGATCCGCGAGGTCCAGCCCCGCAAGCTCGCCCGCTTCCTGGCGAAGTACGTCACCCGCACGTCGCACGGCATCGGCCTCGCCATGCCCGAGACCATGGAGATGGCGCTGCGTGAATGTGGGACTCCGCGGATCCTGCTGGCCGCTGCGGTCAGCGCAGTCACGAAGCTCTTCGGCCGGCGCGGCGACTTCTACCGCATCGCCGGCGACAAGGCGCGCGCAATCGATGGACCGACGAAGAACACGATCCCGCCGTACAACGAGGCTGTCGTCCTGGGCCCGAAGGATCCCGCAGGAGTGGCCCGTCGGTTCAAAACACTCCTCGGTGGGCAGAGCGACGTCGCCGTGGTCGACATCAACGACATCGGCGGCAACATCCTCGGATCGACCCTGACCAAGGCAGGGGAAGCACGCCTCGTGAAGATCCTTCGGGACAACCCACTCGGTCAGGATCGTCAGTCCACCCCGCTCGGGATCGTTCGCGTCGTCGAGGCCTCCTGACGTGGGCGCGGTCAATCGGCTCGTCCGGCGCGCGCGCTTTTTCGTCCGGCGCATCACCGGGTTCGACAAGGAGCGCGTGCTCCAGTTCGCGCGACAGTCCGCGCGGTTGTCGAAGGCACCGCTGCCGTGGGTGATCGCAGACATGGCATGGTGCGCCGTGCGATACGACGCCACGTTCGAGAACTATTCCGAGTACGACTTCCGCATCCTGAAGGCACGGGAGCGCAAGACCTACATGACCGACCCGCGGTCATTCGCTCTGTCTCGGCGCTTCAACGACGAGTCACAGCGCCGGATCTTCGACGACAAGCTCGTGTTCGCCCAGCGGTTCGGTGACGAGCTCGGGAGAGACTGGCTTGACGTCACCGCATCGGACGAGGCGGCACTGGCAGCCTTCCTTGAGGCGCATAAGCGAGTCGTCACCAAGACGCCCGGGGGAGTCGGAGGCAACGGCATCACGGTCCGAGACACCTCAGAGGTCACGGACGTCGCGGCTCTGCGGCGTGCGCTCCTGGACTCCGGCGAAACGCTCGTGGAGGGGGCTATCGAGCAGCACGCCGACATGGCACGGCTCTACCCGCGCAGCGTCAATTCACTCCGCGTCGTCACCTACCTCGATCCCCAGGGTGAGGTCCACGTCCTCGCGAGCGTCTTGAAGATCGGCAACGGCGGCGTCATCGACAACTTCAGCAATGGCGGCATGTACACGATGCTCGATGAGCGCGGCCGCGCGCTCCACGCCGCCGCCGACGAAGCGGGCAATCCGTTCGACGTGCACCCGGCGACGGGTGTCGAGATCACAGGCTTCGAGGTTCCCCTCTACGACGACGTCCTCGCCCTGGCCGACCGCCTCGCCAGACGCGTCCCGGAACTGCCCTACATCGGCTGGGACATCGCCATCACCCCGGAGCGCGCCATCGTCATCGAGGGCAACCACAACACCGGCGTCTTCCAGTCGAAGCCGTCGATCTCCGGCATCCGCCGAGGCCTGCTGCCGGTCTACCGGGCCGCAATGGGCTTCTAGCTCCCCGGTCACCCAGGAGGACTCATGGTTCTGCAACAGGCACGCGTCAAGCTCCGCTACCTCATCGGTCGCGCCCGCAATCTCCGCGTCGGCAACCTGATCGAGTTCGCCCGCCAGGTGCAGAGAGTCTCCAGCGCGCCGCTCCCCGTCATCATCGCGGACATGCTGTGGTGCTCGGTGCGGTACGACATGGGCTTTCGCGACTACGCCGTATGGGACATTCGACTCCTCAGCGCCAAGGAGCGCGCGACGTGGATGACGCACCCGAAGTCCCACCGCATCACGAAGCTCTACAACACGGAGGAAGGCCGGGCAAAGCTCGAAGACAAGCGTCGCTTCGCACGCGAGTACGCCGACCTTCTCGGCCGAGAGACGATCGACCTGCGCGATGTCGATGATGCGCAACTGGGGGAGTTCTTCGCGCGTCACCCGAAGGTGCTCGCCAAGCCCGGTGACGGCCATGGCGGTGCCGGCATCGAACTGCTCGAGGTCGGACCCTCGCCTGACATTGCGGCGTTGCGTGCCGACCTGGAAAAAAAGGGTCAAACGATCCTGGACGAATTCCTCGTGCAGCATCCCGATATGTCGGCGCTCTACCCCGATGCGGTGAACACCGTGCGCCTGATCACGTTCCTTGATGGGAAGGGTGAGGTGCACCTGCTGGCATCTGTCCTGCGTATCGGAAACGGCGATGTGATCGACAACTTCGCCTCCGGCGGCATGTTCACGATGCTTGACGAGCACGGCGTTGCGCTCTATCCCGGTGTTGACAAGCACAGCAATGTCTACGCGACCCACCCCAAGACAGGGGTGCCGATTGCAGGGTTTCAGGTGCCCCTGTATGACCGAGTCGTCGAGGTTACCAAGGACCTTGCCCGCCGCACCCCGGAAGCGCCGTACGTGGGATGGGATCTCGCCATCACGCCGGACGGACCGGTCGTGATCGAGGGAAACCACAACTCCAGCGTGTTCCAGCCGAAGCCGTCGGCGTCAGGGGTGCGGACAGGATTGCTGCCTGTCTATCGGGCGGCCGTCGGGTTCTGACCCGTACGGATCACTCGCTCTCGTTGAGGCGAGCGGTCTCGTCGTGCCAGGTCGAGGCGACCGCGCGAAGCTTCTCTTCGTACTTGCGCCCGTGGTGCGCGCAGAAGAGCAGCTCGCTACCGTTCACCTCGGCGGCGATATACGCCTGCGCTCCACAGGAGTCGCAGCGATCGGCCGCGGTCAGGCGGTAGTCGAGGACAGCAGATTCGCTCGTGGACGTCGCGCTCATTTGGGGTGCCTCCTCATGGTGGTTCGTTTCGCTGCATCACTTCGGATGCTTCACATGTAACCACGCGATTGTTTCGACTATGCCGCCATCGCGTCACATTTCGCTCTGCGCGTACGCGTGTCCGGGCACGCCAGATCACCACGCTGTGAACGCGTGTGTGTCCTACGGCCCCGCGTCGGTGGTCACGGTTAGCCTTGACGATTGTGACCGCTGAATACTCCGCCCACCACCTCCAGGTGCTTGAGGGTCTTGAAGCTGTCCGCAAGCGCCCCGGAATGTACATCGGCTCCAATGGCTCCCCGGGCCTCATGCACTGCCTGTGGGAAGTCATCGACAATTCCGTCGACGAAGCCGTGCAGGGCAATGGGTCAAAGATCGACATCGTGTTGCACGAAGACGGTTCCGTCGAGGTGCGCGATCGCGGCCGTGGCATCCCCGTGGACATCGAGCCGCGTACCGGTCTTTCCGGCGTGGAGGTCGTGTTCACAAAGCTGCACGCCGGCGGAAAATTCGGTGGCGGTTCCTACGCGGCCTCGGGCGGACTGCACGGGGTCGGCGCATCCGTCGTCAACGCGCTCTCGGAACGTCTCGATGTCGAGGTCGATCGTGGCGGCAAGACCTGGGCGATGTCGTTTCACCGAGGCGAGCCCGGCATCTTCGCTGACTCAGGCGAGCCTCGCCCGGACGCGCCATTTACCCCGTTCGAGAAGAAGAGCGAGCTCCGACAGGTCGGCAAGGCGGCACGCGGTGTCACCGGAAGCCGCGTCCGCTACTGGGCCGACAAGCAGATCTTCACGAAGGACGCGGCGTTCCAGATCGACGAACTCGTCACTCGTGCACGTCAGACGGCGTTCCTCGTTCCGGGGCTGGAGCTCGTCATCACAGACGAGCGTCACGGCGAGGTCGATGAGACGAGCTATCGCTACGACGGCGGAATCGCCGAGTTCGTCGAGTTCCTCGCGACCGACCAGCCGCTCACGGACATCTGGCGCCTCACCGGCTCCGACACGTTCACGGAGACTGTTCCCGTCCTTCAGCCCAACGGCTCGATGGTGCCCACCGAGGTGGAGCGCGAGTGCACCGTCGACATCGCGCTGCGCTGGGGGGATGGGTACGACACGACGATCCGGTCGTTCGTGAACATCATCGCCACGCCCAAAGGCGGCACGCACCAGCAGGGCTTTGAGCAGGAGCTCCTGAAGGTCATCCGCGGCCAGGTCGAACAGAACGCGCGCAAGCTCAAGGTCGGGAACGACAAGCTCGAGAAGGACGATGTGCTGGCCGGTCTCACCGCAGCACTCACGGTGAGCCTGCCGGAGCCGCAGTTCGAGGGTCAGACCAAGGAGGTCCTCGGTACCCCGGCAGTACGGCAGATCGTCGCCAAGGTTGTCCGGTCAGAACTCGGTGCTCGGTTCGCATCGAGCAAGCGCGAAGACAAGACCCAGACGACGACCCTGCTGGACAAGGTCGTCTCGGAGATGAAGGCGCGCATCTCAGCGCGCGCTCACAAGGAGACTCAGCGACGCAAGACAGCCCTGGAGTCGTCATCGCTGCCGACGAAGCTCGCGGACTGCCGGTCGAACGATGTGGCCGATTCGGAGCTGTTCATCGTCGAGGGAGACTCAGCGCTCGGAACCGCGAAGCTCGCGCGCAACAGTGAGTATCAGGCGCTGTTGCCCATCCGGGGAAAGATCCTCAACGTCCAGAAGGCCTCGATCAGCGACATGCTCTCCAACGCCGAGTGCGCCGCGATCATCCAGGTGGTCGGTGCCGGTTCCGGGCGCTCATTCGACCTCGCGCAGGCGCGCTACGGCAAGGTGATTCTGATGAGCGATGCCGACGTCGACGGCGCACATATCCGTACCCTGCTTCTGACTCTCTTCTTCCGATACATGCGCCCCCTTCTCGAGGATGGCCGTGTCTTCGCCGCCGTCCCACCCCTGCATCGCGTCATCGTGAAACACGGCGGCAAGAAGGGCAACGAGACGCTCTATACCTACAGCGAGCAAGAGCTGAACTCCCTGCTGTCCAAGCTCCGCCGCGCGGGAAAGAGCTGGCAGGAACCCATCCAGCGGTACAAGGGACTCGGTGAGATGGATGCCGATCAGCTCGCGGAGACGACCATGGACCGCAACGGCCGGACGCTCCGCCGCGTGACACTCTCCGATGCGGAGTCCGCAGGGAGCGTGTTCGAGCTCCTGATGGGCAACGAAGTCGCCCCCCGCCGCGAGTTCATCGTCGATTCCGGCAGCCGCCTCGACCGCGAGCAGATCGACGCCTAACCGCGTCCCTCCCCGCCGTTCTCCACCGCGCCGGTCCCCTCCTCGCCTCCCGGCGCGGCAGTCAGAGACCGCGAGACCGCACACCCACGTCGAGACTGCAGCAATTGCCGGCTGTTTCGACACGGGCGTGCAGTCTCGTGGGGCCGAGGGGCGGGCCGCGCGAGGAAGTGGGAGGGGCCTGGGTCAGACCCCGAGGGGGGAGCCGAGGAAGCCGATGACGGCGTCGGGGGAGACGCCGGAGCCGTCGCGCTTGCCGACGGCGTCGGGAAGAGTGCGAGCCGCGCCGTCGGATCCGACCGCGCGAGCGGGGGAGGCGCCCGCCCAGGCGAGGCGGAGGGTGTCCTCGCCGCGCACAAAACGGTGCGCGCGCACCCCGCCGGTGCCGCGTCCCTTAGCCGGGTACTCGGAGAATGGCGTCACCTTGACCGAGCCGGAGTCGGCGCCGGCGAGCGTTTCACTCGCCGCGGCGACGGTCACGACGACCGCGTCCTGGGTGCCCGCAGGGACGACACCGAACCAGACGGCCTCGATTCCCGCTGTCAAGCGCATCCCGGCCATCCCCGATGCCGCGCGGCCCTGCGGACGCACGGCGGATGCGGGGAAGTGCAGCAACTGAGCGTCCGAGGAGATGAAGACGAGTTCGTCCGCATCCCCCGCCGCCGCCGCGCCTACGACCCGGTCGCCGGGCTTGAGCGTGATGAGCGGAGCGTCGGTCTTTCCGGCGAGGTCTCCGGTCGTGACGCGCTTCACGACGCCCTGCGCGGTGCCGAGAGCGATCGGAGCGTCATCGCTGAGGGAGACGAGCGAGACGAGCTTCTCGCCCTTCTCCAGCGCAAGATACTGATCGGCACGTGTGCCCGCCGCCAACTGGACCGCATTGCCCGGAACGGAGGGCAGATCGACAGGGGAGAAGCGAATGCCACGGCCAGCTGAGGTCACTGCGACAACATCTCCGCGGGTGGTGGTGTCCACCTCCGCGCGTACGGCGTCGTGCTTGGCTCGACGCGTCGGCGCAACCACCCCGCCGCCTTCTTCGCCTGACAGTTCGATGCGCAGCATGCGCCCGGACGCCGACAGCACAACCCGGCACGGCGTGTCCGCGATCTCCAACGACGCGGGAGCAGCCGCAGCTCCGGAGCTGCGGGGCGCCGCCGGTGCGGCATTCGTCAACAGAGTGCGACGCGGCGTCCCGAGCTGATCGGCGACGGCGTCGAGCTCTCGCGCCACCTGAGCGCGCAGCAGCGCGTCAGAGCCCAACAGCTCCTCGAGTTCCGCGATCTCCTTCTTCAGCTCGTCGCGCTCGTTCTCCAGCTCGATCCGGGAGAACCTGGTGAGTCGGCGAAGCCGCAGCTCGAGGATGTACTCCGCCTGCACCTGCGAGAGATCGAAGACCTGCATGAGGCGGGCACGAGCGGTCTCACTGTCGTCCGAGGAACGAATGACCTGAATGACCTCGTCAATATCGAGGATCGCGATGAGCAGACCCTCCACGAGGTGGAGGCGCTCGCGCCGCCGCTCGAGGCGATACCGCGTCCGTCGTGTGACCACCGAAACGCGGTGGCCGAGGTAGACCTCCAGCATCTCCTTGAGGCCGAGCGTGCGCGGCTTGCCCTCCACGAGGGCCACGTTGTTGATGGAGAAGGAGTCTTCCAGCGGCGTCAGCCGGTACAGCCGCTCCAGGACCGCTTGCGGGTCAAAACCCGTCTTGATCGTGATGACAAGCCGCAGCCCGTTCTTCCGGTCGGTGAAGTCCTGAACATCGGAGATGCCCTGGAGCTTCTTTGACTGGACCGCGTCCTTGATCTTCTCGATGATGCGTTCGGGACCGACGAGATACGGAAGCTCGGTTACGACGATTCCCGTCCGCCGTGGTCCGACGCTCTCGATGCTCACCCGCGCGCGCGTCTTGAATGATCCGCGGCCGGTGGCATACGCGTCACGCACGCCCTCCAGGCCGACGATGACGCCACCGGAGGGCAGGTCCGGACCGGGCACGAACGTCATGAGCTCATCGAGCGTCGCTCGAGGGTGCTCCAGGAGGTGCGTCGCGGCAGCCACCACTTCGTTCAGGTTGTGCGGCGCCATGTTCGTGGCCATGCCCACCGCGATGCCGCTCGCCCCATTGACGAGGAGGTTCGGATAGGCGGCGGGCAGCACATCTGGCTGCTGGAACTGGTTGTCGTAGTTCGGGACGAAATCGACGACATCTTCGCCGAGACCCTCCGTCATCGCCATCGCCGCCGGCGCGAGACGCGCCTCGGTGTATCGAGACGCCGCGGGCCCGTCATCGAGCGAACCGAAGTTTCCGTGCCCATCGACGAGCGCGAGACGCATCGAGAACGGCTGCGCAAGCCTCACCAGAGCGTCGTAGATGGCACTGTCGCCGTGCGGGTGGAGCTTACCCATCACCTCGCCCACGACGCGGGCGCTCTTGACGTGCCCGCGATCGGGGCGCAGTCCCATTTCGGACATCTGGTAGACGATGCGGCGCTGCACGGGCTTGAGTCCATCGCGTGCGTCCGGAAGCGCGCGGGAATAGATAACCGAGTAGGCGTACTCGAGGAAGGAACCCTGCATCTCTGCGGAGACGTCGATATCCTCGATGCGTTCTTCGCCCGTGGGCGGGGTGGTGTTGCGCGCGGCCATGCGGAGTGAAGGAAATCCTCGGGTGACGGTACGGATTCGGCGGGTGTGGGAGACTGTCCCGGATGTCCCTCAGCCTACCGGCGGAGCCGCCCGCGGCTCGGAGCCTCACCCGTGTCGTGCCACGTGTGCTCGACTCGCTCGGCGACGCCACCGGTGATCTGCGTTCCGTGCGCTCCGCAATCGTGTTCCTCGTGGACGGCCTCGGCAAATCCAACCTCCACGCGCGTTCCGGGCACGCCCGTTTTCTCACAGACGCGATGGGCCAGCGGGATACGGTCCGCACGGTCTTTCCCTCGACGACGGCCACAGCACTCACGAGCCTGATGACAGGCGAGCCCGCTGGCACACACGGCATCGTGGGCTACAGCGCCCGTATCCCTGGCACCGACGTGATCGCGAACCAGCTCCACGGGTGGGAGCGCGACGGTCTCGACCCGTACACCTGGCAGCGCAGCGAACCGCTCTTCGTGCGGGAATCCCGCGCCGGACGCCCCACATTTGTCGTGTCGCGAGAGGGATACCGGGGGAGCGGCTTCACCGAGGCGATTCACCGGGGCGCCGAGTTCGTGGCGGGGGCGACGCTCGCCGAGCGTGTGGACCGGGCGGCCGAGCTCGCGCGCGCGCACACCGGCGCTCTCGTCTACCTCTACGCACCCGAGCTCGATCAGACCGGTCACGGCCGGGGGAGCGCCTCCGACGCGTGGTCAGATGCCCTCGAAGACGTCGACGCCGCGGCGCGTCACCTCGAGGCGGCGGCCGGCGCGGACACGGGCATTCTCGTCACCGCGGACCACGGCATGGTCGACGTGTGCCACACCGAGCACCTCCTCCTCGGCACGGGAGACCCGCTGCTCGACGGCGTGCGGTTGATCGGCGGGGAACCGCGAACGCTCCACCTGTACGCCGAGCCCGGCGCGGAGTCCGAGGTTCTGCGGCGCTGGCGTGAGAGCGAATCACGACGCTCATGGGTCCTCAGCAGGGATGAGGCCATCAGCGCTGGGCTCTTCGGCGTTGTGCACCCGGAGGTGCGTGCGCGCATCGGGGACGTGCTCGTCGCAGCACGGTCCCGCGTTGCCTACTACGACGACCGCCTCGAGGACAAGACGCCGCAGAAGATGGTGGGGCAACACGGCTCGCTGACCGACGAGGAGCGGATCGTCCCGCTGATCAGGCTCGGCGGCTACCGCCGCTCGTGACTCAAGCGTCTTCGGTGCGCGCGCCGAAGACGATCTCGTCCCAGGACGGCATCGACGGGCGGCCCTTGCGCTTGCTGGACTCCGCGGGGGCCTGCGGCGCTTCGGGTTCGGTGGGCGCATCGGCGTCATCGACCGGCGCGGTGTCCTCATAGCCCGGCTCGAGTGCATCGAACAGTGCAACAGGCGCGTGTGCGGGCGCCGTCGCCTCCGTCGGCATCGGCTCGCGCTGGCCGCGACGGCGACGCAGCGCCTCCAGGAGGTCTGCCGTCTCAGCGGGCGGTTCGTGCCGTTCCGGCGCGCGCTTGATGGCGGCGTCCTGTACGCCAGAGGATGCCTGCTGTGGAACCGCTGGCGCCTCGATGTCCGCCTCGGGCTCCACGTGAGCGCCGAAGACCGCGGCGTCGAAGTGCGACGAATCCTTCGGAGCGTTATCCAGCGCACGCAGACGCGGGATCAGACCGTCCGGCAAGGAGCCCTGACGGGAGAGCTGTACGGCGTCGGAGTTCTGCGGCGACAGGGTCGACCGACGCGGGTCAAACACCCAGCGGGCATCGTGCGCGACGTCGTGCGAGGTGAACTCCAGCTTGACGATCCATCCGGTCGGCTCTTTCCAGCTCGTCCATCGCTCGTCGGTCGCCGATGCGTCGGAGAGCTTAGAACGTACTGCCTGCCCGAACGTGGGCTGGGCGGCCGGGTCGAGTTCGGTACCGAGCAGGACCGGGACGGCGAGTGCCTGGCCGACGATGTACTCGCGCTCTGCGAGAACGGGCCCCTCGAACCGCTCGACATCCTCGACGCGGATCTCCAAGAGGCTGGCGACGTCCTCGGCGGAAAGCCCCGCGCGAATGTGCGACTGAATCTCCCGCGGGTTCGCGCGAACGCTGCGCGGCTCCTGCTCGCGAGCGGGCCGGCGCACGTACGAACGCAGCGTGTCGTCAACGGTGAGCGCGAAGCGTTCGCCGGATTCGGTCGCGAGGACGAGCACGTCGTCTTCGGTGCCGATGACTTTGAGCTGTTCCATCCGAAACACCCTCCAGAGATCGATGTGGTCACATGCTGTCACAGCGCATCGCAGGCGCCGGGAATATCCCGGGCGCGCCGTGAGTTTCACCGGCTGCACGGCCCGATCGCCGCGTCGGCCACCCCGCATTTGCACCGAGCGCGATCGTCGTGCAGACTATGCCCGCCTGTTACAGGCCCCTGCACCACGAGAAGAGACATATCGAGAATGGCAACGGACTACGACGCCCCCCGCAAGACCGAAGACGACAGCGAATCCATCGAAGCTCTCAAGGAGCGGGTGCCGGACAAGCTCTCCGGATCGGTCGACGTCGAGGACGCCGACAACCCGTCGGGCTTTGAGCTGCCCGGCGCCGACTTGTCGGACGTCGACCTCGACGTCGTCGTTCTGCCCGCACAGGAAGACGAGTTCACCTGCACCGAGTGCTTCCTGGTGAAGCACCGCACTCAGATCGCCCATGAACAGGGCGGCGGATACATCTGCACGGAGTGCGCCGCGTAACGACGGCGCCTCACCTCAGCGTGCGCCGGAGCGAGCGCGTACCTCGTCCAGGACAGCTATGACGCGCTCCGGCGTACGCGAGGAGAACACCCACGCCGTCACCGGGTCGTCGGGGTCGTGAACAGCAACACGTACGACCGACGGCACTCCACCCCGGAAGTATGGCCAGCTCGCTCTGCCGAGCCCTGGCCCGCGCGCCTGCCGGGCGTCGTCGCCGAGGAGCGCCTCCGCCTCGCCGAGGTACCGCACCTCGATCCGGGCCGGACCCACGCGTAACCACCCGTCTCTGATTTCAACGACGGGGGAGAGTGCAAAGACACCCCCGACGATCGCCGCGCCGACCAGGACACCGACGATGAGCGCGAGAGTCGAGTCGACGGGGGCGAGGACCAGCGTCATCATCGGGGCGCAGACGGCGGCACTGGCTACGAGCCACAGGGACGGGCTCAGCCGCTCGCGATAATCAGCCTTCGTGTTGCTCATCGTTGTGTGCATTACCCTCGTTGCGTGACCGAATCCGTCGACATTCCCATTATCGCCTCCGAGATTCCCGTCTACGCCCACCCCGGAGATGCCGGGGCTGACCTCACCTCGGCCGAGGCCGTGCGTCTGGAGCCGGGGCAGCGGGCGCTCGTGGGAACCGGTGTGCGCATGGCGCTGCCCGACGGATTCGTCGCTTTCATCGTCCCGCGCAGCGGACTTGCTGCAAAACACGGCATCACGATCGTCAATTCTCCCGGAACCGTTGACGCGGGGTATCGCGGCGAACTCAAGGTGTGTTTACTGAACACCGATGCCGAAGAGGCATACGAGATCGCCGTCGGGGACCGCATCGCACAGGTCGTCATTCTGGCGCTTCCGCAAGTTCGGTTCCTTCCCGTGGAGAAACTGGACGAGAGCGCGCGCGGCGAAAGCGGCTACGGGTCGACAGGCTATGGGAAGGCAACACACGCATGAGTTCTGACACGACATCTCAGGGCGCCGCACACGACCGCGCGACCGACGGACCGTTCGACGAGTCTGAGGCGAACCCCGTCCGCCCCTACATCGACCTCGGCGGCATCAAAGTGCTCCCGCGCGAGGGTCTGAACCTTCGCCTCGAAGTCGAGGAACAGACCAAACGCATCGTGGCCGTCGGGCTTGACTATGCGAACTCGACCCTCCAGGTACAGCCCTTCGCAGCGCCGCGCTCGAGCGGACTGTGGGACGAAACCCGCGCGCAGATCGAGTCGCAGCTGCGCGGCCAGGGCGGCACGGTGGAGGAGCGCGAGGGCCCGCTGGGACTCGAGCTGGTCGCCGGCGCGCAGGCGTCCGACGGCTCCGGCACGCGGGTCGCGCGCTTCATCGGCGTCGACGGACCGCGATGGTTCCTGCGCGGCGTCATCGGCGGCGCCGCTGCCTCCGACCCCGCGGCAGCGGCCCTCGTCGAGGACCTGTTCCGCTCGCTCGTCGTGGTGCGCGGCGCAAACCCCATGCCTCCGCGCGACCTCATTCCGTTGAAGATGCCGAGCTCTGCGGGCGCTGCGTGAGCGACGACCGCGACGCGGATCACCGCGCGGGCGACGACGCCCGCGCGGAAAGTGCTGAGGCGTCCGGACGCGATGATCTGACACCACCGGAGGCGCCACGCGCCTCCGAGGTGTTCAGCCAGGCCTTCGGGCAGGCTGCGCGGCGAGCAGGGCTCGACCCTTCGTCGGAGGCGTCTACCGGTCAGGCCGTCTGGTCTGCCATCGGGGGAGTGCGCGGCATCTTCGAGGCGGTCCTGCCGAGCCTTGCCTTCTTGCTGCTGTTCACCTTCACCGACAATCTCGTGCTGGCGCTCACGGCATCGGTGGGGCTCGCGGTCGTCTTCACCGCCCTGCGTCTGATCCAGCGTTCTCCCGCGGCCTCCGCCTTCGGAGGTCTGGTGGCTACCGGGTTCGCCGCCGCCCTCGCCCTCTTCACCGGTCGCGGCGCGGACAACTTCGTCCCAGGCCTGGTCACCAATGGCCTGTATGGCACGGCGTTCCTCGTCTCCGCGCTCATCGGCTGGTCGATCGTGGGCCTGGCCGCGGGCTTTCTGATGAGTGAGGGCACGGCATGGCGCGATGACCACCGCAAGCGGCGCGTGTTCTTCTGGCTGGCCCTCGCGTGGGCGACGCTCTTCTACGTCCGCCTGGCTGTCCAGCTCCCGCTTTACCTCGCCGATAATGTCGCCGCGCTGGGGACCGTCAAGCTCCTGATGGGGATCCCACTCTTTGCGCCGCTCGTCGCGGTGACCTGGCTCGTTGTGCGCGCGGTCTATCGCACCTCGGAGACCTGATAGCATTTATCTTGACATCAAGATAAATAGATCGCCCCAGTAAGGCGGGCCTCACTAGCCGCAGGCCGGGTTTCGGGGGGATGATGGAGCACACAGGCCAACGCGCCTGGGCCCGCCGATGAAGGAGAGCAGACGTGTCCACTGTTGACAGCTTCGGAGCCAAGAGCACCCTGAAAGTCGGCGACACCGACTATGAGATTTTCCGCATCGACACCGTCGACGGATACGACAAGTTGCCGTTCAGCCTCAAGGTCCTTCTCGAGAACCTGCTGCGCACCGAAGACGGCGCGAACGTCACGAAGCAGCAGATCGAGGCGCTCGGCAACTGGGATCCCGGGGCCGAACCCGACACCGAGATCCAGTTCACCCCGGCGCGCGTGGTCATGCAGGACTTCACCGGCGTTCCCTGCATCGTGGACCTCGCAACCATGCGTGAGGCGGTGACGACCCTCGGGGGAGATCCGAACAAGGTCAATCCTCTGTCGCCGGCCGAACTCGTCATCGACCACTCCGTCATCGCTGACCTGTTCGGAACGCCTAACGCGCTCGAGCGCAACGTCGAGATCGAGTACGAGCGCAACGGTGAGCGCTACCAGTTCCTGCGTTGGGGTCAAGGCGCCTTCGACGACTTCAAGGTTGTCCCGCCCGGCACCGGCATCGTGCACCAGGTCAACATCGAGCACCTCGCAAAGGTCGTCTACGACCGCGAGGTGGATGGCGTGCTTCGCGCCTACCCCGACACCTGCGTCGGTACCGACTCGCACACGACGATGGTCAATGGCCTCGGCGTGCTCGGCTGGGGCGTCGGCGGCATCGAAGCAGAGGCGGCCATGCTCGGTCAGCCTGTCTCGATGCTCATCCCTCGCGTTGTCGGCTTCAAGCTCACCGGATCGATTCCCCCCGGTGTCACGGCGACCGACGTCGTCCTCACCATCACCGACATGCTCCGCAAGCACGGCGTCGTCGGTAAGTTCGTGGAGTTCTTCGGCGAGGGCGTCGGATCCGTTCCGCTGGCCAACCGCGCCACGATCGGGAACATGAGCCCCGAGTTCGGATCCACCGCAGCGATCTTCCCGATCGATGACGTCACCCTCGACTACCTGCGTCTGACCGGTCGCCCCGAAGAGACCGTCGCGCTCGTCGAGGCATACGCCAAGGCGCAGTCCCTCTGGCACGACCCGTCGCACGAGCCCGTCTTCAGCGAGTACATGGAGCTGGACCTCGGCACGGTCGTTCCCTCGATCGCCGGGCCCAAGCGCCCCCAGGACCGCATCCTGCTTTCCGAGGCCAAGTCGCAGTTCGAGAAGGACATCCTCAACTACGCGTCGCCGTCAATCTCCGATTCGATGGTCGACCTCGAGGGCAAGGGATCCTTCCCCGCGTCCGACCCCGGCCCCGTGCCCGGCGAAGAAGACGAGGACACGCGTGACGTCGTGATCTCCTCGGGTGGCCCGGCGGCCGCGTCCAAGCCCGTGAAGGTCTCGCCTCCCGAGGGGTCGTCGTACATCCTCGACAACGGCGCAGTCACCCTCGCCGCGATCACCTCCTGCACCAACACGTCCAACCCGTCGGTCATGATCGCCGCAGGACTGCTGGCCAAGAACGCCCTCGACAAGGGCCTGACGCGCAAGCCGTGGGTCAAGACCACGCTCGGCCCGGGTTCGAAGGTCGTCACCGACTACTACGAGAAGTCGGGGCTGGACAAGGCGCTCGAGGGCGTCGGGTTCTTCACCGTCGGCTACGGCTGCACCATCTGCATCGGTAACTCCGGCCCTCTCATCGAAGAGGTCTCGGAAGCCGTCAACGAGCACGACCTCGCTGTCACCGCGGTGCTCTCGGGCAACCGCAACTTCGAGGGCCGCATCAGCCCCGATGTGAAGATGAACTACCTGGCGTCCCCGCCGCTCGTCGTCGCCTACGCACTGGCCGGATCGATGAACTTCGACTTCGACACCGACCCGCTCGGCAAGGACAGCGACGGAAACGATGTCTTCCTCAAGGACATCTGGCCCGACCCCGACGCCGTTCAGACCATTATCGACTCCTCCATCTCGCGTGAGCAGTTCATCAAGCAGTACGCCACGGTGTTCGATGGCGATGAGCGCTGGACGAGCCTCCCCACCCCGACCGGCCCCGTGTTCGAGTGGAATGACGAGTCCACCTACGTCCGCAAGCCCCCGTACTTCGACGGCATGACGATGGAGCTGACGCCTGTCAGCGACATCACCGGCGCGCGTGTGATGGCGGCGCTCGGTGACTCGGTCACGACCGACCACATCAGTCCGGCCGGAAACATCAAGGCCGGAACGCCCGCCGCGCAGTACCTCACCGAGCATGGGGTCGCGCAGAAGGACTTCAACTCGTACGGTTCCCGCCGCGGAAACCACGAGGTGATGATCCGTGGAACGTTCGCGAACATTCGCCTCAAGAACGAACTGGTCGCTGCGGTCAACGACGGTCAGATCGTTGAAGGCGGCTACACCCGCGACTTCACGCAAGAGGGCGGCCCGCAGTCCTACATCTACGACGCGTGCCAGAACTACGCAGAGCAGGGTACCCCGCTCGTGGTGTTCGGCGGCAAGGAGTACGGCTCCGGATCGTCCCGTGACTGGGCGGCGAAGGGCACGAGCCTGCTGGGCGTCAGGGCCGTCATCACCGAGAGCTTCGAGCGTATCCACCGATCGAACCTGATCGGAATGGGCGTCGTTCCGCTGCAGTTCCCCGCCGGCGAGAGCTGGAAGTCGCTCGGCCTGGACGGCACCGAGATCATCTCGATCACCGGTCTCGAGCAGCTCAACGAGGGCGTCACGCCGAAGACGGTTCACGTCGTCGCTGAACCCAGCGAGTTCTCTCCGGAGGGCAAGGACACGGTCGAGTTCGACGCAGTCGTCCGTATCGACACGCCCGGTGAAGCCGACTACTACCGCAACGGCGGCATCCTCCAGTACGTACTACGCTCGCTCGTCTGATTCGCTGACACGCTGCGCAGGCAACGCCCGAACCGGCTTCCGGATCGGGCGTTGCTCGTGTGGGGGACCAATGAGCGATGTGCCGTAGGCTCGTCCATCTCCCGCGTGCGGGCACGTGAACGCGGCCGCACTTCTCAGTGTTTACCAGGGCCGACGGTGGCGTCGCGGGTAGACTCGGGGGAGCATACGGTCTCCCGCCGGGGGATCCTTGACCTCAGAAGCGGAGCGCAATGTCGGTGCTGTCATCCATCACGGGTCCCCGGGATCTGGATGCCCTCACGCCCGAAGAACTGGCCGACCTCGCCCGCGAGATCCGCGCATTCCTCATTGAGAATGTCTCGCAGACCGGAGGCCACCTCGGCCCCAATCTCGGTGTCGTGGAACTCACCCTCGCCATCCATCGCGTGTTCGACTCGCCGGATGACCCCATCGTCTTCGACACCGGGCACCAGTCGTACGTGCACAAGCTGCTCACCGGCCGTCAAGACTTCTCCCACCTTCGTTCCCGTGGTGGCCTCGCCGGTTATCCGCAGCGCTCGGAGAGCCCACACGACGTCGTCGAGTCCTCACACGCCTCCAGCTCGCTGAGCTGGGCAGACGGGATCTCGCGTGCGTTCGCTCGCACCGGTCGCACCGACCGTCACGTGGTCGCGGTCGTCGGAGACGGAGCACTCACCGGCGGGATGACGTGGGAAGCACTCAACAACATCTCCGATGACAACGATCGCAACCTTGTCATCGTTGTCAATGACAACGGACGTTCATACGCACCGACGATCGGCGGCATGGCCCGCTACCTGAACAGGGTCCGCACGGCTGACACCTATCGCAGTCTGCGCCAGGGCTCGGATACCTTCTTCCGTCGTCTCGGACCCGTCGGACGCGCCGTGTACCGCGGCGTCCGCGGGGGTACACACGGCTTCCTGTCCCGTTTCGTCAACAACGAGGCGCTGTACTCGAACCTTGACATCAAATACCTCGGGCCCGTGGACGGGCATGACCTGGACGCGCTCCAGGAGACGCTTCGGCAAGCCAAGTCCTACGGCGCGCCGGTCATCGTGCACGCCATCACCGACAAGGGGAGTGGCTTCCAGCCCGCGCGCGACGACGACGCCGATCAGTTCCATGCGGTGGGGAAGATCGACCCGATCACCGGTGAGTCCGTGTCGGGCTCGGGAGGACCGGCTTGGACCGACGTGTTCTCCGAGGAACTCGTCGCCGCCGGTGAGCGGCGGTCTGACATCGTTGCCGTCACCGCTGCGATGCTCCGTCCCACCGGCCTGCAGGCGTTCGCGCAACGCTTCCCCAACCGCGTCTCCGATGTCGGAATCGCGGAGCAGCACGCTGTTGCCTCCTCCGCCGGGCTTGCCTACGGCGGCCTGCACCCCGTCGTCGCGATCTATGCGACGTTCATGAACCGTGCGTTCGACCAGGTGCTCATGGACGTCGCGCTTCACCGTGCCGGCGTCACGTTCGTCTTGGACCGCGCCGGCGTGACCGGCCCCGACGGCCCCAGCCACCACGGCATCTGGGATCTCGCAATGCTCCAGCTTGTGCCCAACATCCGCATCGCCGCGCCCCGTGACGCACCCCGCCTGCGGGAGGAGTTCCAGGAGGCGATCGCCGTCGGTGATGCACCCACGGTCGTGCGGTTCCCGAAGGGTGCCGTGTCCGCGGAGCTTCCCGCTATCGAGCGGCTGGACGACGGTGTCGATGTTCTGGCGCGGGGCGACGCCGAAGACGTCCTCATCGTCGGTATCGGACCGATGAGCCACATCGCCATCGACGTCGCGGAGCGGCTCGCCGCACAGGGGATCGGAGCGACCGTGATCGACCCGCGCTGGGTCGTGCCCGTCGCAGACTCCGTCGTCTCCCTCGCGGCACGCCACCGTCTCGTCATCACAATCGAAGATGGCATCCGCGTCGGCGGCATCGGCACGCGGATCCGCCAGGTTCTCCGGGAGAACGGCGTGGATACCGCCGTGGACGAGCTCGGCGTCCCGGACGCGTTCATCGACCATGCCTCCCGCGACGAGATCCTCGCCGACGCGGGGCTCACCGCCCCCAAGATCGCTCAGGATGTTGTCTCGCAGGTGCTGGGCACACGGATCCCTGTCGCCAAGCGCGCCACGGGAGACTCCGCCGGAGAGTGGCAGGACGATCCGGTCGACTCCGAACGCAACTCCTGACAGGAAGAGGGGGACGGCCGGTGGCCGTCCCCCTCTTCCTGTGCTGCACTCAGCTGGCGATGCCTCGGATCGGCGGGGTGTGGAACGTCGCGCCGAACACGCGCTCGGACGCGCTCTCCCGGTCGAGATAGACCGATGCACCGCCGTCGATGAATGGCCATCCAGCACCGAGGATCAGGGCCAGGTCAATGTCCTGCACCTCGGGGACGACCTTCTCGTCGAGCATGATCTTGATCTCTTGCGCCAAGCCGTCCTGGACGCGGCGCAGGATGTCCGCCTCCGACGCGGGGGTGCTGCCGACCGCGCCCTTGAGGATCTTCTCGGCGGCCTTGGTCCAGCCGGTGACCTTGCCGTTCTTGTCCTTCTCGACCACGTCGGGCAGTTCAGCGAGCTCGTGGAAGTTCTCCGAGGAAAAGAACCGGTCGGGGAAGGCGTTCGCCATCGTGTCCTGCACGTGGGCGGCGACCTTCCAACCGACGAGGTCGATGAGCTGGAAAGGCGTCATCGGCAGTCCGAGCGGCGCGAAGGCCTTCTCGACCGTCAGCAACGGCGTACCCTCATAGACCGCGCGGGCAGCCTCGCCCATGACCTTCGCCAGCAGCCGGTTCACGACGAAGCCGGGGGCATCTGCCGTGAGAATCGCATTCTTCCCGAGACCCTTGGCCACGACGAACGCGGTCGAGAGCGCCTCCTCACTGGTCGCTTCCGTCCGAACGATCTCGATGAGCGGCATCACGGCAACCGGGTTGAAGAAGTGGAAGCCGACCAGGCGCTCAGGGTGCTCGAGCTTGGCGCCGATCTCCTCCACCGACAGGGAGGACGTGTTCGTGGCCAGGATGGCTTCGGCCGAGATGATCTTCTCGATCTCGCCGAACACCTGTTGCTTCACGCCGACCTCTTCGAAGACGGCTTCGATGACGAAGTCAGCGTCAGCGAACTCGCTCTTGTCCGTCGTACCGGTCACGAGTGCGCGCAGTCGATTCGCGGCGTCCGCGTCCAGGCGGCCCTTCTGCTCGAGCTTGCCAATCTCGTCGTGGATGTACGACAGCCCCTTGTCCACGCGGGCCTGGTCGAGGTCGGTGATGACGACCGGAACCTGGAGCTTGCGGACGAACAGGAGCGCGAACTGGCTCGCCATGAGTCCGGCTCCGATGACGCCGACCTTGGCGACCTTGCGAGCGAGGGCCTTGTCGGGAGCCCCGACCGGACGCTTCGCACGCTTTTGCACGAGGTCGAATGCGTACATGGAGGCGGCGAACTGATCACCCGTGACCAGGTCCGCCAGAGCCTCGTCCTCGCGGGCGAAGCCTTCCTCCTTCGTGCCGCTGCGTGCCTTCTCGAGGAGGTCGAGCGCGACATAGGGCGACTTCGGAACCGTGCCGATTCTCGACTCGAGCATGCCGCGGGCGACCTTGATCGCTACGGGCCACTTTGTCATCCGCTCGATCTTTCCGGGCTCGTGCGGGCGCTTCACCTTCGTCTTGCCGGTGAGCACGCCGTCCGCCCACCGCAGCGAATCCTCCAGGAAGTTCGCCGCGGGGAAGATCTCGTCGACGAGGCCGATCTCATGCGCCTGCTTCGGCTTGAGCATGCGGTTCTGCTTGAGCGGGTTGGAGACGACGACCTCAAGAGCGTTCTCAATGCCGATGAGGTTCGGCAGGAGGTACGCGCCACCCCAGCCAGGAATGATCCCGAGGAAGACCTCGGGAAGCGCGATCGCGGCCGCGGAGGCATCGACCGTGCGGTAGTCGGAGTTCAGGGCGATCTCCACGCCGCCCCCGAGGGCGAGGCCGTTCACGAAGGCGAACGAGGGCACTCCGAGGGTCCCGAGCTTGCCGAGAACGTGGTGACCGAGCTGAGCGATCAGTCGGGCGTTGTCTCGGGACCCGACGCGGGTGATGTCCGAGAGGTCGGCCCCGGCAGCGAGGATGTACTGCTTGCCGGTGATCGCCACCGCGTCGATCTCACCCGCCTTGGCACGGGCAGACAGAGTGTCCAGCGTCTGACCGAGCTCCTGCAGCGTCGCGGGGCCCAAGGTATTCGGTCGCGTGTGATCGCGCCCGTTGTCCAGGGTGATCAGCGCGAGCTTCTTGCCGCTTCGCAGGGTGATGTCCGTCACGGGGGAGTGCGTGATCACCTCACCCTCGGTGAGAGCGTTCAGCGGGGAGAAATCGATGTTGTCGTAGTTCGTCATCGAGCTGTTCCTACTTCTTCTTCTTGCCGTTGTAGTGCGGGTTCTCCCAGATGACTGAGCCGCCTTGCCCGAGGCCCACGCACATCGCCGTGAGGCCGTAGCGGACGTCGGGGCGCTCAGCGAACTGGGCCGCAAGCTGGATCATCAGACGCACGCCCGAGGCGGCGAGGGGGTGCCCGAGCGCAATCGCGCCGCCCCACTGGTTGACGCGGGGGTCGTCGTCGGCGATACCGAAATGATCCAAAAGCGAGATCACCTGCACCGCAAACGCTTCGTTGAGCTCGAAAAGGCCGATGTCGTCAATCGTCAGGCCGGCTCGCTTCAGTGCCTTCTCCGTTGAGGGGATCGGGCCGATGCCCATGATCTCGGGCTGTACACCGGCAAAGGCATACGAGACGAGACGCATCTTGGGCGTGAGGCCGAGCTCCTTCACGGTGGCGCCGCCGGCCAGCAGCGACATCGTTGCGCCGTCGGTGAGCGGCGAGCTCGTTCCGGCCGTGACGCGACCGTGAGGACGGAACGGTGTCTTCAGAGCCGCGAGATCTTCCATCGTCGTCTGGGGACGGCGGCCTTCGTCCTCTGTTGCCAGACCCCACGCACCCTCAGCGTTCTTGATCGCCACGGAGACGAGGTCGGGCTGAATCTTGCCGGCATCGTACGCCGCCTGGGCCTTGTGCTGGCTGAGCATCCCGAACCGGTCGGAGCGCTCCTTGGTCAGCTGCGGAAAGCGGTCGAAGATCCTCTCCGCGGTGACACCCATGTTGAGTGCACCCGGGTCGACCATCTTCTCTGCGACGAAACGGGGGTTCGGGTCGGCGTTCTGGCCGATGGGGTGGTGACCCATGTGTTCGACACCGCCGGCGAGAGCGAGGTCGTACATCCCGAAGCCGATGGAACCTGCCATCGTCGTGACACTCGTCATCGCGCCAGCGCACATGCGGTCGATCGCGAAGCCCGGCACCGACTGGGGAAGCCCCGCCAGAATTGCGACCGAACGACCGAGGGTCAGTCCCTGGTCACCGGTCTGACTCGTCGCCGCGATCGCGACGTCGTCGATCCGGTCCAGCGGGACGTCAGGGTTGCGCTCCATCAAACCGATCGTCGCCTTCACCGCGAGATCGTCGGAGCGGGTGTTCCAATACATGCCTTTCTCACCGGCACGTCCGAATGGGGTGCGCATTCCATCGATGAAAAAGACGTCCGAGAGCTCGGCCACACTGCCTCCAAGAATAGGGTTCACCCCCAGCCTAGAACGCGTGCGGACAGCGGAAAATCGGTTGGTCTGAACCTACGAATCGCCGTCGAGCGGCTCTTCCGACACTTGCAGGGCTTCTACAAAGGCATCGGCGATTGGCTGTGCAGTTCGCTCAATCTGCCACGGCCGCGCACCGAGCGCGGTCAACGCTTCGGCGATCGTCGTCGCCGTGCTCGGCGTGGGCGGTTCCCACGCGATCCGGCGCAGGGTGTCGGGGGTGAGGAGATTCTCGACAGGCATCTCCAACTCGCTGGCGACGACCTCGATCGCTGCGCGAGCGGCTGCCAGTCGCGCCGCGGCTTCCGGATGGCGATCTCGCCAGGCACGTGGGGGAGGCGGTCCCTCTCCGGCGGCGCGCGCGGGAGGCGGCGCGGGGTCTGCTTGACCGGCCTGAATGGCGGTCCACCAGCGATCGAGCTGTGATCGGCTGGCGCGGCCGTTGAACTCCTTGAGCGAGGCAAGCTCCTGCTTGCTCTTCGGGTTCGCGCGAATTGCTGCGACCAGGGAGCGGTCGGGTACGAGACGTCCGGGCGCCGTGTCCTGCTCGCGGGCAAACTCTTCCCGCGCGGTCCAGAGGGCGCGGGCAATGGCGAGACCCCGTCCGCCGCGCACCGTATGCAGACCACTGAGGCGACGCCACGGGTCTTCGCGTGGCGGGCGGTCAGGGCGCATCAAGACGCTCTCGAATTCTTGACGCGCGATCTCGGTCTTGTTCTTCTCCGTCAGCTCCTCCACCAGCAGGTCGTAGACATCCGGCAGATGAATGACATCGAGCGCGGCGTATTCGAGCCAGGACTGCGGCAGCGGGCGCGTGGACCAGTCGGCCGCGGAGTGCTCTTTGGCCAGGGCGATGCCGAGCGTGTTCTCGACCACGGCGCCAAGACCGACCCGCTCATGTCCCAGCAATCGGGCAGCCAACTCCGTGTCGAAGATGCGGGCGGGCGCCAGGCCCGCTTCGCGCAGCGAAGGGAGATCCTGGCTTGCGGCGTGGAGGATCCATAACTCCGGTACAAGGACCTCTTGGAGCGCCGTCAGGTCGCCCAGTGCCGGGGGATCGAACAGGAAGACGCCCGAACCCCGCCGGAAAATCTGGATGAGATAGGCCCGCTGCGAATAGCGAAAGCCCGATGCGCGTTCGACGTCCACCCCGACGGGACCGTCGCCGTGGGCGAGCGCGCCTACGGCAACGTCGTATGCGGCCCGAGTGTCGATCACCTCGTACTCAGTCACGGTCGATCCTCCGGGTTCCGAACACCGCGATGCCCTCGGAGCCCGGCGGGAGCCCGGCAAGCATCGCGACCAGCTCCGCCCACGCATCCACATGGGCAGCGATATCACCGCCGGGGGACCAAGACGCACGTAACTCGATCTGCGCGCCGTCTCCTTCGTCGGCGAGCGCCCCGAACCCCTTCGACAAAGTCTTGGTGGCGGTGCCGGAGGCAGAGTGGAACGCTGCCCCCCGCGCGGTCAGCGCGTCGACCAGCCACGACCACGCGACCTCAGCCAGGAGCGGGTCGGTTCCGATCTCCGGCTCGAGGGGGGCTTGAGCGAAGGCGACGATCCGCCACGGGCCAGCCCACGCCTCGGGCTCTTCTTCGTCGTGCAGCACGACGATGCGGCCCGTCCCGTACTCCGAATCGATGCCGTGGGCGTCGGGACGGATGTCACCCGCGAAGGCGATCGCTTCCGGCGCGAGGCCGCGGGGTGCCGCGATCTCACGGACGACGAAATCATCGCGGAAGGTCAGCGCACGGAGTGAGTCCGCGACCTCGTCGAAGGTCGGGATGCGGGGCGGTCGAGCGGACACATCGACAGACTAGAGTGAGGCCACGATGAACCGATCCAGGCACGCCGGGCGTCCGCCCTCGCCGCTGACCCTGACCGTGTTCCGTGCGGCGATCATCGCCATCTCGACCGCTCTGGCAGCATCCGTCGGACTGTTGGGCGGGATGATCCTCATGCTCGCCCGCCGCGTCGTGACTCCGGCGGTTCGCATCCCGGATACGCGAATCCTCCGCGTCAACACGAAAGCCCAGACGATCACGCTCGCTCGTACGGCCGACACCATTCTCCCGGGCCGATACGGACTCATCACCGACGGCACAACGCCGTATGTGAAGCTCGGGAGCATCCTCTCCTCGGACGATACGTCCGTCACGCGCAAACTCCTCACACAGCTCAGCACCGACTCGGACCTCGCCGCCGAGGCTGTGTTCTCGGGGTGGTACTACAACCTTCCGCGGCAGTTGCACCTTCCCTACTCAGATGAGGTGGTCTCGACGCCCGTGGGGGCGTGCCCCGCATGGCTCTTCCCGGCGTCGACCCCGACGGATCTCTGGGTCATCCAGATCCACGGACGCGGTTCCGAACGCGCAGAGTGTTTGCGCGCCGTGCCGATCTTTCATGCCGCGGGCATCACCAGCCTCGTCGTCTCGTACCGCAACGACGGCGACGCGCCCCGCTCGCGCGCCGGCAGCTACGGTCTCGGTACGACCGAATGGGAAGACGTCGACGCCGCTCTTGCGTTCGCGCACGCGCGCGGCGCACGACGCATCATCCTGATGGGTTGGTCCATGGGCGGCGCCATCGCGCTGCAAACAGCCCTCCTCTCCAGCCGTCGCACCGAGATCGTCGGGCTGATCCTCGAGTCGCCGGTCATCGACTGGCGCTCCGTGCTCGACTTCCAGGCGAAGCTTGCTCGCGTGCCGACCCCGGTGAGCGACCTGGCGATGGGGGCGCTGGGCCGTGAATGGGCGCCCCGAGTCCTCGGCGCGGACGGTCCGATCAAGCTCGACGAACTAGACCTCGTCGCCCGTGCGCAGGAATTGAGCCGCCCGGTGTTGGTTCTGCACAGTGACGATGACGGCTTCGTGCCGTCGGGTGCCTCCCACGAGTTGAAGGATGCGCGCCCCGACATCGTCGACCTCGAGGTGTTCTCCGTCGCTCGTCACACCAAGCTGTGGAACTACGACCCCGAGAGATTCTCGAACGCGATCACGACGTGGCTCGACCGCCACGGTTTCACCACAGGCGCATCCCGCGTCGGCTGAGGCTAGTGCCCTCTAGGCTGGTCGGGTGACTTCTCCCGCCATCGTGCACCTGACCGAACGCACTCCGCAGGTCACCGGCGACGAGATGCTCGCGGCGCTCATTCCGCCGCCACAGTTCGATGATGCGACGTTCGAGAGCTACCAGGCGGACCCGCAGTTTCCTTCGCAGCAAGAGGCCAAGGATCGCCTCATCGCCTTCGCCGGCGGTCAAACGGCACAGCCCAAGGGTGGCTTCTTCCGCCGTGCCAAGAAGCAGGCGCCCGCCAAGCCCGGCGTCTATTTGGACGGCGGGTTCGGAGTCGGGAAGACACACCTGCTGGCTGCCATCTACAACAAGCTGCCATCTCGCCGGAAGTACTTCGGATCCTTCATCGAGTACACGGCGCTGGTCGGTGCGGTCGGGTACCAGAAGACCGTGGAGCTCTTCCGTGGCGCAGACCTTCTGTGCATCGACGAGTTCGAGCTGGATGACCCCGGCGACACAATGGTGATGACCCGACTGCTGGGGCAGCTCGTCCCGAGCGGCACGCGCCTGGCGGCGACCTCGAACACCCCGCCGAATGCACTCGGCGAGGGTCGGTTCGCGGCGCAGGACTTCCTCCGCGAGATCCACGCGATGTCGGAGAGCTTTGAGACGCTCCGCATCGACGGCACGGACTACCGCCAGCGCACCGTCGACGGGAACGCCCGCACACTGGATACGTCCGCATACGAAGCCACGCTGGCGGAGGCGTCCGGAACCGTGTCCGACGACGCGTTCGGGGATCTCGTTCGCCACCTCGCGATCGTCCACCCGTCCCGGTATCTGCGGCTGCTGGACGGCATCGATGTCATCGGCCTGCGCGACGTGGCCGCCTTCGACGACCAATCGGCCGCGCTCCGTTTCGTCGCGTTCATCGACCGCGCGTACGACGCTCAGATCCCCATTCGCGCCACGGGACTCGCGCTCGGCGACGTGTTCACGGAAGACATGCTCTCCGGCGGATATCGCAAGAAGTATCTGCGCGCGATCTCGCGTCTCGTCGCACTGACGAACAGCTGACTCGCCCAGCGCGCCGCTCACGTTTGCGCGGGTAATCGGGAGCGCGCCGAAACCTGATGTTTACCTCCGGGC
Organism: Microbacteriaceae bacterium PS02070; assembly: GCA_029959865.1. GTDB lineage: Bacteria > Actinomycetota > Actinomycetes > Actinomycetales > Microbacteriaceae > Microbacterium. The sequence goes on along the minus strand of JASCPE010000002.1, from coordinate 599,597 downwards.
TCGCCGTGTAACCAACGCGAAACACGAGGAACACGCACACGGTAATGCGCTATCGGGAAACTTGACCAACCCGAAACGGCCCCCGACCGCGCTCCGGCGTGCGAGCGAGCCAACTCCGATACACATGAGAGGTTGTGATGGAACTCACTCCGTCAAGCATCTGGATCGTGACGAGCGCAGCGCTCGTCCTTTTCATGACCCCCGGGCTCGCCTTCTTCTACGGTGGCCTTGTCAAGGCCAAGAGCGTCGTCAGCATGATCATGCTGAGCTTCGGTTCCATCGCCCTGATCGGCGTGCTGTGGATTCTCTACGGCTACTCGATGTACACCGGCGCCGGAGGTGACGGCGAGTACTTCGAGGGCGCCTCCAACTTGATCCCTGGCATCGTCGGTAACCCGTTCGCCGGTTTCGCTGTGACCGCGCCCGGCGTTGACCTGATCGATGTCGCTTTCGGCTCGACCTTCGCGATCATTACCGTCGCGCTGATCTCCGGCGCCGTCGCTGACCGCGCCCGCTTTGGCCCCTGGTTGCTGTTCGCTGGCATCTGGGCCACGCTCGTCTACTTCCCGGTCGCTGGCTGGGTGTGGGGTGGCGGTTGGATTCAGTCGATGGAGATCGGTGGCAACACCGTCATCGACCTTGCCGGTGGTACCGCGGTCCACATCAATGCGGGTGCTGCTGCGCTTGCACTCGCGATCGTCCTCGGCAAGCGCGTCGGGTTCCAGAAGGGCATCAACAAGCCTCACAACGTTCCTTTCGTGGTGCTCGGCGCATCGATCCTGTGGTTCGGTTGGTTCGGCTTCAACACCGGCCTCTCGGGCGACACAGAAAGCCTCGGCCTGTCGTTCCTGAACACGATTGCCGCTCCCGCTGCTGCCGTGCTCGGCTGGTTGCTCGTCGAGAAGCTCAAGGACGGCAAGGCGACCGCGGTCGGCGCGGCTTCGGGTGCCGTCGCTGGCCTCGTGGCCATCACACCGTCTGCTGGGAACCTGACCCCCGCCTGGGCGATCGTGCTCGGTCTCGTTGCGGGTGTCGTCGCAGCCTTCGCGATCGAACTCAAGTGGAAGCTCGGCTACGACGACTCGCTCGACGTTGTCGGCATCCACCTCGTCGCGGGCTTCATCGGGACCATCTTCCTGGGCTTTGCCGCAACCGACACGGGCCTGTTCTTCACCGGCGACTTCTCGCAGCTGCTTCTGCAGACCATCCCCGCCTTCGCGGTGGCGATCTACTCGTTCGTCGTGGCCTACCTCGTCGGCTTCGCTATCGAGAAGACCATCGGCTTCCGCGTCAAGAACGAGGACGAGGTTGCCGGCGTCGACACCGTGATCCACGGCGAGACCGGATACGCACTGGTCGACTGACCTCACATGGGGAGGGGCGTCGCTGCGGCGGCGCCCTTTCTCATGTCCGGATAGGGTGGCGGACTATGGCCAGCAATCAGGGCACGAGGGTGCTGCGCGCCGTCGGCCGCTTCTTGAACGATGTCATCCGCTCCGCCGCGTCCTCGCCACGCATCAAGAGCACGCCGAGTGGCTGTGCGCGTTCCACAGCTCACGGCGGGTCCACATCACTGACATCCCCAGGCTCCGTGCGCGGAAGCGAGACGGTGGAGGTCGAACCACCCGCGGCCGGTGCGCTCGTCCTCTCGTATGAGCCGGACACCGACGGGGACCCGGATGCGGGGGAGGTCATCTGGACGTGGGTGCCCTACGCGGAGAACGACGGCCGCGGCAAGGACCGCCCCGTGCTTGTCATCGGCCGCCACGGCCAGGATCGAGTCTTCGCCGTGCGGCTGACGAGTAAGGCGCACGAGGGCGATCGGGATTTCTTCGCCATCGGTTCAGGACCGTGGGACTCGCAGGGACGGCCGTCGTGGGTTGATCTCGACCAGGTGTACAGCGTCCACCGTGACGGGATGCGCCGCGAAGCCTCAGCTCTCGATCTTGAGCGGTTCACGCGCGTCGCGCAGGCACTCCAGCAGCGCTACGGCTGGGAGCCCGAGGGATCGAGCGCGCAGAGCGCGTAGACGCGACCATCGTCGGGGGTCGCGTCGACCGGGCCGAGGCCGGGTCGTACGCTTTCATCCGACGGATCAGGCCTTTTCGGCCTACCAGGTGCGAAGTGTACGACGGTCGGAAGGTGTCCGATAGACCTCTGGAAGAAGAATAAGAACGTAACGTGGATTTTTCACGAGACGGCGCAATCGTGTGTCAGAGTGACCCCATGACATCGGAAACCGAATCCACCTCGGCACCGTCGGACACGAAGCTGAAGCGCGGTATCACGACGGTCCTGCTGTTCTTCTTCATCGTCGGCGACACCCTGGGCGCGGGTATCTACACCCTCGTCGGGAACATGGCGCAGGACGTCGGCGGCGTCATCTGGCTCCCCCTCTTGCTGGCGCTTGTCCTTGCGCTTCTTACGGCGGGGACGTACGCGGAACTCATCACGAAGTACCCGCACGCTGGTGGCGCCGCTCGCTTTGCGGAGCGCGCATTCAAGAAGCCCTACGTGACCTTCCTCATCGGCTTTCTCATGCTCTCGTCCGGGATCACGACGTCGGCGGCCCTCGCCAACGCGTTCGCTGGCGACTACCTCCGCGCGCTGTGGCCGAACGTCCCATCGGCGGCCGTAGCCGTCGTCTTCCTCGTTCTGCTCATCCTCGTCAACCTCCGCGGCGTGCGTGAATCACTCATGGCCAACGTCGGCGCGACCGTCATCGAGATGTCGGGCTTGATCATCATCATCGCCGTCGCAGCGATCGTCATCGGCGGGGGAGGCGGCGACCTCTCGCGCGCCACGACGTTCGCAGAGGGCGTGCCACCCATCTCAGGCGCATTCGCCGCCACGATTACCGCGTTCTTCTCGTTCCTCGGTTTCGAAGCCGCGGCGAACATGGCCGAAGAGGTCAAGGACCCGTCGCGTTCTTACCCCCGCGCGTTGTTCGGCGCGATCCTGACCGCAGCGGTCGTGTACCTCGCCATCGCACTCGGTGCCGCGATCGTCGTGCCGACCGATCAGTTGGCGAGCTCCGAAGGGCCGCTGCTGGAAGTCATCACAGCCTCGGGCCTGCAGTTCCCGAGCTGGTTGTTCTCGATCATCGCGCTCGTGGCCATCGGCAACGGCGCGCTGCTGTTCATGGTGATGGCCTCTCGCGCGACCTATGGCCTCGCCGAGGCGAAGCTGCTGCCGAAGGCGTTCGGCTCGGTCCTTCCCGGGCGCAAGACCCCGTGGGTGGCCATCGTTTCCGTCGGCGTCGTCTCGATCGGGATGTCATTCGTCGGTGATGTGGGGACCCTCGCTGACACGACCGTGCTGCTCCTCGTGCTCGTCTTCATTTCCGCCAACGTCTCGGTGCTGGTCCTGAGGAAGGACAAGGTGGAGCACAAGCACTTCTCGGTGCCGCGCATCATCCCGATCCTGGCTCTGATCTGCTCGATCCTCCTGCTGACGCAGATGGACCTGAAGACCTGGCTCATCTCCGGCGCCTACATCGTCGTCGGGACGATCCTGTTCTTCATCGCCCGGTGGGCACGTAAGCGCGACTACGACCGCGGAACCGCCACCGAGACGCGCGCCATCCCGCTGGAGTAAGCACCACGACAGCGATCAAGGGGTCCTCTGCCGTTCGCAGGGGACCCCCTTATCGCTGTCACCGAACGGGGGCGGTAAGCAGTCGCATGGCCACCATCGAACGACATCGTGGTCGAGGAACCGTTCACAGGGCAGCGCGGTGAGTGCACGCAGCTACGCCACGCGGGCCTCTGGCCTTGCGTGAATCGGTCGCTTTCTCGCTCGGTCAGCGTCCCCACTTCGTGAACGAGCACATACTGTCCTTATGAAGACGTTCTCGAGGTGGCTTCTGGCCGGTGGCATGGTGTTCGCGGGGCTCAGTCATCTTTTCTGGGCGCGAAAGCCGTTCCAGGCACAGGTCCCCGACCTCGTCACCGAGGTTCTGCCGATAGACAAAGACGGCGTGGTCGTCGCCTCGGGGGCAGTGGAAATCATGCTTGGCGTCGCGCTCGTGGCACTACCGCGTTCACGTCGGCGCGTGGGCACCATCCTCGCGGCCTTCTTCGTAGCGGTGTTCCCGGGCAACATCGCGCAGGCGATCGACAGGCGCTCCGCGTTCGGGCTTAACACCGACGGCGCTCGGATTACTCGATTGTTCTTCCAGCCGTTGCTGGTGTGGTGGGCGATCCGCTCGACTCGAGCCTGAGTCCACCAATCTCGGTGCGACCTGCAGGGAACGCGAGGGCGCGGATGACGGTGGCAAAAAGGCCTCCTGCCATGCGACAGAAGGCCTTTCTCTATGGTGGGCGATACCAGACTCGAACTGATGACCTCTTCCGTGTGAAGGAAGCGCGCTACCAACTGCGCCAATCGCCCGTGACCCGGAGGCCGTCATCGATGCTACCGGAACTCTGACCGTGCGACGAACCGCCACGACACGGCGTTGCTGGGTTTGGTACATCGCCGTTCCTCGGCTAAAGTCATCTAGGCGCCACGGTCACCCGGGGTGCACGCGGATGTAGCGCAGTTGGTAGCGCATCACCTTGCCAAGGTGAGGGTCGCGAGTTCGAGTCTCGTCATCCGCTCGAGTGCGGGGATTCCTTCGGGAATCACGACACGTGGGTCGAACCACACGGTGGCGTGGCCGAGAGGCTAGGCACCGGCCTGCAAAGCCGTTTACACGGGTTCGAATCCCGTCGCCACCTCGCTCATAACTGAACAAGCCTGAATAGGCGCGATTGGCGCAGCGGTAGCGCGCTTCCCTGACACGGAAGAGGTCACTGGTTCGATCCCAGTATCGCGCACCACCGAAACCCCCGGGACATCCGGGGGTTTTTTTGCGTCGGCGGCGACGTGAGTGGAGCGCCGGCGGCGTGATCCGCGGGTCTGCCGCGCAGCGGGAGCGGGGGATAGGCTCAGCCACATGGCGCAGCTGATACTCACCGCATTCGGCGACGATCGATCCGGGCTCGTGCAGACCCTGTCCGCGACCATCTCGGAACACGGCGGCAACTGGGAGCAGAGCGCTCTTTCAGAGCTGGCTGGCACCTTTGCAGGCGTCGTGCTCGTCTCGGTCGCCGACCAGAACGCCTCGGCACTGACGGAGGCACTCACAGCGCTTGCGGGAATGCTCACGGTAACCGTGCATGAGGCCAGTACCGTACCGAGCCCGGCGCATGAAACGCTTACGTTCACCGTGCTCGGAAATGATCGCCCGGGAATCGTGCGGGACGTCACGTCGCGCATCGCCGCGCACGCGCTCAGCATCGACTCCTTCGAAAGCTCCACACGCGAGGCGCCGATGGCCGGTGGCGCGTTGTTCGAGGCGACCGTCACGGTTCAGGTCACCGACCACGACGATCGAGCCGCACTGCTCGCGGATCTCGAGGCGCTGGCGGGCGAGATCCACGTCGATGTGACCCTGCCCTGATTGTCACGATCGGGTCGCGGTCTGCAGGGATTCGTCCGGACGTTCCTGCGATCACTTCTCCGGCGCGTTACTGTCGTCAGGGCCCTTTCATAGGGAACGCACAAATCACAAGACTTAAGGGGAAACATGAACAAGCGCGTGCCATTTCTGGCTGCACTGACCATTGCCGGAGCGGTCACCCTGACAGGCTGTGGCGGCGCAAGCCAAAGCGTCGAAGAAGCCTGCGGAATCGTCAACACGACCATGTCCGAGCTCGAGTCGCAGTTCGCCGACGTGGGTACCGAAGCAGCCGCGGGCGACTTCTCCCAGGTGTCAGAGGTCTACAACGCGCTTGTCGAGAAGTTCGACGAAGCGAACGGCAAGATCTCGAACGAGGAGGTCAAGTCGGTCGTCGACGACATGCGCGAGGCCATCGCCGATGGCGCCGAGTTGTTCAGCGGACTGGACAGCGGCGACCTGACCGCGCTCATGGACGAGGAAAACCAGCAGAAGCTGACCACGATGGGCGAAGACCTCGCCGCCGCGAGCACTGACTACCAGGAAGTCTGCGGCGCGAGCAGCTGACCTCTCACGCGAACCGATGGGGATGGTGACACAGTCGCCGTCCCCATCGGCGTTCCCGCGCGACTACAGTGGACCTATGGTTCCGGCTCCCGCTCGACACGTCGACGCCGTCGCCCGCGCCGCGCGAACGAGTTACGCCTGAGCGGGCAGGACGCGCGGCGTCCGAAGCTGAGCGGCTCATCGTCGCCGATCGGCGAAGAGCCTTGATTTCCGAACCCGTTCCGTGGAGATTCTTGTGACCGACGTCGCCACGCCGTCCTTTCCGACCGACGGCTTTTCCCTGTTTCCCGACCGATCCGTTGTCGCCCTCCGCGTCGGGGGCGAGCTGAAGGATCTCGCCACCGTCGTGACCGAGACCGACGTCGTCGAGCCGGTCACTATCGACAGCCCAGACGGATTGAGCATTCTGCGCCACTCGACCGCGCATATTCTCGCCCAGGCCGTCCAGCGCGTGCGCCCGCAGGCGAACTTGGGGATCGGCCCGCCGATCACCGATGGGTTCTACTACGACTTCGGAGTCGAGGATCCCTTCACTCCCGAAGACCTCAAGGCGATCAAGAAGGAGATGGAGCGCATCGTCCGCGAGGGGCAGCGTTTCGTGCGGCGCGTCGTCACCGATGAACAGGCTCGTGCTGAACTCGTCGACGAGCCCTTCAAGCTCGAGCTGATCGGCCTCAAGGGAGGCGCAAGCTCCACCGAAGGCGCCTCGGTCGAAGTCGGCGCAGGCGAACTGACCATCTACGACAACGTCCGCAAGGACGGGGAAGTCGCGTGGAAGGACCTCTGTCGCGGACCGCACGTTCCCACGACTCGCATTGCCGGCAACGGATGGGATCTCACGCGCGTCGCGGGCGCCTATTGGCGCGGCCGCGAGAAGAATCCCCAGCTCCAGCGGATCTACGGCACCGCGTGGCCGACGAAGGACGAGCTCAGGGCCTACCAGGAGCGACTGGCCGAGGCCGCTAAACGCGATCACCGCAAGTTGGGCAAGGACCTCGACCTCTTCTCGTTCCCTGACGAGATCGGCCCGGGTCTGTCGGTGTTCCACCCCAAGGGCGGAATCATCCGCTACGAGATCGAGCGGTACATGCGGGAGCGGCTCCTCGCCAACGGCTACGACGTCGTGAACACGCCTCACATCACCAAGGGCGACCTCTTCATGACAAGCGGCCACCTGCAGTGGTACGCCGATGGCATGTATCCCCCCATGGTGCTCGATGAGGTCGTCGATGAGGACGGGCACGTCTCCCGCGAGGGGCAGGAGTACTACCTCAAGCCCATGAACTGCCCGTTCCACAACCTCATCTTCCGCTCCCGCGGGCGGAGCTATCGCGAGCTGCCCCTGCGGCTGAGCGAGTTCGGAACCGTCTACCGGTACGAGAAGAGCGGAACGCTGTCCGGGCTGACACGCGTGCGCGGCATGACGCAGGACGATACGCACATCTATGTCACTGCGGATCAGGTGAAGGATGAGTTGACCCACAGCCTCGACTTCGTGCTGCAGACCCTCCGCGACTATGGCCTCAACGACTTCTACCTGGAGCTGTCCACGAAGGAGGAGGGCAATCCGAAGTTCATCGGCGACGATGCGCTGTGGGCCGAAGCCACCAACACCCTCCGCGAGGTCGCCGAAGCGTCGGGACTCGAGCTCGTGCCCGATCCGGGCGGCGCGGCCTTCTACGGTCCGAAGATCTCCGTCCAGGCCCGCGACGCGATCGGCCGCACATGGCAGATGTCGACGATCCAGCTCGACTTCAACCAGCCGGAGCGATTCGAACTCGAATACACCGGCCCCGACGGCGACAAGCACCGTCCCGTCATGATCCACCGCGCGCTGTTCGGCTCGATCGAGCGGTTCTTTGCGATTCTGCTGGAGCACTATGCCGGCGCCTTCCCAGTGTGGCTCTCGCCCGTTCAGGTCGTCGGGATCCCCGTTGCCGACGAGTTCGCCACCTACCTCGATGACGTGGTTGCACGCCTGCGAGCGGCCGGGGTGCGCGCGGAGGTGGATCATTCCGATGACCGGATGCCCAAGAAGATCCGCACCCACACCACCCAGAAGGTCCCGCTGCAGCTGATCGCGGGGGAGCAGGACCGCTCGGCGGGGACCGTCTCCTTCCGCTTCCGCGACGGCTCACAGACCAACGGGGTTCCCCTCGACGACGGCATCGCCCTCGTCACCGGTGCAATCGCTGACAAGCGCCAGGTCTCGACCGCGGAGGACTTTCGGTGAGCGACGAGGAGCTGGAACAGGAGGCAGAATTCGCGGGCGTTCCCGACGCGTTCCAGCGCCTGTGGACGCCGCACCGGATGGCCTACATCCAGGCGGGTCCGGAGCCGCTTCGGGAACAGTGTCCGTTCTGCGCTGCCCCCGGCAAAACCGATGAGGAAGGCCTCATCGTCGCGCGCGGGCGGACCTCATATGCGCTGCTGAACCTGTTCCCGTACAACAGCGGCCATCTGCTGATCTGTCCCTACCGCCACATCGCGACCTATGACGAGGCGACGCCGGAAGAGGTCGCCGAGATCGGCTCCCTGACCCAGACGGCCATGCGGGTGCTCCGTAAGGTGTCACGCTGCGATGGCTTCAACATCGGGATGAATCAGGGGCGCGTCGCCGGCGCCGGCGTGGATGGTCACCTCCACCAGCACGTGGTGCCTCGATGGGCGACCGACGCCAACTTCTTCCCGATCATTGCGCGCACCAAGGCGCTCCCACAGCTGCTCGGCGAGGTCAGAGAGTCCGTCGCGAACGCGTGGCCCACCTCCTGACCTCTCCACAGATGGCGCGCTGACCCTCGGCTGAATCCGCCCGGCGGTTAGTCTGCCGGTAGCCCGCCGGGCCACAAGGGGGAGGTTCGAGATGAGCACGCTGGCGCACGCCGCACGCATCCGGAAGGCGGGACCACTGACTGCGCTCGCCCTCGTCGCGACCCTGGGCATAGCGGGGTGCGCAGGCAACGGCGGGGCCACGCCTGCGTCCGACAATGCCGCGTCGGGAGCGGGAGGCACGACCGAGAACGCCGCGGAAACGCACGCCGTTCCGGCGGAGGAGACCCCCACCGAGGCTGGCTCCCCGGCGGAGGACGATCTGCAACAGCGCTTCGCAGAGCGCGACGAGTTCTTCGCCGAGCAAGAGCAGGCTCCGGGGGAGGTACTCGTGGCGAAGACTCCTGCGCAGATCGAGTTCACGACGCGCCAGCGCGAGTACATCGAGGCGAACGGTGCGCAATGGTCGGCCGAGTATGAAGACCTCATCCTCGCGCTCGCCCTCAACGCCTGTGAGACCTCGATCCTCAACGGACACCAGATCGACGAGACGACCTTCGTCTCGCACTACTCAACATCGCCGCAGATCCAGGCTGTCACTCAGGGGCGCACAGAAGAAGAGGTTTCGCTCATCACCCAGAACCTCACCGAGATCATGAAGGATGGCACCGCCTACCTCTGCCCGGACGATTTCGAGCAGTGGGACGCCGCGTGGCAGGCGCACTTCGCCGGGTGAGATTCCTCCGGCGTCAGCGGACCTGCGTCACCTCGAACTGCATCCGCGGGTGTGCGTACGCTTCCTGCGACTCAACGAGCTGCAGTTCGCGTTCGCCCGAGTCATAGGTGTTCTGCAGGAGATCGAAGATGCTCGAGGTGGTCTTTGCCAGCGCCGCCGGTGCGTCTCCTGACTCGACGTAATGCGCCGTGAACAGGGCAGCGGTGACGTCGCCGGAGCCGTTCGCCTTCATCGGAATGTGCGGGGTCTGCACGATCCATGCTCCGTCGTCGGTGACTGCGAGCATCTCGATGGTGCCCTCGGGGCGATCCGGGCGCTCGACGCTCGTCACGAGTACCGTCGACGGCCCGAGCGCGCGCGCAGCATCGACCGATGCGAGGGTGGACTCCAGATCGGACGGCTCCGTGCCGGTGAGGTAACCCAGCTCGAACTGATTGGGGGTGATGAGGTCCGCCGCGGGAACGACTCGATCGCGCAGAAGAACCGGGATCGCGGGCGCGACGAAGCATCCCGACTTCGCGTTGCCCATGACGGGGTCGCACGCGTAGATCGCCTCGGGATTCGCCGCCTTGACCCGAGCCACCGCATCCAGGATGACGTCCGCGATGCCCTCGCCGCCCTGGTACCCCGAAAGGACCACATCGATGTCGCTGAAGGCGCCCCGTTCCTCGATGCCCGTGATGACGTCGGCGACGTCCTCCGGGCTGATCAACGGCCCACGCCACTGGCCGTATCCGGTGTGGTTGGAGAAATTGACGGTGTAGACGGGGAGGACCTCGACGCCGATGCGCTGCAGCGGGAACACTGCGGCGGAGTTTCCGACATGACCGTAGGCGACCGCAGACTGGATGGAGAGGATTTTCACGGCTCCATCTTCCCACTGCCCGCGCGCTCCTGCATCCGTCCCCTCCGTCGTGCCGTGCGCACGTGGGGTGCCCACACACCGGGACCAGGACGCGAACCCGTAAACTGGAGATCATGTCCGGACATTCCAAATGGGCCACAACCAAGCACAAGAAGGCCGTCATCGACTCGCGCCGTGCGAAGTCGTGGGCGAAGCTCATCAAGAACATCGAAGTCGCGGCGAAGCTCGGCGGACCCGACCAGGCCGGCAACCCGACCCTCTTCGACGCCGTCCTCAAGGCCAAGAAGACCTCCGTCCCGAAGGACAACATCGACCGGGCGATCAAGCGCGGTGCCGGCATCGGGGGAGAAGCGGTCGAGTACACCTCGATCATGTACGAAGGCTACGGTCCCAACGGGGTCGCCCTCATGATCGAGTGTCTGACCGACAACAAGAACCGCGCGGCGGCAGAGGTGCGCACAGCTCTCACTCGCAACGGCGGCACGCTGGCCGACCCCGGCTCCGTGGCCTACAACTTCAGCCGCAAGGGAGTCATCGTCGTCAACGCTGAGGGCACGACCGAAGACGACCTCATGCTCGCCGCTCTCGAGGCCGGCGCCGAGGAGATCGAACCGCACGCCGAAGGCTACGAGATCATCACGGACGCCACCGACCTCGTCGCGGTGCGCACCGCATTGCAGGAAGCGGACATCGACTACGAATCGGCGGACGTCGAGTTCGTGCCCGGAGTGAAGATCGAAGCCGATGCCGACACCGCTCGCAAGGTCTTCCGCCTCATCGATGCACTTGAGGACAGCGACGACGTGCAGAACGTGTTCAGCAACATCGATATCACGCCCGACGTTCAGGCCGAGCTCGAAGAATCCGACGACTGAGCGTTTCTGAGCCCGCAACGCTCGAAGCGCCCGTACCGTGGTGATGTGCCAACGACCACACGCGTCATCGGGATCGACCCCGGGTTGACTCGGTGCGGCGTCGGGGTCGTCGATGTCCGAGCCGACCGGTCCGCACAGCTCGTCTACGTCGGGGTCGTGCGATCCGCACCGGAACAACCCATTGCAACCCGGCTGGCACTGATCGCCGCGGGCATTCGCGAAGTGTTGGAGGCTCACAGCCCTGACGTCCTCGCGGTGGAGCGAGTGTTCTCGCAGCAGAATCGGCACTCCGTGATGGGGACAGCGCAGGCGAGCGGCATCGCGCTCCTCCTGGCCGCCGAGGCGGGCATCCCGGCCGCGACGCACACCCCCTCGGAGGTGAAGGCAGCGGTCACCGGGTACGGCGCCGCCGATAAGCGCCAGGTTCAGGCGATGGTTCAGCGGGTGCTGCGCCTGGATGCTCCGCCCACGCCGGCCGACGCGGCGGACGCTCTTGCGCTTGCCCTCTGCCACGCGTGGCGGCGGCCCGCAGGAGCACGGGAGACGGGCGGCGCCCTCACCCCTGCGCAGAAGGCATGGGCAGACGCCGAGCGCCTTGCTCGCCGCTGAGCGTGTCGCTCGAACAAAACTGCGAATGACTTCTAGGCTCGGGGCATGATCTCGTCGCTGCGCGGACACGTCCTGCACCTGGACCCGGACTCGGTGATCGTCGACGTCGCCGGGGTGGGCTACCTCGTGGCCGTGACGCCCGGTCTCGCCCGCGAGTTCCATGTCGGCGACGAAACCGTCCTGCACACCTCGCTCATCGTGCGCGAAGATGCGCTCTCGCTCGTGGGCTTCCGCGACCGTGACGAGCTCGGCGTCTTCACTCAGCTCATCGGCGTATCCGGCGTCGGCCCCAAGTCCGCACTGGGGGTGCTGGCGGCCCTCACCGTGACACAGATCGCCGAGGCCGTCGACGCCGAGGACGACGCGCCTTTCCGCAAGGTGTCGGGCATCGGCCCCAAGACGGCGAAGCTCATCATCGTCCAGCTCGCCGGCAAACTCATCGCACCGGCGCGCGCGGCGGGCCCCGCCCAGTCGGCGAGCGGCTCCGGAATCGCGGAACAGGTTGTGACGGCGCTCGTCGGCCTCGGGTGGAGCGACCGTGTGTCCCGCGAGGCTGTTGCGCAGCTCACCATCACCGCTCAGGACACCGTGTCCAGCGTCCTCAAGCGCGCGCTGAGCACGCTCGGGCCCGCGCGTAAGGAGCAGTCGGGTGTCTGAGTTCCTCGATCCGGGCACTCCGGACGATGAAGGCGAACTTGCCGTAGAAGGCGCGCTACGCCCCTCCTCACTCGGAGAGTTCGTCGGCCAGCAGAAGGTCCGCGGACAGCTCCAGCTGCTCCTCGACGCCGCGCGGATCCAGCAGCGCCCCGCCGATCACATTCTGCTCTCCGGCCCACCCGGGCTCGGAAAGACCACGCTCGCGATGATCGTCGCGCACGAGAGCGATCGTCCCCTGCGGCTCTCGAGCGGTCCCGCGATCCAGCACGCGGGGGATCTCGCTGCACTCCTCTCGAGCCTCGTTCCAGGCGAGGTGTTGTTCATCGACGAGATCCACCGCATGGCACGGTCCGCGGAGGAGATGCTCTACCTCGCGATGGAGGACTTCCGCGTCGACATCATGGTCGGCAAGGGGGCGGGAGCCACCAGCATCCCACTCGATCTCGCACCGTTCACACTGGTCGGTGCGACGACTCGGAGCGGCCTGTTGCCCAACCCGCTCCGAGACCGCTTCGGCTTCACTGCTCACCTGGAGTACTACGAGCCTGGCGAGCTGGAACAGGTCGTCGGCCGCTCGGCGACAATGCTCGGGGTCGACCTCGCGCCCGACGCGCGTTCGGAGATCGGGCGCCGCTCTCGAGGGACCCCACGCATCGCGAATCGCCTCCTCCGACGCGTGCGCGACTACGCGCTCGTGCACGAGGGAGAAGGCGCGTCGATCGGTACCCCGGCTGTGCGCGCTGCCCTCGATCTGTACGACGTCGATGCCATCGGTCTGGACCGCCTCGACCGAGCGACGCTGGACGCGCTCGTGCGGCGCTTCCGTGGCGGGCCGGTGGGGCTGAGCACACTGGCGGTCGCCGTCGGGGAGGAGGCAGAAACGATCGAGTCTGTCGTGGAGCCCTACCTCGTCCGGATTGGCTTCATGGGACGTACGCCGCGCGGGAGAGTGGCCACCGAGGAGGCCTTCGAGCACCTGAGCGTGCCGCACCCCGACCAGGCGCTGCGCCTCGATAACCTATAATCGCTTGAGGCTCACGCCCACCCGACTTCTTCAGGCAGCGTCGTCGTTGCTGACCCCCACCCGAAAGGTGCTCACCCGTCATGCTCTTTGCAGCGACTCCCAATGCCGAGGTTCAGGAACTGACTGGTTTCGCCGCCTTCTTCGCCAACTACGGTCTCCTGATCCTGCTCGTGCTCGTGCTCGGCTTCATGTTCTGGAGCTCCCGCAAGCGCATGCAGCGGATGAAGGCAGAGCAGGAGGCCAAGGCTCGCGCGATGGAGCCGGGCGTCAAGGTCATGCTGCAGGGCGGTCTCTACGGAACTCTGGTGGAGTTCGACGATGAGGATCTTTCGGCCCCGGCGCGCGTCGAACTCGCACCCGGCGTATCAGTTGAAGTTCACTCCCAGGCGATCCTGCGCGTCGTCGAGCCGGAGCACCCGGTCCTGACCGAGGACGAGTTCATCACCGCCGAGGCGGACCAGGCCGAGTACGACGCGGATGTCGCGTCGGGGGAGATCTCCTCGGTCAGCGATGACCGGGTACGTCGCGACGACCCCACGGTCGACCCCGAAGACAAGCCGAAGTACTGACCCCCGCCGTCGGTACGACGGCATCGTAGGAAGCTCACCGCTGTGGCCGCACCCACTCCTGTCCGCCATGCACGTCGTGCACTGCTCGGACTCCTCGCGATCGTCGCCGTCCTCTTCGGGATCAACTCACTCGGAGTATGGGGCTTCCAACAGAGCTCCTGGCTGCCCGAGCTCGCCCTCGACCTGCAGGGCGGCACGCAGATCGTCCTTGAGGCAGAGACAACCGGCGGCGAGAACGTCTCACCCGAGCAGTTGAGCCAAGCGGCCACCATCATCCGACAGCGCGTGGACGCCTCCGGCATCGGCGAGACCGAGATCTCGACGCAGGGTGGCAACCAGATCGTCGTGCAGATCCCCGGTATCGCGGACGACGAGACTCGTGACCGCATCGAAGCATCCGCCCAGCTGCAGCTGCGGGCCGTCCTCGCATATGGAGGAGCATCGAACGCGTTCATCGGGGAGGACGGGGTGGAGACGCCCTACCCGACTCCGGATCCGGCGCTCGCGGCCACACCAGAGGTCGAGCCGACCGGAGGCAGCGACCTCAACTGGATCACGCCCGCCTTGGAAGCGGAATACCTTGCGTACGACTGCTCCGATGGAACGAATGACCCCGCGGCCGCTCCCGCCGATCAGCCACTCATCACGTGCGACAGCGCGGGCACGGCGAAGTATCTCCTCGGGCCGGTGGAACTCGACGGGTCAGCGATCTCCGATGCGACCAACGGTCTGAACGAGCGCGGGCAGTGGGCCGTCAACATCGTCTTCAACGGCGCCGGTACGGAGACCTTCGGCGAGATCAGCCAGCGCCTCTACACGCTGACCGCACCCCAGAACCAGTTCGCGTTCGTGCTGGACGGGCAGGTGCTCTCCGCCCCGACGATGCAAGCCGTCATTCTCGACGGTCGCCCGCAGATCACCGGTCAGTTCGATCAGGACACCTCCGAGGTTCTCGCCGACCAGCTCAAGTACGGCGCACTCCCGATCAGCTTCGAGGTTGTCAGCAATAACTCGATCTCCGCGACGCTCGGGTCGCAGCAGCTGCAGATCGGCCTCATCGCCGGACTCATCGGTCTCGGACTCGTCGCGATCTACTCGCTCGTCGTCTATCGCTCGCTCGGGTTCGTCATCATCGCCTCCCTCGGCGTCATGGCGGTGCTCACCTATCTCGCGCTCTGCATCCTGGCCTGGCGCATGGGCTTCCGACTTTCGCTTGCCGGTGTGGCGGGCCTGATCGTCACAATCGGCTTCACCGCGGACTCGTTCATCATCTATTTCGAGCGCATCCGGGATGAGTTGCGTGACGGTAAGTCGATTACGGCCGCCGTCGAAGACGGGTGGAGTCGAGCGAAGCGCACGATCTACATCTCGAAGTCGATCAATATCCTCGCCGCCGTCGTGCTGTACATCCTCGCCGATGCCACCGTGAAGGGCTTCGCGTTCACGCTCGGCCTCACGACCGTCATCGACATCCTCATCTTCATCGCGTTCACTCACCCCGTGATGCAGCTCTTGGCACGGACACGATTCTTCGGGGGAGGGCATCCACTCTCCGGTCTTGATCCCACCGCCCTGGGTGCCGTGTACCGCGGCCGGGCGCAGTTCCGCGCTCCGGTCTCCCGAGACGGCGCGAAGGGAGCCGCGGCGAAGCGTTCGGCGCGCTCCTCAAAGGAAGCCGAGCGTCGACAGACGATTGCGGAACGGAAGCAGGCTGAGCTCGCCGCCGGCGGCCGTGACAAGAACGAGGGGACCCGCTGATGCGCTCCATGAGTGAGTTCGGTAACGACCTCTACACCGGAAAGCTGTCGTTCCCGTTCGTTCAGAAGAAAAACCTGTGGTTCACGATCGCTGCGCTTCTGCTCATCGGCGCGGCGCTCGTGCCGGTGTTCCGCCCCATTCAGTTCTCGATCGAGTTCACGGGTGGATCGCAGTTCACCGTCAACCAGGTGCAGGACGTCGATCAGACGCTCGCGACGGAGGCCGTGGAGTCGGCCGTGCCGAACACGACCACCAAGGTCACCACCATCGGTGACGACACGATCCGAGTCCAGACCGATCAGATGTCGGAGGCCGAGACCCGAGAGGTCACCGTCGCGCTGCAAGAGATCTACGGTGTCCAGGCCGAGGACGTCAGCTCCTCCTTCATCGGCCCTACGTGGGGTCAGGACGTCACCCGCCAGTCGCTGTGGGGCCTCGCGATCTTCCTCGCGCTGACCTTCATCATCCTGGCGATCTATTTCCGCACGTGGAAGATGTCCGTCGCCGCGATGATCGGTGTCGTCGACGTTCTCATCGTGACCGTCGGTATCTATGCGATCTTCGGTTTCGAGATCTCTCCCGCCGCCGTGATCGGCTTCCTCACGATCCTGTCCTATTCGCTGTACGACACAACGGTCGTGTTCGACAAGATCCGCGAGAATACCAGCGAGGATGGCGAGCTATCCGGGCGAACGTACGGCGAGTCGATCAACCTCGCCGCCAATCAGACCCTCGTGCGCTCGATCAACACCACCGTCGTCGCGGTTCTCCCCACGGGTGCGATCCTGTTCATCGGCGCGCTCTGGCTCGGGGCCCAGACCCTGACGGACATCTCGATCTCGATCTTCGTCGGCACGATCGTCGCGGCGTACTCCACCCTCTTCGTCACTGTCCCGCTGTACGCCTGGCTGCGCGAGCGCGAAGAGACCATCCAGACACGGGATGCCCGCGTGATCGCCACGCGTGAACAAGCCCACGTCGAGGCCTGAGCACACAACGGTCGGGCGTAGGATTGTCGCATTCTGCAACGCGGGGGAGGTGAGGCGTGACCGAAGCGGCATCGGCCAGCGCGCAAAGCTCTTCCCTCCTGCGCCTCGTACCCCGGATCTTCTCCCGCGCTCCTTCGCGCAACGGGGTCGAGGGACTGGTCCGCACGGTACGCACCCACCATCCCAAGGGTGACTTCGCGATCATCGAGCGCGCCTATCGCGTCGCCGCGAAGGCGCACCAGGGGCAGAAGCGCCAGAGCGGTGAGCCCTACATCACACATCCGCTCGCCGTCGCACAGATCCTCGCCGACCTCGGGCTCGGCCCCCGCGCGATCGCTGCCGCCCTGTTGCACGACACCGTCGAGGACACCGGCTACTCGCTCGAGGAGCTCAGCACCGACTTCGGTGACGAGGTGGCGATGCTCGTGGACGGGGTAACCAAGCTCGACAAGGTCAAGTACGGCGATGCCGCTCAGGCGGAGACCGTTCGAAAGATGATCGTCGCGATGTCCCGAGACATCCGTGTCCTGGTCATCAAGCTTGCCGACCGCCTCCACAACGCGCGCACGTGGGGATTCGTCGCGCCGGAGAAGGCGGCGAAGAAGGCGACCGAAACCCTCGAGATCTACGCGCCGCTCGCGCACCGGCTCGGTATTCAGGCGATGAAGACGGAGTTGGAAGACCTGTCGTTCGCCGTGCTCCATCCGAAGCTGTACGCGGAGATCGACAGCTTGGTCAAGCAGCGCACGCCGCAACGCGAAGAGTATGTGCAGAGCGTCATCGAGGCGGTCGAGGGCGACCTTCGCGAACTCCGCGTGCGCGGGCGTGTGATGGGCAGGCCCAAGCAGCTGTACTCCGTCTACCAGAAGATGGTCATCCGCGGCCGCGAGTTCGACGACATCTACGACCTCATCGGTATTCGCGTTCTCGTCAACACGGTGCGCGACTGCTACGCCGTCCTCGGCGCAATCCACGCGCGATGGACGCCGATTCCGGGTCGCTTCAAGGACTACATCGCGACGCCGAAGTTCAACCTCTACCAGTCGCTGCACACGACCGTGATCGGCCCGGGCGGTCGTACCGTCGAGATTCAGATCCGCACCAACGAGATGCACCAGCAGGCCGAGTACGGTGTCGCTGCGCACTGGAAGTACAAGGAGCGGATGGCAGCCGGCACCGACGAGAAGTCGGTCGACCAGGACATGGTTTGGCTCGCGCACATCTCCGACTGGCAGGCGGACACCGCCGACCCCGGGGAGTTCCTCGATTCACTCCGCTTCGAGATCGGCGCGAAGGAGGTCTACGTCTTCACGCCGAAGGGCCGCGTGATCGGTCTCCCTGGCGGTGCGACCCCGGTGGACTTCGCGTACGCCGTGCACACCGAAGTCGGCCACCGCACGATGGGCGCCAAAGTCAACGGGCGCCTCGTACCGCTGGAATCGGAGCTGCACAGTGGCGACTCGGTCGAGGTCTTCACCTCGAAGAACCCCGACGCGGGACCCAGCCAAGACTGGCTGACGTTCGTCAGGAGCACCCGCGCGCGGAACAAGATCCGCGGGTGGTTCACCAAGGAGCGACGCGAAGAGGCCGTCGAGCAGGGGAAAGAG
Source organism: Microbacteriaceae bacterium PS02070 (assembly GCA_029959865.1). Lineage (GTDB taxonomy): Bacteria > Actinomycetota > Actinomycetes > Actinomycetales > Microbacteriaceae > Microbacterium. Next base: position 581,129 of record JASCPE010000002.1, on the reverse strand, counting down.
GCGATCGCGCGCGCGATGCGCCGACAAAACCTCCCGTTGCAGCGCCTGATGAGTCAGGATGTCTTCACCGAGCTCGCCCAGCAGCTTCGCTACGACGACGTGACCGCGCTCTACGCTGCGATCGGTGAGGGACACGTCTCGACGCAGTCCGTCATCGAGAAGGTCACGTCCCTCGTCAAGGAGGAAGAGAACACCGAGAGCGGACCGATTGACATCCCGCACATCGGACGCTCGAAGGTCTCGCGGGGCAGCGACTCCGGAGTCCTCGTGCGGGGGGCCGCCGACATCCTCGTGAAGATCGCCAAGTGCTGCACCCCGGTGCCCGGTGATGAGATCGTCGGCTTCGTCACGCGGGGGAGCGGAGTATCGGTGCACCGCACCGACTGCACCAACGTCAAGTCGCTCATGGCGGATCCGGAGCGGCTCATCGAAGTGACGTGGGCACCGAGCACGAAGAGCATCTTCCTCGTGCAGATCCAGGTGGAAGCGCTCGATCGCTCCGGACTCCTCAGCGATGTCACCCGTGTGCTGAGCGAGCACCACGTCAACATCCTCTCTGCGAGCGTTCAGACCACGAATGATCGGCTCGCGATCAGCCGATTCGTCTTCGAGATGGGCGACATCGTGCATCTCGACCGGGTGCTCAACGCCGTCCGGCGCATTGACGCCGTCTACGACGTGTACCGCGTCACCTCCTCGTAGGACGCGAGGTAGGCGCGCGCCTGCCGCACGTACGGCCGCGGTCCAGCACGGTCGAGCCACCCCACCGCGGCCTCACGAAGGAGTGGTTGCCACTGCAACATCGCCCGCACCGCCGAATCATCCCCGCGCACGGCCCGATCACGGACGAGATCCACGAGCGTGCGCACCGGCGTGGTGACGACAAGACCGGCGACGGTGACGGCATCCGCCTCCTCCAGCCGCACATCCCGGTAACGCAGACGCACGTCGTGGACGACGTGCAGGCGTGTGGGGGTGAACCGCTGAAGATTCACCACCCACGGCGCGTCTGCAAGGGCGCCGTGCACCCACGCCGCGGCCTCGTGGGTCGCGGCGTACCCCGCCCGGACGAGTGGGGCGATGACGGCGACCCGCAGTTGCGCAGTCTCCACCGCGTCTGCGGGCAGGAACGCGTCACCAATGTCGATCACGTCGCCGTCGAGACGGGCGGACATGAGCTCAGTCGGGGTGAGGACGCCGGAATCACGGCGAAGGAGGGGCCAGACCATGCTCCCAGTGTCCTGCCCACCCCGTCCCGGGAGCGGGCTGACGCGAGACCTGTGGATGACAGAGCGAAACCCCCCTTCTGGGGAGTCAGCCGCCCAACGCGCTCAGCCACGCCTTCCGTGCGGCCAACGCTTCTGCGGCGTCCTTTGCCGCGCGAGCGTCGCCCCGCGCGGTCGCTGCTGCCTCTTCCGCCTCGAGTTTGGCGATCGCCTCGGCGAGCTGCTCAGACATCTCGCTCTGACGGGCCTTCTTCTCCGGGCTGTTGCGCTTCCAGTCCGACTCTTCACGCTGCTTGATCGCCTGCTCGATCTTGCGCAGGTCATCATCGAGAGCGCGTTCCTTGTCGCGCGGGAAGATGCGACCGATCTCGTCCCACGAGCGCTGAATGCGTGTCAGAGCCGCGCGGGCAGCGGTGAGGTCCTTCTCGTCCGGGATCTTCCGCGCCTCGACAAGAAGCTCACGCTTGAGCTCGATCTTTCCGACGGACTCTTCGGCTTCGGCACGCTCACGGTCAGCGCGCGCGCTGTAGAGCGCGTCGCCCGCCGCCTTGAATCGCTCCCAGAGCGCATCATCGGCCTTCTTGCCGGCACGCCCGGAACGCTTCCAGTCATCCAGCAGTGCGCGATAGGCGGAGATGCCATCTTCACCCTGGGTGGCTAGTGCCTCCGCGCGTTCGATGAGTCGCGTCTTCACATCGCGCGCACTCTTGTGCGTGGCGTCCAGGCCGGCGTAGAATTCGCGGCGATTCTTGTCGAGCACGCCGCGGGCGTCTCGGAAGCGCTTCCACAGTGCCTGGCTGACAGATTTGGGCAGACGCGGTCCCGTCGTCTGGTGGTTCTGCCACTGATCGAACAGACTCTGCATCGTCGCCGTCGTCTGCTTCCACTGAATCGACTGCGGATCACGCGCGGCAAGCTGTTCCATCTGCTCAACGATGCCGGTGCGCTGGGCCACCGCTTGATCGACGGCTTCCTTTGCCGCCTGCGCCTGCTCGGCACTGGCTTCATCCAGCTGCGCCTCGAGCGCAACCAACCGTGCTTCCAGGGATGCGAGGTCGCCGACAGCCGACGCTCCCGCGACGCGCTGGCGCACACCCTTGGCGGTCTGACGCAGGTCCGCCGCGGACGCTCCGCCGCGCCGGTGGCGCACCTCGAGGAGCGACACCTCTCCGGCCAGATCCGCGTACTTGCGCTCGAAGTAGGCGAGGGCTTCGTCCGGGGTGCCGTCGGGGTACTGTCCGACGACACGCCATTCGGTTCCTTCGCGCACCGATACGGTGCCGTCGTCGTCGACGCGGCCCCACGGCTCGTTGGGTGCGGACTCGGGGGAAGAGACGGATGTCACGGGATACCTCGTGCTGGCGAAAAAGGGTCGGGAGCCAGCCTAGTACGGGCGGTCCGCACGGCGGGGAGCGTTACTGCGTCTCCTCCGTCGGCAGAGGATCAGGCAGGATGCCCGGGCTCGGCTCATTCGACGGCTCAGAGCTCTGCTCGGGTGCCGGCGTGACGTCCGGTGTCGGAGTCTCGGAATCGGTCGAGTCAGGTTCCGCACTCGGGTCGCCCGACTCGGCGGGAGTCGTGGACGGGTTGGGCGTCACCGATTCTCCCGGGGTCGGAACGGTCGACTCGCCGGGGGTGGAAGTCGTGCTCGGTGTCGGCACGGGCGCACCGGGCCCGGAGGTGAAGTACACGCCTTGACCCACGAGCAGTCCGACAATGATCAGGCCGCCGCCGATACCGGCGACAAGATTGTCCCGTCGTTTGCGACGCGCAAGCCCCGCCTGGAAGTCTTGACGCGCCTGATAGACGCGAGCGCGCTCGCGTGCCTCGCGGTCACTCTTCTTGGACGCAGCCACGGCGCTTCCTTCCTCACAGACGCACCACAGCCTATTCCGGCGCGATGTGCCCACAAAACCGCGGTGTCGCTCGCGCGGTTAGCCTGGGAGGGTGACTACTCCCGGCGCACTGTTCACAGGTCAGACGCCTTTGGCTGTGCGTATGCGCCCCACCTCACTCGACGAGGTCGCCGGTCAGTCACATCTGCTCACGCCCGGATCGCCGCTGGTCACACTCGCCGACCCTGATGCGTCGCAGCGCTCGGCCGTCTCCGTCATCCTGTGGGGGCCACCGGGGACCGGCAAGACCACACTCGCCCAAGCAATTGCCCGTTCATCGGGACGCCGTTTTGTGGAGCTCTCGGCCGTGACCGCGGGCGTGAAGGATGTCCGTGAGGTCATGCAGGACGCGATGACACAGCGCGACCTGTACGGTGCGTCGACCATTCTGTTCCTCGATGAGATCCACCGATTCACCAAGGCGCAGCAGGACGCCCTGCTCCCCGGGGTCGAGAACGGGTGGGTCATCCTCATCGCCGCGACGACAGAAAACCCCTCCTTCTCGGTCATCTCGCCGCTGCTGTCCCGGTCCCTCCTCCTGACGCTCCAACCGCTCAGCGACGACGACATCGGACTCCTCATCGATCGGGCTGTGGCCGATCCACGAGGCCTCGCGGGAGAAGTCGAACTCACGCCGGAAGCGCGGGCAGCACTCGTGCGCCTCGCGTCGGGCGATGGACGACGCGCTCTGACCTCACTGGAGGCCGCGGCGTCCATGGCGGACTCCACGGCGAAGGGCACCCCGACCGTCACCGACGATCTGGTCTCACGCGCTGTAGACCGTGCGCTGCTGCGGTATGACCGCCAGGGCGACGAGCACTACGACGTCATCTCCGCGTTCATCAAGTCGATCCGCGGCTCCGATGTCGACGCGGCAATGCACTATCTTGCCCGCATGATCGAAGCGGGGGAGGACCCCCGGTTCATCGCTCGGCGCCTCGTCATCTCCGCGGCCGAGGACATCGGTCTCGCCGACCCCCAAGCTCTCGTCATCGCGACGGCGGCAGCCGACGCGGTCGCGTTCATCGGCATGCCGGAGGGCCGCATTCCTCTCGCCGAAGCCACCGCGTACCTCGCGACGACCGCGAAGTCGAATGCAGCGTACAACGCGATCAACGCCGCGATCGCAGACGTCCGGGCAGGCGGCTTCGGACGAGTGCCGATGCACCTGCGCGATGGTCACTATCCCGGCGCGAAACGCCTCGGCCATGGGAAGGGCTATATCTACCCGCACGATCTTGACGTCGCCGTGGCGACTCAGCAGTACCTTCCGGACGACCTAGTCGGGAAGCGGTACTACGAGCCGACCGGTCGGGGGGTCGAGCGCGATATCGCGGCGCGCGTGCAGAAGATCCGGAAGATCCTCAGCGGCGACGACGGGAAGGGCTGACGGTGTCCTGGGAGAGCTCTCTGGCGGCCTTCTGGGAGGCAGCGGACGATACTCAGCCCGAGCGCGCGTGGCACGATCTCGAGTCCCTCCTGGCGGACGCGCCCGCCGCCGTCGCCGCGTTCGAGCGCGCGTCACTGCACGACTTCCTCGGCGAGGAGGAGTCGGCCGTCCCGCTGTACCGCCGCGCACTCGAGCTCGGTCTGGAGCCCCCGCGGGTGACGTATGCACGCATCCAGCTCGCCAGTTCACTGCGGAACATCGGCGATCCATCCGGCGCGATGACCACGCTCCGGGGTGTCGCCGATGATGACCCCCTCGCGACGGCGCGTGACGCGTTCCTTGCGCTGGCCCTGTACGACGACGAGAAACCGACCGAGGCGCTCCGCACGGCGCTGCGCGCTCTCGCCCCATCCCTGCCTGAGTACTCGCACGCTCTTCGCTCGTATGCCGAGACGACCCGACCCATTATCCGAATGCGCACCGTGGCGGTCGGGCTCCTCGCCGACGACGGCTGGGTTCTCGCGGAGGAATACCCCGCCACTGACGCACACGCGACGTTCCTCCGCCTCCCTGGCGGCGGCGTCGAGTACGGCGAGACGGCCGCGCACGCCGTGCGCCGTGAGCTTCGCGAAGAACTCGCCGCTGAGGTGACGTCGGCCGAGCTCGCAACCGTCATCGAGAACATCTACGACGATCACGGCCGCTCCGGCCACGAGATCGTTTTCGTTTTCGTCGTTCGCTCCCCGCAGCTCGAGCGACTCCCACGTGATGCCCGCCTCCCCGTCCAGGACTCCCATACGACCGTGGGCTGGTACCGCATCGATGCCCTTCGTAGCGGGGAACTCCCGCTCTACCCGGTGGGCGCGCTCGACCTCCTGCCATGATTCGGAATCCTGGCCGCGGGCGAGGAGCGGACGGGTGGGGAAGTTTGATAGGCTTGACCGGCTCGAAACCGAGTTTTCGGGCATCCCCACTTCTCTGAACCACCTTTCGGCATGCCCCGGCGTGCAGTCCGATCGGGCGAGAAGAGGGCGATACGTCCGCGAGTTGTGACAGTCACAGCCGCGTATCGAAAGGAAATCTTCGTGGCAACGAAGTCCCAGGACCGCCGCAAGGTCCGCCTGTCCCGCGCTCTCGGTATCCCGCTGACCCCCAAGGCAGCCCGCTACCTCGAGAAGCGCCCCTACGCACCCGGCGAGCACGGGCGCACCAAGCGCAAGGCCGACAGCGACTACGCCGTCCGCCTCCGCGAGAAGCAGCGCCTGCGCGAGCAGTACGGCATCCGCGAAAAGCAGCTGCGCATCGCCTTCAACGAAGCCCGTCGCCGCGACGGCCTGACCGGTGAGAACCTCGTCGAGCTGCTCGAGCAGCGCCTCGACGCTCTCGTTCTGCGCGCTGGTCTTGCTCGTACGACCGCGCAGGCACGCCAGCTCGTCGTGCACCGCCACATCCTCGTTGACGGCCAGATCGTGGACCGCCCGTCCTTCCGCGTGAAGCCGGGTCAGCTCATCCACGTCAAGGAGCGCAGCGAGTCGCTCGAGCCCTTCCAGGTCGCAGCAGCCGGCGGTCACGCCGAGGTCCTGCCCCCGGTTCCGGGTTACCTCGAGGTCGAACTCGACAAGCTCCAGGCTCGCCTGGCTCGTCAGCCCAAGCGTGCAGAGGTCCCCGTGACCTGTGACGTCCAGCTCGTCGTCGAGTACTACGCGGCACGCTGATCAACGCACCTCACGAAGGGTGTCGGGCTCCGGCCCGGCACCCTTCGTCGTTTGCGCCTAACATGGACCTATGAAAAGCGTGGTCTGGTTCATCCTCGGCGCTGCCGGCGGATTCGTCGCGGCGCACCTGGTCAACAAAGACCCGCGGGGTCGCGAGCTGTTAGCCGATGTAGACGCCCGCATCACCGAGTTCACCGAGCGCATCCAAGACGCGTATCACGCTCAGGAGGCGAAGATCGAGGGCCTCGTCGAGAGCGCGAAGGAAGGCGCCGCCCACGTCGCCGAAGCGGCCACCGATGCCGCGGAGGCCGCCAGCGATGCCGCCGGCGATAAGACCGCCGCCAAGAACGCCGACTGACACAGCGCGCGAGCAGACTCCCCATCGGGGGTCATCACCCGTGCACGCCCTGAGGAATCCACTATGAAGACCGCTGAGATCGCACAGCGCTACCTCGACTACTTCGAGAAGAACGGGCACACAATTGTGCCCTCCACCTCCCTCATCAGCGACGACCCGGCGCTCCTGTTCGTCGTCGCGGGAATGGTGCCGTTCATTCCCTACCTGTCCGGCGACGTGCCCGCGCCCTATCCGCGCGCGGCCGACAACCAGAAGTGCATCCGCACCAACGACATCGAGGAAGTCGGCAAGACGCCGCGTCACGGCACGTTCTTCCAGATGCTCGGCAACTGGTCCTTCGGTGACTATTTCAAGCGCGACGCGATCCGGTACGCCTGGGAGTTGCTCACGAGCCCGGAAGACGAGGGCGGCCTCGGCTTCAACCCCGACGACCTGTGGGTGACCGTCTACGAGGAGGATGACGAAGCCCACGACCTCTGGCTCGAGCTGACCACCATCCCGGAAGAGCGCATCCAGCGCCTGGGCAAGGACTCGAACTACTGGAGTACGGGGTTGCCCGGTCCCGCGGGGCCCAGTTCCGAGATCTTCTTCGACCGCGGCCCCGCCTATGGGATCGATGGGGGGCCGGCGACCGACGACGACCGCTACGTCGAGATCTGGAATCTCGTGTTCATGCAGTACGAGATCACCAATGTCCGCTCGAAGTACGACTTCGACGTCGTCGGCGAGTTGCCCGCCAAGAACATCGACACCGGGATGGGACTGGAGCGCGTCGCATTCATCAAGCAGGGCGTCGACAACATGTACGAGACGGATCAGGTTCGTCCCGTCCTGGACAAGGCTGTCGCGCTCTCTGGCCGCACCTACGGTGAGAATCACGACGACGACGTGCGCTTCCGCGTTGTCGCGGACCACGTGCGCTCCTCGCTCATGCTCCTCGCCGACGGAGTAACGCCCTCGAATGAGGGGCGCGGCTACATTCTGCGCCGCCTCATGCGACGCGCCATTCGCGCGATGCGTCTGCTCGGCGTCAACGGTCCCTCCTTCGAAGACCTCTTCGCGGCCTCACGCGACGCGATGAAGGACGCCTACCCCGAGCTGGATCGCGACTACGACCGCCTGGCGGCGTACGCGCTGGCGGAAGAGGCGAGCTTCCTCCGCACGCTTGCGGCGGGCTCCGAGATCCTCGACGAAGCCGTCACGAAGACGAAGGTCGCCGGTGGATCCTCCCTCAGCGGCTCCGAAGCGTTCCTCCTGCACGACACCTACGGCTTCCCGATCGATCTGACGCTCGAGATTGCAGAAGAAGCCGGTGTCGACGTCGACCGCGCCGGGTTCGACGCGCTCATGGCGCAGCAGCGGGAGCGGGCCAAGGCGGACGCGCGCGCCCGCAAGGGTCAGCTCGCTGACACGAGCGTCTACCGCGATTACCGCGCGCGCGGGGAGACCCTCTTCACCGGCTTCACGGATCTCGAAACCGAGTCGACCATCCTGGGTCTCCTCGTCGACGGTCGTCCGACAACCCGCGCGACACAGGGCCAGATCGCGGAGGTCATCCTCGGAGAGACTGCCCTCTACGCCGAGTCCGGCGGTCAAGTTGCGGACAAGGGCGCGATCGTCGGCCCCGGCTACGAGCTCGACGTCTTGGACGTCCAGCGTCCCGTGCCCGGACTCATCAGCCACACCGTCGAGGTAACCGTCGGCGACGTCGAGGTCGGCGCCCCGGCCACCTCGGTTGTCGACGCGGCGAACCGGCGCGCCGCCCAGCAAGCGCACTCCGCGACCCACCTCGTGCACGCTGCACTGCGCGACACCCTCGGCAAGGGGGCGACGCAGGCCGGATCGCTCAACCGCGCCGGTTACATGCGCTTCGACTTCACCTGGGGACAGGCCCTCTCGCCCGCCACGAGGACGGAGATCGAGGAGATAGCCAACAACGCCATCCAGAGCAACCTGGAGGTCACCACGCGCATCCTTCCGCTGGATGAGGCAAAGGCGGCCGGTGCGATGGCGCTCTTCGGCGAGAAGTACGGCGAGACCGTGCGAGTGGTCGATATCGGCGGGCCGTGGTCGCGCGAACTGTGCGGTGGCACGCACGTGGGAACGAGCTCCGAGGTCGGGCTCATCTCGCTCGTGGGCGAGTCCTCCGTCGGCGCGTCCAACCGCCGCGTCGAAGCGCTCGTGGGGGCCGATGCCTTCCGGGAGCTTGCCGCCGAGCGCGCGATCGTCTCGCAGCTGAGCTCCTCCCTGAAGACACCGCGAGACGAGCTTCCCGGTCGTATCGCCGAGCTCACGGCGAGTCTGAAGGCAGCGGAGAAGCGCATCGCGCAGTTCGAGGCACGCGCTCTTGCCGACCGCATTCCGCAGCTGGTGGAGGGTGTTCGCGCCGCCGGGCCGTACCGCGTTGTGGCCTCCTCGCTCGGGTCCGCAGCCAGCGCCGATGACGTCCGCAGCGTCGCCCTCGCCGTCCGCGATCGCCTCGGTTCGGATGCGTCCGTTGTGGCGCTCGGCGCGGAGGTCAAGGGGCGCCCCATCGTCATCGTCGCGACCAACGACGCCGCACGCGCCTCAGGCGCCCGTGCCGGCGTTCTCGCGAAGGCTGTCTCCGCCACGCTCGGCGGCGGCGGCGGCGGTCGCGACGACGTCGCACAGGGAGGTGGCACCGACACCGCGCGGTTGCCCTCGGCGCTCGATGATCTCGTCCGTGACCTCGCAGGCACCCCCGCGTGACGTTTCGCCGAGGCGCGCGGATCGGCGTCGATGTGGGCAAGGCCCGCGTCGGCGTGGCCCGCTCTGACCCCGACGGCCTCCTGGCCGTCCCGGTGGAGACCGTGCCGCGGACAGACACAGCTGCGCACCGGATCACAGAGATCGCGGACGAGTACGACGCCCTTGAGATCCTCGTCGGTCTCCCGATCAGCCTCAGCGGAAATGAGACCGAGTCAACCCGCGACGCGCGTGTGTTCGCGACCGAGCTCGCCTCTCTCAGCGCACGTCCGGTGCGCCTCGTCGATGAACGGCTGAGCACCGTGTCAGCCCATTCCGCCCTTCGTCAATCCGGACGCAATCAGAAATCGTCTCGTAGCATGGTGGATCAAGTCGCCGCCGTCGTCCTGCTCCAACAGGCGATCGACGTCGAAAAGAGCACCGGTGCCCCCACCGGAGCGCTTCTGCAACCCGACCAGGAGCCCCGCTGAATGCCCGACACATCCCGTCCCGACGATCCCTTCGCCGACCTCTACGGGAAGCTGCCCGCTGCCGGTGGACACCGTGCACAGGGCGAGACCGACACCGCCCGCACTGCGACAGCGGTCACCGCTGCCGAGCACGACATCGACGCGCTCCTGGACGCGAGCAGCCGCTCGGGCCGCCGCGCGAAAGAAGACCGCGATCGGCGTAAGAGCCGGATCGCGGGGTGGGTCGTGTTCCTCGTCGTCCTCGCAATCATCGGGGGCGTCGTCTGGGGTGGGTACTCGCTGTACAAAGCCAACGAAGACACGATCCAGTCGTTCCTCGGCAATGAGGAACCGTACGACTACGAAGACGGCGTCGCCGAGGGCGAAGCGATCGTGACGATCATCGACGGCGACACGGGCGAGGACATCTCACACACGCTTTTCGAGTCCGGCGTGACGATGACCGACACCGCGTTCTACCGCTATCTCATCTCCACCGGCCAGAACCCCACGTTCCAGCCGGGCGTTTTCTCGCTCCAACAGAAGATGTCCTCCTCCGCGGCTCTGGACGGCCTCATGGATGAGGCCAACCGGCTCGACAACACCGCACTCCTCCGGGAGGGGCTCACGGTCGAGCAGTCCCTCACGGCCCTCGCCGAGGCCACCGAAATCCCCCTGGAGGACCTTCAGTCCGCGGCGTCAGACACGAGTCAGTTCGGGGTCGACGCACCCTCGCTCGAGGGGTGGCTCTTCCCCGACACGTACACCTTCGATCCCGATGTCACCGCGACCCAGGTGCTGCAAGAGCTCGTGGACCGCACCTCGGGAATACTCGACGAGGTCGGTGTGCCGACCGAGGATCGCCAGGAGATCCTCACCATCGCGTCCATCATCGAGCGCGAAGCACGCTTCCAGGAGGACTTCTTCAAGGTGTCCCGCGTCATCCAGAACCGACTCGACCCGGAGACGTCGGGCGAGACCGGGGGACTCCTGCAGATGGACTCGACGGCGCAATACGGGTACTCCGAGATGCACGACGGCACGGTGAGCTCGTCCGAGGAAGCCCTCACAGACGACAACCCGTGGAACACCTACGTTCACGCGGGCCTCCCCGCCGGGCCGATCGCCAACCCCGGTCGCCTCGCGATCGAAGCAGCGCTGTCGCCGGAGGAAGGCCCCTGGCTCTACTTCGTCACGGTGGACCTCGACACCGGCGAGACGGTCTTCAGCGATACCTTCGCCGAGCACGAGGAAGCCATCCAGCAGTGGGACCAGTGGTGTCAGGAGAACCGACCCGGCGAGGTCTGCTGACATGATCCCCGCCGCGGAGGTGTGGGGAGACCCCATCTCGCACAGTCTGTCGCCGCGCCTGCATCCCGCCGCCTACCGCGCCCTCGGCTGGGATTGGAGCTACCGGGCGCGTCAGGTGACGCAGGACACGTTCGCCGAAGAACTTGCGGCGCGCGATGAGGCGATCATCGGACTCTCGCTCACGATGCCGCTCAAACGCCTCGCAGCCGGCGTGAGTGCGACCCGTGACGACGGTGTCACGCTGACCGGAGCCGCGAATACCCTCCGCTTCTCTGCGGGCGGACCTCAGGCATTCAACACCGACATCGACGGCATCGTCCGGGCGCTCGATGAGGTGTCGGCCCCGCACGGCGAGTCCGCACGGATCCTCGGCGCGGGAGCCACGGCGACGTCCGCGCTCGTCGCGCTCGCGCGTCGGGGTGTGACGCAGGTTGACGTCGTCGCCCGTCGCCCGGAGAGCGCTCGCGAGCTCGCGCCTCTCGCCGCGCGCCTCGGGATCACGCTCACCGTCTCGCCCTTCGATGGGGACCATGAGAATCAGGAGCTGACGATCTCCACGCTGCCGCGCGGTGCGGAGATCGATGCAGAGACCCTCACGAGACTCGCGGAGCGTGGCGGCACGCTGTATGACGTCGGCTACGGTGACGCAGGAGCCCCGCTCCGGCAGCTCTGGCAGACGCATGGCCTCGCGCACGACGGTCTCACGATGCTCCTGCACCAGGCCGTCCTCCAAGTGCGGATCTTCGGTTTCGGCGATCCGGAGCACGCCCTTCCGGACGAACCCGCTGTCATCGAGCGGATGCGCGCGGCGCTCATGGGAGAATAGCCGAATGCTTCGCGTCCTCACCGCCGGCGAATCGCACGGCCCCGAGCTGATCGCCGTGATGGAAGGTTTGCCCTCCGGCGTGCCCATCTCTCGTGCCGCCATCCAGGCCGACCTTGCCCGCCGCAAGCTCGGCTACGGGCGCGGCTCTCGGATGAAGTTCGAAGAGGATGAGCTCACGCTCTCCGCCGGAGTCGTACACGGACTCAGTCTCGGCAGCCCTATCGCCGTACGGATCGGCAACACCGAGTGGCCGAAGTGGACCGAAGTGATGAGTCCGGAGCCGAGCGAGCTGACCGACCGTTCCCGGGGCCGCGGCGCTGCGCTGACCCGACCCCGTCCAGGGCACGCGGATCTTGTCGGAATGCAGAAGTACGGCTTCGACGAAGCACGTCCCATCCTCGAGCGCGCCTCTGCGCGGGAGACCGCCGCACGCGTCGCGCTCGGCGCAATCGCACGCGCCTTCCTCAGCGAGCTCGGCATTCGACTTGTCAGTCACACGCTGTCTATTGGACCCGTCCAGGTGCCAGACGGATCGCCGCTGCCCGCGCCAGACGATGTCGATGTGCTCGACGCAGACCCGCTGCGGTGCTTCGACGCCGACACGTCGGCGCGCATGGTCGCCGAGGTGGATGACGCACGGAAGGACGGCGACACCCTCGGCGGCATCGTCGAAGTTCTCGCGTACGGACTTCCGCCGGGACTCGGATCGCACGTTCATTGGGACCGCCGCCTCGACGCGAAGCTCGCGAAGGCGCTGATGAGCATCCAGGCGATCAAGGGGGTGGAGGTCGGTGACGGCTTCGAAACCACCCGGCGCCGCGGATCTGCTGCGCACGACGAGTTGTTCGCGGGAGACGCCGGCATCGTTCGGTCCTCCGATAAGGCCGGTGGCACGGAGGGCGGCATGTCCACGGGCACCGTGCTGCGTGTCCGCGCCGGAATGAAGCCCATCGCGACCGTTCCGCATGCCCTCCGCACCATCGATGTCGCCACCGGCGAGACCGCATCCGCGCACCACCAGCGATCCGACGTCTGCGCGGTGCCCGCCGCGGGCGTCGTCGCCGAGGCGATGGTCGCCGTCACCCTCGCGGATGTCGTGCTGGAGAAGTTCGGGGGAGACAGCGTGTCCGAGACCCGGCGCAACCTCGACGCCTACCTCGCCGCGATCCCGGCGACCCTGCGCACCGCCGACGCGAGCGACGCCGCCTTCACCGAAGCATGACCACCATCGTGCTCGTCGGCCCCATGGGAGCGGGCAAGACGAGTGTGGGCAGACGGATCGCACGCGAACTCGGCGTCCCGTTTGCCGACACAGACAAGATGATCGTGGCAGAGCACGGCCCGATCCCGGCTCTCTTCGCGGATCACGGCGAGCCGTACTTTCGTTCGCTTGAGCGCGCAGCGGTCGCACGTGCGCTGGCGGCGGGGGGAGTTGTCGCCCTCGGCGGGGGAGCCGTGCTCGATGCGGACACACGTGCGGACCTTGCCGCCCACCACGTCGTCCTGCTGACGGTCGCTCCGCAGACCGTGGGCTCACGCATCGGCAGTGGAGACCGGCCGCTGCTGGACGGCGAAGACCCCGTCCAGCGCTGGATCCGCATCATGGAGGAGCGCCGCCCCGTGTACGAAGACGTCGCCGACATCACCATCGACACCTCTCACGGCCCCCTCTCCGGCGTCGTCGCGCGAGTCGTCGACTGGGTGCGGTCGCAGAATGAGGAGCAGACATGAGCGAGGTGACCACGATCACCGTCGCCGGTGATTCCGGCTACGACATTGTGATCGGGCGCGGGATTCTGGAGCGTGTCGGGACGAGCCTTCCGGACGCAACCAGAAAGGTGCTCGTCGTACATCCGCCGACCCTCCGTGAGCACGCCGAGACCCTCCGCGAGCAGTTGCTCGCCGCCGGTCGCGAAGCGCTTCTTGCCGAGATCCCCGATGCCGAATCGGGTAAGCGGGTCGAGGTCGCCGCGTTCTGCTGGCAGGTCATGGGTCAGGCCGACTTCACGCGCACCGACGCCGTCATCGGATTCGGTGGGGGCGCGGTGACCGACCTTGCGGGATTCGTGGCCGCGACGTGGCTCCGGGGGGTCGCGCTCGTCCAGGTGCCCACCACCGTGCTCGGCATGGTGGATGCGGCTGTCGGCGGCAAGACCGGGATCAACACGGCGGAGGGGAAGAACCTCGTCGGAGCATTCTGGCCGCCGGTCGCGGTGATCTGCGACCTGGAGTTGCTGGACTCGCTGTCCGACAACGAGCGGGTGGCCGGATTCGCGGAAGTCGTCAAAGCCGGCTTCATCCGGTACCCGGAGATCCTCGACCTGATCGAGGCGGACCCCGCCGCCGCTGTCGATCCGCACACCGAGGCGTTCCGTCGTGCGATAGAACTCGCGATCGGGATGAAGGCAGACATCGTCTCCCGCGACCTCCGCGAGAGCGGCGAGCGCGAGTTCCTCAACTACGGTCACACACTCGGGCACGCCATCGAACACTCCGAGCGTTACCAGTGGCGTCACGGAGCCGCCATTTCGGTGGGGATGATGTTCGCCGCCGAGCTGTCCCGCCTCGCGGGTCGCCTCCCCGACGAGGCGGTGGATCGCCAGCGACGCATCCTGGAGACCCTCGGCCTGCCGACGACCTACCGCGCGGGAGCATGGAGCCAGCTGCTCGCGACGATGCAACGCGATAAGAAGGCCCGCGGCGGAATGCTGCGGTTCATCGTCCTGGATGAGGTGGGAAAGCCGACCGTGCTCCAGGCACCGGACGAGTCACTCCTGTTCGCCGCCTACCAAGAGGTCGGGGCGTAGGTCCCATGACGACCGTTCACGCACGGGACCGACGATGACCGGCGTTCACATCCGCCGCGTCCGGCTTCACGAGTGGGAGAAGGTGCGCGAGCTGCGGATCACGGCGGTCGAGGACCCCGCGGCGAGCATCGCATTCCATTCGACCCCTGCGTCCGAACGCGCCCGGAGCGAGAAGTCGTGGCAGGACCGTACGATCGGCGCCGCGATCGGCGACCACGCAGCCCAGTTCATCGCGGAGAGCGGCCCGCTCTGGCTCGGGACTCTCACCGTGCTCGCCTCCGCTGCGGGGGAGCGCGATCACACCGGGACGATCCGCGACACGCCCTACGCCCACATCGTGGGCGTGTTCGTTCGCGACACCGCCCGCGGGCGTGGGGTCATCGACAGGCTCGTCGAAGAAGGGGTCGCGTGGGCTGGTTCTCTCGGTGCCCCGGAAGTCGCGCTGGAGGTCCACGTCGATAACGAGCGCGCCCATGCTGTGTATCGCCGCAACGGCTTCACCGACACGGGGGACCTCCTCCCTGGCCCCAACGGCATGGAACGGCTCATGACCCGCCCCGCTGATATCGTGCGAGCATGAGCCGTCTCCTTCTGGTCAACGGTCCCAACCTCAACCTCCTGGGCACACGAGAGCCCGCGCTGTACGGCGCGCAGACCCTCGACGACGTCGTCGAACTCGTGACCACCACCGCCGGCCGTCGTGGGTTCGACGTGCACGCGATACAGAGCAATCACGAAGGAGTGCTCATCGACGCGATCCACGATGCGCGCTTCGACTGTGCCGGGATCGTCATCAACCCCGGCGGGCTGACCCACACCTCCGTGTCGCTGCGCGATGCCCTGTCTGCGGTGCAGCTCCCGGTTGCCGAGGTCCACATCACGAATGTATCGTCCCGCGAAGAGTTCCGCCGCGTCTCCTATGTGCGCGATGTGGCGGCCGTGCACGTCGTCGGCGAGGGAGTCGCCGGCTACGCACGGGCGACGGAGCTTCTCTTGGACGTCATCACCGGACAGACCGACTGAATCCGTCCGCGACGACCATCGCCTAGAATCGAGTGTCGCGCATTCGCGCCCTACGCTCACGAACGGATCATCAATGGCTTCTACCGCAGACATCAAGAACGGCGTCGTTCTCTCCATCGACGGACAGTTGTGGAGCGTCGTCGAGTTCCAGCATGTCAAGCCCGGTAAGGGCGGTGCGTTCGTGCGCACCAAGCTCAAGAACGTCGTGACGGGCAAGGTCGTCGACCGCACGTACAACGCCGGTGCGAAGATCGACATCGAGAACGTCGATCGACGCGACTACAGCTACCTGTACAACGACGGCGACAGCTTCGTGTTCATGGACCTGAGCGACTACGACCAGATCAACGTCCCCGCCGCGACCGTCGGCGATGCCGCGAACTTCCTGCTGGAGAACCAGCAGGTGACCATCGCCCTCAACAACGGGACACCCCTGTACCTCGACCTCCCCGCCTCGGTGATCCTGGAGATCACCTACACCGAGCCCGGCCTGCAGGGCGACCGCTCCTCGGCGGGCACCAAGCCTGCGACCCTGGAGACCGGCTACGAGATTCAGGTTCCGCTGTTCCTGGAGACAGGCACCAAGGTGAAGGTGGACACCCGAACCGGTGACTACCTCGGACGCGAGAAGTAAGGCGTGAGCGCACGTTCCAAAGCTCGCAAGCGCGCCCTCGACATCCTCTACCAGGCGGATGTCCGGGGCGAGGATGTCCCGACGGTTCTCGCTGCCGAGGCGAAGCGTGCGGCGGGAGAACCGGCACGCGAGGCCTCCTGGCTGTACGCACGGGAGATCGTCGACGGCGTCATCGATCACTCGGACGATATCGACGAGCAGATCACGACGTTCTCGAAGGACTGGTCCTTGGCACGCATGCCGTCGGTCGACCGCGCGATTCTGCGCCTTGCGACGTGGGAGATCCTCTTCAACGATGCAGTGCCGCCCGCGGTCGCGATCGATGAAGCGGTGGAGCTGGCCAAGGAGCTCTCCACCGACGATTCCGGTGCGTTCGTGCACGGCGTGCTCGGCCGGATCGCTCGGGCGTCCTGACCCGCGCTGCGCATCGCGCTGCGCCGGTCATCCGGTAGGCTGGGCAGGACACAGCAACCTTTAACACCGTCCCGTGAGGCGGAGAAGGGGGCGGCGAATGAGCATACGCACGGTGCTCCATGAGGCCGACATCGCCCGCGCACTGACTCGGATCTCGCACGAGATCCTGGAGTCCAACAAAGGGCCAGGCGGCCTCGTCCTTCTCGGAATCCCGACTCGTGGTGTCACCCTCGCCGAACGCATCGCGGGCCTCTTGGCAGAGTTCTCCGGCACGGACGTGCCCGTCGGCTCGCTCGATGTGACGATGTATCGCGATGACCTGCATCGCCACCCCACCCGCGCGCCTCACCCGACGTCCATTCCGGAAGCCGGCATCACCGGCAAGACCGTCGTTCTGGTGGACGACGTGCTCTACTCGGGACGATCCATTCGCGCTGCCCTCGATGCCCTCCAGGACCTCGGCCGCCCGGGCGTCGTACGCCTTGCAACGCTGATCGATCGCGGTCATCGCGAACTGCCGATCCGACCCGACTTCGTCGGCAAGAACCTGCCCAGCTCACGCGACGAGCGCGTCAACGTGCGCCTCCGCGAAACCGATGGGATCGAGGAGGTGACGGTCGGCTCATGAGACACCTCCTGGACACGGTAGGACTCGAGCGGAGCCTCGCTCTGGAGATCCTCGACGTCGCCGAAGACATGGCGGCAACCCAGCACCGCGAAGTGAAGAAGCTCCCCACTCTGCGCGGCAAGACGGTCGTGAATCTCTTCTTCGAGGATTCCACGCGTACGCGGATCTCCTTCGAAGCGGCCGCCAAGCGGCTCTCCGCTGACGTCATCAACTTCGCAGCGAAAGGCTCCAGCGTCTCCAAGGGGGAGTCACTGCAAGACACGGCACAGACGCTTCAGGCGATGGGTGCCGATGCCGTCGTGATCCGTCACGGCGCGTCCGGTGCGCCGCACACGCTCGCCTCCAGCGGGTGGATCTCCGCGGGCGTGGTCAATGCCGGAGATGGCACCCACGCGCACCCGACGCAGGCGCTCCTGGACGCGTTCACGATGCGGCGACGCCTCCACGGCGATGCGAGCCGTGGACGAGACTTGGACGGCGTGAAGGTCGCCATCGTCGGTGACATTCTGCACTCGCGCGTCGCCCGCTCGAACGTCTGGTTGCTCTCGACGCTCGGGGCCGAGGTCACCCTCGTCGCCCCGCCCACACTCTTGCCGCAGGACCTGAGCGCGTGGCCGGTCGCCCGCGTTCTGTTCGACCTCGATGAAGCCATCGCCGCAGAGCCCGACGCGCTGATGATGCTGCGGATCCAGCTCGAGCGTATGAACGCCGCGTACTTTCCGACCGAGCGCGAGTACGCCCGGCGGTGGGGGCTGAGCGCGGCGCGGCTGGCGGCACTGCCGGCCGATAGCATTGTCATGCACCCCGGCCCGATGAACAGGGGCCTGGAGATCTCCGCCGAAGCCGCCGATTCCCCCCGGTCCACGGTTCTGGAACAGGTGACCAATGGCGTGTCGGTGCGAATGGCAGTGCTGTATCTGCTGCTCGCGGGAGAACACGGCGACACAGACGCAGAAGGAGGAGCGCGATGAGCACGACCTACATCGTTCGCGGCGCACAACTGCCCACCGGTGAGCGTGCCGATCTGCTCCTCGCCGACGGCATGATCACCGACATCGGCACAAGCCTCAGCGCCGCAGATGCAACGGTGATCGACGCGGATGGCCTCCTCGCCCTCCCCGGTCTCGTCGACCTCCACACCCACCTGCGCGAACCCGGCTTCGAAGCCTCCGAAACGATTCTCACCGGCACGCAGGCCGCCGCGGCGGGAGGATTCACGACGGTGTTCGCCATGCCGAACACCTCCCCGGTGGCGGACACCGCCGGTGTCGTCGATCAGGAGCTCGCGCTCGGAGAAGCCGCAGGGTTCGCCCGCGTACAGCCGATTGGCGCGGTCACCGTCGGTCAGAAGGGGGAGCGGCTCGCCGAACTCGGCGCGATGGCCTCGTCCCGAGCGAAAGTGCGAGTCTTCAGCGATGACGGCTCCTGCGTCTTCGACCCGCTCATCATGCGTCGCGCGTTGGAGTACGTCCGTGCCTTCGACGGCGTGGTCGCCCAGCATGCCCAGGACCCGCGCCTGACCGAGGGCGCGCAGATGAACGAGGGCGTCGTCTCTGCCGAACTGGGCCTTGCGGGCTGGCCGGCTGTCGCCGAAGAGTCGATCATCGCGCGCGACGTGCTCCTCGCCCAGCACGTCGGATCCCGGCTGCACGTCTGTCACCTGTCGACGGCTGGATCCGTGGACATCATCCGCTGGGCCAAGAAGCGCGGCATCCCGGTGACCGCGGAGGTGACGCCGCACCATCTGCTCCTCAATGAGGAGCTCGTCCGTGGGTATGACCCGCGGTTCAAAGTCAATCCTCCGCTGCGCCGCGACGAGGATGTTCGAGCGGTTCGCGAGGGCCTGGCGGACGGCACCATCGACATCGTCGCCACCGATCATGCGCCGCATCCCGTGGAGAGCAAGTCCTGCGAGTGGCAGGCCGCCGCGCACGGCATGGTCGGACTGGAGTCCGCCCTCAGAGTCGTGCAGCAGGCCGTGGTCGATACCGGACTTCTCCAGTGGTCGGACGTCGCCCGCGTCCTTTCCGAGACGCCCGCCCGGATCGGACGCCTCGCTGACGAGGGCACGCCACTGACTGTCGGTGAGGCGGCCACCCTGACGTTGTACGACCCGTCGCCCGTACGCACCTTCGCAACCGCGGACCTTTTCGGTCGCAGCCACAACTCGCCTTACCTCGGTCGAGAGTTGCCCGGCCAGGTGCGCTGGACGTTCCGCCGAGGTGTGCCGACCTTCGTCGACGGCGCCCTCGCTGACGCGCCAGGAGCCTCCTCGTGACCCGCGAGGCAGCCGTCCTGGTGATGATCGGCGTCGCGATCGTCCTCATCGCACTGGGCCTGTGGGGCTGGAGACGACGTGCGCGGCGTGACGGCGGACTGGTGGCGCCCGTCGCAGACGTGCCCGCCGCCGCCCGCGAGATCACCCGCGCCGACGTGCTGTACGTCGCCACGACACGACACGACGCCCCACTGGAGCGCCTGACGATCCGCGGCCTGACCTTCCGAGCCCGCGGGCAGCTGATCGTGACCAGCGCCGGAATCGCGCTCGACCTCACCGGTTCACCCCGCGTCTTCATCGCACGGGAGCGCATCACGGGCGCCGACCAGGCCACGGTCGCGATCGATCGCGTCGTCGAGAAGAACGGCCTGACGCGGGTCTCCTGGACGATTCAGGACGATCAGATCGTCGACACCTACGTCCGACCCCAGACCATCTCCGCCTATGACCTCGCGGAGTCTGTCCGCACCCTCACACCTTCGACCGCAACCCCGGGAGGCGACGCGTGAGCCTGCTCACTCGCGACCGTGCAGTCCTCGTCCTTGAAGACGGCACAGTACACACAGGACGCGCTTACGGCGCGGAAGGGACGACCCTCGGTGAGGTCGTCTTCGCAACCGGAATGACCGGCTATCAAGAGACCCTGACCGACCCTTCGTACGCCGGACAGATCGTGCTGCAGACCGCGCCGCACATCGGCAACACGGGCATGAACGACGAGGACCCGGAGTCGCGCCGTATCTGGGTCTCCGGGTACATCGTGCGCGACCCCTCACGCGTCGTGTCGAACTGGCGTGCGGACGGCTCGCTGGATGACGCCCTCGCCGCGGACGGCGTTGTCGGCATCAGCGGGATCGACACGCGCGCTGTGACGCGTCACATCCGCTCCGCCGGGAGCATGCGTGGCGGCATCTTCTCGGGCGAGGCGGCAGCTCTGTCCGCCGAGGAACAGCTGCGGATCGTGCGCGAGACCCCGGAAATGGCCGGGCGGAACCTCTCGGCAGACGTGTCCGTCTCCGCCGCCGAAGTGACCGCCGCCCGCGGCGAGCGAATCGGCAACCTCGCCGTGCTCGACCTGGGCGTCAAGCAGGCCACCGTCGACAACCTCGCCGATCGCGGCTTCGAGGTGCACGTCCTCCCGCAGGACGTGACGATTGAGCAGGTGCGCGCGATCGACCCCGTCGCGGTGTTCTACTCCAACGGACCGGGCGACCCGGCCGCCAGCGACCAGCACGTCGAGCTCCTCCGAGCCGTCCTGGACGAGAGGCTGCCCTTCTTCGGGATCTGCTTCGGCAATCAGCTCCTCGGCCGCGCCCTGGGCTTCGGCACCTACAAGCTGCCGTTCGGCCATCGCGGAATCAACCAGCCGGTCCTGGACCGTGAGACCGGGCGGGTCGAGATCACCGCCCATAACCACGGTTTCGCCGTCGACGCGCCCCTGGACGGCGCGACCGACAGCCCACACGGCTACGGGCGGGTCGAGGTGAGCCACATCGGCCTCAACGACAACGTCGTCGAAGGGCTTCGCGCCCTCGACATCCCCGCCTTCAGCGTGCAGTACCACCCGGAGGCGGCCGCGGGCCCGCACGATGCGAACTATCTGTTCGACCGCTTCCGAGATCTGGTGCTCAGCCACCGCGACTCCCAGACGACCGCACCCCACCGCACCACCGACGGAGACACCAACTGATGCCGAAGCGCGACGATATCCACAGCGTCCTGGTCATCGGCTCCGGACCGATCGTGATCGGTCAAGCGTGCGAGTTCGACTACTCGGGAACGCAGGCGTGCCGTGTGCTCCGCGAGGAGGGAGTGCGCGTCATCCTCGTGAACTCCAACCCGGCCACGATCATGACCGATCCGGACTTCGCCGATGCGACCTACATCGAGCCGATCACCCCGGAGGTCATCGAGACGATCATCCAGAAGGAGAAGCCGGATGCGATCCTGCCGACCCTCGGCGGGCAGACCGCGCTGAACGCAGCGATGGCGCTCCACGATCAGGGAATCCTCGACCGGTACGACGTCGAACTGATCGGCGCGAAGGTCGATGCCATCCGCAAGGGTGAGGACCGCCAGATCTTCAAGGAGCTGGTCGTCGAAGCCGGCGCGGACGTCGCCGCATCGCGGATCGCGCACACGATGGACGACGCCCTCGCCGCGGCGGATGAGCTCGGCTACCCGCTCGTCGTCCGCCCCTCCTTCACGATGGGCGGACTCGGCTCGGGCTTCGCCTACAGCGAGGAAGACCTGCGGCGCATCGCGGGCGCCGGGCTGCGCGACTCACCGACCACCGAGGTGCTCCTGGAGGAGTCGATCCTCGGCTGGAAGGAGTACGAGCTCGAGCTCATGCGGGACACGGCCGACAACACCGTCGTCGTGTGTTCTATCGAGAACGTCGACCCGGTCGGGGTGCACACGGGCGACTCGATCACCGTCGCTCCGGCGCTCACCCTCACCGACCGTGAGTACCAGCGCCTCCGCGACATCGGTATCGACATCATCCGTGCCGTGGGCGTTGACACCGGTGGCTGCAACATCCAGTTCGCCGTCGATCCCGAGTCCGGACGCATCATCGTGATCGAGATGAACCCGCGGGTATCGCGGTCCTCGGCCCTCGCGTCCAAAGCGACCGGCTTCCCGATCGCGAAGATCGCCGCGAAGCTCGCGATCGGATATCGGCTCGATGAGATTCCCAACGACATCACGAAGGTGACCCCGGCCAGCTTCGAGCCGACCCTCGACTACATCGTCGTGAAGGTGCCGCGATTCAACTTCGAGAAGTTCCCGAATGCCGACACCACACTGACGACCACCATGAAATCCGTCGGCGAGGCCATGGCGATCGGTCGCAACTACACGACGGCGCTGCAGAAGGCTCTCCGGTCGCTGGAGAAGCGCGGTTCGAGCTTCCACTGGGGCGAGACGTCGCACTCGGCGCAGGAGCTGCTCGAGATCGCGAAGAGGCCGACCGACGGACGAATCGTCGTCCTGCAGCAGGCGATGCGACTGGGCGCCACCGTCGAGGAGGCCTTCGAGGCCACCAAGATCGATCCGTGGTTCCTCGACCAGATCGCGCTGATCAACGAGGTTGCCGAGTATGTCCGCACGGCGGATGAGTTCACCGCCGATGTGATCGAGCTTGCCAAGGACCACGGTTTCAGCGACGCGCAGCTCGCGCAGTTGCGCGGCACGACGGAGACCGAAGTCCGCGAGATCCGGCACGCCTGGGGCATCCGCCCGGTCTACAAGACGGTGGACACGTGTGCGGGGGAGTTCCCCGCGCTCACTCCGTACCACTACTCCTCGTACGACGCCGAAACGGAGGTCACGCCGTCTGACCGCGAGAAGATCGTCATCATCGGGTCGGGTCCGAACCGCATCGGCCAGGGGGTCGAATTCGACTACTCCTGTGTCCACGCCTCGTTCGCGCTGTCGGCTGCGGGATATGAGACCGTCATGGTCAACTGCAACCCCGAGACCGTCTCCACCGACTACGACACCAGCGACCGGTTGTACTTCGAGCCGCTGACTCTGGAAGACGTCCTCGAGGTGCTGCATGCGGAAGCAGCGTCCGGCACGATCCGTGGCGTGATCTGTCAGCTCGGCGGTCAGACCCCGCTGGGGCTGGCCAAGGGCATCGAGAGCGCGGGCTACACGATCCTCGGCACCTCGCCCTCGGCGATCGACATCGCTGAGGAGCGGGAGCAGTTCTCACAGCTTCTCGATCGCGCGAGTCTCGTGGCGCCGCGCCACGGCACCGCCGTTGATGAGCAGGGTGCGGTGCGAATCGCCGAGGAGATCGGCTATCCCGTTCTCGTGCGGCCGAGCTTCGTCCTCGGCGGACGTGGCATGGAGATCGTGTACGACACCCCGAGCCTGCACGACTACTTCGACCGGATCGCCGACCAGGCCATCATCGGCCCCGGGTTGCCGCTCCTGGTGGACCGCTTCCTGGATGACGCGGTCGAGATCGATGTGGACGCGCTCTACGACGGGCACCGCCTCTACATCGGCGGAGTCATGGAGCACCTGGAGGAGGCCGGCATCCACTCCGGAGACTCCAGCTGCACGCTTCCGCCGATCTCCCTCGGACGCACCGAGATCGACCGGGTCCGCACCGCCACGGAAGCGATCGCGAGCGGCGTGGGCGTGCGCGGACTTCTCAACGTGCAGTTCGCCGTCTCGGCCGGCGTGCTCTATGTCATCGAGGCGAACCCCCGCGCCAGCCGCACCGTCCCGTTCGTCTCGAAGGCGCTGGGGATTCCGCTGGCCAAGGCCGCATCGCGGATCATGGCAGGGTCCACAATCGATGACCTGATCGCGGAAGGCATGCTGCCGCCCCAGGATGGCTCGCGCGTCCCACTGGATGCCCCGGTATCCGTGAAGGAAGCGGTACTGCCCTTCAAGCGCTTCCGCACCGCTGACGGCCACACCGTCGATTCCGTCCTCGGGCCGGAGATGCGCTCGACGGGCGAGGTCATGGGCATCGATCGCGACTTCCCGACCGCCTTCGCGAAGAGCCAGGCGGCGGCCTACGGCGGCCTTCCGGCCGGAGGAACCGTGTTCCTCTCCGTCGCGGACGACGACAAACGAGCCGTCATCCTGCCGGCGCACCGGCTTCAGGAGCTCGGTTTCCGCCTCACGGCGACCGAGGGGACCGCCGAGATCCTCGCCCGCAACGGCATCCGCGTCGAAGTCGTCAACAAGTACTCCGACTCGCAGGACAGCGGCGACGTGAACGTCGTCGATCTCATCAACGCGGGGGAGATCGACATGATCGTCAACACACCCTCGGGAGGTATCGCACGGGCGGACGGATACGAGATCCGCGCCGCCGCCGTCGCGGCCGACAAGGCACTGTTCACGACGATGGCCGTTCTCGGTGCCGCCGTGAGCGCACTGCCCGTGCTGCGCGAGGGATTCCGAGTGCGAAGCCTGCAGGAGTATGCCCGTGACCGCGAGGAGCGTGCATGACCTTCGGCGACCGGCTGGCGGAGGCGATGGCCGATCGGGGCCAGCTCTGCGTGGGGATCGATCCTCATGAGAGCCTCCTCGCCGACTGGGGGCTGAGTATCGACGCTGCCGGTGTCCGCGAGTTCGGCCTGCGGGTCGTGGAGGCCGCTGCCGGGCGGGTTCCGGTCGTCAAACCGCAGGTCGCCTTCTTCGAGCGATGGGGGAGTGCCGGTTTCGCCGCGCTCGAGGAGATCATGGCGCTGGCGCGTGCGGCGGGTCTTCTCGTTCTCGCCGATGCGAAGCGCGGCGACATCGGCTCGACGATGGACGCATACGCGGCAGCGTGGCTGACGCCGGGGGCTCCGCTCGAAGCCGACGCCCTCACGGTAAGTCCCTACCTCGGGACAGGCTCCCTGCGCGGCACCATCGGTGCCGCGATGAAGGCGGACAAGGGGCTCTTCGTGCTGTCCGCGACGTCGAATCCCGATGCCGGGGGCGTTCAAGGCGCGGAGGTCACCGTCGTGGACGCCCATCGCGGGCAAAGTGTCGCGGATTGGATTGCGACAAGCCTCGCGTGGACGAATCAATCCGGCGCCGTCACCGGTACGCTCGGTTCTGTTGGATTCGTCGTAGGTGCAACCGTCGATCGCGCGGAAGTCGGGCTGACCGATACCGCGCTCGAGAAAGCACCGATCCTCGCACCGGGGTTCGGGGCTCAGGGAGCATCCCTCGGTGATGTCCGCACAATCTTCGGCGCTCTGGCGCCGCAGGTGCTCGCCTCGGCGAGCCGAAGTGTCCTAAGTGCTGGGCGGGAGGGGCTCAGCACTGCAATCGATGCTCACAACCGTGAGCTGCAGGAGGCCCTCCATGTCTGATTCCCGCCCGCTCCCCGACGTGGACCGAGCCGCCGCATCGCGGCGCGCGGTTGCCGCCCGTCGTGAGCGAGCAGCCCTCAAGCGTGACGTTGCCATGCGTGTGATCACGCCACAGGAGCTTCTGCGGCGTGCGCTGGCAGATCCGTCATCGCCGGCGGGTGCAATGCGCGTCCCGGAGTTCCTCACCGCGATTCCGGCGATCGGAGCGGGAAAGCGCGACCGGATCCTCACCGAACTCGGCATCTCGCCGGTCAAGCGCCTCGGCGGCCTCGGCGTCCGCCAGCGCCATGACCTGTTCCGGTTCTTGGACCGGCGCTGGCCAGAGCCCATCCCGCGCTCCGGACGCAGCCGCCTTCTGGTGCTTGCCGGCCCCACCGCGGTCGGGAAGGGCACCGTCTCGGCAGCGGTCAAGCGCAATCACCCGGAGATTCTGCTCTCCACCTCCGCCACCACCCGGCCGCCCCGACCGGGAGAGGTCGACGGCGAGCATTACTACTTCGTCGACGATGCTGCCTTCGACTCTCTCATCGCTGACGGCGCGTTGCTGGAGCACGCCACCGTGCACAACAAGTACCGCTATGGCACGCCTCGACGCCCCATCGAAGAGGCTCTTAGCGAGGGCCGGACCGTGCTCCTGGAGATCGATCTGCAAGGAGCCCGCCAGGTGCGCGAGGCGGAACCGACCGCATCGCTCGTCTTCCTCCTGCCGCCGAGTTGGGACGAGCTGGTCGATCGGCTCGTCGGCCGAGGGACGGAAGATGACGAGGAGCGCAGCCGCAGACTGCGGACTGCGAAGCGAGAACTCGCCGCACAGAACGAGTTCGACCACTTCGTTGTGAACGACGATGTCGACGCGGCTGCTGCCCGAGTGGCGGCTCTGGCACGCTGACGCGGTAGAATGGTCGGATGCCGCGCTTGGGCGGCATCCACGACTTCCCACCCGCCGTCCGATTCAGGAGGACCTCGCTATGGCTGGAACCACCGAAGGGATCATCGATCCCCCCATCGACGCATTGCTGGAGAAGGTCGATTCGAAGTACCAGCTCGTGATCTACGCGGCCAAGCGTGCCCGTCAGATCAACGACTACTACTCCGATCTGCACGAGGGAAACCTCTTCGACAACGTCGGGCCGCTCGTCGACTCGAACATCGAAGACAAGCCCCTCACGATCGCCCTTCACGAAATCCACGAAGACAAGCTGCGCCTGCGCCCCGTCGAGTGACCCTCGACGCAGTGCTGCGATGCCCGCGGAATCGGACTCATGTCCGGACCCGCGGGCATCATTGTGACGAACCGTTCCGTTTGGGAGACCGATGACCGAGCTTCGCCTGTTCACGTCCGAGTCGGTGACCGAAGGTCACCCCGACAAGATCTGCGACCAGATCTCCGATTCGGTCCTGGACGCCATCCTCACCGACGACCCGCACGGGCGCGTCGCGGTGGAGACGCTCGTCACGACCGGTCTGATCCATGTCGCTGGTGAGGTGTCGACCTCCGCCTATGTGGAGATTCCGGCGATCGCCCGTGATGTGGTCAACCGCATCGGCTACCGCTCCAGCGAGGCAGGATTCGACGGCAGCTCGTGCGGCGTGAGCGTGTCGATCGGCGCGCAGTCCTCCGACATCGCAGCGGGCGTCAACAAGGCGTTCGAGCGACGCGAGGGTGAGTCCGTCGACCCGGCCGACGAACAGGGCGCCGGCGACCAGGGGATCATGTTCGGGTACGCGACGAACGAGACTCCCGAGCTCATGCCGATGGCGGCCTGGACGGCACACCGGATGGCGGAGCAGCTGGCCGCAGTGCGACACTCCGGAGAACTGGCCTTCCTGCGCCCGGACGGCAAGACCCAGGTCACCCTCGGCTACGACGGCAGCGTCCCGAAGACGGTCGAGGCCGTGGTGCTGTCCACGCAGCACTCCGACGCCGTCGAACTCGACGAGGTCCGTGCGCGAGTGCGCGAAACGGTGATCGATCCCGTGCTCGCCCAGACCGGCCTGGATCTCCCGGACGTCGACTACTTCATCAACCCCGCCGGCAAGTTCGTTATCGGCGGACCCAAGGGGGATGCCGGCCTGACCGGCCGCAAGGTCATCATCGACACCTACGGGGGAGCCGCACGCCACGGCGGCGGCGCGTTCAGCGGAAAGGACCCGTCAAAGGTCGACCGTTCCGCCGCCTACGCGATGCGTTGGGTCGCCAAGAACGCGGTGGCGGCGGGGCTCGCGGAGCGACTCGAGGTTCAGGTCGCCTACGCAATCGGCAAGGCCAGCCCGGTCGGCCTCTACGTCGAATCGTTCGGGACCGGAGCGGTCTCCGACGAGGTGATCGCCGCTGCGATCCGGGAGGTCTTCGACCTGCGTCCCAAGGCGATCATCGAGCAACTGGATCTCCTGCGCCCGATCTACGCGCAGACGTCCGTGTACGGGCACTTCGGGCGCGAGCTGCCCGACTTCACCTGGGAGCGCACGGACCGCGTGGAAGAGCTGCGCCGCGCGGCGGGAGTCTAGGAGCGACCGGGATGCCCGAGGTCGCCCGGGTTCTCCTTGACTCACCCGTTCCGCAGCTGGACCGACTGTTCGACTACGCCCTCCCGCCAGAGCTCCGCGAGGCCGCTGTCCCGGGGGTCCGGGTCCGCGTTCCCCTGCGTTCGGCGGGGCGGCTCGTCGACGGGTACCTCGTCGAGCGCGTCGAGCACCAGGACACCGACCGGCCTCTCTCGGACGTCGAGGAGATCGTCTCGTCCGCGCGCGTTCTCCCTGATTCGCTGTACCGCCTCGCGCGAAAAGTCGCCGACCGAGCGGCAGGTTCAGCGAGCGACATTCTCCGGCTTGTCATCCCCAAGCGCATGGTCCGAGCCGAGAAGGCCTGGGCGGCGGCGGGCCCGCCGCCATCGCCCGAGGTCGCCGTGGAGCACCAGGACTGGGCAACGACCGTGCTCGCCGCCTTCCCGGGCATGTCCGAGCGGATTGAGGCAGGGGAGCGCCTGGCGGTTGATGCGCCGCCACGCCCCGCCGCCCACGGAACGTATGGGGCGTGGGCTGAGCTTCTGGCTGCCCTGGCGATCCACACCCTCGCGCGAGGAAAGAGCGCCCTCATCGTGGTGCCCGACTACCGCGACCGGGAGCAGGTTGAGGCTGCGCTGGCGCCGCACGCACCCGAGGGCTCCCTCGTGCGCAATGACGCCGCTCGATCCGGACCGGAGCGGTACCGCGACTATCTCCGGCTGATCGCCGACGTGCCCGCGATCGTGGTCGGTAACCGCTCGACCGTGTACGCACCCGCACACGACCTCGGTCTGGTGATGATCTGGGACGACGGCGATTCGCTGTTGGCCGAGCCGCTCAGCCCGGGGGTCCACGCACGCGACGCGGCGCTCGTGCGTCAGGAGTTGACACAGTCCGCGCTCGTCTTGGCCGGACACACGCGGACGAGCGAGGTGGAGCGACTCGTTCAACTCGGATGGGTACGCGAGGTACCTGCGGCTCGCCGAGAGAGTCCGGCGGTGCAGCTTTCTGCCGTGCGAGAGAACGAGCAGGGCGTGCGTATTCCGTCCTCGGCTTACGCCGCGGCTCGTGAGGCGCTTCGCCAGGGCCCTGTCCTCGTGCAAGTCTCGCGCCCCGGCTATGCGCCGGTCCTCGTCTGCGCCGACTGCCGGACGCCGGCCCGCTGTGCGCATTGCGCCGGTCCACTGCGCGTTCAGCGCGCCGGTCAGACACCCGAGTGCGCCTGGTGCGGCCGGGCAGCGCGCGCGTGGTCGTGTGGCACCTGCGGGTCCCACCGCGTGCGGATGGCGTCCTCCGGCAGCGAAAGAACCGCGGACGATCTGGGCCGCGCATTCGCCGGCACCCGCGTGATCGTCGCCGATGGCGACCACCCCGTCACCCACGTCGGCCCCGAACCCGCACTCGTGGTTGCGACCCGCGGCGCCGAGCCTACCGCCGACGGGGGCTACCGCGCGATCCTGCTCCTCGATGGCGACAAGATGCTCCTGGGGGAGCAGCTGCGTATCGGAGAGTCGTGCCTGAGGTGGTGGTCCAACGCCGCGGCGCTGGCCGCCCCCGGCGCGCCGGTCCACCTTGTCTCCGTCACGGGCCCCGTCGCCCGAGCCTTGGCCACCTGGACCCAGCCCGCGTACGCCCGATCCGAGCTGTCCGCGCGGGCGCCGCTCCGCCTCCCCCCGACCGTGCGCGTGGCCGCAGTCGAGGGAACGCGCAAGAACATCGAAGCAGCTGTCGTAAGCCTGCGCGATGCCCTCCCGTCGCTGTCCACCGACAGTGTGCTGGGGCCGGTGGACACCGAGGACGGGGCACGAGCGCTGATTCGGTTCGACTATGCGCAGGGCACCGCTGTCGCCGCCTCGTTGCGGTCATCCGTCGTCGCGGCTGCACTGCGCGGGCGGCGGGGCAGGGGCGCGGCGCGCACTACACTCAGGGTGCGTTTGGACGTACCCGAAATGGACTTGTGAGGAACTCAATGCGCATCGTCTTCGCAGGCACCCCGGAGGTCGCCGTCCCGACGCTCACTGCGGTCGCGGACGGGCCGCACGACGTCGTCGCGGTCGTCACTCGGAGTGACGCTCCGCTCGGGCGCAAGCGTGTGCTGACGCCGTCTCCGGTTGCCACGCGCGCAGGAGAACTCGGACTGCCGGTCATCAAGGCGGACCGGCTGGATGACGAGGCGACCGGCCGCATTGCAGCGCTGGCACCCGATCTCGGTGTCATCGTCGCGTACGGCGGACTCGTGCGTGAGCCTCTCCTTTCCACCCCCGATCACGGCTGGATCAACCTCCATTTCTCGCTGTTGCCGCGCTGGCGCGGT
This sequence comes from Microbacteriaceae bacterium PS02070, assembly GCA_029959865.1. Taxonomy (GTDB): domain Bacteria; phylum Actinomycetota; class Actinomycetes; order Actinomycetales; family Microbacteriaceae; genus Microbacterium. The sequence goes on along the minus strand of JASCPE010000002.1, from coordinate 550,798 downwards.
GCCGCGCCCGTGCAGCGCGCGCTGATCGCGGGCGACCGCGTGACCGGCGCGACGGTATTCCAGCTCGTCGCGGCACTCGATGCCGGTGACGTGTTCGACAGCGTGCGCTACGACGTGCCGCGCGGGGCGACCGCGGGTGATGTGCTCGATGATCTCGCCCGGACCGGAGTCGATCTCGTCGAGCGAGTCGTAGATGGGATTGCCACCGGCAGCGCACGCGCCACACCGCAGTCGGGGGAGCCGACCCTCGCCCCCAAGCTCACGATCGACGACGGCCTCCTGGACTTCTCCCGGCCCGCGGACGAGGTGATCGACCGTTTCCGGGGCGTCACCCCGGAGCCCGGCGCACACACCACCCTCGCCGGGACCCGGGTGAAGATCCTCTCCGCCGTTCGCGGACCTGACGTGGAGTTGTCTCCGGGCGTCCTCGCATTCCACGACGGCGCGGTCCTGGCCGGCGCCGGTGAGGGCACCGTCGTGCTGCGCACCGTGCAGCCCGCGGGAAAGTCACCGATGGCGGCGGCCGACTGGTGGCGCGGCCTGCGGATGGACGCACCACGGGTGGGCTCGTGACTTCCGCCCGGCGGGTCGCGTTCGACGTGCTCCGCGCAGTCGATGAATCGGACGCATACGCGAACCTTCTCCTGCCGAAGCAGATCGACGCCGCACGGCTATCGGCTGCCGACGCAGGGCTCGCGACGGAACTCACGTACGGGACCTTGCGACGACGAGGCACCTACGACGCGATCATCGCCCTCGCCTCCGATCGTGCGCCGGAGCGCGTGGATCCTGCGGTGCTGGACGCACTGCGGCTGGGGGTGCATCAACTGCTGTCGATGCGCGTCCCGACACACGCTGCTGTCAACGAGACCGTCGCGCTCGTCCGGGCCACCGCGGGTGGCCGTGCCGCTGGTTTTGCCAATGCCGTCCTGCGACGCATCGCGTCCGCAGACGAAGCGGAGTGGATCGGACGCGCCGTCACCGAAGCTCGCTCCGATGACGAGCGGCTGTCGATCGAGTCCTCTCATCCGGTGTGGGTCATCCGCGCGTTCCGGCGAGCGCTCGCAGCCGAGGACCGCGCCGACGAGCTTGTGGCATTGCTGGCCGCCGACAATGACGCACCGCGCGTCACGATGGTCGCGCTTCCCGGAGTCGGCGACGTGCCGGACGACGCGGAGGCCACACACTTCTCACCGATCGGGTTCCGCGCGCCCGCGGGCTCGCCCGAGGAACTCGTCCGGGCTTCCGGGGGAACGGTGCGAGTACAGGACGAGGGATCCCAGCTCGCCGCGCTCGCACTCAGTCGCGCACGGCCGGTGCGGGCCGGAGAGCGCTGGCTCGATCTGTGCGCGGGACCCGGCGGCAAGACCGCCGTGCTCGCGGCGGAAGCCCTCGCCGGTGGCGCATCGCTCGCCGCGAACGAAGTGTCCTCGGCACGGGCCAGGCTCGTTCGCGATTCGATCTCCGGCGTGCCGCTGCACGTGGATGTCTCCGAGGAGGATGGCCGCACGCGCATCGGCGGCGAGCGCTTCGACCGCATCCTCGTCGACGCGCCCTGCACGGGGCTCGGCGCGCTGCGGCGACGCCCGGAAGCGCGCTGGCGTAAAAGCCCGAGCGACATTCCGGGCCTCAGCACGCTCCAGAGCGAGCTCTTGGATGCCGCGATCGATGGGCTCGCTCCGGGCGGGATCGTGGCGTACGTGACGTGTTCCCCGCACCTGGCAGAAACCGCAGTCGTGGTGAAGGACGCGCTCCAACGTCACCCCGACCTGATCGAACTCAATGCTCGGGATGTTCTGTCGTCCGTGACCCGCGAGCCGCTTGACCTCGCCGACAATGGCACCGGCCGCGCCCAGCTCTGGCCCCACCGCCACCACACCGACGCCATGTCGATCTCCCTCCTCCACCGCCCCACCTGACCTCACGCCTCAGCCCGCACAACTGCGGCGTCATCCGCCCGGCCCGCCCGCTTCGGCCCGCACAACTGCGGCCCCGAACCCCGACACGCCGGTGATTCGGCAGCACCCCACGGCGTGTCTCCTGCCGACGCCGCAGTTGTGCTCGGTTCCAGGCACCGTTCGGCGAGGACGGCCCAGGACGCGGCCCAGGACTTGCCCCGGCACAACTGCGGCGCCAAACCCCGACACGCCGGCCCACCGGGCCTCCCACTCGGCGTGTCGCCCATCCACGCCGCAGTTGTGCTCCGGGCCTGCGGGAGGGGACGGGCGATAATGGAGGAGTGCCAGCGCCCAACGACGTCCGAATCAACCCGAGCATCCTCGCCGCCGACTTCGTGAACATGGCGGCCTCGCTCGCACGGATCCCGGGCGCCGACTTCGTCCATGTCGACGTCATGGACAACCACTTCGTACCGAATCTCACGTTCGGCCCGCAGATGGTGGAGGGCGTCCAAAGCACGAGCCCGGTGCCCCTCGACGTGCACCTCATGATCGACGACCCCGATCGCTGGGCTCCGGGCTACGCGGAGTTGGGTGCGGCGTCCGTCACCTTCCATCTCGAAGCCGCGAAAGACCCGATCGCCCTCGCCCGCCGTCTGCGCGACATCGGTGCGCGCGCGGGCGTCGCGGTCAAACCGCACACACCCGTCGACTCCCTGTTCGAGCATCTCGATGAGTTCGACCAGATCCTCGTGATGACGGTCGAACCCGGGTTCGGCGGGCAGTCATTCATGCCGGAGACCATGCCGAAACTGTCCGCACTCGCTGTCGAAGCCCGCCGCCGAGGATCCGAGGTATGGCTGCAGGTCGACGGCGGGATCAGCGAGTCGACCATCGCACACGCCGCCGAAGCCGGAGCCGACACCTTCGTCGCGGGCTCGGCCGTCTTCGGTTCCGACGACCCCGACGCGGCAATCGCCTCCCTCCGCGCACTCGCGACAGAGCACTCACACCGCCACTCCCGGTAGATCCACCTCGTACCGGACTCGACTCGGCCGGTCAGGGGCACGCCATCGCTCACCGCCAACCCCCACAGCTCTCGTGACCCACACTCGACCCGCATCGTCCGGCCAGCGCTCCCACCACCGGGGACAGAGCACACACATCGCCACCAGCCGCGGATCCAACGGCTCGCCCCACCGCGCGTTCAGCGCGACGACCCCCGACGGCGGACGGGGTGAACGCCCAGGACCGCGGCGCCCACTACCCTGGAAACCGTGAAGACGTTCGATTCGCTGTTCGCCGAGCTCACTGCGACGGCTACCGCCCGCCCGGAAGGGTCCGGCACGGTCGCGCGCTTGGACGCCGGTGTGCACGCGATCGGAAAGAAGATCGTCGAGGAAGCCGCCGAGGTCTGGATGGCGTCCGAGTACGAATCGAAGGATGAGGCAGCCGAGGAGATCTCTCAACTGCTGTACCACCTGCAGGTGATGATGCTCGCGAAGGGGATCACGCTGGAGGATGTCTACCGACATCTGTGAGCCCGCCCCGCTCCCGACACCCTCCCAAACGAAAGCCTCTCATGCTGCGAATCGCTGTGCCGAACAAGGGATCGCTCTCAGAAACCGCCGCCGACATGCTCGCCGAAGCGGGCTACACCGGCCGTCGCGACCCGAAAGACCTGCACGTCATCGACCCGATCAATGAGGTCGAGTTCTTCTACCTCCGCCCGAAAGACATCGCCACCTACGTGGGCTCCGGCGCGCTCGATGTCGGCATCACCGGCCGCGACCTCCTGCTCGATGCCCGGATGCCCGGTGCAAAGGAGATCGAGAAGCTCGGCTTCGGCGGATCGACCTTCCGCTTCGCCGGCCCTCCCGGCGCCTACTCCGATGTCGCCGATCTCGAAGGGCTCCGCGTCGCGACCGCATACCCGGGCCTCGTCGATGCCTTCCTCGATCGGCACGGCATCGCCGTCGACCTCGTTCCCCTGGACGGCGCCGTGGAATCCGCCGTCCGCCTTGGGGTCGCGGACGCCGTTGCCGACGTCGTCTCCACCGGGACGACCCTGCGTCAAGCGGGGCTCGAAGTCTTCGGTCCGGTGCTCCTCGAATCCGAGGCCGTCCTTATCTCGGGCCCGCAGGAGGCGGACGGCACGGACACCCTTCTGCGTCGCCTGCGCGGGATCATGGTCGCTCGCCGATACGTGCTCATCGACTACGACCTTCCGGTCTCCCTCATCGATGATGCCGTCGCGATCGCCCCGGGCATCGAATCGCCGACAATCTCGCCGCTACGGGATCCGGAATGGGTGGCCGTCCGCGTCATGAGCCCCCGCAAGACCCTCAACCGCGTGATCGATGACCTGTACGCGATCGGTGCGCGCGCGATCTTGGTGACCGCGATCGACAACGCGAGGCTCTGATGTCCCTCGTGTGCCGGGTCATTCCGTGCCTCGACGTCAATGCCGGCCGCGTGGTCAAGGGCGTAAATTTCGAGAACCTCCGCGATATGGGAGACCCCGTCGAGCTTGCGCGCGTCTATTTCGAGCAGGGCGCCGATGAACTCACCTTCCTCGACGTGACGGCGACCGTCGACGAGCGCGCGACGACGTACGACGTGGTGCGCCGCACGGCGGAGGAGGTCTTCATTCCCCTCACGGTCGGTGGCGGGGTGCGGAGCGTGGACGACGTCGCGAGACTCTTGGGCGTGGGGGCGGACAAGATCGGCGTCAACTCCGCCGCCATCGCGCGACCGGCACTGATCGGAGAGATCGCCGACCGCTTTGGCGCTCAGGTTCTCGTACTCTCCCTCGACATCAAGCGCGCCCCGTCTACCCCGTCCGGTTTCGTTGTGACGACCCACGGCGGTCGCACCGAAACCACCCTCGACGCGCTCGAATGGGCGCGCGAGGCGATCGAACGCGGCGCCGGTGAGCTGCTGGTGAACTCGATCGATGCCGACGGCACGAAGGCCGGCTTCGACCTCGAACTCACCGGTCTCATGCGGGAGATCTCCAGCGTCCCCGTCATCGCCTCCGGTGGGGCCGGGTGTGCCGAAGACTTCGCTCCCGCGATCCACGCGGGCGCGGATGCCGTGCTCGCCGCGAGCGTCTTCCACTCCGGCCAGCTCACGATCGGAGATGTCAAAGACGCGATGGAGTCCGAAGGAATCGAGGTGCGCCGATGAGCGAAACCGATATCGCGATCGAGCGCGTGGCGTTCAACACCGACGGCCTGGTGCCCGCGATCATCCAGCAGGACGGGACCGGAGAGGTTCTCATGCTGGGATGGATGGATCAGGAGGCGCTTCGTCGCACCCTGACGGAAGGTCGTGTGACGTTCTGGTCGCGCTCTCGCCAGGAGTACTGGCGCAAGGGCGACACGTCGGGGCACGTGCAGTGGGTTCGAGGTGCGCGGTTGGACTGCGACGGCGATGCGCTCCTCATCACCGTCGACCAGGTCGGCGCAGCATGCCACACCGGGGACCACACGTGCTTCGACGCCGATGACCTTCACCCCGTTCGGGCGGACGCGACATCGTGAAAGCACGCGCGAAGCTTCTCAGCGTCCTTGCCGCACTTGTCGGCGGCGGAGCAGCCCTTCTTGCATCGACACAAACGTGGATCGTCGCGATTCTGGCGGAGGTGCACGGCGCTCTCGAGGTGACCGGAACGGTCGCCGCACCGCTGACCACTCCGCTGAGCTTTGCGGCCCTCGCGCTGGGGCTCGCCCTGACCGTCGTCGGACCGATCATGCGCTACGTATTCGGTGCCCTCGCCGTCGCAATCGGTGTCGGCATCGCCGCAGCGTCGTGGGGGTCGGCGCTCGATCCGCCGGTGTCGGCGGTGGCGGTCGCCGTCGAGGAGACCACCGGGCTCGCCGGGAACGACGCGGTCCGGGAGCTGGTCACGTCGTTGACTGCAACCGCGTGGCCGTTCGTCTCGCTGGTCAGCGGAGTCGTCATCGCTTTTGCCGGAGTCCTCGTGCTTCTGACCGCACGATCCTGGCCGCGCGCGGGCCGTCGCTATGACGCTCCCACCACCGCCGCGCCCGCCTCTCGCCCCCATGACGCCATCGATTCGTGGGATGACCTCAGCCGCGGTGACGATCCCACCCGTTAACACGACGCGGCTCACCCGTCCTCGCCGAGACTGCACGCCCACGTCGAGACTGCGGTTCTTTCCCGCCGTTTCGCCAGGGCGTGCAGTCTCGCGGTTCCAGTGTCGGGGTTCGGCCCGAAGCGGCGCTCCCGCTAGACTGGAGGGGCACCGCGAACGGTGCCTGTTTCGAAGGAGACCCATGAGCAACCCCATCGGCGACCCCGGCCACGGCGACTCTCCGGCTGCCTGGACCGCCGTGACGATCATGCTCGTCGCGTTCACGCTCGGGACGCTCTTCTTCATCCTGAACATGCCCATTCTCGTCTGGGCATCGGTCGGCCTGCTCCTGGTCGGTCTGCTCGTCGGCTGGATCATGGCCAAGGCAGGCTACGGCGTCCGCGGACCCAAGTACGCAGCGAAAGAACACTGACGTGCTCGCCGGACTGACTGCCGGCGCCGTCGAAGACGCGCAGGAGCGCGAACGCGAAGTCTCGCTGTCGACGCTCGAAGCGCGTGCCCTCGACCGCGCACCCGCCCTCGACGTCCTCTCCTTCCTGGCACCGGCCGCGCAGGTGAAGATCATCGCCGAGGTCAAGCGCGCCTCGCCGTCGCGCGGCGCACTCGCGGACATCCCCGACCCCGCCGCGCAGGCGCGGTTGTACGAGCGCGGGGGCGCGAGCGCGGTCTCCGTTCTTACCGAGGGTCGGCGCTTCAAGGGAACTCTGGACGACCTCGACGCCGTGCGCGCGGAGATCTCCATCCCCGTCCTGCGCAAGGACTTCATCGCGACGCCGTACCAAGTGCTCGAGGCTCGCGCCCACGGCGCTGACCTCGTCCTTCTCATCGCCGCCGCCCTCGACCAGGGCACGCTGAGCTCGCTGCACACCCTCGTGCGCGAGCTCGGAATGACGGCACTCGTCGAGACGCACTCCCTCGAGGAAGTGCAGCGCGCAGCAGATATCGGTGCCGAGGTCGTAGGAGTCAACGCTCGCGACCTGTCCACGTTCGAGCTGGATCGCGACCTCTTCGGCCGCCTCGTCGAGCACATCCCCGCGGGCGCGATCAGAATCGCCGAATCCGCGGTGAAGACCCCCGACGATGTCGCCCACTACCGATCCGCGGGAGCGGACGTCGTCCTCGTCGGCGAAGCGCTGGTCACGGGGGACCCGGTCGCGACGCTCGAGTCCTTTTTGGGAGTACACGTATGAGCCTGCGCGAACAGCACGGCCCCTTCTTCGGCGATTTCGGTGGCCGGTACATGCCGGAATCCCTCATCGCCGCAATCGATGAGCTCACGGCCGAGTACGAGTCGAGCAAGACCGACCCGGCGTTTCAAGAGGAGTTCCACGAGCTTCTGCACAGCTACGCGGGTCGACCCTCCGTGCTCACCGAGGTCCCGCGGTTCGCGGAGCACGCCGGGGGAGCGCGCGTCTTCCTCAAGCGTGAGGATCTGAACCACACCGGATCACACAAGATCAACAATGTGCTCGGTCAGGCACTCCTGACCAAGCGCCTGAGTAAGACCCGAGTGATCGCGGAGACCGGCGCGGGCCAGCACGGCGTCGCAACAGCAACCGCGGCCGCTCTGTTCGGCTTCGACTGCACGATCTACATGGGCGAAGTGGATACCGAGCGTCAGGCGCTCAACGTAGCCCGGATGCGCCTCCTCGGCGCCGAGGTCGTTCCCGTGACCGCCGGGTCTCGCACGCTCAAGGACGCCATCAACGAGGCGTATCGGGACTGGGTCGCGTCGGTCGAGACGACCAACTACATCTTCGGCACCGCTGCCGGCCCCCACCCGTTCCCGGCGATGGTGCGCGACTACCAGAAAGTCATCGGCGAGGAGGCGCGCGCGCAGCTGTTGGAGCAGGTGGGCCGCCTGCCCGATGCCGTACTGGCGTGCGTCGGGGGCGGCTCCAACGCGATCGGCATGTTCGACGCGTTCCTCGACGATGATGGCGTCGCTCTCTACGGCGTCGAGGCGGCCGGCGACGGCGTGGACACGGAGCGGCACGCGGCCTCGATCGCGCGCGGTCGCCCCGGCGTGCTGCACGGCTCAAAGACCTTCGTGCTGCAAGACGAAGACGGCCAGACGGTGGAATCCCACTCGATCTCGGCCGGGCTGGACTACCCCGGCGTCGGCCCCGAACACTCCTGGCTCGCCGCCATCGGTCGGGCCAATTACATCCCGGCCACCGACGCCGAGGCCATGGATGCCCTGCGCCTGCTCAGCCGCACCGAGGGCATCATTCCCGCGATCGAGTCCGCCCACGCGCTCGCCGGGGCGATCCGGATCGGCAAGGAGCTGGGGCCGGACGCAATCATCGCGGTGAACCTCTCCGGGCGCGGCGACAAGGACATGGACACCGCCGCGCGCTGGTTCGGCCTCTACGACGAGGAGCCGAAGGCATGACCTCCCGCGTTGCCGCCGCCATCGAGAAGGCGCATGCGGCCGGGCGCGGCGCGTTCGTCGGCTACCTTCCCATCGGTTACCCCGATCTGCAGACGAGCATCGACGCGGCCGTGGCCCTCGCCGAGAACGGCGCCGACATCCTCGAACTCGGCCCGCCGTATTCCGACCCGGTCATGGACGGCAGTGTCATTCAGGAGGCGACCCAGACGGCGCTCGCGAACGGGTTCCGCCTCCGTGACACCTTCACGGCTGTGCGCGAGATCGCGGCCCGGGTGGATGTGCCGATCCTCGTGATGACCTATTGGAACCCGGTGTTCCAGTTCGGCGTCGACCGCTACGCCGATGAACTCCTCGCAGCCGGCGGGGCAGGTCTCATCACCCCGGACATCACACCCGACGCCGCCCAGGAGTGGATCGACGCGTCCTCGCGGACGGGGCTTGACCGCGTCTTCCTCGCTGCCCCGACCTCCACTGATGAGCGTCTGAAACTCATCGTCGAAAACTCCACCGGATTCGTCTACACCGTCTCGACGATGGGCATCACCGGCGAACGCAAGGACCTCGACGCTGCCTCTCGCGCGCTTGTCGACCGCCTCCGCGCGCATGGCGCGCCGTACGCCTGTGTCGGCATCGGCATCTCAACGCCGCAGCACGTCACCGGTGTCGTCGCCTACGCCGACGGCGCGATCGTCGGCACCGCCCTCGTCCGCGCACTTCGCGACGGGGGAGTCGACGGCCTCGCCGCCGAAGCCCGGGCCCTCGCCGCGGGCACTGCGCGTGCCGATGTGCTGCCCCGCAACGCCTAGACTTCCAGCATGACGTTCGCTTCCGCGAGCGCGCTTCCGGGCGCGTTCTCCTCGATTCCGAGTCCCGAGATCAGCAGTTTCCCGCTGAACATCTTCGGCCTCGAGCTCACGGTCCACATTTATGCCCTGTGCCTGATGGCGGGAATCGTCGTCGCGACGATCATCACCAACCACCGCCTCACCAAGCGCGGTGCGGAGCCGTGGGTCGTCATCGATATCGCACTGTTTGCCGTGCCCCTCGCGATCATCGGGGCACGCATCTTCCACGTCGCCACCCACCCGAACGACTACTTCTACGACGGCGCCGATCCGTGGGAAGTCATCCGGATCTGGAACGGTGGCATTGCCATCTTCGGCGCCCTCATCGGTGGCGCGGTCGGCGCATGGATCGGCTGCAAGTTCTCCGGAATCCGCTTCTGGACCTTCGCGGACGCGATGGCGCCGGGCATGATCCTGGCCCAGGCGATCGGACGCTTCGGCAACTGGTTCAACCAGGAGCTGTTCGGCCTGCCGACCGATGTTCCGTGGGCGCTCGAGATCGACCCGAGCAACCCGGCCTTCCCGCCCGGGCTCGCACCGGAGACCACCTTCCACCCGACCTTCCTCTACGAGGTCATCTGGAACACGCTCGGCTTCTTTGTGCTCCTGTGGCTCGGTCGCCGGTTCGCGCTCCAGTGGGGCCGCCTGTTCGCCATCTACCTCGTCTGGTACGGCGCAGGCCGCATCGTCTGGGAGTCGATTCGCATCGACCCGAGCGAGATCTTCCTGGGCCTCCGCACGAACGTGTGGGCTGCGGTGCTGGCTGTGCTGCTTGGAATCGTCATCTTCATCGTGCAGGGTAAGCGCCACCCGGGCCTTGAGCCATCGCCGTATGTTCCCGGTCGCGAGTGGTCCGGTCCCGAAGTTGTACAATCAGAAACAGCCGAGGACTTCGTCGACACCAGCGCACCCCCGACCGAGAAGCCCCTCCAGGACACAGCCACAAGCACCGTCACGAAGTAACTCTCCCCACGGGCCGATGACGTCCCAGTTCACACGCACCATGAGGACGGTTCGCCATGGCATCGATCGACCCTCGACCGATCACTGAAAGCTCGGGATTCCCGCAAAAGCAGGGGATGTACAACCCCGCGTTCGAGAAGGACGCGTGCGGTCTGGCCATGGTGGCCACCCTGCGCGGCGAGCCCGGCCACGACATCGTCGATCTCGCGCTGACGGCCCTGCGCAATCTGGAGCATCGCGGCGCGATCGGTTCGGACGCCGGCACCGGTGACGGCGCGGGCATCCTGACCCAGATGCCCGACGCATTCTTCCGCGAGGTGGTCGACTTCGACCTGCCGCCGATGGGGGAGTACGCCGCGGGGATGGCCTTCTTCCCCCTGGAGGAAGAGGCACGAGCAGACCTCAAGGAGCGCATCGTCGAGGTGGCCGAGTCCGAGGGCCTGACCGTCCTCGGCTGGCGCTCGGTCCCCACCGCCGCGGACAATCTCGGCAAGCTCGCTTACGCCGCCCGTCCCTACTTCGAGCAGCTGTTCGTCTCCCGTCCCGCCGTCGGCGATGCCCCGGCACTGTCCGGAATCGAGCTCGACCGCCGCGTGTACCGCTTGCGCAAGCGTGCCCGGCGTGAGCTCGGCGCCTACTTCGTCTCACTGTCGTCGCGCACCATCGGCTACAAGGGCATGGTCACGACGCTCCAGCTGGAGCCGTTCTACCCGGACCTGCAGGACGAGCGCTACGCCACCGAACTCGCTGTCGTCCACTCGCGGTACTCGACCAACACCTTCCCGTCGTGGCCGCTGGCACAGCCGCTGCGGATGCTCGCGCACAACGGCGAGATCAACACCGTCGGGGGAAACCGCAACTGGATGCGCGCCCGCCAGTCTCAGCTGGAATCCGAACTCCTCGGAGACATTCGTCCGCTGCTGCCGATCTGCACCCCGGGATCGAGCGACTCCGCGTCCTTCGACGAGGTGCTGGAACTGCTGACGCTGACCGGACGCAGCCTGCCCCACGCCGTCATGATGATGGTGCCGGAGGCGTACGAGAAGCAGGCGGACATCGACCCCGACCTGCGCGCCTTCTACGACTACCACTCCATGCAGATGGAGCCGTGGGACGGTCCCGCCGCGCTCATTTTCACCGACGGCACCCTCGTCGGTGCGACCCTCGATCGCAATGGCCTTCGCCCCGGGCGCTGGACAGAGACGACCGACGGTCTCGTCGTGATCGGCAGCGAGACGGGTGTCCTCGAGTTCGAGCCGGAGCGCATCAAGCGCCGCGGACGCCTCCGCCCCGGGCGCATGTTCCTCGTCGACACGGCGCAGGGGCGCGTCATCGAGGACGAGGAGATCAAGGCCGAACTCGCTCAGCTCGAGCCTTGGCAGGAGTGGCTCGACCACGGCCGCGTCAGCCTGTCTGAGCTGCCCGAACGCGAGCACATCGTGCACCCGATCGCCTCGATCACCCGGCGCCAGCGCACCTTCGGGTACACCGAGGAAGAAGTGCGCATCATGCTCACTCCGATGGGCCAGAACGGCGCCGAGCCGCTGGGCGCGATGGGCAGCGACACCCCGATCGCCGTCCTCTCTGACCGGCCACGACTGCTGTTCGACTACTTCATGCAGCAGTTCGCGCAGGTGACGAACCCGCCGCTGGACTCGATCCGAGAAGAGGTCGTGACGTCTCTCTCCCTCGGGCTCGGACCCGAGCGAAACCTTCTGGACTGGGGTCCGGACCACACCTACAGCGTCATGCTCGACTTCCCCGTCATCGACAACGACCAACTCGCGAAGATCCAGCACATTGACTCGGCGCTGCCCGGCCGCACGTCTGTGACGATCCGCGGGCTGTACCGCGTCGAGTCCGGCCCAAAGGGCATGCGCAAGCGGCTCGATCAGATGTGCGAAGAGGTCGACCAGGCCATCGAAGACGGCGCGGAATTCGTCGTCCTCAGCGACCGCGATTCGAACAAGGACCTGGCTCCGATCCCGTCACTGCTGATGGTCGCCGCCGTGCATCACCACCTCATCCGGCACGAGACCCGAATGAAGGTCGGTCTCGTCGTCGAGGCCGGTGACGTCCGTGAGGTCCACCACGTCGCGACCCTCATCGGCTACGGCGCCTCCGCGGTCAATCCGTACCTCGCGATGGAAACGGTCGAGTATCTCGTCCGCGCCGGATTCATCACGGGAATCCCCCCGGAGAAGGCCGTCCACAATCTGATCTACGCGCTCGGCAAGGGCGTGCTGAAGATCATGTCCAAGATGGGCATCTCGACGGTGTCCTCGTACGCGGGTGCCCAGGCCTTCGAAGCCGTGGGCCTGTCCGAGGAGTTCGTCGAGCGCTACTTCACCGGCACCGAGACCAAGCTCGGCGGCGTCGGGCTCGAGGTCATCGCCGCCGAGAACGCGAAGCGTCACGCGTATGCGTACCCGGAGGACGGCGCCGCGCGCGCTCACGAGCGACTGTGGACGGGCGGCGAGTACCAGTGGCGCCGCGACGGAAGTCCACACCTGTTCAACCCCGACACCATCTTCCGGCTCCAGCACTCGACCCGCACGCGGCGGTACGACATCTTCCGCGAGTACACGAGGCTCGTGGACGATCAGTCCGCGGAGCTCAAGACCCTGCGTGGGCTGTTCGCTCTCAAGAGCGGCGTGCGCCCCGCCGTGCCGATCGATGAGGTCGAGCCGGTGTCCTCGATCGTCAAGCGCTTCCAGACCGGAGCCATGAGTTACGGCTCCATCTCGCGCGAGGCTCATGAGACGCTCGCGATCGCGATGAACCGCCTCGGCGGCAAGTCGAACACGGGCGAGGGCGGCGAAGACGTCGAACGGCTGCTCGACCCGGAGCGTCGGAGCGCCATCAAGCAGGTCGCCTCGGGGAGGTTCGGCGTCACGAGCATGTACCTCACCCACGCCGAGGACATCCAGATCAAGCTCGCCCAGGGCGCCAAGCCCGGTGAGGGCGGTCAGTTGCCCCCGTCGAAGGTGTATCCGTGGATCGCCCGTACCCGCGGTGGCACCCCCGGTGTCGGGCTCATCTCCCCGCCGCCGCACCACGACATCTACTCGATCGAAGACCTCAAGCAGCTGATCTTCGACCTCAAGCGCGCCAACCCCGCCGCCCGTGTGCACGTGAAACTGGTGAGCCAGAGCGGCATCGGCGCGGTCGCAGCCGGAACCGCGAAGGCCCTCGCAGATGTGATCCTCGTCTCCGGCTACGACGGGGGCACGGGAGCGAGTCCGCTGAACTCGCTCAAGCACGCCGGGACGCCATGGGAACTGGGCCTGGCGGAAACGCAGCAGACGCTCATGCTCAATGACATGCGCGGGCGCGTGGTCGTGCAGGCGGACGGTCAGCTCAAGACCGGCCGCGATGTCATCATCGCCGCCCTGCTCGGCGCCGAGGAGTTCGGCTTCGCGACGACCGCACTCGTGGTCGAAGGCTGCATCATGATGCGCGTGTGCCACCTCGACACCTGCCCCGTCGGTGTGGCGACGCAGAACCCCGTCCTGCGCCAGCGCTTCACCGGCAAGGCGGAACACGTCGTGAACTTCATGGAGTTCATCGCGCAGGAGGTGCGTGAGTACCTCGCCGAGCTCGGCTTCCGCAGCATCGCTGAAGCGGTGGGTCACACCGAGCTGCTGGACGTGGAGCGGGCCGTCGCGCACTGGAAGGCGAACGGCTTGGACCTGACGCCGATTCTGCACGGGCCGCAGTTCGACGAGGACACCCCGCGTCGCCACACCACGAATCAGAACCACGAGCTCGACGAGCACTTCGACGTGCCGATCATCGAACGCGCACAAGACGTCATCGCCCACGGTGGCCATTTCGAGATCGAGCTTCCCATCCGCAACACCGAGCGCGCCGTCGGCACCATGCTCGGCAACGCGGTCACGCGCGCGCGCGGAGAGAACGGCCTGCCGAACGGTTCCATCGAGATCACGTTGCGCGGCTCCGCTGGTCAGTCGTTCGGTGCATTCATGCCCGCCGGTATCACTCTGCGCCTCGAGGGCGACACGAACGACTACGTCGGGAAGGGCCTCTCCGGCGGTCAGATCGTCGTGCGTCCGCCGCGCGGAGCGAGCTTCGATGCGTCGCAGAACGTCATCGCCGGAAACGTCATCGGCTACGGCGCGACCCAGGGAACGATGTTCCTCAGCGGCGTTGTGGGGGAGCGGTTCCTGGTGCGCAACTCCGGTGCGACGGCGGTCGTCGAGGGCGTGGGAGACCACGCTCTGGAGTACATGACCGGTGGCCTCGCCGTCATCCTCGGCACGACCGGCCGCAACCTCGGCGCGGGAATGTCCGGCGGCACGGCCTACATCTACAAGCTGGATGAGGCGCTGATGAACCGCGATGCCTTGGCCAGCGGCGAGCTCGAACTGCTCGAGATGGGTTCGGGGGACGTGGAGATCCTCCGCGACCTGCTCGAACGCCATGTAGCCGAGACCGATTCCGCCTTGGCCGCGCGTCTGCTCGACGAGTTCGAGACGGAGGCGGAGAACTTCGTGCGTGTCGTCCCGCGCGACTACGCAGCCGTCCTGCAAGCACGGGAGGAAGCGGAGAAGGAGGGGCTCGACCCCGATGGCGATGTTGTGTGGAACCGCATTCTGGAGGTGACCGGTGGCTGACCCCAAAGGATTCTTGAAGGTAACCGAGCGGGAGCTGCCCGCCCGACGCCCCATTCCGGTGCGCATCATGGACTGGCGTGAGGTCTATGAGCCCGGCGACAACAACGTCCTCCGTCGCCAGGCCGGTCGGTGCATGGACTGCGGCATCCCGTTCTGCCACCAGGGTTGCCCGCTCGGGAACCTCATTCCGGAGTGGAATGACCTGATGTGGCGTGGCGAAGCGCGCTCCGCGCTGGAGCGCCTGCACGCGACGAACAACTTCCCGGAGTTCACCGGGCGTCTGTGCCCTGCCCCGTGTGAGAGCTCCTGTGTACTCGGAATCAATCAGCCCGCAGTCACGATCAAGCAGATTGAGGTCTCGATCATCGAGGAGGGCTTTGCCAATGGCTGGGTGGAGCCGGAACCGCCCGGCCGCCTCACCGGCAAGACCGTCGCCGTCGTCGGCTCAGGCCCCGCGGGTCTCGCTGCTGCCCAGCAGCTCACGCGGGCCGGGCACACCGTCGCCGTCTTCGAACGTGACGACCGCATCGGCGGTCTGATGCGCTATGGCATCCCCGATTTCAAGATGGAGAAGCGTCACCTCGACTCCCGCATCCGGCAGATGCGCGACGAGGGCACCCGCTTCCGCGCCGGTGTCGAGATCGGCCGCGACATCGCCTGGGACGACCTACGTGCCCGCTACGACGCTGTTGTGGTGGCCACGGGATCGACGATCCCGCGTGAGCTGCCGCTCCCCGGGCGGGACCTGGACGGCGTGCACTTCGCGATGGAATACCTCGTCGAGTCGAACCACGTTGTCGCGGGCGATTCCGTGCCTCACCAGATCCACGCCCGTGGGAAGCACGTCGTCGTCATCGGAGGCGGTGACACGGGGGCAGACTGCATCGGCACCGCGCACCGTCAGGGCGCGCTCAGCGTGACCAACCTCGCGATCGGCAAGCAACCGCCCGAGGCTCGCCCAGAGCATCAGCCGTGGCCGATGACTCCCACCATCTTCGAGGTGCAGTCCGCCCACGAAGAGGGCGGCGAGCGGGCCTTCCTCGCCTCCACCGTCGAGTTCCTCGGCAACGACGTCGGCGAGGTCCGTGCACTGCGCGTGGCCGAAACCGAGTTCGTCGATGGGCGTCGTGTGCCCAAGAGCGGAACGGAACGCGAGATTCCCGCCGACCTCGTGCTCATCGCCATGGGATTCACCGGCCCGGAGCGCACAGAACTGGAGGAGCAGCTGGGCGCCGTCTTCACCCAGCGCGGCAACGTCGACCGCGACGCGGATTACCAGACGACCTCACCCGGGGTCTTCGTCGCCGGCGACGCCGGACGCGGGCAGTCTCTCATCGTGTGGGCGATCGCGGAGGGGCGCGCCGCCGCTTCGGCCGTGGACCGCTACCTCATGGGGGACACCCAGCTGCCAGCCCCGGTGCGCCCGACCGACATCGCAATCGGGCTCCTGCCCGCGTAGGCTCGAACCGCCCACCTACCCGACAACCACTGGAGACACGCCCCCGTGAGACGCGCGAAGATCGTCGCAACACTTGGCCCCGCCACCGGCACATACGAAAGAGTCCGCGCACTCATCGACGCCGGCCTCGACGTCGCACGGCTCAACCTCAGCCACGGCGACTACAGCGTCCACGAGGCGAATTTCGCCAACGTGCGTAAGGCCGCGGATGACGCCGGGCGCGCCGTCGCGATCCTCGTGGACCTGCAGGGTCCCAAGATCCGCCTCGGCAAGTTCGAAGGGGGCCCCTACGACCTCGAAGTCGGTGACATCTTCAAGATCACGATCGAGGACATCGTCGGGAACAAGGAGATCGTCGGGACGACCTTCAAGGGTCTTCCGCATGACGTGCGCCCGGGCGATTTCCTGCTGATCGACGATGGCAAGGTGCGCGTCAAGGTCATTGACACCGACGGCGTCACCGTCACCACCGAGGTCGTCGTCGCGGGCCCCGTCTCCAACAACAAGGGGATCAACCTGCCCGGCGTCGCCGTCAACGTGCCGGCCCTGTCGGAGAAGGACGAGCAGGACCTGCGCTGGGGGCTGCGCATCGGCGCAGACTTCATTGCGCTCTCGTTTGTCCGCAACGCCGAAGACATCAGCCGGGTGCACGAGATCATGGCCGAGGAGGGCCGCAAGGTCCCCACCATCGCCAAGATCGAGAAGCCGCAGGCCGTCGAGGCGCTCGAGGAGATCATCGACGCATTCGACGGCATCATGGTCGCCCGTGGTGACCTGGGTGTCGAACTGCCCCTGGAGGCGGTGCCCATCGTCCAGAAGCGCGCCGTGGAGCTGTGCCGCCGCATGGCGAAGCCGGTCATCGTCGCAACGCAGATGCTGGAGTCGATGATCTCCAGCCCCGTGCCGACCCGCGCCGAAACCAGTGACGTGGCCAACGCCGTCCTCGACGGTGCGGACGCGGTCATGCTCTCGGGCGAGACGAGTGTCGGCGACTATCCGGTCGTCGTGGTCGAGACGATGTCGCGCATCATCGAGTCCACCGAGGACCACGGTCTGGAGCGTATCGCGCCGCTGACGACCAAGCCCCGGACCCAGCCCGGCGCCATCACTCTCGCCGCGAACGAGGTCGCCGACTTCGTCGAGGCGAAGTTCCTCTGCATCTTTACCGAATCCGGCGACACCGCACGTCGAATGTCCCGGCTGCGCCCGAGCATCCCGATGATGGCTTTTGCCACCGAGCAGGCCATCCTGCGGCGTATGGCGATCACCTGGGGGGTGAGGTCCACGCTCGTCGAGCCGGTGGCCCACACCGACCTCATGTTCATCCAGGTGGACGAGTATCTCCTCGGTAAGGGGCTCGCAGACGAAGGCGACAAGGTTGTCGTGATCTCGGGTTCCCCTCCCGGCCTCATCGGCTCGACCAACGACATCCGCGTACACAAGGTCGGCGACGCGATCGGCGGCAAGGCTCCGATCTATCAGAAGGAGCAGTAGCCCCCCACGGCCACACGCACACGCACCGCGTCACCCTCAGGTGGCGCGGTGCTGTTGTGTGCCGGTGGTGGGAGTCGAACCCACACGCCCTCACGGGCAACCGATTTTGAGTCGGTCGCGTCTGCCATTCCGCCACACCGGCTGAGGAAAGCCGGACTCGACTTCCCGCGAATGACCATACCGTAGGATTTGAGTCGTGACTGACCAACAAGAACCCGTGAAGTCCTCTCCCGCCCCGCGCCGGGTCGTCGTTGCAGAGGATGAGTCGCTCATTCGTCTCGACATCGTCGAGATCCTGCGAGACAACGGGTTTGACGTTGTCGGCGAGGCCGGCGACGGCGAGACCGCCGTGCAGCTCGCGACGGAGCTTCACCCTGACCTCGTGATCATGGACGTCAAGATGCCCGTTCTGGACGGCATCAGTGCGGCCGAGCGCCTGAACAAGAACAACATCGCACCCGTGGTGCTGCTCACCGCCTTCAGCCAGAAGGAGCTCGTCGAGCGCGCCACCGAAGCGGGCGCCCTCGCCTACGTCGTGAAGCCGTTCACGCCCAACGACCTCCTGCCCGCCATTGAGATCGCCCTCGCCCGCCACGAGCAGATCCTGACGCTCGAGGCCGAGGTCGCCGACATGGTCGAGCGGTTCGAGACGCGCAAGCTCGTCGACCGTGCCAAGGGCCTCCTCAACGAGAAGATGGGCCTCTCCGAGCCGGAGGCGTTCCGCTGGATCCAGAAGGCCTCGATGGACCGTCGCCTGACGATGCAAGACGTCGCCAAAGCGATCATCGAGCAGCTCTCACCCAAGAAGTAAACCCGCGCGACTGCACGCCCACGTCGAAACTGCAGCAATAAACCGCTGTCTCACCACGGGCGGGCAGTCTCGCGGCTTCCTCGCGGCGGTGGGAAGCCTGCGACGCCGACGGGGTCAGGACGCGGGGGAGTAGTCGCGGATCAGGTTCGTGATGCGCACGGTGGAGCAGCGCTTGCCGTTCTCGTCGGTGACGACGATCTCGTGCACGGCGATGGATCGCCCGAGGTGCAGAGCGGTACACACGGCCGTCACCAGACCGCTCGTAGCCGAACCGGTGTGGGTCGCATTGATATCCACTCCGACGGCGAGGCGCCCTGGGCCCGCGTGCAGGTTCGCCGCCATAGACCCGAGCGACTCCCCGAGCACGACGTAGGCGCCGCCGTGCAAGAGCCCCACCGGCTGGGTGTTGCCTTCCACCGGCATCGTCGCGACCGACCGTTCTGGGCTGAACTCGACGAGCTCGATGCCCATCTTGTCCGCCAAGGCGCCAAGGCCCCGTTGCGTGGCCCAGTCGAGACCATCGGTTTCGCGGGCGGAGGATTCAGACGTCATCGCGTTCCTTACAGTCGTACCGGCTCGGGGTGTCGCGGCCCCCGACTACGCTGACAGGGTGACCGACTCCGCAAAGCCTACTCTGCTCGTCGTCGACGGCCACTCGCTGGCCTACCGGGCATTCTTCGCCCTTCCCGTCGACAATTTCACGACGAAAGACGGCCAGCACACCAACGGGATCTACGGTTTCCTGTCGATGTTCGTGAACCTTCTCAAGGCAGAGAAGCCGACACATCTCGCCGTCGCGTTCGACACGTCTCGGCACTCCTTCCGCACCGACACCTATGCCGAGTACAAGGCGAACCGCTCTGAGTCGCCCGCCGAGTTCAAGGGCCAGATCCCGCTCCTCCAGGACTGCCTCCAGGCGATGAACGTCACGGTACTCACCAAGGAGAACATCGAAGCCGACGACATCCTCGCGACCCTCGCGACGCAGGGCGTCGCGCTCGGCTATGACGTGCTGGTCTGCTCCGGGGACCGCGATACGATCCAGCTCGTCACCGACGAGGTCACCCTCCTCTACCCGAGCGTGCAGGGAGTCTCTCAGCTCAAGCGATACACGCCCGAGGCGGTCGTGGAGAAGTACGGGCTGCCCCCGGAGAACTACCCCGACATCGCGGCCCTGGTGGGGGAGACGAGCGACAACCTGCCCGGCGTCCCCAAAGTCGGGGAGAAGACCGCGGTGAAGTGGTTGACGCAGTATGGGTCGCTTGATGAACTCATCGCCCATGCCGACCAGATCAAGGGCGTCGTCGGCGGAAACCTCCGCGAGCATCTCGACGACGTCATCCGCAATCGGTCCCTGAACCGGCTCCTGCGCGATGTGGAATTGCCGGTGGGGCCTGCCGAACTCGCGGTGCAGCCCATCGACGCGCAAGCGGTGCGCGACATCTTCGCTCGGCTGGAGTTTCGCACGCTCCTCCCGCGCGTGTTCGAACTGGACGTCGCAGCGGGTGCAGAGTCGAGCGAGGCTGCGCCGGCCGCCGAAGCGCCGACGCCCACCGACCCGGGCGCGGAGGGCCTCGCCGCGTGGCTCACGAAAGACGAGGGCGACGTCGCCCTCGAACTCACCGTGGTCGGCGGATCACCCACGCGAATCGGATTCTCTCGCAGCGCCGAAGCGATCGAGCTGGACTGGTCCGATGCGGTGGCCGACGCGGCCCGGCCGTGGCTGGAGAGCGATGCACCGAAGATCTTGTCCGACGCCAAACCACGGGTGAAAGCGCTGCGCCGCACCGGAATCCGCCTCCGCGGACTGAGTTTCGACCCCCTCCTGGCGGGCTGGCTTCTGCGTCCCAGCTTCCCCGATAAGAACCTGGCCGACCTCGTCGACCGCTACCTCGGCGAAAAGCTCCCCGAGGCCGACCCCTCCCAGCTCGTTCCCGAAACGGAAGGCGCCACACCAGGACAACTCGCCTGGTACATCCTGCGCGTGAGCGCAGCGCTGCGCGATGACCTTCCGTCACCCGTGCACGGCGTGCTGGAAGACATCGAACTGCCGACGCTGGACACCTTGGCGGACATGGAGCTTGCCGGTGTCGCTGTTTCTCACGACAAGCTGTCGGCGTTCTCGTCTGAACTCGGAGCCCGCGCCGAGACCATCGCGCAGGCGGCGTTCGAGACGATCGGACGCGAAGTCAATCTCGGCTCTCCCAAGCAGCTCCAGGAGGTCCTGTTCGAGCAGCTCGAACTGCCCAAGACCCGCAAGACGAAGACCGGATACTCGACCGACGCCGCCGTGCTCGCGGACCTTCAGGAATCGAATCCGCACCCGTTCCTGGGTCAGCTCCTGCAGCACCGCGAGGCGACGAAGCTCCGCCAGATCGTGGACGCGCTTGATGCCGCCATCGATGGCACGGGGCGCGTGCACACGACATACGTCCAAACCGGCAGCCAGACCGGCCGCCTCTCCAGCACCGACCCGAACCTCCAGAACATCCCCGTGCGCAACGAGGAGAGTCGCCGTGTTCGCGGTGCGTTCGAGGTCGGCGAGGGCTACGAGACCCTCCTGACCGCTGACTACTCCCAAATCGAGATGCGCATCATGGCGCACCTTTCCGCTGATCCGGGCCTTGTCGAAGCCTTCAACTCGGGGGAGGACCTCCACCGGTTCGTCGGTGCCCGCGTGTTCGGTGTCGATCCCGCTGAGGTGACTCCGGCGATGCGTACAAAGGTGAAGGCCATGTCGTACGGGCTCGTCTACGGGCTGTCCGCCTTCGGGCTTTCCAAGCAGCTCCGCATCGAACAGGCGGAGGCGAAACAACTCATGCTCGACTATTTCGCTCGGTTTGGCGCTGTCCGTGACTACCTGCGGGCCTCAGTCCAGCAAGCGAAGATCGACGGCTACACGGAGACGATCTTCGGCCGTCGGCGCCCGTTCCCCGATCTCAACAGCCCCAACCGCGTGCTGCGTGAGAACGCGGAACGTGCCGCCCTCAACGCGCCCATCCAGGGCAGCGCGGCCGACATCATGAAGATCGCCCTGTTCCGCATCCACGACGAACTGCTGCGGGTGGGACTGAGCTCGCGGGTGCTCCTGCAGATCCACGACGAGCTCGTAGTCGAAGTCGCACCGGGGGAGTGGGACGCAACCGAACGGATCGTCCGGGAGCGGATGGGCGATGCTGCTGAGCTGACCGTCCCCCTCGACGTTCAGATCGGCCGCGGGCCGGACTGGGATGCCGCAGCGCACTGATTCACAGGGCTACGCTCGAAGGATGACCACCGAATCATTCCGCACGCCCACCCAGATTGATCAGATCTCGGAGGAGTGGGTCGATACCCAGGCGGAGCTCTCGCCGAGCCTTGCCACCTACATCGGACGCTTCGAGTACAACGACCGTCTGGACGACCTCTCTCCGGAGGGCGCCGAGCGCAAGGCCGCGGCCGCGCGCGCAACGCTCGCCGCGTTGGACGCCGCCACGCCCGTCGACAAGATCGACGAGGTCACCAAGGCGGACCTGTCCGACGTGCTGCGCCTCCAGCTCGAGCTCCACGACGCCGGCGACCACCTGCGCGAGGTCAACGTCATCGCATCTCCCGCCCAAGACATCCGCTCACTATTCGACCTGATGCCGACCGACACCGTCGAGGACTGGGACGTCATCGCGAAGCGTCTTTCCGCGATCCCGAAGGCCATCGACGGCTACATCGCGACCCTTCGCGAAGGCATCTCGACCGGCGTCGTGCCCGCCCGTCGTCAGGTCCGTGAAGTCATCACTCAGGTCGGTCGCTACTCGTCCGACACCGGCTTCTTCGCGAACTTCGCCGCCGAGGGCGGCCCCAGCGAGGGCTCCTTGCCAGCGTCTCTGGCCCGTGCGCTGAGCGACGGCGCGGGCGCCGCCCGCGTCGCGTATGACCGTCTGGCGTCGTTCTTCTCGTCAGAGCTGGCGCCGGCGGCATCTGAGGAGGACGCGGTCGGACGCGACCTCTACGCGTTGCACTCGCGCCGGTTCCTCGGCGCAGAGATCGACCTCGATGAGACGTACGAGTGGGGCATCGAAGAGCTTGCCCGCATGGTTGCGGAGCAGGAGTCGATCGCGCAGGAGATCGTGCCCGGAGGCTCCGTCGCGGAAGCGGTTGCCTTCCTGGAGAAGGACGAGTCCCGCAAGCTCTACGGCACTGAAGCCCTCCAGCGCTGGATGCAGGAGACGAGCGACAAGGCCGTCGCAGAACTCGGCGCAACCCACTTCGATATCCCAGAGCCGATCCGCACCCTGGAGTGCATGATCGCCCCGACGAACGAAGGCGGGATCTACTACACCGGTCCGACCGATGACTTCTCACGCCCCGGGCGCATGTGGTGGTCCGTGCCCGAGAGCGTGGATTCCTTCGATACCTGGCGAGAGCTGACCACGGTGTACCACGAGGGTGTCCCCGGTCACCACTTGCAGATCGCGCAGGCGGTGTACAACCGTCGCCAGCTGAACTCATGGCGGCGTCTGCTTGCTGGCTCGAGCGGCCACGCTGAGGGGTGGGCGCTGTATGCCGAGAGGCTCATGGAGCAGCTCGGTTACCTCGACGACCCGGCAGACCGCCTCGGGATGCTGGACGGTCAGCGCATGCGCGCCGTGCGCGTCGTCCTCGACATCGGCGTTCACCTGGGCAAGCCTCGCCTGGACGGATCCGGTGTGTGGGATCACGACTACGCCCTCGAAGTCATGCGCGAGAACGTCAACATGCCCGACGACTTCCGCAAGTTCGAGGTCAACCGGTACCTCGGGTGGCCGGGTCAGGCTCCGTCCTACAAGGTCGGTCAGCGGATCTGGGAGCAGATTCGCGACGACTACAAGGCCCGCCAGGGCGACGCGTTCGACATCAAGACCTTCCACAAGGAGGCGCTCGACGTCGGCGGTGTCGGCCTGGACACCCTCCGCTTCGCTCTCGCTGCGCCGGCCTGACACCCAGACCCGGCTCAGGCTGGCGCTTGAGACCACGATGGGGGAGCGGCGCACGAGAGGGCGCGAGTGGGACGACCCAGGGTCATAGACTCGGGTCGGCTCTCTTGACGAGAAAGGCACGGCGATGGCTGAATCCGACGATCGGAACGACGCACAGACGACGACCGCGGACGCGACCGTCGGCGCGCGCCTTGACCGGCTCCCGTTCACGCGAAAGCACCTGAAGATCGTCACCGGCTCCGGCCTCGGCTGGGCCTTGGACGCGATGGATGTGGGCTTGATCTCCTACATCATCGCGGTGCTGGCGACCGAGTGGCAGCTCACGGGTCAGGAGACCGGATTCATCGCGTCGGCCGGGTTCGTCGGTATGGCGATCGGCGCGAGCGTCGGTGGACTCCTGGCGGACCGCCTCGGCCGCCGCTACGTCTTCGCACTGACGCTCCTGATCTTCGGGATCGCCACGGGGGCCAGCGCCCTGGTCGGCGGGCTGACAGCGCTCCTGATCCTCCGCGTCATCGTCGGGCTCGGTCTCGGCGCAGAACTGCCCGTCGCGAGCACCTACGTCAGCGAGTTCGCGCCGTCGAAGATCCGCGGCCGGGTCATCGTGATCCTGGAGGCCTTCTGGGCGGTCGGGTGGATTGCTGCCGCCCTCATCGGATACCTCGTCATCCCGAACCTCGACAACGGATGGCGGTGGGCATTTGCCCTCGGTGCGATCCCTGCGATCTACGCGCTCGTCGTGCGCTGGGGCCTCCCCGAGTCGGCTCGGTGGCTGGAGCGGCAGGGGCGTCACGCCGAGGCACACGCGGTCGTGCGCGACTTCGAAGAGGCCGCGGGAGTAGCGACGCCCGCACAGGCGGAGGGCGCGACCACCGCGCAACCTGCCGTCGCTACCAGCATCCGCGAACGGCTCGGCGCCCTGTGGGCGCCGGAGTTCCGCGTCCGCACCGCGTGCCTGTGGCTCGTCTGGTTCTGCGTCAACTTCTCCTACTACGGCGCGTTCATCTGGATTCCATCGATTCTGGTTTCTCAGGGCTTCGATCTCGTCCGCTCCTTCCAGTACACGTTGATCATCACGCTCGCCCAGCTCCCCGGCTACGCGGTGGCGGCATGGCTCATCGAGGTGTGGGGACGCCGCGCGACGCTCTCGGTGTTCTTGGTCGGTTCGGCAGTCGCCGCCGTGCTGTTCGGCAACTCGACCACCGAGGGGGCCATCATCGCCGCCGGAATGGCCCTGTCATTCTTCAACCTCGGCGCGTGGGGCGCGCTCTACGCCGTCACGCCCGAGCTCTACCCCACCTCGCTCCGGGCAACGGGCTCTGGCTGGGCCGCCGGGGTCGGACGTATCGCCTCGATCATCGCGCCACTCATCGTCGGAAACCTCCTCGTCCAAGGCGCCCTGCTGCTCTTCGTCATCTTCTCCGTGTTCTTCGCGATCGCCGCGGCGGCAGCATGGGGCCTCACCGATAAGCGCGGCCGCGCGCTGGATGACCGATGACCGGCGCAAACCCGGCCGGGGTGCGCTTCGTCGCGATCGGAGACTCCTTCACGGAAGGCGTGGGAGATGAGCTCCCCGATGGCACCGTGCGCGGGTGGGCGGACCTCGTCGCTGAGGGCTGGGCAGCGTCTCGGGGCCACAGCATCGAGTATGCAAACCTGGCCATTCGCGGAAAGCTCGTGTGGCCGATCGTCGAGGAGCAACTGGAGCCGGCACTCGCGCTGAAACCGACGCACTTGTCCTTCAACGGCGGCGGCAACGACATGCTGCGCCCACGCACCCCGATCGCGCGGATCGCGGACGCGTTCACGAAGGTGCTGCAGCGCTGCGACGACGAGGGCGTGCGGCTCATTCTCCTCTCAGGGGCGAACCCCACAGCGCAGCTCCCGCTGGGTCGAGTGATCGGCCGTCGCGGCGACGAGCTCTCCCGCGCCGTTCTCGAACGTATCGAGGGTAGGGACGATGTCATCCGCGCGCTCAACTGGCCGGACCGCGAGCTCACCGATCCCTCGTTCTGGTCGGAGGACCGGTTGCACATGGGTCCGCGTGGTCATCACCGCGTCGCCGCCCGTGTGCTCGATGCGCTCGGAGAGAAGGTGCCGACGGACTGGTGGTCTCTCCCCGCGAACAGTCCGGCGACGCGCGTGGGACGGCAAGCGTACTTCCGGGAGCACCTCGGCCCCTGGATCAAACGTCGTCTCACAGGCACGTCGTCCGGAGACGGCCGCGAGCCGAAGTTCGGCGGCGCTTGGGTGACGGTCGAACCCGCACCAGCACCAGACGACGGATCCTAGAGTCCAGACAGAGCCGCGACACTCTCACGACGTGCGGCGACCCCACGGCGGATCGAGCCCCATCCGAACGCGCACCTTGTGCCGTTCGATCACGATGAACGTGATGCCGATCAGCCACAACGGAATCTGGGTGAGGAAGGCAACCCGGAACGCGTCGAGGGTGTAGGTATCGGGAGTCCCCGCTCCCTGTGCGTCAAGCGCGAGCCCGATCAGAAGGATCGCGATGAGGGCGGCGAGGAAGCCACCGACGTTCGCCATGCCGGTCGCCGTGCTCAAGCGGTGTGCGGGGTTGTGGGTCCGGGCGTGATCGAACGCAATCATGGATGCGGGGCCGCCGACGCCGAGGGCCACCATGAGCACGACCAGCAGCCACATCGGCGCCGGGCCAGGCCACGCGAGCGTGACTCCCCAGGCAACGATCTGAACCAGAATCGTCGGGAGGACGAGCCCATAGGACCGGTAGTGCGGGATTCTGCGGGAAAGGTCACCCAGGATGGGGCCGGTCACCATTCCGACGACCACGAGGATCGTCATCATCCCGGCTGCCGCGGCGGTCGAGAGACCTTCACCCGCGGTGAGGAACGGGAAGCCCCACAGCAGCGAGAACGCGGTGAGGGAGAACATCGTCGTGAAGTGCGTCCAGAACGCCAGGCGCGTGCCCGGATGGCCCCAGGCCGCGCGCGCACCCGTTCCCGTATCAATGGAGGATCGCACGACACGCACGACGCCCGTGTCGGTGTTGACCGAGACGTCGCTCTCCAGCTCCGGCGGCCGGTTGCGCAGGAGCGCGAAGACGAGGATGGCGAACAGCGCGGCAAGGCCAGCGAGGCTTCCGAATGCGATCGTCCACGTCGTGGAGTGCAGGAGGGCCGTCAGCGGCACGACGGCGACAATCTGACCGCCCTGCCCCGCGATGCCCGTGAGCTGCGCGAACATGGGGGCACGTTGCGCGGGGAACCACGTCGCGATCAGTCGGAGCGCACCCGGAAAGATGGCCGCGTCTCCCGCACCGATAAGGGCACGGGCGAGGATCGCGATTCCGACGCTGTCTGAGAGGGCGATCGTCAACTGCCCAGCAGCCATCAGCACCATGCCGATCGTCATGATCGGTCGCGATCCGTAGCGATCCAGCAGCAGCCCGATCGGCACCTGCATCGCGCCGTACACCGCGAGCTGAACGACGGCGAACATCGAGAGCGTCGCGGCATCCGTGTGGAAACGCTCGGCGGTGTCGACGCCGACCGCGGAGAGAGATGACCGGTTCGTAACGGCGATGACGTACGCGAGCAACGCCACGGACCAGACAACATACGGCCACGCAGACGCGCGGCGCTGAGGCATGTCGGGGGAGTGGATCACCGAGTCCAGGCTACTCTCGGGAGGGTCGCTCACCGGACAGGGGAAACGAATGATTCTCGGCGCCACCGCAGTCGCCTTCTTCGGCGCTCTTCTCCTGCACCTGCTGAAGGTCCCGGGCTTCACCGACCTCGTTGCCGTACCGATCAGCGTCCTCGTCGTCGCGTGCGCGTTCGGAGTGCTGGCACGCATTCTGCCCTGGCTCCGCCGCGGGATGGTGAAGATAGTGCCACCGTGGGTTCCCCAGCGGGAGCTCGTCGTCTGGCTCTCCGGGGCGGCCGAGCTCGCCGCACTCATCGGTCTCCTCATCCCGGCAACCCGTGTCGTGGCCGCCATCGCGCTCGGCGTGTTCTTCGTGGCAGTCTTTCCCGCCAACGTGCACCACGCCAGGCTCCGCGAACGGCGCGGAGCGAACTTCCTTGCGCTCGTCATTCCGCGCACGCTCGAGCAGATCTTCTTCATCGCGATGTGCGTGTGGGTAGTCGTTCTCAGCACCTGAATCGCCAGCGGTTCGTCCATATCCTGACGAGATTTCCCTTCGCGTTGTCGATTTCTGGAGCGGGTATCCGTCAGAGAGGTGTCGGTGCGAATCGCGCATCGTCATGATGGAGATGGAAGGATGCAGCCCATGGTCATCAAGACGACCATTGCCAGATGCAAATACACCGCCGGCGACGCGATGAGCACGTTCCACCCGACCGAAGGCGGGTTCGGAGAAGGAGTACAGGAATGAAGTACATGGTGCTCCTCGTCGATGGCGAGGACTGGACGCAGATGACTCCCGAGCAGCGGGCCAGTGAGATGGCTAAGCACGCCGCATTCGATGAGGCGGTCGCTGCTCGCGCGGACTGCGAGATACTCGGAGGAGAGGCGCTCGATGAAGCCTCTGTGACCCTGGCTCGGACGAATGCTGCGGGCAAGATCGAGCTGACCGACGGCCCGTTCGCCGAGGCAACGGAAGGCATCGGTGGCTACTACGTCGTCGACGCGCCGGACCTGGACACCCTCGCCGAGTTGCTTGAGGTGCTCCCGGACTACGTCATGGAGATCCGTCCCGTTGCGTCGCCGGGGGACATGGTGGCGTGAGTGAGGAGCGGCTCGAACGGCTCTACCGCGACGACTGGGGGCGACTGCTCGCCATCCTGATCGCGCGCTACCGTGACCTGGATGTCGCGGAAGAGTCGCTCGCCGACGCATTCGAGAGTGCCGCTCGCACATGGCCAGCATCGGGTGTGCCCGATTCGCCGGCCGCGTGGGTGATGACTGCTGCTCAGCGCAGCGCTCTCGATCGATTTCGTCGACGCGCCACGGCCGCCCGGGCGCTGCCGCTTCTCGTCAGTGACGCCCGGGAGCAGACGGAGGTGCGGGAGGCAGCTGGTCCACTCGAGGACTCGGAGCTGCGACTCCTCCTCCTCTCTTGTCACCCTGCGCTCGCGCCGAATGCCCAGGCGGCGCTGTCCCTGCGCCTGCTCCTTGGCATCCCGACGGTCGAGATCGCGCGGCTGTTCCTGACGTCCGAGGCGACGATGGCGGCGAGGATCACGCGAGCCAAGCGGAAGATCCACTCCGCCGGCATCCCCCTCGCCATGCCCCCGGATGATCGTCTCAGCGAGCGCTTGACGGGCGCGCTGGACACGATTTATCTGTGCTTCACGGCGGGATACGCGCCTGGTTTTGGGGACGACGTCCTTCGAGCGGATCTCTCGGGCGAGGCAATCCGTCTCGCCCGGCTCTTGTGGAGCTTAATGATGGGTCGCGCAGATGGCTCTGCGCGACAGGCGGTGACGCACCTGCGTGCGCTGCTGGCGCTGATGCTCCTGCAACATGCGCGCCGCCGCGCGCGTGTCAATGCGGCGGGGGAGCTGGTACTCCTCGCCGATCAGGACCGGTCGTTGTGGGTCCGCTCGGAGATTGATGAAGGGCTTTCGCTCCTTGCCACCGTCGCTCCCGGAGGCGGGCGAGTGGAGGAGGTGCGCCTGCAGGCGGAGATCGCAAGCCACCACATGCGCGTACCTCACCCACGCGACACGGACTGGCCATCGATCGTGCGGTTGTACGAGAGGCTGGAGACACTCACGGGCTCGCCCATCGTGCGTCTGAACCGGGCCGTCGCGGTGGCAGAGTCGGGCGACCTCGAGCGTGCCCTGCTCCTGCTCGACGGGCTTGACGAGTGGCTGCCGAACTCGCACCGAGTTCCGGCGGTACGGGGCGAACTTCTCGCACGTCGAGGCGACGTGGCGGGCGCTCTAGAGCAATGGGCGGCCGCGCTTGATCGGTGTAGAAACGGCGCGGAGCGCGATTTCCTCGCGGAGCGTATCAGAGATCTGTCACCATGAGAGATCCAGGTCACGAACAGATAACAGAGGACGTGTCAGCGCGCCACGGAATCCTCGGTTTCGCTTCTTGAATCCCAGGCTAGCGGCCTATTTGTCACTCAGAGGCATGTTCCTATTCGGACGAAGTTGCCACCTCGCGCTCGCGTGACGTCCAGAGTCGCTTCATAGCGTCGCACCCATGAGTACACGACACATTCGAAACGCAGTAGCCGCGTCCGCAGTTGTCACTCTCATGTTCGCCACCGGATGCGCAGCATCCGACGACGACGCTGAGGCGACGCCCTCCGAGACGTCAGCGCCAACTGCGTCGCAGACGACACCGACCGAAACGACCCCGCCCGCATCCGAGACGCCGGATCCCACGGGGGAGGCGCAAGCAATCGTGTTGCCCGGTTGTGACACGATTCTCTCGGCCGAGACCATCGAGTCGCTGAGCGAGGGGCCGAAGAGCTTCCGCAGTTCAGTGAGCAGCCGGCCACCGAGGTGATGCCCGGGCCCGCAGCCGTCGAAGCGGCCGAAGCCGCGACGGAGACAAAGAACTGTGGGTTCGGCGTTCCGAACTCCGACTCCGGGGTTCTCAGCGTGGTGACGGCGGAGCTCCCCACCGACGCGAAGGACACGTTCATCGCGACTCTGGAGGAGGACGGCTTCTCCGAGATCACCGTCGACGGCTCCACGGGCTACATTGGCCCGGGCGAAGAGCACGGACTCTCCGGCGAACTCGCCAACGTCGTCTACGGCTTCGACGGCAACGTGTGGGTGACGGTCCACGGATACCTCGACGAGGAAGACATTCAGCCCATCGCCGACGAGGCAATGGCGAATGTCCTCGCCGCCAACAGCTGACCAGCAGCAGCAACGCGACGGCCCCGCCCGTGACGTCCAGTCACCGGCGGGGCTTTGCGTGGTCGGCGGGCCGGGGGAGTCCCGGCGCGGGGAGCGACGGACCCCCTGGTCGGTGACGTCGCTCTCTCGTAAGGTGGCGGCATGACGACGCCGTCAAGGGAGCGACGATATCGACTTCGGTCGTTCGTTGTGCCGAGCGTGCTCGTCCTCGGGCTCGTCGGCTACGCACTGTCCATCGTTTTCGAAGCATCCTGGACACCATTGCTCAATGTCGCACTGTGGGGGATGCTCATAGCGGCTGGCACGTACAGGGTTCTCCGCCCTCGGAAAGAGAGAACCGCATCTTCGAGTTCTGGGCACTACGACGAAATCAATGGCGCGTACCTCGGACGACGTCCGCCAACGCATCTCGAGCAGTCAAGCGTCGTGGCCGTGGAGATCGGGTGGCCGCACTCGAGCCCGCCAAGCGTAGGACTCGGAGGCGGCGCCACACCGGCAGGCGGCTCTACCACGTCGGAGGGGGTGTGACCGCCAGTGTAAAGTGACCGGAGCATCTGGTAGTGACTGGAGATTCAACGCTCTGTGATCGGCTCTTTTCTCACGCAGCTCGCTGTTGACATGAGCAACGTTGAGCGGTTCTATAGGCACACAGAGGCGGGGATCAACACGTTTCTCCATCCTCAGCAAGTACCAGTCGGGTTCGTCTATCGGCACTCCTTTGTAAGTCATATCGAGACGAGGAGTGATCTCATGCCCACTGAAGGATCGGACCCGCGGGGCACGCACCCCGTCAAGCGAGCGCTGAGGTCCCTCGGGAGGGCGATCTCGGTAGCTCTGACAGCACTTACCGGGAGTGAGCACGGGATCGTGTCATCAGCGCTCGACGACCCGCGCGCTGACTCAACCAAGAGAAGATCTGCCCATCCAGACGAGGGAAAGCAATGAAGCGAGGACAGAGTTCTACCGGACGCCTGGTGCGGCCGGACTCGCGGTGGGTCTGGTCGGCCTCGTAGCTGCCGGAGCGGCCGCTAGTGCCTCGCATTCGGTCAAGGACGACAACTTCCGCTGGCTCCAGTAAGCGTCTTCCGATGCGCGAGAGTCTCGATGTCAATATCGGCAGCTCGTGCCGAGCGGGGAGGGCCTTCGCCAATCCAACTTGACATAATGTGCATTATCGGCGGCAATGATCCGCACTGAAACGGCAGTGAACCAACATCGTCAGGATTCGGTGCGGCGACAACGCTCGGAACTGTCGTCACGCGGTCATGACGCTCAGTCGACGGGCTTGCCCGCAGCGATCCACGCGTCGGTGCCGCCAGCGACGTTGACGACGCTCAGACCTTGAGACTCGAGGTAGGTGGCTGCGCGTGCGCTTCGTCCGCCGGCCTTACAGATGATCGCCGCCTCGTCAGGTATCTCCGAGAACCGCTCGACGACCTCCGCGAGCGGAATGTGGATCGCACCGCGCACGTGTCCCTCGTCCCATTCCCACTGCTCGCGTACGTCGACGACAGGGCGACCGGAGCCGTCGAGCTCATCTACCGTGATCTCGTTCATCCTTCGAGGATAGGCTCCCCCCGCCGCGTCGAGGTGTCCGGTGCGTCGATGTCAGGGGCTCGTGGGCGTCTCGAAGCGGAGTTCCAGATGCGTCACGACGGCTGCGCTGAGCCGGCGACGATCTCCTGTAAGGCCTGGATGTGGCGCCGGTATGCCGTTTTTCCTTGCGGTGTGAGTGTCAGCCAGATGCGGCGGGAATCTTGCTGGGAACGTTCCTGCGTGACGTATCCGGCATCGACGAGCGCTGAGACCTGCTTGCTGAGCGCGGACGGGCTTAAGCCGACGACGTCCCTGATGACGGCCATCTCCACTGTGGTGCCGGCGTCGAGCATGGCGCAGATTCTCAACCGGTGCGTCGGATGAATGACTGCGTCCAGTTGTGCTGTCATCGGCGTGTGCTCCGGTAATGGAAAAACGAGGCAATGGCGTAGCTGACCACGGCCCCGGCAGCACACGCGACGATGACCCAGTCCAGGCCCACGGGGCGCGCGAACAGTGATCCCATGACGAACAGACCGGATACGGCGACGAGGACTCGGAAGCCCGTGCTCGTGGGTATCGCATACGGAGTACCCATCGGCCGGCCCGCCCAATAGTTGAATGCGGCCAGTGCACTCGCGAGGACGACCATCAGGATCGCCGCCAGAATCGACGAGGGAAGGAGCCCAACCAGCGCCCCCCACCCAGCAAGGCCGCGTTGATGGGATACAACCAGGTTGGCCACGGGCGATCTCGGACTGCGCGCTGCGCGTCTCCGACGGCATCGAGCTCCGCAGCCGCCTCACGAGGTCCAGGGTTCGGGGCGATAGTTTTCATATCGGCAATCATATGCGATAGTTTCCACTATAGCAACTACTTCGGCGACGTGAACGGGCTCCGCTCCGGTCTAACCTCGAAGCATGCTGGATGTGCTCACGGGGTTCGTTGTCGTGGGTGTCGCGATCGTCGTCGGATTCATCATCGGGCGCATCGACCTTCTCGGTCCGCACGCCCGGCACGTGCTCGGGAGGCTGACGTTCTTCGTCCTTTCGCCCTTCCTCCTGTTCGTCGTGCTCGCCCAAGCCGACGTCGCCCTCCTGTTCTCAGGCCTCCTCCCCGTCTCTGCGATCGCGGCAATCGTGATCTTCGTGATCTTCGCGGTCATTGCACGGTTTGTCTGGCGCCGCGACGTCGGCGAGACCCTCATCGGTGCCCTCTCGGCGGGCCAGGTCAACTCGAACAACATCGGCATCCCCCTCTCGCTCTACCTTCTCGGGAGCGCCGCCTACCCCGCACCCGTGATCCTGCTGCAGCTCCTCCTGTTCACGCCCATCTCGATGGCGATCTTCGAGGCCCTGACCTCGGGCCAGCGAAAGCTCGGACCCATCCTCCGCCGCACCTTCACCAACCCGATCGTGCTCGGGTCGATCCTGGGTGTCCTCGTCTCGGTGTCCGGCGTCGACCTCCCCGCGATCGTGTTCGAGCCGCTGAGCCTGATCGCCGACGCGTGTGTCGCGGTCCTTCTGATCACCTACGGAATCTCGCTGTCCACGCAGCGCGTGCTCGGCGCCTCCGGCCGCCGCCGCGACATCTTCCTCGCGAGCGGCCTCAAACTCTTCGTCATGCCCGCGGTGGCGTGGGGCACCGCGCTCCTGTTCGGACTGAGCTCCCACGAAGTGTTGATCGTCACGGTGCTCGCCGCGCTCCCGACCGCTCAGAACGTCTTCAACTACGCGCAACGCTTCGACATCGGCGAGACGATCGCACGCGACACGGTCTTCCTCACCACCGTCGGGTGCGTCCCGATTCTCATCGCGATCACGATGATCCTCGGGCCGGGTGTCATCACCTGATCACGCGTCCGAACGCCAAGCGATCTTGCCGCCGAGCACCGTACGTGCGGTGATCCGGCGCGCCGAACAGAGCACGTGCCGGTCAGCGTAGGGTACGCGCGTTACGGCGCAAAACAATCGCATTCCTCGGCGACCGTACCGAGAGGAGTATCGTGACGAGCGAGTGGTCACTCAGACAAGGGAGCAGAGATGTCCTCAGAACTTCATAAAGCAACCCGTGGACTTCGGTGGGCGATCGGTCTCAGCGGGGGCGTCACCCTCGTGGCCGGGCTCATTATCCTGCTCTGGCCAGGCAAGTCGGCGTTCTTCCTCACCGCGATCATCGCCGTGTATGCGATCCTCGCTGGGCTCATTTCGTTCGGCGTCGCTTTCTTCGCGCCGGGGCGCCGGGGCTGGGTGCGCGCCGGGTATATCGCCCTCGGGGTTCTGTTCATCATCGCTGGCATCGCGGCTTTCTTTAATCTTGCGCCGGTCACCGCGTGGCTTGCCATCACAGTCGCCATCATCCTCGGCGCAACATGGATCGCGGAGGGCATCGTGGCCCTGTCCACGGCGGGTGACTCGTCCTCGCGCGGAATCACCATCTTCTTCTCGATCGTGTCGATCCTTGCGGGCATCACGCTGATTCTCACGCCGCTGTGGTCGGCGTTCGTTCTCTGGATCTTCGTCGGCGCGTCCCTCGTCGCCTTCGGCATCCTCCAGATCGTGCGGGCCATCACCTTCGGCCGCGACACACGTCGCTCCGCCGAGAGCGACGCCGATCAGTGGACAGCGTCTCCCGTCAGTTGAGCGGAAGGTAGCGCTGCCACCAGTCGAGGACAGCAGCGAATCTCTCCACGCGGTGACGCGGCTGGCCTGCGCGCGTCAGCTCATGGTTCTCGCCCGGAAAGACGAGCATTTCAGCCTCGGTCCCCTGCCGTTTGAGCGCGACGTAGTACCGCGTCGCTTGCTCCAGCGGGCAACGGAAATCGAGTTCGGAGTGGAGCACGAGCGTCGGCGTCGTCACCTGGTTCACCACGGCCATCGGACTCTGTGCCGCGATCTGGGCGGGGTCCGTCCCGGTGTACTCATCACCGAAGAACGTTCCGATGTCACTCGTCCCGGCGAAGGTGGCGGGGTCGAGGTAGCCACGCTCCACGATCGCGCCGGCGAACCGGTGGTCGTGGGCGATCGTCCACGCGGTCAGGTAGCCACCGTATGAACCGCCCATGATTCCCACGCGCGCGCTGTCGAGCCGCGAGTCGCTGCCGGTCACGCCGTCAAGGAAGTCGATGACGTCGGTGAAGTCGACGGTGCCCATCGCCTGACGGATCGTGCGCCCGTGTGCTCGGCCATACCCGGCGCTGCCGCGCGGGTTGCAATAGACGACCGCGTAGCCCGCGTCCACCAGCACCTGCGTCTCGTCGAAGACATGCACGCCGTATTGCGCGTACGGGCCGCCGTGGATCTGCAGAATGACGGGGTGCGGCCCCTCCCCCTCTGGCACGGCGACCCAGCCGTGGATCGGATACCCGTCCCGGCCGGTGATTTCTCGCTCTTGCGGCACCGCGATAGTGCTCTCCCGAAGGGCGTCACCGAATCGGGTCAGCGGCCCGCCGCCGAGGAGCACCAGCTCGCCGTAGCTTTCGGGCGTCGCGATCGCGTAGACGATTGTCCCGTCATCCGTCGCCGCATGGCCGAGGACCTCGCCTTCGGTGACGAGTGCTGTCACCTCGCCGGCGCGGGTGACACGCAGCAGCTCGACTCGTCCGCGGGTCCGATTCTGAACGAGAAAGTCGTCGCCGACCGGGGTGATGTGCGACCCGACTTCGCCGAGATCGACGGTCTCCGGGTCAGTGAGGCGGTGCGGCCCATCCTCGGTGAGGACCCATAGTGCGACACCAGGGGCGACGAAATCCACGCCGGACTCGCCGACGTCGAAGGCGAGCAGGGCAACGGTGCCGTCGCGCGTGAGGCGCACACTCGACACCGAGAGGTTCGTGTCGCGCGTCACGACGTCGCGCGTGGCGCCGTCGGATACGGATACCGCGATGACGTGACTGCGCATGTCGCGGGCGCGTTCTTCGATCGTGTCGACGACGGTGAGGATCTCCTCGCCGGACGGAGTGAATGCGACACCGCTGTGCGAGTCGGGCCCTTCTGTGAGCTGCACGGCTTCGGCTGCCACGATCCGCGGGCTGGGCGCATCCTCGCCTTCGTCGCGCACCGCCGGTGCCGGCGTATAGAAAGGTTCTGCATCGGGTGCCGGCGCGTCGATGATGAAGAGGTGCGCGGGGCGATCCGCGATGTAGCCGAGTCCGTTTGCGTGCCACCGGATGCCGGTGATGTGACGGGGTGGCTCCGCCTGTGCGGTGAGGCCCTCAACCGTGCCGTAGCGGCCCGGCTCGATGACTCGGGCGAGGTAGCCGAGGCGCGTGCCGTCCGGCGACCACGCGAACTCACTCACGCCGCCGGTGGCGTCGGTGGCCTGTATCGGCTCTCCCCCGGTGGCCTGCATCACGAAGATCTGGGGCCTGTCCTTGCTGTCGGCCCGCACGAACGCGACCCTGGTGCCGTCGGGCGAGAGCTGTGGCGAGCGGTCCGCCGTGCCGCGGCTGATCCTGCGCGGCGCTCCTCCGAGGAGATCCACGCGCCACAGTTGACCGACGTAGGTGTTTGCAGTGATGTCCGGACGGGAGGAGGCGAAGACCACGAACGATCCATCCGGAGCGATCGTGGGTCGCCCGACCGCGACCAGGCGCTCGATGTCGGTGGCGCGCATCACTCGGCCTCGAAAGAGCTGATGTCGCCGACGAGGCGGGTGTTGTCCGAGGGAACCGGTTCGACCGCGGCAGCGGCGACCTCGGCGGCGAACTCGCTGACGTTGTAGAGGCGGCCCGCCGATTCGCGCCGCGACTGGATCGCGCCGGGGTTCGTGCGTTCGAGGAGCGTCGCGGTGATCGTGCCTTCGATCATGTCGCCCGAGACCACGACGAAGCCGACCCCGTGGGACGAAAGCTCGGGGATGAGTTCACGAAGGGCATCCTCTCCGGCGCGCTTGGAGAGCGCGACGGGGGCATAGTCGGCCATTGTCGGCGTCGTGCGGATGAAGTGCGCCTGATGGCTCGTGACGAACACCACCCGCGACCCTTCCTCCAGGAGCGGCAGTGCGTTGGTGAGAACGCTGACCTGCGCGTCACGGTTCAGCTTCAGCGCGTAGTCCTCGGCCATGCCCCCCTCCATTCCTCCGGACGCATTGAGGACGAGGATGTCGAGCGCGCCGAAGGCTTCCTTCACCTGAGCGAACATCGCCCGCACCGATTCGAGGTCGGTCAGGTCCGCTCCCACGACGAGCACCTCCACACCAAGCTCACGCAGTTCGGTGGCGAGCTTCTCCGCACGCGGCGCCTTGTTGCGATAGTTGATGACGACGTTCGCGCCCGCCTGCGCGAAGTAGCGCGCCGTGTCGGCGCCGATACCGCGGGACGAGCCGGTGACGAGGGCTGTCTTGCCGGAAAGAGAGCCGGCAGCGAGGGGTTGGGACATGCCCCGAGACTATCAATCGCAGCGCGATCGCCCCCGGACTCGGAAGCGGGTGCGCGCGCCCTGCGATCGGGTCCGAGCACGGTGTTAGGGTTCGAGAAGACGAGGGAGGGACACCGATGCCGCTACCGGACCTGTTCGAATATCTGTGGATCATGTGGCTCGTGCTTGCCCTCATCTTCGTCATCATCGAGGTGCTCACTCTCGAGTTCACCTTCCTGATGCTCGCTGCCGGCTCCCTCATCGGTGGCCTCGGCGTCAATCTCCTGGGCGGGACATGGTGGCTCCAGGTCGCCGCGGCCGCAGCCGTGTCCGCACTCTTGCTGTTCACGATCAGACCCCTCCTCCTGCGGCTCCTCCATCGGTCGAGCCAGGGCGTGCCCACAAACGTCGACGCCCTGTACGGACTCGGCGCACGCGTCGTCGCCCCGTTCGTCAACGGCATCGGTTCGGTGCGGCTCGATAACGGCGAAACCTGGACGGCAGAACCTGCGGACCCCGCCGCCGCGCTCGATGTCGGCACCCGCGTCGTGGTCACACGCGTTCGCGGCGCGACAGTCGACGTCGCGCCCGACACGACAACCTCAACGGAAAGGAGCTCCGGCGATGCTTGACGGAGCGTTCATCGGCCAGATCTTCATCATCATCCTCTTGGTGGTGCTGGCGATCTTCGTCATCACCGTCTTGATCCGTTCGATCCGGA
This sequence comes from Microbacteriaceae bacterium PS02070, assembly GCA_029959865.1. Lineage (GTDB taxonomy): Bacteria > Actinomycetota > Actinomycetes > Actinomycetales > Microbacteriaceae > Microbacterium. The sequence continues at coordinate 512,780 of JASCPE010000002.1, read as the reverse complement.
TCATCCCGCAGGCCTACGCCGGAGTCGTCGAGCGACTCGGGCGCTATCAACGCACCCTGAGCCCAGGCCTCAACCTTCTGATTCCCTTCATCGATCGTCTGCGTCCCCTCGTCGACATGCGCGAGCAGGTCGTCTCCTTCCCGCCCCAGCCGGTCATCACCGAAGACAACCTGGTCGTCTCCATCGACACGGTCGTGTACTTCCAGGTCACCGACGCCCGCGCTGCCACCTATGAGATCGCCAACTACCTCGGTGCCGTCGAGCAGCTGACGACCACCACACTGCGTAACGTCGTCGGTGGCCTGAACCTGGAGGAAGCCCTCACCAGTCGCGATGAGATCAACGGTCAGTTGCGCGTCGTGCTGGACGAGGCCACCGGCAAATGGGGCATCCGCGTCTCCCGCGTCGAGTTGAAGGCAATCGACCCGCCCGTCTCCATTCAAGACTCCATGGAGAAGCAGATGCGTGCGGAGCGTGACCGCCGCGCCGCGATCCTCACCGCGGAAGGGTCGAAGCAGTCCCAGATCCTCGAGGCCGAGGGACGTCGGCAGGCGGAGATCCTGCGCGCGGAGGGCGACAAGACAGCCCAGATTCTGCGCGCCGAGGGCGAGGCCGCGGCGATTCAATCCGTCTTCGACGCGATCCACGCGGGGAACCCCGACGACAAGCTGCTCTCGTATCAGTATCTGCAGACCCTTCCGAAGATCGCGGACAGCCAGTCCAGCAAGCTCTGGATCATCCCGAGCGAGTTCACCGAGGCGCTGACGGGTCTGAAGAACGGGTTCGGCGGACGGACCGACCAGAACCCGTGACGCATCCCTGGTTTGCGGGGGCCACGACCCCACGCATCCTCGCACACCGAGGGTTCGTGCCCCCGGACGCGGATGAGATCGCCGAGAACACGCTTGCGGCGTTCGCCGCCGCTCAGGGACTCGGCATCGACTACATCGAAACCGACGCACACGTCACCTCCGACGGCCACGCAGTACTCGCGCACGATGCGGATCTCGCACGGGTGGCGGTGGATCCGCGCGCCCTCTCAGATGTGACCCTCCGGGAGTTCCAGGACGTGATGGCGACGCGTGGCGGTGGCCTCACGGTCAAGGAGGCACTGGAAGCCTTCCCCGATGTCCGCTTCAACGTCGACGTGAAGACCGACAGCGGTGTTCTCCCCGTCGCGGCGGCGGTTGCCACCGACGCCGACCGGGTGTTGCTCACGAGCTTTTCCGACGGCCGCCGGCAACGAACCGTAGCGGCCGCACAGGCCCGCGGCGGACGGCCGGCGGCGTCGGCAGGGACGTCACAGATCGCGCGCGCCGTCGGTGCATCACGGCTGCGTTCGGATCGGCTGTTTCGGCGCGCAGTCACCGGGGTCGATGCCCTGCAGGTGCCGGAGCGCCACAAGGGCGTCCAGGTCGTCACCCGGCACTTCGTGCGGGCCGCGCACCGCGCCGGAGTCGAGGTTCACGTCTGGACCGTCAATGACCCCGACGACATGTCCCGGCTGCTCGATCTCGGCGTCGATGGCCTCGTCACGGACTACGCCGACGTTGCCTTGGCAGTGCGCGCCGCACGCGAGACAAAGGGCTGAGCATCGCCTGTGAAAGGCGACCCGATCCCGACCCCTCTGAGAAGGCGCACAGGTGGGTCCGCTATACCTGTTGGACGACGAGAGGACCACACAATGGCAGATCGCAGTTTACGCGGCATCCGACTCGGCGCCTCGAGCTTACAGAGCGAAGAGGGCGTCGTGTTCCACGAACGCACCACCCGTACCTACGCGTGCTCCGAATGCGGGCACGAGACCTCCCTCCCCTTCGCGGTGGACGCTGAGGTTCCCGAGGTCTGGGAGTGCAAGAAGTGCGGTGCGGAAGCCCGCCTTCGCGTTGGCGACAAGGTCGTCGACGTTGATCACTCCGGTGACAAGGCGCCGCGTACGCACTGGGACATGCTCCTCGAGCGTCGCTCCCTTCCCGAGCTGGAAGAACTTCTGGAGGAGCGTCTCGCTCTCCTGCGCGCCCGCCGTGGCGCCGGTGATTCAGAGCGTCTGAGCGCCTGATCCCCCCGACTCAGAACCGTCCCGCCTAGCGGCGGGGCGGTTCTTTTTCGCGCGCGAACGGAGGAGGGTCAGTGCAGCGAGTGCCGCCCAGAGCGCAGCCGTCCCCCACCCCAGCACGGCATCGACGACGGGACCGATCAGCACGCCCAGCGTTGTGCCGGTGCGCAAAGGCACCTCGGTGAGCATCGCCCCGGGTTCATCGGACGGGAGGGCATCGATCACCGACCCGTCCGGCGCGATCACCTGACTCGTCCCGATGGTCGAGATGTTCACGACCGACCGGCCCGTCTCGATCGCTCGCATCCGGGCGAAACCGAGCTGCTGGAGATTCTCGTCCGTGTCCCGGAAGTCGGCGTTGTTGGTCTGGAACATCAGCACCTGCGCGCCGTCCGTGATGCTCTCGCGGATCACCGCGTCGTAAATGACGTCGAAGCAGATCGCGAGGCCCACCCCGACGCCATCGACGTCCATGTACGGGGCGTTGGTGCCCGGGGTGTACTCGCGCTGGATGAGGCCGATGAGATCCGGCACGATCGCCTCGTAGAACCAGCGGTCCGGGACGTACTCCCCCATCGGCACCGGGTTGCGCTTGTCGTGGATGGCCACAGGATTGTCGGCGCCGGCCTCCCAGAGGAAGGAGGTGTTGTAGACATCATCCCCGCGCGTCGTCGCCGCGTTCAGAAGCAGCGGGGCGCCGACCTCCTCCGCGAGCCGGTCCAGGTACGCCGCAACCGAGCCATTAGTCAACGGATCGGCGTCGATCCCTCCCTCCGGCCAGAGGAGCAGGTCCATGTCCTGCCCCAGCAGAGGTTCGGTCGCGGCGCGCTGCGCTTCCAGAACGGCGTACGCCTCGCGCTCATCGAAGTAGCCGGACGGGCCGTTTCCTTGCACCGAACCGACCCGCAGTGTGCCGGCGTCCTGGGTCGGGAACTGCGGGGCGGCGAGGAGAACGACCGAAACGAGGGCCGCCGGGGCGAGTCCCACGGCCCGGCGTGCACCGCCGAGGCGAAGCCACTCGATCACGGAGGCAACCACGAAGATCATGAGGAAGCCCAGCCCGGTTACCCCGACCCACGAGCTGACTGTGGCCAAGGGACCGTCCGCCTGGCTCATGCCGATCCGCGCCCAGGGGAAGCCTGTGTACGGCCAGGAACCAAGGAACAGGTCGCGTGCCGACCACACCGCCGCGACGGCGGCAGGGAGGCCCAGGAGCCGCACGGCAGTCCCGCCCGACAGGCGTGGTATCCAGCGATAGACCAGCGTGATTCCGATGCCGACAACGGCGCTGAGGAGGGTCTCGATTCCCGCGAGCGCGAACCACGGAATGAGCCCGAGATACCGCGTGATCCAGACGATGTGGATCAAGTAGAAGGTCGCGGAGAACACGAACCCCACCGTGAAGGCGCCCCACGCCGAGCGGCCGATGAGCGTGACCAACGCTAAGCCCGCGCCGACGAATGCCAGTGGCCACCAGCTGATCGAGGGGTAGGCCAGATCCATGACCGCACCGCCGACGGCCGCGACGATGAGCGCAAGCCAGAGTGGCAGAAGTGGGCGAACGGGCACGAGGAGAAGCCTAAACGCCGGAATAGGCCACGATGCCGCGGCGGACCGCGTCCAACGCCTTTCGGGCGGTCCGCGCCAGGTCCGCATCGGCGACGAGCGAGAGCTGGTCGAGCAGATCGATCGTCTGCTTCGTCCAGCGCACGAAATCGCCCGCGGCCATATCGGCTTGCTGCAGCACTCGATCAAGGCTCTGCTGCCGAGCCCATGACCACATCGGCAGCGCAAGTCCCGTGGCGAGCTGCTCGGTGCCCTTGAGGTGGTGGTCGTGCTCGAGGTCGTCGAGTTCCGCCCACAGCTCGCGGGTCCGCTCCAAAGCGACGCGGAACGGTCCGCGCGGCAGGTCACGGTCCCCCGCGCCGGCTTCATCTCGTCGCGGCTCATAGACGAGGCACGCGGCGAGGGCGGCGAGGGACGGCGCATCGAGGTCGTTCCAGATGTCTTGCCGCAGAGCTTCGGCGACGAGCAGGTCGCGCTCTCCGTAAATGCGCTTCATCGTGGCGCCGGCCGGGGTCAGCGAGGTGCGACCGTCGTCGTCCACATGGACGTAGTCGAGCGCGGAGAGGACGTCCACCACCCGGTCGAACACACGCGCGACGGTCCCTGTGCGCTGCTCGATCTGCCGGCGGATCTTGTCGGTCGAGCGCTGCAGCTTCCAGTAGCGCTCCGCCCACCGTGCGTGCTTCTCGCGATCCGGGCACGAGTGACAGGGGTGGCGCTGCATCCGTCGACGAAGCGCCTGGATCTCGTTCTGCCGTTTCTGACGTGTTGCCGCGCCCGCTGTCCGGTCAGCTCGGTTGAGCTTCTCGAGGTCGGACAGGTCGCGGCGGATCTCCGAATAGGCGGCAAAGTCGCCGCGATCGCAAGACATCGACTTCTGGTAGCCCGCGAGGGATTCCTCCGCCTCGCGAACCTGACGGGCAAGCCCTACGACCGCACGATCGGCTTGGAACTGCGCGAAGGAGGATTCCAGAATCTCGCGGGCTCGTTCGCGGCCGAACTGTGCGATGAGGTTGACGGCCATGTTGTAGGTCGGGCGGAAGCTCGAGTTCAGCGGGTACGTGCGCCGCGATGCCAGCGCCGCAACCGCCTGCGGATCCATGCCCTCGGTCCATTGGATGACGGCGTGCCCCTCGACATCGATGCCCCGTCGCCCCGCCCGCCCGGTGAGCTGCGTATATTCCCCCGACGTGATGGCGACGCGCGCTTCACCGTTGAACTTCTCGAGCTTTTCCAGGACAACGGTGCGCGCCGGCATGTTGATGCCGAGGGCGAGCGTCTCCGTCGCGAAGACGGCCTTGAGCAGCTTTCGCTGGAACAGTTCCTCCACGACCTCTTTGAATGCCGGGAGCATGCCCGCGTGGTGCGCGGCGACGCCGCGTTCGAGGTTCTCCATCCACTCCCAGTAGCCGAGGACCGCCAGGTCCTCGTCGAGGAGGGTGCGGGTGCGTTCGTCGACGATCTGCCGAATCTCAGCGCGCTCCTCGGGTGTGGTGAGGCGCAGTCCCGCGCGTCGCACTTGATTGACGGCCGCATCGCAGCCGACGCGGCTGAAGATGAAGAAGATCGCCGGGAGGAGATTCGCCCGCTCCAGCAGCTCGACCACCTCAGGGCGATCGATACGTTCCATCCGGGGAACATGGTGCGATCGCGTCGGTCGCTGCGACCGGTACGGCGCCTGCCTGCCTCCGGACCGCCTCCCCCGATGCGGCTGAGCGCGATGATTGTTCTCGATACGGGAGTGGCCCACTGAGCGGATGCGCATGAGCTCCTGGTTCACCTGGGCCGTGGCGATCCCGGCGCGATCGTCGAACAGCGGCAGGAGGTCGCCGCGCACGAGAACGTGCTGCTCCAGCGGGACCGGGCGGATCTCCGAGACGATCACCTCCGTTCCCCCACGGACGGTGTCGAGCCAGTCGCCGAACTCCTCCGCGTTGGACACCGTCGCCGAGAGCGATACGAGGCGGACACGGCGGGGAAGGTGGATGATGACTTCTTCCCACACGGCCCCACGGAAACGGTCGGCGAGGTAGTGGACCTCATCCATCACGACGTATCTCAGGTCGCGCAGCGCGGGCGAGTCGGCGTAGAGCATATTCCGCAGAACCTCGGTCGTCATGACGACGACGCGAGCGTTTCCGTTGATGTTGGTGTCGCCGGTCAAAAGCCCGACATTCTCGGCGCCGTACACGGCGACGAGCTCGCGGAACTTCTGGTTGGACAGCGCCTTCATCGGCGTCGTATAGAACGCCTTCTCTGTGGGAGTCTGCATCGCCAAGTGAATCGCGAACTCCCCGACGATCGTCTTGCCCGCTCCCGTCGGCGCCGCTACGAGGACGCTCTGATCGTCTTCCAGCGCCTCGCACGCTGCGATCTGGAAGGGGTCGAGGGAGAACGCCACGCCCTCCGCGAAAGCGGCGGTCAGAGGGTGCGCCGCGGTCTCCTGCGCACGGCGGTAGCGATCTGCGGGCTGCGTCATGCGACGGGCGCCAATGCGGGATCACGCTTGCGGCGCCGACGGTCGAGGAGGAGTGAGAGTCCCGCCGCGGCGAAGTAGAGCACGATGAGGATCGCGGCCAGCATGAGCATGCTGATGACGTCCGCCGCGGGTGTCGCAATGCCTGCGAAGATCGTCGCCGCGAGGATGGCGACCCGCCAGCCTTTCAGGATGTCCCTGCCGGAGATAACACCCGCGAAATTCAGCGCGACAAGAAAAACCGGGAGCACAAAAGATACCCCGACGACAAGGAGCAGCTTGAAGACGAAGTCGTAGTAGAACTTCCCGTCAAACCAGTTCGCGGCGCCTTCCGGCGTGAACGAGGCCATGATCTCGACGATGTGCGGCATCACAAGCCATCCGACGTAGACACCGGCGAAGAACAGGGGCACGGCGGCGCACATGAACCCGATCGTGTAAAGAACCTCCTTGCGGGTCAGACCCGGCACGAGGAAGGCCCAGATCTGCCACAGCCAGACCGGCGCGGAGATGATGACGCCGACCGCGAGTGAGATTCGCAGCCTCATGTCGAAGGGGCCGGTGACCGTTTGGTACATCAGACCGACGCGGGCTTCCTCACCGCGCTGCTCCGCCACGACGCGAATGGGTTCGGTCATGAGCCAGATGATGGGCTCCGTGAGGAAGAAAGCCGCGACCATCCCGATCACCAGCGCCAGGGCGCCGATCATCAGTCGCTTGCGCAGCTCCAGGAGGTGCCCGGCCAGCGACATTCGCTTGTCTGTGCGGGGGCGCTTGCTCCCCAGGCGCGGGCGCTCGGCCGTCGCCACTCCCCTACTGCCTGGTGGACGACGACGACGAGCCGGACGCTGAATCCGGCGGGGTCAGGTTCGGCTTCGGGCTCGGTGCGACATCGTTCGCGGGTGTCGGCGTCGTGTCGGCGGCGGCATCGTCGTCCTTCATCGCCTTCATCTCGCCCTTGAACACGCGCGCGGACTGGCCCATGCTGCGTGCCAGCGCCGGCAGCTTCGCCGCACCGAACAGCAGCAGAATGACAGCGAGGACGATCAGCAGGTGCCATCCGGTCATGTTGCCCATGGTCATCTCCTCGTCGTGGGGGTTTCGATCAGTCTACCCGCCCCACTGATTCGGGGCCGGAGTCCGCGCCGGTGTAGAGCGCCAGCCCGGCGCGCGCCCAATCCACCGCGGCGCGACGCGCACTCCCGGGGCCGAGGACCTCGATCTCTCCTCCGCGGCGAGCGACGAGGCGCTTCACTCCGCGCTCGTCAGCGAGGCGAAGCGTCGCGCGCAGGCGGTCACGATCGGGGGTCGCCGTGGACTCATCGAGCACGGGCGAGAGCACTCTGCCCGCAGTCGCGCGGTATCGCACGAGAACGGCGGTGTCCTTCTCGGACGGCTCGAACAGGTCCGGGACGGCGTCACTGTCGTGCACCGTCGGGATGTCGGTGAGAGCGACGTCGCTGACTCTCTCCAGATGGAACGTCCGCATCGCTTCGCGCAGATGACACCAGCCCTGCAGATACCACTGACCCGATGCGATGTGCACTTTGACGGGGTCGACCGTACGGGTTGTCACCGGAGCGTCCGGCGCCTTGTACGTGAAGGAGACCGCGACCCGCCGACGAAGCGCCTCGGCGACGCGGACGCGCACCTCGTCCACCTCGTCCGGTGCCACGATCACGTCTGCGGGGGCACTGGAGGCACCGCGGGCAAGCTTGGCGAAGAGGCCCTGCACGATCCCGCTGTCCCCGACGCCGGGAAGCGACGCGGCCAGTTGCAACCCGGCGAGGAGCGCGGCCGCCTCGGGCGCGGTCAGGCGTGGAGTCCGCTCCAATCCCACAGAGTTCGTGATGACGATCGTGTCGCGCTCGTCCAGAAGGTCCCAGTCGATATCGAACAGGTCATTCGCCATCTGCCAGAAGCCCCCCTCCCCGGGAAGGCCGATCACGGTGAGCTTCTCCACCATCGAGCGCATCTGCTCGGGCGTCACGTCGAACTCCGCCGCCGCCTCCGCGAGACTCACTTCGCCCTTCCCGATGAGGTAGGGCACGAGCTGGAGGATGAGCGCTGCCCGATCGGTCGCCATCAGCGGCTTGCGATTCACGCGGATTCTCCGTGGATCTCAAGCACGCGATGCAGCCGCGCGATGACCTCGGTGCGGAGCGACTCGGGAGAGACGACCCGCACCTCCGGACCGTACGACGCAAGTTCGTCCGCGAAGATGTGTGCGTCGACATACGGGACCAACAGGCCCTGCTCCGCGCGAGTGCCCCGCCGCGTCAGGCGAAGAGCGGCCTCGGTCCCCGGGTCCACCTCGATCAGTGCCTGTTGACGGGCGGCAACCTCGCGCAGGCCGCGCAGGGCCCGGTCCCCGGCGCCCTCTCGCAAGGACAGATCAAACGAGACGCGGGTGAGTTCAACGTTCGAGGTCACTCGGGAGAGCAGGAAGGTGCGGTCTGCGCCCTGATCGTGATCTGCGCCGTACACATGCCAGCGTCCTTCGAATTCGACCAGCGCAAGCGGACTGATGCGGCGCCGGAGCGGCACACGCTCCCCTGGCTTGTGATAGTCGAAGGTGACGACGCGACCCTGCTCCATCGCACGCTGAAACGCGGCGAAAGAAGGCTCGCGCAGGTCGATCCGCGGCGAATACCCCGCGATCGGCGCATCGACCTCGATGCCGAGAGCACGGATCTTCCGCAGGCCACTGCGCGCGGAGTGGGACATCGAGCTTTCACTCCACACTCCCCCGGCGAGGTTCAGCACCGCCAGCTCTGCGGGTGTGAACGAGATGTCTTCCGGGAGCGCATACTCGGTTGTCGGGATCCGGTAGCGCGCTTCGCGAAGATCGTCCGGGTCAGCGTAGTCACCGATCGTCTCGATCGGCACGCCGAGTCCGCGCAGGTTCTCCTTGTCGCGCTCGAACATCTTCTCCAGCGCATCCTTCTTCGCGCCGGACTCGGCCTGTTCCCGGTAGCCGGAGACGGACTGGAGGATTGTCTCTTTGGTCAGGCCTTGTTCGGTCGCCATCAGTGCGACGACGAGGTTCACGAGACGCTCCTCGGGCGCGCTTTTGACAGAGTCCTTGGCCACGCGACCATCCTACGGTCGGCTTGTCCCGGACCGGCCCACCGCGCGGCACGTCGCTCAGGCCAGCAGCGTCATCTACTGCGTGGTGACGGCGGGCGCGGAGGTGTCGATGCCGAGGATGTCGACTACAAAGACGAGGGTGGAGCCAGCCGGAATACCGGTCTGGTCCTGGTCGCTGTACCCCTGATCCGGCGGGATCACGACGAGCACCTGGGAACCCACGGTCTTGCCGATGAGTGCGTCGCGGAAGCCCGGAACGACCGAGTCGAGGTCGAGAACCGTGGGGCTCGAGGTCCAGGACGAGTCGAACACAGACTTGTCCGCCCAGGTGAGGCCGGTGTAGTTGACGATCACGCTGTCGCCCTCTGCCACCTCGTCGCCGTCGCCCTTGAGGAGAGTCTCGACGGCCAGCTCGGCTGGCGGGTCGGACGAGGGGATTACGACGCCGGGGCGACCATCCGGGTCCCGCACGACCGACGGCATTCCGGGGCGATCGTTGAACTGAGGAGCGCCATCGGCACGCGCGGGATACACGCGGTAGAAGTCGAACACGAAGACGGCGCTCGATCCTTCCGTGAGCTGGAGGCTGGTCGCCGCTTCCTCAGGAATGTCGTCGGCGGGGACCGCGACGACGACCTGTGAGCCGTCACGCGCACACTCCAACGCTTCTTGCAATGCCGGAACGGCGGTGACGAAACCTGCGAGCGACTCGGCGGGAGCGTTCTCGGCACCGCGGGCACCCGTGGTCCCCCGCGACTGGCCGGTCGCCCCATCGAACAATGACACGTCGTACGACGCGACCTGCTGGCCCGTGGTGATCGGTTCACCATCTCCCTCGACGATGTCGCCGTAGGACAGCTCATCCACGTAGATCGGCGCCGTCTGCGCAACGGCTCCGGTGTCGGACACCTCAATGAGGCCGGTGATGTCCTCACCGCCACCTTCCCGGGTGCAGGAATCGGCGCTCGTCGCGGACGAGCAGCCAACGAGCCCGAATGCGATCAGACCGACGGCGGCGAGGGAAGCGGGGATTCTACGCACCGGGACAGTCTACGACTCAGAGGGTGCAGCGCCGGACGCGCGTCGGGCCCCGTCGGCGGCGCGCTGCGCATCCCGGACGCGCTTCCGCAGGTTCTTGTCGGTGATCTGACGGTCCCCGACCGCACCCGGCGTCCACAGTTCGACATCCTCGTCCGAGTAGCTCGGCTTCTTCAGCGCACGCCGTCGCACATCCGGAGGCACGGCGCCCGGTGCGAGCCTGCGTGCGGTGATGAGGAAGCCTGTGTGGGCCACCATGCGGTGATCGGGGCGCACGGCCAGGCCCTCGACGTGCCACCCGCGCACCATCGTCTCCGTGGCCTCGGGCTCCGTGAACTGGTCGGTTGCGCGAAGGTACTCCGCCACTCGACTGAGCTGGGTTGCCGTCGCGACGTAACACAGCACCACTCCTCCGGGAGTGAGCGCTTCGGCCGCCGCGTCGATGCACTCCCACGGCGCAAGCATGTCCAGGACGATGCGATCCACACTTCCGGACGCCACGGTTTCGGGGAGCTCCTGAGCGAGATCACCGACGACGATGCGCCAGTTGTCCGGCGCGTGCCCGAGGAAGGTGGCCACGTTCGCGGCGGCGACGTCGGCGAACTCCTCGCGTCGTTCGAACGACGTGAGCGACCCGTCTTGCCCGATCGCGCGCAGGAGCCAGAGTGAGAGGGCGCCGGAGCCGACACCGGCTTCGACCACCACCGCACCCGGGAAGATATCCGCCGAGGCGAGGATCTGTGCCGCATCCTTCGGATACACGATCGCAGCCCCACGCGGCATCGACATGACGAAGTCACGCAGAAGCGGCCGGAGGGCGAGGTACTCGTGGTCGCCGCTGTTGGCGACCACAGAGCCGTCGGGAAGCCCGACGATGCGGTCGTGACGGAGCACTCCGTGGTGGGTGTGCAGTTCCCCGCCTTCGCGCAGGGTGATGGTGTGCATCTTGCCCTTCGGCCCTGTCAGCTGCACCCGGTCCCCGTAGCGGAACGGCCCGCTCGGGCGCGGCGGTGACATGTCCCCGCTCACGAGGCGGGGCTCCCCGCCGGCCGGTTCGCGTGCGCGAGGGTTGCGATGTCGGAGGCTGTGACGCCGTCGAGCGACGACCAGACAGCGTGCGCGCCGAGGCCATCGAGCGGCACCATGTGCGGCACGCCGACGGTCACCGCTCCGGATGCAAGGGCAGACCTCAGCCCGTTCGGTGAGTCCTCGATCGCGACCGTCTCGGCGATGTCGACACCGAGCGCGTCGGCGGCCTGCAGGTAGGGGTCGGGATGCGGCTTCGGCCGAGTCGCGTCGTCGCCGGCGATCACGACATCGAACGCCTCGAACGGGATCTGACCGATCACGATCTCGGTCATCTTGCGGAGGGACATCGTCACAAGGGCGGTCTTGACGCCATTCTCACGAAGTTCCCGCAGGAGCTCTCGCGCGCCCGGACGGAAGGGATTGCCGCGTTCGCGCAGGAGGGTCATCACGCGGCCGGTGAGGAACTCGATGATCTGTTCGGCCGTGAGGTCGACACCGGCACCCTGGAGAATCACCGCCGCGTCGTGGAGGCCGAGACCGACCATGCCGAGAGCCTGCTCGTGAGTCCACGTGCCGCCGAACCGTTCGACCAGTTCGACCTCGGAGGCCATCCAGTACGGCTCGGTATCGACGATGGTGCCGTCCATGTCCCAAAGGACCGCGGCGGGAAGGGATGAAGTCACCCGCTCCATGCTACCGACCGGGCAATCACCCCACGCACGACGCGAGCGGCGTATCGTGGAGGGACCGACCTGAAGGAGGCTGGGTGAGCGCACTCGGAGACCGAATTCTCATCGTCGCATTCGACGGATGGAACGACGCCGGTGATGCCGCGTCGTCGGCTGCCGGGCTCATCCGCTCACAGGGCTCCTACGAGAGGGCGCTCTCGGTCGATCCTGAGCTGTACTTCGACTATCAGTACACGCGTCCGCACGTGCACCTGGACGGCGAAGGTCAGCGACGCCTGGTCTGGCCCGAGGCCACACTCTGGCGTCCGATGGACGCCTCTCCGGGTCACACGCAGCTCTGGATCCTCAGCGGTGCAGAGCCGGCGCGGGCGTGGCAGGCTTTTTCGGCGGAGTTCGTCGACGCGGCACTGAGCGTCGGGATCACGGGACTCGTCTCGCTCGGATCGATGATGTCGGATGTGCCGCACACCCGACCGATCTCGGTCTTCGCAGGCAGCGAGAACGAGCGGATGCGTCAAGAGCTCGAACTGGAGCGCTCCACGTACGAGGGGCCGGTCGGCATCATCAGCGTGCTCAGCGCCGCCGCCGAGTCCGCCGGCATCCCCACCGCGACCCTGTGGGCGAGCGTCCCCAGCTACGTCGCCGGGCACACACCTTCGCCCAAGGCGAGCCTCGCGCTCCTCAATCGTCTCGAGGAACTGACCGGCGCCGAGGTGCCGCGCGGGTCGCTTCCCACCGATGCCATCACGTGGGAGGCATCGATCGACGCTGCCGCCGCGGAGGACGAAGAGATGACCGAGTACATCCGGCACCTCGAGACCGCACGCGACACGTGGGACTCCCCCGAAGCCTCCGGCGACGCGATCGCCCAGGAGTTTGAGCAGTACCTCCGCCGGCGCGGTGATGGCCCCGACAAGCCCGGTCGCGACCGCCGCCGCTAACTCCGCTCGCCCCCGACCGCCTGCCCTGGCCGGCGACCCAGACCGCAAGACTGCTGGCCCGTGTCGAGAATGCAGCATTTGCACGCTGTGTCGCCACGGGCGTGCAGTCTCACGCTCTCGCGCTCTCGCGGCGGGAAGCGTGCGCGCGCCGCGGGACGCGGGTCAGATCGGGGCGATGGTGCCGGTGCCGAGCAGCACGAGCAGGACAGCGCCGAGCAGGATGCGGTAGATGACGAAGGGGAGGAAGCTGCCACGCTTGAGGTACCGCATGAGGTACGCGATCACTGCGAGGCCGACGCCGAACGCGACGACAGACGCGACGGCGGTCTCGGCCAGCGTGAAGACCGCCTGGCCAGGCTCCCGGATGGCCTGAAGAAGCTCGTACAGGCCGCTTCCGAAGACTGCAGGCACGGCGAGGAGGAAGGCATACTCGGCGGCCGCGGGGCGTGTGTAGCCCAGCGCGAGTCCCGCCGTCGTGGTCGCGCCCGAGCGTGAGACTCCCGGGATCAGCGCAAGGGCCTGCGCGAAGCCGAGGCCGAGGCCGTGGGGATAGGTGAGGTCATCGAGCTCACGCGTGCGACGCCCGTACCGATCCGCAATGCCGAGAAGGATGCCGAAGACGATCAGAACGATCGCGACGAGCCAGAGGTTTCGGAAGGTGTCTCGGATGACGTCCTGCAAGAGGAAGCCGAGCGCGCCGATCGGGATCGTGCCGATGATGATCAGCCAGCCCATCCGCACGTCCGGATCGTTCGACGGTACCTTGCCGCCGAGGGACAGCGCCCACCGCGCGATCACCCGGGTGATGGTCTTCCAGAAGTAGACCAGCACCGCGATCTCCGTACCGATCTGGGTGATCGCGGTGAACGTCGCCCCCGGATCCGTGGCCGACGGGAGCACTTCGCCGACGATGCGCAGGTGCGCGCTGGACGAGATCGGCAGGAACTCGGTGAGACCCTGGACGAGTCCGAGGATGATCGCCTCGATCAGTGACATGGAAGTCCTTCGGTGCGGCTACGGAGCGGTGCCGGTTCAGTAGTGACGGATGAGGTCGGTCAAGACCGCTTGACCGAACGTGAGCGCATCGATGGGGACGCGTTCGTCGACACCGTGGAACATGCCGGTGAAGTCGAGGTCTCGCGGCAGCCGAAGCGGCGCGAACCCGTAGCCGGTGATCCCCAGAGTCGAGAGCGCCTTATTGTCGGTCCCCCCACCCAGCAGGTAGGGGACGACGGGAACCCCCGGATCGTGCCGCTCAAGGCTACCCACCATCGCGTCCACGAGCGAACCGGAGAACGGAGTTTCCAGGCCGATGTCCTGATGGACGACCTCCACCTCGATGTCCTCCCCCACCAGGCCACGGATCTCGGCGAGCACGTCCGCCTCGTGGCCGGGCAACGTGCGGATGTCGATCGTGGCGCCCGCAGCGTCCGGAATGACGTTGTGCTTGTAGCCAGCGGTGAGCCCTGTGGGGTTGCTCGTGGTGCGGAAGGTCGACCGCAGGAAGGGTGCGGTCGGCCCCGCGGCCTCGGCGACCGCGTCGGGGTCGCTCGGGTCGGCGGAGCACAGCTGCGCGAGGTCGTGCACGAGCCGGGTCGTGGTGGGCGTGAGCTCGATCGGCCACTCGCGGTCGCCGAGTGTCGCGACCGCCGTCGCAAGGCGCGTGATGGCGTTCGTGCCGCCGTGGCGCGATCCGTGTCCGGCGACGCCGCGGGCGCGCAGCCGAATCCAGATGAGCGCCTTCTCGCCGACCTGCAGCAGGTACGCGCGCCGACCGCCGACCGGGATGGAGTAGCCCCCGACTTCGCTGATCGCTTCGGTGGCTCCCTCGAACCATTCGGGGCGGTCCTGGACGACGAGCGCACTCCCCTCCACACCGCCGTTCTCCTCATCGGCGAAGAACGTGACGATGATGTCGCGCTCGGGCGCGTCTCCGGCGCGAAGCAGGTCCGCGACGGAGGTGAGGATCATGGCGTCCATGTCCTTCATGTCGACTGCGCCGCGCCCCCAGAGAAGTCCGTCCTTCACGATTCCTTCGAACGGATCGACGCTCCAGTCCTCCGCCACCGCGGGCACGACATCGAGGTGCCCGTGCAGGATGAGCGCCGGCTTTTCGGGATTGCGCCCGCGTACACGCGCGGACACGTTGGTGCGACGGTCGATCGGCTCGTAGATCTCCGGACTCAGACCCAGGTTCCGCAGGTAGCTCTCGACATACCCAGCGGCCTCCCGCTCGCCCTTGGCGCGGCCCTCGCCGTAGTTGGTCGTATCAATGCGGATGAGATCGCGCGCGACGCGGGCGACCTCGGGCAGCTCGGTGCTTTCGGCCATGCGCTCCACGCTACTCGCCGTCAGCAGTGGGCTTGCCCGCATTCGGCTGGCTCACGAACTCACGCAGGGTGGGTCAGCCCGCCAGATGCAGCACGGTGGTCATTCGCCCCGCGGGATCGGTGGTCCAATCCAGAGGAGCGTGACGAAGACGATCGTCACGAGAATGAGCAGGACGACAGCGGCGAGAATGGGGCGGCGCAGGACCCAGGCCTGCAGCTTCTCCACAACACCGCGAGGTTGCTCACCCCCGGGGGCGAGGCGCCACGTGCCGGCGAGGAGTCCCTTCCTGTCAATGATCAGCTCGAACGGGAGCGTCGCGAATGGGATCACGGCCGACAGCAGCCCCGTCATGCCCACCGGGAGCCGCCAGCGCTGGTTGATCCACACGAAGACGGTCGATGCCGCGTAACAGAGGAAGACGAATCCGTGGATGCCTCCCGCGATCGGCACGATGTTCACCGTGTCGAGCGCGCGCAGGATCAGCGCGGTGATGAGGCCCGCCCATGTGAACATCTCGGCGACAGCGAACGTCCGGAAGAGAGTGCGGGGGCTCACCCTCGCCGTGGATACATGCTCGGGCATACGATCCAGGCTACCGCCAGCCCCCACTGCCGCAGCCAGGATGGCAGCTCTACTTTCCGTTCCGGGACGACGGGCAGTGCCGATCACGAATCCGGACGAGAGCGCGTAGCCGGCTTCGGGTCCTCCCTGCCACACTGAAGGCGCGGATCTGCGCGATCGAGGGCATCTCGCCACAATCCGATGAGGAGGACGCCGTGAAGGTGCTCTTTGTGACCGCCGACCTCGGTGGCAACATTCCTCCGACTCTCGCCGTCGCCGAGGCGGTCGCACGCCGCGGGATCGACGTCGAGATCGCAGGACTGCGCGGGGGACGCACCTCGTTGACTCATGTGCCGTTCGAGCGCGCCACCGCGATCAGACCGGAGGGTCATCGCCAGGGGCTGCGCGAGTTCGGCGCGCTGCGACGCCTCATGATCAGCGCCGAGACCTCCACCGCAGCGGCTGCACTCGTTCGCGAACGACGCATAGACGTGGTCGTCGTCGACTGCATGCTGCCCGCACCGCTCCGTGGCGCGATCGCAAGCGGCGTGCCGGTCGTGGCACTTTTCCACACCGTCGGAAGCTTCTGGATCGATTCCTTTGACCGCGGTGCGATCGGCCGATTCTTCGGCGCGGTGGGCCTGCGTCCGAGCTCGCTCTGGGAGCATGCCTCCGCAAGACTTCTCCTCACCGACCGTGACCTCGATCCCGGACGGGACGACCCCCGGCTCCGCGGGTATGAGTGGACCGGGACGACAGAGGCCGGGACCGAACCCCTGCCTCGGGGCACTCCTTCTCGAGTGCTCGTCGCACTCAGTTCCACCACCTGGCCGGGCATGCTCGCCGTCTATCGACGCATCATCGATGCGCTCTCGTCGCTCGCAGTGGAGGCCGTCGTAACGACCGGCGGCGTGGAGCTCGGTGGCCCCCTGCCGACTGCCGCGAACGTCGAGGTTCACGGCTGGGTGCCACACGCCGAGCTTCTCCCCACGGTCGATCTCGTCATCGGACACGGCGGACACTCCACGACGATGAAGACGCTCGCACACGGGGTTCCGCTCCTGATCCTGCCGGTCAATCCGACGTCCGATCAGCGGATGATCGCTCACATCGTCCAGAGCGCTGGCGCGGGTCGGTGGCTGCAGAAATCCGCTAGCCCATCACGGATCCGCTCCGAGGTTCAAGGCATGATCGGTGACGACGCGCTCCGGCGCCGCGCAGCCCAGATCGGCAACCGACTGCGCGCCGCACCGAGCGGCGCAGAAGTCGCGGCCGACCGTATCGTTGCCCTCCGCACACGCACCGACTAATCGTCGACACAGAGAGGGCCCCTGACCTCGAGAGAAATCTCAGGTCAGGGGCCGTTTCTTCGTGTGCGCGAGGGGGGACTTGAACTGATCCGTTCCCCCTCGCACACGAAATCGTGAATCGGCGTTCTGCCGCATGATTCCGCGGTTTCTGCGAGGCCCACCTGTGGATAACTGCACCGCGATTCACAACCTAGCAGCGTCGGTAGCACATGAGTTAGCACATGAAAGCGGGCCGGATCACGAGAAGCGGCCTATCCGATGGCCACGCCAAAGAGTGCCCCAATGGCGTATGTGGCGATCATGGTCGCTGAGCCCATGACCACGTTCCGGAGAATTGCGCGACCGCGCGGCGCGCCACCGAGCGCAGCGCTGATCCAACCGGTGAGGAAGAGGCCGATCACAACTGCGATGGCTGCGATCCAAACTCGGTGTCCGCCGACGGGGAGCAAGATCATGATGAGTGGGATCAGCGCTCCAACGGCGAACGCAATGAACGATGACACGGCGGCTGCCCACGGGCTTGTGAACTCTTCATGGTCGATTCCGAGTTCAACCTCTGCGTGAGCGGCGAGAGCGTCCGTCTCGGTAAGCTGCACCGCGACCTGATGTGCGAGGTCATCTGAAAGGCCCCGCTGTCGATAGAGCTCGGTGAGTTCTTCAAGCTCCTCCTCGGGCATGGTTTCGAGCTCCCACCGTTCTTTTGCGATGAGCGCTTTCTCTGTGTCGCGTTGGGTGCTCACCGAAACATACTCTCCGCCAGCCATTGAGAACGCCCCGGCAACTACGGCGGCGATACCGGCCGTCGCGATTGCCAGTACGTTGTTTGGTGTAGCGGCAGCGACACCGACGACGACACCCGCGGTAGAGACGATGCCGTCGTTTGCGCCGAGCACCCCTGCACGTAGCCAGTTCAAACGTTGGCCCACGTTCTGCAGGTGGGCTTCGCCGGGATGCGGCGTGGTGCTTGAGTCGGATGCCATATTGTTCATTTCCTGTCTTGGGTCGTGCTGAAGTGAAGTTGTTCCGTCGATGCGACTGGTGATGATCGTGTGATTCGCTCAGATCGTGGGCCGACTGCACGGAGTGCGCCGAGGATGGCCACCAGGTCAACGACTTCTTGCAGCCACGCGCCGAGGAGTGCGGGGAGGAACCCGAAGGCGGCGATGAGCATGAGGCCGACGCTGATGATGATGCCGAGCCAGATGCTTTGCAGTGCGATGCGCACGGTGTCCTTGCCGATGCTCACCGCGCGCGGCAGGGCCGAGAGCGTGTCGTAGCGGTTCACGATGTCCGCAGACTCCGATGCTGCGGTTGCACCGCGCGCCCCCATTGCGAAGCCAATATCCGCAGCAGCGAGCACTGGGGCATCGTTGAGGCCGTCACCGACCATGATGAGCGGGCGGGGCTGCACGCTACTGACAATGCGAACTTTGTCGCCGGGGCGGCACTCCGCGTGCACCTCGCTGATTCCAAGGCGCCGCGCGATGGGTTCGGCGGTGGCTGCAACGTCCCCGGTGACCATGAGCGTACGCTCGATACCGAGTGCGCTCAGCTGACGGAGAGCCTGGGCTGCTTCTTCGCGCACTTGGTCGCGCATGACGATGGCTCCGGCGAAACGGCCGTCGACTGAGACGTAGATTGCGAGTTCCCCTGGAGCAAGGTCTGCCAGCACGAGGTCCGGCGCGGAGTGGCGCACCCAGGAGGGCTTGCCGACACGAACCGTCACTGCCTCAGGTGCGTCAGGAGTGCGGAACACAGCCGCGACTCCGTTTGTCGCGATCTCCTCGGCATGTTCGGCTTCGACGAGCGACAGACCGTGCTGTTTCGCGGCCTGCACGACGGAGTCCGCAAGCACGTGAGAGGAGTACACCTCCGCTGAGGCTGCGAAACGCAGCAGCTCGTCTTCGCTGGCGCGGTCGGCGGGCAGAAGGCGTTCGAGCACTGGCTTGCCGGTAGTGATGGTGCCGGTCTTATCGAATGCCGCCGAGCGGGCTCGTGAAAGCTGTTCGAGGGTGCCGCCGCCCTTGACGATCAGCCCGAACCTCGCGGCACGGCTCATGCCACCGAGAAACGCGACCGGCGCGGCGATCAGCAGCGGGCATGGGGTCGCCACCACCAGCACCTCGGCAAACCGGACAGCCTCTCCACTGACCGCCCACGCGATCCCGGCGATCACGAGCGCGAGCACTGTGAACGGCACCGCGTACCGATCGGCGAGCCGCACGACTTTGGCTTTGCTCCCCGCGGCTTGTTCGACGAGCCGAACAATCTGCTGATACTCGCTCTCGGCGGCCGGAGCCGCAGCCCGCATGGTGACTGCGGCTTGTCCATTCACCGCACCGCTCGACACTTTCTCTCCCGCGTCACGCTCAACGGGCAGACTTTCACCGGTCAATGACGACTCATCGAACACGGCGTGCTCGGAGACGAGGATCGAGTCCACAGGCACGAGTGCACCCGGCCGCACCAACAACAGATCACCCACCTCGACTTCTTCGACCGGTATGTCCTCGGTCGTGACCTCGGCAGTATGCCCGTGCATGTCCGCGCCGGGTGCGCTTGGGGCGAGAACGCGCGTGGCCTGCTGGGGTGCCTTACGCAGCAGCGCGGTCAGTTCCCGCTTCGAACGGTTCTCAGCGTAATCTTCGAGGGCCGCCCCGCCGGTGAGCATCAGCACCACCACGAGCGCCGCCCACGGCTCCCCAACGAGCACTGCAGCGGTGATTGCCGTCACCGCAAGAATGTCGAGCCCGGCGTGCCCTCGGATGAGCTGCCGGATCATCCCGACCGCCTCCCACCCGGCAATCACGAGCGCATACGCACCCACAATCCAGCTGGCCGACTCACTGGCCGGAGTCGCTAAGAGAACCAACCCGATCATAGCCACCAACAGTGTTGCGATCACGAGTGGATATGCCCTGACCAGAGATGAAACACGGCTCATGCTCCAATCCTCCCAGGCGGGCACGCTTCTCGCATTGCAGGCCAGCCTCGCCTGAGTATCCGCGTAGCGCATTCAGAGCAGCAATGCCCCGGCTCCTGCGGCCCCGAGCACTACCGCCCATGCCGGTGTTTTCCAGGACGTGAGTGCGACGAACGCGAGTGCCGCGACGACGAGTGATGCGGCGTTCGTGACACCCGCGGTGAATACGGGGTCGTACAGCGCGGCGGCGAGCAGCCCGACGACTCCGGAGTTCACGCCCGTCAGCACACGCTGCACTCTCGGCGCACGACGCAACCGCTCCCAGAAGGGCAGCACCCCCATCACGAGCAGCGCAGACGGCAGAAAGATCGCGAGCAGCGCAATGGATGCGCCGAGCAGCCCACTCGGGCCGCTCGTGGTGACCGCTCCGAGAAACGCGGCGAAGGTGAACAGCGGCCCTGGCACCGCCTGCGCGGCACCATACCCCGCGAGGAACGCACCCGGCTCCACCAGTCCAGTTTGCACTGTCTCAGCCTGCAAAAGCGGGAGCACGACATGCCCGCCACCGAACACGAGCGACCCCGCACGATAGAAGGTGTCAATCAGGCCTACCGTGGCGTTGCCGGTGAACGCAGCAAGAATAGGCAACCCTGCGAGCAGCATGACGAACACAGCCAGGCTCAACCATCCGACTGCGGGCCGCAGGCGCACCCGGAAACGCGGTTCATCGTTCTCGGCCGTGCTCGGGGATCGACAGACGAAGAACCCCGCGATCCCGGCCAAGGCCATCGCGCCGAACATCGTCAGCGGGCCGGGTACGAGCAGCACGACAGTGAGCACCCCGACAGCAATCGTCGCTCGTCGCGCATCAGGCGTGAGTGACTTTGCCATCCCGAGCACAGCATGACCCACGACCGCGACCGCCGCAGCCTTCAGGCCCAGCACCCATCCAGCCTGCGATACGTCGCCAAGGGTCGATACGCCGAGCGCGAACCCGAACAGCAATACCGCAGATGGCAGTGTGAACCCGAGCCATGCCGCGACAAGACCGAGTATTCCAGCTCTCTGCAAACCGATCGCCATGCCGACCTGGCTTGATGCCGGGCCGGGAAGAAACTGGCACAATGCGACAAGATCCGCATACGCGCGATCACCCAGCCACCTGCGTCGCTCGACGAACTCTGCTCGAAAATATCCTAGATGAGCGACCGGGCCACCGAACGACGTGCACCCTAACCTCAAGAACACCAGAAGGACCAGCAATGGCGCGCCAAAGTCGGTTCGACGGCCACCTTCTGCGGATAACATTTCTTACTCAGAATGGGGCACCGTCCGGGACTGGCGCGACTCGCCGCGCTGCATTCACGCAGTGTTCACTCGCGGCTCAGAAGCCGTCACCGACTTACGCGAACCTTCCGTGTCGCACAGTGCGATTCTAAGATCGCTCTGCTGACTTCTGAATGAACGTATGCTACCGTGGTAGATAGATAGAGTTTCTAGTTTAGAAACATTGGTGGTGAGAGCGATGCAGGGCGGCGTGATCTTGCTCCGGGGCACCGGGGCTGATGCGCTGCGCTATGTCGAGGCCGACCGCTCAGGTGCTGACGACTACTATCTGTCTGACAGCACCGGGGTTCAGTACGCGGTGCTCGACGCTTCGGGCGAGGCCGTGAGTAGTCGGGTGCTGACCGCTGACGAGTATGCGGGATGGGTGGACTGGATCAATCCCGATACCGGCGAGCAGATGGGAAAGCCTCGCCTCGCGGGGTTGGATCGGCAGGGGTCGCCCCGGTTCGCGGAAATGGTCATCAACACCCCCAAGAGCCTGTCCGCCGCTGCCGCCTTGCATCCCGAGGTATCCAAGGCGCTGGACGCAGCACAGCAGGACGCCCTGGCGGAGATTCAGCGGTGGCTCGCCCAGTACTCCGTGACTCGTGTCGGCCCGCGCGGCAAGCAGGAGGTCGTACCTATTGAGCACATGCAGGTGGTCGGCATCACGCACCGGACGAGCCGGGCCGGTGATCCTCACCGGCATATCCACATGCAGATCGGCGCCCGTGTCTGGGCGGCGGGCAAGTGGCGGGCGCTCGACACGGCGGCGACGTTCCGGCAGCAAGGCGCGATCCGCGCCCTCGGTACTGCCGTGATCGCCGCCAGCGCCGAACTCGCGGAAGTGCTCGACCGTCACGGCCTCACCCTCGACCCGGTGACGACTGGCGAAGTCACCGAACTCGAACCGTTCAAACTGCTCATGTCGAAGCGCGGCGAGCAGGTGCGGAAGAACCTGGAACGGCTCGAAGCCGAGTGGGAGACGGCGCATCCGGGCGAGACGATGGGGCCGGTCGTCTCATCTCGGCTGACAGCGCAGGCGTGGGCGTATGAGCGCCCCGCGAAGAAGCCCACGACCTTGCGGGAAGAGGAAGCCTGGCTGACCGAGCTCCGCGAGGCCGGCTACGACCCCGAACACCTGGCCCGCATGCCGGCGCGTGTGCCGGTATCACCGGATGAGGTGTCTGTGCAGCGGATCGCGTCGCGTGCATTGGATCGTTGCGCCGCGGCAGAGTCGGCGTGGACTCGACACACCGTGCAGGAGCACGCCACCCGGATCATCACCGAGGCGGGCGTGCGTGCCACCCCGCAAGAGTTGCGCGAACTGGTGACGGTTGCGACGACGCTCGCGCTCGAGGATTGCTTCTCGATCCTCCCGCCCGACACCGCGACGCCGGAGCATGTCGCGCACTTGACAAGCGTGCGGGTGGTGCAGGTTGAGACGGAACTGCGCGACCGCATCACCGCCCGAACTCCCGAGCAGGAGCCGGAGCACCCTGACGTGCGCGAACACGCAGCAGCACTCGGGCAGCAGCTTGACGCTGGCCAGCTCGTCGCGGCCGCAGCGGTCGTCTCGCAGGATCCGCTGGTGATCGTGGAGGGTGCAGCGGGTGCGGGCAAGACCACGATGCTCGCCACCGCGATCCGCGCCGCCGAGCAGCGAGGTGGCAGGGTGCGGGTGGTTGCGCCGACGAAGCGTGCCGCTGAGGTCGCGCACCAGGAACTCGGCGTTCCCGCCGAAAGCGTCGCCGCCCTCGTCTACGCGTACGGATGGCGCTGGAACCAGGACGGCGTATGGACACGCCTCGCCCCAGGCGACACCGATCCGATGACTGGCGGAACCTACACCGGCCCACCCCGAGACGCGCAGTTGCGTCGTGGTGAGCGGATCGTGGTGGACGAGGCGGGGATGCTCGACCAAGACACCGCCCTTGCCCTGTTCACGGTCGCTGCGGAGACGGGTGCAACGGTCGCTCTCGTCGGGGATCGCGCGCAACTGCCCGCAGTCGGCAGGGGCGGCGTATTGGACATGGCCGCGCAACTCCGGGGCCGCGCGTTCGATATGGCCGAGGTACACCGCTTCACCGACCCGGCCTATGCCGAGGTCACGGTGCGGATGCGCGACCGCCGCGACCCCGGCCAGGTGTTCGACCGGCTACGCGAGCTTGGGCTGATCCGGCTGCACGCCGATGCCGACGAGCTGCGCGAACACCTCGCCACGAGCAGACACGACGGCGAAGCCCTCACCGTGGCATCAAACGATGAAGCGGCGCGACTGAATGACCGCATCCGAGACGAACGCACCCGCCTGAGTCTCGTTGACGACACCACTACGGCCACGGGCAGCGACGGCCTCAGCATCGGTCGGGGTGACCTGATCCAGACCCGCAAGAACAGCGCCGACCTGGGCGCGGCGAACCGGCAACAATGGACTGTACAACACGTCTTGGCGGACGGGTCGCTCTGGGTACGCGACGCGCACAGCGACCGCAAACGCGAACACACGATCCATCTGCCCGCCGAGTATGTGCGCGAACACGCCCACCTCTCCTATGCCGCGACCGCATACGGGGTGCAGGGCGTGACCGTGCCCGTCTCGCACACCGTTCTTGGTGAGCAGATGGGCGGCGCAGCGGTCTATGTCGGCATGACCCGAGGCCGAAACGAGAACACCCTGCACGTTGTCGCGGAGAGCATGGCCGATGCACGAGCGCAGTTCATCGAGGCGATGGAAAGCGACCGCGCAGACCGAGGACTCGCCGACGCCACCAAGCGCGCAGCCGAGGCGGTGCGCGGCCTCGTCGTTGACGGCCCCGTGAGCAAGGTGAACGACGAGGTTGCCCGACTCGTGCGCGAGGCCGAGCGTGCCGAGCGAACGGCCGAGAAGTGGGAGCAGATCGCGGAGCGGCTCGACCAGCAGCAGGCCAACCACCAGGCGGAGGACGAGCAAAGCGCCGAGATGATCCGCGCCGCCGAGACTCACACAGCCCAAGCCCGCGCCGAGGTCGTCGCGGAGTTGGTGCCGCAGGCCGTCGAGGACGGCGAAACCTACCTCACAGCCGTCACCGCCGAGAGCACCACATCGGAACGGCTCGCCACGTCGGGCAGGTTCGGACGACGCCGAGCGCGACAGGAGTACCAGGCCGCGACCGAGCGCACCCACACGGCACGCGAGCAGGTGCGCGACGCCTGGGGTGTACTACCGCGCCACAGCGACAGCCTCACCGAGTGGGCCACCACCGGTGCCGAGCGGCGTGCCGAGAACGACCCGCGAGTGACCGACGCCGACCGCCGCCTCGCGGATGCGCAGTCTGGGCGGGCGGCGCTCAAAGACCAGCACAACCGCGAACGCCTCACGCTGCTCGCGCGAGAGTTGGGGGTCGAACGGGTGCGTCGTGACCCGATACGAGCACGGTTCATCCGCCCCGACCGCGAAGCCCGCAACGTGCACGCACAGGCGGCGGTGGCGCGGCGCGATGCCGAGGAATTGCGCGCCCTGCCGCCCGAGCAAGCCGCCGCACTGGTCGAAGTGAAGCGTGCAGCGGCAGAGCAGGTCCGGCAGCTTGCCGCTGACCGCGCGCGGCGACTGCGCGGCGCGGTCGAGCAGAACCACCCGAGCACAGAGCCGCGTCGTGACGGCCCGAGCCTGGGCTTATAGGCCGAGTGAGGGGCCGCTGCGCGGATCACGGGGCGACGCACCACCGAACGCCTCAGGTGGCGGGAGGTTCCGGCGGCGCTGCCGGGCGGCGTCGAGCGCACGATCCAGCGTCTCCGGGTCGCGCACCGACCGGCGAGTGGTGAAGCCCTGCGCGTGCTCATCCAGGCTCGCCCTGAGGCGGTCCGAGCGTGCGGCGTCTTCGACGGTGACGAGATTCGGGCGGATCAGCGCGTCAAGCCCGGAGTGATCTTCCACGATGGCGAGGGTGCGGGCATGGGCGAACACGTCGCCGGGGATCTGCGACCAGTCGATCACCCATCCGGCATCGCGCGCGTGCTGGTTGAAGAAGACATGCTGACTGCGCGTGTTCACGTCACGGAACGGATGGATCGCCGTCGTCTCACCCCACACCCACGCCAGCCCGTCCGAGAACGCATCCAGGTCCAGCCCGCGCAAGTAGTCGCGCTGGGCGAGCGCATCGAACACGCGGTCAGTCTCGGGAACGATGAACTGCGGGCGGCAATGCGCGATGCCGGTGCCGCCGGGATGCGTGTCGGTGGTGCGAATCTCTCCGCCCCAGGAGTACATATCTTGCGTCAGATAGGCATGGATCGCTTGCAGGTGCGGCAGATCGTAGCCACCCGCGATGGGATGCTCGCGCAGCGCACCCATGCGCGCACCGATGAAGTCAGCCTCAGCATCTTTCCAGTCGTCGTAGTCGGTGATGCCGAACGTGTTGACCAGAACATCGCTGCCCGGATAGGTGTACCGATCAGGCATCCCGACGCCGAACGGTTCAGGCGGTGCGAGCAGCCAGGCGTGCGCGGGTACGGGCGGCGATCACTTCGACAGCCTCGTCCACGGTGATCTCGCCGCGCACCTGCCGGGCCAGAAGCTCCAGCCCCTCGGGGGTCATTTCCTCACCGGCGGTCTGCTGCCCGGCCTGCACCTCAGCGAGGACGCGCTGAACGTGCGCCTCGGATACGCGAGTCTTCGTCGCCATGATGGGGTGCCTCCTCGTGGTCGGCTTCGTGAGTTCAGTCTACGCGGCACGTCCGACAAACAGCCGGACGCCCAGCGCGGGAGTGCCGAATCGGCACCACCAGCCCTGTCACCGCGAGGCGGTGCCGGGAACCGTGTGGGGTGTGTCTTCGCCGTCGAAGATGCGCAGGAACTTCTCGCGCGGGATCACGACTCGCCTGCCGAGCTTCACGGACGGGATCGACCCGTTCTCGATGCTCGCCGTGATCGTGCGGGGATCGACCCCGAGCGCCGCCGCAGCCTCCGCGCGGGTAATGACCGCGTTGCGGGAAGCACGCAAGTCGTCCAGTGTCACCGATATGTCTCTCATCGCCCTGCCTGCCGTTCCTAATCAAGCGTGTAAAGTTCCCAATAAAGTACGGTAGAGCGCTTGACGAGTCAAGAGCAGGCATGTACGTTCCTAGTATGGAAACAGAACGACTACGGGGAAACCCTGCCGGGATCACACATGAGCACGTCGCCCAGAACCTCCGCACCGCACGCCAGGCCATCGGCATGGACGTGCGCACCGCCGCCCGGCTGATGACCGAGGCGGGCCGGAAGCTCGCCCCGTCGGGGATCAGCAAGATCGAGAACGGCGACCGTCGCGTGGACGTGGACGACCTCACCGCCCTCGCCTACATCCTCCGCACCACACCCGCAGCACTGCTCACGCCGCCCGCTGAGGCGGTCACGCTGACCGGGGTGCCCGAGTCGTTCCTGCCCGAAGAGATACAGGCATGGGTCGCAGGTGCCGTGAAGCTCACCACCGAGGACTTGGTGCGCTACTGGAAAGAGCGACGCTTCCAGGCGATCAACTCGGCGCACTGGGCCGAGGAGATGCTCGCCAAGTACGACCGTGGCCAGGTCGGTGTCACCCCGCGCGAGGTGTACCAGGAACGCTACGACGTGCAGACCGCGCGCGAGGAACACGCCACCGGCAGGTTGTTGCAGCTCGACCCGAACGACTCACTCGCCTTCGAGTAACGCACCATTGATCTTCCCGCGCCGAACGAGCGCGAGATACCACCAGGAGAGAAAGGAGCAGGGCTATGGCACCAGCCAGCAACCCGCCGCCCAACGAGGCGGCCCCAAGCAGCGTTGAGGGGGTGAAGCAGAAGCAGCAGCGGCGTTCCCGCTCGCGGCATCAGGGATCGCTGGGCGACTACCAAACCCGCAAGGGGCATCGGTGGAAGTTCCAAATCTATGTGCTGATCGATCCCGAGAAGCCCGAGCTTGGCGAGAAGCGGCTGACCCGTGGCGGGTTCACCGACCTCGAAGAAGCGCAGGCCGCACTCACCGAGGCGCTGCGGAAGAAGGCGAGGAACGAGAAGTTCCAGGGCAAGACCCCCACGGTCGGCGTCTACGTCGAGCATTGGGTGACGTCGCTGCGCTTGGCCGATTCCACGATCAAGGGGTATCGGAAGATCATCCGCAACCACATCACCCCCGACCTGGGCCGCATCAGGATCGACAAGCTCACCGCTACCCGCATCGGCTCCCACTACCGGGAGTTGGAGAAGTCAGGCCGCAAGGACGAGTACGGCAAAGGCAAGCCCCTGTCGGCCAACAGCATCCACAAGGTGCATGTCGTCCTCGGCGCGATCCTCGACGCCGCAATCGACAACGGGCTGATCCAGGTCAACCCAGCGAAGAAGAAGCGCACCGTGAACGCCCCGAAGTCATCACAGGTGCGCGCGCAGAAACCGGAAATCGTGACCTGGACGGGCGAGCAGCTACAGACGTTCCTCACCTGGAACGAGCAGGAGCTGAAAGACGAACTGTTCCCGCTGTGGCGACTGATCGCCTACACGGGGATGCGGCGTTCAGAGGCTCTCGCGCTCAGATGGAACGACATCAACACCAGAACCGGCAGGGTCAGCATCCGGCGAGCGGTGAACACCGAGGACTGGACGGCCACCAAGACCACCAAAACGGGCAACGCCCGCGTGATCGACGTGGACGCCGCAACCCTCAAAGTGCTCGCCTCCTACAAGGTCGCCCGCTCCGAAGTGTCGTTCAAGCTCGCGGGGGCCGATGCGTATGTGTTCGGTGACGACGAGGGCAAGCTGCGCTCTCCCGACGCCATGACGAGCCGCTGGGATCGCCGCATGAACTGGCTCGCCAAAGTCCACCCGACGCTGCCCCGCGTGACGATCAAGGGGCTGCGCCACACGCACGCCACACTCCTACTGGAGTTGGGCGAGCATCCCAAGGTAGTACAGGAGGCCTGGGGCACTCCACCATCACCACCACGATGAACATCTACAGCCATGTCACCCCGACGATGCAGAAAGCCGCAGCAGACCGCTTCGCGGCCCATCTCGGTGGGGCTTAGCACATAACTCAGCACATGGCACGAAAATGACCCCCAACCTAGGTATCTAAACCCCAGGTCAGAGGCCATTTTCCATTTGTGCGCGAGGGGGGACTTGAACCCCCACGCCCTAATACGGGCACTAGCACCTCAAGCTAGCGCGTCTACCTATTCCGCCACCCGCGCATGGGTGTGATTGCATCGCAACCGAAGAATGACATTACCACGAATCCGCACTCGACCCGAATCACCGCAGGCACGGTCGCTAGCCTGCGGAGACGCCGAACAGCAGCCCAAGAACGTACGTGATTGCGGCCGCTCCGAAGCCGATGGCCAGCTGGCGCAGGCCGCGGCGGAGCGGCGGCGCGCCAGAGAGCAAGCCGACCATGGCACCCGTTGCCACGAGCGCGAGGCCGACGAGCACCAGCGCGATCACGACGGCAACCGCGCCCTGCAGGCCGAGGAGCCACGGAAGCACCGGAATGATCGCGCCCGATGCAAAGAACAGGAAGCTCGACACTGCGGCGCCGAAGGCGCCACCGACAACCTCATGCTCCTCAGCGGCAACCTCGTCGGGGCGGCGATATGGCGATGACCGGTCGGCGCTGTGCGCGGCCTGAATGATCTCGCGCGCCATCTTCTGCGCCTCCTCCGCACCGAAGCCCCGGGTCCGATAGACAAGCGCGAGCTCGTTCGCATCCAGATCGAGGTCGGGCAGAACCTCGTCCCCGTAGTTGCTCGGCGCGGTCGCATCCAGCAGCTCCCGCTGCGACCTGACGGAGACGTACTCCCCCGCCCCCATCGACAGGGCGCCGGCGAGAAGCCCCGCGATCCCGCTGAAGAGGACGAATTGCGGTGCGACCCCGGTCGCGCCGATTCCCATCACGAGCGCGAGATTCGACACGAGGCCGTCGTTGGCACCGAACACGGCGGCGCGGAAGGTTCCCGACAGTCGGCGGCGGCCACGAGCTGCGAGCCCGCGCACGACCTCGCGGTGAATCTTCTCGTCCGCCACCATCGCCGACGTCGCCGAGGGGTCATCGTCGTACGGCGAGCGGTCCTCCGCGTTCTGCGCGAGTGCAAGCACGAAGATCGAACCGAACCGCTTGGCCATGACCGAGAGGATTCGGCTCTCCAGTCCCGGCGACGGGAGCTTCGCCGGCTCCCCACCGAGCAGGGTCAGCCAGTGCCGCTCGTGGCGACCCTCCGCCTCCGCGAGGGCGAGCAGAATCTCTCGTTCCTCCCCTTCGCGCCGTTGCGCCAGCGTCCGATAAACGTGCGCCTCGGCGCGCTCCTCAACGAGGTAGCGCGCCCATCGCTTGCGTTCTTTCGCCGTCGGCTCAGGGATCGTCTGCACGAGGCAACGGTAGCGGCGCGGTGAGTCGAGATCCGCGGATTCGCGCCGATTGTCAGAGTTTCGGAACTCCGAACCACCCGCGCATGATCGCGCGCCGCCAGGCCGTCCGTCCCGCACGCGGGAGTGTGGGAGTGTGGGGGAACGTCGGTGTCGAAAGAGTGGATCACGATGGCACGCACCTTGCACATCACACGTGCGAATTCTCAGTACCAGCAGTGGGAGTCTCTCCTGCGCAACCGGACGAAGCGGCACCGCTCGGGCGAGTTCCTCGTGCAAGGCGTGCGTCCCATCACCCTCGCCATCGAACACGGCTGGGAGATCCGTGCTCTCATCTACGACGCGGAGCGCCACCTCTCCGAGTGGGCAGAGGGCGTGCGCAAACGCGCGGGCGGCGTACACGTCGCAATGTCACCCGACCTTCTGCGACAGCTCGGCGAGAAGGATTCCGACGCACCGGAAGTCGTCGCCGTCGTCGCTCTCCCGCCCGACGACCTCACCCGCATTCCGGTCGGACCAGCCTTCCTCGGCGTGCTCTTTGACCGCCCGTCCGCGCCCGGAAACATCGGATCGATCATCCGGTCCGTCGATGCGTTCGGCGGTGCGGGCATGATCGTCACCGGCCACGCCGCCGACCCCTACGATCCGAAGGCGGTCCGTGCATCCACGGGATCACTGTTCGCCGTTCCCACCGTGAGGGTCCCGGGTCCCGCCCAGGTGCTCGAGTGGATCAGCGCGGAACGCGAGGCCGGGCGCCCGATCACCGTCGTCGGCACCGATGAGCACGGCGAGGCGGACATCGCGGATGTCGACCTCACCGGGCCGACTCTCCTGGCCATCGGGAATGAGACGGCCGGGCTCAGCGCAGGCTGGCGGGAAGCATGCGATGTGATGGCGCGTATCCCGATCGGCGGAGCGGCCAGCTCGCTCAACGCCGCCGGCGCCGCGACCGTGATCCTGTACGAGGCGGCCAGGCAGCGCGCCACGAGCTAGGAACGCACGCGCTTACGCAGGAGTTCAATGCGCGACTGCAGCTGAGTCATGGTTGCCTGCGCGACGGCTGGCCCCCCACACACCCGCCGCAGCTCCGCGTGTACGGCACCGTGCGGCTCCCCCGTCCGACGCGAATAGAGACCGACGAGCGAATTCAGGAGCTGCCGCTGCTCACGCAGGCTCCGGTGCAACGGTGCGGGTAACGCTGGCTCACGCTCCGGATCCGCCTGCTCCGCCGCCTCACGCTCCTGCCGGTGTCGGGTCTGGCGCGACTGGCGCTGCATGAGGATTTCGTGCACCTGCTCCGGCTCCAAGAGCCCCGGAAGGCCGAGGAACTCCTCCTCCTCCAAGCTGCCGGGAACCGCGAGCTCGCCGAATTCCTTGCCGTCGTACAGCACTCGATCGAAGTGAGCCTGTGACCCGAGCGCGGCAAAGGCGAACTCGTCGGTCAGCTCCTCCGATGCCTTCTCCTCACGCTCCGCCGACGCGAGAAGATCGTCTTCGAGTCCGTCCGCGGCACCGGGGTCGCGGTCCAGGGCGTGGTCCCGCTCGCGTTCGAGCTCCGCCGCGAGCGTGAGCAACTGCGGAACGTGCGGCAGGAAGACGCTGGCTGCCTCCCCTCGACGCCGGGCACGGACGAAGCGTCCGATCGCCTGAGCGAAGAACAGCGGCGTCGAGGCTGACGTCGCGTATACCCCGACTGCGAGACGCGGAACGTCGACGCCCTCCGATACCATGCGCACCGCGACCATCCACCGGTCGGTGCTCTGGGAGAAGCGCTCGATTCGTTCCGAAGCCCCCGCGTCGTCGGAGAGGACGATCGTGGGTCGCTGCCCGCTGATGTCGGCGAGAAGCCCCGCGTATGCGCGCGCGTCCGTCTGATCGGTCGCGATGACCAGACCCCCGGCGTCGGGCACGTCCCGGCGGATGTCGGTGAGACGCCGGTCCGCCGAACGCAGGACCGCCGACATCCACTCCCCGCCCGGGTCGAGGGCGGTCCGCCACGCCTGCGAGGTGATGTCCTTCGTGTTCTCCTGGCCGAGACGCGCATCGATTTCATCCCCGGCGCGTGTGCGCCAGCGCATCTCGCCCGAGTAGACGTGAAACAAGACCGGCCGGACGACCCCGTCCGCGAGTGCCCGGCCGTAGCCGTACGAGTAGTCGGTGCGGGAGAGGCGAACGCCACGCTCATCCGGGGCGTATTCGACGAACGGGATCGGCGCCGTATCGCTGCGAAATGGAGTGCCCGACAGCAGCAGGCGGCGGGTCGCACGCCCATAGGCTTCGCGGAGTCCGTCGCCCCAGCTGAGCGCATCGCCACCGTGATGCACCTCGTCCAAGATGACCAGCGTGCGTGCCGTCTCCGTCAAC
The DNA here is from genome assembly GCA_029959865.1 of Microbacteriaceae bacterium PS02070. Lineage (GTDB taxonomy): Bacteria > Actinomycetota > Actinomycetes > Actinomycetales > Microbacteriaceae > Microbacterium. Next base: position 480,728 of record JASCPE010000002.1, on the reverse strand, counting down.
CGCTGGTGCAGAACCGGCTTTGCCGCCACCTGCGCGTACGTGACCGCGGCACCGTGGTAGTGCCGGGCCGGGGCATAGTGACGATTGGCGAAGGCGGGGTCGAGCCGAATCGACACGCGCGCAGCAGCATCTGCCCACTGCGTCTTCAGATGCGCGGTCGGGGCGACCACGACGATGCGATCGACGATGCGCCGCCGCAGCAACTCGCTCGCCAGTCGCAGTGCGAACGTCGTCTTCCCGGCGCCCGGGGTGGCCGCCGCGAGGAAGTCGCGGGGGCCGTTGCCGACTCCGTCGGGACCCTCGGCACCGAAGTACGCGTCAAGAGCCTCTACCTGCCAGGCCCGCAGGCGGTCCGCGGTCCCCCACGGCGCGCGCTGCGGGAATGCGGGCGAAAGGTGCTCGGCCGCGAAGCTGCCGAATTGCTCACGTCCGTCCGATTCCACGAGTGACAAGGATAGGTCAGTTCGCAGACATCGGGATGCGCGGGATCAGAGTGCGTCGACGAACATCTGGGTCGCCTGCGGAACGAACGACTCGTTGCTCTGCGGATCCCATCCGACGATGGTGACCACGTTCGTCCCGACGCGCGCGACGGACCCGATGAGGGTGAAGTTCGTGCCGGCGAGAGTGCCGGTGGCCTTCCAGCCCTCGTCATCGTCGGCACCGTTGATGTCGAGGTCGAAATCGTCGACGTCGAGGTCGACGGCGACGCCCTGAAGCTCGAACGTTGCACCGGACTCGAGGCAGTTCTCAACCGAGTCCTCGATGCGATCGGCGATGTCCTCAGCGGCGTTCTCGTCGGCGGCACTCGCGACAACCGCCGTCATGGAACGGTCCGTGCTCGGGCCCCACTGGGTGGTCGCACTGGAAAGCTGCGCGTCCTCGGCCCAGCCGACGCCGAATGGCAGGAGGCACCCCGCATCGGAAGCGCTCACCCCGGGGTACACCGACGCGAACATCTCCTCGGTGCTCGCGAATGCATCCGGTTCGAAATCGATCGAGCTCATGACCGTGGAAATCTCATCCTCGGTGAGGGCACCCGCCGTGGAAGGAGTCGGAACCGGGGTCGAGGAAGGCGTCTCCTCCGTCACGGTCGGCTGACCGGTGTCGACCGGCGTGGAAGAGCTGGTCGGCTCGTCGGCCGAACAGCCAGCGAGTGCGAGGAGCGCAACAGCTCCGATGGCCAACGTCGATGTGGTGCGGGCTTTCATGTGACTCCTTGTGTGCAGCGCGTTCCGCCGAACGCCGTCCTCAGGCTACCCGTACGAACCTGAAGAACGTGTGCGGAACCAGTAGCCTCGAAGAACCGCACCAGAGGAGTTGTATGACCACGGCAGACCCGGCCGACGCACCCCGCACCCCCTACGTGGAGAATGCCCAGACCCCGCCCTGGCGGCGAATGGTCGCCATCGGGGATTCGTTCACCGAAGGGATCGGCGACCCCGAGCCGACCTTGGAAGGCGGACATCGCGGGTGGGCGGACCGCGTCGCGGAGGTGCTGGGAGCAAAGGTGCCCGACTTCGCGTACGCGAACCTCGCCGTACGCGGCAAGCTCATCCGTCAGATTGACGATGACCAGATCGGGCCCGCCCTCGCCCTCCATCCGGACCTCATCACTTTCTCCGCCGGCGGCAACGACGTCATCCGCCCCGGATCGGATCCGGACGCAGTGGCGGTCCTTTTCGAAGATGCCGTGAAGCGGCTTTCTTCGGAAGGAGCGACCGTCGTCGTGTTCACCGGGATCGACACGAACTTCACCCCGGTCTTTCGCGGAATCCGCGGCAAGGTCGCGATCTACAACGAGAACATTCGCGCCATCGCAGACAGATATGACTGCATCGTGGCCGATCAATGGGCGCTCAAGGAGATTCAGGACGCGCGCTTCTTCGACGATGACCGACTGCATCTCAATGCCCTCGGCCATCACGAGGTCGCTCGAATGGTGCTTCGTGCGCTTAATGTGCCGAACGATCTCCAGCCGATGCAACCCGATCCCGTGCCCTCGCGCACGTGGCGTCAGGCGGCCGTCAGCGACCTGGTCTGGGCACGCGAATACCTCGTTCCCTGGGTACTGCGGCGCCTGCGTCATCAGTCCTCGGGCGACAACATCACCGCTAAGCGCCCGGACGCGCTCCCCATCCAGAAGCTTGCCCAGGCGATGTCGGAGACGGAGAGCGACGAACCGGACGCCGAAAACGACCGGACCTGAGCGACCTCAGACCCGCACCCGCAGCGCCCACAGCGCGACTGCAGCCGCGGCCGCAACGTTGAGCGAGTCGACTCCCCCGACCATCGGGATCATGACCGTGCTGTCGGCGGCCTCCAACGCGCGGCGAGAGAGTCCATCTCCCTCGGCCCCGAGAACGAGCGCGACGCGTTCTGCCCGGGTCGCGGCAAATGCGTCCAGGTCCTGCGCTCGTTCATCGAGAGCGAGCGCAGCGATGTGGAACCCGGCATCGTGCAACGCCTCGCGGGTGCGTGCCCAGCTGTGGGTGCGAGTCCACGGGACCTGAAAGACGGTTCCCATACTCACCCGGACGCTCCGCCGATACAGCGGATCCGCGCATCGCGGTGTGACCAGGACCGCGTCCGCGCCGATCGCGGCGACCGATCGGAACACCGCACCCACGTTCGTATGGTCCACGATGTCCTCGAGCACGACGACGGTGCGGGCATCCCTGATGAGATCCCCCACCTCCGCGAGAGCGGGTCGCTGCATCGCGGCAAGAGCGCCGCGGTGCACGTGATAGCCGGTCACCTGCTCCATGACCTCATCCGGCACGAGGTAGATCGGCGCGTCGCCCGCCAGCGGAACCACCGAGTCCAGCCACTTCTGCTGCACGAGGAATGATCGCGGGAGGTGCCCCGCCGCGACTGCCCGGGTGATGACCTTCTCCGACTCAGCGATGTACAAGCCCGCCGCGGGTTCTTGCACACGCCGCCACGCGACGTCCGTCAGATTGCGAAAGTCCTCGACACGCGCGTCACCCGCGTCATTCACCTCGAAGATCGCCATGTCTTCACTGTGTCACGGCGGTCGTAACATCCACGAAAAGCACCCCGCGTAGGCTCGGGGTGAGGAAATGACGATGACCACCCTGCTTCCCCCGGACGCGCACGCGACCGATGCGATCGCCCGCGCGATCGAGGTCCTCTCGGGGCGCCGGGTCGCCGTGCTCACCGGCGCCGGCGTTTCCACCGACTCGGGCATCCCCGACTACCGTGGCAAAGGCGCTCCCGTGCGTACGCCGATGACCGCGCAACAGTTCCTCGCAAGCGAACAGGCCCGCCGCCGCTACTGGGTCGGCAGCCACCTGGGATGGCGCACGTTCGCCGCCTCCGAGCCGAATGCAGGGCATCTCGCCCTCGCGGACCTGGAGCGCGCCGGAGTTGTCAATGGCGTCGTGACGCAGAACGTCGATGGCCTGCACCTGCGCGCGGGGAGCCACCGCGTCGTCGAACTGCACGGCACGATGCGGCGAGTCTTCTGCATCCATTGCGGGCAGGTCTTCGACCGGCGCGACCTCGCCGAACGCGTCGAAGCCGCCAATCCGTGGATCACGGTGCCGGACAACATCAAGCTCGGACCCGACGGTGACGCCCTCCCCGAATCCAGCGACGGCTTTGTCATCCCCGAGTGCAGCATCTGCGGGAGCGTGCTCAAGCCCGACGTCGTTTTCTTCGGCGAATACATCCCACCGGAGAAGTTCTCCGAGGCAGAGCGAATCGTCACCTCAAGCGAAGCCCTCATCGTGGCCGGCTCCTCCCTCGTCGTGAACTCGGGTATCCGACTCGTCGAGCGTGCGCGACGTCGAAAACTCCCCGTCGTCATCATCAACCGAGGAGACACTCGCGCCGACCGCAAAGCTGCCGTGAAGATCAATGCGGGGACGAGCGAAGTGCTCGCCGCGCTTGCGAAGGGGTTGACCGGCACCGCCACGTAAGCTCGAGGGATGACCACGATCTACGTCGTCCGGCACGGTGAGACCGAGTGGAACCGCGGGCGCCGCATTCAAGGGGCGACGGACATCCCGCTCAACGACACGGGCCGTGAGCAGGCACGAGGCGCCGCACAACGGCTCCAGGCTCTGCTCGCCCCCACTCCCGTGTACGTTGCCGCGAGCGACCTTTCGCGCGCCCAGGAGACCGCCCAGATCATCGCCGCGGGATTGGGAGCGCAGGAGGTCCACACCTATGAGGGCCTGCGGGAACGCTCTTACGGTGACGCGGAGGGCATGGATATCGCCGAGTACTACGCCACCTACGGCCCGCTGGGCGCTGACGGCTCGATCGCCGAGCCGTGGGACGCTGTGCGTGCCCGGGCGCTCACGGACCTCGCCCGAACCGTCGAGGATGCCCGCGCGTCCCTGGGCGATGACGCGCAGGTCGTCATCGTTGCTCACGGCGGCCTTATCCGTGAGCTGATTCGAGCCGCAAGCGACGATGTCTACCCTCTCGAGGGCGAACGCCTCCCCAACGTTGCGATCAATACCTTCATCCTCGATGACGGTGCCGTGGGCCTCGTCGAGTACGATCACATCCGCACGTAGCCATCGCGCACCTCGCTCAAGCCGAACGATAACGACTGAGCATCTTGCGCAGAAGTGCGCCCGTCCGCTGTGCTAGCGTTCGCGATATGACCCGCCTCGACAATGTGGATCTTGAGCTTCTCGGCGCCTTGGCATCGGACCCTCGCGCGACAGTCGTCGCGCTGGCGGAGCGACTCAAGCTCTCCCGGAACACCGTGCAGGCGCGCATGGCCAAGCTGGAGAAGGCGGGCGTCTTCCTGTCTTATGAGCGTGCCATCGCGCCCGAGGCGCTCGGCTTCCCCATCGAAGCGCTGATCGCCGTCACCGTGCGTCAGGCAGACCTGCCCAGGATCACGGCGCAACTCGCCGAACTCCCCGAGGTTGTGCAGGCACACGGCGTCAGCGGCCAGGTCGACCTCATGGTCCGTGTCGCCGCACGCGACACCGAGCACCTCTTCGACATCGACGCCAGCATCCTCTCGATCGAAGGCGTCGAACGTGCCGAGACCTCCCTCATCATGGGCGAGGTCATCGGCTATCGCATCGGTCCCCTGCTCGACCGCGCACGCAACGGCGACTAGCTCCTAGCGCGGCCCACCGTTTGCCGCTTCGAGGAACTCCGTGATCGCCGCTGCCGCCGCGGCCGGAGTCTCGTAGTGAATCAGGTGCCCGACGTCGGCGATCTCCACGAGCCGAGCGTCGCGGAATCGCTTCTTCAGGACCCGCTGCGCCTCGATCGGTGTGATGTCATCTGTCTCGGCGGCCACAAGCAGCACCGGTTGCTCGATGGTGTCGGCGAACTCGCTGACATCGTGGGAGACAGACGCGACGAAAGCGTCGTGCAGAACCTCGCGGTCCGAGAAGTTCGAGAAGTATCGATCGTGCTGGTCGTGGATGAACGCCCGCAGAGCTCGGTCCTTCGTCTTGGCCATCGTGATGCTCATGACGCGGACGATCGGCTTCAGCCGCAGAAGCCGCTCCCCCACCGCGCGCGGCAACGCCGCGCCTGCCCAGTAGTAGAACACCGCGAGGCGCGTGAGGACGCCGCGCGGACCGCTCAGGGCGGGAGCGCCGATGGGGTTCACGAGAATCACACGTGGCGCATCGAGACCCTGCGCAAGCGCAGCGGACACCACGATCGAACCGAAAGAGTGGCCGAGGATATCGGCACCGGCCGCCACCGCGCCCGCGAACTCTCCAAGCCACGCCGCGTACGCCTGCAGGGTGTGACGCGTGCCCGGGAGAGGCGGCGTCTCGCCGAAGCCGGGAAGGTCGGGCGAGATCACCCGCACACCCGGAAGATGCGCGATCACGGGCTCCAAGCCGTGGTGGTCGCCACGGAAGCCGTGGACGACCACGAGTTCCGTCGACGCATCGTCGGGACCGTAGACCCAATAGGTCGTCGTACTGCCGGCGACCTCGATCTGCTCGCGGCGCACGGGGACCTCGTTCAGCCGATCGGCGTACGGGGAGGAAACGGTCACGCGACCGAGTCTACGAGCCGGCCCGCGGATCGACGGCCGCTACGGGAGCGTCGCAACGCACCGACCAGGGAAGACGAAAGCCCCGCCGAAGCGGGGCTTCCGAGGGAGCGACTTACTTCTTGCCGCCGAAGTTCTTGAAGCGCTGGTTGAACTTCTCGACGCGACCGGCCGAGTCCATGATGCGCTGCTTGCCCGTGTAGAACGGGTGCGAAGCGGAAGAGATTTCCACGTCGATGACGGGGTACTCGACGCCGTCGATCTCAATCGTCTTCTCGCTGGTGACCGTCGAACGGGTCAGGAACGTCTCGCCGGAGCCCAGGTCGCGGAATACGACGGCCTGGTAGTCGGGGTGAATGTCAGTCTTCATGTCATCCTCATCGGTGGTTCCCGATCTGCGGTCGGGACGGGAAAGTCTGTGGTGCGGACGCACCAAACGCCAATTCTATCACCGCTGGGCGGCTCAGCCCAACCCGGTCGCACGGGCGGTGTAGCGCCCGTCCTGCTGCGCCAGTTCGATGGACAGCCCAAAGGCTTCGGAGAGGTTCTCGCTGGTGAGCGTGTCTGCGATCGGACCCTGCGCGACAACCGCGCCCGCGCGCAGAAGAAGCACGTGCGTAAAACCGACCGGAATCTCCTCGACGTGGTGGGTGACCATCACCATCGCGGGCGTCGATGGCTCCTGTGCATAGTTGCTCAGGAGAACGAGCAGCTCTTCGCGCGCCCCGAGGTCGAGGCTCGCGGTCGGCTCGTCCAGGAGCAGGAGCTCCGGGTCGGTCATGACCGCTCGTGCGATCTGGACACGCTTCTGCTCGCCGTCGGAGAGCGTGCCGAAGGACCGCTCCGCCAGATCACCGAGGCGCCACGCAGAGAGGACGCGACGCGCGCGCCGCTCGTCGATCTCGTCGTACTCCTCGTTCCACCGTCCGGTCACGGCGAAGGCCGCGGTGAGGACGACATCCAGCACGCTCTCCTCCGGCGGGACGCGCCGTGCCATCGCCGAAGAGGCGAACCCGATGCGCGGACGCAGTTCGAACACGTCCGTGCGTCCCAGCGGCTCGTCGAGGATCGTCACCGTTCCGGAGGTCGGGTGCTGGAGCGTGGCAGCGAGCTGGAGGATGGTGGTCTTCCCCGCGCCGTTCGCGCCGAGGATGACCCAGCGCTCCCCGTCGTCGACCGACCAGTCCACGTGGTCGACGATGTTTCTGGCGTTGCGGCGAACGACGACGTCTGCGAAATCGAGGACCTGGGCCATGCTCCCAGCCTATCGGCTGGCGCCTCCCACCTCGGCGTACAGCGCCGCCGTGGCGTCGGCGATCGCGCTCCAGCTGAAGTCATCGGCGGCACGTTGGAGACCGGCCCTGCCGTACTCGCGTGCCTTCTCGGGATCAGAGACGACCTCGATGAGTGTTGCGGCGAGGTCTGCGACGAAGCGGTCCGGATCAACCGGTGTGCCGGTGCCATCCTGCACCTGCTCGATCGGGACGAGACGTCCGGTGACACCGTCGACGACCACCTCGGGGATGCCCCCCGTGGCCGTTCCCACGACCGCCGCACCGCAGGCCATGGCCTCCAGGTTCACGATGCCCAGAGGTTCATACACCGAGGGGCATACGAAAGTCGTTGCCACCGAGAGGATCGCGCACATGTCGTGCCGGTCGAGGTGCTCGCCGATCCAGACCACGCCGTCGCGGGTCTCCTGCAGGCCTTTCACGAGCCCCTCGACCTCGTCCAGGATCTGCGGGGTGTCCGGCGCTCCGGCGATGAGGACGAGCTGCACCTCGGGCGGCAGTTCTGCTGCAGCGCGCAAGAGGTAGGGCAAGCCCTTCTGACGTGTGATGCGGCCGACGAAGACGACCGAAGGGCGGGCGGGGTCGATCCCCCACTGCTGAAGGACCTCGGCATCCTCCACCGCGTGCCACTGCTCCAGGTCGATGCCGTTGTAGATGACCCTGACCTTCTCGGGATCCAGGTCAGGGTAAGACCGCAGGATGTCGCGTCGCATTCCGTCGCTGACCGCAACGACCGCGGCGGCCTGCTCGTAGGCCGTCTTCTCGACATAACTGGAGATCGCGTATCCACCGCCAAGCTGCTCCGCCTTCCACGGGCGCAACGGCTCGAGGGAGTGCGCGGTCACGATATGCGGGATGCCGTGGAGAAGCGACGCGAAGAAGCCGGCGAAGTTCGCGTACCAGGTGTGACTGTGGACGACGTCGGCCCCCGCGACGTCGCCGACGATCTCCAGATCGACACCGAGGGTCTGCACCGCGCCGTTCGCATCCGCCAGTCCCACCGGCACGGCATATGACTGAGTGTCCTTTTCCTCGCGCGGAGCGCCAAAGGCATGTACACGCACGTCGACCGGCTCCCCGTCTCGTTCCCGGAGCGCCTTGACCAGCTCTGTCGCGTGCACTCCCGCTCCGCCATAGATCTCCGGAGGATATTCTTTCGTCACGATGTCGACCCGCATGCATTCGACGGTAGTACAGGGGCATGACGGGGCATAGTGTGGAGACATGCCTGCAGCGCCGAAGGTCTTCGGAATCATCCTCGCCGGCGGCGAGGGGAAGCGACTCATGCCCCTGACGACGGACAGGGCTAAGCCCGCTGTGCCGTTCGGGGGCCAGTATCGACTCATCGACTTCGCAATCTCGAACCTCATCAATTCGGGATTGCGCCAGGTCGTCGTGCTCACTCAGTACAAGTCGCACAGCCTTGACCGCCACATCTCTCAAACGTGGCGCATGTCGGCGCTCCTGAACTCGTACGTCGCCTCCGTGCCTGCACAGCAGCGGCTCGGCAAGCGGTGGTTCTCCGGTTCGGCTGACGCGATCTTGCAGTCGCTGAACCTCATCAACGACGAGAAGCCCGACATCGTCGTCGTGATCGGTGCCGACCACGTCTACCGCATGGACTTCCGGCAGATGCTCGATGCCCACATCGAATCCGGGGCCCCCGCGAGCGTCGCGGGCATTCGCCAGCCGATCGGCCTGGCGAACCAGTTCGGTGTCATCGATCTGAACTCCGATGGCGTCACCATTAACGAGTTCCTCGAAAAGCCCCAGGATCCGACCGGCCTCCCGGATGCTCCGCATGAGGTGCTCGCATCGATGGGTAACTACATCTTCGACGCCAAGGCACTCATCGAGGCGGTCAAGACCGACGGCGAACTGTCGGCCTCCAACCACGACATGGGCGGCGACATCGTCCCCTACTTCGTCGGACGTGGCGAAGCGGGCGTCTACGACTTCAAGCGCAACGACGTTCCCGGATCGACCGATCGTGACCGCGACTACTGGCGAGATGTGGGAACGATCGAATCGTTCTTCGACGCGCACATGGATCTCATCTCCACGCTGCCCATCTTCAATCTGTACAACACGGACTGGCCGATCCACTCGCAGACGGTCAACTCACCCCCCGCGAAGTTCGTGCGCGATGGTGTCGGACGAATGGGCAACGCGATCGACTCGATCGTCTCGCTCGGCTCGGTGCTGTCGGGGACGCATCTCGAACGAAGCGTCGTGGGCCCGTGGACCCTGTCCGGCGGCGGCTCGACCATCACCGACTCTGTGCTCTTCGATCACGTCCAGGTGGGAAGCGGCGCGCGTGTGCACCGCGCGATCCTCGACAAGAATGTCGTCCTGGAACCCGGCGCCACGGTCGGCGTCGATCGCGAACGTGACCGGGAACGCGGCTTCACCGTCACCGAAAGCGGCATCACCGTCGTCGGCAAGGACGTCCACGTCACCGCCTGAGCCAACGACACTCGCCCCCGACCGGAGCTCTGGTCGGGGGCGAGTCGTTTCGGTGCGCTTAGAAGACGGGCTTGCCGCCGGTGACGCCGATGACGGTCGCCGAGACGTAGCTCGAGTCGGCGGGCGACGCGAGGAAGACGAACGCGGGCGCGACTTCACTCGGCTGACCCGCGCGGCCGAGCGGTGTGTCCCCACCGAAGGAGACGAGGTGGTCCCCTTCCTGGGTCGCCGGCTGCAGGGGCGTCCAAATCGGGCCGGGCGCCACCGCGTTCACCCGAATCCCGCGCGGCCCCAGCTCGGCCGCGAGATTCACCGTGAAGTTGTTGAGTGCGGCCTTGGTCGCGGCGTAATCGAGGAGCGTTGTGGACGGCTCGTACGCCTGGATCGACGTCGTCGTGATGATGCTCGCGCCCTTCGTCAGGTGCGGCACGACGGCCCGGGTCAACCAGAACGTTGCGTACAGGTTCGTCTTGATGACGCGGTCAAGATCCTCGTCGCGCAGTTCTTCGATGCCGTCGGTACGCGCCATCTGGAAGCCTGCGTTGTTCACCAGGATGTCGATCCCGCCCAGCTCGGCGAGAGCCTTCTCCGCGAGCTCGGCGCACGCCTTCTCGGTCTGCAAGTCGCCGGGGATGAGGACCGCCTTCTGGCCGGCTTTGTGAACCCACTCAGCGGTGGCTTCCGCATCCTCCTGCTCCTCCGGCAGATAGGACAGCGCGACATCGGCACCCTCACGTGCGTAGGCAATGGCGACGGCACGACCGATGCCGGAGTCACCACCCGTGATCAGCGCGCGCAGCCCCGTGAGGCGACCGTTTCCGACGTAGGTGTCTTCCCCGTGATCGGGCAGCGGTTCCATGTGGGAGGTGAGCCCGGGAGGAGTCTGCTCCTGCGACGGGAATCCGCCTTCCGGCCCAGCCAAGCTTTCGGCGCGGTTGTTGGTTTCGTCGTGCGAAGTCATGCGTGTCTCCTGACTATTGGGGATCTTTTCAGCCCATCACGGGATCACGGCGATGGCAAGCCACCGCTACGCTCATGGGGTGTCTTCTGCGCGTTTTCTCGTGATCCTTGACGCCGACTCCACCCTGATCCGCAACGAGGTCATCGAACTCCTCGCCGATGAGGCGGGTCGGGGTGCCGAAGTCGCCGCCGCCACGGAGGCGGCGATGCGAGGTGAGGTGGACTTCGCAGCAAGCCTGCGCGGGCGGGTCGCTGCCCTCGCCGGCGTTCCGACGGCGTCGTTCGAACGGGTCCGAGCCCGCATCGAGCCGACCCCCGGTGTGCACGCGCTGATCGAGGCAGTTCACGCGCGGGGCGGGGCTGTAGGGGTCGTCTCCGGCGGCTTCCACGAGATCCTCGACCAGGTCGCCCCTCAGCTCGGCGTCGATTTCTGGCGTGCGAATCGCTTGACGCTCGCCGACCAGGTGCTGGCGGGCACCGTCGACGGTGCAATCGTGGATGCCCAGGCGAAGGCAGAGACGCTCGCGGAGTGGGCCGATGAGCACGGCGTGCCGCTCACACGCACCATCGCAATCGGTGACGGTGCGAATGATCTCGTGATGATGGCGCGCGCGGGGCTCGGGGTTGCCTTCAACGCGAAGCCCGCCGTGCGGGCGGTGGCCGACGTCGTGATCGGACGAGTGGATCTTCGAGAGGTCATCCCGCTTCTGCCGTGACGGCCAGACGAGGCACACAGCCCGCGCTTGCGTCGTCGTCAGTGCCCCATGCCGAGGCCACCGTCGACCGGGATGACCGCTCCAGAGACGTAGGCGGCGTCGTCTGAGGCGAGCCACGACACAACGCCCGCGACCTCGTCCGTCGTGGCAAACCTTCCGGCGGGGATCGAACTCTTGTACTGAGCCTGTGTCTCCTCGGGGAGCGCGGCCGTCATGTCCGTTTCGATGAAACCCGGAGCGACGACGTTCGCCGTGACGCCGCGTCCGCCCAGCTCACGGGTGAGCGAACGCGCGAAGCCGACGAGGGCGGCTTTGGACGAGGAGTAGTTGATCTGTCCGGCGGAGCCGTAGAGCCCGACAACGCTCGAGATGAGGATCACTCGCCCCCACTTTGCACGGACGAGCCCCTTGGTCGCGCGCTTCACCACTCGGAAGGTGCCGCCGAGGTTGGTCGCGATGACAGAGTCGAAATCGTCCTCTGTCATGCGCAGCAGGAGAGTGTCCTTCGTGATTCCGGCGTTCGCAACGACGATCGTCACGGGTCCGAGCTCCTGCTCGACCTCTGTGAAGGCCGCATCCAGCGATGCCGAATCCGTCACGTCGGCCCGCACGGTCAGCGTGCCCTCTGGGCCCTCACCCGAGCGCGCCGTGACCGCGACGCGGTACCCGTCTCGCAGGAGGCGCTCCGCGATCGCACGACCGATCCCTCGGTTGCCGCCGGTGACGAGCGCGACACGATCGTTGGACATGGGGCCTCCTTGACGCACGAGTGGAACCGATCCAGCCTATCTGCGGCGGTCCGGTCACCGCGGAACGCCGCGGGTATGGCGCAACGCGCGTACGCTGGAGGCACCGTGAAGAATGATGCCCAGCAGTCCGCGACATCGCTTCCGCAATCCCCGGATGCGGAAGCGGACGGCCGCATGAAGAAGTACTTCATCATGATGTCGGTCCGCGTCGCGTGTTTCGTGCTGATGGTCACGGTGACGCCGTACTCCTGGTACACCTGGGCGTTCGCGGTCGGCGCGGCCGTCCTGCCGTATCTCGCGGTCGTGGTTGCGAACGTCGGCAGCCGAGACCCATCTCACCGCGCGGTCAGCCCCGAGCGGGCCCTGCCCGCCGCGACGCCTGAGCCGCAGGCTCCCACACTGCCTCCGCAGGTGATCCGAATCGAGGAAGCGCGCGACGAGCGCGGTGAGACCGCGTGACGGACCGCACGTGTTCGCGCGCCGGGTGCCGGGCGCCCTCGCGCTGGGAGGTGGTGTGGCGCAATCCCCGAATCCACACGCCCGACCGGCGCAAGATGTGGGACGCATGCGACGCGCACGTGGACTACCTGCGCGACTACCTCGCGGCGCGTGACTTTCCGGTCAGCGTAGAGATGCGGGAGAACGCATGAGCCCTACCGCCCGCCGCTGGACCGGCTATATCGCCGTCGCGATCGCGTTCGCGGTCGCCTGTGGATTCCTCGCAAACTGGCAGTTCTCCCGCAACGAGGAGCGCGCGCACCAGCTCGCGCTCGTGGACGCGAATTATGATGCCGACCCGACCCCGCTGAGCGAGGTCATTGCACCGGGTGAGGCCTACTGGGACTCCGAACGGTGGCGGCCCGTGGAGCTCGTCGGCGAATATCTCACTCAAGACCAAGTGCTTGTGCGCAATCGCGCACACGGCGGAACGAGCGCCTTCGAGGTCCTCGTCCCCTTCCGAACCACCGACGGACAGGTGCTCGTGATCGATCGCGGGTGGGTGCCGCCGGCGGAAGAAACCCACGAGCCTTCTGCGGTCCCCGCGCCGCCTGCCGGCGAGGTGACGGTGATCGCACGTCTCGTGCCCACCGAGCAGCTACCCCGCTCCGACTGGTCTGCCGTGGACGGTCAGATCCCGACGCTCAACGTGCCTCTCATCGGCGACCTCATGGCCGACAACGCCGGTCTCATCGACGGCGCGTACGCCCAGCTTGCAGCGGAGGACCCTGCTCCGGCGTCGTCGCCGCAAGCGCTCGAGCGCCCCTCCGATGATGCGGGCCCGCACTTCTCGTACGCGATCCAGTGGATCCTGTTCGGCGTGATGGGCTTCGCCTTCATCTGGTACATGATTCGCACCGAGAGGCGCGCGCGGGAAGAGGAAGAGGACCAGTCGCTCGTGCCCGACCCGCGGCGCGACCAGGACATGGAAGAAGAAGACGCTCTGCTGGACGCCCTAGGCCGCTGACGAAGCCGACGTTCAGGCGAGGGTGACGAGGTCGGCGTTCAGGCGAGGGTGACGAGGTCGGCGTTCAGGCGAGGGTGACGAGGTCGGCGTAGTCGCGACCCCAGATGTCCTCCACGCCGTCGGGCAGAATGAGCACCCGCTCCGGATTGAGCGCCTCGACAGCTCCCTCATCGTGAGAGACGAGCACAACGGCGCCTTCGTAGTGCGAGAGCGCGTCCAGGATCTCCTCGCGCGAGGCAGGGTCGAGGTTGTTGGTGGGCTCGTCGAGCAGGAGCATGTTCGCCGACGACACAACGAGCGTCGCGAGGGAGAGGCGCGTCTTCTCGCCGCCGGAGAGCACCCCTGCAGGCTTGAGAACATCGTCACCCGTGAACAGGAACGAGCCGAGCACCTTCCGAGCCTCGGTCTCCGTGATGTTCGGAGCCGATGACATCATGTTCTGCAGGACGGAACGGTCGACGTCGAGGTTCTCGTGCTCCTGCGCGTAGTAGCCGATCTTGAGGCCGTGGCCGGGTTCGAGCTGTCCGGTATCGGGCGCGTCGACCCCCGCGAGGATCCGCAGGAGGGTGGTCTTTCCGGCGCCGTTGAGGCCGAGGATGACGACCTTCGAGCCACGGTCGATCGCAAGATCGACGTCGGTGAAGATCTCCAGCGAACCGTACGACTTCGAGAGACCCGACGCCATAAGTGGTGTCTTGCCACACGGGGACGGCTTCGGGAACCGAAGCTTCGCGACCCGGTCCACCTGACGCATCTCTTCCAGACCGGAGAGCATCTTCTCCGCTCGGGCAGTCATCTGGTGCGCGGCAGCAGCTTTGCTTGCCTTTGCGCCGAACTTGGCAGCCTGCAGTTGCAACGCCGTGGCCTTCTTCTCGACGTTCGCGCGCTCCTTCTTGCGGCGCTCCTCGTCGGCGGCGCGCTGGCGGAGGTAGTTCTTCCAGTTCATGTTGTAGATGTCGATGATCTGGCGGTTCGCGTCGAGGTAGAACACGCGGTTGACGGTATCGCCGACGAGCTCCACGTCGTGGCTGATCACGATGAGCCCGCCCTTGTAGCCCTTCAGGAACTCGCGCAACCACACGACGCTGTCGGCGTCGAGGTGGTTGGTCGGCTCGTCGAGGATCATCGACTCGGCATCCGAGAAGAGGATGCGCGCGAGTTCGATGCGGCGTCGCTGTCCGCCGGACAGGGTCTTCAGCGGTTGGTCGAGGATACGGTCCGGCAGGGAGAGGTTGTGCGCGATGGAGGCGGCTTCGGCCTCCGCCGCGTACCCGCCGAGGGCTTCGAAGCGCTCGGTGAGGTTCCCGTACCTGCGCATCGCCCGGGCGGCTTCATCCGCGTCGTCGGAGGCCATGAGGAGGGACGCCTCGCTCATGCCGATGGCGAGGGAACCGAGGCCGCGCGCATCGAGGATCCGGGTGCGGGCGAGCATCTCGGGATCTCCGGAGCGGGGGTCCTGCGGAAGGTAGCCCAGCTCGCCCGAACGGGTGACCTTGCCCTCTGCCGGCAGGAGGTCCCCGGCGAGCACCTTGGTCAGAGTGGTCTTGCCGGCTCCGTTGCGCCCGACGAGTCCCACCTTGTCCCCCGCCTGCACGCGGAACGACACGTCCGCCATGAGCGTGCGAGCGCCCACGCGGATCTCGAGGTCGTGTACGGCGAGCACGGCGAACGTCCGTTTCTTCAATGAGTGAGGTGATCGGCGAATGCCGAACGCTCAGTCTACCGGTGCCTCGATGTGTCGCGCCTGAAGGCCCCACCCGCGACGGTCGGCGGGTCCGGTGCGTAGGGGTCTGGGTCGGTGAGTGGGTGGGCCGCAGGCGGGTGGGCCGCAGGCCGGGTGGGCCGCGCAGCACAACTGCGGCGTGGACGGGCGACACGCCGTGCAATCCCGACAACACATCGGCGCGTTGTGGTTCGACGCCGCAGTTGTGCAGGGCCCCGCATGCGGTGTGTCCTCGATCTCGAATCCCGCGTGTCGCGTCGGCCGGACCCGAGTGGAGCGAGCCGCGGCACAACTGCGGCGTCGACGGGCGCCACGCCGTGCACTCCCGACAACACATCGGCGCGTTGTGGTTCGACGCCGCAGTTGTGCAGGGCCCCGCATGCGGTCGTGTCCTCGATCTCGAATCCCGCGTGTCGCGTCGGCCGGACCCGAGTGGAGCGAGCCGCGGCACAACTGCGGCGTCGACGGGCGCCACGCCGTGCACTCCCGACAACACATCGGCGTGCCCGACCTCGGCGCCGCAGTTGTGCAGGGCCCCGCATGCAGTCGCGTCCTCGATCTCGAATCCCGCGTGTCGCGTCGGCCGGACCCTGCGGGCGACACCCAGCACAACTGCGGCGTGGGCGGGCGACACGCCGTGCACTCCCGACAACACATCGGCGTGCCCGACCTCGACGCCGCAGTTGTGCAGGGCCCCGCATGCAGTCGCGTCCTCGATCTCGAAATCCGTATGTCACGTCGGCCGGACCCTGCGGGCGACACCCAGCACAACTGCGGCGTGGGCGGGCGACACGCCGTGCACTCCCGACGATGCGACGGCGTGTCCGACCTCGGCGCCGCAGTTGTGCGGATGTAGGTGTGAGGGCTGCGGGTGCACGGACCGAAGCATGAGCCCCGCGGACCTCACGCGGCTATCCCACCCACGAATCCCACGCACAGGGATTCGGGCGGGGTTCGACTCCTCCCCAAACCGCGTCTCAGGGGAAGCCATTAACAGAGCCTGATCTGCGATTTGAATGTCGGAAGCCCCTGGAAGAATAGGAGTATGGAATCGCAACCGACCACTCCTCCTGATCCTGCGGGGTCGGGAGATGATCGGCACGATTCGCACCCTTCCGGGCGTCACGCAGATCTCGTCACGGCAGCCACGGACGCGTGTATCCGGGTCGTTACATCATGTCGGCAGATGATCGCACAAGTGCAGGCGCTGGAAGCCGCTGCGCTGGACGAGGTTCGCGCGCTTGTCATCGCTGAGGCTGGGCCGGGCGGACGAGACAGTGATCTCGCGATCCGTGACCTTGCGGCGGAGATCGGTGCCGCTGTTCGCGAACCCGACCGTACGATCCAACGGCAAATCGACCGCGCCTCGGCGCTCGTGAACCACTTCCCCGAGACCCACCGCGCGCTCTCACTGGGCGAGATCAGTAACCGACATGTCGAGGTGATTCTCGAGTGCGGGAGCCCCATCGGCGATGAGTGTGCGCGGGCTGAGTATGAAGCGCGTGTGCTCGACGTTGCCCGCGCCGAGTCCGCCAACCGGCTTCGTCGGTTCGCGGCGGTCGCTGCCGAGGAGGCGACTCCACGCACCCTTGAGGAGCGGCACGAGGAGGCTGCTGCGGAGCGGTGCGTGTACGTGAGCGACCTGCCCGACGGAATGGCGCGTCTTACCGCCGACCTCCCGGCCACCCTCGCGCATGGCATCCATGACCGGCTCAGCTCGATGGGGCGGGCGCTTCACGCACAGGATCCAGGAGAGAACCGCACGCTCGCTCAACTTCGTGCCGATCTTCTCGCCGACCTCGCCCTCACAGGCGACCCCGTCGGACACGACGAAACGGGATCGCTCTCGGAGATCCGGGCGCAAGTCAGCATCGTCATCCCCGTACTCACCCTGCTCGGAGATCGATCACCCACCACCGCCTGCGCCATGGCTCCGCCCGGCGACATCACCGCCGGCGGGTCCGGTTCCATCTGTCCCGAGAGCCCCGCGACCGAATCGACAGCTATCGCTAGCGCCACGCCTCCTCTCCTCGAGGGACGCCAACCGATTGACGGCGTCACCGCGCGCCGACTGGCGGGCGCATCGGCTGGATGGAATCGGATTCTCACCCATCCCATCACCGAGCAAACCCTGACAGTGGACCGCTATCGACCCTCCCACTCCATGCGAAGGTCGTTGCAGATCATCGACGAACGGTGCCGCTTCCCCGGCTGTGCCCACCTCGCTCGGCACTGCGACCTCGACCACGTCCAAGACGCCGCGCTCGGGGGCGCGACCTCCACAGACAATCTCTCCCACTTGTGCCGTCGCCACCACATCCTGAAGCACCACACTCGATGGCGGGTTCGAAAAGACACGGATGGCACCATCACGTGGACCAGTCCCACCCAGCGCCAGTACCCCGATCGACCGATTCCCCTCGGACACCCACCCGGCGTCCGATTCGTCCCATCGAGCCCGCCAGCAAGCGGTGCCGCAGCAAGAGGCGGACCGACACCGTTCTGATGGGTGTGCCCGAACACTACCGTCTCTGAAGCGTGAACCCAGCGCCTGCAGTCTCTGATCGGTGCGCTCCGCCCTGCAGTCACTGAAGCATCAACCCAGCCCCTGCAGTCTCTGATCGGTGCGCTCCGCCGCTACGGCCTCTGATGGATGCGCTCGGCAGCTACGGCCTCTGGTGCGTTGTGCCCGGTCACGTCGGTGTCGCTCGACGACGGACACCCGGGCACGAACGGCTCAGCGTCGATCCAGCACCAGCACGAGCCAGCACCAGCACCAGCACCAGCACCAGCACCAGCACCAGCACCAGCACCAGCACCAGCACCAGCACCCACCCGGCATCCGAGACCGAACGCCGAACACCGAGCACACGGGCTGACCGGGAAACACGAGCGAAACTCCCCTCACGTAGCCTCCGGTCGTGGGACCCCCGGGGCAGCTCGCCCGTCTGATGACCACCCCACACCTCACTGCAAGGACTCACATGCGCACGGAAGACCTCGCACACGACTTGACCCTCGCCCTGCCGGGGTGGATCGACGACGCACTCCAAGACGTGCCGGACGTCCTCCCCACCCGCGAGGAACGCATGCGCCTGGTCAACAGACTCGCCGCACGCAACTTCCGAGAGGGCAACGGGGGTCCGTTCGCTGCAATCGTCGCGGAAAGCGCGACAGGACGGATCGTCTCGGTGGGCGTCAATGTGGTCCTCGGGACGGGGATCTCGTCCGGTCACGCCGAAGTCACCGCCCTCGGACTCGCACAAGCCCGGCTCGGCACGTGGGACCTCGGCGGCGCTGGCCTTCCCGACCACGAGCTCGTCGTCAACTGGCGGCCCTGCGTGCAGTGTTATGGCGCCACCCTGTGGTCAGGCGTGCGCACGCTCGTGATCGCGGGTTCCGGACCCGAATTGGAGGAGATCACGACGTTCGACGAAGGACCGATGCACGACGATTGGCGCCGCGAGTTCGAGCAACGCGGAATCACCGTCGTCAGCGATGTCTTGCGAGAAGAAGCGATCAGCGTCTTCCGCGCCTACCGGGACGCCGTGGATGCCGCGTCGGTCACGGTCTACAACGCTCGCGGCGGAGCTGACTAGTTCGTCCAAGACCCTGACGTCTACCTCATTCGGTGCCAAGAACCACTGGGCAGGGGAGCTAACTGTACTTCCCTGGGAGGTTGTGAACGGGTGACAGAGGAGGGACCTCCGGCGAGGACGTGGGTTTACGACACACCACATGACTCAACCGGAGGTCCGTGGCTCACGCTCATGCCCCGTTGACACCGGGTCAGATGTCGCTCCGCGGCGTCCGGTACGCCTGAATCGCGTCGTACGCCCGGCGAGCGTCCTCACCGAACGGCTCCTCCGCATTCGACAGCGCGGCCACGAGGTTCCGCTTCACCTCTTGGCGATCGGCGTGCGGTGAGATCGCGAACGCAAGGACATCGAAGTCGCGCTCAGAAGCGCCCCGCACAGTCGCGCGCACACGACCCACCGCCGGGTCCTCACTGGTGAGGTGCGCGTACACACGGGCCTCGGGATCGAAGCCCGTCGCCCCGACGTACGCAACCTCCCCGCTCCCGACGTCGATCCACACGTAGACCCATGAGCCCTCCGGCTCGATTGCTCCACTGCGAACTCGGACGAGCCGGTCGGCCGCGGTCATGTCTCGACCAGGGGCGAACCCACAACGTCGAAGCGGAAGCCACCGAACGCACCGCTGAGGAACGGCCGCGCCTCCGCGATCGCCGCGCGCACCTCCGCGAGCTCCAGCGACGCCCGGTGCGCCTGCTCGCTCTGCCACAGCTCGACCACATACACGGTGTCCGCATCATCCGCAGCGACCCCGACGTCGTACTGAACACAGCCCGCATCGCGGAGCACCTCACTGCGTCGCGTCAGAATCTCGATCACGGCATCACGCTGACCGGGAAGCACCCCGATGGTACCGACGTTCGCGAAGGTCACGCTCCGAGGCTAACGGCCTGCTCCCGGGGCTGTCCACGACCGTCCGCAGCATTCCGCGTGACGGGCCTCCACCGGCCACACGCGCCGTCTGCAACACCGCAGCCGCAATGCCCAGGCCCGCCAGCGCCTCGACCCCGAGGTGGCCGACGGGCGCGGCGTCGACGATCAGGAACATCGCCTCTCCACCCCCTCACGGACCCGGCTCACCCCAGCGCGGCAGACCTGGCTCGTTCGCCGTGAAGAAGCCGAGACATCCCCGCGCGATTTCCCTCTCCAGGCCTCAGCGATCCCTCGCGATCCGTATCGAGACACGACCGGTGTGAGGACAGCCGGAGCTGAGCGCTCCCAGCGAGGCCTCTCCCCCGCCCCACCCACGCGTCGCGCTGACCGTCGTCGGGCGAAAGAAACAGCCGGGCTACTCCCAAAAAGGAGCACCGCGGCCGTGGCCTCTTTCCGCCGCACGCACGCGGGAATAGGCTCGCGCTGTGAGCGCGAAACCTGATGAACCCACCGTCGTCGCATCGGACGAAGCCGGAGAGATCGACGAGATCGGCGAACTCCTCGGCAAGAAGACCTCCGGCAAGGCATGGCGGCAGGGGTATCCGTACGACAAGAAGATGTCCCGCGACGAGTACGAGGAGACAAAGCGCAAGCTCCAGGTCGAACTCTTGAAGTATCAGCTGCACATCAAGGAGACCGGAGGCAAGCTCCTCGTCATCAACGAAGGGCGCGACGCGGCCGGCAAGGGCGGCACCATCAAGCGGTTCATGGAGCACCTCAACCCGCGCGGCGCTCGGATCGTCGCGTTGGAAAAGCCGACCGATATCGAACAGACACAGTGGTACTTCCAGCGCTACATCTCCCACCTCCCCTCGGGCGGCGAGATGGTCTTCATGGACCGGTCCTGGTACAACAGGGCCGGCGTGGAGCGGGTCATGGGCTACTGCACGCCGACCGAATACCTCGAGTTCATGCGCGAGGCGCCGCAACTCGAGCGCATGCTCGTGAACTCCGGGATCCGCCTCGTCAAGCTCTGGTTCTCAGTCAGCCGCGAGGAACAGCTCGCGCGGTTCGACTCGCGCCGCACCGACCCGGTGCGCCAGTGGAAGCTCTCCCCCACCGACCTCGCGAGCCTGGACAAGTGGGATGCGTACACCGAGGCGAAGGAGTCGATGTTCTTCTACACCGACACCGCCGACGCTCCGTGGACGGTCATCAAGTCCAACGACAAGAAGCGTGCGCGAATCGAGGCGTTCCGCGTCCTGCTCGCCGGAGCTGACTATCCGAACAAGGACCACGACCTCGTCGGCACGGTCGACGGCAAGATCGTCGGGCCGGCCTCACGCATCTACGAGAAGGGCGAGCACCAGCAGGGACCCTTCCCCCACCTGTGAGCTTGTCCGCGCTTTCCCGCAGGCCGTCCGTCACCCGCCCTCCCAGAGGGGCTTTGGTTACCGCAATCAGTCCCGTACCGCGTCCAGCGCCGCGCGCAAGTCCTGACGCAGGTCCTCGACGTCTTCCAACCCGACGGAGAAGCGCAGATGCCCCAGCCTGCGGAACTGCTCCGGGTAGTACCGCACGCGCGGACCGTCGGTGCCGACATGCACGATGAGGGACTCGTCATGACCGAGCGACACCGCCGACGTGATGAGCTTCAGCTCGGAGACGAAGCGGTTCTGAAGCTCAGGCGGACCCTCCAGCGCGAACGCGATCATCCCCCCGTATCCGCGCCCGCCGAACTGGGCCGTCGCGAGAGCATGCTGCGGGTGCGACTCCAGCCCCGGATAGGCGACGTAGGCAATGCGCGGGTCGTCCTCCAATGCGTGAGCGAGCGCGAGAGCGGTCTCACCGTGCTGGCGGAGCCGCAACGGGAGGGTGACCGAGCCGCGCACGATCTGCCACGCGTTGAACGGTGAAATCACGCCCCCCACATCGACCATCGCTTCGTCCTTGATCGGTTTGATGAGTTCTGTCCGTCCGACGACGGCACCGCCCATCGCATCACCGTGGCCGTTGATGTACTTCGTGAGCGAATGCACGACCAAGTCGGCACCATCCGCCAGCGGTCGATACAACGGCGGCGGGGTGAACGTCGAGTCGACGACGAGAAGCGCGCCCACCTCATGGGCAATCTGGGACAGCACCCCCACATCGGCGACGCGCGTCGTCGGATTGGCGATCACCTCGGTCACGATCAAACGAGTGCGCGGCGTC
The DNA here is from genome assembly GCA_029959865.1 of Microbacteriaceae bacterium PS02070. Lineage (GTDB taxonomy): Bacteria > Actinomycetota > Actinomycetes > Actinomycetales > Microbacteriaceae > Microbacterium. The sequence continues at coordinate 458,664 of JASCPE010000002.1, read as the reverse complement.
ACCGCCGTCCGCACGGCGTCCGCGTCCGAGATATTCACGAAGGTTGCATCGATCCCATACTTCACGGGCAAGAGATCGGTGAACAGCTTGAACGTGGCCTCATACGTCGCGTCAGAAACGACCACATGGTCTCCGCTGCGCAAATGCGTGAAGAAGACCGCGTGCAGTGCCGCGACCCCCGACGCGAGCGCGACTGCGTCCTCCGCCCCCTCGAGCGCGGCCAGCTTGCGCTGCAGCGCGACCTGATTGACGCCCGTGTTCCGTGTATAGAGCCCACCGTCCGTCGATGACCAGCTGATCTGCGAAGGATCGTCGTCGAGGAGGTAGGAGTTGGCCATCACGAGCGGCGTGCGCAGCGCACGACTCCCCTCGTCCACCCGGTTGCCCGCATGGACAGCCATGCTCAAGTCGGAGAGGGTCTGTGCGTCTTCCTTGTCCGGGCGGGTCATGGGCTCGACGCTACCGGGGACGACGCGATACGCGCGGCAGATGACGTCATCTTCGCCGGTGATCGATGCCACCGCGCGACGGGACCGCGACCCGCATCGTCACCGCCCGCGCCCGGTCGGTGACCTACGACTCGTCGGAGAGGCGCTCCTGAGGACCGGCCTCGCGGGGGGTCTGCGGCAGGAGCGCGACGTGCTCGCGCACCACTGCCTCCCACTCGGCACGCGGCACGGTACGCACTCGCTCGGCGAGCGCATCCATTTCCAGCTCTCGGCCGTCGGCGACCTCCAGGTGGCTGCCGAATACGGTCGCCTCGAATCCGATCTCGGCCAGCACCGTCCGGGTGACGGCACGGAGGTGATTCGCCTGTTCGACCGACAGGGTAGGAAGCGCCACATCCTGACCGTCAGCGGCCTGCTTGTCGCGGCTCCCGAAGAATCCCATGCGGCAACGATAGCGACCATCGCAACGCGTGAGCGTCCGCAAGGTTTCAGGTCTGTGACGTCGCCGTGCCGGAATACACCTGCGCTTCTCACAGGACGAAGATGGGAGCACCGGACGAAGGGACCACACATGAGCGCGGCAGACGTATGGGAGTGGAGCATCGCAGAGATGCTCGAGGCACTGGACGCCGGTCGTGTCACCAGCGTCGACCTCGTCGTGGCCTACCTCAACCGGATCGCCTACTACGACCGGACCGGCCTCTGCCTGCATGCGATCGCAGTACTCAACCCCGACGTCCTTGACGACGCCGCAGCCTCCGACGCCCGACGCCACCGAGGCGAGGCGGGCCCTCTGGAGGGGATCCCCTTCACGGTGAAAGACAGCTACAAGGTGAAGGGACTCACCGTCGCGTGCGGGAGCCCGGCGCTCGCCGACCTCATCGCCACCGAGGACGCCGCCTCCATCGCGCAGCTGCGCGCCGCCGGTGCCGTGCTCCTCGGGAAGACGAACATGCCGCCGATGGCCGCGGGAGGCGTCCAACCCGGTCTCTATGACTATGCCCGCAGCCCCTACAACCCGGTCTACCTGACGGCGGCGTACGGATCGGGATCCTCAAACGGCTCCGGGACCGCCACCGCGGCGAGCATGTGTGCGTTCGGCATGGCGGAGGAGACCGTCTCATCCGGCCGCTCCCCCGCATCCAACAATGCTCTCGTCGCCTACACCCCGTCGCGCGGAGTCCTCTCGATCCGCGGCAACTGGCCACTGCGCCCCACGTGCGACGTCGTCGTGCCGCACACGCGGTCCGTCGATGATCTCCTCCTCGTGCTCGATGTCCTCGCTGAGGAAGACCCCGTCACGGAGGGGGACTTCTGGCGGCAACAGCGCGTCGTGCCCCTCCCGAAACCGCGGGAGACCCTGCCGCGCCCGCTGGTGCGAGAACGTCCGGACCGGCTTGATGGCGTGCGCATCGGCGTCCCGAAGATGTACATCGGCGAGGACCTCGACGCCGTCGACCCACCCGTGACCAGAGACAGTGTGCGCGCTCTCTGGGACCGCGCGGCCGAGGACCTGCGCGCGCTCGGCGCCGAGATCGTCCACGTCGACTTTCCCGTTGTGTCCAACTACGAAGAGGATCGCCCCGGCGCCCAGGGGCTCGCCGCGCGCGGGCTCGTTCCTTCGAACTGGCGATCGCTGGAGGGCGGCGTCGTGACGGCGAAGCTCTTCGACGACTTCTTGCGGATCAACGGCGACCCGGCGCTGAATTCCTGGGCGGACGTCGACGGTGACACGGTGTTCCCCGTCGAGGACGCACCCGTTCCCGTCTGGATCACACGGGCGCGCGGCGGGTTCGACTGGCAACGACTGGCTGAACTGGTCAAGGCCGGCCTGCCCGACTCACTCGAGGACGTCGACGGATTCGACCACCTCCTCCGAGGGCTCGAGGAAGCTCGGCGCGTCGACTTCGAAGACTGGCTGCGTGAGAACGATCTCGATCTGGTGGTGTTCCCCGCTGCCGGCGACGTCGGTCGGGACGACCTGTTCACTCGCGTCGAATCACTGGAGCAGGCCTCGCGCAACGGTGTCGTCTACTCCCACACCAATCGCGTGCTGCGCCACCTGGGGATCCCCAGCGTGACAGTGCCGATGGGGTGCATGTCCGACACGCAGATGCCGGTCGGGCTGACTTTCGCGGGGCCCGCCTACAGCGACGACGTCCTCCTCGACCGGGCGCGTGCGTACGAGCACGCCACGCGCCGCCGCGAACCCGCGTTCCTCACTCCCACCCTCCCCAGCAACCAGATCCGGCCGGCCGTGGCCGGTGACGGAACGCTCGACGGGCAGCTGAGGGTCGACGTCGACGTAACCAGCGAGGATCGCCAGTGGCGAGTCGACGTTCAGCTGGACCCCCCGGTCGCCGATGCCTCTGTCACGGCCGACGGACACATTCTCCGCCCGGTCGCGGGCGAGTGCGGGCGGTACAGCGGCGAGGTATCGCGTGCCCGCCGCCGACTGACACCGGAAATCCTCGTCCTCGCCCACGCCGGCGGGGCAGCGCAGATGTCCTTCGTTCCTCTTCCCCCCCACCCCTAGGATGGTCGCGCGGGCCGCGTGCACGCCCGCCTACCCTGAGCGATCGAAGGAGCCCCCATGTCCCTCTCCGCCGCGCCGCGCCGCGCCGTCCTCGCAGACCTCGTCGCGCGCCCATCCTCCCGCGTACGGGCATTCGCCCTCGATGCCGCGCTGGTCCTGACCGGCGTCGCCCTCGTCGCGCTCCTGGCGAAGGTGTCGTTCTTCATCGGGCCGATCCCGATCACGGGCCAAACCCTCGGGGTCATCGTCGTCGGCGCCGCGCTCGGCGCTCGCCGCGGTGCGGCCGCGCTTGCGACCTACGCTGTCACCGGCCTCGCCGGTGTGCCCGTCTTCGCCGCTCCCCTGGCAGGTCCCGCCTACGTGCTGACTCCCTCGTTCGGATTTGTTCTCGGCTTCATTCCCGCGGCCTTCGTGGCCGGCTGGTTCGCGCAGCGCGCCTGGGACCGCACCCCGTGGCTGGCCTTCGTCGGCTTCGTCGCCTCCTCGATCATCCCCTTCCTCATCGGGGTGCCGTACATGGCCTTCATCCTGTCGACGGTCGCCGGCACCGAAGTCACCTTCGCATCGGTGATGGCCGCGGGCGTGCTCCCCTTCATCGTCCCCGGCCTCATCAAAGCCGCCGCAGCGGCCCTCCTCGTGCCCGCGGCGTGGGTCGGCGTCCGGGCGGCGGAGCGCAGCACACGCGACTGACACGCACAATCGAGGGCCGGGAGGGATCGCGTGATCCGTCCCGGCCCTCGGTGCGTGTTCGAGGCTTTCCGCTTCACAGGAAGATCATCGACTCGCGGATCGTGAAAGCGGGGTCTAAGGTAAGGCTAGCCTTACGGACGGAGCGGATCACCCGCTCTGCAACCGCCGTTACCCGACGGCAGAAAGGATGGATCGAACGTGATCCGTACTCCCCGCTCCCGCATTGTGGGTGCCCTCGCTCTCACCGCAGCCGCGAGTCTTCTCCTGGCCGGCTGTGCGTCGGCGGACGACACCGCCCCCAGCGATGACACTCAGGCCACCGACGCCGCCAGCTCCGAGGGCTTCCCCGTCACGATCGAGCACGCCTACGGCGAAACCATCATTGAGTCCAAGCCGGAGCGGATCGCCGCTGTCGCGTGGGGCAACCACGAGGTGCCGCTCGCCCTCGGGGTCGTGCCCGTCGGCATGAGCAAGGCGACGTGGGGCGACGACGACGGTGACGGCGTGCTGCCCTGGGTCGAAGACAAGCTCGAAGAGCTCGGCGCGGAGACACCGGTCCTCTTCGACGAGGCAGACGGCATCGACTTCGAGGCCGTCGCGGACACCGACCCCGACGTCATCCTGGCCTCCTACTCGGGCCTGAGCCAGGACGACTACGACACGCTGTCGAAGATCGCTCCCGTGGTCGCATACCCGGAAGTCGCGTGGGGCACGTCGTATCAGGACATGATCCGTCTGAACTCCGAGGCGATCGGCCTCGCGGACGAGGGTGAGGAACTGATCGGCGACCTTGAGCAGCAGGTCTCTGACGCCCTCGCCGCCCAGCCCGCACTCGACGGGAAGAAGGTCCTGTTCGCATACCTCGACCCCGCCGACCTCAGCCAGGTCGGGTTCTACACGAGCCACGACACCCGCCCGGGCTTCCTCGAAGAAGCAGGCCTTCCCGCACCCACGATCGTGGCGGAGGAATCCGCGAACACCGAGGAGTTCTACGTCTCGGTGAGCGCCGAGGAGGCTGACCGCTTCGACGACGTCGATGTCTTCGTCACCTACGGCGACCCCGGACAGGACGTCATCTCGACGCTGCAGGCTGACCCGCTCCTGTCCCAGATCCCCGCGGTTGCGGAGGGACGCATCGCGATCCTGGAGAACAGCACCCCGTTGGCTGCCTCGGCCAACCCATCGCCGCTGTCCATCCCGTGGGGCATCGACGAGTACTTCGCGGTCCTCGCAGGCCCGCTCAGCTGAGTCGGTGACGACGGCCACCGCCACCCACCAGCCGGACGTCTCCCCGTCGAGACGTCCGGCTGGTGCCGCCATGGCATGGATCGTCGGCGGCCTCGTGCTACTGGCGATCCTGTGTGTGGCGAGCGTCTCCCTCGGGGTGCGAGACGTCTCGCTGGCGGAGATCGTGGCGGCGCTCACCGGCCACCCGGAAGGAATCTCCGGCGCCGCCGTCCTCAACCGGATTCCACGCACCGTGCTCGCGGTTCTCATCGGCGCCGCACTGGCGATGTCCGGCGCCACGATGCAGGCGGTGACGCGCAATCCCCTCGCCGACCCCGGCATCCTGGGAGTGACCAGCGGCGCTGCACTCGCGGTCGTCATCGGACTCGCCCTCTTCAACATCACCGCCACCTACCCGCGGATCCTGCTCGCGATCCTGGGGTCAGCCGCGGCAGCAGTGTTCGTGTACGCAGTGGGCTCACTCGGACGAGGGGGGGCCACCCCGCTGAAGCTCGCACTCGCCGGCGCGGCGACCTCCGCGGCGTTCATGTCGCTCGTCAGCGCCGTTCTCCTTCCGCGGGTCGACCTCGTGGAGTCGTTCCGGTTCTGGCAGATCGGCGGGGTCGGTGGCGCCACGTGGGACCGTATCGTGCTCCTGCTTCCGATCCTCGGAATCGGGGCGCTGATCTGCATGATCACCGCCCGCGGCATGAACTCGCTCGCCCTCGGTGACGACATGGCCGCGGGGCTCGGCGAGAACGTGGGGCGCACCCGCATGATCGCCGCGGTCGGCGCAGTCATCCTCTGCGGGGCCGCCACCGCAGTCGCCGGGCCCATCGGCTTCGTCGGCCTCGTCGTGCCGCACATGTGCCGACTCCTCATCGGCACGGATCACCGATGGCTCCTCCCGTTCTCGGTGGTCGTCGGTGCGTGTCTGCTCGTCGCTGCAGACACCATCGGCCGCCTCGTGGCACGCCCCGGCGAAGTGGAGGTCGGCATCCTCACCGCGATCGTCGGCGCCCCCCTGTTCATCTGGATCGTGCGGCGACAGAAGGTGCGAGAACTATGAGCCTCACCGCCGCGCGCACCGTCGACACCATCGGTGCCGGTCGTGCCCAGCGACAGCGCAGCCGCATGATCCGAACGCTCATCCTCGTCGTGCTTGCGATGGCCGTCTTCTTCGTCACCCTGATGGTGGGTCAGACCTTCTACCCGCCCGGGGAGGTGCTCGGAGTCATCTTCGGGCAGGATGTCCCCGGCGCATCGTTCACGGTTGGAGAGCTCCGACTCCCCCGCGCCACCATGGGGCTTCTCGCCGGAATCGCGTTCGGCATCGCCGGAGTGACGTTCCAGACCATGCTGCGAAACCCCCTCGCCGCGCCCGACATCATCGGGATCAGTTCCGGCGCCAGCGCGGCCGCCGTGATCGCGCTCATCACCTTCGGACTCTCCGACACCGCTGTCTCCTTCGCGGCGCTCCTGGGCGCACTCGCCACGGCCGTCGGCATCTACCTCTTGTCGTTTCGCGGGGGTTTCGCGGGCACGCGCCTCATCCTCATCGGCATCGGCGTAGCGGCCATGCTCGACGCGATCGTCTCGTACGTGCTCTCCCGCGCGGCGGCCTGGGACCTCCAGACGGCGCTGCGGTGGCTGACGGGGAGCCTGAACGGGGCGACGTGGGAGGGTGTGGTTCCCCTCGCGATCGCCTCGATCATCTTGATTCCGGTCATGATGTGGCTCGTGAGCGACCTGGAGACCCTCCGGCTCGGCGACGACTCGGCGGCGTCTCTCGGCGTTCACGTCGGGCGCACGCGACTGCTCCTCATCGTCTCCGCCGTTGCTCTCCTCGCATTCGCGACCGCGGCGTGCGGGCCGATCGCGTTCGTCGCTTTCATGTCCGGCCCGATTGCCGCCCGCATCGTGGGGCCGGGGTCGAGCCCGCTGATCCCCTCGGCACTGGTCGGGGTCATCCTCGTCCTCACGTCTGACCTCATCGGACAGTTCGCGTTCGATGACCGGTACCCCGTCGGCGTCGTCACCGGAGTACTCGGCGCCCCCTACCTGATCTATCTCCTCATCCGCACCAACCGCGCAGGAGGGTCACTGTGACACCCCCACCCACCGCCATTGATTCCGCGTCCGCGCCTGGCCACCACACGCTCGCGGCCGACGCGCTCACCCTCTCCTACGGCGCACGGCCGATTGTCGAGGACCTCACGGTCTCGATCCCTGAAGGCAGGATCACCGCGATCATCGGTCCGAACGGCTGCGGGAAGTCAACGCTGCTGCGCTCACTCGCGCGGCTCCTCTCGCCACGAGACGGTCAGGTCCTCCTCGACGGTGAGCCGATCGGCGCACGGCCTTCCAAAGAGGTCGCACGGATTCTCGGCTTGTTGCCGCAGAGCCCAATCGCTCCGGAGGGGATCGCTGTCGCAGATCTCGTCGGTCGCGGCCGCCACCCGCATCAGAAGCCGCTCGCACGCTGGAACGCACGCGACTACGAGGTGGTCGCGCGCGCCCTGGAGGTCACAGGGACGTCGGAGCTGGCAGACCGAGCCGTGGACGAGCTCTCCGGCGGCCAGCGGCAACGGGTGTGGATCGCGATGGCGCTCGCCCAGGAGACCGACATCCTGCTCCTCGACGAGCCGACCACCTTCCTGGACGTCACCCATCAGATCGATGTCCTTGACCTCCTGACCGACCTCAATCATGACTCGAACACGACGATCGCCATGGTGCTGCACGACATGAATATCGCCGCGCGCTACGCCGACCATCTCATCGCCATGCGAGCCGGCAAGATCGTTGCCGCGGGTGCGCCTCGTGACATCTTGGACGCCGATCTCATCAAGAGCGTGTTCGATCTGGACGCTCTTGTCGTTCCCGACCCCGTGTCCGGCGCCCCGATCGTCCTTCCGCGCGGCCGCCACCACGTGGCACCTCCCGCCGCTGACTCGCTGCCCGCGGTCTCGCCTGACGCGACCGACGGACCACATGGAGACGCATGACAACCCAGACCGCCGCCCGCATCGCACGATTCTTCCGCGCGCCCGTCGTCAAGATCGAGGAGCTCACCCCGAGCTTCCGGCGCTTCACCCTTCGCGGGGACGACCTCGCCGACTTCGGCTGGTCGGGACCGGACCAGCGCATCAAGGTCGTCTTCCCGACAGAAGCCCTCACCCTCGACGACATGCCGACCGGCGATGCGTGGTGGGAAGAGTGGCGCGCCCTCCCCACTGACCGCCAGGTGCCCTTTCGGACCTACACGACACGCGCGGTGCGCAATAACCAGTGTGAAGTGGAGATCGACATGGTCTTCCACGAAATCCTCGGCCCCGCAAGCACATGGATCGCGCAGGCCGAAGTTGGCCAGGAGCTTCTCATCTCCAGCCCGACGACCGCCGTAGAGGGTGCATACGGCGTGGACTTCCTGCCTCCCGAGCACACTGACGCGTACCTTCTTGTCGGCGACGAGACCGCCGCCCCGGCCATCGCCGTCATCCTTGAGCAGTTGCCACCCAACGCACGCGGAGTGGTCGTCGCCGAGCTTCCCGACGCTGCCGATGCCGCCTACTTTCCGGTCCACCCGGGGTTTGAGTACCGCGTCGGTTCGCGCGAAGGACGCGAACGCCATTCCTTCCTCGTGCCCGCCGTCGAAGCTGCTGCCCAGACACTGATGATTCAGGGCGAGGGCACGGACGTGACCGAGATCGACATCGATCACGAGACGTTGTGGGAGGCGCCGCGACGCACCGCGAAGGGCGGAGCGGCGCTGAAGAGCACTCCGCTCTACGCGTGGCTTGCCGGTGAAGCCGGAGCCATCAAGACGCTGAGGCGGCACCTCGTCAGCGAGCGTGGGCTTGACCGCCGCACGGTCGCATTCATGGGCTATTGGCGCATCGGCAAAGCAGAGGTCTGAGCCAGCTAAGCCCGCCAGGCTCTCACTGCCCCGTGCGGGCCTTCAGTGCTGTGAGGCGTGCGAGAGCTCACGGGCGTGACCGAGGCGGAGTCCGGGAACGCAGGCGAGAAGCGCAAGGCCCGTGGCCAGCGCGAAGACGACCGGGAAGCCCGCGCCGGTACCAGCGAGGCTGACGAAGACGACACCCATCACGGCGATCGCCGCGGAGGCGCCGACCGAGTCTGAGATCGACAGCGCCGCAGAATTGAAGCCCTGGTTCTGCGGTGTCGAGTACGCGAGTGTCAGGACGGTCAGCCGGGGATACATGAGCCCCATGCCCACGCCCGCCAGACCCCACACTGCGATGATGACAGCCGGTGGCAGGTGCAGCCACGCGGCAAGGCCGACACCACCGATCGCGATGACCAGGGGAATCGATCCGAGGATGGTGATGCGACGGTTCCCGAGCCGGTCGCCGTAGCGACCCTGGATCTCCGCGGCGACCGCCCATGCCAGAGCTGCCGCGGTCAGACCGAAGCCCGCGAACGTGGGGGAGAAGTCGTAGTCGGCGATGAGGACGTACGGCAGATAGGCCTCGGCCCCGTACAGCGCTCCGGCGACGAGGGCGCGCATGAGAACGACGCTCGGCAGTCCGCGCGCTGAGCGGAGGGTGCCACGCGGCAACAGCGGCCGAGCCGCGACCGCGATGATGACGAGCGCGCCGACGATGATGACCGGAGACCATGCTCCCGCTCCCCCGGCGAGGCTCAACGCGACCGCCGCGCACGCGACGAGCGTCGCCAGGGCGAGCCGCACGGCGACCGGGTCGGTCGACGGCTTTTCGACGACCAGCGGGGTGCGATGAAGCTTCCAGAACACGAGCGCGAACGCCCCCGCGGTGAGGATCGCGACGCCCAGGAACACCCACCGCCAGTCGATATGCTCCGCGACGGCGCCGGCGAGCACCGGTCCCACGAGCGATGGGATGACCCAGGCCGCGGAGAACGCCGCGAACAGTCGCCCATGGAGCTCGGCGGGGTACACCCGCGCCACGACGACATAGAGCGCGACGGTCTGGCCGCCCGTGCCCAACCCCTGGAGCAGACGGCCCACCACAAGCACTTCCATCGAGCCTGCGAAGCCCGCGATCAACAGCCCGATGACAAAGAGGACCACGGACACGGTGAGCGGCAGCACGGGGTCACGCCGGTCGCACCAGGCACCGACAGCGACCATGCCGATGACGCTGGTGGCAAGCGTGCCGGAGAACGCCACCGCATAGAGGTGCTCGCCGCCGAGGTCGGCGCTGACAACCGGCATCACGGTCGTGATCGCCAGCGCCTGGGTCGCGGCGAGGAAGATCAGCGCGACGGCGCCGACGGTCACCCAGATGTAGCGCGCGGTCCAGACGGTGGTCACGAGGCGGTGAGCGCCGCGATACGAGCGACGGCCTCCCGCAGCACCTCGGGTGCGCATCCGAAGTTCACCCGCACATGCCCGACACCCTGCGGGCCGAACAGCGGTCCATGGTGGAGCGCGACCTGCGCTCCACGAAGGATCGCGCGCGCCGGATCGTCTCCCCACCCGTACGCCGAGACGTCGATCCAGGCGAGATACCCCGCCTCAGGGATGCGGTACCGCGCGAGCGGCAAGTGCTCGTCGAGGAGGTCGGCGAGCAGGACACGATTGAGATCCAGCCGGGCCACGAGGCTCTCGAGCCACGGAGCGGAGTCGTCCGAGAAGGCAGCCACGCCCGCGATCGCGCCGAACAAGCTCGTGCGCCATTCGACTTCAGGGGAGAGCTCGCGGAGGACCTTCTTCGGGCCGTCTCCGGAAGCGACCATCAGAGCGCATTTGAGGCCAGCGAGGTTGAACGCCTTGGAGGCGCTCGTCACGGCGAAGCCGACTTCGACGGCGTCCGGGGAGGCATCCAAGAAGGGCGTGAAGGTGGCTCCGGGGTACACCAGCGGGGAGTGGATTTCGTCGCTGACGACAGGGACGCCATGGCGTCGTGCAATCTCCGCGAGGCCCGCAAGCGACTCGCGGGAGTGCACGGTACCGGTGGGGTTCTGGGGGTTGCAGAGCAACACGGCGCGGGCGCCGTCGGCGAGGGCGGCGTCGATGCCGTCGAGGTCGAGTTCCCACGTGGTCCCCGTGTCGATCAGGGGAACATCCTCTATGACACCGTCGGCCTCGGGGATGATCATCCCGAACGGCGGGTAGACGGGCGTGGAGATCACGACGCGGTCGCCAGGTTCGATGACGGCACGGAGGATCTCAACGACGCCCATCATGACGTCGCCGGTGGAGCGGATGCCGGCAGGATCGACGTCCCACCCGAAGTGCCGCTTCGCGAAGGACACAAAGGCGGTGCGGAGCCCCGGGTCGGGCGGGGTGTAGCCGGTGTCGCCGTTCGCGACCGCCTCCGCGAGCGCGTCGTGGATGGGAGCCGCGAGCGGAAAGTCCGTCTCGGCGACGAACATCGGGATGACGTCCTCGCTGTAGCTGCGCCATTTGGTGCTGTGCCGACGTCGGAGCTGGTCAAGTGGCAGGGCATCGAGGGGAACGGCACTCACCCTTCGAGCGTATCGCCGACGAGACCCTTCCGTCGCCTCGGCCGAAACCCGGCGCAACCCGCCCGCAGCGAGGACGCCCGGGCGGGAACAGCGATGTTCAGATCGCGAAGCCGAGGGCCCGCATCTGATCGCGACCGTCGTCGGTGATCCGCTCGGGACCCCACGGTGGCATCCACACCCAGTTGATGCGGAAACGCTCCACCACGTTGTCCAACGACTGCGCGGTCTGCTCCTCGAGCACGTCGGTCAGCGGGCAACCCGCCGACGTGAGCGTCATGTGAATGACGAGTGCGTCGTTCTCGGTGTCCCAGCTGAGGTCGTAGATGAGTCCGAGGTCGACGACATTGATCCCCAGTTCGGGGTCCATGACGTCCTTGAGCGCCTCGGTAACCTCGTCGAACTTCTCAGGGCTCAGCGTCTCGGTCATATAACGATCTTAAGCCTCGATGGGGGCGTCGGCAGGGAGGAAACGATCGTATCCCTCGTCCTCCAGACGCTGTGCGAGTTCGGGACCGCCCTCTTCGACGATCTTGCCCTTCACGATCACGTGCACGAAGTCCGGCTTGATGTAGCGAAGGATCCGCGTGTAGTGCGTGATGAGCAGAACACCGAGGTCCGTCTCCGCCTGGGCGCGGTTGACGCCCTCGGACACGATCTTCAGTGCGTCGACGTCGAGGCCCGAATCGGTCTCGTCGAGGACGGCGACCTTCGGCTTGAGGAGCTCGAGCTGAAGGATCTCGTGGCGCTTCTTCTCGCCACCGGAGAAGCTCTCGTTGACGTTGCGCTGAGCGAAGCGCGGCTCCATGCGCAGCTTCTTCATCGACTCCTTGACGTCCTTGGTCCACTGGCGGATGGCAGGCGCCTCGCCGTCGACAGCGGTCTTAGCGGTCCGCAGGAAGTTGGTGACGGTGACACCGGGAATCTCCACCGGGTACTGCATCGCCAGGAACAGCCCAGCGCGCGCACGCTCGTCGACCGCCATCTCCAGGACGTCCTCGCCGTCGAGGGTGATCGAACCCTTCGTCACGGTGTACTTGGGGTGACCGGCGATCGCGTAGGCAAGCGTCGACTTGCCCGAGCCGTTGGGGCCCATGATCGCGTGGGTCTCCCCGGTGCGCACCGTCAGGTCGATTCCGTTCAGGATGGGGGTCTCGCCGTCGTCGGTGGTCACCGACACGTGCAGGTCACGAATCTCGAGAACAGACATCTCGTTCCTCACTCAGTTCAGTTCAACGGTCACGTCGGGGTCGATGAGAACATCATCGCCATCGATCGTCACCACGTATACGGGCACCGGCTCGTAGGCCGGCAGGTTCAGGGGGCGGCCGGTCTTCAGCGAGAACGCCGATCCGTGCGCCCAGCACTCCAGGGTCTCTCCCTCGACGAAGCCGTCGGAGAGTGAGATGTCGCCGTGCGTGCAGGTGTCGCCGATCGCGTGCACGGCGCCGGCGGAGTCGAGAACGACGGCAATCGGTACTCCGTCGAGAACGACACGATGAGCCGCGTCCGTCTCCAGGTCGCTCAGCGCGCAGGCCTTCTGCTGTGCCATCAGCGGGCGACACCGCCTGCGAGCTCAGCCTCGACGGCGGCGGTGAGGTGCTCTTCCAGCGTGTCGTCGCCGACCTTCTGGATGACCTCGGTCAAGAAGCCCAGGACAACGAGACGCCGCGCCTCCTCCTCGGCGATGCCGCGCGCCTGCAGATAGAAGAGCTGCTCGTCGTCGAAACGACCCGTGGCACTCGCGTGGCCCGCGCCCTTGATGTCGCCGGTTTCGATCTCCAGGTTCGGGATCGACTCGGCACGCGCTCCGTCGGTGAGCAACAGGTTGCGGTTGGCCTCATAGCTGTCGGTTCCGGTGGCGTGCGCACCGATGAGGACATCGCCGATCCACGTCGTGCGGGCGGTCTTGCCCTGCAGCGCACCCTTGTACAGGACGTCTCCGGTGGTGTTCTCTCCCTTGTGGTAGAGGTACACCTGGCTCTCCAGGTACTGTCCGTCATCGGCAAAGGCGAGACCGAACATCTCCCCCTCCGACCCGGCGCCGGCCAGTTCCAGGCTGGGGTTGACCCGGACGATCCGGCCACCAAGGCTGATCACGATGTGGCGCAGCGACGCGTCACGGTCGACGCGAGCCTGGTGTGCGGCAACGTGCACAGCGTCGTCGTCCCACTCCTGCACGCTCACGAGCGTGAGCGACGCGCCATCGCGGACGATGATCTCGACGTTCTGCGCATACTGAGCAGACCCCGAGTGCTCAAGGATGATCGTGCCCTTGGAGTTGGGCATCGCTTCGATAATCAGGTGCGCGTTGGCGTGACGACCATCTTTGCCGTGCACCTTGATGTGCACGGGAGCCTCGAGCTCAACGTCTGCCGGGATGCGCTGGTGCAGCGCGTTGGCGCATCGCTTCCAGGCGATCGCAGAGGGCAGGTCCTCGGGCACGAAGAACTCACCACGGACGGAGGCCTCGTGGCCGGTCGACTCCACCCACTCTGTACCCTCGCCGATCACCGAGTACTCGATGCCGATGTCGTCACCGGACTCGGTCTCCTCGTCGATGAAGACGGTGGCGAGCTCAGCGATCGGCGTGTGCTTCCAATTGACCTCACGGCCGGTCGGCGCGTCGTAGTCCGCGGGGTCATATGACCGCGGGCGCTCCGAACGCGTCTGCACCGGCACGAATGCGGCGGCAGGGTCGATGTGACCCCTCTCCGTGTCGATGATCGGGGTCTGGGTCTCAGCGGTCATCAGCCGACGGATCCTTCCATGCCCATCTCGATGAGCTTGTTGAGTTCGAGGGCGTACTCCATCGGCAGTTCGCGGGCGATCGGCTCGATGAAGCCGCGCACGATCATCGCCATCGCTTCGTCTTCAGGCATGCCGCGGCTCATCAGATAGAAGAGCTGCTCTTCGCTGACCTTCGAAACAGTCGCCTCGTGGCCCAGCTGCACGTCGTCGACGCGGATGTCGATGGCAGGGTACGTGTCAGAACGGGAGATCGTGTCCACCAGGAGCGCGTCACAGCGCACTGTGTTGGCGGAGTGGTGAGCGTTCGGGTCGACACGCACTTCACCGCGGTACCCCGCGCGTCCACCGCCGCGCGCGATCGACTTGGAGACGATCGAGGACTGGGTGTACGGCGCCATGTGGATCATCTTCGCGCCGGCGTCCTGGTGCTGGCCGGGGCCGGCGAAGGCGACCGACAGGGTCTCGCCCTTGGCGTGCTCGCCCATCAGGAAGATCGACGGGTACTTCATCGTGACCTTCGAGCCGATGTTGCCGTCGACCCATTCCATCGTGGCGCCCTCGTGGGCGACGGCACGCTTGGTGACGAGGTTGTAGACGTTGTTCGACCAGTTCTGAATCGTCGTGTAACGCACACGGGCGTTCTTCTTGACGATGATCTCGACGACGGCGGAGTGCAGCGAGTCGCTCTTGTAGATCGGCGCCGTGCAGCCTTCGATGTAGTGGACGTAGGAGTCCTCATCAGCGATGATCAGCGTCCGCTCGAACTGACCCATGTTCTCCGTGTTGATACGGAAGTATGCCTGCAGCGGAATCTCGACGTGCACGCCCTTGGGGACGTACACGAACGATCCACCCGACCAGACGGCGGTGTTCAGCGCCGCGAACTTGTTGTCGCCCGCGGGGATGACGGTGCCGAAGTACTCCTGGAAGAACTCGGGGTGCTCGCGGAGCGCCGTGTCGGTGTCCATGAAGATGACACCCTGCTCCTCGAGGTCCTCGCGGATCTGGTGGTAGACGACCTCGGACTCGTACTGCGCGGCGACACCGGCGACCAGGCGCTGGCGTTCCGCCTCAGGGATGCCGAGGCGCTCATACGTGTTACGGATGTCCTCGGGGAGGTCCTCCCACGTCTGCGCCTGCTTCTCCGTCGACCGGACGAAGTACTTGATGTTCTCGAAATCGATGTCGGACAGGTCCGCGCCCCAGGTGGGCATGGGCTTGCGGCCGAACAGTTGCAGGCCCTTCAGGCGCTGCTTGAGCATCCACTCCGGCTCTGCCTTGAGCGCGGAGATGTCGCGGACGACGGCTTCGCTCAGACCGCGTTTCGCGCTCGCCCCCGCAGCGTCGGGGTCGTGCCAGCCGAACTCATAGACACCGAGTCCTTCGAGCTCTGGCCGGTCAATAAGCACATCTGCCATGACTTTTCCTCCTCATGGTCCCAGCGGTGTGAGCCGCCCCGGCATTCCTGTCCGCCTCGGAGTCTGACCGGGGGGATGCCGCTTCTCGGACCGTGTTCGCGACCTCGAATGGCGCATTTAGACTGTGTAACAACAGAGCCTTACTCGACGGCATTCGCTCCCCCGAGTCTACAGGCACTCGCCCGTTCGGGCGCCCGATTCCCTCGATGGCCCGGGAGGCATCGCATGAACGACTTCCGCACCCGCGTCCGCGACGCGCTGATGCCGACTACGGTGACCCGCTGGGTGAAGATCACCGCCTGGGCTCTGCTCATCTCGAACATCGGCATCGTCGGCACGGGCGGACTCGTGCGTCTCACCGGTTCGGGGATGGGCTGTCCGACGTGGCCGACCTGCACGCCCGAGTCCCTCATTCCGACGGCAGAGCTCTCGGCCCACTCCCTGATCGAGTTCGGCAACCGTACGCTCACCGGGGTTCTCGTCGTGATCGCCGCGTTCGCCTTCCTCGCCGTCATCCGCCAACGACACGAGCGTCCAGCTCCGGCTCGGCTGACATTCATCGTGGGCCTCGGCATCATCCTGCAGGCGCTGATCGGCGGCATCACCGTGTGGATGCACCTGCACCCGTCGGTCGTCGGCGTGCACTATTTCGTCTCCGCGGGTCTTGTCGCCGTCTCCACCGCGAACCTCGTGCTCGTTTACGCGCCGCCGAGCGCTCGGCGACTCGCGGTGCCGCGCCGCTATGCGATCCTGACGCACCTCACGACCTTCGCCGTGACCGTCACTGTGATCGTGGGGATCATTCTCACCGGCGCCGGACCGCACGCCGGTGACGACTCCGCAGCCCGAAACGGACTGGACCCGAGCTTCTGGCAGCACGTGCACAGTTGGCCGGGCTACGTCACGTTCCTCCTGACGATCGGCCTTGTTCTGGGATCGTTGCGAACCCCGAAGGTGCTCAATCTCACCCGCTGGACGAGCCTCCTGCTGGGAATCGAGATCATCCAGATCATCGTCGGGGTCTGGCAGGCGCGCACGGGCCTGCCCATCGCGCTCGTGAACATCCACATGGTGCTCGCCGTGTGTCTCGTGGCGGCGATGACTGCGGTCGTGATGAATCTGAAGGCGCCGGTGGCGACACTCACCCCCACCGATCCGCGCGCACCCGAGACCGTCGCGGCCCGCTAACGCGAGCGACGACGCGGCATGCGCTGAGCGCGGACGTGCCGTCACGCTGAGCGAACCTTCCTCCGCGCGGGCTCGCCCGCGCCGTGGATCGTCGCTGGCGAGGTGATTCAGGCCACCCGCGTGGCGCTGTTCGGCGTGCTCGGTTGGGCGCCGTAGGTGGTGTCATCCTTCTCCCGGACGAGGCGTGCCGCCTCGTCGAACTCCCGGTCGATCTCCTCGTTGGGCTTCCACGTAAATCTGCTGACGACGACGGCAACGATCAGGTTCAGCGCGAAGCCGGGCACGATCTCGTAGAGGCCGGTACCGAACAGCGGCCATACGAACACCGTGACGCCGCCGACGACCATTCCGGTCAGCGCCCCCCAGTTCGTCAGTCGTCGCCAGAACAGCGCAAGGAGGATGACCGGCCCGAACGCCGCGCCGAACCCCGCCCAGGCGAAACCGACGAGCTCGAGAATCGTGCCACTCTGGTCGATCGCCATGACACCGGCGATGACGGCGATCGCGAGCACGCAGAGACGACCCGCAAGTGCGAGCGTCTTCTGCGAGGGCGTTCGCTTCGTTACGACGCGGTAGAGGTCTTCCACGAGCGCCGAGGAGCAGACGATGAGCTGGCTGGACACAGTGCTCATAATTGCGGCAAGCACCGCCGCAAGCACGAAGCCGGCAACCAGCGGGTGGAAGAGCACCTGCGACATGACGAGGTTGATCGTCTCCGGATCGGCCAGATCGAGCGCGTTGCGCTGAATGTACGCCAGGCCGATGAAGCCCGAGGTGACGGCTCCGGCGAGCGACAGGATCATCCACGACATGCCGACCCGCCTGGCCGGAGTGGCCGCGCGGACACTGCGCAACGCCATGAATCGGACGATAATGTGCGGCTGGCCCGCGTAGCCGAGCCCCCACGCCGCCGCCGACACGATCGCCAAGAGCACGACAGGCGTGAGGCCCCCGCCCACGAGGGAGAACAGCTCCGGATCGACCGCGTTGACGGCGTCCACGACGTTGCCGGGGCCCCCGAGCGTCACGGTCGCGATGACCGGAATGGCGACGAGCGCGCCCATCATCATCAGGCCCTGCACCACGTCGGTGAGCGAGGCCCCAAGAAAACCACCGAAGAGGGTGTAGAGCAGCGTCACCCCCGCGACCAGCAACATGCCCCAGATGTACTCGACGCCGAACGAGCTCTCAAAGAAGACACCGCCGGCCACCATGCCGGACGAGATGTAGAAGGTGAAGAAGACGAGGATCACCAGCGAGGACACCACGCGTAAGAGGCGGGTCCGGTCCTTGAGTCGGTTCTCGAAGAAGCTCGGCACTGTGATGGAGTTTCCGGCGACCTCTGTGTATGCGCGCAACCGCGGTGCGACGAAGCGCCAGTTGAGATATGCGCCGATCGTCAGTCCGATGGCGATCCACGCCTCGATGAGTCCCGCCGCGTAGATGGCACCGGGAAGGCCCATCATGAGCCACCCGGACATGTCCGATGCTCCCGCGCTCAATGCCGCGGTCGTCGGGCTGAGACTGCGGCCAGCGAGCATGTAGTCCTCGTGGCTTTGGTTCTTGCGCGCGGCGTAGACGCCGATTCCGATCATCGCCGCGAAGTAGATCGCAATGGCGGTGAGCTGGAATGCCTGATCGTTCATGGGTCCTCGCTCTCGTGCGGAGTGCGGATCGCCTCACCTGGCTCGTGCGTGGTGCCGCGGGCCGCTTGACTCCCCACTCTGACAGGAACGGCGCCGGATGTCTCGGGGCTTCACGCGCGTCGCCACGATCATGCGCGGAGCTTCCGGCTCCGGCCGCACCGGCGGAGTTCGGCCGCGCCCACCGCGCCCTGTCGTCGCACGCAGCGTGTGAAGAAGCGTCAGAAGCGATTCAGCTTCAGCGCGAAGCCCACAGCGAGACCGCTGACGAGCGCGATTGCGAAGACCCACCCGGAGACCGCGAAGGCCTGAATACCGGAGAGGAAGACGCCGACAGTGCATCCGAGTCCGATGACCGCGCTCCACCCGATCATGATTCCGCCCAGGAGGGCAGCACCGCTCCCCCGTGCTCCCACCGGCTCGAGGCGGAATCGTCGGCCGGGAAGAGCAGCAGCGAGGGAGCCCACGAGGATTCCGATGATGAGCCACCCGTTGTCGGTGATCGTGTCGATCACAAGTGCGACGCACCCCGCCAGGGCTCCGTCGATTCCGACCAGGGTTTCCGGTATCCACCCGGTGTCATCGAGCACCGTGCGGGTCGCGCTCGAGAGCTGACTCGTGACGCCGAGCGGTCCGACACGAAGGTAGGCGATGACGCCGATGAGTCCCACCAAAGCCCCCGTGAGGAGCGTTGGCCACCGTTTGAAGAAGAGGCTACGGCGTATCTCGGTCGCGGTGATCACTCGTTCCGGTTGCGCCGCCTGCGGGGGATTCCAGCGCAGCAACGCCACGCCGATCGCCGTGAGAACACCTAACTGGAGAACCAGCGCCGGAACGTAGCCCGCGGCGGCCGGCAGCCAGGGGGCGGGCGCTCCGAGCACTGTCAGTCGGGCGATGGGATTCCACGTGGCGAACCCGAGGCCAAAGCCCACCAGGGCACCTGCGAGCGCGGGAATGGCGCGCAGACTCCCCTCCCCGAGCCGGTACAGGTGCCCCGCGATACACCCCCCGGAGATCACGACGCCGAGGCCGAAAACGACCCCGGCGACAACCAGCGCGAGGCTGACGGGGCCGACGTGTGCTCCCGGGGCTTCGCTGCCCGGCACGGGCGCGGGCAGGCGCATGGCGAACACGATCGCGTATCCCACGGACCCGACGGCGAGCGCCGTGAGGATCGAGTAGGAGCCGCGGGAGTTCTTCTTCTCGAACAGGTCGCGGAAGATGCAGTAGAAGCAGAACCGTCCGCGTTCGAACACGATCCCGAGTGCGGCGCCGATCAGCAGCGACGTGGCGGGAGCGCTTCCCGCCGCGTTGTGCAGGATCGTCGCCGTGACGGCGAGCCCTGCGGCCAGCGTCAGCGCCAGGATGGTGCGCGCGGTGTCCGCGCGCGTCCACCCGATCGGACGCGCAGCGGTGGCGCTCCCTGGGGAGACACCACCGCTGTCCGTGATGACAGAGGTCACGCGGGTCAGTCCTCGCCGCCCCAGAGGCCGCTGTATCCACCGCTGGCCTCGAGGGTCGGGTTGGAAACGGGAACCCCGACCGAGTTGCCCCATTCGGTCCACGATCCGTCGTAGAGCTTGACGTCGTATCCGAGGAGTTGGCTCAGTGCGTACCAGGTGTGGCTGGCCCGTTCGCCGATGCGGCAGTAGACGATGATCGGCTTCGTCCCGTCGACGCCGAGGTCGGCATAGTGCTGTCGAATCTCCTCGATGTCCTTGAAGGTCCCGTCACCACCGTCGTCCTGCTGATTGACGATCTGGCCCCACGGTGCGTTGACTGCCGTAGGGATGTGGCCCCACTTCGCGGCGGCTTCGCCACCGAATCCCTCGGCAACGCCGATCTCGCCGCTGAACTCAGCGGGTCCTCGAATATCGATGATGACAGCATCCGACTCACCGGTCGCCGCCTCGAGGACCTCGGGCTGGAACGCTCGGATGTCGGAGTTGGGCGCCTCCGCTTCCCATGTCCCGGGCGTCGGTACCTCCGCGGTGGCACTGAGTTCCTTGCCCTCCGCTTCCCACGCTGCGCGTCCTCCATCGAGGAGTTTCACGTCGTCGAATCCGTACAGCTTGAAGACCCAGGCACCGTAGGCGGCGAACCAGTTGTTCGCGTCGCCGTAGATGACGACCGTGGAGTCGGGCTCGATCCCGGCGGACTGCGCGAGCGTTGTGAACTGCTCTCGGTCGACGAGATCCCGAGTGAGCTGCTGTACGAAGTCGCGGTACCAGACGAACTCGACGGCCCCGGGAATGTGCCCGGTGTCGTACGAGGTCAAGGTACTGGTGGAACGTCCCTCGCTGACCTCGATGATCACGAGAGAGGGGTCGTCCAGGTTCTCGGAGAGCCATTCTGTCGACACCAGCGCGTCGTCCTGATGGACGTCCGCGGTGCCTCGCGCCTCTCCGTACTCGATGTCGACGGATGCTGCGCTTGCCGCGCCTTCGTCCGCCGCGGGGGCCGGTGCCGTGGTGGAGCCGGTCGGGAGGCTACGCGCAATGAGGGCTCCGCCACCGGCCGCGAGTGCGGCAACGGCGACGAAGGCGACGATCAGGAGTCCTGTGCGTCGCTTCGGCTGCTCGTTCGCGGTGGCTGCCGCGGCCGAATCGGTCGTGTCAGTCATCGTTCTGCTTTCTGTCGGTGTCGGCTGTGTGCCGATGAATCACCATCTCGAGCAGAACGCGGTGGGTGCAACGCCCGCCGCATTGCATGACGGAGCGTGACGTCTCATGACGCCGAGCGAAGAACGGGGCCCGTGCCGGCTCGGTCCCTGATAAAGGGCGCGGGATACCCGGCTGGGTCAGAAGGGAAGCAGCGGGTCGACGGCGATGGCCACGAAGAGCAGCGTCAGATATGTGATCGACGCGTGGAAGACGCGCATCGGGCGAGGCTGCGCACCCGTGACCGCGCGGCTGTAGAGCACGTGGGACTCGACGATGAACCAGCCACCGAAGACAAGCGCCGAGGCCGTGTAGACGAGCCCCATCTGCGCGATCGGGATCAGCAGGAGCGACGCGGCAACGGTCGCCCACGCGTACAGGATGACCTGCAGACCCACCTGGGAGCCGTCGCGGGTGGCGCCCAGCATCGGCACGTCGACATCTTCGTACTGCGTGCGGTACTTCATCGAGAGCGGCCAGTAGTGCGGCGGTGTCCAGAGGAACACGAGCAGGAACAGAACGAGCGGCGCCCAAGAAAGCGACCCGGTCACCGCGGACCACCCGATGAGCACGGGGAAGCAGCCGGCGATGCCGCCCCAGACGATGTTCTGCTCGGTGCGCCGCTTGAGGATCATCGTGTAGATCACGACGTAGAAGAAGATCGCGGTTGCACTGAGGACGGCGGCCAGCCAGTTTGTCGTCAGCAGCAGCCACACCGTGGAAAGGACTGCCAGAGTCCACGCGAAGATGAGTGCGGCCCGCGGGGTGATCTCCCCCGTGACGAGCGGGCGCTTCTCCGTGCGCTGCATGTGCGCATCGATGTCGCGGTCGAGATACATGTTGAACGCGGCTGCTGACCCCGCCGACATCGAACCACCGATGACGGTAGCGAGCACGAGCCAGAGGTTCGGGAGCCCTCGCTCCGCGAGGATCATGACCGGAACCGTGGTGACCAGGAGCAGTTCCAGCACGCGCGGCTTGGTCAATGCGACATACGCGCGAATGGTTCGACCCCAGGAGGTCCGGCTCTCGCGCGCCGGTGTCCGCTGCGTCGTCGTGATGTCCATCGCTCCCGCTCGTATCGCCGATCGTCCCGTCCGAGTCTAGGGCATCTGCGCGCGGCGGAGCGCGAAACCGAAGGCCGTCACGCGTCATATTCGGACCCCCTTCGTCACCGGCTTCGCTATGCTGAAAACACGCGTGCGTCCGTGCCTTCTTTCACCCCCTCTCCATCTCAGCGAGGGCGCCAGACTGTGCACAGACGCCCTGAGGAAAGGCGGCCGTGTGGCTGAACTTGTATGGGACGAAGTCGATCGACGCGCAGTGGACACGGCACGTGTCCTGGCCGCGGACGCGGTGGAAAAGGTTGGCAACGGCCACCCCGGCACCGCGATGAGCCTCGCCCCTCTCGCCTACCTGCTGTACCAGCGCGTCATGCGCCACGACCCGAAGGACACCCATTGGGCCGGACGTGACCGGTTCGTGCTCTCGGCGGGCCACTCGTCTCTGACGCAGTACGTGCAGCTCTACCTCGGCGGCTTCGGGCTCGAGCTCGACGATCTGAAGGCATTGCGCACCTGGGGCTCAAAGACCCCCGGGCACCCCGAGTTCGACCACACCGATGGCGTCGAGATCACGACCGGCCCGCTCGGGCAGGGTCTGGCCTCCGCGGTCGGCTTCGCGTACGCCGCCCGGTATGAGCGCGGCCTGTTCGACCCGGACGCCGCCCCCGGCACGAGTCCGTTCGACCACTTCATCTACACGATCGCCAGTGACGGCGACCTGGAAGAGGGCATCACCTCGGAGGCCTCGAGCCTCGCCGGACACCAGCAGCTCGGAAATCTCATCGCGTTCTACGACGCGAACCAGATCTCGATCGAGGACGACACCGACGTGGCCTTCACGGAGGATGTCGCCAAGCGCTACGAGGCCTACGGCTGGCACGTCCAGACCGTGGACTGGAAGAAGACCGGCGAGTACGTCGAAGACGTCGCCGAGCTCTTCTCCGCCATCGAGGCGGCGCGCGACGAGACCGGGCGCCCGTCCATCATCATCCTCAAGACCATCATCGGGTGGCCTGCGCCGAAGAAGCAGAACACCGGCAAGATCCACGGCTCAGCCCTGGGCGCGGAAGAACTCGCCGCAACGAAGAAGGTGCTCGGTTTCGACCCGGACAAGACCTTCGAGGTCTCCGACGAGGTCATCGGTCACACGCGCGAACTGGTGCAGCGTGGCGCAGACGCCCGCGCCGAATGGCAGAAGTCGTTCGACGCCTGGGCGGAGGCGAACCCGGAGCGGCGCGAACTGCTGCGCCGGCTGGATGCGCAGGAGCTCCCCGAGGGCATCGAGAAGGCCCTGCCCGTTTTCGCTGCCGGCGAGGAGATCTCGACGCGCGCGGCGTCCGGCAAGGTCATCAACGCCCTCGCCCCCGAACTGCCGGAACTGTGGGGCGGCTCGGCCGACCTCGCCGAGTCGAACAACACCACGATCAAGGACGCGAAGTCGTTCATCCCCGTGGAGTGGTCGACCGACGAGTGGTCGGGCGACCCCTACGGCCGTGTGCTGCACTTCGGTATCCGTGAGCATGCCATGGGTGCGATCATCAACGGCATCAAGCTGCACGGACCCACGCGTCCTTTTGGCGGCACGTTCCTGATCTTCAGCGACTACATGCGCCCTGCGGTGCGCTTGGCCGCGCTGATGAACGTTCCGTCGTTGTTCGTGTGGACACACGACTCCATCGCCCTCGGTGAGGACGGTCCCACCCACCAGCCGATCGAGCAGTTGTCTTCGCTCCGCCTCATCCCGAACCTCGCTGTTGTGCGTCCCGCCGACGCGAACGAAACGGCCGAGGTCTGGTTGGAAGCTCTGCGCCGCAACGAAGGCCCGTCCGGCTTCGCTCTGACGCGTCAGAACCTCCCCGTCTTCGAGCGTGGCGAGGGCGACGCCGAGGGTGACACCCTCGCATCGGCGCACGGCGCCACGCGCGGGGCGTACATCCTCGCGGAGGCACCCGGTGGCACGCCCGACGTGATCATCATCGGGACCGGCTCCGAGGTCCAGCTGGCGCTCGCCGCCCGCGAGGCACTGAAGCAGGACGGAATCAACGCCCGCGTCGTGTCCGCTCCGGCGCTGGAGTGGTTCGACGAGGAGGACGAGGCGTACCGCGAGAGCGTGCTGCCCTCGGAGATCCGCGCCCGCGTGTCCGTCGAGGCCGGCGCCACCGCGCTCTGGCGCGGCATCGTCGGCGACCGCGGACGCACGGTCGGCATCGACCACTTCGGTGCGTCTGCGGACTACAAGACTCTGTTCGAGAAGTTCGGCATCACGGCGGAGGCCGTGACCGCCGCTGCTCGTGAAACCGTGAAGGAGAACTCATGACCACCCCCACACAGGCGCTCAGCGACGCCGGCGTCAGCATCTGGCTCGACGACCTCTCCCGTGCACGGATCACGACGGGCAACCTCGCCGATCTGATCAAGACGCGGAACGTCGTCGGCGTGACAACCAACCCGACGATCTTCGCGGGCGCCATTGGCAACCCTGACGACGACTCGTACGACCAGCGACTGTCGGAGCTGACGACGGCGGGTGCGAGCGCAGACGAGGCGATCTTCGATCTGACCACCACCGACGTCGCCGACGCCGCGGACGTGTTCCGCCCCGTCTACGACGCCACCGGCGGCGTCGACGGGCGTGTGTCGATCGAAGTCTCCCCCGAGCTTGCGCACGATGCCGAGGCGACCGCCGCCGAGGCGAAGAAGCTGTGGGACACAGTCAACCGCCCGAACGCGCTGATCAAGATCCCCGCCACGCAGGCTGGGCTTCCTGCGATCGCCGAGACCATCGGTTCGGGCATCAGCGTCAACGTGACCCTGATCTTCAGCCTGGAACGCTACGACGCCGTGATCGATGCCTACCTCGACGGCCTCGAGAAGGCTCAGGCTGCGGGCATCGACCTGTCCACGATTCAGTCCGTCGCCTCGTTCTTCGTGTCCCGTGTGGACACCGAGGTCGACAAGCGCCTGGAGAAGATCGGAACCGACGAGGCGACGTCGCTCAAGAGCAAGGCGGGCGTCGCCAATGCGCGACTCGCGTTCGAGCTGTTCGAGAAGAAGTTCGCCGAACCGCGCGCGAAGGCTCTCCTCGATGCAGGCGCCAACCTGCAGCGACCGCTGTGGGCATCGACCGGCGTGAAGGATCCGTCGCTGCCGGACACCCTGTACGTGACGGAGCTCGTCGCACCGGGTACCGTCAACACGATGCCCGAGAAGACTCTGGAAGCCACGTTCGACCACGCCGAGGTCACCGGAGACACCATCACGACCAACTACGCCGACGCGCACCGCGTGATCGATGCGCTGGCGACGGTCGGGGTCGACATCACCGACGCCACGCAGGTGCTTGAGGACGAGGGTGTCGAGAAGTTCATCGCCTCCTGGCACGAACTCCAGGAGACCGTCGCCCAGGCCCTCAAGGAAGCTCCGGAAGCCTGAGCCGGACCGGATGAGCGCAGAGATCGCACGCGGAAAGAACCCTCTCCGCGATCCCGACGACCGTCGCCTGAATCGCATCGCCGGGCCCAGCGCCCTCGTCATCTTCGGGGTGACCGGCGACCTGGCGCGCAAGAAGCTGTTGCCCGCGGTGTATGACCTGGCCAACCGTGGCCTGCTGCCCCCCGGGTTCGCCCTGGTCGGGTTCGCACGCCGCGACTGGGACGACCGGGATTTCGCCGAGGTCGTCCACGATGCCGTCAAGCAGCACGCACGCACGCCGTTCCGCGAAGACACGTGGAAGCAACTGCTGGAGGGCATCCGCTTCGTCCAGGGCGAGTTCGACGATGCCGAGGCTTTCGCACGCCTGCGGCGCACCGTGCAGACGCTGGACGAGGACCGCGGAACGATGGGCAACCACGCGTTCTACCTGTCGATCCCGCCCAGGGACTTCCCGATCGTCGCGCGCCAGTTGAAGGAATCGGGACTCGTCGAGGAGAGCGACGATGGGAGCTGGCGCCGAGTCGTGATCGAGAAGCCGTTCGGAAGCGACTTGCAGACGGCGCGCGAGCTCAACCGTGCGTTGGAGGTTGCTTTCCCCGCGGATTCGATCTTCCGGATCGACCACTACCTCGGCAAGGAGACAGTTCAGAACATCCTCGCCCTGCGCTTCGCAAACGAGCTCTACGAGCCGCTGTGGAATGCGAACTACGTCGACCACGTGCAGATCACTATGGCCGAGGACATCGGTGTCGGCGGACGCGCGGGCTACTACGACGGCATCGGCGCGGCCCGCGACGTCATCCAGAACCACCTCCTCCAGCTCCTCGCTCTCACCGCGATGGAAGAGCCCATCTCGCGGGATGCGAAAGACCTCCGTGCCGAGAAGGAGAAGGTCCTCGCGGCCGTTCAGCTCCCGGAGGACCTCGCTCTCGCCACGGCGCGGGGACAGTACGGCGGCGGCTGGCAGGGCGGCGAGAAGGTCACCGGCTTCCTCGAAGAGGACGGCATGGACCCCGGGTCGACCACGGAGACATTCGCGGCCATCAAGCTGGAGATCGGGACCCGCCGGTGGGCAGGCGTGCCGTTCTACCTCCGGACGGGCAAGCGCCTGGGTCGTCGTGTGACGGAGATCGCCGTGGTCTTCAAGCGCGCACCCCAGCACCTGTTCGAGCGCTCACAAACACTCGAACTCGGTCAGAACGCCCTCGTGATCCGCATCCAGCCGGATGAGGGTGTGACGATCCGATTCGGTTCGAAAGTGCCCGGCGCCGCTGGCGAGGTCCGCGACGTCACGATGGACTTCGGCTATGGCCACGCGTTCACCGAATCGTCCCCGGAAGCGTACGAGCGGCTCATCCTCGATGTCCTGCTCGGCGACCCGCCCCTGTTCCCCCGCCACGAGGAGGTCGAGCTCTCCTGGAAGATCCTCGACCCGATCGAAGAGTACTGGACCGAGCAGGGTGGCCCGCTCGATCAATACGCGCCCGGGTCGTGGGGGCCGGAATCCGCCGACCAGCTCCTCGCCCGCGACGGACGCGTCTGGAGGCGCCCATGATCGTCGATCTGCCGGACACGACCGTTTCCCAGGTCGCCCGAAAACTCGTCAGCGTGCGCGAGGAGGGCGGCGCCGTCGCCCTCGGGCGCGTTCTGACTCTCATCATCGTCGCCGCGAAGGGTCTGCGCGAGGAAGCCATCGAGGCCGCCAACGATGCCTCCCGGGAACACCCGATGCGCGTGATCGTGCTCACGACGGAGCCTGATGAGCAGGACGGCCTCGACGCGCAGATTCGCGTCGGCGGAGACGCCGGCGCGAGTGAGGTGATCGTCCTCCGTGCGCGCGGTGAAGCGGCCAGCAACGAAGAGGGACTCGTCACGGGGCTTCTTCTGCCCGACGCTCCCGTCGTCGCCTGGTGGCCGGAGTATCCGCCCGAGGTTCCGTCAGGCTCGCCGATCGGCGCGATCGCGCAGCGGCGCATCACGGACGCCTCCACGGAACCGTACGAGCGGGGCCGCCTTTCCGCGTTGCGCACGGGCTACGCACCCGGCGACACCGACCTCGCCTGGACACGGTTGACCCACTGGCGCGAGCAGCTCGCTGCCGTCTTGGACCAGCCACCGTACGAAGCGGTGACCTCGGCCGAGGTCATCGGCGCGGGCAGCTCCCCCTCGACCGGTCTGCTGGCGGCGTGGCTGCGCCTGGCCCTCGATGTCCCGGTCACGTGGCGCTACGCTCCGCCCGAGGAGTGGGACCACGGGATCCGCAGCGTCACGCTGAAGCGTGAGAGCGGCGACATCGTCCTGGCACGCTCCAACGACGCCGACGCGGTCCTTGAGCAGCCTGGCCAGCCATCGCACGACATCGTTCTGCAACGGCGGAGCCTGCGCGAGTGCCTCGCGGAGGAGCTACGCCGCCTCGACCCCGACATCCTGTATGGTCGAGTCGTCACCGAGGGTTGGACGAAGCTGGATCGACCCGTCAGTTGAGGAGCTCCATGGCGGCCACCCCGTACGAGAAGCGCGTCATCGTTGTCGAGACAGCGGAAACTCTTGCTCACCGCGTCGCACGACGGTTTCTTCGCCGCCTGAGCCACCGTACGGGTCAGGGTAAGACCTTTCACGTCATCCTCACCGGCGGCTCGATGGGACGCGCCGTGCTGGAGGCCGCCGCCCACACCGCACCCGTCGAGGAGATCGATTGGACCCTCGTGCACGTGTGGTGGGGGGACGAGAGATTCGTCGCGCGCGACGACGATGAGCGCAACGAGAAGCTGGCTCGCGATGTGCTCCTCAGCCACGTGCCGTTACCAGCCGAGAACATCCACGCGATCGCAGCCTCGGACGAAGGAATCGACCTCGACGCGGCCGCAGAGCAGTACGCGCGCGAATTGGCGCGCTTCGGGACGGAAGAGCAGCCCTGGCCCGATTTCGATCTGTGCTTCCTCGGCGTCGGACCCGACGGGCACATCGCTTCGCTCTTCCCCGACCGTCGTGAGATCCAGCTCACGGATGTCCCGGTGACCGCCGTGCGCAACTCCCCCAAGCCTCCGCCCGAGCGCGTGTCCTTGACACGGCCGGTCATCAACTCCTCCCGGCGTGTGTGGCTCGTGCTCAGCGGATCGGACAAAGCGCCCGCCCTCGGGCTCGCGCTTGCCGGCGCCAGTTACGATTCGGTCCCCGTCGCCGGGGCGAAGGGTCGCCGGCACACGATCTTCTTCGTCGATGAGGCGGCCGCGGCCGACGTTCCCGCCGAGCTCATCGACAACGACGAGAACTAGCGACGAAGGCGCGAGCCTCGGACGACCGATGCGGTCCTCCTCCTCCGCGCCACGGCACACGCCAATGGGCGGGAACAGCTCACCTACTGGCCGCGGCGGTCGCGGAGTTGCTTGAGCGCGTCGTCGAGAAGCTCCGCGGCTTCGTCGTCCGTGCGCCGTTCCTTCACGTAGGCCAAGTGCGTCTTGTAGGGCTCTGGCTTCGCAACCGCAGGCGGGTTCGCCTGGTCTCGGCCGGCAGGCAGTCCTGAGTGCGGCGAGTCGATCGTCTCCGGGATCTCTTCCTCAGGGATACCCGCCGCGAAGTAGCGAACCGTCTCGTTGCCCAGCGCGTCCCAGTACGAGACGGCCACACGGTCGGCGTGATGACCGTGGTCCTGCTCGCCCATGGGGCCTGCCCCGACACGTGTACCGCGAATCGCGCTTCCTCCGGTAGCCATCAGATGCCCTGGAACTTCGTGATGAGACCGAGGCCGACCACGGCGACGAACCATGCGAGCGCGATGATGACCGTGAACCTGTTGAGGTTACGCTCCGCGAGTCCGGAGGAACCCATCGCCGACGTCATCCCGCCACCGAACATGTCGGAGAGCCCGCCGCCTCGCCCCTTATGCATGAGGATCAGCAGCGTCAGAATCAGGCTTGAGAGCCCCAGGAGGACCTGCAAGGAGAACTGGAGGATTTCCACGGTGTGACGGCCTTTCACGGCGACCCGTCGGGTCGCACGATTGTCCAGTATACCGACCGGCTCGGATGCGGCTTAGACCCCGACGTGCTTCTGGAAGCGGATGATCGCGGCGAACTCGTCCGCCTGGAGGCTTGCCCCCCCGACGAGCGCCCCATCGACGTCCGGTTCACGAAGGAACCCGGCGATGTTGCTCGACTTCACCGAGCCGCCGTAGAGGATCCGTGTCGCGGCGGCTGCTTCCTCGCTCAACGAGGATGCCACGACGTCGCGGAGCTTCTGGCACACGTCCTGCGCCTGGTCGGGCGTCGCGGCCTGACCCGAACCGATTGCCCATACCGGCTCATATGCGACGACGATGTCGGCGTCCTTCGCGACACCTTCCAATGCCTTCTCCAGCTGACCGACCGGAACGGCGGCGGCGCCATGCTCTTCGAGGTCCTCGGCGGTCTCGCCGACGCAGATCACCGGAGTGATGCCGTGACGAAGTGCGGCGTGCACCTTGTCACGCACGACCTCGTCGGTCTCGTTGTGATATTCACGACGCTCCGAGTGTCCGATGATGACGTACTGAGCCTCGAGCTTGGCCAGGAACGCCCCGGAAACCTCACCCGTGTATGCACCGGAGTCGTGGGTGGAAAGGTCTTGCGCGCCGAGGGCGAACGGGATCTTGTCCGCGTCGATCAGCGTCTGAACGGTGCGGAGGTCGGTGAAAGGCGGAAACAGCGCCACTTCCACGCTCGCCTCGTCGTGCTTGGCATCCTTGAGCGCCCAGTACAGCTTCTGCACGAGCGCGACCGCCTGGAGGTGATCCAGATTCATCTTCCAGTTGCCCGCGATGAGCGGGAGCCTGCTTACCGTTCCCATCCGAGAACCTCCAATCCTGGCAGTGCCTTGCCCTCGAGGAACTCGAGGCTCGCGCCGCCGCCGGTCGAAATGTGACCGAACTCATCGTCGTCGAAACCGAGTTGACGCACGGCTGCGGCAGAGTCGCCGCCACCGACGACCGACAGGCCCGGCACCTCGGTCAGCGCCTTCGCGACAGCCCTCGTGCCTGCCTCGAACGCGGGCATCTCGAAGACGCCCATGGGACCGTTCCAGAACACCGTGCGCGAATCCGCGATGGCGTCCGCGAAGATCTTCTGCGTCTCGGGTCCGATGTCCAGGCCGATGCCGTCGGCACCGAACGGGGTGTCTTCCAGTGCGTCGGCGGGCGCGACCACGTGGTCCGCATCCGCTGCGAAGGCCGCGGCAACCACGGCATCGACAGGAAGGATCAGGTCGATGCCCTTCTCCTCCGCTGCCGCGAGGTAGCCCTTGACCGTGTCCAACAGATCCTTCTCAAGGAGACTCGATGCAACCGGGTGACCTTGAGCGGCGAGGAATGTGAACATCATGCCGCCGCCGATGAGGAGCTTGTCGACGCGCGGCAACAGGTGCTCGATCACGCCCAGCTTGTCGCTGACCTTCGAGCCGCCCAAGACCACGGCGTACGGACGCTCAGGCTTCTCGGTGAGCTTGTCCAGTACGTCGACCTCGGTCGCGATGAGCTGACCTGCCGCGGACGGCAGAATCTCAGCGAGCTCGTACACCGACGCCTGCTTGCGGTGGACGACCCCGAAGCCATCGGAAACGAATGCCTCACCGAACTCCGCCAGCTTCTCCGCGAACTCACGGCGCTCCGCGGCATCCTTGCTGGTTTCCCCCGGGTTGAACCGGAGATTCTCCAGGACGGCAACGTCACCCTCTTCGAGAGCGGCGACGGCGTCGGCCGCTGACTCGCCGACGGTGTCGGATGCGAAGGCAACCGGCTTTCCGAGCAGCTCCGAGAGGCGCTGCGCGACCGGAGCCAGGCTGTACTTCGCCTCCGGAGCGCCATCGGGGCGGCCGAGGTGAGAGATCACGACGACCCGGGCGCCCTGATTGATCAGGTCGTTGATCGTCGGCAGTGCCGCTCGGATGCGGCCATCGTCCGTGATGACTCCGTCCTTCAGAGGGACGTTGAAGTCAGCACGGACGATGACGCGCGTACCCGAAAGCGGCCCCAGAGAATCCAGGGTGCGCAGGGCCATGAGAGACCTTAGAGCTTCTCGCCGACGAGCTCAGCGAGGTCGACGAGACGGTTGGAGTAGCCCCACTCGTTGTCGTACCAGGAGGACACCTTGACCAGGTTGCCGGACACGTTCGTCTGACCGGCATCGAAGACCGACGAGTGCGGGTCGAGCTGGATGTCGCTGGAGACGATCGCGTCGTCGTTGTACTTGAGGTATCCCTTGAGAGCGCCGTCCGCCGCGGCCTTCTCGTACGCAGCGTTGATGACGTCGGGGGTCAGTCCCTCGGTCGGCGTGATGATCGTGAGGTCGACGATCGAACCGGTCGGCACGGGGACGCGGTACGAGGAGCCGCTGAGCTTGCCGTTGAGTTCGGGCAGGACGAGACCGATGGCCTTCGCCGCACCGGTCGACGCCGGAACGATGTTGATCGCTGCGGCACGAGCACGGTGCAGGTCGCTGTGCGGACCATCCTGCAGGTTCTGGTCGGCGGTGTAGGCGTGAGCGGTCATCATGAAGCCGCGCTCGATGCCGAAGTTGTCGTTGAAGACCTTCGCCAGCGGTGCGAGGCAGTTGGTGGTGCACGAGGCGTTGGAGATGATGTTCATCGTCTCGGGGTCGTACGCGTCGTCGTTCACGCCCATGACGAACGTGCCGTCGACGTCGGTGCCGGGTGCCGAGATGATGACCTTCTTCGCGCCACCATCGATGTGCTTCTTCGCGTCGACGGCCTTGGTGAAACGACCGGTCGACTCGATGACGATGTCGACGCCGAGCTCGCCCCACGGAAGGTTGGCGGGATCGCGTTCTTCGAAGACCTTGATCGCCTTGCCGTTGACCGAGATGGAGTCCTCGTCGTAGGACACGTCGGCGTCAAGACGGCCACCCACGGAGTCGTACTTGAGGAGGTGGGCGAGGGTCTTGTTGTCGGTGAGGTCGTTCACCGCCACGATCTCGATGTCCGCGCCCTGCGCGAGAGCTGCGCGGAGGAAGTTACGTCCGATGCGGCCGAAGCCGTTGATTCCGATCTTGACAGACACTGTGTCTCCCGGTTTCTCTGCGTTCATCAGGCCGAAATGCTCGCCGTGGGAACGCGTTCCACTGATGCGAAAAAGGTGCCGGACCCGCTCGACTCAACGAGCCGATCCGGCACCCTTACCTGCTTACGACCCTACCAGGAGACCGGTCGTCTTCTCACGGGCGGTCTCGAATCGCTCACCCACATTCGACCAGTTCGCGATGTTCCACGACGCCTTCACGTAGTCCGCGCGGACGTTCAGATAGTCGAGGTAGTACGCGTGCTCCCAGACATCGAGAAGGTAGAGCGGAACGGTGCCCGCCGCGAACTGCGACTGCTGGTCGAAGAACTGCTGGATGATGAGGTTCTCTCCGATCGAGTCCCAGAACAGTCCCGCCCAGCCGGAGCCCTGCACGCCGAGCGCTGCGGCGGTGAACTGACCCTTGAACGCATCGAACGAGCCGAAGTACTCGCTGATCGCGGAGGCAAGCTCTCCGTCGGGCTCCCCGCCACCCTCGGGCGACAGGTTGGTCCAGAAGATGGAGTGGTTGGTGTGACCACCGAGGTTGAACGCGAGGTTCTTCTCGAGCTGGTTGATCGTCGCGAAGTCGTTCTTCTCGCGGGCCTCGGCCAGCTGGTCAAGTGCCGTGTTGGCGCCGTCGACGTATGCCTTGTGGTGCTTGTCGTGGTGCAGCTGCATGATCTTGCCGCTGATGGACGGCTCTAGTGCGGCGTAGTCGTACGGGAGTTCGGGCAGTGTGTACTTTCCCATGGGGATCTTGACTCCTGTCTGCGCCACAGTGGCTGTGGCGCCTCTGCTGGCGCCGCGCCGTTGTGCGCGTCGCCCGGACACTTTCATCCTATTGATGCCAACGCGCAGGAGTCCGGGATGTTTCCTATTTGTCCACGATGAATCGATTGGTCCTCGATGAAACCAACGCGATGAGCATGAGGGCGCCTCTCTCGAGGCGTGGCCGCGGCCGCGGCAGCGTCAGCCTTCTAGGCCCTCCGGCACAGCCGATTCCGTGTCGGGGAGCCCCTCTTGGGCGGCCTTGCGGTCGGCCATGGCGAGGAGGCGTCGAATGCGGCCGGCAACGGCGTCCTTCGTGAGGGGCGGGTCGGCGTGGTGGCCGAGCTCGTCCAGGCTCGCCTCGCGGTGCGCGAGGCGCAGGGCTCCGGCCTCGGCCAGGTGGTCCGGCACGGTGTCGCCGAGGATCTCCAATGCGCGCTCCACGCGGGCGCATGCCGCGACAGCCGCCTGGGCCGACCGACGGAGATTCGCATCATCGAAGTTGACGAGGCGGTTCACACCGGCGCGTACTTCTCGGCGCTGCCGGAGATCCTCCCACGATGCCGCGGCAACGGTCGCGCCCATTTCCGTCAGCGCTGTGCGGATCGCCTCTGTATCTCGCACGACGACGCGCGGAACGCCCCTCACTTCCCGCGCCTTTGCAGTGATCCCGATGCGGTTACCCGCCCCGACGAGGGCCATTGCGGCCTCCGACGTCGGGCACGTGACTTCCAAGGCCGCGGAACGTCCCGGCTCCGACAGTGACCCCGCGGCCAGGAACGCCCCGCGCCAGACGGCAGCCAGATCCGGGCGGGCACCGGTTGTGAGACGGTTCGGCAGACCCCGCACGGGGCGGCGGCGCTGGTCGAAAAGGCCGGTCTGCCGTGCGAGAGTCTCGCCCCCGTCGATGACACGGACGGCGAAGTGCCCTCCCGCTCGGCCCCCCGAAGCCTGTACCCGAACGAGCTGGGGGCGCACTCCGTAGAGCTCGATGAGATCGCGCGCGACACGTCGTGCAAGCGGGTCGGTGTCCAGCTGCGCCTCGACGGCCACGCGTCCGGCGATGGAGTGCAACCCGCCGGAGAAACGAAGGATGGCGGTGAGCTCTGCTGCTCGGACCGACGGCCGGGGGTCCCGGATCTGTTCCAGTTCGGTCTTCACGTCAGCAGTCAGCGTCACAGGTTTTCCTTCGTCAGGTGCGGGAACGACGTTCTAGCCTACTCGCGCCCGAGGTCGCGGTGTTTCACGCGGACCGCGACGCCCGGAACGTTCTCCAGACGTTCGGCGAGCTCTCCGACGCTGACGACGGAGCGGTGCTTGCCGCCGGTGCACCCGATCGCGATGACGGAGTGCCGCTTGTTCTCCCGCTGGTATCCCTCGATCACGGGGCGAAGCGCGACAGCGTACGCCTCCAGGAACTCGGTCGCGCCGGGCTGGGCGAGCACGAACTCGCGCACGAGCGGGTCTTGCCCCGTGAGCGCCCGCAGACTCGGGTCCCAGTAGGGGTTCGGCAGGAATCGCATGTCGGCGACGAGGTCGGCGTCTGGTGGCAGGCCGTACTTGAAACCGAAGCTCATGATGGTGATCGTGTGCCGGGCGGCATTCTCATCCGCGAAGAGCTCCACGGTGCGCATCGAGAGCTGGTGGACGTTCGAGCTCGATGTGTCCACGACGACGTCCGCGCTCTCGCGGATGGGCGCGAGCATCGCGCGCTCACGGCGGATCCCATCGACGATCGTGCCGTCCCCCTGCAGAGGGTGGGGGCGGCGCACGGACTCGAAGCGGCGCACGAGGACATCGTCGGAGGCATCGAGGAACAACACGCGCACGCGTCCACTGTCACGCAGCGACTGCGTTACCGCGGGGAGCTCGGCGAAGAGATCGCGCCCGCGCACGTCGACGACGGCGGCGATCTTGGGAAGTGTCGAGCCGGCGAACTGGGTCAGCTGCATGAGAGGGCGCAACATCTGCGGCGGAAGGTTGTCGACGACATACCAGCCGAGGTCCTCGAGGGCGTTGGCCGCAGTACTGCGCCCGGCGCCCGACATCCCGGTGACGATCAGCACTTCGCCCGTGGGCTTGTCCTCGCTCACCGTTCCCCTTTCGTCGCGCCCAGCCTAGCGACTCGACGTGGTCTGTCCGGCGGCGAGGTGCTGGTGCACGGTCGCCGCGAGCGCGGGGCCGATTCCGGGAAGCTCTTCGATCTCCGCCGGCGTCGCCTGGCGGAGTGCGGTCACCGAGCCGAAGTGTCGCAGGAGCGCCTTGATCCGCGTCGGACCGAGACCAGGGATCTCGCCGAGCACCGTCGAGATGTCACGCTTGCGGCGCTTGCGCTGATGCGTGATCGCAAAGCGGTGCGCTTCGTCTCGCAGCCGTTGGAGGAGGTACAGCGCCTCGGAGGTCCGCGGCAGGATCACCGGATAGTCATCGTCCGGGAGCCACACCTCTTCAAGACGCTTCGCAATGCCGATCAAGGCGATCTCGGAATGGCCGGAGTCGCGCAGAGCACGTGCGGCCGCCTGCACCTGCGGTTTCCCGCCATCGACGACGAGCAGTTGCGGCGGATAGGCGAACCTGCGCCGTGTGGGAATCACCGCGACTTCGCCCTCCGCGGTGGGATCCATCACGATCTCTTCTTCGGCGTCATCGAGGTGCGCGAGTCTCCGCCGGAGCACCTGGTACAGCGAGTCGGTGTCGTCGGTGGTCTCCGCAACCCCGAACGAACGGTATTGATCCTTGCGCGCGAGACCGTCCTCGAACACGACCATCGAGGCCACGACCCCGGTACCGCCGAGGTGCGAGACGTCGAACCCCTCGATCCGCAACGGTGCATCGGCGAGCCCGAGGGCATCTTGCAGATCGGACAGTGCCTGCGTCCGAGTGGTGTAATCGCTGGAGCGTCGCAGCTTGTGGAGATTCAGCGCCTGCTCTGCGTTCAGGGTCGCCGTCGCCAACAGGTCCGCCTTGCGGCCACGCTGAGCCACCTGGATCTCGACTCGCTTCCCGCGCCGCTCCTCCAGCCACTGCACGAGCGTGTCGACGGTGTCCGGGAGCGTCGGAACGAGCACCCTTCGGGGCACATCGTCACCGGACGCGGCACCGTACGCACGTTGGATGATCTGATCGATCAGTTCCCCGCGGGAGATGTCGAGTTCCTTGTCGATCGTTGTCGCACGGACTCCGCGCACTCGTCCCCCGCGCACGACAAACTGCTGCACGGCGGCGGAGAGCTCGTCCTCCGCGACACCGAACACGTCGGCGTCCGTATCGGGCGCAAGCACGAGCGCGCTCTTGCCGAGGACGACCTCGAGCGCGCGCAGCTGATCACGGTAGAGTGCCGCTGCCTCATAGTCCATCGCGGCGGACGCCTCTTTCATCCGTGCCGTGAGCTCACGGGTGAAGCGCTGATCCGAACCGGACATGAAGGAGACGAAGTCGTTCACGATGGCACGATGCTCTTCGATCGTCACCTTCATCGAGCACGGGCCGCCGCAGCGACCGATCTGGCCGGCGAAGCACGGCCGCCCCGTCGCCATGGCCCGCTTGTAAGACGCATCGCTGCACGTCCGGATCGGGAAGACCTTGATCAGCTGGTCGATCGTGTCATGCACAGCCCACACCTTCGGATAGGGACCGAAATACTTCGCGCCCCGGATCTTGTGGTTTCGGGTCACCATGACCCTCGGCGCCTCGTCCGCGAGGGTGATCGCCATGAACGGATACGACTTGTCGTCCTTGTAACGCACGTTGAACGGAGGCGAGAACTCCTGGATCCACATGTACTCCAGTTGCAGTGCCTCGACGTCGCTGCGGACCACCGTCCACTCGACCGATGCGGCCGTCGTCACCATCCGCCGGGTGCGCTCGTGCAACGTGCGAAGCGGAGCGAAGTAGTTCGACAGGCGAGCGCGGAGGTTCTTGGCCTTTCCGACGTACAGGATCCGGCCCTGCGCGTCGCGGAACCGGTACACACCCGGGTCCGTCGGTATCTCGCCCGGTTTGGGCCGGTACGCCAGCACGTCGGCCATGTCAGCCTGCCTTGCGCTGCGCCCGGTTATCCTCCGCGTGCAGCACCTCAGCCAGGAACCGACCGGTGTGGCTCTCCGGGACGCGGGCTACCTGCTCCGGCGTGCCGGTGGCGAGAATTTCGCCACCGCCCGAGCCGCCCTCGGGCCCCAAATCGATGACCCAATCCGCGGACTTGATGACATCGAGATTGTGCTCGATCACGACGACGGTATTGCCCTTGTCCACGAGCCCGCCGAGGACTTCGAGAAGGCGACTGACGTCTTCGAAGTGCAATCCGGTGGTCGGCTCGTCCAGGACGTAGATACTGCGCCCGTTCGAGCGACGCTGCAGCTCGGTGGCGAGCTTGACGCGCTGCGCCTCACCGCCCGAGAGCGTCGTCGCGGACTGTCCCAGACGCACGTACCCGAGCCCGACGTCGACAAGAGTCTTCAGGTAGCGATGGATCGCACCGATCGGTTCGAAGAACTCCGCGGCCTCCGAAATCGGCATCTCGAGGACCTCGGCGATGTTCTTGCCCTTGTAGTGGACGCTGAGCGTGTCGCGGTTGTAGCGCTTGCCGTGGCAGACCTCGCAGTCGACGTACACATCGGGCAGGAAGTTCATCTCGATCTTCAGGGTTCCGTCACCCGAGCATGCCTCGCAGCGGCCACCCTTGACGTTGAAGCTGAAACGGCCGGGCTGGTAGCCCCGCGCCTTCGCCTCGGGCGTTTCGCTGAACAGCGTGCGGATCCGGTCGAAGACGCCCGTGTACGTGGCGGGGTTCGAGCGCGGTGTACGTCCGATGGGCGCTTGATCGACGTGAACGACCTTGTCGAGGTTGTCCAACCCCGTGACCCGGGTGTGCTTGCCAGGGACCGTGCGCGCACCGTTGAGGCGCGCAGCGAGCACCTGGTAGAGGATGTCGTTGACGAGCGAGGACTTCCCGGACCCGGAAACGCCGGTGACGGCCGTGAGCACACCGAGCGGGAAGTCGACGGTCACGTTCTTGAGATTGTTCTCACGCGCTCCGACAACCGAGACCTGACGCTTCTTGTCGATCTTGCGGCGCTTCTTCGGTGTGGGAATGCTGCGCCGACCGGACAGGTACGCGCCCGTCAAAGAGCGAGGCTCCTCCAACAGGGAGGCGAGCGGACCGCTGTGCACGACCGTGCCCCCGTCCACCCCCGCACGTGGGCCGATGTCCACGAGCCAGTCGGCGGCCTGGATGGTTTCCTCGTCATGCTCCACGACGATGAGGGTGTTCCCGAGATC
Organism: Microbacteriaceae bacterium PS02070; assembly: GCA_029959865.1. GTDB lineage: Bacteria > Actinomycetota > Actinomycetes > Actinomycetales > Microbacteriaceae > Microbacterium. Next base: position 420,039 of record JASCPE010000002.1, on the reverse strand, counting down.
CTTGAGCGCGAGCAGGGTCGAGATGAGTCGACGATTATCACGCTGGTGCAGGCCGATCGATGGCTCGTCGAGCACGTACAGCACGCCGGTCAAACCGGAGCCGATCTGCGTCGCGAGCCGGATGCGCTGAGCCTCACCACCGGACAGGCTGCCGGCGGATCGGGAGAGATTCAAGTAGGTCAGACCGACCTGGATGAGGAAGTCCAGGCGAACTCGGATCTCGCGCAGCACCTGCGCCGCGATCTTCGCCTCGCGATCATTCAGCGCCAGGTCTGCGAAGAAGCCCTGCGCGTCGCTGAGACTCAGTTGGGAGGCCGCCGCGATCGAGTGGCCATGGACGAGGACGGCGAGGACCTCAGGCTTGAGGCGCGCGCCCTGACAGGTTGGACAGGGAACCTCCCGCAGGTAATCCGACCACCGCTGTCGCTGGGAGTCGGACTCGGCCTGGAGGTACTGCCGCTCGATGTAGGGCACGACCCCCTCGAAACCAGACGCGTACCGCATCTCACGGCCGTACTTGTTCTTCCACCGGACAGTGACCTTGTAATCCTCGCCTCGCAGCACTGCTTCCCGAATGTCCTCGGGAAGGTCCTTCCATGGGGTGTCCAGGCTGAAGTTCAGGTCCGCGGCCAGGCCTTCGAGAAGGCGCTCGTAGTACTGGAAGAGTCCCTTGCCCTGAGTCGTCCAGGGCAGCAGCACACCCTCGCTGATCGAGAGCTCTTCGTCGCCGAGCATGAGGTCGACATCCACCGACATTCGGGTGCCGAGTCCCGAGCAGGTGGGGCACGCGCCGAACGGAGCGTTGAACGAGAAGGTACGCGGTTCGATCTCCGTGAGGTGGATCGGGTGGCCATTGGGGCACGCCAGCTTCTCGCTGAAGCTCTGCCACGCGGCGTCGCCTTCTTCGTCGACGAAGTTGACCTGCATGATGCCGCCAGCCAGACCCAATGCAGTCTCGACTGAGTCTGTGACACGGCCGAGAATGTCGTCTGAGGCGACGAGACGGTCCACCACGACGGCGATGTCGTGCTTATAGCTCTTCTTCAATTTCGGTGGCTCGGCGAGCTGAACCAGGTCGCCGTCCACGACGGCGCGCGCGTATCCCTTTGCGGAGAGCTCCTTGAAGAGGTCGACGAACTCGCCCTTCTTCTGGCTCACGATCGGGGCGACGATCTGGTACCGGGTGCGCTCGGGAAGCTCCACCAAATGGTCGGCGATCTGCTGGACCGTCTGGCGCTGGATGCGAGCCCCGCATTCGGGACAGTGCGGTACACCGATCCGCGCCCACAGCAGACGCATGTAGTCGTAGATCTCCGTGATCGTACCGACCGTGGAGCGGGGATTGCGGTTCGTCGACTTCTGGTCGATCGAGACGGCCGGGCTCAGGCCCTCGATGAAGTCGACGTCCGGACGGTCCACCTGTCCGAGGAACTGGCGAGCGTAGGCGCTGAGCGACTCGACATATCGCCGCTGACCCTCGGCGAAGATCGTGTCGAACGCGAGGCTCGACTTCCCCGAACCGGACAGCCCGGTGAACACGACGAGCGAGTCGCGCGGGATGTCGAGATCAACGTCCTGGAGGTTATGGACACGCGCGCCGCGGACGCTGAGCTTCGCGGGAGAGACGACGGGGACAATAGGCACCCGTCAAGTCTAGATTCAGCCTCCGACACTGGCGGCGGCGTGCGCTCACAGCGAAGCGCACGCCGCCCGTCGTCAGTACGTCACCGAGACGGTGTCGCCCTCGACCACGTACTGCCCCCAGACCGTCACCGAGCTGGTGTACTCGTCGGCTTCCCAGTCATCGCTGAAGGTCTGACGCTCGTAGGTGACGGTCACCTCGCCCTCGGCCGCCGAGAACGACCCGTACGAACCCACCTCCACGACCGGGTAGTCCACAACTGTCCAGGCCACATCACGCACTTCGCCGAACGTGTAGGCGCGGAACGGGCAGTCCTCCGGGTCGAGCTCCGTGCTGGCTGCGCAGTCGTCGATGTGCTCATTCACCTGTCGGGAGATCTCATCAGCCAGCGCCGGGCTGGGCGAGGTTTCAGCCTGCACCTGACCACCGAAACCGGAGACGGTCAGCGGTTCGACGGTCACGTCTTCCCACTGCGAGGCGACGGCCTCTGTCTCGTAGACCCCGGGGTACGCGATGAACTCCGCACCTTCCAGGGAGTCCGGGATCTCCACACCCCCGACGATCAGGTCTGCACCCGAGACGTACGCGGTCGTCTCCAGGCCCGAAGACAAGTCCCACGAGTCGAAGAACACCGCCTGCGACCCCGTGGACTCCACCGTGATCTGGCCGGTTTCGCGCTGTCCCGCCACCTCGTAAGAGATGTCGAAGGTGATGCTGTCGCCGGTCTCGGTGCCATCGCCCACCGAGACATCGGTGATTCCGTCGGCAAGTGTCACCTCGTTGCTCTTCACGAGGGCGGTCGCGCCCGTCGACGTGCCCGGCCCGGCCGCGAATGCGTCGGCAAAGCGGCCGTTGGCGATGTCATCGAGATAAGCCTCGACGGCAGGCTTGGGAGAGAAGACCGTCGCCTTCAAGATGCTCACGGTCACCGCACCGGCGATGACCAGGAGGGCCACGGCGCCGATGACGATACCGCCGATGGCGAGTCGCTTCTTCGCCGCGGGGCTGAGCGGCTTCGCGGCGGGCGCTGGCGCAGCGTCATTCGCCGGTGCCGTTGCCCCGGCTTCGGCGACGCCGTGCCCCTGCGCCGCGGTGGCGACCGGAGCATCGGAAGCGGAGCGCGGGCCCGTCGTGAGCTTCGCCAGTGCAGGAACGGTCGCGAGAATCGTCGGAGCAACGAACCGTGCGAGGGCTTCGACTGCCGCTCCCCAAAGAAGCGCCAAGAAGTAGGTCCACCACGCCGGCGCGATCTGGGCGGAGAACCCGCTTCCGGAGCCCATCACGCCGAGGCCACCGGCCGCATACGCTGTCCCGAACACCAACGCCACGACCAGTGCGACGACCAGTGCCCCGACCGGGAGGATCCACGCCCGCTGGAGTGGGACGGGATGTGACCGCCTACGCGCCGCAATAACGATGGCCGCCAACGCCGCCGCGATGACGGCGAACAGGAACGCGATCCACCACCACGGCGAGGCGTCACCGAACAGCGAATACGTCTCTGACATGCCCTGGCCGACAGCGAGCGCTGAGACGCCCACGCCGCCGAGGTGAGCGACCGCGATCGTTGCGACGGTCCACTGCCCCACACCGAGCGGCCAACTCGACAGGGCGCCATCGCCCGCGACGATCGTCACGACGAGCGCGAGGGGAACGAAGATCACCGTCACCACGGCCGCGTAATCGTAAATGTCACGTGCCCAGCCCCAGAAGCGCGACGGAACGTGCCACAGAGCAGACCAGAACGAACGTTCTGACTCTCCGCGAGCGAGCCAGCGCCCGAACACGGACGCGAGCGCGACGGTGATCAGGGGCCCGAAGAAGCTCCCCACCGACAGGGTGGAAACACTGACTCCGACGGACACCCCCGCCGTGGAGGCATCGACGCTGTACCTACCGATGATGGACAGGAGCAGCACGAGAATCGCCGCGGCGAGACCCGCAGCGGCGCCCAGGACCCACACCCCTCCGCGAGAGGAGCGGTCTTGACGCTCGAGGCGGTGACTCCACCACGCCGCCGCCCCGAAAGCGGTGACGAGGCCGAGGAAGGGAATGCCGCCACCGACGATCGAGGCACTGGCCAGACCACCCGCGGCCACCGACACCGAGAGCTGCCCGAAGAGGTTCAGCACGGCGATCCACAGCACCGACTGGAACCCGGGTACGTCGGTGTTGCCGAAGCCCTGCAGAGCATCAGAGATGTTCGCGCCGGAGATGAGGCCGAACAACAACGTAAGCAGCACAAGCACCACGGCGGCGACGAGCGCACCCCCGACGGCGATCGCGCCTCCGATCGCGGCGAATCCGAGGCGCTTGGGGTCGAAGAAGCCCGGGCGAGTCGCGGTCGACGTTCCGGGCGCGGGCGGCACGGGCGGGGCACCCGGCGCCGGCGGGGTGCCGGGCGCGGGTGGCACGGCTCCGGCCGTGGACTGAGGCGCGCCGGCGGCATCGCTCGGGGGCGCCGGAAGCACGGGAGGGACCGGCGGCGTGGTGGGCGCTGCACCCGGGTCGTTCAAGGCCGCACCCTCTGCCGCAACGTCCGCGGGAGCGACGGGCGGGGGAACCTCCGTGAATGCGGGAGCTGCACCGTCCGACCCGGCAATCTGCTCGGGCTCACCGGCGCCCACTTCGGGCGCGTGCTCCGCCTGTGCGGGCGCGACGGCACCGTCGGGTGAGGGCTTCGTCAGCGGCTGATCAGCATCCGGCTCGATCGCGTCCGCTTCCGGGTGGGAGACACTCACGGACGCGGCGACCGGAGTCGTGTCGTCCACCGTGGGGTTCACGCCCTGTGCGGGCTCCGGCGAGATCGGCTCTTCGTGCTCGGCAGTGCCGTCCTCATCGCGTCGGCCATCGTCGTCACTCATCTGGGCCCCTTCAGTGCGCTCAGCAAACCCTTGTCAGCCACAAAGATTACTCACAGGTAGTGCGGAACACACGCATATGACGGTGAACGTCGCGAGACCGAGACCTCGCGAGTCGACGTCGGTGGGCCCCGTCACCCTCGGATGAGGGTCCGGAAATCAGGCGTGCCCCGCGCGCTCCATGGCGCGCAGATCCTTCTTCAGGTCTTGCACTTCGTCGCGCAGCCTGGCCGCGAGCTCGAACTTGAGCTCGGAGGCCGCCGCAAGCATCTGATCAGAGAGGTCTTGAATCGTCGCCTCGAGTTGCGTCGCGCCTTCCGCGGCGATTCCTTCGCGGCGCAGTCGCGGTGTCGGGCTCTTACCCTTGCCCGATTTCGACTTCTTGGAGAGGAGATCGGCGGTGTCTGAGGCTTCGCGCGCGAGCGCATCGGTGATGTCGGCGATCTTCTTCCGCAGGGGCTGAGGGTCGATACCCCGCTCCTTGTTATAGGCGATCTGCTTCTCGCGGCGGCGGTTGGTCTCATCGATCGCGCTGCGCATGGAATCAGTGATCCTGTCGGCGTACATATGCACCTCGCCCGACACGTTACGCGCGGCACGCCCGATCGTCTGGATGAGCGACGTGCCCGAACGCAGGAACCCCTCCTTGTCGGCGTCGAGGATTGCGACGAGCGACACTTCCGGGAGATCAAGGCCTTCGCGCAGCAGGTTGATGCCGACCAGGACGTCGTACACCCCGGACCGTAACTCGGTGAGCAGCTCGACGCGTCGGAGCGTGTCGACATCGGAGTGCAGGTAGCGCACGCGGACACCGTGTTCGCCGAGGAAGTCTGTGAGCTCCTCCGCCATCTTCTTCGTGAGGGTGGTCACCAGGACGCGCTCATCACGTTCCACGCGCAGCCGAATCTCTTCCAGGAGGTCATCGATCTGGCCCTTGGACGGCTTGACCACGATCTGCGGGTCGACCAACCCGGTGGGGCGGATGATCTGCTCCACCACACCGTCCGCGATGCCCATCTCGTACCTGCCGGGCGTCGCGGAGAGGTAGACGGACTGACCGATGCGTTCCTTGAACTCATCGAAGCGCAGCGGACGGTTGTCCAGCGCACTGGGCAGGCGGAAGCCGTGGTCGACCAGCGTGCGCTTGCGGGAAGCATCACCCTCGTACATCGCACCGATCTGCGGGATCGTCACGTGCGATTCGTCGATCACCAGGAGGAAGTCGTCGGGGAAGAAGTCCAGGAGCGTGTGCGGCGGCTCCCCCGGCTCGCGGCCGTCGAGGTGGCGCGAGTAGTTCTCGATTCCGGAGCAGAAGCCGAGCTGCTGGAGCATCTCGATATCGAATGTCGTACGCATCCGCAGGCGTTGAGCCTCGAGGAGCTTGCCCTGGCCCTCGAGTTCGGCCAGGCGTGCCGCCAGCTCTGTCTCGATCGTTCCGATCGCGCGCTGCACGGTCTCCGTCGCGGCAACGTAGTGCGACGCAGGGAAGATCGGCACGCTGTCCATCTTCTCGATGACATCACCGGTGAGTGGATGCAGCTTGTACAGGCCCTCGATCTCATCGCCGAAGAGCTCGATCCGCACCGCGTACTCCTCGTAGACCGGAATGATCTCGATCGTGTCCCCGCGCACGCGGAAATTGCCGCGCGAGAAGTCGACGTCGTTGCGGTTGTACTGCATCGAGATGAACTTGCGGATGAGGGCATCGCGGTCATACCGCTCCCCCACCTGCAGTGCAACCATCGCGCGCAGGTACTCCTCCGGCTTGCCGAGGCCATAGATGCAGGAGACCGTGGAGACCACCACGACATCACGGCGACTCAGGAGCGAGTTGGTCGTGGAATGGCGCAGGCGCTCGACCTCGGCGTTGACGGACGAGTCCTTCTCAATGAAGGTGTCTGTCTGGGGCACGTAGGCCTCGGGCTGGTAGTAGTCGTAATAGCTCACGAAATACTCGACCGCGTTGTTCGGGAGCAGATCGCGGAATTCGTTGGCAAGCTGCGCGGCCAGCGTCTTATTGTGAGCGAGCACGAGCGTCGGTCGCTGGACCTGTTCAATCAGCCACGCAGTGGTCGCGGACTTGCCGGTTCCGGTGGCGCCGAGAAGGACGACATCGGTTTCACCCGCGTTGATGCGCGCGGCGAGGTCTGCGATGGCCCGAGGTTGGTCACCACTGGGCACGTATTCGCTGACGACCTCGAAAGGGCGGACAGCTTGAGTCGGTTGCACGTGTCCAGGGTAGGCCGCGCCTCAGACATCACGGGCGATGTTCGCCGTGAGCACGATGCCGCTCAGAAGCGGTCGTCGTCTCCCGATTCGAAATCCCCCGTGGCGAAGTCATCCCAATCGGCGTCGTCCTCGGACCAGCCGCCCTCTTGGATCGGTACGCTCACCATGACCTCCTCCCACTGGAGATCACGGTACGCGCCCCGGATGAACAAAGTGTTGCCGGGCCATATCACCGCGGTGACTGTCGTCCGAGGGTTGCATGAGGGTGATCCGTGCGATGGTGATGTCGACGTGTTCTGCCTCACCGCGGTCGCTCGTAGTCTGGGGAGCATGCTGGAGATTCTTATGGGGTCCGGCCTCGCCGCTGCGGCCGGCCTCAACGCGTGGATGCCGTTGTTCGCGCTCGGGCTCGCCGACCGCTTCGTTCCCGCCATCACACTGCCGGACGCGTGGTCATGGCTCAGCGGCGACGTCGCTCTATGGATAACCGGCATCCTGCTCGTCGTGGAGGTCGTCGCTGACAAGGTCCCCGCGGTCGACTCGATTAATGATGTGATCCAAACCGTGGTCCGACCCGCCGCAGGTGGGGTCGCTTTCGGCGCCGGCTCCACGGCCGAATCGTTCCGGATCGAAGACCCGAGCTCACTGTTTCAGAACAACGCATGGATTCCCGTGGTCATCGGTGTGGTGATCGCCTTGGGTATGCACGCGTTCAAGGCCGGGATCCGACCCGTCGCCAACCTCGCAACGGCCGGAGCCGCGGCGCCCATCCTCTCCACCGCCGAGGATGCCTCGGCACTGAGCCTCGTCGTCACCGCGTTCTTCGCGCCGGTTCTGACCGTGCTGATCATCGTGGCCTTCATCGTCGGCGCGATCGTGGTGCTACGACGCCTCCATCGTCGACGCCTCGAAAGAGAGTCCAGCGCCGAGCCGCTGCTCTAGGTGGCCCGCTGCGCGACGCGAGTCCACAGCGCGTCGACCTGTTCCAGGGTGTGGGCACGGGAGCCCGCCGTATCGATCACGACGTCGGCGATCGCGAGACGTGCCTCATCGCTGACTTGCGCCGAAACGCGTGCACGCGCGTCCGCGAGTGTCATCCCACGCTCCTGAATGAGGCGCTGGAGGCGAACCTCGGCGGGCGCGTGCGCCACGACGATCAGATCCCAGGGATCGTCCACCCGCGCCTCGACCAAGAGCGGCACGTCGTAGACGATGACGGCACCGGGGTCCTGCGCGCGTGCCGCCGAGAAGCGACGCGTCGACTCGCGTCGAACTGCCGGATGCACGATCGCATTGAGCTGTTCACGCGCGTGCGTGTCCGAGAAGACGATCTTGCCCAGACGCGCCCGATCGAGCGCCCCGCCTTCGGTCAGCACGTCTGGCCCGAAGGCTGCCGCGATCTCGCTGAGAACAGGCGAGCCCGGCGCCTGCACGTCCCGCACGATCCGGTCAGCATCAACGATGACCGCACCGCGCTCCGCAAGATGCGCGGCGATCGTTGACTTGCCTGAGGCGATCCCTCCGGTCAGCGCGAGTAGCGGCATACGTTCATCGTGCCACGCCTCCGATGCGTGTGTTGCTGCGGCTCGTCCGTGCGCCGATAACGGCGTCCTCCGCGCAGGTTCGATCCGTGACATGCCCAATCTGCCGCACGTCAGAGGGGACGGGTAGTTTGGAGGTATGAACACCCCGCTGTGGATCGCCGCGACCGTCTTCCTCGTGCTTGCCGCGGGCATTCACGCGTACATCTTCTATCTGGAGTCCGTCGCGTGGCTGTCTCCGAAGACGGGAAAGGTGTTCGGAATGACACCGGAACAGGCGCAGCAGACCCGCGCCCTCGCCTTCAATCAGGGTTTCTACAACGCGCTTCTGGCGGTCATGGTGATCGGCGGGATCATGTGCGTGTTCACCGGCGCTGAGATGTTCGGGCTCGGACTTGTTGTGGCCGGAGCGACGGCGATGACGGTCGCGGGGCTCGTTCTCGTCGGAAGCGACAAGACGAAGCTCCGCCCAGCGCTCATCCAGCTCGTGCCGCCGGCCATCGGCATCGTGCTCCTATGCGCGAGCCTGCTCGCCGGCTGATGGTGCTTCCTCGCGCGGCATCGCCAAGGCCGACACGAGGATCAACAGTGCTGCAACGGATACGCCGATGAAGACGGCCGTCGACGCCGCCGTCATCGTGGCCGGGTCTGTCTCCACGCCGCCGCGCGAGGCGATGATGGCGTTGGAGACAGCGCCGAGGATCGCCGCACCCACGGCCTGACCGGCTGATCGGCTGAACATGTTCGCGCCGGTCACGACCCCGCGCCCGTGCCAGGCGACGCTGGACTGAGCAGCGACGAGGGTCGGCACTGCCGAGAAACCGAGACCGAGCCCCACGATCAGACAGGCGGCTCCGACCGTGACGATGTGCGGTGTCCCGCTGACCCACGCGAGAGCGATGCTCCCGACAGTGACGAGGACACCACCGAGGATGGCCACAGGTCGGAATCCCCACCGGAGGTAGAGCCGACCGGCCTGAGATGCGGCGATCGGCCAGCCGATCAGCAACGGCGCCAAGGTCAAACCAGCGACCAGCGGACCGACTCCGGCCGCCGTCACCAGATAGGTGGGGATGAACGCTGTCACGCCGATGAGCACGACACCGATCGCGGCGCCGAGCACATTCGTGGTGGTCAGCAGCCGGCGCCGGAAGAGCCAGCCAGGGAGGATGGGCTCCGCCGCACGCGCCTCGACAAAGGCGAAGATCACCAGAAGCGCCGCGCCGGTGCCGAAGACCGCGAACGAGATCGGCGAGGTCCACTCCCATGCCACCCCGCCTTCCAGCGTGCCGAGCAAGATCAGGGTGAGTCCGACCATGAGCAATGTCGCCCCGAGGTAGTCGATGCGGTGCCTCGTGGGGGTGAGTTCCTCGCGATAGCGGCGGGCGAGCATCACAAACGCGAGGATGCACAGCGGAAGGTTGATCCAGAAGATCCAGCGCCATGCGTCCCACATCGCGAACAAGCCGCCGAGCGACGGACCGGCGACGGACGCCATCGCCCAGACGCTCGCGATGTAGCCCTGGACGCGTGCGCGTTCGGCGACCGTATAGATGTCGCCGACGATCGTGATGGTCATCGGCAAGACGGCGCCCGCACCGATGCCCTGCACGGCGCGGAAGACGATAAGGCTCGTCATATCCCACGCGAGCGCGCAGAGGACGGACGCGAGAAGGAAGACCGCGATACCGAACAGGAGGATCGGCTTGCGCCCGATGGTGTCGGCGAGCTTGGAGTACACCGGGACGGTGACGGCTTGCGTGAGGAGGAAGATCGAGAACAGCCACGGATACTGCGCGAACCCGCCGATGTCGTCGACAATCACCGTGACCGCCGTGGCAAGAACCGTGGCTTCCATGGCGACAACGCCGGTGGTCACCATGATCGCCAGGAGGATCGGTCCTCGCTCCGAACGGAGCCCGATATCGTGTGCCGTCACCTCAGAACCAATCCCGCTCAGTGCAGTCGTATTCCCCGACGCGACAGAACACGACCGGAGACGAAAAGGGCCGGAACCTTCCGGTCCCGGCCCTTCGTGCGGAGCTCAACGGCTCCGCGGGGGTTTTCAGCGGCCTGCGAGCTTCTCGCGCAGGGCAGCCAGTGCCTCGTCGTCGGCAAGAGTGCCGGCGCCGGAGGGCTGCTCGTTCGAAGCGAACGAGGATGCACCGTTGTCCGCGGGAGCCGCAGCCTCGGCCTCGGCCGCCTTCGCGACCTGAGCCTTGTGCGCTTCCCAGCGAGCCTGGGCAGCGGCGTACTCGCTCTCCCAGGCAAGGCGCTGCTCGTCGAAGCCTTCCTTCCACTGGTTGGTCTCCGCGTCGAAGCCCTCGGGGTACTTGTACTCCCCGTTCTCGTCGTACTCGGTGACCATGCCGTAGAGGGCGGGGTCGAACTCGGTGCCGAACGGGTCGACCGACTCGTTCGCCTGCTTCAGCGACAGCGAGATGCGGCGACGCTCCAGGTCGATGTCGATGATCTTGACGAAGACCTCTTCGCCGACCGACACGACCTGCTCGGCGAGCTCGACGTGCTTGCCGGAGAGCTCAGAGATGTGCACGAGGCCCTCGATGCCGTCTGCGACGCGAACGAACGCACCGAACGGAACGAGCTTGGTGACCTTGCCCGGAGCAACCTGTCCGATTGCGTGGGTACGGGCGAAGACCTGCCACGGGTCCTCCTGGGTCGCCTTCAGCGACAGCGAGACACGCTCGCGGTCCAGGTCGACCTCAAGGATCTCGACGGTGACCTCCTGGCCAACCTCGACGACCTCAGATGCGTGCTCGATGTGCTTCCAGGAGAGCTCCGAGACGTGGACGAGACCGTCAACGCCACCGAGGTCGACGAACGCACCGAAGTTGACGATCGACGAGACGATGCCCTTGCGGACCTGACCCTTGTGGAGGTTGTTGAGGAAGTTGCTGCGCGACTCGGACTGGGTCTGCTCCAGCAGCGCGCGACGCGACAGAACAACGTTGTTGCGGTTCTTGTCGAGTTCGAGGATCTTCGCCTCAAGCTCCTGACCGAGGTAAGGGGTGAGGTCGCGGACGCGGCGGAGCTCGATGAGCGATGCGGGCAGGAAGCCACGCAGGCCGATGTCGACGATAAGACCGCCCTTGACGACCTCGATGACCGAACCGGTCACGACACCGTCGTTCTCCTTGATCTTCTCGACGTCGCCCCAGGCGCGCTCGTACTGCGCACGCTTCTTCGACAGGATGAGGCGGCCTTCCTTGTCCTCCTTCTGGAGAACGAGAGCCTCGACCTCGTCGCCGACCTTGACGACCTCGTTGGGGTCAACATCGTGCTTGATGGAAAGTTCGCGCGAGGGGATAACACCCTCGGTCTTGTAGCCCACGTCGAGGAGGACCTCGTCGCGGTCTACCTTGACGACGGTGCCTTCGATGAGTGAGCCGTCGTTGAAGTCTTTGCCCTTGAGGGTCTCTTCGACCGCGGCCAGGAAGTCCTCAGCAGATCCGATGTCGTTGATAGCGACCTGCTTGGTGGCCGGGGCGGTCGTTGCGGTAGTCATGTAGTGGGTTGTCCTTGGGTTTTTGGTTACTCGGGCCTCATCCGAAATTACGAACGCGCACGCGTGCGAAAACCTTCGAGATGAAGCGAATGGATTGGTTGTGATGTCACGAACGTGCGGCGAACGCCACACGCGTGACACTCCAGGGTATCAGAGGACGAGTGCGCTCCGCAGGGTCATGACGATGCGCACTGGAGTCGCCGGATCATCGCTCACCCACTCCTCCACAGCCGCCACCGCGCGGCGCTGACGCACACTGTGGAAAGAAGCAGCGGTCATCCCCGACTCGATGAGTAGCGTGTGAGCATGCGAATCATGGTGCGCCGGAGCATGGCGGTCGCGGTGACGGTGGGGGTGGCGCTGATGTTCACCGCCTGCGCTTCCGATCCCGCCCCGACCGACACGCCAACAGCGACCGCGGGCTTCGCCACGGAAGAGGAGGCGTTCGCCGCCGCCGAGGAGACCTACCGCGAGTACGTCGACGCAATCAACTCAGCCGACTTCGCTGATCCAGCGACGTTCGAACCGATTTACTCGCTCGTCTCCGGTGGAATGCTCGATGCGGCAAAAGAGACATTCAGCGGCTACCACGCGGACGGCCTCACTATGTCGGGCGAGGCGAGCGTCACGCTCGTGGAGATCGCCTCCTGGGACCCAGAGAGCGGCCAGATAGTCCTCGCAACGTGCTCTGACGTTTCGGACGTCGACCTGACCGATCCGGAAGGCACCTCCGTGGTCTCTCCAGACCGCTCCGATGTCCAGGGGCTCACCGTCGAGCTGCTACCGACCGGCGAGGCTGCGCCGCCGTTCACTATTTCATCCATAGCCGGGCGCGAAGGACCACCCGAATGCGAGTAGTCGAGCAATTCTTAGGCGGGTCGATGGTGCTTGTGCAGGCCACCATCATGGCGTTCGGTGGTGGCGCGCTCGCGGCTTCGACGCACTCGGAGCGCGGTTGCGCCGGGCTCAACATCGTCGGGGACTGCGCTGTCGCGAACACGGGGTCCTCCGTCACCGTCGGAGCGTCGCGCACGACGCCAGGGGGCGGGGGCGGGGGCGATGTGAGCGGGCCTCGTGGAAACGCGGGCGACGGATACGGCGGCACGATTGACTCGGGCGTGTACTACTCGTTGCCCAATTACTCGATCGACGTGCGGGAGGCAAATGCCTCCGAGTGTTTCCGCCTCACCGACACCGGGTGCCTGATTGTCCAACCGCCGGAGCCGGGCGACCCGGACGAGCCGGACGAAGAAGAGGTGCGGATCCCCACGGCGGACGACGTCACTGTCACGGACCTCCTTATCTTCAGTCCGCCCCCGGCGTCGTTCGCGAACGAGCCGGCCGGGTTCGCCGTCGTCGGTCTGCCGACGAATCTCGTCGCCTCGGCCTCGGCGTTCTCCGCGAGCGGAGAGCTTCTGGACTTTCCAGTAGCGGTGTCGTTCGCCCCCGTGTCGTTCACCTTCGATGCGGGCGATGGCACGACCTACGTGTCCGACGACGGCGGCACGAGCTGGGATTCGCTCGGCCAGCCACAGTTCTCCCCCACCCCGACAGCGCACACCTACACGTCGCCAGGCGACTACACGGCATCCGTCTCCGTCGCATACGCGGCAGAAGTGAACTTCGGCGAAGGATGGCAACCGGTCGACGGAACGCTCTCGATCCCGGGAGCGGGCGCGACGATCACGGTGCTTGAAGCAAAGACGGCACTCGTCGAGCGGACCTGTGACGAGAATCCATCCGGACCCGGGTGCTAGCGCGACGCCTTCTCCGCACACGCCACACACCGCTCGGCAGTGGGACGTGCCTCGAGGCGCGCGGGCGAAATCCGTTTCCCGCAGTCGACGCACACGCCATATGTCCCGTCGACCATGCGGGCTCTTGCTGACGCGAGCTCGGCCAGCTCACGATTGGCCTGCTCGCGAACGCCCATCAACCGGGACCATTCCTCGGACAGCGGGGTCCCCTCCGGATCATGCTCATCATCGGCACCCCCCGCACCACGGTCCGCACGCAACGCAGCGAGTTCCCCTTCTACATGCGCGAGTCTTTGCTGCGCAGCGCGCAGAGCGACATCCAAAAACTGACCGAGCTCTTCCGACACAATGCCCTCCCCTCTGCGCACAATAGGCGCAGGGGACGACGCTCGGGGCCATCACCGTGCTGAGCGCCACTCCTTCAGCGCACCCCGCCACCCAACGGAAGTGATCTCCATGTCCGAACGCCTGATGCTCCTCGATACGGCCGGTTTGTACTTCCGCGCGTTCTACGGCGTGCCGGACAAGGTCCGGAGCCCGGACGGCATGCCGGTCAACGCCGCCCGTGGCCTGTTGGACATGATCGCGAAGCTGGTCTCGACCTACGAACCCAGCCACCTTGTCGCCTGTTGGGACGACGACTGGCGGCCCCAGTGGCGCGTGAACCTCATCCCGAGCTACAAAACTCACCGCGTCGAGGTAGAGATCGAGTCCGGCCCCGACGTTGAAGAGGTTCCCGACCCTCTGGAGGCACAGCTCCCCCTCATCCGCGAAGAACTCCAGCTCCTGGGCATCCCGATCGTTGGCGCGGCCGAGCACGAGGCCGACGACGTGATCGGGTCCCTCGCAACGCAGAGTTCGATCCCGGTCGACGTCGTGACCGGCGACCGCGACCTGATCCAACTCGTTGACGACGCCGCCCAGGTCCGCGTGATCTACACCGGGCGGGGAATGAGCAACCTCGACGTCCTCGACGACGCCGCCGTCGCCACCAAGTACGGCATCCTTCCCTCGCAGTACGCCGACTTCGCCGTCCTGCGCGGGGACCCGTCCGACGGACTGCCGGGGGTGGCAGGCGTCGGCGAGAAGACCGCCGCGTCCCTTCTCGCGACCCACGGCGACCTGACGGGAATCCTCGACGCGGCCCGCGCCGGGGAGGGAATGTCAGCGGGAGTGCGCGGCAAGATCCTCGCGGCAGAGGACTACCTCTCAGTCGCACCGACCGTGGTCCAGGTCGTCCGCACACTCACGCTCGATGTTCCGGACAGTCGCCTCCACCACGCCGATGCCCACGCCATCGAGGAGTTCGGCACCCGCTACGGGCTCGGCACCTCCCTGCGGCGCGCCGCCGACGCGCTCGCGGGCGCCCGCTGACGACCCGCCGTCAGTGGGCGACGAACTCGCTCGCCGCCTGCTGCGCCAACGACGGGTCACGGAAGACGGCGAGCGCCGTTGCGGCGAGCATGAGCGCGCCGTCACGGATCACCGCGTCGGCATCCTCGCCTCCGGCGGCTGCGGCGGCGAACTCACGCGTGTGCGGAACGAGCCCATCCCCGAGGGAGATCGTCGGGTGGATCGCCGGAACGACCTGGCTGACGTTACCCATGTCCGTCGATCCCAAACCCTGCTCGACCGTCGCCAGCTCCCTTCCCAGCTGAGACAACGCATCGGTGGCGATCGCTCCGAGAACGGGGTTGGTGACCATCGAGTAGTACGGCGGCGTGTTCTCGGCGATCGAGACCTCGCATCCGGTGGCAATCGCTGCACCCTCAAAGCACGCCCGCACACGCGGCACAACGTCGTCGAGCAGATGGTCACGCGAACCCGCACGCACGAACACGCGGAGGGAGGTGTGCTCGGGAATGATGTTCGGCGCCTGTCCCCCATCGACGATGATCGCGTGGATGCGCACGTCGTCGGTCAGCTGCTGACGGAGCAAGCCGATGGCGGTCAAAGACAAGGTCGCTGCGTCGAGGGCGTTCACGCCGGTGTGGGGACTGGCCGCCGCATGGCTTGCGCGTCCGGTGAAATCGATGTCCAGGGCGACCCGCGAGAGCGTCGTCATGTTGACATAGGTCGATCCGGCGGGGTGGATCATCATCGCAAGGTCGACGCCATCGAGCACGCCGGCCTCGATCATCGGGACCTTGCCCGCAGCGCCCTCCTCCCCCGGACTCCCGACGACGACGAGGTTCGCGGGTGTACCCGTCGTTGCCTCGAGCGCGTCTTTGAGGATCAGGCCGGCGCCCAGGCCCGCTGCGGCGATCAGGTTATGGCCACACGCGTGACCGATCCCCTCAAGCGCGTCGAACTCACAGAAGACGGCGATCGTCGGAGTGTCCGAGGTGGCATCGGGGGTTGACCACCGTCCGACGAAGGCAGTGTCCAGACCAGCGAAGCCGCGCTCGACGGCGAATCCCGCCTCCTCCAGCTCCTTTGTCAGACGCGCCGCGGCGTGGTGCTCGGTGAACCGGATTTCCGGGTGCTCGTGCAGGTCGCGGGCGACATCGCGCAGGAGTTCTTCGCGTTCGGCCGCTCCCGCACGGAGCTCATCGACGGGGGAAACGGTCTCGGTCGTGTTCATGAGGTCACTCGGTGCTTTCGGTGGTGGTGTCAGTCAATCAGAGCATGAGGCCGTGGCCGGGGCCGACCGGCAAGCCCAGGAGACCCCAGACGAGCAGAAGCAGGAGCCAGGTCACCCAGATCGCGACGGTGAAGGGGATGACAAGGCTGAACAGCGTACCGAGCCCGCTCTTCGGCGCCCACTTCTGCATCAGGCCGAGGATGACCGGAAGCATCGGGTTCATCGGCACGAGCGGGTTGGTCGCCGAGTCGGTGATGCGGAACGCGGCCTGGACGTACGCAGGGTCGATCCCGTTGAGCATGAACATCGGGACGAAGATCGGGGCAAGCAGCGTCCACAGGGCCGACCCGCTCGCCAGCACGAGCGCCGGCAGGGCGACGAAGAGACTGAAGAGCATCAGGCCCCAGATTCCGTCCAGTCCCGCGCTCTCCATGCCGGCCGCACCGGATTCCGCAATCACCAGCCCGAGGTTGGACCAGCTGAACCAGGCGATCGCCTGCGCCGCCGTGAAGATCACGACGATGAACGGAACCAGGTCCCGCACAGCCTCGGTCATCATCCGCGGGATCTGGTCCCACGACGTGAGTGTCTTCGCGGTCAACCCGTAAGCCACACCGACAACGAGGAAGAAGATCAGGAGGAAGAACGGGATGCCGGTCATGAACGGCGACTGCAGAATCGCGCCATCCTCACCGCGAAGAGGCGACCCGGGGACCAGCACCGCGGTGGCCACGATCGCCGCGAAGACGACGACTGCGATTCCGGCCGCGAGCAGTCCCTTGCGCTGTGCCCGATCGAGGGGGCGGAGATCATCTTCCTGGGCCTCACCGCTGTAGGTGCCCAGCCGCGGCTCGATGAAGCGCTGGCAGGTGAAGGTGATGACGATGGAGAGGAGGACTGTCGAGGTCGCCATGAAGTACCAGTTCGACAGCGGCGTGACGACCGCATCTGGGTCAACGATCTGCGCGGCACTCGTCGTGATGCCGGCGAGGAGGACATCCGTGCCGGCGATGATCACGTTCGCGCTGAAACCGGCCACGACCGCTGCATAGGAGGCGATGAACCCGGCCAACGGGTGCCGACCGGCGGCGTAGAACGCGGCCGCGGCCAGCGGCGGAAGGATGACCATCGCGGAGTCTGAGGCGAGGTTGCCCATCAGGCTTACGAAGACGACGACATACGTGACCGACCACTTCGGCGCGGCCAGGACGGCTCCCCGCATGAAGGCGTTGAGGAGGCCCAGGCGCTCCGCGACGCCGATCCCGAGCATCACCGTGATGATGAGACCGAGCGGCGGGAACGTGACGAAGTTCGTGATCGTCGAGGTCACGATATACGCGACCCCCTCGCCGGAAAGCAGGCTCTGCACCGCCACGGTCTCGCCGGTCGCGGGAACCGTAGCGGTAGCTCCGGCAGCCGCAGCGATGGCGGAGGCGATCACCACGAGGCCCGCGAGGATCAGGAAGAGGTAAAACGGGTGGGGCAGCCGGTTGCCGACGCGCTCGATGCCGCGGAGCACCCGGCCGGTGGCGCCGGGAGCCTGGGCCATCGTCACAGATGAACCTGTCATGCGAACTCCTCAGAAGATGTGGCGACCACGATGCCGCTTCAGGTGTTTCGGCAGTGTTTCCTGGTCGATTTCTTCCGATATGAGCGTCAGAATGTCCGATATGGACGAAGCGCCTGATCCCACGCTGACTGGATTGTCCGATTCGGACCTCGAGCTGATCCGCGCGATGCAGCCCGATGTGCGCGCCTCGTGGGCGCAGGTCGCGCGACGGATCGGGACCAGCGCACCGACGGTTCGTCGCCGATGGGAGGCACTCGCCTCCACGGGTCGCGCGTGGATCACGAGCTACATCGCACCCTCGATGCCGATCGTCCTCGGCGTGGTGGACATCGGCTGTCGTCCGGGGGCGACGGACGCGGTGGCGGAGACGCTCGTGCAGGTTCCCGCGGCCGTCACTGTCCGAGGGGTCACCGGCGCGCGGGATCTGACGTGTCTCGTCATGGCACACGACATGACCGGATTCCGAGCCACCGTCCAACGCGAGATCGCGATCATCCCCGGGGTCGAGCGCATTCGGTCCAGCCTCATCACCCGTTCGTTTCGTGACGGCTCCGCGTGGCGCGCGGGCGACGCGCCCGTCGATCAACCGCCGCGGTCCCCCGGCGCGCGACCCACCCTCACCCCTCGGCTCCTGCGCACCCTCGCGATCTTGGAGCACGACGGGCGTGCGTCCGCCGCATCCGCCGCGCGCACCCTGGAGGTTGGGGAACCGCAGGCGGGGCGCCTCCTCCGGGATGCCGTGACCTCGGGAGCGGTCAGTCAACGCATCGATATCGCGTTCGGGAATGTGCACTGGCCGCATGCGCTTGTCCTCTGGCTCCTCGCTCCCCCGGCTCGATTGGAGGAGAGCGCTCGCCGCATCGCCGCGCGCGCCGAGACCCGCATGAGTGTCACCCTCGCTGGCGGCCCCGCGAACCTGTACGCCGTGGTGTGGCTTGCGTCCCTCGCCGAAGCCACCGACGTCGAGGCGTCCCTGACCGCAGGCACGGACACACGTGTCGTCGACCGCGCGGTCATCCTCAACTACTACAAGCGTCTCGGTCATGTGCTCGATGAACGAGGTCGACGACGCGCGTTCGTCGGCTGGGCCGATGGCCAGCTCGGCGCGACACGACGGTGAGTCGGGTCAGCGACGGATACGCCCGGCGGCCACCGACGCACCGAGAAGCATGACGCAGTAGGCCACTGCGATCACGAGAACCACGGTCAGCGGTGCCTGCCAGCCGCCGGTCTCCTCATGGAGCGCACCGAGCAGCGGCGCACCGGCGGCGCTGATGCCGTAGCCGATTCCTTGGATGACCGCCGAGCCTGTCGTGGCCTCCGCATCAGAACGGGCGACCTGCACGACTCCAGCGAACACCACGACGAATCCCCCGGCATGCCCCACAGCCCCGAGTGTGAGCCACAGCCAGATGTGCTGCGGCGCGTAGAGGAGACCGCCGGCAAGGATCAGCCACGACAGACAGATCACGATGGGCGCCCCGTACCTGCCCGCTACCTTGGCGAATGCCGGCACGACGAAGGCACCCACGATCGCCGCCCCCTGATAGAGCGCGGCGAGCGCACTCGCGCCAGACAATCCGATCCCGAGCAGGTCACTCGTCAGAGTCGGCAGCCACGTCGAGAGGGCGTAGTACAGCAGCGCCTGAGCACCGAAGGCGAAGGCGAGGAGCCAGATGACGGGCTGGCGCAGGATCGCCCGAGAGCCAGGAGTCCCGGTAGGCACCGTGATCGCGCCCGTCGCGAGATCCTGGACGCGTGTGCGGGCCTGTGACGCGGGTGACGAGGGAACGTTCAGCGTCCCGGCTCGACGGCCACGCGCGACGTGCATTCCCCACAGACCCACCCCGAGGAGGGTCATCGATGCCCACAGCAACAGCGCGCCCGACCATCCCAGCACCGTGGCAAGAGGCGCGGTGGCAAGAGTCACCAGAAGCGACCCACCGTTCATGGTCGCGACGTAGAGCGCCATGATGAACGACACACGTTCTTTCGGCACCTCGCGCCGGATGATCACCGGAACCACGACATTGCCGATGGTGATGGACACCCCGATGATGATCATCCCGGCGAGCATCCACCCATAACCGGGTCCGGCCCGCACGACCGTCCCGAGCAGCACACCCGCCAGCGTGATCATCAGGGCCAGGTCGGAACCGGCGCGACGGATCAGCAGCGCCGCGAACGGTGTCAGGAGCGCGAAAGCCAGGACCGGCGCCGAGGTGAGCAGCCCGGCCGTCGCCGATCCGATTCCGAGGTCGCGTTCGATGTCGCGGAGGACAGGTGAGACGGCGATGACCGGAGCGCGAAAGCTCAGAGCGCCGACAAGGACGCCGAGGACGATCAGCCACGGCACCGCGCGTGGACCCTGCACGTTCGACGCCATCCAATCAGCCTAGGGCGCCTCCACCACAGGCGGACGTCATCGCTGACGCGTGGACCAGTCCCGAAGCCGCGCAAGCGGCCACGTCGTGACGATGCGCTCTGGTGGGATTCCGGCGTGTTCGGCGCGCGCGGCCCCGTAGTCCAGGAGCGCGAGCTGCCCCGGTGCGTGCGCATCCGAATCGATCGAGAAGAGGCATCCGATGTCCTGCGCGAGTGAGAGCAGATCGTCGGGTGGGTCCTGACGCTCCGGCCGAGCGTTGATCTCAACGGCAACCCCGTGCTCCGCGCAGGCCTCGAAGACGGCACGTGCATCGAAATCGGAGGGCGGCCGGGTTCCCCGTGCCCCCTGGACGAGCCGCCCGGTCACATGACCGAGAACGTCCACCCGCGGGCTGGAGACGGCGGCGACGAGCCGGCGCGTCATCGGGCGCTTCTCCATACGCAGTTTCGAGTGGACAGACGCGACGACGATGTCGAGCTCGTCGAGCAGCTCATCCTCCTGGTCCAGTGATCCGTCGTCGAGGATGTCCACCTCGATTCCGCTGAGGAGAGTGAACTCGGGTGTACAGAACTGTGGGACCTCCCTCAGTTGTTCGCGCAGGCGCTCCGCCGACAGTCCACGGGCGACACGGAGTCGTGGCGAGTGATCGGTCAACGCGATGTACTCGCGCCCGAGCTTTCGTGCTGCCCCCACCATCAGATCGATAGAGGTCAGCCCGTCCGACCACTCAGAATGCGTGTGCAGGTCGCCCCGCAAGTCGCGGCTGAGCGTCGATGTCGGCTCGGCACCCTCGGTCCGGTCACGGAGGTCGGCAAGATACTCCGGCACGCCGCCACTGAGCGCCTGCTCGATGACGGCCCGACTCGAGTCGCCGACTCCCTTGATCCGGCGCAACCGTGCCGGATCGCGCAACTCCTCATCGCTGAACCCCTCGATCGCGGCCGCCGCCGCGCGAAACGCCTTGGACCGATATCGAGACGCGCGCTCGCGTTCGAGAAGAGTCGCGATCTCCACCAGGGCGTCGTAGGGGCTCACCCCTCCAGCATGCGCCCTGGCATGAGTGGCGTCACGCTCGAGTGGCGCGGACCCAGTCGTCGAGACGCTTCTCGGCCGCTCCCGAGTCCACGGCCGCGGCCGCCTGCTCGAGCCCTTCGGCCAAGCGCTCGAGGATCGGGCGCTGCACCTGAGCCGCGTCCTGAGAAAGCCGGTATGCGACGATGCCGGCCGCGGCATTGAGGAGCACGATGTCGCGCACCGGCCCCTGGTCGCCGGCCAGCACCGAGCGGACCACCGCGGCATTGTGCGCGGCATCTCCGCCGCGAAGGTCGTCGAGAGAAGCCGTCGGGAGACCGAGGTCGCGCGGGTCGAGATCGTGATCGTGAATGTCGCCACGCGACACTTCCCACACGCGGCTGTGCCCGGTCGTGGTCAGTTCGTCCAGTCCGTCGTCCCCGCGGAAGACCAGCGCCGTCGCACCGCGGTTGCGGAAGACGCCGGTGATCAGCGGTACGCGGTCGAGTTGAGCCACGCCGACAGCGTTCGCCTCCGCACGCGCGGGATTTGCCAACGGTCCGAGGAAGTTGAACACGGTCGGGATGCCGAGCTCGGCGCGCGTGGGCCCCGCGTGGCGGAAGCCGGGGTGAAACGCCGCGGCGAAGACGAACGTGATCCCCACCTCGTCGAGCACCTGAGCGACGCGATCGGCTCCCAGCGACAGATCGACACCGAGCGCGCCGAGCACGTCAGAGGCGCCCGAGGCTGAGCTGGCGGCACGATTGCCGTGCTTGACGACGGGAATACCGGCCGCGGAGGCAATGACCGACGCGGTGGTGGAAATGTTCACGGTTCGGTGACGATCTCCGCCGGTACCGACGATGTCGAGCACATCACTGCGGATCGGAAGCGGGACCGCTGCCTCGAGAATCGCATCCCGAAATCCGACGATCTCATCGACCGTCTCACCCTTCGCCCGGAGGGCGATCAGGAGCGCGGCCAGCTGTGAGGGGGTTGCCTCGCCCGCCATGACCTGGCGCATTGCCCAGGTGGATTCGGAGACAGCGAGGTCGTCTCCGTCCAGAAGCTTGGTGAGGATTTCGGGCCACGAGGTCAACTCCGCCATGAATGATGATCCTAATGGGACTTTCCCAGCGCCCATTCAGCCCGCTGCTTAGGTTCACCTAACCGACTTGCGCAGGCAAACCACCTTCAGTGATGCAGAAACCACGCTGCGATTTCAGACATAATGGGGAACGTGACGACGAGCGCACCCACCCATTCCCAGGCCTACCGGTCGGTCAAGCGACCCGACCCGGTAGCGGTCGGAACGATCGTCTGGCTCGGCAGTGAAGTCATGTTCTTCGCGGGCCTGTTCGCGATCTACTTCACGTTGCGCAACACCTCTCCGGAGTTGTGGGCCGACCGTACCGAACTGCTCAACATCCCCTTCGCGGCGGTCAACACCCTCATCCTGGTGTTGTCGTCTTTCACCGCGCAGGCTGGAGTTTTCGCGGCGGAGAAGATGCGTCCGCATCGCACCGGAACCTTCTGGCAGTTCCGCCAGTGGGGGATGGTCGAGTGGTTCTTCCTCAGCTTCCTGATGGGTGCCGTCTTCGTCTCCGGCCAGGTGTGGGAGTACGCCACCCTCGTGTACGAAGGGATGCCGATCGGCGCGGATTCGTATGCGTCGGCGTTCTATCTGACGACCGGCTTCCACGCCATCCACGTCACCGGCGGTCTGATCGCCTTCCTCCTGGTCATCGGCCGCGCGTTCGCGGTCCGCAACTTCGGCCATAAGGAGGCCACCTCCGCGATCGTCGTGTCCTATTACTGGCACTTCGTCGACGTCGTGTGGGTCATCCTGTTCGCCGTCATCTACTTCGTCAAGTAACCGAGCGGAGCTGAGTACTTTCATGTCATCGAAGGCCACAGGTCGCGCCGGACGCCGCAGCAAATGGGCTGCAGCTGCCCTGATCGTCGCGGGGCTGCTTGTCACCGGCGGCGCGTACGCGGGGGTCTCCTCCGCGGTCGCCGCGACCGACACCTCCTCGACCGAGACCACCCTCACGCTCGAGGACGGCAAGAAGCTCTTCCAGGCCAACTGCGCCACCTGCCACGGGATGAACCTCGAAGGCACGGAAGACGGACCGTCGCTGTACGGCGCTGGTGAACTCTCCGTCGAGTTCCAGATGGCGACCGGTCGTATGCCGCTGCAGATGGCCGGACCGCAGGCACCCCAGAAGCCTGTCCAGTTCACGCAGGACCAGATCCTCGCGATCGCCGCGTGGGTGCAGTCCGAAGCACCGGGGCCGACATACCCGGATGACGAGTTCATCAACGGTGAGCCGGCTACCGAGGACGGCCTGGCCGAGGGTGCCGAGCTCTTCCGCATCAACTGCGCAATGTGCCACAACGTGGCCGCTGCCGGTGGCGCACTGACCGAAGGCAAGTGGGCACCGCCGATTCAGAACACGAGCGCGCTGCACATCTACGCAGCCATGGCGACCGGCCCGCAGAACATGCCGGTGTTCAATGACCTCACGCTCACCCCGGAGGAGAAGAAGAACATCATCGCCGCGCTGCTGTATCAGCAGGACGCGCCCGCACCCGGTGGGTTCACCCTCGGATCGCTGGGGCCGGTTTCGGAGGGTCTGTTCATCTGGATCTTCGGTATCGGGGCGCTGATCGCCATCACCGTATGGATCACGGCGAAATCGAACTGATAACCCCCCTGACGAGGAACTGAGGCAAGGAGCACCATGGCACACGAGGACAACGCTCTCGAACACGAGCGGGAATCCTGGAAGCCGTCGTCGGGGCTGGCTGTCATCAACAACGACCCGCCCGTAAACCCCGGTCTTCCCCCGCACCGCCAGCGGATCACCGACAAGGATCCGGCCGCGATGAAGCGCGCCGTCCGCACGGTGTACACACTCTTCTACCTGTCCGTCGCCGGCAGCATCTGGGCGATCGCGGCGTACATGCTGTTCCCCATCGAGGACCAGCAGATGACCTCGATCCGCTACAACAACATGTTCGTCGGACTCGGGATCGCCCTCGCGCTGCTGGCAATCGGAATCGGCGCGATCCACTGGTCCAAGGCCGTCATGTCGGACAAGGAGTTCATCGAGCCCCGTCACGCGACCCGTGGGCGCGACGCGACCCGCGAAGCCGCCGTTCAGGCATTCCGTGACGCGAACGAAGAGTCCGGATTCGGCCGCCGTACCGCCATCCGTGGGTCGCTGTTCGCAGCGCTGGCGGCTTCGATTCTTCCGGGCATCACACTTTTCCGCGGTCTCGCTCCCCAGTCATCTGAGGCTGACCCGCACGCCGGCGACCCCGTGTACCTCCTCAGCCACACGATGTGGAAGGAGGGGTCCTACCTCGCACATGACCCGAGCGGTGAGCGGATCCGCGCCGCGGACGTCATGCTCGGCTCCGCCGTCCACGTCATTCCCGAGGAGCTGGCGAGCCTGAGCCACCACGATGGCTACCTCGAGGAGAAGGCGAAGGCGATCGTTCTGCTCATGCGTCTGCTCCCCGAGCAGCTCATCGAGTCCGAGGATCGCAAGGACTGGTCGTACAACGGCATCGTCGCTTACTCGAAGGTGTGCACCCACGTCGGCTGCCCCGTGGCGTTGTACGAGCAGCAGACGCACCACCTGCTGTGCCCGTGTCACCAATCGCAGTTCGACGTGACCGACCACGCCAAGGTCATCTTCGGCCCCGCCGCTCGTCCGCTGCCGCAGTTGCCCATCACCGTCGATTCCGAGGGCTACCTCGTCGCCCGCCGCGACTTCACTGAGCCTGTCGGCCCGAGCTTCTGGGAGCGCCATTGAGTACCGTCCACGAAACCGAAGTGGCCGCTGACGCATCGGCCGTTCGCGGTGAGCGTCCCGACGAGAAGCCTCTCGGCGGGCGCTTCGTACGCGGCGCGGCCAACTACCTCGACGAGCGCACCAGCCTTTCCGGCCTCGTCAAGGAGCTCGGCCGCAAGATCTTCCCGGACCACTGGTCCTTCATGCTCGGTGAGATCGCGCTGTGGAGCTTCGTGGTCGTCCTCCTGTCGGGGACGTTCCTCACGTTCTTCTTCCAGGCCTCGATGGCCGAGGTCCACTACGACGGCGCCTACCCGCTCATGCGCGGCGTTGCCATGTCGGCCGCGATGGATTCGACCCTGCAGATTTCGTTCGATATCCGCGGTGGCCTCCTCGTGCGGCAGATCCACCACTGGGCCGCGCTCGTGTTCGTCGCGGGCATCGGTGTCCACATGCTGCGCGTGTTCTTCACCGGTGCATTCCGCAAGCCGCGCGAGCTGAACTGGGTCATCGGATTCATCCTCTTCGTTCTCGCGATGGGTGAAGGATTCACCGGCTACTCCCTTCCCGATGACCTGCTCTCGGGCAATGGTCTCCGCATCATCGACGGCATGGTGAAGGGATTCCCCCTCGTCGGCACGTGGATCTCCTTCCTGCTGTTCGGTGGGGAGTTTCCCGGCACCGACATCGTCGGTCGCCTGTACACGCTCCACATCTTGCTGTTGCCGTTGATCCTCATCGCATTCTTGGCGCTGCACCTGATGCTGATGATCGTCAACAAGCACACGCAGTTCGCCGGCCCCGGCCGCACGAACGACAACGTCGTGGGTTACCCGATGATGCCCGTGTACATGACGAAGATGGGCGGGTTCTTCTTCCTGACCTTCGGCGTCATCGTGCTGATCGCCTCGCTGTTCCAGATCAACCCGATCTGGAACTACGGACCCTATGACCCCTCCCCTGTGTCCGCCGGCACCCAGCCGGACTGGTACATCGGGTTCGCCGATGGTGCCCTTCGACTCGTGCCACCGCACTGGGAGTTCGTCTGGCTCGACCACACGTGGTCGTTCAACATCCTGGCGCCCATTCTCGTCCTTGTCGTATTCATCCTTCTCGTGATGTTCTACCCCTTCATCGAGGCGTGGATCACCGGCGACAAGCGAGAGCACCACATCGCCCAGCGCCCCCGTCAGGCGGCGACGCGCACCGCGATCGGTGCTGCGGGTGTCTTCTTCTACGCAGTGCTGTGGGCGGCTGCATCGTCCGACCTCATCGCCACCCACTTCCACGTGTCGATGGAGGGGGTTATCCATGCCCTCCAGGCGCTGCTGATCCTCGGCCCGATCGCGGTCTACTTCATCACGAAGCGCATCTGCATCGCACTGCAGAAGAAGGACCGCGAGATCGCGTTGCACGGCTATGAGTCCGGGCGTATCGTCCGGCTTCCCGGTGGCGAGTACATCGAGGTTCACCAGCCCGTAGACGCCTATGAGCGGGTCAAGCTCATCGATTATGAGACGAGCGCACCGCTGGTGGTTCGCCCCAACGATCAGGGCCGCATTCCGTGGCACGAGAACCTTCGCGCGTCTATCTCGCGGTGGTTCTTCGAGGACCGCCTCGTCCCCGTCACTCAGGCCGAGCTCGATGCAGCGGACGCACACCACCACCACGAGGTGGAAGCCCACGAGGCCGCCGAGACTGCCGAGATCCAGGGCGCCCACGACCGCGCGGGTGTCCCCGATGCCCCGCTGCACGCCGCTCCTGAGGAGCGTGTCGGCGAGACTGCGAACCGCCCCTCCACCATCGTCAAGAAGGACGATGAGGACGAGGACGGCGCAAAGAAGTCCTAACGGGTCTTTGACCGTCAAAAGGCGGGGGTTGGCGCAATCGCCACCCTCGCCTTTTGCGTGGTCTCCTAGTCTCAGGACATGACCACTGCCCTCGAGTTCTTCGCCGCTAAGCTCACCCACGAGACGGATGCCTCCGACGTCTACCAGGCACAGAAGGACGGGGCGGACTTCGCACTGGTTGACGTCCGCAGCGCTGAAGCCTGGGCGCAGGGGCACGCGGCCGGTGCCGTGCACCTCCCCTACCACGACATCGCCGCACGGGCGGAAGAGGTCGCGCCCCAGGGCACGCCCGTCGTCGTCTACTGCTGGAGTCCGGGATGCAATGCGGGTGCGAAAGGCGCACTCGAGTTCGCGAAGCGCGGATACGAGGTGCGGGAGATGATCGGCGGCTACGAGTACTGGGTGCGTGAGGGGCTCCCCACCGAGACCGAAGCGGGCCCCGCCGCACGAGTCTTCGACCGCCTCGTCATGGTCGTCCGTGAGGACGCCGGGTAGAAGATGCGATCAGGCGGTCGAGAGGTCGTCCAGACGCTCGGCGAAACGCTCCGCGGCAGCGCCGGCGTAGACCGCCGGACCGAGAGATGAACCGCGCACGACGTCGCAGACGACCGCGGTGACGTTATCGCGTGTGCCGGCCTCCAACGCGAGCTCAACGAGGGCCTCGGCCGCCTGTGCAGCCTCCGACGTATCGTGGAGAAGCTGAGCGATCAGGGCGTCCGGCACGTAGTCCGTAATGCCATCGCTGCACAGGAACCATCGGTCGCCCATCCTGGCCGATACGGGAGTCACAACGACCATGTCGCGGTCGTCGCCGCGGAGGGATGACGTGATGACATTCCGGTTGGGGTGGACACCGGCTTCCTCAGCCGTCAAGATTCCCCGGTCAACGAGAGCCTGAACGAGCGAGTCATCTCTCGTCTGACGCCGCATCACGCCGTCGCGGACAAGGTACGCGCGCGAGTCTCCGGCGTGAGCGAGGAGGAGACCATCCGCCTCGCTCAGCCAGAGGCCTGTGTAGGTGGTCGCCATTCCCCGCAGTGCCGGATCGCGACGAGTGTGGGCCGCGAGATCCCAGTTGGCGATTCGGATTCGACGAAGCAGCGCGTCCATACCCTCGCACAGCTGGGCGCCAGACGTGAGCCGGTGGATGAACGCGGCGGACGCGAGCTCGCCTGCCGGGCCACCCCCCACGCCGTCGGCAACGCCGACCGCCCAGGGCGCCGTGAAGGCGGCGTCTTGGTTGACGTGGCGGACCCGCCCGACATTCGAGCACGCCGCCGCTTTCAGCGACAGCACGATCGACTCAGCGGGCGAAGTAGCCGCGGTAATACTCGTAGACCCAGCCGACGATCGCGACGATGAAGATGGCGAAGCCGATCGGGATCATGAACTGGCCCACGGCCAGGCCGATCATCGCGATGGCCGCGGAGAAGGCGAGGACCAGCGGCCACCAGGACCATGGGCTGAACTCGCCGACCTCGGGCTCACCATCGTCGATGTCCGCCGTCAGGGTGTCCTCGGGCAGTTCACCGCCCTGTGCCTTGTGTACTCGACCGACGTAGAACGCGATCATCGCACCCATGAAGACGGTGAACAGAAGCGCCGTTGAGCCGACCCACTCGATGCCGTTGTACCACGGCAGATCCGGATGGGCCAGGATGCTCCAGCCCGTGTAGACCACGGCGCAGAGGAGGAAGAACCAGGTGAGAATCCACCAGAGGTTAATGTTGGTCTTCACTTACTTCACCTCTCCATCCGCGAGATCCACAGCCGGGGCCTGCGGTGCGTCCTTGGCCGGGCCGACACCCACATCGGGTCCGGCCTCGGGGTGGTTGAGGTCGAACGCGGGCCGCTCGCTCCGGATACGCGGGATCGAAGTGAAGTTGTGGCGCGGCGGCGGGCAGCTTGTTGCCCACTCCAGCGAGCCACCGTAGCCCCAGGGGTCGTTGACCTCGACCTTGGGCGCCTTCCGGGCGGTGATCCAGACGTTCAGGAAGAACGGCACCATCGAGACCGCGAGGACCATCGCACCGATCGTGGATATCTGGTTCTGCCAGGTCCAACCGTCCGCGGGCGAGTAGTCCGCGTAGCGGCGCACCATACCGTCGACGCCCAGCCAGTGCTGAATGAGGAAGGTCATATGGAAGCCGATGAACAGGAGCCAGAAGTGGATCATGCCGAGACGCTCGTTCAGCATCTTGCCTGTCCACTTGGGCCACCAGAAGTAGAAGCCGGCGAACATCGCGAAGACGACCGTGCCGAACACGACGTAGTGGAAGTGTGCGACGACGAAGTACGAGTCGGAGAGGTGGAAGTCCAGAGGCGGCGAGGCCAGGATGACGCCGGTGAGACCACCGAAGACGAACGACACGAGGAAGCCGAGCGAGAACACCATCGGCGTCTCGAACGTGACGGAACCCCGCCACATCGTTCCTATCCAGTTGAAGATCTTCACGCCCGTGGGCACCGCGATGAGCATCGTCATGAGCGCGAAGAACGGCAAAAGCACGGCGCCCGTGACGTACATGTGGTGCGCCCACACCGAGACCGACAGCGCGGCGATCGCGATGGTCGCGTAGATGAGTGTGCGGTAGCCGAAGATCGGCTTCCGGCTGAAGACCGGGAGGATCTCGGAGACGATGCCGAAGAACGGCAGCGCGATGATGTACACCTCAGGGTGACCGAAGAACCAGAACAGGTGCTGCCACAGGAGCGCACCACCGTTCGCGGAGTCATAGATATGCGCACCGAGAATGCGATCGGCACCGGCGGCGAAGATCGCCGCGGCCAGCACCGGGAAAGCCATCAGGATCAGGATGCTCGTCACCAGCGTGTTCCACGCGAAGATCGGCATACGCCACATCGTCATTCCGGGCGCACGCATCGTGATGATCGTCGTGATGAAGTTGACGGCACCGAGAATCGTGCCGAAACCGCTCATGCCGAGGCCGAGCATCCAGAGGTTTCCACCGACACCCGGAGAGAACGTGGGGTTGGCGAGCGGCTGATAGGCGAACCATCCGAACGCTGCCGCACCCTGCGGGGTGAGGAAGCCCGAGACGGCAATGATCGAGCCGAACAGGAACAGCCACAATGCGAAGGCGTTCAGACGCGGGAACGCGACGTCGGGTGCGCCGATCTGCAGCGGAAGGATCGCATTGGCAAAGCCGGCGAACAGCGGGGTCGCGAACATGAGCAGCATGATCGTGCCGTGCATCGTGAACAGCTGGTTGTACTGCTCACGCGTGGGGACGATCTGCATGCCGGGCTCGAACAGCTCCGCGCGGATGATGAGTGCCATCACGCCGCCGAGCAGGAAGAACAGCATCGAGGAGATCAGGTACATGTACCCGATCGTCTTGTGGTCAGTGGACGTGATCCACTTGACGAGGATGTTGCCCTTCTGCTCCGTGCGGGACGAACTCAGCAACGCCGCCTGGCGTGGGGGAATCGTCGTGGGGCGCGGCTCCGTCGCTGTAGCCATCAGTGTTCTCCCTCAGCCTCGGGCGCACCCGTTCCCGGGTAGTTCTGCAGGCGGTCGTAAGCCTCGTCGATGTCGCCCGTCTGCCCGGCAGCGTCGAGAGTAGCGAGGTAGTCCTCGTACTCGCTGGCGGAGACGACCTCAACGTTGAAGAGCATCATCGAGTGCGCGTCTCCGCAGAGCTCAGCGCACTTGCCCTGGTACGTGCCCTCGCGGGTCGGAATGAAGGACCAGTAGTTGTCCTTCCCGATGTACATGTCCTTCTTGTACAAGAAGTCGATGATCCAGAAGGAGTGGATCACATCGCGCGAGGCGAGCTTGATCTCGACCTTCTGATCCACAGGCAGGACGAGGGTGGGGAGCTCGTTGGTGATGTTGCCCTGGTCATCGACCTGTGCCTGGACACCCATCGTCCAGACGGCATCGGAGTTGTCCTCCGCCTCACCGTTGTACTGGAAGTCCCATGCCCACTGCTTCGCGATGGCCGTGATCGATACGTCGGGGTCGTCGTGGCGTTCTTCGATAATCGCCTGGTCACGGGCGGTGAAGAAGAAGAAGCCGAGGACGAGGATCAGCGGGACGACCGTGTAGAAGAACTCGATCGGCATGTTGTACCGCAGCTGGACCGGAAGCCCCGTCTGCCCCTTGCGGCGACGGTAGGCGATCGCTGCCCATCCCATGAGCGCCCACGTGATGACACCGACGATGAGAAGGACGATCCACGAGTTGACCCACAGCGCCGACACCATGCCGGTGTGGTTGGTCGTGTTGGGACCGTCCTCGACGAAGCCCGGCAGGAACCCGTTGAGCTCGGTCGGAGTACAACCCGCAAGCGCGAGCACCGTCACGATGCCCACCGGGATTGCTACCCATCGGAGTCGGCGAGGAGAGCGCACTTTTCACCTTTCGGGGTGTTGAAGGTCGACACTCGCCAGTCTAGGGCAACCTCAATGTCGATTCAGGCCATCCGTTCAGGATGTCCCGACCTTCGGGGGCGGAATCTGGGCGGTGCGCCGATCAGTGGAAGCTGTCGCCGCAGGCGCAACTTCCGGCCGCGTTCGGGTTGTCGATCGTGAAGCCCTGCTCCGAGATGGTGTCCTTGAAATCGATCACGGCACCGTCGAGATACGGCACGGACATGTCGTCGACGATGACCTCGACGCCGTCGAAATCCTCCGCCTTGTCACCATCGAGGAAGCGCTCGTCGAAGTAGAGCTGGTAGATCAGTCCCGAGCAGCCACCGGGCTGAACGGCGACGCGCAGACGCAGATCGTCGCGGTTCTCCTGGTCCAGAAGGTTTCTCACCTTTTGGGCAGCTGCCTCAGTGAGTGAGACACCGTGCTCACGGACGGTTTCTTGTGTCGTCGTGGATGTATCGGTCATGTCTGGCTCCCCTGGTCGGGCCGCTCACGGCGGAGGTCGGTTCGATTCTACCGCCGCTTCAGAGCGTGGCGTCGGGCTCGCGCGGAGCCGCGTCGAGCTTTTCCAGAAGCAGCGCTTCGGAAAGGAGCGCGCGGCGGAAGGTGTCGAGGTGAAGCGACTCATTCGGGCTGTGCGCACGTGCGTGCGGATCCTCGACGCCGGTCACGAGGATCTCGGCGCCGGGAAAGACGCGCACGAGATCCGCGATGAACGGGATCGATCCGCCGACGCCCACGTCCACGACGTCGACACCGTATCCGGAGGTCAACGCATCGCGGGCTGCAGCAACCGCGGGTCCGCTCGTGTCCACGAGGAAACCGTTCCCGACCTCGGCGTCACTGAAGGAGATCTCCGCCCCCCACGGAGCGTGGGAGCGCAGATGCGCCGTGACGGCTTCGTACGCCTCCTGCGCATCCTGGCCGGGCGCCACGCGTGTGCTGATGACGACCGAGATCTCCGGCGAGAGCGTGTTCGATGCATTCTTGACGCTCGGCGCGTCGATCCCCGTCACCGTCACCGACGGCTTGTTCCAGATACGGCTGAGGATCGTCCCGCCGCCGATGGGGCTGACGCCCGCGGGGAGGCCCGCCTCGTCGCGCAGCGTCTCCTCGGTGTAGTCGGGCGTGGGCGCGTCTCGCTCGGCAAGACCCTTCACTGCGACGCTGCCGTCCTCGTTCCACAGCGTGGCAAGGAGTGTGACCGTCGCCATCATCGCATCAGGAACGGCGCCGCCGAACATGCCCGAGTGGGACGCATGATCAAGGGTCTTGACGTGCATCGTGAAGCGCGCATTGCCCCGGAGGGAAACCGTAAGCGCCGGTGTGTCGGCATCCCAGTTGCCGGAGTCGGCCACCACGATCACGTCTGCGCGCAGCGCA
Source organism: Microbacteriaceae bacterium PS02070 (assembly GCA_029959865.1). Taxonomy (GTDB): domain Bacteria; phylum Actinomycetota; class Actinomycetes; order Actinomycetales; family Microbacteriaceae; genus Microbacterium. The sequence continues at coordinate 387,498 of JASCPE010000002.1, read as the reverse complement.
TCGGTGTTGTCGGTGAGGAACTGAGCGAAGGAGCCGGAACCGGCCTCCTCTTCGCCCTCGAAGAAGAGGTTGACACCGAGATCGAAGTCGGTGCCGAGCGCATCAACCAGGGCGCGCAGCGCGCCGATGTGGACCATGATGCCGGCCTTGTCATCGGCGGCGCCCCGTCCGTACAGGCGACCGTCGCGCACCGTCGGCTCGAAGGGCGGGGATTCCCACAGCTCTTCGTTGCCGACCGGCTGCACGTCATGGTGGGCGTACAGGAGGATCGTGGGTCGGCCGTTGCGCGCGGCGCGGGTGGCGAGGATCGCCGGCATCCCGTCCTGTCCGGTGGAGGCGTTGTAGGAGTGGCGGATATCGACCGAGTCGAAAATTCCGAGGTCATCGACGAGAGCCCGGACTTCCTCCGCGCTCCGGGCGACGTCACCCCTCTCGAACCCTGGGAAGGCGATCGACGGAATGCGCACGAGCTGCCCGAGGTCAGCGAGCGCTTCGGGAATTACCAGGGCGGCGGATTCACGGACGGCATCGGTACGGGGCAGGGATGAACTCATGCGGGTAATCTTAGTGACGCACGCCTTTCCCGACCCGAGGACCACCCGTGGCCAAGAATCAGCCCGCACCCGCACCCGACGATGCCGCGGAGACCCCTGCGGGACCCGGTAAGCACCGCCCGACCCCCACTCGCGCCGAGCGAGAGGCCGCCCGTAAGCGGCCGCTCGTCCCGGACACGAAGGAGGCAAAAGCACGGGCGCGCGCAGAACTGCAGCGCAAGCGAGAGGAAGCTCGCGTCGGCATGGCCGCCGGCCAGGAGCGATACCTCCTTCCCCGAGACCGTGGTCCGCAGCGCCGGTTCGTGCGCGATTTCGTCGACGCCGGCTGGCACCTGGGCGAGTTCCTGATGCCGTTGATGGTGCTCGTCATCATCTTGAGCCTCGTCCCCATCGCCGAACTCAACCTCTGGGCGTTCTTCGGCCTCTGGATCTACATCCTGTTCACCGTGTTCGACATGGTGCTCACCGGTCGCCGCGTGAAGAAGAAGGTCAAGCTGAAATTCGGCGAGGATCGGATGGAACGCGGACTCGGTTGGTATGCCGCCATGCGTTCGGCGCAGATGCGCTTCCTGCGACTCCCGAAGCCGCAGGTCACGCGCGGTCAGTACCCGTCCTCAGGCGGGTCCCCAGCCGCGGAGGATCTCCCTGGCGATCAGCGACGCGCGCGAGCGAGGGCGCGATTGATGCGTCTTGCCCAAAGCGGACCGCGGTAGATGAACGCGGAATAGCCCTGGACGAGGTTCGCGCCCGCATCGAGACGCTCCTGCACATCTGAAGCGGTGTCCACTCCCCCGACGGAGATGACGCAGAACTCCGCCGGAACGACCGCGCGTACGCGGCGGAGCACCTCGAGCGAGCGTGCCTTGAGGGGGCGCCCCGACAGGCCGCCCGCTCCGATTGCCTCGACCTCGGCGGCGGGCGTAAGCAGGCCCTCACGACTGATCGTCGTATTCGTGACGCTGATGCCGGCGAGCCCGACGTCGACGGCGAGGGACGCGATCGCGTCGATGTCCTCGTCGGGCAGATCGGGAGCGATCTTCACGACGAGGGGCGTCGCTCCTGCCGCATCTTTCACTGCTTCCAGGAGGGGTCGCAGCGTTTCGGCTGCCTGCAGGCCGCGGAGACCCGGCGTGTTGGGCGAGGAGACGTTGACGACAAGGTAGTCCGCGACGGGCGCAAGAAGGCGCGCACTGGCCACGTAGTCCGCCTTGGCGTCGGTGACATCGACGACCCGCGATTTTCCGATGTTGGCACCGACGATGGGCCGTCGGGCACGACGCGTCGCACGCGTCACACGGGCCACGGCGGCAGCGGCACCGCGGTTGTTGAAGCCCATCCGGTTGATCAATGCGTGATCGCGGACGAGACGGAACAGCCGAGGCCGAGGATTCCCGTCCTGCGGGATCGCTGTGACGGTGCCGATCTCATCGTGACCGAACCCGAGCGCCCACAGCCCGTGGATTGCGACGGCGTCTTTGTCGAACCCTGCGGCCACACCGAACGGCGAGTCAAAGGTCAGACCCAGCGCCTGCGTGCGCAGCTCCGGCGCGGGTCCGGTGAATCGACGCACCGCGTGGGAGACCCCGGGAAGACCGAGGCCACGGATGACGCGCATCACCAGATGATGTGCGCGCTCGGGATCCATCCGGACGAAGACAGTCTGGAAGAGGAAGCCGTAAGGGGTCATTCACGATCCTTCGCGTGGTCTGCCCGAAGCTGGTCGATCGAGGCCTCGAAGTCTTCCAGGGACTCGAACGCCTGATAAACGCTCGCGAAGCGAAGGTAAGCGACCTCATCCAAGTCACGCAGCGGACCGAGGATCGCGAGACCGATATCGTTCGTGTCGATCTGTGAGGCACCGGTCTGGCGCACATACTCCTCCACCGCCTGTGCGAGCACGGCAAGGTCTGCCTCCGTCACAGGCCGCCCCTGACAGGCCTTGCGAACGCCGGAAATGACCTTCTCCCGGCTGAACGGCTCGATGACGCCGGAGCGCTTGATGACGTTCAGGCTGGCGGTCTCGATGGTCGAGAACCGTCCGCCGCACTCGGGACACTGACGGCGTCGACGGATGCTCAATCCATCGTCACTTGTGCGGGAGTCAACGACGCGGGAATCGGGGTGGCGGCAAAAGGGGCAATGCATTCTTGTGCCAGCCTACGCGTCGAATCGAGCCGCGACGGCGTCGCCGTGTGCGGGCAGATTCTCCGCTTCAGCGAGAGTGATGATCGCGTCCTTCACCGCCGCGAGTGCGGCGCGGTCGTAGGCGATCGTCTGCTGCGGGCGAAGAAAAGTGGCGGCCGAAAGGCCGGCGGTGAAGCGTGCCTGCCCGCCAGTCGGCAGCACGTGGTTGCTCCCCGCGAGGTAGTCACCGAGGCTGACCGGAGCGTCGGCACCGAGGAAGATCGCGCCGGCATTGACGTAGTCCTCCGGCCGGGGATCGCGCACGTGCAGTTCGAGGTGCTCGGGCGCGTAGGCATTGCTGAACTCCGTCGCCCGCGCGAGGTCATCCACGAGAACGATCGCCGACTGCGGGCCGTTCAGGGCAGCCTCGACCCGGTCACGGTGCCGGGTGTGCACAGCCCGCACCCGCACGCGCTGTGCGACCTCCTGTGCAAGAGCCGGGGAGTCTGTCACGAACACCGCGGCCGCCTGCTCGTCGTGCTCGGCCTGGCTGATGAGATCAGCGGCGACCAGTTCGGGGTCCGCCTGCTCGTCTGCAACGATCAGGATCTCGGTGGCGCCCGCCTCGGCGTCGATGCCGACGAGGCCACCAACGACACGCTTGGCGAGGGCGACGAAGTTATTGCCCGGCCCGGTGATCGTGTCCACGGGCGCGAGGCCGAGCTCCTCCACGCCGTACGCGTACGCGGCGATGGCGCCGGCACCACCCATCGCGTACACCTCGGTGATGCCAAGGAGTTCCGCGGCGGCCAGGATCACAGGGTGGATACGACCGTCGAACTCCCGTTGCGGCGGCGAAGCCAGCACGACGTCGGCGACACCCGCGACCTGCGCGGGGACGACATTCATGATGACGCTCGACGGGTAAACCGCCTTGCCGCCGGGAACGTACACCCCGGCACGACGAACGGGAACCCAGCGCTGTATGACGCGCGCGCCCGGCGCCAGCTCCGTCGTCACCGGCCCCGGCACCTGCGCCGCGGACGCGATACGGACCCGACCGATGGCCTCTTCGAGCGCGGCGCGCACGGTGGGATCCAGCTCTGCGAGTGCGGTGCGCAGGTCTTCGGCGGGGACGCGGAGATCGTGGCCCTCCACGCCGTCGAAGCGTGCGGCCTGTGCGCGTAGCGCCTTCTCGCCGTCGCGCGCGACATCAGCGACAATGGCGGCCGCCGCCGTCAGCGCCTCATCCCGGGCCGCAGCGGCGCGCGGAACAACCGCGAGCAGTTCGGTGGGGGTGAGCGCGCGACCGCGCAAGTCGATCGTGCGAAGCATGCGTCCAGCGTACCGAGCGCGCTCGCCCTCGTGTGCCGCTGTCACCGTGCGCAGACTCACCCGCGCGGATGGCTAGCCGCGGGTGACATCCGACGTGTCGGTCAGGTACCCGACTCGCCCATCCTCATGGCGCACGACGAAGGCGGTCCCGCGGTCCTCGATGACGAGTGCCCACGCGGTCGGACCGATCGTGAACAGTTCCGTTCCGGCGTCGTCCACGATCGGACGCTCCTCGGGAACGAGAGCCCAGAAGGCCTGCGACGCGGCGACCGGCGCTTCTTCGACGACCTCCTCCTGCGGCGGGTCATCGTTGGATTCGGTGCCCGGCAGAGCGTCGAAGGACGACGGCGCCACGACCTCGAACGGGGAGGACTCCTCGGTCGACGGTGCGGCTGCCGAGTCCGTCTCCGGCGAGTACGCGTACGGCGAGCTCTCAGTGACTGCGGAGTTCCCCTCCGGGGCTGACGCATACAGCGAGCCCTCGGAGTCAGGCGCGGAGGTCCCCTCGGCTTCGTCTGCGATCGGGGCAGCCACGGCGGGCCGCTCTACGACCGGGCGAGGTGAGATTTCGCGGCGGGGCCGGGCGGCCGGGTGCGCGGGGACCTCGCTCCGATAGAGGAAGTCCTCACGCAAGGTCGGGATGAGCGGCGCGAAGACCGTGAGCACGACTCCACCGAGGGCGACGAGCGAGCCGATCCAGAGCACCCACGTTCCGGCGAGCTCGCCGAGCTGCGCGGCGGCGGGCACGAACATCAGCAGCAGCCAGATCCACGCCGCCGCGGCGACCGAGAAAGCCACCGACGCGAACTGATCGATACCGAGCGTGCCCACGCGGCGGATGCCGTCGGGCGAGAACCGGCGCAGCACGATGAGGAAGACGGCGACGGTCGGCACACCCACCGGGAGGATCCAGGAGAATCCGTCACCCCAGAGGGAAGGAGCCACGCCGCCTCCGCCGAACCCAAAACGCAGGAAGGGGAAGAAGGAGATGATGAACAGCACTGCCCAGACCCCGATCAGGGCCGCCTCACGAATGGAGAACGGACCGACCCCGTACTGAGGCGGAACGCCGTCCTCGGTCTCGGGAGTCGCGCCATCTTCGGGTGCGACCGTGCCCTCGTCGACCGTGTCAACGTACTCCGACGAAATGTCGGTGGTGACGTCGTCCGGGTTCGTGTGGGGTGTGCTCATGATGCTCCTTCCAAAGCGGCATCGTGCCGCCAGTGATCCTACCGCGGGAGGTTATCGACGGTGTCTCAGCCGAGGCACTGCGGCCCCAGCAGGCCCTTCAGCTCGCCGTACAGGTCGGCTGTCACCGTCACCGGCAAGGGCACCTCGAACACCTTCGCCGCGCCCCCGCGATGCAGTTTTACGGTGACCTCGGTGTCCCCGCGGTGGCGCGTCAGCACTTGGGCGAGCTCCCCGATCGTGCTCTCGGTCGCGCGGTGTTCGGGGACCATCAGCACGAGCGGACCCGAGGTATCCATCGATCCGAGATCCGGCGTGAACGCCGAGTTCGCGTGAAGGTTGAGGCCATCGTCACGCCGCGACACACGACCGCGTACGACCAGGATCGCGTCGGCCGTGAGCATCGATTGGAACTCGGTGTAGGTCTTGCCCATGAACATCACGGTGACCTCGCCGTCGAAGTCCTCGACCGTGATCATGCCGTACGGGTTACCGCTGGACTTCGCGACACGATGCTGAACGCTCGTGACCAGGCCCGCAACCGTGACCTGGTCGCCGTCGTTGACGTCGTCCGAGGCGAGGAGGTCATGGATCGACGTGGACGCGTGCTTGGCGAGCGCGATCTCAAGCCCCGCGAGCGGGTGGTCGCTCACGTAGAGTCCGAGCATCTCGCGTTCGAAGGCGAGTTTGTCCTTCTTGGTCCACTCGGGCCGCTCAGGAACCTTCGGCGGCGCGACCTCCTCCGCGTCGTAGAGGCTGTCGAAGTCGAAACCGATCGCCCCCGTGGCTTCCTTACGCTTGACATCGACGGCTGCCTCGGCGGCGTCTTCATGGATCTCCATGAGCGCACGACGGGTATCGCCGAGCGAGTCGAACGCGCCGGCCTTGATGAGCGACTCGATCGTGCGCTTGTTCGCGACGTGGACGGGCACCTTCGTGAGGAAGTCATGGAAGGAGGTGAAGGGGTCATCAGCGCGGGCCTGCACGATCGACTCGACGACGTTCGCTCCCACGTTGCGAACAGCCCCCAGACCGAAGCGAATGTCGTCGCCGACGGCTGCGAAGTAGCGGATCGACTCCCCCACATCCGGGGGCAGGACCTGGATCCCCATGCGGCGGCACTCGTTGAGGTAGACGGCCAGCTTGTCTTTGGAGTCACCGACGCTCGTCAGGAGCGCCGCCATGTACTCGGCCGGATAGTGCGATTTCAGGTACGCCGTCCAGTAGGAGATGAGTCCGTACGCGGCCGAGTGGGCCTTGTTGAACGCATAGTCCGAGAACGGCAGCAGGATGTTCCACAGCGTCTCGATCGCACCGGCGGAGTAGCCGTTGGCCTTCATCCCGGCCTCGAAGCCCTCGTACTGCTTATCCAGCTCCGACTTCTTCTTCTTGCCCATCGCGCGCCGGAGAATGTCGGCTTCACCGAGCGTGAACCCGGCGACCTTCTGCGCGATCGCCATCACCTGCTCCTGGTAGATGATGAGGCCGTACGTCGTGTCGAGGATCTCCGCGAGGCTCTCTTCGAACTCGGGGTGGATCGGGGTGATCTCCTGCTGTCCGGTCTTTCGCAGCGCGTAGTTGATGTGGGAGTTCGCGCCCATCGGGCCCGGTCGGTAGAGGGCGATGAGCGCCGAGATGTCCTCGAAGTTGTCGGGGCGCATGAGGCGCATGAGGCTGCGTAGCGGACCGCTGTCGAGCTGGAACACGCCGAGGGAGTCACCCCGGGTGAGCAGCTCATAGGCGGACGGGTCATCCAGGGGAAGGTCCTCGAGGACGACCTCCTCGTCGCGGTTGGCCTTGATGTTGTCGAGCGCGTCGTCGATGATCGTGAGGTTTCGCAGCCCCAGGAAGTCCATCTTGATGAGGCCGAGCGCCTCACACGATGGGTAGTCGAACTGCGTGACGATCTGGCCGTCCTGCTCGCGCCGCATGATCGGGATGATGTCCAGCAACGGTTCGGAGGACATGATGACCCCGGCCGCGTGCACGCCCCACTGGCGCTTCAGGTTCTCCAGCCCGACCGCGGTGTCGAAGACGGTTTTGGCTTCGGGGTCGGTCTCGATGAGCGTGCGGAACTCGCCCGCTTCCTTGAAGCGCGGGTGGTCGGGGTCGAACATGCCCGTCAGCGGCATGTCCTTGCCCATGACGGCTGGCGGCATCGCCTTGGTCAGCCGCTCCCCCATGCTGAACGGGAACCCTAGGACACGGCCCGCGTCTTTCAGGGCCTGCTTCGCCTTGATCGTGCCGTACGTGACGATCTGAGCGACGCGTTCGTCGCCGTACTTCTCGGTCACATACTGGATGACCTCGCCGCGGCGACGGTCGTCGAAGTCGACGTCGAAGTCGGGCATCGACACACGGTCCGGATTCAGGAACCGCTCGAAGATGAGGCCGTGCTGCAGTGGATCGAGATCGGTGATCTTCATCGCGTACGCAGCCATCGATCCGGCGCCCGAGCCACGGCCGGGGCCGACGCGAATGCCGTGGTCCTTGGCCCAGTTGATGAAGTCGGCGACCACGAGGAAGTACCCCGGGAACCCCATCTGCACGATAACGCCGGTTTCGTACTCGGCCTGCGCGCGCACCTCGTCGGAGATGCCGCCCGGGTAGCGCTCGTGAAGGCCCTTCTCGACCTCCTTGATGAACCAGGATTCTTCGGTCTCGCCGCCGGGGACCGGGAAGCGCGGCATGTAGCTGACCGACGTGTTGAACTCGACGTTGGCGCGCTCCGCGATCAGGAGGGTGTTATCGCACGCGTCGGGGTTGTCGCGGAAGATCTGCCGCATCTCAGCGGCTGACTTGATGTAGTAACCGTCGCCGTCGAACTTGAAGCGCTTCGGGTCGTCGAGGGTCGATCCGGACTGAACGCAGAGCAGAGCCGCGTGACTCGTCGCGTCGTGCTGGTGCGTGTAGTGGGAATCGTTCGTCGCGAGGAGCGGAATCTTCAGGTCTTTCGCGATCTTCAGCAGATCCGGCATGACCCGGCGCTCGATGTCGAGGCCGTGCTGCATCAGTTCGCAGAAGTAGTTGTCCTTGCCGAACAGATCCTGGAACTCGGCCGCTGCCGCGCGCGCGGCATCGTATTGACCGAGGCGGAGACGGGTCTGCACCTCGCCGGACGGACACCCGGTCGTCGCGATCAGACCCTTGGAGTACTTCTGGAGAAGGTCCCGATCCATTCGGGGCTTGAAGTAGTAGCCCTCCATCGAGGCCTTGGACGACAGCCGGAACAGGTTATGCATGCCCTCGGTCGTCTCGGACAGCAGCGTCATGTGTGTGTACGCGCCGGATCCGGAGACGTCGTCGTCTGACTGCTCCGGAGTGCCCCACCGCACGCGCGACTTATCCGAGCGGTGCGTGCCGGGCGTGACGTAGGCCTCGATGCCGATGATCGGTTTGATCCCCGCGTCGTTCGCGGCACGGTAGAACTCGAACGCGGCGAAGGTGTTGCCGTGGTCGGTGACGGCGATGGCGGGCATCCCCTGCCGCGCCGCTTCCTCGACCATCGAGCCGATCCGGGCGGCCCCGTCGAGCATGGAGTACTCGCTGTGAACGTGCAGGTGCGCGAAGGAGTCGGAAGCCACCACTCCACTCTACGAAGCCCCTCCGACCCCGGTCGCCCCGCACGCCCACTCCCCTCGAATACGCTTCACCTTCAACCACAACGTGAACCTTCACCCCGTGCTTGAGATCGCGAGACTGCACGCCCACCTCGAGACTGCGGGATTTGCACGCTGTCTCACCACGGGCGTGCAGTCTCGCGGAGGACAGTCGCGGAGGGCGGTCGCGTAGGGTGGCGACATGGTGACACCGGATTTCGTCGTCGAGCTGCGCGAGAAGATCGGGCACGCTCCCCTGCCGCTGGTGGGAGCCACCGCAATCGTCTTCAAGGACGAGAAAGTGCTGCTGGGCAAGCGCGCGGACAACGGCGAATGGCAGCCCATCGCAGGCATCGTCGAGCCCGGCGAAGAACCGGCCGAGACCGCCGTCCGGGAATGCCTGGAGGAAGCCGGAATCGTGGTTCGTGCCACGCGGCTGGCGATGGTGCACCAGGCACCGCGGGTAACGTATGCCAACGGCGACATCGTCGATTACCTGGATCTCGTGTTCCGTTGCGACTGGGTCTCCGGCGATCCCCACCCCGCCGACGGTGAACTCACCGAAGTGGGCTGGTATGGACTGGGCGAACTCATCGACGTTGAACAGCTCCACGTCCGCAAGATCGCGCTCGCGGTCGCCGAAGATGACCCCGCCACCTTCTACGGCGGACGCTGACCGCTCGCCCATCCGCGCCACCTCAGCCCGCGAGACTGCGCGCGAGGGGCGAGACAGCGTGCAGATGCTTCATTCTCGACGAGGCCGTGCAGTCTCGCAGACTCGGCGGCGCGGTTGGGGCGTGGGGACGCGAGTCAGGGCGTGCGGAGAGTGTCGAGGGCGTGGGCCAGGTCGGCGGGGTAAGGGGAGTCGAAGGTGACACGCTCGCCGGAGGCCGGGTGCTCGAAAGAGAGTTGCTTCGCGTGAAGCCACTGGCGGGTGAGACCGAGCTTGGCGGCGAGGGTCGGATCTGACCCGTACAACGGATCGCCCACACACGGATGGCGTTGCTCGGCCATGTGCACGCGGATCTGGTGCGTGCGACCGGTCTCGAGCTCGATCTCCAGGAGAGACGCGCGTGGAAACGCTTCGAGCGTCTCATAGTGCGTCACGGAGTCCTTGCCGTCGGGGCGCACGGCGAACTTCCACGAGTGCGATCGATGACGACCGATCGGTGCATCGATTGTCCCCGCGAGCGGATCGGGATGACCTTGGACGACCGCGTGGTAGATCTTGTGGACCTCGCGCTCCTTGAACGCGCGCTTGAGCGCGGTGTAGGCACGTTCGTTCGCCGCGACGACCATGAGCCCGCTCGTCCCGACATCGAGGCGATGAACAATGCCCTGACGCTCGGCCGCGCCGGTCGTGGCGACCGGGATTCCCGCCGCAGCCAGTGCACCGAGCACCGTCGGACCGTCCCAGCCAAGGGAGGGGTGTGCCGCGACACCGGCGGGTTTGTCGACCACGATGATGTCGTCATCGCGGTAGATGATCCCCAAGTCGGGGACCGCGATCGGTACGACCTCGGGCGCGCTGCGATCATGCCACGTCACATCCACCCAGGCGCCGGCGAGCAGACGATCGGACTTGCCCAGTGGGCGGCCATCCTGCTCCACACCACCCGCGGCTGCCACCTCAGCGGCGAACGTCCGCGAGAAGCCGAGAAGGCGTGCCAGTCCCGCATCGACCCGGGTCCCCTCCAGACCATCCGGGATGATCAGGCGGCGGTACTGCTGCTCAGCCACGCATGCTCCCCCAGCACAGCTCACACATCGCGGCCTCGTGGCGCTCCGGGCTCGGACTGCGCCGGTCCGGTCGAGCGCGGTGACTCCTCGCTCTCCACGGCCTCATCGGGCGCAGACGCGCGTTCCCCGCTCGCCGATTCCCCTTCGCTCGTCTCGCTCCCCTTCTTCGGTTCGCGGGTCCCATCGAGTCGGAGTCCGATAACGACGAGCAGCGCCACGCTGATCATCATCGAGACGATGAAGATGTCCGCGACGTTGTAGATGGCGGGCATCATCCACGGCGTATGAATGAAGTCGATGACGTGCCCCACGGGGAATCCGGGCTCCCGGACGAGACGGTCCGTGAGATTACCGAGGATCCCGCCGAGCAGCAGTCCGAGCGCGACTGTCCAGAGCCGGGAGTGCACCCGCGACACAGCAAGGACGACGATGGTGACAGCCGCAGCGGCCAACACGATCGTGAAGATCCATGTGACGCCCTCCCCCAGGGAGAACGCCGCGCCCGGGTTGCGCGTGAGGTACCACTCCAGCACGCCGTCCCAGACGACAACGGTCTCTTGGTACGGCAGGTGTTCCAGCGCGAAGTTCTTGGTGAACTGATCAGCGGCCAACACGATCGCCGCGAGAATCGCAACGATGGTGCTGGCCGCTGCAGTGTGGAGTCGATGTCGACTCGTCACAGACGTACCCCTAGTTCTGGATCGGCGTGGTGCCGGTGGCGGCAGAATCGGTGCCGGTGATGTCGAGGTCCTGGAGCTTCTCCTCGATGAACGAACGCAGCTGCGAACGGTAGTCGCGCTCGAAGTCACGCAACTCGCCGATGCGCGACTCGATCGACACGCGATCGTTCTCCAGACGCTGGCGCTCGTCGCGCGCGCGGCCTTCGGCCTCGTCGACGATGCCCTTGGCGCGCACCTCCGCGTCCGCAACCTTGGCCTCTGCCTCGGCGATGAGCTCGGCAGCCTTCGCCTTGCCCTGCGCGACGTGCTCGTCGTGCAGGCGCTGTGCAAGCTCGATGATCCCCGCCGACGTCGTCACGGAGCCGGTGTCGCTCGAAGGTGCGTCAGCGACGACCTCATCGACTTCGTCGATCTCGACGGCCTCGACCGGAGCGCTCTCCTCGGCTTCTGCTTCGGCGGCGTCGGTCGCGGGAGCCTCGCCGGACTCGTACGCCGCGAGCTTTTCCTTCAGCTCCTCGTTCTCCTTGATGGTCTTGCGCCATTCGACAACGACGGCGTCGAGGAAGTCGTCGACTTCCTCCGGGTCGAAGCCTTCCTTGAAACGAACCAGCTGGAACTGCTTCGTGACGACGTCATCAGGAGTCAAAGCCATGTTGGTGTCCTCTTTCGGAACTCACATCGGGGGCGAATCTCAGCCCTCACGAGGCACAACCGTGCCAGAACAGCATAGTCGGCCCAGAGCCGACCATGAATGTCACCCTACGCCTGCATGAAGGCCCGCGTCACCGACAGCAGGATGAAGCAGATCAACATGGTCAACGGAAACGCCAAATCGATCGCGATCTGGCCGAAGCGCAGCGGCGGAATGAGGCGCCGAAAGAACTTGATCGGCGGATCGGTGATCGTGTACACGACCTCTGCGACGACGAGGGTCGCGCCCTTTGGACGCCACTCCCGGTTGAACAGCGGGATGTACTCCATCACCAGTCGCCCCAGGAGGGCGATGATGTACAGCAGCAGCAGGATGTTGAGGATGGTCGCCGCGACGGCCAGAAGTTCCACGACTACTGGCTGAAGGCAGGCGCCTCGTGATCAGCCTGCAGAGCCGATCCCTCGCCCGAGATCGCGACGTTTTCCGGCGACAGGAGGAACACCTTGCTGGTGACACGCTCGATGCGGCCGTACAGTCCCAGCGAAAGCCCGCTCGCGAAGTCGACGAGACGGCGTGCGTCGGCGTCGCTCATCTGCGAGAGGTTGATGATGACGGGGATTCCATCGCGGAAGTTCTCGGCGATGACCTGCGCGTCGCGGTACTGCTTGGGGTGAACGGTGAGGATCTCACTGACGGTGCCAGCCGAGGGCTGCCGAACGACAGCGGGACGCTGGTGCAACGGCGTCACGGGAGCCGTCACTTCTGCACCCTTGTCGGACTTGGCCGACTTGCGCGTCTCGTTCTGCTCGGGCTGCTCGTCATAGCCTTCCTCGTCGGCGAGGCCGAGGTACACCATGGTCTTCTTGAGCGGGTTGGACATTGCATCCTCCGTTTTACTGGTCTGTTCTGAGGCTAATCGTGGGTGGGGCGTGGACCGGTGATTGCGGACCCGATCCGTAGGTGTGTCGCGCCGTGGGCGATCGCCTCGGCGAAGTCGCCGGTCATTCCAGCGGAGATGGCGGTGGCCTCCGGGGCCACGGAGCGCACGTCGGCGGCGATCGACGCGAGTCGCTCGAAGGCACGCGCGGGCGGTTCGTCCAGTGGTGCGACGGCCATCACACCGCGGAGGGTCAACGACGGACACTCGCGAAGCACGTGTTCGGCCAGTGCGGCTGCGCCGGCGGGGTCGACTCCGCCGCGCGCGGGGTCGTCCGTGAGGTTGATCTGCAGGAACACATCCAGCGGATCACCGCTCGGATCCGCGCGATGCAGAGCGTCCGCGATGCGCTCCCGGTCCACCGAGTGCACCACGTCCGCGGCCGCACGGATCGCGCGCGCCTTCTTGGTCTGCGCTTGGCCGATGAAGTGCCATCGCACGTCAAGTCCGCCGAGCGCGTCATGCTTACGCGTGAGTTCCTGCTGGCGGTTCTCACCGATGTCGTGCACTCCGAGCGCGGCGAGGTCGGAGATCACGTGCTCGGGATGGAACTTCGTCACCACGATGCGCGTGATCTCCGACGGCGCGCGGCCGGACGCCCGCACCGCTTCTGCGATACGGGCGTCCACGGAGGCCAGGGACTCGGCGAGGGACACCGGTGTTACTTCAGGAAGTCCGGGATGTCCAGGTCGTCGTCACCGAAGACAGAGTTGTACGACTCCTTCTTCGGTGCCACCGACACCGTCTCCCGCTTCTCCGGGGCGGACGCTGCCTCGGTTTCGACCGGCTTGCGCTCCTCGGACCCCTCCGCCTCACTGTCGGCCGAGGTGTCGGCGGGCAGCGGCGGCAGCACGGGAGCGTTGCGAGTCTGCGACACCGGCTCGATCTTCAGCGACGGCTCACCCCCGTCGAATCCGGCGGCGATCACCGTGACGCGGACCTCGTCGCCGAGGGTGTCGTCGATGACGGTACCGAAGATGATGTTCGCCTCCGGGTGCGCGGCTTCCTTGACCAGCTGCGCGGCGTCGTTGATCTCGAAGATGCCGAGATTCGACCCACCCTGAATCGACAGGAGTACGCCGTGGGCACCCTCGATCGAGGCTTCCAGCAGCGGCGATTCGACGGCGAGCTCGGCAGCCTTGATCGCCCGATCTGCACCGCGCGAGGAGCCGATGCCCATGAGCGCAGAACCGGCTCCCTGCATCACCGACTTCACGTCCGCGAAGTCGAGGTTGATCATGCCGGGCGTCGTGATGAGGTCGGTGATGCCCTGCACACCGGCCAGGAGCACCTGGTCGGCTGTGGCGAAGGCCTCGATCATCGAGATACCGCGGTCGCTGATCTCCAGCAGCCGGTCGTTCGGGACCACGATGAGGGTGTCGACCTCTTCCTTCAGTTTCGCGACGCCGTCCTCTGCCTGGCTCTGGCGACGGCGACCTTCGAAGGAGAAGGGCTTGGTGACGACACCGATGGTGAGCGCACCGATCGACTTCGCGATCCGGGCGACGACGGGCGCGCCACCGGTACCGGTGCCACCACCCTCACCCGCGGTGACGAAGACCATGTCAGCGCCAGCGAGGGCCTCTTCGATCTCCTCCGCGTGGTCGTCCGCCGCGCGGCGACCGACCTCAGGGTCAGCGCCAGCGCCGAGGCCGCGGGTGAGCTCACGTCCGACGTCGAGCTTGACGTCGGCGTCGCTCATCAGCAGCGCCTGCGCATCCGTGTTGATTGCAATGAACTCCACGCCGCGCAGGCCGAGTTCGATCATGCGGTTAACGGCGTTGACGCCGCCACCACCGACGCCCACGACCTTGATCACCGCAAGGTAGTTGTTGTTCTGGCTCATGCCGGCCTCCGTATCGTCCGAGCCTTGAATCTCTCAACCTTCAACCTCAACTGGAGGTTTAAAGAATTGCCGAGTATGTATTTCTGAGTTCGAAGGTATGCGCGGAATGCACGCGCGAACGTCGACACGCGGGCGTGTCGCGACATGCGCGTCAGAAATCGTTGCGGCGCGGAGATTCAGCCCACGACGACGGCGCTGGGCGACGACACATCGTAAGAATTGGCCTCGTCCGGGGGCACGGCACTCATCATCGCGACGAGCACTTCGCTCTTCTGTGCCGACTCGTCCGCGCTTCCCCAGACGACCGTCGTCCCGGTTTCTCCGAGCACGAACGAGACGTCGTTCGCGCCCGTCGCGGTGAGCTCGGTGACACCGCTGCGCAGATCTTCCGGCAGGGAACGAAACACGGTGCCGACCGCCTCGAACGCGTCCGAGTCAACTCCGCCACGTACGTCGATCACGGGGTAGCCCTCGGCGGCCTCCCCCGACGTCGAAAGCGCGACACCGGCCGCATCGACGAGCGTGTATCCGGCGCTCGATTCGATCGAGCCGATCGGTGTGCGCTCGACGATGCGAACAACGAGGTCGCTCGGCGGGCGTGCCTCGAGCGTGTAGCTCTCCACGAGCGGAAAGGCGACGAGCGCCGCCTTGACCTCACTCGAATCAACAAGGGGCAGTGGGGTGCCGACCTGACCGCCGAGCGCCTCGGCCACTTCGGCGGCGTCCAGCGTCTCCGCACCGACCACTTCGATCTGCCGCACCGCGAAAAGAGGGCTGTACGCTGCTGCCACCGAACCGAGCACGAGGAGGAGCACCGCACCGATGGTGATCAGCCAGGCGCGGCGTCGACGCCGCTGGCGAGCGGTAAACCGGCGAACCTCGGAGCGCAGCGCCTTGCGCCGCGCGCGCGCCGCGGCCCAGACCTCACGCGCCGTGACGCGCTCGTCGTCGCTGTGCGACTGCTCGGCATAACCGCCGTCTGCTCCGTGCGCGTGATCGGCGCCCCCGTGCTCGACGGCTACCGCCGACGTGACGTCGCGCTCGGCTACGGGGGGTGTTCCCCGCTCGTCGGAAGACAGCGGGGAGATCGGACGGTCGGGACGACCATCCGATGCGACGCCGGAGAGGTCCAGTGTCGCAGCGTCCGAATCGGCACCGGGTGCCGCGTCATCGCCGAGAGGTGATGGGTGGGCGCCGGAGGTCACCGAGGGGTCGTCGGCGGTGCGGGAGCGGGGTGCGGTGCCCGCCGGGTGGGCGTCTTCCGCATCCCCCGGTGTAGGCGCGTCTGCGGCGGTGGGGGCGGCGGGCGGCGGACCGACCTCGCGCACCTCCCAGGTGGGCTCAGCCTTCGCCGCGTTCTCTCCCGCCTGGTCGGCGTGCGGATCCGAGGGCAGGGGCTGCGGACGACGCATCCGTCACTCCTTGCCTGCCAGGGCGTCCAGCACCTGCGGAATGATCTGATAGACGTTGCCGCAGCCGAGGGTGATGACGAAGTCCCCCTCGCGCGCGATCGACGCGGTGTAGTCGGCGGCGGATTGCCAGTCGGCGACGAAGTGGACATGGTCCGGATCGTGGAATGCACCGCTGACCAGCTCCCCGGTCACGCCGGGAATGGGGTCCTCGCGGGCACCGTAGACATCGAGGACGACGGTGTGATCGGCGAGTGTCTCCAGCACCTCCGCGAACTCGCGGTACATCGTCTGCGTGCGGGAGTACGTGTGCGGCTGATGAAGCGCGATGATGCGCCCCTCGCCGACGACGGTGCGAGCCCCCGCGAGGGCTGCGGCGACCTCGGTCGGATGGTGAGCGTAATCGTCGTAGACGCTCACGCCGTGAGCAGTGCCGTGCAGTTCGAACCGCCGCACGGTGCCGCCGAACTCCTCGACCGCGCGGACGGCGGAGGCGAGGTCGTGGCCGAGGGTAAGAAGAACGGCCACAGCGCCCGCGGCGTTGATCGCGTTATGGGCCCCAGGCACAGCAAGCTGGCCGTGCGCACTCTCGCCGCGGGCGGTGACGGTGAAGGCGACGGGTCCTTCTGTCGTGATGTCGGTGACGCGCACGTCGGCGTTCTCGGCGGTGCCGAAGGTCACGACGTTCGGGTGCGACAACGCCCGGGTCACTTCTTGCGCACCCGAGTCGTCCGAGGAGATCACGACGGCTTCTGACGCCGCGTCGGCGAAGCGCACGAAGCCGTCGTAGAACGCTTCCCGACTGCCCCAGTGGTCAAGGTGATCGGGGTCGACATTCGTGATGAGCGCGATGGCCGTGTCGTAGAGGAGGAACGTCCCATCGGACTCGTCCGCTTCGATGACGAACAGGTCCCCGGAGCCGGTGCCGCTGGAGGTGCCGAGCGAGGCGATCACACCGCCATTGACGAACGTGAGGTCCTCACCGGTCGCGCGCAGGGCGGTGACGATCATTCCCGTCGACGTGGTCTTACCGTGGGCACCCGCGACCGATACAAGGCGGCGCCCACCCACGAGCCAGTGCAGCGCCTGCGAGCGGTGCAGCACGTGCAGGCCCCGTTCCTTCGCGCGGAGGTACTCCGGGTTCTCCGGCCAGATGGCCCCGGTGTGCACGACGACGTCGACGTCCTCGGGCAGATGGGCCGCGTCATGACCGACATGGACGTCGGCTCCGCGACCTGCGAGGCGTTGGAGTGCGGCGCTGTCCGCGCGGTCCGAACCGGAGACGCGGATGCCTCGATCCAGGAACATTCCGGCGAGGCCGGACATGCCCGACCCGCCGATGCCGATGAAGTGTGCGGCGCGGATATCGCGGGGAATCGGGAGACTCAGATCAGGGCGAAGCATGACCTGAACAGTCTAGGTTTGCCGGACCGGTTCGGGCCGCGTGGCGCGCGTCGTTTCTCGATACCGGTCAGCGGGCGCTCTGTGCACGATCAGCCAACGCGATCACGTTCTCCGCCCCACGCCTGGTCCCGACGGCCGACGCCGCGACGCGCATGCGCTCCCGTTGGGGATCATCCTTGAGGAGCGGCACGAGCTCGCCGCGGATGCGCTCCGGCGTGAAGTCCGCATCGGAGATGACGAGCGCAGCACCCGCTGCCACCGCCGACGCGGCGTTCAGTGCCTGCTCTCCATTTCCGACGGCGTAGGGGATGTAGACGGCGGGGATCCCGAGCGCACTGATCTCGCTGACCGTGGCGGCACCACTGCGGGCGACGATCAGATCGGCGAGGGCGAAGGCGAGGTCCATCCGGTCCAGGTATGCAACGACGCGGTAGTCGGGATGCTCTGGATCGGCGATGGTGTTCTTCTCCCCCACCGCGTGGACGATCTGCCACCCGGCATCGACGATGTCGCGCCATGCTCCCGCGAGTGCCTCATTGATCCGGCGCGCACCCAGCGAGCCGCCGAAGACCAGGAGGACCGGACGCTGCGGGTCAAGGTCGAAGAAGGCAGCGGCTTCGTCACGCCGTGCGGGCGCGTCGAGGTCGACGATCTCTCGCCGCAGCGGCATTCCGACGACCTCGCTGCCGCGCAGTTTGGTGCCCTCGAACGCCACGCCGGTCGCCGTAGCAGCACGCGCACCCAGGATGTTCGCGAGGCCCGGCTTCGCGTTGGCTTCGTGGACGACGAAGGGGATCTTCTCCCGCCATGCCGCGAGGTACGCGGGCGCCGCAGCGTAGCCGCCGAAGCCGATCAGGACGTCGATGTCACGCTCACGCAGAATCGCTCGCACCTGCGCGACCGCATGGCGCAGACGGAAGGGAAAGCGTGCGGCTGCGGCGTCCGGTCGGCGCGGGAACGGCACCTTGTCCACGAACAACAGCTCATGACCGCGTTCGGGAACGAGGCGGGCTTCCAGCCCTTCCCGGGTGCCGAGTACGTACACCTCGTCCTCGGGGTGACGCGCACGGAGGGCGTCAGCGACGGCGAGCAGCGGATTGACGTGGCCGGCGGTTCCCCCACCGGCCAGGAGGTACCTGGTCATCGGATCGAGACTACCGGGCGGTGCGCGCGGGGACGGTGCCGGGGCGCGCCGGACGTGACGTCACGGGCGTTGCGGACGGGAGAGTGCGGGCGAAGGAGAGCAGGATGCCGCTGGCCAGGAGCACCGCGAGGAGCGACGTGCCGCCCTGAGACATGAAGGGAAGGGGCACTCCGAGGACGGGGAAGACGCGCAGGACGACGCCGATGTTGATCAGCGCCTGGCCGACGATCCAGACCGTGATGCCTCCGGCGACGATACGGATGAACATGTCGTCGGTCTTGCGGATGATGCGGAACGCTCCCACGGCGAACAGCGTGAAGAGAGCGAGCACGACGAGGCAACCGATGAGTCCGAGCTCTTCACCGACGATGGCGAAGATGTAGTCGTGCGCCGCGGCAGGGAGCCAGGAGTACTTCTCCCGCGAGTTGCCGAGCCCGAGTCCGAAGATCCCGCCTCCCGCCAGTCCCCAGATGCCGTGCAGTGGCTGGTAGCAGGACCCCGTGTAGTCCTGGACGCAGTTCGGGTTCAGGAAGCTCATGATCCGCTCCATGCGGTTCGGGCTGCTGATGGCGAAGAACGCCACGAACGCAGCCGCGCCGATGAGCGGAATGAGGAAAAGACGGAGCTTGACACCCGAGAAGAAGAGGCAGCCGAGGACGATCAAGACGAGAATCATCGCGGTGCCGAGGTCACGACCGCCGATGACCGTTCCGATCGCGAGCGCGGCCACGGGGACCACCGGGATGAACACGTGGCGCCAGAGGCCCAGAAGCGTCTGCTTGCGGAAGAGGATGAATCCCATCCATACCGCCAGAGCGAGCTTGAGGAACTCGGACGGCTGCATCTGGTAACCCGCGATCGAGATCCAGTTGCGGTTACCGTCCATCTCGATGCCGAGCCCGGGAACGAACACGAGCAGCTGCAGGAGCACGCCGAGAATGAGGGCCGGCCACGCAATCCGCTTCCAGAACGTGACCGGAAGGCGCGAGGCGATGAGCATCATCGGGATGCCGATGACCGCGAAGACCCCCTGACGTGCCACGACCTCGAACGGGCTGAGACCCTCGGCGGTGGAGGTTGCCATAGTGGCCGACAGCACCATCACGAGTCCGAACCCGGTCAGGATCAGCGCCGTCGACATGATGAGCAGGAACTCGCTCGACAGCGGCTGGAATGCGCGACCGAGACTCACGCGCGCGGCAAAGCCCTTCTTGGACGGCTCAGCCGGCAGCGGGGCCGGGCGGTTCTGAATCGTCGTCATCGCCGGTCCCCCTCTCGATCCGATCTCTGACTGCTTCCGCGAAGCGTGTGCCTCGCTCGCCGTATGACGCGAACTGATCGAACGACGCGGACGCCGGGGCGAGCAGCACGACGTCTCCGTCGGTCGCGATGCCGGCCGCGTGTGCGACGGCCTGCCTCATGACGTTCTCAGTTTCCGCGGCGTCGACCTCGAACAGCGGCACCCTGGGCGCGTGTCGTGCGAACGCCTCCGTGACGGGGGCGCGATCTGCTCCGATGACGATGGCCGCCTTCACGCCGGAACCGTGCTCGGCAACGAGGTCGCTGATATCCACGCCCTTGAAGAGTCCACCGAGCACCCAGATCGCTCCCGGGTAGGCGCGCAACGACGAGGCTGCAGCGTGGGGGTTCGTTGCCTTCGAGTCATCCACCCAGGTGATGCCATTGTGCCGGGCCACCACCTGGATACGGTGCTCGTCGAGATGGAAGCGCGCGAGCGCCGCAGCGATGGCGGCGGGCTCGACCTCGAGAGAGCGGGCGAGAGCGGCCGCCGCGAGGATGTTCGCCACGATGTGCGGGGCGGCAAGTCCCTGCTCGTCCAGAGCGGCGACCGTGGTCAACTCCAGCGCCGACGTGCGACGCTCGGCGAGGAAGGCACGATCGACAAGGATGCCGTCGACCACGCCGAGGTCGCTCGGGCCGGGGATGCCGAGGTCGAAGCCGATCGCGCGACACCCTTCGATCACGTCGGCCTCCTCGACCATCACCTGCGTCGCCTCATCCGCCTTGTTGTAGACGCACGCGACGCGGGTGTTCCGGTAGACGAGGGCCTTCGCGTCCCGGTAGGCCTGGAAGGAACCATGCCACTGCAAGTGGTCATCGGCGAGATTGAGACAAACACTCGCGTGTGGCGAGAGCTCTCCCTCCGCCGACGACAAGCCCAGGTACCAGAGCTGGTGGCTGGAGAGCTCGACCACGAGGGCGTCATACCCGACGGGATCGCGAACGGCATCGAGGATCGGCACGCCGATGTTCCCCACGGGAACAGCGCGCAGTCCACCGGCGACAAGCATCGTGGCGGTCAGCTGGGTCGTCGTGGTCTTGCCGTTCGTGCCGGTGATGAGGACCCAGTCCGCGGGAGTACCGTCTGCGCGGGTCACCTTGTCGCGCACGCGCCACGCAAGCTCGATGTCGCCCCACACCGCGATTCCCTCGGCACGGGCCCACGCGATGACCGCGTGGTGCGGCGGGAATCCCGGAGACGCAACAATGACGTCGGCGCGATACTCCCGAACGACCTCCGGCACATCCTTCAGCGGACCGATCCATGACGCGACGCCGATGACCGGCAGGATGCGCTCGTACTCCGGGTCTGCCTTCTCGCTCACGACGAGCACGTCGGCCCCGAGCTCCGCGAGGGTGTCTGCGACAGAGAACCCGGTAACCGAGAGTCCGAGCACGACGACACGCAGCCCCTTCCAATCGGCGTGCCAGCTCGTCAGTTGGTGGAGGGGCGCGCTCATATCGCCGCCAGCCAGGCGACGTAGAAGAGGCCGACGCCCGTGACGGCCAGAATGCCAGACACGATCCAGAGGCGGACGACGATCGTCACTTCCGGCCAGCCGCGCATCTCGAGGTGATGGTGGAACGGACTCATCAGGAACAGGCGCTTGCCACCGGTGGCCTTGAAGTAATACCGCTGGAGGACGACCGAGCCGGGCGCGACGATGAAGAACCCGGCGATGATGACGGCGAGGATCTCGGTGCGGGACAGGACCGAGAGAGCGACGATAACGCCGCCGATCGCCATCGAGCCGGTGTCACCCATGAAGATCTTGGCCTTGGGCGCATTCCACCAGAGGAATCCGACCAGGGCGCCGACGAAGGATGCAGCGATGATCGTGAGGTCCATGGGGTCGCGGACGTCGTAACAGGCGGACTGGTACGCCGCCAGGAGCGCTCCGCTCGTACAGCGTTGCTGCACCTGCCAGAACGTGACGAGGCTGTACGCGCCCATCGTGAAGATGCCGGCGCCGGTCGCGAGGCCGTCCAGGCCGTCGGTGAGGTTCGTGGCGTTGGACCACGCGACGGAGAGGAACGAGATCCAGGCCAGGTAGAGGATCCAGCCGATGACACCGCCGAACACCATGAACCAGAGCATCGGAATGTCTCGGAAGAGCGAGATGTACGCCGAGCCCGGCGTCTGACCGAGCGCGTTCGGAAAGGTGAGCGCCATGACACCGAACGGGACCGCAACGGCGACCTGCCCCAGAACCTTCCGCCAGCCGCTGAGGCCGAGGGTGTTCTGGTGGCGCACCTTCATGTAATCGTCGATGAACCCGATGACGGCGAGCCCGACCATCATCCAGATGACGAGGAGCCCGGAGACGGTCGGCGGGGACCCGCCGGTGAGAGTGCCCACCAGGTAGCCCGTGATCGTGGCCAAGATGAAGACGATGCCGCCCATCGTGGGCGTGCCGCGCTTGGTCTGGTGGCTCGGGTTGTGCGGGTCCTCCGGTGTGCGGATGACCTGGCCCCACTGCAGCTTCTTGAACAGCCGGATGAACAGCGGCGTCAGCAGCAGAGTGAAGGTGAGGGAGATCGCGGCGGCGGCTAGGAGTGATCTCACGAGAACAAGTCTCCCAGACGGTCGCCGAGGAAGCGGAGTCCGGCGGAGTTGGAGGACTTCACCAGGACGCGGTCGCCGTCGCGCAGTTCGGTCGCCAGGTAGTCGAACGCGGCGTCGGCGTCGGGAAAGAAGACGGCCTCACCGTCCCAGGACCCCTCACCGACCGCGGCGAGGAAGAGTCGGCGCGCGTCCTGCCCGACGACCACGATCCGTTCGATACGCAGGCGCACCGCGAGCAGGCCCACGTTGTCGTGTCCCTCACCGGCCGCCTCACCGAGCTCGCTCATCGCACCCAGCACAGCGACCTTGCGCTGACCGGGCTCGGTGATCTGAGCGAGCGTGCGCAGCGCTGCGGACATCGAGTCCGGGCTCGCGTTGTACGCGTCATTGATGATGCGTACGCGGTCCGATCCGAGAGGCTGCATCCGCCACCGTTCGGCAATCTCGACCGTCTCCAAACGGGCGACCGCGTCGGCGACAGAGACGCCGAACACGTGTGCCGCCGTGATCGCCGCCAGGGCATTCATGATGTGATGCTCGCCGAGGACGCGCAGGTGCAAGGGGTACCGCTCCTCGCCGCTGACGATGACACAGCGCGTCCCGTCCGCCGCGACCTCGATGTCCTCGGCCCTCACGTCGGCGCGCGCGGAGCGTCCGAACCAGCGCACGCTGACGCCACCGTCGACCGCCGCCGTCTCCATCGCCGCGACACGTGGATCGTCGGCGTTGAGCACAGCGACGCCGCCGGGCCGGATGGCTTCGACGAGTTCGGTCTTGGCCTTCTGCGTGGCCTCGACCCCGCCGAATCCCCCGGCATGCGCGAGGCCGACCATGAGGACGACACCGACGTCGGGGGTGACGAGCCCCGCAAGCCGTGCAATCTGACCGGGACCGGCGGCACCGAATTCGCCGACGAGGAACTCGGTGTCATCCGTCACGCGAAGCATTGTGACGGGGGCGCCGACCTCGTTGTTGTACGACGCGCGCGGGGCCACCGTCTGTCCTTCATCCGCGAGGATCCGCGCCAGGAAGTTCTTCGTGGTGGTCTTGCCGTTGGAGCCCGTGATCCCGACCACGCGCAAGCGACCGTGGGCGCGAACGCGGGCGACGACCTCTCGGGCGAGATCCGCGAGGGCGTCGACGACGTCGGCGACGACGATCTGGGAGACGTCGGCATCGACCGGACGCTCCACGATCGCGAGCGCGATGCCCTCCCGGGCCGCAGCCGCGACGAAGTGGTGGCCGTCGGTGGTCTCCCCGGGCTTGGCGACGAATACGTCACCCTCCCCGAGGAGACGTGAGTCCGTGTCGACGACCCCGGAGACGGGGGTTCCCGGGGTGTCGGCACCGGCGAGGCGGAGCTCGCCCGCGACGGCGTAGGCGATTTCCTGGAGGGTGAGGGAGATCATTGTGTGTTTCTTTCCGGACGCGCGGGCGTCACTCCGTCATCGGGAGGATCGGCGTCTCGGACTCGGACGGCATGACGCGGTAGTGCGTCAGCACCTGGGTCATCGCCATCCGCAACGACTCGCGGTTCGCGGACGACATGCGCGGCGACTTTGGTTCGTTGAAGACCGAGATGACGACGTACTCCGGGTCCTCGGCGGGTGCGTAGCCGATCATCGACGTGAAGTAGAGGTTCTTCTTATAGCCGCCCTCACCGTCGGAGACCTGCGCGGTACCGGTCTTGCCCGCCATCCGGTAGCCCTCAATGGCAATATCCTCGGCCATCGTCCCCTGCGCGAAGACGTTCTCCAGCATGAGGCTCACCTGATCGGCCGTCTCCTCGCTGATGACCTGTTCGGGCTCGGGGAGCTCGGGCTCGACGACGGTGCCGTCGGCGAGGGTGCAGGATTCGACGATCGACAGCGGCATCTGGAGGCCACCGTTGGCGAACATCTGGTACACGCTGGCGACCTGCGGAACGGTCGTCGTAAACGCCTGACCGAACGTCGTCGTGTAGTACGTCTGTGCGTCCCACTGGTCGGCAGGGTGAATGACCCCGTCCGGCTCACCGGCCCAGTCGAGGGCGGTGCCCTGACCGACGCCGACCTTGACGAGGAAGTCGTACCGGTCCTGAGCGCTGACGTTCTCTGTCCCGAACTGCGACATGGCCACATTGGACGAGTTGACGAGACCACCGGTGAGCGTCATCTGCTCGGTCGGGTGCGGCTCGGAGTCGCTGATGCTCGCCCCGTTGGGGAAGTCCATCTGGTCGGGAACCGTCACGCTCGAGGTGGGGGTGAGGCCGCCCTCTTCCACCGCGAGCGCGGCGGTGACTGCTTTGAATGTCGAACCGGGCTCGTACTGGTAGCGGAACAGGCGGGAGCCGCGGTCTTCAGCCAAGGACGTTCCGGGAGCATTGGGGTCCACCGTCGGAGCTTCGGCGGCGGCCCGGATCTTGCCGGTGTCGACCTCGACGACGAGCACGCCACCCCACTCGGCGCCGACGCGCTTGGTCTCTTCGGCCATCATCTGCTGCAGGTACCACTGCAGGTCACTGTCGATCGTGAGCTGGAGCGTCCCTCCGTCGGCAGCTGCGGTCTTCTGCTCCGTGCCCGGGATGACCACGCCGTCGGCGCCGCGCTGATAGACGACTTCGCCATCGGTCTGCGCCAGGCAGGACTCCTGCTGTGCCTCGACGCCTTCCAGAGGGTTACCGTCGGACCCGACGAATCCCAGAATGTTCCCGGCGACGGCGCCGTTGGGGTAGATCCGGGATGGGTGCTCGGGGAACGTCAGGAACGAATAGCCGAGCGCTTCGAGTTCGCGGAACTCCTCCGTGCTGACGTACTTCTTGATGATGCCGTAGCGCGCCTGGTCATCGGCGGCCAGAGCGTCGTCGACGACTGCTTGGACCTCGGCCGGATCCTGCTCGGTGATCTCCGCGATCTCTGCGGCGATCTCGGACCAGGGGCGTACCACCGGATCGCCGGCGTCGTCGTAGACGAGCTCTCCCTCATCGTCACGCACTTCCACGCCTTTGCCGGCGAGGAAAGGATCCACCTGAACGTCATATCGGATCGTGCTCGTGGCGAGCACATTGCCTTCAGAGTCGGTGATCTCACCCCGCGTGCCGTACACCGTACGCGCGATCTCCATGTTGGCGACCTCGCGCGCGTCCTGGGTGTGCTGATCGGCGTTGACGACCTGGATGTCGACCAGGCGGATGACGAAGGCGGCCAGCACGGCGAGGACGACGGCGAGGGCGACGACCGTTCGACGACGAAGGCTGCGAGAGGCTCGGGTCGACATATATCTCAGTGTGTGGTCGGCGTGGGCAGACCGTCGGCGATTGCGGGGGGTGTCGAAGAATTGAGGAGCAGCTCCTCATCGACCTTCTGACCCTCACCGAGGGTCGCCGCGGGGTCGGTGACGAGCGTCGTGCCGGTCACGAGCAGGTTGGCGACGCTGGAGGAGCCCAGAGCGTCCACGGACGAGGTCGACGCAGCCGGTTCCCCGGCGCCGGTGATCCGACCATCGCTGAGGCGGACGTAGCTCGGTGACTGGTCGATCACCATGCCGAGCGCCGTCGCGTTGGCGGCGAGGAACTGCGGCGAACTGAGTCCGGCGATCTCGTCCTTCAGAACCTGCTGCTGCAGCGTCACCTCGCGTGCCTGCGAGGTCAGCGCGGCGACCTCATACGAGCTCTGCGTCGTGAGGATCGAGAGGCCCATCTGCGCCGCTCCGATCGCGACTGCCCCGGCGACCGCCACGATGCCGTAGACCATCCGCGGGCGACGCTTGGGGGCGGGCTGCCCCAAGGGGCGCAGCTCCGGGCGCCGCACGGCTGATCGCGCGGGCAGCTCCGTCAGGATGTCGGCGCTCATGCGGCCTCCCGGATTCTTTCGGCCGCGCGCAGCCGGACAGGCGTCGCGCGCGGGTTCTCGGACATCTCCTGGTCGGATGCACGAACGGCACCCTTCACGAGCAGGCGAAAGCGTGGGGCGTGTTCCGGAAGCTCCACGGGCAGGCCCGCGGGGGTTGTGGAGGTCGTGGCCGTCTGGAAGAGGCGCTTGACGAGCCGGTCTTCCAGGGACTGGTAGGCCATCACCACGATGCGTCCGCCGACGCTCAGCACCCCGAGCGCTGCGGGCAGCGCGCGCTCCAGCGCACCCAACTCGTCGTTGACCTCGATCCGCAGCGCCTGGAAGACGCGCTTAGCTGGGTGGCCGGCGCGCTCCCGCTGCACTGCCATGGGGGTCGCCGCCACGAGAATGTCGACGAGGCGACCCGAGGTGGTGATGGGTTCGGCGGCACGGGCACTCAGGATTGCCCGAGCGTAGCGGCCGGCGAGCTTCTCCTCGCCGTAGCGCTCGAAGATGCCGCGCAAGGCGCCTTCGGAGTACGTCGCGATGATGTCTGCCGCAGTCGTGCCTGCGGTCTGGTCCATCCGCATGTCCAGCGGCGCATCCTGGGAGTACGCGAACCCGCGCTCTGCCTCGTCGAGCTGCAGCGAGGAGACGCCCAGGTCGAAGAGGATGCCGTCCACGTGCGAGCGCCCGGTGGAGGCGACAGCTGCGGCGATGTCGTCATACACCGTGTGGACGAGGGTGACGCGATCGCCGAAGCGCGCCAGCCGCTCCCCTGCGATGGTCAGCGCGTCGGTGTCGCGGTCAAGTCCGATGAGGTGGAGATCGGGAAAGCGCTCCAGCAGTGCCTCGCTGTGCCCACCCATCCCCTCGGTGGCATCGACGACCACCGCGTTGGGGCGTTCGAGGGCGGGGGCGAGCAGTTCAACGCAACGCTCCAGGAGGACAGGGGTATGGATGTCGGAGAAGTTCATGAGGAAGCCGGACGCTCCTTGGCCCTGAACCCCATCCGCCTCGACCTGGCACCGGGGAAGTGTGCCAGGGCGTGCGGCGGGGGATCACGACCGAGGATTCAGAAGATGCCCGGGACCACCTCCTCCTCCAAGTCGGAGTAGCCGTCTTCGTTCTGGTCGACGTAGGAGTCCCACGCCTGGGCTTCCCAGATCTCCGCGTGCGCTCCCACGCCGGTCATGACGAGATCGCGCTCGAGACCGGCGTATTGACGAAGTGCGGGCGGAATGGTGATGCGGTGCTGGGAGTCGGGGCTCTCCGCGCTGGCGGCGGCGAGAAACATGCGCTGGTAGGTGCGGGTGGCGCGATCGGTGAGGGGCACGTCACGCATGCGCTCGTAGTAGCGGCGGAACTCCTCCTCGCTGAACACGTAGAGGCAGCGTTCCTGGCCCTTCGTGATGACGACGCTCGCGCCGAGCTCCGAACGGAACTTCGCCGGGACTATAAGTCGACCTTTGTCGTCGAGCTTGGGGGTGTGCGTGCCCAACAGCATTGGAACGCCCCCTTCCGTCCGGCCCGATCGGTTCCTCCACTTTACTCCACTTTCCTCCACTTCACTACACACAACACCGAAATTCCGGCCTTCAGGCACAAAAAAAGCACCGACCCGAAGGTCGGTGCTTTTGTGGTCTGGTCAGTTGCCTTCTTGGCGGCGATCCCAGCGATCGTTCATCCGGTCCAGGAAGGAGGCGTTCGGCGTCGGCGCCTTTCGCGGCCCCGTCGAAGGCGGGGCGGACGTGCGCGGGGCAGCGCCGCCCTTTGCGGGACGAACGGCCAGCACGACGCCGACGACCATCACGACGAACGCGATGACTCCGACGATGATGAGGTTGGTCGAGACGCCGACGATGAGACCGCCGAGACCCGCCAGGACAAGGAGGGCTCCGATGACGATGTTGCGATAGCTGAGCGACTGGCCCTCGCGGGGTGCGCTGACGACGTCGGCGTCGTTGCGCATGAGATGACGTTCCATCTCGTCAAGCAGACGCTGCTCCTGCTCTGACAGTGGCATGGCCGGTCCTTCCGGTGAAAGTCGAGTTCGTACGATTCTACGCGCGCTCGTGAGAACTAGGCTAGGGGTGTGACACCCCAGTCCACCCTGATTCCGGCTGTTTCCCAGCGACTCAATCGGTTCGTCCAAGGTCAGCACTCCCAGGCGATGGAATTGGGGTCGGAAACCGAGCTCCTCCTGGACGCCGCTGCGCACGCGGTCGAGGGCGGCAAGCGGCTCCGCGCCCGCTTCTGCGCGACCGGGTGGAGCGCCGTCGTGGAGGGCAATGGAGGCCCCGCGCGAGAGCTGCCGTCCAGCCTCGTCGATGTGGCAGCCTCCCTGGAGATCTTTCACGCCGCGGCCCTCGTCCACGACGACATCATCGACAACTCCGACACCCGCCGTGGTCGGCCCGCCGCGCATCGCGCACTGCAGGAAACCCACGGCGAGCGGGGCTGGGTCGGCGACGCGGACCAGTTCGGACGCTCCGCCGCCGTTCTCCTCGGGGATCTGCTTCTGGCGTGGAGCGACGACCTCCTCGAAGACGGTCTCGACGATGTTCCGGTCGCGCGTGCCGTGCGTCGTCAATACGCGCAGATGCGCCGCGACGTCACGATCGGCCAGTACCTCGACGTCGCGGAGGAGGCCGCTCATGTCACCGCGCCGGACGATGAGCACCCCGAGCGCGCCATCCGCATCGCCACGTTCAAGTCGGCACGGTACAGCGTCGAGCAGCCTCTCCTCATCGGCGCCTCACTGGCAGGTGCGAGCGAAACGCAGCGTGACGCCCTCTCCCGATTCGGCTTGCCGGTCGGACTCGCTTTTCAGTTGCGCGACGACGTCCTCGGGGTCTTCGGCGACAGCGTCGAAACCGGCAAGCCCTCCGGCGACGACCTCCGCGAAGGCAAGCGCACCCTCCTCATCGCCTACACCCGCCAAGCCCTGCCGACAGGACCCCGGCGGGCGGTCGACGAGCTCCTGGGCGACCCGAGCCTGGACGCGGGGCAGATCGAGGCGCTCCAGAACACGATCAGATCCTCCGGCGCCCTCAACCGCGTCGAAGCCGACATCGCACGCTACGCGCACGAGGCGGACCGTGCGCTGTCCGGCGCTGCGCTGGGCAACACCGCGGTCGGAGAACTGCGCGACCTTGCCCGCGCAGCTGTCACCCGCACCGCCTGATCCCGCTGCCGCGCGAGTGATCGCCGGTGACCCACGGCTACCGGACGACGCGTCGCGCCGTGATCAGGCGAGAGCGCGAGCGACGCGACGCACTTCGCTCTTGCGTCCCTCACGCAGGGCATCGATCGGAGCGAGGCCGATGGTGTCGTCGAGGGTCAGGAGCCAGTCGATGGCCTCGTCGTCCGTGAATCCGGCATCGCGAAGGACGATGGCGGTGCCGCGCAGCGACGAGAGCGGGGCGCCGTCCAGGAGGAAGGCGGCGGGCACCTTCGCGGGCCCCTCGCGGCGTGATGCCAGCAAATACTGCTCGTCAAGCAGTCGGCGCACTCGTCCGGTCGTCTCGCCGATGAGGTCGGCTACCTCGGGGAGGGAGAGCCAGTCGGTCTCGATCGAAGGGGTGGTCTCAGCGCTCACTCCCCCACTATCTCACCGAATCTCGGGCGTTTCACACCTTGGCTAAGGTGAGCCGCTCCCCGGGCGAACGCCTCGCGTCCGTAGACTCTCCCCGTGAGCACGAGCCAGCAGACCGACCCGCTGATCGGCCGCCTGGTCGATAGCCGGTACCGGGTGCGCGCTCGCATCGCGCGGGGAGGCATGGCCACCGTATACGTGGCCACCGACCTTCGGCTCGAGCGCCGCGTTGCGCTCAAGGTGATGCACGGACACCTCTCCGATGACACGGTCTTCCAATCCCGCTTCATTCAAGAGGCACGTGCGGCGGCGCGCCTGGCCGACCCCCACGTCGTCAACGTCTTCGATCAGGGCCAGGACGGCGACATGGCGTATCTCGTCATGGAGTACCTGCCCGGAATCACCCTGCGGGAGCTGCTGAAAGAGCAGAAGCGGTTGTCCCTCCCGCAGACGATCACGATCATGGACGCCGTCTTGGCCGGCCTGTCCGCAGCCCACCGCGCATCGATCGTGCATCGCGATGTGAAGCCGGAGAATGTGCTGCTGGCCGAGGACGGACGCATCAAGATCGGCGACTTCGGGCTGGCACGGGCGACAACGGCGGCGACCGCGTCTGGACAGATGCTCCTCGGCACGATCGCCTACCTCGCCCCCGAGCTCCTCACGCGCGGAATGGCTGATGCGCGCAGCGACATCTACTCGCTCGGCATCATGCTCTACGAACTCCTCACCGGAGAGCAGCCCTACAAGGGCGAGCAGCCGATGCAGGTCGCGTATCAACACGCGACGGACTCAGTCCCACGCCCCAGTGCGAGGAATCCCGAAGTGCCCGAGCAACTGGACGAGCTCGTGTTGTGGGCGACCGAGCGCGAGCCCGACGACCGCCCGACCGACGCCCGGGAGATGCTCGACCGCTTGCGCGAGATCGAGCGGCAGCTTGGGATCTTCCCGCAGGTCGTGCGGTCCTCTCCCGCCCCGATGATCACCCCGGAGCCGGACGACGTGTATGTCTCTGGCGAGATGACCAAAGTGCTGCCCGGCACCTTCACCGCCCCAGTCGTGACATCGGAAGCCGACCACGCCACGCGCCTGCGTCGCCGGTCGGCCGCACAGGCGAAAAAGGGCGTGTGGCTCCTCCTCCTCGTGCTGCTCTTGACCGCGGGCGCGGGGGCGACCGGATGGTGGTTCGGATCTGGCCCGGGCTCGCAGGTCGTCATCCCCGATCTGGCCGGCGAGAGCTACGAGTCAGCGCAGCAGATCCTCGCTGAGCACGACCTCGCGGCGACCGACGATGCGGAGTACAGCGTCGACGTGGCGGAGGGACTCGTCACCCGCACCGACCCCGCGGCGGGCGACCGGCTCGACCGCGAGGAGACGGTCCGCGTCTTCCTCTCCCTCGGGCCCCAGCTGCACGACGTGGAGTCCCTCTCGGGACGCTCCTTCGATGAGGCCACGGAGTATCTCGCGGGCCTCGACATCGCGGTCGACGCCGACGCCACAACGCAGTACTTCACCGACGCCACGGAGGGGACCGTGGTCGCCGCCTCGGCGGTCGACCGCGGCAGCGAGGAAGTCATCACCTGTATCGACGGGTGCGCTATCCACCAGGGCGCGACGGTGACACTCGGAGTGTCCCTCGGGTCCTTGCCCGACGTGGTCGGCGACAACGTCGACGATGCGCGGGGCGCTCTGGAGGAGGTCGACCTCACCGTCAACGTCGTCGAGACCTTCATGTCCGACACCGACGAGGGTGTGGTCCATTCGATTCGTGACCGGGACCCGAGCGGATGGTGGCGCCCCGGCGATGAGGTCACCCTCGACGTGTCCCTCGGCTCCCTCCCCGATGTGATCGAGGTCGACTACGACACCGCCTCACAGCGTTTGGAAGACGCCGGCCTCGACGTCGAGCGCGCCGAGGCATACAGCGATGACGTCACCGAAGGCGACGTCATCGCCCTCCAGGACCGTGAGGGCGGCGGCAACTGGA
The DNA here is from genome assembly GCA_029959865.1 of Microbacteriaceae bacterium PS02070. Lineage (GTDB taxonomy): Bacteria > Actinomycetota > Actinomycetes > Actinomycetales > Microbacteriaceae > Microbacterium. Next base: position 355,624 of record JASCPE010000002.1, on the reverse strand, counting down.
GGCCCGGCGATACCGCGACCCTCACCGTCTCTCTCGGCCCCGAACCTGTGGTCATCCCCGACGTCCAGGGGATGACGATTCGAGAGGCCGCGAAGACGTTGCGAGACCTTCATTTTGAGGTCTCAACGTCGCTGCCCGAGACCATACTTTGGGATGTCTTCAGAGTGTCTAGCACGACACCAGAGATCGGCACGGCACATCCGCGCGGCACGTCCATCACCATCGTCAGCGTCGGCTAGTTCCGGCTCCGTGCCATCCTCGACTTCTAGCCCCAGGCACCGCCCTTAGCCCGCCCCCACACGCACGGCCCCTGCGGACCTCCCGGCGCGGCTCAGACCATGAGACTGCAGGCCCGTGGCGAGACAGCAGGAAAAAGCTGCAGTCTCGACGTGGGCGTGCAGTCCCGCGGTTTCGCGGTCCGGCGGTGACGCGAGGGAGTTAGCGCTTCTCGAGTTCTTCGGCGACGAGGAAGGCGAGTTCCAGGCTCTGCATGTGGTTCAGACGCGGGTCGCACAGGGACTCGTAACGAGTGGCGAGGGTTGCCTCGTCGATGTGCTCGGACCCGCCGAGGCACTCCGTCACGTCGTCTCCGGTGAGTTCGACATGGATCCCGCCCGGGAAGGTTCCGACGGCGCGGTGCGCTTCGAAGAAGCCGCGGACCTCATCCACCACGTCGTCGAACCGGCGGGTCTTGTAACCGGTCGGCGTCGTGATGCCGTTACCGTGCATGGGGTCGGTCACCCAGAGCGGCGTCGCGCCGGAGTCCTTCACGGCCTCCAACAGCGGCGGCAGCGCATCGCGGATCTTGCCCGCACCCATCCGGGTGATGAACGTGAGGCGCCCCGGCTCGCGGTTCGGGTCGAGCTTGTCGATGAGTTCGAGCGCCGTCTCCGGGGTCGTCGTCGGACCGAGCTTGACGCCGATCGGGTTGCGGATCTGGGAGAAGTACTCCACGTGCGCCCCATCGAGGTCGCGCGTCCGCTCGCCGATCCAGAGGAAGTGCGCGGACGTGTTGTACGGGGTGCCGGTGCGCGAGTCGACACGCGTCATCGGCGACTCGTAGTCCATGAGCAGGCCTTCGTGGCCGGTGTAGAACTCCACAGCGCGCAGCTCGTCGAAGTCGGCTCCGGCCGCCTCCATGAACTTGATCGCGCGGTCGATCTCGGTCGCCAGGCGCTCGTAGCGCGCGTTGGCCGGGTTCTGAGCGAAGCCCTTGTTCCAGCTGTGCACCTCGCGAAGGTCCGCGAAACCACCGGTGGTGAAAGCGCGGATGAGGTTCAACGTCGACGCGGCGGTGTGGTACCCCTGCAGCAACCGCTTCGGGTCGGCGCGGCGGGACGACTCGGTGAAGTCGTAGCCGTTGACGATGTCGCCACGGTAGGCGGGGAGAACGACCTCGCCACGGGTCTCGGTGTCACTCGACCGCGGCTTGGCGAACTGACCCGCCATGCGCCCCATCTTCACGACCGGCATCGACGCGCCGTAGGTGAGGACGACAGCCATCTGCAACAGCGTCTTGATTCGGTTGCGGATCTTCTCTGCCGTCGCTCCGGCAAAGGTCTCGGCGCAGTCGCCACCCTGGAGAACGAAGGCATGACCGGATGCCGCGCGTGCGATGCGGTCCCGCAGGTTGTCGACTTCACCGGCGAAGACGAGAGGGGGAAGCGTCGCGATCTCGGCGGAGACGGCGGAGACCTCGGTGAGGTCATCCCAAAGGGGCTGCTGCTTGATCGGGAGCGCGCGCCACTTTTCGGACGCAACGGACAGGGTAGGCATCCCGCCAGTCTAGTGGCCGCGCGGGCCATCGAGCGTGCGAGGGTGGCGCTAGAGGACGGGCGCGGTCGGCTCAGCGGGAGCCGTCGAGGCTGGTGCGCTTGCGCGGTTCTTGACGGTGGAGGCATACACGTCGTTGTACTGCTGCTCCCCCAGGCGCTGCAGAGCCACCATGATCTCGTCCGTCACCGAGCGCAGGATGTACCGGTCACCCTCCATGCCGCGGAACCGCGAGAAGTCGAGCGGTTCGCCGATGACGATGCCCACCCGGCCCACGCGCGGGATCGAACGACCGATCGGCATGATCTTGTCGGTATCCACCATGACGACGGGGATCACCGGCACACGTGCCTCCAGCGCCATGCGCGCGAGCCCCGTGCGTCCGCGGTAGAGCTTGCCATCGGGGCTTCGCGTACCCTCCGGATAGATGCCAAGGAGGTCACCCCGACCCAGCACCTGGAGTCCCGTGTTGAGGGAGGCTTCGGACGCCTTGCCGCCGGTGCGGTCGATCGGGATCTGTCCGGTCGCCTTCATGAAGACGCGCGTGGCCCAGCCGGAGATGCCCTTGCCGGTGAAGTAGTCGCTCTTCGCCAGGAACGACATCGGACGGTCGATCATCAGGGGCAGGAAGATCGAGTCGCTGACCGAGAGATGGTTGCTCGCGAGGATGGCGGCGCCGCTGGAGGGGACGTTCTTACGCCCGACGATCCACGGACGGTAGATCGCCTTCACGATCGGTCCGATCACGACGTACTTCATGAACCAGTAGAACAATGCCGCTCCTCATCGAATACGTCGGCGAGTCTACTGCCGTGTCGCGGCGACTCTCGCGAGCTAGACTAGAGATCACCCGTTGAATCCAACGCTTTTCCCGGTACCGAAGGAGCTGCCGCCACATGAGCGCTGTCCAGTTCGAAGTGCCCGCGATCGTACCCGCTGATCCCGAGGCCAACATCACCGACCTTCTCGTCGAACGAGTAAAGGCAACCCCGTCGCTCGCGCTGTTCGCGGTACCCGACGGAGAGGGCTGGCGAGACATCACCGCCGCTCAGTTCCAGCGGGAAGTCATCGAGCTCGCGAAGGGGTTCGTCGCCGCAGGCGTCGAGCCCGGCGACAAGATCGGCTTCATCGCACGCACGACATATGACTGGACCCTCGTCGACTTCGCCCTCTTCTTCGCCGGCGCGGTCATGGTGCCGATCTACGAAACCAGCTCTGCATCGCAGATCGAGTGGATCCTGACCGACTCCGCGTCCGTCGCTGTCATCTCCGAATCCGCGGAGCACGCCGCGCGCGTTGCCGAGATCCGTGACAACACTCCTCTCATTCGAAGCGCCTGGACGATGGAGTCCGGCGACCTCGACGCTCTGCGCGCGCAGGGCAAGGACGTCACCGACGAGGAAATCGAGCGCCGCCGCAACCTCGCGAACGCCGCCGACATCGCGACGCTCATCTACACGTCCGGCTCCACGGGCCGCCCGAAGGGCTGTGTCCTGACGCATAGCAACTTCGTCGAACTGTCGCGCAACTCCGCGAAGGCGCTCCGCGACGTCGTGGAGACCCCGGGCGCGTCGACGCTGCTCTTCATCACGACGGCCCACGTGTTCGCCCGGTTCATCTCCATCCTCGACATCCACGCCGGGGTGAAGACGGGGCACCAGCCCGACACGAAGCAGCTGCTTCCCGCCTTGGGCTCCTTCAAGCCGACCTTCCTCCTGGCCGTGCCCCGCGTGTTCGAGAAGGTCTACAACTCCGCCGAGCAGAAGGCTGAGGCCGGCGGCAAGGGCAAGATCTTCCGCGCTGCCGCGCAGGCCGCCATCGAGCACTCCACCCTGAAGCAGGACGGCAAGAAGATCCCGCTGGCACTGAAGGCGAAGTTCTGGCTGTTCGACAAGCTCGTCTACGGCAAGCTTCGCGATGCGATGGGCGGCAACGTCACGTACGCCGTGTCGGGTTCGGCGCCCCTCGGCGCCCGCCTCGGCCACTTCTTCGCGAGCCTCGGCGTCACGATCCTCGAGGGCTATGGCCTGACCGAGACGACTGCTCCGGCAACGGTCAACACCGCTCAGCGGACCAAGATCGGAACGGTCGGTCCTGTGTTGCCGGGCGTCGGTGTGCGTTTGGCTGAGGACAGCGAGATCGAGGTGCGTGGCATCAACGTCTTCAAGGAGTACTGGAAGAACCCGGAGGCGACGGCGGAAGCCTTCGACGGCGACTGGTTCAAGACCGGCGACATCGGTTCCTTCGACGACGACGGCTACCTCACCATCACGGGCCGTAAGAAGGAGATCCTCGTCACCGCGGGCGGCAAGAACGTCGCGCCCGCCGTGCTGGAAGACCCTATCCGCGCCAACCCGATCGTCGGGCAGGTCGTCGTCGTCGGCGACCAGAAGCCGTTCATCGCGGCGCTAGTCACGCTCGATCCGGAAATGCTGCCGACGTGGCTGGCCAACAACGGACTCCCGGAGACGCTGCCACTGGCCGAGGCAGCCACGAACAGCGCCGTCCGCGCCGAGGTTCAGCGCGCCATCGACACCGCTAACAAGGGCGTCTCGCGGGCCGAGTCCATCCGCAAGTTCGAGATCCTCGACTCGGAGTGGACCGAAGACAGCGGCCACCTCACGCCGAAGATGAGCATCAAGCGCAACGTCATCCTCAAGGACTTCGCACCTGAGATCGACAAGATCTACAGCGAGTCACCGACGTCGACGACCAACGTCTCCGTCACCGGCTAAGACGCGCAGATATACGAAAAGAGGGGATCCCACGGGGTCCCCTCTTTTGTGTGACCGACCCCGCGCAGAGGCCGCAGACATTCCCGCGCGAGGGGCCAAAGGGGCCGCGGGCTCGACGCGACGGGCACTAGAACCAGTCCGACTCGCGCACCTGACGCATGGCGACCCGCCGCGTCTCCTTCGAGAGTCGGTCGAGGTAGAGAGTGCCGTCCAGGTGGTCCGTTTCGTGCTGGAGCGCCTGCGCGAACAAGCCCTCTCCCTCGAGGACCACCTCGTTGCCGTCGAGGTCGATACCGACGACCTTTGCGTGCGGGTAGCGCAGCGTCTCATGCCAGAGGCCCGGCACAGAGAGGCATCCCTCGCCGGTGAGGGCCGGTTCGCCGGACACCTCGACCAGGATGGGGTTGAGGACATAGCCGATGTCACCGTCGATGTTGTAGCTGAACGCGCGCTGCGCAACACCGATCTGAGGAGCGGCCACCCCCGCGCGACCGGGGGGCTCGACCGTGTCGAGGAGGTCACGCACGAGGGCGCGCACTCCCTCGTCGATGACATCGATCGTGGCGCTCTCGGAGCGCAGAACGGGGTCGCCGAAGAGTCGGATGGGACGAACGGCCATGGCTCAGGCGGCCGCCCCACGCGAACGGAGCCCGTCCACGACGGCGGCAGCGAGGGTCCGCGCGGCAAGGCGGGTCGGTTCGCTGAGGTCACGGAACGTCACTGCGCTGCCGGCTGCGAGGTGCGGGTCGTACGGCACCTGTACGACAGTGCGCACGCGGGAGGTGAAGTGACTTTCCAACTCGTCTGCGCGCACCACGGGAGCGCCCGGACGGGAGGAGTTCAAGACGACGACGGCGTCACGGACGAGATCGTCATAGCCGTTGGTCTCCAGCCACGTCAGGGTCTCTGACGCGAGGCGCGCCTCATCGACGGTGAGTCCCGCGACGATGACGACCTGGTCGGCGAGGTGCAGTGTGGCCTCCATCACGGAGTGCACGATCCCGGTGCCGGTATCGGTCAGCACGATCGAGTAGTAGTGCGCCGCCACGCGAGCGACCGCCGCGTAATCCTCGTCGCCGAACGCCTCGGAGATGTGCGGGTCGGTGTCGGAGGCCAGGACATCCAGTCGCGTCGCGTCGCGCCCGACGATCGCCGAGACGTCGCTCCATCCCGCGACCTCGTCGCTGGACTTGACCAGATCGCGCACGGTGCGACCGCTCGAATGCGAGATCCGTTCGGCGAGAGTGCCACGGTCCGGATTGGCATCGATCGCGATGATCCGGTCATCACGTGCGTCCGCGAGCGCCATACCGAGGAGCGTCGTGATCGTGGTCTTGCCAACGCCACCCTTGCGCGAGAGCACGGGAACAAAGCGGGAGACTCCCGCCAGGTGCGCTCCGATCTGCGTGTCGAGGTGCTTGCGGGCGCGGACGCCCTTGCTGTCGCCGAGGTTGATCCGCTTGCCCGAAGCACGGTACAGCAGGTTCTGCCAGAGCCCCTCCGGCTCCGGCTTGACGACGTGTGCCGGATCGAGGAGACGGTCGGCAGTGAGCAGGTCTGCGGACTCGCGACCGGCGTCGAGGTCGCCGAGGCGGCGCGAATGCAGCTGCACTTCGCTCGTTCGGGCGCGTCGATCTGCGCGTCGATCCACGGCAGGAGTGGGTGCGGGTGCCACGACGTCTACGTCCGCGGACCGGGGCTGTTCCTCGGGCACGGCGTCCAGCTCATCGGGCTCACTCTCGTGTGTCACCTCGTCATCGACAGGCTCGACCTCTCCGGTGATGGTCTCCACATCTTCATGCTCGGGCGCGAGATCGGCAGCAGGAGGGAGCTCGTCATCGACGAGGTCATCGTCCTGATCGCGCAGGTCCGGCAACGCGACCTTCACCTGTGCCGTCTGCCCCCACGAAATACTCGTCGTGTCGAGGTGGACGGTGTCGCTCAGCACCGCGTTGTCGGGCTCGCCGTCGTTGTCATTGCGCTCGCGCGTCACTGTGTTTCCTCCCAGATCTCACGAAACGCTGTGGCATTTCGCCCGTCAAGGCTACTCGGCGGCGCGAACCACGACCAAAAGATCGCCTGCCTCCACCTGAGCGGGCGAGGAGATAGCGACGCGCTCGACGCGCCCATCGACGGGGGACGTGATCGCGGCCTCCATCTTCATCGCCTCGATCGAGGCGACGGCCTGACCGGCGCTGACAGTGTCGCCCTCTGCCACCTTGAGCGTCACCACGCCTGAGAATGGCGCCGCCACCTGACCCGGCTTGCTCGTATCGGCCTTCTCCGCCTGGCGCACATCGACCTTGATCGAGTTGTCGCGCACGAAGACCGGTCGCAACTGGCCGTTGAGGGTCGACATGACGGTGCGCATGCCCTTGTCGTCTGCTTCACCGATCGCTTCCAGGCCGACGTAGAGCTGCACGCCTCGCGCGATCTCGACGACATGCTCGGTCTCCGGAGCCATGCCATAGAGGTAGTCCCCCGTGTCGAGCGCGCTCAGGTCGCCATACGTCTCCCGGAACTGCTCGAACGCGCGCGTCGGCGCGGGGAAGAGCAGCCGGTTGAGCGTCGCGCGCCGCGTGGCCGAGTCCGCGGCCAGCGCCTGCTGATCCTCCTCCGTTAGGGGAGTCTCAGACGATCGCACCTCTCGCCCGGCGAGCACCTTGCTGCGGAAGGGCTCCGGCCAGCCGCCGGGGAGGTCGCCGAGTTCGCCAGCCATGAAGCCGACGACCGAATCGGGCACGTCGTACTTCTCCGGGTGGGCTTCGAAATCCGCGGGGTCGGCCTTGACCGCTGCCAGATGCAGCGCCAAGTCACCGACGACCTTCGAGGATGGGGTGACTTTCGGAACGCGCCCGAGGATGTCGTTCGCGGCGGCGTACATATCCTCGATGAGTTCGAAATCGTGCGCGAGCCCCAGCGCGATGGCCTGCTGCCGCAGGTTCGACAATTGGCCGCCGGGGATCTCGTGGCGATACACACGCCCGGTCGGACCGGGGAGACCCGACTCGAACGGACGGTACAGGTGACGCATCGCCTCCCAGTAGGGCTCGAGATCGGTGACTGCCGTCAGATCGAGTCCGGTGTCTCGCTCGGTATTGGCCAGGGCGGCCACGAGTGCCGAGAGCGACGGCTGGCTCGTGGTCCCGGCCATCGGGGCGGCCGCCGCATCCACGGCATCGGCGCCCGCGTCGCTGGCTGCGAGGAGGGTGGCGAGCTGCCCACCGGCGGTGTCGTGCGTGTGCACGTGGACCGGCACATCGAAGCGCTCCCGCAATGCCCGCACGAGCCGCGCGGCGGCTGCCGGTCGCAGCAGCCCCGCCATGTCCTTGATGGCGAGGATGTGGGCACCGGCATCGACGATCTGCTGAGCGAGGTCGAGGTAGTAGTCCAGCGTGTAGAGAGACTCGTTCGGGTCGAGGAGGTCGCCCGTGTAGCAGAGGGCGACTTCCGCGACGGCGGTGCCGGTGGCGCGGACCGCGTCGATGGCCGGACGCATCTGGGTGATGTCGTTGAGCGCATCGAAGATACGGAAGATGTCGACCCCGCTCGCCGCCGCTTCGGCGACGAACGCGTCGGTGACCTCCGTCGGGTACGGCGTGTAGCCGACGGTGTTACGCCCGCGCAGGAGCATCTGGATCGCGATGTTGGGGAGCGCTTCGCGGAGCGCGTCCAGCCGCTCCCACGGGTCCTCCCCCAGAAATCGCAGTGCGACGTCGTACGTCGCCCCACCCCAGGCCTCCACCGACCACAGCTCGGGCGTCAGACGCGCGACGTAGGGCGCGATCGTGAGGAGGTCCTTCGTGCGAACGCGCGTCGCGAGGAGTGACTGATGCGCGTCGCGGAAGGTCGTCTCGGTGACGGCAAGGACCTTCTGCTCACGCAGCGCCCGCGCGAATCCTTCCGGCCCGAGCTCTTGCAGGAGCTGCCGCGAGCCCGCGGGGGGCGAGGCGGTGAGGTCGACATCGGGAAGCTTCGTGCTCGGCTCGATCCCGCTCGGGTTCTCGCCGTGCGGGCGGTTGACCGTGACGTCGGCGAGCCAGTTCAAGATCTTGGAGCCACGGTCCTTCGACTCGCGCCCCTTGAGGAGCTCGGGCCGTTCGTCGATGAACGCCGTGCTGAGGTCACCTGCGATGAAGGCGGGGTCATCAAGGACGGCCTGCAGGAACGGGATATTGGTGGAGACACCGCGGATGCGGAACTCGGCAAGAGCGCGGCGGGCGCGGCGCACAGCCGCCTCGTAGTCACGCCCGCGGCACGTGAGCTTGGACAGCATCGAATCGAAGTGCGGGCTGATCTGCGACCCGGCAGCCGTCGTGCCTCCATCGAGCCGGATGCCGGCGCCACCCGGCGAGCGGTAGGTGGTGATCTTTCCCGTGTCGGGACGGAAGCCCTGCGTGGGGTCCTCCGTCGTGATCCGACATTGGAGTGCGGCGCCACGCAGACGGATCTGGTCCTGCGTGAGGCCGAGGTCGGCCAGCGACTCCCCCGCCGCGATGCGCATCTGAGACTGGACGAGGTCGACGTCGGTGACCTCTTCAGTCACGGTGTGTTCCACCTGGATGCGCGGGTTCATCTCGATGAAGACGACCTCACCCGCTCGCGGTCCGGTCGTCTCCAGCAGGAACTCCACGGTGCCCGCGTTGACGTAGCCGATCGACTCGGCGAAAGCGATCGCGTAGCGGTGCAGGTCCGCGCGCACATCGTCGTCGAGGTTTGGGGCGGGGGCGATCTCGATGACTTTTTGGTGGCGGCGTTGCACGGAGCAGTCTCGCTCGAACAGGTGCACCGTCGTGCCGTCGGCGTCGGCGAGCACCTGGACCTCGACGTGGCGCGGGCGTTGCACGGCCTGCTCGAGGAAGACGCGGGCGTCGCCGAAGGCGCTCCCGGCCTCGCGCATCGCCTCCGCGATGGCCGGGCCGAGTTCGCTCTTGTCCGCGACGCGGCGCATCCCGCGTCCGCCTCCGCCGGCGACGGCTTTGACGAAGATCGGAAACCCGATGTCGTCGGCCTGCGCCAAAAGTGCGTCGACGTCGTCGGAGGCGGCGGTGGAGCGCAGCACGGGAACACCCGCGGAGATGGCGTGTTCCTTCGCGGTGACCTTGTTGCCAGCCATCTCGAGCACCGTCGAGGACGGACCGATGAAGGTGATGCCCTGCTCGGCGGCGCGGGCGGCCAGCTCCGGGTTCTCCGATAGGAAGCCATAGCCGGGATAGATGGCGTCGGCACCCGCTGCGACCGCGACGCGAATGATCTCATCCACGTTCAGGTAGGCGCGTACGGGTTGGCCCGGCTCCCCGATCTGGTACGACTCGTCTGCCTTCAGGCGGTGCAGAGAGTATCGGTCCTCGATGGGATAGACCGCGACGGTCCGCGCGCCCAACTCGTATGCCGCGCGGAACGCACGAATCGCGATTTCACCGCGGTTTGCCACCAGGATTTTCCGGAACATCCTCACCTCGCTGAGATGCCGCGGCACCCCGCCGTTGGGATGCCTACGCCTGCTGAGTACCTTCTCAGCCTAGGGGACGGTAACGTAGTGCCTCGTGCACGTTCTCTCCGTCAGCTCACTTAAGGGAGGGGTCGGCAAGACGACCGTGACTCTCGGGCTCGCTTCGGCTGCTTTCGCCCGTGGGGTACGAACTCTTGTTGTGGACCTCGACCCGCAATCTGACGTGTCCACAGGAATGGACATCCAGGTCGCCGGCAGATTGAACGTCGCCGATGTCCTGGCTAATCCCAAAGAGAAGGTCGTACGACAGGCGATCACCTCCAGCGGATGGGCGAAGGTGCATCCGGGCACGATCGACGTCATGATCGGCAGCCCCTCGGCCATCAACTTCGATGGCCCGCACCCGAGCGTGCGCGATGTGTGGAAGCTCGAGGAGGCTCTCGCCCTCATCGAAGCCGACTACGACCTCGTCCTGATCGACTGCGCTCCCTCGCTGAACGCGCTGACCCGCACTGCCTGGGCAGCAAGCGACCGTGTGCTGGTGGTTACCGAGCCCGGTCTGTTCTCTGTCGCCGCTGCCGACCGCGCACTGCGCGCCATCGAGGAGATCCGCCGCGGACTCTCCCCGCGCCTCCAGCCGCTCGGCATCGTCGTCAACCGGGTTCGCCCCCAGTCAATCGAGCACCAGTTCCGCATCAAGGAACTGCGCGATATGTTCGGCCAACTCGTCCTGACCCCGCAGCTGCCCGAGCGCACCTCGCTCCAGCAGGCCCAGGGCGCCGCCAAGCCGCTGCACATCTGGCCGGGAGACTCCGCTCAGGAGCTCGCAGCCGACTTCGACGCGCTCCTTGACCGCGTCATCCGCACCGGTCGTATCCCGACCGCCGCCGATCCTCGCCCCTGACGCCCCCGCGGCATCGTCCCCCGGCACCGGCCACACCTCGCCGTCCCGCGGCCACCGTCCCGAGCCGACAGCACAACTGCGGCGTCCAGCCTCAACACGCCGCCGCGCACGGGCCACAGCCCGGCGTGTCCGTTCCCGACGCCGCAGCTGTGCACGAATTGCCTATGCCCATGCGGCTATGCAGTCCCGCGGTGTTCCTCCCGGGCTTCCAGCACAACTGCGGCGTCCAGCCTCAACACGCCGCCGCGCACGGGCCACACACCGGCGTGTCCCGCCCCCACGCCGCAGCTGTGCACGAATTACCTACGCCCACGAGGCCATGCGTACCCGCGGTGTTCCTCCCGGGCTTCCAGCACAACTGCGGCGTCCAGACTCAACACGCCGCCGCGCACGGGTTACAGCCCGGCGTGTCCGTTCCCGACGCCGCAGTTGTGCGCGGGTTCGGCGGGGTGGAAGGCGCGGGTATGGGGCGCGGGTCAGGCGGAGCGGGCGGAGCGACGGGCGGCGAGCTCGTCGACGGGGTCCGGAGCCTGGGGGTCGAACTCCACCAAGGTGGACTCCACTTCACGCAAGACCTTGCCGACGGCGATGCCGAAGACGCCCTGACCGCGACTGACGAGGTCGATGACCTCGTCGTTGGAGGTGCACAGGTAGACCGAGGCTCCATCGCTCATGAGCGTGGTCCCCGCGAGGTCGCGAATCCCAGCGGCGCGCAACTGGTCGACCGCCGTGCGAATCTGCTGGAGCGAGATACCCGTGTCCAGCAGGCGCTTGACGAGCTTGAGCACGAGGATGTCGCGGAAGCCGTAGAGCCGCTGCGAACCGGAACCACTGGCGCCACGGACGGTGGGCTCAACGAGTTCCGTTCGTGCCCAGTAGTCAAGCTGGCGATACGTGATTCCCGCCGCGCGAGCGGCAACCGCACCGCGGTAACCGACCTCATCATCCATCTGAGGCAGCCCATCGGTAAACAGAAGGTCTGCGACGAACTTCGGTCCGCCGAGCGCATCATGCGCCGTCATCGTCGCCTCCTGTCGTCGGGTTCTTCCACGGTAGAGGACACACTCGCCTCGAGCAACGACATCCGACTCTGCCCGGCGGCGTGTCGCTTCATCACGAGAGAAGGTCATCCAGCGCGTGCTGGACGTACGCCGCGCGAAGCTCCGCGAGTCGCCGCAGCAATTCAGGCGCAAGCTCGTGCGCCTTCGAGCGCGAACCCGCGTCCGGACGGCGCAGGAGTGGGCGGAGCGCAGATTCCACGAGAGCGACGTCCCGCTCGGCTGCCTGGCGCATTGCGCGGAGGTGACGCGGCTGGATTCCGTGGTCGGAAAGGGACACGAGCGAGCGAAGGAGTGCGAGCGAACGGTCATCGAACGAGTCGGCCGCAGGCAGCAGGCCCGCGGAGACGGCATCGTCGAGGAGCGCCGCCGGAGCTCCCGCGGCCTTGAGCACCTCGGACCGCTTATAACGGCGGGCGGTGGGCACGATCGAGGGCGGGGGGACGATCGCGGAGTCATCTCCCTGCTCATCCAGGTGTTCACGGATGACCGCAAGCGGAAGATAGTGGTCACGCTGCAGCGTCAGCGCGGTCCGCAGGCGCTCGACATCCGCGGAGGTGAACCGGCGGTAGCCCGACTCCGTGCGCGTGGGCGTCACGATGCCCTGAACCTCAAGGAAGCGGAGCTTGCTGGTGCTCAGCTGCGGGAACTCGGGCGTCAAGCGCGCGAGGACTTGACCGATGGAGAGATATCCCCCGGTCGATGGGCGGCCGGAGGGCGACGATGCAGCCGGGCTCACCCGCCTGCCACCTGCCCGCGGTCGGCCGGGGCGGCAAAGAAGTTGAGACGGAACTTGCCGATGCGAAGCTCTGCTCCATCGGTGAGGACGGCGCGATCCACGCGTTCGCCGTTCACGTAGGTGCCGTTGAGCGAGCGCTGATCGACGAGCTCGAACGTCGGGCCGGTGCGCGTGACTTCCGCGTGCCGGCGGGAGACGGTGACGTCGTCGAAGAAGATGTCAGCCTCCGGGTGACGACCGACGGTCGTGACGTCCGCGTCCAGGAGGTAGCGAGCACCAGCAGTGGGGCCGGAACGTACCAAGAGGAGACCGGAGCGTGACGGCAGAGCGGCAATGGCCTCGTGCTCGACTTCGGTCAGTTCCGCGCCGAAGGGGACGAAGGAGAGGTCGGAGTCGTGCCCGAATGTCTGCGTCGTGTCGGTAGCCGGGTGCGCCGGATCTGGCCCGGCATCTCGCCGGAAACCGCCAGTGGGCTGAGCGTTTTCGTGCACAGGTTCCCTCCTCTTCCACCCCACCCTAACCGATCGACACCGCCGAGCGAGAGCCAGTTTCACGACCGTGGGCCGCCATTGTTTCCGCGTGTGTCACCCCGCGTGCGTCGCGGCGAGCGCCTCCTTAATCTGGATGCTGACTCACCCACGAACAGGAGCAGATCGTGTCCACGTATGCAGACCGTCTCACGCCCGCCTCGGCCGGACAGACTGCTGCATGCATGTGCCGAGTCGGACGAGAGTGCGATTCATATGCGCCCGGACACGCCCTGCACCTGATCCAGGCACGCCTCGTCTCCGCGACGCCCTCCGAGTGGATCGATGCGATCGTCGAGCACGCGGACCGTGCGAGCGGCAGCGTCCACCTGCGCACCCTTGATGGCGACGCCATCACCGTGTGGAACGGCGCCGGCGCAGCGGCAACCGTCCGGCCGGGCGAGCCGATCGCTCTCCACGGCCGCTACCACGTTCTGCGCGCGGGAAGCACGCAGTTCAACGCCCTTCGCGTGCGCTGAGAAGCGGAGCACTCAGACCAGAGAGGTCTTCAGCGCCACGCACGCTTCCATGCACGCCATGCAGGAGTCCGCGCACATCTTGCACACCGGGTCGTCGTGCTCCATGCACATGTCCTGACACATCTGGCACATCGCGATGCACGCGTCCAGCATCGCGAGCATGACCGCGGGGGTCATTCCCTGCATGCGCATCATCATGCGCATCATCGTGTTGCACATGTCGGCACAGTTCATGCACGCCGACGCACACTCCATGCCCTGGGTCGAGCAGACGGTACAGGCTTGCTCGCATGCGGCACAGGCGTCCATACAGGCCTGCATGAGGTCCATGTCCATCTTTGCCATCTCGGGCATCGAGGCCATGTCCTTCGACATCGCATCCATCATCATCGCGTCCATCGTTCCCACTCCCTGTCGATCGCACGGTGCGGGCGGTCGCCCGCGTGATGCCATGGTACGTCTCGCGACGTTTCGGCGGGAGGTCCGTAGGCTGTGAGTGTGAGCGAATCCATCTCCCGCGCTTCCCGTCCATCCAGGTTCATCACGGCCCTCCTCGCGTTCCTCTTGGGTGCCTTCCTCGCCGTCGGCGTCGCACCCGCCGCTCTCGCCCACGATGAGTTGCTCGGCAGCGATCCGGCCGCGGGCTCTTCGGTGGATGCGCTCCCCGCCGAGATCGTGCTGAACTTCTCCGGTCCCGTCCTCAACGAGGAGGGGTCCGCGGAGTTCTCCGTCACCGACTCTGCCGGCACGGAGTTCGCCGCGGGGGCGCCGGTCATCGACGGAGCACGCGTCACCCAACCGCTGGAAGGCGACGCCGAGGGCACCGTCACTGTCGCGTGGAAGATCGTCTCCAGCGATGGTCACCCGGTGTCTGAGACCTTCAATTTCACCGTCGGCACCGCGGCAGACGTAGAACCCTCGAGCGCACCGGAATCTCCCGAAAGCGACGGCGCATCGCCCTGGCCGATCATCCTCGGTGGCGGCCTCGTCACACTCCTGGCGGCCGGGGCCGTGCTCGCGATCGCCCTCCGCAAACGGGGCCGCACCAACAGCTGAGCGACCAGTAGGCTGGAGGCATGCCTCACTACGACGTCGTCATCCTCGGTGCCGGCCCCGGCGGCTACGTTGCAGCCGTCCGCAGCGCTCAGCTCGGCCTGTCCACCGCCATCATCGAAGAGAAGTACTGGGGCGGTGTCTGCCTCAACGTGGGGTGCATCCCCTCCAAGTCGCTCCTGAAGAACGCGGAAATCGCGCACACGCTGAACCACAAGGCCGACTTCTTCGGCATCACCGGTGAGTTCACGCTCGACTACGGCAAGGCGTGGGACCGCAGCCGCGAGGTCGCAGACGGTCGCGTCAAGGGCATCCACTACCTGATGAAGAAGAACAAGGTCACCGAGTACAACGGTCGGGGCACCTTTGTGGACGCGCACACGATCGATGTGAAGAAGTCAGGCGGTGAGACCGAGCAGATCACCTTCGACAACGTCATCATCGCGACCGGTTCCCACGTGCGCCTGCTTCCCGGAGTGGAGCTCAGCGACAACGTCGTCACCTACGAGGAGCAGATCCTCTCCCGTGATCTTCCCGGCTCGATCGTCATCGTCGGCGCGGGCGCGATCGGCATGGAGTTCGCCTACGTGCTGGCCAACTACGGCGTCAAGGTCACGATTATCGAGTTCCTCGACCGGGCACTCCCCAACGAGGACCCGGACGTCTCGAAGGAGATCCAGAAGCAGTACCGCAACTACGGGATCGACATCCTCACGAGCACCAAGGTCGACAAGGTCACCGACTCGGGTGGCACGGTCACCGTCGAGTACACCGACAACAAGTCGGGCAAGACCTCGTCCATCGAGGCGGACAAGGTGCTCATGGCGATCGGGTTCGCCCCGAACGTGGAAGGCTTCGGCCTCGACAAGACCGGCGTGAAGCTGACCGAGCGCGGCGCGATCGCAATCGATGACCACATGCGGACGAACGTCGAAGGCGTGTACGCCATCGGTGATGTCACCGCCAAGCTCCAGCTCGCGCACGTCGCGGAGGCTCAGGGTGTGGTTGCCGCCGAGACGATCGGCAAGGCGGAGACTCAGACGCTGGGTGACTACCGCATGATGCCGCGAGCCACCTTCACCTCCCCGCAGGTCGCCTCCTTCGGCCTCACTGAGGCGCAGGCCAAGGACGAGGGCCACGAGCTGAAGATCGCGACGTTCCCGTTCATGGCCAACGGCAAGGCACACGGCCTCGGCGAGCCCATCGGTTTCGTGAAGCTCATTGCGGACGCGGAGCACCTCGAGTTGCTCGGCGCGCACATGATCGGTCCCGACGTGTCGGAGCTTCTGCCCGAATTGACGCTCGCGCAGAAGTGGGACCTGACCGCGCTCGAGCTGGCACGCAACGTGCACACCCACCCGACGCTGTCGGAAGCGCTGCAGGAAGGCTTCCACGGCCTCGCGGGTCACATGATCAACTTCTGATCCACCAGCGAAAAGGGCCGCACCCACAGGTGCGGCCCTTTTCGTGTTTCGTCTGGTCTGCTTCTGACTGCCCTCAGTACCCGAGGGCGCGCTGGATCTTCGACTCTCGGCGCGAGACCGCTCCCCCGGCCTGCGCGACCAGGTGGTCGGCGGCGGCGAAGAATGCGTCGCGTTCATCGCCGGTCGGGGCCGCGGGGCCCAGCTCCAGCTCCCATTCGCGCCAACGCGATTCAACGCCGCGGCCAGGGTCGTATGCGCTCACGTGATCGTCGACGAACTCCGCGACGAGCGTGCCGTCAGCGTCGGTCAGCGCGTAGGCCACGCGCGCATTCTCCACGCGCGCGATGATGATGAGTTCATCGCGCAGGCCGAGCGCGTCGACGATGTGATCCGGGACAGAGTCCTCGAAGATGTCACCGAGCTCCCAGTGCGTCTCCAACTTGCCCTCGGGAGTGGACTGTTTGAGGTGCCATCCCTCATCGGGGCCACCGGTACGTCGCCGAAGCGCCGCGTGCTGAGACGCGAGGTCGGCGTGCACCGTGTCGAAATAGTACGCTCGCAAATCACGCCGCTCGGGCGCCGCGACCGCGTGGACACCGGGGAGGGCCGACCACTGCGGCAGTGGCGTGGCCTCATCGACATCGTACTTTCGCTCGATCTCCAGGGAGGTCGAGCCGGACGCGTCGCCCGGGGAAGTCACTCGTCGCGACCGTCCGGGTCCGGGTCGATCTCTTCGGTCGAGCCCTGGTAACGGAACGATGCCTCGGTGGGTCCGTCATTCGAACCGGTGTTCTCGAGGGAACCCTCGCGGGCGTACACGATCTGACCCTCGCCATAGGGGGCGATGTACTGGTCGAGCGACTCGTCCTCGAGCGGGATGATCTGTCCGTCGAGCGGACCACCGTTCAGGCGTGCGATTGCCATGTTGTTCCTTTCTGGTGACTCCCCCGAGCCTATCCCGGCATCGCTCCGACGCCGGGATAGGTCCGGGCTTCGTCCATCAGTGCGTGGGGAACCCGAGGCTGAGCTGACTCTCGCTGGGGTCCGGCCAGCGGGTCGTGACCACTTTGCGCCGCGTGTAGAAGTTGAACGACTCCGGCCCGTACATGTGCGTGTCGCCGAACAGCGATTCCTTCCATCCACCGAACGAGTACGCCCCGATCGGCACCGGGATCGGCACGTTGATGCCGACCATGCCGACTTCGATGTCGTATTCGAACTGGCGCGCAGTCTTGCCGTCACGCGTGAAGACCGCCGTGCCGTTAGCGAAACGGTTGGCGTTGATCAGCTCGACAGCCTCGTCGTACGACGAGACGCGCGTGACCGACAGCACCGGACCGAAGATCTCCTCGTCGTAGACGCGCATGCCCGGGGCGACGTTGTCCACGAGGGAGGGTCCGATGAAGAACCCCTCACCGCTGACGTCGAGCTCGCGACCGTCGACGACGACCGTCGCACCCTCACCCGACGCACCGTCGACGAACCCGGTGACCCGCTCGAGAGCGTCCCGCGTGATGAGCGGCCCCATGTCGCTGTCGGGATCGAACCCATCGCCTACCCGCAGACCCCTGATGCGCTGAGTGACCTTCTCGATGAACTCGTCCGCGATATCACCGACCGCCACAACGACGGACACCGCCATGCAACGCTCACCGGCCGAGCCGTACCCCGCTGAGACGGCCGCGTCGGCGGCCGCATCCAGATCCGCATCGGGCATCACGATCATGTGATTCTTCGCTCCGCCGAGCGCCTGCACACGCTTGCCGTTCTCGGCGGCACGCGTATAGATGTACTTGGCGATCGGAGTGGAACCCACGAAGGAGACTGCGCGGATGATCGGGTCGTCCAGGATCGCATCGACAGCTTCCTTATCGCCGTGGACGACGTTGAGGATTCCCGCCGGCAGGCCGGCCTCCGCAAACGCATCGGCAAGCCACACCGCTGCGGAGGGGTCACGCTCGGACGGCTTGAGGATGACAGCGTTCCCCGCGGCGATCGCCGTCGTCACCATCCACAGCGGCACCATCACCGGGAAGTTGAACGGGGTGATGCAGGCCACGACACCGATCGGCTGTCGCACCTGGTGGACGTCGACTCCACCGGCCACCTGTTCCGAGTAGTCGCCCTTGAGGTGGTGCATGAGGCTCGTGCAGAACTCGACGTTCTCCAGGCCACGCGCTACCTCACCCAAGGCGTCGGGAACCGTCTTGCCATGCTCGCCCGTGATGATGCGGGCCAGCTCCTCGGCGCGCTCGGAGATGATCTGGCGCAGCCGGAACATCACCTGCTGGCGCTTTCCGAGTCCGGTGTCGCGCCATGCCTTCTGCGCATCGCGTGCCGCACGAGCAGCCTCATGCACAAAGTCGGCAGACGCCAGGGCGACCTCTGCGATCTGCTGCCCGGTTGCGGGATTGAACACGGGGCCCACGCGTCCGTCGGCGAGGATGCGCTCCCCTCCGACCACGTGCGGGACCTGGGTCAGCTTCGTTTCGGTGACGGTCGTCATGTGCGGGCCTCCTCGGCAATCGCGCTCGATGAGTCGAGCGAGGGGTCATACCCGCGGAGGGTTCCGTCGGGCGATGCGAGCTTCGCGACAAGGGTGCAGTCTTTGGCCCCCAGTCCTTCTGCGATCAGCGTATCGAGTTGCGACAGCGCGAGCTCGGCGGCGGGCAGGCGGACGCCGGTCGTGTGGCCGGCCTGGACAGCCAGACCGCAGTCCTTTCGGGCAAGGTCAACCGAGAAGGTCGCGTCGAAGTTGTCGTCCGACGCGGCAGTGCCGATCACGCCGGGCACCGGATACCAGGTGCGCTGGGGCCAGGAGAAGCCGGAGGACACGTTCACGACGTCCCAGAAGACTTTCGCGTCAAGCCCGAGCTTCTCCGCGAGCTGCGATCCTTCGGACATCGCCATGACACCGATGAAGAGCATCATGTTGTTTGCGAGCTTCGCGGCGACACCGGCCCCCGGGCCACCGCACGCGAAGACCGACCCGGCCATCGGGGCGACGAACTCGCGTGCGCGGCTGATGTCGGCGTCGTCGTCGCCACCGAGCATGAAGGTCAGGCTGTGAGCCTCGGCACCGGCGGTGCCCCCGGAAATCGGCGCATCAACGAAGTGGAGTCCGTGCGCGGCGGCTTCGCTGTGACACCAACGTGAGGTTTCGATATCGACCGTGGAGGTGTCCAGCAGCAGGGTCTGGGGCTCCGCGAGGGCGAAGATGCCGGCCGGGCCGCCGTAGACGGCACGCACGTGCTCCGGCTTGGGCAGCGACGTGAAGCACGCGTCTGCGCCGCGCAGTGCGTCCGCGACGGTCGCGACGACCTCCACGCCGCGCTGCGCTGCGGCTGCAGCTGCAGCGGGGTTCAGGTCGACGCCGCGCACGGTGTGACCGGCGGCGACGAGGTGTGCGGTCATCGGGCCACCCATGTGACCGAGACCAATCCAGGCGATCGTGGACATCTGTGTCCTCCTGCAACGGTGAAGGGGCTCGTGACGCCCAGCGTAGGCCGTGCAGCAGGCGCGATCAACGCACACTCAGACGGCACACGTGCACCCGCATCGTGCGATGAACTGCGTGCCGCCACCGAGGGTCCAGCGCACACGCGGGGAGAAATAGAATGAAAGGATGAGCACGATCCCCTGCGCCGCATGAAGCCGTTCGTCCTGCTTGCCACGCGCGCCGAGGATCTCCCGGCCGACGAGGAGTACGCGCTCTTTCGGCGCTTCACGGGCCTTCGCGAAGACGAACTCATCCGTGTTCGTCTGGAGTCGTCGCCGATGCCGGAGCTGGATCTGACGGAGTTGTCCGGCATCTTCGTCGGCGGCGGACCGTTCAACGCATCTGATCCTGAGTCCACGAAGTCGACGACTCAGCGCCGGGTCGAAGCCGAGTTCTCTGCGCTGCTCGATCGAGTCGTCGCGCAGGACTTCCCGTTTCTGGGCGCGTGCTACGGCGTCGGGACCGTTGGCCTCCACCAGGGGGCGCTCATCGACGCGACGCATAAGGAACCGATCAGCGTCATCGACGTGCAGCGCACGCCCGAGGGAGCCGTCGATCCGCTGCTCGAAGGTATCCCGGACGAGTTCACCGCCTTCGTCGGACACAAGGAGGCGGTCGCTCGTCTCCCGAAGAACGCCACCCTGCTGGCGCGTGGCGACGCCTGCCCCGTGCAGATGTTCCGCATCGGGGAGAACGTCTACGCGACGCAGTTCCACCCAGAGGTCGATCTCGACGGCATGACGACGCGTATCCACGCCTATGCCGACTACGGCTATTTCCTTCCGGAGGAGAAGCAGGCGACGCTGGAGGCGGTCCGCCGCGCCCCGGTGGAGCACACCGCCAAGATCCTGCGCACCTTCGCGCAGCGCTACGCCCGCAGCTGACGGTCAGGCGTTCGCGCCGGCCTTCTCTTTGCTCTTCTCCTCGGCTGCCTCCGCCTTCTCCTCTGCCTTGGCATTGGCCTCCACCTCGGCCTCACGCGCGGCGTTGAGTTCGATGGTTGCGATGTCCACCAAACGCTCGGCGCGACGCACGCGGCGCTGCGGGAGGCTCGTGGCGCCGTACACAGCGCGCACACGGTTCTCGTCCTCTTCGATGCCCATGACAATGTAACTGGAGGCGATCAGAACCACCTGCACCGAGAAGTTCATCCACAGCAACAGCGCGATGAGGGACGCGAACGAGGCCAGCAGCGGATTGGAGGTCGCGCCGCCGATGAAGAGCCCGGACAGTTGCTGAAGAACACTCAGGCCGATTCCGCCGATGATGGCACCGGGAAGCAGGGTCCGCACAGGCGGCTTCGTGCCGGAAAGCACGCGGAACATCATCGCTACCAGGAACGCATCGACGATGAAGACCGCCAGGACGACGACAAGTGTCGAACCGACGCGGGCGAGCTGAGAGCTCTCGGAGATCCCGAACCAACCCAAGACGAGATCGAGGCCCGCGGTACCGAGGATGGTGGCACCGGCCGTCGCGACCAATCCCGCCCCGATGATCACGGCAAGGAGGAAGTTGCGGAGCATCACAAAGATGAAGGCGCCATCCGTGTTGCTCGTGCCTGCAATGGACCGGATCGCAATCCGCAGTGACCGAATCGCGCCGAGCGCCGCCCAGAACAGACCGAGGAGGGAGATCGCACCGGCGATCGAGATGCCCGGGCTGAGCTGGAGCGCATCCTCGCTGATGATGCCGTCCTCACCGATCAGACCGGGGATGAAGTTGTCGACCGCATCGATGAGAGCGGCCGTCGCTTCTGGGTTCCCCGAGAGCCAGATGGCCGCAACACTGAAGCCGACCAGGAGCCCGGCGAAGACGCCGAACAGCATGCGGTAGGTCACACTGTCGGCGAGCACGCTGCCATTGGATTCGCCGTAGTGCAGGTAGGCACGGACGATCTTGAGCTGAAGCACACGTGCGATCACGCGTTGGATCAGGGTCTTTTCGGCCATCAGGTCGAATTCCTTCCGATTGGATTCCCTCAGCCTAAGACGACGATGCCCACACTCGTCCATGCCGCGGCGATCATGAACGGACCGAACGCAATTCGCGTCGTCCGATCGACGCGCCGCGACATGAGGAGGAAGAGGCTCCAGACCCCACCGAGCACGAAGGCGAGGGCAGCACCAGCGATCGCCGGCGCCCACCCGAGGATGCCGAGGAAGATCCCAAGGACTCCGGCAAGCTTCACGTCACCGCCGCCCATCCCGCCGCCGACAGAGCGGAGAAGAGCGAAGACGGCGAAGAGAGCCAGACCGCAGGCGACGGCGCGAAGGAGCACCGCGGCGTCGCCGAGGAAGAGGGCGACGGCACCTGCCGCCGCCAATGCCACCGGGTAGAGCGGCAACACGATCGCGTTCGGCAGGCGATGCTCCCGCACGTCGATCACCGTGAGCGGGACACTCGCGGCCGCGAGCACACCGAAGGCCAGGACGCAGACGATCGCCGCAGCGCTCACGCGTCAAGCACCTCGAGCGCCACCGTGACAGAGCCCTCTGTCCCCAGCCCCTCGGCGACACGCACGGCGCGCTTGAGCGGGAGGACGTACAGGCCCGCGCGGCTGTCTGGGAAGACCGACGTGCGCCACCCGGTCGCTCCGATCCGTGCCGCGACCCGCACCGACCCAAAGCCGCGTGAGGCGAACGGTAGGTCGCGGATCGCTTCGCTGACAGCTTCGGGAAGTGCCACGAAGTACCACGCCTCGGTACGCGCGTCCCAGCGGAAGATCGTTCCCTCGACTTCCACACGCATGGCGCCACGATAGCCGTGCGCGCGAACAGTGGCGCGGCCTGTCCACACCCGCGCCGGAAGAACACAACGGGCCCCGGACGACGAATCGTCCGGGGCCCGTTGTGAAGCGTCTTAGGCGCGGTTCTTGTTGCGGCCCGTGATGAAGCCCCAGATGAGGAGCACGATCAGCGATCCGCCGATGGCAAGAAGCCACGTCTGGATGCTGAAGAACTCTTCGAGGTTCACGTTGAAGATGAGTCCTCCGAGCCAGCCGCCGAGCAGCGCGCCCACGACACCGAGGATGAGGGTGACGATCCAGCCGCCGCCCTGCTTACCAGGAAGGATGAGCTTGGCGATCGCACCAGCGATCAGACCAAGAAGAAGAAAACCGAGAAAGCCCATGTTGTGGCGTCCTTTCGTAATCAGCAGGTCCAGCATCGGCGGTTGCCGAATGGGGATCTCCCGTTGTGCTGGTTTCCGCGGGACCGACACTCCAGCACCCCACGGTGGGGCGCCTTCGCCTGCACCGATTCCACGGGGTGCGTGACCGATTCTATCGCTGAACCGAGGAATTACCGTCAAAACGCTTTGACGCACATCCCGGGCGTGTCGCGGCGCCTGCGCCACACCGCGTATTTTCCACCCCGGGAATATGATCGAACCGTGCGTTCCGGTGATCCCTGCCCGTGCGGTTCGGGCCGCGTATATGGGGCGTGCTGCGCTCCCCTGCATCTCGGCGCGCGGCTCGCGGACACCCCCGAGGAGCTCATGCGCTCCCGGTACTCGGCCTTCGCGGCCGGAGCGACGGACTACCTGATTGCCACCTGGCACCCTCGGACCCGACCTCATGCACTCGATCTCGACCTGGCGCGCCGGTGGACGCGGCTGGACATCCACGAGGCTACTGACGACACCGTGGAGTTCACCGCTCACAGTGCGCGGGGCGGGTATCAGGAGACGCTTCACGAGCGATCCCGCTTCGCACGACGTGGTGGCCGCTGGTTCTACGTCGACGGCGACGTTGTCACAGACGACTGAAGCCTTTCGCGGCGAAACACGATGGCACTTCGCCGGAATGCGGATCCGTCGCTCCGCGTTGCGGTGATCGAAGATGGCCGCGGCGCGCGGCCGAGAGCGACGGTCGGCCCGGAGGGACCGGCCAAGAAGGGAGACCTCGTGGGTACGATCACAGTTTTCGGAGCAGCGGGCAAGGCTGGACGACGGGTCGTCGCCGAAGCGTTGTCGCGCGGACTGGAGGTCAGGGCCGTGGTACGTGACCCGGATGCGGTCGACGATCTGCCCGACGGCGCGACCGTGGTGCGCGGCGACGTCACCGACACAGACTCGGTTCGCGAACTCTCCGAAGGAACGGACGTGTTCATCGTCACCGTAGGCGGCCCCGGACGCGAGATCTGGAAGCGCGCGGCCACCACCGTGGTCGAAACGATTCGCACACTGCCCGGCACTCATCCGCGCGTCATCCACATGGGTGGAGGCGCGAGCCTGACCACGCCGGATGGCACCCGCATCATGGATCTGCCCGACTTCCCCACGGCGTTCCTGGACCCCGCCGTCGGACAGGCCGCCGCACTGGACTACTACCGCACCGTTGACGATGTCGATTGGACGTTCGTGTCCCCTCCCCCCGTCGACTTCCGTCCGGGGACGCGTCACGGCCACTACCGCCTCGGTACCGACCAGCCGGTGACCGATGACGCGGGCAACGCCTCGTTGACCTACGAGGACTTCGCCGCGGTGCTCATCGATGAGGTCGAACACCCCGCCCACCCGCGCCAGCGGATCACCGCCGGGTATTGACCCGACGACTCGGCCCCGCCGGGCGGCGCCACCTCTCATGGTGACGGCGCCCGGCGAGTCGGCCCGTGCTCCGCTTCACTGACGGTGCGAACGCAACCCGCACCGTCGGTGAGTCAGGGTGCAGCCGTTGTCGGGGTCTGTACGGACGGCAGGATCTCCCGGAGCAGATCGTCGAGCGTGACCACTCCGCGCAGATCCCCGTCCAGCACCACGATGGCAAGCTGAGCGTGGGTGTTCCGCATGCGGGTCAGGACCTCGTATGCCGAGTCGTCCGGGGTCACCACGAGGGGGTCGCGCGCAATGGACGATGCGGGAACCTCCGGGGCAGCGTCGAGCGTGTCGCGCACATGGGCGACACGGCTCTGCGCACCGGAGCCAACGAGAATGCGCAGGTGTCCGGACACCCGAGCCGCTTCCTGCACCTCAGCGACAGTGGCTGTCGCCGAGACGGCAGTCGGCGCGGCATCTGACCGCACGACATCTCCGACCGTGAGTGTCCCCAGCTCGATGGCGTGCGCGATCGGTTGCGAATACTGCTCGTCCAGCGTTCCCGCGGCGCGCGAATGCGCGACGAGCTGACGGATCGTATCCGCGTCCTGTCCTCCAGCGGCTGCCTTCTCGACCGGCTCCACACCCGATGCCTTGACGAGGCGGTTCGCGATGCGGTTGATCCACAGCAGGAAGGGACGCAGCGGCCAGGTCAAGGCGCGTGCCGCAATACCGGTCGCCTTCGCCGCCGTCTCCGGGTGAGCGATCGCCCACGACTTGGGCGCCATCTCACCGATGACGAGGTGCAAGAAGGTCACCACGATGAGCGCGAGCATGAAGGCGGTGATGTCGGCCACGACACTGGGAAGACCCCACTGCGTGAGCACCGGTGACAGCGCGTAGTCGATCGCCGGCTTCGTGACGGCTCCCAGCAGGAAGGTGCAGACGGTGATGCCCAGCTGCGCAAACGCGAGCATCACGGTCAGCTCGTTCACACCGCGCAGCGCAGCCCGAGCCGAGGCGCTGTGGCCGGCCTCTTCCTCCAGGCGGTGACGCCGCACGGCCAGGAGCGCGAACTCGACGATGACGAAGAATGCGCTCGCGACGATCAGTACGACCGTGATGAGTGCGACCATCCATCCGTTCATTGCGCCACCTCCTCGCCGTTGTTGTGATCAGGCGTCGAGGCGCCCTCACCTCGATCGTCTTCCGCGTCCAGATCCACCTCATTGAGTCTCACGATGACCTGCGAGGGCACCAAGCGTGATACCTCGGTGACCTCGATATCGAGCCAACGACTCATCCTGATGCCTTGCACCGTCTCGTTCGGGCGTTCGGGGAGGTCTACGCGCACCACTGCTCCCACCGGCAGGAGATCGCCGTGCTCTCGAATGATGAGGCCCGCGATCGTCTCCGCGTCGTCATCTGCCAGGTCATAGCCGATGAGGCGTTCGAGCTCGTCGAGGTGGACGTCGCCGGGGACTCGCCACCGCTTGTCGTCCATCTCCGCCGCGTGACGGATGTCGACGTCGTGCTCATCGGAGAGTTCCCCTGCCACTTCTTCGGTGAGGTCTTCGATCGTGAGGATCCCATCGAAGTTGCCGTACTCATCGACGACGCAGGCAAGCTCGTTGCGCGTCCGACGCATCTTGTCGAGCGCGACCGGCAGCCGCATTGCGGTCGGCAGAATGACCGGCTCGCGCATCAGCACCGTCACCGGGGCATCGTCTGCGTGCTCTCCACGGAGCAGATCGATGAGTTCGACCACTCCGATCGGCGCGTCTTCGTCGGCCACCACGGGGTAGCGCGTGTGCCCCGTAGACATCATCGCTCGCACCTCACCCAGCGGCGTGTCGGGGGTCACAGAGTCGATCCGAGACCGGGGCACCATCGCGTGCTCGACTGTGCGCTGAGGGAAGTCGAGAATGCGGTCGATCATCACCGACAGGTCGTCGGGGAGGTCGCCGCTGGCGCGCGACTCCTCGATGATCGCCTCAAGGTCTCGAGCAGTGGCGCTCTCATCGACATCTTCGAGCGGCTCGATGCGGAGAAGGCGCAATAATGCGTTGGCCGCGATGTCGAAGACGGTGATCAGCCAGCCGAACAGCATCAGGTAAATGCGGGTCGGGACCGCGAGTGCGCGCGCCAGGGGCTCGGGGCTCGCGATCGCAAAGTTCTTCGGGTACAACTCACCGAAGATCATCGTGACGATCGTCGCCAGCAGGAGGGCGCCGGTGGTGCCGATCAGAATCGAGACGGCCGGATTGACCCCGACGCCCCCCAGTAGCGTCCCGATCGACTCGCCGATCAAGGGCTCGGCAACGTAGCCAATGAGAAGACCCGTCACGGTGATCCCGAGTTGGGCCCCAGACAGCATGAACGAGGTGCGCTTGGTGATCGCGAGTACTCGTTTGGCTTGCGCGTCGCCTTTTTCCGCCAGGGCGGCCATCCGAGACCGATCGACCGACATGTAGGCGAATTCCTGCGCGACGAAGAAGCCGCACGCGGCGATGATCGCCAGCGTCAGCAACACTCCGAGCAGCAACGTCAGTGCTGCCGCGAGCATGTGCACTCACCCCCTCGAACCGAATCGAGAGGGTACGGTGTTCGACCCTCCTGAGCAGTGGAGTTTCGCGATGCGCGCACGGGTGTTCTTCCTGTTGGCACGGGTGGGCACTCGAAGTGTATCGAGCGGTTCTCTTGATTTGTCTGTGAGCCGCGCGGGGCTCACAGCCCGCAAACGCAACAGTGGATGCTCACCCGACCCGAAGGCCGGTGGAGCATCCACTGTGTGGGGCGAGGATTCAGAGAACCTGGATGTTCGCTGCCTGCATGCCCTTGGGGCCGCGCTCAGCGTCGAAGCTGACCTTCTGGTTTTCCTCGAGGCTGCGGTAGCCGCCGCTGTTGATCGCGCTGAAGTGCGCGAAGAGGTCGGCGGAGCCGTCATCGGGAGCGATGAAGCCGTAGCCCTTGTCGGAGTTGAACCATTTGACGGTGCCTGTGGCCATGACGTCTTTCCTTTTTTGTCCGGGACCACGGAAGTGATCCGTAAAGCCGCGGCGACGACGCCGCCACGGAGTTTGAGGTGCGCGCGACGGGAGCGTCGACCGCACGAGTGTGTGATGGGCATCAACGCGCGCACGCGCCGAGTCGAGGGAAGGCAGGGACCCGAGGAGTCTGCCGTGAGCATCGTGAACGGCGTAGCCGGCAACATCTTCTGTGATGAAGCTGGCGAACTCACCGTCGACGGTGCCGACGTGGACGTCGGGCGCGGCTTGCCGCCACACGACGTGTGAGGGGGCTATAGCGGCCGAGAGAACAGAGATAAAAGACCAATCAATAACGAGACGGAAATACTCGCCGCGGTGAACGCCGCGAGGAAGTAATCGAACTCATACCCACCCGATCTCGTACTCGGGCCCGGAAGCCGGTCCGGACGTGGAACGTCCGGCAGAAACACAACTTCAACAACTTGCCCCTACAGTCTACCCCACCGGGAGGGATAGTCGTGATCGCACGCCGATATCTACTGACGATCAGCACCAATCGCCGACGCGCTCAGTGGGTGGCAGACCCGAGCTCGATGATGAAAACTCCGATAGCGATGAGGACGATACCTGCGGTCATGCGCCACGTGAGTCGTTCTTTGAAGAACACGTGGGCGCCGATCGCGGTGAGAGCGACACCCGATGCCGCCCAGATGCCATAAGCGATACCCACGGGCATGCCTTGGATGAGCGTGAGGGTGAGGAGCCCGAACGCGCCGGCGTAGAAGATTGCGATCGGCGCGATCCAGGCCTTCTTACGCAGACCTTCGGAGGCTCGCAAGGACAAGGTGGCGGCGACTTCCGAGACGATCGCTCCCGCGAGTAGCAACCACGTCATTGGTGAGTACCCTTCTTCGCTTCGCCGACGATCTCCGTCGGGTCAGTGCGACCAGATGTCGCGGCGTGCTGGCCGCCGGTTTCGACCAGAACGACGCCGGCGATCACGATGACAATGCCCAGACCGATGAGGAAGGTGAACGGCTCTCCAAAGACGATGGAGGCGATGACGGCGGTCAATGCGACACCGGCGGCGGCCCAGATTCCGTAGACCACACCGATCGGGGTTCCCATTCGCAGGAGCGCCGACAGGGCAACGAACGCGCCGGCATAGCCTGCGACGGTGACGACCGCCCACCAGGGGTTGTCGATCGCTGCACGCAGCGACAGTGTCGCGGTCACCTCGAGCGCAATCGCGACGACAAGAATCCAGACCCGCTTCATGCCGCCTCCCCCTCGATCAGCTGCAGCATCTGGGTCAAGAGCGCGGCGCGCTGCTCGCCTGCGAGGTGCAGGATGCCTGTCGCCTCCGAGATCCAGAGCCCGTTCGCCGCCAGCCACACCAAGAGCAGAGAGGTGGCGTCGACATCCCCGCTGAAGCCGAACCACGTGCGCAGGTACGCGAGCCACGGCGCGGCGAGTTCTTCGCGGCGGACGGCTTCGGAGAACACCACGAATTCCCCCTGCGTCACCGTCCCCTCCCCCGCGAACGCGACGAAGGCAGCCACCCGCTGTGCAAGCGTGGACTGCTCGAGCGGAATGCCGAGTACTGCCTGCAGATCGCGCTGCCACCGGTCGACGACATGCTCGATGATCGCGATCATCATGTCGTCTTTGGTCGGGAAGTGGTACATCAGCCCCGCTTTGGACAGACCTGCCTCCTTCGCGACCGACTCGTACGTGATGTCGGTTCCCTGCACGGTATCGACGACGCGCACGGCGGCGTCGAGGATGTCTGTTCGCGAGCTCGATCTCATCCTCAAACTCTACCGTACGTACGGTAGAGTTTGAGGATGCACCTCGTGGCGCATGAGTGCGGCGGTGGGTCGTCAGTCGTAGTACGAGAAGCTCTCCCATGCCTCACGGCGACCCGCACGAGGGTCGGCTTCGACCCGTGGACGCGGGGTGATGATCAGAGTGCGCCGATCCGGCAACGAGTACTTGTCCCACGCCTCGGCATGGGTGGTCACCATGCGCATCCACGCGTTCTGCATGAGCGCAGAGACAGCCTCGAGGCCCTTGCGGCCACCGAGGAGATGGGCCTTGCGCCCGAGCTCACTGTTCGCCGGACCGAACACGGCCATGAGGTCCATTCCGTGGGTTGCACCCAAGCGCAGGACATGGAGGAGCGGGGTGGCGTAGTCGTAGCGGTACATCCACACCGGCGCGACCCGGGCATGGCCTTCCGCGGCGCGGACACTGGGTGCCCAGAACAGAAAGTCTCCGCTGAGAGCTGTCGCGGCACCGCGTCGCGGCGGGCCTGGGTAGGCACCACGGAGCCGCGCGGCATCCGCCGAGCCCGCGTGCGTGAACATCTTCTCGACCTTGTGCGCAGGGGGAACCTTCGCGCCGCGAGCGAAGAGTGTGCCTTCGTTTTCGGTGGTGCCGATCAGCAACGGCACAGGATGGGCGCGTCCTTCGGCAAGCACGTCAAGCGGATTCTCGGGCAGCAGATCGCCATCGACGACCGACGCGTAGCTGAGGATGCCCGGGAACTCCTCCTGCTCGGAAGCGAGACCCTCCTCGGCTGCCGCGAGTAGCCGGAAGGGATCGACCTCGGCGAGCGCCTCGGCAGGACTGCCGGTGGCACCGAGCGCGGCGATCACCCGCTCGGCGCGCTCGTCTCCACGCGAGCGCCCGACCACAGACGCGAGCGGCGACGACTGTGCGATGGCCGCGTGGAAGAGCCCGGCAGCTCGGGGCACGGCCATCAGGGTCGTCACACCGAGGGCGCCGGCGGATTGACCGGCGAGGGTCACGTTGTCAGGGTCTCCCCCGAAGGCGCTGATGTTGCGCTGGACCCACTCGAGGATGGCAAGCTGATCGCGAAGCCCAAGGTTCCCTTCGATGGGGTGCTCCGGAGTGGAGTATCTGCTGAAGTCGATGAACCCGAATGGCCCCACGCGGTAGTTGCCGGTGACGTAGACGATGTCTTCAGCCTCCAGGAACGGCAGCCCCTGGAACATCGGATAGGAACTCGTGCCGCCAATGTTCGCTCCGCCGTAGAGGAACACCAGCACGGGCTTTGCCGCGGAGGTCGACGTCGCGCGGCGGGTGACATTGACGGTGAGCGCGTCCTCACTGATGTGTCCCTCACTCGCGCCCAGCCCGATGCGTTGGATGGGTGCGTCGCCGAACGCGGAGGCGTCACGTACCCCCTCCCACGCGTCGACCGGCTGTGGCGCACGGAAACGGAGAGGGCCCACGGCCGGGGCGGCAAAGGGGACTCCCCGCCACGTGTCGACGGCGCCTTCCCGAACACCCCGGATCTCTCCCCCGTCGACCCTGACGGTCAACGAGCCGCTGCTCACGAGTCCTCCTCAGCGATGCGAACGAGCATCTTCCCCGTGTTCGCACCACGCATCATGTCCAAGAACGCGTCAACGGTGTTCTCGATGCCCTCGACGATCGTCTCGTCGTACGCGATCTTGCCGGCGGCGAACCAGCCGGTCATCTTCTCCTGGAACTCCGCGGCGAGGTCGAGGTGCGCGGCGAGTGTGAAGCCTTCCAACCGCAGCGATCGCGTGATGATGTTCGCCATATTGCGCGGCCCCGGCGTGACATCGGTGGTGTTGTACGCAGCGATCGCGCCGCAGAGCGCAGCTCGGCCGCCATCGTTGAACGCGGCGAGCGCCGCTTCGAGATGATCACCGCCGACGTTGTCGAAGTACACATCGATGCCGTCCGGCGCGGCGGCAAGAAGCTGGTCGCGGACATCACCGTCTTTGTAGTTGAACGCGACGTCATAACCGTACTTCTCGGTCAAGAGCGCCACCTTCTCCGCCGACCCGGCAGAACCGATCACCCGGCCCGCGCCGAGCAACCGCGCGATCTGTCCAGCCGCAGTGCCGACCGCTCCCGCCGCTCCGGAGATGAACACCGTGTCGCCCTGCTTCATACCGGCAATGCGGGTGAGCCCGACGTAAGCGGTGAGGCCCGTCATGCCGAGGATATGGAGGCGCAAGGACAGCGGGAGTCCGGCGATCTCGGGGACCACGCGAAACGTCGCTGCATCATCCTGCACAGTGTCGGTCCAGCCGTGCTGGTGGAGCACCACCGCTCCCACCGGTACGTCCTCGGAGGCGGAGGCGACGACGCGTCCGATCGCTCCGCCGCTGATGGTCTCTCCGAGACCGTACGGCGCGACGTAGGAGCGCGTGTCGTTCATTCGCCCCCGCATGTACGGGTCGACGGACACGAACGCATTGCGCACTCGCACCTGCCCCGGCTGAAGGCTGTCGTAGTGCACCTTCTCGGTGGTGAAGTCATCGTGCGTGGGCCACCCGTTCGGGCGGGAGGCGAGGCGGATCTGCGTGCTGGTGAACTCGGACATACGATTCGGTCTGCTTTCTGTGGGGGGTGAGGTCGAGGGGCGCCGGTCAGAGAGCGAGACCGATCGCCAGCGCGATCACGGCGAGGAGGGGAATGAGACCCTGCGTGACTGCGGCGGAACGCTTGTCCGGGCTGGAGAGGAACAGGACGAGCGCTGCCGCTGCCATCGACCCCGCGCCGACAAAGACGAGCGTCGCACCGATCGCGACGGAACCGGCCGCGTGCAGCACGACGCCGACCCCGACTGCCACGGCGAGGAACAGGTTGTAGAAGCCCTGGTTGAAGGCCATCTCTTTGGTCGCTTCTGCTTCTGCGGCGGTGAGGCCGAACGTTCCCCGTGCTCTCTCACTCGTCCACGCGATGGACTCCAGATAGAAGATGAAGACGTGAAGCAGCGCCGCGAGAACCGCGAGCACAAGCCCGATGATGACCATTCCTTGCCCCTTCGTGAGCGATGTCAATTCTGTAACGACCAGTCCAGTATATAGTGGAAAGGACGCTCCAGAGAGAAGGACGCATGGCCCGCACGCCGAGTTTCGACCGTGACACGGTCGTGCGAGCAGCCCGCACCCTTTTCTGGCGCACTGGCTACGAGGCGGCATCCGTACCCGATCTCGAGGCCGCCACGGGCCTGAGCAGATCGAGCCTGTACAACACCTTCGGCTCGAAGCGAGGCCTTTTCGACGCGGCGGTGCAGAGCTACCTCGACGAGATCGTGCGGCCTCGGTTGCTGCCCCTCGTCACATCGCCCGTGTCTGCCGATGCTCTGACTGAGTACCTCGATGGACTGCGCGCGGCATTCGAGCGGGTGGAATCCATGCCGGCATCCCACGGCTGCCTCCTCATCAACACCGCCGGCACCGACATTGTGCACGATCTCGACATCGCCGATGTCATCGCCGACTACCGGCAAGAGTTGCGCTCTGCCTTCTTCGCTGGCGTCGTTGCCGGACACCCCACGATGCCCGCGGCCCAACAGGGCACTCTGGCGGACACCGTCACCGGGCTCGTGGTCGCCGCCTTCGCGCTCGTGCGGGCCGAGCGCACGCAGGCGCTCACGATGCTCGATACAGCCCGCGCGGCGCTGGATGGCGTGCGGGCATACTGAGCCCGTGCGCGGAGTGCCGTGACGCACGAGCAGCGGTCGTCCGGGACCGAGCGTCAGCGAGCGGGTGGTGCGCCGGCGTCGGGCTCGTGCAGCTCGTGGTGAAGGCGCTCCATGTGGGCGTCGAGATGGGCGGCCGTGTCCGCGGCGAGCTTCAGATCGGTGAGGAGAGTGCCGGGCACCTGACCGGAATACTTGTAGTAGATCTTGTGTTCCAGGCTTGCCCAGAAGTCCATCGCGATCGTGCGGAACTGCACCTCGACGGGGACGATGAGCTTTCCCGAGGACAAGTAGACCGGCACATCCATGATGACGTGGAGGCTCTTGTACCCGTTCGGCTTGGGCTTGGCGATGTAGTCCTTGACGAGCCGCACCGAGAGATCATCCTGAGCGGTCAGCAGATCGAAGAGCCGATAGGCATCGCGCACGAAGCTGCAGGTCACCCGGACACCGGCGATGTCGGTGATGTGTTCGCGAATGCTCGCTACGTCGCGCGCAATGTTCTTGCGGGTGATCTTCTCGATGATGCTGTCCGGCGTCTTGACGCGACTGGAGACGTGCTCGATCGGGTTGTAGTCGTGCATCTGCAAGAACTCGTCGCGAAGGATTGAGATCTTCGTCTCGATCTCTCGCAACCCGAAGGTGTACTCCAGAATGATCCGCTGGATTTTGTCGCGCGCATCGCGGAGGTCTTGCAGCGAGAACTCCATGGAATCCGTCGGAAACAGCGGCAACGCTTCGTCGATGGCGGTCACCCCTTCACCGTAGGCCGTGCGCATAGATGTGGCCTGTGAGTCCAGTCGCCCCGGGGTCGCTGGCGCCGAGGACAAACGCTCTGGCGCGGCGCCCCGTGGGGTACCGCGCCAGAGCGTTTCTGGCTGGTGCTCAGTCGGTGCTCGTGAGTGCCGCAGCGGCGTGCTCGCCGGCGCGACGCCCACTGAAGATGCCGTCAGCCAGCGAAAGGCCGGAGATGTATCCGTCAGAGCAGATGCCCACGGCGTTCCGGCCGGCCGCGTACAGACCGTCGATCTCCGTGCCGTCTTCGCGCAGAACGCGCCCGGTCTCCTCGTTGACCCGTAGGCCGCCGAGGGTCAGGCCGGGGAGCGGGAAGTACAGCGCGTTCTTCGCCGAGATCGATACGGCGACGAACGGCGCCTTCTTCACGGGCAGGCTGTACATGGGCGCCTTGTGCAGCGGGTCTCCGGCGCCGGACTGGATACCACGGTTGTACGCCGCGACGGTCGCCGACAGCCCCGCGTAGTCCAGCCCGGTCTTCTTGCTCAGCTGCGACAGGGACCGCGCGCGCTTCGGGCTCAACAGCATCAACGGGAGGATCTGCAGCAGCTGGAAGGCCTTGGTCTGCGAGAAGACCTGGCTCCGCGCGACCTTCCAGCTCTTCGCGTCGTACACCGCCCAGCCCTTGCCCTCGTGCTCACGCATCAGGAAGTCACCGAGTCGAGCGCCGTAGACATGTTCGTTGACGATTCGCGTGCCGTCCATGCCCACGGAGATACCGCTGAGCATCCCGCTCGGCGGGCTGAGGAACCGCCACGCAGTCACGTTGCCCATGTGGCTGACCGAGCCGCCCGCCGAGAGCCCCAGCGCGATGCCCGCACCATCGTCTGCGGGCGTGCCGAGCGGGCTGATGTCAGTGAACTCTGGCGCGTACTTGGCGACCCACTCCTTGTTGTAGATGAACCCTCCGGCGGCCAGGATCACGGAGGAGGACTCGGCCCGAACCACCGTGGAGTGCTTCATGAAGATGCGCTCGGCCCAGTCGGTGAACGGCTTGCTGAGCATCGGCATCCAGTTGCCGATCTTGCCGAAACCGCGCGAGAGGATCTTGTGCAGCTTCGCGTTCAGGCCGCGTTGCGGCAGTACCCGGTACTCGACGCCGCCGACTCGACCGCCCTCGATGATGAGAGAGGTCGCCCGCGCGATGGGCACAAAGGTCACTCCACGCGTGGTGGCGGCTGCGGCGAGCTTCTTCCACAGCACCTTTCCGGAGGCCAGACCCTTGGCGTGCACGCGGTGCCCCCGCGGGGCCGGCTTCGCCTTCTCGGTGAATGGGTAGGCCGCCTCGCTCCCCGAGTAGTACAGGTAGAAGTCGTCGGTCGGGTACGAGGTCTTGTACGGGGGTGTGCCGCCGGCGAAGGGCACGTCGTGGCTCTTGAGCCACTCGATCATGGCCGGGCTCTGCTCGCAGAATCGCCGCAGGGTCTCCTCGCTGACCGCCGAGTGCACCTCCTCCCGCAGGTAGGCATACATGTTCTCGACGGTGTCCTCGACACCGTTCTCCTGCTGCACCGACGTACCTCCCCCGGCGTACACCACGCCACCGGAGAGTGCACTGGCACCGCCGCCGTAGGCGGTGTCGATCACGAGTACCTTTGCGCCGCTGTCCGCGGCCTCAATAGCGGCGGCGGCACCAGCATCACCGAAGCCGACGACAACGACGTCGAAACGAGAATCCTTCTTCATAGGCCCTACTCTCTCAGCCTTTCGGGGCGCTCGGACCCGAGCGTCATCGACACGTGCTCTGGATACGGCATCCCAGCACGGGGGAACGCGCACGTGTTCAGGATCGGCGAGCATCCGAGGTGGGGACGGGCGATCCTCCCGCGGCCGCACGGGAATGGATCGAGACCACCTGGGCGTTGGCGCCTGATGAGCACTTGCGTGCGCCTCGAAAGGAAGATCATGACCATTCTCGTCACGGCCGCCAGCGGCCACCTCGGCCGCCTCACCATCGATGCCCTCCTCGCTCGCGGAGTGAGCGCGTCCGAGATCGTCGCGGGAGCACGGACTCCCTCGAAGGTTGCGGACCTGGCAGATCACGGCGTCCGAACGGTCGAGCTGGACTATTCCGTGCCCGCCTCCATCGCGTCTGCGCTGGACGGCATCGACACGGTTCTGCTGATCTCGGGCTCGGAGCCCGGAAAGCGCGCGGAAGGACACAAGAACGTCATCGACGCCGCCAGGACCGCGAACGTCGCGAAGCTTGTTTACACCAGCGCGCCGAAGGCCACGACGGTGGATTGGGTGCTGGCGCCCGACCACCGGGCCACGGAAGAGGCCCTTGCCGCCAGTGGCGTTCCCTTCGTCGTGCTGCGCAACAACTGGTACGTCGAGAACTTCACCGGCCTCGTCCTGGGCGCCGCAGAGTCCGGGGTGATCACCGCATCTGTCGGGGACGGGCGCGTGGCCTCCGCGACTCGACAGGACTTCGCCGAAGCCGCAGCGGTCGTCCTCACAGAGGACGGGCATCTCGGCAAGGTCTATGAACTCGGCGGGGACATCGCCTGGGACTATGACGAGCTGGCCGCCGCGGCAAGCGACGTTCTCCACCGTGCCGTCTCCTACGTGCCGGTCACCGCGGCCGACCACCTGAGCG
This sequence comes from Microbacteriaceae bacterium PS02070, assembly GCA_029959865.1. Lineage (GTDB taxonomy): Bacteria > Actinomycetota > Actinomycetes > Actinomycetales > Microbacteriaceae > Microbacterium. Next base: position 319,570 of record JASCPE010000002.1, on the reverse strand, counting down.
CGTTGGAAGCGGCGGGGACCGATGCGGGCACCGCCGGATTCCTCGTCGCCGTCGATGGTGCCATCGCGCAGGGCGTCCTCGCCGACACCGACGGCACGCTCTCCCGGCTGATTGGCCGCCCCACGACACCACTTCGGGACGGCCTGCGCGCGGACATCGCCCTGAAGCAATCCTGAGACGCGCCCGCGGTGGCGGAGCGGCGCTGGCCGGGGCCGTTACGGCTTCCGGCCCGCGCCGCCGTCCGGCTCGGCGTGGTTCCTGGAGTCGCGTTGAGCAAGCTGTTCAGCTGCTAGCCGTTCGGCTTCCTCACCGCCGATGGCTTCGCCGCGCGCAACCAGCCCCGAATCGTCGGCGAGCGGGATCTCCTTCACGAAGAACGCGAGGATCAGAGCCACGACGAGGAACGGGATGATGTACCAGAACACGGGCGCGAGCGATTCGGCGTAGGCGTTCACGATTCCGTCTCGCACCGAATCGGACAGGCCGTTCAGGGTTTCCGGGTCGATCGTGGATGCCGACTGCTCGGCCTCCTCGGGTGTGGCACCGGCTGCTCCGAACACCTCGATGAGCCGTTCGGTCAGGCGGGTCGTGAACAGCGCACCGAACACGGCGGTGCCCAGTGAGGATCCGACCTCACGGAAGTAGTTGTTCGTGCTTGTCGCGGTGCCGATCTCGTTTGCAGGCACGGAATTCTGCGCGACGAGGACAATGATCTGCATCACAAGCCCCAGCCCCGCGCCGAAGATGAACAGGTAGACGCAGATGAGCCAAATCGGCGTGTCCGCGGTCAGCGTGGTGAGGGCCACCAGCGCGACGATCGCGATGACAATACCGAGAATCGGATACAGCTTGTACTTGCCCGTACGAGACACCAAGATGCCCGCAGTGATCGAGGTACCCATCAATCCCACCATGAGCGGGATCATCAGAAGTCCCGACTCGGCGGCCGATGTCCCAGAGGCCATCTGCAGGAACGTGGGCATGAAGCCGATCGCGGCGAACATCGCGATCCCCAGGGTGAAGCCGATCGCAGCCGTGTTCACGAAGATCCGGTTACGGAAGAGCGACAGCGGGATCACCGGGTCCTGAGCGCGCGCTTCGACGAGCACGAACAATGCCGCGGCGACGACCATCCCCGCACCCCACAGCCAGGTCACCGTCGAATCCCACCCGTAGTCGGAGTCGCCACCGAAGTCGGTGAAGAAGATCAGGCACGTCGTCGCAACGGACAGCAGCAGGATGCCCAGGACATCGATGCGCTTGGTCGCCTTGTGCGTAGGCAGGGTCAGGGCGAACAGGCCGATGAGGAAGGCGATGATTCCAATCGGAATGTTGATGTAGAACGCCCACTGCCAGGTGAGGTGGTCGACGAAGTAGCCGCCGAGGAGGGGACCGGCGACGGCCGCAATGCCGAAGACGGCGCCCATCGGCCCCATGTACTTGCCACGTTCTTTGGCGGGGACGATGTCGGCGATGATCGCCTGCGAGAGGATCATCAGGCCGCCGCCGCCGAGACCCTGCATGGCCCGGTAGACGACGAAGCTCCAGAAGTCTCCCGCGAACGCGCAGCCAACCGACGCGAGCGTGAACAAGGCGATCGCGATGAGGAACAGCCACCGTCGGCCGATGACGTCACCGAGCTTGCCGTAGATCGGCATCACGATCGTCGTAGCCAGCAGGTACGCAGTCGTGATCCAGACCTGGTGCTCCACGCCGCCCAGTTGCCCCACGATCGTCGGCATGGCCGTCGACACAATCGTCTGGTCAAGACTCGACAGCAGCATCCCGGCGATCAGCGCGGAGAAGATCACCCAGATGCGGCGCTGCGTCAATAGCATCGGCGCGGGTGCGGAAGGATTCGACACGGTGTCTCCCTGATCCATCAGTCTTTAGTAACTGCAATGATAAACTGCATTCACTGCACATGGATGAACGCCGTGTTACGGGGTGCGTCAGCCAACCCGAGCGACACGGTGCAGCGACGATGCGGCGCGGCGGCCAGTCTGGCCCGTCTGCCGAGCGTCAGATCATCGACACAAGGGAGCACGGATGGGCGAACCACAGGGTCGGGCGGCCACCACGGCCGCCGCGATCGAACGCGCAGCCCTCGACCTCGTGCAGAAGCACGGTTACGAGGGCGCCACCGTCGCGATGATCTGCACGCACGTCGGCGTCAGCCAACGGACCTTCTTCAACCACTTCCCCACCAAAGACGATGCTCTGCTGGGCCGGGAACACCCGCAGATCGATGAGCGGGCGGCGCGCCGCTTCATCGTCTCCGAGGGGCCTTTGCTGCTCGACGCGCTTTCGCTGATCCAGTTCCCAACCTCAGATGCACACCCCTCTCGGTTCAGGGATCGGATGAGAGTGATCGCGACCGTGCCTTCACTGATGTCCCGCCAGATCGAACGCATCGCGGAGATTGAGGCCGAACTGCGCGAGATTATCGGCGTGAGACTCGAACGAGATCACCCGGAGCGCAGCGAAACCGAGCGTGAGGACCAGGCCTCGCTCGTGACACATCTTCTCGCCGGCGTCATCCGCTTCGCCGGGAGCCTTGCCGCCGAGGGCCTCAGTAGCGACGCGCTCACCGACCGGGCACGGGCCACTCTGCAACTCGTCCTCGCCGACTCGGCCCGGTAGGCGCTGCAGCCGCTGGTGGCGACGGATGGTCGGGCGCTAAGCCCCCGTTGATGGTGCTGTGAGGCGGCGTACGGCCACGGCGTCCTCATGACGACTTTCGGAGGTGACGTGCCAGACGGCCCCGCGTCCAGACACGGTCGGCTCGCCGGCGGCTTCGCCCCGCCAATGCAAGGATGTGTGCTCGTCGATCGCGAATCCCGACTCGATAAGCCCTCCACTCACCGCTGCGATCATGCGTGAGACGGTCCCCCACTGCGCGGCGTGCACGTCGATAGCGAACGGAACCAGACCGAGCCCGTCGACCACGGTGACTTCGACAAGCTCCTCTGCGGCGTCCTCGTCACCGATGGGCACGCCATCGACGGAGTACCCACCGATCAGCGCGCGGTCCGCGGCGGTTGCGGCGCCAGCGGAGAAGCCGAGATAGGGCGTGCCCGTGATGACGAGGTCACGCACGCTCTGGGAGACGTCCAAGAATGCCTCGTGATAGGCGGGCGTCAATCCGCCACCCACGAAGAGTCCATCCGCTCCGTGGACCGCGGCGTCGTCGAAGCGCTCTCCCTCGTGGATGGCTACCACGACGACGTCTGCGCCCGCGAGCCTGAAAGCGTGACGGAAGCGTTCGACGGTCTCGTCGTCACCCTCCTCGAGCACGAGCAGCGCGTGGATGCGGGGCGCGACACCATCGTGTGACGATCTGGCCGCGGCCTCCGAGACGAACGCCGCGAAGAGCGCCGAGGTCTGTGCCACGTCGCGTCCGCCGCCCACGAGGCGGACGCTCGGCAGGCGGCGAGGCGTGTTCTCGTCGTCCATATGTGCCCTCCGTGATTCCACAGTGTCCGCCGTCGCCGACCGCTTCGACCTCCCACTGTGTCGCGAGCCGCTCACGAGACGTCATCTGCCCAGAATGCGTGAAGCGCCGCCGCAACGGCCTGTGGCTGCTCAAGCGGCAGGAGAGTTCGAGCGTTATCGATCGTCACGGCATGCGCGCACGGCGTGGCAGCGGCCGCACGTGCGGCATCTGCGGGGTCCCAATCGCCGCGATCGCTCCCAGCAAGGTAGAGGGCCGGCACGGTGATCCGCGGAAGGTGGCCGGTGACGTCGGCGCGATCGAGGATGAAGGACTTCAGCGCCAACGTCAGGCTGCGACGAGTGGGGCGCGACAGGGATGCCAGAACGAGTGCTCGCACGCCCTGATCAGCCGCGGCGGCATCCGTGACCATCGCTGACAAGATCGCGGACCGCACGGGACCCACGGGACCCGCGAGCCGCAGCAGCGGTCCGAGCATCCTGATCTGCCGTCGCAGCTCCGCCGGGATCGGCTCGGGCGGCGCCGAGATGGCGACCAAGCTGCTGAGCACGCCTGGCTGGACGGCGAGTTCAAACCCGACATGGCCGCCGAACGCGTTGCCCACCCATGCCGGCGCTTCCGGGCCCATCACGCCCTCGTCGCGAAGCGCTTCGAGCAGATCGTGTGCCGCGTCAGCGGCTGCGGCGATCGACGTCCTCGCCCGGAGCGCATCGCTGCGTCCGAGGCCGGGGCCGTCCACGAGGATCAGTCGCCGACCCGGCAGGAGGGGGACCAGGCGATCCCAACTCGTGCGATCGACGAACATCGATGACCACAGGATCGTTGCCGGGCCCGCACCGACGACCTCAACCCCCAACGCGCCGAGCCGCGTCCGGACTCTCATCTCGCGGCTGCGTGGGGCGTCCTCGGTCGTCTGGTCCACTGTCGCGGGCAGTCGCTTCATCATCGCGCTCATTTCATGTAAGTTGGAATTACATGAATACTAGACCGTACCGCATGAGCGCAAGGTCCCAGTCGGTGCAGGCAACCGGAACCCGGATCCTCGACGCTGCACTCCGCCTGTACGCTGCCCACCCCATCGACGAGATTCGACTCGAGTCGATCGCAGCCGACGCCGACGTCTCGGTGCCGACGATCGTGCGCCGCTACGGCGGAAAGGCGGGCGTGATCGTCGCGCTTGTCACAAGAGAACTCACGCAACTCGTCGACCGTCGCACGGCGCACGCTGGCGACCCCATCGAAGCGATCGTCACCGACTTGGTCGAGCACTACGAGAACTACGGGTTGCTCATCCTCAAGGTCTATTCCGAAGCTCCACTTGTCGAGGGGCTCGCCGAGGTGGCCGCGAAGGGGCGAAGCTACCACGTCGAGTGGTGTCGCCAGACGTTCAGCAAGCGAGTGCGCGGAGACAGCAAGACGCGTTCTCGCCGCCTCGCGGCCGCCATCGCTGTCTGCGATGCGACCACCTGGCGGATCCTCCGCCAGGAGGGCGGACTTGATGCCCGCGAGACGGGCATTGCCCTGCGCGAACTCCTCGATCAGATCATTGAGGAACCCTAACCCCGCACACCCGCGGGCCACCCAAAGGGCTTCGGTGCTCTCAAGCGCAGAGCCGGGTGTCACACCGGCAGGCTGGCCGTCAACGGCGGCGTTGACATGGCCGCTCCACACCTGTCCGCTGTCATCGCGACGCGTGCGGTCGCGCTCTTGTCAGCACGCGCCGGTCAGCGCTCGCACGCGCGCGCAGCCGCCCCACGATGCTCAGGCCCCACCGGTCTCGGTCACAGCGGCGGCCGCAGCAGCAACGTCCTCGGCGACGAACTCGGCATTAAGCGCGAGCGCCGCGGTTGCCCCCGATCCCATCGCGACCGGAACGAGCGCGGCCGGGTTGCTCGCGTTGCCGACGGCCCACACTCCCGCGACGCTGGTCCGTCCGACAGCATCGACAGCGGTCCACGGGCCGAGCGGCGTGTCGGTGCGCTCAGCCCCGAGCTGCCGCAACGGCTCATCCAGGGCGACAAGTGGCGGTTCGGCGAACACGACATCGACCGGCGCGATCGCTCCATCCTCGAGCGCGAGCCCCGTGAGCTGACCGTCGCGGGCGATGACACCTGTCACGGCTCGGGTTTCCACGCGCATCCCTCGTTCCTCAAGCACTCGCCTGTCGGTCTCAGGGAAGGGGCCGACAAGGTCGGTGAAGACGGTGATGTCATCTGAGTAGGAACGGAGCATGTGCGCCTTGTGCGCGCCTGCTACAGATCCGAGAAGTACGCCGATCGCGCGACCGCGGGCCTCGTATCCATCGCAGTACGGGCAGGTGACGACACCGGTTCCCCATTGCTCGGCAAGGCCGGGGATCCCCGGCAGCTGGTCGCGCGCACCCGTCGCGACGATCAGGCGTCGGCTTGAGGCGCGAGCGCCACTGTCTGTGACAACCTCGAACCCGTCAGCACTCCTTCGTGCGTCGACGACCCGTCCCTGCTCGATGACGCCGTCGACTGCCCTCACCTCCCGGTAGCCATCGGCCACGAGCTCGCGGGGCGAGTATCCGTCGCGACTGAGCACTCCGTGCATGTGCTCAGCGAATCGGTTGCGCGGCTCCTGCGCGTCGATGACCAGGACCCGTCGCCTAGCCCGGGCGAGAATCAGTGCGGCGCTGAGGCCACCAGCGCCGCCTCCGATGATGATGACGTCCCAGACCTCACTCGAGATCGAGGAGCCTGTGGCGGCGTGGGCAGGAGTCAGGTTCTTAGCGGTGGTCATATCTCCAGATTGACGAGTTGCTATTCTTGCGGCAAGAAACGATGCCGAATCGGCAAGATCGGAGCGTTGTGCCGGACACTGCTCTCACGCTCATCGGCCCCCGCATCAAGGGCTGGCGTGAAAAACGCAGCATGACGCTCGCCGAGCTTTCGCGAGCTACCGGCATCTCCGCGAGCACCCTCTCCCGTCTTGAAGCGGGTAAGCGCGCCCCGAATCTTGAACTGATCGTGCCCATTGCCAGGGAGCTGAGGATCGGCCTCGACGATCTCGTCCCCCGCGCAACGCCCGACCCGCGGGTCCCCCGCACAACGAAGCACGTCAACGGCGTGCGATTCGAGACGCTCTCGCCGGAGTCGAGCCCGGTGCAGACGTACAAGGTCACCTTGCCCGCGCGGCCAGCAGGCGTCTCGGCGGTACCCGAACCACAGGTGCACGAGGGGCGCGAGTGGCTCTATGTGCTCTCAGGGAGACTGCGACTGGTCCTCGGAGAGCAAGAAGTGACTCTCGGCCCGGGAGAAGCTGCGGAGTTCGACACCCGCGTGCCTCACTGGATGTCACCAGCCGGTCGCGGCGCCGTGGAACTGCTGTCGATCTTCAGCAAGGACGGAAAGCGCATCCACCTCCGGGCGCGCCCCTCGACGCGCTGAGGCACCGACGCACCCGGGCTAGCCAGCGCGACGATTCGACGTAGCTGGACGCCGGCACTCGTCAGCTGCTGAGCACACCAAGATGGCGCAAACCGCAGTCGCGTATACACATTGGGTCGTCCGCCAACCCCAAGCGAGCTACCTACTCTCGCCCGGGAGCTCCTGGGAAGCCAGCTTGGCCAGCAGGTCATCGCCGAGCGTCGCCGGCAATGCCCCTTGGCTGAACCCGACCGCCTGATCGAGCGTGAGCCCGAATGCGGGAGCGAGCTGCTCATCGTCGGCACCGCCGAGGGCCTCTCGCAGGAGACGTCCGCCGACGGGGTGGTCAAGCCACTCGCCGACCGTACTGCCCGCAGTGAGCCGCCGCACCGTTGCCGCAGTGGCAGGCGTGGTGGCTTCAGCGACAGGAGCAAACGTCCTGTCGTCGCCCGCCTCAACCAGGACCACCGTGCCAGCGAGCGCGCGGCCATACCCCGGCAGATGATCCTTCCCGACGAGGTCGACCCGGCCCTGAAGGCGGATGTCGGTGGACGAGGCTCCAACGTAGAAGCGGGTCTTGCCGGGCTCGACGACCCACCCATCGTTCGCGTCCCAGAGCGCGAACATGCTCGCAGGGACCTCCACAACGACGCGCGTGCGTTCGCCGGGTTCGAGCGTCAGCCTGCGGAATGCGACGAGCGCCCGGGCAGGTCGCACCGTCCGTCCATTGACGTCCTGGCCGTAAACCTGTGGCACTTCGTCCCCGACGCGGTCCCCGGTGTTTGTGACGGTGAATGCGAGTCGAACAGTGCCGTCCGTCGGTACGGCTTCTGTCTCGAACTCGAGATCGCTGTACTCGAAGGACGTGTATCCGATGCCGTGGCCGAATGGGAAGAGCGCCGCGCTCGAGCCATCCACGTAGACGTCGGTGCCGAGAGTGCGCCAGTAGGGTGCAGGCGCCGCCCCCGCCGACTTCAGCAGCCCGATCGGCAGACGACCGCCGGGGTTGACGTCACCGAACAACACAGCGGCTGCCGCGGTGCCCGCCTCTTCCCCGCCGAACCACGTGGTCACGATGGCGGGAACGGTCTCGGCCATCCAGTCGAGGACGAACGCGCGTCCGTGGCTGAGCACGACGACCGTCGGCGTACCGGTGGCGACGATCGCCTCAACGAGCTCGCGCTGCACGCCAGGAAGCTGCAGGGTGGCGCTATCGAGCCCCTCCCCGACCGAGCCGAAGCCGTTGATCCCTGCTTGATCGCCCACGACCACAACGGCGACTTCGGCCTGCTCGGCCGCGCGAACGGCGGCGTCGAAACCCGAACGGTCTTCTCGCTCAATGCTGCAACCGGGCTCGTACAGCACGGTCGTCTCCGCTGAGACACGGTCGCGGATCCCGTCGAGGAAGGTGACGAGCGGAACCGACTCCACAAGCAGCCGCGCGTCGTCGGCGCCGCGGCGGCCCTCGAACTCCTCGACCTGGTCGAGCCGGGCTTCGGGGTCTGCCGCCTGGGCGAACTGCACGGTGATGCTGTCGAGCACCTGGTAGCTGTAGTGACCGAGCTGACCCATGGGGCGGTGAGCGTTGGGACCGATCACCGCGATGGTGCCTACTGTCGGGTCGAGCGGGAGCAGGGGCGCCCCGTCCGCCACGGGGTCGTTCTGAAGGAGGGTGACCGACTTCTCCGCGATCGTCCGCGCGAGCGCTCGCGTCTCGTCTGAGTCGAGGGTTTCGGGAACGGCGTCGAGATCGGCGTAGGGGCGTTCGAACAGTCCGAGCCGGAACTTCGCCCGCAGCACGCTCGCCACGGCACGGTCGAGGTCCGCCTCGCTCAGCACTCCCTGGCGCACAGCCTCGATGATCCGGTCGGACGAGACCCGGTTATCGAGGTCAAGATCCACGCCGGCGCTCAGCGCCTGCGCGTAGGCATCGAGGACGGTGGCGGCTGTGCCGTGCTTGGACTGCAGCTGCACGATGGCGCCGAGGTCCGAGATCACGAGTCCGTCGAACCCATATTCGAGGCGCAGCAGATCCGTCAGGTACTTCCGGGAACCGGTCGTCGGTTCGCCGTCGATGTCGTTATACGAAGGCATGACACCGCGAGCCCCACCGAGGCGGATCGCCATCTCGAAGGAGCGGCCGTGCACTTCATGGAGCTCGCGCGGCCCCAGCTGCACGGGTTCGCCGTTGCGCCCACCGTCACTGGCGGTGTAGCCGATGAAGTGCTTGAGAGTCGCGATGAGCGGCACGGCGGGGTCGGCGTTCTGGAGACCCCGAACGAAGGCGGACGCCATCGAGCCCACCAACAGCGGGTCCTCGCCGTACGTCTCATCGACTCTCCCCCACCGTGGATCGCGTGCGACATCAGCGAGCGGCGAGAGTGCCTGACGCACGCCCATGGCCGCCATCTGACTGCCGATGGCATGACCCATCTGCTCGATGAGGTCGGGATCCCACGTCGACGCTTGAGCGATCGCGTCAGGGTAGGTCGTGGCATCCTGCACCTTCAGTCCGAGGAGCGCCTCCTCGGCGATCAACACCGGGATGCCCAGCCGCGTGTCCTCGACGTGCTTTCGCTGCAGCTCGTAGCCCTTCGCTGCTGCCTCGCGCGGAGGAAGCCCGAGGGTGGACAGGCTAGCCGTGACGCTTCCCCAGCCCGTCTCCGGCGGAGAGTGCACATCGACGACCGTGCCAAACGGTGACGCAGTCTGAGCCGCCTTCTCCTCAAGCGTCATACGCGCGAGAAGATCTCGCACACGTTCTCCTACCGGGAGCGTCGGGTCCTGATAGGCCACGTACTCGTTCGTCGACTCATTCATCCGCGTGGGTGCTTCCTTGCCTTGGTGCCATCGCTTGGTGGGGTCACCCGCAGCTGCAATGCGTACAGGCGTCCGACCGGGACGTCGCGGACGCAGGGCGTCCGTAGATCCTTCATCGATCGTCTCATACCTTGACACGTGACAATAGGCGCGATTCAGCGATATCGTCATCAGGGCGGTGCCCGACACCCGCCAGATCTGCTCTGACCACGACTCGGCCAAAAGGGGCCCACGGTGCCGGAGAACACGTTCATCTGCAACCCGATCGACCTTCCCTACCGCTATCAAGATTTCGGGAGAGGACCGTTCCGAGCGGTGTTTCGGGAGTCGGCTGATCCGTCGATCGTTCGCTTCCGGGACAGATTCTTCCTGTTCGGCTCCATGAGCGGGGGGTTCTTCCACTCCGAGGACCTCGCGTCGTGGGAGTTCGTTCGCGTGCCGGAGCTCCCCGTGGGCGACTACGCACCAGATGTGCGGGAGATTGACGGCGCACTCGTGGTCACCGCGTCGCGGCGGGCAGGTTCCTGCCCGATCCTGCGTTCGCGCGATCCGCTCCTCGAGCCATTCACGGTGGTGGCGCAGAGCGGCTTCGCGCATTACGACCCCAACGTGTTCGAGGATCATGATGGTCGCCGCTACCTCTACTGGGGATGCTCGAACCACGAGCCCGTGCGCGGGGTGGAAATGGATGCCGACTTCCAACCGATCGGGGAGCAGGTCGATCTGATCACCGGGGCGCCGCAGGTGCGTGGGTGGGAACGACCAGGCGAGTCGAACGTCGTCCCCCAGCCCTCGACCCTCAAGGAGAAGCTCAGCGCGCGACTCTTCGGCACGCACAGCCAGACGCCGTACATCGAGGGACCGTGGATGACAGCGCACCGTGGCACCTACTACTTGCAGTACGCCGCGCCCGGCACGGAGTACAACGTGTATGCCGACGGCTACTACACCGGTCCGACCCCGCTCGGGCCCTTCGAGTACTCCCCCGCGAGCCCCTTCTCATCCAAGCCCGGCGGCTTCATCACTGGGGCGGGACACGGGAGCACCTTCCAAGATGCTCATGGGAACTGGTGGCACGCCGCCACCATGCGAATCTCGGTCAATCATCACTTCGAGCGACGCATCGGACTGTTCCCAGCCGGGTTCGACGACGAAGGCGTGCTCTTCTGCAACCAGGAGTTCGGTGACTACCCGCTGCGCCTCGCCGACGGCCCCGTCGACCCGTGGACGGGATTCTCGACCGGCTGGATGCTGCAGTCGTATGGAGCGTCCGCCACGGCCAGCTCGAGCGCCGTGGGCCACGAACCAGGGCTGGCGACGGATGAGGATGTGCGGACGTGGTGGGCGGCGGGATCCGCGGGGACGAGCGAGGTGTTGACGCTCGACCTCACCAGCGTTCGCACCGTGCACGCGATCCAGGTCAACCTCGCCGACCACGACCTCACCTCTTACAAGCCGCGCCGTCCCCTCCACGATCCGGAGGAGGCTCCCGGCGCCTTCCGATCGGTCACGACGGAGGACCGACCGGCGGTCTACGTCCTCGAGGTGTCACCGGACGGTGAGCACTGGACAACCGTTTTCGATGGTCGCGAGACCCCGACCGATGCTCCGCACCGCCTCGTGCGCCTCGACGCGGGGACTCCCACTCGGTTCGTCCGCCTCACCGGTCTCTCCACACCGTGGGGCTCGCCCTTCGCGGTCAGTGGCCTGCGTGCCTTTGGAACCGATGACCGGGAGGCACCCCACGAAGTCGTTCCTGACGTGGCCCGCACCAATGCTCTCGAGGCGCTCGTGTCCTGGCCGCACGACGAGTCGCGCGATGGCGTCATCGTTCGATACGGCGCACACCCCGATCGTCTCTATCACTCATGGCAGGTGTGGGGAGAGGACCGATTGGTCCTGCCGACCCTGAATGAAGGCTGCGCATACTTCGTCGCGATCGACGCGTACAACGCGGGTGGAGTGACGCGCGGCCCCGCTGTTCCCGTGCCGTCCCCTCCCTCGTGAGCACCTCGCCCGTGCAGCGCAGATCGTCAAGGACTACTGCGCCAGACTGTCCGTCCTACCGGAACGTGATCCGCACCCTCAATCGCGCGGGACGCCCCGATCGCGACCTGTTCGAACGCCCGCTCGTCCTCTCCTCTCGGAGGCGATGATGACTCCGAGCAAGCCATGGCTGACCTCGTACGCCGAGGGGGTTCCGTCGGAGATCGATGAGGTCACCGAAACGCTCCCGGAGATGCTCCAGAGCGCAGCGAGAAAACACGGCCGCGGCTCCGCGCTGGTCTTCTTCGGGAAGGAGACCAGCTACCGGGACCTGGAGAGACAGGTGGCGCGCGTCGCCGGGGCACTGCGCCGCCTCGGCGTTTCTGCCGGAGACCGCGTCGCGCTGGTGCTGCCTAATTGCACCCAGCACGTGATCGCTTTCTACGCGGCGCTCCGGCTGGGCGCGATCGTCGTGGAGCACAACCCGCTCTACACCGAGCGCGAGCTGCGACACCAGTTCGAAGACCATGGCGCCCAGATCGCGATCGTCTGGGACAAGGTGGTCGATACCATCGCCGGGTTCCCCGCGGACGTGCGCCCTGCGCACATTGTCAGCGTCGATATGACCGACGCGATGCCTCTCCCTCAGCGCATCGTGCTGCGCCTTCCCCTCCCGAAAGCACGTCACGCAAGACACAAACTCACCACGGCGCCCACCGAGTCCGAAGGGGTAACTCCGTGGCGGCACATCCAGAACCACCGCCCGCTTTCGCGGCGCGTTCCGAGCCCGAAACTGGATGATGTCGCGCTGCTGCAGTACACCAGCGGCACCACGGGGACGCCGAAGGGGGCGATGCTCACGCACCGGAACCTGCGCGCCAACGCGATGCAAGGGCGTGCCTGGCTCCCCGGACTCAGGGAAGGCAAGGAAACCGTGTACGCGGTCCTGCCGCTCTTCCACGCCTACGGGCTCACACTCTGCCTGACCTTCGCGATGAGCATCGGGGCAACACTCGTCCTGTTTCCGACCTTCGACGTCGCCCTCGTCCGCACCGCGCTTCGCCGGGACCCGCCGACATTCCTTCCAGCCGTGCCGCCGATCTACGACCGGCTCGCCCGGGCCGCGGGCCGCGAGGGGCTCGACCTCTCCACAATCCGGTTCGCGATCTCCGGCGCCATGCCCCTCCCCGTCGACACCGTCACCCGTTGGGAAGAAGCCACCGGCGGACTGCTCGTCGAAGGGTATGGGATGACCGAGTCGTCCCCTGTCGCACTGGGCAACCCCGCAGGTGCCACTCGTCGGCCGGGCACAGTAGGGATCCCGTTCCCCAGCACCATCGTCCGGGTCGTCGACCCCGACGATGCCACCGTCGACGTGCCGAATGGGGAACCGGGAGAGCTCCTTCTCCGCGGGCCCCAAGTGTTCGCCGGCTACTGGAACCGGCCTCAGGAAACTGCCGACACCCTCCTCGACGGCGGGTGGCTGCGCAGCGGCGACATCGTCACCGTCGCCGACGACGGATTTGTCACCATCGTCGACCGACGCAAGGAGCTCATCATCACCGGGGGCTTCAACGTCTCTCCTTCCGAGGTCGAGGAGGTGCTCCGTACCCACCCCGATGTCACCGATGCCGCTGTGGTCTCTCTCCCGCGAGGCGATGGCACGGAGATGGTCGCCGCCGCCGTCGTGCTTCACCCGAACGCCAACGCGGACGTGAGCGCCCTCAAGGACTACTGCCGCACCCGGCTCGCCGATTACAAGGTGCCGCGACGGATCGTCTTCGTCGACGACATGCCCCGCAACCTCATCGGGAAAGTGCTCCGCCGCGAAGTACGCGAACAGATGCTCACCACACGCTGACGCGCCGCAGGGCGTCGCCCGCGCAACGCCCGCCCCGCCAGCCCTGCACTTCTATCGCGTTGCCCACTGTCCGCGAGCGATCACCGCGATCGAGACGCGACACCAACAGGCAGCGCGAGGTCGTGGAGCGCCGTCACGACAGGCGCGAGCTCTGGCTGGGCCCGAGCGTCGTCCAGCGCGCGCTCAAGGGTCTCGTCGTGAATCGGTCTGGCACGCTCGTAAAGCTCTCGACCGGTGTCGGTGAGCTCGGTGTAGATGCCGCGCCGGTCGTCCGCGCACAGCACCCTGGTCAAGAGGCCGCGGTCTTCGAGTCGCGTTACGAGTCGCGTTGTAGCGCTCGCGCTCAACGCGGTCGCGCGGGCGAGTTGCTGCATCCGCATGTGCCATCCGTCCTGCCGGTCCAGCGCGTCGAGCACCGTGTACTCCACGACCGACAGCCCGACGGCCTCGGCGAGGCTGCGCTCCAACGCCTGCTCGACCAGCCCGTGCAGCGCGGTGAGTGTGCGCCATCCCTGTGCACGTATCTCGACAGCATCGTCAGCGATACCCATATCGGCGCCTCCCAAAGATAGTTGCTTGCGCGGTGTAGTTGCGTATGCAATGATAAGTCACGCTTGAGCGATATCCCGCGTTCGCAACTAACTTCCCCAGCATAACAGGAGAACCTTCATGCCCCTAGGACTGATCGCCCTCGCCCTCGGCGCGTTCGGCATCGGATTGACCGAGTTCGTCATCATGGGCCTGCTGCCCGAAGTGGCGGCAGACTTCGCCGTCTCGGAGGCCGCCGCCGGATGGCTGATCTCCGGCTACGCACTGAGCGTCGTGGTCGGCGCGCTCGTGCTCACTGCAGCGACCACCCAGCTGCCCCGCAAGCCCGTCCTGCTCGGGCTGATCGTGCTGTTCATCGTCGGAAACGTGCTCACCGCCGTCGCCAGCGACTACAGCAGCGCGATGATCGGACGGATCATCGCCGCCCTCTGCCACGGCGCATTCTTCGGCATCGGCTCCGTCGTCGCCGCCAGCCTCGTCCCGGCGGAGAAGAAGGCCGGCGCGATCGCGATCATGTTCACCGGCCTCACGGCCGCGAACGTGTTCGGCGTGCCGTTCGGCACGTTCCTCGGCCAGCAGTTCGGCTGGCGTTCCACGTTCTGGGTCATTTCCGCGATCGGCGCACTCGCCTTCATCGGCATCGCCGCCCTGGTCCCTAAGCTCGCCGGCCCCGAGGAGAAGATCAGCATACGAGGCGAGTTGACAGCGTTCCGCTCCGGCCAGGTCTGGCTCTCCCTTGCCGTGACGATCCTCGCATACGGCGGCATGTTCGGTGCGTTCACCTACATCGCCTACACGCTCACGGAGGTCAGCGGCTTCACGACCGGCGCTGTACCGTGGCTGCTCGTGCTGTTCGGGGTCGGGCTGGTGATCGGCAACTGGCTCGGCGGACGGCTGGCTGACCGCTCCATCGACGGCACCCTGCTCTTCTTCATCGCGGCACTCGTCGTCGTGCTCGCCCTGTTCGCTCTGCTCGCCAGCTCCGGAATCGCCACAATCATCGCTCTGTTCTTCATGGGCGGCTTCGGGTTCGGCACCGTCCCGGGACTGCAGAGCCGGATCATGAATTACGCCGGCGCCGCGCCCACCCTCGCCTCGGGCGCCAACATCGGCGCGTTCAACATCGGCAACGCCCTGGGCGCCTGGGCCGGCGGCGTCGGCATCGCCGCGGGCCTCGGCTATACCTCGCCTATCTGGATCGGCGCGATCATCACCGCCGCCGCTCTCATCGTGATGGTCATCGCAGCCGCCCTCGCGCGCCGCGACTCCACGGCCGAGCCCGCCCGCGACGCCGTCTCCGCGAGCTGACCTCACCGGTCCACCCACGTCACCAACCAACGAAAGAGAATGTCATGAGCACCACACCGCCCGTCCCTACCGTGACGCTGAACAACGGCGTCGAAATCCCCCAGCTCGGCTTCGGCGTGTTCCAGGTTCCCAACGACGAAACCACCGCGGCCGTGTCCACCGCCCTCGCCGCCGGATACCGCAGCATCGACACCGCCGCGATCTACGGCAACGAGTCGGGAGTCGGCCGCGCCCTCGCCGACTCCGACATCTCCCGTGACGACCTGTTCATCACCTCCAAGGTGTGGAACGCCGACCAGGGCTACGACGCCACCCTCCGCGCCTACGACACGACCCTCGACAAGCTCGGCCTGGACACCTTGGACCTCTACCTCATCCACTGGCCGACCCCCCAGCGCGACCTCTACCTCGATACCTGGCGGGCGCTGGAGAAGCTGTATGTCGACGGACGAGTCCGCGCGATCGGCGTGTCCAACTTCCAGCCCGCACACCTTGAACGGCTTATCGACACCAGCACGGTCGTGCCGGCGGTCAACCAGGTCGAACTGCACCCAGCGCTCCAGAATCGCGGCGTCATCGCCGCCGATACCCGTCACGGCATCGCGACCGAAGCATGGAGCCCGCTGGCGCAGGGTGCCGTCCTCGCCGACCCCGCCATCACCAGGATCGCCACGGCCCACCGCAAGACTCCCGCCCAAGTCGTCCTGCGCTGGCATCTCCAGCAGGGCAGGATCGCCATCCCCAAGTCCGTGACTCCGCATCGCATCGCCGAGAACCTTGACGTGTTCGACTTCATGCTCAGCAATACTGATCTCGCCGCAATTGACGCCCTTGACCGCGACGGTCGCACCGGCCCCCACCCAGACGAGTTCCACGGCTGATGCCCGACGCTGCCGAGCGGCAAGCCGTTCCACGGAAGCGCCGGCGTCTAGACACGACGAAGCCCTGGTGAAAGTTATCTTTCACCAGGGCTTTTCTGTCGGGATGACAGGATTTGAACCTGCGACCCCTTGACCCCCAGTCAAGTGCGCTACCAAGCTGCGCCACATCCCGGTCCATTGCCCGCCAGGGCGGACAACTCCCCTATCTTACCCACAGTCGCCGCCCCGCGAAAACGCAACGGCCTGCTCTCACGCGCGGCGGTGCTGCGCGACCATCGGGCAGTCGAACGGATCACGCGCAGCCAGGCCGACGCGGTTGAGGTACTCAATCACGATGGCGTACGAGCGCCACAGCGACGTCTCCGTGTACGGCACAGCGTGCGTGGCGCAGAACTCACGCACGACCTCGCGCGCCTTCGCGAGTTGCGGGCGCGCCATGCTCGGGAACAGGTGATGTTCGATCTGGTAGTTGAGACCGCCCATGAGCCACGTCGCCCACCAGCCACCCCGGATATTGCGGGAGGTGCGCACCTGCTTCGAGAAGAAGTCGAGTTTGGCATCGGGTGCGATCACCGGCATCCCCTTGTGGTTGGGGGCAAAGGACGCGCCCATGTACACGCCGAAGACGGCCAGCATCACGCCGAGGAACGCGAACGCCATCCCCAACGGCAGCATCACGAAGAGCGGCGTGAGCACGAGCGCAAACCGCAACGTGATAAGACCGAGCTCGATCCAGCGCGCCTTGACCGGTCCACGGGAGAACAGGTGCCGCAAGCCCTGATAGTGAAGGTTCAGCCCTTCAAACGTCAGGAGCGGGAAGAAAAGCCACCCTTGCCTGCGGGTGATCGCCCGGCGCAGGCCCCGGGCCTGTGCCGCGTCGACCTCCAAGAACGAGATGGTGTCGACCTCGATGTCGGGATCTTTGTCGACCCGGTTCGGGTTCGCGTGATGACGGCTGTGCTTCGAATCCCACCAGGAGTAGCTGATGCCCACGACCCCCGCGGCAAGTCCTCGGGCGAGGCGGTCGTTCGCGGGGCCACCCGCGAGGATCTGCCTGTGTCCAGCTTCGTGCGCGAGGAAGGCGACCTGCGTGAACAGGATGCCGAGCGCGGCGGCGATCAGCAACTGGAACCAACTGTCGCCGAGCAGGATGAACCCGGTGATCGCCCCACCGAACGCCACCACGAGCGCTGCACCGACGAGGGCGTAGAACAGCCGGCTGCGTCGGAGCAGACCCATCTCTTTCACGGTCTGCGACAGTTGCGTGTACGCCCGCGCGATCGGAGGGAAGTCTCCCTGCCGCGCATAGGTCTGGCGGATGGGTCCGAGGGTGCTGGCCTGGCCAACAACGGTGGAGGAAATATCGGCGCCGTTCGGTCGGCGACCCGCAGGGGCCGGTCGGAGGATCAAGGCGACTGCCCGTCACTAGGTGCCACGGTACGCCCCCGTGCATGCGCCACGACGTATACGACCGACACTCTGTGGAACGTCTGTGGCACATCATAAGGTGAGCGACATGACCGAGATCGTCATCGAGCCCGCCACCGGGGATCGCTTCCGAGACGTCGAGCGGGCCCTCACGGGCGGAGGCGATGGCGCTTCGTGCCAGTGCCAGTGGTGGACGCTGACCAATGCCGAATGGAATGCCACCTCCACAGACGACAAGCGCGGACTTCTCGAGCGGGAGGTAGCCGAGCCGGTCGCTCCCGGTCTGCTTGCCTACGTCGACGGCGAACCGGCTGCGTGGGTCCGGATCGGACCAAGGCCCCTCCTTCGGCGCCTCCCCCGCACCCGCGCAGCCGCGCCCCACCTGGAGGACCTCGAAGACGGCGACGTGTGGTCCATCTCCTGCTTCTCCGTGCGCCGCGAACACCGCAGGCTTGGGCTCACGAAGGCACTGCTGGAGCAGGCTCTCCACTTTGCGGCTGACCACGGCGCGCACACCGTCGAGGGCTACCCGGTCGATCAGAACACGGGCAAGAGGATCCCCACGAATGACCTCTACCAGGGCACACTCACGATCTTCCTCGATGCCGGCTTCGTCGAACGTGCCCGCCTCAAACCGCACTGGGTCCTCGTCTCCCGGTCGGTGACTCCGGGCGCTTCCACCTAGCATTGCGGGTGTGAGGCGAGGTATCCGATGAGCGCGGGCGAGGCCGCGAGAGTCGATGTGTGGCTGTGGGCTGTCCGCATCTACAAGACCCGTTCCGCAGCGACGACCGCGTGCCGCGCGGGCCACGTGCGCCTTGGCGGCGAGCGCGCCAAGGCCGCGCAACGTGTCCGTGTCGGCGACGAGATCCGCGTGCGGATCGCCGGATTCGATCGCATCCTGATCGTGCGCCAACTGCTCACCAAGCGAGTCGGCGCCCCCGTTGCCGCGACGGCAATGGAAGACCGGACCCCCGCACGCGAACCGGTTCCCCGGATCGCGGTCCGTGACCGCGGCGCCGGGCGCCCGACCAAACGCGAGCGCCGCGAGATCGACCGCCTTCGGGGGCGCGATTAGCGGCGTTCCGGGCGGCGGAGCGGCACGCCAGCGGCCGCGTCGGCGGTGTCCAGGCGAGAGAGAAGCCACGACACGGGCGTGACCGTGACACCCAGCTCTTCCAGCCGTGCCGTCAGCCCTCGATCACTCGTCACGACCGATACCTGTTGGCCGTCGCCGTGACGCCGCGCAGCTTCGGCAACGATCTCGTCATCGCCCTCGCCCGGTGCACGAACGACCCGCACTGTCTCGTGATCGTCGACGGGCTTGGCCTGCCCCTCGACGACGATGACGATCTCCGGGTACCAGTGCACGTTCTCGAGGCCCGCCTCCGCACCGGCAACGCCGGCCGTCTCCAGCCGTGCGAGACGATCGATGAGACGCTGCGCAGCGGCCTTGCGGTCCTTCCACCACCCGTCCGGAACGGACCCCACCACGTTGGCCGCATCGACGATGATTACGGGCTTGACGTCCAGGAGCCTGCGAAGCTCCGGCCATGTCGACGCGAATCCCGGGTGCAAGGGGTAATCGTCGACAGCGTCCGTGGGGACCCACGCCAGTTCACGGCTCTCCGGGTCGCTGATGACCGGCTCGAACGGCTCGACCACGTCACCGACCACGGTCGTATACGTCCAGATCTGCAGGTCCAACACGCTGTCGAAACGCACCCGGACGGCGTCGCCCGGCACTCCTGCCTCTTCGGCCGCCTCGCGGAGCGCACCCTCACACGCACCCTCGCCCTGATGGCGGGCGCCTCCGGGCAGCCCCCAGGTGTCGCCGAAGTGACTCCAGGACACCCGGTGCTGCAGCAGGACGCCACGATCGGCGTCGTAAGCGAGCAAACCCGCGGCGCCGAAACGCCCCCAGTACTTCTCGCCCGTGTCTGAGACCACCCAAGCGTCGCCCGGGTCGCGCGGCCCGTCTGGGCGTCGCGGCTCACCGGGGGCGGGCTGCTCGATCGTCACGCACCTAGCCTGACACACCGTGCCGCGACACGGGCGCTCGCCTGTCACATGGTGCCACCAGTCCTGACGGCCCGAGCCGGTGCAGCGGGCGGGTCAGGAGCGCTGGCGCCGTTCGCGCACGCGCATGTTGATGACGATGGGTGAGCCTTCGAAACCGAAGATCTCGCGGAGGCGACGCTGGATGAACCGGCGATAGCCCGGGTCGAGGAAACCCGTCGTGAACAGCACGAAGGTCGGCGGGCGGGTGGATGCCTGCGTTCCGAAGAGAATGCGCGGCTGCTTGCCACCCCGGACGGGGTGCGGATGCTCCGCGATGAGTTCGGAGAGGAACGCGTTGAACTTGCCCGTGGGGATCCGCGTGTCCCACGAGCTCAGCGCGGTCTCCAATGCCGGGACGAGCTTCTCGAGGTGTCGCCCGGTGCGGGCAGAGATGTTCACCCGCGGAGCCCACGTCACGTGCGCGAGGTCCTGCTCGATCTCACGTTCCAGGTACCGGCGCCGATCGGCGTTCTCCAGCTCCGGAGTGTTCAGCAGATCCCATTTGTTGAATGCGAGCACGAGCGCACGACCGGACTCGAGAACGAGATCGATGATGTTGAGGTCCTGAACGCTCAACGTCTCGCTGACGTCCAAGACGACGACGGCCACCTCGGCCTTCTCCAACGCCGCGGACGTGCGCAAGGACGCGTAGAAGTCCGCACCCTGCTGCAGGTGGACGCGGCGACGAATGCCCGCCGTGTCCACGAACCGCCACAGCTTACCGCCGAGCTCGACGACCTCATCGACCGGGTCACGCGTCGTCCCGGCCAGCTCGTTCACGACGACCCGCTCCTCGCCGGCGGCCTTGTTCAGGAGCGATGACTTGCCGACGTTCGGGCGGCCGAGGATCGCCACTCGACGGGGGCCGCCGAGCTCGTTGCTGGCAACGGCGGAGACTTCCGGCAGAACCGCGATGACCGCGTCCAGGAGGTCTGCGACCCCGCGGCCGTGAATCGCCGAGACGGGATGCGGCTCCCCGAGACCGAGGTTCCAGAGGGCAGTCGCTTCGGGCTCGTGGCGCGCGTCGTCCACCTTGTTCGCCACAAGGAACACCGGCTTCTTGCTCTTGCGCAGCATCCGCACGACCTGCTCGTCCGTCGAGGTCGCCCCGACCATCGCGTCCACGACGAACAGCACCACATCGGCGAGGTCGATCGCGACCTCCGCCTGCGCGGCGACCGAACGGTCGATCCCGCGAGCATCGGGCTCCCACCCGCCGGTGTCGACGACGGTGAAGCGGCGGTCGTTCCACTCCCCCTTGTACGAGACGCGGTCCCGCGTCACGCCAGGGGTGTCCTCGACGACCGCTTCGCGCCGACCAAGGATGCGGTTGACGAGGGCGGATTTGCCGACGTTCGGTCGCCCGACGATCGCGACGACGGGAAGGGCCGGCAGAATCTCGACGGGCTCACCCCCGGCGGTGAGGCCCGCCAGAAGGCCCGCGTCCTCCTCGTCGAGGTCATAATCCTCCAGCGCGGCACGCAGGGTCGCGGCGCGCTGCTCGGCAAGTTCCTCATCCAGCTCGGCCAGGGACTCCGCGAGCCGATCGGGGCCGCCGTCATACTTTTCGTCGTCAGCGGCCATCGCCGTCTCCTGTCCGATTGTGAATCACATCGAGGACAGCCTCGACCGTGTGAGTGAAGTCCAGGTCGGTCGAGTCCACGACGACGACGCCCGGCGCCGCCTCCAGGAAATCAACGACCTGCGAATCGAGGGCGTCGCGCTTGTGCAGTGACGCAGCGACATCCGTCGTCGACTCCCCCGTGAGTTCTTTGCTGCGGCGGGCCGCGCGGACGTCCGCGGCGGCGGTGAGAAGGATCCGCACCGGTGCGTCCGGCGCCACGACCGTGGTGATGTCTCGCCCCTCCACGATGATGCCCGGCGCCTCGGCGGACGTGATCAGTGAGCGAAACAGCTCGTTGACGCGTTCCCGCACGACGGGAACCCGCGCGACACCGCTGACGGCCGATGACACGCGCGGTTCGCGGATCGCGGCGGTCACGTCGGTGTCTCCGACGCGCACCCAGTACGCATCCGGGTCTAGGGAGATGGCGTAGTCGAACGATCCGAGAAGCGCCGTAACGGAGCCGTCATCGTTGGTGTCGGTGTCCTGATCCAGGGCGCGCCACGCGAGGGCGCGGTAGGCGGCACCGGTATCCAGGTACCCGTAGCCGAGCGACCGTGCGATCGCTTTGGAGACGCTCGACTTTCCGCTCCCCGCGGGGCCGTCGATCGCGACGACGACCTTCGCGTTGTCACTGCTCATTCGTTGTGCTCGCAATCCGCCATCCCCGCTCCTCGAGCCCGGCCACCATGGCACGAACGGCTCGGGGGACGACACTCAGTTCAGCCAGCCCGATCTGCGCTCCGGGCGAGTGCTCCAGCCGGAAGTCCTCAACGTTGACTTCCAAGTCGGCCAACTCTCCGAAGAGGCGGCCGAGCTGACCGGGCGTGTCATCGACCATCACGACGACCTTCGCGAAGCGGCGGTTCTGCCCGTGCTTGCCGGGCAGCCGTTCGACGCCGTCGTTTCCGCGGCGGATCGCGTCGGCGATCGTGCGCCGTGCACCGACCGCGGTCGGCTCGCGCAGCGCGTCCGCGACGGCGCGGACATCGTCGGCGAGCGCGTCGAGAATCTCGACGACCGGCGCCGAGTTCGCACCCAGGATCTGCACCCACAGTTCCGGCGACGAGGCGGCGATCCGGGTCGTGTCCCTTACTCCCTGGCCAGCCAAACGCAGGGACTCGTCCGACGCCTCCGCGAACTGGCCCGCGAGCACGCTGGCCACCAACTGCGGTACGTGCGAGATCAGCGCGACGGACTGATCGTGTTCCTCAGCGGTCATCTCGATCGGGAGAGCGCCGAGGTCCAGCGCGAGTCCCTCGACCTTTCGCAGCGCACGCGTTCCGGTATCGTCCGCGGCGCAGAGCACCCATGGGCGACCGAGGAAAATGTCGGCTCGCGCCGAGATCGCCCCGCCGCGCTCTCGGCCGGCGAGTGGGTGAGAACCGACGTAACGTTCCAGGTCAACGCCGCGCTCCACCAACTCTGACAGCGGCTCGACCTTGACGCTGGCGACGTCGGTCACCGACGCGTCCGGAAACGCGAGCAGTTCGCGCTCGACGACGTCGGCGGTGACATCCGGCGGCACCGCGACGACGATGAGTTCGGGCTCGTCATCCTCGGTGGCCGGGCGTCCCGCACCGTAATCGACGGCAAGACGGAGTTGGCTGGGCGACGAATCAGCGAGCACCACGTCCACTCCCTGCGTGCGCAAGGCATGCCCGATGCTGGAGCCCAGCAGGCCCGCGCCGACAATACGAACCGTTCCGGTCACCCGAGCGCTCGCGCGTGCTCGCGCTGATGCCGTGTCGGTCACAGTGCCTCCGCCTCAGGGAGCGCGACGGTCAGGTCCGTCTGTCGCGCGGCGTGCCAGGGTCAGCAGTTCGCCGCGTTCCACTGTAGTCAATTCGCGCGCGTGCCCCGCCTTGAGGCTGCCCAGGTGCAACGGGCCGAACTGGCGTCGGACGAGTTCTTCGACGGGATGACCGACGGCGGCGAGCATGCGGCGCACGATGCGGTTCTTCCCGGAATGCAGAGTGAGCTCGACAAGGCTCGTTCCGCCGGAGGTGTCCAGGAGCCGGGCCTTGTCGGCGGCGATCTCGCCATCCTCAAGCTCGATCCCGGAGGTGAGCTTCGCGATGGTCTGCGCGCTGACACGCCCCTCGACCTTGGCGATATACACCTTCGTCACACCGAACGACGGATGGGCAAGGACGTGAGCGAGGTCGCCGTCGTTGGTAAGCACGAGCAGACCGCTCGTGTCGGCGTCCAGGCGTCCGACGTTGTACAACCGCTCCTCCCACTCTCGCGTGTATCTGCGCAGGTCTGGGCGGCCGTGTTCGTCTTTCATCGAGCTGACCACCCCGGTGGGCTTGTTCAGCACGACGTAGCGCTTGGTCGAGTCCAGCTGAATCGCGATGCCATCGACATCGACGAGATCCGTCGCCGGGTCGATCCGCGTGCCGAGCTCGGTCACCACAGTGCCGTTGACCCGAATCCGCCCCTCGACGATGTACTGCTCACACACACGCCGCGACGCGACACCTGCGTTCGCGAGAACCTTCTGCAGCCGCTCCCCCTCGCTCATCGCAACACATCCGTCTCGAAGCCGTCAGCCCCGTCATCGAGCAACGGAGAAATATGCGGCAGCTCGTCTAGGGAATTGATCCCGAGGTGCCCAAGGAGGGCATCGGTCGTGCCGTAGTGGATCGCACCCGTATCCGGATCAGTGAACTCCTCGGTGATGAGCCCGCGCGCGAGGAGCGTGCGCACGACCGAATCGACGTTGACGGCACGGATCGCCGCCACCTGGCCGCGGGTGACCGGCTGCTTGTAGGCGATCACTGCGAGTGTCTCCAGCGCCGCTTGCGACAGGCGCGACGGCGCCTGCGCGTTGACATACCCGGAGATGAGCGCATCATGCTCCTCCCGTACGTAGAGGCGCCATCCTCCGCCGACCTCGCGAAGCTCGAATCCGCGACGGGGCCCGCCGGTCTCGCCGTCGTAGTCG
Source organism: Microbacteriaceae bacterium PS02070 (assembly GCA_029959865.1). Lineage (GTDB taxonomy): Bacteria > Actinomycetota > Actinomycetes > Actinomycetales > Microbacteriaceae > Microbacterium. The sequence continues at coordinate 295,259 of JASCPE010000002.1, read as the reverse complement.
GCGACAAGGCCCTCCACCGCTTGCCGCACGGCGGGAACGGGGGCACCGACCGCCGTGGCCAGAGCCACGAGGCTCTGCGGCTCGTCAGCGATCAGTAGCAGCGCCTCCAGTGCGCGGGCGACGTCGGTCACCGGTCGCACCTCCGGCGTCGTCTCGAGTTCATTGGTCATAATCGGCTCCCAGTGCGGCCAGGGTGTCTTCGGACCAGCGTTCCGCAGTCCATCGAAGGGTCAGCTCGCCCAACGGTTCGACCTGATCGAACGAGATCGCGGCGTGCCGGTACAGCTCCAAGATTGCCAGGAACCGTGCAACCACGACGCCGGTTTGCTGAACCCCGGCGATGAGGTCGCGGAAGTTGAGCTGACCCGCATCGCGCAGGAGTGTGACGACAATCGCCGCCTGCTCCCGGATCGACACCAACGGCGAATGCAGGTGATCAAGCCCAACGTTCGGGATCTCTTTCGGCGTCATCGCCAGCAATGCGAGCGCTGCAAAGTCGTCGACCGACAGCGTCCACACCAGCTCTGGGACGGCGTCGCGGTACTTCGGTTCCAGAGGGACCGCCCGCACGTGCCGCTTCTCCTCGGCAATCAGGCGCGAGGAGAACCATCCCGACACGTCTTTGAACGCTCGGTACTGCAGCAGCCGCGCAAACAGCAGATCTCGCGCTTCGAGGAGAGCGACAGACTCCGCGTCCACGAACTCGCCCTGGGGCAACAAGCCGGCGACCTTCATGTCCAGCAGAGTCGCCGCCACCACGAGGAACTCCGACGCCTGCTCCAACTCGTCGGCGCTGTTGAGCTCACGCAAGTACAAAAGGAACTCCTCCGTCACGGCGCTCAGCGCGACCTCGGTGATGTCGAGCTCGTGCTTCGAGATGAGCGTGAGAAGCAGGTCGAAAGGACCGTCGAAAACGCTCAGGCTGACGCGAAACCCGGAGGTCTCCTCCGCTGCGACGGCCACGTCATCTTCGGCCGACGTGGATTCCTCAGGCGACGTCGCCACGAGCCACGAGCTCCCGCGCCAGGCGCAGGTAGGCCTGTGCGGCCGGGTGCTCGGGCGCGAACGAGATGATCGGGACCCCGGCGACGGACGCATCGGGGAATTTGACCGTACGACCGATGACCGTCTCCAAGACGTCGTCGCCGAAAGCGTCCACGACGCGTTCCAGTACTTCCCGCGAGTGCAACGTGCGCGAGTCGTACATCGTCGCGAGCACGCCGTCGAGTTCGATCGAGGGGTTGAGTCGGTCACGCACCTTGTCGATCGTTTCGATGAGCAGGGCGACACCGCGCAGGGCGAAGAACTCGCACTCGAGCGGAATGATGACCCCGTGACTGGCGGTCAGCGCGTTGACGGTGAGCAGCCCTAGAGACGGCTGGCAGTCGATGAGGATCACGTCGTAGTCGGCGGAGACCTTGCGCAGCACGCGGGCGAGGATCATCTCGCGGGCGACCTCATTGACGAGGTGCACCTCGGCGGCGGACAGGTCGATGTTCGCCGGGATCACATCCAGGCCATCGACCCTGCTGGAGACGATCGCCTCGTGCACGTCTCGCTTGCTGTCCAGCAGCAGGTCATAGATCGTCGTGCCCTCGTGGGTGGGGATCCCGAGACCAGCCGAGAGCGCACCCTGCGGATCGAAGTCGACGGCGAGCACCTTGCGCCCGTACGACGCGAGCGCCGCGGCCAGGTTGATGGTCGTCGTCGTTTTGCCGACGCCGCCCTTCTGGTTGCAGAGCGCGATGATGCGCGCCGGACCATGGCTGTCGAGTTTCGGCGGGGTCGGGAACCCCTGATACGGACGACCGGTGGGACCGATCGGGGTGTCATCGGCGGGGGCTTTCTTCGCCCCCTTCGCCTTCTGCGTCACTGACACTCCTACCTTTGTGAACTGCCTTCGATTCTGGCACAGGCCAGGCCATGTGGTTCACGAAACGCCTGCAAGGAGGCGTCACCGTGCACGTGGGTGCGACGTCACGTACACATCGCGCAACGCATCCGCGGTCACGTGGGTGTAGATCTGTGTCGTCGCGACGGAGGAATGTCCGAGGAGTTCCTGCACGACGCGTACGTCGGCCCCACCCTGCAGCAGATGCGTCGCGAAGGAGTGCCGCAGCGTATGCGGGGAGACGTGCGCCGACAGTCCTGCGTCGTCCGCGGCGCGCTGGATGATGAGCCATGCGCTCTGGCGCGACAGGGCCGAGCCGCGCGCACCGAGGAAAAGCCGCGGGGTGGCCCTTCCGCGGACGGCGAGCGCCGGACGCACCCGCGCGAGGTATGCGTCGACCGCGGCGCGCGCGTAGGACCCGACCGGAACGATGCGTTCCTTGGAGCCCTTGCCGCGGACGCGCACGACATCACCGTGGGCGAGGTCGTCGACGTCGAGGTTCACGACCTCGGAGACCCGGGCTCCCGTGGCATAGAGCAATTCCAGCAGCGCGCGATCGCGCAGTCGCAACGGGTCGGCCTCGACGCTCTCCCCTGGCTCGGGACCGGCGGCGTTCAGCAGCGCGAGGACCTGATCGATGGTGAGGGCTTTGGGAAGACGCTGCGGGGCCTTCGGCGCCGTCAGCTTCCCGGTGGGATCCTCGGCGGTGATGCCCTCCACTGTCAGGAAGCGATGAAACCCGCGGACCGAAGACTGCAACCGCGCGAGAGACGTGGCCGCCGGTGGTGGGTCCGCGCGAGCGCGTTCCGTGGCGAACTCCTGCACGAGGGGCGCGGTGATCTCCTCGGGAGTCCCGACGCCGCGCTCCTGCAGCCACGTGACGTAGCCGGCGAGGTCTCGCCGGTACGCGGCGGACGTGTGGTCAGAAAGGCCGCGTTCGATCGTGATGTGCCGCAGGTAGACATCGACGGCACGTTCGAGGTTCATGTCAGTGGCGGCGCAGGCGTTCGGCTGCGGCCAGCACGCCGGAGACGAGGATGCCGTTACCGAACCGACCCGCGAGGATACCGTTGACGACCTCGCCCAACGGCACCCACTCGAGGCGGATGTCGGCTTCCTCCTGCTCACGCACGTACACGTCCGCAGCGGCGCTCAATCCTCGGGCAAGGAAGATGTGGATGACCTCGTCGTTGCCGCCGGGAGTCGAGAAGATCTGCAGCAACGGCTCCAGCTGCGCGGCCTGGAGATCCGCTTCCTCGGCAAGCTCGCGCCGTGCGGTCTCGATGGGCGGCTCACCCTCGACATCGAGCAGTCCGGCCGGAACCTCCCAATCACGGTGACGGATCGGATGGCGATACTGCTGAATCAGCAGCACACGCTCCTCGTCGTCGATCGCAACGACGGCCGCGGCTCCCGTGTGATCGACGTACTCGCGGACGATCTCGCCGTCGCCGTAGGTGACGGTGTCGCGACGCACATCCCAGACCCGACCTTCGAAGACGACCTCCGTGGAGACGATCTCCGCATCCACGGGTTCATCATGCAGCGCCGCGAAGTCAGTCATCGTTGTCCACATCGAAGAGTTCGCTCGAGCGGTGCCGCTCGACCGCGGCCGCGATCAGCCCGCGAAACAGCGGGTTCGCCTCGGTCGGACGAGAACGCAACTCCGGGTGTGCCTGCGTGGCGACGTAGTACGGGTGCACGTCGCGGGGCAGTTCGACGTACTCGACGAGGTTGCGGTCCGGCGACAGGCCGGAGAAGACGAGGCCAGCATCCGCGATCTGGTCCCGATAGCGGTTGTTGACCTCGTACCGGTGACGGTGACGCTCCGATGCCCGGTTCGATCCGTACAGCTCGGCGACGATCGTGCCCTCACCGAGTTCTGCTTCGTAAAGTCCGAGACGCATGGTGCCCCCCAGATCTCCGCTTTCGATGATGTCGACCTGCTCTGCCATCGTTGCGATGACGGGGAACTCTGTGTCCGGGTCGAATTCGCTCGACGAGGCGCCCTCGAGACCCGCCTTGTTACGGGCGTACTCGATCACCATGCACTGCAGGCCGAGGCAGATGCCGAGCGTGGGGATGCCCTGCTCGCGTGCGAACCGCAGAGCGCCGAGCTTGCCCTCGATTCCGCGGATGCCGAACCCGCCGGGGACAACGATCCCGTCAACGTGCGCGAGCGCCTTGGCCGCGCCCTCGGGGGTCTCGCAGAGGTCGGAGGGGATCCAGTCGATCGACACCTTCGTCTCTTGCGCGAAGCCGCCGGCCTTGAGCGCCTCGGTCACCGACAGATAGGCATCGGGGAGGTCGATGTACTTGCCCACGAGACCGATGGTGACGTCGTGCTTGGGGTTGTGGACTGCCTGCAGGACTTTGCCCCAGCGGGTCCAATCGACCTCGGCGGCCTTGTCGAGCCCGAGGCTGTTGACGATGTACTGGTCCAGACCCTGGTCGTGCAGCATCGTCGGGATCTCATAGATGCTCGGGACGTCGATGGCGTTGACGACGGCGCGCTCGTCGACGTCGCACATGAGCGCGATCTTGCGCTTGTTCGACTCGGTGACGGGCCGATCGCTGCGCAGCACGAGCGCATCCGGTTGGATACCGATCGAGCGCAGGGCTGCGACGGAGTGCTGGGTCGGCTTGGTCTTCTGCTCGCCGGAAGCCCCCATGAACGGCACGAGAGAGACGTGCACGAAGAACACGTTGCTGCGCCCGAGTTCGTGACGAACCTGGCGGGCCGATTCGATGAACGGCTGAGACTCGATGTCACCGACGGTGCCGCCGATCTCGGTGATGATGACATCGGGTTTCGGGCTCTCGTCGGCCTGGAGCCGCATGCGGCGCTTGATCTCATCGGTGATGTGCGGGATGACCTGCACGGTGTCGCCGAGATACTCACCGCGACGCTCACGGGCAATCACCTGCGAGTAGATCTGCCCGGTCGTGACGTTGGCGGCTTGGCTGAGCTCGATGTCGAGAAAGCGTTCGTAGTGCCCGATGTCGAGGTCGGTTTCGGCGCCGTCGTCGGTGACGAACACCTCGCCGTGCTGGAACGGGTTCATCGTGCCGGGGTCGACGTTGAGGTACGGGTCGAGCTTCTGCATCACGACGCGAAGCCCGCGCGCGGTGAGAAGGTTGCCGAGGCTGGCCGCCGTCAGGCCCTTCCCCAACGAAGAAACGACACCGCCCGTCACGAAAATGTGCTTGGTGGTGTCGTTCGAAATGTGGCCCGCGTCAGAAGTGTCCGTCACGGGCTTCAATCCTATCAGCACGCTGGACTCACCCGGCATGGCGTCAGCGCTCCGCGCGTCGCGTCGCGGTCCGGAGGCCGAGGAGTTCCCGCGCGTGCTCGATCGCAGAGCCGGAGTCGCTGAGGCCGGAGAGGAGACGCGCCATCTCCGCCTCGCGATCGGCACCGTCCAGGGCACGGACGTCGCTCGCCGTCACCGAGCCGTCGTGCGATTTGACGACGGAGAGGTGGTTTCCGGCGAACGCTGCCACCTGTGCGAGGTGAGTGACCGCGATGACTTGACTGGTCTCGGCCAGCGTCGCAAGCCGTCTGCCGATCTCGATCGCCGCGGCGCCCCCGATGCCGGCGTCGATCTCATCGAAGACGAACGTCCGGGTGCCTTCTGTCCCGGCGATGACGACTTCGATGGCGAGCATGACGCGGCTCAGTTCGCCCCCGGACGCGCTCCTGGCCACCGGCCTCGGTGTCGCGCCGGGGTGAGACGCGAGGAGGAAGGTGACGTCATCGCGGCCCGAGGCCGACGGCGTCGTCTCGGTCACGTCTACTTCTACCTGCGCATCCGGCAGCGCGAGCGCACGCAGCTCGGTGGTAACCGCCTCCCCGAGGGACTCGGCCGCAGCCCGGCGTGCGGCGGTCAGTGCCGCAGCGGCGGAATCCAGTTCAGCGTCGACGGTTTCGAGTTCAGCGGCGAGCTGCTCGATACGCTCCGGGTCATCGTCCAGTTCCGCGAGCCGGAGGGCTCCTGCGGCGCCGAAGTCGAGAGCTTCTTGGAGGGAGCCGTGCCGTCGCACGAGCGGAGTGAGCGCGGCCCGACGATCCTCCACGTCGGCCAGCTCCTGCGGGCCCGCCTCGCTCAGCGCCAAGGCGTAGTCGCTGAGGGACGCCGCAAGGTCTGAGACCCGGTAACCGATGTCGACCAGTCCGGCGGTCACCTCCGCGAGTGCCGGATCGCTGCCGTCGACCCGTTCGAGAGCGCGGCGCGCCGAGGCGAGGAGGAGAGTGACGTCAGGCTGCTCGCTGTCGGTCGAGAGCGCCTCGTGTGCCTCGGTGGCCGCGGTGCGCAGCTCTTCGACATTGCCAAGACGCTCCGCTCGCCGAGTGAGTTCCTCGTCCTCCCCCGGTTGTGGGTCCAGCGCCGAGATCTCCTCCACCTCCGCGCGCAACCGCTCCGCCTCACGGCGGCGCTCATCGGCGCGAGTCGTCAGTTCTTCCCACTCGGACTGGAGGCTGCGGCGTCGATCGAACAGAGTCCGGTAGGCATGTGCGGCGGTGGCGATGGGCGCAGCGCCGAATCGGTCCAGCGCATCACGTTGCGCGGCCGCCGAGCGCAGACGCAGCTGGTCGGACTGGCCGTGGACAACGACGAGCTCATCGGCGATGTCGGATAGGACGCCTGCGGGCACCGTGCGTCCGCCGGCGGTGGCACGGCTTCTTCCCTCCCGGGAGACGGTACGCCCGAGATACAGTTCGACCTGATCCTCTCCGACCGGCTCGGGCTCGCCCCCGGCGTCTTCCACACGTGCGACGGAGCTGTGGGCGGCAGGGAGTCGCCAGATACCCTCCACCACCGCCTTGTCTGCTCCCGCACGCACCACGGAGGAGTCCGAACGCGCACCGAGCAGCAGGGCCAGCGCGCTCACGACCATCGTTTTTCCCGCGCCGGTCTCACCGGTGATCGCGGTGAAGCCGGCGCCGAGCGGCAGCGTCGCGTCCGCGATGACGCCGAGGTCCCGGAGGCGGATCTCCTCGATCACATGGCCCCCAGGGCACCGGTCTCCGGGTGTCCGGCCGGTCCGCGCCAGCCCTCGACGGGAAGCCGGAACTTGCGAACGAGTCGGTCCGTGAATACCGAGGGGTGCAGCCGTGCGAGACGGACGGGCCGGCTGGAGCGTCGGACGACGACCCGCGCGCCCGGAGGAAGATCGTGCGATCGACGCCCATCGCACCAGAGGATGCCCGTCCCGTTGGTCCGGGCGAGCACCTCGATCGCCACGGAGGCGTCCGGGTCGACGACAAGTGGACGCGAGAACAGAGCGTGCGCCGACAGCGGAACGACCGCGATCGCTTCGACGGTGGGCCAGATGACCGGCCCCCCTCCGGAGAAGCTGTAGGCAGTCGAACCGGTCGGTGTGGAGATCACCACGCCGTCGCACCCGAAAGAGGACAGCGGGCGCCCATCGACCTCCATCACGACTTCGAGCATCCGTTCGCGGGATGCCTTCTCCACGGTGGCCTCGTTCAGCGCCCATGTCTCGAACGTGACATCGCCGACGGTGTTCTTGACCCGCACGCTGAGCGCCATGCGCTCTTCGACCTCGTAATCGCGGGCGATGACGCGGGCGACGGCCTCGTCGAGGTCGTCAGCTTCGATCTCGGCGAGGAAGCCGACGTGACCGAGGTTGATGCCGAGCACCGGCGCGGTGGTGTCTCGCACGAGTTCGGCGGCGCGCAGGATCGTGCCATCACCACCGAGGACGATCGCGAGTTCGATCTGCGACGAGGGGATATCGACGTCCAGCACCGCCAGGTCACCGTCCGGCCCCAGCAACCCGGTGAGATCGGCGAGGTCTTCCGCCGCCATGACGGGCCGAATGCCGGCATCGCGGAGCGCACGAATGGCGCGCGTCGCGGCCGTGATCGTTTCCTCCCGATGGGCATGCGCGACGACCAGGATGTTGCGGGTGGTTTCAGTCATGCGCTCCCGGCCAGTTCTTCCACGGTGCCTAACCATTGTGACGGATTGCCGGCGTCACTGCCCGGTGCACGCACACGCAGCCACAGCAGGTACTCACGGTTGCCGTGACCGCCGGCGATCGGTGACGCGATGAGACCGTGCGTTGCAAGCCCCGCGTCCCACGCGGACCAGAGCACGTTCGATACGGCGTCAACGCGCTTCGCGGGGTCGCGCACGACTCCTTCTCGAATCCCGGTCCGCCCCACCTCGAATTGTGGCTTGACGAGGAGGATGATGTCCGCGTCCGCGCTGACCGAGGCCACCGCGGGCAGGATGAGGCTGAGCGATATGAAGGAGAGGTCTCCCGTAATGATCCCCGGAATAAGGGGGTGCCCGGCCGCGCCTGCGAGAGTGTCTGGCGTGAGGTCTCGGACGTTGAACCCCTCGACAACACGCACGCGGGGATCAGCACGTAGTGATTCAGCGAGCTGATCATGACCGACGTCGAGTGCGACGACCTGCGTCGCGCCACGCTCGAGGAGAACCTGAGTGAAGCCGCCCGTCGAGGCACCGAGGTCCAGTCCGGGTCGTCCGGTGGGAGACAGATCGAACGCGTCGAGCGCGGCGAGGAGCTTGTGCGCGCCTCGGCTGACGTAATGGTCGGCCGCCGTGATCTCGATCGCGGAATCGTCGGTGACCTTGGCCGATGCCTTCGTCACGGGACGCCCGTCGACATGGACGGCGCCGTCAGCGATGAGCGCGGCTGCATGCGAGCGCGAACGCGCCAGGCCGCGCCGCGCGATCTCAGCGTCGAGTCGGAAACTCATTCCGAGCGATCTGCGGACTCGAGGCGACGCGCAAGATCGTCGTGCAACGCGGCGTACGCGGCCGCACGATCGGCGAGCGGTTGCTGCTCGATGATCTCCAGGCGCGACAGGATGTCCTGGTCTACCGCGGGCGTCGAGTCCATGCCCTCATGCTACGCGCGGCAGCGTCAGGGACGATGGAATGGATCGGCGTAGAGCCGTTCCGGAACACGAAATCCGTAGATCGCGCGGCCGGTCGACCAGATCGCGTGGGCGGCGGCGCGAACGAGATCGATAGGGCGGCGGCCTTCGCTCTCGATCACAAGGTCGGCGCCGGCGACGCGCACCGACGCATCCCGCACCGTGGTCACGTCGCCGCGGGTACGGATCTCGGGGTACGGCTCGTCCAGTTCGCGTAAGTCGCCGAGGATGTACGTGGGCCGCGCATTGAGTGGCGCCGCAAGCACATGCTTCGGACGGTCGATCCCGGTCAGCACGAGGGCTGACTCAATGCCTGCTGCCTGCGCGCCCTGGATGTCGGTATCGAGCCGATCGCCGATGAACAGCGGATGCACGGCGTCGAAGCGCGCGACGGCCTCATCGAAGATGGGCCGTTCGGGCTTACCTGCGACGTCGGCGAGACGGTGGGTTGCGGCGTGGACGGCGGAGACGAGGGTCCCATTCCCCGGAGCAATGCCGCGCGCCTGCGGAATCGTCCAGTCGGTGTTGGTGGCGATCCACGGGATACCACCCTCGGACTCAGGCGTTGCGAGAGCGTACGCGGCTTCAGCGAGGTGGACCCATCCCACCTCGGGCGCGAAACCCTGGACGACGGCGGACGGAGAGTCTTCGGCGCTGCGGGTCACGGTGAATCCCGCACGCTCGACCTCGACCACGAGACCTTCGCCGCCGATGACGAGCACCGTGGACCCGGGAGCGATCCGCGACGTAAGCAGGCGCATCGCCGCCTGCGGACTCGTCACGACGTCACGCGCGGTCGTCTCGATCAGGCCGAGCTCGACGAGATGCGCTGCGACCGTGGCGTCCGTCCGGGAAGCATTATTGGTGATGTAGCCGAGCCGCCGCGTCCGTCCCGCCGCGAGGAGGCTCTCCACGGCGTGTGGAAGCGCGTGCGCACCGGCGTAGACAACGCCATCAAGGTCCGCGAGGACAACGTCAACGTCGGTGAGGGGTGTCTTCTTTCGCCCGAGCAGCGCCATCGATCAGTCCTTCTCGTGCTCCGTCGAGTCATGGATGCTCGCAGCATCAGCATCAGCATCAGCGGATGGTTCAGCGATTGGCGCCGAGGTGGGATCCGACCCATCGTCGTGTGCATCTTCGTCTGCGGAGTCCGACCCATCGGCCCGTCCCGCTTCGGCGAGCTCGATCTCCTCGACCACGATGGTTTCGGCATCTGCGACGACCTCGTCCAGCGCTTCCGCGGCGACGTCCCCGCGCGTGCGCCAGGTCGCGGCCTCGGCGGTCCGGCCGAGGGCATCAAGCACCTCCGCGCGTGCGAAGAAGAGTGCCGGACTCCACGCGAAAGCGCGGTCGGGGTCGAGTTCGGGGATGTCGAGCTCGCTGAGCGCACGAGTGGGCTGCTCCAGATCGAGCTGAGCGCCCGACATCGCGATAGCGAGGTCGACACGTGCCTGCGTCGGCAGGGTGGAGCGATCCACACTCCGACCGAGTTCCAGCGCGCGGTCCGGGCGTCCGACGCCGCGTTCACTGTCGACCATCAAGGCGATCTGGTCATCGCGGCCTGAGATGCGTCGGAAGGTACGCAATTCGCGGAGGGCAAGAGCGAAGTCTCCCACCGCGTAGGCGGTGATTCCGACTGTTTCCCGCACGACACCAACACGACCCGCGCTGCGCGAGGCAGCCAGGGCGTGCTCGTGCGCGCGCGCAGGATCGTCGTCGATCAGCTGCGCCGCCATGGCAAGGTGGCGCGCGACGTACTCCGCGTTGTCCTTGCTGAGGGTCTTCAGCTCGTTGCGAGCGGCCGGCGCGAGGTCGCGCGCGGTGATCTCGTCCGGGAGTTCCGGACCACGCACACGGCGCTCATCCGACTGCGGCGGGCGTGACCGGCGCTCGTTTCCGTCGCGATCATCGAACCGACGCTGGCCGCGGCCATCCGAAGGTCTCCGGCTCGCATCACGCGACCCGTACTGCTTACGGTCACCATCCCGACCGGAATACGGCTTACGCTCACCATCCCGACCGGAATACGGCTTACGCTCACCATCCCGACCGGAGTACGGCTTACGCTCACCATCCCGACCGGAATACGGCTTACGGTCACCATCCCGACCCGAGTACGGCTTACGGTCACCATCCCGACCCGAGTACGACTTACGCTCACCATCCCGGGGGCGCTCGGAACCACGGCCAGTGTCGCGACGACGGTCGCCGTGTGGCGCGTCGGAATCACGGCGGCCGCGTGGCGGGACGCGACGCTTTCCGCTCTCGTGCGGGACATTTGCCCCGCGGTTGTCTCGGCCAGACGCTGAAGACGATCGGCGCGGTGGCCTCGATCCGTCGCCGGACTCGTGGCGCTCCCGTTCGTCGTTCGGTTCGCTCATCGCGACTTCTTCCCTTCTGGACCGTAAACAAGAAAAGGCCACCCAGCTTTGGGTGGCCTTTTCTCGAAAGAAGTCCGGCGGTGTCCTACTCTCCCACAGGGTCCCCCCTGCAGTACCATCGGCGCTGAGAGGCTTAGCTTCCGGGTTCGGAATGTAACCGGGCGTTTCCCTCTCGCTATGGCCGCCGAAACACTATTGATGTTTCAAGTCTGCATAACTTCAGTAGTCATGCGGTTCTCGACCGTACATCGAGAACCACTCAGTGGACGCAAGCACCTAAAAATTGGTGTGTTATCAAGTCATTGGCTTATTAGTACCGGTCAGCTACACGTGTTACCACGCTTCCACATCCGGCCTATCAACCCAGTAATCTGCTGGGAGCCTCTCGCCCGAAGGCATGGAAGTCTCATCTTGAGGCCGGCTTCCCGCTTAGATGCTTTCAGCGGTTATCCATCCCGAACGTAGCTAATCAGCGGTGCTCCTGGCGGAACAACTGACACACCAGAGGTTCGTCCAACCCGGTCCTCTCGTACTAGGGTCAGATCCTCTCAAACTTCCTACGCGCGCAGCGGATAGGGACCGAACTGTCTCACGACGTTCTAAACCCAGCTCGCGTACCGCTTTAATGGGCGAACAGCCCAACCCTTGGGACCTACTCCAGCCCCAGGATGCGACGAGCCGACATCGAGGTGCCAAACCATGCCGTCGATATGGACTCTTGGGCAAGATCAGCCTGTTATCCCCGAGGTACCTTTTATCCGTTGAGCGACAGCGCTTCCACAAGCCACTGCCGGGTCACTAGTTCCGACTTTCGTCCCTGCTCGACTTGTCAGTCTCACAGTCAAGCTCCCTTGTGCACTTACACTCGCCACCTGATTGCCAACCAGGTTGAGGGAACCTTTGAGCGCCTCCGTTACTTTTTGGGAGGCAACCGCCCCAGTTAAACTACCCACCAGGCACTGTCCCTGAACCGGATTACGGTTCTAAGTTAGATATCCAGAGTGACCAGAGTGGTATTTCAACAATGACTCCACATGAACTGGCGTCCATGCTTCAAAGTCTCCCACCTATCCTACACAAGCCACACCGAACACCAATACCAAGCTGTAGTAAAGGTCACGGGGTCTTTCCGTCCTGCTGCGCGTAACGAGCATCTTTACTCGTATTGCAATTTCGCCGAGTTCGCGGTTGAGACAGTTGGGAAGTCGTTACGCCATTCGTGCAGGTCGGAACTTACCCGACAAGGAATTTCGCTACCTTAGGATGGTTATAGTTACCACCGCCGTTTACTGGGGCTTAAATTCTGAGCTTCGCCGAAGCTAACCCGTCCTCTTAACCTTCCAGCACCGGGCAGGCGTCAGTCCGTATACATCGTCTTGCGACTTGGCACGGACCTGTGTTTTTAGTAAACAGTCGCTACCCACTAGTCTCTGCGGCCTCCAAACGCTTTCGGAGCAAGTCCTAATACGTCGAAGGCCCCCCTTCTCCCGAAGTTACGGGGGCATTTTGCCGAGTTCCTTAACCACGATTCTCTCGATCTCCTTGGTATTCTCTACCTGACCACCTGAGTCGGTTTGGGGTACGGGCGGCTAGAACCTCGCGTCGATGCTTTTCTCGGCAGCATAGGATCACCCACTTTTTATCCGCATCGTGTCTCAGCCATAAGAGAGACGGATTTGCCTATCTCTCGGCCTACGCACTTGCACCAGGACAACCATCGCCTGGCTTGGGCTACCTTCCTGCGTCACACCTGTTAATACGCTAACCGCACCAGCATGGGGTCGTGCGCTAGCTCCTAAGGTCTCACCCCGAAGGGATCGATCCGAAGGAATTCGGGCACTTAGCACCACTGGATTAGTTTGGGCGGTTCTTCGCCGGCACGGGAATATCAACCCGTTGTCCATCGACTACGCCTGTCGGCCTCGCCTTAGGTCCCGGCTTACCCAGGGAAGATTAGCTTGACCCTGGAACCCTTGGTCTTTCGGAGGACGTGTTTCTCACACGTCTTTCGCTACTCATGCCTGCATTCTCACTCGTGTCGCGTCCACGGCTGGGTTACCCCGCCGCTTCACTCGCGACACGACGCTCTCCTACCCATCAACACGGCTGGACCACGAAGGCCTGCCTATGGTGTCAATGCCACAACTTCGGTGGCGTGCTTGAGCCCCGTTACATTGTCGGCGCGGAATCACTTGACCAGTGAGCTATTACGCACTCTTTCAAGGGTGGCTGCTTCTAAGCCAACCTCCTGGTTGTCAAGGCAACTCCACATCCTTTTCCACTTAGCACACGCTTTGGGACCTTAGTTGGTGGTCTGGGTTGTTTCCCTCTCGACTATGAAGCTTATCCCCCACAGTCTCACTGCTGCGCTCTCACTTACCGGCATTCGGAGTTTGGCTGACGTCAGTAACCTTTTGGGGCCCATCGGCCATCCAGTAGCTCTACCTCCGGCAAGAAACACGCAACGCTGCACCTAAATGCATTTCGGAGAGAACCAGCTATCACGAAGTTTGATTGGCCTTTCACCCCTATCCACAGCTCATCCCCTCAGTTTTCAACCTAAGTGGGTTCGGTCCTCCACGACGTCTTACCGTCGCTTCAACCTGGCCATGGATAGATCACTTCGCTTCGGGTCTAGGACACGCGACTGAATCGCCCTATTCAGACTCGCTTTCGCTACGGCTACCCCTCTCGGGTTAACCTCGCCACGTATCGCTAACTCGCAGGCTCATTCTTCAAAAGGCACGCTGTCACAGCTGCTAGGGCTGCTCCAACGGTTTGTAAGCAAACGGTTTCAGGTACTATTTCACTCCCCTCCCGGGGTACTTTTCACCTTTCCCTCACGGTACTTGTACGCTATCGGTCATCTGGGAGTATTTAGGCTTATCAGGTGGTCCTGACAGATTCACACGGGATTTCTCGGGCCCCGTGATACTTGGGATACTTCTCGCGCCAAGGGAGGCATTTCGACTACGGGGTTTGCACCCTCTATGACTGGCCTTTCAATGCCATTCGTCTATACCTTCTTGTAACGCTGACTGCGCGGTAGAACAGTCTGAAAAGTCCCACAACCCCGAATACGCAACTCCTACCGGATATCACACGTACTCGGTTTAGCCTGTTCCGGGTTCGCTCGCCACTACTAACGGAATCACTGTTGTTTTCTCTTCCTGTGGGTACTGAGATGTTTCACTTCCCCACGTTCCCTCTACCTGCCCTATATATTCAGGCAGGAGTCACTGGGTCGGCACGCCGCCCAGCGGGGTTTCCCCATTCGGAGATCCTCGGATCAAAGTGTGCTTATCCACTCCCCGAGGCTTATCGCAGATTGCTACGTCCTTCTTCGGCTCCAGATGCCAAGGCATCCACCGTTTGCTCTTAAAGACTTGAAATCACATGAGTTTTATCAAGAATCGAACTCAAGCAAGCTTGAGTTTGAAATTGACTAATGATCTTTAAGATCATCTTTGATGAACTGACTTACGTCAGTTCAAAGATGCTCGCGTCCACTGTGTAGTTCTCAAAGTACGGGCGGTACCTTCCCCGCGTGCCGATCGCCGGCCGCCAGAAAAGGCCCTGAGGTTGGTTGACTCCGAAGAGTTCATCCGGTCCCTCAGGACCCAACAGCGTGCATGCACCGTGTGGCTCACTTCCGACTGTTCCAGCTGCAAGCAGCGTACTGAGTAAGAAGGTCACCCCTCGGTGCCTCGTCAAATGTTCCACCCATGAGCTAACCCCTCGAACGCATTCGGTTCGAGCGGGCTCTGGGATCTCCGAGGAGATCCAGATGCTCCTTAGAAAGGAGGTGATCCAGCCGCACCTTCCGGTACGGCTACCTTGTTACGACTTAGTCCTAATTACCGATCCCACCTTCGACGGCTCCCTCCACAAGGGTTGGGCCACCGGCTTCAGGTGTTACCGACTTTCATGACTTGACGGGCGGTGTGTACAAGACCCGGGAACGTATTCACCGCAGCGTTGCTGATCTGCGATTACTAGCGACTCCGACTTCATGAGGTCGAGTTGCAGACCTCAATCCGAACTGGGACCGGCTTTTTGGGATTCGCTCCACCTTGCGGTATTGCAGCCCTTTGTACCGGCCATTGTAGCATGCGTGAAGCCCAAGACATAAGGGGCATGATGATTTGACGTCATCCCCACCTTCCTCCGAGTTGACCCCGGCAGTATTCCATGAGTTCCCACCATTACGTGCTGGCAACATAGAACGAGGGTTGCGCTCGTTGCGGGACTTAACCCAACATCTCACGACACGAGCTGACGACAACCATGCACCACCTGTATAGAGACCTTGCGGGGCGACTGTTTCCAGACGTTTCCTCTATATGTCAAGCCTTGGTAAGGTTCTTCGCGTTGCATCGAATTAATCCGCATGCTCCGCCGCTTGTGCGGGTCCCCGTCAATTCCTTTGAGTTTTAGCCTTGCGGCCGTACTCCCCAGGCGGGGAACTTAATGCGTTAGCTGCGTCACGGAAACCGTGGAATGGTCCCCACAACTAGTTCCCAACGTTTACGGGGTGGACTACCAGGGTATCTAAGCCTGTTTGCTCCCCACCCTTTCGCTCCTCAGCGTCAGTTACGGCCCAGAGATCTGCCTTCGCCATCGGTGTTCCTCCTGATATCTGCGCATTCCACCGCTACACCAGGAATTCCAATCTCCCCTACCGCACTCTAGTCTGCCCGTACCCACTGCAGGCCCGAGGTTGAGCCTCGGGGTTTCACAGCAGACGCGACAGACCGCCTACGAGCTCTTTACGCCCAATAATTCCGGATAACGCTTGCGCCCTACGTATTACCGCGGCTGCTGGCACGTAGTTAGCCGGCGCTTTTTCTGCAGGTACCGTCACTCGAAAGCTTCTTCCCTGCTAAAAGAGGTTTACAACCCGAAGGCCGTCATCCCTCACGCGGCGTTGCTGCATCAGGCTTTCGCCCATTGTGCAATATTCCCCACTGCTGCCTCCCGTAGGAGTCTGGGCCGTGTCTCAGTCCCAGTGTGGCCGGTCACCCTCTCAGGCCGGCTACCCGTCGACGCCTTGGTGAGCCGTTACCTCACCAACAAGCTGATAGGCCGCGAGCTCATCCCAAACCGAAGTTCTTTCCAACTGCTGAAGATGCCTTCGCAGTTCGTATCCGGTATTAGACGCCGTTTCCAGCGCTTATCCCAGAGTCTGGGGCAGATTGCTCACGTGTTACTCACCCGTTCGCCACTGATCCGGCGGAGCAAGCTCCGCTTTCACCGTTCGACTTGCATGTGTTAAGCACGCCGCCAGCGTTCATCCTGAGCCAGGATCAAACTCTCCGTAAAGAAATTTTGCTGCGATCGATCAGGAATGTGATCGAAGCAGCGAGTTTGATCTGACCAAAGTTGGATGTCATTGCTGACTTATCCGTTTGCCAACCGTTAGGTTGGACTTTGATCCAAAGGAATCTCATTCAGCCGAAGCTGAATCGAGGTTATTTGGCATTTGACAAGTGCACGCTGTTGAGTTCTCAAGGATCGGATGCTCCTGATGCTTTACCTCTCGGCGCCGCTCTCAGGGCAACTTCTCTATCTTATCCCCTCTTGTTCAGTCTGTCAAAGCGACTCGCCGGCCGATTTTCATCGTCCAGAGCACGTCAATTGACGACGTCCCGGGGGACTTCCCATCGTAACCCAGAAGGTAGTGAACGCGCCAGGTAACTGGTTTGTTCTTGATGGGAGGTTGTCCGCTACTTGAGGGGGCGGGGCCTGAGGCCCTCCGCTCTTCCCTTTGGGGCGAACTCGATATACATTACGCGCGCCCCACACCCTCGGCAAACTGAGCCGCATCCCGGGCGTGTCGCGCCGCTCTCGCGTGAGCCCCTCGTCGGCTTTCGTGCAGGTCAGCGCGCTTTCTTTTGTTGCTGCAGGCCGCCAGAGCACCCTTCTCGTGCCAGCGGGTCTCCATGGGAACGCGCCCCTTGGTGCGAGAGACGCGTGCGTCAGCCCGATGGACGCGCTCACGCGCATCGTCGTACCGTCGCGGCCTGAGACATAGCGTGGTTCCCATGAGACAGGACACCAGCGACCTTCGCTCACGACTGCGGGCGCTACCCGTCTTCCCGGGAGACCTGCCTCCCTTCGAGCCGGGCACCGCGTCGCCAGACCCCATCGATCAATTCGTTGCGTGGCTCGAAGACGCGCTGGAGTGGAGAGTCCCCCTCCCCCATGCGGCGACACTTGCGACGTCGTCGGCTGACGGCGACGTCACCGCGCGCACACTCACGCTGAAGGATGTCAACGGACGCGGCTGGTGGTTCGCAACCAGGACCGACGGGGTGAAGTACGCACAGTTGCACGAGAACCCGCGTGCGGCGCTCACGTTCCTGTGGCGCGACCTCGGGCGTCAGGTACGCGTCGTGGGCGAGGTCATCTCCGCGGGCCCCGATGCTTCGGCCGCGGACTTCCTCGCCCGGCCACCCCATTCGAGGGCCGCGGCGCTCCTGGGAACGCAGAGCGCCCCGCTGTCCTCCCGCGAGGAGTACGTGCGGGCGTTCGAGGAAGCGAAGCGCATCATCGAACATTCTCCGGACGCACCGTCCCCTCACTGGGAGGCGATGATCCTCCAGCCGCGCACGGTGGAGTTCTGGGCAACGACGACGACCTCTGGGCAGATCCGGCTCCAGTACACGCGCGAGAGCGAGTCAGGCGAGTGGAGCCGTACCCTCTTGTGGCCGTGACTTACGCGACGAACAGACCCGCGAGGGTTTTCTTGCCGCGACGGAGGACGGACACCCCGCCGGGCAGAGAGCCCGTGACGACGGCCTGATCATCGGCAACGCGCTCGCCATCGATCGACACACCACCCTGGGCGACAGCACGGCGCGCCTCACTCAAGCTCGCGACAAGACCGGTCTCCACAAGAGCGTTCACCACCGGCGTGCCGACGGTGACCTCAGCATGCGGTAGCTCATCCAACGCGGAGCGGAGAGTGCCCGCATCGAGAGTCGTCAGATCACCCTGACCGAAGAGCGCCTCCGAGGCCGCGATCACCGCCGAGGCAGCGTCGGCCCCGTGCACCGTCCCGGTGACTTCCGCTGCCAGCCGCTTCTGCGCCGCACGACGGAAAGGCTCCTCAGCGACGAGCCTCTCGTACTCGGCGATCTCAGCACGCGTCAGGAAGGTGAACACCTTGAGCCTGTCGATGACATCGGCATCGGACGTCGAGAGCCAGAACTGGTACATCCGGTAGGGAGAGCACATCTCCGGGTCGAGCCAGATCGCATTACCCGCACTTTTACCGAACTTGGTGCCGTCGGAATTGGTCACGAGTGGCGTTCCGAACGCGTGGACCGATGCTCCCTCGACCTTGTGGATCAGGTCGACACCGCTGGTGAGGTTGCCCCACTGGTCGGACCCACCGGTCTGCAGCTTCGCCCCGTACTGGCGGAAGAGCTCCAGGTAGTCCATTGCCTGCAGGATCTGGTAGCTGAACTCGGTGTAGCTGACTCCTGCCTCGGAATTCAGCCGGGCGCTGACCGCGTCCTTCTTGATCATCGTGCCGACCCGAAAGTGCTTGCCGATCTCCCGCAGGAAATCCAACGCCGACATCGGGGCGGTCCAGTCCAGGTTGTTCACGATCAACGCCGCGTTCTCGCCCTCGAACGACAGGAATCGCTCGACCTGCGCACGGAGCTTGCTGACCCAGTCGGCGACGAGCTCCTTCGGATTGAGGATGCGCTCTGCGTCACGACCACCGGGGTCGCCGACGAGGCCGGTCGATCCGCCGACGAGGCCCAACGGGCGGTGGCCCGCCAACTGAAGCCGGCGGGCGGTCAGCAGCTGGACGAGGTTACCCAGGTGCAGGGACGGCGCGGTCGGGTCGAAGCCCACGTAGTACGAGATCGAGTCCCCTCCGAGCAGGGCGCGGAGCGCCTCCGGGTCGGTGGACACGTGGATGAGGCCGCGCCAGACCAACTCATCCCACACGTTCTCAAACGTGGGGTCGTTGGCCACCGGCGCAAGCGTCAGGGCTTCGATAGACACGCGTTTCAGGTTATCAGCGCGCGGCATCACCGACATCGTCGTCACCCTGCGTCCGCCGGAGATCGGGCGAGGTCGGCGCCTCGTCAGCCTGCCGCGTTGAGTGCCGAGAGTTCGCCGTCGGTCAGCTCGAGCGCGACCGCGTCGAAGGCGAGGTCAAGCTGGTCGATCTTGCTGCCCCCGAGAATCGGCGTGATGCCACGTGAGACGAGCCAGGCCAGCACCACCTGACTGCTGCCGACACCGCGGTCGGCAGCGATGCCGTCCAGCACCACCCGGCGGCGATCGTTGCCGATATGGGTGTACGCCTCGCGGAAACGCTTCTCCGCGTTGTCGTAGGCTCCGCCCAGGAGCGGACTGTAGGCCCATACCTCGAGCCCGCCGGTGACGGCATAGTCATACTGCTCATCGCTCATGATCCCGAACCGGTGATCCTGACCTTCGACCGGGATGCCAGGCCGCGGCACCAGGTAGCTTGCGCTGAGCTGAACGGCATCGATCGGCGTCGCATCGATCGCGTGTGCGTGGGCACGGGCGCGCTCCACAATCCACGCCGGGTGGTTGGATGCGCCGACACGCAGTGCACTGCCTGCCCGAGTGAACTCCGCGACAGCATCGATCGTCGCCTCGATCGGCGTCGCCCGGTCCTCCTTGTGCAGCCACAGCAGATCCACGTGGTCGACGCCGAGCCGGTCCACGCTCTCCGAGAACGCCCGCCGGGCGACATCGGGTGAGAGACCCTCCGCATCCGGGAACGAGCCGGGGTGCTTCAGCTCGGCCCCGAACTTCGTCGCGATCCGCACGCGTGGCGCCGTGTCCGGACGGGCGCGCAACCATCGTCCGATCACCCGTTCGGAGTCTCCCCCGCGACCGGAGTCACTCGCCCAGAAGCTGTAACAGTTGGCGGTATCGATCCAGGTACCGCCTCGTTCCACGAACCGGTCCAGCAGGGCGAACGAGGTCGCCTCGTCGACCGCGGTGCCGAACATCATGGCGCCGAGAACGAGCGCGGGCGTGGGGGCTGGCATCCCCTCAGACTAGGTCAGCGACCCCCACCAGACGAGCATGGCGGGAACGAGTGCCGTGACCCAACTCACGAGGCTTCCGACCAGGAAGTACTCTGCTGCATTCCCGCCTTTTTCATCCTTGGAGATTTCCGGGAAGCGGACGATCCCCTTCGCGGCAAGAATCGCGGCGAGCAGCGTGAAGGCACTGGCGAGCGACAGCGCGAAAACGAGGATGCGCTCCAACGGGCCGATGATCCGCCCGCCCTTGAGAGGGCGACCGACTGGTGCACCAGATGCGTGCCCACCGGAGGGCGCCGAAGCCGGCACCGCGTGAGCCTCAGCCGCGTCGTCGGCATCCGCTCGGTTGAGAGTTGCACGCACGATGACATTGCCGGACTCGATCAAGAACACGAACGACCCGAATATGAGCGTCGCTGCGCCGAGGGAGATCGCGCCGAGAGGCGGACGGGTCGGCCACCACTCCAGCAGCGGCGGCACTGCGGAGTGAGCATCGAACGCCACTGCGCCCGCGGCGAGGACCGCCAGCGCCGCAGCGGGCCAGACGCTTGCGCGACCCCTCCCGTCCGTCGGCATTGTGACGATCCATCCCGCGGCGGCAGCCACTGCAACGAACCACCACACGGCGGAGTCGAGACCGGCAGCGAGCACCAGAAGAACCAGGCCCAGACCCGCGAGGACGATCCACCGCGCGCGACCGGCCAGAGAAGTGCGGACGATATCGCTCGCTCCGACGGCGAGGAGAATGAGTCCCGCTGCGATCATGGCTGCTCCCCGATCATCAGCCGGTATCCGGCAACGAGGCCGGCGGCACCCGAAGCGTGCAGAGCCTGAGAGACGGCCGACTGCGTCACGCCTTCCGCGTTCGCGAGTGCACGCTGGGTCTGACCTGTGCAGCGACCGTAGGTGAGACGTCGCTCGCGATCACTCATGCGGCCGATCACCTCATCCCGCGCGAGGGCGAAGGCATTCACGACGCGCAGGCGATCAGACATGTCCTCATCCTGCACTCCCCCTCCGACCACGAAGGTGCGCGCGTGCGGCACGGTGCGGTCTTCGAGGCGATGGACCGTTTCGATCGCCTCACGCGCAGCCCACCAGCCCGGGCCGTCGTAGATGTGCTCGGAATCGGAGTCGACCGAGGAGATCTCCCCCAGGCCGAGCCCGAAACGGAGGTCGATCCCTTCGGGGAGCGCGAGCCGAAGCAGCATGACCCAGGCCAGCGCTGCGTCGAGTTCGTCGAAGACGGCTTGAAACTCATCCGAGACCGTCGCCACCATGCGCGACCGGGACTGGGGACCGACTTCATCCACCGTCTCGATCGCGTGCTCGATCCTCCGCTGCGACGAACTGCGGTCGTCAAGCTGTCGGGATCCGACGATGTCGGCGATTACGGCGACGGTCATGCGGATAAGCATAACACTGATGTTTGAGGAAAATTAGATATTCACTAATCTTCCGTCGGTATGAGATTTCTACTTATCCGTGAGGCGCCGAGACGCTGCCTGCGCCGCGTCGATCAACGCGGTCCGCTGCGAGGACACCTGATCGGGTGCGGTGCCTCCGATACCAGATCGACTCGTCACCGAGCCGGTGATCGTCAGCACCTCCCGCACCTGCGGAGTCAGATACGGGGAGACGGACGCAAGCAGTGCGTCGTCGGCATCCTCGAGGCCGATCCCCCGTTCCTCACACGCCCGCACCAGCTCTCCGGAGATCTCGTGCGCGTCACGGAAGGGAACGCCCTGCCGGACCAGCCACTCGGCGACATCTGTCGCGAGCGAGAAGCCCTGCGGCGCGAGCTCTGCCATCCGCTGCGTGTCGAAGCGCATCGTCGCGACCATCCCGGTGAATGCGGGGAGCACGACCTCGAGAGTATCGACACCGTCGAAGACCGGTTCCTTGTCCTCCTGCAGGTCACGGTTGTAGGCAAGGGGCAACCCCTTGAGGGTCGCCAGGAGCCCACTCAGGTTCCCGATCAGGCGCCCCGCCTTGCCGCGGGCAAGCTCCGCGATGTCGGGGTTCTTCTTCTGAGGCATGATGCTCGACCCGGTCGAGTAGGCATCGTCGAGGGTGACGAACCCGAACTCGCGCGTGTTCCACAGGATGATGTCCTCGGCAAACCGCGAGAGGTCAACCCCGACCATCGCGAGAATGAAGGCGAACTCCGCGACAACGTCACGTGCGCTGGTGCCGTCGATCGAGTTCGGTGCGGGAGCATCGAGACCCAATTCGTCGGCCACGAGCTGCGGATCCAGGCCGAGCGTCGCGCCGGCGAGCGCTCCCCCGCCGTAGGGCGAGATGCGCGCACGCACCGCCCAGTCACCCAGTCGCTGCAGGTCACGCACGAGCGGCCACGCGTGCGCCTGAAGGTGATGCGCGAGAAGAACCGGCTGCGCATGCTGAAGGTGCGTGCGGCCCGGCATGATCGCGTCGTGGTGAGCCTCGGCCTGCGAAACGATCGCGTCGACGAGCGCCAGCAGTTCACCCGCGATGATCCCGGCGTGATGCAGGAGATACAGGCGCACCAGAGTCGCAATCTGATCATTTCGGCTCCGCCCCGCACGCAGCTTGCCGCCCAGTTCCGGGCCCACCTCGGCAATCAGCGCCGCCTCGAGTGCGCCGTGCACGTCCTCGTCGGAGGGAGCGGCCACGAGTGTGCCGTCCTTGACACGGGCAGCCAGCGCGTCGAGTCCCGCGTGCATGCGCTGCGCCTCGTCCTCGGTGAGGTAGCCGGCCGCGGTGAGCGCGGTGGCGTGGGCGTGTGAGCCCTGGATGTCATAGAGCGCGAGACGCCAGTCGAACTGCGTCGAGACACTCAGTGCTGCCAGCGCAGGCGAGGGCCCTCCCGCGAATCGTGCACCCCAGAGGGCGCCTTCGTTGGTCGAACCTGACGTCGTCTCACTCACCGTTCCAGCCTATCCGCGTCGCGCGGCGAGGCTGGTGGCACCACGAGCCTCGCGACCGCGGTGACGACGCGCTCCAGCGGTCCTCGCCCTGCTACGAGGGCCCACGCCGTGCAGAACACCGCGGTGGTGACCACAAACGGCCAGAACGGATCCAGCGCCCGGAAGCCGACAAGGTCTGAGGGCGTGCCGAGCTGCGCCTGTGCCCACACGGCCCATGCCACGATCTGACCGGTGTAGGCCGTCAGCGGCATCGAACCGATCGCGCGGATGGGCAGAAGAACATGGCGTACGGGGGTGCGACACACAAGGAGGCACGCACCGATGACGGCGAGCGCGAAGCCTCCCGATCCGATCACCTCGAGGAGCCCTGAACTGTGCGGTTCTGCCGTGAGCACGAGTCCCCAGTAGTCCCCGCTGCTCTCGGCCGGTGTCTCAGGGTGGAGGGCATACCCGACCACGGCGAGGGCGACGCCCACGAGCGTCACGGTCACCTGTGTGGACAGCGCTCGCAGGTTCGAGCGGCCGATCGCCATTCCGGCGACGATGAACGCGAGCCAGACCGTGAACGGGTAGTGCCAGCCGACCGCGTCGGCCAGCTCGGCGCCCCGTGCGCTCGCCCACAGCGGAAGCGCGTTCAGCGCGGGTTGAACCCACGGCATCGTCAGCGCGATGAGTGCCGCGACTCCCCAGAGACGCGGGGCGGCGAGCCCGAGAAAGGGGATCGCCAAGAGGAAGAGCACGGCGTACGCCGGGAGGATGACGTAGACGGGCACGCCGGTGGCCAGGAGAAACACTCCGAGGACCCAGATCAGAACGGCCCGGACGAGAAGTCGACGCCGGGCGACACGACGCGCGGGACCCGTGACCGGGGTGCCGCCGCCGGAAAGCAACGCGATCGACACTCCTGCCACGACGGCGAAGAGAATGGAGGACCGGCCGTCGACGATTCCGGACCACGTCGAGGGGTCCCCCCACACGAGGTCCTCCGTGGTCACGAGATGAGCCGCAAGCATCCCGATTACCGCGAGGCCACGGGCAAGATCGATCCCCGCGATGCGCCCCGTCGAGGCGATGCCGGTGGTGCGCGCCGCTACGGTTGCCGCAGGAGCCATACCAGCAGCGCCTTCTGGGCGTGGAGCCGGTTCTCGGCCTCGTCCCACACGACGCTCTGCGGGCCGTCGATCACTTCACTGTCGACCTCGTACCCTCGGTCGGCGGGGAGACAGTGGATGAAGATCGCGTCGGCACGCGCGGCGGCCATCGTCTCGGTCGTGACCTTGAATGCCCCGAGGTCGCGGATACGAGCGAGCT
The DNA here is from genome assembly GCA_029959865.1 of Microbacteriaceae bacterium PS02070. Taxonomy (GTDB): domain Bacteria; phylum Actinomycetota; class Actinomycetes; order Actinomycetales; family Microbacteriaceae; genus Microbacterium. The sequence continues at coordinate 270,789 of JASCPE010000002.1, read as the reverse complement.
TCTCCTCTTCCTTCCCCATCGACACCCAGGTGTCGGTCACGATCACGTCCGCGTCCCGCGCGGCCTCCAATGGGTCGGTCACCAGCGTGACGGATCCGCCCGTGCGCGCGGCGATGGCCTCGGCGTCGGCGATCACGTCTGCGCGCGGCGCGTACGACTCCGGTGAGGCGATGCGCACATGCATCCCGGCGGTGACACCGGCAAGGACGTACGAGTGCCCCATGTTCGAGCGGCCGTCTCCGAAGAAGGAGAGCGTGAGGCCGGCGACCTCGCCCTTGTGTTCGCGGATCGTCAGCAAGTCGGCCAGCAGCTGGCAGGGGTGGAAGTCATCGCTGAGTGCATTTATCACCGGTACGGTCGTGCCGGCAGCCATCTCTTCCAGCCCGGCCTGCGCATATGTTCGCCACACGATGGCGGCGACCTGCCGCTCCAAGACGCGCGCGGTGTCCGACGGCGTCTCCTTGCCCCCGAGCTGACTGTTGGCGGTGGAGATGATCAGGGGTGATCCACCGAGGTCGGCGATCCCGACTGCGAACGAGACCCGCGTGCGCGTGGATGACTTGTCGAAGATCACGGCGACGGTCTGCGGACCCTCTAAGGGCTTCAGCTTCCAGCGGTCCTTCTTCAAGGACAGGGCGAGATCGAGGATCTCTGCCTGCTCGCTCGGAGTCAGATCGTCGTCGCGGAGGAGGTGACGGGTCATGCGGATACCTCCGCCTGGATCTCGATGGTTTCCACGACGGCGGTCAGCGACGCGGAGAAAAGGGTGATGAACTCGTCGATCTCGACATCTCCGATGGTCAGTGCGGGCGCAATCCGGATCGTGCTGTCTCCGGTTGCGTTCAGGACCAGCCCACGTTCCAGTGCCGCGGTCACGACGGCGGTTGCAACGGGTGCCGTCAGCGCGATCCCGAGCAGCAGGCCGCGTCCACGCACACCCTCGACCAAGGGCGCTCCGATCGCCTCGATGGCGGCGCGCAGCTTCTCGCCCGTGCGTGCTGCAGCTTCCACGAGGCCTGCGCGCTCGATCTCTGCCAGGACGGCGGAGGCCGTCGCGGTCGCAAGCGCATTGCCGCCGAAGGTCGATCCATGCGTCCCCGGATAGAACAGGGAGCTCGCCGACCCGAAGGTGATGAGGGCGCCGATGGGGAAGCCGTTCCCGATTCCCTTCGCCACGGTGATGGCGTCGGGCACGATCCCTTCGTGCTGGAAGGCGAACCACGCGCCGGTGCGTCCGGCACCGGTCTGGATCTCGTCAATGATCAGCAGCGCACCGTGGCGTTGCGTGAGTTCCCGAGCCGCCCGGAGGTAGCCCTCGGGCAACTCCAGCACGCCCGCCTCTCCCTTGATGGGCTCAAGGAACAGTGCCGCCACCCGGTCATCCATGGCCGCTTCGAGGCTCTCGATGCGAGAGTCGAGGAACTCGACGCCACCCGGGACCGGCTCGAACGGAGTCCGCATGGCGGGCTTGCCGGTCAACGCGAGTGTGCCCATCGTCCGCCCGTGGAAGCTCTGCTCCAGCGCGAGGATCCGAGGACGGTCCGCACCACCGTGCAGACGCGCGAGCTTGAACGCAGCCTCGTTCGCCTCGGCTCCGGAGTTGCCGAAGTAGACCCGGCCCGCCTCGCCGGTCCCCGCCAGACGCTTAAGGGTTGCGGCCAGCTCCAGCTGGGGCGGCGTCACGAAGTAGTTCGACACCTGCGTAAGGGTCGCGGCCTGCCGAGACACGGCCTCCACGAACACCGGATGCGAGTGCCCGAGCGACGTGACGGCGATTCCGCCGAGGAAGTCGAGGTACCTCTTCCCCTGGGCATCCCACAGGTAGGCACCCTCCCCTCGGGTGAACAGCGCCGTGCGCTCGCCCGAGTTGTGCATGAGGTCCTGGTCGACCTCATCCCGCCAGTGTGTGTGTCCTGCGCTCATCCTGCGACAACCTCCGTACCGATACCGCGTTCTGTGAAGATCTCGACGAGCACAGAGTGAGGCTGACGTCCGTCGATGATCGCCGCCGACCGCACCCCCGCTTCCACCGCATCGAGACATGCCTGCATTTTGGGGATCATCCCCGATTCGAGCTTCGGCATCAGTGCGCGAAGCTCGCTCGACGTGAGCGAAGAGACGAGGGAGTCGCGGTTGGGCCAGTCGGCGTAGAGCCCGGCGACGTCGGTCAGGACGATGAGTTTGCTGGCCGGCAGCGCCGCTGCGAGGGACGCCGCGGCCGCATCTGCATTGACGTTGAGCGACTGACCGGCGTTATCCAGATCCGGCGCGATCGAGGAGACGACGGGGATCCGGCCGGCCTCGAGTTGGTCGAGCACGTGTGCGGGATCGACGTGGACGACGTCGCCGACGAATCCGAGGTCTTCCTCATGTCCGTCGACGACCACGCCGCGGCGGCGCCCGCCGAACAGGCCGGCATCCTCACCCGAGAGCCCCACGGCCAGGGGCCCGTGCGCGTTGATCTTCGCGACGAGTTGAGGATTGATCTGGCCGGTGAGCACCATCCTCACGACGCTGATGGCCTCCGTGCTCGTGACTCGGTAACCGCCCTTGAACTCGCTCGGGATCGACAGTCGGTCCAGCATGCGGGAGATCTGGGGGCCGCCGCCATGGACGACGACCGGTTTGACTCCGACGAACCGCAGATAGGCGATGTCTTCGGCGAACGCATCCTGCAGCTCTTCAGACACCATCGCGTTGCCGCCGTACTTGATCACGACGATCTGATCGCGGAAGCGCTTGAGCCACGGGAGCGATTCGATGAGGACACCGGCCTTGGCGGCGGCCTCCTCGGGGGTCGTTTCCTGAAGATCGGTCATGAGGAGTACGCGCTGTTCTCGTGGACGTATTCGTGGGTCAGGTCGTTGGTGAGGATCGTGGCCGCGGCATCTCCGACGCGCAGATCAATGAGGATGTCCGTGGCACGCGGTGTGAGGTCGACGTCTTCGCGCGGCCGGTCCGGTCCACCGGCATGGCAGACCCGGACGCCATTGAAGGACACATCCACGTCGTAGGGATCGAAGGCGGCATCGGTCGTCCCGATCGCCGCCAGCACGCGTCCCCAGTTCGGGTCGTTGCCGAAGATCGCCGCCTTGAAGAGGTTGTTTCGGGCGACCGAGCGCCCCACGGTGACGGCGTCCTCCTCAGTGGCAGCCCCGACCACGCGGATGGAAATGTCGTGGCTTGCTCCTTCGGCATCCCCCTGGAGCTGGCGGGCGAGGTCGGCACACACCTCGGTGAGCGCCTCGGTGAAGGCAGCCGGCTCCGGCGCGATGCCGCTGGCGGCGCTCACCAGCAGCGTCACCTGGTCGTTCGTGGACATGCACCCATCCGAATCGAGACGGTCGAATGTGACCCGCGTCGCCTCACGCAGGCTGCGATCGGCCATCTCGGCCGAGATATCGGCATCCGTGGTGATCACGACGAGCATCGTCGCCAGCCCCGGGGCGAGCATGCCCGCCCCTTTCGCCATGCCGCCCACGGTCCAGCCGTCCCGCCGGACGATAGAACGCTTGGGCTTCGAATCCGTCGTCATGATCGCATGCGCCGCGTCGTCGCCTCCCTCGCTCGACAGCGCGGCGACCGCCTCTTCCACCCCGCGAAGCACCTTGGCGCGGAAGGTCTCGTCTCCCGTGCCGATGAGGCCGGTGGAACACACCACGACATCACCGGCGCTCGTGCCGAGGAGTTCCGCAGCCCGCTCGGCGGTCTGGTGGGTGGTCTGGAAGCCGAATGATCCCGTGAAGCAGTTCGCGCCACCCGAGTTGAGGACGACGGCGGTGACCGTCGAATCGGAGATGACCTGTTCGGACCAGAGAATGGGGTTCGCCTTGGCGCGGTTGGTCGTGAAGACCGCCGCGGCGACCTGCGAGGGCCCACGGTTGACCACGACGGCGACGTCGGGCTTGCCGGTCGACTTGAGCCCGACCGCGACTCCAGCCGCCTCAAACCCTTGTGCTGCGGTCACGCTCACGGTGCCACTCCGTTCACGCTCAAGCCCCGATCCTCGGGGAGGCCGAGGGCGATGTTCATGGACTGGATCGCGGCTCCCGCGGTCCCTTTGACGAGATTGTCGACCGCGGTGACGACGATGACGCGACCCGCGGCGCGGTCGATCGCGAGCCCGATCAACGCCGTGTTCGCGCCGAGCACATCCGCTGTTCGGGGCATGGTCCCCTCCGGCAGCACCTGGACGAACGTCTCGCCGCCGTAGGTGTCCTCCCACGCTGCGCGGATCTCCGCGTCACTGACGCCGTCGACGATGCGCGCGGTGGAGGTGGCGAGGATGCCCCGGGCCATCGGCACCAAGACGGGCGTGAACGACAGCGTCACGTCGCCCTGGGCGCCGGCGGCTGCCAGTGCCTGCTGGATCTCAGGAATATGCCGATGCGTACCCCCGACCGCGTACGGGTTCGCACTTCCCATGAGCTCGCTCCCGAGCAGGTGTGACTTGAGGCTCTTCCCCGCACCCGAGGGCCCCACGGCCAGTACGGTGACGATGTCCTGCGCCTCGACCACGCCGGCGGCGATCCCCGGGGCAAGAGACAGACTGACGGTGGATGCGTTGCACCCGGGAGCTGCGATGCGGTGTGCGTCGACGAGGTGTTCTCGTTGTTTCCCGCCCGCGACCGGGAGTTCCGGAACGCCGTAGGTCCAGGGTTCATGGAAGTCGCCGCCGTAGAACGCATCCCACGCCGCGCGTGACGTGAGCCGGTGATCGGCACCCGCATCGATGACGAGAGGAACCTCGGCGAGCGCGTCGGTGTACTGTCCGGACTGCCCGTGTGGGAGCGCGAGGAAGACGACGCCGTGACCCGCGAGGATCTCGGGCGTGGTGTCTTGGAGTTGCAGGTGCGCGAGTGAACGGAGATGCGGCTGCGACTGGATGAGCGGCTGACCGGCGTTCGAGTGCGCGGTGACGGTACGGATCTCGATGTCGGGGTGACCCGCGAGAAGGCGCAGGACTTCCCCACCTGCGTAGCCGGAAGCGCCGGAAACGGCGACCGAAATGGTCATGGATTCAACCTTATTGTCTGGAGACGACGGACCTGGACCGGCGACGCCCGTCACTCCACCCCGGAGGGGAGCACACAGCGTCGCCTAGCGTCGGCGGTCAGGCAGACGTCGGCGGGCACCACGCACGGACACGCGAGGAGCGTGAACGGGGAGCAACGCCGAGAGCATGTCGCGACGATAGCGCCGAAGACCCAGGTCGCGCAAATCTTGGTTGACACGATGTGGTTTGCGTTGCAAACTACTTTGCATGAATGAGAACACCTCGGCGACGTCAGAACCGGACGATGCTCCGCTCCCCTCTGACGAGATGCTGCGCCTGATCGACGCGCAAGAACTGCGGGTGCGCCGCCACTTCGAGGCCGCCTACGCGTGGGTGCTGATCGCGTGGGCAGCCGCGTGGTTCATCGGATTCGGCGCCCTGTGGAGCAACACGACCGGCGGAGGCAATCCCTGGTTCCGTCTTCCGCAGCCCTGGGCGTGGATCATCTTCGCTGTGACGCTTGCCGCGGCGATCGTCGCGTCCATCGTGGTGAGCGTCCTGAGCAACCGCGGCGTCCGCGGGGGCTCACAGGTGACCGGTGCCATGTACGGCTGGGCGTGGTCCATCTCGATGATCGCGGCGTGGTGGTTCTGCATGGCGCTCTCTCGCGCCGGGCTCCCGGATGGCTTCGAGGGCCTCCTCTACCCCGGCGTCTTCATCACTCTCGTGGGCGTGCTCTACCTCGCAGGCGGGGCACTGTGGCGGGACTCGGGGCAATACATCCTCGGCATCGTTCTGCTCGTGCTCGTCGTCGTCGCGACGTTCGTCGGAGCACCCACGCACAACCTCATCTACGCGACGTGCGGACCTCTCGCGATGCTCGTCCTCGCGGTCCTGATCCGTCGCGAACTCCTCCCCCAGCCGAGGGTGCGCGCATGACCGATCTCGACCCTGTCATCCATGCGCCCGCCCGGCTGCGGATCATGACCAGCCTGGATACCGGCCTCACCTCCGGCGACGCCATGACCTTCCCCACCTTGGCGAAACTCCTCGGGATGACCGCCGGCAACCTGACCACCCACCTCGCAAAGCTGGAGGCGGCCGGTTACGTGGAGCTGACAAAGGAATTCCATGGCCGAAAGCCCGTCACCTTCATCACGATCACTCACAGCGGCCGTGCCGCCTTTCATCAGTACCGTCGCGACCTCATCGAACTCCTGGGAGGGACCTCATGAGCACCATCATCCGCGCCGAAAGTGTCACCAAGACGTTCGGTGACACGATCGCCCTTGACGACGTCTCCGTGGCGGTGGAATCCGGGCAGTGCGTGGGGATGCTCGGCCCCAATGGCGCCGGGAAGACGACCTTCCTCACCCTTGTCGAAGGGCTTCGAGCGCCGACACGCGGAAGTGTTGAGCTGTTCGGCGGGGATCCGAAAAACGCCGCCTCACGGGTGCGGCTCGGATCCACCCCGCAGGCGACCGCACTACCCGAATCGTTGCGGGTTTCGGAGGTGTTGCGCTATGTCGCGGCGCACTATCCCGCGCCGGCGACGACCGAGCAGATCGTCGACGAGTTCCAACTCGCTCCGTTCCTCGGCAAGCAGTGCGGCTCCCTGTCCGGAGGTCAACAGCGGCGCGTCGCGGTTGCCCTGGCGTTCATCGGCAACCCGGAGCTCGTGCTCCTCGACGAACCGACGACCGGGATGGACGTCGATGCGCGCCGCGTCCTGTGGGACGCCGTGCGGGCACGCCACGCCTCGGGATGCGCGATCGTCGTCACGAGTCACCACCTCGAGGAGATCGAAGCGCTCGCCGAACGCGTCATCGTCATCGACCAGGGGACGGTACGAGCGGACGATGACCTTGACACCATCATTCGGGGCGTCGCCCGGCAGCACGTACGCGTGCGCGGCGTCACCGAAGATCAGGTGCGACGCATCGAGCCGGATGCTCTGGTGAGCATCGATGACGCAGGAAGGCTGACCGCGGTCGTCGGCGACTCCGACGCGCTCGTGCGCCAGCTCGTGCGCAACGACCTTCCGTTCGAAGACCTGACCGTTCGAGGCGCGACCCTCGAGGAAGCGTTCCTCACCATCACGAAGGGAGGCGCCGCATGAGCACCCTGAGCCTTGCCGGCACTCACGCCAAGTACACCCTGATCGAAGTCGCGCGGGTGCCGATCGCGATCGTCGGCGCGGTTGTCTTTCCCACCCTCGCATTCTGCCTCTTCGTCCTCCCCCAAGACCAAGTCACCGGCAACCCCCTGTTCGCGACCGCGGCCATCGCATCGATGACCGTTTTCGCCTTCATGTCCGCGGGGCTGTTCTCGATCGGGCTGGACCTCGCCGATCGCCGTTCCAAGCCGTGGGAGCCCTACCTACGGACGTTGCCTGCGCCCCCGCTGTCGCGGATCATCGGGCTGATGGTGGCGACACTTGCGATCTCGATCATCGCGATGATCCCGCTCCTGATCATCGGTGGACTGTTCACCAGCGCCGAAGTCACGCCGCTGCGCTTTCTGCTGGCGTTCGTGCTCGTGGTGGTCACCGCCGTCCCCTCGGCACTGATCGGCATTGTCGTCGGCGTCACCGCCGGCCCCAAGGCGGCGATCGCGATCACCCAAGTCCTGATGTTCCTGCTCGCCTTCGGCGGCGGACTCTTCCTCCCTCCGCAGGTGTTCCCGGAATGGCTCGATGCGGCGTCGAAGTGTCTTCCGATCCGTCAGGCGCGCGAGATCGTCATCGCCGCAGCCACCGGCCAGAGCGTGCCACTGTGGGCCATCATCGGCATCGTCGCATGGACGATCGTCCTCACCGTGATCAGCGTGTGGCTGTACCGGAGTGACGAGGGACGCCGCTTTCGCTGAGCTAGTTGTTCGGGAGTGCCTTGATGCGCTGGAGGAGGTCGGGGGCGGTGCGATCGAACACGCGGCCCCCGATCAGCACTCCCACGATGACGACGACGATTCCCCAGACCACGCCGACACCCAATGTCGTCCACGCCAGTGCGGAGTCGCTCGTCACCACAGCGACGATCCCGAGAACGATCGCGGGGAGGGCGAGGACGAGGGTCGCCGCCAGGACGACGAAGACGAGCAGCCCGTTGAGAAAGGTCTGCCCGGGCACCGATTTGAAGGGGTTGTCGCCCGGCGCCGGCACCGGCGAGATGATGAGGGCGGACGACACCATCGACACACCGAAGCCCGCCAACGCGATTGCCCACGCGACACCGGTGGTCACCGCGGCATAGCTCCATTCGCCGCTCACGAGGGGCGGCACGAGGCACGCGAGCGCGAGGAGCGGGATCGCGACGCAGGCGAGGCCCAGGAGGCGGCCGAGGCGGTCATCCCGGCCCCGGATGCCGCTGGAGATGACGGAAGCGAACGCCGTGCCGTCATAGGAGACCTCGGTGTAGGCCACGGTCGAGAAGATCAGAGCCACAACGATGGGGGCGAATTGGAACATGAATCCATCCAGGCCACCGGTGAACGCAAAGATGGCGGGAATCACGAGCACGAGCAACAGCTGGCGCGAATAGCGCGGGTCGCGGATCCAACTGCGCAGGGACCGCGCCCATGTCGCCCCCAGCGGGCCCGTTCCGACGCGTCCGAACAGGCCGAGCTTGCCCGCTCCTACGTTGCGAGTCCGGGCGCGCGCCGGTGAGATCGCCGCGAGGTCCAGCGCGCGCCGCCACGCCCACCACAGCGCGGCAAGCGTGAGTGCGGCGATGGCGAACTGGGCGAGCGCGATCAGTGGATGACCGCTCGCGACCTGCGCCGGCACCGACCACGCGGCGCCGAGCGGCGTCCATCCAAGGATGTCCGCCACACGCTGGGCTGCGGCGTACGGATCGGAAGCGAGCCCGGACAGCAAGGTCGCGCCGCCGGCCACGATCGGCCCGATGCAGAGGATCGCGACGAGGGAGATCGTTCCCACGATCTCGGTCAGCCCTCGCGCACTACCCAAGTTCTGCGTCGCCGCGTTCACGAGGCGCGACGCGACGACGCACGTGAGGACAGCGATCGCGACGCACGGGATCGCTGTCAGCGCGGCCAGCGGCCATCGTAGCCACAGGCCGATGCTCGCGATGCCGATGATGCTTGCTGCGATACCGGGGATCCCGGCCAGCCCGATCGCGGTGAGCAGGCGCATGACATCGGCGCGGCTGAACGGGAACTGCGCCAACTGATCCGCACTGATGATGCTGTCGGTGCCGGCGACGAGAATCGGACCGAGCACCCACCCGAGCAGCAGCGCCGCTCCGGCGATGACGACCGCCGTGCGGGCGGTATCGAGACCTTCGAACAGCGCGAGGCCGACGATGGCGGCAATCGCGAGACCCACGGCGCCGAGGCCCCAGATCGACCCGAGGATGAAGCCGACAAGCGACCAGGGGCGACCGGCGAACGTGTTTCCGAGGATGCGATAACGCAGCTTCAGGACGGTCGCAACCACGACGGTCCTTCCGAGTAGTGGCGGCCGCCGACGAGTGAGAGGAAGCGATCCTGGAGTGACATCTCCCCGCGGACATCGGCGACCGTGCCGGCGGTGAGCACCCGCCCGTTCGCCATGATGGCGACGTGATCGCACATGCGCTGCACGAGATCCATCGAGTGGCTCGAGACGATGATCGTGCCACCCGAGGCCGTGTAGCTGCGCAGGACGTCTTCGATGTTGGCCGCCGACACGGGATCAACCGCTTCGAAGGGCTCGTCGAGGACGAGAAGGCGCGGCGCGTGCACCAGGGCGCAGGCGAGCGCCACCTTCTTCGTCATGCCGGCCGAATAGTCCGCGACAATCTTGCCTGCGGCATCCTCTAAGTCCATCAGTGCCAGGAGATCGGCCACGCGAGGGGCGATGTCCTCCCGCGGCACCGAGAACATCATGGCGGTGTAGGTGATGAGCTGCTCGCCGGTGAGCCGGTCGAACAGACGCACGCCATCGGCCAGGTTACCGAGCTGGCGTTTGGCCGCGATGGGGTCGCGCCACACGTCAATGCCGTGCACCTGCGCGGTGCCGGCGTCCGGACGCAGAAGCCCCGTCACCATCGAGAGGAACGTCGTCTTACCTGCACCGTTGGGCCCGACGAGACCGTAGAACGAGCCGGTCGGGACGACGAGGCTCGCCGCGTCCACAGCTGTCTTGTCACCGAATCGCTTGGTCAGATCGTCGGTGCGCAAGGCGGGGACTGTGTGGTCGTCGGGCGGGGCGTCCGCCTGTGCGCGGGCCAACGGCGAGGCGGTCGGTGGGGGGAGAACGGGATCGGCGGGGACGGGTTCGGGACTGTCACTCACCCGACCCACCGTAGCGGCACTGTCTGTCGCGTGTGCGACAGTACCGGTGTGCTGACCACTCTTGCCGTATCCGGATATCGCTCTCTCCGAGACGTCGTCGTGCCGCTGGCCCCTCTGACAGTCGTCACCGGACCCAACGGCTCGGGCAAGTCCAACCTCTACCGAGCACTCCGCCTCCTCGCCGCCGGGGCCCGTGGCGACCTCATCGCGCAGGTCGCGCGGGAGGGAGGCTTGTCGTCCGTGCTGTGGGCGGGACCCGAGGCAGGCGGCTCGCAGGGCACAGTGCGCAAGGGCCCGATCGCCGTTCAGCTGGGCTTCAGCTCGGACGAGCTCGGCTATCTTGTCGACCTCGGGATCCCCCAGGTCGATCAGGGGAGCTTCTTCGCGCGCGACCCGGAGATCAAGCGGGAGCAGGTCTTCGCCGGTGCTGTCGCGAAGCCGGCGACCCTTCTCATCGATCGCCTGCGCGCAAACACTCGGGTCCGGGACGGCCGCTGGGTCGAACTTGATCAGCAGCTCGCACCGTGGGAGTCGATCATCACGGACCTTGCCGACGGCGATACCGCGCCCGAGTTGCTGACGATGCGGCGGACACTCAACCGCTGGCGCTTCTACGACCACTTTCGCGTCGACCTGGACGCACCCGCACGTCTCCCCCAGGTGGGGACTCGCTCCCCGGTGCTGTCCCACGATGGCGCGACGCTCGCCGCGACCTGGGCGACCATCGCTGATGCCGGGCACGGCGATGCCCTGGACCGCGCGGTCGACCAGGCTTTTCCGGGCAGTCGCGTCGAGGTCCACGTCGCGGACGGCGTCTTTCGGCTGGCCCTGCGTCAGCCCGGGATCCTGCGCCCCCTTCAGGCGGCGGAGCTCTCCGACGGGACCTTGCGCTACCTGCTCCTGTGCGCCGCGCTTCTGCCGGCGCGGCCCGCTCCCTTGCTGATCTTGAACGAGCCCGAATCGAGCCTTCACCGCGAGCTCCTGCCGGCGCTCGCGAACCTCATCGGCGTCGCTGCCCAGCAGGCGCAGGTCATCGTCGTCTCACACGCATCCGAACTCGTCGACGCCCTGGAATCGGCCGCGCGCGTCGAACTCGAGAAGACCTCTGCCGGCACCCGCGTTCATGGCCAGGGTTTCCTCGACGTCCCACCCTGGAACTGGGGCCGCCGCTGAGACTGGGAAAAAGGCGCACCGGGGCCGGGCGGGGTCAGTCGCGGAGGGTGGCGCCCAACGATTCGGAGGCGCGGGCGACGCCGGCGAGCTTCGCCTCGGTCGCTTCCGCCGCGGTCAGCGTACGGTCGGGAGCGCGGAAGACGAGTGCGAACGTGAGGCTCTTGAAGCCCTCGGGCACTCCCTCGCCACGGTAGTCGTCGACCAGACGCGCGGATTCGAGGAGGTCGCCGGCACCGCCAACGAAGGTCTCGCGCACCTGCGCCGCGGGGATGTCCGCGTTCACGACGAGCGATACGTCCTGCGTCGCCGGCGGGTAGCCCGAGAGGGACTCCGCGACGACGCGGCTGCCGGCGAGCGCGAGCACCCGGTCAAGGTCAAGCTCCGCGACAACGACACGGCCGGGGAGGTCCGCATCGGCGGACACCGACGGCAGGACCTCGCCGATGTAGCCCACCTCTTCGTCACGCGCGATGAGGACGCCGGCGCGCCCCGGGTGCAGCGCAGCGCGCTGCGTCTGAACGACCTGGATGTCGACGCCAGCCGCGCGCGCGATCGTGCGCACAGCATCCAGCGCATCGCCGACGCTGACCGCGACAGCGGGCTGCCCGGGCTGCTTGGCGACGACGTTCCCGGTGAGCAGAACGGCGACGTGGCGCTTCTGCGGCGGGATCGCGGCATCCAGCGCCGCGAGAGTCTCGCGATCCGGGCGAACCGCGGCAGCGGGCACCTCATCGGTACCGTAAGCCACGCCCGGCTCCGGCAGGAAGACCGTGCCGGTTTCGAAGAGCGACAGATCGCCGAAACCTCGGGAGACGTTGCGATGCGCGATCTGGAGAAGTCCGGGAATCAGCGAGCGACGGAGGTACGGCGCCTGGCCGTCGAGCGGATTCGCGAGCTGCACGGACGGCAGGTGCTCACCCGTCGCGGAACCGTGCAGGTCGTTCTGCGCCTCCGTGGTGAAACCGAAGGACGGCGTCTCCACGAAGCCGGCTGCGGCGAGGGCATTCGCTACCCTCCGACGACCGCTCTGGGCGGGTGTGAAGCCGCGGCCCGAGGGAGGGAGCGGAATCTTCGACGGGATGCGGTCGTACCCGTCGATGCGGGCGACCTCCTCCGCGAGCGTCCACTTGTCGGTCAGGTCCGGGCGCCAGCTCGGCGGGGTCACCCACCAGCTCTCCGCCGACTCATCAACGGTGCAGCCGATCGTGGTGAGGGCGGAGACGATCTCCGTGGGCGCGTAGTCGACGCCAATGACCCCCTGGACGAATCCGTGCGGCAATTCGATCGCCGTCTGGATCACTTCGGCGAATAGGGCGCCACCGACCTCGTTGTCGAGCGTGCCTCCGGCGAGTTCCACCATGAGGTCGGCAACGCGGCGCGCGGCGATGAAAGGAATCAGCGGATCCACCCCGCGCTCGAATCGGCGCGAGGCTTCGGACGGCAGTTTGTGGCGACGGGCGGTGCGCGCGATCGAGACCGTGTCGAAGATCGCCGCCTCGATGAGGACGTTGCGGGTGACCTCGGTCATCTCAGTGGTGCCCCCACCCATGACTCCGGCCAGGCCGATCGGCCCGGACTCGTCGGTGATGAGCAGATCCTCGGTGGAGAGTTGGCGCGTCTTCCCGTCGAGGGTCTCCAGGGTCTCCCCTGCCTCCGCGCGGCGAACGGTGATCCCGCCGGTGAGGGTATCGAGGTCATACCCGTGGATGGGATTGCCGAGCTCGAGCATGACGTAGTTGGTGATGTCGATGAGGATGCCGAGCGAGCGGATCCCCGCAAGCGTCAGGCGCGCCACCATCCACGGCGGGGTCGGCCGTGTCGGGTCGACTCCGCGGACGATGCGCACCACGAACTCGCTCGCACCGACACGACCACGAAGCGGAGCATCATCGCGAATCGTGATGTCGAACCCGCCCTCGGGCTGCTGCAGTTCGCCCCACGCCCGCAGGCCTGGATCGCGGAAATCGGCGCCGGTGGAGTGCGAGTACTCGCGGGCAACGCCTCGGATCGAGAGCGCGTAGCCGCGGTCGGGCGTGACGTTGATGTCGACGCCCGTGTCATCCAAACCCAGGAGCGCGAGCGCGTCAGTGCCGACCTCCGGGTCAAGGCCCAGCTCGGTCAACCGCAGGATGCCGGAGTGCTCGTCGCCGAGCCCCAGCTCTTTGGCCGACGCGATCATCCCGTCGGAGACGTGGCCGTACGTCTTGCGCCCAGCGATCGGGAAGGGGCCCGGCAGCACGGCGCCGGGCAGGGTGACAACGACCTTGTCCCCTTCGAAGAAGTTGCTCGCGCCGCAGACGATGCCGCGGACGCCGCCGTTCGCTTCGCCGACGTCGACCTGGCACCAGCGAATCGTCTTGCCGTTGGACTGGGGCTCCGGGGTGAACTCGAGGACCTGACCGACCACGATCGGACCCTGCAGGTCGAAACCGAGGGTCTCCTCCTCCTCGAACCCGACGGCGACCATCGCCGCGAGAACGTCCTCGGGCGTCGCATCCGCCGGAACGTCAACGTACTCGCGCAACCAAGAGAGCGGGACGCGCATCAGACCACCATTCCGAACTGCTCACTGAAGCGGACATCACCCTCGGCCATGTCACGCATATCCTTCACGTCGGAGCGGAACATCAGGGTCCGCTCGATCCCCATGCCGAACGCGAAGCCGGAATACACCTCCGGGTCGATACCCGCCGACCGCAGCACATTCGGGTTGACCATGCCGCACCCGCCCCACTCGATCCAGCGTGCGCCCCCCTTGAAGGTCGGGTGCCAGAGATCGAGCTCAGCGGACGGCTCGGTGAACGGGAAGTAGTTCGCGCGGAAACGCGTCTTCGCCTCGGCTCCGAAGAGGGCACGGGCGACGTGGTCGAGGGTGCCACGCAGATGCGCCATCGTGATGCCCTTGTCGACGACGAGGCCCTCGAACTGACTGAAGACGGGCAGGTGGGTCGCGTCGAACTCGTCCGTGCGGTACACGCGACCGGGCGAGATGACGTAGATCGGGAGCTCGCGCGTGAGCATCGCGCGCATCTGCACGGGGCTCGTCTGCGTGCGGAGGACGAGGTGGCGCTCGACCGGGTCGACATAGAACGTGTCCTGCATCTGGCGTGCGGGGTGATCGGCGTCGAGATTAAGGGCATCGAAGTTGTACCACTCGTGCTCGAGTTCGGGCCCCTCAGCGATCTCCCACCCCATACCGACGAAGATGTCGCCGATCTGGTCCTGAAGGAGCGTCAACGGGTGGCGCGCGCCGACGCGGGCGCGCTCGGCGACGGCGGTGATATCAATGCGCTCGGACTCGAGCTTGGTCGCCGTCTCGGCCTCGGCGATCTCTGCCTCGCGCGCGGCGAATGCCTGGGTGACACGCCCGCGTGCCTGACCGACGAGCTTGCCGAACTCCGCCTTGTGCTCCTTGGGAACGTGGCGCATCTGCGCGTTCAATCGCGCGAGCGGAGACCCCTCGGCGGTGTGGTCATGGCGGACGCTCTTCAACTCCGCGGTCGAGGAGGCCGACGCGATCGCCGCGAGGGCATCGTCGACGGCCGCAGCAACAGCGTCGGGCGTGATCTCCGGGTTCTCAGACACGAGGAACGAGTCTACCGGGGTCACGCCCGACGCTGGTGCGGTCGCGATGGCGCCTGGAGGCTACGGTGCGCGGCGGTCGGAACCGGTGCCACCGGATCCGACCTCGGTCTCGACGTCCTGGGCCGCGATGATCTGCGTGTTGGTCGTCTCCCGTTTGCGCACGTTCTTCGGAAGCTTCGGGTCTCGGCGGATCCGCTTCTCGACGACGTTCGCGACGTAGGACAGGATCAGACAGAGGACGATGTAGATTGCGCCGGCGACCATCATTGCGGGGATGACCGGCGAATCGTACATCGTCTGTGAGCCGATGAACTTCGCGTAATCCAGCAACTCCGGGTAGGTGATGATGAACCCGAGGGCGGTGTCCTTCAGCGTGACGACCAGTTGAGCGATGATCGCGGGAAGCATGGCGCGAATGGCTTGCGGGAGCAAGATGAGGCGCATGACACCCGACTTGCGAAGACCGATCGCGTAGCCTGCCTCTTTCTGTCCGCGCGGGAGAGACTCGACGCCCGCACGAATGACTTCCGCGAGCACCGAGCCGTTGTAGCAGATCAGCGCGATCACGACGGCCCAGAAGGTGGGCACTCGAAGTCCGAGGGCCGGCAATGCGTAGTACAGGATCATCATGAACACGAGGACCGGAATCGCCCTCATGATTTCGATGATCGCCGTGAAGGGAGCCCGCACCCACGCGTGCTCCGACAGCCGTCCGATCGCCAGCAGGAACCCGAGCGCGAGTGCGCCGAGCGCGGCCACCAAGAATGCAGATACCGTGTTCCACGTCCGCAGACCCACCTGCATCCACACGTTCGGGAACGTGAAGATCTCCCACTTCGACGCAGTGAGCTGACCGGTGGCGATCATCCTCCAGAGAAGGAAGCCAACGACGGCGACGACGGCGAGGACGGTCGCTACACCGATGATCCGGTTCCGGGCGATCGCGCGAGGACCGGGGACGTCATAGAGAACGGAACTCATCGCACAACCCTCCACTTCCGCTCGAAGTACTGCTGGACGGCACTGAGGGCCAACACGAGAACGACGAAGATGGCCGCGATCCACAGCATCACTTCGATGACGTTGAACCCGGGGCGTTCGGAGAGGTTCCCGCGGATGGAACCAAGGTTTAGGACGGCGAATCCCGAGGCCACCGTGGTGTTCTTGAGGAGGGCGATGATCACCGACATGAGCGGCGGAATGACCGAACGAAATGCCTGCGGCAGGACGATGAGCGACATCACCTGACCGAAACCCATGCCGAGCGCCCGCGCCGCCTCGGCTTGCCCCACGGGAACCGTGTTGACCCCCGAGCGCAGGACCTCCGCGACATACGTCGCGGTATAGAGGCCGAGCGCAATGATCGCCAGCGACAGATAGTCCACGTCGCGCAGCTCGAGAAGGATGGGCATCGCGAACGCGAAGGCGAAGAACACCAGTGTCAGGGGCGTGTTGCGGATCGTATTGACGTAGAACGTCCCCACGGCGCGCGCGATGGGTACGGGCGACACACGCATGGCGCCGACGATGAACCCGAGCACCAGCGCGATTGCGCCGCCGCCCGCGAAGAGAACCAGCGTGCCCTGGAGCGCCCCCCACCACAGACTGCCGTTGTTGACAAACGTGTCGAACACCGCACTCCCCTCTCTTGGCCTGGAGAGGATCTTCCCGGAGCGCACTCACGCTCCGGGAAGATCACTCAGATCAGTAGCGATCGACCTCGGGCTGGTCGATCTCGGTGCCGGACGCACCGAGGTTCGCGTCGAAGATCTCCTGCCACGTCTCCGGGTTGTCCTCGAGGAGGTCGTTGATGAATCCGCGCAGTGCGTCATCACCCTTCGGGAGTCCGATGCCGTACTCCTCGACGGAGAAGGGCTCGCCGACGACCTTGATCTCTTCCGGCTGCGCAGCGGCGTAGCCGAGAAGGATCGCCGCGTCGGTGGTGACGGCGTCAACCTGACCCTGAACCAGAGCCTCCACACACAGCGAGTACGTGTCGAACTCGGTGGTCGGTACATCCGGGTAGCTGTCGCGGATGTTCTGGATCGGCGTCGAACCGGTGACGGAACACACCGTCGTCTCGGGCGAAAGGTCGTCCGGACCGGCGATGTCACTGTCCGTGCGGACCAGCAGGCTCTGGCCGGTCACGAAGTACGGACCGGCGAAGTCGATCTGCTCCTTGCGGGAATCGGTGATCGAGTAGGTGCCGACCATGTAGTCGATGTCGCCGTTGATGATGGCCTGCTCGCGGTTGGCGGACGGGACGGCGGTGTAGTTGATCTGGTCAGGCTCGAACCCGAGCGATGCGGCGATCCAGTTCGCGATGTCGACGTCGAATCCGCTGCGCTCTCCCGTTGCAGCGTCCAGGACGCCGAGACCCGGCTGGTCCTCGCGGATGCCGACGTTCACGGAGCCGCGCTCGACCATCGCGTCGTATGTGGGGCTGCCTTCGAGAGTGACTTCGTCGGCGACCTCGCCGCCGGGGGCATCCGAGTCGCCACCGGCACAGGCCGTCAGCGTCAACGCCGCCACAGCCGCGAGGCCGGCGATCGTCATCAGTCGTGTCTTGCGCATGTGATTCTTTCCTCCTGGGTGGGTGCCGACCTGCAAGGCTGTGCGGCCGGCGGTACAGGTCAGTGGGTGATGAGCTTGGACAGGAAGTCCTTGGCCCGGTCACTCTTGGGGTTGGTGAAGAACTCCTCGGGTGTCGCCTCCTCGACGATCTGCCCGTCCGCCATGAAGACGACGCGGTCGGCTGCCTTCCGCGCGAAGCCCATCTCGTGCGTCACGACAACCATCGTCATGCCGTCTTTCGCGAGCCCGACCATGACGTCGAGCACTTCGTTGATCATCTCGGGGTCGAGGGCGCTCGTCGGCTCGTCGAAGAGCATGACCTTGGGCTCCATCGCCAACGCCCGCGCGATCGCGACACGCTGCTGTTGACCGCCGGAAAGCTGACCGGGCAACTTTGAGACCTGGTGAGCAACGCCGACGCGGTCGAGCAGCGCCTTCGCCTGCTCATCGGCTGCTGCCTTCTTCTTGCCTTTCACCTTGATGGGGCCGAGAGTCACGTTCTCGAGGATCGTGAGGTGAGAGAACAGGTTGAAGGACTGGAACACCATGCCGACGTCGGCACGCAACTGCGCGAGCGCCTTGCCTTCCTTCGGCAGTTCCTTGCCGTCGATCGTGATTGTGCCCTCGGTGATCGTCTCCAGACGATTGATCGTGCGGCACAGGGTCGACTTCCCCGACCCGGACGGCCCGATGACGACGACGACCTCGCCACGGTTGACCGTGAGATTGATGTTCTTCAGCGCATGGAAATCGCCGTAGTGCTTCTCCACGTCGGTGATCACGACAAGCGGTTCGCCTCGACCGGCGGACATTTCGCCCTCGGGACGGGCGGATACGTCAGCATTCGTCATGGCCCCACCCTAGGGGGTGTGACATATTGCGTCACACGCCGCCGCGACGACCTTTACCGAGTTGTAACAGCCGCGGAATATGGCTGATCAGACAGCGGCGCGCTGAGCGAACGCCGTTTCGTACAGACACACGCTCGCGGCGGTAGCGAGATTGAGAGACTCAGCGGCGCCGTAGATCGGTAGCCGGAGCGAGAGGTCCACGAGGGCGAGCGCCGCTTCGTCGAGCCCTCGCGCCTCGTTGCCGAAGAGCCATGCCGTCGGTTCGGCGAGGGCGGCGCGGTGTGCGAGGAAATCCTGGCCATCGACGTCTGCCGCGACGACGCGAATCCCCGCAGCGTGAGCACGATCGACGGCGTCGGCAAGGTCTCCCCCGACGGATACCGGAACATGAAACAGCGAGCCGGTCGTGGCGCGCACGACCTTCGGGTTGTACGGATCGACCGTATTTCCCGTGAGAACCACGGCATCGGCTCCCGCAGCGTCAGCGGCGCGGATGATCGTGCCGAGGTTGCCGGGATCACGCACTTCCTCACAGATGGCGACGAGCCGGGGCCCCGCCGCGAAGATGTCACGCATCGACGTCGGGGACTGCCGCGCGACCGCGACGATTCCCTGGGGCGTGACGGTATCTGCGATGGCTTCCACGACCGGTTCGGTCGCGAACTCCGGCTCGATCCCGACGTCTACGAGCGCGTCCCGAATGTCGGTGTGCCGCTCCAGAGCGGTAGGAGTGACGAAGACTTCGACGATCGATTCGGGTCGGTACGCGAGAACCTCACGGGTCGCCTGAGGCCCCTCGACGAGGAAGAGCCCGCTGTCCTGCCGCGCGCTTCGTTTGCTCAGCTTGGCGACAGCGCGCACCCGGGGAGAGCGGGGGTTTTCGAGCACGGCTCCATCCTAGAGTCTCGGCTCTCACGCGCCGATAGCATGAGCGGATGACCCGCACTCCCCTGCGCAGCACGATCGGCATCGTCATCCTCACGGGATTCGCGGCGCTGACCGGTTGCACCGGGGAGCCTGAGACCGAGGCCACCCCGATCACGACCGACATCTCGACCGCCCAACCGAGCCAGGCTCAGACTCCGGCGCCGACACCGACGGAGGACCTCAGCGGACCTGACCCCGCAAACCCCGATCCGCTCCCCGAAGTGACCGCTCCCGGGACCCAGATCTCCTTCGGAGAGTCGGCGACCATCCAGACAGCGGTCGGCGTTCTCGAGATCGAGGAAGGCTGGGCGTATCTGACCTATACCGTGTCGGGCATCGAGGAGGGCGACACGTCCATCCTGGATGAGCTTGACGATTCCGAGCAGTTCGACCGCGTGAGCTACATCCGCGGCACGCTCGAAGTGGTCGCCCTCGCCGGAGCGGGCCGTGGCAACAGCATCGTGGGTGGGACGATCATCGGCCTTCAGGATGACGGCACGAGCACCGCGTACCCCCTCACTCTGGAGACGAACCCCGCGTGCGAGGGCGACTTTCTGATCACTCAGCCCACCGTCGGGCAGGTCGTCGAGACGTGCCACATCGCGCTCATCGAGTCAGGGCGCGAGCTCATCGGAGCCATGTACTACGGCGACGGCAGCGTGGTCGCCGGGGGAACGAGCGACAACCCCTACTACTCCAATCCGGTCGTCTGGTACGACTGACCCACCAACGACAATGGGCGCCCTCCCGAAGGAGGACGCCCATTGTCGTTGGTGCCGGATCAGGCAGACTTCGCGGCGTTGACGTCGGCCGGAAGCGCCTTCTTGGCGGTCTCCACGAGCGACGCGAACACGGCCGGCTCGTTGACAGCCAGCTCGGCGAGGATGCGGCGGTCCACCTGGACGCCGGCCAGGCCGAGACCCTGGATGAACCGGTTGTACGTCAGGCCGTTGGCGCGGCTCGCAGCGTTGATGCGCTGGATCCACAGACGACGGAAGTCGCCCTTGCGCTTACGACGGTCACGATACGCGTAGACCAGCGAGTGGGTGACCTGCTCCTTGGCCTTGCGGTACAGGCGCGAACGCTGACCGCGGTAACCGGACGCGCGCTCCAGGATGACGCGACGCTTCTTGTGGGCGTTTACAGCCCGCTTGACTCTAGCCATTTCTTCTCTTCGTTCCTCTTCGTACTCGAAGGCCTCAGCGGCCCAGCAGGCGGCGGGCGGTCTTGGCGTCGCCGGGGGCGAGCTGCTTGTCGACCGACAGGCGACGCTTACGCTTGCCCGTCTTTCCCTCGAACTTGTGCTGCATGTTGGTCTGCTCGCGCAGGATCTTGCCGGTGCCGGTGACCTTGAAGCGCTTGCGAGCGCCCGAGTGGGACTTCTGCTTAGGCATATCTCTTCCTTCGTTGTGCTGCCCGCTCGCGCGGGAGTCTGGGAGTCTTACTGTTCGTCGCCTGCGGGCGACGCTGCGCCACCGCGTGCCTCGCGGGCCGCCTGGCGCGTCTTGGCGCGTGCCGCGTTCTGCTCGGCCTTCGCCTCGGACTTGTTCTTGTGCGGGGCGATCACCATGACCATGTTGCGTCCGTCGATCGTCGGGTTGGATTCCACGACGCCGAACTCGGAGACTTCCTCAGCGAACCTGCGCAGGAGCTTCACGCCCTGTTCCGGACGCGACTGCTCGCGACCGCGGAAGAGGATCATCGCCTTAACCTTGTCGCCCGCCTTCAGGAAGCCCTCGGCGCGCTTGCGCTTGGTCTCATAGTCGTGCGGCTCGATCTTGAGGCGGAAGCGGACCTCCTTGAGGACCGTGTTCGCCTGGTTACGACGTGCTTCTTTCGCCTTCTGCGCAGCGTCGTACTTGAACTTGCCGTAGTCCATGATCTTGACCACGGGCGGCTTCGAGTTGGGTGCCACTTCGACCAGGTCGAGGTCGGCCTCCTGTGCCAGACGCTGAGCGACTTCGATGCGGACAACGCCGACCTGCTCGCCGGCGGGGCCCACGAGGCGGACCTCGGGGACTCGAATACGCTCATTGGTACGGGGATCGCTGATGCGGAACTCCTCTTCATGCGGTGAATGCCACCGAGAAATCGTGGAGTTCTCGGGCGGAAGAGAGACTCCCCCCACCCCGCACGATGCACATCACGCGTCGTGTTTCACACCCTGACTACTCGTTGAACGGGGTTCGACGAGTGGAGTGCAAGACCCGGTAGCCTAGAGCGGCAAGCGCGGGTGGGATGAAATCCTCTTTCGATCCGGAGCAGAACGCCCCGGTGCGCCCGCTAGTCTACCAGAAAGCACGCCGTGACGACGAACCCCTTCTCCGAATCCCCCGCCGCACCTCAGCCCGAACGGCTCGAACGGTGGGAACAGGAGAACGAGCGCGCTGCTGCCGCCTCCGCGTCCCGCGATCTCGCCGACGTGCCGGCGGTCGAGGTCATCACGACGACTGCCGTGCATCTGCTCAGCGCAGCCGCGGTGAAGGTGGGCCTCGCCGACGATCCTGACACGCAGAAGGATCTCGACGAAGCGCGCAAACTCATCAACGCGCTCGCGGGTCTTGTCACCGCAGCCGCTCCCGAGATCAGCGACATGCACGCGCGTTCTCTCCGCGACGGACTCCGTTCGGTGCAGCTCGCCTTCCGCGAGGCATCCACTGTTCCCGACCCGATCGGCAAGGGCCCCGGCGAGAAGTACACCGGCCCCGTCACCTGACCCGCCCTGCCCCGCGACACCGCGAGACTGCAGGCCCGTGGTGAGACGGCGTGTTTATCCTGCAGTCTCGACGTGGGCGTGCAGTTTCGCGATCCCCGGGCCGAGCGCGGGCGAAGGTGCTAAGGAGCGAGGCGCGCGCGGACGAACTTGACGGTGAGGGAATCCACCAGAGTGGCGACCCGATCATCGGCGGCCCAGCGGGAGGCAAGGCGCTGCAGGACAGCGTCAAGGTGCGCCTGATCGAGCCCCGGCATCAGGTGCAGGATGACGACGAGCTCGGGGCCTGACATCCGCGCGGACGGGTCGCCGGACTCGACGGCGAGGTCGAGCACCGCAAGCTCGGATCCGATGCTCTCTTGAAGCCCCGCAAAGACCTCGGGAGAAGCTTCTGCCGCCTCCCACGCCTCTCCCTGGCCGATGGCCCAGACCGCAGGACGGCGAAGGACAAACTCGGTCTCGCTGCCGGGGTCGATGACAATCAGTTCGGTGCCGTCGGCGGCTGCGGCGAGTGCTGTGCGCACACCGTCGGCAGGCACGGGGCGCGCCTTCTGATCCCAGGCAGCGAGGGTCTCGACGGAGGTGAAGACGGGCAGGACGTTGCGACCGTCGCGCGCCGAGACGGTGACGATCGACAGCTCCTGCGTCTTGTCGACGCGGAGCCCATTGGGTGCGATCCCCTCGTCACCTGCGTGGGCGACGAGGGGGATCAAGACGCGAGCCCCGCGGTACGCGTCGACGACCTCCGCGGCGCGGCCGGTGCCGACGTGAAACGAGCGCAGGGCAGCCAGGAGAGCAGGGTCCGCGGACCCGTCGTCCCCCGCGTTCGGATTGTCGCGGAAGGAGCGACCCTCCCAAGGAACGCCCGCCGAGTCGGCGGGCGCGTGGCAGGAATCGTCAGTCGGTTGCGACATCGATCGCCTCGGCAAGTGTGAACGCTCCGCTGTAGAGCGCCTTGCCGACGATCGCGCCCTCTACGCCCAGGGGAACGAGCTCGCGCAGCGCCACGATGTCGTCCAGCGATGAGATGCCGCCGGAAGCAATCACGGGCTTCTCCGTGCGTTCGGCAACCTCACGCAACAGTTCAATGTTCGGGCCCTGAAGGGTGCCGTCCTTGGTCACGTCGGTGAGCACATAGCGACTGCATCCCGCCTCTTCAAGGCGGTTAAGAACGTCCCACAGGTCGCCACCCTCTCGAGTCCAGCCGCGGGCCGCCAGAGTGGTGCCGCGCACGTCCAGGCCGACGGCGATCGCCTCGCCGTAGCGGCTGATGACATCGGACGTCCACTGCGGGTTCTCCAATGCTGCGGTGCCGAGGTTGATGCGGGTCGCACCGCTCTCGAGCGCTGCTTCGAGGCTCTCGTCGTCACGAATACCGCCGGACAGCTCGACCTGCACGCCGCGCACCTGCTTGATCACCTTCCGGATGACCGCCGCGTTGTTGCCGCGCCCGAATGCCGCATCGAGATCGACAAGATGGATCCACTGCGCACCCTGCTTCACCCATTCCTGGGCCGCATCGATGGGGTCGCCGTACGACGTTTCCGTTCCGGCCTCCCCCTGGGTGAGTCGAACCGCCTTGCCTCCGGCCACATCGACGGCGGGGAGAAGGATGAGTTCGGGCGTAGCGGCGAAGTCGTTCATGGCTCCAGATGGGGTCTGAGAAGGGGCGCGCGGATGCGCACAAGGTGACAGCCTACGCGTCCGAAAGTGTGACGATCCAGTTGGCAAGGAGCCGGATGCCGGCCTCCCCGGACTTCTCGGGGTGGAACTGCGTCGCCGACAGCGGGCCGTTCTCCACGGCGGCCAGGAACGGATCGCCGTAATCGCACCAGGTCAACGCGGCCACCGGCAGCGGTGGCTGGGCCGGCAGCTCCCAATGCTGAGCGCCATACGAGTGCACGAAGTAGAACCGACGGTCCTCGATTCCGGTAAAGAGGCGCGTACCGGCGTCCGGGCGGACCGTGTTCCATCCCATGTGCGGCAGCACGGACGCGTTGAGCTCCGTGACGACGCCGGGCCACTGCCCGAGCCCCTCGGTGTCGATGCCCCGTTCGACGCCACGCCCGAAGAGCACCTGCATTCCCACACAGATGCCGAGAACAGGTCGACCCCCGGCCAAGCGCCGGTCGATCAGTTCGTCGCCGCCCGATGCGCGCAGCGCGTCCATGACAGCGCTGAAGGCTCCCACCCCGGGCACCACGAGACCGTCGGCCTCGTGGATTCGGGCGCGATCCGCCGTCAGGCTGACGTCGGCACCGGCCGCTTCGAGCGCTTTGACCGCCGAGTGCACGTTGCCGGACCCGTAGTCGAGGACGGCGACGCGGGGACGTCGCGTCACAGTGCTCCCTTGGTACTGGGAATGCCGTGCACGAGCGGATCATGCGCCTTGGCCCGACGGAATGCTCGGGCGAACGCCTTGTATTCCGCTTCGGCAATGTGGTGCGGGTCGCGTCCGGCGAGCACGGTGACGTGCACGGTCAGGCCCGCATGGAAGGAGATGGCCTCGAAGGTGTGGCGCACGAGCGACCCGGTGAAGTGCCCGCCGATGAGGTGGAGCGCAAAGCCGTCGGGCTCGCCACTGTGCACGAGGTAGGGACGTCCGCTGATATCCACGACGGCCTGAGCAAGAGCCTCGTCGAGGGGCACGAGTGCGTCGCCGTAGCGAGAGATGCCCGCCTTGTCACCGAGCGCCTCCCGGATCGCCTGACCGAGCACGATTGCGACGTCTTCCACGGTGTGGTGCGCGTCGATATCGGTATCGCCGGAGGCGCGGACAGTGAGGTCTGTGAGCGAGTGCTTCGCAAACGCCGTCAGGAGGTGGTCGAAAAACGGCACGGTGGTGCCGATCGAACTCGTTCCCGTGCCGTCGAGGTTCAGTTCCAGCTCGACGGAGGACTCGCTCGTGGCGCGGCGAATCCTCGCCGTACGGGGCGCGGAGGACGTCATGACGCCGATCCTATCGATGCGAGCGCTTCCAGGAATGCGGTGGTCTCGGACTCCGTGCCCGCCGTCACACGCAGACTCCGCGGGATTCCGACGTCGCGGATAAGGACGCCGCGGTCGTACAGCGCCTGCCAGATGGCAGCCGGGTCGTCCACTCCGGAGAAGAGCACGAAGTTGGTCCAGCTCTCGTATGGCTCGTAGCCGAGCGCAGACAGCGTTGCGGACATGCGATCCCGCTGCGCGATGATCTCCGACACGGTGGCGAGCATCGTCGGCGCGTGCCTCAGGGCGGCAAGCGCCGCCGCCTGCGTCAGCGCGCTCAGGTGATAGGGCAGCCGCACGAGGCGAAGCGCGTCGATCACCGCAGGATCGGCGGCGAGATAGCCGACGCGTGCCCCCGCAAACGCGAAGGCCTTGCTCATCGTGCGCGAAACGACGAGGCGTTCGCGCCCGGGCAAGAGCGTGAGTGCCGACTGCGCATTCTCGGGCGCGAACTCCCAGTACGCCTCATCGACGATCACGATGCCCCGCGCGTGGGCGTACACCGCCTCGATCACCTCGAAGGGCAATGGCGTGCCCGTGGGATTGTTCGGGCTGCAGAGGAAGATGACGTCGGGATCGGCCTCGCGGATCTGCTCGACGGCAGATTCGACCGAGATGCTGTAGTCAGCCTCGCGCGTTCCCGTGACGTACTCGGCCCCGGTCGCGGCGGTCAGTAAGGGGTACATGGAGTAGGTAGGCGCAAACCCGAACGCGCGCCGCCCCGGACCGCCGAAGGCCATCAGCAGGTGCTGAAGCACCTCGTTCGAACCGTTGGCCGCCCAGATCTGCTCCGCGGTGAGACCGTGACCGAGATAAGACGCGAATGCCTCGCGCAATTCCGTGAACTCACGATCCGGGTATCGGTTCACCTCGTGGAGAGCCTGCGCGATCGAATCGATGATGTCACCGGCGACTGCCTCCGGAACCGGGTGCGTGTTCTCGTTGACGTTCAACGTGATCGGCAGCGCTGCCTGCGGCGCACCATAGGGGGTGCGGCCGCGGAGATCGTCGCGGATGGGCAGGTCTTCGAGGCGGACACTCACCCCACCCATCGTACCGGGACCGGCGCGCGCCGCCGTGGCGTTGAGGCCTACTTGCCCTCTGCGTACGCGGCGGGAATCGCGAGCGACTGGCCGACATCAAGCGTGGCCGAGCCGAGCGCGTTCAGCTGGGAGATCTCATAGACCACGTCACGAGGGTCCGCGGTCGGTGCCACCCGCTCTGCGATGCTCCACAGCGACTCGCCGGGCATCACCGTCACCGTCTCGAACGTGCCCGCCGGCACACCCTGCTCGGACGACGCGACAGCGCCGCCGCCGGTGGTCAGGATGATGGCGCTGAGAGCGACAGCGAGCGGAGCGGCTGCGAGGCCAGCAACCACACGGCGGCCACGCACGGTCAGACGCAGCCGCGTGCGCGCTGCGGGAACCTGCGGGACCTCGAACCGCGGGGTGCCGGTCATGTCGATCGTCGTCATGGCTCCTCCTGGAGTGTGGGGAGATTCGCATCTGGATCTCGGCCGGGAGATCCCGATGCGAATCTAGTTTCCGAACGTATCTTCGATTCTTCATTCTGTCAACCACCTCCGACATCGGACCCTCGAACGAACGCGACACGCGCGCCGTTGCTGTTCGGAGCGACCGACACCGGATACGGTTTCGATACGGATACCCCATCACCGACCTCCGACATTCGAACGGAGAGCCGGAAAGTGGAGCAAGGAGCACACGATGAATGAGAAGGCGAACACGCGACGGCGACGGAGCCTCAGCGACAAGCAGCTCGCCATTCTCGAGGTCATCCAGCGTTCGATCGCGCTGCACGGATACCCGCCGAGCATGCGTGAGATCGGTGACGCCGTCGGCCTCAAGTCGCTCTCCAGCGTCACTCACCAGCTCGGGCAGCTGGAACTCAGCGGGTACCTCCGCCGAGACCCCGGCAAGACGCGTGCAATGGAGGTCCTCATCGACCTCCCCGGCTCGGCAGCCGAGAACCCTGCGGACTCTGCTCCGTCCGTCGGTGACGCGGCGCTCGTTCCGCTTGTCGGTCAGATCGCCGCGGGAGTACCGATCACCGCCGAGCAGCAGGTGGAGGAGATCTTCCCGCTCCCCCGCCAGCTCGTCGGCAAGGGCGACCTCTTCATGCTCAAAGTCAACGGCGATTCGATGATCGATGCCGCAATCTGCGACGGCGATTGGGTCGTGATCCGCTCGCAGGCCTCCGCCGAGAACGGTGAGATCGTCGCGGCGATGTTGGACGGCGAAGCGACCGTCAAGACCTTCCGGCAGCGCGATGGTCACACGTGGCTCCTGCCCCGTAACTCCGCGTTCGAACCGATCCTCGGCGACGAGGCGGTTGTCCTCGGCAAGGTCGTTGCGGTGCTGCGCGCCGTCTAGTCACGAGCCGTTCTCCCCGGCGACCCGCGCCTAGGGTGGGAAACATGTCTGAGGAACGTCCGTTCGGATCCTGGCCGTCGCCGCTGACCGCTCGTTGGGCAACCGCCGCATCGCCCCGCCTGGACGGGGCCGCGTTCGCCGCAGGTGACGTGTGGTGGGGCGAGTCCCTCGCCGAGGAGAAGGGCCGCTCCGCCGTCCTTCGCCGTGCCGGAGACGGTTCGTCCGACGTTGCCCTCCCGGAGCCGTGGAGTGCACGGTCGGGAGTCCACGGTTACGGCGGTGGTGCCTGGACGGTCGCAGAAGACGAGACCCTCTTCTTCGTTGAGAAGACGGACGGTCGGATTTGGTCGCTCACTCCCGGAGGGACACCACGCGCGCTGACTCCGGAAGGCGACGGAGCGTACGGGGGCCTGCGTCAGTGCGGCGATCGCCTGCTCGCCATCCGCGAGCGTGCGTCTGAACGCGCGCTCGTCATGATCGACGCCACGGGAGTGCATGACCTCGTCTCCGGTCCAGGCTTCTTCGCGCATCCCGCGCTCTCCCCTAACGGCGACCGACTCGCGTGGATCGAATGGGCTCACCCGGCGATGCCGTGGGACCGCACCACTCTCTACCTCGCGACGCTAGAGGGTGACGGACTCGGCGAACGCATCGCCCTCACGAGCGGCTCCACGTCCGCCCTGCAACCGGAGTGGCTGGATAACGAGACCCTGCTGTACCTCGATGACCCTGACGGCCGATGGAACATCTGGCGGAGGTCGGTCGCGGAGCAGACAGCACTGAACATCGCCCTCGCAGACGCCGACACCGGAGGTGGCCTGTGGGTCCTCGACATGCGGTGGTACGCCCCGCTGGAAGGTGGTCGCATCCTTGCTGTGCGCACCAACGGCAGCGACGAGTTGGTGATCATCGGTGAGGACCACATCGCGCGCACTCTCGACGTTCCTTTCTCGGCTCGGATGCATATCGCGGATGTCTCCGGCGCGGAGGCGCTCGTCTTCGGGAGCGGCGACGGCGTGAGCGGACTGTGGCGGGTCGATCTGGATGCGGGGACCGCAGAACGGGTCGCAGGGGGCGCGTGGGACATCGACGACGCCCTCATCCCCCGCGCGGAGCGCATCACGGTCGACGGCCCCCACGGACCGGTCCACGCGTATGTGTACGCGCCCACGAACCCGCACTGGCACGGTCCGGAGGGCGAGACACCACCCTTCCTCGTCACCGTGCACGGCGGGCCGACCGACAACGCACCGAGTGTTGCCGACACCAAGGTGGCCTATCTCACCAGCCGCGGCATCGGCGTACTCGACGTCGACTACGGCGGATCGACGGGCTACGGGCGCGCGTACCGCGAACGGCTCCTCGGCCAGTGGGGTGTCGTCGACGTCGATGATGTGGTCGCGGCGGCACGGGGCCTCGTCGACCGCCACCTCGCCGACCCGGGTCGCCTCGCGATCGAAGGCGGGTCCGCTGGGGGATGGACGGTTCTCTCGGCGTTGACGAGGACAGATGTCTTCGCGGCAGGGATCTCACGGTATGGCGTGGGAGACGCTCGGGCACTCGTCGATGCCGCGCCCGACTTCGAGTCTCGTTACCTCGACGGTCTTATCGGCCCTCTCCCTGAAGATGAAGCCGTCTACATCGAGCGGTCGCCGCTCACGCACGCCGACCGCTTCACTGCGCCGGTGCTGCTCCTCCACGGGTCCGAGGATCCGGTGGTGCCCCCCGCGCAGTCCGAGGCGATCCGGGACGCCCTCGCGGCGCGCGGCATCCCCCATCTCTACCGACTCTATGAAGGGGAAGGCCACGGCTTCCGTTCCCCCGACACCGTCGTCGACGTCTTGGAGTCCAAGCTCGCATTCCTCGGCCAGGTCCTCGGCTTCGATACTCCCGGCGTCGATCCGCTCACGCTCGACTGACACCGACGCACGCGGGAGGCGCCGCTGTCGCGCCCTCGCTGGGTGAGGGCGCGAGCGTCAGGCCGAGACGGTGAAGGGCGCGAGTTCGGCAGCGAGCCGCTCAGAAACGTGAGCGTGCACAGCGGTGCCTTCGGGCTCATGCGAGGACTCGAGCAGGTGACCGGTGGAGTGGATGGCGGAGATGAGGTCACCCCGGTCGTACGGGACCAATGCCCGGATTTCCACCGCGGGAAGCGGCAGCATCTCCTCGATACGAGCGCGCAACTCGGCGATGCCCTCCCCTGTGCGGGAGGAAGCGAACACGGCGTCAGGGGCGAGGCCGCGCAGCACGAGGCGCGATTCCTCCTGCACGAGGTCAGCCTTATTGAAGACGACGAGTTCCGGCGTCGACCGTGCTCCGACGTCGCCCATGACGTCGCGCACGGTCGCGAGCTGTGCCGCGGGATCGGGGTGCGACGCATCCACGACATGAACGAGCACGTCGGCGTCGGCGACCTCCTCCAGGGTGGAGCGGAACGCCTCGACGAGCTGGTGCGGCAGATTGCGGACGAAACCGACCGTATCTGTGAGGGTGTAGACCCGGCCGTCCTCCGCTTCAGCGCGACGAACGGTGGCGTCCAGCGTCGCGAAGAGTGCATTCTCCACGAGCACCCCGGCACTCGTGAGGCGGTTGAGAAGACTCGACTTGCCCGCGTTGGTGTATCCGGCGATCGCAACCGACGGCACGGTGTTGCGCTTGCGCTCAGCGCGCTTTGCGTCGCGTGCCGGCGCGAAGTCGCGGATCTGCCGACGCAGCTGTGCCATGCGGGTGCGGATGCGACGACGGTCGAGCTCGATCTTGGTCTCACCGGGTCCGCGTGAGCCCATTCCGGCGCCGGCTGCGCCGACCTGCCCACCGGCCTGGCGGCTCATCGACTCACCCCACCCACGCAGACGCGGGAGCAGGTACTCGAGCTGGGCGAGTTCGACCTGGGCCTTGCCCTCACGGCTCTTGGCGTGCTGGCTGAAGATATCGAGGATGACGGTCGTGCGGTCGATGACTTTGACCTTGACGACATCCTCGAGCGCACGACGTTGGCTCGCCGCGAGCTCGGTGTCGGCGATCACCGTGTCCGCACCGACCGCGGCAACGAGATCGCGCAGCTCGGCGGCCTTACCGGAGCCGATGTACGTAGCGGGGTCCGGATGCGGGCGGCGCTGCAACACTCCGTCACGGACGACTGCACCCGCGGTCTCGGCGAGCGCAGCCAACTCACGCAACGAGTTCTCTGCGTCCTCCTGGGATCCCTGCGGGTAGACGCCCACGAGAACGACGTTCTCCAGTCGAAGCTGCCGGTACTCGACCTCGGTGACGTCTTCGAGTTCGGTGGAGAGCCCCTGGACGCGGCGCAGTGCGGCGCGTTCCTCACGGTCCCACTGGTCACCATCGGCGTCGCCAGAGCCGACTGTCGACACGTCCTGAAGTGCTTGAGCAGAACCGAAGACGCGAACGCCGGAGCGTGAGTCAGCGCGGGCAAGAACTCGATCGACGGGGTCCACGGACGTCGGAAGCTGATCGTCGGGAATCGTCGTGTCGGTCACAGGCCGCCTTTCGCAGGTGAGCCCACCAGTCTACCTCCCAGGGACGCGCCCGGCTCCGGTACGCTCGCATGCATGGCAAGCGACCACTATTTCTCCTCGTCGCCAGCCAGCCCCGAAAACTTCCGTCGCATCCGGGTGACCCTTGCCGGTCGCGACGTCGAAGTGACGACGGCCGGCGGGGTTTTCAGCCCCGATCGTGTGGACTCTGGCACGGGAGTATTGCTGGCGAACACGCCCGCTCCGCCGCCCGGAGGTGATTTCCTCGACATCGGGTGCGGATGGGGTCCGATCTCACTGAGCCTCGCGATGCTCTCCCCGCACGCGCGGATCTGGGCCGTCGATGTGAATGAGCGCGCACTCGACCTCGTTCGTCGCAACGCCGACGCACTCGGTCTCGAGAACGTACACGCGGTGCTTCCGGATAACGTGCCCGACGACGTGACGTTCCGCACGATCCGCTCCAACCCGCCCATTCGGGTGGGTAAGAGTGAACTGCACGGCCTTCTCCAGCGGTGGATTCCGCGACTGGACCAGCGCAGCGATGCCTGGCTCGTCGTCCAGCGCAACCTCGGCTCGGACTCGCTGCAACGGTGGCTCGCGTCCACCTTCACCCCCGGGTACTCGGTCACCCGGGCAGCGACGGGCCGCGGCTTCCGCGTGCTGAAAGTGCGGCGCCATGGCACTCCCCCGACGGAGGCCATCACCGTCCCGTAGGCGACGGCTACGCGAGGGTGACTTCGCCGGAGAACACGATGCGCGCAGGGCCGGAGAGGAACACGTGCGGTACGTCGCCGACCGGCGCAACGCGGACACCGAGCGTGCCACCGGGAACGTCGACGCGCCACCGGTCCGGCGCCCCCTCGCCCGCCCACTCGCGCACGGCGAGCGCCGCGGCGGCAACGCCCGTGCCGCAGCTCAAGGTCTCCCCCACGCCACGTTCGAACACACGCATGTGGATTGATCCGACACCATCGACGACGAGGGGGTCGGTGGGGACCACGAATTCGATGTTGGCGCCGGCATCCGGCACGGGAGTCAGCTGCGGCTGAACCGTGAGATCAAGCGCCTCAAGCTCATCCTGCGACGGCAACGCGACAACCACATGCGGGTTGCCGACATCGATGCCGATGCCCGGGAGCGAGATGGGGAGTCCGCGTGCGCGGACGGTCGCGGCGTCCGTGTCGATCGTGAACGCCCCCAGGTCGACCTCATAGCCGCGCTCATGTGCGGTGACCACCAGCGTGCCGTTACGAGTCCCGATGCGCAGGCCATCGTCGGGCACCTCGGCGCGGCCGGTCTGCTCCAGGTACCGCGCGAAGACACGGATTCCATTGCCGCACATCTCGGCGATCGACCCATCCGCGTTGCGATAGTCCATGAACCACTCCGCGTCCGCCGTGGCTGCACCTTCCGCGAGCGCCGACGAGCGCACGACCCGGAGGAGCCCATCTCCGCCGATACCGAAGTGACGGTCGCACAGGGCCGCGACCTGGCCCGCGGACAGCGGGTCGGCGCCGTCAGGATCGGCGACGATCACGAAATCGTTGCCGGTCCCGTGCCCCTTCGAAAAGGCGATCGTGGAAGACATGCGCCCAGTCTAGGTCGGCGGAGGGTCTCCCTCTCCGCCGACGACGCACACCCTCTTCCTAACGGAAGTGCAGCAGTTTGGCGTGCTTCGCATCCTCGATCGTCGCCGTGCCCGCCAGTTGCATGACGATGCGCAACTCATGGGTGAGGTGGTTGATGACCGACGTGACGCCCTGGGCTCCACCCAGCGCAAGCCCATAGATGACGGGTCGGGCCAGCGCCACCAGATCGGCACCCGAAGCGAGTGCCTTGAACACGTGCGAACCGCGCCTGATCCCCGAGTCGAAGATCACCGGCACCCGACCGTTGACCGAACGCGTGATGCTCGGCAGCACGTCGAATGAACCGGGTCCACCATTGAGCTGGCGGCCACCGTGGTTCGACACCCATATTCCTGCCGCACATCGTCGACGCTGATCGCTTGCGCTGCGGCCGCGTAGATCTCGGCGATGCCCTTGCCCTCACTCCCGCGACTACTGAACTGCTCTAGGTTGGCCATCGGGAGCGGGAACTGAAACTTGTTGAGGACGTCGGCCTCGCGGTAGCCGCCCTGAGTCGAGTCGACGGTGAGCACGACCGCGGACGCACCGAACTTCTTGGCCTGGTCGATGAGGGCGTGGTTGAAGTCCCAATCGGTGCTCATATACAGCTGGAAGAACCACGGCGCCCCGGGCGCCGCGGCGGCCGTCTGCTCGATGGTGGTCGTGCCGTAGGTGCTCTGCGACATGATGGTTCCCGCCGCCGCCATGCCTTCGGCGGTCGCGGCCTCGCCGCGGCTGTGGGCAAGGCCCTGCGCGGCGGCCGGTGCCATGATGACGGGCGTCTTCAGCGGAATGCCGAAGATGCTCGTCTCCGTGGACGGGTGGTCGATATCGGCCAACATGCGCGGCGGGATCTGCGCGGTATTGAATGCCTCCCGGTTGCGGGCCTTGGTCCACTCGTCCTCGGAACCGCCGGAAATGTACCCGAAGCCGCCTGTGGGAATGATCTGGCGCGCCAGTTCCTCCAACGCCTCCAGGTCGACAATGTCGAGGGGCTGCTCTCGGTCGCTCTGCTCGTATCCATTCGTGATCGTCACGCTCCTCACTTTCCTCCGCGCAGACCCCTGGATCAAGCCAGACGCCCCTGATGCCTCAAAACAGGGGCATGATCGAAGTACCACCGTGTTCACAGAGTCGGGGCACGCTCTCGTTTCGGCGCCACCCACTGGTGACGCCCAGGCGCGACGCGGGGGATGAAGGCTTCCTCCACGATCACCGCGCGGTGATCCTGCGGCCGACCGGTGGCACGAACGATGAAAAGGAAGTGTGAGAAATGTCATCGACAAAGGTCGCCCTCGTGACGGGCGCCGGTCAAGGTATCGGACGCGCGATTGCGCTGCAGCTCGCGAATGACGGTTTCGATGTCGCCGTTGCCGACCTGTCGTTCCAGGAGGAGAAGGCTCTCGGCGTCGTCGCCGAGATCGAGGCGCTCGGCCGCAAGGCGATCTTCGTCTCCGCCGACGTATCCAAGCGTGAGGACGTCGTCGCTGCCGTCAGCGCCGCAGCGGACACGCTCGGGAGTTTCGACGTCATCGTCAACAACGCCGGCATCGCGCAGGTCAAGCCGATCTCCGAGATCACGGAGGAAGAGCTCAACAAGATCTTCCAGATCAACGTCAACAGTGTCGTCTTCGGCATTCAGGCCGCCGCCGCCAAGTTCGCAGAGCTCGGCGTCAAGGGCAAGATCATCTCAGCTGCCTCGATCGCCGCCATCCAAGGATTCCCGATCCTCGGCGCCTACTCGGCAACGAAGTTCGCCGTGCGTGGCATCACGCAGGTGGCTGCTCAGGAGCTCGCTCCCCAGGGCATCACGGTGAACGCCTACGCGCCCGGAATCGTCGGTACCGGCATGTGGGACCTCATCGACGAACGCCTCTCCGAGATCAACGGCAAGCCGCGGGGTCAGAACCTCAAGGAGAACGTCGATTCGATCTCGCTCGGTCGCATCGAGACCCCGGAAGACGTGGCGGGGGTTGTATCGTTCTTCGCAAGCGAGAAGGCAGACTACGTCACCGGTCAGGTGCTCCTGGTCGATGGCGGGATGCTCTACAACTGAGTGAGGTCGCACCCATGACCGAGTACGCACGCCACTACCCCGATGAGATTCTCTCTGCGGGCGCGGCGGCACCCGGATTCACGCTCCACGCGACTCCCGACCAGTCGTTGAACCTTGACGAACGGGCCGGGAGCCGCGTCGTGCTGGTGTTCTATCCCGCCGACTGGAGCGGCGTATGCAGCGACGAGCTGAGTGTCTTCAACGCCGCGCTGCCGTTGTTCCGGAAGAAGCACGCCACGGTCCTCGGCATCTCCGTGGACAGTGCGTGGTCGCACCAGGCGTTCATCGCCGCGCGCGGCTTCCACTTTGACCTCCTGAGCGATTTCGAGCCCAAGAGTGAGGTCAGCAAGCGCTACGGCGCCTACGACTACGCGGGAGGCGTCAGCAAGCGGGCGCTGTTCCTGATCGATGAATCTCAGACGATCGTGTGGAGCTACCTGTCACCCGTGGCGTTGAACCCCGGGGTCGACGGTGTGCTCGATGCACTGGATGCGCTGGACGCGCCAGCGAGTTAGGACAGGTCATGGCAACTCTTCGCGTGCCGATCACGGCGCAAGACCACGGGGTCGGCCCCGCGGATGCCCCCGTCACGGTTGTGGAGTACGGCGACTACGAGTGTCCGTACTGCCGGGAAGCCGTTCCGTATGTGCAGCGGCTTCTGGATGTCGTCGGTGACCGGGTGCGCTTCGTCTTCCGCAACTTCCCCCTCCAAGACGCCCATCCTCACGCTGTCGACGCGGCTTATGTCGCTGAGTACGCGGCCGAGCATGGGCAGTTCTGGCCCGCCCACGACCTGCTCTACGCGCACCAGGACGAGTTGGGAGACGAGCTCTACGAGCAGATCGCCACGAAACTCGGGCTCTCGGTCGATGGCCTCTCGCAGGCGTTCTCCTCGAACCGCTACGACGCACGGATCGAGGCGGACGAAGAGGGCGGTCTGCGCAGCGGCGTCAACGGCACTCCCACCTTCTTCGTCAACGGCGTGCGCGTCGACCAAGGGACCGCCGGTCTCGACGCCGCGGTCGCGGCGGCGCTGGGCGAGTCCTGACCTACGGGAGTGCCGGGGATCTGTTCCACATCACCGCGAGGGCGACCGGACAGGAGCAGTGTCCTGCCTGTCACCGCGCGTCGTCGATGAGGCGCTTGCCGGTGGCCCAGGTCTCGAAGGGCTCGTACCCGAGCGCAGCGTAGAACCCGTGTACGCCGGTGTTCTCCGGACGGACCATCAGTTGCACCTTGGGGCACCCGCGCTCCAGGAGTCGTGCTTCTGCCTCGCGCACGAGTGCCGCGCCCACCCCACGACGACGATGCGCCCGGTCGACCGCCAGGTAGTACAGCCATCCCCGGTGCCCGTCGTACCCGGCCATCACTGTGCCGATGATCTTGTCGCCGTCCACCGCGACGAGGAACAGCTCTGGGTCGACGGCACGCGCCCGCGCGATATCCGCGCGGGGGTCGTTCCACGGCCGGGTGAGGCCCGCTTCCTCCCACAGCGCCACGATGTGAGCGTCGTCGCCCGCGCGAAGGGAACGGATCGCGCTCACGAGCGTTCCTCGATAAGGGTCAGCGGATCAACGTCCGGGGAGACCCACATGAGGTCCGCGTAGCGCTTGAACCAGGACACCTGCCTGCGCGCGTACTTGCGGGTCAGCGCCTGCGCCTGCGCGATCGCCTCCGCTTCAGTCAGGTCGCCATCCTGCTGGGCCAGCGCCTGCACATAACCGATCGCGCGACGTGCCGTGATGCCTTGCTCCAGGCCGCGCAGACGAAGGTCGCGGGCTTCGGCGACGATGCCGTCTCGCCACATCTGCTCCACGCGGCGATCGAGGCGCGTCACGAGTTCCGAACGGTCGACGTGGACACCGATCAGGGTCGTCGGTGTGTGCCAGAGCGCCGGCGCTTCGGGGAGCGCGGCACCGTGCGTCTGCTCCCCCTGAGCGAGGACCTCGAGGGCACGCACGATCCGACGTCCGTTGTGAGGGTCGATCCGCGCGGCGGTCAGAGGATCTCGGTCGCGCAGCCGCTGATAGAGCACGCCCGGACCGAGCGCATCCAGCTCAGCCTCGAGGGCCGCGCGAAGAGCGTCATCGTGTGGCGGGAACCGAAAGTCGAAGATGACGCTGGACACATAGAGTCCGGAGCCGCCCACGAGCACCGCGTCATGTCCCCGCGAAAGGATGCTGGTGATCGTTTCTCGTGCGCGCGGCTGGTACCACGCGACAGCAGCTTCCTCGGTGACCTCGAGCACGTCGAACAGGTGATGCGGGATACCGCGCCGCTCGGAGGCGGGAATCTTGGCCGTCCCGATGTCCATCCCACGGTAGAGTTGCATCGCGTCCGCATTGACGATCTCGGCGCCGCGACCGCGCGACCCCAACGCCTCGGCGAGCGCGAGCGAGAGGGCCGTCTTCCCCGTTCCGGTCGCCCCGGCGACGACCCAGAGCCGCGGATCGCTCATCGCGGACTCCGAGCGTCGATCACGACCCGATGCGGATCGAGGGCAGCCCGAGCGCAACAGGACGCGGCCCGGCACCGGGGACGCTCGGTGCCGGAACACCGCACGATTCGGCCTGTGTGCGGTCCCACGCGTCACCCGCGCGCGTCCGGCGGATGCGCAGCGGCGCACCGTCGGGGCTGTCGGCGAGCAGGTGGAACGGAGCGGCGTGGGTGACAGTGACGCTGACGACATCGCCCGGCCTCGGAAGATCGGAACCGGCCGGCACCTCGAAGTGGACAAGGCGATTGTCTTCGGCACGTCCGGTGAGCCGGTGCGTCTGCGCGTCCTTCTTCCCCTCCCCCGTGGAGACGAGCAGCTGCACCTCGCGCCCGACCTGCTTCTGGTTCTCCTCCAGCGAGATGCGCTCTTGGAGAGCGATGAGTCGCTCGTACCGCTCTTGCACAATCGCCTTGGGCACCTGATTCGGCATCGTGGCGGCAGGCGTGCCCTCACGGATCGAGTACTGGAAGGTGAACGCACTCGCGAAGCGCGCCTGCTCCACGACGCGCATCGTGTCTTCGAAATCTTCGTCGGTCTCGCCGGGGAACCCGACGATGATGTCGGTGGAGATCGCCGCGTGCGGGATCTTTGCGCGCACACGCTCCAGGATGCCGAGGAACCGTGCGCTGCGGTACGAACGACGCATCGCCTTGAGGATGGAATCGGACCCTGATTGCAGCGGCATATGGAGCTGCGGCATGACCGCGGGCGTCTCGGCCATCGCATCGATGACGTCGTCGGTGAAGGCAGCCGGGTGCGGACTCGTGAAGCGGATGCGTTCCAGCCCCTCGATCTCCCCCGCTGCCCGCAGGAGCTTTCCGAACGCATGACGGTCGCCGAACTCGACGCCGTAGCTGTTGACGTTCTGGCCGAGCAAGGTGACCTCGATCGCGCCATCGTCTGCCAACAGCCGGATCTCGTTGAGGACGTCTCCCGGGCGTCGGTCTTTCTCCTTGCCGCGCAGGCTCGGCACGATGCAGAACGTGCAGGTGTTGTTGCACCCGACAGAGATCGACACCCAGCCGCTGTAGACCGAGTCACGCTTGGTCGGGAGGGTCGAGGGGAACACTTCGAGAGACTCGAGGATCTCCAACTGTGCATCCTCGTTGTGGCGCGCGCGTTCGAGGAGAGCCGGCAGCGACCCCATGTTGTGGGTTCCGAACACGACGTCGACCCAGGGCGCCTTATCGACGACGGACTCTTGGTCCATCTGCGCGAGGCACCCGCCGACGGCGATCTGCATGCCCTCATGTCGGTCCTTACGCGACTTGAGGTGACCCAGGGTGCCGTAGAGCTTGCCGGACGCGTTCTCGCGAACAGCGCAGGTGTTGATCACCACGACGTCCGCCTCGGTTCCGACCTCGGCGGGGACATATCCGGCGCTCTCGAGCGACCCGGAAAGCCGCTCGGAGTCATGCACATTCATCTGGCATCCGAACGTGCGCACCTCATAGGTACGGGCGGCGCCGTCGGCGGTGAGTGCGGCGGGCGACGGGGCGATAAGGGTCGGCGCGGCGGAAGGCGTAGACATGATCGGTCCATTCTACGAGCCGGCGCCGCACACCCGGGTGAGCCACTGCCCGATTGCTAGGGTCGAAGACGCCCCTGATCTAAGGAGTCCTGTGCCCCGCTCCCCCCGTTCCGTCGCTGTCCTCCTCACGGCTGCCGCGCTTGCCCTCGCGGGATGCAGCGGAACTGCGGGCTCGGCGCCTCCATTGGAGACCTCATCTTCGTC
This sequence comes from Microbacteriaceae bacterium PS02070, assembly GCA_029959865.1. Classification (GTDB taxonomy): domain Bacteria; phylum Actinomycetota; class Actinomycetes; order Actinomycetales; family Microbacteriaceae; genus Microbacterium. The sequence goes on along the minus strand of JASCPE010000002.1, from coordinate 231,875 downwards.
GGCCCCTGCCTCCGTGCAGGTGCCGGATACGCCGATGGGCAACACCGTGACCTGGATCATCGGGCAGTTCGAGTCTGAGACCGACGTCACCGCCGAGGAGTGGGAGGAGCGCCTGCACCCGGACTTCCTCGAGCAAGTGCCCGCGTCGGCCCTCGTCAGCCAGATCAACACCTCGATCCGCCCCGCGGCGCCGTTCACGGTGACGGACTACGAGGAGGGAGAGCTCGAAGCGGTCGCCACCCTCGCCGGAGCCCTCGGTGAGCCGTTTGATCTCAAGGTCGCCATTGACGACGATGGGCTCATCATCGGAATGCTCCTTGCCCCGGTCGAGGAGGAGGAGCGCGACCCGGCGACGTCGCTCGGCGAGGTGACCGAGCGTCTCGATGGACTCCCCGGGGAGGTGCACTACCTCATCTCCCGCGACGACGAGGTGCTGGCCGAGAGGGACGCGGCTGTACCGGCTCCTCTCGGGTCCGTCTTCAAGCTGTACGTCCTGGGCGCGGTCGCGGAAGGCGTCGCGCGGGGTGAGCTGGCGTGGGATGACACCCTCATCGTGACCGACGAGGTCAAGAGCCTCCCCTCGGGGGTGCTGCAAGAAGAGCCCGACGGCACTGAGGTGACGGTGGAGAACGCCGCGCTGAAGATGATCTCACAGAGCGACAACACAGCGACCGACATGCTGATCGATGCCGTGGGCCAAGACGCCCTCGGCGCCGCCGTGGTGGCGATGGGCAACGACGAGCCGGAACTTCTGCGGCCGTTCCTGACCACCCAGAACATGTTCGAACTGCTCTGGGGCGATGAGGATGCGGCAGCCCGCTGGGACGGCGCCGATGTCGAGACGCGCGAGCAGATCGTGAGCGAGCTGAACGCACGTCCCTTCACTCTCACCGTCGAGGACGCCGTCATGACCGAAACGGGGTGGACACGGGGCGTGGAGTGGTTCGCGTCAGCCGATGACGTATCCGACGCGCACGCCTGGCTGGCCGACGCAGCCCAGAGCGATCCTGTGATCACGGAGGTACTCACCGAGAGCCCGGGTATCCAGGTCGACGGTGACGCCTGGTCGGAGGTTGCGTTCAAGGGCGGCAACTCGCCCGGCGTCGTGGCCGGCAGCTGGCGAGGGGTGAGTGTCGACGGGTCGGCGCTCACGGTTGTGATCCAGATCGCGACCGACGATGCCGCCGCGGCGCAGGAGGCGATGACGGAGCTCTTCGGCCTCACCGAAGACGTCTTCCGGCTCGAGTCCTGACGACACGACACGAAACGGATGAGAAACACGCGTCCGTCACGATGGCGGAGTGGGCCGCAGAAGGCTGTGCCCCGACGGGAGGGTGCGAGATGGTCACGACGGTGATCACAGGCGGTTACATCGCGACGGTCGACGCCGACGGAACCGAGTTCCGCGAGGGCCACGTCGTCCTCGCAGACGGGCGTATCCAGGCAGTCGGAGATGGTCCCGCCCCCGAAGAGCTGCGGCGAGGCGCCGAGACCGTGGACGCACGCGGATGCCTGGTGACGCCTGGCCTCGTGAACACCCACCACCACCTGTATCAGTGGCTGACCCGAGGGTATGCGCAGGATGCGATTCTGTTCGACTGGCTGACGTCGCTGTACCCGCTGTGGGCGCGCATCGATGCTCGCCTGACCGGTGTCGGCGCGGCGGGAGCGATGGCCGTCCTCGCTCGATCGGGGTGCACCACCGTCGCTGACCACCATTACGTGTTCCCGCGCGGCAGTGGGGACATCGTGGGGGCGATCGTAGAAGCCGCCTCGCGGATCGGTGTGCGCCTGCACGCGACGCGCGGCTCAATGGACCTCGGGCAATCCCAAGGCGGGCTTCCGCCGGACTTCGCCGTGGAGTCGACAGATGCCATCCTGGCCGCCTCCCAGGAGGCCGTGGAGACGTATCACGATCCGTCGTTCGACTCCATGGTGCGGGTCGCGATCGCCCCGTGCTCGCCCTTCTCAGTCACCGAGACTCTCCTTCGCGAAGCCGCTCACCTCGCCCGATCCCTCGACGTTCGACTGCACACGCACGCCTCCGAAACGGTCGAGGAGGATGCGTACTGCGCCGAGCGATTCGGGATGAGCCCGACGGACTATCTGGAGAGCGTCGGCTGGCTGGGCGACGACGTCTGGATGGCCCACTGCGTGCACCTGGACGATGCTGCGATCGAGCAGTACGCGCGCACCGGCACCGGCGTCGCGCACTGTCCCTCGTCGAACGCGCGACTGGCGAGTGGTATCGCGCCCGTGCGCGATCTGCTGGCCGCTGGCGTGCCGGTCGGACTCGGCGTGGACGGGGCGGCCTCGAACGAATCCGGGCAGCTGGGAATCGAGATCCGCGAATCCGTCCTCATGAACCGTCTGCGCACCGGCGCGGACTCCATGAGTGTGCGCGCCGCCCTGCGGGTTGCCACGATGGGCGGAGCGCGCGTGCTCGGACGCGCAGAGGAGATCGGGTCGCTCGAGCCCGGCAAGCTCGCTGACGTGGCCGTCTGGCGTGTGGATGGGGTCGAACACGCGGGAATCATCGATCCGGTGGCCGCGCTCGGCCTCGGCGCGCTTCCGCCGCTCGCGAGGCTGTTCGTGGGAGGCAACACGGTCGTCGGAGAAGGCAGGCTCACCCTCTCCGACGACGATGAGCTCGCCGTCGAGGTGGCCCACGCGTCACAAGAACTGGCAGCGCGTCTCTGAGAGTCGCCCGTCGTACCGAGCACACCCGAACCCGCGCGGCCGACGCGGCCCCACCCGCGGGGCCCACGCGGTCCGGCCTGTTAGTCGGCAAGTTCGTCCAGAGCGGCACGCGCCACCGATAGTGCCGACGCGCCGAACCCCCGACGGGCGAGTTGACCACTCAGGCGACGGATCGCGGCATCTCGGTCAAGGGACCGCATGGACCGAGCCTTGACGCGGGCGAACTCCATCGCCCGTTCGGATTCGTCATCGGGCAGATCCGCGAGAGCGTCGTCGGTGACCTCACGCGCGATTCCGCGCTGCGCGAGAGTGCGGGCGATTGCTCCCCGTCCCTGGTGCTTGCGGTCGCGGGCTGTGTGGATCAACTGGTCGGCAAGCCGAGCGTCGTCGAGGTAGCCACGCTCGACGAAGCGCGTGACAACGGAGTCCACCTCGTGCGGAGGGCACCCGCGTTCGCGGAGGAAAGCCGTCGCCTCCCGTTCGGAGAGCGATCTGCCGGACAGGCGACGCACGAGCGCCTTCTCCGCCGCACGGACCATCTCGTCGTCGCTTTCCACGGCGTCGGTTGCGACCTGAGGTGCGCTCTCCGCTGCGTCTCCGCGGTCGCTCCGCCGTGGCGTCGCGGGGACGTCGCTCGTCCAGGTGGTGTCCCACCTCTCACTGGCGCCGGCCCGCGTCGTATCGCGCTGCCCCGGGAGCGGATCGGGTAGTCCACTGCGACCCGCGCCCTCCGCCGCCGTGTTCTTGTCATCCGGTGATGACGCGCGATGCGGAGCCGGGGACTCATCCCGCTGTTCGGAGGCGTGACCCCCGAACAGCGGGATAACGGGTGCGAGGCCGGATTCGCCTCCGCGGGGTCCTCGGTCGCTGATCACGCCGGGCGGCGAGCCGCCAGCTCGTCGGCTACGTCGCCTTCCTCGGCGCGCGCGCCACCGATGCCGAGCTTGACCTTGATCTTGTTCTCGATGTCCGCGGCGATGTCGGGGTTCTTTAGCAGGAAGTTGCGCGCGTTCTCTTTACCCTGCCCCAGCTGCTCGCCGTCGTACGTGTACCAGGCGCCAGACTTCTTGACGATGCCGTGCTCGACACCGAAGTCGATGAGGCTTCCCTCGCGAGAGATGCCCGTGCCGTAGAGGATGTCGAACTCGGCCTGCTTGAAGGGCGGCGCCATCTTGTTCTTGACGACTTTGACGCGCGTGCGGTTACCGACCGCCTCGGTCCCGTCCTTGAGCGTCTCAATCCGTCGGATGTCCAGACGGACCGATGCGTAGAACTTCAGTGCCTTACCACCGGCAGTCGTCTCGGGAGACCCGAAGAAGACACCGATCTTCTCACGGAGCTGATTGATGAAGATCGCCGTGGTCCTGGTCTGATTGAGGCCACCGGTGAGCTTGCGCAGCGCCTGCGACATGAGGCGTGCCTGCAGACCAACGTGCGAATCACCCATCTCTCCTTCGATCTCCGCCTTCGGCACGAGGGCTGCGACCGAGTCGATGACGACGAGGTCGATCGCCCCGGAGCGGATCAGCATGTCGGCGATCTCCAGTGCCTGCTCGCCCGTGTCGGGCTGGGAGACGAGCAGCTGGTCGATGTCGACACCGAGCTTCTGGGCATACTCCGGGTCGAGCGCGTGCTCGGCGTCGACGAAGGCGGCGATCCCGCCGGCGCGCTGGACATTGGCGATGGCATGCAGGGTCAGAGTCGTCTTACCCGACGACTCCGGACCGTAGATCTCGATGATGCGGCCGCGGGGAAGGCCGCCGACACCCAGGGCGACGTCGAGTGCGATGGACCCGGTGGGGATGATCTCGACCGGGGCTCGCTCGTCGCTGCCCAGCCGCATGACCGAGCCCTTTCCGAACTGTCGGTCGATCTGTGCGAGTGCCGATTCAAGGGCCTTCTCGCGGTCTGCGGGTGAGGGCATGACGTGCTCCTTCTGCTCGAGATTCTGCCGTCTGTAGGCTGTCGCGCGTGTGCCACGTGAGCTCCGCTACGACAAGACGTAAATGGATTCTGTATCGCTGCTCACGTTAGGCGGGACCTCCGACATCGGCCGGAGGGACCACCCGTTCGCGGACAACGTCCGTGCGAGTCCATCTGTGCAGGAGCCTACGGCTGATTCGAACAGATCTTCGACGACACGCCGGGGATCAGAACCGGCGACGAGCGACGCGCGGGCCTACTCTTCACGCGGTGGCAGATGGCCAACACCGTAGCGACGGTCCTCCGGCACGTCGGTCTCCACGCAGAGTGCGAGCCAGACGGTGCGCGCGGGTTCACCATCGGCGAGAGCGTCCACCGCGGTGCGAAAGCCGAGGCGCGAGAGAGCGAGATCGCTCACCAATGCCGCACCGCGGACGCCGAATTCCGCGCGCACGGCGCGCTCGAACTCGCTTCGACGCATCGAGGCGGTCAGCGCAGGCTGAGTTCGGGTTCGACGATTCCGTCGTCCAGGCCCGTGAGGTCGTCGGGGACAACATCGGAGAACGAGTGCAGACCCTCCAGGACCGAGATACGGTCACCGACCTCACGCATGATCGTGGAGATAGGAACGTCCAGGGCTTCGGCCACCGAGGCGAGAATCTCGCTCGAGGCTTCCTTCTGGCCGCGCTCGACCTCACTGAGGTATCCGAGTGCGACGCTTGCCCGGCCCGCGACCTGACGGAGGGTGTGCCCCTTCTGCAGACGCAGATCACGCAGGACGTCGCCGATTTCTTGACGTACGAGGATCATGTCGGGCTCCCTCCTCTGGTTCGGATTTCCCTGTCCGGGTGGACCACAGTACAACAGGTGCTCATCAGCCTAGGCCGATCGCCCTGTGGAAGTGTTGGGAATCACAGTGTGTAACGCGACTGTCACAGAGCGCATTCCCGGCCGTCACAGAGCGTCCATCGCAAGGCGCAGCGCTCGTTCGGTCGTCTGCCGCCGGATGCGACTGCGGTCGCCGCTGAGCGCGAGGGTCTCCACGCGGGAGCCCAGCGGGGTCGACACCGCGATGACGACGGTGCCCACGGGGTGCCCGTCGGAGGCGAGTGGACCTGCGACTCCGGTCGTGGCGATCCCGACGTCCGCGGGCACATCTCCCTCTGCGGTGGCTCGACGGACCCCCTCCGCCATCTGGCGCGCAACGCGCGGATGCACGGGTCCGTGCGCCGCGAGAAGCGCTTCCTCCACGCCGAGGAGTGAGTGCTTGAGATCCGTCGCATAGGCGACGATTCCCCCGCGGAACACGCGGGATGCTCCCGAGACTGAAACGATCTCTGCGGCGACCAGACCGCCGGTCAGAGACTCCGCGGTCGCGACGGTCCAGCCGAGCTCACCGAGGCGCGCGACGAACGCCTCGGGGTCCGCGCGGCGCGCGGAGGACACGAGAGTCGACTCGAGCTCGTCGGGTACGCCGTCGTACTCCTGGTCACTCATGACCGGTTCCCGCCCTCTTGCGCGCACGGATCGCCGTGAGGACATAGTCGAGTCCGCTCGCGACGGTGAGGACGACCGCGACGGTCATCGCGACGACGTTGACGACGTGGATCCAGTCCCCTACGACCGTCCACAACGGCAGGAGAGCGAGCGAGAGCGCGACCGCCTGGGCCACGGTCTTCAGCTTTCCCATCCACGCGGCCGCGACGACGTGGTCTCCGGCGACGATGAGCCGGTGCACCGTAATGCCGAGTTCACGGACGAGCACCACGATCGTGATCCACCAGGGCAGTTCCCCGAGGATCGACAGGCTCACGAATGCGGCGCCGGTGAGCACCTTGTCGGCGATCGGATCCAGGAGCTTGCCGAGGTCGGAGACGAGTTCGTGGCGCCTGGCGAGGTATCCGTCGATGCCATCTGTCGCGATCGCCACGATGAACAGGATCGCGGCGGCCCACCGCAGACCCGTGTCGGCACCGCCGTCTGCGAGCAGCAGCCAGACGAATACCGGCGCACAGAGGATCCGGACGATCGTGATCGCGTTGGGAAGTTGCCGAGGGATCGCCACGGTTCGAGCCTAGCCGCCTGGTCTCAGTCGCGGCCGGTCAAGCCCCACGCGTCCTCATCGCCGTCCGACCCGTCGACGACCTCGTAGCCGTCGAACTGAGCATCGACGGCGTCCGTCTGGGCGGTGGAGGCGGCCGGGGCGGGCGGCTCCTCTCCGCGCAGACGGGCAAGGACCGTCGGCAGTTGGTCGGGCGTCACCAGGACATCGCGCGCCTTCGAGCCTTCCGACGGGCCGACAATCTCGCGGGACTCCAAGAGATCCATGAGACGGCCCGCCTTGGCGAAGCCCACCCGGAGCTTTCGTTGCAGCATCGACGTCGAGCCGAATTGAGTCGAGACGATCTGTTCGGCTGCGGCAAGGAGCAGCTCGAGGTCGTCACCGATGTCGGCGTCGATCTCCTTCTTCTCCACGACCGCAGCGACGTCGGAGCGATACTCCGGGATCGCTTGACCCTTCACGTGCGCGACGACGCGTTCGATCTCGCTCTCGGCCACCCACGCCCCCTGCACGCGAAGCGCCTTGGAGGCGCCCATGGGCAGGAAGAGCCCATCGCCCTGACCGATGAGACGGTCAGCGCCCGGCTGGTCGAGGATGACGCGGGAGTCGGTCACGCTCGTGACCGCGAACGCCAGCCGCGAAGGGACGTTCGCCTTGATGAGACCGGTGACGACATCGACGCTCGGACGCTGGGTCGCGAGGACGAGGTGGATGCCCGATGCTCGGGCGAGCTGGGTGATGCGAACGATCGAGTCCTCTACATCGCGAGGCGCGACCATCATGAGGTCCGCGAGCTCATCCACGACGACGAGGAGGTACGGATAGGGCTTGAGCACACGCTCACTGCCGGCCGGGAGCTGGATGTCTCCAGCCACGACTGCCTTGTTGAAGTCGTCGATGTGGCGGAAGCCGAACGACGCAAGGTCGTCGTACCGCATGTCCATCTCCTTCACGACCCACTGCAGCGCTTCGGCTGCCTTCTTCGGGTTCGTGATGATGGGCGTGATCAGATGCGGCACCCCGGCGTACGCGGTGAGCTCGACGCGCTTGGGGTCAACCAGCACCATGCGGACGTCGGCGGGCTTGGCGCGCATCAGCAGGCTCGTGATCATCGAGTTCACGAAACTCGACTTACCCGAACCGGTCGAACCTGCCACCAGCAAGTGCGGCATCTTCGCGAGATTCGCAACGACGAATCCGCCACCGACGTCTTTGCCGACCCCGATCGTCATGGGGTGGGTCGAGTTGGTCGCCGCGGGCGAGCGCAAGACGTCACCCAGGGTCACGATCTCGCGGTCGGTGTTGGGGATCTCGACGCCGATGGCGCTCTTGCCGGGGATCGGCGCAAGAATGCGCACCTCGTTCGAGGCGACGGCGTACGCGATGTTGTTCGTCAGAGCGGTGATCCGCTCGACCTTCACTCCGGGGCCGAGGGCGATCTCGTACTGGGTGACGGTCGGGCCGCGGGAGAACCCCGTGACGTGTGCGTCGACCTTGAACTGCTCGAACACTCCGCTGATCGCCTCGACAACGGCGTCGTTGGCTTCGGAGCGCTCCTTCGCAGGCGTGCCCTGTGAGAGCGAGGACACAGAAGGCAGCGTGTAGGGCGCCGACGGCGGTCGACCATCGTTGTCGCCGCCGAAGCCACTCAGGCCCGGAAGCTCTTCGTTCTCCCCCGTATCCGAGTCGTCCCGGATCTCGGTCTGGGGAGCATGCGTGCCCGCCACCGCCCCTGCGACGAGGGCCGGGTCGATGATCTCGGTGGGCGCGTCCGGCGTGACGATCGGAGAGTCCACGATGTCGTCGAACGATTCGGCCGCGGGAGACAGGAGCTTCGTCACGTCCGCGGTGTCGGCGATGTCATCGCCATCCTCTTCGCGCCCGCTCTTGTTGCGGCGCCACCACGGCAGTGCGTTCTCGTCGTCGGTTTTGTCCTTGTCATCCGCCTCGAACGCCACGGTCTTGCCCGTCGCATCGTCGGTGGCCGGTTCGGGGCGTTCGGCGTCGAACATCCAGCGGTAGAGGTCGCCGAGACGCTGTCCGATGCGATTGGGCGGCGTCTTGGTGAGGATGAGCACGGAGAGGAGCATCAGGAGGCCGAGGACGATGCAGGCACCGATCTGCGTCAGACCGAGCGCCAGGGGCTCCCCCACCATCCACCCGAACAAGCCGCCCGCCACGCTGAGCTCAGGCAGGCCGCCTCGCGGCTCGGGACGTCCGGCGAGGACATGGCAGAACCCTGCGATCGTGAGAATGAGCAGGCCGAAGCCGATTCCGACGCGCCCGTTGTCGTGCACGGAAGAGGGGTGGCGGAACATCCAGCCCGCGAGAAGGAGGAGAAGAACGGGAAGGATGAAGGCGCAGCGTCCCACGAGTGCTCCGACGCTGTATGCACTGATGGTCGCTCCCACGTCGGTTCCGATGAGGAACCACTCCGTGATCGCGCCGAGGACGGCGAGGATGACTAGGAGGAACGGGAACCCGTCGCGACGCTGGTCTTTCTCCAGGGTCTCGGGACCGAAGGCGCGGAAGCCACCGCCGGCGGCGTGGGCCAGCCCCAACCACGCACGCGTGGCCACGGGAGGCTTGTCGACGTCGTCGACGTACCGCTTGGGGGCGGGCTCGGGCTTGCGGGCACGCGAAGAGGAGCCCTTCGCGGGCGTGTTCTTCTTCGTGGTCGGACTGCTGCTCCTGGCCATTACTCCACGGTAGGCGCACCGGGCGACATTTCCCCGGATTGACGCGGCCTCCGGACCGCGTCGGTCAGTGCAGCACCTTGACCATCGTGTCGCGCCCGATGCCGCGTCGCACGGTCGCGAACCCCTCCGACCGATACAGCGTCTGAGCGAAGTTTCCTCGGCCGACCGAAAGGCTCAGTCGCCCATGGCCTCGTCCCGCCGCATGCTCGCAGAGCCGTTGCAGGAGTGTCCGTCCGACCCCGTGTGCACGCCAGATCGGTCGGACGCCGATGATGAGCTCGGGCACGCCGGTCCCGATGTAGCCGAAGCCCGGCTCTTCCCGCGGGAACATGCGGTACCACGCGGCGCCGACCGGATCGCCCTCGGGGCTGACCGCGAGGAAGCCCTCGTCCCCGGGCCGGCGCCACCCCCAGACGTAGCGGGCGTGCTCGGAGTCCTCGAGGATCTCAAACTTGGGGCGCGGCCGTCCGTTGTGCCAGTTCGCCGCCTCGACCACCATGTCGCCGAGAAACGCGCCGTCTCCCTGCTCGGCGGGCCGGATGAGGAAGGAGGGCGGCATGGTGTGATTTTATGCCTGCGGCGGGTCAGTCGTTGGCTGTGGCGCGGTCGGCGGCGTCGAGCAGAGCGATCAGATCGTCGCGGATCGCCTCCAAGCGCTCGACGGGGACGCCGAGTCGCGACAGGACCGCCGGGGGAACCGCCTCGGCCTGGTCGCGCAGTGCACGGCCCGCATCGGTCGCCGTAACCTCCATCCGACGCTCGTCATCGGCGCTGCGTCTGCGGGTGAGGTAGCCGATCTCCTCCAGTCGGCGCAGGATCGGCGTGAGTGTCGCGGGGTCAAGCCGCAGTGCGTGCGCGAGTTCCCCTGCGGAGCGGGGCTCCTGCTCCCAGATCGCGAGCATGACGAGGTATTGAGGGTGGGTCAGACCCAGCTCGTCGAGCACCGGCTTATAGACCGAGACGACGCTCCGGCTCGCTGCGGAAAGCGCAAAGCAGAGCTGCCGATCCAGCGCGAGGAGGTCCATCGCGTCATGGTATCGCGCACGTCGACTATGCTCATTGTTTGTGCACAAAGTAATTGACGACGACAATCCGTACCGGCGGGCGCGGGGGTTTTGGGGAGCGGTCAATCGCCGCTTGTTCCCCGTGCTCGGACCCGCGCAGGTGACCCGTCGCGTCGAGCCCACCCTCACGGACCCGTCGACGCGACCCTGCCCGCTCTGCAGCCGAGCGATGAGTGAGCACGTCATCGAGCGCACCGCCGGCCAGAGCGTCGCGACGCGTCTGCACTGCCCCTGACGCGGCGCGGGTCAGGCCTCGATGACGAGGGGAACGATCATCGGACGGCGGCGAAGCGACTGGTTCACCCAGCGGCCGATCGTGCGACGCACGACCTGGGAGAGGGCATGCGTGTCGCTGACGCCGGAGGTCACCGCGTCACTGAGCGCGGACGCGATCTTCGGCTTGACCGAATCGAACACGCGGTCATCCTCCGCGAACCCACGCGCGTGGACTTCGGGACCGCTGATGATCTCACCGGTCTTGGAATCGATGACGACGATGACGGAGATGAAGCCCTCCTCGCCGAGGATGCGGCGGTCCTTGAGGTCGGCGTCGGTGATTTCGCCCACCGTCGAGCCATCGACGTAGACGAAACCGAGATCGAGCTGGCCGACGACCTCGGCGACATGGTCGCGCAGGTCGATGACGGTGCCGTTGGCCGCGATGATCGTGTTCTGCTCGGGGATGCCGGTGTCCTGCGCGAGCTTGGCATTCGCGATCAAGTGCCGGTACTCGCCGTGGACGGGGAGGACGTTGCGCGGTTTGAGGATGTTGTAGCAGTAGAGCAGCTCCCCCGCAGCGGCATGACCGGAGACATGCACCTTGGCGTTGCCCTTGTGTACGACGTTGGCGCCGAGGCGGGTCAGCCCGTCGATCACACGGTAGACCGCGTTCTCGTTGCCGGGAATGAGACTCGACGCGAGAATGACGGTGTCGCCGGGGCCCGGCTCGATGGCGTGATCCAGGTTCGCCATCCGTGAGAGCACGGCCATCGGCTCGCCCTGCGAACCGGTGGACATGTAGACGATCTTGTCGTCGGGGAGGTCGCGCGCCTTCTTGTAATCGATGAGAACGCCAGACGGCACCCGCAAGTAGCCCAGGTCCTCTGCGATGGTCATGTTCCGCAGCATCGATCGCCCCAGCAGCGCAACTCGTCGCCCGTGCGCGGCCGCGGCGTCGAGGACCTGCTGCACACGGTGGACATGACTGGAGAAGCTCGCGACGATCACCCGTCGCGGCGCCTTCGCGATCACCTGGTCCAGCACCGGCCCGATCTCCCGCTCCAGCGGCGTGAATCCGGGCACGTCGGCGTTTGTCGAATCGACGAGGAAGAGATCCACCCCCTCCTCACCGAGCCGCGCGAAGGTACGCAGATCCGTCAGCCGACCGTCCAGGGGAAGCTGATCCATCTTGAAGTCGCCGGTGGCGAGCACCAGTCCCGCGGGGGTCTTGATGGCGACGGCGAGCGCATCAGGAATCGAGTGGTTGACCGCGATGAACTCGAGGTGGAATCCGCCCACCGTGTGCTTCTGACCCTCGCGCACCGTGATCGTCTGCGCACGGACGCGATGCTCCTTGAGCTTGGCCTGCACGAGGGCAAGCGTGAGCTCGGAACCGATCAGGGGAATGTCGTTCCTCAGCTTGAGGAGGTAGGGCACAGCGCCGATGTGGTCCTCGTGACCGTGCGTGAGCACGATGCCGACGACGTCGTTCAGACGCTCCTTGATGGGCTCGAGGTCGGGCAGGATGAGGTCGACACCTGGCTGGTGCTCCTCGGGGAAGAGGACGCCGCAGTCCACGATGAGGATCTTGCCGTCGTACTCGAAAGTCGTCATGTTGCGACCGACCTCGCCGAGCCCGCCGAGCGGGATGACGCGAAGCGTTCCCGGCGTCAGCGGGGGTGGGGTCACCAGAGTCGTTTGCATTGCATGCCTCTCTCGGATGCTCCCGCACCCGTGCTCGGCGGTGGATCAGCGAGTCGTGCCGTGAACCTTGGGCAGCGCACCGCCGGCAGCGGCGTTGCGGTCCGGGCGGAAGTTGGAGAAGTCAGCACCGGGAAGATCGGTCACGAGCGCGAGCTCATCCTCGATCTTCGCAGCTTCCCACTCCTCCGGTCCGACCAGCGGCAAACGCACGCGGGGGCTGGAGATGCGGCCGAGACCGTGGAGCACGTACTTCGCGCTGACGGTGCCGGGAACGTGGGTCATGATCGCGCGTACCAGCGGTTCCAGCTTCTTGTGCTGCTCGGTCGCCGTGGCGAGGTCGCCACGGTTGACCGCGTCGACGATCGTCCGGTACGGCGCCGAGACGATGTTGGCTGTGACTCCGATGAGCCCCGTTGCGCCGATCGCAAGGTGGGGAAGAACATTGGCGTCGTCGCCGCTGAAGTACATCAGATCGGTCTGGTTCAGCACGCGGCTGACCTCGCTGAAGTCTCCCTTGGCGTCCTTGATGGCCAGGATGTTGGGGTGCTTGGCCAAGCGCAGGATCGTCTCGTACTTGATCGGCACACCCGTACGCCCCGGGATGTCGTACAGGATCACCGGGAGGTCGGTCGCGTCGGCGACCAGACGAAAGTGCGTCAGGATGCCCGCCTGGGTGGGCTTGTTGTAGTAGGGCGTGACGATCATGATGGCGTCCGCGCCGGCCTTCTCGCTGGCCTTGTACAGCTCGATGGCGTGCGCGGTCTCGTTCGAACCACCGCCAGTGATGATCTTCGCGCGACCCGCGGCGACGTCCTTGCCGACCTCGACGAGCTTGATCTTCTCGGGGTCGGTGAGAGTGCTTGTCTCGCCCGTCGTCCCTGTCACCACGATCCCGTCCGCGCCGGCGGAGATGAGGTTGTCCATGTGCTTCTCGGTCGCGGGCCAATCGACCTCACCGTCGGCGGTCATGGGGGTGACCAGTGCGACGAGCACTTGACCGAAGGGGTTCGCCGTGTTCGTCATGCCCTCAGGCTATCGCCTCCGGCCGATCGACGGTGCCGTCACCGGCCGGCGCCGGCCACACGGGCGGCCCACGCGGAGGGCAGCAGCCGCACGAGAAGGACCAGGGCTTTGTACCGGAACGACGGGATCGACACAGCCTTGCCACGTGCGGCATCGCGCAGTGACTGCGCCACGACATCGGGCGAATCCAGCCACATCCCGGTCGGAACGCCTTCGTTGCCCGGCGCCAGCCCCATCCGCTCATGGAAGTTCGTGTGCGTGAACCCGGGGCACACCGCGGTGACGGTGACGCCCTGCGGCCCATAGGTCGCATTGGCCCACTCGCTGAAGGAGACGAGCCACCGCTTGGCTGCGCCGTACGTGGATCGCGGCGTGAAGGCCGCCACGGACGCGATGTTGAGGATGCGCCCCCGCCCACGAGCCAGCATCCCCGGGAGCACCGCATGCATGAGCATCATCGGCACTTGGACGAGCAGTTCGAGATGATTCACCTCGTCGGCCAGGGCGTTGTGCTCGAACGTGAGGGGCAGTCCGAAACCGGCGGCATTGACCAGCACACCGACGGGGCTGAGCGGATCGGAGAGTCGTGCGCAGACCTTGTCACGCTGTTTCGGGTTGAGCAGGTCTGCGACCAGGAGGGTGACCGTGACCCCATGATCGATGCGGATCTCCTCCGCAAGAGTCTGAAGCGCGTCCCGGTCGCGCGCGACCAAGACCAGATCCGCACCGCGTTCGGCGAGCTGACGAGCGTAGTCGGAGCCAAGCCCGGAGCTGGCGCCGGTGATGAGGGCGGTCGTTGCCATGTCCTCACCCTACGCACGGCGGCCCCGGGTCGATGTCGGGACGCTAGGGTGTTGCGTCGTGCTTGATCTCGAACACATCCCGATGATGCTGCTGGCCGTCGCCACGGTCGGCCTGCTGGTAGCGCTCGCCGTGCGCACGCGGCTCTCGATGCGAAACGACGACCGGCTGCGACCCGCCGATCTGGGGATCACTCGGCTCGGGGAGCGCGCAACCGCTGTGCAGTTCTCCGGCGCAGACACGCTGCAACGCCGCGATTCCCAGCGAGTCCTCACCACGATCTGCGCGGAGACGGCCGGCATGACGCTCGTCGAGCTCGACGCCGATGCACATGCCGACCTTGCCCGCCGTCTTCGGATCCATGCGACGCCGACGACGATCCTCGTCGGCCCGGACGGTGCCGTGCAGGCCCGGTTCGGCGGCGCGCCCGCGCGTGGCGTCGTCGAACTCGAACTCGCCCGGATCGAGGCGGCGGCCGTTCCGTTGGGTCGAGGTGGCGTCTAGGCTCAAAGAGAACACCGACCCGAAGGAGGGCGCGATGAGCGTAACAAGCGAAGCGACGACGACCTGGAACGGAAGCCTGGCCGAAGGATCTGGTGAGATCGCACTGGAGTCTTCGAATCAGGGACCCTTTGCGGTCAATTGGAAGGCACGCAGCGAAGGCTCGACGTCGGTCACGACGCCCGAAGAACTCCTCGGCGCGGCGCACGCATCGTGCTTCTCGATGGCCCTCGCACACGCCCTGGGCGAGAACGGCACTCCCCCGGAGTCCATCGAAACCACCGCGTCGGTGACGTTCCTTCCGGGAACCGGCATCTCCGGTTCGCACCTGAACGTGCGCGCTTCGGTACCGGACATCTCCGCCGACGACTTTGCCCGGATCGCGGAAGAGGCCAAGGCCGGCTGCCCCGTGTCGGCCGCACTTGCCGGGATCGACATCACGCTGGAAGCGACGCTTGCCTGACGCGCAGCGCGTCGTTGTCGCGGGCGCCTCGGGGCTGATCGGCTCGGCGCTCGTGTCCTCTTTGGAGGGTGACGGAATCGACGTCACGACCCTCGTTCGCCACGCTCCCCGCGCGGCGAACGAGGTGCAGTGGCTCACCGGTGACCCGCTGAATCCTGACGTGCTCGCCGGAGCGCTCGCGGTCGTCGGACTCAACGGTGTGAGCATCGCCCGCCCGCAGTGGACGTCGTCGTACCGGAAAGAACTCCTGTGGTCACGCCTGACTCCGACCGCGACGCTCGCGACGGCAGTTGCGGCGCTGGGCGATGACGCACCAGCGTTCGTGTCCGGATCCGCTGTGGGCTTCTACGGCGATGCGCCGGGCACGGTGCTCGACGAGTCGTCTGCTCAGGGGGACACGTTCCTCGCGGATCTCTGCGGTGAGTGGGAGGCAGTGGCCCGACGTGCGGGCGGCAAGGCGCGCGTGGTCCTCTCTCGCACCGCCCCCGTGATCGATGTCGAAGGGGTGCTGAAGCCGCTCGTGGCGCTCACCAAAGCGGGACTATCCGGACCGCTCGGCCCGGGGACGCAGAAGTGGGGCTGGATCTCGACGAACGACGCCGTCCGCGCTCTGAGACACCTCATCGACTCCGATCTGGACGGTCCGGTGAACCTCACCGGCCCCGCAGTGGCGGCCAATGACATCGGCTTCTCCCTCGCCGTCCAGCTGAATCGCCCCTACCTGTTGCGCGCCCCATCCTGGGCGTTACGGCTGGCACTCGGGGGCCATATGGCGGACGACTTGCTCCTGGCAGACGCCGACGTGCAGCCACGAAAGCTCGACGAATCCGGATTCGTTCGCGAACAGGACACGGTGGACGACGCCATCGCGGCCGCCCTCGCCGCGGCCTGACCTGGACCGTCAGTCGTCGGAGCCACGTGCCAGACGAATGGCGGTCCGGATCGCCTGCCGAGCCCGGCGGCGGTCACCGGCGCCGTCGTATGCGAGACCGAGCCGGTACCACGCGCGCCAGTCCTCGGGAGACGCCTGCACGGCGTCGCGGTAGCGCGGGAACAATGCGTCGGCTTCAGCGCGCACGGGCCGCCCACTCGGACGAACGCTGACCTCCTCGGCGGGGAGGGCACCCTCGTCGGTGAGTCGTCGCCCCAGGCGCGAGGCGCCCAGTCCGAAAGAGACCTCGCGCCACACGGCCCACACCGCGAGAATCGGCAGCAGCACGAGCGCGGCGCCCATCGTGATGGCGACCGGGTCGGATGAGGTCACCAGCACCCATGCGCGTTGCGCGACCAACACCACGTACAGGGCCAGGACGGCCGCCATGATCGCGACCCCGATACGTGTCTTCATGCCCCGGTCGTGCGAGCGACTTGACCCGACGCGGCGTCGTCCACGACGTGCTTCTCCCGGCCCGTCGACGGTGCACGCAGGCCGATGTCGATGAGGCTGTCCAAACCGATCGTCACGCCCTGTGCAGCGCGCGCAGCATCCAGCGCCACGCGGATACCGGGCGCATACGCACGCGCGGGATCGACGGTGTCGTGCACGATCGTGAGCGTCTCGCCCGGCCCGGAGAGGATCGTCTCCTGCTTGGCGATCACGCCCGGTCGACGCAGCGAATGAACCGGGACCGATGCCACCTGCTGCCCGCGTGCGCGTTGGTCGACATGCGGAGAGTCGACCGGCCCGGCTTCCGTCCGCGCGGCAGCCAGGAGCTCCGCCGTTCGCACGGCTGTGCCGCTGGGCGAGTCGACCTTGGTTTCACGGTGGGCTTCGACGATCTCCGCCGAAGGGAAGAACGGGGCAGCAGCAGCGGCCAGGGCGCTCCCCAGAACCGAGCCCAGCGAGAAGTTCGGGATGAAGATCGCTCCGGTCTGGGCAGCCTCCACGAGAGGGCGCACCAGCGCGATCCGCTCCGCCGACCATCCGGACGTACCGACCAGGACATTCAGGCCGCGCTCGATCGCCGCACGGACGACATCGATGGAGACGGCCGGGGTCGAGGCATCCACGACGAGGTCGGCTCCGTCGATCTCGCTGAGGTCACTGGCCGAGGTGAGGACCGCGACGGTCTCGTACCCGTCCGTCTGCTCGATCACGTCGGCGATGATCCGGCCGAGTTTGCCGGTTCCGCCCACGAGAGCCACGCGCGTCGTCATACCTCCAGCCTACGGGGATACGCTCGAACCTATGGTCAGCCTCGTGCCCCTCGATGTCGATGATCCCCGCGCACATGCCCTCCTGGAGGAGTACTTCCAGATGCGCGCCCAGACCTTTCCGGTAGGGCAGACCTATCAGCCCACCTTCCCTGTCCGCGAGGCCTTCGAGCCGCCCGCCGGGATTTTCCTCGTCGCGGTCAACGAAGGGCTCGACGTCGGTTGCGCGGGCATCAGGCGCCTGCCCGATACCAGCGAAGGCGGCAGGTACGAACTCAAGCACCTGTATCTGCGGCCGGAGACTCGAGGACGCGGATGGGGGCGGCACCTCGTTGCCGCACTGGTAGAGCAGGCTCGGGAGTGGGACGCGTACGACCTCGTGCTTGACACGCACCACACTCTCACCGCGGCGGGCGCTCTCTACGCCTCGCAGGGGTTCGCGGAGACGGAACGCTACAACGACAATCCGAACGCGACGCGCTGGTACCGCAAGGTGTTGTAGGCGCCCCGGTCAGCGGCCGCTGAGAGCCGCGACCGGCTCGATGCGCGACGCCCGTCGGGCGGGGAAGCCACCCGCGATGAGGCCGACCAGCGCGCCGAGCGCGACCCCCGCGAGCGCAACCCAGCCGTTGACGATGGGGGTCCACTGCTGGCTGAGGGCGAAACCGACCACGGCGAGCACTGCGATCGCCGCGCCGAGCAGACCACCGAGCAGCCCCACGATGAGGGATTCGACGACGAACTGCGCTGCGATCTGTCGGCGCGTGGCGCCGAGCGCACGGCGCAGACCGATCTCAGGAATCCGCTCCATGACGTTGAGCATCGTCACGTTCGCGATCCCCAAAGCTCCGGCCAGCAGCACGATTCCGCCGAGGATCAGGAAGATGACGTTGACGTCGGACTGCACATTCTGGCTGAGGTTCGAACGAGCGGACGGCGCCGTGACGTCGATGGAGTCTGGCTCATCGGGCGCGAGGGCAATCGCCGCCTGCTCGCCCACTTGAGGGCCGGTACCCACCTCGATTCGCGCCTGGACTTCCCCCGGTGCCGTGATCCCGCGATCCGCACGCGCGGTCTGGGTCGGCATGACGACCGCGTTGCGGAGGTCTCCCCGCGCCGTGAGCCCATCGAATATGCCGAGAACTGCATACGGTGCATCACCGATGAAGATCGACGGTTGCGTGTCGACGCGGTTGATCCCCAAGCGCTCCGCGGCGCCGGCTCCGAGGACCACCACCCGGTCTCCCCGCGCGTCGTGACCCTCGTCGAACATACGGCCGGTGACGAGGCTTGCTCCGGTGACGTCCAGCAGGTGCGCCGACGATGCCACGATCGGTGGTGGAGCAACCGCGGGCGCAGACGGATCGTTGACGGAGACGGCGGCTACTCGATCCTCCCCGATCGGAACGTCGGTGATGATCGCGGCCGCGTCCACGCCGACCAACCGGTTGAGGCGTTCCGGCGCGTCCCATGGCAGTCGACCCGTGGTCACCGTCCCGCTCGCCGTCTCCGACTCGGCGGCGACGGCGACGACCTGCGTCGAGCGCGCCGCGTCGAACTGACGCGCGATCTGATGTCCCGCGGTCTGGGCGAACCCGATGGTCGCGACGAGTGCCCCGATTCCCAGCACGGTGCCCACGAGGGTCATGGCGAGCCGTCCGGGACGCGACCCGATGTCGGCGGTCGCCTCGACCAGCAGATCCTGTGCGGAGAACCTGTCCGCGCGTGCCGCGGGCGTCACCAGTGCCGCGGAACCCTCCGATCGTGTCGCTGTACGCGCCGCCTTTCGGTCGGCACGACGGGAGCCGCGGCGACGTGATCGACGCGGCCGCCGGGCACCGTCGGCAGGGGCGAGGAGCTCCGCATTCGCATCCCCCTGCGTGTCTGAGGGCCGATCTTCAGGGTGCGATGTCACGCGCGGACCTCCGTGAGTCGTCCGTCCGCGATCCTCACGCGACGATCGGCGCGTTCTGCCACCACGCTGTCGTGCGTGATGACGATGAGGGTGAGGCCGTCCCCTCGGAGCTCATCGAACAGCGCCAGCACCTCCTGCGAGGTGGCCCCATCGAGGTTTCCCGTCGGCTCATCGGCCAGCAGAACGCTGGGGGCGCTGACAACGGCGCGCGCGACGGCGACGCGTTGCCGCTCGCCGCCGGACAGGCGCGTGGGGAGGAAGTCGACGCGATGCGAGAGGCCCACCCGGCGCAGCGTCTCTCGCGCTCGGTCCTCCCGTTCAGCGCGAGGTACACCGCTGTAGAGCATCGGCATGAGCACGTTGTCCAGGACCGTGCGTCGCGCCATCAAGTGGAAGGATTGGAACACGAAACCGATTCTGCGAGCGCGTACAGCCGCTCGGTCGTCCTCGTCGAGGTCACCCGTGCGCACTCCATCGATGCGATACTCGCCGACGCTCGGACGGTCCAGGAGCCCGAGGATGTTGAGCATCGTCGACTTTCCCGACCCGCTCGGTCCGACGATGGAGACGTAGTCCCCGGTCTCGACCACGAGGTTCACTCCCTTGAGTGCCTGGACTTCGGGAGGACCGGGAAACGATCGAGTGACGTCCCGCAGCTCCAGGAGGGGGACACTCACCGACCCACCACCACGAGGTCGCCCTCGTCGAGCGGATCCTCAATCGGACGAACCTCCACCGATCCTTGTGCCGCGAGCCCCGTCTCGACAACCACGAGTCGTGTCTCGGCCTCGTCCCCGTCGCGCGGATCCCCATCGACGACCTCGACCCGTTCCTCTCCGCCCGGGCCGGCGGTCAGCGCCGCCACCGGCACGTACAGCACCTCCCCCTCCGTCGCCCCGACGGGAATCTGGACGCGAACATTGGTCCCCTGCAGATTCGTGATCTGCTCGGGGGTCAGGTCTTTCGGCTCCAACGTCACGGTCCAGCGGTCCTCCGTACTTGCTCCCGCTTCGAGCGCCGTGACGACGGCAACGCCGTCCCCGCCCTCGGGGAGCGCGAAGCTCGCCTCCGCCCCCACCTCCAGCAGTGCGGCATCAGCGGGTGCCGCCGATCCGGACATGCTCAAGGTCGCGCCGGAGACGACCAGCGCGGGGCCCTCGAGTGCGTCGCCGCGCGCGACGTTGACGGCATCGATGCGGCGGGGAAGCTCGGCGAGGTAGAGCACCTCGCCCGACGGAAGGCTCGGCAGCGCGTCCTGCTGCGCACGCGTGAGGTCTTCTTGGGCCGAGGTCAAAGACCCCTGCGCCGCCTCGAGCGCCGCCTTCTCCCCGGAACTGTCCGGTGCTCGGTTCAGTTCCTCACGTTCCAGCTTGGCGACCGCGAGTTCATCTTCCAGGGCGGCGATCTGAAGAGTGTCGTCAGGCGTCTCCGCACGCGCCGCCTCCAGAGCGCGAGACGCAGCGTTGACCGCATTGTCGGCGCGCAGGACATCCACTGCCGACACCCCGGACGAAACGTTGTCCAACGCGGCGCGCGCCGTCTCCACCTCCTGCTCGGCGGCGCGCACGCTGTCGCGCGCAAGCTGCACAGCCTCGGCGGCTCCCTCCTCGGATGCCGGCGCCGGATAGCCCACTTCCGCGTAGAGCGCCGTGACGGCGTTCGCGGCGGTGGCATCGAACACATCTGACTCGGGATCACCCGCGTCCAGACCCACCTCTCGCATGGCCTGCTTGAACTGCACGACGTCGGGGCCGGTCATTCCGAAGGTGAGGGTGCGGTAGGCCGGCAACTCGCCCGGCAACACGATGATCGGGCGTCCCGTGACTTCCAGGGCGACGCTCAACTCCTCCAGATTGCTCCCCGCTTCGGGCACCGCGCCGGTGACGATCGAGGCGCCTTCGCCGCCGCCCTCCAAAGTGACCTCGACCGAGTCCGCGTAGGCGATCTCGCCGCGGATCGTCACGTCGTTGCTGAGAACGCCACGCTCGACTTCGACGGTGATCAGCCCGGGCTCCGGAGCCTCCGCAAGCGAGGCCGCGTCCGCGGGTGACAGCACGAATCTTCCGAGGAGGAGCCCTCCGACAAGGGCGACCACGCCGATGAGGGCGGTCAGCCAGAGGACACGGTTGCCGCGGAACACACGACGCCATCCCTGCACGCGCGAGGTGGACTCCCCCGTGCCACTGTCCTCCGTCTTCGTATCCGTCTCAGGCTCAGCGCCCGTGCGGCTGTCAGCGTCCGTGTCGAGGACGGCGGTGTCAGATTCATCCTCGACGGCCGGCGGATCCGAACTCTCGTGCGCAGGCTTCTCGGAACGATCCGGGCCGAGAAGGTCGTCGAACTCGCTCCGCTCCCCCTTCGCCACTAGCCGGCGGCCTGTTCTGCCGCTGCCTTGAATGCCTCGAGCTCCGCCTTGTTCGCGGCGACGAACTCTTCTTCCAGTTCGATCCGGATCTCGTCGGTGCGCTCGGTGTACTTGACCTCTTCACGGCAGTCCAGGTCAGCCAGCGCGGTCTCGACCTCACGCTTCCCGATCTCCGCCATCTCCGGGGAGTCGTACGGATCCACGCCCTCCGTCATCTCCTCCTCGGAGAGCGACTCCCAGAAAGCGTTCACTTCGTTGCTGATCTCGTCCTGAGGATCCATCTGAGTCGTGTAACCCGAGTGACCGGCTTCGCTCATGCACCCAGCCCAGGCCGCGTCCAGCTCTGCGAAGCGGGGGTCTTCCGAAGACGTGGTCCAGAACTCTTCCATGGACTCCATGAGCGGAGCGAACTCCTCCTCGAGGCCCGCGTAAGTGTCTTCGCCGGGGTACCCGACCTCGTTCTGCGCGACGTTGTAGCAGCCCTCGTCCATGGGCCACTCGTAGTCGGGGTCGTTCATCTCCTCCTCCGTCGGCTGCGGACCCCAGAGCGCTTCCTCGTAGGCCAACCGCTCGTTCTCGGAGAGGCTCTCGAGGTACTCGGCGTTCGGGTCGACCGGGATCTCCTCCTCCTCGACGGGAATCTCTTCCGCCTCCTCCTGCCCGGGCCAGTTCACGATGCCGTACCCGTAACGCTCCACCCACTCGCGGTCGTCCGGCTCGTAGACGTTCTCCTCGGAGTCACCATCACCCGACGAGAACATCGATTCGTCGACTTCCTGCGGAATGTACTCGAAGCCCTCATCCGTCATGCATTCGGCGACCATCTGCTCGACAACGCGCTCACGCTCGACGTACTGCGCGTTCCATTCCTCTTCATCGAAGTCGCCACCGTAGAGCACATCGGTGTACTCGCCGATCGGCGAGTAGTAGTCGTCATCGTCCGAGCCCGTCGATCCCGGGTCGTTCGAGCATCCCGCGAGGGTGAGCGCGAGCGTGACCGCTCCGACGAACGTGACGATTCCGGTGCGCTTCATGGGTGTTCCTTCCGATGGGGCACACGACGTGCCGGCGATGCCGCCCTCAGGCTAGCTGTCGTCACTCGCCACCGACATCATTCGAAAGGATGATCTCGACGGCAGTGCAACGTCCACACCGAGAGTGTCCCGAACGCGCGGATTCGCTCACCGCAGGCGCGCACTGTTACACAACCGAGACCTCACACGTAGAGCGTCTCCGGCAACCCCGTTCGCAGCTCGACCGGGAGATGCCCGAGGTCGTTGTGCGTCACGAGGGACCACGGGCGCCCCGGGCGCTGCGCCAGGATCGTCAAGCCACAGTTGGCCTGATTGATCGTCATCCAGCGCCAGTCAGCGCCATCGAGCACCTCACGCACGAACCATGCGATCACGAAGTTGTGAGTGATGAGGAGCTCGTGACAGTCGGGCTTTCGGACCAGGAACTCGGCCGTGGCGTCCTCCATCTGGGCACGCCCCGCCTCGAACTCCGCGTCGGTGAACCCTCCGAAGAATCCTTCGTACACCGAAGGCATATCGGGCGTGGGCCCGGTCGGAACGCAGTCGAACAGCAACGCCGACGGCTGAGGATCGACCGACCGGAGCCGCTCCGCAATGACTTCCGCGGTCTGCGCCGCTCGTGTCAGCGGCGAGTGCCACACCGCCGTGAAGTCGATCGGCGAGAGCCGGTCTGCCAGCAGTGCCGCCTGTCGCCCGCCGCGGGGCGAGAGCGGACCGTCGTCGAGTCCATGCTCCGCATCGAGATACTCGGCATGGCGAACCAGGTAAAGGTAGTGCGTCACACGCACCTCGCTTCGTCTGTGGCCGCCGTCCGCTCCAGCCTAGGACAGTCTTCTGACAGGGAGCGGGATCAGCCTGCGACCCGTGCGATTTCCGTCATATGTGCGCGGCTCAGCTGCACACCGATCGCGCGAGTCAGATCGCCGATCTGCGCTTCGTCGGAGGCATTGACGACCGCCGCTGTGATGAGGCGCTGGGCGAGGAGCCAGGCGAGAGCGACCGAGGCGATGGGAATGGACAACTCGGAGCCGATCGCATCGAGCACCGCGAGCGTGCGCTTGCCCCGACGGTTCATGTGCGCGGCAAGCTGGCGCCCGCGAACCGTGCGCCCCAGACCGGAACGGGATCGGTGCGCACCGGCGAGGAAGCCGTGCTCCAGCGCGCGCGACGCGGTCACCGCGATGCCTTGTGCGGCCAGAACGAGCGGAAGGTCAGCGTCCAGCTCTCGTCGACGGAGGATGTTGTAGGGGATGTCTGCCACCTGAAGCCGGGGATAGCCGGCAGCGGCGAGAATTCGTGCCTCCACGAGTTGAGCGGCCGAGAAGCCGAACCCGCCCACGGCGCGCACCTTGCCGGTCTCGATCAGCCACCCGACGGTCGCCAAGACGTGTTCCAGCGGCGTGTCCTTGTCCGCGCCCGCGTCCAGTGACAGGACATCGATGCGGTCGGTCCGCAAGCGCGCCAGCGACGCCTCGACGGCGCGCACCAGATTGACGGAGTCCAGGCCCGGATGGTCGGGATGATCGCCGACGCGAACCGTCACCACGAGTTCGTCGCGGATGCCGCGGGTGTGCGCCCACTGACCGACGACGTGCTCACTCTGACCCGCGGAGTAGCCATCCGCGGTGTGAATCGCGTTGCCCCCTGCGGCTCGGTAGGCATCCATGACGCGATGGGCTTTGCCGATGTCCAATCGCCAGCCGAACTCGGCCGCGCCCAGGACCACGGGAAACACCGATGCGCCCGTTTCGCCGAGGGGTACTCGCACACCGTCACCGAGCGGCGGGCCCTGCACGGGGATCGGAGCCGAAGGGTGGCGGCCGCGCAACGCGACACGGGTCACCATCGCCTGCGGCGCTGGCCCTGTCGCTTCCACGTCATTCCCCCGAGTACATCGACCGGGACCGGAGCCGCCGGTGTGTACTTCGAGGGTAGGGCCGCAGGGGGACAACGAGTGTGATCGGCGCGACCGACGAGTGAATATTTGATAACGCTCCGATCACGATTTTCGCGAAACGACGACTGCCCCGCGGCCTGATGGCCACGGGGCAGTCGTACCGGTATGCGCTCCTCGGTGGAGATTACTCCGCCGGCTCGGCGGGAGTGTCGTCGCCACCTTCGGCTTCATCGAGGACCGGCTCCAGCGACAGCTTGCCGCGGTCGTCGATCTTCGTGATGCGCACGAGCAGCTTCTGTCCGACCGAAAGAACGTCTTCGACATTCTCGACCCGCTTGCCACCGGTGAGCTTGCGGACCTCACTGATGTGCAGCAGTCCGTCCTTGCCCGGAAGGAGCGAGACGAACGCACCGAAGCTCGCGATCTTGACGACGGTCCCCAGGAACTGCTCGCCGACCTCCGGGTTGGTGGGGTTGGCGATCGCGTTGACCTGCGCACGCGCGGCCTCCGCGGACGGGCCGTCGACGGCGCCGATGTAGACAGTGCCGTTCTCCTCGATGGAGATGTCGGCGCCGGTCTCGTCCTGGATCGCGTTGATCGTCTTGCCCTTGGGGCCGATCAGCTCGCCGATCTTGTCGACCGGGATCTGGACGCTGATCACGCGCGGAGCGGTCGCGGCCATCTCGTCGGGCGCATCGATCGCCTCGGTGAGCACACCCAGGATGGTCTGACGCGCTTCCTTGGCCTGTGTCAGGGCGGCGGCGAGCACCGACGACGGGATGCCGTCGAGCTTCGTGTCGAGCTGGATCGCCGTGACGAACTCGCTCGTACCGGCGACCTTGAAGTCCATGTCACCGAGGGCGTCCTCGGCTCCCAGGATGTCGGTCAGCGCGGCATAGCGGGTCTCGCCGTCAACCTCGTCGGAGACGAGGCCCATCGCGATGCCGGCGACGGGAGCACGCAACGGCACACCCGCGTTCAGCAGCGAGAGGGTCGAGGCGCAGACCGAGCCCATCGAGGTCGACCCGTTGGAGCCGAGGGCCTCGGAGACCTGACGGATCGCGTACGGGAACTCCTCGCGGCTGGGCAGCACTGGCACGAGAGCGCGTTCGGCAAGGAAGCCGTGCCCGATCTCGCGACGCTTCGGGCTGCCCACACGACCGGTCTCACCGGTCGAGTAGGGCGGGAAGTTGTAGTGGTGCATGTAGCGCTTGTGCGTGACGGGCGACAGCGAGTCGATCTGCTGCTCCATCTTGAGCATGTTCAGCGTCGTGACACCCAGGATCTGGGTCTCACCGCGCTGGAAGATCGCGGAACCGTGCACGCGCGGGATGACCTGCACCTCGGCGTCGAGCGGACGGATGTCCGCCAGGCCACGACCATCGATGCGCACGCCCTCTTCGAGGATGCGACCACGGACGATCTTCTTCGTCACCGACTTGTACGCAGCCGAGAATTCCAGCGGCGCGGCGGCCGGAAGCTGGTTGGCTTCGGTGGCCGCGATCAGCTCTGCCTTGACGCGGTCCTTCACCGCGTCGTCAGCGCCCTGACGCTCCTGCTTGTCGGCGATCTGGTACACGCCGACAAGGTCGTCGTAGGCACGCTCAGCGACGAAGTCGTATACCTCGGGCGAGTATGCCGGGAAGACCGGGTACTCCTGGATCTCCTTACCGGCGGTGTTCGCGATGACGTTCTGCGCGGCGACGAGCTCCTTGATGAAGGGCTTCGACGCCTCCAGGCCCTGAGCGACGATCTCCTCATTGGGCTTGACCGCACCGGTCTTGATGAGGTCCCAGCTCACTTCGGTGGCTTCGGCCTCGACCATCATGATGGCGACTTCGCCGTCCTCCAGAACGCGACCGGCGACGATGAGGTCGAAGACGGCCTCCTCGAGCTGCTGCGCGGTCGGGAAGGCGACCCACTGGTCCTCGTGCTCGCCACGACCCGGGATCAGGGCGAGGCGGACACCGGCGATGGGGCCGGAGAACGGGAGACCCGAGATCTGGGTCGATGCGGACGCGGCGTTGATCGCGAGGGCGTCGTAGAACTCGCCCGGCGCGATCGAGAGAACGGTGATGACGATCTGGACTTCGTTGCGCAGGCCGTCGACGAACGACGGGCGCAACGGACGGTCGATGAGTCGGCAGACGAGGATCGCCTCGGTAGAGGGGCGTCCTTCACGGCGGAAGAACGACCCCGGGATCTTGCCGGCGGCGTAGGAGCGCTCCTCGACGTCG
This sequence comes from Microbacteriaceae bacterium PS02070, assembly GCA_029959865.1. Lineage (GTDB taxonomy): Bacteria > Actinomycetota > Actinomycetes > Actinomycetales > Microbacteriaceae > Microbacterium. Next base: position 205,114 of record JASCPE010000002.1, on the reverse strand, counting down.
ACGGTCAGCGGGAAGAAGTCGAACCCTTCACGCGGGTGCTTACCGGCGCTCGTGGCCGACAGGAGCATCGTCTCGTCGTCGAGGTAGGCGGCGACGGCCCCCTGTGCCTGCTGAGCGAGGCGTCCGGTCTCGAACCGGACAGTACGGGTGCCGAATCGGCCGTTATCGATAACGGCCTCGGCGGCGGTGATTTCAGGACCTTCCAAGAGGTCTCTCCTTCTTTGTTTAGGCTCGCGCGCGCGTTTCGCGCACGAGCGTGTGCGAAGGAGCAGGAATGCAGCAGTTCTCAGCGCACGGAGACATCCGTGTGATTCGCGCAGCTGGCCACCAGTAGAAGATCACCGAAGAGGCCTGTCCTCGTCGGGAACCCACCACAGGAGACCAGCTTCCGCCGCGCCTGCTCCCAGAGCTCGTTTTCAATTGAGCGATTGCCCATGTAGGCAACCCGATCCAGCCTACCAGTCGGCCCTGTGGATCGTGACTGTGCGTATCGTAGGACCATGACCGAGAACGAAGACGTCTCCGCCTCGGAGGAAATGAAGCGCAAGTTCCGTGAGGCGCTCGACAAGAAGAACGAGCGGCATCGCCAAGGCGAAGCACACCTCGACGGCGACTCCGCCGTGCACGAGTCGCACGCTCCCATCACGCAGAAGCGGGAGTTCCGCCGCAAGAGCGGCTGAACCTTCTAGACCGCGGTGTCCACTCCCGATCCCCGGCGGTGCGGCCGCGGGATGACGATGTAATCGGAGTGCTTGGCCGCGAGGCCGTCGCCCGCGGTCCGGCCGCGCACTCGCCGCAAGGCCCAGGGCAGCACGTCGCGTCGCACCCATCCCCCGAGCGGGAGCGCGTCATCGTCGGCGTGGAAGGCCTCATCCAGGCCGGCCAACGCGTCCGCGTGGGCGATGCCGAGAGCGTCTGCGGCGCGGTATGCGACGAGTCGGTGTCCGCGGGAACGCAGATGGACCTTGTCGTCGGCCCAGAGGGGCAGTTCGCCCAGTTCGGGCATCGCATGCAGGTCGAGGAGGATGGCCCCTGTGTCGACGGCGATGCGGCGCAGCGCAATCGCGAAGTCGTCGAAGCGCGCCCGAAAGAGCACCCGCGCACGACGGTCAGGGAGAAACGGTGTCGCCAGCAGCACATCGCAGCCGCGAGAGCGCAGCATCCTCACCGCTCCCTCAATGGCGTTCGCGAGATCGTCGACCGGTTCGCGATGGCTGACGAGGTCATTCGCCCCCATCAGGATGGATACGAGGTCCGGGCGGAGCGCAAGTGCGTGCGGGACCTGCTCGCGGACAAGGTCGACGACGCGACGGCTCCGCACAGCGAGGTTCGCGTAGCGGAACTCCCCCTCCCCGGGGGTCGAAAGTGCGAGAAGCTGCGCAAGTCGGTCCGCCCACCCGCGATACTGCCCCGTCGGCATCCGGGAGCCGTCGCACAGACCTTCGGTGATGGAGTCGCCCAGAGCGACGTACCGACGCCACGCTCGTGCCACCGGCGGCGGGGGAACGCGTTCGGGTCTGCGCTGTGGGCGGCGGCGGCGTGTGTCCCTCTCATCGAACGAGTGGAGGCGGGCGGCCTCGTCGTAATGAGTGAGAAGCTGCGCGCACAACGCCGGCCAGGTGCGATCGCGCATGGCCTCGTGCGCCGCGAGTCCGAACGCGTGCCGTTTGGCGCCATCACCGGCTAGGTCACGGACGCGCTCTCTCAGCTCCGCGAGGTCGCCGGGGCGATAGAGCCAGCCGTCAATTGAGCTGCGCACGAGATCGCGAGGTCCGCCACGACCGGTCGCGACGACCGGAACACCACTGGCGAGTGCTTCCTGAATGGTCTGACCGAATGTCTCGCTCTCTCCGGGGTGGACGAACACGTCGAAGCTCGCAACCGACCGGGCGAGCGTGTCGCCGCTCTGATAGCCGAGGAACAGAGCGTCAGGAAGCACCCGTTCCAGGTCCTTGCGCGCAGGGCCGTCTCCGATGATGACGAGTTGGACACCGGGGAGGTCCGCGACCGCAACGAGGTGTTCCACCTGCTTCTCCGAGGCGAGCCTGCCGACGAACCCGACGATCGTGCGTCCGGGGGCGACGCGCGAGCGCCACGCGTGATCACGCTGCCCGGGATGGAACTGTGCGGTGTCCACCCCACGGCCCCACGTGCGCAGCCGATCTACACCGAACGCGGTCAACTGCTCGCGCGCGCTCGTGGATGGCACGAGCGTCAGCGTGGCTCGGCGGTGCAGCCGTGTGATGCGCTGCTGCGCGATGCGGGATGCCGCTGGCACCCCGTACCTTTCGGTGTAGCCGGCCACGTCGGTCTGGTAGACGGCGACGGTGGGTATTCTCAATCGCTCCGCCGCGGCCACGGCCTGTGCGCCGAGCACGAAGGGCGACGCGAGGTGTACGACATCGGGGTCGAACGCGGCCAGGTCACGCTCGATGCGACCGACGGAGGTTGCCGCCACTCGCACCTGCGGATAGGAGGGAAGCGGCACGGAGGGGACCGTGATGACGGCTGCCCCGTGCACGCGGTCCGGAACGCCTATCGATCCGGGCGCGATCACGATCGCTTCGTGAGCGGAGCGTTCGAGGTGACGCAGGATGTGAAGAACGGACCCGGTCACCCCGTTCATGTGCGGGAGGAAAGATTCTGCGATGATCGCGACTCTCACGTGACCACCGTGCCGCGCACACGCCGGACGCGGAAGTCGAAAACGCCGCCGGCACACGATGTTCACCCAGCGCTCGCCAGCCGGTCACCCGCAGTCGCGGTCGCGACCCGTGGAGAGCCCGGTTAGGTTCGACCTATGCACTCGTTTCACCTCGCCGAAGTGCCCGTCGCCACCGGAACGAAGGCACTCGTGCGAGGCATCACGGAGGTGCCGGGACTGCGCGCAGCGGAAGCGCTGGCGGGGATGGAACTCGGAGCACCGACCTTCTCGCCGAAGCGACTACAGGTCACTCGCCTCGCGGTCTTCGCCGAGTGGGAGGACCCCGCCGCGCTCGATGCCTTCCTCGGCACACCCGGGCTCGGCGAGCGCCTGCGGAGCGGATGGCACGTGCGGATGCGGTTCGTTCGTCGCTGGGGATCAGTGCGCGAGTTCGCGCACCTGCCCCGTGAGTCATCGCCCACCGACGCCGACGAGCCCGTCGTGGCCATCACTCTCGCCCGGATGAAGCTCCCCGAGATCCCGAGATTCATCCGCTGGGGTCGCCCCGTCGAACGCCTGGTGCGCGATCATCCCGCCGCAACACTGAGCGGCGCGGCGCTTCGTCCCCCGCGCACCGTCTCGACGTTCTCCGTGTGGACCTCGGCCCGCGCGATGCGCGACATGACTTTCGGACGTGGCACGGGCGCGACCGCGCAGGATCATAAGCATGCGATGCGCGAGCGGGAGCGGCGCGACTTCCACCGGGAGTTCACGACCCTGCGCTTCCGCGCGCTCAGCGAGCACGGCAGCTGGCGTGGACGGGGCGACTATCTGCCGCTGTCCCGGCACGACACGTGACCGGGCACCGCCGACCTCGCGACGTCGGGTGGGGTCGACATGATGGTCGTATGACTTCTGAGACACCCGCCGGCCGCGACCCTCTGTTCCTCGGCATTCCGGTGCCCCTCCCGCAGCCGGCGCGGGGGCGGCTCATCGAACTGGACTACCCGCACTTCACGGTGGTGCTCGACGCCGACCGACGTTTCGCTGCGGTCACGGCGGTCGACATCGATGGCGCGAGTCTCCAAGACGTGTCGCGCACCGGCGACTGGGCGCTCGATCCACGCGTCGCCGAGGAGGATCAAGCCGGGCCCGACGTGTACGCCAGAAATGACCTGGACCGTGGTCACCTCGTCCGTCGCCGCGATCCGGGCTGGGGTGAGAACGCGCGGGAGGCCACCGAAGCGACGTTCTTCTATACGAACGCCGCGCCACAAGTGGCGGGGTTCAACCAATCCAAGGAGCTCTGGCTCGGCCTCGAAGACCACGTCCTCGCCTACGCGGAGGACAACGACCACCGCGTGAGTGTTTTCACCGCGCCGGTTCTCGCCGATGACGATCCGCCCTATCGCGGCATTGCCGTCCCCCGGCGGTTTTGGAAGATCGCCGCCTGGAACTCAGGCACCTCGAGTGAGCCGGCGCTCGCCGCCGCGGGCTTTCTCCTCGACCAGAGCGAACTGCTCTCCGACCTGGACGAAGACCTGCTCGTCCCGCCGCTCGGCGCATTCCGCACCTTCCAAGTTCCGGTGCGCGAGATCATGACTCTCGCCGGCGTCGATGTCGGTGCGCTCGCCGATGCGGATGTTCTTACTGGCACGGCGGTTCGGCCCGAGCCGCGAGAGCTGGCGAGCCTCTCCGATATCGTGCTCGGCTGACTCGCGGTCTCTCCGCCGAGACCGTCACTCGCCGGCGAGGCCACCCAAGAGGTGACCGAAGGACTTGCCCTCGCCGAGGTAGGAGTCGGGGTCGTACGGATCCTCAGACGTGGCAGCGGGCTTCCCAACGATGGCACTGGCGAGCTCACGCGCACCACGAGTGATGCGTGTCGCGAGCGGAGCAACCTCGTCCGCCGCCGAGCCCCAGTCACTGGACGCGGCGAACACGCCCGTCGACACCGGCACGGCGTGGAGGTAGGTGAACAGCGGCCGGATCGCATAGTCGATCGCGAGCGAATGCCGCGCCGTGCCCGCCGTCGCCCCGATGAGCACGGGCTTGCCCGTGAGCGCGTCGGGGTCGAGGAGATCGATGAACGACTTGAAGAGCCCGGAGTAGCTCGTCGTGAAGATCGGCGTGACGACGATCAGCGCATCGGCTGAGACGACGGTGTTGATCATGGACTCCAACGCGGGCGTGGCGAACCCGGTGAGGAGGTTGTTGGTGATGTCCTGGGCGCGATCACGCAACTCGAACGTGTCGACAGTGGCGCCCACACCCTGAGCCTCCAGGTCTGTGACCGTCGCTGCGGCGAGCCGGTCCGCGAGCATGCGCGTGGAGGAGGGATTCGACAGACCGGCCGCCACGACAGCGATGCGGCGCGCGCTCATCGCTTCACTCCGAACGATGCGCCAGCCGGTGCCGGTGCGTCCTGGTAGGGGCTCGGGCCGCTGAGGTTGTCGCCCCGGTTCGCGCCGGGACGTGCCTGGCGGGTCGGACCGTCACCGTACGCAGCGCGCACGCGAGCCGCGTGCGTCGGTCCGTTCGGGACGTCCGCGGGACGGTCCTTCGCGAACTCCTTGCGCAGTACCGGCACAACCTCGCCGCCGAGCAGGTCGAGTTGCTCCAGCACGGTCTTCAGCGGCAGCCCCGCATGATCGAGGAGGAAGAGCTGACGCTGGTAGTCGCCGAACGTGTCGCGCATGGCGGCGTAACGGTCGATGACCTGCTGCGGCGACCCCACGGTCAGGGGTGTCATCTCGGTGAAGTCCTCCATCGACGGACCGTGACCGTAGACGGGAGCGTTGTCGAAATAGGGCCGGAACTCGCGCACGGCGTCCTGCGAGTTCTCGCGCATGAACACCTGACCGCCGATGCCGACGATCGCCTGCTCGGGAGTACCGTGCCCGTAGTGCGCGAAGCGCTGACGATAGAGGTTCACAAGCCGCTGGAAGTGCTCCTTCGGCCAGAAGATGTTGTTCGCGAAGAATCCATCACCGTAGTACGCGGCCTGCTCGGCGATCTCGGGCGTGCGGATCGACCCATGCCAGACGAAGGGCGCGACGCCGTCCAACGGGCGAGGCGTGGAGGTGAATCCTTGCAGCGAGGTGCGGAACTTGCCCTCCCAGTCCACGACGTCCTGGGTCCAGAGCTTGTGCAGGAGATCGTAGTTCTCGACCGCGAGCGGCAGGCCCTGGCGGATGTCCTTGCCGAACCACGGGTACACCGGGCCCGTGTTGCCACGCCCGAGCATGAGGTCGACTCGACCGCCCGCGACGTGCTGAAGCATCGCGAAGTCTTCGGCGATCTTGACCGGATCGTTGGTGGTGATGAGGGTCGTCGCCGTCGAGAGGATCAGGTTCTCGGTCTGTGCCGCGATGTAGGCGAGCGTCGTCGTGGGGCTGGACGAGAAGAACGGAGGATTGTGATGCTCGCCGAGCGCGAAGACATCCAGACCGACCTCGTCGGCGTGTTTCGCGATCGTCAGGGCCGCCTGGATGCGCTCAGCCTCACTCGGCGTGTACCCCGTCGTCGGGTCTTCCGTGATGTCACTGACGCTGAAGATCCCGAACTGAACGGGCTGTTCGATGGCCTGGTCTGCCACTGTCTCATTCCACTCCCGGGACCGTGCCCCGATCTATGCGTACGAATATATCAGCTATAACGCAGGAGAAATCAGACTATTCCCGATCGCTAGGGTGGTCAGGCGACGTCCGATTCTCACCTCTCCTCGCCCGTGGGCGCACCCGAGCACCGTCCGCGGCGCCGCGTCCCTGTGTGGGACAACGCCCGGTTCCTCTGCATCGTGCTGGTCGTCCTCGGCCACGCCATTCAGCGGCTCACCTACGACTCCGACATCGCCCGCGCTCTGTACCTGCTCATCTATGCCTTTCACATGCCGGCGTTCGCGCTCATCTCGGGCTACTTCTCCAAAGCCGAACCCCCTTCGCGCAAGCAGATGGTGCGCGTGCTCACCGACATCGTGCTGCCCTACGTGATCTTCGAGGGATTGTGGACGCTCACGAAATGGCTTGTCGAGGGAACGGCCGACCCGAACCTCACGCAACCGTCATGGACGCTCTGGTTCCTCCTCGCGCTCGCGATCTTCCGGCTCGTGCTCCCCTATCTCGCCCTGCTGCGCTGGCCGTTGCTGTGGACGGTGCTGGTCTCCATCGGCGCGGGCTACGTGCCGAACGTCGACTCAACGTTCTCCCTCTCACGCACACTCGGCTTCCTCCCGTTCTTCACTCTGGGATGGTGGCTCGCCACACACGGCATCTTGGATCGGATGCGCGCACTTCGACGGCCCGCGGCGTGGCAGATCATCTCGTCGATCGCTGTGTTCGCGGTGGCGGGATGGGCGGCCTGGTTCTTCGTGGATGTGTGGGAGGCGATCGACCTGCAGCGGTGGCTCTTCTACGAGAGCAGCTACGCAGACCTGGCCGGAACGCAGTGGTGGGCCGGCGGCGTCCGATTGCTCCTCATGGTGATCGCCCTGACACTGAGCGCCGCGCTCTTCTTCCTCGTTCCGCGCGGACAGCACCGGTGGACCCACCTCGGGCAGTACACGATGTACGTCTACCTGCTGCACTCCTTCGTGCTCTACCCGCTCCGGGAATCGGGGCTGCTGCGCGGCCTCGAGCCGACCTGGCTCTGGCTGCCGCTTGTCATCCTGCTCGCGATCGCGATCGCGTTCGCGCTGGCCAGCTGGCCGGTGCGGCGCCTGTTCCGCCCCGTCATCGAGCCACGCCCACGTTGGCTCTTCGCCGATCCGGGGCTCCTCGGGAAAGAGACGCGACGAAATGACCCGACCGGATCCCGCCGCCCCAAGGACGATCCCAACCCCTGGACCGGCAGCATGACCCGCGTTCGACCAGACCAGTGAGCATCGCGCGTCTCGGTAACGAACGGCAACATCCGCCCCCGGCCTCGTACGCGCGTCGTAGCCTCGCGTTATGTCTGAGTTGAACCTTCCGATCCTCGACCTCTCTCTGCTGGACCAGGGCGAGGAGGCGGCCGAATCCTTCCGTGACCAGCTGCGGGCGGCGACCCACGACGTCGGCTTCTTCTACCTCACCGGCACCGGTGGCACCCCGGAACTCGAGGAGCGCCTCCTGCGTACCGCGCATGCGTTCTTCGCGCTCCCCGAGGAGGACAAGCTCTCGATCGAGAACGTCTCCAGTCCGCACTTTCGCGGTTACACCCGTGTCGGCGGCGAGCGCACCCAGGGCAAGGTGGATTGGCGGGAGCAGATCGACATCGGCCCCGAGCGCGCCGCGATCACCGATCCCGAGGCGCCCGACTACACACGGCTGATCGGACCGAACCTGTGGCCCGAAGCGCTGCCCGAACTCAAGGACATCGCTCAGGAGTGGCAGGACCACCTCACCGGCGTCGCTCGTAAGCTCCTTCGCGCCTGGGCGCTGGCGCTCGGCGCCCCGGAGGACTACTTCGACTCGCACTTCGGTGACCCCGCGACGCTGCTGAAGATCGTCCGCTACCCCGGCAAGGAGGATCCGACGCCGCAGCAGGGAGTCGGGGCGCACAAGGACTCCGGCGTTCTCACCCTGCTGTGGGTCGAGCCGGGGAAGGGTGGCCTCCAGGTGCGTCGCGACGGCCAATGGGTGGATGCTCCGCCGGTACCGGGGGCATTCGTCGTCAACATCGGCGAGATGCTCGAGTACGCGACCGACGGGTATCTCATCGCGACCGACCACCGCGTGATTTCACCCAAGTACCCGGACGAGCGAATCTCGGTTCCGTTCTTCTTCAACCCGGCACTCGATCGTTCCCTGCCGCTCATCGAGCTTCCCGCGGAGCTTGCCGCGCAGGCTCGGGGCGTCACGCAGGATCCGACCAACCCGATCTATGCCGCCTACGGCGAGAACGCGCTCAAGTCACGCCTGCGGGCGCACCCCGACGTTGCCGAGCGCTGGCACGCCGACCTCCTCGCCGCCCGCGCCTCCTCCTGACCCCACCCTCACACCGCACAACTGCGACGTCGAGCCCCAACTGCGGCGTCGAGCCCCAACTCGGCACGCCGCACAACTGCGGCGTCAAGACCCAACACGCCGACGATCGGGGTTTCCTCATCGGTGTGTCGCCCGTCTACGCCGCAGTTGTGCACGAGCCGGACGCATCGCAGGCCCGCACGGCAACCTGAGCTACGGCTCCCCGCCCCCGTGACTTCGACTACGCCCCGCCCGCACAACTGCGGCGTCAAGACCCGACACGCCGACCACGAGGGGCTCCCCCACGGCGTGTCGGCTGTGCACGCCGCAGTTGTGCACGCCGCAGTTGTGCACAAGGCGGGGCGGGGTTGGGCAGACCTTCGGGGTTGGGCAGACCTTCGGAGTTGGGCAGACCTTCGGAGTTGGGCAGACATGCACCGGAAACGACGAAGGCCGCCCCACACCGGGGGCGGCCTTCGGAAGAAGCGATATACGCGGGTGCGCTCAGCGGCGAAGACCCAGGCGCTCGATCAGCGAGCGGTAACGCGCGATGTCGATGTCCTGAAGGTAGCCGAGCAGACGGCGGCGCTGACCGACGAGAAGGAACAGGCCACGACGCGAGTGGTGGTCGTGCTTGTGCTCCTTGAGGTGCTCCGTCAGATCCTTGATGCGCTGCGTCAGCATCGCGACCTGCACCTCGGGGGAACCGGTGTCACCGGGGTGCGTTGCGTACTCTTCGATGATCGCCTTCTTGACCTCTGCTTCAAGTGCCATAGAACCGATCCCCTCTCTCTTCGTTGCGCGGCGCCCGTCACCTGATGTGTGGGCTCTCTTTATCCGCGGCCGATCAAACGGCAACCGAAACAGTCTATCAGCCCGACCGGCCGTCGACGACCCGAGTAACCTTCTGGGGTGAGAGTCACTGTGCGCGTCAAACCGGGCAGCAGAAAAGGCCCCCTCGTCGAGGCATCCGGTGACGAACTGACCGTCTATGTGCGCGAGCGCGCCGTGGACGGCGCTGCAAACGAGGGCGTCGAGCGGACGCTTGCAGACCATTTCGGCGTCCGCGCGCGCGACGTCTCGATCGTCTCCGGCCATACCGCGCGTATCAAGCGCGTCGAGGTCGACCTGTGACGCGGCGCTTCGGCCGCGACTCGTTGATAGACCTGAGCCCGCTGCGCGCCAGTCCCGCCTTTGCCCGTTTGTGGGCGGGATCCACGCTCGCGGGGATCGGTAGCCAACTCACGATCGTCGCCGTCATGCTGCACATGTACGAGCTGACCCAGTCCACCTTCGCGGTCTCGATGATCGCCGTCGCGGGCCTCGTGCCGATGATCCTCGCCGGCCTCTACGGCGGCATGCTCGCTGACGCGTTCGACCGGCGCCGGGTCGCCCTCATCGCCTCCCTCGTCACCTTTGCCTCGACGTTAGTGCTGGCTATCCTCGCGTGGGCGCACCTGGAAACCGTGTGGTGGCTGTACGTGATCAGCGTCGTCAACTCCTCCGCGAACTCGATCGCGTCGGCGGCGAAGTCCGCGATCACCCCACGGCTCCTCCCCCGGGATCTCCTTCCCGCGGCGGCCGCGCTTCAGGGCATCTCCATGGGACTCATGGTCATGGGCGGACCCGCTCTTGCCGGTCTCCTGGTGGCATTCTTCGGCTATCAGTGGACCTACACGATCGACGTCGTGCTGATGATCTCCCTGTTCCTCGGACTGTGGGCACTCCCCGCCATCGCTCCCCAGGGCGAGCACCTCGCCAAGCCCGGCTTAGAAAGCCTCCGAGACGGCATCGCCTTCCTCCGCCGAGCGCCGAATATCCGTCTCCAGTACATCCTCGACATCATCGCGATGACCTTCGGTCAGCCCCTCGCCCTCTTTCCTGCGATCGGGGTACTGATCCTCGGCGGCGGTGAGATCACGACGGGGCTCCTGACCGCCGGCTACGCCTTCGGAGCCTTCGCCTCGAGCCTGTTCTCGGGACGCGTGGGCCGCTATCGATGGCATGGACGCGGCATCGAGCGGGCGATCATCGTCTATGGCGCCTCCGTCGTCGCGTTCGGTCTCGTCCTCCTCGCCGCGGCGAGCGGCTGGTTCGCTCCCGACGCGGGCGTGAGTGAAACGCGCACGAACGTGGCGCTCCTGGCCGCCGCGCTCGTGACGATCGCGGTCGCCGGCGCATCAGACAACATCAGCGCGATCTACCGCTCCACGATGATGCAGGCTGCGGTCCCGGATGCGGTCCGCGGACGCCTCCAGGGCATCTTCATCGTCGTCGTCGCCGGCGGACCACGCGTGGGGGCGCTCTACGTGGGAGTCCTCACGACCTTTACGGCGTTGTGGTTCCCGCCGCTGCTCGGCGGTTTCGTCATCATCGGTCTCGCTGCGACCCTCGTGCGCCTGAGCCCGCGCTTCCGTCGCTACGATGCCCTCAACCCCGAGCCCTGAACCTCCCGGCGCGAACGACACAGGGCCGGAGGCACATGCCTCCGGCCCTGTGTGATCCGTTCGATCAGGCCTGACGAGCGAACTGCAGGTCGAGCGTGATGGTGACGTCCTTGCCGACAAGCACACCACCGGACTCGAGTGCCGTGTTCCAGGTGAGGCCGAACTCTTCGCGGTTGATCGTCGTCTGCGCGGTCACGCCGGCCTTGTAGTTGCCGTACGGGTCGGTTCCGAAGCCGCCGAGCTCCGCCTTGAAGGTCACGGGCTTCGTGACACCGCGGATGGTCAGGTCGCCGTCAACGAGGTAGTCGTCGCCATCGGCACGGATACCGGTCGAGGCGAAATCGATCGTCGGGTACTGCTCAACGTCGAAGAAGTCCGCCGAACGCAGGTGCTTGTCGCGACCCTCATCCTTCGTGTCGATCGACGCGGCGTCGGCCGACGCCGTGATCTTCGCTTCGAGCGGGTTCTCCGGCGCCTCAATGGTCGCGCTCTTGACGCCGAACACGCCACGCACCTTCGAGATCATCATGTGACGCACGCTGAAGGTGACTTCGCTGTGCGACGGGTCGAGTGCCCAAGAACCGGTCTGGTAGCCGGGGATATCTGTCGTGGTCATGGTCCGCCTTTCGAACGGGATCAGGGTGTCTGCAGGACGAAAACGCAGTGACTCCGAATATATTCCAACGAATCTAAAATTTACGCCGAGTTCAGCCGACCGACAGGAGATCGATCACGAAGATCAGCGTCTTGCCGCCCAGCGGGTGCGAACCCGCGGGTCCGTAGGCCAGGTGCGGCGGGATGATGAGTTCGCGACGCCCGCCGACTCGCATGCCGGGGATGCCGTCCTGCCAGCCCTGGATGAGCCCGCGAAGGGGGAACTGAATGCTCTCCCCACGGCTCCAGGAGGAATCGAACTCCTCCCCCGAGTCGTACTCGACGCCGAGGTAATGCACCGTGACGGCGTCACCAGCGTGCGCCTCGTCTCCCTCGCCGACGACGAGGTCCTTCACGACCAGTTCGGCGGGTGCGGGGCCCTCGGGGGCATCGATTTCAGGCTTCGTGCGATCTTCACTCATGGTCCCATCCAACCCGAGTGTGGGAGAGGGGTCAATCTGGGCCCGCACCCGCCCAGGCGGAGGTCTTGACAGCGGCAGAACGCGGTTCCAGAATGGTCGCAGACACACTCAGCGCTCGGGAGACACGCAGGCATCGCCGCGGCACCGGGCGCTGAGTTATTTCCGGGCTGACCCGTCCACGAGGCTCACGGGGCGAGAACCACGTGTCGCGCGGCGACCGTTCGCTGCAGGTAGATCTGCTCGTCAGCCACGGCATGTCGATCACGCCCGCTGAGCGCGCGTTGGCGCGCGGCGGCAAGCTGTGTGGCCTCTGAGATGTACGTGCGCATCGCCGCCGAGCGGTCCCCCGGCAGTGTGCGCGCCCAGGCGACGGCCCGGCGCCTCCCCGCGCTGGTCGCAAGGGCGAAGACCTCCTCGGGTGAAAACCATCCCGACGCGGCGTACTCACCGAGCATGGCGCGGGTCACGCGCGCCTCTTCGCGCCGGAGCAGGATGATTCCGAGGATGAACAGGATGAACAGAGGCACCTGGAGCAGGAGGTAGAGGGCGAAGAAGTCGGCCCACACGGCCGAGCCGTTCCAGACGGCGTGCAGCACGATCGCGATGAGCAGCCCGCGCACCCACGCTCCAAGGGTTCCGACGCGTCCGTCGCCCCGGCGGATCGCGCGTCCCACGAGGTATCCGGTCGCCGCGGTGAACATCACGTGCGCGAACGGGGACAAAAGCCCGCGGACGAAGAACGTCACGGTCGTCTGCGCCACGCCGCCTTCGACAAGGCTCGACCCGAAATAGAGGATGTTCTCCGTGAACGCGAACCCCGCGCCGATAAGGGCGCCGTACACGATGCCGTCGACGGGACCGTCGAATGCCCGGCGGGCGAACAGGAGGAGAAGGAGGATTCCGATGCCCTTGCCCAGTTCCTCCACGATGGGAGCCTGAACGACCGGCGCGAACCACTGCGGCAGACTGCCCGAACCGACCAGCAGGACGACCAGCAGATCGACGCCAAGAGCGATCACGACGGCTGCGATCGCGCCCCATCCGACCGCGAACAGACGCAGCGAGAGAGGCTCGGGCTCCCAACGATCGATGATGTGGACCGCGACCAAGACGCCCGCGAGCGGGATGAGCGCGAGGACCGCCCCCGCGATGAGTGTGACTCTCCCCAGGATGCTCAACAGGTAGGCCGCGAGCAGCACGAGGAGGACGACGAGGACACCGACGATCCAGATCGGGGCGCTGCGCCCTCGGCGCGGCGGAACAGGAAGGCGCGGCTGCGCCGGCGCCGGGGGGATGAGTGCGGCGTGCGCGTGCGGCGGTTGAGCCAACGGCGACGGGAAGGACATGCGAATCAGCCTAGGCGCGGCGTGTCCCCGAGCCTCGCTCCCGGTAGCCTGGTGGGATGCGTTTCGCCCACGTCATCCCCCCGGGGGCGCCCGAACCGGTGCTGTCCGTCATCGCAGACGACACGTACCTCCCTCTCGACGGCCTCTACCCCGGTGCTCCGACGACCCTCAACGCCCTCATCGAGGGCGGCGACGACGAGCTTGCCCGCGTGCGCGCGGCGGTCGACGGTCGTGGCCTCGGCGCATCCCTCGACGGCGTTTCTTACGGTTCGGCGTCGGACGCTCCGCCGGTCGTCCTCGCCGTGGGACTCAACTATGCGGCCCATTCGGGTGAGCTCGGCCTGAAGGCCGACGCGACACCGACCGTGTTCGTCCTCTGGCCGAACTCGCTCAGCGGGCATGAGCAGACGACGACGTGGCCACGCTCGCTGTCGGAGTCGGTCGACTACGAGGCCGAGCTCGGTGTCATCATCGGTCGCCCTGCCAAAGACGTCCCCGAACACGAGGCGCTGCGCTACGTGTGGGGGTACACCGTCGTCAACGACATCACGGCGCGAGACATCCAGTTCTCCGAGGCGCAATGGTCCCGCTGCAAGTCCTTCGACGGATTCACGCCGACGGGCCCTTTCCTGGTGACGGCGGACGAGATCCCGGACCCGCAAAGCCTCCACATTTGGGCGGTCGTGGACGGTAAGACCGTGCAGGACGCGTCGACGGGTCAGATGATCCGCTCCGTCGCCAAGCTCGTCTCGCACCTGTCGCAGTCCGCCACGCTGCTGCCGGGCACGCTCATCTCGACGGGCAGCCCCGGGGGCGCAGGTTACTCCCGCGACCCGCAGATCTTCCTGCGCGACCGCTCGACGGTCACCGTCGGGGTGGACGGCATCGGCGAACTGACGACGCATTGCCGTATCGAAGGCTGAATCAGAGCCGCTCGACGACGCTGTCGGCGGAGCGGATAACCGGGATCGCCTGCGTCGCCGCCTCGAGGCCGGACAGGCGAGCCGGCGAGAGCTGCTTGTCGACCTGTTCGCGGGACATGAGGCCGGCCTCGACCACGAGGTCTCCAACATTGCGGTTGGTCAGCAGCGCGGTCTTGGCCAGTGCCGCGGCCGCGGCGTAGCCGATGAAGGGCGTCAGCGCCGTGACGACGCCGACCGACGATCCCACCATCGCGCCGAGACGGTCCCGGTTCGCGGTGATGCCGTCGATGCAGTTGATCCGCAGCGAGTGCATGGCACGTCGCATCCACGTGATCGACTGGAAGATCGAGTGCGCGATCACCGGTTCGAAGGCGTTGAGCTGGAGCTGGCCGGCCTCGACGGCCATCGTGACGGTGAGGTCCGCGCCAGCGACGGCGTAGGCGACTTGGTTCACCATCTCCGGGATCACCGGGTTGACCTTGCCGGGCATGATCGAAGACCCCGCCTGGCGCGCGGGAAGGTTGATCTCCCCAAGGCCCGCCTGGGGGCCGCTGGAAAGCAGTCGGAGGTCGTTGCAGATCTTGGAGAGCTTGATGGCATTGCGCTTGAGCGAGGACGAGAACGACATGAACCCGCCAGTGTCGCTCGTGGACTCGACGAGATCGGTCGCGCTCTCCAGACCCAGACCACTGATGTCGATGAGGTGACGCACAACGGCCTCGCGATAGTGCGGGTGGGTCGTGATGCCGGTGCCGATCGCCGTGGCGCCCATGTTGACCTCGTGGAGGAGTTTCGCGTTCTCCGCGAGGCGAGCGTGGTCTTCTCCCAGAGTCGTCGCGAAGCCGTGGAACTCCTGACCGAGCGTCATCGGTACGGCGTCCTGCAGCTGCGTACGACCGATCTTGAGGACGTCGTGGAACTCGTTGGCTTTCTCGAGGAAGGCGCGGCGCAGGAGGTCCAGCTCATCGAGCAGGCTGTACAGGTCGAGACTCAGCCCCACCTTGATCGCGGTCGGGTACACGTCGTTTGTGGACTGACTACGGTTGGTGTGGTCGATGGGCGAAAGATAGGCGTAGTCGCCCTTGGGTCGGCCGGCGAGTTCGAGCGCGACGTTGGTGATGACCTCGTTCGCATTCATGTTGGTCGAGGTTCCGGCGCCGCCCTGGATGACACCGACGACGAACTGATCGTGGTACTCGCCGTCAATGACGAGTTGCGCTGCGCGATCGATGAGGTCAGCTCGCTCAGCGTCCAAGACGCCGATCTCCTTGTTGGCGCGAGCAGAGGCCTGCTTCACCATCGCCAGGGCGCGCACGAGATCCGCGTAGACGGAGATCGGGCGGCGCGAGATCGGAAAGTTTTCCAGCGCCCGGGCGGTGTGGATTCCCCAGTATGCGTCTTCGGGGATCTCCATCGAGCCGAGGGAGTCGGATTCGGTGCGGGTTCGCTTCGTTGCGTCCTGAGCCATGTGTGGTTGTCCTTGTGGGTTCGATCACAGCGGTGGGTGTGGCATCGAGCCTACTGCCCGCCGTCAGCGCTTGCGAGAGAACGCCTCGAGACGCTCCTGCGGCGTGAGCTGCGCCATCCGCGACACCCATTCGGGTGTGAATGTCTCTGCGGTCTCCGCCTCCCCGACGGGTACGACCGAATGCGTGATCGTGTCGTCGTAGACGTGCACGAGGTGGAACGACTGTCCACCGTCCATGCCGTTGACCTCGTCCGCCGGGCGCTGCAGATTCATCGTGTAACACGTCGCCGCGGCGACACTCACGGGGACCCCGGCAAACGTACCGCTGGTCGAATAGTGCAGATGACCCGCGAGGATCTGCCGGACGTCCGTTCCGGCGATCACCTCCGCGAGTTCCCCCTGATGCTGAAGCTCGAGGATGTCGAAGAACGGGATGTGACTCGGAATCGGCGGGTGATGGAGGGCCAGAATCGTCCCGAGCGGAGCGGGGGTCGCCAGTTCTTCGGCGAGCCAGGCCAACTGGGTTTCGTCCAGATCGCCGTGATGCCACCCGGGGACACTGGAGTCGAGCGCGATGATCCGCAGCCCATCAAGGTCCCACGTCCCCGTCACCGGCTCCTCGGTCGCCTCGCTCCCGAGCAGGCCGGCGCGCAGCGCCGGGCGTTCATCGTGGTTTCCAGCGACCCAGATCACCGGAGCTCGCAGCTCGGCCGCGAACGGCTCGACGCACTCACGCAGGGCTCGGTAGGCGTCTTCCTCGCCGAGATCGGTGAGGTCCCCGGTGATGACAAGTGCGTCGGGCGAGATTCCCGTGCGCCGGACCGCTTCGAGCCCTCGCCGCAGACCCTCGGCGGTGTCGTAGCGTCCGCCGAGCAGCGCCCCGCCCGCAAGCAGGTGGGTGTCACTGAGGTGGATCAGAGTCCGGCGCGCGGGCGGATACTGGCCGAACTGGACGTCGGAGTCTGTCATCTGGCCAGGATATGCGGCGCGTCCGACCGTGATCAGTGGAAGAAGACGATGATGCCGATGCCGGCCAGGACGACGAGGGAGCAGAGCCCGAACGCGGTGAGCGCTCCGAGGAACGCGGCGCGCTTCTGCCCCGCCGTCAACGGGCTGCGCTTGGCGGCCTTCGCCGCAGCTTTCGCCGCTCGTTTCGCTTCCTTCGGAGTGATCACCGTGATCGCATCGGTGAACTCTGCGGGCGTGACGACCGGCGCACGGCCCGCAATGACAAGCAGACGCAGGCCGACAGCGTAGAGGGTGACTGCGACAGTGGCGCTCAGCATCGCCGCGACGAAGACCTGGATGAACGCGAACCAGTCGATCGAGACGGTCACGGGGTGTCCTCCGTCCGCTCGGACTCACCCGATCCGACCGCGGTCGGGTGCTTCTCTTCGTCGGCGGGCGCGACACCCGCGCCCGACCGCTCGCGGTCGGTGTTCGTACCCGCGCGGGTGGCGCGTCGCTCGCGCCAGGTGGGCGGCGGGTTCTTCTTGACCTTGACGGCACGCCCCGAGTCGGCGACCTCGCTCATCGCATTACCGGAGTGGACAGCGTTGCGACGCGAGCGAAGGAAGATGCCCCCGATGACGGCGAAGGCGATGATTGCGACGGTGATGACGCCGACAACCTGGCCCAGCCAGACGACGATGAGCGCCGCGAGGGCTCCCACCGCGCCGGAGGCGGGCAACGTCAACAGCCAGCCGACCATGATGCGGCCGACGGTCCGCCAGCGCACCTTCGAACCACGGCGGCCCAGGCCCGAGCCGATGACCGAGCCGGACGCGACCTGCGTGGTCGAGAGGGCGAAACCCAGGGCGCTGGATGCCAGGATCGTCGAGGCGGTGGATGCCTCAGCCGAGAAGCCCTGGGCGGGCTTGACGTCGGTGAGGCCCTTGCCGAGGGTTCGGATGATGCGCCAGCCGCCCATGTACGTGCCCAGAGCGATCGTGATGGCGCACGCGAAGACGACCCAGGTCTGCGGTTCGTGATGCGCGGAGGACTGCCAGCCGACCGTGATGAGGGCGAGGGTGATGACGCCCATCGTCTTCTGGGCGTCGTTCGTGCCGTGGGCCAGGGCCACGAGCGACGACGTGAAGATCTGCCCCCAGCGGAAGCCGTCGCGGCCGTCGGGCTTGCCGTCGTATCGGCGGGTGACCCCATAGGCGATCTTGGTGACGGTGAAAGCGATCAAACCCGCCGTTACCGGCGCGATGAGCGCCGGAAGGATGACCTTGGACAGCACGGTCCCGAAATCGATCGCGGCCATGCTCGCACCGACGATGGTGGCGCCGATAAGCCCCCCGAACAGTGCGTGCGACGAGCTGGACGGGAGCCCGAGAAGCCACGTCAGCATGTTCCATGTGATGGCGCCGACCAGGCCGGCGAGGATGATCGACGGGAAGATCGTCGCGGATATCTCGTCCTCACGGATCATGCCCCCGGAGATGGTCTTCGCCACCTCGGTCGACAGGAAGGCGCCGACGAGGTTGAGGATCGCAGCGAGCAAGACGGCTGTCTTGGGTTTCAGGGCACCGGTGGCGATGGGTGTCGCCATCGCGTTCGCGGTGTCGTGAAACCCGTTGGTGAAGTCGAAGAAGAGTGCCAGAACAATGACCAGCACGACGATCAGGGCGACGGTTTCCACTGTTCGCTTTCGTTTGGTGGATGGGTGAGCCGACGGTGTCGGCGGGAGCGAACGAACAGTTCACCGCGTGTTCATGGTCCGGCAACCGGACGGACAGAATCTTCGCACACCCGCGGCCCGGTCCGCGAACGCTCATCTCGTTCCAGTTGCGGCGCACGGAGCATCCGTTAGCGTTGGTGCGTGCCCGAGTCCACGCCTTCGCCCTCTTCACCCCCGGTCGCCGAGCGGAAGGACACGGTCCGAAGCCATCACGGCGACGCCTTCACCGACCCGTACGAGTGGCTGCGAGGCAAGGACGACGAACAGGTCCTCGCGCACCTGCGGGCAGAGAACGCCTACACGGCCGCCCGCACGTCACACCTCGCGAGCCTTCGCGAGCAGGTCTTCTCCGAGATCAAGGGACGCACTCAGGAGACGGATCTCTCGGTCCCCGTGCGTCGAGGGACCTGGTGGTACTACGGACGCACCGTCGAAGGGAAGCAGTACGGAATCCACTGCCGCGCTCCGATCACCGATCCCCAGGACTGGACACCGCCGCAGCTGACTGCTGACAGCGACGTCCCGGGAGAGCAAGTGCTTCTGGACGGCAACGTCGAAGCCGAGGGGCACGACTTCTTCTCGATCGGCTCCTTCGATATCTCCACCGACGGTCGCAGGCTGCTGTTCGGTATCGACACGGAGGGTGACGAACGGTACACCCTGCGCGTACGCGATCTGGACACCGGCGAGGATCTGCCCGACGTCATCACCGGCACGTTCTCCGGCGCCAGCCTGTCTCCCGACGGCGGTCACATCGTCTACACGACCGTCGACGATGCGTGGCGACCGGACACGGTGTGGCTCCACGAGATCGGCAGCGAACCTGCCGACGCAGTGCGCCTCTTTCACGAGCCCGACGAACGGTTCTGGGTCGGCGCCGGATTCACTCGCAGCGACCGATACCTCATGATCGGCGTCGGTTCTTCCATCACCACAGAGGAATATCTCGTCGATGCCACCGACCTCCGGCAGACCCCGAGATCGATCTGGCCCCGTAAGGAGGGCGTCGAGTACTCCGTCAGCGATGCCGTCATCGATGGCCGAGATGTCCTCTACGTTCTGCACAACGAGGGCGCGCTCGACTTCGAACTCGTCCGCGTCGATGCTTCGGACCCGTCCGGTGAGCGCACCGTGGTCCTGCCGCACACCCCCGGCACACGCCTCCTCGACGTCGATACCTTCCGCGATTGGGGCGTCGTTGCTTACCGCCGCGACGGTCTTCCCCGCGTTGGCCTGCTCGACTATGAATCGCACGCGGTGTCCGAAGTCGCCTTCGACGAGCCGCTCTACGCCGTCGGCGCCGGCGGGAATCCGGAATGGGCGCCGCCCGTCGTGCGTCTCGGGTTCGGCTCGTTCGTCACGCCCAGCACGGTCTTCGATTACGACGTGACCAGCGCCACCCTGACTCAGCTCAAGCAGCAGCCTGTCCTCGGTGGATACGACCCGACGGACTACGGGCAGGCTCGGGTGTGGGCATCCGCGGACGACGGGACGAAGGTCCCCGTCTCGCTCGTGTGGAAGCGCTCGTTCGGTGAGCCGGGGAAGGCACCCCGGCCCGTGCACCTGTACGGGTATGGCTCGTATGAGACATCGATCGATCCGGCCTTCTCCGTCGCGCGCCTTTCGCTTCTGGATCGCGGTGTTGTCTTCGCGGTGGCACACGTTCGCGGTGGTGGCGAACTCGGCCGGCAGTGGTACGAGGACGGCAAGCTCCTTGCCAAGCGCAACACGTTCACCGACTTCGTCGCGGCCGCCCGACATCTCATCGCGGACGGGTACTCCTCCCCCGAGCAGCTCGTGGCAGAAGGCGGCTCAGCGGGCGGATTGCTGATGGGTGCCGTCGCGAATCTCGCCCCCGAGCTCTTCGCCGGCATCCTCGCCGATGTTCCGTTCGTTGATGCTTTGACCTCGATCCTGGACCCGTCCCTCCCCCTCACGGTCATCGAATGGGACGAATGGGGAGACCCGCTCCACAATGCCGACGTGTACGCATATATGAAGAGCTACACGCCCTACGAGAACGTGCGCGAAGGCGTCGACTACCCGCGTATCCTCGCCGTGACCTCGCTCAACGACACTCGCGTCCTGTACGTCGAGCCCGCAAAATGGGTCGCACGACTCCGCGAGGTCGGTGCCGACGCCCTCCTCAAGTGTGAGATGGTCGCCGGCCACGGAGGCGTGAGCGGACGCTACAACGCGTGGCGCGAGCGTGCGTTCGAGATCGCCTGGCTCCTCGACGTCCTCGGGCTCGCGGAGACGGATCAGCCGAAGAGCACCGCAGCTTCGTCGTAACGGTACTGCGGCACAGAGTTGAGCTCGCCGAGCGCGTCCTCGAACGGGATGCGCACGATGTCGGTGTTGTGCAGCGCGACCATCTTTCCCCACGCTTGATCGTGCACCGCGTCAGCGGCAGCAAGGCCGAGTCGTGTCGCCAGTACACGGTCGAATGCCGACGGTGAGCCG
The DNA here is from genome assembly GCA_029959865.1 of Microbacteriaceae bacterium PS02070. Classification (GTDB taxonomy): domain Bacteria; phylum Actinomycetota; class Actinomycetes; order Actinomycetales; family Microbacteriaceae; genus Microbacterium. Next base: position 184,116 of record JASCPE010000002.1, on the reverse strand, counting down.
CCGCGCTGGATGTGCCCGAGGACGGTGGCGCGGGTCTCAATGCCCGTCAGCTTCTCGATCTCCGGTGCGAGGACCTCAGCGATGCCGCCGAGGCGCGGACGGTTGAATGCGTCCAGGCCCTTGTCGCTGTAGGCCTCGTCCATCCCCTTCAGAGTGAAGCCTTCGGAGACGACGACGAGCGGCGCGCGCCCGCGGTCATGCGCCTTCGAAACGAGCGAGACGATCTCATCGATGGAGAGAGGCACCTCCGGGATGCAGATGACGTGGGCGCCGGAAGCCATCCCCGCGTGCAGGGCGATCCACCCGACGTGCCGACCCATCACCTCTGCGACCATGCACCGTTGGTGCGAGTCGCCGGTCGTGCGCAGCCGGTCCATGGCCTCACTGGCGATGTTGACAGCCGTATCGAATCCGAACGAGTAGTCCGTTCCGCGCAGGTCATTGTCGATCGTCTTCGGAACTCCGATGACATTGATGCCGTCGCCGGCGAGGCGGTTCGCGGCTGCGAGAGTGCCCTCGCCACCGATCGCAATGATGCCGTCGATGTGGTGACCGTACAGCGTCTTGGAGATGTTCTCGGCGCCGCCGCGCGGGCCCTCGTAGGGGTTCGTCCGGCTCGTGCCGAGGATCGTGCCGCCCACCTTGGACAGGCCCTTCACCTCGTGGCGGGTCAGCGGGAAGAAGTCGCCGTCGACGACTCCGCGCCACCCATCCCGGATGCCGACGAGCTCGATGTCGTAGGCGATGGACGCCTTCAAGACGATGCCGCGGATGACCGCGTTCAGACCGGGGCAGTCGCCCCCGCTGGTGAGAATGCCGATCTTCATAGAGATGATCCTTCGGGTCGGATGGATGGTCGGCTCCGTCGCCAATTTTGACCTTACACTCCCCGTCGGGCGGCCGTCACTGGCCCCCGGCTAGGCTCGACGCCATGGCCCGCGAGACTGCACGCCCGTGGCGAAACAGCATGCAAACACCGCAGCCTCAACACGGGCGTGCACTCTCGCGAAATCGGCTCGCGCAGACTGTCGTGACGGCGAGCGCGAGGCGAGAACTACTCTGCGCCGAGCGCCTGCCGCAGCAAGTGCTTGAGCGCCGACAGCTGCACGGAGTCGCTCGACGCCGGGTCGACGGCTTCGCCGTCCAGAGCCCGGGCCGCCAACCCCTGCTTCGAGTCGATCAGTTCGGCGATCTTCGCGTCAACGGTGTGTGCAGCGATGATCCGCCACGCAGTGACCGGCTCTTCCTGTCCGATGCGGTGAACGCGGTCGATCGCCTGGGTCTGTTCCGCGGCTGTCCAGCTCAGTTCTGCCAAGACGACGTTCGACGCCACCTGCATGTTCAGACCGACGCCCGCAGCGGTGAGCGAACACACCGCGATTGCGACGTCTGGGTCGTTGTTGAACGCATCGATGGCTTCCTGGCGTGCGGGCGTGGACTGCTCCCCGCGGATGGAGACGGTACGCAGACCCGCAGCGGCGAAGGCAGCTTCGGCGGTGTCCATCACGTCGATGTGCTTGGCGAAGAAGACCACCTTGCCGACCGAACGCTGGAGCTGGACGGCGTAGTCGGCCGCGAGGCCCGCCTTTGCCTGGCCGATCTTGCGGACCATCGTGAAGACATTGTCCCCACCGGCCCCCGACGCCTTCGACTCTTCCAACTCGCCCTCGGCCACGAGGCGCACGATGTCCTCGTCGACCTCGCCGATGAGCACACGGTCTCCGCGGGCTTCGATGATGCGGCGGTACTTCGCGGCAAGGCGGTCGGCGAGCTCCCGCTCGGCTTCGCGGATGGAGCGACCGAACTCGTCGTCCAACTCCACGGGGAGGTCGGCGATGAGCTTGTCCGGAAGATCCGCGGCGACGTCCTTCTTCTTACGGCGCACGATTCCCATCGAGATGACCGCCTCGCGGGCCTCGGGGTAGAACGCCTTGTCCGCCGGGGTGAGGCCGGTGGCATCGAGCTTGTCCATGAGAGCGGGACCCGGCTTCTCGCCGTTGGTCCAGCCGAGGAAGCGCCAGATCGCGTCGAAGTCCTCGACGTCGTTGATTAGGGGCGTACCGGTCAGGGCGAGCATGAGCGGGTCGCGGGTCTGCTCGCGAAGCTGTGTCGCGAGGGAGAGGACGTTGCGCGAGCGCTGAGACGAGAGGTTCTTGATGAAGTGCGCCTCGTCGACGACGATCCCCTTCAGGCCGATGGATGACAGCCACGACAGGTGTCGGTCCAGCACCTCGTAGTTGACGATGAACACATCGGCGAAGGCATCGATGTTCTCGCCATCGCCCTGGATGACCGTCGCGCGGCGCTGCGGCGTCCAGCGCTCGACCTCGCGCGCCCAGTTCATCTTGACGACATTGGGGACGACGGCAAGGAGCGGATACGCGTTCGCGAGGGAGGCGGCAAGGACCGACTGCGCGGTCTTGCCGAGGCCGGGCTCGTCGGCGAGGAGGAAGGAACGGTGACCCAAACGCACCTCTTCGAGGAACCGCGATTGGTGCGGCATGACCTCGAGACCCTTCGGGGACACTCGATCGAACTCGGGCACGGGCGGGAGCTCCATGCTGGCCGCTCCCCCGCCCGCCCCGCTCTCGAACGCCTTGTAGAGCGGACCCATGAGCTCCCAGCCGTCCAGTCGGCGACGCGGGGTGGCGACAGGTTGGCGCAGGGTGAGGTCGGGAGCGAGGAAGGGGTGGTACTCGCGGCGCGCTTCGATCTGCGGTGGCACGACCTGCCGCTCGGCGAGCGCGGCGGGGACCGACTGAATCGTGACGGGCGCGACGTCGGTGATGATGAGTTCGTCGGGGGCGAGCTCTGCGCCCGACTCCAGCAGCCAGTCTCGGCGCATGCGCTTCGCGACCGGCGACGTTGCCTGGTCGACCTCGAGCAGCTGAATGAGGGAGGTATCGCGTGCCGCGGTCTTGGCCAGGATCGTTGCGACACCGTCGAGACGCTTGAGCAACTCGGCACGGGTACCGGCGGCAAGCTGGTCGTCGGCCTTGACGCGTGCGCGCTCTTCGCGCACGAGGAAGGCGATGACCTGGAACTTGACGCGATTGGTCGGGCCGAGCTTGCCGCGCTGAGCCTTGGCTTCGACCTCGCGCACCTTGCGGGCGAGGATGGGGATGATGGGCGCATCTTCGTCGCGGCGGGCGGATGATCCGCCGCGACGACGCGTCTGCGCGGGTGCCGTGGTCGGCATGCTTCTCCTGAGCTGTCTGTGGCCGGATGGCCATCCCCGTGAACCGTCACGGGGCGATCGTGCCGCGACCGGTGGAGCGTCGCGGGATGTGTATCGAGCGCTGAATCGTCCGGCCACGGGTACTCGCTTCTGCGAGCTGCGACGTCGGTGATTCTTGCGCCGCAACCATTCTACCCGACCCGGCGCCCTGAGCGTGTTCCTTCGCCCGCGCCCATCGCGCCGCGTCGCTCACCCCACCCGCGCGGCGTCGCTCACCCACGCGGGCGCACGGCCCCGCCGGTGTTCCACCAACACAACTGCGGCGTCTCGGACCGACACGCCGAGCCCACGCCTGCCAGCCCGGGCGTGTTGCCCGGCGACGCCGCAGTTGTGCGGCGTCGCATCCGGAGGGGGTCAGGCACGTGGCAGGGCGGGACGCGGCGTCAAAGGCGCTCCTGCCACACCCGCCGGGCAGCACAACTGCGGCGGCCAGGCCCGACACGCCGAGCGCGCACGCGCCGGCCCCGGCGTGTTGCCCAGCGACGCCGCAGTTGTGCGGCGTCGCATCCGGAGGGGGTCAGGCACGTGTGACGCGACGGAGACGGTTATGCGGCGCGGCGGAGGCGGAGGCTGTTGAGGACCACGAAGACGCTGGAGAAGGCCATCGCAGCGCCGGCGATCATCGGATTGAGCAACCCGAATGCGGCCAGTGGGATCGCGGCCACGTTGTATGCGAACGCCCAGAACAGGTTCTGCCGGATGATGCGCATCGTGCGACGACTCAGCCGCAGCGCCGTGACGACCTGGGCCAGCCCCGAGCCGGCAATCGTGATGTCGCTCGCGTGCATGGCGGCGTCGGTTCCCCCACCCATCGCAATGCCGAGGTCGGCGGTGGCGAGTGCGGCCGCGTCGTTGACGCCGTCGCCGACCATCGCAACCTTTTTCCCCACCGCCTGTAGCCTGGCTACTTCGGCGACCTTGCCCTCCGGCAGCACGCCGGCGACAACCTGATCGATGCCGACCCGCCGAGCGGCGGCGTGCGCCGCGGCGTCACTGTCACCGGTGAGGAGGATGACGTCCAGTCCCATCTCACGCAGCTGCGCGATCGAGTCCGCGCTGTCCGCGCGGTCGGTGTCGGAGACCGCGAAGACGACCCGCACGTGGCCGTCCCAGCCGGCGACGATAGCGCTGGCGCCGTCGGCGGCGGCACGCTCGAGGGCTGCGGTGACCTCGCCGGCCTCTCCACCAGCCTTCTCCGCGGCGAACGCTGGATTCCCGGCGAAGACGGTGACCCCATCGACGATTCCGGTGACCCCACGCCCGGGGACGTTGCGAAAGTCGGAGACCGGTTGCGCCCCGCCCGCCCATCGGCCCACGGCGGCGGCCAGCGGGTGTTCGCTCGCTGCTTCGAGGGACCCCACGAGGATGCGGGCGCGGTCGGGATCTGCGCCGTCGATCGTCGTGACGTCGGCGACGTTCATCACGCCCTGGGTCACGGTGCCGGTCTTGTCGAGGACCACGGTATCGATTCGGTCGGCGCCTTCGAGCGCTTCAGGCCCGGTGATCAGAACACCGAGCTGGGCACCACGGCCGGTGCCCACCAGGATCGCGATCGGGGTCGCAAGGCCGAGGGCACAAGGGCACGCGATGATGAGGACAGCCACACCGGCAGTGAAGCCCGCCGAGATCGGTTGCCCGGCCAGGACCCACGCGAGCACGGTGACGGCCGCCAGAGCGATCACAATCGGCACGAAGACCGCCGAGATCCGGTCGGCAAGCCGCTGAATCTGGCTCTTACCTGCCTGCGCATCCTCTACGAGACGGGCCATGTGCGCCAGCCGGGTGTCGTCACCGACGGAGCTGGCCCTCACCACAAGGCGGCCGTCCTGCGCGATCGTCCCGCCGGTGACGGCGGTGCCCTCCGTCACCTCAATCGGCAGGGACTCCCCCGTCATCATGCTCTGGTCCACCGACGCACGACCGGAGACGACAACGCCATCGGTCGCCACCTTCTCGCCGGGGCGGACGACGAAGGTGTCTCCGACACGGAGCTGCTGGATGGGGATACGCACCCCGTCTTCGCGTTCGACATCCTTCGCCGCGAGGTTGATGAGCGCATGCAGCGCGGCTCCGGCACGGCGGCGAGAGCGGCCCTCGATGTACCGTCCGAGCAGGAGGAACATGGTCACCGCGGTCGCGACCTCGAGGTAGATGAGCTCACCGGGGTGGTGCGAGACGCCGAAGAGGGCGAACTCGTGCGTCATCCCAATGCGTCCCGCCCCTCCCCAGAACAGCGCCCACAGGCTCCAGACGAACGCGGCCATCGTGCCCAGGGTGATGAGCGTGTCCATCGTCATGGCACCGTGGCGAGCGGTGCGGATCGTCGAGAGGTGGAACGGCCATCCGCCCCACAGCACGACGGGCGTTGCAAGGGCGAGCGAGACCCACTGCCACCCGGGGAATTGCCATGCCGGAACCATCGCGAGGATGACCACCGGAATGCTGAGGATCGTCGAGACGATCAGACGGGGCAGAACCCCGCGCGTGTCGTGATTGTGGGCGGTGTGGGGCCCGGTGTGCGTATCGGTATGGCTATGGGCACCTTCGGCGGGGTGCACCGACTCTGACGCCGCCGGATGTGTGGTCTGCGCGGCGTGTTCTGCATGATCGTGCACCGCGGGGGTGAGGGGCGACGCGGGCTCCGTGTGGGCATCCGTGGCGTGGTGCTCGAGCGCGGCGGGCGACGGAGGGAGCGGACGCACCCGCACGCGGGCGTCATAGCCTGCCTCCTTCACGGCCCGCACGAGCGCATCGGGGGCGACCGAGTCGGGGTACGTGACCCGGGCGGACTCCGTGGCGAGGTTCACCGACGCGCTGACCCCATCTACTCTCTGGAGTCGCTTCTCCACGCGGGCCACGCAGCTTGCGCAGGTCATGCCCTCGATATCGAGGATGGCTTCTCGAGCGGTGGGACGGTCAGACATCATGCTCTCTCACTACGATTCACGACGTGTACGGTCGCGATAACCACCATACCCCCCTGGGGTATTCCCGCCGGCGGGTACTCGCACGCTCTCACCCCATCCGCGCGTAGGCTGATCCCATGCCGGACATCACCGAACGCGAGCTCGCCGCAACGCTCGATCATGCCATTCTCAAGCCCGAACTGACCCGCGCACAGGTCGATCACGAACTCGACATCGCCAAGGAGTGGGGCGTCTTCAGCGTGTGCGTCCGGCCGAGCGACGTCGCCCACGCGGTGGAGTATCTCGACGACAGTCCCGTTGCAGTCGGCACCGTGATCGGATTCCCCCACGGCACGACGAGCACGGCCACGAAGGTCGCCGAGGTGAAGCAGGCTCTCCGCGACGGCGCCACGGAGTTCGACATGGTCATCAACATCGCCGCCCTGCGCTCCGGCTTCGACGACGTCGTCGAAGCGGACATCCGCGCGGTGACGGAGGCAGCCGGCGACCACATCACGAAGGTCATCTTGGAGACGGCGCTCTTGGACGAGGAGCAGATCGCCCGCGGCAGCCGCCTCACCGAGGCCGGCGGAGCGGACTTCGTCAAGACGTCCACCGGATTCGCCGGAGGCGGGGCGACCGCCGAGCACGTGCGCTTGATGGCCGAGAACGTCAGCGATGGCGTGCAAGTGAAAGCCTCGGGCGGAGTGCGCAGTCTCGACGACGCGCTCGCGATGCTCGAGGCGGGAGCCACCCGCCTGGGGACAAGCGGGAGCGCCACGATCCTGGGCGAGCTGCGCCGGATCAACGCCGGTGAACAAGCAACCGGCGCCGTCGACGAGTCATCGTACTGAGTCGCGGCGGAGGTACCGGCGGACACGGTCGACGTCATCGGCCATCTGAGCCGTGAGCTCGTCGACGCTCGCGAACGCCACCATCTCGCGCACCCGCGCGGCGAAGTACACCTCCACGATGTGTCCGTAGAGATCGAGATCGGTCTCGTCGAGAACGTACGCTTCGACCTGGCGTTCTTTCACATCGTCGAACGTGGGGTTCGTGCCCACCGAGATGGCCGCGCGGTACCGCGTCCGCGGGCGCAGGTGGCTGTCGGGGCCGGGCACTCCGAGGTCGATGAGCCAGCCTGCGTAGACCCCATCGCCCGGAATGAAGCCCTGGACTTCGCGACCGAGGTTCGCGGTCGGGTACCCGAGCTCGCGGCCCCGCTGCAGACCCCGCACGACTTCGCCCCGCACAGAGTGGGAGCGACCCAGCAGGCGTGCCGCGTCCGCCGCATCACCGGAATCAAGCAGCTCACGGATCCACGTCGAGGAGACACGACGACCGTCGTGCGTCGCGCCGACGTCCTCGACGATCTCGACCTGAAAGCCGTACTCGAGACCGAGGCGGGTCAGCAGCGCGGGATCCCCCGCGCCACCTCGACCGAAGCGGAAGTCCTCCCCCACGAGGACGCGAACGACCCCGAGGGCGCCGACGAGAGTCTCGCGGACGAAGTCTTCCGGGACCTGCTGCGCGAGTGCGTCGTCGAACGTGAGCACGACAGCGGCGTCGACTCCCTCGCGTGCGAGGAGGTCGACCTTCTGCTGCACGCTGACCAGCTCCGGCGGGCAGAGTTCGGGACGCAGGAGCGCGAGCGGATTGCGGTCGAACGTGACCGCGACGACCTGAGCGCCGAGCGCGACCGCATCCACGCGCGCGCGATCCAGCACCGCGCGGTGGCCCGTGTGAACCCCGTCGAACTTGCCGATCGCAACGACAGACGGACCGAACCCAGCCGGGATCTGGTCCACCTGGGAGAACACCCTCATGCGCTCAACCGGGCATCAGTGTGCGTGCGCAGCCACCAGAGCCCGAGGAAGGGAAGCACAAGCGGTACGAAGAGGTAGCCGATGTAGCCGTCTGGCCCGATGCCGCCGAAATATGACCAGACCGACGGGTGACCGAACACCTCGGGGACGACATAGCTGAGCGTGCCGACGATCAGCACTCCCGCGAGCTCGAAACAGATCGCAACCCAGGCGATCCGGTACCACGTCTGCGAGCGCGAGAACACGAGCGCGAGAGTCGCGAGAATGTAGACGACCGCCGCGACGGCCGAGAGCGTGTACGCGAGCGGTGCCTCGTCGAACTCTCGCACGATCTGAACGAACGAACGTCCGGTAGAGGCCAGCGCCATGATGGCGTAGAGAACAACGAGGACGCGGCCGATGCCGGTCATTCGGGTGCGGGGCGTGGTCATGACCTGTCAATGATATGACCGCAGGGGGATCTGTCAGGCCAGTTGGATCGTCCAGATGACGTGCATGCGCCACACCATGACGGCAACGGCGAGCGCCGCGATCCCCATGATCACCGTGCTCCACCGGCTTCGTTCCAGAAGCGCCCACACCACCGCGGCGGGTGGGATGAGTACGGCTGAGATGAGATAGACCCAGTACTCCAGGAGGCTTCCGGTCGGCGGGTTGCCGGCGAACGGAGCGATGATTGCGACGACGACCTGAATGATCAGCAGCAGGAGGACGAGCGCGAGGCCGCCGACGCTGAGGTCGCTCGGCCGACGTCCCGCAAGGCCGAGGATGACCGCGAGGACCCCGACCACGCAGGCCACGATCACCTGCGCGTAGGTGAACCACTCGATCATGAGGCCTCCTCGGGCATGTTCATGGCACTTTTCACGTCGTTGTCGCGGCGCTCGACCACTCCGATCAGACGGCCGTCCGGGTCGATGGCGGCAGTACCCGCCGTGAGCCGCTCGGCGGCACCGATCAGGCGCTTGCCGTGACGGAGGTCGATCGCCTCCGAAGCGGTGACCGCGAACGCGCCCAGAACGGCGGTGGCGACCGTCGCCGGCGCCACGACGGTCGCGTCTTCGGTCACCTCCGTCACCGCCTCGGCCACGGAGAACGGCCCGATCCGGGTGCGCCGCAGCGCCGTCAGGTGTCCCCCGACGCCGAGTGCGGCCCCCAGGTCGCGGGCGAGGGCGCGAATGTAGGTGCCACTGGAGCAGTCGACGATGACATCGAGGTCGAAGGACCCCTGCTCACGGCGCACCCGCTGCACATCGAAACGTGAGACGGTCACCTCACGGGGCGTGAGCTCGACGTCCACTCCCCGCCGGGCGAGGTCGTAGGCGCGCTTGCCGTTCACCTTGATCGCCGAGACCGTGCTGGGCACTTGGGAGATCGATCCGGTGAGCGCAGCGATGCCCGTCTCAATCGCATCGGACGTGACGGCATCGACCGCCTCCGCTGTCGCGAAACCGGTGGGCTGCCCCTCGGCGTCGTCCGTGTCGGTGGACTGTCCCAGGCGGATGGTGGCCTCATACGTCTTGTCGAGACCGACGATGAAGGTGAGCAGCCGCGTCGCCCCATCGACACCGAGCACGAGGAGCCCGGTGGCCATCGGGTCAAGAGTGCCGGCGTGACCGATCTTCCGCGTCCCGAGAGCGCGACGTGCGCGCGCCACGACATCATGACTGGTCATCCCGCCGGGTTTGTCGACGAGGAGGATCCCGGCGGGCATCAGCAGAAGTCCTGGAAGACCCGGCGGGGGTGTTCGGGGTCGGTGTTGTCGACGATCGCGGACGCAGCGCGGCGCGGGTCAGCGTCGCGAAGGTACAGCTCCTGACCGTCCCGGTAGCGACGCCACAGGGCCGTCCCCGGTGTCGGCCCGCCGCCGTCCCGTTCCCTCATGCGCGCCTCGGCGACGTCACGGGGCACGTCCAGCCACACCGACCAGTTCCACACCCCGCGCAGTTCCGGCCGGTTCAGGAAGATCCCGTCAACGATCAGCGTCGCGTCCCGCGGCGGTGTGACCCATTCGGACGAGACGGACTCATCACGTTCGACATCGAAAACCGCTGTCTGGATCGCGGCATCAACGGTTCCGCGGCCGCGGAACGGATCGATGAGTGCACGCCGGAAGGCCGAGTAGTCGTAGGAGTCGCGGTAGTACCCCTCCGGGGAGGTGCGGCCCCGCGCGTAGCGTTCCTCACGCGGACGGTGGAACCCATCGATGGATGCGCGGACGACCGCGAGGCCCTCTTCTCGCCAGGCATCGGCGAGGTTGTCGGCGAAGGTGGACTTGCCCGCGCCATCGATGCCGTCCACCGCGACGATCACGCGGCCGCTGCGGTAGTGCTGACGGACCTCGTCGCGCAGTTCCCGCCACAGGGTGGTGGCCGGAGTGGTCGGCAAGTGCATTCCCCCAGCCTACGACCCACCCCGCTCGGACCTCGGTCGAACCGAACATAGGGTGGTCGGGTGGGTGAGATCGCGGGGCCGCTGATGCAGTGGTATCGCGATCATGCACGCGCTTTGCCGTGGCGTGCCGAGGGCTTCGGCGCGTGGGGCGTGCTGGTGAGTGAGTTCATGCTGCAGCAGACGCCCGTCGCGCGTGTGATTCCCAAGCTCGAGGCGTGGTTGGAACGGTGGCCGACGCCTGCCGCACTCGCCACATCCCCTGCCTCGGCCGCGGTCGCGCAGTGGGATAACCTCGGCTATCCGCGGCGGGCGATGTGGCTCCACCGCGCCGCCGTTGAGATTCGGGACCGGCACGATGGCATTGTCCCCCGTGACGTCGATGATCTTCTCGCCCTCACTGGAATCGGCGACTATACGGCGCGCGCGGTGGCTGTGTTCGCCTATGGCGACCGCCACCCCGTCGTTGACACCAACACTCGGCGGGTGATCGCCCGCGCGGTGGGCGGGAAGTCGCAGCCCGACTCTCCGCGCGCCAGCGACCTTTCCGGCATGCTCGCCCTCCTCCCGGCCGACGAGGATGATGCGGCCGTGTTCAACGCCGCCGCGATGGAACTGGGCGCCGTCGTGTGCACCGCCAAGAAGCCGGACTGCCAGGTGTGCCCGATCTCCGACTCCTGCGCGTGGCGGCAGGCGGGCTATCCGGACACCGGCGACTCACGTCGTAAGCAGGCGAAGTACGAAGGAAGTGACCGTCAGGCTCGCGGTGCGATCCTCCGTGCTCTCCGCGGCGCGCTCGAGCACCGGCTCCCCCAGCATGCGGTTGTTCCCGACTGGCCGGACCCCGCTCAGCGTGACCGCGCCATCGACTCCCTCATCACTGACGGCCTCGTCGAAGCATCAGACGGCGAGCTCCGCCTCCCCGCGTGAACCTCGCTAGACCCGCGACACGCCCCACTCCACCTGCCCACCAGCACAACTGCGGCGTCGACATGCGACACGCCGCGCCCACTCAGCGACGGTACGGCGTGTCCCCCAACCACGCCGCAGTTGTGCACGGACACGACACGGGCGACCACCCTGACAGGCCGACTTCGGCACCCACCTCGGCCACTCGAGCCGTGCGGCCAAGACCGAGTCTGCCCCGGCTCCGACTCCGCACAACTGCGGCGTCAACGCACGACACGCCGCGCAGACGCAGCGGGGGTACGGCGTGTCGCCCAACCACGCCGCAGTTGTGCACGGACACGGGCGGGCGCGGACGACGGCTCAGGCCACTCGGGGCTGGGCGGGCCGGGCGACGAATGGGCGTGGAACCAGGTGGGGTGGGTCAGTCCTCGTCGGGGTCGATGAGACGGGGCTTGAGGTAGGGGTCGGCGTCGCCTGCGTAGGCGGCACCGGTGGCAAGCCCCGCGACCTGCTGGTCACGCTCACGCGCTTCGCGCAGGAGTTCTTCGATGTGTCCCGCGTTTTCAGGAATGCCGTCGGGAACGAACTCGAGCGTGGGAGTGAGCCGCACGCCCAGCTTCTTGCCCACCTCGCTGCGCAGCATGCCCGTAGCCGCCTTCAAGGCCGCCGCGGAGTCCGCGCGCTCCTGGTCAGTGCCGTAGACGGTGTAAAACACCGACGCGTGCTGCAGGTCACCCGTGACACGCACGTCCGTGATGGTCACGAAACCGAGCCGCGGGTCACGCAGCCCCTTCTCGAGGCGCTCCGCGATCAGTACCCGGATACGGTCGGCGAGCCGACCCTGACGTTCGCCTGCCATCTCTTCTTCTCCTTCTTCACCGCGGTTCCGATTTCATCGCACCGCTGGTCAACTTTATGCCCGTTGCTGAGACGCCCCGCGCGCGGCTGGCCGCTCCCCTGCTGTGCCGGGAGACCGCATCACGACTGGCCGTGGCCCGATCACTTTTGCGTGAGACGCGATGCCGCCGTGGTGGCGTCGGGACGAAGCCCGGCCTGCCTCCACGGCGGCATCGCCGTCGCATCGAGGTGATCTGCGAACTCAGCCGCGCTGCTTCTCCACCATCTCGGTCGTCTCGATCTCGTCGCCGATCTGGATGTCGTTGAACTTGCCGAGGCCGATACCGCACTCGTAATCGGTACGGACTTCGGTGACGTCATCCTTGAACCGGCGGAGCGATTCGATGGCCAGATCGTCTGCGACGACCACGCCATCGCGGATGATTCGGGCCTTCGCGTTGCGGGTGATGGTGCCGCTGCGAACGATACATCCGGCAATGTTGCCGAACTTCGACGAGCGGAACACCTCGCGGATCTCCGCGACACCCGACTGCACCTCTTCGAACTCCGGCTTGAGCAAGCCCTTGAGAGACTGCTCAACGTCGTCGATCGCGTTGTAGATGACCGAGTAGAAGCGGATGTCGACACCCTCGCGCGCCGCGCGCTCGCGCGCCTTCGCGTCGGGGCGGACGTTGAAGCCGATCACGATCGCATTGTCGATCGTCGCCAGGTTCACGTCGGACTCGGTAACCGCACCCACACCGCGGTGGATGATGCGCAGCTGCACGGAGTCATCGACCTCGATCTTCATGAGCGACTCCTCCAGCGCCTCGACGGCACCGGAAACGTCACCCTTGATGATGAGGTTGAGCGACTCGACCTTGCCCTCTTCCAGCGCACGCGTGAAGTCCTCGAGCGAGATCCGCTTGCGCGCCTTGGCGAGCTGAGCGTTGCGCTCTGCGGCTTCGCGCTTCTCGGCGATCTGACGCGCCGTACGGTCTTCTTCGGTGACGATGAAGACGTCGCCGGCGCGGGGGACGGAGTTCAGACCCTGCACCTGCACGGGACGCGACGGAGCCGCCGCGTCCACGGCTTCACCGTTCTCGTCGATCATCGCGCGGACGCGGCCATACGCCGTTCCCGCGACGATCGCGTCACCGACGTGGAGCGTTCCGGACTGGATGAGCACTGTCGCCACCGAACCGCGACCCTTGTCGAGCTTCGCTTCGATCGCCACACCGCGGGCAGCCTTGTTCGGGTTGGCCGTGAGGTCCAGACCCGCGTCAGCGGTCAGCAGCACGGCGTCCAGGAGGTCCTGGATGCCCGTGTTCTGGCGAGCGGAGACGTCGACGAACATGACGTCGCCGCCGTACTCCTCGGCCACGAGTCCGTACTCGGTCAGCTGCTGGCGCACCCGCTGCGGGTTCGCCTCCGGCTTGTCGACCTTGTTGACGGCCACAACGATCGGCACCTGCGCGGCCTGGGCGTGGTTCAGCGCCTCGACCGTCTGCGGCATGATGCCATCGTCCGCGGCGACCACGAGGATCGCGATGTCGGTCACCTGCGCACCACGGGCACGCATGGCGGTGAACGCCTCGTGACCGGGGGTGTCGATGAAGGTGATGGCGCGCTCGATGTCATCGTGCTCGGTCCACACCTGGTACGCACCGATGTGCTGGGTGATACCACCGGCCTCGCCCGCGACGACGTTCGTCTGCCGGATGGCATCGAGCAGTCGCGTCTTACCGTGGTCGACGTGACCCATGACGGTCACGACCGGCGGGCGGATCTCGAGGTCTTCCTCGTTCTCCTCTTCGGCTTCCTTCTCGAGGTCAAGACCGAAGCCCTCCAGGAGCTCCTTGTCCTCGTCCTCAGGCGAAACCATCTGAATCTTGTAGCCGAGCTCCTCGCCGAGCACCTCGAAGGTCGCCTCATCAAGCGACTCGGTGGCCGTGGCCATCTCGCCGAGGTTGAAGAGGATCGTCACCAGGGTGCCGGGCTGAACGGTGTATCCGCGGATCGCTTCGAGCTTGTCCGCGAAGTCGGCGATCGACGCGCCGCGACGCAGACGAATGATCTCGCCGTTGCCCTTCTGGACGTTGACGCCACCGACCTGCGGGGCATCCCGCATCTCGAATTCTTGCCGCTTCGCCCGACGCGACTTGCGCTGACGCGACTTGCCGCCACCCTTACCGAAGGCACCCGCGGTTCCACCGCCGGGTCCACGGCCTCGACCGCCGCCGCCACCGGGACGACCGGCGAAACCGCCACCGGCAGGACGACCGGCGAAACCGCCGGGACCACCGGGACCGCCACCACCGGGACGACCGCCGCCGCCCTGACGCTGCTGGAAAGGAGCACCGGGACGGCCGCCGCCGCCACCGGGACGACCGGGGCCGCCGGGACGCTGTCCGGGGCGGGGTGCGCCGGGACGCGGAGCCTGCGGGCGGGGGATGTTCCCCGGAGTCGGACGCTGACCCATGCCCTGCTGCGAGGAGAACGGGTTGTTGCCGGGACGCGGACCGGAGGGTCGCTGACCCATGCCCTGCTGCGAGGAGAACGGGTTGTTGCCCGGACGCGGGCCGCCGCCGGGACGGCCAGGAGCCTGCGGCTTCGGCGATGCGGCGGTGTCGGCAGCCGCGGCGGGCGTCGGCGCATCCTGCGCTGGCGCCGGGGCCGGGGCCGGGATGTCTGCGGGAGCCTCAGCGGGGGCCGGATCAGCGGGCTTCGCCGCACCGGGGGTGGGGGGCGACGAGGGCCGCGCACCGGGCTTGGCCGGGGTCGGCCGCGCCGAAGAAGGCTTGGCGGGCGTCCGGGGCGCCGCCTTGGCGCCGGATGCGTCGGCCTTGGCCGCGCCGGCGCCATCAGCTTCGAGCGCCTGGCGCAGCTTTCGCGCGACGGGCGGCTCGATCGTAGATGAAGGACTCTTGACGAACTCGCCAAGCTCCTTCAGCTTCGCGAGGGCGACTTTGCTGTCGACGCCGAGCTCGGAAGCGATCTCATGCACGCGTGGTTTTGCCACAATTCTCCTGTCTGGGGTCTCCCCTGGACAGGGCAGACCGTTATTGGCGGACGGGTCTCATTTCGAGCCGTTCACTTTGTGTCCATAGCCGTTTCAGCCGTTTCGCTGGTGGTGGTGGGGTGGATGGTCTGCGTGTCCAGTGGACCGGACACACGCAGTGCTCGTTCGAACGCACGCTTGCGGAGAGCCGCTTTCATGCATTCGTGCGTGTCATGTACCCACGCGCCTCGACCGGGTCGGACTTTCGCCTCGTCGATGACGAGGGCTCCGTCGTGTGCGACGACTCGAATGAGTGTCGCCCGGCTGGCGCGCGCGCGGCATCCCACGCACGTTCGAACAGGTTCCATCCTACACCTCTCGGCTGGGCCAGCCTTCGCGAAGGGCGGCCCTCATACTCGCGCGTGGGCCGCGATCTCAGTCCTCTTCCAGGATGCTGTCGGGCTGAATGTCGATCTTCGCGCCCGTCAGCTTCGCGGCGAGACGCGCGTTCTGGCCTTCTTTGCCGATCGCGAGCGAGAGCTGATAGTCCGGCACCAGGGCACGCACTGCTTTGCTCGACTCGTCGAGGATGTACGAGGAGGTGACCTTTGCCGGCGACAACGCGTTCGCGACGAAGGGTGCAAGCTCCGGGTTGTAGTCGACGATGTCGATCTTCTCGCCCCCGAGCTCCTCAGTGACGGCCCGCACACGACGCCCGAGTTCGCCGATGCAGGCGCCCTTCGCGTTGATCGACGGGTCGTTGGCAGTGACAGCGATCTTGGTGCGGTGCCCCGCCTCGCGGGCGAGCGAAACGATCTCCACGAGGCCCGCGGCGATCTCCGGCACCTCGAGTGCGAACAGCTTGCGCACGAGGCCCGGGTGCGTCCGGGAGACGGTGATCGAGGGGCCCTTCTGACCCTTGGATACCGACGTCACGTAGACGCGGATGCGGGACCCGTGCGGGTACTCCTCACCTGCCACCTGCTCTTCGGGAGGCAGGATCGCCTCCACCGTGCCGAGGTGGACATGCACCATGCGTGGATTGGGTCCCTGCTGGATGACGCCCGCGACGATGTCGCCTTCCTTACCGCGGAACTCGCCGAGGACTTGGTCGTCGGCGATGTCGCGCAGGCGCTGGCTGATGACCTGCTTCGCGGCGAACGCAGCAATGCGTCCGAAGTCGTCGGGAGTCGTCTCCTCCTCGCCGACGATTGCCCCTTCGTCGTCACGCAGCGGCGCGAACACGGCCACGTGGCCGCTCTTCCGGTCTAGTTCCACGCGAGTGCCCTCGGCGATGTCCCCCGGGTCGCCGGTGTGCTTCGCGTAGGCGGTCAGGATGGCCTGCTCGATGATCGTGACGAGTTCCTCGAAGGGAATCTCCTTCTCACGCTCGATGGTCCTTAGCAGTCCGAGGTCGATGTCCACGGCGCCTCCTTCTTCACTTCTCGGTGTTCGGTTTTTGCGCGGCCTCACGACGGCGGCCGCCCATCCCGACAACGTTACCGGAGAACGGCTGCGAGGAGTCTGCGGGGCCTCACTCCCCCTCGGGGGGTGCGGCATCGCGGTCGGGCGCGGATTCCAGTTCGTTGAGAGCGTTGATCAGACGGAAGAGCGATCCCACCTTGTATGGGTTGAGGGTCAGCGCAATACGGGGCAGGTGCGTCCTGTCCTCGTCTGCCAGCTCTTGGCGCAGCGGTGCCACCCGCGCGATACTGCCCTCCGCTATCAGGTCGGGGAAGCGGCGATTCAGCTCGTCGATCTCCGCGTCCGTCGGCTCCGCTCGCAGCCGGAGCACGAGACGCTTACCCACCCAGCGCAACGAGTCGTAGTTGCGCCAGAACCCCGTGATGGCGTCGGCGGCATCCCGCACCGAATCGGTGACGAGCACGCGGTCCAGGTCGTCGGGTGAGATGACGCCGGCGGGCACGAGATCTTCATCGACGAATCGTCTCAGGCCGTTCCAGAAGGTGCCCCCGGGTGCGTCCAGCAACACGATCGGCGTCGGCTCCGCCTTCCCGGTCTGCTGGAGCGTCAGCAGCTCGAACATCTCATCGAGCGTTCCGAAACCTCCCGGAACGCACACGAAACCGCGCGACTCCTTGATGAGCATGAGCTTGCGAGTGAAGAAGTACTTCATGGCAACGACGCGCTCAGCGTCGGCGACGATCTGGTTCGGCTTGTCCTCGAAGGGCAACCGGATCGAGACGCCGATCGAGTTGTCCCCACCCGCACCTTCCGCGGCGGCATGCATGATGCCGGGCCCCGCGCCGGTGACGACCATCCAGCCGCGCTCGGCCAGTTCGTGGGCGACCTCACGCGCGGCGACGTAGAGGACATCGTCCGGTTTGGTGCGTGCCGATCCGAAGATCGTGACCTTCGGGATGTCGCGGTACGGCGCGAACAGCGCGAACGCGGCACGCATCTCGGTCAGCGCCGCCGAGGTGATCTTCAGGTCAAGTCGGTCGGTGTCATCCAGACCCATGCCGACCCCGGTGGCGAGGATGCGCGCAATGAGGTCCTGATCACTGGTCACCCCGGCCTCGCCGAGCAACGCCCGGATGCCGTCCGTGACCGCGGAACTCAGGGATGTGTCGCTCGGTGCCATGCTCTTACGATCCCACGAGACGTCCGACTCCGTGAAACAGCGTGCGGGCACCGCCTTGCCGCTCGGCTTACGTCGGCAAGGAAGGCTGACCCTGCCGCGGGCAGGTCCAGCCCGCGTCAGCCGCGAAGGCGCGTGAGCGCGTCGGCGACCGGAAGCGTCTCGCGCTCACCGGTGCGCCGGTTCCAGACTTCGACCTGGCCGTCGGCGGCGCCGCGACCCGCGACGACGACGCGAGGAACACCGAGCAGTTCGGCATCGCCGAACTTGACGCCGGGCGAGACCTTCGCACGGTCGTCGTACAGGACGTCGAATCCGTGCTCCTCCAGATCCGCGGCGACCTCCTCGGCGAGCGCGAACGCTGTCTGGTCCTTGCCGGTGGCCACGACGTGCACGTCGAACGGCGCGACCGCCTCGGGCCAGATCAGGCCGCGATCATCGTGGTTGAGCTCTGCCAGCAGAGCCAGGATGCGCGTGATGCCGATCCCGTAGGAACCCATCGTGACCGTCGTGAGCTTGCCGTTCTCATCCAGCACCTGCAGGCCGAGCGTTTCCGCGAAGAAGCGTCCCAATTGGAAGACGTGCCCGATCTCGGTCCCGCGCGCGAGCGTCACAGGTCCCGATCCGTCCGGAGCCGGGTCACCCTCGCGGACGTGTGCGACCTCGACGAAACCGTCGCCGAAGAAGTCGCGCCCGGCTACGAGCGAGCGCACGTGCTTCTCGTCGATGTTCGCCCCGGTGATCCAGCGGCTGCCATCCACGACGCGAGGGTCGAGCAGGTAGCGGATGCCCGTGGCGGACTCCTCCCCCAGCACGGCGCCCTCCGGGCTCCACGGTCCGATGTAGCCCTTGACCAGCAGCGGATGCCGCTCGAAGTCCTCCGCCGTGGCGGCTTCGACCTCGGCGGGCGCGAACGCCACCTCAGCACGCTTGTCGTCCACGTCGCGGTCGCCGGGAATCCCCACGATGACGACCTCGCGCGTCCCGTCCGGGTGCGTCAGGGCGAGCACGACGTTCTTGAGGGTGTCGGCGGCGGTGTACTGGCCGTCCAGCACGGCGTTGCTGTGGTCGACGAGCGACTGGATCGTCGGGGTGTCCGGCGAATCGAAGATCTCCGGTTCGGGCTGACCCTCGATCTCGATGGCATCCGGCACAACGGTGGTGAAGGCTTCCACGTTCGCTGTGTAGCCGCCCGCGGAGCGCACGAAGGTGTCTTCCCCGACGGCAGTCGGGTGCAAGAACTCTTCCGAGCGCGCGCCGCCCATCAGTCCGTTGTCCGCCGCGACGATGTAGTACTCCAGGCCGAGGCGCTGGAAGATGCGTTCGTACGCGTCGCGCTGGGCCTGGTAGCTCTTGTCGAGGCCGGCATCGGTGTAGTCGAACGAGTAGGCGTCCTTCATGGTGAACTCGCGCCCGCGCAGCAGGCCCGCGCGCGGCCGCTCCTCGTCGCGGTACTTGTCCTGGATCTGAAAGATCGCCAAAGGGAGGTCCTTGTACGACGAGTACAGGTCCTTCACGAGCAGCGTGAACATCTCCTCGTGGGTCGGGGCGAGGAGATAGTCGGCGCCCTTGCGATCTTCCAGCCGGAAGATGTTGTCGCCGTAGGTCGTCCAGCGGCCGGACTTCTCGTAGGGGTCGCGCGGCAGGAGTGCCGGGAAGTGCACTTCGTACGCGCCGGCGGCGGCCATCTCCTCACGAACGATCTGCTCGATCTTCGCCTTGACCTTCAGGCCGATCGGCAGCCACGTGAAGATACCCGGCGCTGCCCGCCGGATATACCCGGCGCGCAGGAGCAGTTTGTGGCTGGCGACCTCCGCGTCGGCGGGGTCTTCGCGCAGAGTGCGCAGGAAGTAGTGAGAAAGACGGGTGACCACGAGGCACAAGTCTACGGCGCGACAACGCGCCGGCCCGCCCGGCGATGCTCAGCCCGCCGCGAGCGCCTGGAAGATGTCGCCGACCGCGGCGTCGACATCTCCCGGCAGGTAGTCGGTCTCGATCGCAACGATGTTCACGCCGTCGGTGAGGTAGTGGTCGTACTCGTACTCGGCCGTTTCGGGTGAGAGCCGGATCGCGTCGGTCGCGCCCGCCGCGGACTGATCGATCACCACCGGGCCGAGATCATCGCGATACGCGACGAGATCGTCCCACGCCCAGGCGCCGCCCGGCCGCATGATCAGGCGGAGTCCTGTCATCTCGCCCGTGTCGCCGTACGCATACCAGTCGCAGGTGGCGAGCGTTCCTGCCGTCTCGGTGATGTCCCCGGAGACGTCCCAGCTTCCGTCGATCGGGAAACCCTCCTCCACCGCGGTGCTGCCCAGGAGCGTCGGAAGATCAAGCTGCTCGGCGACCGTTGCACAGTCCGGCGCCCACCACGATTCAGTCACATCGACGGGCGTGCCGGGGTCGGCCGCGACGGCGCCTGCGAACGCGTCGGCGAGCGCATCCAGCACGCTCTGTTCATCGGCGGACAGCTCACCGCTCATCTCCTCGCCCGTCACCGGCAGAGTCGTCAGCACCCAGGAATCCCCCGTCGTGCGGGCGACACGACAGCCGTAGCCGTCATAGAGATACCCCTCGCACACCACGTCGGTGTAGCGGGCGGCGATGTCTGCGGGCACGAGATCGACGGGGAACGCCATCATGCGGGGCTGCCAGTCCCCGTACCATTCGCAGGCCAGACCACCCAAGGTGCCGGCACTGACGTCCACCTCCGGCACACGGGCGCCTTCATATGGTGCGAGCACGGAGAGCTGCCCGACGATCGTGCCGACATCAGCGGCCGTCAGGAGTGCGTCGCAGTCGCCGTCGTAGGGAATCGTAGGCGTCGTCACCGGCACGGGATCCGGCGTCGCCTCGGGGGCGGTCGTGGGCGACGCCGCTGCCGAGTATGCCGGCGCCGAGTCGGGAAGATCGTCCTCTGCGGGGGTTGCCGCACACCCCGAGAGCGCGACGACGAGCACGCCAAGGCAGACCAGGAGGCGGGGCCGCATGGCGAGATTTTACTGTGGCGAAACCCACCGCGCACGGGCCGCATGTGCCGGTTTGATAACGTGTGGGCGCTCACCCCGCGGAAGGACATTCATGCGCGTACACCGCGGTCACCTGTTCCACATCGCGGGCTCTCCCGCACTGGCAGCCGCCGAGGACCACCTCGTCTCCCATCCCGACGGCGCGCTCGTCATCGCAGACGATGGGACCATCGCGTGGGTCGGGGCGTTCGGCGACCTTCCCGACGAATACGCCGACGCCCCCGTTCACCGCACCGGCTACCTCCTACCGGGCTTCGTCGACACCCACGTCCACTTCCCCCAGACGTACTCCACGGACGCGTTCGGCGGCGGCCAGCTCCTGGAGTGGTTGGAACGCTGCATCTTCCCGGCCGAGACACGCCTGCGCGACGCCGGCTACGCCGACCGCATTGCGCGTGATTTCGTCCGCCGTCGAGTCGCCGCGGGCACGACGTCCGCGCTCGTGTTCGGTTCCGCGTTCCCCGGCGCGCAAGATGCCCTGTTCCGGCATTCACTCGACGCGGGGCTTCGCACCGTGTCCGGTCGCGGCATCCAGACAGTGGGACCAGAAAGCGCCTCCGCCCTGATCACGACGGAGGAAGATGCTCTGCGCCTGACGGCCGAGGAGATCGATCGGTGGCACACCACCGATACGGGTGACCCTTCGACAGCGCTGGCGCAGGTCGCCATCGTCCCCCGCTTCAGCCTCTCGGTGACGCCAACGACGCTGGCCGCTCTCGGCGAGCTGTACGACTCGGTCCGCGAACGGGGCGTCTACTTCCACTCGCACCTGAACGAGAACAATCGCCCCGGCGACGGTGAGATCGACGCGGTCCGTGCGCAGTACGGGGTTGCCTCCTACCTCGACACGTACGACGGACACTTCCTGCCCGGCTCGGCCCGCGGCGGCTCGTCACTCCTCGGCCGACGATCGATCCTCGCGCACGCGGTGCACTGCCAAGATGACGAGCTCGCCCGCCTTGCCGAGACCGAGAGCTCGATCGCGCACTGTCCCACGTCGCAGCTCTTCCTCGGCTCAGGGACGATGCCGTGGCGGCGCACGGTGGCAGCGGGTGTGAACATCGCCCTCGGTACGGACGTCGGCGCCGGCGACGAGTGGCTCATCTCTCGCGTCGCCGGCGACTGCTTCAAGGTCCACCACTCTGAGGCCGGCGCGGAGAGCGCCGTCATCAGTCCCGCGGAGCTCTTGTTCACGGCGACCCTCGCCGGTGCCCGCGCCCTCGATCAGGAGTCGCGCTACGGCAACTTCGATGTGGGGAAGGACGCCGACTTCATCGAGATCGACCCGGACCACTGGCCCGCCCTGGCCGGACCGCTTCGCGACGGTATCCGCGCCGAGGACGACCGGGCCGCGGCGGATCAGACGTTGTTCACCCTTTTGATGGGGCTTCGCGAGCCGGCCATCACAGGAGTCTGGGTGCGCGGAAGGCGAGTGACGACCCCGGCCTAGACTGAGCCGATGCCAGCGCGCCATTCCCGCCTCGTCCACGCCGACGTTGACGATCGCCTGCACCGTTCGCTCCGGGGAGTGCGCGAGGAACTCGACCTCCCCACCGGCTTTCCCGAGGAGGTCCTCGCCGAAGCCGACACCGTCGCACGAGAGGTGAGCGTCGACCCCAGCGTCGCCGGTGTCGCGGACCTCCGCGACCTGGACTTCATCACGATCGATCCTCCGGGATCCACGGATCTCGACCAGGCGATCCACATGCGGCGCACACCGGAGGGCATCGCTCTGGACTACGCGATCGCCGATCTCCCCGCCTTCGTGCGCCCCGGTGGCGCCATCGACAACGAGGCGAGGCGGCGCGGCCAGACCCTGTACGCACCCGACGGTCGCGTGCCACTGCACCCCGAGCGCCTCAGCGAGGATGCGGCATCGCTCCTGCCCGATCGGGACCGCCGCGCGCTCGTGTGGCGCTTCCTCCTCGCCGAAGACGACGCGACCGTCCTCTCCTCGGACCTCGTGCCCGCGGTCATCCGCTCCCGTGCGCAGTGGACCTACTCCGACGCGCAGACCGCGATCGAGGACGGGTCAGCCCCGGAGTCCCTGGCGCTGCTGCACTGGTTCGGCCCAGCACGGATCGCGCTGGAGGCTGCCCGTGGCGGCGCGAGCCTCGGCCTACCCGAGGTGGATATCGTTCGGGACGGTGCGGGCTACCACCTCGAACTGCGCAGCGTGGCGGAAGTCGAAACCTGGAACGCACAGGTGTCCCTGCTGGCGGGCATGACGGCCGCGGACATGATGCTGGCAGGGAAGGTCGGCGTCCTGCGAACGATGCCGCCGCCCGCGCCGGACGACGTCGAAGCGTTCCGGCGTCAGACCATCCTGCTCGGTCACGCGTGGGAGCAGGACATCAGCTACGGCGAGTACCTGCGGCGCCTCCCCCTCGACGGAGCGCAGCCCCTCGCCATCCGTGAAGCCGCGGCCACGCTCTTCCGCGGCGCAGGCTACGCGCCGTTCGACGGCGCCCCGCCGGAAGACACGGTGCAGGCGGCGATCGGGGCGCCGTACGCACACACGACCGCGCCCTTGCGCAGGCTTGTGGATCGCTGGTCCCTCGTAGTGTGTCGCGCGCTCGCCGCCGGTGAGGACGTTCCCCCGTGGGCGCGGGAGAGCCTCGCGGAACTGCCGAGCCTGATGTCCGCGAGCGGACAACTCGCGAGTCGACTCACATCGATGAGCCTGGATCGTGTGGAAGCGGCGGTGCTCAGCACACGCGAGGGCGATGTCTTCGAGGGGACGGTCATCGCCGAACGCAAGGACGGGGTGCGCGTGCAGTTGGATGAGCCTCCCGTGGTCGCGGACGCGAAGGGGCTCACCGCGCGGCCGGGAGAACGTGTGCACCTTCGCGTCGTGCGGGCCGACATCGACACGGGAGAGGTCGACCTCGGCTCAGCACCGTAACGGCCACCACGTGTAAACGACAGATGACGATCGGTCGCACGCACGCGTGGACCGCGTCGCGGCGCTCGCGGTCGTACCCCTCAGAGCGCTAATGTCTGGCCAACACAACCCGAACAGGTGGGGGACACCATGACCTCAACACAACAGACCCCGTCGGAAGCCGCCGACGGGAAAGGCCTCAAGAAAGGGTCGGTCGGATTCTGGGACGGCGTCGCCATCGGCGTCGATTCGACCGCACCCGCCTATACGATCGCCGCCGTCGTCGGCTCGATCGCGATCATCGCGGGAACGAAGGCACCGGCCGTGCTCATCGTGTCTTTCATCCCGATGCTCTTCATCGCAGGCGCGTTCTATTACATGAACCGCGCCGATCCGGATTGCGGCACCACCTTCTCGTGGGTCAGTCGGTCGATGGGACCGTGGTTCGGCTGGATGGGCGGCTGGGCGATCTTCTCCACCGGCGTTCTCGTGATCGGCGCGCAAGCCGACGTCGCTGCGAAGTACGCGTACGCGATCTTCGGCTTCGACGACCTGGCCGGTAACAAGTGGGTCGTCGTGCCGACGGCCGTGCTCCTCGTCCTCGTCCTCACCTGGATGTGTGTGCGAGGCACCGAGATGTCCGCGCGCTTCCAGCACTATCTGGTGGCCATTCAGATCGGCGCGCTCGTGGTGTTCGTCGTCGCCGCTATCGCGCAGATGATCACCGGCGCCGTGCCGGAGGACGCAAACACCTTCAGCCTTGACTGGTTCAACCCGGTCGGCTTGGACGGCGGCGCACTCGTTGCGGGCATGCTCCTCGGCGTCTTCTGTTACTGGGGCTGGGAGTCGGCGGTCAACCTCAACGAGGAAGCCGATGACTCCGAGGCGGCGGGACGCGCAGGCGTCGTCAGCACCGTCATCCTCCTGTTCGTGTACCTCGGATCGGCCGTCGCCGTCCTCGGCGTCGTGGGCCTGTCCACCCTCGCGGAGTACGACGACGACGAGACCCTCTTCGTGCTCGTCGGCGACCAGGTGCTCGGCGGTTGGGGCTGGATCCTGCTGCTCTCGATCATCGTCTCCGGTCTCGCCTCGACGCAGACGACGATTCTTCCCGCCTCGCGCGGAGGACTCTCGATGGCGGTCCAGGGCGCATTCCCGAAGAAGTTCGCCGAGGTCCACCCGGAGTGGGGCACGCCCGCATTCGGCACATGGGTCGTCGGCGGCGTCGCAATCGTCTGGTACATCGTGGGAACTTCGATCTCGGAGAACTTCATCTTCGACTCGCTGTCGGCCCTGTCGATCGTGGTCGCGTTCTACTACGCGTTGACCGGGTTCGCCTGTGCGATCTATTGGCGACGCGAACTGCGCAGCTCGGTCAAGGCGTTCCTGTTCATCGGGCTTGCGCCGGTGATCGGCGGCATCGTACTGATCGCGTTGCTGGTTGCGGCAGTCATCGAATACTCGGACCCGGAGAACTCGTACACAGGCACGGCAATCTTCGGCGTCGGTGCACCGCTGGCGATGGCGATCATGATCTTCGTCACCGGCGCGGTGCTGATGGTCATCGCACGCTTCACCTTCGCGAAGCGGTACTTCTCACGGAAGGGCTTCGAAGAGGTCAGTGACGAGGTGGCCCGCGCCGCCCTCGGTCCCGCAGGCCCCGGTTCGCTCTGACCCGCGCTCTCACCGAACGACCCGCCCCGAGCCGGTTGCGACCTACCTCGGACCGAAGCACAACTGCGGCGTCGCGGCGCAACACGCCGCGCCAACCACGGCGGACCGCGGCGTGTCACCCATCCACGCCGCAGTTGTGCGGGCAGCTGCAGGTGCGTGAGCGCCCCGCGTCGGCGGCGGGGGCGGAGGGACGGGAGTGGGGGTGGGGTTAGGAGGTGACGACCTGGGCGGTGCCGAGAGGAGCGTCGGGCCCCATCTCGGATGCGATGCGGTTCGCCTCTTCGATGAGCGTCTGAACGATGTCAGCCTCGGGAACGGTCTTGATGACCTCGCCCTTGACGAAGATCTGACCCTTTCCGTTACCGGAGGCGACACCGAGGTCCGCCTCGCGCGCTTCCCCGGGGCCGTTGACAACGCAGCCCATGACGGCCACGCGCAGCGGCACGGTCATGTCCTTGAGCCCCTCGGTGACCGAGTCGGCCAGGCTGTAGACGTCGACCTGCGCGCGACCGCACGACGGGCAGGAGACGATCTCGAGCTTGCGCTCGCGCAGGTTCAGAGACTGCAGGATCTGGTGGCCGACCTTGACCTCTTCGGCAGGCGGCGCGGACAGCGAGACGCGAATCGTGTCTCCGATCCCCTCGGCCAGGAGGATGCCGAATGCCGTCGCCGATTTGATCGTGCCCTGGAACGCGGGGCCCGCTTCGGTGACACCGAGGTGCAACGGCCAGTCGCCGCGCTCGGCAAGGAGCCGGTACGCCTTGACCATGATGATCGGGTCGTTGTGCTTGACCGAGATCTTGAAGTCGTGGAAGTCGTGCTCCTCGAACAGCGACGCTTCCCAGACGGCAGACTCCATGAGCGCTTCCGGAGTGGCCTTGCCGTACTTCTCCAACAGGCGACGGTCCAGCGAGCCCGCGTTCACCCCGATGCGCAGGGAGACACCGGCGTCCTTCGCGGCCTTCGCGATCGCCCCGACCTGGTCGTCGAACTTGCGGATGTTGCCGGGGTTCACCCGCACCGCCGCACACCCCGCATCGATCGCCTGGAAGACGTACTTGGGCTGGAAGTGGATGTCCGCGATCACTGGGATCTGGCTCTTCTTCGCGATGATGTGAAGCACGTCGGCGTCGTCCTGCGACGGCACCGCAACGCGCACGATTTCGCATCCGGACGCGGTGAGCTCCGCGATCTGCTGAAGGGTCGCGTTGATGTCGGTGGTCTTGGTCGTCGTCATCGATTGGACGCTGACGGGGGCGTTTCCACCGACCAGCACCTTACCCACGCGGATCTGACGGCTTTTGCGTCGGGGAGCGAGAACTTCGGGAACCCGGGGCATCCCAAGATTGACGGCTGGCACGCCCTCCAGCCTACGCCGCCCAGCCTGAGCGAGCGCCGGGCATCGGGCCGCGTGCTATCGTGACCGCATGCTTGCGAACCGCTCCTGGTGGACCGCCTCCTGAGGCGGTGTGTTCGCGAAGAGTCCGAAGACCGCCCGATCGGCGGTCTTTCTCATTTCCGGGCCGCCTCCGTTTCGATGAAGAGAGCACCGCAATGACGTCCCCCACCTCCGTGATCGACCTGGCTTCGTCCGGGGTGCCCTTCGCGCTCATCTCCCGCACCCCCGACACCGTCGAGGTGCTCACCGGCGATGTGGTCGACGTCGCTCTCCTCGCCGACATTCCCCTTTTCGATTCATCCGGGACCCCGCGCGAGGTCCTGGCGCTCGTTCCTTACCGTCAGGTCATCGAGCGCGGCTTCACCTGCCACGACGACGAGGCGCCGCTGCGGTGCCTTGTCGTCACCGGCCACGAGACGCTGCCTCGCGACGAGGTGATCGCGCAGCTCCCCGATGCCGTCATCACCTTGAACGACCCGGGGTTCGACATTGCAGATGACGACTACGCCGCCACCGTGCGCACGGTCATCGCGGACGAGATCGGCCGCGGAGAGGGCGCGAACTTCGTTATTCGACGTGACTTCGTCGCCGGCGTCGATGCCGACCCGGCCACCGCGGGGCTCACGTGGTTCCGCGCGCTCTTGGAGCACGAACGCGGCGCCTATTGGACCTTCCTGGTCTCCACACCGGGGCATCTTGCCGTCGGCGCCAGCCCGGAGGCGCACGTGAGCGCTCAGGACGGGGTCGTGACGATGAACCCCATCTCGGGGACCTTTCGCCACCCCGCTGGCGGTGCGACCGTCGAGTCCCTGACCGAGTTCCTCTCCTCGACCAAGGAGACCGAAGAGCTGTTCATGGTGGTGGACGAGGAACTGAAGATGATGTCGGCGGTGTGCTCCGACGGTGGCCGGATCACTGGCCCTCACCTGAAGGAGATGTCGCGCCTCACCCACACCGAGTACATGTTGCGCGGTCACAGCACGCTCGACCCCCGCGAGATCCTTCGCGAGACGATGTTCGCCCCGACCGTGACAGGCTCACCCATGCAGAACGCGTGTGCCGTCATCGCGCGCCATGAGACGGAGCCCCGAGGCTATTACTCGGGGGTTGCCGCGCTGTTCACGCCACGCGAGGTAGGAGCCGCGAGCTCACACGACCTGGACGCGCCCATCCTCATTCGCACCGCGTACCTCGCCCACGGCACCCTGCGGGTGTCCGTGGGCGCGACGCTCGTGCGCCACTCCGATCCGTACGGTGAAGTCAGTGAGACCCACGGGAAGGCGGCCGGTGTCCTGGGCGCGATCGGCGCCGTCGAACGCGATTCCGCCCCCGTCGATGAGGACGCGCCAGCCGTGCAGGCCGTCCCGCTGGCGGAGGATCCGGAGGTCGCAGCGCTTCTCGCGTCCCGCAACCACCGGCTCGCGCCGTTCTGGCTCAACCCGCAGGACCCCCACCGGACCGGACCCTTCCGCGGTCGGACGGCCATGGTCGTCGACGCGGAGGACCGGTTCACCACGATGCTCGCGCATCAACTGCGCCACCTCGGTTTCGATGTCACGATCGCACCATGGAACGCGGTTGACAGTGACGCGCTGGCGGCCACCGACCTCGTCGTTGCCGGACCGGGCCCCGGTGACCCGCGGGAGCTGACCTCGGAGCGGATTGCTCGGATGCGTGAGATCGTCGGGGACCGGCTCGCACAGCGACGCCCCCTCTTGGCGGTCTGCCTGAGCCATCAGATTCTCGCCGACCAGCTCGGACTCGAACTCGGGCCGCTGGAGGCGCCGCATCAGGGTCTGCAGAAGACCGTCGACATCTTCGGCGAGCCCGCCTCCATCGGCTTCTACAACACCTTCACGGCGCGAGTGGCTCCCGGAACGACGAGCGTGGGTGGTGCCGAGGTCGCCGCCGACGCGTCCGGCGCGGTCTTCGCACTGCGCGGGCCCGCGTTCGCGTCCATCCAGGGGCACCTCGAGTCGATCCTGTCGCGCGACGGCGTGACGACGCTCGAACGTCTCGCGCGTGACGCGCTGGCGGCCGTGTGAGCGTCAGCCGAGCAGATCGACGGGGTTGAACACATCCGCCAGGATCAGGATCGCGCCCATCACGAACAGCGCTATCACCACGGCGAACGTGACGGGGACGAGCTTGGTGGCGTCCACCGGCTTCGGAGCACCACGGCCGGTCAGCTTTGCCCACCCTCGCTTAACGCCGTCCCAGAGTGCGACCGCGATATGGCCTCCGTCCAGCGGGAGCAGCGGGATGAGGTTGAACACGAACAGGGCGATGTTCAGCGAACCGAGTACACCGAGAAGAGCGGACACCCGGTTAAGCACAGGCGCCTCGACCGCCGCGATCTCTCCTGCCAAACGGCCCGCGCCGACGACGGAGAGGGGTCCATCGGGGTCGCGTTCGGAACCGGTGAACAGGTCCACCGCCGTGTCGTAGATGCGTACGGGCAGTTGCGCCATGATCTGCGCCACCCGGCCGGTCTGTTCCAGGGCGGCTTGCGGCCCTGACCATAACGGTTGCGGGACGAGGGCTTGTTGCGCGGTCATGCCCACGAATCCGACCTCGCGCACTGTAGTCGAACCGTCCTCATTTGCCATCTCCCGCGCGGTGAGCAGGGGGGTGACACTGAGCGACACGTTCTCGCCGCCCCGTTCGACGACGACAGGAACGGCCTCACCGGCGGAACGCTGGATGAGCGCGGCGACCTCATCGAACGTGGACACCGCGGTGCCATCGACCTCGCGGATGACATCCCCGGGGAGAATGCCGCCCTCGGCTGCGGGCGCCACCGGGTCATCGGGGGTGCACTCGGTCTGGGACGAACCGGAGGCGACGACACACTCGTCCACAGCGGCGATGGTGGTGGTCCCCTGTTGGATGCCGATCCCGGAGAACACGATCGCGAAGAACACGATCGCGAGGATCAGGTTCATCAGCGGGCCACCGAGCATGATGATGACGCGCTTGTAGACGGGAAGTTGGTAAAAGGCTCCGCGTTCGGCGTCCGGATCCAACGTCTCCGCATTGGCGTCGCGCGCGTCCTGGATCATCGTGGCGAACATGCCGCGGGCACGCGACTGCTCCCGCGTCGGCGGGTACATGCCCGACATCGAAATGAACCCGCCCAGCGGCAACGCCTTGACGCCGTACTCCGTCTCACCGATGCGCGTGCGAAACAGCGTCGGCCCGAACCCGATCATGTACTGCCCGACCCGAACGCCAAAGAGCTTCGCGGGGGCGAGGTGGCCGATCTCGTGCAGCGCGATGGAGAGCGCCAAGCCGACGACGAGCACAACGACGCCGATCACGAAAGCAAGCACAGTCACGAGCGCCCACGCTACCGCCATGGCTTTGGGTTTGGCTGAGGGCGGCACAGTAGGCTCAGAACGTGGGACCAGGCAGGCGCGAAGGGCGGGGAGCCCGGGTAGGGCGAGCGTTCGCGGCGATCACCGCTGCGACGATTCTCGCGGCGAGCGCGCACACCCTCGGCGGAGGCGGAGCGCCACCGGCGTGGATCATCGCGCTCGTGATCGCCCTCGGACTGCCGCTCGCTGCGGTCTTGGCGGGGCGCCGCCTGACGCTCACACGCACGAGCCTCCTCGTACTCCTCGCTCAAGGCCTCCTCCACGTCGCCTTTGCCAGCGTGGGAACAGCCGACCTGTCCGCGCACCTCACGCACGTGCATCATGGCTCCCTCGAGTGGGCGGCGTCCTCGGGCATAGCCGCAACCCCGGCGATGCCCTGGCATCACCTGCTCGCGGCGGTCATCACGGTGGTGCTCGTCCGACACGCTGACGCTCTCCTGCGTCGCATCCGCGCCGGGTTACAGAGACTCCTTCGCGCACGCATCCCGCGCCTCCTGACGTCCCATCGCGTCCCTGCGGCACTGAGCTTTCCGCGCCGCACGCCGCGACGCATCGTGACCACGCCTCTCTCCCTCCGGGGTCCTCCCGCGGGCTGCGCCTGATCATCCGCAGCCCGCGTTGCAGAACGCACCCCAACCCGAAGAGAGAAAACCATGTCCACCGTTCCCCCGCGCCGTCGTGCGCGCCTTTTCGCCGGCATCCTCGCCGGCACCGCCCTGGCCGTCGCGGCTCCCCTGGCCGCCTCGGCCCACGTCCACGTCTCCCCCGGGACTGCGGCCGCGGGTGCCAGCACGACCCTGACCTTCTCGTTCAGTCACGGCTGTGATGGGGCCCCTACCACGGCACTCGTGATCGACATCCCCGACCAGGCCACCGCCGTGACCCCGGTCTTCAACCCGGGATGGACGAGTGAGCAGGAGACGGCAGCCGACGGCACCGTGTCGCGTGTCACCCTGACCGCGAGCGAGCCCGTTCCGGACGGCGTGCGTGCCGACGTTGAGCTGGACGTCGTGCTCTCCGAGACCGCGGCCGGCGAGGATGTCGCCTTCCCCGTAGTGCAGGAGTGCGCGGATGAGTCGAGCGCGTGGACCGAGATCTCTGACGACCCGGAGGTCGAACTGGACGCTCCCGCGCCGCTCGTGACGGTCGGCGAGGCGTCCGCGGCCGAGGACGGCCACCACGGCGAGTCCCCCGCGGCCGAGGAAGACCACAGCGAAGAGGCGCACGGTGCGTCCGACCAGGACGCGGCCAATGACGCGGCAGAGACCCACTCCGCCGCCGACCCGGTCGCTCGGTGGCTTGCCGGCGGCGCCCTCGCCGCGGGACTCGGCGCGGTGTTCCTCGCCGTGTGGCGCACACGCCGCGACCCGCGCTGACCGTCTGGGCGGGGCACCGGATGAGAGGATGGTGACGCTATGACGAACGCCTCCTCGCTTCCGCCGGTGCTCCGCCCAGAACACCCTCCTGCCCGATCGCTGTCCGAGCTGGCACAGCGGTTCGGCACGGCGGTGCACGGAGCAACGGAGGGCATCACCGTCTCCGGGCTCACCCTCGCCACGGCGGACCTGCGCCCGGGCGAAGCGTTCGTCGCCATCCAGGGCGTCAACCGTCACGGGGCGGAGTTCGCGCAGGTGGCGGCCGACCAGGGCGCCGTCGCGATCGTGACGGACGAAGCGGGCGCGACGCTCGCCTCATCGACGGGTCTTCCCATCGTCGTCGTTCCGCATCCCCGCGCGATCCTCGGGGATCTCTCGGCGTGGGTCTACGGCACGGGAGCAGAGGATGACCTCCCGGTGCTCCTGGCCACGACGGGCACAAATGGCAAGACGAGCGTCTCTCACCTGCTGGAAGGCATGCTCGGGCAACTCGGAGTCGTGACCGGTCTCTCCTCGACCGCCGAGCGACACATCGCCGGCACCGTCATCGTCTCGCGTCTGACCACTCCTGAAGCATCCGAGTTCCACGCCCTTCTCGCCCTCATGCGCGAACGCGGCGTGGAGGCAGTGGCCGTGGAGGTCAGCGCACAGGCACTGTCGCGTCACCGCGTCGACGGGATCCTGTTCGACGTCGCCGGTTTCACAAACCTCAGCCACGATCACCTGGACGACTACGCCGACATGGAGGAGTACTTCGAGGCAAAGCTCCCCCTCTTCCGCCCGGACCGCGCACAGGTCGGCGTCGTCGCGCTGGACTCCCCCGCGGGTCAGGCCGTCGTCGCACGCTCCGAGATTCCCGTCTCGACGATCTTGACCCCGGCCATCGCCGCGGACGCTGATCAGTCTGCGGATTGGATCGTCGACATCCTCGACGAGCGTTCCGACGGCACCACTTTCTCCCTCACCGGACCCGAGGGCGCCCTGACCACGACGGTTCCGGTCATCGGCCGCCACATGGCCGCCAACGCCGGCCTCGCGTTGGTCATGCTGCTGGCCGCGGGATACGGCTGGGAGCGGCTCGTGGACACGTTCGACGGCGAGCGCATCATCGCGCACCTGCCAGGACGAACGGAGCGGGTCTCCGGAGAGCGGGGCCCCGCGGTGTATGTCGACTTCGGCCACTCCCCCGACGCGTTCGAGAAGACCCTCGCGGCTGTGCGACGGGTCACGCCCGGAAAGGTCCTCATGCTCGTAGGGGCCGACGGCGACCGCGACAAGACGAAGCGGGCCGACATGGGGCGCACCTCCGCCGAAGGCAGCGACATCCTGATCATCACCGATCACCACCCGCGCCACGAGAATCCCGAGGAGATCCGCGAGGCTCTCCTGGCCGGTGCACGTGCCGCTCGTCCCGACCAGAACATCCTCGAGTTCTCCCCACCCGAGCGCGCCATTCTGGAGGCTGTCGCGCTCGTCGGGGAGGGCGACGCCATCCTGTGGGCGGGCCCGGGGCATCAGGACTATCGCGATATCCGCGGCGTCCGGACCCCCTACTCCGCACGGGAGCTCGCGCGCCGTGCCCTCCGCGACGCCGGCTGGCCGGTACCGGAGCCTGCGTGGCCGGTCCCCTATCCGGAGGATTCGGCACCGCTGTCCGACCCGGAGCGTGCCTGGGAGTGACGCGCGCCGACGGCTGAGGTCAGCTCCTCACGATGCGAGTCGCATCCTCCCGAGCGCGGGTTTCCGCGTCGGACAGGGACTCACGGGTGAGCTCGCTCGGTGCATCGTGTCGGTCGATGACGGCGCGCACCGTGTCGATGATCGCCGGGAAGGCGATTCGTCCGCCGTGGAACGCATCGACGGCGACCTCGTTCGCGGCGTTGTAGGCCGCCGGGTAGGTCGAACCCGCCCGTCCCACCTGCTTGGCAAGCGCGACCGCGGGGAAGGCGTCCTCGTCGAGCGGCTCGAAAGTCCATTGCGTCGCCCGAGACCAGTCGAGCGGAGCCCCCACCCCCGCGATGCGGTGTGGCCAGTCCAACCCCAGTGAGATCGGCAGTTGCATATCCGGCGGCGACGCCTGGGCGATCGTGGATCCGTCGACGAACTCGACCATCGAGTGCACGATGGACTGCGGATGGACGACGACGTCAATGCGGTCGTAGTCGATGTCGAAGAGCAGGTGTGCCTCGATGACCTCGAGCCCCTTGTTGACCAGGGTTGCGGAGTTGGTCGTGACGACCCGCCCCATGTCCCAGGTCGGATGCGCGAGCGCTTGCGCCGGGGTGACCTGGTGGAGGTCTTCTCGGCGGCGTCCGCGGAACGGGCCACCCGAGGCTGTCACGACGAGCCGGCGCACTTCTTGAGGGACACCGGAGCGCAGTGCCTGCGCGATCGCGGAGTGCTCGGAGTCCACCGGCACAATCTGTCCTGGCGCCGCAAGGCCGGTGACGAGCTGGCCACCCACGATGAGTGATTCCTTGTTCGCCAAGGCGAGGGTGCGGCCCGTTTCAAGCGCGGCGAGGGTGGGACCGAGGCCCACCGATCCGGTGATCCCGTTCAGGACGACGTCGGCGTCCACGGAACGGACGAGCCGCTCGGCATCGCCTGCGCCGAGGGCAGTGTCGGAGACCGAGAATCGCTCGGCCTGATCGGCGAGGAGGTCACTGTTGCGTCCCGCCGACAACCCGACCACCGTGAAGCGGTCGGGGTTGTCAGCAATGACGTCGAGTGCCTGGGTACCGATGGAGCCCGTGGAGCCCAGAATCACAACGCGGCGCATGGCGCCAGCCTATCCGCTGGTTACGGACGGGCCGTCTCGAGAATCTCGACGACGAACACGAGCGTCTCACCGGCCAGTTCGCTGGTGCTGGTGCCCTCCTCGCCGTAGCCGCACTCGGGCGACATCGAGACCAGGACGGTCGAGCCCACCGGCTGACCTTCCAACCCTCGTGCGAAGCCCGCCACAACGCCGGTGGTGGAGAACGTCGCCGACTGACCGTTGTCCCAGCTGGAGTCGAAGACCTCTCCGGTGGACCAGGCCACTCCCTCGTAGTCCACCGTGACGTTGTCGCCGGACTGCACGACGTCACCGTCGCCCTCGGTCAGGACCTCGACGACGACGCCGTCGGGGGCCTCCGTGTCGGGCACGGTAATGGTCGGTGCGCCGTCACCGTCGAACTCGACGCCGGGGAACTCACCGTCGTAATCCTCGTTGAGCTGGCACCACTGGTCGGCCGGGATGACTTCGAGCACATCGATGACGTAGACCATGGAATCGGTCGAGCCCGTGCTCGAGCCCGTGTCCGAGGGCGGAACGGCGGTGACGATCCGCGAGCCCTCGGTTGCGCAACCGAAGAAGAGCTCGGCTCCCGCACCCACGGTCACCGAGATCGGGGCCAGCGCACTCTCCTCGTCGAAGCCGCCTTGCTGAATCTCTTCCCCGGTGGCACCGTCGTAG
This sequence comes from Microbacteriaceae bacterium PS02070, assembly GCA_029959865.1. Classification (GTDB taxonomy): domain Bacteria; phylum Actinomycetota; class Actinomycetes; order Actinomycetales; family Microbacteriaceae; genus Microbacterium. The sequence continues at coordinate 149,210 of JASCPE010000002.1, read as the reverse complement.
ACAGCGATCGCGTAGCGCACGTAGTCGCCCTCGGCCATCGTCGGCCCATCGCCCTCGATCGCCACCGTCCGCTCGGAGCTCTCGACTTCGAGCGGCGTGTCAAAGGTCACCGTCGGGACGGTGCCGAAGTCCGACTCCACGGAGATCGAATCGGCGACGTCTCCTTCTGGTGCAGCCGCAGTGCACAGCGCATTCGTGGACTCACTGTCGGTCCCGGTGGATTCGGGGTCGCTCTGCCCCGAGCAGGCGGTGAAGGTGAGCACCGCCAGGGCAAGGGCAGACACGGAGACAAGGGAACGGCGCACAGAGAACCTCACAGCTGAAAGAACGGGACCCGGATATCTTCACGTACCTGTTTAGGCGGGGGCTGAGAGCGGCGATCCCAAGGAGGGAACGTGAAGCGAGATACCCTCTTGTGGTGGCCCCCGACCAAGACACTCCCGTTCCCGACCACGCCACAGAAGTACACGGCGTCGGCCTCGCGTACTTCATCTGTCGCTGGGTCCTCGCGCCGCTCGTCCGCATGGTGTATCGGCCGCACCTGCAAGGCCGTGAGAACATCCCGCGGACGGGGCCGATCATTCTGGCGAGCAACCATCTCTCCCTCATCGATTCCTTCGTGATCCCGATGTTCGCCCCGCGCCCGGTGTACTTCCTTGCCAAGTCGAACTACTTCGAAGGGACCGGCATCAGCGGCTGGCTGTCACGCCAGTTCTTCACGGCCCTGGGCGCGACTGCGGTGCGCCGCGGGGCGGGTCAGGCGGCGCTCGAGGCGCTGGACCAGCAGAAGCGCATCCTGGAATCGGGACGGGCGATCGCGCTCTACCCCGAGGGCACCCGCTCTCTCGACGGACGCCTGTACAAAGGTCGAACAGGTGTCGCATTCCTCGCTCTCGAGACGGGGGCGAAGGTCGTGCCGGTGGGCCTGACCGGAACGAACGAGGTGATGCCCGTGGGCGCGAAGTGGCCGCGCCTGACGCCCCGCATCACGATCCAGTACGGCGAGCCCATCGACGTGTCCGCACACGGACCCGCGTCGTCCGGCAAGGCTCGGCGTCTCGCCACTGACGAGATCATGGCAGCCATCCACGCACTCTCCGGGCAGGAGCTCGCCGGTACCTACAACGAAGCTCCCGCAGCGACGCCCGTGGAGAAGATTCGACGCGCCTTTCCTTACGAGCGACGCTGACCGCTCGCGTCAGCCGACCTCGATCACCGCGTCATGGCGGACCGGGAAGTTGACGGAGTTCGCGATGAAGCACCACTCGTGCGCGCGCTCGTGCGCCTCCCGTGCCGCGTCGACCATGGAGGCGTCTGCGACGACGACCCGCGGACGCAGGACGACCTCGGTGAAATGGCCGCCGTTCCCCTCCTGCACCATGACACCGATGGCGTCATCGGTGTACGCGCGAACAACCACGCCCACACCCACACAGGCGTGCAAGTAGGACAGGAGATGGCACTGCGAGAGGGCGGCCAGCAGCAGATCCTCCGGATTCCACCGCGCGGGATCGCCGCGAAAGGGCCGATCCGCGGAGGCTTCCAGCGGTTGCTTTCCCTCGATCTCGACGATGGCCGAGCGGTCGTAGTCGCGATAACCGCTCGTTCCCGAACCACGGTCACCCGTCCAGGTCGTCCGAAGCCGGTAGTCGTGCGCGCTCTGCATACGGTCAGTGTGACACGCCGGTAGGCTGACGGTGTGGGTCAGACCTTCTCCGTGGACAGCGCTGCCGAGCTCGCTGTCGTCGAAAGAAGCGGCTTCATCGAGTCGCGTCACGCCGGATCGGCGGTGGCGCTGAGCCCCGAGGGCGAGGTTCGCATCTCACTCGGCGACCCGGACGCGTTGATCCTGCCCCGGTCGAGCATGAAGCCCTTGCAGGCTCTCGCAATGCTGACGGCGGGCGCGCAACTGGACGGTGTCCACCTCGGCCTGGCGACGGCGAGCCACACCGGCACCGATCGGCACGCGGAGGTCGTCCGAGCGATCCTCAGCGCAGCAGGGCTCAGCGAAGACGATCTGCAGTGCCCGGCCGCGTGGCCCGAAGACACGGACACTCGCACCGAAGTCATCCGCGAACTCGGTACACCCGAGCGCATTCGGATGAACTGCTCCGGCAAGCACGCCGCGATGCTGTTCACCTGCCGCGCGAACGGATGGGACACCGACACCTACCTTGACCCGACCCACCCGCTGCAGGTTCATATCCGTGAGGTCGTGGAGCGGTTGACGGGCTCCCGGGTGGGCGCGACGGCGGTTGATGGCTGCGGCGCCCCCGTCTTCGCGATGTCGCTGCTGTCCCTTGCCCGCGCGGTTCACCGCATCGGCACGTCCTCCGCAAGCTCCCCCTTCGCGCTGCACCGCCTCGCGGGCACCCTCGTGCGGACGGTGCTGGATGAGCCGTGGACGATCCAGGGTCCCGGCAAGCCGGACACGATCATCGCGCAGCGACTCGGTGTGTTCTCCAAGGGAGGCGCCGAGGGCGTGCAGATCATGGTTGCGCCGGACGGCACGACTGTCGCGTTGAAGATGCTGGACGGCAGCGGCCGGGCCGCCCCGATCGTGGCACTGACCCTCTTGGAGCGGCTGGGCGCGCTGACGGCGGCGCAGGTCGCGGATGTGAGTACTCATCTCTCCCTCGCCGTCACCGGCGGCGGCAAGGACGTCGGGTCCATCCGGCCGACGGTGTAGCGATCGAAAGGACGACCCATGCGGATCAGCGTTCCCACCGAGATCAAGAACAACGAGTATCGGGTCGCGCTGACTCCCGCGGGGGTCCACGATCTTGTCGCTGCCGGGCACGAGGTCTTCGTGCAACGCGGCGCCGGAGCCGGATCGTCGATGAGCGATGCCGAATACGAGCAGGCCGGGGCGACGCTGTTGGCAGACGCTGCGGAAGTCTGGGCTCGGGCGGAACTGCTCCTCAAGGTCAAGGAGCCGATTGCGAGCGAGTACGACTACTTCCGCGACGATCTCGTCCTCTTCACCTACCTGCACCTCGCCGCTGACCGTCCGCTCACCGACCGGCTGCTCGCTGACGGTGTCACCGCGATCGCTTACGAGACCGTGCAGTTGCCGGATCGCTCTCTCCCCCTCCTTGCCCCCATGAGCGAGGTGGCCGGCAGGCTGGCGCCATTGGTCGGAGCGCATACCCTCCTGCGCTCGGAGGGCGGGCTCGGCGTGCTCATGTCGGGTGTGCCCGGGACGCGTCCCGCGACGGTCACGATCATCGGCGGCGGGGTCGCGGGCGCGAACGCCGCCGTGATCGCCGCGGGGATGGGGGCCGACGTGACGGTCTTCGACACGAACATCAGCCGCCTTCGCCTCCTGGACGATCACTTTCAAGGTCGCGTGAAGACCGCTGCCTCAAATCCCTACGACCTGGATCGGGCCGTGATCGCCAGCGATCTAGTCGTCGGTTCCGTACTCATACCGGGCGCGAAGGCACCCAAGCTGGTCACGAACGACACGGTCGCTCAGATGCGCCCGGGTTCCGTCCTCGTGGACATCGCCGTCGACCAGGGCGGCTGTTTTGCGGATACCCGCCCCACGACCCATGCCGACCCGACCTTCCGCGTGCATGGGAGCGTCTTCTACTGCGTCGCGAACATGCCCGGCGCTGTCCCGAACACCTCCACGTCCGCACTGACGAATGCGACGCTGACCTACGTCCGCAATATTGCGCGGCTGGGGTGGCGCGACGCTCTCGCGCAGGATCCCGCGTTGGCACGTGGGCTCAATGTGGCCGGAGGGGGCATCATCTACGGCCCGGTCGCGCAGGCTTTCGGGCTCGAGACGGCGCCCTTCCCTGTGTGAAAGATTCGGGCGGAGAGCGCTTCTCTGCCCGAATCGTCACCGGAGAGGTTCGGGCCACCTCGCCCGCCGCAGCTCACCGTCCTCATACACCCAGCATCTGTTCGTCCCCGCCACCAGTGGCGGGAGTGATCGGTAGCCGAGGAGACCGCGAAGCTCGGCACCGCAGCGCGGATCGATGGCGATCTCTGCGGTCGCCTTCGTATCGGTGAGGAGGCGATAGTGCGCGGCCCACGCCTCGGCACTCCCCCAGACGATTTCGCCCGGCCGCAGCGCTGTCACGGTGTCGACATCGACCACCGTCCGTCGCTCGCGCAGTCGGGAGAGCACTCCCTCGGCCGACTTTCCACCGAACGCGATGACCGCTGCCGCACCGGAAGGCGACCACTCCGGAGGCTCGACCGGCGATGGCGGAGACGGAGGATGCGCTGTGACGAACTGGACGAGGCTCCGTTGCCACACACCCCGCGCAGGAGGATGCTCGAATCCGAGAGCCGACATCTCTCCTCCCGCTGCCGCGACATCCGCGCGCGAGTTCTGCGCCAGGATCGCACGCGGCAGCAGGTCGATCACTCGCCCACTCGGTCCGGTCACGCGCTGCACAGACACGGCGACCCGGATGTCCCGCGCCGAAGCGGTGCGCACCACCTCTTCCACCCGTTCCACGAACGATGCGTGATACTCGGCGGGAAGGCGGGCGGTGAGCGTATCGAGATCGTCAAGGACGACGAGAGTCCCGGGTGGCGTGGCCGCTGCGTCACTGACAAGATCCCATGCCGCCTCAAGATCCTGTCCGGGCCAGCGCACCTCGTCCGCCTGCCATGCGAGGGCAGCGAGGATCGAGCTCTTCCCCGATGACGCCTTCCCGACCAGCGCGACACCGTTCGCAGGGAGTGCCACCTCCTCTTGCGACTGCCGATCCGGATGGTCCGCCACGCCCAGAACGATCCCCGGCCCAGAGACCTCGTGCAGCGACAGCCGCGTCGGCAGCGGCGGCAGCCAGGGACACCGTCGCTGTTCTGCGGGATGGCGGCGCGCGACCTCAGCAATATCGCTGGCGGAGGTGCGCACGACTCGTACCTCGACCGGGCGCGCATCGGCCGCCCGCCGCACGAGGGCGATGCCCGGACGATCCCCGGGCAGCTCGGCCGCCGCGCGCGACCCCAGCACGGTCATCGAATCCGAAGGGTCTGTCAGACGCAGGGACACGCGCAAAGGACAGTTCGCCAGCAGACCCTCGCGGAAGACTCCCGTCGCGCGCTGGGAGGCGAGAATCAGGTGGATCCCGAGCGCGCGCCCCCGAGCAGCGAGATCGCTGAACAGCTCATTGAGCTCTGGCCGTGCTGCCGCCAGCGCCGCGAACTCGTCCACGATCACGACCAGGCGCTCCATGCCTTCGGTCTCGTCGATATCCCGGGCGCCCTGATCCGCCATGACGCGTTCGCGGCGGAGCACCTCGGCGCGCAGGCTCTCGATTGCCCGGACCGCGGCTGCTTCGTCGAGATCGGTCATGACTCCGGTCACGTGCGGGAGCGGATCGAGTGGATCGAAGGTGCGCCCACCCTTGAAGTCGACCAGGAGGAAGCTCACTCGCTCGGGCCCGTGGTGCAGAGCGAGCGCCGTCACCCACGTCGTCAGCAGTTCACTCTTCCCGGCACCTGTCACCCCGGTCACGATGGCGTGCGGCCCATCTCGAACCAGATCGACGACGACCGGCTCGCCCCGAACCGTTCCGAAGACGGCAGACAGCCCTCCTTCTCCACGGTGTGGTGATACGAGTTCTGCGAACGTCGCCTCCGGGTCGGGGGCGCGGTCGACACGCCCGGCAAGCCGCCCGGCAAGGTCCTCGGCCTGCCCCAGGGACAGAGGGCAGGCCTCGACGCTCTGCGTCGCACCACCGTGATCGACCTCCGCGTGGGCGACCCCGCGGAGGCGCACGAGAACCGCGCGCGGTTCGGCCGGTTCCGATTCGGACCACACCAGGCTGAGCTCCGCGTCACCCGGGTCCCTCTCGGCCGAGCCGATCCACAGCGTCCGAGGCGCGGTGGAGGTCGCGTGCGGGACAAGGGTTGCCCACGGCTCGTCCCATTCGTGCACCAATCGGAGAGCACGCGGCGGGTGGATGGCGAGGATCTGCAACGCGATCGAGCGCAGCAGTGCCCCTGCGCTGACCCGCGACCCGATAATCGCGATCGACTCCAGTGGGACCGTGATCGGCATGTCGATGACCTTCTCACCGCGCTTACGGAGCTCAGCCGTGTCCCCCGCGCCCGCATCGTCGATCTGCACGGCGCTGACGGTAGGCCCGATACCCACAACAACGACGTCGCCACGGCCGGGAACCGCGCGCCACACCTCGCTGGGAGCGCGGACGAGCTGTGGCGCCGACGGGTGCGCCGCGTAAGCGCGCGCACGTTCGCGCTCGTGCGCGTCGTCGATCTCCCGCTGCGCTCGAGCGAGCACATCACGGCGCTCTCGGCTGTTCCGCTTCCTCGCACGACGCCTGGCCCATCGGCCTTCGACCACCGTTCCCGCGACCATGAGCGGCCCGAGCGCGGCAAACCACAGGGCGAACATCGATCCCGTCACGACCCACATGATGCCCGCACCGAGCACGGGGATCGCCGCGAGCGCGAACGGGATGGTCGGCAGCGGAGGGAGCGGCGTCGGTGCGGGGATGACGATGGGGCGCGTACTTCTCACGGACACAGTTCAGCGCCGCGTCGACGGCGATGGACCGGCCATCGCTGAATCGTGAAGAGCCCCACGTTACGCAGCTGTGGGGAGGAACCCCGCACATCCGGACACAGGCACCTCCGAGGGCGACGATGAGATGATCTGTCGGTGACGATCGAACAGGCTCCCCGGCGCACCCTCGGTCGCTTCGGTGCGCCGCTGCTCCTCCTCGCAGCGATGTGGGCGGTGCACATCGCTGACGCCATCCTGCCCGGCTCCTTCCTCGGCGTGGGAATCCGATCCTGGGATCCGTCCGGCCTCCCCGGCATCCTGATCTCCCCGTTCCTGCACGCGAACTGGCCGCACCTGATTGCGAACTCCCTGCCCCTGCTCGTGCTCGGCACCCTCGTCGCCGCCGAGGGCGCCCGCCGGTTCTGGACGGTTACTGCCGTCGTGACTCTCGTCAGTGGCTTCGGGACCTGGCTTGTGAACGCCCCCGGAACGATCACGGTCGGTGCCTCCGGGCTCGTCTTCGGCTACTTCGGCTACATCGTGATGCGCGTCTTCCGACCGGGGCCGGTCTCCCATCGTTTCGGCTACGCCATCGTCGCGATTGTGATCGTCCTGGCGTACGGCGGATCAATGCTCGCTGGCGTGATCGGCGTGCGCGAGGGCGTCTCCTGGCAGGCCCACCTCTTCGGCGCGATCGGCGGAGCCGTCGCTGCACTGGGGTCACGTCCCCGTGCGGCCTCTCGCCGGTGACGCTGCCTCATGAGGGTCAACCCCATCGCTGATGTCGCGCCCTTGCCGCGCCGGGCGTCATGAGAACGCCCGGCGCGGACATTCAATCGGCGCTGTCCGCCTTCGCGTACTGCGCCTGAAGCGTCTCAGAGTCGACCTCCTCGGCCGTCACCGACTTCTGCCCGTTGTAGACGTCGCGATCCAGCTCACCCTCGCTCTTGGCGACGAGCATGGCGACGAAGGTGTCGCCGTTGACGTTCAAGAACGTACGCAGAACGCCGGTGAACCAATCCACCGCGATGAGCAGGCCAACCGCTTCCACCGGAAGGTTGAGCGTTCCGGCAAGGAACATCGCGACGACGGGGAACCCGCCAGGCACCGTGATCGTGCCCATGTTGAGGAGGATCGTCAACCCCATTCCCAGCACGATCTGCCCGACCGTCAGATCGACGCCACCGGCCTGCGCGAGGAACATCACGACGATCATGTAGTTCAGCACCGCTCCGCACGAGCCCATCGTGAGCCCGATCGACAGCGTGAAGTTCGCTACCCGCTGCGAAACACCGACCTTCTCGACCGTGTTCTTGAGCACCGTCGGGAACGTCACCGCCGAACTCGTCGTCGTGATCGCGACCATCGTCTGCTCCAGCAGCTTCGCGGGAAGCTTCGCGGGGCTGAGGCCGGTGCGAACCGCGACGACGATGACCATGAGGATGAAGATGATCACGACACCCACCAGCGTTGTCGCCAGGTAGGCCAGTGCCGTGGTGACGACGGCGAATCCGACGTCCCCAGCGAGGTTGGCGAGGATGCAGAATACGCCGATCGGGGCGATATACATCACAAGGCGGATCATGAGGAGCACGACCTGCTGCAGCTGCTCCAGCCCCCGGAGGACAAGGTCGTTGCCGCTGCTCGCGATGTAGCGATTGAGCGCAAGTCCGAAAATGAGGGAGAACACGATGATCGGGATCATCGTGGCCGTGGACATCGCGTCGAAAATGTTCGTCGTCACGAAGTTCAGGAGAGTGTCCTGCCAGGGCGTCGGCTCGACGGTCTCGACCTCGACGGGATCTCCTTGGTAGACCATGCCTCTGCCCGGCTGGAACCAGACGCTCAGCACCCATCCGACGATCGCCGCGACCGCGGAGAAGCCGAGGATCCATGCGAACGTGCGCCCGGCGAGCTTCCCCATGCCCGACCCGGTCATACTCCCGGTCGCGACGATTACTGACGCCATCACGAGGGGCACGATCGACATTTGGATAAGTCGAATGAAGATGTCACCGACGAACTTGAGGTTCGAGGCCCAATCACCGACGATGAGGCCGAAAATGACCCCGAGGATCGCGCCGATGGCGATCTGAGTGGCCGGATGCTTCAGGACTTTCACGTGACCTCCACTCGGGAGGTGCGGTACCCCCTCGAGGTCCCCACGCTACGAATCGCGCGTTTCGGTCGCGGTCACCCCCGCGTTAAGGGGTGGTTACGCCTTCGCCGTCGATCAGTCCGCGACAGGCTGATCGCCGGACCGCGCCACGTTGAGCACGACGATCGTGACGTTGTCGCGGCCGCCGTTCTCCAGCGCTGCCTCCAGCATCGCCTCTACGGCCGCCTGCGGATCGTCGTTCTGCAACAGGTAGTGGAGGATGCCGTAGTCGGTGAGTTCCTTTGTGAGCCCATCGCTACAGATGACGAACCGATCCCCGTCGAACACTTCGAGTCGAACGTAGTCGGGCACCACGGAGTCGGTCGGCCCTACCGCGCGGGTGATGACGTTGCCGTACGGGTGGTTTTCGGCCTCTTCCGGGCTGAGCCGACCGGAGGCGATCAGTTCTTGTACGACCGAGTGGTCGGTGGTGACCTGCGCAAGGCTGTCGTCGCGGAAGAGGTAGACCCGGGAGTCGCCGATGTTGAACGTCACCCAGGTGGGTTCGGGGGTCGTTGTGTCCAGGTACACGCCCGTGACGGTGGTGCCGGTGCCGTCATCGGTGGCGCCGGGCTGGTCGGAGATATCGATGACCGCGCGCGCGAGCGCTTGCTCGATCGCGTCCGCGGTCACGGCGTCCTCAGCGACCGCCTCAGCGAGACGGGTCGCGGTGCTTGCGCTCGCGATCTCCCCGCCGATGTGGCCGCCCATCCCGTCGGCGACAGCAAAGAGGGGGAACTTCACCAGGAAGGCATCCTGGTTATTCTCACGGCGACGACCACGATGAGTCTCAGCGAACCACGACAGGGTCAACTCGCCCGCGGGCAGAGAAACCGAGCGCGATTCGGTCACGGGTTGGGTCACGCTCTCACCCTTCCCTGGTCAACAGCGTCGGCTCAACTCTAGTGGACACACGCGGTCCTCCTCACGCGCCACTCACGCCGGAGCAAACAGCAGCAGTTCCCGGTCTGCGTCGTCCATCCGGTAGCCGTGCTGCGCGGCGAAGCGGACGAGACCCGCAACCGACGATAGTCGCGGGCGTTCGGCGGCGAGCAGGCGCACGAAGAGCCCCTTGGTCTGCTTGTTGAAATGGTTGAGCGCGCGAGTCGTTCCGTCCGGTCGGGCCTCGACGACGCGGACGAAGCGGCAGCGTTCGCCGCGCACGGGACCGAGCGCTGCGTACGCCTCCGAGCGCATGTCCAGCACGAGGTCGTCAGTGGCGAGCGCGGCGGAGGACGGGTCCGCCCACACGCGCGCAAGGTTTCCCAACGCAGGCAGCCGTGCTGCGGCCGCCATCCGGTATGCCGGGAGCGGCTCCAGTGCCCCGACCGGCCCGAAGGGGGCCGTCTGGATCACAACGTGCTCTCCGAGCCAGCGTCGTCCCGAACCACCCAGGGAGGACGCATCGAGCGCGTCGTACAGCACCCCCGTGTAGCGGTCGACCGCCGGCATCGTCGGCGCGTGTCGCAGCAGGACGTTCGTGCTCAACTCGGGAGTCTGTCGCGCGGTGATCTTCAGCGCCTTCACCGCTGCCTCGACGGGGCCGGCGCTGACGTCCACGAGGGCGTCCACCACTCGCTCCCGGATGTCCGCGAGCGACCCGAACGCACCCGAGGTGGCCTCCCACGGCGCGCCCGCGCCTCCGGGACGTTTGGTCTCGGATGGTGGCAGCAGAATACGCAAGGGTCTTCCTCCAGACATGCCAACGGCGAGTGACCCCACGGGGACACTCGCCGTTGGCGAAGGCGTCAGGACCGGATCGACGCGTTCCCGGCAACGACGGTGACCTCGTTGTCGGACACCGACACGAAACCGTCCGCGGCCTCCGCGACGATCTTGGACCCGTCTTCGGTGGTAATCCGTACCTCACCGTCCGCGAGGATCGCGAGCATGGGCTCGTGACCGGCCATGAAGCCGATCTCGCCCTCGACGGTCTTCGCAACAACAAGCGATGCCTCGCCGGTCCAGACCTCCTCCTCGGCGGAGACGAGTGTGACGCTCAGCGCCATGTCAGCCGTTCTCCTTCTGGATCTGCGCCCACTTCTCTTCGACGTCGGAGATACCGCCGACGTTGAAGAACGCCTGCTCGGCGACATGGTCGAAATCTCCGCGGACGATCGCATCGAAGGACTCGATGGTTTCCTTGATCGGAACCGTCGAACCGTCGACACCGGTGAACTTCTTCGCCATGTAGGTGTTCTGCGAGAGGAACTGCTGGATGCGACGGGCGCGCGAGACGACGATCTTGTCCTCTTCGGAGAGCTCGTCAACACCAAGGATCGCGATGATCTCCTGGAGTTCCTTGTTCTTCTGAAGGATCTGCTTCACGGCAGTGGCCACGCGGTAGTGGTCCTCACCGATGTAACGCGGGTCCAGGATGCGGCTGGTCGAGGTCAGCGGGTCGACCGCCGGGTACAGACCCTTCGATGCGATCTCACGGCTGAGCTCGGTCGTCGCGTCCAAGTGCGCGAAGGTCGTCGCAGGAGCCGGGTCGGTGTAGTCGTCGGCGGGGACGTAGATCGCCTGCAGCGAGGTGATCGAGTGACCGCGCGTGGAGGTGATGCGCTCCTGCAGAACGCCCATCTCGTCCGCCAGGTTCGGCTGGTAACCCACGGCCGAGGGCATACGGCCCAGCAGCGTGGAGACCTCGGAACCGGCCTGAGTGAAGCGGAAGATGTTGTCGATGAACAGCAGCACGTCCTGCTTCTGAACATCACGGAAGTACTCCGCCATGGTCAGCGCCGAGAGAGCGACGCGAAGGCGCGTCCCCGGCGGCTCGTCCATCTGGCCGAAGACCAGGGCGGTCTTGTCGAAGACGCCCGCCTCCTCCATCTCGTGAATGAGGTCGTTGCCCTCACGGGTGCGCTCACCCACACCGGCGAACACCGACACACCGCCGTGGTCCTGCGCGACGCGCTGGATCATCTCCTGGATGAGGACGGTCTTGCCCACGCCCGCACCACCGAAGAGGCCGATCTTTCCACCCTGCACATACGGGGTGAGAAGGTCGATGACCTTGATGCCGGTCTCGAACATCTGAGTCTTGGACTCGAGCTGGTCGAAGTTCGGCGCGGGACGGTGGATGCCCCAGCGCTCGGTGACTTCGATCTGTTCGCCGGGCTCCGCGTTGAGCACCTCACCGGTGACGTCGAACACGCGGCCCTTGGTCACATCGCCCACGGGAACGGAGATCGGGCCGCCGGTGTCGCGCACTTCCTGGCCGCGGACCATGCCGTCGGTCGGCTTGAGGGAGATGGCACGGACGAGGTCGTCACCGAGGTGCTGTGCAACCTCGAGGGTGATCTCCTGCGAGCTGTCACCGATGACGATGGTCGTCTTCAGCGCGTTATAGATGTCGGGGATCGCGTCGTGCGGGAACTCGATGTCGACGACCGGGCCGGTGACGCGCGCGACGCGTCCGGTGACCGTCGTCTGCTCGGTCGGTTCGGCGATGGCTGTGTCAGTCATTGCTCTCGTCTCTTTCGTTCTGGTCTACTTCGATGCGAGCGCGTCGGCTCCACCGACGATCTCGGAGATCTGTTGCGTGATTTCCGCCTGACGCGCGTTGTTGCGCAGGCGGGTGTAGTCGGTGATGAGCTTGTCGGCATTGTCGCTCGCCGACTTCATCGCCTTCTGTGTTGCGGCGTGCTTCGCGGCCGAGGACTGCAGCAGCGCGTTGAAGACACGACTCTGCACGTAGACGGGCAGGAGGGCATCCAGCACCGACTCGGCGTCGGGCTCGAATTCGTAGAGCGGGTGAACCTCGTGCGATGCGGTATCCGCCTCGTCTGCCTCGACGACCTCAAGGGGAAGCAGGCGAACGACCTCAGGCTTCTGAGTCATCATGCTGACGAAGCGGTTGTAGACGAGAGTGATCTCATCGACGCCGTCGTTCTCGCCCCCGCGCTCGTACGCCTTGAGGATTGTCTCGGCAATCTCCTCAGCGGTGGAGAACTGCGGGGTGTCGGTGTCGCCCGTCCACTCCGCGGCGGCGGCCATCCGGCGGAACTGGAAGTATCCCACTGCCTTACGACCGACGAGGTAGAACACGACTTCCTTGCCCTGCGAACGCAACAGCGACGCGAGTTCCATCCCCTCGCGCAGGATCTGCGAGTTGAAGGCACCGGCAAGCCCACGGTCTGAGGCGAAGATGACCAGCGCGCTGCGCCGGACCACCTCACGCTCGATCGTCAGCGGGTGCTCGACGTTCGAGTGCGTCGCGACCGCGGCAACGGCTTGCGTCACTGCGCGCGCGAAGGGAGACGACGCGCGGACACGTGCCATCGCCTTCTGGATGCGCGAAGCCGCGATGAGTTCCATCGCCTTCGTGATCTTCTTTGTGGTCTGGGCAGAAGAGATCTTCTGCTTGTAGACCCGGAGTTGTGCGCCCATGGCTTAATCCTTCGGGGTGCTCAGCGGCGACCCTTGACGATCTTCTCCTGGCTGACATCATCGACGGCGGCCGCTTCGACCTCGTCGCTGCCAGGCCGGTCGACAGCCTGACCCTTGCCGCCCTGGAACTCCGAGGCGAACCTGTCGACGACTTCTTCCAGCTCGGCGACGGTGTCATCGTCGAGGACGTTGGAGTCGCGCAGGCGGTCCAGGATCGTGGTGTTGCGGCGGATGTAGTCCAACAGCTCACGCTCGAACGGCAGCACATCCTCGACCTCGATCGAGTCGAGCTTTCCGTTGGTACCCGCCCAGATCGAGACGACCTGCTCCTCAACGGGGTACGGGCTGTACTGCGGCTGCTTGAGCAGCTCGGTCAGACGCGCACCGCGGGCGAGCTGACGACGCGACGCGGCGTCGAGGTCGGAAGCGAACATCGCGAACGCTTCCAGCGACCGGTACTGCGCAAGCTCCAGCTTGAGCGTTCCGGAGACCTTCTTGATCGACTTCACCTGAGCGTCGCCGCCGACGCGAGAGACGGAGATACCGACGTCCACAGCGGGACGCTGGTTGGCGTTGAACAGGTCCGACTGCAGGAAGATCTGGCCGTCGGTGATCGAGATGACGTTGGTGGGGATGTAGGCAGACACGTCGTTCGCCTTCGTCTCGATGATCGGAAGACCCGTCATCGACCCACCGCCGAGCTCGTCGGAGAGCTTCGCACACCGCTCCAGGAGACGCGAGTGCAAGTAGAACACGTCACCCGGGTAGGCCTCACGGCCCGGCGGGCGGCGCAGGAGAAGGGACACGGCACGGTAGGCCTCAGCCTGCTTCGACAGGTCATCGAAGATGATGAGAACGTGCTTGCCGTCGTACATCCAGTGCTGACCGATCGCGGACCCCGTGTAGGGCGCGAGGTACTTGAAGCCGGCCGGGTCGGAGGCCGGAGCGGCGACGATGGTCGTGTAGTCCATGGCGCCGGCTTCGTCGAGCGCACCCTTGACGGAGGCGATCGTCGAGCCCTTCTGGCCGATGGCGACGTAGATGCAGCGCACCTGCTTGGTCGGGTCGCCCGACTCCCAGTTCGCCTTCTGGTTGATGATCGTGTCGATCGCGATGGCGGTCTTGCCGGTCTGACGGTCACCGATGATCAGCTGGCGCTGTCCGCGCCCGACCGGGATCATCGCGTCGATCGCCTTGATGCCGGTCTGCATCGGCTCGTGGACGCTCTTACGCGCCATCACGCCGGGAGCCTGCAGCTCCAGGGCGCGGCGACCGTCGAGCGGCGTGATCTCGCCGAGCCCGTCGATCGGGTTTCCGAGCGGGTCGACGACGCGGCCGAGGTAGCCGTCGCCGACGGCGACCGAGAGAACCTCGCCGGTGCGCGTGACCTTCTGGCCAGCTTCGACGCCGGAGAAGTCGCCGAGGACGACAACACCGATCTCGTTCTCGTCGAGGTTCTGCGCGAGGCCCTCAACACCGTTGTCGAAGCGGACGAGCTCGTTCGCCATCACACCGGGAAGGCCCTCGACGTGCGCGATGCCGTCAGCGGCGTCGACGACGGTCCCGACCTCGGTGGCGGCGGCACCGGTCGGCTCGTATGCGGCGACGAAGTCCTTCAGCGCATCGCGGATGGCATCGGGGCTGATTGTCAGGTCTGCCATGGTCTTCCTTCGTTTTTAGGTCTGTGCCGGTTTTCCGGCGTGTCCGCTCTTACCGAGCGGGAAGTTATCTAGCCCGCCAGGCGCTGTCGCAGCTCACCCAGGCGGGAGGACACAGTTGCGTCGATGACATCGTCTCCGACTTCGACGCGGATGCCACCGATGACGGTGGGCTCGACGACGAGGTTGAGGGAGACGTCGCGGCCCGTGCGGGCAGCGAGGCTGCGGCGCAGGCGCTCGGTCTGTTCTTCGGTCAGCGTTGTTGCCGAGTACACCGTCGCGACGGCCCGTCCGCGCTGTTGCGAGACAAGTCGCTCGGCACGGCTGAGCAGCTGGCGAACGCGACGTTCGCGCGGCTGCTGGATGACACGTGAGGCGATCAGGATTGTCGCCTCGCTGACCTTGCCACGCAGGAGGCTCTCAACGAGCTCCCCCTTCTTGGCAGATTCTCCGAGCCGACTGCCCAGGGCAAGCTCCAAGCTCGGGTTGGCCGCGACGAGGCGACTGACACCGAAGAGCTCGCCCTCGACATCTGCGGAGGCGGCAGCGATCGATGCTGCACGGACC
The DNA here is from genome assembly GCA_029959865.1 of Microbacteriaceae bacterium PS02070. Lineage (GTDB taxonomy): Bacteria > Actinomycetota > Actinomycetes > Actinomycetales > Microbacteriaceae > Microbacterium. Next base: position 133,936 of record JASCPE010000002.1, on the reverse strand, counting down.
GCGAGCTCCTCCACGCCGTCCACGAGGTCGGCGGGCGAGGACCAGCGCTGCTGTACAGCCGTGGTCAGCAACGATCGCGAGGTTTCACCCAGCCCACCGAACACCGTCGCAACGAGCTGCGTGCGTGCCTGCTCCGGCGCCGCGGCGTCGGCGAGAGCACTCGCGAGCTGCGGGCTGTCGCTGAGCGCGTGCGCCGCGTCGAACAGTTCGCGACTGTCGTCCAGCGTGACACCGCCTGCCGCTGCGAGCGCGTCAACGGTCGCAACGGTGGCCTGTGTGGTGGCGCTTCCCATCAGTTGGAGGCCTTTCCGGCATCGGCCTCGATGTCGGCGAGGAAACGGTCGACGACAGACTTCGCCTTGGCGTCGTCGGACAGGGTCTCACCGATGACACCCCCGGCAAGGTCCAGCGCCAGAGTGCCGACCTCGCTGCGCAGCGAGACAAGCGCCGACTGACGCTCGGCCTCGATCTGCGAGTGAGCGGCGGCCGTCACGCGGGCAGCTTCGCTGGTGGCGTTGTCCTTGGCCTCGGCGACGATCTTCTTGCCGTCTTCACGCGCGGCGTCCCGGATCTCTCCGGCCTCCTTGCGTGCGGAGGCGAGCTGTGCCGTGTACTCCTCCAGGGCGGCCTCAGCCTTGCGCTGAGCTTCATCGGCCTTAGCGATGTTTCCTTCGATCGCCGCGCCGCGCTTGTCGAGAAGATCCTGCATTTTCGGCAGAGCGATCTTCCAGAAGACGACGAGAATGACGACAAAGCAGACCGCCGACCAGATGATGTCGTACCACGCAGGGATGAGCGGGTTGTATTCCGCGCCCGGCTCTGCGGCGTACGCGACAAGAGCGCTGTGCATCCTGTCTCCTTAGGTCTGGGGGTGGTCGATCAGTAGCCGAAGATGAAGGCGGTTGCGATACCGATGAAGGCGAGCGCCTCGGTGAAGGCGATACCGATCCACATCAGGACCTGCAGGCGACCAGCAAGTTCGGGCTGACGTGCGACACCCTCGATCGTCTTTCCGACGACGATGCCGACGCCGATGGCCGGGCCGATGGCAGCGAGGCCGTAGCCGACCGTCGCGATCGAACCGGTGATCTCAGCGAGAACCGTAGTTGCGTCCACGGGTTTGTTTCCTTTCGGTTGGGTGGGAAGGCGTACGCCGTCCCGCTCAGTGCTCTTCCGCGACCGCGAGCTGGATGTAGACCGCGGTCAGGATCGTGAAGACATAGGCCTGGAGGACAGCCACCAGGATCTCGAACAGGGTGAATGCGAAGCCGAACGCCAGCGATCCCGCTGCGAGCGCCGACCACCAGCCACCCAGGTCGAGGAGGAAGAAGTGCGTCGCTGCGAAGAACAGGACGAGCATGAGGTGTCCGACCATCATGTTCATCAGCAGTCGGAGGGTCAGCGTCACGGGCCGAATGATGAAGGTCGAGATGAACTCGAGCGGCGTGACGATGATGTACAGCACGGGCGGGACGCCAGAGGGGAAGAGCGAGTTCTTGACGAAGTTCTTCGGGCTCTTGCGGATACCGGCGTAGATGAACGTGACGTAGCTGATCAGAGCTAGCAGAAGCGGCACGGCGATGATGCTCGTACCGGCGATGTTCATGAACGGAATGACTCCCGTCAGGTTCATGAACAGGATCATGAAGAACAGCGTGGTCAGGATCGGGAGGAAGCGCTGAGCGTCCTTCTTGCCGAGGATCTCCTCGCCGATGTTGACCCGGACGAAGTCCAGTCCCATCTCCACAAGGCTCTGGAAGCGGCCCGGAACGACCGTCATCCGACGGGTGCCGAGCCAGAAGATGAGAACGACCGCGAGAGCCGCAATGAACTGGATCAGATGGATCCGGTTGATGACGAGCTCGCCGATCTGGAAAACCGGAGCGGGGAAGAACTCCTCGATGGAGGGTCCGTGGAATTCCGGACCGCCTTCGGTCGATTGAGCGAACAGGGTCGCAGCCTTAGTAAACAGCGCTGGCTCCAGCTTCGGGGCACCCAAGGGTGCGACGATGATCGGTGAGCGTCACTGCGCACGTGCCGCGCAAAAGGCGAGCCGGCGCAGTCAAAAGCCTATCAGGCTTCTGGAGTGGTCCCGTCCCTCCGGGGACGATCCGCCCCTCCTTCGGCGGGGTCATCAGCGGTCTCCTCCGGGCCGGGGAGGGTGACGTCGCTGACGTGCGGGACGCGCAGGCGCAGCATCACGATGACGTCGATGGTGAGCGAGGCGATGATGCTCACAATCAGGGCGACGAGAAACAGGCCGGGCTCGAGCCAGGGCTGACCGCGCAGGACGAACAGCGCGATGAGGAAGACCAGGAACTTGATCACCCACCCACCCATGACGATGCCGAAGAAGATCGGCACCCACAGGTCATCGCCGTACCAACGGTTCGCGATGAGGATGCTGAGCCCCGTCAGGGCCAGGAAGACCGCGGCCAGGACCACCGCCGACAACACCGACCAGAGTCCATCGGTCTGTGCGATCAGGTACCCGATCACCGCGCCTGCGATGGCGAGGACAGCCGTGACGACGGCGGACCAGATGAGGGTCGTCCGCAGGATGGGTGTGCTGGATACGCGAGAAGTCATGAAGGCTCCGGAATCGGTTCAACGCGACGCGGGCGCGTGGGCAGGAACGTGACGATCAGACACGCCACGATCCCGAGGGCGAGATAGACAACACCAGGGATGTACAGGCCGGGCCATCGTGCGGTCGTGCCGATGTACATCAGCAGGATCGACAGACTCACGATAGCCGTCCAGGCGTAGAAGATGAGCACCGTGTCTCGGCTGGAGTGGCCGAGGTCGAGCATCCGGTGGTGGAGGTGCTTACGATCGGGCGAGAACGGTGACTTGCCGCGTGCCATCCGGCGAACGACGGCAAGGCCGAAGTCCATCAGCGGAAGCATCACGACGACGATGGGCAGCAGGATCGGAATGAAGACACCGAGTTGCTGGGACCGGCCGAAGACGTCGTTGTCGCTGAGGAGTTGCGGCTCGAAAGAGCTCGTCGCGGCGATCGCGGAGGCCGCCATCAGCAAGCCGATGAGGAGCGCGCCGGAATCGCCCATGAACATCTTCGCGGGGTGCCAGTTGATGGGAAGGAACCCCAGGCACACCGCGATGAGGACGACCGCGATGAAGGAGGCGAGGTTGGAGTAGCTGCTGGCGCCCTGGTCGCGCACGAGCATGTAGCTGTACGCGAAGAAGACCGAGTTGGCGATGAGTGCGACCCCGGCGACGAGACCGTCCAGTCCGTCGATGAAGTTCAACGCATTCATGACGATGACGATCGCGAGGACGGACAGGGTGAAGCTCACCCAGCTCGAAACGACCGTCTGCCCGCCGATGGGCAGTGAGTAGACCTGCAGACCGCCGAATCCGACCACGATGCCCGCGGCGAGGAACTGCACGGCCAGCTTGATGAGCCAGTCGAGATCCCACAGATCGTCCACGACACCCACCACAACGATGAGCGCGCAGGCGCCAAGCAAAGCGATGTTGCGCTCCGGGTTGTCCCAGAAGATCGCGAAGAAGGGGATCTGAGTGGACAGCGCGAACGCGGTCACCACCCCGAGGAACATTGCAACGCCGCCCAGCCGCGGCGTGGGCTGCGTGTGGACGTCGCGCTCACGGATCTCCGGGTAGAGCTTGTAACGGAGGCCGATGCGCCACACGATCCACGAGAAGATCGCGGTGACGAGCGCGATCAGGATGACGGTGACGAAATAGTGCTTCACGAATCGCCGTCCGGCAGCGGGGCCAGAAGTTCACCGAGCACCTCGCTCAACTGCGCCCGGGAGACGGCACCCTCGCGCAGGACGGTGATCGGCGAGCCATCGGAGACGAGGCCCGTCGCGTCGATGATCGTCGACGCGACGCCCGTCTCAGCCAGGCCCCCGTCCAGATAAACCGACACGCTGTCCCCCAGCATCGACTCGGCATCATCGACCGCGATGGCCGCGTCCTTACCGGTGAGGTTGGCACTGGAGACGGCGAGAGGACCGCATTCCTGGAGCAGTTCCAGCGCGATCGCGTTGTCCGGCATCCGAACGGCCACCGTGCCTCGGGTTTCACCCAGATCCCAGACCAGGGACGGCTGCGACGGCAGAATGATCGTGAGCCCACCCGGCCAGAACCTCTCAATGAGGTCATCGACAGCCTCGGGCACCTCTGCCACGAGTGCGCGCATCGTGCCGCGCCCGGAGACCAGCACCGGGGGTGGGGACTGGCGGCCACGGCCCTTCGCCTCCAGCAGTCGGGTGACGGCCGCGGGGTTGAACGCATCCGCGGCGATCCCATAGACGGTGTCGGTGGGGATCACGATGACTTCGCCACGGGCGATCGCCTGGCGTGCCTGACGCATGCCGGGGAGAAGCTGCGCGGGATCGCGGCAGTCGAAAATCGGGGACATGTCGCAGTCAGTCTAGAACTGGACCCTTCGCACTCCCTGCACCCTGGACCGCGAGGCTGCATCCTCGTCGGGGCCTCATCAGCGTCGGTCGCGTGAGCCCGTCGCCGCGGGAGCGCTGGTACAGAGGGAAGCTCGATCAGCTGCGAAGCGCCGTGGTCACCCGATCGCGGCCGGTCAGGTCGCGGTGGGTGGCTGCGGCGCGCCACGCGCCCTCGAGGAGAATGTCGCGCACGGCCGCCCCTTGCCGCTCGCCGTGCTCGATCGCGATCACGCCGCCAGGATGGACAAGCCGCTCCCCCACGCCCCTGAGCACCCGGACGATGTCGAGCCCGTCCTCGCCGCCGTAGAGAGCAAGGGGAGGGTCGAATCGCTGCACCTCGACGTCGCGCGGTACCGCCGCATCGGGGATGTACGGCGGATTGCTCGCGAGCACACTGACGGTCCCGTCGAGCTCGGACAGGCTGTCGGCCAGATCGCCGTGGATGAGCGTCGCGTTCGCAGCACCGGTGTGCGCGAAGTTTCGCGCCGCCCAGCGGTGGGCATCCGGCGACTTCTCCACCGCGAACACCCGCGCGTGCGGCACTTCGGTCGCCATCGCCAGGGCGATCGCGCCGGAACCCGTGCCGAGATCGACCGCAATCGGCGCGGGGTCCGCCGTGGCACGGAGGGCATCGATGGCGATCTGGGCCAGGAGCTCCGTTTCCGGCCGCGGAACGAAGACCCCCGGGCCGACGGCAAGGAGGAGATGCCGAAAGGGTGCCTCGCCGGTGATGTGCTGGAGCGGCTCGCGGCCGGCGCGTCGGGTGACCGCCGCGGTGAAAGACTCCGCCACGGATGCTGACGCGTGATCCCCGCGGAGCGCCGCTAATGCGACGTCACCACGAGACGTGCCAAGGGTCCAGGCCGCGAGCAGCTCGGCATCCACCTCCGGGGTCGGGACACCCGCGCCCGTCAGGGCCTGCGCCGCCGTACGTAGGAGGTCACGCCATCCGGCGCCGTCAGTTGCACTCATCGCCCGCCCAGCGTAGTCGCCCACTTTCGTCATAGTGGCGCACTGTGCTCTGCGCCTGATTAGGCTGGTTCGGACTGTTGAATCTGAAAGGTCTCCCATGCCCGAGCCGCAGCTCCACGGAATTCACGCCGACATCACCTCGGCGTACGGAAACACCCCCCTTGTGCGTCTGAATCGCATCAGCGAAGGACTTCCTGGCACGATCCTCGCCAAGCTCGAGTTCTACAACCCGGCGTCGTCCGTCAAGGACCGTCTCGGCATTGCGATCGTCGATGCCGCCGAGGCCTCCGGCGCGCTCAAGCCCGGCGGCACCATCGTCGAGGGCACGAGCGGCAACACCGGTATCGCGCTCGCCGCGATCGGAGCGGCTCGGGGCTACAAGGTCATCCTCTCGATGCCGTCCTCGATGTCGGTCGAGCGACGTCAACTGCTCAAGGCGTACGGTGCTGAACTCGTTCTGACGGACCCGGCGCTGGGTATGAAGGGTGCCGTCGCGAAGGCGGAGGAGATCGCTGCCGAGACCGAGGGGGCGATCCTCGCGAAGCAGTTCGCGAACGAAGCCAACCCGGAGATCCACCGCAAGACCACCGCGGAGGAGATCATCCGCGACACCGAGGGTGAGATCGGCTACTTCCTCGCCGGCATCGGCACCGGCGGCACCATCACGGGTGTCGGTCAGGTTCTCAAGGAGCGTGTGCCGGAAGCGAAGGTCGTGGCCATCGAGCCGAAGGATTCGCCGCTGCTGACCGAGGGCAAGCCGGGTCCGCACAAGATCCAGGGCATCGGACCCAACTTCATTCCGGAGATCCTGGACCAGAGCGTCATCGACGAGGTCATTGACGTGCCGTTCGAGGACGCGGTCGCCGTCGGTCGCGAGGTCGCCGTCAAGGAGGGCATCCTCGTGGGGATCTCCAGCGGCGCCGCGATCTGGGCCGCGCTGCAGGTCGCCGCACGCCCGGAGGCTGAGGGCAAGAACATCGTGGTGATCGTCCCCTCCTTCGGCGAGCGCTACCTGTCGACGCCGTTGTACGAGCACCTGCGCGAAGACTGATGGCACTGCGTCGGTTGCGGGAGGATCTCGCTGCGGCGAAGCTGCGAGACCCCGCGGCCCGCAGCGCCGTGGAGATCACACTGCTGTACTCCGGTTTGCATGCGATCTGGGCCTACCGACTGTGGCATGCGCTCTGGGTGCGGAGGTTCCGTTTCCTCGCGCGCGCGGGCTCGCAGATCACACGCTGGCTGACGGGGATCGAGATCCATCCGGGCGCGACCATCGGGCGCCGCTTCTTCATCGATCACGGCATGGGTGTCGTTATCGGTGAGACGGCAGACATCGGCGACGACGTGATGCTCTATCACGGTGTGACCCTGGGGGGTCGGACCCGTAACGACACCGGAAAGCGTCATCCGACACTCGAGAACGGTGTCACGATCGGGGCGGGAGCGAAGATCCTCGGCCCGATCACGCTCGGAGCCGGCACCGTCGTGGGTGCGAACGCCGTCGTGACGAGGGACGCGCCCGCCGACTCCGTTCTCACGGGAGTTCCGGCCAAGACCCGCACCGGCGAGGCGGCGATCAACACCCGCGAGCTCCTCACCGCACCGGAATACCACATCTGATCCCGACGCCGCCTCGGCCGAAGCGCGAACGGTGCACGTTCCCGGTGGGCGACCCGCGGTGCGGCCGACGCGACCGAGACCCGCGTTCAGCGACAGAGCACTGGACGGATTCGCATGCACAGCCTCGGTGTCGTCGAAAGCTCGCAGCGGGCTCGCGTGGGCCGCGGAGGCAGTCGGCGGCGCCTCTCCGCGGGGCAACCAGGCTGAGCGGCGGGACCGATCTACGATGGCGGCATGGCGACCTCGGCGCGACGCACCCGAATCGCACGTCGGCGCGTGGCCCGGGTGCGGGCGTCCGGAAGTGATCTGACCGCGACGGAGTGGGGCGCGATTCTCGGTGCGTGGAAGGCGCGGTGCGCCTACTGCCATGCCGACGGCGTTGCGCTCCAAAAGGACTGTGTGCTGGCCATTTCACGAGGCGGGCGGTACACCGTCGATAATGTCGTGCCGGCATGTCGTTCCTGCAATGCGAGCAAGTGCAACGAGGAAGTCGTCTCATGGCTCCGGCGTCGCCGCCTCGATGAGTCCGGCTTCATGCTCCGTTGGGCGCTCATCTCCCGCGCCCTGCGTGATCCCGACCTCGTCTGACATCTCTCCCAGTCGCTCCCGCCCCCACGCACGCCCCGCCGCACCTCCGACCATCACCACAGCACCTCCGACCATCGCCGCAGCACAACTGCGGCGCCCACACACAACACGCCGCATCCACGACCCGGACTCCCGGCGAGTCGCCTCCCGACGCCGCAGTTGTGCGGAAGACACACACGGAACCCCTGCACACCTCGCGACTACCGCCGCGCCGCACGTCTGACCATCACCGCAGCACAACTGCGGCGTCCACACCCAACACGCCGCATCCACGACCCGGAATCCCGGCGAGTCGCCTCCCGACGCCGCAGTTGTGCGGATGACACACGCGGAGGGGTGAGGGTCAGGCGCGGGGGCGGAGCAGGAGGCGGAGGATGAGGCCGGCGACGAGTGCCCAGAAAGCCGAGCTGACACCTGCGAGGGAAATACCGGATGCTGCGACCAAGAACGTCACAGCGGCGGCTAGGCGATCATCGGCATCCGTGAGCGCTGCCTGGAGTGACGTCGCAAAGGTCCCGAGGAGCGCGAGGCCGGCGACGGCCGCGATGACGCCGACCGGCGCCTGCTCGACGAGGGAGGCCAGCAGGGTCGAGAAAACCCCGAGCACGATGATCGCGATGCCTCCCGTCACACTCGCAATCCATCGCCGCGAACGGTCGGGGCCGGCATCGGGGCCGGCGGCCAGCGCAGCGCTGATCGCCGCCAGGTTGATCGCGTGTCCTCCCAGCGGCGCACCCGCGATGGTTCCGACACCGGTCACGACCATCGACGCGCGCCACGGCACCTCATACCCCAGGCTCTTCATGATCGCGACGCCCGGCACGTTCTGCGAGGCCATCGTGACGAGGTAGAGCGGCAGCGCGATGCCCACGACGCCGGAGATCGTAAAGGCGGGCGCGACCGCCTCGATCGATGGGACGAGCCGCAACGCATCGGCCGTACCGAACCGGCCGATGTGCACGATGATGACGATCGCCGCCGCGAGAAACGCGAGCGGCGCCGCCCACCGGCGAACAAACACAGTGGCCAGGAGCCAGACCAGCACGACGGGTGCGGCCTCGAGCGGATTATCGGCGAGGCCCGTGACCGGGCCGAGGCAGAGCTGGAACAGGACCCCGGCGAGCATCGCCTGAGCGATCGAGGTCGGAATGCGCGCGATGACGCTTCCCAGGGCGGGAATGAGTCCGGTGAGCAGAATGAGCACACCGGTGACGATGAAGGCACCGATCGCGGCCGGCCACCCGCCCTCGACGTAGCCGGTCGTCGCGAGAAGCGCCGCGCCCGGAGTCGACCAGGCGACTGTCATGGGCGTGCGCGTGCGAAGCGCGAGGAAGATGCTGGCAAGCCCCATCGTGACGCTCACTGCGAAGAGACCGCTGGCGGCCTGCTGCGTCGAGGCGCCGACGCCCTGGAGTCCGGCAAGGACGACAACGAATGCGCTCGAGAAACCTACGAGCGCGGAGACGATGCCCGCGGTGATCGGCGCACTCAGGCGTCCCTCTTTCGACACTCCCCCACGCTACTGGTCCTCGAGCCGTCGCGGCGGGCCGCCGCGGTCACAGCCAAGGCCGCGCGGACACAGGACCTCGAACGCGCGAAGACAGACTGAGGCACCGTCCGCGATTCCCCCGGCGCCCGCTCCCCCTCAGCGACGGCTCGGTCAGGAGTCGGTGTCGGCGAGGGCGGCGAGCTGCGCTTCCTCATCGGCGGTGATCGCACTCTCGATGATGGGGTCCAGCGCGCCATCCATCACCTGATCGAGGTTGTACGCCTTGTAACCGGTGCGGTGATCGGCGATCCGGTTCTCCGGGAAGTTGTACGTGCGGATGCGCTCGGATCGATCCATCCCGCGGATCTGCGACCGCCGCGCGTCGGAGGCAGCGGCAGCGAGTTCCTCCTGCTGCTTGGCCAGCAGGCGCGCGCGCAGCACACGCATGGCGGCCTCGCGGTTTTGCAGCTGGCTCTTCTCGTTCTGCATCGAGACGACGATGCCCGTAGGAACGTGCGTCAGTCGCACTGCCGAGTCGGTCGTGTTCACCGACTGCCCGCCCGGCCCGGAGGACCGGAACACATCGACCTTGAGGTCGGCCGCGTTGATCTCGATCTCATCGGGCTCATCGACCTCGGGAAAGACGAGAACGCCCGTCGTCGAGGTGTGGATCCGGCCCTGCGATTCGGTCGCGGGCACGCGCTGCACACGGTGCACGCCGCCCTCGTACTTCAGATGCGCCCACACGCCCTGTGCAGGGTCGGAGGATGAACCTTTGATCGCGATCTGCACGTCCTTGTATCCACCGAGGTCTGACTCGTTGCGCTCCAGGAGCTCGGTCTTCCATCCCTTGTGCGCCGCGTACTGGACATACATGCGGAGCAGGTCGGCCGCGAACAGCGCACTCTCGGCACCGCCTTCGCCCTGCTTGATCTCCATGATGACGTCTCGAGCATCGTCCGGGTCTCGCGGAATCAGCAGGCGGCGGAGCTTCTCCTCCGCGGTGGCGCGTGCCTCTTCGAGACCAGGGACCTCCGCGGCGAACGCTTCGTCCTCACGGGCGAGCTCCCGTGCGGCCTCGAGGTCCTCGCCCGCGGCGTTCCACTGCTCATAGGCGGCCACGATCTTGCTGAGCTCCGCATAGCGCCGGTTGACGCGCCGCGCGCGCACCGGATCTGCGTGGACCGCGGGGTCGGATAGCTCCTCCTGGACGGCGCGATGCTCCTCCAGAAGGGGCTCAACAGAATCGAACACCGTCTCGTCAGCGGATGCTGTTCTCGTGCCCAGATCCACCGGCCAGCGATGCGGGCGCCGACTTCTGCATCTGCACGAGGAACTCGACGTTGGACTGCGTCTCCTTCAGCTTGCCGAGCACGACCTCCAACGCCTGCTGCTGATCGAGGCCCGCGAGCGCGCGACGCAGCTTCCAGGTGATCTTGACCTCGTCGGGCGAGAGAAGCATCTCCTCGCGACGCGTCGAGGACGCGTTGACGTCGATGGCCGGGAAGATCCGCTTGTCTGCCAGCTGGCGTGAGAGGCGCAGCTCACTGTTGCCAGTGCCCTTGAACTCCTCGAAGATCACTTCGTCCATCTTGGAGCCGGTCTCCACGAGCGCGGTCGCGAGGATCGTGAGCGAGCCACCATTCTCGATGTTGCGCGCGGCGCCGAAGAAGCGCTTCGGCGGGTACAGCGCCGACGCGTCGACCCCGCCGGAGAGCACCCGACCCGAGGTCGGTGCGGAGATGTTGTATGCGCGGCCGAGGCGCGTGATCGAGTCGAGCAGGACGACGACGTCGCGACCGAGCTCGACCAGACGCTTCGCGCGCTCGATGGCAAGCTCGGCGACCGTGGTGTGGTCTTCCGCCGGGCGGTCGAAGGTGGAGGCCACGACCTCACCCTTGACGCTGCGCTGCATGTCGGTGACCTCTTCCGGGCGCTCGTCCACGAGGACGACCATGAGGTGTGCTTCCGGGTTATTGGTCGAAATCGCGTTGGCGATCTGCTGCAGCACGATCGTCTTGCCCGCCTTGGGCGGCGCGACGATGAGACCACGCTGACCCTTGCCGATCGGGGCGACAAGGTCGATCATGCGCTGAGTGAGCTTCTCCGGCGCGGTCTCCATACGGAGGCGCTCCTGCGGGTAGAGCGGTGTGAGCGCACCGAACTCGACGCGGTTCGCCGCATCGTCGACGGACAGACCGTTGACGGCGTCGACCTTGACGAGCGCGTTGTACTTCTGTCGGCTGGACTGCTCGCCTTCGCGCGGCTGCTTGATCGCACCGACGACGGCGTCACCCTTGCGCAGGTTGTACTTCTTGACCTGTCCGAGCGAGACGTAGACGTCGCTCGGCCCAGGGAGGTAACCGGTCGTGCGCACGAACGCATAGTTGTCGAGGACATCGAGGATGCCTGCGACGGGGATGAGGACATCGTCCTCGCCGATCTCGGTGTCGAACTCGTCGCCGCCACCGTTCTGACCGCGACGCTTGTTGCGGTTGCGGTTGCGCGCAGAGGCAGAATTCTGGTCGTCGTCGTTGGCGTTGGCGCTCTCGTTCTGGCCAGCCTGGCCGCCCTGACCACCCTGGCCGCTCTGACCGCCGCCACGGTTGCGGTTGCGGTTGCGGCTGCGACCGCGGCCGCGGTTCGAGCCCTCTCCGTCGGAGCCGTCTGAGTCTGCATCGTTCGACTTGTTGCCGTCGTTCGAGCGGTTGCCGTCGTTCGACTTGTTGCCATCGTTCGAGCGGTTGCCATCGTTCGACTTGTTGCCATCGTTCGACCGGTTGCCATCGTTCGACTTGTTACCGTCGTTCGACTTATTGCCGTCATTCGAGGTGTGGGAGTCGTTCGACTTATTGCCGTCATTCGAGGTGTGGGAGTCGTTCGACGCGTTGCTGTTGTCAGCGGGTGCGGCGACGGACGGCTCACCGCCCTTCGTGTCGGAGTCACTGGCTGCGTCGCGGGCGGGCTTGCCTCCGCGAGGTGCGGTGTCCTCCGGCACTGTGTCCGCCGTCTTGCCTTCGCCGGCTTCGACGGAGCTGCTGGTGGCGCGTCGACGCCGCGACGGTGTGGACGGGGCACCGGAATCACCGTCGCCTGCCGCCTCGCCCTCCGCATTGTCGGTGGCCTTCGGCTTGCGCGTCGTCTTGCGCGCGGCGGGCTTCTTCACTTCCTCCGCACCGTCGGCGGACGGCTCGGAAGAGTCGGCGTCAGCGCTCTTGGCGCGGCGGGGGGCGCGCTTGCGGGGCGCCTTCTGTTCGCTCTCGCCGGCAGCCGCAGCACGGGCATCACCCGCAGGAGCGTCCGTCTGTGCGGGGGTGCCTTCCGGCGCGGATGACGCAGCGTGTGCGTCGGTGTTCTGGATCTCGGAGACAGACTCCACGAGTTCTCCCTTGTCACGTGTGGTTGTGCATCACGTGGCGTCTCCCATCGGGGGCGACCACCGACTCGACCGGTCGTGCGTATGCGACGACACGAGAGAGATGATGTGTGATGCTTCGCAGAATTGCGACGGAGGCCAGATTCACGTGTAAGACGTGGAACCCTCCGTATCGTCCCTCACTGTAGCACCCTTGACGTCGACGGCCAGCATGTGCGCCTGCCACGGGGTGTCGAGCTGAGTATCGACGAGTTCTGCCGCCGCGAGTCGCTGACCGGGACCGTCAGCCAGCACAAGAACGCTGGGACCAGCCCCCGAGACGACCGCTGCGAACCTCTCGGCCCGCAGCGCGCGTACAAGCTGATCTGTTGCCGGCATGGCCTGCGCCCGGTACGACTGGTGCAGCTTGTCTTCGGTTGCCGCGAGGAGGAGTTCCGGGCTTTGAGTGAGGGCAGCGATCAGCAGCGCCGAGCGCGACACATTGAAGACGGCATCCTCACGGGAGACCTGCAGGGGCGCAAGGGAGCGGGCGACGGTGGTGGACATCGTGAAGTCCGGGACGAAGACGACCGGCGACACACCGCGGTGCACGATGAGCTTCTTGTACTGCGGACCGTCCGGCTCCATCCAGGCGATCGTGAGACCACCGAACAGCGCAGGTGCGACATTGTCGGGGTGCCCCTCCAGCTCCGTCGCGAGGCGCAGCAGTGCGGACGGACCGAGATCCACCTGCCCCTCGAGCAGCCCCTGCGCACCGAGGAGTCCGGCCACGACCGCGGCACCGGACGAGCCGAGGCCACGCCCCTGCGGGATGCCGTTTCGCGCGTGAATGCGAACGCCCGGGAGCTCGCGCCCGACAGCCTCGAACGCGTATGCCATCGCGCGCACGACGAGATGAGACGCATCGGTGGGAATCTCACCGGCACCCTCCCCCTCGACCGTGATCTCCACGCGACCCGTCTCGTCGAGAGCGGTGATGGTCAGCTCGTCATAGATGCTCAGTGCGAGACCCAACGTGTCGAAACCGGGCCCGAGGTTGGCGCTCGTGGCGGGCACGCGCACGAGCACGCGGCGCCCGGGCGGGACGCTCACGCCTCGACCGGCGCGAGGTCCAAGACGCTCGCCACCTCGCTCGTGTCCGCGTCGACGACGGTGGGCTCCACCTGCGAGCCGTCCGCATTGCGCAGCGCCCACTGAGGGTCCTTGAGTCCGTGACCGGTGACGGTGAGGGTCACGCGCGCGCCCTGCGGAATGACACCCGCTTCGACTCGATCGAGGAGACCCGCGACGCTGATGGCCGACGCGGGTTCGACGAAGATGCCGACCGTCTCGGACAGGAGTTTCTGCGCGGCGAGGATCTTGTCGTCCTCGATCGCGCCGAACCAGCCGTTGGTCGCATCGCGCGCTTCCAGCGCGAGCTCCCAGGACGCGGGGTTTCCGATGCGGATCGCGGAGGCGACCGTCTCGGGGTCCTTCACGATCTCGCCGCGCACGAGCGGCGCGGAGCCCGCGGCCTGGAACCCGAACATCCGCGGGACGCGAGTGGATGCGCCGCGGTCGGCCTCTTCGCGATATCCGCGTGAGTAGGCGGTGTAGTTTCCCGCGTTTCCGACCGGGATGAAGTGGAAGTCCGGCGCATCGCCCAATTGGGAGACGATCTCATACGCGGCGGTCTTCTGCCCTTCGATGCGGTCGGGGTTGACCGAATTGACCAGATGGACGGGGTAGTTGTTGGCGAGCTCGCGCGCGATCTCGAGGCAGTCATCGAAGTTGCCGCGGATCTGGATCAGCTTTCCACCGTGCGCGACGGCTTGGCTCAGCTTGCCCATCGCGATCTTGCCTTCGGGCACGAGCACGGCGGCGGTGATGCCGGCGTGTGCGGCGTAGGCAGCGGCGGAGGCAGATGTGTTCCCCGTTGACGCGCAGATGACCGCCTGGGCACCGTGCTCGACGCCGCGAGAGAGCGCGACCGTCATGCCACGGTCTTTGAAGGAGCCGGTCGGGTTCATCCCCTCGAACTTCACCCACACATCGGTGCCGGTCTGCCGAGAAAGCGACGCCGCGTGGATGAGTGGCGTTCCCCCCTCACCGAGGGTCACGATGGTGGAGTCGCCCGTCACGCCGAGGCGATCGGCGAACTCCGTCAATACTCCTTGCCAGACATGTGCCATGTCAGTCTCCTTCCACTCTCAGCACCGAGACGACGCGCTCGACGACATCACTTCTGCCGAGTCGTTCCACGGTATCTGCCAGATTCTTTTCACGTGCGATGTGTGTTCCGATGACGAGCCGCGCCGTCCGCGGGTCCTCGCCCGTGCCCGACGGGGTCTGCTCCACCGTCGCGATCGAGACATCACCATCGCTGAGGATGCCCGCGACCGAGGCGAGCACACCGGGGCGGTCGGACACATCGAGGGTCACTTGGTAGCGGGTCTCGACGAAGTCGATCGGCGAGACCGGCAGGTTCGCCCGGGTGGACTCCCCCACCCCGACGCCACCGGCGATGTGGCGGCGCGCGGCCGACACGACATCGCCGAGTACGGCAGACGCGGTCTGCACGCCACCGGCGCCCGCGCCGTAGAACATCAGGTTCCCCGCTGCTTCGGCTTGGACGAAAACGGCGTTATTTGCGCCGTGCACGCTCGCGAGCGGGTGTTCGCGTGGGATGAGCGCCGGGTACACGCGGACGGAGATCGATTCTGGCGAACCATCCCGGCCGGTGAGGCGCTCGCACACCGCGAGAAGCTTGATGACATAGCCCGCGTGGCGTGCCGAATCCATCATCGCCTTGTCGATGGACGTGATGCCCTCACGGTGCACGGCATCCAGGGGCACAGCGGTGTGGAACGCGAGGCTCGCGAGGATCGCGGCTTTCTGCGCGGCGTCGTAGCCCTCGATGTCGGCCGTGGGGTCGGCTTCGGCGTAGCCGAGCGCTTGCGCGTCGGCGAGCACGTCCTCGAACTCCGAACCCTCGTGGTCCATCCGGTCAAGGATGTAGTTCGTCGTGCCGTTGACGATCCCCATGATCCGCTGCACGCGATCACCGGCGAGGGAATCACGCAGCGGGCGGATGATCGGAATCGCGCCGGCGGCGGCGGCCTCGTAGTAGACGGAGGCACCGACCTGATCGGCCGCCTCGAAGATCTCCGGGCCGTGAGTGGCCAAGAGTGCCTTGTTCGCCGTGACGACGTCCGCGCCCGAGTTCAGCGCCTGCAGCAGGTACTCCCGAGCCGGCTCGATACCGCCGATGAGCTCGATCACGATATCCGCACCGAGAATCAGGTGCTCGGCATCGGTCGTGAAAAGCTCCTGAGGCAGATCCACCTCGCGGGGAGCATCGGGGTTGCGCACCCCGATGCCGACGAGGTCTAGGGCTGCACCCGCGCGGTCGGCGAGTTCGTCGCCATGCCGGCGAAGGAGTGCGGCGACCTGCGAGCCGACCGCGCCAGCGCCCAGGAGCGCGACGCGAAGGCGACGGTAATCGGTCATGGTGTGGTGTCCTCCTGGGATGCGCCGACATCGCGTGCCAACAGGTCCGCAATGCTCTCACCGCGCACGATGAGACGTGCCTGGCCGTCGGAGACGGCGACCACGGGCGGTCGTGGAACGTAGTTGTAGTTACTCGAAAGGGAGAAGCAGTAGGCGCCGGTGACGGGAACGGCCAGCAGGTCGCCGGGTGCGAGGTCGCCGGGAAGGTAATCGGCGTCGACGACGATATCGCCGGACTCGCAGTGTCGGCCGACGACGCGTACCAGCGTGGGGTCCGCATCGCTCGCACGGGACGCAAGACGCACCGAGTAATCGGCGCCGTAGAGGGCGGGGCGGGCATTGTCGCTCATGCCGCCGTCGACACTGACATAGGTGCGGACGAAATCATCGGCCGCAGCGACGGGCTTGACGGTGCCGACTTCGTACACCGTGACGCCGGCTGGCCCCACGATCGAGCGTCCCGGTTCGACGGCGAGGGCGGGGATCGGTATCCCTCGCGCCGCGCACGCCTCAGCGACCGTGGAGACGAGACCGTCCGCGAAGACCTCGACGTCGGTGGGGGTGTCAGCGGAGGTATAGGCGACCCCGAATCCGCCTCCGAGGTTGAGCACTGCCAGCTCGCCGTCCTCGCGCAGTGCGGCGATGAGTTCGATGAGGCGCGCCGCGGACTCCTGGAAACCGGCCGTGCCGAAGATCTGTGAACCGATGTGGCAATGCAGGCCCTGCAGCGCCAACGACGGTTCCTGCCGGATGCGGGCGGCGATGCGGGCGACATCTGCCAACGCGATGCCGAACTTCTGGTCCTCGTGCGATGTCGCGAGGAAGTCGTGTGTTTCTGCGTGCACGCCCGTGGAGACGCGGATGAGCACCGGTTGGACCAGGCCGTGCTCCGCCGCGACGCGGGCCACGCGATCGACCTCGATGTCACTGTCGATCACGATCGCGGACACCCCGGCGGTCACAGCTGCATCGATCTCAGCGACGGATTTGTTGTTGCCGTGCACCTCGATGCGGGACGGGTCTGCTCCCCCGGCGAGCGCGACCGCGAGCTCGCCACCGGTCGCGACATCGATGCCGAGTCCTTCCTCGGTCAGCCACCTGACGATCGCGGTGCTGAGAAACGCCTTCCCGGCGTAGTACACCTTGGCGGTCGTTCCGTGGCGTTGAGCGGCCGACTCGAATGCGGCCCGGGTGCGACGCGCGCGGGCGCGCACCTCGTCCTCATCGAGGATGTACAGCGGGGTGCCGAACTCGGCACGCAACTCATCGATGCCGACGCCGCCGATCTGTACGACGCCACTCGCGGTGCGGTGCGTCGAAGCGGGCCAGAGTCGCGGATCGAGAACGTTCGCGTCGTCGGGTCGGGCAAGCCACGGTGGAACGAGCGCACGGGAAGAGGACACGGACACGACCAATCGGGGCGGAAAGGGGCGACTGCGGGCGGATCACTCACGCCCCGACAGTCTTTGCAGTCTATTGCACCCGGACGGTCGCGCCCGAGCCGCAGTGTCATGCTGTGCACGATCCGTTCTCTTGGAGCGTCGGATCGCTGATGATGGCGCCGTCGACATCGAAGTCTGCAACGAGCCTGTCGCCCTCCACACGGAGATCCGCGAGCGTCGCTGCAGCCGGGACGTACTCCGCGATGCAGAAGCTCCAATCGCGGATGATCGTGCCTGCCACGGGACCGAACTGCTCGGTGACCACGTCCAGCGGAACCGCGACTCCCGCGACCGAGACGGAGGTCGGCCGCAGAATCACATCACCGTCAGCGGCACCCGGCGTGAGCGCGAGACTGACCGGGACCTGACTGACAATCACGTCCAGTTCGGCGGAGGCAACGACGTTGTCCCCATCGAACTCAAGGCTCTCGATCGGGACCGGCAGGGTCACCTGATCCTCGACAAGGGCCAGCAGCTGGGCGTCGTCGAGGACGATGGAGGCCGTGATGCTGTCGGCGGACACGTCTCCACGGATCGGGACGCCGGCCGCCCGCACGGTGACGTCGCCGCTGAGCGGGCCGAGGTCGACATCGGCGGAGCTGACGGCGACCTCGTTGAGGGTGCCCGCGATCAGTTGCGGAAGCACGAGTCCGGGAACCGTCACCGTGAGCTCCTGGTCGGACGCGAGGCTCAACTCGTCGACGATCTTCGCCCGGATGCGTTCGCTGACGAGCGGCTTCGCGATCGCCTCACCGATGAACCATGCTGCGATGGCCAGGAGCAGGACGGAGCCGATGACGACGGGCCACAGCCAGCGGCGCCGACGCTTTACCGGCTCCGGCCGTGCGATGACCGGAAGCGGCAGGGTGGGCGTGCGCTCGTCGCTGCTCATGTCACATCCGTTCGGGCGCGCTCACTCCGAGCAGCGAGAGGCCGTTGCGCAGGACCTGTCCCGTCGCATCGTTGAGCCACAGGCGGGTGCGGTGAAGGTCGGTGACCGCCTCATCGCCGAGCGGCGTCACGCGGCAGGTGTCGTACCAGCGGTGGTAGAGACCGGCGAGTTCCTCGAGGTAGCGCGCCACCCGGTGCGGTTCGCGCACTTCCGCCGCGAACGCGACCACCCGCGGGAACTCCTGCAGTGCACCCAGCAGCGCGGATTCCGTCTCGTGGGTGAGCAGCTCCGGCGCGAAGGCGGAGCGGTCGACACCGGAGTCGGCGGCGTTCCGCGCGACGTTGTGGGTGCGCGCGTGCGCGTACTGCACGTAGAAGACGGGGTTGTCGTTCGTGCGCTTCTGGAGGATCTCCGGGTCCAGTGTCAAGGGCGAGTCGGCGGGGTACCGCGCGAGCGAGTACCGCAGCGCGTCGGTGCCGAGCCATTCGCGAAGGTCGTCGAGTTCGATGATGTTGCCGGCGCGCTTGGACAGTCGAGCACCATTGACCGAGACGAGCTGGCCGATGAGCACCTCGATGTCCTTGTCGGGATCGTCACCGGCAGCCCCCGCGAGGGCCTTCAAGCGGTGGACGTATCCGTGGTGGTCGGCGCCGAGAAGGTAGATCTTGTGCGCGAAACCGCGATCCCCCTTGTTGAGGTAGTACGCGGCGTCGGCGGCGAAGTAGGTGTATTCCCCGTTGGAGCGGCGGATGACGCGATCTTTGTCGTCGCCGAACTCGGTGGTGCGCACCCAGATCGCGCCATCCTCTTCGAACACGTGACCCTGTGCGCGCAGGCGCTCGACGGCCTGGTCGATCAGGCTCGACCCGCTCTCCTCGAGCTTCTCGTGGAGTTCGCGTTCACTGAAGAACACGTCGAAGTGAACATTGAACTTCTCCAGGGATTCCTGGAGGTCGGCAAGCTGGAGCCGGTAGCCGCGTTCGAGCGCGAGGGACTCCTGTTCCTCGGGCGACAGCGAGAGCAGGTCGGGCTCGGCCTCGAGGACCCGACGAGCGAGGTCGTCGATGTATGCGCCGGGGTAGCCGTCCTCGGGGGTCGGTTCTCCCTTCGCACTCGCGAGCACCGAGCGTCCGAACCGCTGCATCTGAGCTCCGGCGTCATTGACGTAGAACTCGCGCACGAGGCGAGCGCCGCTCGCGAGCAGCAAACGGGCGATGGCATCACCCAGAGCTGCCCAGCGGGTGTGCCCGATGTGCATCGGACCGGTGGGGTTTGCACTGACGAACTCGAGGTTGATCGAATTGCCGGCCTGGCTGTCGTTCGTGCCGTACGCGGGCCCTGCCTCGACGATCGTCTTCGCGAGGGCGCCCGCCGCAGCGGCGTCGAGGCGGATGTTGATGAAGCCGGGGCCGGCGACATCGACGCTCGCGATGCCGTTGACCTCGGCGAGACCACCCGCGACATCGGCGGCGAACTCGCGCGGGTTCGTGCCCAGGCCCTTTGCGAGTTTGAGCGCGACGTTCGTCGCCCAGTCGCCGTGATCACGGTTCTTGGGGCGTTCGATGACGATGTCATCCAGGGTCAGTTCTTCGCCCGCGCCAGGACGTCGTTGCTCGGCGAGCGGGGTGACGACATCGAGAACGGCGGCGGCGAGTGACTGAGGATCCATAGCCCAACGATTCTACGGTCCCGGGCGCGGGCGGGAGACGTCGCCGCGGCGGGCAGAGAGCGGGGCGTTCACGCCGGGAGACGCACGTTCTCCGGGCTCAGATGATCTGCACGAGTTCGGACGGGTCGTCGAGAGAGGGGTCGGGGTCCTCCCCCAGGTCACGCGCGAACGCCGGGTCAACGGAGTCGAGCGCCTCGGTGTCGTCGCCCGCCACCCATGCGTCCACCTGCTGGTGCCACATGCTCAGTGCGCCGCCGTGGTAACTCAGGAACGCGCAGTCGGCCGCGTCTCGCCCGGTCGCGATCCGCACGAGGGAGCGACGGTCGGCGAGTCGCGTCGCATCGATGACGTACCAGGCCCCGTCGAGGTATGCCTCCGCGACGGCGTGGAAATCCATCGGGCGCAGACCCGGCGCGTAACAGGCGGTGTATCTGGCAGGCATGTCCAGGGCGCGCAGGAGCGCGATGACGAGGTGGGCGTAGTCGCGGCAGACACCGTGTCCGGTTGCGAGGGTCGTCACCGCCGAGTCGGTGCCGAAGCTCAGACCCGGGGTGTACGCGGTGTTCGTCGCGACGAAGTCACTGACGGCGTCGATCAGGTCGTAGCCGGAGAGGCCGCGGAACTGACGCCGTGCCTGGCTGAACACCTCGTCCGACTGGCAATAGCGGCTCGGGCGCAGATACGTGATGGCGTCCAGGTCACTCGCGGGTCGCTGCGGACTGGGACCGTCGACGACGGCGCGATACCGCACCTGGATGAGCCCAGGATCTCCGGTGAAGCGGTGCAGCCGGCTCCCGGCCTGGTCGACGATCTCCGTCGGAGTGTAGATCCGGTCGCCCTGCGTGAAGCTCAGGCTTTCGTGCGCGACCGGCACTCCCTGGGCCGCCGTGATCTGGAAAATGAGGTCAACCGGCGACGCGAGGCTGAGGTCGAGCTCCGCCGTCACGATTCGCTTCATCGGGATATCCTCGCACGCCATGATGACCCTGGCGCGGGGGCTGTCGCAGCCGATGACGCGCGGATTCGGCGGGGGATGCCCGATGCTTTACGCTCCCCTCATGGCGCGCACACGGAGACGGTGGACACAGCGCCATTCGTGGACCGCTGCGGCGCTTTCGCTCGTGCTCGTCACCACCGGGATCGTCCTCACCAGAGCAGGCAATCCGGACCCGGTCACGGTGGCCTCCAGCGCAGATGGGTTGACCGAACCCGCGCCGATCTCGCTCCCGGAGAACCCCCAGGTCCTGATCTTCGGAGACTCCTGGACATACGGCTCCGCAGCGAATGAACCGACGCTGGGCTATGCATATGTGGTCGCCGGTGTCGCGGGATGGAACACGACCGTCAACGGCGTCCGCGGCAGTGGATACCTGCGCGTCGGCATCGACGGACCCGACTATGGCACGCGCATGTCCGACCTGGGCGGCCCGTCTCCGGACCTCGTCATTGTCCAGGGGTCGATCAACGACCGCCGGCTGCCGGCGGTGGGATACCCCGCCGCGGTCAACGCCGCGTGGGACGCCCTCTCAGACCGCTACCCGGACGCGCAGATCGTGATCCTCGGCCCGGCGCCTCAGATCCTGCCGCTGGAACCAGGCACGGCGCGCATCGACGGAGACCTGCGCACTCTCGCCGCTGCGCGCGGATGGTGGTACATCTCCCCCATCGAAGAGGGTTGGATCACCGACGAGAACTTCCTCGACGTCATCGACACCGGCGAGGGTGCCCACCACCCGCACACCGCGGGACATCAGTACCTCGCCGAGCGTCTGGCCGAGTCCATCGCCGCGATCTCGCGGTGATAGTCTCGATCGGTACGCCTCCGTAGCTCAGTGGATAGAGCGCCGGTTTCCGGTACCGTAGGTCGCAGGTTCGACTCCTGTCGGGGGCACTCTGAGTGGCACGCGTACGCGCCGCAGTGCGGCGTCTCCGGGTCGCGCGCCCGCGTGAGCCAGCCGCACCTCCCAGCGCAGGATGACCCTGACTGTCACGCACTTCCCTCAGACCAGGAAGATCGCGTCGAGCATCCCGGGGCTATGCGCATGCACAAGGACGCCGAAGACGACGGCGTCGAAGAGCAGATGCACGGTCACGACGTACCCGAGTGACCGTGTCTTCAAGAAGATGAGTGCCTGCAACAGCGCGAACGGGATCGTCAGCAGCGGTCCCCACGCCTGATAGCCGAGCTCCCAGAGGAATGAGACGAAGACGATCGCCTGCAGCGCGTTCGCAGACAGGTCGGCGAAGTGACGGCGCAGGAGTGCGAAGCAGGTGCAGATGAAGAACAGTTCGTCCCAGATACCCACGGCACCGACGCCGACGAACAGCCTCGCGATGAGGTCCGGCGTGTCGACGACGGGCCAGTTGAGGTAGACATCGGAGGTGATGAAGTAGAAGGGGAGGATCAGCCAACCGAGGACGAGCACCAGAACGAGCCAGCCCCACTGCCAGAAGGTCCACCGGCCGCCACCGCGCCACGGAAAGGCGATCGCGCGATCACGGTAGACCCAGCGCGAGATGACGTAGGGCACGAGGACCGCCCCACCGAGCGCGAGCGTGAATCGCACCATCGCGAGGTTGTCCAGTTCCGCCTTCAGCGGGATGACGCTGACGATCAGCATTCCCACGGCGATGAGGGACAGATCGCGGGTCAGCGACGGCGCCTTCGCGCGCACGCCGTCGCGTTCGATCAGGAAGGCGATCGCGAGCCCCGCGGCCAGGAGCACCCACCCGAGCCATGGCTGTTCGAGGACGAAGAACGCGGGCGCAGCCAGACACACGAGCAGAGCGGGGATGCTGCCCACCGAGACCAGCGGGCGGGGGGCGACGTCGGCGTGCGTCGTCATCGCTCTGCACGCCGGTAGACGAGATCACGGATTTGGCGGTCTTTGGCCAGCCCCTTCCGCTCGAACGCAGTCATCACACGACCGGTGAACCGTGGCGCCCACTCCCCATCGAAGGCGGGCTCGAACGCGTCCGACTCCCCCAGGACTTTCCGCATCTGAAGGGCGTAGTCCTCCCAGTCTGTCGCCAGGCGCAGCACGCCTCCTGGCCGTAGGACGCGCGCAACGCGGGGAAGGAAATCCGGAGCGATGAGTCGTCGCTTGGTGTGGCGCTTCTTGTGCCACGGATCCGGAAAGAAGATCCACAGCTCCGATACCGAACCCTCCGGCAGGAGGTGATCGAGCACCTCTGGAGCGTTCGCCTCGATGACGCGGAGATTCTCGATCTCTTCGCGATCGGCATCGAGCATCGTGCGGGCAAGCCCGGCGCGAAACACCTCGACCGCGAGGAAATCCGTGGCCGGGTTCTCACGGGAGGCGTGGATGATCGCATGCCCCTGTCCCGACCCGATCTCCACCACGAGGGGAGCCACGCGACCGAAGACCTCGTGCGGGTCGAGCTCACTCCCGGGCAGGACGCTCGTCGCGGCCTCGTCCCGCGGCACCTCGATGCGGTACCGGCCGGACAGCTCGTCCCACGCGCGCTCCTGACCCTCGCTCATGCGTCCGCTCCTGCGCACGAACGACACCGGCCGATCGCGAAAGCGGCGTTCGGGAACCTCGGGAGATGTCACACCACCAGGCTACGGGGGCGTCGGCCCACCCATCGACTCCCCCGCAGAATCCCTTGGGGCAGGGTCGGCGGCGGATCAGATCGCGACGAGGCGCCTACGCCGTGACGAAGTCGATGAGCTCCTCGACGCGACCCAAGAGTGCGGGATCGATGTCGCGGTACGTCTTGACTCGGGAAAGGATGTGCTGCCACACTCGCGCCTTGTCCGCTGTGGTCTCTGACGGCCACCCCAGCGCGCGACACACTCCCGTCTTCCAATCGGTACCGCGAGGCACCTCAGGCCACGCGGGGATGCCGACCGAGGACGGCAGAACGCACTGCCAGACATCGATGTAAGGATGACCCACGATGTAGACGAAACGCCCGTGCCTACCCGCGCGGACCGCTTCGGCAAGCCGCGCTTCCTTCGAGCCCGCGACGAGGTGATCAACGAGGATGCCGTACCTCCGCTGTGCGGACGGCGGATCATCATCCAGCATGCGATCGAGGTGATCGACGCCTTCGAGGTATTCGACGACAACGCCCTCCTCGCGCAGGTCATCGCCCCACACCTTCTCGACGAGTTCGGCGTCATGGCGCCCCTCGACCAGGATGCGCGACGCTCGCGCGACCCGGGCCCGGGACTGCTCTGTCTTGAAGGATCCGGATGCGGTTCGTGCCCGCGGCTGTCGGACGGCCTGCGTCGTCCCCGCGACAAGCTCGACGATCTCGCCGTCGATCATGAATCCCGGCCCGAGCGGGAACACCCGCACCCGGCCAGCCCGGTCCTCGAGTTCGACCATCCCGGCGCGTGTGGAGACGACGGCGCCACAGTAACCGTCCTCCGCCACCTCGACGACGAGTCCCGCTTCGGCGGGGACCCGGGACGTCTTCTTCTGTCCGCGCTCACGCCAGCCCGCCGCGAGGACGTCGGTGCCGTACCTGTCATCCATCTGATCCTCCGAGTCCGCGAGCATACCCTCGCTGCGTCGTCCTGCCGCACAGGCACGCTCGAAGCAGCACACTCTCCCGCGTGCCGGCTCCGCAACGGAGGGGTGCGATCACCCATGCGTTCACGGTGCTGGGCCGCGCCCTCGACACAGCCGATTCAAAAGCTGCACACAGATGATGGCTTTCGAGACATAACCCGGGTTGCATAGACTCAATTTCGGTTGGCGGCTCATCCCGCCCAGAAGGGGGAACCGATGCGCTCCCGCACGGCATTGGCATTCGGCGCGATCGTGACGCTCCTGTTCGCCGGAGGAGCCGGACCCGCGCTCGCCGCCGAGCCTGTCCCCCTCGACGCGACCCGCGTACTGGATCAGTCTGACGTCCTCTCCGCTGGTGAGGAATCCGACGTGGACGATCACCTCAGGACGCTGTCCGCGGAGTCCGGCGTGGACCTCTGGGTCGTTTACGTCGACCGCTTCGAATCCCCGCCCGACGCGGAGGAATGGGCGAACGACACCGCGAACCTGAACAACCTCGGACCGGAGCAGTACCTGCTTGCCGTTGCGACCGAGGGGCGGTCCTACTACCTGTCGGGTGACAGCGCCGGCCCGGTGAGCGAGTCGGATCTTCTCGCGATCGAGAGTGAGCTGATCAACCCCACGATCTCCCAGGAAGACTGGGCGGGCGCCGCGACGGCGGCAGCCGATGGGCTGCGCGACGCCGTTGCCGGTGATCTGGACACCGGCGGTGAAGGGTCCTCGTCGGGCGGGTTCACGACGATCCTCATCATCGCCGCGGCGGCCGCCGTCGTCGTGCTCGTGGTTGTCCTGATCCGTTCTCGGCGCCGCAAGACGGCGTCTGCGGTCGGACCCGGAGGACAGGCCGCGCCGCCCGAACAGATCTCCCTCGAAGAACTGTCACGTCAGGCGGCGTCCGCCCTCGTGCAGACCGACGACGCACTCAAGACCAGTGAGCAGGAGCTGGGGTTCGCTCGCGCCCAGTTCGGCGACGACGCGACCGCCGAGTTCGCGACCGTCCTCGCACAGGCCAAGGCGGACCTCGATAGGGCCTTCACATTGCAGCAGCAGCTGGATGACTCCACGCCGGACAGCGACGAGCAAGCCCGCGCATGGAACGAGGAGATCCTCGCGCTCACCGGGGGAGCAAACGACGCGCTCGATGCGAAGGCGGAGAAATTCGACGAGTTGCGCCAGCTCGAACAGAACGCACCGGAAGCGCTCGCCCGTGTCCAGGAGAAGCGCGGCCAGGTCGCATCCGCGTTGTCCAGCGCGACGGCGGAACTCGATACGCTCCGCGGCACATACGCACCCGACGCGCTGGCGACAGTCGCCGATAACCCCACGCAGGCGGAGCAACGGCTCGCGTTCGCCGACGAGCAGCTCGCGAACGCTCAGACGGCGATCGGGGCCGGCGATGGGTCGGCGGCAGCAATCAGCATCCGCGCCGCGGAGGACGCTGTCGGGCAAGCCGAAGCACTGCACAACGCCATCGCGAAACTCCGGGAGGAGCTCACCAAGAGCGAAGCGAGCGCGAGTGAACTCATCGCCGATCTCGAGAAGGACATCGCCACCGCCACCGCCTTCCCCGACTCCGACGGCCGCATCCGTCCCGTCATCGATTCGACCCGTCAGGCGATCGCGTCGGCCAAGGAGAAGCTCGGCGGGACCGGGCGCTCCCCCCTCGCAGCACTGTCCGGCCTCGACTCAGCGAACACCCAGATCGATGCGCTCGTTGCGGGCGTACGAGATCAGACCGAACGTGCCGAGCGCGCAACGCACCAGCTCAACCAACTGCTGACGCAAGCCGGTGCCCAGGTATCGGCGGCGGAGGACTTCATCACATCCCGCCGCGGCGCCGTCGGCGTGGAAGCACGGACGCGCTTGGCCGAAGCCGGCGCCCTCGTCGTGCAGGCACGCAGCCTCGCGTCTTCCTCGCCGGAACAGGCGCTCCAGCTCGCTCAGCGCGCCAACGACCTCGCCGCCCAGGCGACCCGACTGGCGCAGAACGACGTCGGGTCTTTCGCCGGCGGAAACGGACTCCTCGGTGGCGGGAGCGGCGGCGGCAACATGATGGGCGCCGTCCTCGGCGGCATCGTCATCAACTCGCTCCTGGGCGGAGGCCGCTCGTCGGGCGGCGGAATGTTCGGTGGCGGCGGTCGCAGTCGAGGCGGTGGCGGCGGCTTCAGCCCCGGAAGCTTCGGTGGGGGCGGCACGCGTTCTCGCCGAGGAGGGGGCCGTTTCTGACGAAGTACTCCCGCCCACACACCGCCCGTGATCTACTTGAATCCACATCCTGAGGAAGGAAATCCCCATGGTAAAGCAGTCCATCTTCGGTCGTATCTCGACCCTCGTCCGCGCCAACGTCAACGCGCTCCTCGACTCGGCCGAGGACCCGCAGAAGATGCTCGATCAGCTCGTGCGCGACTACACGAACAACATCGCTGACGCGGAGTCGGCGATCGCCGAGACGATCGGTAACCTCCGCCTCCTCGAGCGCGACCACGAAGAAGACGTCCGCGCGTCGAAGGAGTGGGGCAACAAGGCCCTCGCGGCGTCGAAGAAGGCCGACGAACTGCGCACCGCCGGTGACGCCACCGGAGCTGACAAGTTCGACAGCCTCGCCAAGGTCGCCATCCAGCGCCAGATCGGCTCGGAGCGCGAAGCCACCTCTGCGGAGCCGCAGATTGCCGCTCAGACCGAGGTCGTCGAAAAGCTCAAGGACGGCCTCAACGGGATGAAGGGCAAGCTCCAGGAGCTGCGCTCGAAGTCCGCCGAGCTCGTCGCCCGCCAGAAGACCGCGGAAGCGCAGAACAAGGTCGTTGACGCCGTCAAGTCCATCGATGTCATGGATCCCACGAGCGAGATCGGCCGCTTCGAGGAGAAGGTTCGCCGCGTCGAGGCGCAGGCGCAGGGCAAGGCCGAACTTGCCGCCTCCAGCCTGGACGCCCAGTTCGAGAGCCTCGAGGATCTCGGGGAGCTCACCGAGGTCGAGGCACGTCTCGCGGAGCTCAAGAGCGGCGGCACATCGTCGCCCGCCATCGAGCGCTGACACTTCACGGCGGCGCCGGATCGATCACGGTCCGGCGCCGCCGCATTTCGCGCTCGCGCCCACCCGCCCGGGTAGCCTCCAACAATCACACCGACACCTCAGGGAATGACGATGAAGCTGGGAATGGTAGGACTCGGTCGAATGGGCGCGAACATCGCCCGCCGGCTGCACCGTGACGGACACGAGTGCGTCGGGTTCGACGTCAACGCCGATGCGGTCGCCGAGCTGGAGAAGGATGGCATCAGCGGGGTCCACAGCCTCCAGGAACTCGTCGACTCACTCGAGAAACCACGCGCCATCTGGCTCATGGTGCCCGCCTCGCTCACCGGTTCGGTGGTGGAAGACCTGGCCGCACTGCTGGACGAAGACGACGTCATCATTGACGGCGGCAATTCGAACTATCGGGACGACGTGCGCCGAGGCAAGAGCCTGCGAGAGCGTGGACTCCACTACATCGACGTCGGAACCTCCGGCGGCGTCTTCGGCCTGGAACGCGGCTACTGCCTGATGATCGGTGGGGACGACGAAGGCTTCGCCCGCCTCGAACCGATTTTCGCGTCGATCGCTCCGGGCGATGGTGAGATCGCACGCACCCCCGGACGGTCCGGCGACCTGGCAGCCGAGGAGAAGGGCTACCTGCACTGCGGCCCCTCGGGTGCCGGACACTTCGTCAAGATGGTCCACAACGGCATCGAGTACGGCGCGATGGCCGCGCTTGCCGAGGGACTCAACATCCTCCACAACGCCGACGCCGGCGAACGCGAGTCCGCCCACTCCGCGGAAGTCGCGCCGCTGGAAGAGCCGGAGTACTACCAGTTCGACATCGACGTGCCCAAGGTGACGGAGGTCTGGCGGCGGGGCTCGGTCATCTCATCGTGGCTGCTGGATCTCACAGCAGCCGCGCTGCAGGAGAACCCCACCCTCAACGGCCTCGCCGGGCGCGTGTCCGACTCCGGTGAGGGCCGCTGGACGGTGAAGGCCGCCGTGGACATCGGAGTACCTGTTCCCGTGCTCTCCGCCGCCCTCTTCGACCGCTTCGCCTCGCGGGGCGAAGACCAGTACGCCAACCAGGTGCTCTCCGCAATGCGGGAACAGTTCGGCGGTCATAAGGAGCTCCCGGCGGGTGACGTCCTGGAAGCGGGCCGGCGCCACTCGGACTCCGGCACATCCGATCGGTGACGACTGTGGAAGGACCCGGCATCCCGACATGACCGCTTTCGTGATCGCCCCGCAGTGGCAGGGCTCCCCCGCCGCTCGGGCATTGCTGCTGGCAGACGGCGCGGAGGCGATCGCCGGCGATCTTCCCCGGGCGAGGACGGTGCGCGTGGACGTCGCTCACGAGGCAGGCGATTCACTGGGGACCGGTGTCCGCCGACTCAGCGCGATCATGCGCACGCGGGAGGCGATCCGCGAGGCGCTGACCGATGAGGCGACCGTGGTCGTCGGCGGTGACTGTTCGGTCGCGCTTCCCGGCATCGAACACGTCGCACGCGACCGGCGTATCGCCCTGGTCTGGTTCGACGCCCACGCCGACCTGCACGTTCCGGAGACCTCCGCGTCGCATGCCTACTCGGGGATGGCACTGCGCGCCGCGCTCGGTGACGGCGAGGGCGCGCTCACGGGTGCGGCCAGCCCCGATCGCACGTTCCTCGTGGGAGCCCGTTCGATCGACGAGGCGGAGGCAGGTTTCCTCGCGGACTCTTCGATCCGTGTGTTCCCCACCGGCGAGGTGACCGATTCGGCCGAGCTCGTGCGCGCCGTCGCCGAGTCCGGGGCCGATGCCCTCTATGTGCACGTCGACCTCGATGTGCTCGACCCCGCTGCCATTACGGGCGTCAGCGACGCGGTGCCGTTCGGTCTCAACGTCTCAACCCTCACTGGCGCGATCGCCGCGTTGCGCCAGGTCCTCCCGCTCGTCGGGGCCTCGCTGACCGGATTCGCGCCATCGACGCCGGCCGCGGCCGTCGACGACCTCGGCGGAATTCTCCGCATCGTCGGTGCACTGGCATGACGCCGCACTGGCAGGACCGCGCGATCCGCGCGATCACACGCGGCGAGCGCCTCGATCGGATGATTCCCGGATTCCTGCTGGATTCCCCGATCAGTTGGCTCGGCTACGCCTACGGCACGGTGGTCGGCTTCGTCTGGGGCGGCCTCCTGTCGCGCGGCCGCGTACAGCGTCGCGGGAGGCTATGGGTGTTCACGGGGATGCCGAGCTGGGCGTTCGGCCGCGGCGGGGTGTGCGTCGGTGCGTGCTTCCTCACCGGCGATCACGTCATCAGCGACCGTGTCATTGCGCACGAGTCCGTTCACGAGCGTCAGTGGCGTCGCTATGGCATTCTCATGCCGTTCCTCTACGCCTTCGCGGGGCGCAACCCCCTCACGAACCGCTTCGAGATCGCCGCCGGCCTCGAAGACGGCAATTACGTCCCCCGCGGTCGCGAGACGCCTCGCCTTCCGAAACCGTGAGACTGCACGCCCACGTCGAGACTGCAGTCTGTGCCCGCTGTTTCGCAACGGGCGTGCAGTCTCGCGGTCTGGCCGCGTGAGTCAGCGGTGCGAGGTGAGACCGAAACGGTCGGGGGTGTGGATGCCCTCGGGCGTCAGACCCAGCACGCCGGTGAGGTGGTCGTAGATCTCGGCAGTGCCGAGGTAGCCGCCGAGGAGAGTGACCTTCGTGTCACCGGCGTGCTCTGTGCACAGCATTTCGCCCGCCCAGGCTGCAACGGCACGGGCCAGGGCTTCACCCGGGGCGCAGGCGCGGCCCGTTCCGGGCGCACCCGAACGCGATGAGCGGTCGAGCCACGTGACGATCATGCGCGGCGGCACATCCACGGTGCTGATCTGGTCGGCGGAGGCGACCTCGACGAACACCCGTCCGGTCGAGCACAGCGGCAGCGTCGTCAGGGCGACCTCCAACTCGGTCAACGAGGTCTCGTCGGCCGTGAGGAGGTGCTGAACGCGCTGATGCTTGGAAGCACGGCACGCGGACTCGTTGTGTGCGGCGTGCGAAGTCATGATGCTGCCCACTATACCGCGGTAGAAGGGTTGCCTAACCTTCGTGCAGCAGAACCTGGCGCAACTCGGTGAGTTCATCGTCGCGCAGCCCCTGCGCGGCCAGATAGTCGGCGGGCGAGCCGAACCGCTCGTCCACCTCGTCGAGGAGGCCCGTCATCACCGGCGCGGGCGACATCGTTGCCAGCTCGACGATGTTGCGCGAGGTCGGGTGGTACTGCTGAATAGCCGCAACAATGCGTGCGTTGCGTTCCTCCGGCAGGAGCGACTGGGTGCGCGCGTAGTCGGCGACGACGGCCTCCCGGTCCACCCCGGCAGCCGCGAGTGTCAGCGCGACACTGACCCCGGTGCGATCCTTGCCCGCACTGCAGTGCACGATCGCCGGGCTGTCGGCGATCAGCCCGCGCACCACCGTCACGATCGCATCGCCCGCGGTGTCCAAGAGCACCCGGTACATCGCGGTGAGGTCTAGATCGTCCTGGAAGAACGATGCGGCGGAGCCGACGAACAGGGGCACCCGTGTGATCGTGAGATCCAACCCGTCCAGACGGCTCGGCTCGTGCGTCACTTCCGAGTCGTCACGAAGATCGATCACCTGACGGATGCCGAGCGCGCGGAGCCGTTCCCTCCCCCGCTCGTCCACGCCTGTGAGCGTGCCGGAGCGGTAGAGGACACCGTGCCGGGTCATCGACACGCCGGCGGGCAGGCCGCCGACATCCCGGAAGTTGATGGAGCCGGAAATCTCCAGAGGGGTTTCGGTGTCAGTCATTCGTCGTGTCCGTGTCGAGGAGGAACCGGGTACTTACCCGCGATGGTGAGGCGATTGAAGGCGTTGATGCTGACCAGCAACCAGCTCAGAGCGACGTACTCTTCCTCGGAGAGGATGCTCCCGACGTGGTCGTACACCTCGTCGGGGATGCCCTGCTCATGGATGAAGACGTACCGCTCGGCAAGGGCGAGCGCCGCGCGCTCACGGTCTGAGAAGACCCCCGACTCGCGCCAGGTCGGCAGCTGGGTGATGCTGTCGCTGTCCACGCCCGCCTTCTGGGCCCGGTCGACGTGAACGCGGACGCAGTACGCGCAGCCGTTGAGCTGGGACGCGTGGATGAGGGCGAGCTCACGAAGGCGATCGTCGATCCCCGCCTCGGCGGCGAGCTCACCCACCGTCCGCGCAAAGGAATCGAGCGCGTCATATGCGCTCCGCGCCGATCGCGCGAGGTGTACGCGGCGCTCTTCGGTCATTCTCCCAGCCTATCTGGCGGCACAATGGGAGATGCCCTGGCCCGCAACCGATGAAGGATGCCCGTGACCACGTTCGACGAGTTCTCGTTCCTGCCCGAGCAAGCGACCGAAGCCGGGTTGTCCACCGTTCCGCGCACGCGACGCCTCACGCACACGCTCGCGGATGGACGCACCCTCAGTGCGATCGAGTACGCACCAGCCGATAGCGAATTCGGTTCCCCCACAGTGACTCTCCTGCACGGCGCCGGCCTCAATGCGCACACGTGGGACACGACGGTGCTGTACGCCGGAATCCCCGCCCTGGCCATCGATCTCCCTGGTCATGGAGACTCCTCGTGGCGAACGGACGCCGACTACTCTCCCCAGACGCTCGCACCCGACGTCGTGGCAGCGCTCGAGGCGTGGACCACGGCTCCGCAGGTCCTGGTCGGTCAATCACTCGGCGGCCTCACCGCCGCCACGGTTGCCGCCACAGCACCGGACCACGTGCGACAGGTCGTGATGGTCGACATCGCGCCGGGCATCGACCCGACCGGCAACGCGTCACAGATCCGGCAGTTCTTCGCCGGCCCCACCGACTGGGCAACCCGCGAAGAACTGGTCGATCGCGCGCTCTCCTTCGGTCTCGGCGGATCACGCGAGCAGGCGGCGCGCGGCGTGCTCCTGAACTCCCGCGAGCGGACCGACGGACGTGTCGAGTGGAAGCACCACTTCGCGCACATCGCCAACGCGCTCTCTGCAAACCCCGACGCGGCGGCTGCTATCGACGCGGAGCAGCGATCTCTCGCCGATATCGTCTCCTCACGCGGCTGGGCAGATGTGACCGGCATCCGCGCCCCGCTGGCCCTCGTCTACGGTGACGAAGGCTTCCTCACTGCGGCAGACCTCGACGCATTCCGGAGCCATGTTCCACAGGCGCGGCTGATCGAAGTGCACTCCGGACACAACGTGCAGGAGGCCGACCCGAAGCGCCTCGCCGAAATCAGCACGGCGACCCTCGAGTCCACCCCGGGACGTAACGAATCGTGACGTCCCGGAGCGACCTCCGCCCCAGCGCCGTAGGCTGTCAGACGCACGAACTTTCAGGCGCATACACAGCACACCCCCGCGCCCGCCCTTGCGAAAGGACCTGTCCATGATCCGCCGCCGCCATATCTTCTCGGCCGCTGCCTTGTTCACCGTCGGAGCCCTCACACTGAGCTCCTGCACGGGAGGCGGGGGCACCGAAGCGACCGGCGATCCCACCGCGGAGGCCAACACCGACGCGTCTGTCGCCGTCCGCCTCGTTCTGGAACCGGGGAACCTTGACATCCGGGAGACCGCCGGCGCCGCGCTGGACCAGATCCTGATCGACAACGTCTACCAGGGGCTGGTGGGGCGCACCGCGGACCAGGAGATCGTCCCGGTCCTCGCCAGCGACTACGTCATCTCGGACGATGGGCTCACGTACACCTTCACCCTGCGCGAAGGCGTCACTTTCCACGACGGTCAGGAGCTCGCGCCGCAGGATGTGGTGTGGTCTCTCACGCAGGTGAAGGACAGCGAGACGTACTCGGATTCCGAGCGTCTCGAGCGGGTCGAGTCGGTCGAAGCTGACGGACAGACGATCACCCTCACGCTTTCCGAGCCAGACTCGACGCTGCTGTGGAACCTCACCGGACGCGCTGGCCTCGTCCTCAAGGAGGGCGACGAGATCGACCGCCAGACCGACGCCAACGGGACCGGCCCGTTCGCGTTCGAGGCGTGGAATCAGGGCGACAGCATCACGTTCGTCCGAAACGAGGAGTACTGGGGCGAGCCCGCCCAGGTGGCCGAGGTCGTCTTCTCCTACATCCCCGACAACCAGACCGCCCTGAACGCCGCACTCGCGGGCGAAATCGACGCCGTCACCGGCTTCGACGCGAACCTGAAGGATCAGATCGAGGCGAACGGCGACTTCGCTCTGGAGATTGGTCAGTCCACCGATAAGGGCACGCTGGCCATCAACTCGAACTCCGCACCGCTGGATGATGTCCGCGTGCGACAGGCGCTCCGGCAGGCTATCGACAAGGAATCGATCGTCGAGGCCCTCGGCGCCGGCCAGACGCAGTACGGGCCCATTCCGGCGCTCGACCCCGGTTATGAAGACCTCTCCAGCACGGCTCCGTTCGATCCCGAGGCGGCGACCGCGCTGCTCGAGGAGGCCGGTGTCTCGGATCTGGACCTCTCGCTCAAGATCTACAGCGGCTACGGAACCACCGTCTCCCAGATCCTGGTGTCCAACCTCGCCGACGTCGGGGTCGACCTGACCGTCGAATCGGTCGAGTTCTCAACGTGGCTGAACGATGTCTACATCAACCAGGACTACGACCTGAGCTTCGTCCTGCACACGGAGGCACGCGATTTCGAGAACTGGGCCGACCCCAGCTATTACTTCACGTACGACAACGAAGAAGTGCAGTCGCTCTACGCACAGTCCCGCGCGGCCACCGATCCCGCGGAAGCCGCCGATCTTCTCGCGCAGGCAGCTCGCATCGTGGCCGAAGACCACGCGGCGGACTGGCTGTACAACGGTGGCACCGTCGTGGCGGTGGCAGACGGCGTGACGGGCTTCCCCACGACCAACGTGAACGAACGCCTCAATCTCGCTGAGCTGAGTTCGAGCGCGGGGTGATCCGTTACGCACTCACACGAGTGGCCCTGCTGGTGCTGGGGCTGTTCGTTGCCAGTGCGCTGATCTTCCTGACCTTGCGCGTCCTGCCGGGCGACGTCGCTCAGATGATCGCGGGACTGAACTCCACACCCGCGCAGGTAGAGGCCATCCGCGAGCGGCTGGGACTCAACGTCCCCCTCCCGGAGCAGTACTTCTCCTGGATCGGCGGCGTGCTGACCGGCGACCTCGGGAACTCGCTGCTCACCGGGCGGCCGGTCGCCGATGAGCTGCTCGACAAGGCGAAGGTCACCATCCCGCTCGGACTCATGTCGATGACGGTGGCCATTCTCATCGCCTTCCCCTTCGGGGTGTACTCGGCGATGCGGCGCGGTCGCTTCGATGGCACAGCGATCAGCGTCGGCGCCCAGGCCATCGCCGCTGTGCCGGTCGTGTGGGCCGGAATGATGCTCGTGATCCTGTTCGCCGTCTGGCTCGGCTGGCTTCCCGCGCAGGGCTTCCCCCGGGCCGGATGGGCCGAGCCATGGCTGGCATTTCGTGCGCTCCTCCTTCCGGCGCTCACGATCGGCGTGATCGAAGGCGCAATGCTCATGCGATTCGTACGCTCCGCGACGCTGCAGGCCTTCGGTCAGGACTTCGTACGCACCGCCGCGGCGAAGGGCTTGACCAAGAACCAGGCGCTCGTGCGCCATGGCCTCCCGACCGTCGGCCTGTCCGTCATCACCGTCCTCGGTCTGCAGGTCGCCGGTATCATCGTCGGCGCTGTCGTGATCGAGCAGCTCTTCAGCCTGCCCGGGATCGGCCGGATGCTCGTCGCCGACGTCGGCAATCGCGACCTGCTCAAGGTGCAGGGTGAGCTCCTCGTCCTCACCGGGTTCGTGCTCATCATCGGCTTCATCGTCGACCTCATCCACCGGATCCTCGATCCCCGTCAGCGAGAGGCGGAGTGAGGATGAGACGGTCATCGTGGTTCACGCGACTCTGGGCTCTCCCGGAAGGGAAGTTCGGGATCATCGTCACCGCCGTCGTGCTCGCGCTGGCGGCCGTGTCCCTCGTCTGGTTGCCCTTCGACCCGCAGCGCGTCAACATCGCCGAGCGCTGGACGACACCGGGCTGGCCGCATCTTCTCGGCACGGACAACTCCGGTCGTGACATCCTGAGCCTGTTGATGCGCGGGGCACGCACGACGGTGGTCGTTGCGGTCGGTGCGGGCGTGGTCGCCACCCTCATCGGAATCATCCTCGCGACACTCGGGGCCCTCACCGCACGGTGGGTGCGCGAATCGATCGCGGTGCTGATCGACATCCTCGTCGCCTTCCCCGTGCTCCTGATCGCCATGATGATCTCAGCCGTCTGGGGCGGCTCGCTCCTGGTCGTGATCGTGTCGGTCGGAATCGGCTTCGGCGTCAACATCGCCCGCGTGACCAGGCCAGAGCTGCGGCGCGTCCTGCACAGCGAGTTCATCCTCGCCGGCAAGGCTGCCGGGCTCAGCCCCTTCCAGAATCTTTGGCGCCACCTCCTGCCCAACGTCGCTCCGGTGTTCATCGTGCAGTTGAGCTGGGGGATGGCCGTCGCGGTCCTCGCCGAAGCCGGCCTGTCCTACCTCGGGTTCGGCGCCCCCCTCACCGAGCCGTCCTGGGGTGTGCTCTTGCGCGACCTGCAGTCCTACATCAGCGCCCATCCGTGGTCCGTGGTGTGGCCGGGGCTCGCGATCACGTTCACGGTGCTCGGGCTGAACCTGCTCGGCGATGGGCTCCGCGAGGCGACGGATCCGACGCTCACCCGGCGCTCCGCCGCCCGCACTCCCCCGCCGGCGGTGATCGCATGAGTCTCGTCGTGACCGACCTCGTGATCGACTTCGACGGACGTCGCGTGGTCGATGGCGTGTCCTTCGAGGTGCCCGCGGGTGCCCGCGTCGGGCTGATCGGCGAGTCCGGCTCCGGCAAGTCGCTGACCGCGCTCGCGATCCTCGGGCTGCTGCCGGATGCTGCGGACGTCTCGGGGAGCATCACCTGGAACGGCCGGGAACTGGTCGGACTGCCGGATCGGGAATTGGCCACCCTGCGCGGGGACGAGATTGGAATCGTCTTCCAAGAGCCGCGCACGGCACTCAATCCCATTCGGACGATCGGACGTCAGATCGCTGAATCGATCCGCATCCATGAGAAGGTGACCCGCGCCACTGCGCGGGCACGCGCGATCGGGGAGGTGGAGCGTGTTCATCTGCGAGACCCGGAACAGATCGTCACGCGCTACCCGCATCAGCTCTCCGGTGGCCAACGTCAGCGTGCGGCGATCGCGATGGCACTGGCGTGCCGACCCGAGCTGCTGATCGCGGATGAGCCGACGACGGCCCTCGACGTCACCATCCAGGCCGACGTCCTGAAGCTCCTGCTCTCTCTCGTGGAGGAAGACGGGATGAGCCTCATCTTCATCACGCACGACCTCGCCGTCCTGTCTCAGATTGCGACGCACGCGGTGGTGCTGGAGGGCGGCACGGTGGTGGAGCAGGGGCCGGTCGACGAGTTGCTGCGTTCTCCACGCTCCCCCGTGACGCAGGGACTGCTCCGCGACGCGAAAGCGACCCTGTGGCACCGCGAGGGGGACGCGACATGACCGATCCGATCATCCACGCGCGAGGACTCACCCGCCGATATCGCGTCCCCCGCAAGAAGCTGATTGAGCCCGCCCGGTTCACCACCGCGCTCGACGACGCGGACCTCGATATCGAGGCCGGTTCGTCCTGGGGAATCATCGGCGAATCGGGTTCGGGAAAGTCGACACTCGTGCGACTGCTGCTCGGCCTGGACGTTCCGACCGCCGGCACGGTCACTGTCGATGGTCGCCCGGTCGACGCGCGCGCAGGGGCCCGCTCTCTGCATTGGCTGCGCCGGGAGACCGGGATCGTCTTCCAGGATCCGTACGCTTCGCTCGATCCGCGAATGAGCGTGGGCCGCAGCATCGCTGAGCCCCTGTGGGCCCTGGGGATCGAAGGTGACCGTCGAGCCCGCGTGGCAGAGGTGCTCACGGATGTGGGGCTGGAACCGGAGATGGCTCAGCGATTCCCTCACGAGTTCTCCGGTGGTCAGCGTCAACGCATCGCCCTTGCGCGAGCGATCGTGCATCGCCCCCGCATCCTCGTCGGCGATGAGCCGCTGTCAGCTCTCGACGTCACCGTCCGTGCGCAGATCCTCGAGCTTCTTCGGGAGCTCCGGGAACGGGACGGTCTCACCCTCGTCATGGTCTCGCACGACATCGGTGTCGTGGCGAACCTCTCCGACCACGTCGCCGTCATGAAAGACGGTCGCGTCGTGGAGTCCGGCGAGACCGATGCCGTGCTGCGCCGACCGACCGAGGAGTACACCAAACGCCTCCTCGCCTCCGTGCCGGTGATCGGCGACGGGGGCTGACGACTGTCGGAGGCGACGGCTAGCGTGGAGTCATGTTCGCGATCGTGCCGCCCTACCTCTTGTCCCGTCTCGCGGAGACCGACGAGCCCCGCTTCGCGCGCGCGGCGGAGGCGGCACGCGCCACCCTCGCCATCCCTCGCGAGTACACGCCGGGTCTGCTGACCCTCACCGTCGACGAGGAGGGCTCGCTCGTCGCTGAGGTCACCCCGGCCGCGGATCGGGTCATCTCTGACGCCGGCAACCAAGAGACCCTCCCCGGTGCCACCGTTCGTACGGAGGGGCAGGAACCCACCGGCGATCAGGCTGCCGACGAGGCCTACGACGGCCTCGGCTCGACGTTCGACTTCTTCTGGCACGCGTTCTCACGCTCCTCGATCGACGGGCTGGGTGCGCCACTGCTGGCCACGGTGCACTACGGCCAGGATTACGACAACGCGTTCTGGAACGGCGAGCGGATGGTCTTCGGCGACGGCGACGGCGAGGTGTTCGTGGGCTTCACCCGCTCACTCACGGTCATCGCGCATGAACTCAGCCACGGCGTGATCGAGGCTGCCGGTGGCCTGGAGTACTACGGCCAATCCGGCGCTCTCAACGAATCCATCGCCGATGTGTTCGGCGCGCTCACCGAACAGTTCACGCTCGATCAGGACGTGGACAGTGCATCGTGGCTGGTCGGCGAAGGCATCTTCACAGAAGAGGTACAGGGCTCAGCACTCCGCTCGCTCTCCGCCCCCGGCACTGCCTACGACGATGACGTGCTCGGCAAGGACCCGCAGCCGGCACACATGGACGATTACGTCAACACCTCCTCGGACAACGGAGGGGTGCACATCAACTCGGGAATCCCCAACCGCGCGTTCTATCTCGTCGCTGCGGCCTTGGGCGGCAAGGCCTGGGAGCGGGCCGGGCGAATCTGGTATCTGACGCTCTCCGGCGGATCGCTCACACCGACCGTGGACTTCGCCGGGTT
Organism: Microbacteriaceae bacterium PS02070; assembly: GCA_029959865.1. Classification (GTDB taxonomy): domain Bacteria; phylum Actinomycetota; class Actinomycetes; order Actinomycetales; family Microbacteriaceae; genus Microbacterium. The sequence goes on along the minus strand of JASCPE010000002.1, from coordinate 95,083 downwards.
CGCCGAGGCCACCCTCGACGTCGCCGTTTCGGAGTACGGTGAAGACTCAGAGGAGGCCGCCGCCGTCCGCTCCGGGTGGGTCGGTGTCGGGTTGTGGGAGGATGCCGAACCAGCAGTCAGCTGACCACTCGTCGTTCGACGAGGAAGAGGACCGAGCGCCGCGCGGGAACCGCACGGCCGACGATCCGCACGCCGCGGGACCGGATTCCCCCGATGCCGACGGGCTCATCGTGGTCACCGTGGTCCGCTCCGGGGGCTTTGCCGGCCTCTCCCGTCGGTGGCAGGCCTCGCCCCCTCCCGCTGAGCGTCCCCGCTGGTCGACGCTCATCGATCGGTGCCCGTGGAACGACGCCCCGACACCCGAAAGCGGCGCCGACCGGTTCTCGTGGGAGATCGACGCCGTGAACGGATCGGACACCCGCACCGCCGCGCTCACTGAAGACGACATCCAGGGGCCGTGGCGCGCCCTCATCGACGCGGTGCGCAGCTCCGGCGGAAAGTGATCGTCACCGACGGCGGGAGAAGAGCCCGCCCTTTTTCTTGGCTGGCTTGAGGCTCTTCTGCATGTAGATCGTGCCGAGCCAGCGACCGAACTTGTGTCCCACCCGGCCCATCCGCCCGACCTCAACGAATCCCAGACTCTCGTGGAGTCGGACCGACGCCTCAGCACCCTTGTCGCTGATGGCCGCGACCACCTCGCGAATCCCGCGGTCCTCGCACGCGGCGAGGAGCGCTGTCAGCAACGCGCGCCCCAGTCCCTTTCCGGTCGCTGCGTGACCGAGGTAGATCGAGTTCTCCACCGTGTACCGGTAGCCAGACTTCCCCGTATACGGCGTCGCTGTCGCATAGCCGAGCACTTGGCCGGTCGGTGAGACCGCCACGAGAAACGGGAGATCGAGTTTGATGAGGTAGTCGAACTTCTCGGTCCACTTGCGCAATGACCACGTCTTCTCATCGAAGGTCACGACAGAGTTGGTCACGTAGTAGTTGTAGATCTCACGCACCTGCGGGATGTCCCCGCGTCGTGCGGGGCGGATCTCGTACGAGAACGGGACCTCGTCGGCCGGCTTGCGGCGCAGGTGACGCGGTAACCGGCGACGCGCCTTCTCATACTCCTCCTCCAGCATGGCGACAGCCTACGCCGTCGCCGGGATCGCCCAGTCGATCGGCGATGCGCCGGCTGCGGTGAGGAGCGCGTTCGCGCGCGAGAACGGGCGAGAGCCGAAGAATCCCCGGCTGGCCGAGAGGGGTGAGGGGTGAGGGGAGCTGATCACAGGCGTGCGACCGAGCAGGGGTGTCAGCGAGGCCGCGTCGCGACCCCACAGGATCGCGACGAGTGGGCCGCCGCGGGCCACGAGGGTCTGAATCGCAAGCTCGGTCACCCGCTCCCACCCCCATCCGCGGTGCGAGGCGGGTGCGCCCGGACGGACCGTGAGCACCCGGTTGAGCAGCATGACGCCTTGGGCAGCCCAGGCGGAGAGATCTCCATGGGAGGGCGGAGTGATGTCGAGGTCGTCGTGGAGTTCTCGATAGATGTTCGCGAGGCTGCGCGGGAGCGGTCGCACGTGCCCATCGACCGCGAAGGACAGACCGATCGGATGCCCCGGCGTGGGGTAGGGGTCCTGCCCCACGATCAAGACGCGAACCTCATCGAGCGGTTGGGCGAACGCACGCAGGACGTTCTCACCGGCGGGCAGGTAGCCGCGCCCCGCCGCGGTCTCGGCACGCAAGCGCTCCCCGAGCGCGGCGATATCAGCGGCCACGGGGGCCAGTGCGTGGGCCCAGCCTGGATCGATCAGCCCGTCATGGGCGAGTTGGTCGAGTGACTTCGCCATCACGCGCTCGGATCAGGGCGACCCTCATCCTCTTCCACAACCGTCCCCGCCGCAGACCAGGGGAAATCGATCCACAGGTCGGTCTCCTTGGAGAAGTAGTCCGGCACGAGGATCGTGGAGGGCTTGGTGAACACGCACACCGATCGCACCTCGGCGCCGGACTTGCGCAGCAGATCCACGGCGAGTGCGAGGGTACGACCGCTGTCGGCAACATCATCGACGAGCAGTACGCGGCGCCCGTCGAGGTGTTCCAGGTCGAGGTCCGGGGGGAGAATCTCCGGAGCGTCCAGGACTGTGCCGACGCCCGTGTAGAACTCGACATTCAGTGCGCCGCAGCTCTTCGTCCCGAGCCCGTAGGCGATCGCTCCGGCGGGAAGCAGGCCACCGCGGGCGATCGCAACGACCACCTCGGGTTCGAAGCCGTCCGCAAGGATCGTGCGAGCAAGATCGCGTGCCGCCTCTCCGAATCCGTCCCAGGTCAAGACTTCGCGTTCCTGTGTCACCGCATCTCCCGATCGTCGCGTACCCCCTCAGCCTAGAGTCGTCCGAGGCCGTGCGCGGACCACCCCTAGACTGACGCCGTGAAAGCGACGTGGGCACGCACCGGGATCGGCATCACCGCCAGTCTGATCGGCTGGTTCATCGTCGTGGAACTCGTCAGCGGCATCCTGCAGGGGTACTACGTCCCGCTGTTCAGCGACATCGTGCTGACCCTCGGGATCCACGATTCCGACGTCAACTGGTTCGAGGCCGCACAGCTGCTCCTCTCTGCCCTCGTGGTGCCGATCCTCGCAAAGCTCGGCGACATGTACGGGCACAAGAAGGTTCTCCTCGCCTCTGCCATCCTGACGGCAGGAGCGACGTGGTGGATCGCGTTCGCCGACTCGTTCTGGACCTTCCTGATCGCGTGGGCGCTGCAGGGCTTCTACGTCGTGTGGCTGCCGCTGGAGGTCGCGCTCATCTTCGACCGTGGGCGTACGCAGAACAGAGGTGTCTCTCTCACCCGTCGCGCCGCAGGATTACTCGTCGTCGGGTTGGAGGCGGGTGCGATCATCGGCGCCCTGGCCGCCGGGCGCGTGTACGCCGCCACGGGTGACCTGCGCCTCACGCTCATGATCCCGGCGATCGCGACGACCCTCGTCGTCGCCGTGATCTGGTTCGGCGTACCCGAATCCACCCCCCGCCCCGGCCGATCGCTGGACACGTGGGGCTTCATCATCCTCGCGTGGGCGTTGCTGCTGGTGACAGGCGCGCTGGCGTACCTGCGGATCATCGGTGAGCTCGACCTCGGTCCGAGTGCGTGGACGTGGGTCCTCGTGCTCCTGATCGCGGGCATCGCCATGTTCGTGTTCTTCGTCCGGTTCGAGCTACGCCAGAGCGACCCGGCCATCGACATGCGCGCGCTCGCCCGCCCCGAGATGTGGCCGGTGCAAGCCACCGCGTTCCTCGTCGGTATCAGCCTGCTCGGAGCCCAGGGCCCGCTGTCGACCTACGCGGGCACAGATTCGTCGCTCGGTTACGGTCTCGGACTCGACGCGACCGAACGCTCGAACCTCATCGGCGCCTACCTCGTCTCCCTCATCGTGGGCGCGATCCTCTTCGCCGTGACCTCGCGTCGCGCGTCGCCACGCATCGTTCTGATCGTGTCGGCGCTCCTGGTCGGCGTCGGCTACGCGCTCTTTCTCCCCTTCCACGTTCATACGTGGCAAGTGCTGGCAAACCTGATCGTCGCAGGCCTCGGCTGCGGGGCGCTCGTGGGAGCCATGCCCGCCGCCGCGGCGGCGGCCGCGCCCGACGGCCAGACGGGAATGGCGGCTGCGTTGACGAACACGACGAAGACGATCGGTGGCGCCTTCTCGTCCGCCGTGTTCGGAGTGGTCCTCGCCGCAGGAGCGGGAACAGTTCTCGCTCAGACGGCGGCGTCCCTGAGCGGGTACCTCACCGTATGGGCGATCTGTGCGGCCGGCGGTTTCCTTGCCGCAGCGCTCCTTCTGGTCGTTCCGAAGGTCGCCTTCGCCGACGAGGGCGCTCCCGCGAGCCGGTGACCTCCGCTCCGCGCTCAGGTGGGCGCTCAGTCCTCCAGGAGGAGGGGGCGCAACGGCCCGCGAGCGAGCAGGTGTTGCGCGGACTGCGCGACCGGTCGCATCGTCACGAGGTCGAGATTGACGTGGCCGGGAGCGTTGGCGGCATAGGCGATGACATCCGCGACGTCATCGGCGGTGAGGGGGTTCTCGACTCCGGCGTAGACCTTGTCGGCGCCTGCCTGGTCGCCGCTGAGGCGGTTGAGGGTGAACTCCTCCGTGTGCACCATCCCGGGAGCGATCTCCATGACACGGATCGGCTCGCCGTTCAGTTCGAGCCGGAGCGCCTTGACGATCATCGACTCCCCCGCCTTCGCCGCGTTGTACCCCGCTCCCCCCGGGTACGCGGCCTGCGCCGCGGTCGAGGTCACATAGATCGTGTCCGCGTGCCCGTCGCGCGCAGCGGCCTCCCGCAGCAGCGGCAGGAGCGCGATCGTGATGAGCTGAGTGGAGAGCACGTTGACCTCGAACATCCACCGCAGATCGTCGGGGTTGCCATCCTCGACACGGTCTGTCCCGCGCGCACCCCCGGCGACATGGACAAGCGCATGGACGGGCCCGGTCTCGGCAAGGTGCTCGGCGAGCGCCGCCACAGCATTCTCGTCCGTCAGATCGGCCGCGACCGAGATCGACCCGACCTCCTGGTCCAACTCCTTCAGGCGGTCGGCGCGTCGCGCTACGCCGACGACGTCCCACCCGCTGGCTCGAAGCGCTCGCACTGTGGCCGCCCCGATACCGGAGCTGGCCCCTGTCACCACTGCACGTCTGGTCGTCATGCCTCCACGCTACCGGGGTGCGTACCCACCCGCGGAAGACCCGCGCGTTACGTCCCATGTCCGCGCGATTGTGGCACAAAACCTTCGCCCGTACTCTCGGTGGAGGCGAGATGCCGCACGACCACGTCAGGAGCCCGACATGACCGACAACGCCGCCGAGAACTGGCGCTTCGAGACCAAGCAGATCCACACCGGCGCACAGCCGGATCCCGCCACCAATGCGCGGGCGACGCCGATCTACCAGACCACCTCGTACGTGTTCGACAACGCCGATCACGCCGCGAACCTCTTCGCCCTCGCGGAGTTCGGCAACATCTACTCCCGCATCCAGAATCCCACCCAGGACGTCGTCGAGCAGCGCGTGGCCGCTCTCGAGGGCGGGACCGGAGCGCTCCTGGTCGCATCCGGCCAAGCCGCCGAGACCTACGCGGTGCTGAACATCGCCAAGGCGGGCGATCACATCGTCTCGTCGAGCTCGATCTACGGAGGCACCTACAACCTCTTCAAGTACACCCTCGCCAAGCTCGGCATCGAGACGACCTTCGTCGAGAATCAGGACGACCCCCAGGCATGGCGCGCGGCGGTCCGCCCGAACACGAAGCTGTTCTTCGCCGAGACGATCGGCAACCCGCAGATCAATGTCCTCGACATCCGCACCGTCGCCGACATCGCGCACGAGGCTGGCGTCCCGCTGATCGTCGACAACACGATCGCGACGCCGTACCTCATCCGCCCCTTCGAGCACGGCGCCGACATCGTCGTGCACTCTGCCACGAAGTTCCTCGGTGGCCACGGCACCGCGATCGGCGGCGTCATCGTCGACGGCGGGTCATTCGCCTGGTCTCAGAACGTGGAGAAGTTCCCTGAACTGACCGAGCCGGATCCCTCGTACCACGGTGCCTCCTACACGGCCGCCGTCGGTGACGCCCTCGCGTTCATCATCAAGGCTCGTGTGCAGCTGCTGCGCGACCTCGGCGCCGCGGTCTCGCCGCAGAACGCGTGGCTGCTCATCCAGGGACTGGAGACGCTCTCCCTGCGCATCGAGCGGCATGTGCAGAACGCGCAGGAGATCGCGGAGTGGCTCGATAACCACCCCGACGTCGCCACGGTGAATTACTCCGGCCTGCCGACGTCGCCCTGGTACGCCGCCGCCAACGCATACGCACCCAAGGGCGTCGGAGCGGTGCTGTCGTTCGAGCTCAAGGGCGGCGTCGACGCGGGTCGCGCGTTCGTCAACGCGCTGGAGCTGTTCAGTCACCTCGCGAACATCGGTGACGTGCGTTCGCTCGTCATCCACCCCGCGTCCACGACGCACTCGCAGCTCAGCCCCGAGCAGCAGCTGACGGCGGGAGTCACCCCGGGCCTCGTGCGCCTGTCCGTGGGCCTGGAGAACATCGAGGATCTGAAGGCCGACCTCGATCAAGCCCTCGCAGCCGCGCGCCGCGTCGGCGAAGCGGCGCGCGCGTAACCGTCTCACGTTTCACGACCCGCCCACGTCGAGGTCGCGGCTCACCCCGCATACTCGACGTGGGCGGGGTGCTGCGTCCTGCCCCGGAGCTGCGGGCGGTGTGACGTAACACTGCGCACGCGGCTCATCGCGCCGGGGAGAATGAGGATATGGATTGGCAGACCTCGGAAGACTCGGTGCCGTCGGCGCGGGTGAGCGAGGCTGACGCGCGGCTTCTCCTCGGGCGCCCGCCGACCACCGGCGCGTGGCGCGATGGCGATCCGGCCGGCGAACGTCAGTTCGCCGCGTTCGGTCCCTTCCGCACGGAGAACGGCGATGAGCTGCCCGGCATCCGCATCGCGTATGAGACCTGGGGTTCACTGAACACGGCCCGCGACAATGCGGTGCTCATCCTGCACGCGCTCACCGGCGACAGCCACGTCACCGGTCCCGCGTCGCCCGGCCACGCGACCGCCGGGTGGTGGGGGGACACCGTCGGCCCCGGCGCCGCCATCGACACCGACGAGTGGTTCGTCGTCGCCCCGAATATGCTCGGCGGCTGCCAGGGATCAACCGGACCAGCAACGATCGCTCGCGACGGCTATGAATGGGGCGCACGCTTTCCGTATCTCACGATCCGGGACCAGGTCGCGGCGCAGGTGCGTCTCGCTGATGCGCTCAGCATCGATGTCTGGGCGGGTGTCATCGGGGGTTCGATGGGGGGAATGCATGCCCTGGAGTGGGCGATCACCCATCCTGACCGGGTCGCACGCCTCGGCGTGCTGTCGGCTCCCCCGGTGACCACCGCCGACCAGATCGCCTTGAACTCGGTTCAACTGGATGCGATTCGCCTCGACCCGAAGTTCGCCGGCGGCCATTACTACGACGCGGAGGATGGCGCCGGACCGTGGCGCGGGCTGGCTCTTGCTCGCCGCATGGCGCTGTTGAACTATCGCAGTCCCACCGAGTTGAACCAGCGGTTCCAGCGCACGTGGCAATCGGGCAAGAGCCCCCTGGGCCGCGGGGGACGCTTCGCGGTGGAGAGCTACCTCGACTTCCACGGCAACCGCTTCACGCGCAGGTTCGACGCGAACAGCTACCTCACCCTCGTCGAAGCGATGAACTCGCACGACGTCGGCCGCGGACGCGGCGGCGTCGAGGATGCCCTCGCGAGAGTCAGTGCGCAGACGCTCGTTCTCGGCATTGACTCCGATCGGCTCTTCCCGGTCGACGGCCAGGAGCGCATTGCACGGGGCATCCGATCCACGACCGACGACGGCGCCGTGGTCCTGCACAGCGATTTCGGCCACGATGGGTTCCTCATCGAGACCGAACTGGTTGGGAGTCACCTGGAGCGACTGCTCACGAGCTGATCAGGCGGCAATATCCGCGTGCGCGGGCGCGCCCGCTCCATCCGGAACGCGAGGATGAGGATGGCGAGACCGCCGACTGCCAGCGCGGCTCCGACCCACACGGGGGCGACAAAGCCCAACCCCCCAGCAATGACCAGACCGCCGAGGAAGGCTCCGAGCGCGTTCCCGACGTTGAGTGCCGAGTGGTTGAGTGCGGCGGCGATCGACTGATTGTCGCCGGCGACGTCCATGAGGCGCGTCTGGATGGCAGGGCTGAGCGCCGAGGAGGTCACACCGACGGCGAAGACGAAAAGGAAGAGCGTCACGATCCAGCCCGCCGTGAGCCCGAGCAGTACTTGGGACGCGATGAGAGCAATGGTCGCCAGCACGAGTGTCGCTTTGAGGTTCCGATCTGCGAAGACTCCCCCGGCGAGGTTCCCGACCGTCATCCCGGCCCCCATCGCGACCAGAACAATGGGCACGACCGAACTCGGCTCGTGCGCTACCTCGGTGACAAGGGTCGCGACGTAGCTGTAGACGGCGAAGAAGCCGCCGAAGCCGATCGAGCCGACCGCGACCGTGAGCCAGACCTGCGGAATCCGGAAGGCACCCAGTTCCTTGCGCATTGTGCGGGACGCGTCGCCCGGGAGGTGCGGGACGAAGATGCTGATGAGCACCGCCGCCAGCGAGAACACGACGGCCACGACCAGGAATGCCCACCGCCAGCCGATGTTCTGGCCGAGGAAGGTGCCCAGCGGGACACCAACGACGTTGGCGATCGTCAGGCCGCTGAGGACGATGGCGACCCCTTTCGCGCGTTTGCCCGGACCGAGCACATCTGCCGCGATGAGCGCGCCGATACCGAAGTAGGCGCCGTGCGGCAGGCCCGCGAGGAAGCGGGAGACGGCGACGAGCTCGAACGTCGGTGCGATGACGGTCAGCGCAGTGAACACCGCGAGAGCGGCAGCCAGCGCCATCACGACGCGCTTGCGCGGGAAGCGCGCAACGGCTCCCGCGATGGTCGGCGCGCCGACGACGACACCGAGCGCGTAGAACGAGATGAGCCAGCCTGCGTGGGCGATCGCCAGCTCGTGGTCAGCGGACCACACCTCCGGGAGGAGATCTTCGGCGATGTTGGGCAGGAGACCCATGATGACGAACTCGGTCATACCGATACCGAAGCTGCCGATGGCGAGGGAGAGGAGCGCCCACATCGCCGCGCCTCTCGACGAGGTCGAGGAGGTCACCGGCCAATCGTACGCCCCACACCACCCCCGAGGCCGCAGCTCTCCGAGCCGGGAGAACGCGAGACTGCGAAACCGCGAAACCGCACGCCCATGTCGAGACAGCGTGGAAATACCGCAGTCTCACGACGGGCGTGCAGTCTCGCGGTTTCGGAGGAGTGTCGGGGCGTGTGCGGGCAGCGGGTTAGGCGTGGTCGTTGAGCGCGGTCTCGAGGCGCTCGATCTTGCCGTCGATCTCCCCCGTGTGCCCGGGGCGGATGTCGGCCTTGAGCACGAGGGACACACGCGAGCCGAACGGCTCCACGGCCTCTGTGGCGCGCTTGATGACGTCGAAGACCTCGTCCCACTCCCCCTCGATCTCGGTGAACATCGACGAGGTGCGGTTGGGAAGGCCCGAATCGCGGACGATCTTGACCGCAGCGGCGACGGCGTCGTGGACAGAGCCGTCGGCACGGCCGGTTCCGCTCGGGGCTACGGAGAAGGCAACGAGCATGATCAGTCCCATCGATCGAGTCACGGCGAGAACTCGCCACTATCCAGGCTAAGCGGCCACATCGCTCCACGAAAGCACTCCCGCTCAGGAAGACGTTCCCGCCCTCACGTCGGACCGAAAAGACACCGCGACGACGCCGGGCAGCGCAACCGCGGCATCGGCACGCGGGTCAGGCGACGGGGCCGACGGCGAGCGCGGGCGTGCGCGCAGCGACCGCCAGCCGCGCCACGCGGGTCGCCATCCACAGGAGCAGGATGACCGATCCGAGGTTCCGAATCGTGAGGAGCGTGACCGCCAGGGGCGCGGGAACGAGGATGCCTGCGTAGAGCACCGGGTACACGAGCTGCGTGAGCACGCACAGGAGCAGGACGACGGCGGCCGGGCCGCGCCAACGTCGCCGGTCAACCACGAGGCCGAGGATCACGGGAGCGAGAAGCCAGCACTGGAACTGCGGTGACCCGACCTTGTTGAAGACGACGAGGACGAGGACGAGAGTGAGGGCAAGCGCGGGGAACAACCGCGCGAATCCCGCGCCGCGCGAGACGGCGACCAGCCCCAGGACTCCGATCACGACGGCAGCGCCCACCAGCAGAGCATTCATCACAGCGGCGACCTCGGCGACACCGGTGCCGGCGACCTCGAACGTGAGGATCTCCTGGTTGTACGCGACGGCGTGTTCCGGTGAACCGAGGAGCGCTGCCCAGAGGAACGGCGCGCTCACCGGCGCCTCGACCTGCAGCCCTCGCGACCCCTGAGCCTGCAGGAACCCAAGTACATGCGCTCCACCGCCTGCGACGAGGACGACTCCGACGATGACTCCGGTGGCAAGGCCGGCGCCGCCCAGGAGGGTCAACCGCTCCCGCACAGCGGCGAACCCTGCCGCCAGCAGCGCCGCGGGCCACACTTTGATCCACGTGGCGGCGGCGAGGAGGATCCCCGCGATCAGGGGGCGGCCGACGAGCCACAGACAACCCAGAACTGCCAGGGGCACCGTGATGGCATCAAGTCGATACATCCCGACGGGCCCCAGCAGCAGGATCGCCGCGAGCCAGAAGCGACCTGCCGAGACCCGGCCGCGCGACGTGGCCTTCCCGATCAGGATGGCGAAGACGGCGCCATTGAGGAGGGTGACCAGCACCGCCCACGACGCCGAATAGCCCACGAGGGTGGCGAGAGGGTAGGCCAGCACGAGCGGCAGCAGGGCGAGCTGGGGGTACACCCACGACTGATCGATCCCCATGATCGGGCCACCGGCGACGATCGAGGCTGCCCACGGCTCGTAAACGAGATACGTGTCGCCCATCGGCTGGTTGGGAAGGAGAAAGCCGGCGAGGGCGACGATCGCGTGCACGAGGACGAATCCCACCCACAACCCGGTTCGCCGCGACATCCCCACCATCCTAGGAGCGCGTCAGTGCGTCACGAGTGACCCGATAACCCACGGCACTGCCGCGGCGACATCCAGTGCGGTCACCGGTCCGCCCTCGTGTCCCGCCGATGCATGCGCTGCCGCAGCGCCGTGCACCCAGGCCCCCGTCGCTGCAACAGCGGCGAGGTCTGGCAGCGACTGCGCCCCGGGCGCCTCCGCGGTGGCGACCAGTCCACCGATGATTCCCGCGAGGACATCGCCCGTTCCAGCCGAGGCCAGCCACGCAGTGGGCGAGACAACGGCGGCACTCCAGCCGCCGGGCTCGACGACGAGCGTGCGCGCGCCTTTGAGTAAGACGACCGCGCCGAAGGTGTCCGCAATCTCACGCGCGGCGTCGTGCCGATCCTCGCGGCGTGGCAGCCGCGCCCGGTGACGGAGGCGATCGAGCTCACCCGCATGCGGCGTCAGGATGCGGCGCGCAGCACCGATGCCGGCCAGATCCAGCGCACCCGCATCCAGGATCACGGGAACCTCGCCGTCCAGGACGTCTCGCAACGCAGCCTGCTCATCGGGACTGCGTTCGCTCGCCTCGGTCCCGGACCCCACGACCCAGGCCTGCACACGACCGGGCGCCGTCACCGTCTCCGGCCGCCGCGCGAGCACCAGGCTGCGAGGCTCGGGAGGGCCGATGTAGCGCACCATTCCCACGCCGGTGCGCCAGGCGCCCTCTGTGCCCAGGACGGCGGCTCCGGGATACCGCTGCGACCCCGTGCGCAGCCCGACCACACCTCGGGAATACTTGTCGTCAGAGTCGGTGGCCGCGCGAACGGTGCCGGCGGCGTCGTGCCACGTCCACTCGATGGGCTCGGTCATGGCGTCACGATACCCGTCTCACGTCGGAAGTGACTTACGCATGACCCTCTTGTTCGACCCCCTCACGATCGCCTCCGCGACGGCGCGCAATCGCCTCTGGGTGGCACCGATGTGCATGTACTCGGCGCGCGATGGGGTCCCGAACGAGTGGCATCTCGTTCACCTCGCGCAGTTCGCCACCGGCGGCGCGGGGCTGGTCATGGCCGAGGCAACCGCCGTGACAGCGGACGGGCGTATCTCCCCCGAGGACACCGGGATCTGGAACGAGGAACAGGCGCAGGCGTGGCTTCCGATCACTGCCGCGATCAAGAAGCGCGGAGCGCTCGCCGCGATCCAACTCGCCCATGCCGGGCGCAAGGCCTCCACGTGGGCGCCGTTCGCCGAGCACTCCGGCTCGGTGCCGATCGATCAGGGTGGCTGGCAGACGGTCGCTCCCTCCCCACTCGCGTTCGAGGGCTACGCGACACCGCGGGAGCTCTCTTCGGGCGAGATCGACGCCGTTGTCGACGACTTCGCGGCGTCGGCCCGGCGTGCCCTCGATGCCGGGTTCGAGGTGCTGGAGGTCCACGCCGCGCACGGCTATCTGCTCCACCAGTTCCTCTCGCCCCTCTCGAACGTCCGCACCGATGCATATGGCGGCTCACTCGACAATCGCGCGCGCCTGTTGCTGCGCGTCGTAGACGCCGTCCGTGAGGTCGCCCCCGATGCTCCACTGTTCACCCGACTTTCGGCCACCGACTGGGCCGAGGGCGGGTGGGACATCGACGACACGGTCACGGTGTCTCGGATGCTTGCCGATCACGGCGTGAACCTCATCGATGTCTCGACCGGCGGACTCGTGGCGCACCAGCAGATCGCCGTCGGCCCGGGATACCAAGTGCCGTTCGCAGCACGCGTGCGGCGAGAGGCAGAAGTGCTGGTCTCGGCGGTCGGCATGATCACCACCGGACCGCAGGCCGAGCAGATCCTCGCTGAGGGGGATGCCGACGCGATCATGGCCGCCCGCGAGTGGCTCCGCGACCCGCACTTCGCGCTCCGGGCTGCGTTCGAATTGGGCGAGCCGACAGCGGCACCGTGGCCCCCTCAGTACGAGAGGGCCCGGCGCCGCGTGTGACGGTCAGGCGCGGCGGGTGGTCGCGTCCTGCACCTCGCCGACGAGCTCCTCGATGATGTCCTCGAGGAAGAGGACACCGGTGGTCTCACCTCGCTCGTCCCGCACCTGGGCGAGGTGGCGTCCGGCGCGCCGCATGAGCGCGAGGGCGTCCTCGAGGTCGGTGGATTCGAGCACCTGCACCATGAGGTGGATGCGCTTCGGGTTGATGGGACGCACAACCTTCGCCGTCCCGTTCTCCGCCTCCCGCAGCACGTCCTTGAGGTGGACGTAGCCCACCGGAACACCCTCGTCGTCGACGATGACGTAGCGGGAGTACCCGTACTTAGCGACGGCCCGCTCGATGTCGTCCGGGCTCGATTGCTCCGGCAGCGTCACGAGATCCGCGAGCGGAACCGCGGTGTCCTTCGCCTTCTTCTCGGTGAACTCCACCGCAGCGGCAACGGCGCCCGACGCGTCCTCCAGGACTCCTTCGATACGCGACTGGTTGACGATCGTGGCGACCTCTTCGAGAGTGAAGGTCGAGTTGGCCTCGTCCTTCGGCTCGACGCCACTCCACTTCACGACGTGGTTCGCGATCCAGTTCAGGGTCGCGATGACGGGATGGAAGATCTTCGAGACCCACACGAGCGGTGTGGCCAGCAGTAGCACCGCGCGGTCCGGAACCGAGAACGCAAGGTTCTTGGGAACCATCTCGCCGAAGACCACGTGAAGGTACGACACGATGATCAGTGCGATCACGAACGCCGTGACGTCCACCGCCGTCTCACTCATACCGGTCAGCGCAAGCGGCTCCGCCAGCAGGTGGTGGATCGCAGGCTCGGACACGTTCAGGATCAGCAGCGAACAGATCGTGATGCCGAGCTGGCTCGTCGCGAGCATCAGCGTCGCGTGCTCCATCGCGTAGAGCGCCGTTTTGGCGGAGCGCGACCCTCGCTCAGCGCGCGGCTCGATCTGCGACCGCCGCGCGGAGATGACGGCGAACTCAGCGCCGACGAAGAAGGCGTTCGCAATGAGCAGCACGAACAGCCAGGCGATTCCTGCCCAATCGCTCATCGACGCTCACCGCCTTGGGTCGCAGCCGGGACTGCGACGGGTTCGAAGCGCACCCGATCAACGCGACGGCCGTCCATTCGTTGCACGGTCAGAGTGCCGTCCTCCAAGGTGATGACATCGCCGACCTTCGGGATGCGTTCAAGCTCAGCCATGATGAACCCGCCGACGGTGTCGTACATCTCGTCTTCGGGGACACGGATTCCGGTGCGGTCGAGGAGCTCGTCCGGTCGCAGGTCAGCCGGGAACAGGATCCCGCCCGCAGCGCGGACCACTCCGGCACGGTCACGATCGTGCTCATCGAGCACTTCGCCGACGATCTCCTCAACCAGGTCTTCCAGCGTGACGACACCGGCGGTTCCACCGTACTCATCGACGACGACGGCCATCTGGTAGCCGCGCGAACGCAGCTCCGACATCAGACCGTCCAGGTGAATCGCCTCCGGTACGCGCAGCGGCTCCTGCGCGATCGCCCCGACGGGCACGTCGGCGCGGCGATCTCGCGGGACGGACACGGCCTGCTTGAGGTGGGCGATGCCGGTGATGTCGTCCATATCCTCGTCGTACACCGGGAACCGGCTGTGGCCGGTGCGGCGGGCGAGCTGGATGACCTCTTCCACACTGTCCCCCGCCGACACGGCGTGGACGCTCGGACGCGGGGTCATCACGTCTGCGACGGTGAGGCGGGCGAAGGTGAGTGTGCGATCGAGCAGGGAGGCCGTGTCCTGCTCGAGGACGCCGGCGCTCGCGGAGCGGCGCACCAGGCTGGAGAGTTCCTCCGCACTGCGCGCTCCGGAGAGCTCTTCCTTCGGCTCGATACCCATCGCGCGAAGGATCGCGTTGGCGCTGCCGTTGAGGAGTTTGATCGCGGGCGAGAAGACCGTCGTGAATGCCGTCTGGAACGGAATCACGAGCTTGGCCGTCTGGCGCGGGATGGCGAGCGCGAAGTTCTTCGGGACGAGCTCACCGATGATCATCGAGAAGACCGTCGCGACGGACATGGCGATGATGGCGGTGATCGGACGGTACGCCGACTCGTCCATCCCGAGTCCAACGAACAGCGGACCCAGCAGGTTCGACAGCGCCGGTTCCATCGTGTAACCGGTCAGCAGCGTCGTGAGAGTAATGCCGAGCTGCGCACTGGAGAGGTGGGTCGAGGTGATCTTCAGCGCGCTGATGGTCATCGCGAGCCGCGTCTCACCGGCGGCTTCGCGCGCTTCCAGATCCGCGCGGTCGAGATTGACGAGCGCAAACTCGCTCGCGACGAACAGGCCCGTGCCCACTGTCAGGAGAAGCCCCACGCCCAACATGACGTAATCCACTACGACTCACCCCCCGTGGGGGCAAAGGTGGGTTGGTGGGGCGAGGGTCTACTAGGAGGGTCGTCCATGATTGGGTCAATCTTACGCCACGCGGGGGCGCGCCCCCGCGTGTGCGCGCGCGAGATCTCGCCGTGCGCAACGGTGATTACCAGGAGACGGGAAGCGCCTTGCCTTCCTCGTATCCGGCCGCGGACTGAAGGCCGACGACGGCGCGCTCGTGGAACTCGGGCACGGTGTTCGCCCCGGCGTAAGTGAAGGATGAACGCACGCCCGATGTGATCATGTCGATCAGGTCCTCCACCCCGGGGCGGAGCGGGTCGAGATAGATGCGCGAGGAGGAGATCCCTTCGGCGAAGAGCTCCTTCCTCGCCCGCTCGTACGCCTCCAATGCACCGAACCTGCCCTGCACTGCTTTCGTGGAGGCCATCCCCCACGACTCCTTGTAGACGCGGCCGTCCGGATCGGTGAGGACATCGCCGGGCGCTTCGATCGTCCCGGCGAACCATGACCCGATCATCACCGATGCGGCGCCTGCCGCGAGCGCGAGTGCGACATCGCGGGGATAGCGCACGCCACCGTCCGCCCAGACATGGGCCCCCGCGGCACGAGCGGCGGCCGCCGTCTCCAGCACGGCGGAGAACTGGGGCCGACCGACCGCGGTCATCATGCGGGTCGTGCACATCGCGCCCGGCCCGACGCCGACCTTGAGGATCGTCGCACCCGCCGAGACGAGGTCGTGAACTCCGTCAGCGGTGACGATGTTGCCCGCCACGACCGGCAGGCCGAGGTTCAGACTCGACACGGCAGTCAATGCCCGGATCATCCCCTCCTGGTGCCCATGGGCGGTGTCGACGACGAGAACATCCACCCCGGCGGCCGCGAGAGCGCGCGCCTTGGCCGCCACATCGCCGTTGATTCCGAGGGCTGCGGCTACGACAAGGCGGCCCTCTGCATCCACGGCCGGCCGGTACAGCGTGCCACGCAGAGCGCTGCGTTGGGACAGGGTTCCGACGAGCGCGCCGTGGTCGAGAATGCACACGGTCTCGACGTCGACCTCCGCCAGGAGGTCGAACGCGTGGCGGGCGTCAGGAATGTCCTCCGCTTCCAGAGACAGCGGCGATGCGTGGACGAGGTCTCCGAGCCGGGCATCGGGAAGGGCCGTTCCGAGGCGAGTCGCGGGGATGATCCCGTGAATGGTGTCGGAGGCGACGCGGCCAGCAGCCGTGTCCGCGACCACCACGGCGTGGCCGGGCAGCGCAGGCATCAGACGGGCAGCATCGGCCACCGTCGCGTGCGGCGGCAGGACGAGCGGAGTGTCCCACCGCACCGGCTGCGCTTTCACCCACGCGATCGCGGCGGTCAGCTCGTCCATCGGCAGGTCCTGAGGGAGAACGCCGATCCCGCCGCGGCGGGCGAGCGTCGCCGCCAGGCGGGGACCGGTGACCGAGTTCATATTTGCCGAAACGATCGGAATCGTCGCTCCCGTGCCGTCGCCCGGCGAAAGGTCGACGTCGAGCCGGCTGGTCACGCCAGAGCGACTCGGGACAAGGAACACGTCGGAGTAGGTCAGATCGACGGCAGGCTCTTCGTCCAGAAATCGCATGCGTCAACGCTACCGACTGGCGGCGGTGGGTCGGTCCGCTCCAACCATTTCCCCCTGATCCTGCGTTAACCTGGAACAGCATGTCTTTTTCGCGTCCGATCAGACGCAGGACGAATCGAACTTCAGCGATGAAAGCAGGGAAACCGTGTCCAGTTCCGTGACCGGTGTCGGCACCTCCAGCGAAGGCGAGTTCGGAGCCAACGAATGGCTCGTCGCAGAGCTGTACGAACAGTTCACGCAGGACCGTAACTCCGTCGACAAGTCGTGGTGGCCCATTCTTGAGGCGTACAACCCCGACGGTGATGACGCCGCGAGCTCGGCAGCATCCGGCAAGGATGCGAGCGCGCCCGCGAATGCTGATGCTGCCGACAAGACGGCCGCCCAGGAAGCCGCGAAGAGTGCGGGCGGGCCGAACAAGCCGTCCCAGGCCAACGAGTCCGCTGCCAAGGGCGACGAGTCCGCCACGAAGGGCGGCGAAACCCCGGCCGCAAGCACTGCGGACTCCTCCCCCACCTCGACTCCCGCCAAGCCCGGCCCGACCGCGGGCGAGGTGACCGAGACGGTCGCCGCATCCACCGGGGCACAGGGCGCCGGCGGCAAGCCCGTCGCCCGCACGACGGCGCGCCCGGCCGCGCGCCAGCCGATCCCGGCGCAGGCCCCCGACACGAGCAAGAGCGACGACTCCGAGGACCGCGAGGACACCGTCACGCCGCTTCGCGGTATGCCCAAGACCCTCGCGGCGAACATGGACGAGTCCCTGACCGTCCCCACGGCGACGAGCGTGCGAACGATCCCAGCGAAGCTGATGATCGACAACCGCATCGTCATCAACAACCACATGGCGCGCACCCGCGGCGGCAAAATCAGCTTCACCCACCTCATCGGTTGGGCCCTCATCCAGGCGCTCAAGCTCTTCCCCTCGCAGAACGTCTCCTACGCGGAGATCGACGGCAAGCCTTCGCTGGTCGCGCACGCACACGTCAATCTCGGCATCGCAATCGATATCCCGAAGCCGGATGGCACCCGCGCCCTCCTCGTGCCGAGCATCAAGCGCGCCGAATCCCTCACGTTCGGCGAGTACCTCAGCGCCTACGAGGATCTGATCAAGCGCGCCCGCGCCAACAAGCTCACGGCCGCCGACTTCCAGGGCACGACGCTCTCGTTGACCAACCCCGGCGGAATCGGCACGGTCCACTCCGTCCCACGCCTCATGAAGGGGCAGGGCTGCATCATCGGCGCCGGGGCCCTGGAGTACCCGGCCGAGTTCCAAGGCACGAGCGAGCGCACGCTGGTCGAAATGGCGATCGGCAAGACGATCACGCTGACGAGCACGTACGACCACCGCGTCATCCAGGGCGCGGGCTCGGGCGAGTTCCTCAAGATCGTCCACGAGTTCCTCACGGGTCAACGCGGCTTCTACGAGGGCATCTTCGCCGCTCTGCGCATCCCCTACGCGCCGATCCACTGGGGCGATGACATCAACGTCGACCTCGCCGAGCGCATCGACAAGCAGTCGCGCGTTCAGGAGCTCATCAACTCCTTCCGGGTCCGCGGTCACCTCATGGCCGACGTCGACCCGCTCGAGTATGTGCAGCGCACCCACCCGGACCTCGAGATCGAATCGCACGGTCTGACCTTCTGGGACCTCGACCGCGAGTTCGTCACCGGCGGATTCGGCGGCAAGCGCGTCATGAAGCTGCGCGACATCCTCGGCGTGCTGCGCGACTCGTACTGCCGCACGATCGGCATCGAGTACATGCACATCCAGGACCCCGAGCAGCGCAAGTGGTTCCAGGAGAACGTCGAAGTCAAGTACCAGAAGCCCGGCCACGATGAGCAGATCCGCATCCTCAGCAAGCTGAACGAGGCCGAAGCGTTCGAGACGTTCCTGCAGACGAAGTATGTCGGCCAGAAGCGCTTCAGCCTCGAGGGCGGCGAGTCGCTCATCCCGCTGCTGGACCAGATGCTGCAGGGGGCCGCGGACACCAACCTCGACGGCGCCGCGATCGGGATGGCCCACCGTGGCCGCCTGAACGTTCTCACCAACATCGCAGGCAAGACATACAGCCAGATGTTCCGCGAGTTCGAAGGATCGGTTGCGATCGGCTCGAAGAGCGGATCGGGCGATGTGAAGTACCACCTCGGCACCGAGGGCACCTTCGTCTCCGACGAGGGCGCGGAACTCCCCGTCTACCTCGCCGCGAACCCGTCCCACTTGGAGACGGTGGACGGTGTGCTGGAAGGGATCGTTCGCGCGAAGCAGGACCGCAAGGCGATCGGCTCGTTCTCGTGGCTGCCGATCCTCGTCCACGGCGATGCCGCATTCGCGGGCCAGGGCGTTGTGGTCGAGACACTCCAGATGTCGCAGCTGCGCGGATACCGCACCGGCGGAACGGTGCACGTGGTCGTCAACAACCAGCTCGGCTTCACGACCCTGCCGCTGGATGGACGCACGTCCGTGTATGCGACGGATGTCGCAAAGACGATCCAGGCTCCGATCTTCCACGTGAACGGCGATGACCCCGAGGCGGTCATCCACGTGGCAGAACTCGCGTTCCGCTACCGCGAGGAGTTCCATCGCGATGTCGTGATCGACCTCGTCTGCTACCGCCGCCGTGGCCACAACGAGGGCGATGACCCGTCGATGACGCAGCCGCTGATGACGAACCTCATCGAAGCGAAGCGCTCCGTGCGCCAGCTCTACACCGAGGCGCTTGTCGGCCGTGGTGATATCACCGAAGAGGAATACGAGAGCGCGAAGCAGGACTTCCAGCGCCGCCTCGAGGTCGCGTTCGCCGAGACGCACGCGGCCGAGACCGGAGCCTCCCAGGTCGTCGGCATGACCGATACCGGCACGCTCGAAACCCTCAGCGGTGCCCCCGAATCCACCGCCGTCGATCGCACCGTGATCGAGCAGATCGGCGACGCGTTCGTGAACAAGCCCGAAGGATTCACGGTTCACCGCAAGCTCCAGCAGCTCCTGGACAAGCGCCACGACATGAGCCGCAACGGCGGCATCGACTGGGCTTTCGCGGAACTGCTCGCGTTCGGCTCCATCCTCAAGGAGGGCACGAACGTGCGCCTTGCTGGTCAGGACTCGCGCCGTGGGACGTTCGTGCAGCGTCACGCCGTACTGCACGACCGAGACAACGGCCAGGAATGGTTGCCGCTCACGAACCTGTCTGACAACCAGGGGCGCTTCTATGCCTATGACTCGCTCCTGAGCGAGTACGCGGCGATGGCGTTCGAGTACGGATACTCCGTCGAGCGTCCCGACACCCTCACGCTGTGGGAAGCCCAGTTCGGCGACTTCGCCAACGGCGCGCAGTCGGTCATCGACGAGTACATCTCCGCGGCAGACCAGAAGTGGGGTCAGCAGTCCGGCGTCGTCCTCCTGCTGCCGCACGGCTACGAGGGTCAGGGACCGGATCACTCCTCGGCGCGCATCGAGCGATACCTCCAGATGAGCGCGCAGGACAACATGATCGTCGCGCGTCCCTCCACCCCGGCGTCCTATTTCCATCTCCTGCGCCGTCAGGCGTATGCGCGCCCCCGACGACCGCTGATCGTCTTCACTCCGAAGGCGATGTTGCGCCTGCGTGGCGCGACGAGCCCCGTTGATGACTTCACCAAGGGCAAGTTCGAACCGGTCCTGGACGACACCCGCGACATCGATGCCTCGCAGGTGACCCGCGTGCTCCTGCACGCCGGCAAGATCCACTGGGATCTCGTCGCGGAGTTGGACAAGAAGCCCAACCCGAAGGTCGCCCTCGTCCGCCTGGAGCAGTACTACCCGGCGCCGATCGACGAGCTGCGCACCGTGCTGGAGCGCTATCCCCAGGCGGAGGTCGTCTGGGTGCAGGACGAACCGGCCAACCAGGGTGCGTGGCCGTTCATCGCGCTCGAGTTCGCGGGCCAGCTTCCTGACCACGAGATCTCCGTCGTGTGCCGCCCCGCTGCCGCGTCGACGGCCACCGGGTCGCCGAAGGTGCACGCCATCGAACAGACCTCGCTGCTGGAGCAGGCGCTCAACGCGTGAGACGTGACCAGGTGACTCGCGTCATCCGGTCCCCCGAAGTGGCAAGGACGGCATGGACGTCGCACTCCTGGTGAATCCGACTGCGCTCGACCGCGAGACTCGGGCCGTGACGGACCGCGTGACGGCTCGACTCGCCGCGCACGGTGCGCAGACGACGCTGATCGCGGGCGCGGACGCGACCGAATCAGCCGACCTATTGCGTACTGCGGTCGAGCTAGGGGTCAACGCCGTCATCGTCATCGGCGGCGATGGGACCGTATCGATCGCCATCCAGCAGCTGGCGGACTCCGGCATCGGTATGGCTGTTGTCCCCCAGGGCACCGGTAACGACTTCGCGGCGACGATCGGCCTGGACGGGATGACCCCCGACGAGGCGGTCGACGCAGTTCTCGCGGGCCGCACCCTCACGATCGATCTCGGTCGCGCCCGGGGCCCCGCCGGCACGATGCTCTTTGCGACAGTCCTCGCGAGCGGACTCGATTCACGGGTCAACGACCGGGCCAATCGAATGTCCGGCGCCGGTCGCTACCGACGCGCGATCCTCGCCGAGATCGTCAACCCGCGGCCGATCTGGTTCCGGTTGGAGATCGAGGACGAGGAGGGGCGGCGCATTAAGCGTGCGATCGATGCGTTGATGGTCACCGTCGCGAACGGGCCCCGCTACGGCGGCGGAATCCCGATCGCGCCCTTCGCGCACGTGGACGATGGACTCCTCGATCTGACGGTGGTCCGCCCCGTGGGCACCCTGCGGCTCCTGGGACTCCTCCCCCGCCTGCATCGAGGAACCCACACGACCATCGAGGAAGTCGAGACCATGCGCGTGCGCAGCGTCAGAATCGATGCGCAGGAGGTGGTGCCGTACGCCGACGGGGAGCCTGTCGGGACGCTCCCCCTCACCGTCGACGTCGCGCCCGGGGCCCTCACGATCTATCACCCCGAGGGGGTCGAGCCGCTTCCGGACTGATCAGTGGTGGCGTGCCTGCTCGGAGCGCAGCTTCGCGAGAACGAGCTCACGGAGCTGTTCGGGCGCACTCTCCTTGCAGGCCCTGGCGACGACCGCGGTCAGCGTCTGCGCGACCACCATCTCGCTCCGGCACTCTTCGCAGGTTTCCAGATGCGCGCGAATGTCGCTGTGCTCTGTCTTGCAGACCTCGTTTCGCAGATACTCTTCGAGGTCTTTACGTGCTTTGTCGCACCCGCAGTCGCTCATTTCTTGCTCCTTGACGACTCGACATTGATGCCTCGCTCGCGCGCATAGTCGGCGAGCTTCTCGCGCAGCATTCTGCGCCCTCGGTGCAGGCGGCTCATGACGGTGCCGATCGGCGTCGTCATGATGTCCGCGATCTCCTGGTAGGCGAATCCCTCAACGTCGGCGAGGTACACCGCCAGCCGGAAGTCCTCCGGAAGCTCTTGGAGGGCATCCTTCACGATGGACGCCGGCATCCGGTCGATCGCCTCGGCCTCGGCTGACCGCGTGCTCGACGCGGTCGTGGACGCCGCCCCACCCAGCTGCCAGTCCTCGAGGTCGTCGATCGCGTCCTGGTAGGGCTCGCGCTGCTTCTTTCGGTACTGATTGATGTAGGTGTTGGTGAGGATGCGGTACAGCCACGCCTTGAGGTTGGTCCCCTGCGTGAAAGAGGCCCACGATCCGAAGGCCTTCACGAACGTCTCCTGGACGAGATCGGACGCGTCGGCGGGGTTGCGCGTCATGCGCATCGCCGCAGCGTACAGCTGATCCATGAAGGGCAGGGCCTGCTCTTCGAACTGCGTGCGCGCGTCGCTCGCGATCTGATCTTCCATCGCCCGCCAGTCTACGTGCGAGTCGGCACGTATCTCTTCGGGCCTGGAGAGGGTGGTGATCATGAGTTCCTTCGATTCAGAGGACACCGTTTCGTTAGGGTAGAAACCGATGAACACTGCCGGGTATTCCCCCGACGCGTCTCGCGCCGACTCCCTCTGGGCCGCTCCGGTCGCCAACGACGCCGTCGAAGCGACGATCTCGGTCCCCGGGTCGAAGTCACTGACCAATCGCGAGCTGATTCTCGCTGCTCTCGCCGATGGCCCCAGCACCCTGCGCGGAGTGCTCCACTCGGACGACTCAGACCGGATGACCGACGCCCTCCGCGCGCTCGGCGTCGGCATCGCCCCTGTTTCGGCTGACCCGGACGCGGACCCGAGCGTCGTGGTGACTCCGGCGGCCTTGCGCGGCGACACCACGATCAACTGCGGGCAGGCCGGCACCGTCATGCGCTTTGTCGCACCGCTCGCCGGCCTGGCAGCCGGCGACGTCGCCCTCACCGCCGATGAGACGGCGCTCCACCGGCCGATGGGCGCAATGATCTCGGCCCTCCGCGAGCTGGGCGTCGATGTCGACGACGGGGGCACGTGGTCCCTCCCGTTCACGGTGCGAGGACACGGTCATATCCGCGGCGGCGAAGTCACGATCGATGCCAGCGCCTCCAGCCAGTTCGTCTCCGGCCTGCTCCTGGCTGCCCCGCGCTTCGACGTCGGACTCCACCTGATCCACTCCGGCGGACGCCTCCCGAGCCAGCCCCACATCGACATGACGATCGATGCGCTCGCCCATCGGGGAGTCCACGTCGAGCGGCCGAGCGCCACCGAATGGCTCGTTCCCGCCGGTCCCATCCGGGGCAAGGAGATCACGATCGAGCCGGATCTCTCCAACGCGGCTCCCTTCCTGGCCGCGGCGGTCGTGACCGGCGGCACGGTCACCGTGCCGCATTGGCCGGCCAGTTCCACCCAACCGGGCGCGATGCTCACCGATATCCTCACGCTGCTGGGAGCCCGGGTCTCGCGCCGCGCGGGGGCGCTCACCGTGGCCGGAACGGGGCGGATCGCCGGCGTGGACCTGGACCTGTCGGCCGCGAGCGAGCTGACGCCCACCCTGGCGGCGCTGGCCGTGTTCGCCGATGCGCCGACGACCCTGCACGGTATCGCGCACATCCGCGGTCACGAGACCGACCGTCTGGCGGCGCTCGTCGGAAACATCCGTGCGCTCGGTGGCGACGCCGAGGAGTTCGACGACGGCATCCGCATTCGGCCCGTGCCCCTGCATGGCGGGAGGTGGCCAGCGCACCACGACCACCGCATCGCGACCGCGGGAGCCATCGTCGGTCTGAGGGTGCCGGGGGTCGAGGTCGACGGCATCGGTGCCACGGCCAAGACCATGCCGGAGTTCCCGGCGCTGTGGCAGCGTCTCTGGGATCGCGCATGAGCTGGCTCGACCAGGACGACGACGACGAGTACGACTTCGACGAGAGTGCCATCCGCGTCCGCCCGAACCCCAAGGCGAACCGTCCGCGGACAAAGCGACGCCCCGCACACGACGACGCCCGCATCGCGCGCGTTGTCGGCGTCGACCGCGGTCGCTACAGCGTTCTGGTCGCCGAGGATTCCGACGACGAGCATCCCGTGACCGCAACCCGCGCGCGCGAGCTGCGCCGTGAAGCCATCGTCACGGGAGACCTCGTCCGCATCGTCGGAGACACCTCCGGAGACGAGGGCACGCTCGCCCGCATCGTCGGAATCGAACCGCGGACATCCCTCCTTCGGCGCAGCGCCGACGACACCGACCATATTGAGCGAGTGATCGTCGCCAACGCAGATCAGATGCTGATCGTCGTCGCGGCCGCCGACCCGGAGCCGCGACCGCGCCTCGTGGACCGTTATCTCATCGCGGCACTGGATGCCGGGTTACACCCGCTCCTGGTCGTGACAAAGACGGACCTTGCGGACCCGAGCGAATTCCTCTCGCACTTCGCGGGGCTGGATGACCTCGAGGTCATCCGCAGCGCGCGCGGCGACGTGCCGGTAGACGAGATCGGGCGTCGCCTCGTCGGCCATTCGACGGTGTTCGTCGGGCATTCCGGCGTGGGAAAGTCCACTCTCGTGAACGCGCTCGTGCCGCACGCCGAGCGCGCCACCGGACACGTCAACGAAGTGACCGGTCGCGGCCGCCATACCTCGAGTTCGACGGTGTCGCTGCGGTACGAGTCGCCCGAGGGAAGAGGATGGGTCATCGACACCCCGGGGGTGCGCTCGTTCGGCCTCGGACACGTTGATCCGGCATCGATCCTGAGAGCATTCTCTGACCTCGCCGTTCTGGCAGAGGAATGTCCCCGCGGCTGCACCCATCTCCCGGACGCCCCCGATTGCGCACTCGTGGAGGCCGCGGCACGCGGCGACCTCGATGAGACCGGGCGCGCTCGTCTTGACTCACTCCAGCGCCTGCTGGAGACGTTCGCACCCGCACGAGGAGGAGACTCATGACCACGCTCACCGCCGGCGACCCGGCCCCCGACTTCACTCTCACGGATCAGGACGGCGCCGAGGTCCGATTGGCGGATCTTTCCGGAGAACGCGTCGTGCTCTACTTCTACCCGGCAGCCCTCACTCCCGGCTGCACGACGCAGGCGTGCGACTTCCGTGACTCGTTGAGCTCACTCGCGGCAGCGGGTATCACTGTCATCGGCGTCTCCCGCGACGAGCCCGCGAAGCTGCGTGCGTTCCGTGAGAGAGACGGACTGACCTTCACGCTCCTCAGCGACCCGGACCACGTTGTCCACGAGGAGTACGGCGCATGGGGCGAGAAGATGAACTACGGAAAGGTGATCGAGGGCGTCATCCGGTCGACGTTTGTCATCTCCCCCGAGGGCAAGATCGAGCACGCCCTCTATAACGTGAAGGCGACCGGACACGTCACGCGGCTACGCAAGCTCCTCGGGCTCGACTGACGCGGCCCTGCGCCCCGCCGCGCGCGCGGCCCCGATGAGAACAATCAGCCCCACCGCACCGATCGCGGCGAGCAGGATGGCAAGACTCGCGTTCGGTGCGGGGCCGGTCGCGGCGCCGAGCGCGACCGCCAGGATGAGCAGTTGCGCAACGATGCCGCCCGATCTCCCCCAGGAACGGTCTCGCCAGACCGCAACGGCGAACGCGACCAGGGCGACTGCGGCGATCGCGGTGAGCACGATGAGCGCAAGCGAGTTCACGATCGATGTCGTGTCGGCGCTGACGAGCGCAACGATCTCCCACCCGACCAGGGCGGCGATGCCGCCCGCCTCCGCGACGAGCGCGACGGCTGCAATCCGCTCGATCGGACTGATTCGCATCGTGATTCGACGTCCTTCCACGGAGGCGATGACCGTCCGCTCACGGCTGATACACAGGGCGCGGCGAGGGAACTGCCACGTTCACCCTTGATTCACTTGCATGTGCTGTGGGACGATGGCTTAAGCCTTGTGCTCCCACAGCGCCGTGGGGCGAGCCCTTTCGCTCGCACCACTACCCTAGCGGACCTTCTCCCGAGTCCGCGTACGAACAACTTCGACCCCGCATCAAGGAGCACCACACATGGATTGGCGCGACAAAGCCGCCTGCCTGACCGTCGACCCGGAACTCTTCTTCCCCGTCGGCAACACCGGACCCGCCGTCGACCAGATCGACAAGGCCAAGGCGGTGTGCGCACGCTGCACCGTCACAGAGGTCTGCCTGCAATACGCCCTGGAGACCGGTCAGGACTCGGGCGTGTGGGGCGGCCTTTCCGAGGACGAACGTCGCGCTCTTAAGCGCCGCGCCGCCCGCGCCCGCCGCGCGAGCTGAGGGCGCGCAACGCCTCGTCAGCCCTGATCGCGCTCGATATAGCGCAGCGGGATCTCGATCGTCACTTCGGTGCCGCTTCCCATGATCGTGTGCCAGTCGATCGTGCCGCCGAGTTCGCCCTGGATCAGAGTACGAACGATCTGGGTGCCGAGCCCCTGGCCGACCTGCCCTTCGGGCAGCCCGACCCCGGAGTCGCGCACCCGTACCGAGAGTTGGTCATCGTCGCGGTCGGCGATGATCTCGACGTCACCCTCCGAGTCCGCCAGCCCGTGCTCGACAGCGTTGGTGACAAGCTCTGTCAACGCGAGCGCGAGGGGCGTCGCGTACTCGCTCGGAAGGATCCCGAACGACCCGGTCTTCTTCGTCCGCGCACGCGTGTTCGGTGAGGCGGCGACCTCGGCGACAAGTTTGAGTACGCGTTCGAACACGTCGTCGAAGTCGACCTTCTGCGTCAGCCCTTCCGACAGTGTGTCGTGCACGACGGCGATGGCCGCGACGCGACGCATCGCCTGCGTGAGAGCGTCTCGCGCCTCGTCCGAATGGGTCCGGCGCGCCTGAATCCGCAGCAGGGAAGCCACCGTCTGAAGGTTGTTCTTGACCCGGTGGTGAATCTCGCGAATCGTCGCATCCTTCGTGATGAGCTCCTGCTCCCGGTGGCGAAGCTCACTCACGTCGCGGCAGAGGACGATGGCACCGATCCGGGTGCCGTGGTCGCGCAGCGGGATCGTCCGGAGTGAGACCGTCACCCCGCGTGCTTCGATGTCGGCGCGCCACGGTGCGCGGCCGGCCATCACGATCGGGAGGGACTCATCGAACTGACGCTTGACGGGAAGGATCTTCGTCATCACCTCGATGAGCGACTCACCCTCCAACTCCTCGTTGAAGCCGATGCGGTTGAACGCCGAGAGCGCGTTCGGGCTCGCGAACGTCGCGGTCCCGTTGACGTCGAGTCGGATGAGTCCGTCCGACGCACGGGGGGCACCTCGGCGCGGCGCCGTGGGGGCGGCAAGGTCGGGAAAGTCGCCCGTGGCGATCATGCCGAAGAGGTCGTCCGCGCAGTCGTTGAAGGTGATCTGCTGGCGCGAGGGCGTCCGAGCTTCACCGAGATTGGTGTGCCGGGTCAGCACGCCGATCGTCACCCTGCTCCCATCGCTTGCCCGCCGCACGATCGGCACGGCCCGGACACGAGTGGGGGTCTCCTCGAACCAGTCCGGAGACGCGGAATCCACGATCCGCTCCTGCGTGAAGGCTTCGTTCGCCTGCGTTCGCCACTGCGGCCGGACCCGGTCGCCGACGATGTCGCGATAGAACAACGTCGCCGCACCGCTCGGGCGCGTGTGCGCCACCGCGACGAAGGAGTCGTCTGCCGTCGGGACCCAGATGACGATGTCGGCGAAGGCGAGGTCGGCCAGCAACTGCCCATCGCCGGCAAGGCGGTGCAGCCACTCGACATCGAGTGCGGTGGAGCGGCCTTCGGCGTAGGCGAGTTCGGAAAGCGTTGACACCCCTCCACCCTAGAGTCGCGCGCCGATTCGCGTGACCGTTACGAGCCCCCCGCGCACCGTCATCCCACCTCGCGCCTCACTCGCAGAAGAACGACGATGACTGCAACAAGAGCAGCGCCGGTGATCGTCGATCCTGCAATCACGAATGCAGGGCTCGGCGCGACGACTGATTGGCCCCCGAGCGCCTGGACAGTCAGGAGTGCGACCCACGCCGCGTACGCGACCGAAGCAGTCACCACCAGGCCGAAGCGCACACGTCGGTCACGAAGCAACCGCCACCGACGCGCCCCGAGCTCCAGCAGCAGCGCAAGGAGGGGCAGCAGTTGCAGCGCGTGCATGCCGACGAAGTGCGGCGCGCGGAGATCGCCACCCTCCGTGCTCCAGCCGAGGAATGGCAGGCCGGGCCCACCGTCTGCGACGCCGACCGCATGGGCGCCCGCGATCCCTTGGAAATCCGACAACTGCTCTTCGGTCGGCGAAACCATGAAGAACGCGACGGCCATTCCGGCAAGACCGATGATCACCCCCGCCCTCAGCGCGAGCATTCGAGCCGGATCACCGAAGCGGTTGCCGCTCAGGACGATCGCCACCACGACCGCCATCAGCCACACGACAGCGATCGAGGCCCCCATGATCGACCACAGCGCTCCCGAGAGCGCCGAGGCGATGTTGAAGTGGCTCGTGGTCCCCGCAGCGGCCGCCCAGACGATGATGATGATCTCGACCACAAGCCCGCCCGCAGTGACGGTGCCTGCCCAGTCGGCGACGCGACGCCAGCGTGTGAACTGACCGAGCATCCAAGCGAGGGTCAGGCTGTAGATGCCGATCGACAGCGCGAACTTCAGCGGCTTGAACCACGCATTCTGCCCGAGGATGTCGCGCGGGTCGACGATCGCCATCATCCCGACGATTGCCGCGAGAACGCCCATCACGACGGCAAGCCACAGAAGTGGACGGTGCCAGTGCGGGATGGTCATCGCTGCGTGAGGCGCGTGGGCTGCGACCGGACTGATCATCATGGCTCCTCTTCAGCACGAGGCAGAGCGCCCGTGCGGGTCTCGCTCTCCTGACAGATGCGGCGAAGCGCTGCGATGATCGCGTCACCGAGAATGGTGCCGACGATCGCCGTCTCCGCGAGGCGGGATCGATCGCCCACCGCGCGGGCGATTCCGAGGTCCACCTCCGCCAGTCGGTGCGCGATGTCGGCGTAGTCATCGAGCGCGGCCGCGAAGTCCGGGCGATCGAGAGCGCGGTACTGGTCCAGGACTGCGGCGACCTGGGCAATACCGGGATTGTCCGGCTCGACGATCCATCCCCGACGAGCGATGAGGTCGCTCACGACGTTCATCGAGGCGGAGGAGGCCTCGGCCTCGTCACCGGCGCCGGCCTGAAGCGAGACCTGAAGCATGCGCGAGACCGAAACCCCGTCGTCGTCGATTGCATCGAGCACGTCTCTCACTGCGGCGAGCGTCAGCTCACCGACATCGATGAGCGCGCGGATCAGTCGAAGACGGCGGAGGTGGAGTTCCGTATACGACGTCTGGTTGTAGCCGGTGCGCTCCCCCGCGGCCATGAGACCCTCGCGCGTGTAGAACTTGATGGTCGCGACAGGGACCCCGGACAGTGAACTCAGTTCGCCGATGCGCATATCGATATACTAACTATCGATAGTAGCAATATCAATTGGAGGAGCACATGAACGGTCATCGCACGCGAGTGCTGCTTTACGGGCTTCTGAGCCTGGCTGGGCTCGTGGGAACGTGGATCTTCAACATTCGATACTTCGTGTCGGGAGCCGAGTATGGCTACCTCGAGGGGTGGTTCGTGAACGCCGCCGGATCCTCGGCCTCGGTCGACCTCATCGTCGTCGCGGTAGCCGTGAGCATCTTTATGCTGATCGAAGGGGCGCGGCTGGGCTGGGCACGCTGGGCATGGGTCCTTGTTGTTCTGAGCTTTGCGATCGCCGTGGCCTTCACGTTCCCGCTGTTTCTGGCACTGCGCGAAGCCGCCCTCGCACGCCGGGCACCGACGGTCGGCGGCGGCGAGAGCGTTCCGACTCCTCCCCCTCGCGCAGACTGAATACCTCGCCCACGAATCGTCGGACCGCCACGGCGAACGCCTGCCGTGGGTGAACGGTGCCCACAGGGCGGGCACTCAGAAGCGCCGCATCGATGGCTCGCGGCTCCCACGGAAGGAAGGCGACTCGATCGATCCCTGCGAAGCGCTCCAACGTCCTGCGCACCTGACCGCGCGGATCGATCCCCAGGGGTCCGGGACGAGTCTTGTTCGCCACGACGTGGACGCGCGCGGTGGGCGCGACGGCACGGAGGCCCTGGAAGACTCGGATGAATCGCGCGACCCCGACCGGATCCGCTGCGACCACCGCGACCACGTCATCCGCATGGGCAAGAACCGAAAGCGTGGCCGCGTTGCGGCGGGGGCCCCCGAGGTCGCTGACAATCTCCTCGTCCTGCTCCAACGACCCACCGACGTCCACGATCACATCGTCTACCCACTCGCGACACGTCTCCAGGGTCGCTGCGAGACGAGCATGCGAGAGCTCCGGCCAGCGGCCCGGACGGTTGATTCCGGTCAGAACGTCGATGTTGTCCAGAGATTGCGAGATCCGTACGAGTTCGGTGACCGAGAGCTCCCCGTGCTCGGCACGACGGCACGCCGCCGCTAACCCGGGTCCGTCCTCGGCAAGTCCGAGTGCGAGCGCGATGGACGGCGCGTGCGTATCTGCATCAAGGAGCCCGACGCGTCGCCCCTGACGCGCCAGCTCGGCCGCGAGCTCCACCGCGAGAGTCGTGCGCCCCGGGCTGCCGGTCGGCCCCCAGACAGCGACCACTCGACCGCGGGTTCTCGTGGCGGGTTCTCGTGGCGTTTCCACGACCCGTGTGGGGTCGTCGTCCTCTGCAAGGACGGTCACGCCGAAACTCTCCGCCCACCTGCGCTGCGCCGTCCGCCCGGCGATTGCGACGACTCGGACACCGAAGCGGTCGCAGACGGACACCAGCTCCGCGGTCAATGCTGCCCGCCGCGCCGCCACCACGACAACGTCCGCGCGAGCGAGGTCGGCGAGAAGCTCCGCGGCCCCGGCACTCCCCGCCGCGTCCGAGACAGCCTCGGCGAGCGTGTCCGCACTCACCGAAACGACGTCGAAACCCGCTTCGTCAAGACGCTGTGTGACCGGAGCGTCTACGGCGACGAGGACCCTCACGGCGCACCCGCCGGAACGACCGACAGCGCCGACCCGTCAGAGACGGCGGCGAGCGTCTGCGCAGTATCGGCACGATCGATGACGATCTCCAGTGAGCTCCCGGCTTGCCCGAGGACTCCGCCTTCGCGGTCGACCGAGACGACGGTCGCGCGCGGGACCAGGATGCGGGGCGTGTCGAAGGATCCTCCCTCGCTCACGGGAGCGACCCACACCTCGACGATGGAACCCGCTGCAACCGACGCAGGCACGTCCGAGAAGCTCTCGACAACGACCGTCGCGGTGGTCGGCGTGCCGGCATCGGTCACCGCATCCCTCGGGAGCAGCTCCCCCTCGGCGACGGTGCGGCGCAGCACCGCCCCAGGCTCCAAGAGGCCCGGTGCCACGTAGGACTCGTGCGCCGCCCCCAGCGTAACCTCGACGACGCGCAGATCTGCGGCGGTGACCTCCTGGCCCTCCACCAGGGTGCGGGCGGCCGCGAAAATCGGGTCGCTGTGCCGGGCTGACTGGACGACGAGCCACACGCCGACGATCGACGCGAGGATGAGGGCGATACCGATGAGGAACCGCAGGTCGGTGCGGAAAGCGCGCGGAGCGGGGCGCCGAGGCCTGTTCATTCCGACATCGTGACGCAGACCGCACGGCACCGTGTGGGTTTTCCACAGGCGGCGTGCGCGCGCGTTCCCGGGCCCGTGCACCCCGATAATGGGGGCATGCCCGAAGACCCCCGTGGTGACGTCCGCATGCTCGCGCCCGCGCAGGTGTCCGAGATGCTCCAGATCGAGGTCGACGAAGTCATCGCGCTCGTCCTGGACGGCAGTCTTCGCGGCGCAAAGGTCGGGTCCCCCGCACGCTGGCGGATCGACGCCGCGAGCTTGGAAGCGTATTTGGACTCCCGAGTGGAGGAAGCGCGCCGGATGGCCCTGTGGCGGGAGGCGAACGCCGCGAGTTTCCCCGAGGTGTGGGGATCCGGAACGCCCCACGGCTGAGGGTCAGGAAAGGGCAGCCGGCGCATCCACTCGCACGAGGGTCACTGCTGCCAGCGGGATGATGCGATAGGAGCGCACCTCACCCGGGCTGCGTGGCTCGCCGCGCTCGTGCTCCGCCAGGTCGAGATGATCGGCGGCCGCCCGATCGATGGTGCCGGAGACGGCGCTCGTTCCAGACTCCACCGTCACGGGCAGGCGCCTGCGGGCGAGGTCTCGCAGGACGAACCCGAGGGTCATTCGCTCCGCGATCCGCGAGAGTCGCTCGCCGCGCGCACTGCTCAGCAAGTCCGGGGCGCGAAGGTGCAACGCGCCGATGGCGCTCAGCGGAACGATCACCGGCCCGGCACGCCGCGAGCCAGGATCCAGCGCGCACCAATCCGCCCCGACCTGATGCACGCCTCCCGACGCGCGTGCGCCTCCGAGGAGGTCCACCACGATCGGCGGCCCGCCCGCGGCAGCCAGTGCGGCGAGCCGCTCGCGCAGACTCAGCCGGGAAAGCCGCAGACGCTCAGCCTCGGTGTCCAGCACCGCCCGCTCGGCCTCCCATTCGGAGTCGAGCTGGTCTTCCAGGTCCTCGAAGAACCGATCCCACCGCACGCACCGAGGGTAGACCGGTCTGCGGGGCGGGCGAGGCGATTATCCACACGACCTCTGGTTTTCCACAGGTTGGAGAATTCTCACGCGAAGCCCCACGCCCCTGTGCTCTACTCGTGGCCACACATCAGCCGCCCACCGGGGGGAGGGTCAACATGGTTCCGTCACAGTTGCACAGTGCACCGACGCCGGGCCGCTCGACGCGAGAGGTCCAGGAGTTCTTTGCTCCGCAACGCAGTTCCGCCACCGAGTTGCCGGAGGCCGAACCGCTCTTACGCAATCTCACCGTCGGAGTGCTCGAGGTGCTCGCGGGGGTGCGAGAGATCGAACAGCTCGCCAGGTGGCTCAGCGAAGACGCATATCGCGCCCTCGTGAAACGCGCGTCGCTGGCCGCACGCGCCCGCAACGCCCGCGGGCTCACGGCCTCGCGACCCACCTACCGAATCCTCTCCCTGCGCTGTTGCCCGCCCAGCGACGGAGTCGTCGAATCCGTCGTGGTGGTCGCCGGCCCGGCGCGGACGCGAGCGGTCGCCATCCGCCTCGAAGGGTGGGACGGAAGGTGGCGAGCCACCTCACTCGCACTGCTGTGACCGCGCGGGGTCGACGGATTCCCGACGGCTACTGGCGGTAGCTGGCCAAGAAGTTGCCGAGGCGTTCGATCGCCTCGGTGAGCACCCGGGCCTCCGGCAGCGTGACCACGCGCAGGTGGTCAGGGGTGGGCCAGTTGAAGCCGGTGCCCTGGACCAGGAGCACATGCTCGGCGACGAGGAAGTCGTAGACGAGCTTGCCGTCGTCACGGATCTCGTGAACGTCCGGGTCAAGCCGAGGGAAGGCATAGAGGGCGCCCTGGGGGCGATAGCACGTCACACCGGGAATCGACTCGAGCGCCTCCCACGCGGCGTCGCGCTGCTCATGCAGCCGCCCCGTGGGAGCGATGAGCGCATCGATCGACTGGACCCCGGACAGGGCCGCCTGAACGGCGTGCTGCGCCGGTACGTTCGGGCAGAGACGCGTGGAGGCGAGCAGGTGGATGCCCTCCAGGAACCCGCGCGCGTGGCCCTTCGGCCCCGTGATAACGACCCACCCCGATCGGAAGCCCGCCACCCGGTAGGTCTTCGAGAGCCCATTGAAGGTGAGACACAACAGATCGGGTGCGAGTGTCGCGAGCGGAATGTGCTCCGCGTCGTCATACAGAATCCGGTCGTAGATCTCGTCGGAGAGCAGCAGCAACGAGTGCTCTCGGGCGATTTCGACGATCCCCTCGAGGATCTCCCGTCGGTATACCGCACCGGTCGGGTTGTTCGGATTGATGACGACGATCGCCTTGGTCCGGTCCGTGATCTTGGAGCGGATGTCCTCCAGGTCGGGCTGCCACTCGTCCACGTTGTCGCAGAGGTAGTGCACCGGGGTGCCGCCCGCGAGGCTCGTCATCGCGGTCCAGAGCGGGTAGTCAGGCGAGGGGATCAACACCTCATCGCCCTCATCGAGGAGAGCTTGCATCGTCATCGTGATGAGCTCGGAAACGCCGTTTCCGAGGAACACATCGTCCGGATCGAACGTCGGGAAGCCGGGGACCTGCTCGTACCGGGAGACGATGGCACGCCGCGCGGACATGATTCCGCGACTGTCGCTGTAGCCGTGCGACTGCGGGATCGAGGCGATCATGTCCCGCACGATCTGATACGGCGCGCTGAACCCGAAGGTCGCGGGATTTCCGGTGTTGAGCTTGAGGATGCGGTGCCCCTCGGACTCAAGCCGGTCGGCCTCCACCAGGGCCTGTCCTCGGATCTCGTAGAGGACGTCCTTCAGCTTGGCGGATTGATCGAGGTGGCGCGGGCTCATCCGATCAGGATATCCGGGTGCACCCCGTGCCAATCGACACGGGGTGGCCCGCTCACTTCTTCTTCTGGGCGCGTCGCTGAGCTCGGTTCTGCGGCGCAGCGCCGCCCTGATCACCCGTGCGCTGTCCGAACGCGCCGCGCGGGGCATCCTCTACGCTCTCGGCCGACTGCTCCGAAGGGGTCGCTGCCTGACGCGCCTTGGACGTCGCCGCCTTCTGCACCTGACCACGGTCATTTCGGACCTCGACCTCACCGGCGTCGTTGGAAGCGGTGTACTGAAGGCGCTGAGCCTCGACGGCGGGAGCCTCCAGACCCTTCGCCTCAACAGCACCATCTGCGCCCGAGCGGACCTCGACGTCAAGGTTGTACAAGAAGCCGGTCGCCTCTTCCTTGATCTGTCCCATCATGGACTGGAACATCTGGTAGCCCTCGCGCTGGTACTCGATCAGCGGATCGCGCTGGGCCATCGCTCGGAGGCCGATGCCGTCCTTGAGGTAGTCCATCTCGTAGAGGTGCTCACGCCAGCGGCGGTCGACGACCTGCAGCACCACGCGGCGCTCGAGTTCGCGCATGGCGGG
Source organism: Microbacteriaceae bacterium PS02070 (assembly GCA_029959865.1). Taxonomy (GTDB): domain Bacteria; phylum Actinomycetota; class Actinomycetes; order Actinomycetales; family Microbacteriaceae; genus Microbacterium. The sequence goes on along the minus strand of JASCPE010000002.1, from coordinate 60,136 downwards.
AGATCCGAGCGTCTGCTCACGATTCTCGTAAGCGATCTTCGCGTCCGAGAGAAGCTCGCGCTTGAGCACCTCCGGTGTGATGCGCCCCTTGTCGCCGCTTTCCGCGACGACCTCATCGATCGTGACCGACACCGGGTAGAGGGTCTTCAGCTCCGTCCACAGCGCATCGAAGTCCCAGTCCTCGGTGCTGCCCCCCGCGGTGTGATCATCGATGACGCTCGAGATCGCATCGCCGACGAACTGCTGGACGCGATCGCTGAGGTCCTCACCGAAGAGCATCTGGCGCCGGTCGGCGTAGATCGCCTCGCGCTGACGGTTGAGCACGTCGTCGTATTTGAGGACGTTCTTGCGCGTCTCTGCGTTGCGCGCTTCGACCTGCCCCTGCGCACTCTTGATGGCGCGGCTGACCATGCCGGATTCGATCGCGACATCGTCCGGGAAGTTGGTACGCGCGAGGATCGCCTCCGCGGCTCCGGACTGGAACAGACGCATGAGATCGTCGGTCAGCGACAGATAGAAGCGGCTCTCCCCCGGGTCGCCCTGGCGACCGGAACGACCGCGGAGCTGATTGTCGATCCGACGTGATTCGTGGCGCTCGGTCCCGAGGACGTAGAGGCCCCCGGCGGCGACGACCTTTTCCGCCTCCTCCGCAACATCGGACTGGGTCTGCGTGTAGACCTCATCCCACGCTGCTTCGTATTCCTCGGGCGTCTCGAGGGGGTCGAGACCGCGGGACTTCATCTCCTGGACGGCCAGGAACTCGGCGTTCCCACCGAGCATGACGTCCGTTCCGCGACCGGCCATGTTCGTGGCAACCGTGACGGCGCCGTACCGGCCCGCTCGTGCGACGATCTCCGCCTCGCGTGCGTGGTTCTTCGCGTTGAGGACCTCGTGCCGGATACCGCGCTTGGCGAGCAGACGCGAGAGGTACTCGCTCTTCTCGACGCTGACGGTACCCACCAGAACCGGCTGACCGGCCTCGTGTCGGCGCGCGATGTCTTCGACGACCTGGTCGAACTTCGCCTTCTCGTTCTTGTAGACGAGGTCGGGCTGATCCTTGCGGATCATCGGCTTGTTCGTCGGGATCGGAACAACGCCCAGCTTGTACGTGGACATGAACTCCGCGGCCTCGGTCTCGGCGGTACCGGTCATGCCGGCGAGCTTCTCGTACATGCGGAAGTAGTTCTGCAGCGTGACCGTGGCCAGGGTTTGGTTCTCAGCCTTGACCGGGACGCCTTCCTTTGCCTCGATCGCCTGGTGAATGCCCTCGTTGTAGCGACGCCCGACGAGAATACGGCCGGTGTGCTCGTCAACGATCATGACCTCGTCGTTCATGACGACGTAGTCGGTGTCGCGCTTGAAGAGCGCAATGGCCTTGATGGAGTTGTTCAGGAACGAGATGAGCGGAGTATTGGCCGACTCGTACAGGTTGTCGATGCCGAGATAGTCCTCGACCTTCTCGATGCCGGGCTCAAGGACACCGACGGTGCGCTTCTTCTCGTCTACTTCGAAGTCGACTCCGGGCTCGAGAGTGCGAGCGATCTTCGCGAACTCCGCGAACCAGCGGTTGGCTTCGCCGGATGCGGGTCCGGAGATGATCAGCGGTGTACGCGCCTCGTCGATCAGGATCGAGTCCACCTCATCCACGATCGCGAAGAAGTGCTCCCGCTGAACGAGGTCTTCTTGCCGCCACGCCATGTTGTCGCGGAGGTAATCGAAGCCGAACTCGTTGTTCGTGCCGTAGGTGATGTCGGCGGCATACTGCTCGCGGCGCACATCGGGAGTCTGTCCCGAGACGATCGTTCCGGTGGTCATGCCGAGCGTGCGGAAGACGCGTCCCATGAGTTCGGACTGGTAGGACGCGAGGTAGTCGTTGACCGTCACGACGTGAACGCCCTTGCTGGCGATCGCGTTGAGGTAGGCGGCGAAGGTGGCGGTCAGCGTCTTTCCCTCACCGGTCTTCATCTCCGCGATGTTGCCGAGGTGCAACGCCGCTCCGCCCATGATCTGCACGTCATACGGACGCTGACCCAGCGTGCGCTTGGCCGCCTCTCGCACGGCAGCGAAGGCCTCTGGCATGAGCTGGTCGAGTGTTGCGCCCGCCTCGTAGCGTTCGCGCAACTCCGCGGTTTCGCCGCGCAGCTCCTCATCGGTGAGGTGCTCGTAGTCCTCTTCAAGTGCTCCGACAGCGGTCACGACGTGCCGGAGGCGTCGCAGCACGCGCCCTTCTCCGGCGCGAAGAAGTTTTTCGAGTGGGTTGGCCACGAAGGTTCTCCATACTTATTCGAGCGGTGAGCCCAGACACCACCGCCGCCCGCTTGCGGCGGGCACATTCAGCCATGTTATCCGGCCGTGACCTTTGAGTGTTCTGCGAACCCGCACTGACCCGCTCGCCCTGCGCGAAAACCCCGGCTGCTCCCACGGGAGGAACGTAGGATCGTGCCATGGCCGGTTTCTGGGGCAGACGCAAGCAGGAGCGCGAGGAACTGCGCGCGCAAGATGATGAGCTCGGCCGCCGCGCCAGTGCCGCACTGGTCGCGACCGACGAGCGCATCCGCACCACGACCGATGAGCTCGCCTACGCCGAGGCCGAACTCGGCGTCGACGCGACCAAGAACCTCCGCGAGGCGTTGACCGCGGTGCGCACCCATATGCGGGAGGCGTTCCAGCTCAATCAGCTCAATCACGATGAGATCCCCGACACCGACGAGGAGCTCCGCACCCGAAACGCCCGCATCGTGCAGCTGTGCGACTGGGCCGAGGACCTGCTCGATGACCGCACCTCGGCGCTGGAGGGTCCGATCGAACGGGCGCGACGTGCCCCGGAGATCATCGCGGGCATCCGCTCCGACGTAGAACGACTTTCGGCGCGCATCCCCCACACGGCCGACACCATCGCCCGCCTGTCTGAGCGGTACAGCGAAGGCGGAGCCGCCAAGGTCAGCAAGAACGCCGAAGAGGCACGTCAGCTATTGTCCTTCGCGACCCACGGAGCGGATGTCTCCGAGCGCCGCCGTGATGCCGGGCAGCGCGAGCAAGCCAACCTGGCCTTGGAGACCGCGATCGAGGCCGTCCGGCGAGCAACGACACTGATCGAAGCCGTGGACACCTTCGAAGTGGAGGCCCTTCGCGCCGAGTCCACGCTGGACGACGTGGTGACCGATTCACGCGAGGATCTCGCCGCCGCTCGGGAGTTCGCGCACGTCCCGGCCGTCTCCACCGCCATGGCCAACCTGCAATCCGCCCTTCACGCTCTTCCTGCGGCGGGGACGAAGACCGACCCTTTCGCCGACCTCACGCACCTCCGGGAGGCCAACGCGGCCCTGGATGTCGCCGTGGACAAAGCCCGCGAACGGGCGGCACGCCCCGTTCCCGCGGAGTCGCACGTGCGTCACGCGATCGAGGATTCGGACCGCCAGCTCGGCGTCGCGCGCAGTGTCATCGCCGGCCATCGTGGCTGGATCGGCGCGGACGCCCGCACTCGACTGGCCGAATCCGAGCGCATTCGTCTCGACCTGGAACGATTCGTCGGCGCGCCGATCGACGAGGATGACCGCGAGAAAGCGATGGCCGATGCGCGCCGGTGCGGCCAGCTCGCCGGCGAAGCACTGCAGCTCGCGCAACGAGACATCGACTCCTCACGCCCCTCGTCCGGCTGGGACGGCCCCATGGGCGGTCAGCGCGGGGGCGGGAACAACGTGATGGGCGGAATCCTCGGCGGCCTGGTCATCGGAAGCCTTCTGGACGGCTTCCTCGACTGACCGCCGAGGATTCGCGTCACGATGCGAGCTCTTGCTCCGGCAGGGCCGTTGTGGTGAGAGAGATGACGCCGTAGTCCCAGCCCTTGCGGCGGTAGACGACGCTGGGGTGGTCGGTGCGCGCGTCGATGAAGAGGAAGAAGTCGTGGCCGACCAGCTCCATCCGGTCCACCGCCTCCTCCACCGTCATCCATTCGGCACCGAACTCCTTGGTGCGGATGACCACCGGGGTGTACTCACCCTCCTCGACCTCTTCCTGCTGGACGGGGACGCTCCCGGTCGCAACGGCGCGGATGACGTCGAGCGACGCGGGTTCGACGTCGATGCCGGTGAGAGCGCCGCTGCCCTTCTCGAACTTGGCTCCTCGGGGGTGATGGCGAGCGTCTTCGCGCTTCTGCTTGGCGCGGCGCACCTGCTCGGCCAGCTTGGTGACCGCGAGGTCGAGCGCCACGAACTTGTCGGCGCCCGTGGCCTCCGCGCGAACGACGGGGCCGGTTCCGGTGAGCGTGAGCTCGACCTTCTCGTCCTCGACACGGCCGCGATGCGTGGCTTGATGCGTGACCTTGATATCCAGGCGCTGCGCGCGTGGCGCAAGGTTCTCGATGCGGGCGGATTTCTCCTCGGCCACCGTTCGGAATCGATCTGTGATGCTCACTCCGACGCCTGCGATGTTGGTTTCCATCCCTGACCTCCTTGTTCCGGTCCGCCCGGGCAAGGGCGGACCTCGTTGTCGCCTTCGCTCCCACGCTATCGGCGCGCGTGAGTCCTGTCACGGGTGATTTCACTATGAGTTGAATCAGCGCCTCACCCGAAGGCCGTTGCGGCGACGGTGGCGGCCGCGTGAATGTCCGCGCCACCTGCACGAAGTGCGCGAATCGCTTCGGCGAGGGTGGCCCCCGTGGTGATGACATCATCGACAACGACCACGCGAAGCCCCTCACACGCACGCGCGCGGAACATCCCGGACGCGTTCTCCCGCCTCTGGTCCCGGTTCAACGTGCGCTGATCGAGCGGGGTTCCGACCGCACGCAGCAGCGGCACCGGACGAAGTCCTCCACGCTCTGCCAGCAGGCGCACCGCATCGAAGCCCCGATGCCGAAACGCACGACGCGAACCCGGCACCGGGACGACCGTGCACCCCGCCGGGACGACACCAGCGAGGGCTCGACCGAGAGGGCGAGCAAGTGTCGTCCATCCACGCTCCTTGTACGCCCGCACCGCCGCGCGGGAAACCTCGTCCAGTGCCCCCGCGCTGCGGACCACCACACCCGCCACGCCGCGCTCTGCGGGATGTGCGGACAGCGCGTGGGAGCACTCCGCGCACAGCACCGCGTGTGCGGCGCCGCACGCGACACACCGGCTCGGGAACAGGATCGACGCCACCAGCTGCCCCGCGTCACGTAACGCATCGCTCATTCCCCGAGCATGCCCGCGCGTTCAGTGATGCAGCCCGACCACTCCGGATCAGTGGCTCCCCGCCCGCGCGCGGCCGCCTGGGGAGAGCTGGCACGCCCTCAGCCGGGCATCCCCTCCTGTGAGGCGAGCACGAGGATGTCCGACGCTGAGCGGAGCCACGCCGAGCCCCGACGGAAGAACAGATTCCCTTCGGCATCGAGGACACGCACGGTGTCGGCCTGGTTCGTGCCCGCGAGCGCCGTCGCCCCGACGGGCGCACTCGTCGATGTGGATGCTCCGCCGACGAGCTGCTCGATGTAGACGGGTGCCTCATCGACGACCGCGAGGATGCCGAGCGTCGTCGCATCCGCCCAGACGAGATCGGTTCCCCGCCCCGGAAGCGTCGCGACCACGACCGAATCGGTGAGCGAGGTGGGCACGGAATCCGCGTCGCGCACGATGCCCGCCACGCGGACGACGTAAGTGTTGCCCTCTCGCAGGATCGCGGCGACCCGAGCTCCATCGCGGGAGATACGCATCTGCTCGATCTGACTTGCCGTCGGCCACGCATCGGCGACCTGGAAGACTGCGCCGCCGGCGGTGTACGCCGTGAGAGCGCTGGGCGAGGTGCGCGGAACAGCCCAGATCACATCGTGCACGTCGATGACCGGGTCGATGAGATTACTGCGGTCGTCCAGGATGGAGGTCTCTCCACTGGCGGCCACCCGCCGGATCGCACCATCGCCATCCGCCACTGCGGCGACGTCGAGCTCCGGATTGACGTCGATCGCCGAGGCAGTGAACCCGCTCAGAAGAGCGCTCAGTCCCTCTACCGGCTCGGCGAGCGACTCCCCGGAGAGGAATCCGAAGCCGTCCTCCGTCAGCACGAGCGGACGGGAGTCGATCCGCGTGGACTGTGTCTGCACGGGCTCGGCATCCAACTGTTGCCCGTCCACGAGCAGGCTCACTGACGAGACGCCCGTGCCGGACAGGCTGGCCTCCAGTTGCGTCAGCATCCGATCGCGCACCACCTGGTCGACATCGACCGCGCCGCGTTCGAGGCTGACCTCCGCGACACCGCCGCCCCGCACCGGGACAGACGGCTGAGCGAGGGTCGTCGCGTCGCTGAATGCCGTGGCGACGGCACCAGAGAGCCACTCGCTCGGACTGCCCTCCACGAGAGCCTCCGCGATCCGTGTGGCCGGATTCGACGCCGGGAACCATCGCTCGTCGGGAACCAGATAGGTCCAGGTCGGGTCGAAGTACATGAGTGAGTAATTGCGAAAGACCGAGCGGAACCGGTTGGAGTCGAGCACGATCCCATCGGGAGCATCCGTGATCCGCCACTGTCCCTCGACGACCTCGAGCGTGTACACCAGCGGGACCTCAACGTTCGAGGTCGGAGAGTACGCACCACTCGCATCCACCGTCGCAGCCGCGGTGACCGTGACCGTCACCTCCACGGAGCTCTCCCCCTCGACCACCGACACCGTGGGCAACTCGGCAGGACGGTAGATGGTGACTCCCTCCTGGGGTCGCCATTCGGAAGCCCCCGACGCGAGGAACTCCTGCGCGACCTCCCAGTTGCCGCGCGGGCCGGAGCCGGCGGCGATGAACCCTTCCACGATCTGCTGCGGTGTCGCATCCGTGATGGGACCATCGGGCCGGTATGCGAAGTCGGGCGGACTCTCCTCCACCGTGCCGGCATAGCCGGGGTTGACCGATCCGGAGGTGGGCAATCCGGCACACGCGGTCAGAACCAGCGTCACGACGAGCGTTGCGGCAACGAAGGCGGTGCGCACGGCTTTCACGGCTGCTCCTTGGTCGCGGTGTCGGCAGGCCCGCCGGGTTCCTCCGCGTCACCGAGGTCGACGATGTCGATCGGCTGGGTCAGACCCAAGTTATCAAGCGCGTCGCCGTCGTCGGCGGGCTCGATGGGCAGCGGGGAGGGACCGCGCAACGGACCCTCGGCGCGCGGCAGGGTGAGCACGAAGTTCGTCCCCCGACCCGGCTGGGACCACACCTCGAGGGTGCCGCGATGCAGCCGCGCGTCACCGAGCGCGATGGACAGCCCGAGCCCCGTGCCACCGATCGTGCGCTTGCGCGAGGGATCGGCGCGCCAGAACCGATCGAAGACGCGTTCGGTGTCTTCCTCGCGCATTCCGAGCCCGTAGTCACGAACACCGAGTGCGACCGCGTATTGGTTACTGTCGACACTCACCACGATCGGCAGACCTTCGCCGTGCTCGATCGCGTTCCCGAGGAGGTTGCGCAGGATTCGGCGCACGCGGCGCGGGTCCATCTCTACCGGAGAGTATCCGCCGGGCGCGACGAGTCGGACCTGCGTTCCGTGCTGAACCGCGAGATGATGCATCGACGCGATGACGTCCTCGGCGAGCGCGGCCAGCGACGTCGGCTCCATCTCCAGTTCCACCGATCCGGCGTCGTAACGGCTGATCTCCAGCAGGTCGGTCAGGAGCACTTCGAACCGCTCCACCTGGGCGTGCAGGAGTTCGGCGGCGCGCGCCGCAGCGGGAGCGAACGTCTCGCGCTGGTCATTGAGCATGTCGGTGGCGAGACGGATGGTCGTCAGCGGAGTGCGCAGCTCATGCGAGACGTCGGAGACGAAACGCTGCTGGACGAGCGAGAGGTCGGCAAGCTCCTTGATCTGTGCTTCGATACTGTCGGCCATCGCGTTGAAGGAGCGACTCAACGTCGCGAACTCGTCCTCTCCTTCGACCGGCAAGCGCACCGCGAGATCCCCGGCGGCAAGCTTGGCGCTCGTGTCGGCGGCTTGCGCGATGGGGACGGTGACGCTGCGCAGAACGAACCAGAGGATGGCCGCGATCAGCACGATGAGCGTGATGCCCACCCCCCACAACGTCACCTGGACGAACTGCAGGGTCTGGGCCTCTGCTTGGAGGTCGTAGGCGAAGTAGAGCTCGTACGCCCCGGCTTCGGGGATCACGATCTGCTGCCCGATCAGGACACCGGGCACGGAGCCGTCCTCGGTGTTGACGGCAATCGACTGCCACCACTGCTGATCGCTCGTGGAGCGGACGCGCTCGCGGAGCCCCGCGCTGACCATCTCCTCGACGAGGCCGCCCTGCTCGAAGTCCTGCGGGGCGGTGACCGATGGCGCGGCGGAGACGCGGAACGCGGCGATCATGTCCGTTGCGGCTTGGCGGGTGATCGTGCCACGGACGGTTTCCATGAGGTTCTGGACCGCGATCGCATCGCCTTCTACCTCGGCCGCGTCCAGCGTCGTCTGTGCGGTCTGTGTCGCACGGAAGGCAAGCGACTCGACCTGCTCGACGCGCGATTCGTAGAGGTCGTTCTGGATCGCGAGGGCCATCCACACCAGCGCGATGAGGATGGTCAACGCGGTGAGACCGAGGGTGGCCACCAGCGTGCGCACGCGCAGCGAACCGCGCCACCCACCGATGATCTTCGCGAGCCACTCGCGCCAATCACGCCACGGAGCAACGACCGTGCGCGTCCCCGCCGTCGCCGGCGCCATCTCAGGTCACTCCGACGCGCCAGCGCGATATCCGACGCCGCGTACCGTCATCACGATCCTGGGATTGTCGGGGTCCTGCTCGACCTTCGCGCGCAGGCGCTGCACATGGACGTTGACCAGGCGCGTGTCCGCCTTGTAGTGATAGCCCCACACCTGATCCAAGAGCATCTCTCGAGAGAACACCTGCTGCGGCTTGGACGCGAGAGCCACCAGCAGCTCGAACTCCAGCGGGGTGAGGGCGATGATCTCGTCGCCACGACGGACCTCATGCGCGGGAACGTCGATGGTGAGGTCCCCGATGCGGAGGTCATCGGCTCCTGGGGCGGCCGCCGGACGCAGCCGGGTCCGGATCCGCGCGACGAGTTCTTTCGGGTTGAACGGTTTGACGATGTAATCGTCAGCTCCGGATTCGAGGCCCCGCACGACATCGGCGGTGTCGGTGCGCGCCGTCAGCATGATGATCGGCACCCCCGATTCGGCGCGGATGCGGGTGCAGATCTCGATGCCATCCATGCCCGGGAGCATGAGATCCAGAAGGATGAGGTCGGGTCGTTCGGCTCGGAAGGTGTCGACCGCCACGGCGCCATCGGCGCAGAAGACAGTGTCGAATCCCTCCGTGCGCAACACGATGCCGATCATCTCGGCGAGAGCGGTGTCGTCGTCGACCACCAGGATGCGGGAAGTCATCGGGCCCATCTGTCCTTCACGATCGCTGTCACGGTGGGGCTTCCCTGACACCGTACCTGACACTTGCCGCCCGGCCCCCGAGCGCCGCGCGGCCGGTGTGACACGATAGGGGGCGACGAGGATTCCGGGGAGGGATCGTGACGAATTACCCCGCGTGGACACCCGCGGCCCGCCCGGGACTTGTTCCCCTCTACCCACTCACCTTCGGCACGATCCTGGGGCGCTCGTTCTCCGCCCTTCGACACAACCCGAAAGTGCTCCTGGGCTTCGGCATCGGAATCCAAGCGCTCGCGGGGCTCATCGCGGCCGGGGCGGTCGTCGGGCTCACCTTCCTGCTGACCCAACGCCTCGCGAACGTCGACCCCACCTCCTCCGAGGCGGAGGCACTCGCTGCGGGAACGGCCGCGCTGATGGCCGTCGGTGCGTTCGTGATCGGAATCGGCGCGCTCGCGATCGGAGTGATCGTCCAGGGCATCGTCGTCGCGGACGTCTCCCGCGCGATCCTCGCCGAGAAACCCACGCTCGGAGAGGTCTGGCGCACCCTCAAGCCCTCCTTCTGGCGGCTCGTGGGCTACACGGTGCTCATCCCCTTGGCGATCGGGCTCGCCGTCCTTATCCTCATCCTCCTCATCGCGGGGCTTGCCGCCCTCGATGACACGATCGCGGTGTGGGCCGTCGTCGCCCTCCTTCTCGCCGCCATCCCGTTGTCGGTGTGGATCGGCACGAAGCTGTTCATCGTCGTTCCGGTCATTGTCATCGAGCGCACCGGGATCTTCGCGGCGATCGCCAGGTCGTGGCGCCTGACGAAGGGGCGTTTCTGGTCGACGTTCGGGGTCGCCATCCTCATCTCGCTCATCTTCGGCGCGGTCGCACAGGTGGCGGCGATTCCGCTCGGCTTCGCGAGCATGGGAATCGTCACGACCGTCGCGCCCACCGGCGAGCCGGACGCGCAGGCAGTCGTCACACTCCTGGTCTCCACACTCGCGGCACAGGCCATCATCCTGCTGATCCAAGCGGTCGCGATGATCGTGCAGTCCAGCGCCGCGGCGATCGTGTATGCCGATTGCCGTATGCGACATGAGGGTCTCCACCTCGACCTGCTCTCCTACATCGACGGCCGGGACAGTTCCGCGACACCCACCACCGATCCCTACCTGGTCGGCATCGGCCGCGTGGTCCCGATCGACTGGGCCCCGCCTGTCACACCCCAGGGACCGCCGACGAATGCGCAATACGGCTACCCGCCTCCCATCTACGCAGCCGCCCCTCCCGGGCCGGCAACACCGGCCTACGGGCCGCCCCCCGGATATTCGGCAGCCCCACCCCCCACCGCGCCCGTCTCGGGACCCCCGCCGGGATACGGCGCGGCGCCGCCCACCGGCGGCTCCGTCTACGGGCCACCGCCCGAGTATCCGCCGCCCCCGGCGTCCGACGAGCCTGGCCCGGACGCACCCGACCGTGACGACCCCGAGACATCGCGGCATCGCCCGTGGACGGCTCCGTGACTCCCGACGCCGACGAAGCCAGGGAGCTGCTGAAGCAGGAATTGGCGGACCCGCGCTACGACGCGGCCGAACCGACCTTCTTCGACCGCGCGGCGCAGGCGGTGGCGGAGTTCATCGGCCGACTGTTCTCTTCCACCGGCGACGGCGACGGCGGAGCGGTCTTGGCGATCGTCGCGCTCGTCGTGTTCTTCGGACTCTTGATCGCCGCCATCCTCGTCTGGGGTCGTCCACGAGTGACGATTCGATCCCGCAGGCCCGGAGCACTGTTCGGCGAGGACGACGGCCGCACGGCAGAGCAACTGCGCGCGGACGCCGAGTCGGCCGCCGCACAAGGAGACTGGGAGGCGGCCATCGCCCTTCGGGTTCGCGCGATCGCCCGCGCCCTGCAGGAGCGTACGATCGTGGAGCTCGAGCCCGGCGCAACAGTGCACCGCTTCGCACGCCAAGCCGCCGTGGCCTTCCCTGCTGCCACCGCCGACCTCGACGTCGCCGCGGACGCGTTCGACGACGTTCGCTACCTGCACCGGCCCGGAACCGAGGCCATCTATCGCCGGGTCGCGCGCCTCGATGCCGAGCTCGATGCCGCACGCCCCCAGCTGGTGACCGTGTGAGCGATCCTGCCGGCACGACCGTCCGCACGCTCGGCTCTGCCGGGTCCCGGCGTCGTTCCCTCCTGCTGTGGGGTTCCCTTGCTCTTGTCCTGCTTCTCGGCGGCGCGCTTGTCGCACTGATCCAGAGCTCGGTCAGCGGAGGCGTGCGAGGCGAACTGGAACCGACGTCCACGGCCCCCGAGGGTTCGGGCGCGCTCGTGCGCGTGCTGGAGGAGCAAGGAGTCGGCGTGACGGTCGTGCGTAACACTCAGGATCGTGACGCGGCGATCGCTGAGGCGGGCCCACATACCCTCGTCGTCGATTCGACGGCGCCCCTCTCCGACCAGCTGCTCGAGGAGGCGACCGCCGAAAGCGATGCCGTGGTTCTGGTGACCCCGAGCGCGCGCGACGTGCGCGTGTTCTTCCCCGGCTCAGAGTCTGCGGGTCAGGGCAACACTCTCGTGTCGCCGACGTGCGAAAGCGCTGTCGCGGACCGATCGGGCGACATCGCACCGGGACGCCTCTTCACCGCAGGAGATGCCACCGTGGCCTGCTATCCGAGCGGTGACGGTTTCGGTCTCCTTTCCGCCTCGTCCGCCGAGCGCACCGTCAGTGCCCTGGATGCCCGCGACCTGTGGTCCAACGAACGCATCACCGAGAACGGTAACGCGGCGCTGGCACTGGGACTTCTTGGCGCGCAGCCCGAGGTCATCTGGTATCTGCCGTCCCCTGCCGATGGCGACTTCGCCGGACCGCCGCCCACCATCGGGGAACTCACTCCGCCGTGGGTGACGCCGGCCATCCTCACCCTCATTGCTGCGGCCATCGCGGCAGCGATCTGGCGCGCCCGCCGGTTCGGCCCTCTCGTCGCCGAGAACCTGCCGATCACCGTCCGCGCCCAGGAAACCACCGAAGGGCGCGCCCGGCTCTACGCCGACTCGGGAGATCTCACACACGCACTCGATCAGTTGCGGATCTCAGCCCTCTCCCGCCTCGGGCGGAGGCTCGGTCTCGGGCCGGGCACCTCCGCCACGGCGATCGCCGACGCCGTCGCGTTGCGCCTCGGTGGCGATCGCGCGGCCATCCGCGCCATCCTCATCGACGCCGAACCGACCGACCACCGCGAACTCGTCGAGCTCGCCGACCGTACTCGCGAGCTCGAAGACCAACTGGGACGATCCGTGCGTCCAGAAGGGAACACGCAATGACCGAATCCTCCGAGGAGCTCCGCGCGGCCATGAACCGCGTCCGCGACGAAGTCGGAAAGGCTGTCGTCGGTCAAGACGGCGCGGTGACCGGCCTGCTGATCGCCCTCTTGGCACGCGGCCACGTGCTCCTGGAGGGCGTGCCGGGCGTTGCCAAGACGCTCCTCGTGCGCGCGTTCAGCACGGCCATCGGCCTGGAAACGACGCGCGTGCAGTTCACCCCCGACCTCATGCCCGGCGACGTGACCGGCTCACTCATCTACGACGCGCGCTCGGGCGAGTTCGAGTTCCGCGAAGGGCCCGTGTTCACACACGTCCTTCTCGCGGATGAGATCAACCGCACGCCGCCGAAGACACAGGCGGCGCTCCTGGAAGCGATGGAGGAACGCCAGGTCTCGGCGGACGGTGTCTCACGGGGTCTCCCCGACCCCTTCCTCGTCGCGGCGACACAGAATCCCATCGAGCAGGAGGGGACCTACACCCTGCCGGAAGCACAGCTGGACCGCTTCCTGCTCAAACTGATCGTCGACGCGCCGCCGCGAGACGACGAGATCGCCGTGCTCCGCCGCCACGCGGCCGGTTTCCGTCCCGGCGACCTCGAAGCCGCGGGGCTGGAAGCGGTGGTCGGGGCCGGCGAGATCCTCGGGGCTCAGAAGGCCGCCGCCGCCGTTGAGGTATCCGACGACGTGCTGGCGTATGTGGTCGACCTCGCGCGAGCGACGCGTGAGGCTCCGTCCGTCCAGGTGGGCGCCAGCCCCCGCGCCTCGACCGCACTCCTGGCCGCGGCGAAGGTGTGGGCGTGGCTGGGCGGATACCCCGCCATCACACCCGACCACGTGCAGACCATGCTCGTCCCCGTCTGGCGCCACCGGCTCACCCTGCGCCCCGAGGCGGAGATCGAGGGAGTCTCGGCCGCGTCCATCCTCTCGTCCGTGCTGCAGCAGACGCGCGTTCCGCTCTGATCGCATGTTCCTCACCGGCCTCTTCGCGCTCCTGATCGGCATCGGCATCGTGCCGGTGATCGGTCTCAGTGTGCTGGGCGTGGACCCGTGGCTGACCCTCGGCTGCTGGATGCTGCTCTGTCTCCTGCTGGCCGCCCTGGATTTCGCTCTGGCAGCCACGTCCCGGGAGATCACGGTGACGCGCCGCGGCCCCGAACGCGCGTTGCGAGATGAACACGTGCAGACAGAGGTTCTCCTCCACAACACGGGTTCCCGGCGGTTGCGCGGCACGCTCCGCGACGGGTGGCAGCCGACGGCCGGGGCAGGGACGGCGCGCGCAGAGGTCGACGTGCCCGCGGGAGAGCGCCGAGCGCACGTGATCGCCCTTCGGCCGCGCCGACGGGGCGAATTGCGCTCCGGTTTCGTCGCGTTGCGCGCGCGAGGACCGTTGTCCCTGGCCGGACGTCAGGCACGCTTCGATGTCCCCGGCGTGATCCGAGTCCTCCCGCCGTTCACCTCCCGCCGTCACCTCCCCTCACGACTTGCACGCCTGCGTGAACTCGACGGCAACACCGCGGTCCTCGTGCGCGGACAGGGAACCGAGTTCGATTCGCTCCGCGAGTACGTGCGCGGAGACGACGTCCGTTCGATCGACTGGCGCGCCACTGCACGAGCGGGCACCACGATGCTGCGCACCTGGCGGCCGGAGCGCGATCGGCATGTCGTCATCATCATCGACACCGGCCGCACGAGCGCCACGCGGGTCGGCGACGGCGTTCGGTTGGATGCCGCGATGGAAGCGACCCTGCTGCTCGCCGCGCTGGCCTCCCGGGCCGGCGACCACGTCCACCTCATCATGTTCGACCGCGCGCTGCGCGCGCGGGTGACCCGCGCCGAGGGACCCGCCCTCCTTCCCGCGTTTGTCAATGCCATGGCCCCCATCGAGCCGACCCTGATCGACACCGATTGGGAGGGCGCGTTCGCTCAGGTCCGCGCTCTGGGGGTACGTCCTTCGCTGGTGGTCGCCCTCACAGCGCAGGATTCGGTGGCGGCAGCGCGGGGTTTCCTCGGCTCACTCGCATTGCTCCCCCGCGGCGCGCAACTGCTGGTGGGCACGGCCACCGACCTGCCGTCCGAACGGGTTGAGCAACGCACCGCGGAGGACGTCTTCCGCGACGCGGCGAGCGCTCGCGCAGCGCGCGAGGCCGCGGAGGTCTCTGCCGCCGTACGGCGCGCGGGCGGTGACGCAGTGAGCGCGGATGCCGACGGGCTTCCACCCCTGGTGGCGGACCGCTATCTCGCGCTCAAGGCCGCGGGCAAGCTCTAACCCGCCACCAGTCGCGGGGTTCCTGCCTCATACTCGGTGAGGTCTCCCGTCTCACCCGCGCGAGTGGCACGGCGGCCGATCACCAGCATGTAGAACAGAAACACGCCGAGAGCGAGGGCACCCAACCCGATCTTGAGCGTCCAGGGCCACGGCTGAGGCGTCACGAAACCTTCGACGACTCCCGAGAGGGCGAGGGCAAGGATCAGGCCGACGACGACCGTCGCGAGCGATCGACCGGCGCGGGCGAGGGAGTCTGTCCTCGTCCGCGGACCGGGAGCGACCCATGCCCAGAAGATGTGCAGGCCCGCGGCGCCGGCCACGAAGATCGAGGTGAGCTCGAGCAGACCGTGCGGGGCGATGTAAAGGAAGAACACGTCCCCGCGGTCGAACGCGAAGAGAACGCCACCCGCGGTTCCGATCCCGACCGCGTTCTGCATCAGGACCATGATGGGCCAGAAGCCCGTCACTCCGAACATGATGCACTGCGCGGCGATCCAGGCGTTGTTGGTCCACACGGTGCCCGCGAAGACCGCCGCCGGATTTTCCGAGTAGTACTGCTGGAACTCTTCGGTCGCGTACTGCTCGAGCATCGCCTCACTGCCGAGTGCGGCGAGCGCTGCCGGATCGCGAGCCACCCACGAACCAGCGAGGAAGGCGACGATCGCGAACAGCACGGCGATCACGAGGGTTGTCCAGCGCAGTCGATACAGGGCGGCCGGCAGCTGCAAGAGAAAGAACCGCGGCAATTGCCGCAGCACGTTGTCAGGGCGTCCGGTGAGCTTCAGCCGTGCCCGAGAGAGGATGAGGGACACGTGGTCGGCGTGGACGGAGCGTCCCGCGCTCGTCTTCATCTCAGCCAGATCGGCCGATGCGGCCCGGTAGCGGGTCACGAGCTCATCGACTTCCGCGCCACCCAGACGACGGGCCGCGGCCAGCTCATCCAAACGTGCCCACTCCTGCCCCCGCGCGGACGTGAGGGCATCGAGGTCCATTTGATTAACTGTACCCATGGCCGCGCCCGGATCCCTCGTCACGATCGCGCAGGACGAGATCCTCACCGGTGAGGCCGTCGCACTCGACGTACAGCCGGTGGGGTTCTTCCTGCGCGCTGTCGGTGTGCTCATCGACATGGTCGCCAGCGTCCTCCTGCTCCTCGGAGTGGTCTGGTTCCTGGACCGCGTAGGGGGCAACCTGTGGGACTCGTCGCTCGCACCGATCGTGCTCATCTCCACGATCGTTCTGGTGTGGGTCGTCCTCCCCACGGCCGTGGAGACCTTCAGTCGCGGGCGCAGCCTGGGAAAGCTCGCTGTGGGCAGCCGCATTGTGCGTCTCGACGGCGGTGCGGCAGGGTTTCGGCACGCGTTCATCCGCTCCCTCACGGGCGTATTCGAGCTCTGGATGACTCTCGGCGCCGTTGCGGCGATGGTCGCCATGTTCACTCCGCGCGCACAGCGCCTCGGCGATCTCCTCGCCGGCACCTATGCCGAACGCACGCGCGCGCAGCCGTTGCCCCTGCCTGCCGCCCCGCTGCCGCCGGAGCTGACCGGCTGGGCAGAGATCGCCGACGTCGGCCGACTGCCCGACCGGCTCGCGCGGCGCGCCCTCCACTTCGTCCGGATTGCGCCGCAGTTGGACCCCACGTCACGGCTGCGCAATGCGGAAGCGATCTGCACCGAGGTGCGCGCCTACGTGTCTCCGGTCCCTGACGTTCACCCCGAAGTCTTCCTCCGGGGAGTCGTCGCGATCCGACGCGAGCGAGATGCGGCGTCGCTCGCTGGCCAGAGTGAACGAGTCGCCAGCCTCACCGCCGGCACCGATGCGCCCCCGGCGGGGTTCCCACAGCGCTGAGTCAGGCGCGAAGTGTCTCGTGGCGCACGACCACCCATCCCTTGGGCACGGACATCCGGTCGGTGTGGATCGCGCAGAGGTCGTGGGCGTGCGGGTCGTGTGTGATCGAGAGAGGCCCGAGGACGGCCATCTGATCCCCGTAGTCGTGGGTCAGTGTCGCCACGGCCTCACGCGCACAGCCCACCTTGGAGCACAGTCTGTCGTTCATCGTCGCCAGGCTACCCAGTCTTCGCTCCGCGCATCCGCTGCCGCGCCGAACCGTGCCTTCCCCGTCGCCTTAGGATGGTGGGCATGATGAGGCGCCGCCGTCCTGCCGCTTCCCACGGGCGTCCCGCGCGGCATGGCCGCCACGGCCGCCTCGGGCGCAGCGCCGTCGTCCGCCCTCCGCTTCCTCCGCTGGAGAGCCGACTCGACGCGTTCGACCTCACCGTGGCATCGACGGCGGAGTTTCTCCGCGGAGCGTGGCCGGAGCTGCGCGACGTGCGCTTCGAGGTGGCGCCGATGCCCGGTGGTCCGGTCCGGGACCGCCTCCCCAAATGGGCGGTGTCAACTCAGGAACAGCGCATCGTGCTCTACCGCGTCCCGATCGAGCGGCTCGGCCTCGTGCCCCGCAACGACCCGCTCTACCGCCGTGCCCTCGTGGAGACGGCGGTCGTTTCCGCCGCGGCAGAGTACCTGGACCGCGACCCCTGGGACCTCGGTCCGGGGCGCTTCCGCTGAGAGCGCCATACCCGCGCCGCCGCAGTCATTGCGGGTAGACCGTCATCGCCTCCGACGTCGCCGCTCCGGGCGTGACCGGATACGACGCGAGCGCGCCCTCGCCGTAATAGCTCACGGCACCCCGGACATTTCCGGAGACGGTGACGATCTCGTAGACCTCGCCGCCCGCGACATCGACCTGGACTGCGCCGGACGCGGGGATGACAAGCTCCTCCGTCGCACCCGCGCCCTCGTCGGCGATCAGCTGCACGGTGGCATCCGCGCCCTCGTCGGCGGTGAGGGTCAGCATCGCGCCCGGCCCCCGTGCCACGGCCACCATCGTTGAGTCGCCCAACGCGTCCGCGGCGGATACCCACCCGAAGTCGTCACTGTCCGTGCTGCCGGTGGAGGTGCGCACCGCACCGGTGACCGGCACCGTCGAGACGAGCCGAACCACGTAGGTCCCTGGATCGAGTGCGCCGAGTTCGAGTTCGAGGGGCTGGCCCGGGGCGAGGTGAACCTCCGCTGCGCTCGAGACCGATCCGTCCGTGCTCCCGCCTCCGACGCGCTGCACGTCCACCAAGACGTCTGCCTCACTGTCGGGGGAGAGAAGCCGCAGGACCGTCGGCGCGTCCCCTGCCTCGGTGGAGGAGGAGCGACCAACGACGACGCCGGGGATCGTCAGAGTCTCGTGCGGAGTCGCGGTCACCGAGGCGACATCCAGGCCACCGGGGACCAGCGTGCGGGTGATGCTTGCCTGCACCGACACGAGCAGGGGCGCCGACGTCGCGGTCACTTTGAGCACGGGGCTCTCTTCACCGATCGCGAGCGCCGCCACGGGAACCACCCGCTGGGTTCGCGGTGGAATCACGATCGCGCGGCCGGCGACGGGAGAGGTCTCCCCCTCCACGGTGTACACCGTGATGTCGGCTGTGGCCGCGACGTCGCCGGGGTTGGAGATCAGGAGAAGGTCTGCGGCCCCGGTGGCTGCTGATCCGGCTGCGACCCACGATTCCATGCGGGGCGCCGCGCATCCGGACGCCGCGAAGCCGCGCAGGTCGTCTGCGTTGACCGTCCGGCTCTGCGCCGCGGCGGCATCGATGCGTGAGCGGCCGACGGGAGCGACCTCGAACACCGTGGGCCCCGCACCGTCGGTCACATCGGGTGCGGCCAGCTGTGATTGGGTCACCTCACCCGCGGCGCGAAGGGTCCCCGCGACCGTGTCCGGAGCCTCCGCATCGGTGAGGAGGGAGGCGTCGGATTGGTCGCGCCCGAGTGCAAGGAGCGGTCCGGAGCACGCCGTGACCACCGCCGAGGGCTCGGGATTGGTTGTGAGAGCCAGCGGTTCGATGTCGATGCGAGGAGTGCCCGTCGCCGCGATCGCGACGGAGCCTGCAACCAGCCCCGCCGCGATCACGGTGGCAGCGGCGGTGCGGAGGATGCGTCTACGCGTGGTCACAGGGTCTCCCTCCGTCCGATGACGCGGGAGCGGGCCCGCGCCCGGGCGCGATCGGCGCGCGTGGGGATCGCCAGCACGACGGCGGCGGCGACCGCAAGGAGTTGCGTGAGCGCGATCCCCGTCGCCACCGGGGCCACATTCGCCGACGCAGTGCGCGGAGTCACCTCGGTGATGACCCGCCAGAGGATGCCGCGTCCGGTATCACCGACGCGCTCGAGGTCATCGCGGACATCGAGCGCGGACTCCCCCTGCGCACGAACGAGCCGCTCTTGCTCAGTCTGCTCTTCGTCGGGGGCGGACAGGAGCACGAAGGCGACGCCGTGGGCTGCGGCGTCGGTCACGACATCCGAGCCACCGCCGTTGATGAGGTCAACGGTTACATTCGCGGTGATCGCGTCTGACTCCGTTCGGGTGTGACGCGCGGACAGGAGGGTGGACTGACCCCCCAAGGTCTCACTGCCGCCCCAGACGATGCGCGTGCTCACGCCCCCGTCGGCGAGGGGATCAAGAACGATGGTGGCCGTGCTGGCACCGGTGATCCCCTCCGCCGCGACGTACGCCGGAAGCGTGCTCTCCGGCCCGTTCTGGAGAGCCGCCTCGCCGCGCGCTGTCGCTGTCACAGACGGAATCGCGAGCACCGCGAGACAGCAGACCGCGATCACTCCGCCGGCGGTGCGCGCCACAGACGTGAGTGGTGCGGCGTCGAGGGTGATCGTCGCGGCGGCCACGAGCGCCATCCACGCGATACTCACGGCCGCGCCGGGCCACAGCGGAACGGACTCCGAACCGCTGACGCCGACCGCGATGCCGGCGATCGCCACTGCGCTCACGGTTGCCGCGAAAGCGATCACGAGAAGGAGGATGCCTGCAAACCACCGGCGGGTGAACAGGGAGGCGAGAGCGAAGAGGAGGATCGGCACCGTGAGGGCACCCACCCAGACGGGTGCGCTGGTGAGACCGAGCAGGTCCGCCCAGCCCCGGTCCGCACCGGGGAAGCCGAAGAAGAACCAGCCTGCCGGACCGGCCGCCTGACCGGACAGCGGAGCGAGGACACCGGGATCGGCCAGCAGCGAGAGCGGATCCCCGGCATGCACACGATTCCAGATGAGGGGGGCGAAGACGACCAGGCTCGGCACGATGACCCACGCCACTCGGGCCAGTCCCACGGGCCGCATCGCAGCGGTCAGGATCATGACGAGGGCCCAGGCGGCGCCGAGCGGGATGATCGCCGAGGGAGAGGCTGCGAGGACGCCGACGAGGACGAGTGAGGCCACCCCGGCGGACGCCCAGGAGCGGTGTGCAGCCGCGCCGGAAAGGCACAACCAGGGCAATAGGAGGTGGACGATCACCGCCGCCGGACGACCATCCACGAGGGCGATGAGGAAGGTAGGGGCCAGCGCCCAGGCGAGAGCGGCAAAGGCCCGCAACCCGCTGCGATCGGTCAGGCGCGTCGCGGCGAACCACCCGCCGAGAGCGGCAAGGGGAAGGGCCAGGAGCCAGAGCACGACGAGTGCGCGCGACGGCGCCATCGGTGACAGGGTGCCGATGAGTGCGACGAGTGCGCTGAACGGGTCTGCAGGTCCGACCAGATCCCAGCCGACAGCGCGTTGGCCATAGGCCGCGTCCGCCCAGAGCTGGGCGACCGTGTCGCGCAACGGTGCGAGCGCTCCGCCGCCCATGACGGGCCACGCAAGCAACGCGGGGAACGCCGCGATCGACACGACGAGCATGGCCAGCACGACCCAGGCGCCGCCCCCGCCGAAGAAGTGCAGCTCGCGCCGGACGGGGTCAGCTCCCGACGTCCCGGGGACGTCCAGTCGATGACGAAGCTGCCGACGTGTCAGGCGCAGGGAAGCCAACTGCGACCACGGCACCCGGCGCACCCGAGCGATGATCCGCCGCGCGCGGACGACAGCGGCCGGCCGCGTCATGATGGCGAACGCTGCAGACCACTCCGGGAGAACCGTGACGGGGCGCTTGGAGACGAGCTCGACCACCGAGCGGACGAGGGCGAGCGGAAGAATCGCGAGCCAGTGAATGACGGCGACCACAGGGTTCGCGTAGACGAGCCTGCGGTGCAGCTGATCCGCACGTGAGCGGTGCGCGCGACGCATCCGGCCAGGCACGGTGGTCGCATCGGGGGGTGTCGTCACCGCGACATGCGCACGGGAAACGGGCGCGACGCGGCCGGCGGCCAACCGTGCGCGCACGCCGAGATCCAGACCATCGTCGATCCCGCGCAGCCCCGGGTCGGGACCCTCCAAACTCCGCCACGTATCGGTGCGCACGAGCGCCCCGATCAGCTCACCGGCAAGCGCGTCCTCTCCCCCATCATGCTGGCCCTGATCAAACTCCCCGCGCGCGAGCGGGACGGAGCGCCCGAAGCGGGTCATGGTCGTCCCGAGCGAAACGATCCGCGCCGGGTCATCCCAGCGGACCAGCTTCGGGACCGCGACCGTCGTCGAGGTCGAGGTGTCCAGCGCAGCGACGAGCCGCGAAAGAGCCTGAGGGGCAGGCGCCGAGCCCTGAGTTAGCACCCAGACGGCATCCGCGGAGACATTGCGGGTGTGGGTATGCAGCACCTCGGAAAGGCGCGGAGCGCCAGAGACAGAGATGACCTCATTCGCGCCGGACTGTGCGGCGAGGTCGCGGAGGCGATCGTCGCGGCCGACCAGCACGATCGTGAGCAAATCCACGGGTCGCGATTGGGTCTTGAGGGCAGCGAGGGTGCGCTCAAGGTGCAGGTCGGAGGGAGCGCCAGGTTCGGGGCGCACGACCAGGAAAGCGTGGACACGGGCGGGCATGACGCAGTCAGCCTAGGGGCGTGGCCCGGCGGCGCCGGGCTGGGCCACGCGTTTCACACGGATTTGCTAACCGGCGCGACGCTTCAGCTTGCGCCGCTCGCGCTCACTGAGGCCGCCCCAGATCCCGAAGCGCTCGTCGTTTTGAAGGGCGTACTCAAGGCACTCGCCGCGGACGTCGCACGTGGAGCAGATGCGCTTTGCGTCACGAGTGGACCCGCCCTTCTCGGGGAAGAACGCCTCAGGGTCGGTCTGAGAGCACAATGCGTCGGTCTGCCACGCGAGAGCGTTGTCCTCGTCGGTGGTGCGACGGACGCCGGGGACGCCGAGATTGACGGGATCGACGAACCAGTTGTCAGGAACTCCGGAACGGTAACCGGCCATATCGTTCTCCCACCTGTTTGCCCCACGCGGTCAGCGTGCGTACGCATAATTACACAGGTGTCATTCGCTCCGGTCAAGTCGCAAATGTTAAACCCTCAACGAGGGATTGAACCTTCACGACATGCCGACGAAACGGTGACGAGGTGAATCGGCGGTATCAGCGGCCGGAGGCGACGAACGCCTCACCCTCGCCGGAGATGTCGATACTCCCCGTCTCGCCGGGGATGTAGAGCCCCTCAGTCGGCGTGAGCAACCGGGCCTGATCGCCGTCGGAGACGGTCACCTCGCCGCGGGTCGCGATGACGATGGCGTCCCCGGGCGGGGTGAGCGTGATCGGTGCCGACCGTGCCTCCACGCGCGCGAGGGTGAAGTCCCCCACAGGAGCCCACGTCGTCACGGGACCGACGGCGGAGCCCTCGTAGAGCGAGGCGGGCGCGGGGGTGGTGTCGGCGATGCGGAGCAACTCGACCACGTCGATGTGCTTCCCGGTGAGCCCCCCGCGGAGCACGTTGTCGCTCGCGGCCATGATCTCCACACCGAGTCCGCGCACGTAGGCGTGCAGGATTCCGGCGGCGACGAACACCGCTTCTCCCGCGCGCAAGCGGACGAGGTTCATCATCAGCGCGACCACGACCCCGGGATCCTCCGGATACTCCTGCGCGATGGCCGCGATCTCGGCGGTCTCCGCGCTCACCGCACTGCGGAGGGCCGCCGTGATCTCGCGCACGTCGTCAGCCGCGGCGGGTGAGAGCACCCACTCGAGCGTCGCTCGGACGGCACGTCTCTCGTCCTCCCCCGCTAGATGGGCGGCGAGCGCCCGAAGACCGGGACCGTCACCCAACGAGGCCACCACCGATCGGGTGACCGCGAGCGGGCGCACGCCGACGAGGGCGAGGAACTCGTCACTGAGCGCGATGATGAGCTCCGGCTTGTGGTTGCGGTCCTTGTAATTGCGGTCGGCGGCATCTCGAGCGACCCCCGCCGCGTCTTCGGCGTCGAATCCCGCACGCGCCTGAGCGAGCGACGGGTGCACCTGAATAGAGAGGACGGAGTCGGCAGCGAGCAACTTGAGGAGGAATGAGAGTGGCGGCGCCTCGCTCCGACCGCGATAGACGTCGAGGGTCTGACCCGAACCGTCCGCGACGACGGCAGGGCAGCCGGCGTGGTCGCCGTACCAGATTTCCGCCTCGGGCGCGCCGGAGGGCTCTCGACCCTCCAGTGCTGCGAGCAGGGTCGTCGACCCCCAGAGGTAGTCGCGAGCGGTGTTCGAGATGGGTACCAGCACATCTCCAGCCTAGAGCCGCGGACGGTAGCCTGAAGGAACGATGGCCGTCCACACAAAACACCCGATCGCTCCGCCGCCGGCCGCACCCGTCCGCGAGACGACGGGGCATATCCTGCTGCGCGGGTGGGCCGTGTTCGTGCTTGCGGCTGCGCTGGCCGGGACCTCCTGGCTCATGGCCTTCGGGGTTACCGGCACCTTCGTCATGCTGGTGGTGACGACGAGCGTTTCCGTCATCCTGTGGCTCTTCTTGCGCCCCGCAGTGCAGTGGCGGCGCCTCCCCTGGTTCGCTGCGGGGTACGTCCTCTGGGCGGTCGCCTCACTCATCTGGTCGAACTGGCGCGACGTGACCGCTCTCACGCTGTTCCTGCTCGTCGCCACGACCGTGCAGGCGCTGTTCGTCGGGTCGGTGTTGACATGGCGGGAGCTGGTCCGCTCGATCGCGGCGGCTCTGAAGTGGATCCTCGGACTCTGTCTGCTGTTCGAACTCTGGGTCTCGCTCGTGTGGCGCGGTGACATCCTGCCCGGTTTCGTCCGACCGGACGCGCCGGTCGACGACCCGATCGTGTTGTGGTCGCGCGACAATCTGATCGACGGTGGGCGACTCCAGGGCCTCTTCGGCAACGCCAACGCCCTCGCCTATGTGGCGCTGCTGGGAATCGTGGTGTTCGCGATCCGGATCGCATCGAAGGCTCCCCGTCGCCCGCTTCTCTACGTGTGGACGGCGCTCGCGGTCTATCTGTTCGTGCGCGCGGGATCCGCCACCGCGACCGTCGCTCTCGCTGCGGTCGGAGTCGTCCTCGCGACCGTGCTTCTCATGCGCACGACGCGCCGAGCTGGCGAGCGTACGCGCTACTACGCCCTGTACGCCGCCGTCGCTGTCGTCGGGCTCGGCGCAGCGTGGTGGCTGCGCGAGCCGGTCCTCGCGCTCCTCGGGCGATCGTCGGACCTGACCGGACGGGAGGCCATTTGGCAGGCCGTCGGCGCGCGGGTCGCAGAGCACCCCGTCATCGGCTGGGGGTTCGCGACGCCGTGGGACCCCACTCACCCGGGCTTTGACGGCTGGATCGTCGATCACGGAGTCACCGTGATGCAGGCGCACAACATGTGGCTCGACGTCCTGTTCCAGCTGGGCATCGTGGGGCTCGTCGCGATCGGGCTCACCTTCCTCGCCTTCATCTGGCGGTCGTGGTTCTTCGCGGTGGACCGGCCCCGTTGGGATCTGGTAGATGATCGTCCCTATTCGGCCGTCACACTCGTCCCGACGCTCGTGGGGACCATCCTCCTCGTACAGAGCGTGGCCGAGTCGGCTCCCCTCCTGAACTGGGGCTGGATGTTCCTGGTCATGCTGGGATTCAAGATCAAGCAGGCGCCGCTTTTGGGGCGGGGGCCGTCGGAGCAGCGTCTGCTCAGCGAGCAGGGTGAAGGCCCGGTCGAGGCGTGAACACGTCGCCGGATGTGCGCCGTCTCGGGGATCTGCTGCGCTCACCCGCCGTCGCATCGGCGTACACCCTCGCTGCGATCGGTGCCGTCTTCACGACCTATCTCCTGCGCCAGCTCATGGGAGACGCCGGGTACGGCGCGGTCATCTCCGGCCTTCTCGTCCTCGGCGTCGCGATCCTCGCGGCGAGGCGCCAGGAGTGGCAACTGCGCCACCTCGCGCCATGGAGCCTCGTATTGGTGCTGGCCTGGTTCCTGCTGAGCTTCTTATGGTCCAGTGCTCGCGGGGCGACGATCTCGGGCTGGATCGCTCTGGCCGCCTCGGCGCTGGTCGCCGTGACTGTCGCGCACATCCGCGACACGGTGCAGATCGTGCGGGCGACCGGCGACGTGCTCCGAGTGCTCCTCGTGTTGTCGCTGGGGATGGAGATCCTCAGCGGGATCCTGCTCGACCTCCCGATCCCCTTCCTCGGGATCGCGGGCGATATCACCGCGGGCGGGCCGATTCAGGGAATCTTCGGCAGTAGAACCCAGCTCGGCGTCGTGACGATCATCGCATTGGTCACCTTTCTCGTGGAGTGGCGCACGCGGTCGGTCGCGACGGGGCTGTCGGTGTTCTCCATCACCCTCGGTGCGCTCCTGGCTGTGCTGACCGCGTCCCCCATCGTGTGGATCCTCGCCCTCCTGTCGGCCACGGGCGCCGGCATCCTGGTCATCGCGAGGCGGATCGCTCCGTCGCGCCGCCGCACCTTCCATACGATCGTCGCGAGCCTCGTCAGCGTCGGCCTGCTGACCATCTACCTGTTCCGCCGCCCCCTCGTCTACTGGCTCAATGCCGAGCCGGGGTTCCTCGAGCGTTCACGCCTCTGGAACGTCGTCCTGGACTTCGCGGAGCGAGAGCCCATCGCCGGCTGGGGGTGGGTCGGGACCTGGCCGTCCGATCGCGCGCCGTATGTCGTGATCCACATCCTCAACGAGCGCGACCAGACCTCTGCGCTTGGCGCGTACATGGACGTTCTCCTGCAGACGGGCGGCGTGGGAGCGGCCCTGTTCGCGTTCTTCGGCCTGCTCGCGCTCGGCCGCTCCTGGGTCAGCGCCTCAGAGCGACGCTCTACGGTCTATACCTGGGCGCCGCTCGTGATCCTCGTCGTTCTCGCCGACGGTGTCGTGACGAGCGCGCTGCTCGGCGGCTTCGAATGGTTCCTGCTCGTCGTCTGTGCCGCACGCGCCTCGCTCATGAGATGGGACTCCCCCGACCCGCCGGGTGCAACACCCACGGGCATCGTCACGCTCCCGCCCGGGCCTCGCGGGTAGCCCCGGCCGGCCAGATGGATGACGACGCTCGCGCCGATCTCCGACGTTCGCGCTCCCATCGAGTGACAGCCGCTGGCATCCGTGTGACAATGTGTTCCGGTTCCAGATAAAGGATGTCCTCGGGGAAGAACCGCGAGCGCTCGCGGAGGAGCTCAACTGCGTTCCATGAATCCGCGATCACCAGGTCTGCACCACAAGCATCGATACCGACCACATCTACGCGCTCGATCTCACCATGGTGGACGGCAACGCGATAGCCACGAACGACCGGCGCGGAGCACTGCGGCGGAAAGATCCAGTAGCGGGCCCTTACCCGACCCAGCGAAAACCCGCGTTGGTGCACCAGAAGGGCGGGACGACCCAGATGACGGGCTAGATGCATCCTCAGCCGCGCCGCGGTCTCACCAATCGCTGCGTCGATCGCCCACCCCTGCGGGCGGGGCGCGAGCCCAATGAGCGTGCGTGCGAGTGAGTGAGTGCAGCGGCGTAGCCAAGCTCCCAGAATCGCCGCGGTCTCTCTGCACCAAGGTCGCGCGTCGGGAAACTCCCGCTTGGGAATGTACTTCCACACCCTTACAGCACCCTGTGCGGGTGGGATCACCCAAGCGTGCGCACCCGTGTGCTCGCGTCGATGTCGATCTCCGCACTGGGCAATCGACTCGCCGTGACGTGTTGCACGCACTTCCCGGCGTTGGCCATCGACGATCACTGCGCGCGGGGCGCCTCTCGTCCGGACGATGAGCTCGCTCATCACTTTTTGATCAAAGTAGTCGGGGAACCGAATCGTGACTGCATGCGACGTCGGAAGACCATCATCCAACTCTGTTCCGACGGCGGGCACTTCAGACCAGTTCCCATACAGGTGCGTCGAGACAATGCCGTCGCGATCGGGGGAGGATGCGTAGGGAGATATCCAGTGCCACAGAGGCCGTCCGGTCAACGCAAGGATCACCAGCCGCGTCTCCAACGGCAACGCGGTCACGTCATACGCCAGCAATCGACGATCGCTCACGTGGGCGAGGCATGCCCCGAGTGTGTCGCGAACCTCTCGACGCTGCTCGGTTCCCAGCGCTGACGCGAAGCTGTGCGGCGCCAACTGCTGGGGAAACAGCCATTGACATTCGTACAAGAGCATCGTCTGTAGCCAGTCGGGAACCTCGGCGACACTTGATGCCTCCTGCAGCAAGGGTAGGTAACCGTCGCGAAACCGATCGAGGTAGCTAGCCGGGTCGCCTCGGTAAGAGTCGACCGCTGATCCTCCGGTAGCGCGTCGCCGATACCCGTAGAGCGCCTCCGCCACCAATCCAATGCGGCGCGTTTGACGCCCGAGAAGATAGTGCGCAATGAACAGCGCGTCTTCTGATGCATGCAAGCGGTCGATGAAGCGTGCGCCCGACGCGCGAAGCGCATCTGTGGGGAAGACTGCCGTTGCCACGGACATCTGAAAGACTTCGGCCTCACGGTCGATGTCCGCCACCCGGGTACCTCTCAAGAACCTCGACCTCAGCGCGTGGACATCGCGCCACGTGGGATCGGGGTCGAACACCCTTTGGATATTCGCGGCCAGCAACTCGGGCGGGTCGTCTGCTTCCCTCTCGATGAGCGCGGTGAAGCAGTCAAAGTAGCCGAGCCCGAGCAGGTCGTCGGGATCGGGAAATGTCACCCAAGGTGCAGTAGCGAGGCTCAGACCCAGGTTGCGTGCAGCCGACACGCCACCATTCGGGGTGCGGAGCAGGGTTGCTGCGGGATAATGCACGGCTACCCATTCGTGAACGATCGCCCACGTGTGATCGGTCGACCCATCATCGATGAAGATCAACTCGACGCGATCAGCCTTTGCCCCCGCATGTAGCAACGACGCAAGGAAGTCACCGACGTAGTGCTCTACGTTATGGAGAGGTATCACCGCTGTGAAGAGCGGACTGTGATCGGGGGGGCTCACGGCCACATTCTAGGGGGACGCTCATTCACACCCCGACCCTCGGCTCGCTATCAGACAGCCCATATTACGCGCAGGTAATATCGTCCGGGACGTACGCGATTCCTTCGGAAGCGCGGAAATGAGGTTTCATGTGGGGTTTGCTTCGAAGTAAGCTGCGGGGCTCCGCCATTCTGCATCGCATCCGGTTCGCGTTCTACATAGTTCCCTACATCGCATTCGCACGCGCCGCACGGGTCCGTCCCGGGCGGGTGCTGTTCCTTTCGGACTCGCGCGATGACTATTCCGGGAACTTTGAGTTTCTCCACGACGCGATCCTTCGCCAGGATCCGAACGCCGATGTTGTCGGGGTGTTCAAGCCGAGCCTCAGCAGTTCGCGTCCTCTCCGAGACATTGTTCGCCTCCCGTGGCTCATTGCGACAGCTCAGACGATCGTGGTGGATGACTTCTATCCATTGATCTACTCCTTCAAGATCCGCCCGGAGGCCAGGCTCGTCCAGGTGTGGCACGCAGCGGGAGCATTCAAGCGCGTCGGCTGGAGTCGAGCGGGCCTGCCCGGTGGGCCCCTCCCCGGGTCAGCCGCGCACCGCAACTATACGGATGCGACTGTCAGCAGCGAAGCCGTGCGGGCTGACTATGCCGAAGCGTTCCGGATTGATATGAGCCGGGTGCACGCGCTCGGGGTGCCACGCACGGACGCGTTCTTCAACCCGGAAGGAGTGCAGCGCGCCTCGGAGCGGATTCGACGTGAGTACGGCATTCCCGCTGAGCGAAAAATCGTGCTGTTTGCGCCGACGTTCCGCGGAAATGGCCAGCGGTCGGCAACGTTCGATTTCGATAGCGTGCCGTGGCAACGTGTCGTGCAAGACCTCGGTGATGACTGGGTACTCATGGTCAAGATGCATCCCTTTGTCACACCCCTCCTGAGCGCACGCCCACACGTAACAGGACTCATAGACGTGAGCGCCGAGCGCGAGATGACGGACCTTCTCATGGCCGCGGATGTCCTCGTGACCGACTACTCGTCGGCGATCTTCGAGTACGCGCTCCTGCGGCGGCCGATTGTCTTCTACTGCCCAGACCTTGAGGAGTACACTTCCAGTCGCTCGTTCTATCACCCGTTCTCCGAGTACTTGTGCGGGCCGGTAATCCACGACGGAGCGGAGCTCGCAGAAACGATCCGCAACGCACGTACGACCCCCGCGCTCGACAGCTTCATCGACATGTTTATGAGTGCGTGCGATGGGGACTCCAGCGAGCGCATCGCACGGGAGGTGTTGCTGCGGCCGCGAATAACCGCGTCGGTCGAGCGAGCAGCTGTCGCCCCGGCCTCCGGCCCGGAACCGACCCGGGCAGACGGTCCGCTTTCCCTTCGCCTCGTGATCGCATGGGTCGCTCGAAAGAGTTTGACCGCGGTGTACGCCCCTCTCAAACTACTGCCGGTGCGGCGCAAAATCGTCATGCTCAGCCGAGAGCACCCAGCCGAGCCCGAAGACTTCGCCGATCTTCGCGAAGCGATTCATCGCATCGACCCTTCGCTGACGGTCGTGAGTCTCGTGCGCATGGTCCCCCCGGGCGTCCTCGGCAAGGCGCGATACTCCCTGCACATGCTCCGCCAGCTCTACCACGTCGCCACCGCCCGAGTGTTGCTCCTGGACACGTACTCGATCGTTGCAAGCGTTCTCTCCCACCGCCCAGAACTCACGATTATCCAGATGTGGCATGCGCTCGGTGCCTTCAAGAAATTCGGACGCAGCATCCTGGGAAAGCCCGAAGGGCGCGATGAAAGACTCGCGGATGCGATGCGAATGCATGAGGGATACGACATCGTGCTCGCGAGCGGGCGCCCCGCAGTGGCAGCCTACGCGGAGGCATTTGGCACGCCAGAATCTCGCATCCGCGTTCTTCCGCTGCCCCGCGTTGATCGACTCCGCGACCCCGCGCGGCGAGAGGCACAAAGGACCCGCGTTCTCGCTGCTCACCCACACCTCAGCGGCCAGCGAGTGGCGCTCTTTGCGCCCACCTTCCGGCTCGATGGAGAGATCGGCGTGGATGTGCGGGCGCTCCACGATGCGTTGAAGGCGAACGGGATCCACCTCGTCGTTAAACTGCACCCGCTGATGCATGCGGAGTTCGAGGGGGTGGACGATGCTCCTGGATTCGGAACGCAGGACCTTCTCACAGTGGCCGATATCTTCATCACGGACTACTCATCAGTGATGTTCGAAGCCGCCATTGTCGGCGTCCCTTCGTACTTTCTCAGCCCGGACGTGACCACCTACCTCGCGGCACGTGATTTCTATCTCGACTACCGCACCGATCTTCCCGGCCCCCTCGTCATGTCGATCGCTGATTTGATTGACAGACTCGAGACGGCACCGGCAACGGCTGGGGAAGCGCGAGCGTTCGCCCGTCGGTGGGTCGAGGTCCCTGGAAACCTGGAGCCTCAGCCGGGCACGGCCGTGTGCACCGACGCGCTTGCGCGTCTGGTGATCGAGGCCGCGACTTAGAACGCGCGTCAAATCACAGATTCTGACCGCGCACTGCCACACTAAGACAATGTCCCCCACGTCATCATCGCCGGAGCACCCTAGCCCGACCGCCGTGCTCGACGTCCCAGCGGAGTCTCAGACCTCGCGCAAGAAGAAGACCGACTGGGTCCGGCGTGCGTTCTTCATCGTGCTGACGCTCCTGCTCGTCATTCTGATCGCCGTTGGTCTGTACCTCTGGAACCTCGCCAGCACATTCAACAGCGCGGAACGAATTGACGAGGTATTCCCGACTGGGGAGCGCCCGGCCGCAGTCGAGGGCGCCCAGACCATCCTCCTCTTGGGTTCGGACACGCGATCAGGACTTGATGACAACGCTGGACTTGCCGATACGATCATGGTCGCTTACGTGCCGGCGGATCAGAGCACGGTCAGCGTGATGTCGATCATGCGGGACAACTGGGTGGAGATTCCTGGACACGGCGAGGCAAAGATCAATGCCGCGATGGCATGGGGAGGGGTTCCGCTCATCGTGGAAACCGTGGAGAGCATCATCGATATCCCCATCGATCATGTCGCGATCATCGACTTCGAAGGATTCGAAGGCATCACATCTGCGCTCGGGGGTGTGACCGTCAACAACCCGCGGGCTTTCACCGCGGTCTCAGGAGAGACCTTCGCAGAGGGAGAGATCACACTCGAAGGGTCCGACGCGCTGGCTTTCGTCCGGGAGCGCAAGGCGTTCGCGACAGGGGATTACGAACGAGCCACCAATCAGCAGCTCTTTCTCAAGAGCCTCATCGGCGAGGTTCTCAGCGCGGATACCTTGACCAACCCGGTCCGGATCAACGAACTCGTCGGTTCGCTGACACCCTACGTGCAGGTCGACCAAGGCATGGACGCGGGCTACTTGGCTGGTCTCGCGTGGTCGCTCAGGGACGTTCGTTCCGGAGACATCGATTTCTTCACCATGCCAACGCTAGGAACCGGAACGATCGCCGGCCAATCTGTCGTTCTCCCCGACTGGGATCAAATCGAAGTCATCCGACAAGCGCTGAAAGATGGCACCATCGATGCCTACGAGGCGCCCTGAGCCAAGCGCAGGGCGAGCGCCAACGGGCGCGCGAGCCGGCATTTGATACCAGGCGAACCCACAAGTGCGCCCCCGCACCCTGCGCTGAACACCCGAAGGAGTCCAATGAACGGCGCTGATCACACCGCAACTCGGCCTTGCATCTCGCTCGTCGTATCGA
Organism: Microbacteriaceae bacterium PS02070; assembly: GCA_029959865.1. Classification (GTDB taxonomy): domain Bacteria; phylum Actinomycetota; class Actinomycetes; order Actinomycetales; family Microbacteriaceae; genus Microbacterium. The sequence goes on along the minus strand of JASCPE010000002.1, from coordinate 28,300 downwards.
TGTATGGAGTGGAAGCGTACGTCGGCGACTTTCTTGCGAGCCTTGAGCAACAACCAGAGATTCTCGATGATCAGATCGAGATTGTCTTCATCGACGACGGGTCGCCCGACGCTTCCGCGTCGCTGGTCGAGGCTTGGCTCACGCGCATATCAGTTAACGCGCGGCTCATTCGGACCGAGAATCGGGGATTAAGCGCCGCACGGAACACTGGGCTGAGTTGCGCCAAAGGCTACTGGGTCAGTTTTCCCGACCCTGACGATATTTTGGAGCCGGGGTACTTAAAAGCGATCCTTGAACAAGTGCCGGTCGCGAACACCGACAATGTTGGTGCTATCGCCGCAAACATAATCATGCTTGACGACGAGACGGGTGTCGCTCGTAACGCGCATCCCCTGCGCAAGGTCTTCTCGCGAGGAAGTCGGACGATCCGGCTCGACGAAGATCCCCAGGCCGTGAAACTCCAGGCGGCCACAACCTTTTTCCGTACCGATGTGATCAATGCGGCAAACGTGCGGTTCGACTCACGTGTTAGGCCGAATTTCGAAGATGGCGCATTCGTCGCACGGTATCACTCGCTCAGCTCAGCGCCGGCACTGCGCGTGGCCGCTCGAGCTCGGTACCTCTACCGGCAACGACTGGACGGAAGCTCGCTTGTCGCCTCGAGTTGGGACAAGCGAGAGAAGTACGTCGACCTTCCACGCTTCGGCTGGCTAGAGACGCTCCGCGAGACGGTGGCGGATCCGCGTGCCACCCCCCCGTGGTTGCAGCACATCATTCTCTATGACATGAGCTGGTACTTCCGCTATGACCAGCAGATACACAGTCCCACGCGAGCGATACCTGCTGAAGACCGGCCCATCTTCATGGCAATCGCGCGCGAGGTGCTCTCCTACATCGCGCCCACGCAGATCATGACCTACCAGATAACGTCGATCGCTTTCCAGACTCGGATGGCGCTCGTCGCGTTGGCGACGAACGGGCTCGACACGCCTGCGGAGGTACACATCTGGCGGATGGACAAGCGTCGTCAGCTGTTGCAGTTCAAGTACTACTTCACGGGCGAACGCCCTCTGGAGCGTTTTGATGCGCTTGGGCGCGAAGTTTTGCCCGAGTACGCGAAAGATCGCGCCGTGATCTACTTCGGCGAGACCGTAATGTACGAGAGAATACTGTGGATTCGAGCCGCCGATGGGCTCAGCCTACGTCTCAACGGTCGGCTGGTCAGTATCAAGTTCGGCCAACCGGATGCCCCGCACTGGAGCGTGACAGCTGCGGACATCCGGCGACAATACCGCCACACGCTGCGTAAACCGCCAGCTCGCCTCTTATCCGCACCTTCGGAGGCCGATGCACCCGCTGGTGCCGACGCACCAGTCGACCCGGCCGCGGCTAACCACCAAAGTCCACCATCACTAGCGCCAGAAGCCGATGGACCCGGGCCCTCTCGAGGAGCATCTCGCGTCGCTCGTGGAGGTGGACATCGGCGTCCCCGCGCGCTGCAGCGAGCACGAAATCGACTTCTGCGTGAGTTCGCTAAGCGCAAGGCCCAAGCTGAGCGCGTTCTTAACGGCCGGTCCAAGGCTGTTCGAGTCCCACGTGCGAAGCTGATCAAGAGGCTCGCGAAGACCAGCTACTGGCGAAGCAGATTTGCGCATGCCTGGGTACTAATGGACAGGGACACCCAAGCTCAGGATAATGCTGAGCACCTCTTCCGGTGGATTAGTAGGAATCAGCCGACAATCAACGCATGGTTCGTTCTACGCCGGACTAGCCCAGACTGGCAAAGACTGAAATCCGAGGGATTCAAGCTCGTCGATTTCGGCTCGATTGAGCACACAATCCTGCTCTTGCTCGCGGACCATCTCGTATCGTCCCACGTCGATCACTACGTCGTCCACCCCCTCGACGAGCAGCTGCTCGGCAGACCACGGTGGAGCTATACCTTCCTACAGCACGGAGTCACCAAGGACGACATTTCGCGCTGGCTGAACGGGAAGCCGATCTCCTTGATAGCGACCGCAGCGCAACGCGAACTACACGCGTTCGTTGACGACGGTACTCCATACGTGTTGACCGGCCGTGAAGCGAAGTTGACGGGCTTCCCGCGGCATGACGCGCTCGTGGAGAAGACGAAGGATGCTCGGGCTCTGCCGCCCCGGATCGTTGTGATGCCGACTTGGCGCGAGTACCTCATGGGAAACGTCACCGGCAGGGGCAACAGCCGAAGTCTGCTCGAGGATTTCGAGGATTCCGACTACCTACGGAACTGGCTCGCGTTCCTCACTTCACCGAGACTCGCCGAGTACGCCACGAAGCACGGCCTCGATATTGTGTTTGTTCCGCATCCGAATCTTGAAGGTCATATCGATGATATGAATCTGCCTCCTGAGCTAAAGGTCCTCACGTACGCGGAGTCGGATGTTCAGGAAATCCTGGCCAGCGCTGTAGTTCTGGTCACTGATTACTCGTCGTTGGCCTTTGAGGCTGCGTATCTTTCGAGACTGGTGGTCTACTTCCAGTTTGACCGCGACGATTTCTTTGCGCGCCACCCGCACAGAGAGGGCTACTTCGACTACTACGACGACGGATTCGGACCCGTGACTCTTGAGGTTGATGAAGCGGTTACTGCCACCATTGAGCTACTTGAGGGCAAGAGCGATCGTTGGCACGAGTATCTTCGCCGGGCTCAAGAGTTTTTCCCACCTCGCGATGGGCAGAGCTGCGCCAGAACCTTCGAAGCGATCCAGGACATCCGGGCCGGAGGCAATCGCTAATGCTCCGACGAGCACTGCCGCCATCTTTACCCGTGGAGCGTTTTCATCAATGCCTCACGATTGTTCTCAAAGTCGAACTCCCACGCCGAGTGAAACGACTGCTCATCAAAGCGGCCTGACGGATGGGCGCGATCCGCGCGAGACCAGAAGTAGTGAATCTCATCAGCGAGCAAGCTCGCGAAGAGGTGCTCATTCCTCGCAGTGTAAGAGTCGTGAGAGAGCACGATCAGGCATTCAAGTCTCCTTGCGAACAGGACGTTAAACATGGCAGACCCGGCGAACCCCGCGACTACACGGGCCTTACCGAAGAGCCCCGCCTGCTGCGTCGTCGACATCGTCTCGGGGTAGACGACCTCAAAGCCTGCCGCCGTAAAAAACTCTTCCACTTCAGCTAAATTTCGGCAGACTCGATTGTCAGCGACATGCTTTCTCGAGACAAAGACACGCTCCGGCGATCCCTGATCGCCCTGCACCAACGCAGTTCGGAGCGACTCCCAAACGTCGAGCATCACTGGGTGCGCATAGTGTCGACCCCCGTTCTGCCATGCCTGCGAAGGCGCAATGAATGAGCCAACCGTGACGTTCCGCGCTTCAAACAAAATTTCGTCATCCGTGATGCCGAATGCGTTGAATAGAGTCCGCTCGAATGTCGGTTCGTACCCCGGATCCGGGATTCTGTGCAAAGCGCGTAGACCGGGGACGCGAGCTTTTGCATGGTTCCAGCCCCATAGTTTCGAGAGAGACTCCGTCATCACATGACCAAAATGGCCCGGAATGGCACAGGTGAGATCGTAGAAGTCACCAGCGATAGGGGTCGACTCGACCTCTAATGGAGGGACAGTTCCGAATCGATCGTCGACGTTGACGAGAGTCTCGTTCCAGGGCCGCCACGGGTGCTTGAACGACGTCGGCAGGACCGTACCCTCAGCGACGGTAAGCATGCGAGGCTTGATGTGGACGTCCGTCCGGAGATGCCTAAGCGCCAGCGAAGGGAATCGCATGGGATTCGCTGGTAAGCGCAATCCAGGAGCCGCGTTATGGGACTGGACTTTTAGCGGACTCGCATGCGAACCCCCATTCAGGCGTAGGAGAACGGACACGCTCGCGACGCCGAGCCTTCCAGGGAGCAACTCGTCGGCCCGGTCATCCGTCACACGCAGAAGCTGTGTCGACTTCTTGCGGACGATCTCATGGCCCCGTGCCATCGAGACCTCGGCTACCTCGCTCAAAACGAACGGGAGGGAATCTCCGTCATCCCGGCTCTCCTCAAGGACACTGATCGCCTCGGCTAGCGGCAATCGCGCCGGCTCGGCCCGCGCGACGTAGAATCCGTTAGCTTCGAGATGGATGAAGACCCGTCGCCAGATCTGCAGCGTGGGGCGTATTCCCGCTGCGCGATCGATAATGATCGCGGCGACAGGCCCCGTACGTGTGAGCACAGCTTCCAGCTGTTCCCCGGAATCTTCGAGATACCCAAGGTTCGTCGGAGTCAGGTCGACGACTTGGACCCTCTCACCCAACTCTGCGGTCCATGCCAAAGCAGCTCCGCGCGATGACCCGACGAGCACAACAGGGCGACACGATCGCCGAACCGAACTCAACTCATTGGCCAGGAGCTTTGCCACGACCAGTCGGTCCCTGTGCTGCACAAGCGGATTCACTAACTGGAACTGGTCGCGGAGCGCGCGAACTGGCATTCGAAGCCTTCGGGCCAACGCGCGAATCCTCGCTCGGAGCATAAGGCGACTTTACTTCAGCTCACCCTTCCTGGGTCCCATTCCCGGGCCTTGGCGACGCGATGGTAGCCGGTAATGCGGAGCCGGTTGCGCGAACCGTCTGGCTGGGCATGCTGTCGTCGCGAACGCGTTCTCCGAGTGCGGTGCGCACACTCAGCTCACGTCGTCGGGGCCGTGGGCGGTCCGGGACGTGCCCATCATCGACCGGTGCGCACGTAGGCTAGGTGAGGTCGGTCGCCTCATGACCGAACCTATAGCAGCGAGGAAAAGACAGCACTGATGACGCAAGACCCACCCCGCACTCCCCGCACCGTCGCGGTCGTCCTGGCTGGAGGGATCGGCGTCCGTGTGGGCCTCGGTATCCCGAAGCAGTTGATCAAGATCGCAGGCAAGGCGATCGTCGAGCACACGCTGGAATCGCTGCAGTCCAGCGAACACATCGACGAGATCCTGATCATGATGAACGCCGCCTCGATCGGCGAGTTGGATCACCTCCTGGACAAGGAGCGGTTCCCCAAGCTGACCCGGATCCTTCCCGGAGGCGCGACCCGCAACGACACGACGCAGCTCGCGATCGCGGCGTTGTCCGGCGACGACACGAAGGTGCTGTTCCATGATGCGGTGCGTCCGTTCATCGACGATCGCATCATCAGCGACTGCGTCAACGCCCTCGATGAGTTCGACGCTGTCGATACTGCGATCGCTTCGGCAGACACGATCATCGAGGTGGACGAGAACCGGATCATCACGGGCATCCCCCACCGAGCGCGGTTGCGCCGAGGACAGACACCCCAGGCTTTCCGTCTCGGGACCATTCGCAAGGCATACGAGATCGCCGCGAACGACCCGAACTTCGCTGCCACCGACGACTGTGGCGTGGTTTTCGCTTACCTCCCCGACGTGCCGATCTACGTCGTAGATGGCACGGCAGAGAACATGAAGGTCACCGAGCCCATCGACGTGGACATCGCAGACAAGATCTTCCAGATGCAGTCCGCGACCCTGTCCCGGGAGAACATCCGAGAGGTCCCCGACCTCACAGGCAAAACCATTGTCGTCTTTGGTGGCAGTTACGGGATCGGCGAGAGCATCGTCAACCAGGCGCAGGCGGCTGGCGCGGACGTGCGCCAGTTCAGCCGCAGCACGACGGGGACCGACGTGCGATCCGCGAAAGCCGTACGGCGTGCGCTTGCGTCTGTCCATGAGCAGACGGGACGTATCGACGCCGTCATCGTCACCGCCGGAATCCTCCGCATCGCTCCTCTCGTCGCCACACCGAAGCGTGACCTGAAGGAGTCGATCCAGGTCAACCTCATCGCCCCCACGATCGTCGCGCGAGAGGCATTCCCCTACCTGGAGAAGACGGCGGGCCAGGTGGTCCTCTTCACCTCCAGCTCCTACACTCGCGGGCGGGCCGGCTACAGCACCTACTCGGCCACCAAGGCGGGCGTGGTCAACCTGACGCAGGCGCTCGCCGAGGAGTGGGGCGAATCGGGCGTCCGTATCAACTGCGTGAACCCGCAGCGCACAAAGACCCCGATGCGCACGGGAGCCTTCGGCGACGAGCCACCGGAGACGCTGCTCGACCCGGAGGACGTCGCACGGGTGACACTGAACGTCGTCGGGTCGGACCTCACCGGCCAGATCGTCACCGTCCAGGTGGCGCAGATGGCCAAGGCGAAGGCGTGACCTCGCCGCGGCTTAGCCTTCGGTGATGGTGGCGTCGAAACGGTGACCTCGGGCGGCGAAATCGAGTTCCTCCTGCGCCGCCGCGACGAAAACGTCGGCGTACCCTTCAGCGGGGAAGTCACCGAGATAGTAGTCGCGCAGACTCCGCCGGACCGGCCGCAGTGAGTCGGCTCCCAGCGCATCTGAGAGCACCGACTCGAAGTCATGGGAGTCGGCGGGGATGACGTACGCCGCACGCGACACAGGGTAGGTTCGCGAGAACTCGTCCGGTTCCATCCCGACCGCCATCATGACGAGGGGCTTCTCCGAGAACAGGTAGTCGGTGACGATGCTGGAGACATCGGAGATCATCGCGTCACTTACGTTGAAGCACTCGAACACCGAGAGTTCCTGCTCGGCCGCAGGCCCCCAGAGGTGACGTCGGCCCGTGCGCTGTGCATCCTGAGCCAGCTTCTGCCGAATTCGGTCGGCGATCTCCGCGTGGTGGGCGTGGCGATCGGTGAACGCGTGGGGACGGAAGATGACGGTGTTCCCTCGGTCAAGGAGGAACTGCACAAGTGCCTCTCCCTTTGACAGCGAGCTCAGATCCGAATCTGAGAAGTACCCACCCCACGTCGGCGCGTACAGGACAGTCTGCGCAGGCCCGGCGGTCAGAGCTGCGGGGACGATCGGCTCCACCTGCGGACGGCCGACAATACGCACCAGCGTCTCAGGCATGTCGATTCCGTAGAGACCGAAGCGGTCCACGGCAGCCTGACCGGCGACGAAGTTCTTGTCGTATGCCCGGAACTGACGGCTCGCACTGGCGGGCTTGTCGCTGTCGCCGTGGTTGAGCTGGATGTGCCGAAGGTGATTGAAACGAAGATAGTGCGCGTTGCGCAGCGCAGTATTCACATAGAAGATCGTGTGAACCGATGGCACCAGTGTGCGTTCAATCTCCTTCGCGGTGACCCTGTAGAAGACCGGCACATCCACCAGGCCGTCGAGCGCCCGCAGCTGGTTCGACGTGCGGACGACGATCGCGAACGGCACGCCGAGACGTTTCAGATAGGGCACCCACATGGCCACCTGATACGTTCCCTCGGACGGGGCATCCCAGTGGAGCAGAAACTGTGGTTCCAACGACGCGAGGGCGGCCTGTGCTTCGCGCAGCGCGCCGCGACGCGCAGCCGTGTTTCGAATGGCAAGCGCAACGAAGACCGCTGTCACTGCGAGAGCGACAGCTCCCGCAACCACGGCGACAATCTCCGAGCGAAGCGCTTGTCCAACGAGCGTTGCCACGACCGCCGCTCCGACCGCCGCGTGGCTTCCTCGGCTCCACCCGAGCATGTCGTCGAACCCACGCACTGAAGAGACATTGACCGCGGGCGGCCGAGACAGACGCATCATGCGACTGCGAATGATGCCACCGGTGACGACACCCGCTCCGACACTCAGAGTGCCTACCACTCCCCAGAGCAAGCGATCCTGCGCAAACGCGATGACGGCCGCGGTCACAAGTACGAGACGAACGGCGAGGAACCGACCCGTCCAATATGAGCGCGCGGACTCTCGAGACACCCAATAGACGCCAATCGCGATCAGGATGGCTCCCAGCGCCGCAACCGCCCACGGCCACGGCCAAAGGACGGCGATGCCGACCAGTGCCACCGCGGTGGCGATTGTCTCGTGGCTCGTGGACCGCTTGAGGAAGCGCCGGAACCAGCCGCGCACGACCCTCGTACGCGGCGGAACGCTGTGCTCCAGTTCGTCCGTCATGAGAGCGACTCCTTTGCCGTAATGCGCTGCGGCGCGTCTTCCCGGCCCGCCACGATGAGGTCCGCCGCCACCCAGTCTTCGGGGAATCGGGCGACGAGCGTCGCCGCGCCGTCTGCGCACACGATGGCGGCGGGAATGGTTGAGATCTTTGCCTCCGGCGCTCTCGCCCCACGCAGGCGCGCAATCAGCCCGGGACGCGAAACGGGACGAGCAGCACGCACGGTCGTCTCGATCTCTCCGTCGCCTCGCACGTCTGTCCCGGGCAGCGGAACGGACAAGGACAATCGGCCGTCCTCGATGCCTGTCTGCGCGAGCGCGAGGTCCAGCTCGAGCGCGTGTCCCAGACGGCGCACTCCCTGATCGATGTCCACGGAGAGGAAGCCATCGGCGTTCGTGTACGCAAGAGCACTCTGAACGCCATCCGTCGTCAGGAGCGGCGGAATCGTGCTTGAAAGGCGACGGTGCGACGCGCTCCCGGCGAGCATCGCGCGCACGTGGATGTCGTAGGCGCCCTTCTCAGCGGGAGCGCCGCCCCTCACGTCGGAAGGGTCGAAGTCTCCTTGCACCCGGACGACGAACTCCGGCTTGGCATCGCTGGATACATCGACCTCACTTCGGGAAGGCACACTCCAGGACGCGCGCGACGTGCGGTCTCGCGCCGAGTACTCGGCACTCGCCCCTTCGATCTCATCAGTGACATCCACCAGCTGGCGGGAGCCGCCGATGTCCGACGTAGCAGCGGTCCGCTTGTAGATCCGACCTTCGCTCCTGACGAGGTCATGCCGCCGCCCACTCTTGCTCTGCCAGATCACCTCCGCGTTCAGGCGAAGCGCGCCGTTCTCCCACATGGCATCGATCAACGACGCGACGCCCGGCAAGCCGGGGTCCACGGCCGGAAGGCGCACGAGCCCACTGAGATCGCCGTCGCGCAGCAAACGCGCGCGCATGCGATCCGTCGAATTGAGCCGTTCGTCGAGCTCCTCTGGAATGAACTCTGCCTGGATCGAACGGCACTCGGCGAAGATCATTGCGCGCTCCGATTCCGGCCGCTTGGCAAACGCACCGTTGAACGACGCCAGGAGCCTCCCCCGATACTGGTGGAGCAGCATGCCCTCGCGTGCCTCGCGAAGCTCCGGTGCCCCCAGTTCATCGTTCGTTGCAACGAAGATCTCTCGGAGCCATCGCCAAAAGTCAGGTGAGGATCGAAGGAACCCCGTTGATCCACTGCCCTCCGTCGCTTGCCAGTGGTACACGGGGACGCTGGAGAGCGTCGAGATGACAGATGCGTGTCGCTGTACTTTGAGGTTGAAGAAGATGTCTTCCCAGAAGACCTTCCCACCCTCCCGAAAGCGGATGCCGTGTGTGTCCAGGAACTCCCGCCGGTACAGCTTGTGCGGCGTCATCGGCTGAAGAGGCGGCATTCCGTCGCGTCCTTGCACGTTGGGGAGGTCGCCGGTGAAACTGCTCACGCCCCAGCCGGCCATGTGCGTACGTACTTCCTTGCCATTGAGCGCATCAGCGCCGTTGGCCGCCGCGAAGTTGTAGGCGGCACGCAGACCGTCGGGGTAGATCGTGTCGTCGTGATCGAGGAAGAGAACATACTCACCCCGAGCGAGGTCGATGCCCACATTCCGTGGACGCGAGGGCCACCCCGAGTTCGGGATCTGCTCAACCCGCACGTGCGGGCGCGTAGATGCGATCTCACGAAGCCGCTCGGCAGTGTCGTCCGGAGAGCCGTCGTCGACGAAGATGACTTCGAACTCGTCACGAGGCAGGCTCTGCGCGTCCAGGGACGCGACAAGCCGGTTCAGGCCCTCTCCGGGTTGGTACGTCGGCACGATGACACTGACCTTGATCACGCTTCGAGCCTACGCGCGACGATCGCCGCCGGAGAGTTGCCCCGCGGCATATGCAGCGCGGTGTGGGAGGATGGACAATCGTGAAAGGCATTATTCTCGCTGGGGGCTCCGGGACGCGCCTACACCCGATCACGTTGGGTGTGTCGAAGCAGCTCATTCCGGTCTACGACAAGCCGATGGTCTACTACCCGCTCTCGACGCTCATGCTGGCCGGGATCGATGAGATCCTCGTCATCACGACGCCGCACGACGCACCGTTCTTCGAACGGCTCCTCGGCGATGGGTCGCAGTTCGGCATCTCGCTGACCTTCGCCCAGCAGCCCTCACCGGATGGCCTCGCGCAGGCCTTCACGATCGGTGCCGACTTCATCGGAGACGACAAGGTCGCGCTCGTGCTGGGCGACAACCTTCTCTATGGCCCCGGCCTCGGCTCGCAGCTGAAGCGGTACGCCGACGTCGACGGCGGCGCCGTCTTCGCCTACTGGGTGAGCGATCCCCAGGCGTACGGCGTCGTCGAGTTCGACCGCTCCGGCACAGCGGTGTCCCTCGAGGAGAAGCCAGCCTCTCCGAAGAGTAACTACGCCGTCCCCGGCCTGTACTTCTACGACAACGACGTCGTGGAGATCGCGCGCAGTCTCCGCCCCAGCGCGCGGGGTGAGTACGAGATCACCGACGTGAACCGCACCTACCTGGAGCGCGGATCTCTGCAGGTCGAAGTCCTCCCCCGCGGCACCGCATGGCTGGACACCGGGACGTTCGATCAGATGACCGACGCCGCGGAGTACGTCCGTACCATTCAACGGCGCACCGGACTGTCCATCGGCGTGCCCGAGGAAGTTGCCTGGCGACAGGGGTTCCTCTCCGACGACCAGCTGCGCACACGCGCTGAGAAGCTCGTGAAGTCCGGCTACGGAGACTACCTCCTGCGCGTCCTGGAAAGGGGTCTGTAATGGCAAAGCTCCTGGTCACCGGCGGCGCCGGCTTCATCGGGTCCAACTTCGTGCACCACGTCCTGGACAACACCGACCACGAGGTCGTCGTCCTGGACAAGCTGACCTACGCGGGCAACGAGGCTTCTCTCGCGGGTCTTCCCGAGAGCCGTTTCCGGCTCGTGGTCGGAGACATCGCTGACGCGGAGACCGTGGATCCGCTCGTCGCAGATGCCGACGCCGTGGTCCACTACGCCGCGGAGTCGCACAACGACAACTCGCTCCACGACCCGCGCCCGTTCCTCGACACCAACATCATCGGGACCTACACACTGCTGGAAGCCGCGCGTCGCCACGAGACGCGTTTCCACCACATCTCCACCGACGAGGTCTACGGAGACTTGGAGCTCGACGATCCGGAACGGTTTACCGAGAGCACTCCGTACAACCCTTCGTCGCCGTACTCCTCGACAAAAGCGGGAAGCGACCTGCTCGTGCGCGCCTGGGTCCGCTCCTTCGGCGTGCAGGCGACCATCAGTAACTGCTCCAACAACTACGGTCCTTACCAGCACGTGGAGAAGTTCATTCCCCGTCAGATCACGAACGCGATTCGCGGCATCCGCCCGAAGCTCTACGGCAAGGGCGAGAACGTTCGCGACTGGATCCACGCCGACGACCACTCTTCAGCGGTGCTCACGATCCTCGACAAGGGAGCCATCGGCGAGACGTACCTGATCGGCGCCGACGGCGAGAAGGACAACAAGACGGTTGTGGAGCTGATCCTCTCGCTCATGGGAGAGGCGCCGGACGCGTACGACCACGTCACCGACCGCGCAGGCCACGACCTGCGCTACGCGATCGACTCGACGAAACTGCGCACAGAGCTTGGATGGCTCCCGCGATTCCAAGACTTCGAAGCCGGCCTTGCCGACACGATCGAGTGGTACCGGGCGAACGAGCAATGGTGGGCACCCGCCAAGGATGGCGTGGAGGCGTTCTACGCCTCGAAGGGACAGTAGTGACCACGTTCGGCAAAGAGCTCCGCGCCACCGCAACCCCCATCGAGGGGCTCGTCGTGTACGACCTCCCGGTTCACGGCGACAACCGTGGCTGGTTCAAAGAGAACTGGCAGCGCGAGAAGATGCTGGCGCTCGGCCTGCCTGACTTCGGTCCCATCCAGAACAACATCTCGTTCAACGATGCCGTCGGCACGACTCGCGGAATCCACGCCGAGCCCTGGGACAAGTGGGTCTCCATCGCAACCGGACGCATCTTCGGGGCATGGGTGGATCTTCGCGAAGGCCCCGGCTTCGGCACCGTCTTCACGACCGAACTGGATCCGTCGCGCGCGATCTTCGTCCCGCGCGGGGTAGGCAACTCCTACCAGACGCTAGAGCCGGACACCGCCTACACCTACCTCGTCAACGATCATTGGTCGCCCGACGCGAGCTACTCGTTCCTCAACCTCGCCGATGAGACGGCCGCGATCGACTGGCCGATTCCCCTGGCAGAGGTGGAGCTGTCGGAGAAGGACCGTGCGCACCCCCGCCTGGCGGATGTCTCTCCCATTGCGGCGAAGAAGATCCTCGTGCTTGGCGCGAGCGGGCAGCTCGGTCGCGCACTGCGCGCGCGCCTGGGAGATGGCTCGGGAATCGAGTACGCGTCTCGCGATGACCTCGACATCGAAGGCGGCCTCGACGAGGCTCGCACGTGGCGCGACTACGACGTGATCGTCAACGCGGCTGCCTACACAGCCGTCGACGCGGCTGAGACTCCCGAGGGGCGGCCGGAGGCCTGGTCAGCGAACGCCACCTCCGTCGCGGCACTCGCACGGGTGTGCACGCAGAATCGCATCACACTCGTGCACGTCTCCAGCGACTACGTCTTCGATGGGAGCCAGTCCGAGCCGTACCGCGAGGACGCCCCGTTCTCGCCCCTCGGGGTCTACGGGCAGACGAAGGCGGCGGGAGACCTCGCAGCCGCGACGACCCCGCGGCACTACATCGTGCGCACCTCGTGGGTAATCGGCGAGGGCAAGAACTTCGTGCGGACGATGGCGAGCCTCGCCGATCGAGGCATCGATCCCGCGGTCGTCTCCGATCAGATCGGACGCCTCACCTTCACCTCCGACATCGCCGATGGAATCGTGCATCTGCTCGATTCGAAGGCGCCGTTCGGCACCTACAACCTCACCGGTGCCGGAGAGCCATCGTCGTGGGCGGACGCCGCTCGCGAAGTCTTCACACTCACCGGACACGACCCCGCGCGCGTCAGCGACGTGACGACCACTGAGTACTTCGCATCAGCCTCGGTGCCCATCGCTCCGCGCCCGAGGAACAGCGTCCTGGATCTGCGAAAGCTCGCGCACGCAGGGTACTCGACTCCGGACTGGCGCGCCTCGCTGCAGGAGTACCTCCGCACCTGATCAGGGCGTCTGATCGCGAGCGGCCTACTTCTTCTCGAGTTCGGCGAGAGCATCGTTAATGGGGCCGTCGAAGACGACGACGCCCTTGCGGATGACGATGCCACGGGAGCACAACGTCTTGACCTGCCCCTTTGAGTGGCTGACGACCATCATCGTCACGCCCTTCTCGGACAGCTCATGCAGCTTTGCATTGCACTTCGCGCGGAAAGGCGCGTCGCCGACGCCGAGAACTTCATCCACCAGGAGAACATCCAACTCGACGTGGATCGCGACGCTGAACGCGAGACGCATGAACATTCCCGAGGAGTAATGCTTCACCTCTTGGTCGATGAAATCACCGATCTCGCTGAAGGCGACGATGTCGTCGAAACGCTCCTTGGTCTCCTTCTCGCTCATTCCGAGGATCGCCGCGTTGAGAAAGACGTTCTCGCGCCCGGTGAGGTCCGGATGGAAACCGGCGCCGACTTCGATCAAGCCCGCCACCCGCCCGCGAGTCAGGACACGCCCCTCGTCGGGCTGAAGGACACCGGAGACGAGCTTCAGGGTCGTCGACTTGCCCGATCCGTTCAGGCCGAGGACCGCAACCGATTCGCCTTCTCCGATCGAGAAGCTGACGTCGTCCAGCGCCTGGAACTGGCCGGAACGCACCGGCTCACGGCGAACGAGGTGAATCAGTGCGTCCTTCAGCGACCGTGTGTGGCGCTTGTTGAACCACTTCGAAACGTGGTCGACGACGATCCGAGGCGGGGCAGAGGTGGCCGTAGTCATCACAGGTCCTGCGCAAACGTTCGTTCGAATTGGCGGAACACCAACTGTCCCACCACGAGAGTGACGAGGGTGAGCACCCACGCGACCAGCACGTACCACCCGAAATGGGGCGGCCAGCCGTGGTTGTCTGCGGGAGCAACCATGTGTCCCCAGAACGCCTGGTGGAACATCTCCACCGCCACGGTGATGGGGTTCGACATGTAGAGGTGGAAGATCCATGGGAAGTTCTCGGTGACGTCGGCGACCATCACCCAGGTGTAGAGAATGGGCGAAGCCCACGTCGCAATCAGGCGGATGATCTCGACGAAGTTCTGCGCGTCCCGATAGCGCACATTCACAGCCGAGCAGAAGAGGCCGATGCCGAAGATGAAGAGCACCACGAGCACCAGCCCGGCAAGGAGCAGACCGAGCGAGCTGAGGGAGGGGATCCACCCGAAAAGAAGGCTGACCAGGACGAGCACAATCAGCTGAGGCACGAAATGGATGAATGACCCGATGATGGCCGCGAGGGGGAACAACTCACGAGGCAGGTAGATCTTGCGCACCAGCGCCTTGTTGTCCACGATCGACCGTGTCGCAGCGCCAAAGGCTTCGTTGAAGAGGTTCACCACGACGATCCCACTGAACAGATACAGCGGGAAGGCCTCGACCTGACGGTGGATGCCAAGGATCTGACCCACCACAAGGTAGTAGACGAGGAACTGAACGGTCGGACGAACGTACGACCAGAACCACCCCAGTACCGAGTTTCGGTACCGCAGGGATGTGCTCTTCCCAATGAGAAGACGCAACAGATACCGATAGCGGAAAAGGTCGAGCAGGCCACGGCTTCGCCCGGGAACGTCGAACGCGCTGGTGTCGATAGTCGTCACAGAAATCCAATGAAGTTTCGGGTACCCCACCCCCGGTGAGGCCACCGATCATCCTAACGGGAGAGTCCTGCACAAACGCCGAGCACGGCCGTGGTCATTCGAGGTCCTGCGCGAGGCGAATCACTTGAGGTAGGCGGAGGCCACCCATCCCGTGCGCGACCCCACCTTGACAGCGCTCCACGTGCCCTTGGTCGAGGTCACCGTGACCTTTGTGCCGACCGCCAGCTCGGTCAAGATCTTCGCACTGGTCGACGCCGACTGCCGCAGGTTCAACGGCGTACGGGTCGTCTTGGTGACCGTCGTCGAGGAGCTCGCGGAGGTCAGGTAGGACGAGTGCACCCACCCTGAACGCGAACCCACCTTCACGGCGCTCCAGTCGCCCTTTGTCGACGTGACGGTCACCTTCGCGCCCTTGGCGAGGACCGTGATCACCTTCGCTGAGGTCGACGCCGACTGGCGGAGGTTCAGCGAATCGGTCGTCGTCTTGGTGACGGTGGTGCTTCCCGAGGTCGTGCTCGTCAGATACTGACTGTGCACCCAGCCCGTGCGGGTGCCCGCCTTCACCTTGCGCCACGCGCCACTGGACTCGGTGATCGTCACGGTCGTTCCCTTGGCGAGGGTCGCGAGGACCTTCGACGACGTCGACGCACCCTCGCGGAGATTCAGGTAATCGGTCGTCTTGGCGGTGCTCGTCGTTCCCGACCCGGAGCTCGACCCTGGCTTGGCCAAGTAGTCAGAGTGCACCCAGCCGGTGCGAGTGCCCACCGTGACCTTGCGCCAGGCACCCTCCGAGCCGATGACCTGGACCTTCGTCCCCTTGGCCAGAACCACGATGATCGAACTCGAGGTCGATGCCTTGCTACGCAAGTTCAGCGAGGCGGTGGTCTGAAGCGTCTCGGTCGGGGTCGGAGTGGGGGTCGGCGCGGGCGTCGGTGTCGAGGCGTTTGCCACACTCGCGTAGTCGCTGTGGATCCAGTACGTGCCGCCGCTGGCGAGCGTGACCCGCCACCATGCTCCGTAGACGCCGGTGCGAGTGGCCTTGTCCCCCAGCTTCAGGCTTACTCGGCCCGTCGCACACTCCGTCGAAGGAGCCTTGCGCGCGTTGAGTGTCGCCGAGGTGACCGTGACGTCACCCTTTGCCGCGGTGATGCCACTCGGAGTGGCGCATGAGTCGGCGCTGCCGCCCGGTGCGGGCGTGGCCTTCTTGGTGAGGTATTGCGTCGCCACCCACACGGTCTTGCCACCGGTGGTCCCGCGCGTCCACATGCCGTACGCACCGGTCACAGTGAGACTCGTTCCCTTGGAGAGAGAGGTCATCCCTGTAGCGCACTTCATCGTCGGGGCGGTGCGCGCATTCAGTGACGCAGTGTTCACCGTCGCCGTCCCGGACCCGGAGGCGATGTCGTTCGACGCGGGGGTCGTGCACGCCGCGACTTGAGCCGGCGCCCCCGTGGATGCCGACGAGCCAGGTGAGAACCAGTCGACGTAGTAGTTGTAGAAGTTCCGGTTGCCGTATGCCGAGCAGCTATCGCCGGTCCCGTACCCGGCCGCGAGCGCAGCCACGTTCGCGCGGTACGGCGTGTAGATGTACAGGTTCGCGGTCGCCTGGTTCTGGATGTAGACCTTCGATGTGCCGCACGAACTGCTCGGGTGCCACTTGATGGTGTTCACCTGGCCCGCGCGGTAGTTGAAGGAGTTCGGGTTCTTTGTGTACACCTGGAGCTGGCGTGCTCCGTAATACACCTGATTGAAGAAGCCCGAGTAGCGGGGGTCACAGCCCGTCGGGGTGTCGGGGCACGCCTGACCCATCGCCTGCTGAATGTTCCAGTTGGATGGGGCACTGGATGTGACCAGCCCTTGCTCCTTCTGGAGCATCACCAAGAGGACTTTGGGGTTGATCCCGCACGCCGTACTGACGCGCCAGATGATCTCACTCGCCCGCACATTGGAGCCACCCTGGATGGCAGCACAGTACTTGTCGGCGCTCTTGGCCACCATCGTTGAGCGGAAGTCCTTGAGGCAGTCCGGGCCCGTCGTAGCCCGGCACGTCGGGACCTTGCCCTCAAGGAAGCTCTGGATCTGGGTCCTCGTCATCGAATCCGAGTCGAAGAACTCGGCGTCGCTGATGATGAATCCGCCCTCTGTGATCGACGGCGGCAGAGCCGCGGCATCGGCACTGCGGGGCGTCATGACCACGGCGAGAGCGGCCACGAGGAGGGCCGCGATGGTCAGCGCGAGAGGGCGCTCGTGCGCACGTCGACGAGTGTTCGGGCTGTGAAACATGAGCCCATTGTGACTGAAGTTATCTCTCGATACCACCTCGAACTGATTCTCGACGTGCGACACGCCGAGAATTAGCTCTATAAATCAGCGTGAAGTTGCCACACACGCTCGGCCGAACTCCCCCACGAATACGCGCGACCGCGGTCGCTGGCGAGCACAGCCAGGCGGTCGATCGCACGGGTTGACCCGAGCGCCTCCGCGAGTCCCGCCGCGAGCGCATCCGGATCGTCGGCCTCGACGAGCACGGCACCGTCAACGAGGATCTCTCGATGACTCGGGGAATCCACCGCGACGACCGGGACACCGACTCGGAGCGCTTCGAGCACACGCCAGGGAAACGCGGTCCGCGATGAGGGAGCAAGGTGTGCGACGGCTGCCGCAAAGACCGCTCCTCGGTCGGCGTCATCGAGGACCGGCAACACGAAGATCTCGTTCTCGGCGTACTCGAGCTCCGTGGCGCGGGAGCGGGCATCCGAGTCTTCCGGTGCGTCGATCACGACGACCGGCAGCGAGCCGCTGACGGCACGCACCGCCTTGAGGGTCAGTGAGATGTCGTCCCCGAGCGATTCCGCCGCACTGACGATGACATACCCCTCGGGTACGCCCAAGGACCGGCGCCGTCCAACCTCGTCAGAGGGGATCCCGAAGCGCGTGGGCGCGGCGCCGGGAATGACCCGCACCCGATCTCCCACGCTCGCCAAAGACGCGACCTTCTGCGCTGCGGCATGCGTCGGAACGACGATCGCGTCGGCGTACCGCGCGGCGCGCTTCAGCATCCCCCGGTACCAGATCACGCGTGAACGCGGCAGTCGATCGGGCTGCTCCCACGGACCGAGGTCCCACAGTGTCACGACCGTCTGGTCGCGATCATGTACCCGGTCATGCTTGACGAGCGGCGCAAGCATGGTCGGTGAGTGAATCAGGCCCCCGCCCACTCCTGCGGTGACACCGAGTTGCCATGCGGCGACCAGCTGCTTGCGTGGCAGATGGAGCGCGGTCACATCGGCAAGGCCCGGGATCAGCTCGCTGACCGTCGGTGTGTGGCCTGTCGGCACCGACGGTACGATGCCTTCGACCGCGGTCCCGGACGGCGACACCTCCACCAGCGCACGGGTCAATTCCAGCGACGCGGAACGCAGAATCTCGTTCTGCGGGGTGGCGATTTGGTCGAGGACGACGCGGAGAACAGCGGTCATCGGTCACTCCTCCGGTGCGGCGGTCGGACTCGCCGGGTGCAGTGCGTCCGCGACAAGCTCACGGACGAGGGTGTAGTCGGGATACTCGGAGTCGATGCCGTTCTCTGGCGTGAGCTCGATAGTCGATACAGCCTGCTCGCGCGCCTTCAACCCGAGATCCAGCAGTGTCGGAAGTAACCCGTCGGGCACGTCGGTCTGAACGAGGTCTGAGCCTGCCGACATGATCTCCGAAAAACGGGAGAGGACGTTGGATGGCGTGAACTGCGCGAGGATCGCCTGCTGCAGAATGCGCTGTCGCTCCATGCGGTCCCAGTCACTCGTGGTGTATCGGGAGCGGGCATACCACTGCGCCGTCTC
This sequence comes from Microbacteriaceae bacterium PS02070, assembly GCA_029959865.1. GTDB lineage: Bacteria > Actinomycetota > Actinomycetes > Actinomycetales > Microbacteriaceae > Microbacterium. The sequence goes on along the minus strand of JASCPE010000002.1, from coordinate 9,654 downwards.
ACCGTCCATGAGCTGCGTACCCTCTTCGATCCAGCCCGTCGCCCACTCCTCGGCAGGCTGCCCGTCGTAGTCGGGCCCAGGCCCCTCGGGCAGACGCTCGGTGACCGTGATCTCTACCCCGCCGAGCGCATCGATCAGGTGCGCGAAGCCCTCCATGTCGATGAACACGTAGTACGGGATCTCGATGCCCAGCATGCCTTCCGCGGCGTCCTTGGTGGCCTCGATCGAGGGCGAAGAGCTTTCGTCGACCGCGTTGGGGTAGAGCCCCTCACCGCGATCCTCCCGGCAGACTTCCGCGGCATTGCGAAGTTGGTTGATGCCGGAACCCCAACCGCAGGAGTCGGAGATATGCCCTTCGAACCCGTTCGGGTACAACTCCTGCATCGGCCCCTCGGAGAACGGCGCATTCGGCAGGTCACGCGGAATACCGGTGATGGTCGTTGCACCCGTCGATGCGTTCACCGACACGACCGAGATGCTGTCGAACCGCATGGAGTCACGGCCCGCCCCACTGTCTGCACCGAGCAGAAGGATGTTGTAGTAGCCGTCCGACGGAGGCACGACGGTGCCGCCGCCGAAGATGCTCGTGATAGTCGACCGCGTCGTTGCGGCCAACTGGGCAGCGTACAGCGACGGCAGGCTGGCGACGAGAAGTAAGAGCACCGACACTCCGGCTATGAAGAACCGCGCCGCGGGACCAGCCCGGACGAGCCTCGCGAGCCTCAGCGTGTCGATTGTCAGCACGACCCAGAGGAGGACGTATGCGATCAGGATGATCTGGACGGCGAGCAGGAAGAACCAATTCGGGGCGAGCGACAGCACCGCCCCGCGCCACACGAGCACGAGCACGATTCCCACGATCGCGACGATCCACAGCGCGAGAGTCGCCGCGAGGCCGATGCGTCCGAGCCGCTTGTTCCCCGCCAGGATCTGCGCGGATCCGGGCAGCAGGAAGTTCAGGACGATGAGCCACCAGCCGCGCCGTGTCATGACCTCGGGCGACGTCACCTCCGGGTACCGGATCGGCCTCGGGTTCGTGACGGCGTCGCGGGCCTCCGCGCTTCCGCGCGGTGGGACGGTCATGGTCACAGGGAGTCCTTCAACCGGGCGTTCTTCTCCTCCACCTGGCGCTCGAGGTCCGCGGCGTAGGCGGCGAGCGCGTCGGCGAGCGCAGGGTCGCTCGCCGCAAGGATGCGCACGGCGAGAAGTCCGGCGTTCTTGGCACCGCCGATCGACACGGTTGCCACGGGGATACCGCCCGGCATCTGCACGATGCTCAGCAATGAATCCAGGCCGTCAAGGGTGGCCAGGGGAACGGGTACCCCGATCACCGGGAGAGTCGTGACCGAGGCGAGCATCCCCGGCAGATGCGCGGCGCCGCCGGCGCCGGCGATGATGACCTGCAACCCGCGGCCCCGTGCCTCGCGTCCGTAACGGATGAGCTTGCCGGGGGTGCGGTGAGCGGAGACAACCTCGACTTCGTGCTCCACCCCGAAGTCAGTGAGGACCTGAGAAGCGTCGCTGAGGATGCGCCAGTCGGAGTCGGAACCCATGACGACGCCGACGCGCGGACTCTCCGAGGAGTGGAAGGGGCGGTTCACCCGACCAGGCTAGGCCGGATCACCATGCAAACCCCGCAACGGCGCGGGTTCTCAGCCAACCCGAATGTCATCGGAGAAGGCCGCCGCGGCCGCGCGCGCCTCGTAAGCGACACTGTCCAAGTCATCACCGACTGCGGTGACGTGCCCGACCTTGCGGCCCGGGCGCGGAGATTTGCCGTAGGTGTGAACCTTGGCACTCGGGTGGCCTTCCAGGGCCTCGGGAATGCGCCCCTCCACGGATCCTTCGCCGGGCCCGCCCAGGATGTTCACCATCACCGACCACGGCTGCAACGACGCCGTATCCCCGAGGGGCAGATCAAGAACCGCGCGGAGGTGCTGCTCGAACTGGCTTGTCACGGCGCCGTCCTGCGTCCAGTGGCCGCTGTTGTGTGGCCGCATCGCGAGCTCGTTGACGAGGATGCGTTCGTCATCCGTCTCGAACAGTTCGACGGCGAGCATCCCGGTAACGCCGAGCCCTTCGGCGATGGCGACTCCGATGTCGGCAGCGACGCGCTCGACACGCGCTCCCGCAGACGGCGCGGGAGCGATCGCCTCCGCGCACACTCCGTCCTTCTGCACCGTCTCGACGATGGGATAGACACCGAGCTCGCCTGACGGCCGTCGCGCCACCTGCTGGGCGAGCTCCCGCGTAAAGGGCACGAGCTCCTCCAGGAGAAGCTGCTCCCCCTCGCCGAGCGCCTCGAGCCAGTCGGCGACCTCCGCGCCGGACTCGACGACCCGCACGCCTTTGCCGTCGTATCCGCCCCGTGCCGTCTTCACGACGGCGCGGCCACCGTTGTCACGGGCGAACGCGTCGACGTCGGCTGCCGATTCAGCAACGGCCCACTCCGGCTGCGGCACGCCGAGTTCGTGAAGCCGCGTGCGCATGCGGATCTTGTCCTGCGCGAACTGCAGCGCATCCGGTCCCGGGTGGACACGCACCCCCGCATCGACGAGCGCGCGCAGCACGTCCTGCGGCACGTGCTCGTGGTCGAACGTGATGACATCGACGTCCCGCGCGAACTCCGCGACGATTGCGGCGTCGCGGTAGTCGCCCACCGCCGTCGCAGCAAGCGAGGCAGACATCTCCGGCTGCTCGGCGAGGACACGCAACTCCACGCCCAGCTCGACCGCCGGAGCGATCATCATTCGGGCCAACTGCCCGCCACCGATCACACCAACACGCACTGTGGACCTCCCTGAATCGCTTCCCATCTTCGCGCAGCCCGGCGGCAGGCGCATGCCCGCAGGCGTCAGACCTGCGGCGGCTGGCCGACCACAGGAATCTGGTGAGAATCCCGGTGCGCGAGGATCTGGCCGACTTCGATCTGGTCGGAGAGAACCTCATGGACGAGCGAGACGCCCGGAATGTTCTTCACCTCCATCGGGTGGTCCACCCCACCGGCAAGGATCAGCGTCCCCGCACCCCACAGCCGCTGGACCGGCCCCCGACGTTCGGTGATCGTGTACCCGCGCGTGTGGGTCAGCTCTCGACGGACACGACGCACGAGCCCCTCCTGGGCGATCACGCGACGTGTGGTGATCGTGTATGTGCGCGCCAGCCAGCGCAGCCACGGGACGAGGACCAGGAAGACCACGACGACGCCCGCGACGAGCCACAGCATCCAGTCGCGCAGTGGCGCCGGGAGATTGCCGGTGAAGAAGCCGACCGCGGCGGCCACGGCCACGAGAACGATGACGGGCCATACCAGCGTGCGCGCGTGGGAGCGCACACGCGCGATGCGCAACTCGGGGCTTGTCGCGCCCGGCACCGGAGCCGGCGGCCGACCGGGGAACGCGAGGGGCTGGGTCACCCCACCATTGTGCGCTCACCTACCTGTGCCGGGCGCAGGCGCGCCCGCATCAGCGCACGTGTACGACGTCTCCGGCGCTGACGATCGAGGTTCCTGAGCCGGTATCGACGATGAGACGACCGGCCTCATCGAGACCCGTCGCGGTGCCATCGAGCCCACCGCCGTCGGGCAGCGTGACCGCGACCACGTGATCGATGGTCTGGCACACGCCGACGACGTCGTCACGCACGGCGTCGGGCCCGCCGACAGCAAGCGCGGCGATTCCGTCGCGCAGACCCGCAACGAAGTCCTCGACGAGCTTGTCCTCATCGACCTTCAGATCGAGCGCACCGAAGGAGGTCGCGGTCGGCACCGGCAGATCCACGGGCAGCATCGTGGTGTTGATTCCGGCCCCGACGACAACCACCGTGGGATCGGAGGAGGAGACCTCGGTGAGGATCCCCGCGATCTTTCGCCCATCGACGAGAACATCGTTCGGCCATTTGAGCGTCACCTGGTGCTTCAGGATCTGCGCGGCGACAGCCCGCGTGAGCGCAAGTCCGGCGACCAGCGGGATCCAGCCTCGCCACGGTACTTCCAACGCGCCGACACGAAGAAGCACCGAGACAGCGACGGCGGTATCGGGCGGCGTGATCCACGTGCGATCCAGACGCCCACGCCCGTTGGTCTGATTGCGCGTGAGCACGACAGACAGGTGCGGATGGGTGTCAGGGCTGTCCGCCGAATCACGCAGAAGCAGAGCGTTGGTGGAGTCGGTCTGATCGACGACGTGGACGCGGGGGCTCACTGCTGCGGTGCGCGGATATCCGCTCGAGGGAACTGGCATGCGACCAGGCTAGTCTCGCGGCGCGCCGACCTCCACGGTGAGCACATCCCACAGAGCATCCTCTGATTGGTTGTCCGTGGCCTCCAACGCTGGCGGAAGGTCGCTCGCTAGTGTGGAACGCGTGACCGACCAGCCCGACCTGTCCACGACCGCCGGAAAGATCGCGGATCTCCGTGCTCGGTACCAGGATGCCGTCCTCGACGCCGAGGCGAAGGCCCGCGAGAAGCAGCACGCGAAGGGCAAGCTCACCGCCCGCGAGCGCATCGAACTGCTCGTGGACCCGGGCTCGTTCGTCGAATTGGACGAGTACGTTCGGCACCGCACGTCCGCCTTCGGCATGGACCGCTCGCGCCCGTACGGCGACTCGGTCGTCACCGGCGTCGGACGAATCCACAGCCGCGTCGTCGCGATCTACGCCCAGGACTTCACCACCTTCGGCGGCTCGCTCGGCGAGGTTGCCGGCGAGAAGATCATCAAAGTCATGGAGTTCGCGCTGCGAGGCGGCATGCCGATCGTGGGAATCCTCGACTCGGGTGGCGCGCGAATCCAGGAGGGCGTGGTCGCCCTCGGCAAGTACGGCGAGATCTTCCGCCTGAACACCGCCGCCTCCGGCGTGATCCCGCAGATCTCGATCGTCATGGGACCCGCCGCGGGGGGTGCCGTGTACTCACCCGCGCTGACCGATTTCGTCATCATGGTCGACAAGACCAGCCAGATGTTCGTCACCGGCCCCGACGTCATCAAGACAGTGACCGGCGAGGACGTCGGCATGGAGGAACTCGGGGGCGCTTACACGCACAACACGCGTTCGGGAGTGGCTCACTACCTCGCCGAGAACGAGGACGATGCCCTCGACTACGCCCGGAGTCTCATCAGCTTTCTGCCGGACAACAACATGGCCGACGTCCCCACGTACGAGCACGGTTTTGAGTGGGAGACCACCGACAGCGACCGCTCACTCAACACCCTCATTCCGGACTCGGCGAACCAGCCGTACGACATCCATGAAGTGATCGAGCACGTCGTTGACGGGGGCGAGTTCCTCGAGGTGCAGCCGTTGTTCGCACCCAACATCGTCATCGGATTCGGTCGGGTTGAGGGCACCTCGGTCGGCATCATCGCCAATCAGCCGTCGCAGATGGCTGGCACCCTGAACATCGAGGCCGGGGAGAAGGCGAGCCGGTTCGTACGGTTCTGTGACGCATTCTCTATTCCCATCGTCACCCTCGTCGATGTGCCCGGCTACCTGCCCGGAACCGACCAGGAGTGGACCGGCGTGATCCGCCGCGGAGCAAAGCTCCTCTACGCGTACGCGGAAGCGACGGTGCCGCTGGTGACCGTCATCCTCCGCAAGGCCTACGGTGGCGCCTACATCGTGATGGGATCCAAGCAGCTCGGTGCGGACGTCAACCTTGCGTGGCCCACCGCAGAGATCGCGGTGATGGGCGGTCAAGGCGCCGTCAACATCCTCTACCGCGGTGAGATCAAGCGCGCCGAGGAAGCGGGCGAGGATGTGACCGCGGTGCGCACGCGCCTCGCGAACGAGTACACCTATAACGTGGCATCGCCCTTCCTCGCCGCTGAGCGCGGCGAGCTCGATGCGATCATCGAACCGGCCCAGACGCGCGTGTACATCGCGAAGGCCTTGCGCTCCCTCCGCGGAAAGCGCGCGAGTCTGCCGGAAAAGAAGCACGGTAACATCCCGCTATGACCCTTGCCGCCGACGACGACGCACCGCTGCGCATCGATCTCATCCGCGGCAACCCGACGCCGGAAGAGCTCGCCGCGGTCGTGGCCGTGGTGACCGAGGCGTATCAGCAGGAGGCGGCATCCGCGACCGCGGTCGATTCGACGCGGCGGTCCGCCTGGCTCACGAGCGCCCGGGCTGTCCGTCGACCCTTGCGCCGGCACATCGGATGGGGCCGATTCAGCGGCTGACGGGCGCGGCTCCACCAAAAGTCGTAAAGGTTTGTCCCCCAAAATACCTACAGACAAGCCCCTTGCGGACCGAGAGACTGGTCTTGCTGGAACGCCTTTGCGTTCGGTCGCGTTGCCTTCTCAGCGCGACGCGGCCCCGCGAGTCGGTTTTCGGGTAACCACTCGCAGGCGAGGGGCGGGCGGCTTCGCCGCCCCTCGCCCCCATCAGCCCCTCCGCGGGCCTCACCACTCCTGGTCGCATGCGCCGGATCGGGAGGCGGGAGTTCACACGCCTTCTGATCGGATCCGGGTTTCAGTCTTCGTGATCGGGATCCGGCCGGGCGATCTCGTGCCAGAGATCGACGACTTCGTCAGCATCTTCGCTCTCGCCAGACCTGCCGACGATCGTCGCCGCGACGTCCGGATGCGCCGACGAGCGGATGTAGATGCGGTCCGACCCGGCGCCCTCGAGGGCATCCGCGATCTGGGTGCGCAACCCCCTCAGCGACTGTTCATCAAGATCCTCGAGGCCGCCCTCATCCAGCACTGTGACGGCAGCACCCCGTTCGCGTGCCTGATCGATCTTGTCGCGCACGTCTGCGTCGACAAGGCGACCGCCGCGCAGCTCATCGCGAAGGCGACCCTCGGCGATTCGGGCGGAAAGACGCTCCTCCTCGGTGAGGGCGCCGCCGGTCTCGATCACGCGGCTGAGAACAGGGCCCGCCGTTGCCAGCGCGTGCTGCACGCGGACGCGGCGTTCTCGTCTGCCCGCTTCCTGGGCCGCCAATCGCTCGCTCGCGGCCCGCTGTACGCGCGTCAGCGTCGCGGTGTCCTGCGCGGCGCGGCCGATGAGGCGGGTCATGATCTGCGCGATCATCACCCATAGCACCGCTCCGACCAGTCCCAACGCGAGCGAGGATTCCACGCCTATCCAGAAGATCGACTGGACGGCCAGCAGCACGATGCCGATCCACGCCACCCACGGGCGGTGGCGGATCATCACGATGGCCATGAGCGCGCCGATGCCACCGAGGCTCCACGTCGCGAACGGTTCGTAGCGCGCGACGGGGCCCGCGCCGATCCACGTCGCGTTGGGTACGACGACCGCCGTCGCGATGACCAGCACCACGGCAGGGAACGGCAGGGCAATACCCGGGCCGAACCCGCCGGACTCCGTGCTCGCATCGCGCTGCGACGGTGGCAACCCGTTCCAGTAGATGCAGAGGCCGGACACGACGAGGTAGAGCGCGACGCTGATGAGCATCAGCGGCGCGTTGACAACCGGTTCCGTCCAGATCAGCGCGCCGATCGCGAGGTAGGTGGTGAAGGCGAGGCCGAGCGCGGAGAGGGAGCGACGGACGTTCCAGATCGATCGTGATTTCATCGCGCGTGCTCCCACTCGAGAGACACGACCGTGCCGCGCTCGCTCGTTGAGATATCGGCGTGGCCGGCGACCGCCGCGATCCGGGCGATGATCGATCCCCGAATACCCAGCCGATCCTCGTACACATCCGCGAAGCTGAACCCGGCACCCGTATCCACTACCCGGACCGCCACGCTTCGCCTGTCGGCGATAACCTCGGCGCTCAGCCCGGCTCCGCCGGCGTGCTGCACGGAGTTGGCTACGGCCTGCGCGGCGGCCAGGACGAGCGCACGAGCCACGCGCCCGGGAATCATCCGATCATCGGAGCGGATGTCCCGCGCGACGGTGAGATCGATGCCGTAGTCCTCCGCGGCCACGGCGATCTCCTCGGCCAGCGCCCAGGCGCTGATCGGTTCATCGGAGCCCTCCCCCGCATCGCGTTCCGCGTTGGCCAGGCGGGTCAGTGCTTCACGCGCCATCGCGACGGCCAGGGTGCGCTCACGGTCGGAGTCGGCACGCTCCGCGGCGATCAGAGCCGCCAGCACGCTGTCGTGCATGAGAGCCGCGACCGCCACCCTCTCGGTCTCAGCCGCCTCCACCGCCGCCGCGAGCGCGTGCGACGCGACAGCATCGGCGCGCGCACGGTCGATCCCGACGGCGGCCGTGCGCAGCATCCACCCCAGAATCACGACGACAGCCGCGAGGATGACAGCGAAAACGACGTTGAGCCCCACGACGCGAAGCGCGCTCGACTCCTCCGCCAGCTGGGCCAACCGCACCGTGCCATAGAGCAGCGGGACGAAACCCGCCCAGATGACCTGGATGCCCAGCGGGAAGGCGACCACGGCGGCCACGGTCGCGATGTTGACGAGGTACCACAGCCACGGATCCACCGGAACGTAGTCCGCGTCCGAGACGAACGGCCACATCAGCAGGCACAGCGGAAAAATGATCGCGAAGACCCCGGCGAACAGCCGGACGCGGTACCCCACGAAGCACGACACGATCATGAGGATCAGCGGCGCGAAGACGGCGGACAGGACGGGCACCTGCCACCCTGGCTGCAGCTGGGGCACGGCGAGCGCATTCAGGAAGGCCTGCGCGCCGAGGATCGCAGCACCCACGCCCACGGCGATCCATACGATCCGCTCGATCCGCGCCTGCGTGTAGGTATCGGTGCGCTCCGGCGCGACGTCACGGGCGAGGGTGGCGTCGCTGATATCAGCGGTCACCAGCACCCTCGGCGACGAGGCCGTCTTCCATCGCGCGGCGGAGAAGATCGACCTTCGTCGGTGCGGGCCGTCCCACGTCGACGTACTTGGTGCGGACGCGGGTGATGTTCTCCTTGGCCGTGGAATACGCGATGCCCAGCCGCTCGGCGACCATCTTCAACGGCAACCCGGCCGCATACAAGCGAAGCACGTCCAGTTCACGTGCGGACAGTTGCGCGTCGGCGAACGCACGGTCTCCTTCTACTGCGCTTGCCCACTCCACATTGTCCAGCGCCTCGCCGCGCGCGACCGTGCGGATGGCGGCGAGGACGTCCGTCGTGCGAGCGGATTTGCTCACGACACCGGTTGCTCCCGCCAGCAGCGCCTCACGGACGGCCGCGGGTCGGTCGGCGACGCTGTGGATCACGACCGGGGAGCCATCGCGGACAAGCCGGGTGACGTTCTCGGTCACAGTCGACCCATCGCCGAGCGTGAGGTCCAGCACGACGACATCCACGGGAGCGTCCTGCGCCGTCCGCGACTCTAAGTAGGCGGCGACGGAAACGGTCGACGTGGCAACGGCGATATCGCCGGCACGATCGCACGCCGCCTCGAGCCCGAGCCGGACAGACTCGTGATCGTCGATGAGGGCCACGCGGATCATGCGCTCAGGCTATCGCGCCGTCACGTCCGAGTAAGAACCGTGACGGCCTCCACGTGGTGGGTGAGCGGAAAGAGATCGAACCCGCGCACCCTGTCCGGCGTATACCCCTCTCGACGGAACGTTGCGAGGTCACGCGCGAGTGGTGCGGGATCGCACGCAACGTACACGATCCGGTCGGGACTCAGGCGGGACAACGACGTCACGACCTCTCGACCTGCGCCGGCGCGCGGCGGATCGATCACGACGACGCCGCGCGCC
>JASCPE010000029.1 GCA_029959865.1 Microbacteriaceae bacterium PS02070 | reverse complement strand
GACATGGGGGAGGGCCGTCGCATCCAGTCGGGATCGAGCGACCCGCCAGCCGTGGACGTAGCGCCCGTCGTCGAATCGACGGAGGAAGCCCTCCTCGCCCATCGCCAGTGCGATTCGGTGCACGGTCGAGACGGACAATCCCGTGCGGCGGCCGATGTCGCTCGCACTCGCCGCGCCGGAGTCGAGGGCATCGAGGATCTGGGTGACGCATTCCAGCATGCGATTGGAGGGAGCGCTGGGCATCCGGGCTGACATTGCACCTCCGGCACCGATTCGCCGCGCAGGCGGGC
>JASCPE010000028.1 GCA_029959865.1 Microbacteriaceae bacterium PS02070 | reverse complement strand
GACTGCGGGGATCGTCGAGACGATCCCGGTCGCGACGAACAGCACGCCGACCAGCACCGCCACCCAGCGTCCGATGCCGCCGAGGAGTGCCACGAGTGCCTGGTTGACAGCGGCGAACACCACCCCGGTCAGTGCCGCCAGGGCGGCAAAGCTCAGCCACTGCGACCACGTGTAGTCGGCCACCAACTGCACCACGGCCGCCACCAGCACGCCCTGTGCGGCGCCGATGACCGCCGCCGGGAGGAACGCGCGCGCGGCGAGTGCCACCGACGAGCGGCGAGAGGTCAGCGC
>JASCPE010000027.1 GCA_029959865.1 Microbacteriaceae bacterium PS02070 | reverse complement strand
GGCGACGCCCTCACCGAGCGGCCGGTACTCGATGCGTTCGATCGTGCACGGCGGCACTCCCCCGCGCACGCCGCGGAACGCGCTGATCGCGTCGTGGCCGCCGAGGAGTCCGGCGGCATCCCCGCGCATTGTCTGGGGTCCGGGGGCGAACGCGGCATCGAGCGCGTCAAGGTCATTGGCCATGATCGCGCGCGCGTAGCTTTCGAATGCCGACAGGAGGTCCGCGGGCACCTCCTGCGCTCCCGCGGTCATTGCTCCGCCTCCGCCGCTGCGGCGGCGTCCGCGGTCGGCAC
>JASCPE010000026.1 GCA_029959865.1 Microbacteriaceae bacterium PS02070 | reverse complement strand
CGGATCTGGTCTATGCGGAGTGGCCGGGGGCGCCGAACGTCCTCGCGCCTGGCGAGTCGGTCACTGCGACGGCGACGTACACGGTCACGCAGGCTGATGTCGACGCCGGATCAGTCGAGAACACGGCGACGGTGTCGGGTACTCCTCCGACGGGTGACCCGGTTGACGGGACGGACACGGAGGTCGTTCCGATCGATTCGGACCCCTCGATCGAGGTTGTGAAGTCCGCGTCGGGTGAGGTTGCTGCTGCGGGTGATGTGGTGACGTACGAGTTTGAGGCGACGAACACCGGGA
>JASCPE010000025.1 GCA_029959865.1 Microbacteriaceae bacterium PS02070 | reverse complement strand
CGTCTCACCGGCGGTGGCACCTCCAAGAGCACCTGACCGATCACCGTCTCCGGAGCGACGCCATCGAACTCGGCTTCGGGCTGCAAAATCAGCCGATGCGCGAGCACCGGTGTCGCCAGCGCTTAGACATCGTCCGGGGTCACGAACGTGCGCGCGTTCGACGCGGCGCGGGACCGGGAGGCCCGAGGCTGCGCGAGTGCGCCGCGCATGCTCACTCCCAGCCGTCCGGCGTCGGCGGACCGGGTCGCATCGCCGATTCGCGCGATGTAGTCGAGCACGAGGGGGTCGACATACACC
>JASCPE010000024.1 GCA_029959865.1 Microbacteriaceae bacterium PS02070 | reverse complement strand
CTTCCGATCCGCTACGTCAGGACGCTGTCGCCGCGTTGAGGTCCTGCAAAGTCTCCTGTGGGACCTCCAGCCCGGAGATACGTACGAACTGGCGCATCGTCATCGCCTCGACCATCGCCATCTGTTCCGCGGGGACATCGACGCCGGTGAAGCCGAGTGCGGCCCGCGTCTGATCGCCGACATCGGGATGAGCAAACCACTCGCCGACCGGCGAGTCCATCGTCAACGGGGCAGCGATGCGGTCCCCCTCGAGCTCAATGACTGCCTGCGCCAGCGGAGGGTGCGCGTCCGCGCAGACC
>JASCPE010000023.1 GCA_029959865.1 Microbacteriaceae bacterium PS02070 | reverse complement strand
GTGAAGTCCGCGTCGGGTGAGGTCTCTGCTGCGGGTGACGTCGTCACGTACGAGTTTGAGGCGACGAACACGGGCAATGTGACCCTGGACGGCGTCACGATCGATGACCCGTTGAACGGTTTGTCTGAACTGTCGTATGAGTGGCCGGGAGCTCCGAACGTCCTCGCCCCGGGTGAAACCGTCACCGCAACCGCGACGTATACCGTCACGCAAGCTGATGTCGACGCCGGTTCGGTGGAGAACACGGCAACCGTGTCGGGTACTCCTCCGACGGGTGACCCCGTTGACGGGACGGACACGGAG
>JASCPE010000022.1 GCA_029959865.1 Microbacteriaceae bacterium PS02070 | reverse complement strand
CCGACGAGGAGCGGCGAGCCAAGGCAGACGCGCTTGCCCCCACCATCCGTGGCCTCGCGTCGACCGACAAGCCGATGGTCGGCCACTTCACCGACAGTGATGTGGTCCTTGCCTTCCTCGCATCTGAGCGGGCACCGGAACTGGCCGCGCTGGGCACGAGCTGCCCCGACCACTTCCTTCGGACGAAGGTCAAGCCGCTCATCGTGGAGCTCCCCGCGGATGCCTCCGTCGAGGACACGATCGCGCGGCTGAAGGAGCTCCACCAGGAGTACCGCGCCGACTACAAGGCCTACTACGACGCCTATGC
>JASCPE010000021.1 GCA_029959865.1 Microbacteriaceae bacterium PS02070 | reverse complement strand
GTCTCACCCGGAGCGAGGACACCCTCAACACCCGGCCACTCATACGACAGCTCAGACAGACCCACCATCGGATCCTCAACCGAGACACCATCCAACGTCACATTGCCCGTGTTCGACACCGTGAACGTAAACGTCACCACATCACCGGCGAAACCATCACCGGCAACCTCACCCACCTTCACAAAAGACAGACCCGGCGCGGATTCGATCGGGACAATCTCCTCACCCGGCTCCTCGACGGGCTCACCCGTCGGCGGGTTACCCGACGCAGTCGCCGCGTTCTCCACCGACCCAGCATCCACATCAGCCTG
>JASCPE010000020.1 GCA_029959865.1 Microbacteriaceae bacterium PS02070 | reverse complement strand
GGGACGGACACGGAGGTCGTTCCGATCGATTCGGACCCCTCGATCGAGGTTGTGAAGTCCGCGTCGGGTGAGGTTGCTGCTGCGGGTGATGTGGTGACGTACGAGTTTGAGGCGACGAACACCGGGAACGTGACCCTGGATGGTGTGACGGTCACAGACCCGCTTCCGGGTCTGTCTGAACTGATCTATGCGGAGTGGCCGGGGGTGCCGAACGTCCTCGCGCCTGGCGAGTCGGTGATCGCGACGGCGACATACACGGTGACGCAGGCGGACGTGGATGCGGGTTCGGTGGAGAACACGGCGACGGTGTCGGGTACTCCT
>JASCPE010000001.1 GCA_029959865.1 Microbacteriaceae bacterium PS02070 | reverse complement strand
GGCCGGTCCGGAACGGAGCCGGACCGGCCACGGATCGGTATCAGCCGTTGAGGATGGCTTCGATCTTCGTGTCGAGATCTGCCGCGAGGGTTGCGACATCTCCGCCGTTGGCGACCTGGACGAAGAAGTCCTGCAGGAGGCCCTGCGCCTCGACATCAGCCCACTTCGGAGAGGCCGGCGTGAGCTTTGCGTTGACCGCCGCGTCAGCGATGATCGCAGCCAGCTCCGGCGTCGCCGCCGCGACGGACCCGCTGAGCGACGTCTTAGCGGGAACGAGTCCTGCCTCGGCGAGGATCGTCTGGTATTCGTCGCTGAGCATGATCTTCAGTGCGCTCTTGGCGAGATCGGGGTTCTCGCTCGCTGCGGCGATGCCGACGTTCGATCCGCCGGCGAAGACCTGGGCTGCGCCGCCGTCTGCACCGGGGAGCGCGAAGTATCCGGTCGTGTCGGTCACGGCGGTGTCGGCGGCGTCCTCGTCAGCGATGATCGACCAGTATGCCCAGCTCGGCGCCGACAGCGTCGCTGCCTGCTCCGTACGGAAGGGCACCCACGCCTCTGTCTCATCGCCGTCCTTGGCGGCGAGCGACGTGTTCATCACGGCCTGCACCTGTTCGATGCCCGCGACCGATTCGGGGCTGGAGAGCTGCGCATCCCACGCACCGTCGTCACCAAGCACCGCGACTTCGCCTCCTGCTTCCCAGATGAACGGCAGGGCGTTGTACCAGTCCTTGCCGGGGAAGTAGACGGCCGAGACGTCAGGGTTCTCGGCTGCGAGCGCTTCCGCGTTCGCCACGTACTCGTCAATGGTGGTCGGCACCTCGACTCCGGCGGCCTCGTACATCGCGGTGTTGTAGAAGATGACGCGCGCGCCGGAGTAGTACGGCGCGGCATAGAGGGTGTCTTCGTACGTGCCGGCTTCCACGAACCCGGGCAGGAGGTCATCGCCACCCAGCTCTTCCTGAATGTCGCTGATGTCCAGAAGAGCACCGACAGAGGTGAACGCGGGGGCCTGCGTGTTGCCCATCTCGACGATGTCGGGGCTGTCGCTGGAGGACAGGCTCGTCGTGAGCTTGTCGACCAGCCCGGTCCACTGCTGCTCTTCGATGACGAGGGTGGCGCCCTCGTTCTCTGCCTCGAACGTGTCGATCAGATACTCGCGAGCGGCCTCGGGAGTGTCAGTACCGACGAGCCAGACGCGGATCTCAGCGCCTTCGGCGCTCCCACCATCGTCTGCGGGGGTCTCGTCGGTGCCGCCGGCGCAGCCTGCCAAGACAAGCGTGGCTGCGCCGAGGAGCGCGAATGCGGAGGTTGTCTTCTTCACTTTTCCTACTTTCGGGTTGCTGTGCGGGTACGGATATTGCGGAAGGTCGGATCTCGTCATGACACGCCGAGACGCCCGGAGAGGACGGTGACGGCGGCACCGACCAGGACGATGTCGTCGCCCTGCTCAGTCATTCGCACGGTGACGCGATCGGGAGAGGTGGAAAGCGTGCGCTCGCGGAGGACAAGCTGAGCTTCTTCGATGAGAGGCCCGGCCAGAAGGTCGACGGGTCCGCTCACGACGATCTCGGTGAGATCGAGGGCGGCGACAACCGGTGCGAGAGCCACGCCGAGCATCGCTCCGGCGCTGCGGAGAATATGCGCACGTTCTGACTCGTCGTCAGCCAAGGCGAGTCGAGCCGTCAGCGCCGGCACCGAAAGCCATGCCTCCAGACATCCGACTCTTCCGCACGCGCAGGGCGGCCCGCCGCTCGTTCCCACGGTGACGTGCCCGATCTCGCCGGCGGCGAAGCGGGCTCCACTGAGGGGCCTGCCGTCCGAGAGCAATCCCGCTCCGACGCCGTGGTCGACCTTGACGAGGAGAACGTCGTCGCGGGCGTTACCGAAGGTGTACTCGGCTCTCACCGCCGCGTTGGCGTCGTTCGCGACGAGCACCGGCAGTCCGGTGTCGGCCGTGAGGTAGCCGGCGAGATCGAAATCGCTCCAGCCGAGATTCGGAGCATTGCGCACGACACCGTGCTCGTCGACGAGCCCCGGGGTCCCGGCACCGATCCCCACGATCGTGACATCGACCTCGGCGATGAGTTCGCGGACGATCGTGCGCCCGGCTTCGGCGATGACGCTGCGGTCGGCGGGAAGGGCGATCTCACGACGGGTGAGGACCTCACCTGTCAGGCTCATGACGGCGCCTGCGATCACGTCGGCGCGGGAGAGGTCGAGAGCGATGATCCGATTGCCATCGCGGTCGAGGTCCACGACGATGGCCGGCTTCCCCGGCCCGTTCGCCTCACGCCTGCCCGTCTCTCGAAGGATTCCCTCTGACATGAGCTCCGCGACGAGGTCTGAGACAGTGACGCGAGTCAACCCCGTTTCGCGCGCGATGTCGGCGCGGCTCATCGCTCCGACATGGAAGACGGTCTGGAGAACAAGAGCGCGGTTAAATCCACGCGCCTCCCCCGGAAGCACCTTCCCGGCGGGGCGAAGCACGCGCGCGCCGTGGAACGGGTGCGCGGACCGCGCGGGGGTCGGTTGACCAGCTGACATGTTTGTTAGTAGAGCGTACTTACTAATCGAAATCAAGCAGCGACGTGAGATGCGACCAAGTTTTTACATACCGAAACATGCGCCCACCGACGTCCGGCTCCGCACCGCGGCCGGGTGGCACCGATCTGGCCCGCGCTGTCCGCCGGTCAGCGGGGCCGGCGCCTCACCTCGTGAACGGGGATGCTCCCGTGTCCTCGCCGGGGCGAAGAAGGCGCAACGACGGTGGTGCCGGAAAACCGAGCCGGAAGACGTCAACGGGTGCGTCGATCGCGCCGAAGTCGTCGGTCTTGACGACGACGCCGTCGGGCGAGACCTCCACGATCCGCACCCGCAGGCCCGGGGAACCCTCCCGTTCGAGCACCCACACATCTCCGAGCCACGCCAGGCCCCGCTCCTCGAGCGCCGCCTCCGCCTCAAGCCACTCCTGTGGCGACCCGACCTCCCGACCGAGGACATCGATCGCCACCCAGAGGTCGCCCTCGGGGCGGATCCACCCCACCTGCTCGCCGTCGTCCCGACGGTGCGGGGTCCAGTCTCCGGCAATCACGGTCGCACGAAAAGGTAGCCGGGGCCATCACGGAAACCACCGATGACCAGGCCCTCGCCGAGGAGCGTCAGGAACTCGTCGCGCACACGCGTGCGCGCCTGCGCCGCTTCGTCTGGCGCACGTGCTCGCAGCGCTTCGATGTCACGAGGGATCTTGACCGTCGCGACCACGTCGGCATCGAGTGGGTTCGCCCTCCGCTTGCCGGCGATCGCCCACGACACGAAGAGGCGATCGGTCTCATCACCACGGTTCACGCCGTCGTCCATCGGACCGTAGTGGTCGACGAGATACTCGGTGGCGCGGGCGCCGAGGATGGCGAGGTTGAAGTGGGCGTTTCGCGCGACGAGCGGATCGAACGTCCAGGTGATGTGCCCCACGTCACGCCGGAACGCCCAGTCGCGCTGATGCTGCTTGAGGGTGCGCCCGAGGCCTCGCGATTGGTACTCCGGAAGCACGCCCGTGATGTGCGAGTGCATGGACCGGGCCGACGGCGGACCGAAGAATGCGGCAGACGCACCGATCATTCTGTCGCCGTCATAGACACCGACGACATAGTTGCCCGAGTGCGCGAGCGCGCGCAACAGATTCGGAGGCATCCCACTGGAGTCGCCGGACCAGACCTGAGAGAGAACGCGGTTCGCTTCGAAGAAATCTGCCACGTCCTCCAGCGACCGGATGCGGATCCCATCCGCCTCGAAATCACTCATGCCCACACGCTACTGCCCCCCCTGCGTCCGCATGGCGAATCAGCCCATGCCTGGGAGGGTGCGGCCCGTCTCGACGAAGGTCTTGAGGGCCGAAATGACCAGGGCGTGCCCCTCGGCGACCTGCTCGGCCGTCGGAGTCCCCGCCGGGATGCCGCTGTGGATCAGGGTGAGGCGGGTGAGGGCCTCACCCCGGGGCTCGATCACCCATTCATACGCGGATTCGGGATCGGCGGCGGTGTCGGGCGACCACGTCGCACGGAAGGTGTGCGCCAGGCGGCGGCCCTCTTCGATCGCGGTGATCTTCCCGACGATCAGTGACGCACCCTCGGCGCTGGACCACTCGATAGGGCTGCCCACTGTCCACTCGCTGTCGACGTGGCCGCCGAAGAACCAGCGCGCTGACTGCTCCGGGTCGGTGATCGCCTTCCAGACGCGATCCGGTGTGGCTTCGATGACGACGCTGGCGACGATGGTGCGGCGGTCGGACATGGTCTCTCCCTGTGGTGAGGCGGGGCTTTCGAGGTGATCACGCAGGCGCGACAGGCTCAGCCCCGCGAACGCGGAGTACTCGTCGAGCCAGCGCGTAGCGAGTTCGACGATCGGGGTGGGGTTGAGGAGCACGAGCCGAGTGCGACCGACCTTGCGTGTCGTCACGAGCTCGGCGGCCTCAAGCACACGAAGGTGCTTGAGGACCGCATGGCGGCCCAGCTCCGGCAACGCCGGCTCCAGGCTGCCGACGGCGCGGCCGTCGCTTTCGCGCAGCGCGTCCAGCAGAGCCCGCCGATGCGGGTCGGCGAGGGCACGCACGGTGCGATCTACGCGGTCGCTCTTCATGACGCCGACGATAGGTGACTCAGCGGTCACCTGTCAATGGCGGGGCTCACCAGATCGTGACGCGGTCCTCAGGATCGAGCCACAGTGCATCACGGTCGGTCACGCCGAAAGCGTCGTAGAAGGTGTCGATGTTGCGCACGATCTGGTTGCACCGGAACTCATCCGGTGCGTGCGGGTCGATCGTGAGCAAGCGGATCGCCTCAGCATCGCGCGACTTCTGTGCCCAGACGCTCGCCCACCCGAGGAAGAGGCGCTGGATGCCGGTGAACCCGTCGATCTCCGGGCCATCCGCATCGGGCTCGCCTGCCTCAGCGAGGTGGAGCCGGTACGCCTTGATGGCGATGCCGAGACCACCGAGGTCGCCGATGTTCTCGCCGATCGTCAGCGCGCCGTTCACGGTGTGCGTGTCGTCCAGGGCGAGGGGACTCAGCCCGTTGTACTGCTCGATGAGCCCTGCCGCACGCTGCGAGAAGGCCTCGCGGTCCTCGTCGGTCCACCAGTTGTTGAGCGCTCCGGTGCCGTCGAACGCGCTCCCCTGGTCATCGAAACCGTGGCCGATCTCGTGGCCGATGACGGCGCCGATTCCACCGTAGTTCGCCGCCGCATCGCGGTCCGGGTCGAAGAACGGGAGCTGCAGGATCGCCGCGGGGAACACGATCTCGTTCATCAGCGGGTTGTAGTACGCGTTGACCGTCTGCGGGGTCATGAACCACTCGTTGCGGTCGATAGGCCCGCCGAGCTTCGCGAGTTCGCGGTTATGGCCCCACTCGCTGGAGCGTCGAACGTTGCCGACGAGGTCGGCGGGGTCGATCTCCAGCGCGGAGTAGTCCTTCCACACCTCCGGATAGCCCACCTTCGTCGTGAACTGACCGAGCTTTTCCAGGGCGCGCTCGCGCGTGTCTTCGGACATCCACGGCAGCGACGAGATGGACTCGCGATAGGCGACCACGAGGTTGCTCACGAGCTCGTCGATCTCAGCCTTCGCCCGCGGCGGGAAGTGTCGCTGCACGTACACCTTGCCGACAGCCTCACCGAGGGCCCCTTCGACGAGGCTGACGCCGCGCTTCCATCGCTCCCGGTTGACGGGAACGCCGCTGAGTTCGGTGCCGTAGAAGCTGAAGTTCTCGGCGACGAACTCATCGGAGAGGTACGAAGCCGCCGAACGCACGATCCGCAGGCGCAACCACGACTTCCACTCCTCCAGGCGCTCCGGTGTGAGGAGCGAGCCGAGCCCTTCGATGAAGCTCGGTTGGTAGACGTTGATCTCCGCGAACTCGGCCGCTTTGCCCGGCGCGACGGCGTCACGCCAGGGGGCGAGATCGATGCCGGCGAGTTCGGTGACCTCATCCCAGCTCTTGAGGTTGTAGGTCGCGACAGCATCACGGCTGCGGACGTTGTCCCAGTGGTGGGAGGCGAGCTCCGTCTCCACTGCCATGATCCGATCCGCCTGTGCGGAAGCGTCGGGCACCCCCGCGAGGCCCAGGATGCGCTCGGCATACTGCCGGAACGCGGTGCGGGTGCCGTCGAAGTTCTCGTGGCGGTAGTAGCTCTCATCCGGGAGCGAAAGCCCACCCTGAACGAAGAAGGCGACGTAACGGGTCGGGGTACCGGGATCCGGCTCGATGTAGGTCGCGATCGGCCCGGACACTCCGACCCGCTCGAGCTCGCCGACGGTCCGCAAGAACCCGGGGATGTCGTCGATGCCGTCGACCAGGGCGAGCTGATCGCGGATCGGCTCGGCGCCGAGGTCGTTGACCCGGTCGGTGTCCATAAAGCTCGTGTAGAGGTCGCCGATCTTGCGCGTCTCGGTGCCAGTCTCGGCCTCGGTGGATTCCTCGATGATCGCGCGGACGTCCTTCTCGGCCTGCTCTGCGATGAGGTGGAAGGCACCCCACCGCGCCTTGTCGTCGGGGATGTCGGTGTGCGCGATCCACTCCCCGTTGACGTGGCGATAGAGGTCGTCCTGCGGGCGAACCTTCGTGCTGAGGGTGTCGAGGGGAAGGCCAGATCGAGTATCAGCGCTCATATCTCCAGGTTAGTCGCGCCCCACCCACCCCCTCCCCCGCGCCGCCTTACCCGCGAGGCTGCACGCCCGTGGTGGGGCAGCGGGAAAATGCTGCAGTCTCGACGTGGGCGTGTACTCTCGCGGTCTCGGGGACGGGTGGGCCGGGGTGGGGGCGAGCGCCCCTAGGCTCGAGGCATGGCCGCGACAAGGACCCTGAACCGGGACATCTTGCACCTCGCGGTCCCCGCGCTCGGGGCGCTGATCGCCGAGCCGATGTTCCTGATCGTCGACGCAGCGCTCGTCGGCCACCTCGGGGTCGAACCGCTGGCGGGCCTGGGCATCGCGGCTGCGGTCTTGCAGACGATCGTCGGACTCATGGTTTTCCTCGCCTACTCCACGACGCCCGCCGTCGCGCGGCGCTTCGGCGCAGGCGATCCTTCGCGTGCGGTGAGCGCCGGCATCGACGGACTGTGGCTCGCCCTCGGTATCGGCGCGGTCCTCGCGATGACCGGCGCACTGCTCTCCCCCTGGCTCGTCGGCCTGTTCGGGGCGACAGATGCCGTCACGGAGCAAGCGCGCATCTACCTCGAACTCTCGATGTGGGGCCTGCCGGCGATGCTCATCGTGTTCGCCGCGACAGGTCTTCTCCGGGGCATGCAGGACACGAAGACGCCACTCTGGATCGCCGGACTCGGTTTCACCGCGAACGCCCTCCTGAACTGGCTGTTCATCTACGGGTTCGGGTGGGGCATCGCAGGCTCTGCCCTGGGCACCGTCATCGCACAGTGGGGCATGGTCGGCGCGTACGCGTGGGTGGTCGGTCGCCTCGCCCGCACGCACGCCGCCTCGTTCCGCCCCAGTCGCGACGGCATTCGAGGGTCCGCCGGGTCGGGCTGGTGGCTCTTCCTGCGCACCGTCTCCCTGCGACTCGCGTTCTTGCTGACTGTCGCTGCGGCCACGGCACTCGGCACGGAAGAGCTCGCCGGCTGGCAGGTCGCCTTCACGATCTTCTCGACGGCCGCCTTTGCCCTGGATGCCCTCGCGATCGCGGCGCAGGCACTCATCGGCAAAGGACTCGGCGCGGGCGACGAGCCGTATGTACGTCGCGTTCTGGGTCGGACACTCGCGTGGGGGCTGTGGTTCGGCGTGGTCGTCGGCAGCATCATCGCCGCCCTCTCCGGCGTCATCGGCCTGCTCTTCACCGGAGACCCGGCGCTCGCAAGGCTCATCCAGCCGGCGCTGATCGCCCTGGCTGTCGCGAGCCCCCTGTGCGGGGTCGTCTTCGTTCTTGACGGCGTCCTGATGGGTGCGGGTGATGCGCGATATCTCGCGATCGCGGGCGGCCTCAACCTCATCCCTTATCTGCCCGCGCTCATCGTCGTCTGGACGGTGCAGCCGCAGGGCCCAGCCGGGCTCGTCTGGCTCGCCGTCTGCTTCTTCGGCGTGTACATGATCGCCCGCGCCCTCACTCTCGGCTGGCGCATCCGTCGCTCGGAATGGCTGGTCGTCGGCGCTGCGCGATGATCAGGCGTAGCGGCGGCACCACTCGTACATGACGACGGCCGCCGCCGCGGAGGCGTTGATCGATCGCGTGGACCCGTACTGGGTGA
Source organism: Microbacteriaceae bacterium PS02070 (assembly GCA_029959865.1). Classification (GTDB taxonomy): domain Bacteria; phylum Actinomycetota; class Actinomycetes; order Actinomycetales; family Microbacteriaceae; genus Microbacterium. The sequence goes on along the minus strand of JASCPE010000001.1, from coordinate 841,700 downwards.
TCTCGACCACGGAGTCGGCCGCCTGGACAACCTCCGGGGAGAGCCCCGGGCCCTCCTGCCCGAAGAGCAGCACACACGCCTTGGGCAGGTCCACCCGGTCCACCGGCACGGAGCCGTCGACGTTATCGACAGCCACGATCGGGAGGTGCGCGGAGCCTGCCCACCCCACGAAGTCCTCAACGCTCTCGTGATGGCGCACGTGCTGGTACCGGTCGGTGACCATCGCCCCACGGCGGTTCCAGCGTCGCTTGCCGATGATGTGCACCTCTGCGGCACCGAACGCGTTCGCGCTGCGCACGATCGAGCCGATGTTCATGTCGTGCTGCCAGTTCTCGATTGCGACATGGAATGCATGGCGATGAGCATCAAGCTCCGCGACGATGGCCTCCATCGTCCAGTACCGGTACTGGTCAATGACGTTGCGACGGTCGCCGTGGGCGAGCAGCTCAGGGTCGTACCGCGGGTCGTCCGGCCACTCGCTCTGACCGCCGGGCCAGGGGCCGACGCCGACGGCGAGCTGCGGCTCCGCGTCGGCATCACTCATCCGGCCAGGCTACCGGCCGTTACCCTAGAGCCGTGCCGTCCATCGCTGTCGACGATTACCTCAAGACGATCTACCACCACACCGAGTGGCAGAGCGCTCCGATGACCCCGTCGCAGCTCGCCGGCGAGCTGGGCCTTGCCCCCTCGACCGTCACAGAGATGGTCCAGAAGCTTGCCGCTCAGGGTCTCGTCTCACACCGCTCCTATGGCCCGGTCACCCTCACCCCCGAAGGCGAACTGCGCGCCGCGGCCATCATCCGGCGTCACCGCCTGATCGAGACGTGGCTTGTGCGCGAGTTCGGCTACGACTGGGACGAGGTGCACGACGAGGCTGAAGTGCTCGAGCACGCCATCAGCGACCGGCTTCTCGAGGGCATCGATGAAAGGCTCGGCCGTCCGCGCTTCGACCCGCACGGTGATGCCATCCCCGATGCAGCCGGTGTCGTGGAGCGAGTCCCCTTCCTGCGTCTGCTGGATGCGCCCCTCGGGCACATCGGCGACGTGCTGCGCATCTCCGACCGCGATCCCGCCCTCCTGCGTGCTCTCGACGAGGTCGGAGTCGGAGTCGGTCGGACCCTCACGGTGGCGGGGCCGAGCGCCGTGCAGGTCGAGCAGAACGAGACCGTCAGCCTGCCCGACGGCGCTTTCGAGGCCGTCTGGCTGCGCGCCTGATTCGGGAGCGGCTGCGCTCTAGCTCGCCGTGAGATACGGCCATTCCGTGCCGGTGGCGTGCTCGCAGTAGTTCCACAGGCGCTCCGCGATCTCACGGTCCCGCGTGATTCGGGCCGCCTTCGCCCGCCGCGGCTCCCCCCGGAAGACGCGTGATGGCCCCCAGTACTCACCGCTCGCCGCGTCTGGATCGACCAACGCACGCACCAGGGGCCACGCTCCCCGCTCCTTCGACTGCGTCACAGCGGCCTGCAGATTGTCGGAGAAACGCGCCCACCGCGTCGGCTCGTTCACTCCGGTGACCCGGCGCGTGCGCCCGCTCGTGGAGTACCCCGGGTGCGCGACGATGCTGTCGACGGGAACACGCGCGGCGGAGAGCCTGCGGGCGGCTTCGAACCCGAGCGCCGTCGTGGCGACCTTCGACTGCACGTAGGCACGCCACGGCGAGTAGCCGTTGAGCAGTTCAGGGTCGATCGGGTCATAGGGGGTGAGGGAAGTGGAGACCGAGCCGACCCACACCATGCGGCCGCGGCCCGCCGCAAGCGACGTGAGCAGTTCTCCCGCGAGGGCGTAGTGGCCCAGGACGTTGGTCGCGAAAACGAGCTCGAATCCGTCGCGGGTCACCTGACGCTGGCGCGGTGGCGCGACGATTCCGGCGTTCAGAAGCAGCCCGGCGATGCCCGTCTTGCCCCGAGCGGACGCGGCCGCGGCCCGCACCGACCCGAGATTGCTCGTGTCCAGCAGAAGTGTCTCCACCGAAGCGCCGGGCGCCTGCCGCAGCAGCGCCGCACGCGCGTCGGCGAGGCGATTGGGATTGCGCCCCGTCATCACGACGTGGCCGCCGGCGCGTGCCAGTTGCAGAGACGAGAAGAAGCCGAGCCCCGCGTTGGCGCCGGTGATCAGGAACCGCTTGCCGCTGAGATCCGGCAGCGACTCGGGATTCCACTCAGCTTCAGCCATACCCAGAGACTACGACGAACGAGGTGGGTAGGCTGGCGGTCATGCGGACACGCACCGACATCGAGTGCTGGTTGACCGACATGGACGGCGTGCTCGTCCACGAGAATCGACCGATACCCGGGGCAGCCGAACTCCTCACGCAGTGGCGCGACGAGGGAGTTCCGTTCCTCGTGCTCACCAATAATCCGATCTTCACACCACGCGATCTGAGCGCACGACTGGCCAGGTCCGGCCTCGATGTGCCGGAAGAACGCATCTGGACGTCCGCTCTCGCGACGGCGGAGTTCCTTCGTTCACAGTTGCCCGGTGGCGCAGCCTTCGTGATCGGGGAAGCAGGGCTGACGACCGCTCTGCACGAAGCCGGATTCATCATGACCGAGACCGACCCCGACTACGTCGTCGTCGGGGAGACGCGGCAGTACTCGTTCGAGGCGATCACGAAAGCGATCCGCTTCATCAATGACGGCGCCCGCTTCATCATCACCAACCCCGATGCGACTGGCCCGACTCCGTTCGGTGTCGTGCCGGCGACGGGGTCGTTCGCGGCGCTCATCACCAAAGCGACCGGCAAGGAGCCGTATGTCGTCGGCAAGCCGAACCCGATGATGTTCCGGTCCGCGCTGAACCGGATCGGAGCGCACTCGGAGACGACCGCGATGATCGGTGACCGGATGGACACCGACATCATCGCCGGCATCGAGGCGGGCCTTTACACCGTGCTCGTGCTGACCGGAATCAGCGACCCCGCGGAAGTGGAGCGCTATCCCTTCCGGCCGGACGAGGTCCTCGCGTCGATCGCAGACCTCGTCACGCCCGAACCGATCGAAACAGAATTCCCGGAGGTCGTATGAGCGAGTTTGAACGCAACCTTCTGTTCGGCGTCACGACCCTCATCCTTCTGACCACGCTCGTGATGTTCGTCATGCGGTACATGGGTGACCGCAAGGGGAAGGATCGTTCCCGCGGTGGCTCCCCCGCCCCCCGCGGCGCTGCGGCGTCACCGACGGAGGCGCCGAGCCAGGAAACCCGCCTGAATCCCGGCCTCACGCCCGATTCCGATCTCAATCCCGAGTCGCACGGGAAGTCCGGCGGCGAGGCCAGCATCAATCCCGGCCTGGAAGAGGGAACGAGCCTCGATCCGGGAGACCCTCGGGCCGATCCCGACGATCCGAACCGAGGACCGGGCCGGGCCTGAGCGTACAGGCTACTGCGGTTCGAGACCGAGGTCGTCGAGGTCGATGGCAGCCAGCCATTCCAGACCGGCAGCCTCGACGGCTGCCTGGGCACCCGTCTTCCGGTCAACGATCACGGCGACGGCAACCGGCTCGACGCCTTCGCGCCGCAGTGCCTCGACGGCCTTGAGTGCCGACTGCCCGGTGGTTGACGTGTCTTCCACGACGACGACACGCTTGCCGACGACGTCGGCACCTTCGATCTGACGGCCGCGGCCGTGATCCTTCGGCTCCTTGCGCACGACGAAAGCGTCCAGCGGCGCGTCGGTGCGGGCGGACTCATGCATCACCGCGTTGGCGATGGGGTCCGCGCCGAGGGTGAGGCCGCCGACGGCGACGATGCCATCGATGTCGCGGATGAGGTCAAGCATGATGCGGCCGATCGAGGGTGCGGCCCGGTGGTCCAGCGTGAGCTTGCGCATGTCGACGTAGTAGGTCGCCTGCTTGCCACTGGAGAGAGTGAAATCGCCATGAAAGACGGCCTCGTCGGAGATGAGCGCGATGAGCGCTTGCCGGTCCTGCTCTACCTCTGGTGTCGACGCCTCAGCCATACTCCCGAGTCTACGGCGCGCAGCTACGAGCCACCGTGCGACGTCGGCGTCCCGCCGTAGGCTGGGGGGATGCGAATTGCGACCTGGAACGTGAACTCAATCCGCGCCCGCGTGGCACGCACGGTGGAGTTCGCAGTACGCGAGGACATCGATGTTCTCCTCATGCAGGAGATCAAGTGCAAGCCGGAGCAGTTCCCGTACGGACCCTTCGAGGAGGCTGGCTACCACGTCGAGGCGCACGGCCTCAATCAGTGGAACGGCGTTGCCATCGCCAGCCGTGACCCGATGACCGACGTCGAACATGCCTTCACGGGAATGCCCGGCTTCAAGAAGGGGTACGACGGGTCCGACGCGCCGCAGGAAGCCCGCGCGTTGGGCGCGACGGTCGGCGGCATGAAGCTCTGGAGCCTTTACGTGCCGAACGGTCGGAGCCTCGACGATCCGCACTACTTCTACAAGCTGGAATGGTTAGAAGCTCTCCGCGGGTACACCGCCGATACTCTCGCCGCGACGCCCGATCTCGCGCTCGCACTCGGGGGCGACTTCAACATCGCCCCGACAGACGAGGACAACGGCGATCCCGGCATCGTCGAGGGCGTCACGACACACGTCTCGCCGCCCGAGCGCGCCGCGTTCCAGGCACTCTTGGATGCCGGCCTGTCCGATGCCGTGCGACCGATCATCCCGACCGGTTACACCTATTGGGACTATCAACGCCTGAAGTTCCCGCGCAACGAAGGACTGCGGATCGACTTTATTCTCGGCTCCCGAGCGTTCACCGACTCGGTCGCCTCCGCCGGAATCCACCGCAATGAGCGCAAGGGCGAGATCCCCAGTGACCACGTGCCGGTGGCCGTCACCCTGGATCTCGACGGTCCGGATGATGACGACCGCCCCATGATCTTCTAGCCGCGGTCTCCCCCACAGGGGGGATGCCCCGGCGGGGGGAACCTCCTACGGTGGAGGTCATGCCCCGCATCCCCTCGACGCGGCCGGTGACCGCGGCCGAGCTTCGCTTTGACGCGATTCTGGCCGCCGCGCTCGCGGTCGGTGCGGTCATCAGCGTCGCCCTCATGACGATCGCCGGGTTCTACGGCGAGCGCCAAGCGAGCCTGCCGGTGTCGATCATATACGCCATTGCCGTGACTGCACCGCTAGCGTTTCGCAGGCGCTTCCCGTGCACCGTCGCCGTCATCGTGTGCGTGCTCTTCTTCCTGGGCGGGACCTTCCACATCCCCGAGCTGTACGCCGGCAACATCGCGATGTTCATCGCGCTGTACACGGTGGGCGCCTGGGTGACCGACCGCCAGCGCGCCGCGATCGTGCGTATCGTGCTCAGTGTCGGGATGATCGTGTGGCTGCTGGTCGCCGTCTTCATTGAATCAACGGCAGACACCGACGATGGGCTGTCGCGGGTGGGTATCTTCTCGCCTTTCCTCTCCTACTCGCTCCTGCAGATCCTCGTGAACCTGCTCTACTTCTCGGGCGCTTACTACATGGGCGACCGCGCCTACGCGGCGGCTCGTGAGCGCGAGGCGCTGGAGGAGCGCACCCGCGAGCTGGAGCGAGAGAAGGAACGAACGGCAGCGCAGGCGGTGGCATTGGACCGCGTCCGCATCGCACGGGAACTGCACGATGTCGTCGCGCACCACGTGTCTGCGATGGGTGTGCAGGCGGGGGCGGCCCGGGCCGTGATGGATCGCGACCCACATGCCGCTCGAAGCGCCCTGACAGGCATCGAGACCTCGGCCCGAACGGCGATCAGCGACCTCCGCAACCTGCTCGGCACCTTGCGGACGAAGGACTCTGAGGAAGCGCCGTCAACCCTCGGCATCGGGAGCCTCCCCGAACTCGTCGAGCACGCGGAAACCCACGGACTGCCCACGTCGCTCAGCATCATCGGTGAGCCCTTCGACCTGCCCGCGCTCACCGAGGTGAACCTGTATCGCATCACGCAGGAGGCCCTCACCAACGCCCGGCGCCACGGCGGCCCTGCCGCGACGGCAGACGTGCGGGTGCGATATCTCGACGATTGCGTGGAGCTCGAAGTCGTCAACACGGGCCGCCCCCTCCTGCGTTCGCACACGGGGCTCGGTCTCGTGGGCATGCGGGAGCGTGCCGCGGCCTCGGGCGGCACGATCGACCTTCGGGGGCGCGAGAACGGCTTCCTGGTGCGAGCACGGCTTCCGCGCGAGGGGGCGACAGCGTGATCCGGGTCCTGCTGGTCGATGACCATGCCGTCATGCGCACCGGCTTCCGGATGATCCTGGAGGCGACGGGCGACATCAGCGTCGACTATCTCTTCCGTGCGCTGTCCGCGGGAGCGAGCGGATTCCTGCTCAAGAACGCCGGCCCGGAAGAACTGACCAACGCCGTGCGCGTGGCGGCCGCCGGGGACGCGCTCCTCGCGCCCGAGGTCACGCGACGAGTGATCGAGCGCTTCACGGCTACGCCCGGGGGTACCGCGGCCGGGTCGGTCGACGACAGGACGGCCTCGAGGGACGCGCCCGGACCGGTGACGCCCGCCGCTACGCCGCCCGCGGCATCGGTCGATGACGTCGGGCTTCGCGATCCTCTCACCGACCGCGAGCGCGAGGTTCTGCGCCTGCTCGCGCAGGCGATGAGCAACGCCGAGATCGCCCAGGCGCTGTTTATCGGTGAGGCGACGGTCAAGACGCACGTGAGCAACATCCTCCTCAAGCTCGGCGCCCGCGACCGCGTCGCCGCCGTCGTCTTCGCCCATATCCACCACCTCACCTAAGCCCCGCGCCGCCCGGGCGCCCGTCGTGCGCCTGCCCCGCCGCGCCGCCCTTGCCGCACAACTGCGGCGTCAGCACCCCACACGCCGTGACCTCCGTCCGACACGTCGGCGTGTCCCCTATCCACGCCGCAGTTGTGCTCCGAGCGTCCGACCCTCCGGCCCGGACGGGCACACGGGCACCGCACGACGGACTCGCGTCCACCTCGGGGTGGAGACACAGAATCCACCCCACGGGGGAGGTCGCCGGGCGCCGCGATCCGTAGCGTCGAAATATCGATCCCCCGGAGGAGGATTCCATGCTCGAACTGAACGGCATCACCAAGAGTTTCGGCGGACGCCGAGTACTCGACGACGTCAGCTTCACCGTGCCCGCAGGCACGCTCACCGGCTTCGTGGGCGGCAACGGGGCGGGCAAGACCACGACGATGCGCATCGCGCTCGGCGTGCTCAGCTCCGACGGGGGGTCGGTGCACCTGAACGGGTCACCGGTCACCACCGCAGAGCGCCGCACGTTCGGCTACATGCCCGAAGAACGCGGGCTCTACCCGAAGATGAAGGTGCTCGACCACATCGTCTACCTCGCACGACTGCACGGGTTCTCGAAGGCTGACGCGCAACAGAGGTCGACGGCACTTCTGGAGGAGCTGGGGCTCGGCGAGCGTCTCGGCGACAACGTCGAGACACTGTCGCTCGGAAACCAGCAGCGCGCTCAGATCGCCGCCGCGCTCGTCCACGACCCTAAGGTGCTCGTCCTCGACGAGCCGTTCTCCGGCCTCGACCCGCTCGCGGTCGATGTCGTCGCCGGCGTGCTCCAGGAGCGCGCGGCACGGGGAGTCGGAGTCCTGTTCTCGTCGCACCAGCTGGATGTCGTCGAGCGACTGTGCGACGAGCTCGTCATCATCGCCGGGGGCACGATCCGCGCCGCCGGAACCCGTGATGAACTCCGCGCACTCCACGACGCGAATCGCTACGAGCTCGTCTCCCGCACGGACGCCGGGTGGCTACGCAGCGAGCCGGGCGTCGAGGTCATCGACTTCGCTGGCGATTACGCCGTCTTCGAAGCGGACACCGATCAGACCGCCCAACGCGTCCTACGTTCCGCGCTGGAACGCGGCGACGTCGCGAGCTTCACCCCGCAGACTCCCTCACTTGCCCAGATCTTCAAGGAGGTCATCCAATGAGCACCGCCACCCAGGCCCCGACAACGGCCAGCGGCATCTGGCTCGTCGCTGAGCGTGAAATCGACTCGAAGATCCGCAGCAAAGCGTTCGTCTTCTCCACCATCTTCATGATGGCACTCATGGTCGGGCTCGTCGTGTGGATCGCCTTCACCGCGCAAGGCCCGTCCACGACCCCGGTCGCCGTGACCAGCGACGCCCAGGAGTACGTAGACGGTCGCCCCGGCCTGGAGGTCACGAGCGTCGCCGACCGCGCCGGGGCCGAAGCCCTGGTCGACGCCGGAGACGTCGACGCGGCGGTCGTGACCGACTCGACGTCGCCGACCGGGTATGCCCTGATCGGCAAGACCAACATCGGTACAACGCTGATGCTCACCTTCGCCACGCTGCCGAACATCGAACTGCTCGATGGCGAAGGCGACGGTGGGTTCCTCCGCTACCTCGTAGCGATCGGGTTCGGCGCGATCTTCCTCATCGCAGCGCAGACCTTCGGTATGACGATCGCGCAATCTGCAGTCGAGGAGAAGCAGACCCGCGTCGTGGAGATCCTGCTGTCGACCATTTCCACGAAGGCTCTGCTGGCCGGAAAGGTGATCGGGAACACGATTCTCGCGATGGGACAAATCTTGCTGTTCGCCGCGGTCGCGGTGATCGGTCTGACGATCACCGACCAGGGCGCGCTCCTGCAGGGCATCGGTGCGCCGATCGTCTGGTTCGCGATCTTCTTCCTCTTCGGGTTCGTGCTCCTCGCGTCCATGTTCGCTGCGGCTGGGGCGCTCGTCTCCCGCGTCGAAGACATCGGTACGACCACAACCCCGCTGATCTTCCTCGTGATGGCGCCGTACTTCCTGGTGATCTTCTTCAACGACAACCCGCTCGTGCTCACGATCATGTCGTACGTGCCGTTCTCAGCTCCGGTCGGAATGCCGCTGCGACTATTCGCCGGCGAGGCGATGTGGTGGGAGCCGCTGCTCTCGCTCGCGATTCTCGCGGTCTCCTGTATCGCCGCAATCTGGCTCGCGGGCAAGATCTACGAGAACGCGATCCTGAAGATGGGCGCCCGGGTGAAGATCTCCGAGGCACTCAGCTCCAAGTCGTAGTTCGACCGAAGAAGGGGGCGATGCGTACTTCCGCATCGCCCCCTTCTTCGTCGTTTCTCAGTCCGGCACGGACCCCGCCCGTTTATTGGATGCATCCTGTGCGGCAGCTCCAGTGCGCGAGCGGTGCGGCACGTTCAGTGCGCAGGCCCGGTGGGCAGGCCGGTTGCGCAGGCCGGTTGGGCGGGCCGGTTGGGCACATCAGGGTTGGCCGGGTCCGGTTCGCGCACCCGATCGCGCGCACAACTGCGGCGCACGCAACCGACACGCCAGGCTGTCGGTCCGGAATGTCGGCGTGTCACAGGCCAACGCCGCAGTTGCGCAGCCCCCGGCCCGGCCCGCACAGGAGCGCAACGAAGGGAACGTCCGCGGGGACAGCCCGAGGGCGGGCCTAGACTGCCCTACTTCTCGACGAGGATGCCGTCGGAGTCGGCCCACACGTGCCTGCCGGGAGTGAAGACGACACCGGCGATCTCCACCGGCACATCGACGTCGCCGACACCGTCCTTGGCAGACTTCCGCGGATTCGACCCGAGGGCCTTGATCCCAATCGCGAGCCCGCCGAGGGCGTCGCGGTCTCGAATCACGCCGTGGACGATCAACCCGGCCCAGCCGTTGGCAACCGCGGAGCCCGCGATGAGGTCGCCTACGAGAGCGGATTCGAGTGACCCGCCCCCGTCGATGACGAGCACGGCCCCCTCGCCGGGGGTTGCGAGTGTCTGCTTGACGAGAGCGTTGTCCCGGTGGCAGCGAATCGTCCGGATCTGCCCCTCGAACGCCGTCACGCCCCCGATGTCCTGGAACTGGAGGGACACAGAGTCGAGGTCGTCGCCTCGCTCGTCATAAAGGTCTGCGGTGGCCGTCATGACGACAGGATAAGCGGCCACGGGCCGCACCGTCAGTGCGAGGGATATTCTGGAGGGAATCTGAGTGGGCCGATGGCGTCCCCGAATCGTTCTTTCCCGGGAGCCGTCATGACCGAAACCCTCGACCGTAGTGCGCAGACCGATGCCCCGATCCTCGAGGTGCTGACCAAGCGCTGGAGCACACGCGTGTTCGACCCGACCGCGCCGATCGACGAAGCCGCCCTCACGAGCGCTCTCGAAGCCGCCCGCTGGGCTCCGTCTGCGAGCAACACTCAGCCGTGGCGCGCCGTCGTCGCTCGCCGCGGAACTCCGACCCATCAGGCGGTCGTGGACAGCCTCGTCGGCTTCAATGCCGGCTGGGCGCCCGCCGCCTCAGCACTGGTCGTCTTCCTCACCGAGCGTGAGACCGCCGAGGGAACTCCCCTGCGGTGGTCGATCTACGACACCGGACAGGCTGCCGCGTACTTCACCATTCAGGCTCACGCAGATGGCCTGTACACCCACCAGATGGCAGGGTTCGACGGCAGCGCCATCGTCGCTGCGCTCGGAATCGACGAACGATTCCAGCCGCTGACCGTCATGGCAGTCGGTGACCTCGGAGATCACACGGAACTGGATGACCAGATGCGTGAGCGCGAGACCGCGCCCCGCACGCGCCGCCCCGTCGGAGACTCGATCCTCGTCAACGACTGACCCTCACCCGGGGCGCCTCACGCGTCCGACCATCGGCGGGCCTCCGCCCTCCGCACAACTCGGGCGTCCGCCCTCCGCACAACTGCGGCGTCCGTGCCCGACACGCCGACCGGAGACACCCGCGCCCCGGCGCGTCGCCCGACGACGCCGCAGTTGTGCATCGGGCAGTCTCTCGTGCGGCGCCAACCGTGGGCACGCCATGCCGGTTCACGTCGCTGAGTCCGCCTCGCACGCCTGTCACCACCCCCCGCACAACTGCGGCGTCCGTGCCCGACACCCCGACCGGGGACCACCGCGCCCCGGCGTGTCGCCCGACCATGCCGCCGTTGTGCATCGGGCAGTCTCTCGTGCGGCGCCAACCGTGGGCACGCCCTGCCGGTTCAGGTCTCTGAGTCCGCCGCGCACGCCTGTCACCACCCCCGCACGACTGCGGCGTCCGTGCCCGACACGCCGACCGGAGACACCCGCGCCCCGGCGCGTCGCCCGACGACGCCGCAGTTGTGCAGGGAGCAACGCGAGACCGTGAGCCTGCACTAGTTCGGCAGCGTAGGCATGGCGGCGCGGGCGTGGGGACGCGGGTGTGGGGACGCGGGTGTGGGCCGAAACTGGGTGTCTACGCTTGATCACATCAGTTATTGCTGATATCACTGATGCATGAAGTCTTTTGCGTTGCTGGCGGACCCTGTACGGCGGCGCATCGTGGAGGTTCTCGCTGAGGGCGAGGCTTCGGCAGGGTCTGTCGGACGGGTGGTGCAGGGCGAATTCGGCATCAGCCAGCCTGCGGTCTCTAATCACCTGCGCATCCTGCGCGACTTCGACACCGTCACCGCACGACGGGAGGGGTCTCAGCGCGTCTACGCGCTCGCACCGGGCGCTCTCGACGACGTCACCACGTGGGTCCAGCGTTACTCCGCGCTCTGGACCCAACGCCTCGACGCGCTGGATACGGAGCTCGCCCGCGGCGCGACCGACCGCACACCCCCCACGAAAGAGGCATGATGAGCGACACTCACCTGCGCGCCCTGCTCGGCACGCCCGACGCGCCCGAGCTGGTCTTCATCCGGCGCTATGCCGCCGATCGCGCCGACGTACGCGACGCCCTCACCAACCCCGAGCGCCTGGCGCGCTGGTTCGGCCGCGTCGAAGGCAAGCCGGCACGCGTCGGCGACAGCTTCCGCGCCGTCCTCAGTGAAGATGACGCCGATGACGTCGCAACGGGGCGGGTCCTTCTGTGCGAGTCCGACGAGATCCGCGTCTCGTGGTCCTGGCCGGGTGAGCGCGACAGTGTCGTCACGGCACGGCTGTCCGACGCCTCCGACGGTGGCACCACCCTCACTCTCCAGCATGCTCTCGATGAGGCGGACCATGCCGTCGACTACGGGGGCGGCTGGGAAGTCTTCCTCCGCGACCTCGCCTCAATGTTTGCCGACCCTACCGGGCGCGCAGCACGCGCCCAGGTCGAGGAGCACGCCGTCGCGGCGTGGCGGACCATCACCGGATCTGGGCTGGAACTCGTCCGGCATGTCCCAGCCCCGGTCGCGACGGTGTGGAACGCGTTCGCCACCGCTGACGGCATGCGACGGTGGTGGTGGAATCACTGGTCAGACGTCGAGATCGACGTTGACCCCCGCCCCGGCGGCGCGTGGCGCACAGCCGCACCGTCTCAGGACATGGAGGTCGGTGGGGTCTATCTCACCGTCGACGAACCGCACCGCCTCACCTTCACGTGGGAATGGACCGACGCGGAAGGCGCCAGCATCAACGAGGCCGTCGACCTTCGTTTCGTCTCCGAGGGCGACGGCACGCGCCTGACCGTGCGCCACACCGGACCGTGGGAAGATTCACGTCCGGCCGAGTCATACCGGCAGGGATGGGAGTTCACCCTCGCAGCCCTGGACGAAGCGATCTCTTCCTAGCTAGACCGGGCGCAGACTCCCGGCGCCGACCGGCCCTGGTTCGGCTCGGCTGGCTCGCGAGACCTCAGCCGGCGGAGACCGAGTCGTCGATGTGGACGACGGTCAACCGGATGTCGGCACCGGTGACCCCATCGCGGGCGAGTGCAGCCTCGACCGCACCATGCGCACGGTGCGCGACCACGGCCGCGCCGGCGGAAGACTGCACCCCGATCGCCACATCGACGCGCATCCCGCTTGCCCCGTCTCGGACGACGACGGTGGGGTCGCTCTCTCGGATACCCAGCTGCGCCATGCCGCTCTCGATCACCTTGCGCGCCGTCGATCCGGCACGGAACACGGCGCTCACGCCGGAAACGGCCTCGACGGCGGTCTGCACATTGCGCGCGATGGCGCGGGTGTCGCGCTCGGTCATGGCTTTCCCGTCTCCAGACGCAGGGGAAGGTAAAGGTCTTGCACGACGATGTCGATGCCGAGAACGGTCAACTGAGTGTGCGCGCTCAGCCTACGGGAGATCTCTTCCCGCAGGCGATCGATCATTGGTCGCACCGGCTGTCCATACGGGGCGCTCACGTCCACGGTGATGCGGATCGCCGCGGCGGGGTCGGTGACATCGCCCTCCAGCCGGCACCGCCCCACGAACAGACCCGGAACGCTTGCCTCCGCCGACCGGATCAGGCCACGCACGGCACCCTCGGTGATCCCGAGGTCGACGTGGTCCGCGGGCGTGTCCAGCGGAATCCGGCGTCCCGCGCGTGCGTCGAGCGTGATGTCAGCGAGGATGCGCTGCACCCACGCGTCGTCCGTCGGCGGTTCTGCCTCCGCGTCCGTGGCGAGAAGCTCCGCGCTGAGACCTCGCAATCCCTCCAATGCGTCGAGGGCAATACGGCACCCCGGGGAAGATTCGATCGAGGGATCTCGCGGCGTGCGACCGGAGTCGACATAGTCGGCGAGCTCCTCGATGGTGTGCCCGTCCAGGTCATCCGGCTCGAGGCCGAGAGTCCTCAGTTCGGGGGTGTCAGATTCGTTGCTCATCGCCACTGCTCCATCCGAACAATGATGTATTTACGCGCACGGGCCAGAAGCCCGCGCACCGTGGTCAGAGGGATGTCGAGTTGCTCGCCGATCTCCTCGTAGCTGTGCTCACCCAGTTCCCGCAGCACCCACACTTCACGTTGCGCGTCGGGGAGTTCGCTCAGCGCCTGACCCAGCGCCGCCACGCGCGCCTGCGCTTCGGCCGCTCGAGGCGGGGTGGTGGCATCGGGGATCGGCAGATCGACATCATCGAGATCGATCTGGGGCCGGCTCGCCCGGATACGATCGATCGCCTTCCGGCTGGTGATGCGCATGAGCCAGCTCTTGAGCCGGCGCGGGTCGTCCAGATCGGGAAGCCGCTCCCACGCGGTGATGAAGGCCTCCTGCACGGCGTCATCGACGTACTCGGTGCCGGGAAGGATCCGCCGCGCGTAGGCCCGCATCATCGGCGCGTACCGACGCACGATGATGGCGAACGCTCGCGCATCACCGTCGGCAGCCCGACCCGCGAGGATGTGGTCGTCGGCGGCGTCGAGCATGCTCGGGTTTCGTTCCTCACCCATTGCATTCCTTCACGAGATGGCACCTTACGTCACGGCTGATTCGCCGTGCGACCCGCGGTGCCTCAGTTCGGACTTCGCTGTACACGTCACGGGCGGAAGGGATGTCCCTTCCGCCCGTGACGGCGGCTCACTTGTCGAACGCGTCCTTGACGTCGTGTTTGACGTCCTTGGCGGCGTCCTTCACGTCACCCTTGGCTTCGGTGGCCTCGCCCTTGAGCTGGTCCGCCTTGCCTTCGGCAACGAGCTTCTCGTTGTCGGTCAGGTCGCCGACGGTCTCCTTGACCTTGCCGGTCGCCTTCGCTGCAGCTGCCTTGATGTTGTCTCCCACGCCCATGGCGCTTCCTTTCGTCAGGACACCCGTTCGGGTGTCACGGATTCACTTGCCGAGGAGGCCCTTTCGAGCCTTCTCCGTGGACTTGCCGATCTTCTTCGCCAGCTTCTTACGCGACTTCTTCGCGTCGGGGCTGGTCCACAGGCGCTCCAGCTGGTGCCGGAGGTCCTCGTAGTTCTTTCCACGCGACTTGGCGGACTCGACGCCCACCCAGTACGCGGCCACCGCGATGATCACGGCGATAAGGAGGTTCTTTCGCATCGCTCTTCCTTCCGTTGATTCGATATGTCAGTCGACTCGGGACTGGTCGGACGCGAGACGCGCCCTCACCCCGGAGTGGATCGAGATGACGGTCGGAGTAGGCCGCCCGAGCAGCTCAGCCAGGTTGTCCACGAGGCCTGAGACCGTCGACGCAACCAGCGTCGGCGAGGTGTTCTGCCGCGGAGTCACACTCACATGCAGCACGTCCTCACCCTTGACCTTGCGCGATGTGACGCGCGCGGACAGGATGGCGGGGTTGTGCGACAGCGAGTTGGTGATGGCCTCCGACGCGAACGAGCCACGGATGGTGATCGGCCCGAACTTATCCTCCGGTGCGTCTTCGCGCACCACGACGGCGCTCTTCCCACCACCGAGGTTCGCGATGACCGCAATCACGCTCACGACGAGCAGCAGGAGCACCGCGAGGATGCCGAGCGCAAACCAGTTCACGACCGTGTTCTCGGACACGGGAGTGCCGTTGTACGCGGCGGTCATCCAGTCCACGGCAGTCGTGGAGGTGCTCTTCCAGATCTCTCCGGCAGCCGGCCAGAGCGCCGCGAGAGCGGTCGCCGCACCGGCTGCGAGAAGAATGAGGCCGACGACGATCAGGACGATCCGGTTCACGGCACGATTCGTGTCATTCATCGGCTGCCTCCCTGTTGCGCATCCTCGAGAACTCGAACGTGGACTTTGATCGCGGGCGAGGGCTGGTATTCGGCGAGGCGTGCTTCCGCCACTGCGCGCACGTCTTCCTTCTCCACGACCTGACCCGGCTCGGGTCGGACAGTCACGTCGGCAGCGCGATGGCTCACGCCGACGCGCACCCCGCCGCGAGACAGGTCCAGCTCCCGGCGGACATCCTCCGCGACCGCAGAAGCGATCACCGCATTGTCGACAAGGACCGGGTGGTCAGTGACACCGAGTTGGTGCTTTGCCCGCCGCCCCGGCGCGATGCCGATGAGCAGGAGCAGCAGCCCGAGGAGCCCGAGCACGATCCCGCCTGCAACGACGGCCGACTGCGGCTGGAGGTCAGGAAGGCCAGCAAGCCATTCCCACCCCGCCGCGGGCCGCACCAGCAGAGCCGGAACACCCGCCAAGGCGAGAACGATCTCGATACCGAGATAGATCGCGCCCAGAGCGATGAGGATTAGGACGATGACCGCCCAGATGGTTCGCGGCGAGTGCGTCTCTCGGCGCACGACGCGCTCAAGCACGGTGGACATCTACTTCACCCTCTTTCGCTCCGGCACGATCGCTCCCGTTACCGTGAAGGACACGCGACGGATCTCGCGGCCGGTCAGTCTCGCGAACTCCGTCGCGAGCGCTTCTTGCGCGTTTCGCACGCGCTCAATAATCGGTTGACCAGACCGGATCTGCTCCGTGTCTTCGAGGCTCGGAACCGGCAGTCGCGAGGCGATTCGCACCGCGAGACCGCGGCCCCACTCGTTCACCTCGACATCGACATCTCCGCGCGGCACGCCGATCACGCGCGCGGAGGCCTCTCGTACGGCCTTGTCGATGACGCGCTCCCGGACGTGCACCCCGCCACGCACACCCTCAGTGGAGACGGGCGCGGCAGCGGGGGCGGACGTACTCATGACGCGGTGCGCCGGCCGCTGAAGACACCGGCCAGGGCCCGCAGGTCGAGCTCACCCGATGCGATACGACCGACGAGTGCGCCGATCCCCATCAGGAGCGCGACCAGCAGGAAGCCCCAGAAGCCGAACAGCAGACCCGAGATGGCCAGCACTGCCCCGATCAGGGCACCGGTTGCCGTGGCACTCATGCGACGCGGGACTCGGACTCGTCGTCGTCGTCCGAGTCGTCGGAGGGCAGGTGGATGTCGTCAACAGAGACGTTCACTTCGACGACCTCGAGGCCGACGAGGCGAGAGATCGCGTTGGCGACCGCGCTGCGGACGTTCTCGGCCACATCCTGGATGGGCTGCGGGTACTCGACGACGATCGTCAGGTCAGCAGCAGCCTGAGTCTCACCGACCTCGACCTTGACACCCTGAGTGAGGTCGGACGCGTTGACTGCGTCGCGGAGTGCGCCGAAGGCACGAGCCCCGCCGCCACCGAGCGCATACACACCGGGAACCTCACGAGCGGCGATGCCGGCAACCTTCGCCACGACACCGTCAGCGATCGTGGTGGTGCCGCCGGAGTTCTCCGCACCCTCGGATGCGACGTTGTGTGCGGGGCGGTCGACGCGCGAGGTGGGAACGGTCGGCTTGGGAGCCGTGCTGTCGGGGCCAGTCGTGTTCGAGTTTTCGTTAACCATGAACTCTTCCTCCAGAATCTTGGGGCGCGGCCTCTCAGCCGCGTCGTACGAGGCGAGCGAATGTGTCGCTCATAGATGAGACGGGACCGGCCCGACGAACGTCACAAACTCGTTCGACTTTTTCCTGGTCGGCAGCGCGCGTGCCACAGTCAGCGTCGATCCACGCCCCTCGGCGGGCGCAAAAGAAGAGCGGGACATGCCCGTGGAGGGTGGACATGTCCCGCTCGGTACCGCCGCACGGATCTGGGGACTGGGGACGCGCGGCGGGTTTTCCCACCCCCGTGGGGTGGGAGCCTGTCGCCTGTAGGACGTGTCGAGCGGCTGAAATATCACAACGACCCTCGCCGCGCGAGAAAGCGGGCCGCGCCAGGGCGTCGACCCGCTTTCTCCGCACGTGTGTGCGCGGTTCAGTCCTCGTCGATGACGGCTTCGATCACGTCCTCATCGCGGGACCCCTCGTTCTCAGGCGCTGGGCCATCGCTCGTCAGGACAAGCGAGTTGCCGGATGCGTCGACGTCCACGCGGACCACGTCACCGTCGCGCACGCCGCCGGCGAGCAGCGCCATGGCAAGGCGGTCCTGCACCTCCGACTGGATGAGCCGACGCAGGGGCCGGGCACCGAAGATCGGGTCGTAGCCCCGCTCGGCCAGCCATGCCCGCGCGTCGGGCGTGACCGCGAGGGTGAGGCGACGCTCCCGGAGACGGCGCTGGAGGGCATCGACCGACAGCTCCACGATCTGAGCGAGGTCCGCTTCACTGAGCGGCTCGAACATCACGACGTCGTCGAGGCGGTTCAGGAACTCGGGGCGGAACGCCTGGCGCACGAGAGCCATGACCTGTTCCTCCTTCTGCTCCTTCGTCAGGGTCGGGTCGATCAGGATCGGCGAGCCCAGGTTCGAGGTGAGAATGAGGATGACGTTGGTGAAGTCGACCGTGCGGCCCTGCCCGTCGGTGAGTCGACCGTCGTCGAGCACCTGGAGGAGGATGTCGAACACTTCCGGGTGCGCCTTCTCGACCTCGTCAAGCAGCACGACCGAGTAGGGACGGCGGCGTACCGCCTCTGTGAGCTGCCCGCCCTGCTCGTAGCCGATGTACCCGGGAGGGGCACCGACCAGACGCGCGACGGAGTGCTTCTCGCCGTACTCGCTCATGTCGATGCGCACCATGGCGCGCTCATCGTCGAACAAGAACTCGGCGAGAGCCTTGGCCAACTCGGTCTTTCCGACCCCGGTCGGGCCGAGGAAGAGGAACGAACCGACGGGGCGGTTCGGGTCGGAGATGCCCGAGCGCGAACGGCGAACGGCATCGGAGACAGCCTTGACCGCATCCTTCTGGCCGATCAGTCGCTTTCCGAGCTCGGCTTCAAGGTGGACGAGCTTCTCGCTTTCGCCCTGAAGGAGCCTGCCGACCGGAATCCCGGTCCACGCGGCGATGACGCTCGCGATGTCCTCATCGGTCACTTGGTCATTGACCATGCGCGCCTCGGAGTTCTCGGCGCGTTCCGCCTCGCCCAGCTCTCGCTCGAGCTGAGGGATCTCGGCGTACAGCAGCCGCGACGCGCGCTCGAGGTTGCCCTCACGCTGGGCGCGTTCAGCATCGACGCGGGCAGCGTCGAGCTTCGACTTGATGTCGCCGACGCGGTTGAGGTTGGCACGTTCCGCCTCCCACCGCTTCTGCAGATCCTTGAGGTGCTCTTCCTGACCCTTGAGGTCTTCGCGCAGGGCAGCCAGGCGCTCCTTCGACGCCGCGTCCTTCTCCTTCTTGAGCGCGAGCTCTTCCAGCTTGAGGCGATCGACGTGGCGGCGCAGTTCATCGATCTCCAGCGGCGCGGAATCAATCTCCATGCGCAACCGAGAGGCGGCTTCGTCGATGAGGTCGATGGCCTTGTCGGGGAGCTGACGGCTCGGGATGTAGCGGTTGGACAGGCTGGCCGCGGCAACGACCGCACCGTCGGCGATGGCGACCTTGTGGTGCGCCTCGTAGCGCTCCTTGAGCCCGCGCAGAATCGCAATCGTGTCTTCCACGCTCGGCTCACCGACGTACACCTGCTGGAAGCGACGTTCGAGGGCTGCATCCTTCTCGATGAACTCGCGATATTCGTCGAGCGTGGTGGCACCGATCAGGCGCAACTCGCCCCGGGCGAGCATGGGCTTGAGCATGTTGGAGGCGGCCACGGAGCCCTCTCCCCCGCCCGCGCCCATGAGGATGTGGAGTTCGTCGATGAAGGTGATGACGCGCCCCTCGGAATCGACGATCTCCTTGAGCACGCTCTTCAGACGCTCCTCGAACTGCCCGCGATACATGGCTCCGGCCACGAGCGCAGAGATGTCGAGTGCGATCAGTTCCTTGTCCTTTAGCGAGTCGGCGACGTCGCCTGCGACGATGCGCTGGGCGAGGCCTTCAACGACCGCGGTCTTACCCACGCCCGGTTCGCCGATGAGGACGGGGTTGTTCTTCGTGCGGCGTGTCAGCACCTGGCTGATGCGTCGGATCTCCGAGTCGCGCCCGATGACGGGGTCGAGTTTGCCGGCGCGCGCGCGCTCGGTGAGGTTGATGCCGAATTGCTCGAGAGGGCTTTGCTGCTCCTCCTGACCCGGCTGTTGCGGTTGGCTCATGTTTCTCTCCTGAAATCTTCGGCTCAAAGTTGAGCCTTATAGACTCAACTTTACCACCGGAGGGCAGGCGTGGCAACGGATAGCCCCTTGCCCCGGAGAAAAACGAGGAGCGCGCGGAGGCGTCAGGAGGCGAGCGGCTCCGCACAGGAGAAGCGTGCGCGATACGCCGTGGGCGTCGTTCCCAGAAGCCGCGCGAAATTCTGCCTCAGCACGGCGGCGGAACCGAATCCGCACTGGTAGGCGATCGCATCGAGCCCCAGCCCGGTCTCCTCCAGCATTCGCTGCGCCTGAATGACACGCTGACGCGTGAGCCACGCCGCCGGGGTTGTGCCGCAATCGGCCTTGAAACGGCGGGTGAAAGTGCGCGGCGACATGTGCGCACGGGCGGCGAGCTGCTCGACCGAGAGATCAAGAGCGAGATTGTCAATGGCCCAATCCATCACGGGCGCAAGAGAGAGCGACGTCGAGGCCGGCAGCGGCTTGTCGATGAACTGCGCCTGCCCGCCGTCACGCTGAGGCGGGACCACCATCCGCCGCGCGATCCGGTTGGTCAGCTCGGCGCCGAGCTCCAGGCGCAGAAGGTGCAGGCACGCATCCAGACCGGCGGCGGTGCCGGCGCTCGTGATGATCCGCCCGTCCTGCACGAACAACGCATTCGGGTCGACCTCCACACTCGGATACATGGCCGCCATCGTCTCGGCGTACATCCAGTGCGTCGTCGCCTTCCGCCCGTCCAGTACCCCTGCCGCCGCGAGCACGAATGATCCACTGCAGACGCTCAGCACCCACGCACCCCGGGCGACGGCATCACGCACGACGCGCGCGATGCGCTCATCGATCGAGCCCCAGTTCTCACGCGGCACCGGACTGACAACGATGAGGTCGGCCTTGTCAGCGAAGGTCAGATCGTTCTCGACGTTGATCGAGAAACCCATCTTCGACGCCACCACACCGGGGTCGGGAGTCACGACGCGGAAGTCGAAGTTCGGCACGCCGTCATCCGAGCGATCGAGCCCGAACGCCTCGCAGGCAACGCCGAACTCGAACGGCGCGAAGCCTTCCTGAACAATGCAAGCGACAGTGTGCACGTCGCTCCTTCCGTGTGGCAGAAATCCTACGATAGGCGTCCCCTCTGCCACTTATGGCAGCGAGGCTCTCATCGTAGCGTTTCTGCCATGATACTTCTCATCCTCACCCTGGGCGGCCTCGCCGCCCTCGGCGTTATTGCCACCGGCATCGTCGTCGTCCGCGACGGGTACCGCCCCGAACCCCTCGACATCCGACGCATTCCCGCGCCACCCGACGACCACGACCCGGTCAGACCCGGCGCTCGTGACGCACGGGTTTGAGTCGGTCTGGCGCGTCCGTGGCGGGGGTCCACTCGCACGTGAACTCGCCTCGGTACCCGAAGAGGAAACCGAACACCCTGTTCCGGACCTCCAAGTCGACGTGGAACCTGCCATCTGCATCGTCGAACCATTCGGTCAGCCTCGCGCGCCCGCTGAAGAGCATGGGAAAGCAAAACGAGATCCTTCCCTCGTGGAATCGCTGCGCGTCGGACGTGAGCACAAGACCGCCCCGGTCGTCGACGTGGAGGTCGAGATCGACCGCCAAATGCTGATGGGTCCCGAGGTAGTCCACGATTGTGTGGCCCACGAGGATCATCGTCGCGTCGAACCGACGACGCTTGCGTCCGATCACATACTCGCGGACGAAGGTCACCGTCTCGCGGCCCAGCGGATCGCGGTACGGGAAGTTGGACACGGTGAAGGGCACATCCGTCCCCACGTCCGGCACGAGGATGTTGCGGAGCCGGCCGATCTGCAGGAAGGGGATGGTCCACCAGGGTCCTCGCCGAATCGAAGACATGACACCTCGACCCACACACGCCTCGCCCGCATCCAAGCCGACACCGAAGCGGCGCTGCATCATCGGGTGGAGCCGCTCGAACTCGGCGCCCATCGCACGCTGGAAGATCGATGTCACAGCACTCGCCCCGGGTGCGGCAGGGCAGAAAGGGTGGCAGGCGCGCCCTGCAGATGGTCTGCGCGACGCCGGCCGCCGCGGGGAGCCCGCACGCACCGCGCGGCGCGGGGCCTGTCCGCACGCCACACCCACAGGACACTGCGCAGCGGCCATTGCTCCGGCGCTTCACCGCGCTCGAGCCAGATGCGCAGCCGGTCAAAGCTCCATGCCGTCGCCCAGCCGACCAACGGACGCACAATCACATCCAAGATTCCGAACCCCGGCCGATAGTCGTAACCGGTGATGAACCGCACGCCCCGCGGCCCCGGGATATACCGCCAGTAGCCGCGCCCCTCGCGAAGCGGTGAGAGCTTGTCGTCGGTGGAAAAGCGCAGCGCTGATGTCCGCGCCCCGTCCGCACCCTGCGACTCACCGATGCTCACGCCCACTCCGTGGACGGTATGGAGCCAGACCGATCGCTCGTATCGAAACATCTGCGCGCCGTCCCGCTCACCCGTCGGCACGATGCGGGAGAACCGGAGATCCCACCGCGCGTGCAGGGCCGGGTCCTGTGTCGCCTGCCACAGCGTCTCGAGATCTGCGTCGATGAGCGTCTCGACGTAGATGCCACGGCCGGCACGACCCTCGGTCATGGCTCCTCAGCGCCGCCCCAACTGTGCCACCGCATCCAGCAGCACCTCGGCTGAGCGCTGCCATGAGTATCCGCGGATGTGCGCGCGGCCGACGTCGACGACCCGCGCACGCACGGCAGGATCGGCGAGGGTCTTGATCGCGCGCGCGAACCCATCCGCGTCGCGGGCAGGGGCGTAGAGGGCGCCGCCGCCGGCGACCTCGTGGAAGATCTCAGCATCACTGACAACGGCAGGCACGCCCATCGCGAGCGCCTCGGCGATGGGCAGGCCGTACCCCTCATCGAGGCTGGCGGTGACGAGCACGGCATCATCTGCCAGGAGCGCCGCGTACTCGGCGTCGGTGACCCCGTCGTGGAAGACGATGGACGATTCCGGCGCGCGCGCCGCCGCGTATTCCCCGTCGGACATTCCTTCGTGAACCACCTCGGCGCCCGCTGGCGCGACGGCTGTCAGGTCTCGTCGCCGCTCCGGTGAGATACGCGAAAGGAGATGAAGGGTCCGCCCGGGGAGGGAGCGCATCGCTCGCACAAGGGTCTCGACGTTCTTGTACGGCATGAACGACCCCATATAGATGAGGTTGCGGGACTTCTCGGCCCGCACCGCCTCTCCCTCGGGGAGCAATGCGGAGAGGTTGCGGGGCGCGTTCGGCACGACGATGATGGGCCGCTTGGTCAATCGCATCTTCGCGAACTGCCGCTTGCTGGTCTCGCTGACCGTAGCGACAATGTCGGCGGCGTTCAGGGTGATCCGCTGCGGGATCGGCGAGAGATGGAAGAGCCTCCAGCCGAGTCGGATCGGCCACGGGAGATCATGCGGCGGCGTGCGGTGACGGTAGTAGATCGTGTCATGCAACGTCAGGATGAGGTGAAACCTCCGCCCGAACGAGCCGATCGTCTGCATCGGCGAAAAGACGACGTCGGGCGTGCGGCGATTGAGGAGAAGCGCACTGAACGGCTCCTTCCACGACGTGGGCGCGTGCATGCGCCGCGCCTGAGCCCCGTCTGGCAGATGGCTGCGCTGCGCCGGATCGCAGATCAGGTAGGTGACGTCGATGCCCCGCACCGCCGCCTCCTCCTCCACGGCATGTGCCAGTTCGGTGCTGAACCGGCTGATCCCATCATGGAAGTCGGTGCGGATGTAACGCGCGTCGAAGAAGAGTCGCATGTCACTGCCCCACCGGCTCGCCGCGGTACAGCTTCTCGAAGACATCCAGGGTGCGCTCGATGTCGTGGATCTCGACGCCCTTGAGTGACGCCTCCTGCATCGCGAGATACTCCTCCGGAGGTGCTGTCAGGACCCGACGCAGCTTGTCCGCGAGGTCATCGACGTCGCCCGGCTCGAACAGATAGCCATTCTCGCCATCGTGCACGAGGTGCGGGAGCGCGACGGCGTTCGCTCCGATGACGGGAAGCCCGGATGCCATCGCCTCCATCGTCGCGATGGACTGGAGCTCGGCGATCGAAGCGATCACGAAGACATCCGCCCGAGTGTAGGCCGCGCGCAACTCCTCCTCCGACACTCGCCCGTGGAAGCGCACCCGATCCTGCAAACCGAGCTTCTGCGTCCACTGCTCCAGATTCTTTCGCTGGTCACCGCCACCAACGATGTCGAAGCTGAGGTCGAGTTCCGGGGTGAGCGCGGCGATGGCCTGCAGTGTCACCTCGACATGCTTCTCGGTCGTGAGTCGACCGACGAACAGAACGCGCGAGTGCGGGCGCGGCTCGAGATTCGGCGTGTAGTTCTTCTTATCGATACCGCAGCTGATCGGAATGACCCCCGAGATGTCGATCGTGTTCTCAAGGAACTCCGCAGCTTTACGCGTCGGGGTCGTGACCGCCCGCGACATGTCGAAGGTGCGCTTCGCGTCGTCCCACGCGAGCTTGACGACCAGCTTGTCCAGCAACGGCGGCAGAGTCGTGAAATCGAGGATGTTCTCGGCCATGACGTGGTTGGTGGCCACCACAGGAATCCCTCGCCTCGTGGCGATGCGGGTGAGCCCGCGACCGATCACGATGTGCGACTGACTGTGGACGACGTCGGCGGGGATCTCGTCGAGCAGCTTGCGCGCATAGTGCTTGGCGCGCCACGGCCACACGAACCGCAGCCAGTCGTGCGGGTACCACCTCACCGCGGGAAGGCGATGCACGGTGATCGTCTGACCTTCGATGACTTCCTGGAAGGTGCCCCCGTTCCGGTGGCCGACGCTGGGAGTCGCCACGTGGACATCATGCCCGCGGGCAGCGAGACCCGCGGAAAGTCGCTCGGCGAACCGCGCCGCTCCATTGACGTCCGGTGCGAAGGTATCGGCCGCCATCAGGATCGTCAACGGCGCGTCGGAACGCGGATTATCGGAGTCAGTCACGGGGTGCGGTTGCCTATCTGCTCCGCTGGGCGTGGCGGGAGCGGGGCCGAGTCTACCCGCCGGATTCCGCGCGCTCGCGGAGGCGTGCGGCGGGCGGGCGGGTTCATTCCCCCAGAACCTCCCCAGGCATCGTTAACCTCACGGACACACCCGCGTGCTCTCCTGATGCCAGGTCGGCTCCAGCGTCGCGGTCATGGGGATGGGATCGCCTTGGGGGGCGGTCCCGATGAAATCTGGGGATCGGGCCATGGGCGATAACAGGGAACGCCAACGAGAACGCCAACAGCAGTTGACGGACCGACAGCGCAGGCTGTCCCGCGAGGCGCATACGGCCTCGCCCGTCCTCGTGCTCATCACGATCATCGCGACGCTCGGAATCCTCGCGTACGCGTGGTACCTGCTTCGCCCGGATGCGCGAGGCGACCTCTTGCCGTACATCCTGGTGATCACTGCCGAGACAATCCTCGTGGCGCAGGCGCTCCTCTCGATGTGGACGATCCTGTCGGCGGGGCCGGGGCCGCGTGACTTCGCCTACTTCGCCGCGCAGCAGGCGCTCTTTCCCGCCGATCAGCACGTCCCCCAACCCTTCACGCTCGGGGGACGTCCCGTCTGCGTCGACGTGCTCATCACGGTCTATGGCGAACCGCTGGAAACCATCCGTCGCACCGCTGAGGCTGCGCGTGCCATGGACGGACCCCACACCACATGGATCCTCGACGACGGCCGCTCAGACGACGTTCGGGAGCTGGCCGCCTTGCTCGGCGTCGGTTACATCCGTCGGCTGAGCAGCGGCGGGGCCAAAGCCGGCAATGTGAACCACGCGCTGACGATCACTCGCGGCGACTTCTTCGCGATCTTCGACGCGGACTTCGTGCCCGAGCCGAACTTCCTCCGCGAGACCCTGCCGTTCATGATCGACGAGACCGTCGCCTTCGTTCAAACGCCGCAGCGATACGGCAACCTCGATACGGTCATTGCCCGCGGCGCCGCCTACATGCAGGCCATGTTCTACCGATTCGTCCAGCCGGGCCGGAACCGCTTCAACGCCGCCTTCTGCGTGGGCACGAACGTTCTGTTTCGCCGCACCGCCATCGACTCGATCGGCGGCATGTACACCGACTCGAAGTCGGAAGACGTCTGGACATCGCTTCGTCTGCACGACCAGGGCTGGCGCTCGATCTACATTCCCGACGTCCTGGCGATCGGAGACGCTCCGGAGACGGTGGAGGCGTATAGCAAGCAGCAGCTGCGGTGGGCATCCGGAGGGTTCGAGATCCTCCTGACGAGTTTTCCGCTCAGCCGCAAGCTCCGTCTGACGCCGGACCAGCGCCTCCAGTACCTCGTCACGGCGACGTTCTATCTGACCGGCATCTGCCCGCTTCTGCTGCTGATGGTGCCGCCGCTGGAGATCTTCTTCGACCTGCGACCGATCAGCATGGATATGCCGCTGTGGCAATGGGCCTTGTTCTACTCCGGGTTCTACCTGATGCAGATTTTGCTCGCCTGGTTCGTGATGGGGTCCTTCCGCTGGGAGACGCTGACACTTGCGACCGCCTCCTTCCCCATCTACACGAAGGCACTGTGGAATGTGCTCTCCGGCAAAGACGAAGGCTGGCACGTCACCGGTGCGTCTCGCGGCCGCAACTCGCCGTGGAACTTCGTCATCCCGCAGATCGTCACGTTCGTCTTTCTCGCGCTCACGAGCGTCGTCGCCATCGTGCGTGATGTCGGCAACGGTGTCGCGACGATCGCGACGGTGTGGAACGTGCTGAACACCGGCATCCTCGCCCTGTTCCTCTTCGCCGCCTGGCGGGAGCAGCATCCTTCGCGCCCGCGCGCCCTCGCCCCCGATCGCGGAACACTGAACCTCGACACCGCGCCACGCACGATCGTCGCCCGACCCACCCTCGCGCCTCCGACACCGGCGGTCTCCCCACCCGTGGTCACTCTGCCCGCCGCAGACGATGGCCTCCTCACACGACGTTCCCGCGAACGAGCCCCGTTGACGGCGACGCTCGCGGATGCTCGTCAGGAACAGGACGTGACCCCATGACGTGGATGAACCGGCTCAAGCTCGGACTGGGGCTCATCGTCATCTTGGCGATCGTGGCTGGGGGGACGTTCGTGTTCACCCAGCGGCAAGCGCGCTCCCTCTCCACGAGCGCCGCGATCAGCGCAACCGAGTACTCCGTCGGCACCGACTACGGCGGTACTGTCGTGACCGCCGACCGACGTCCGGGCGACGAGGTCTCGGCGGGGGACGTGCTTTTCGTGATCGATAGCCCGCGTCTGCGACGCGACATCGCCGATGGGCTTGCCGACGAATCACTCGCCGAGGCCATGGACGAGAACGAGAACCTCGTGATCCGGGCCACCGTGGACGGGTACGTCGCGACGGTGGACACGCAGCCCGGCGGATACGTCAAGGACGGTACGGTGCTCGGGTCGCTCTACGACCCGAGGTCGCTCACCGTCGACGCCGAACTGGAGATGACCCGCCGCGACTTCGGACGCCTGGAATCCGGTGCGGACGCCGAGGTGTTGCTCCCGGACGGCTCTCGCCTTGCGGCAGTTGTCGACCAGGTCAACGTCAGTACAGTGCAGGGCATTGCGAACGCAGAGATCACCGTCGACAGCGTTCCGCTCCTGGCGCGCGCGTGGACCAGTGGGGTGGTCCCCGGAAGCCCGGTGGAGGTGACGGTGTCACTGCGCGACGACGGCGTGTTCGCGGGCGTCGCGGATGCGGGCGAGGACTTCCTACGAAAGATCGGACTCAGATGACGCGACGCATCACGCCCCTCACCTTCGGCATCGCATTCGCATCCGTACTCATGCTCAGCGGATGTGTCGGCGACCAGGGCTCCCCCGAGACTCCGACGGCGGCGCCGTCCGGTGCTGCGGCCTTTCTCTCGAACATCAGCACCGAGATCCCGGAGGCTGCCGTCGCTGCCCCGGTCACAACCCGACTGGCGGACGGCCTACCCACCCCGACGGGTAAGTGGTTCTCAGGGCTGGTGTTCAACGACACCCCTCAACCGGTCTTTCCGTCGCCCTTGAGCTTCCAATGGCAGGACGAGGGGTTCGGCGTCGGCGTACCTGCCATCTCTGCAACCGAGACCACCGTCTTCGGCTCGGCCGTCGTGGACGTCGCCGTGGACCTCGGCGCAGGTGCCATGACGGTGAGCGCGTTCGACGACGCCTCGGTCACGATGACAGCCGCCACTGAGGGCGGCAGTGTCGACGTGCGGATCGCTCAGGGGTGGCCGGCGGTCGAGATCAGCGCGGTGGACGCGGACCTCGCACTCCCTCTCCCGCTCACCGAGATCGCTGGCGGCTGGAGTCTCGACGGCGCCGCGCGCTGGGGTATCAACGGCGTCGAAGCGCAATACGACGGAGGGACTCTCACCGTCCCTGCCGGGTCATCGGTGCGCCTGTTCGCCGCGCCCGAGGGAACGGACGTCGCAGATGCCGCTCAGTGGTTCGGTGCGGGCCTGTCCGACGTGGTGGCGTCTTCGACGACGACCTCGGACACCGTCACGACGACCCTGACCTATGCGGACGAGCCCACCCTCATCGTCCCTCCTGCGACGGTCGCCAGCGGATGCGACCTCGCCGGCTACGGCACGCTGTACGGCGATGCTCCCGCCTGCTTCGACACCTCCGTGAGCTGGGAGACGCCTCGTGTCGAAGCGACGTCTCAGCTCAATCTTTCGGGACTCACCCCGGAGGACGAGGAACTGCTGACCGCGAGCATCACCGCGGACACGGAGACGCTCGCGGATCCCTCCTCGTGGCCGGGCGATTCCTACTTCGGCGGAAAGGGCCTCTACCGCGCGGCAGCCCTCCTGGAGATCGCGGAACAGATTGGTGACGAGGAGAATGCGGCGACGCTGCGCGAACTCCTCACCGAGCAGATTCGGCTCTGGACCGATCCGGCAGGGTGCGAGACGCGAACAGAGCGGTGCCTGCAGAAGGACATGACCTACGGCGGCTACATCGCTCAGGCGCCGTCCTTCGGGTCTGACGAATACAACGACCACCACTTCCACTACGGCTACCTCATTTACGCCGCAGCCGTGCTGGCTGAGTCCAACCCCGACCTCCGCGACGAAATCGCGCCGGTCATCAACGCGTACGTCGCGGACATCGCCTCCCCCACGGCCGTCGACCGCATCCCCCGCAACCGTCAGTTCGACCCGTACTGGGGACACAGTTGGGCGTCCGGCTACTCCCCGTTCGGCGACGGGAACAACCAGGAGTCGGTGTCTGAATCTCTCATGGCGTGGGCAGGCACGAAACTCTGGGCCGACGTCATCGGAGACGAGACCCTCGCCGCCAACGCGGAATGGATGTTGTCGGCCGAGACGGCATCGGCGCGCTCGCAATGGTGGGCGCCGGATCTGGCCGACAGCGCATACCAAGCACCGATCGTGTCATTGGTCTGGGGCGGCAAGCTCGACTACGCCACCTGGTTCTCAGACGTACCCACCGCGAAGCTCGGAATCCTCCTCATTCCGATGGCCCCGAGCACCGTCGCACTTGAATTCGACCCGGACACTGTGCTCCCGGCCACGGAAGCAGCGCTCGCTACCGCGCCGGACGGCGCTCTGCATGAGTATGTGCGGTTGTACGCGGCCCTGGTAGACACGGCCGCGGCGCAGGACGCCGTCGACTACTTCACCGATGCGACAACGGTCGACGATGGGCTGACCCGTTCGTACGCCCTCGCGGTGGCTCTGGCGGCCCTGCGCTCCGGCGGGTGAACGGCGCACATGGTGCGCCAAGACGCGCGTCGTACTCTGTGACGTATGCCGCGACTGCACGCTGACATCGACCCGAAACGATGGGTGCCTGTCACCCAGTCCCTGGGGTTCGGCTCGCGCCGCGCCCGGAAGAAGGCGATCGGCATGCTCATCGGCCAGGCACGCACGGCGATGGGCGCACAACGGCCCGGCGGTGGATTCACCGCGTGGGCACTCAGCCAAGCGACGCCTCTGCTCCTGAAGAAGGCCGACGGGCGAGTTCTGGTCTGGGTGTGGAAGGCCGACCCGGAACTCGTCGTCGTGATGGCACAGCTGCAGGAGGCGACGCCGCAGGCGCGCGCGGCACGCGCCATGATGCCGATGGAGTATGACGACACCGAGGACTTCCGGGGCACGTACTTCGGAATGGGCGAGAAGCTCGCGATGCCACTGCCGAAAGACCCTCGTACCCCGCCGTTCGCGACCTACACCTGGGACACCGGAACACACTTCGTCACGGTCAATGCCGTCTGTTCGGATCGGGAGCGTTTCGCGATCGCGATCGATGCCGTCGACGAGCTCGCTCGGACACTGCGGGTCACCGACGATGTTGCCCTCTCGGAAAGCCCCGGGGTGCTGCGGATCGAGCCCTGACGGCACTAGGGAGCATCGCCGCGGTACCCCCACCGCAGCCCGACGCGCCCGGGCCCGAACCCATGCTCGACAACGAACATGGAGCTGCCGTTGATCGGCCGTGGCGCTGTCTTCTCGGCACCATCGAGCGTTTGGTGAAAGACCTGCCCCCAGTCCGGCCGGGAGGCCGTCGGGAAGATCACACTCAAGAGGGTCTGTCTACTGGAGCGCTCCTGCACGTGCGAGATCTCCCGCACGGGTGGCAGGCCAGCCAATGTGTACTCCAGCATGATCGTCTCGCCGATGGGCACGGTGTGATCCAGTCGCAGGCGGTACCCCCACACCCGGCCGTCGGGGTGGAGAGCGGCGCGGTCGACGTCTGCACCGCGCAGGTCAGACAGAGTGGGAGTGCGCTCTAAGACCGAGGGACTCACATCTCCCACGTTCAGCTCCGTCAGCTCGTCACTGATCGACTGAAGGAGCATCGAGACGCGCTGGGAGACGACGTGCCCGTCCCCGTCGACGGTGGCATCGATGCGTGTCGACAGCTCCCGCACCTCGACCGGGCGGACGGTGGGCAGATGCTGGCGCAACCATCGTGTCTCTTCGATGAACGCATCACCCAAGGGGTTCGGTGCCGCTGCCTCGACCGAGGTGCGTCGCGACCTCTGCAGGAGGCTCATCAGTTCTCCGACGGCGAGCCCGAGCAGATCCTCGATCTCCTCGACCGCGCGCGTGGATACCGGGCCCTCCGGATGACGAATCCCAGACCGCCAATAGCTGAGCGTCGCGATCGATACAGGTGTCGCGCGATCGGCGAGACGACGGTGCAGCCAGGAGAGCGACACACCGCGTTGCGCAATGGCCGCGGCGAGCGCAAGCGCGAAGGTGTCGCGCACGACCCCATTGCGAGCTGCCAGAATCGGCGTCTCGCCTGGAGATCGCTGAATACCTGCCAACGCCTTCCTTCGATGCTCGGTTGTCGGTGCGCGAGACGATCCGCCGCCTCCGCGAGGTCGTTCAGAGTGATGCGGCTGGACACGAGTCGCTCCAAGGGCAACGTGCCGTTTCGCCCCAACCGAACGCAGGTCGGGTTATCCCGCTCGGGTACCGCTGAACCCACATAGCTTCCCACAATCGTGGGTACCCGCGCAGCGATGCGTCGGACCGACGAGGGAGGCACTCGCCCAGGACGACACCTCCGCGCGGTCCGCCGCCCCTTCGCTTTACACGGCGGATACATTTCTGCTGTTTGCTTAGGCACACGATCACCACGAGGGAGGCACCATGGATATCCACACGGTGACTTCCTACCGCGCGGCCCGACGCCGCGATGACCTGCGTCTCGCACCCGGCGAGCGGCTTCTCGGCGGTGGAACGTGGCTGTATTCGGAGCCGCAGGTGGGCACCACCGGCTTCGTCGACCTCACAACGCTCGGTTGGGAGGCGGTCGAACGCACCGAGGCGGGGCTTCGCATCGCCGCCACCTGCACGATCGCGGAGCTTTCAGCGCTTCCGGAGAGCATCATCGGGAGGGCGCACCCCCTCTTCTTCCAGTGCGCGTCGGCGCTGCTTGCCTCATTCAAGATCTGGAACGTGGCGACAGTGGGGGGCAATATCTGCCGATCGTTCGCTGCTGCGGGCATGGTCTCCCTCGCAGTGGCCCTCGACGCGACGGCCGAGATCTGGGCCGAGAACGGGGAGGAACGCACGGAGGCGGTCGCCGATCTCATCACCGGCAACGGGACGAACACACTCGCACCGGGTGACGTCCTTCGTGCGATCGACTTCCCCTCTCATGCCCTTGATGCCCGCACCGCGTTCCGCAAGATCGCGCTGGCGGAGCTCGGCCGCTCCGGTGCCGTGCTGACCGGACGCGTCGATGACGACGGGAGCGCCGTCTTCACAGTGACCGCGGCCACTCTCACTCCCTGGGTGCTTCGTTTCCCCGGCGTGCCGTCTGCGGCACAGCTCCGCGAGCGAGTCGAAGCGGCGTCTGACTATTACACCGACCCGCTCGGTTCCGCGGACTGGCGTCGCGGCGTCAGCGTGGTGCTTGCCGAGGAGATCCGGGAGGAGTTGGCGTCATGAAGTTCGACATCAACGGCGCGAGCGTCGAAGGTCAGCCCGCCGCCGGTCAGTGCCTGCGGACCTTCCTGCGCGAGTTCGGGCACACCGAAGTCAAACGAGGGTGCGATGCCGGTGACTGCGGGGCGTGTGGCGTGCTCGTCGATGGGGCGCCGATCCACTCCTGCATCTACCCGGCGCAACGGATCGACGGCAGGTCGGTCACCACTGTCGCGGGGCTCGGGACCGCCGACGACCTGCATCCCATGCAAGAGGCATTCGTCGACAACTTCGGTTTTCAGTGCGGCTACTGCACCGCCGGAATGATCGTCACAGCCTCGACTTTCACACCGGACGATCTGGATGACCTGCCCCGGAAGATGAAGGGCAATCTGTGTCGGTGCACGGGATACCGGTCGATTCGCGATGCCATCACCGCCGGCGTGACCCGGACAGGAGCGAAGAACCTCGGTTCGACGGGACTCCCCACGTCGGAGCACGGGACGATCGGGCAGTCGGTGCATCCCCCGGCCGCGCGACGCGTCGTCTCGGGCAGTGAGCCGTACACGTTCGATGTCGCTGTCCCCGGCGCGCTGGTCCTGCGTGTCCTCGGCGCACCGCACGCGCACGCCCGAATCCTCTCGATCGACACCACCGCTGCGGAGGCTCTCGACGGCGTCGAACTCGTGCTCCATCACGGAAACGTGTCGACACCGCGCTACTCCACCGCACGGCACGAGCACCGCACGGACGACCCGGACGACACCCTCGCGTTCGACGACACGGTCCGGTTCGTGGGGCAGCGCGTCGCTGCAGTCGTGGCACGCACGGCCGCGATCGCGGAAGAGGCGTGCCGCCTGATCGACGTCGCGTACGACGTCTTGCCGGCGGTGTTCGACCCGGAAGAGGCGCGCTCGCCCGGGGCGCCGCTGTTGCATCCTGACCGCACCCCCGTCGATCGGGTCGACCACGCCGATCGCAACGTCATCGCCAGCGTTCACGACAGCTACGGCGACGTCGACGCGCAGTTGGCGTCTGCCGCCGTGACCGTGTCCGGGCAGTGGAGCAATGAACGCGTTGTCCACGCCTCGTTGGAGACTCGGGGGGCGATCGCGTGGACCGATGCGGAGGGGCGCCTCGTCATCCGCACCAGTTCACAAGTTCCGTTCCTCGTTCGCGACGAACTCGCCTACATCCTGGATCGTCCGCGAGACAGCATCCGCGTGTTCACCGCGCGCGTCGGCGGCGGGTTCGGCGGCAAACAGGAACTCATGACCGAGGACCTCGTGGCCATCGCCACCCTGCGCACCGGGTCCCCCGTCGCCTATGAACTCAGCCGCCGAGAGGAGTTCGTCCGGACCGCGGTGCGCCACCCGATGCGGGTCGGCGTCACCCTCGGCGCGACGGCGGACGGCGTCCTCACCGCCATGAAGGTCGACGTCCTCTCCAATACCGGCGCGTACGGCAACCACTCTCGCGGCGTGCTGTTCCACGCATGCGCCGAATCGATGAGTCTGTACAACGCACCGGCGAAGCAACTCGACGCCGAAGTTGTCTATACGAACACGGTCCCCTCCGGGGCCTTCCGTGGTTACGGTCTCGGTCAGGTCATCTTCGCGGTCGAGTGCGCAATGGATGAACTGGCGGTCGAACTCGACATCGACCCGTTCGAGCTGCGCCGCATCAACGCGGTCACCGCCGAAGACCCGCTCATGCCGCACGGACCCGAGCCCGAGCATGACCTTGTCTGGGGCAGCCATGGGCTGAACGAATGCCTGGACCTCGCTCAAACGGCGATGGAACGTGGCAACGGCGTGGAAGCTCCGCCCGGGGAGCGCTGGCTCGTGGGAGAGGGCATGTCCGTCGCGATGATCGCAACGATGGCGCCGTTCGGACACGTCTCCGAGGTGTCCGTGACGTTGCGCCCCGACGGGCACTACGACGTCGGAGTCGGCACGAGCGAGTTCGGCAACGGCACCACGACGGTGCACACCCAGATCGTCTCCACCGACCTCGCCACCGACCCGGAACGGATCCGGCTGCACAACTCCGACACCGACGAGGCGCGGTACGACACCGGCGCGTTCGCCTCGGCTGGCACCACGGTCGCCGGCAAAGCGTTGCATTCCGCGGCGATCACCCTCCGCAAGACGCTCGAGGCGGCTGCTGACTCGCTCAGCGGAAGCACATCGGCGCAGTGCCGGCTCGAGCGGGACGGCGTGCGGACCCCGGATGGCACGCTCCTGGACTTCGATCGGGTGATCGCCGCTGTTCCTGCCGAGTTCCGCGACGGGGACGGCGTGCGCGCGGAGGCGGGGGAATACGGTGAGCAGCGTTCCCTCGCATTCAACGTCCACGCCGTGCGGGTGGCCGTCGATCCGTTGACCGGGATCGTGCGCATCCTCCAGTCCGTTCAGGCGGCGGATGCGGGCACCGTGATGAATCCGGAGCAATGCCGCGGCCAGATTGAGGGCGGTGCGGCCCAAGCCATCGGCGCCGCGCTCTACGAAGAGGTCAGCCTCGACGAGGACGGTGCCGTCGCGAATCCATCGTTTCGTCAGTATCGGGTGCCGCAGATGGCCGACATCCCGGAGACGGAGGTCTACTTCGCGCAGACGAGCGATGAGCTCGGGCCGTTCGGTGCGAAGTCGATGAGCGAGTCACCGTTCAACCCCGTCGCCCCCGCCATCGCGAACGCGGTGCGACGTGCTCTCGGGGTGCGTCCGATGGAAACGCCGATGTCACGCGATCGTGTCTGGCGGCTCGCGCAGCAGCGCGGCTGAGCGATCGATCGCGCGAATATCTCCCTCGCTCTCACGGAGCGGCTGCGCGCCGCGGCCGGACCGCTCGGCAATGATCTCGGCCAGGATCGAAATCGCGGTCTCAGCGGGCGTCGCACCACCGAGATCCAGTCCGATCGGCGAGTGCAGGCGGGCGAGGGCCTCTGCGGGGACACCTGCCTCACGCAGGGCCGCGCGACGGGCTCGGTCGGTACGGCGTGACCCCATCGCTCCGACGTACCCGACGGGCAGGCTCAGCGCGAGAGCGACAGCAGAGGTCGCGAATCGTTCCTCGTGGGTGAGTACGCAGACGGCGGTGCGCTGATCGACGACGGTCTCTGCCAGGTACTCGTCGGGCCAGGCGGTGACGACCGCGGCGGCGGCGGGGAAGCGCTCGGTCGTGGCGAAGAGGGGTCGCGCGTCGCACACCGTGACGGCGTAACCGACGAGGCTGGCTGCCTCGCACAGGGCGGCAGCGACATCGACCGCCCCCACGATGATCAGCCGGGGTGGGGTGACGTGGACGATGAGTGCGGCGCGAACATGCGTTCCGTCGCAATCGGTGTCGACGATGCCCGAACGGCCCGCTCGGGCGGCTCCGGCGAGGGCGTCACGCACCCGGCGTCGCACGGCGTCGACGCTGTCATCGCCCTCAGAGTCACGGAGGGTGATGATCCGTCCGACGAGAGCGTCGGGCCCCTCCATGACGAGGGCGAGCGCGGCTGCCTCGCCGCCCACGGCGCGTTCAAGCTCGGCGCGCGCCTCGCTATCGGCGGGCGAGACCGTAGTGGTGAAGACAGAAAGATCTCCGCCGCACGCCATTCCCGCACGGAGTGCGACGTCATCGGAGATCCCGAACTCGTCCCGGCGTGGGGCGTCCCCACCCAGCACGCCCATCCCGACCGAGTACAGGTCGGATTCGATGCAGCCCCCAGAGATGCTCCCGATCGCGCGATCATCGTCGGTGAACGCCATCGCCGATCCGGGCAGACGCGGACCGCTCCCGACAACGCCGACGACGGTCGACACGGCGACGGTGCGCCCCGCGGTCAGTTCCGCGAGCAGCGATGCGGCAATGTCGAACACGGGCGTCTCCTCTGTGGTGCGCCCGATTATCCTCCGGCAATGTTTCGGGGAAGGCACGCGGCTGACACGCACGGCTCCTGCGCAGCGCCTACACTGACCGCCATGCGCTCACTTGCCGGCCTCGTCCTTGCCGCAGGAGCGGGCCGACGCAACGGACGGCCGAAGGCCCTGGAGCACACCCCCGAAGGACTATCGTGGGTGGTTCGCGCGTACGACGTAATGCGGGCCGCAGGATGCAGCCGTGTCCTCATCGTTCTCGGCGCAGAGGCGAAGGCCGCGGCCCGCCTTGTACCGCCGGCAGCTGAGGTGGTCATCGCAGAGAGCTGGGCAGAGGGCATGTCACGCTCGCTCGACGCAGGACTTGGCGCGCTGGGAACCGATGAGGACGCAGCCCTCGTATCTCTCGTGGATCTCCCCGACCTTCCCACGGAGGCCGCGATCCGCGTGGCCGCGCATGCGGGCCCGGGAGCGCTCGCGCGCGCGGTCTACGCACACGGCCCCGGACACCCGGTTCTTCTCGGCCGCGATCACTGGGCGCCGCTGCGACGGTCCTTGGTCGGCGACGAAGGAGCCCGAGACTACCTCCGCGCACACGGTGCCATCCGTGTCGACTGTCGTGACCTCGACGGAGGACAAGACATCGACGTGCACCGGGTGCGGTGACCTCTGCGATCAGGAGTCGCGGGAGGGGCGCCAGAGCACGATCTCGGTAGCGCGGCGTGCCCGGGTGCCGTGTCGGAGCGGAACAACCGAGCCACCCAGGCCCGCGGCGAACACGCGAGCGCCGGGGCGATTCTCGGCCTCGGCGCGCAGGTGCGTCTCCAGCTCACGCACCCGCTGACGCAGCTCGCCGACCTCCCGCTCGAGTTCGAGGATGCGCGAGATGGCGGGCAGGCTCACCCCATCGGCGGACAACCGCGCTACCTCCCGCAGCTGCCTCACGTCACGCAACGAATAGCGGCGAGACCCGCCCTGGGTACGAGCGGGCGTGACAAGGCCAAGCCGGTCGTACTGGCGCAGCGTCTGCGCATGCATTCCGGCCAGCTCCGCGGCCACTGCGATGGTGAGGATGGCGGCATCCTCACGAACCTCGTATTCGGCCATCATCCTCACCTCCTCAGTGCTGCGCCTTGGCCATCAGGTCGGCGCGCGGGTTGTCCTTCGGCTCGACCTGCGCGTACTTTTCCAGCGCCTCTTTGGCCTTCTCATCCAGGTGCGACGGAACGGCGACCTGGACCTCGGCGAGCAGGTCGCCGGTTCCCTTGGTCGTCTTCACTCCGCGGCCCTTCACCCGCAGGACACGGCCCGACGGGGTGCCCGGCGCGACCCGGAGTTTGACGGGATCGCCCCCGAGGGTCGGCACCTCGATCGTGGCGCCGAGTACCGCTTCGGTGAAGGTGACCGGAACCGTCACCCGCAGGTTCAGCCCATCGCGGGTGAAGACCGGGTGCGGACGCACGGCGACCGTGACGACGATGTCGCCGCTCT
Organism: Microbacteriaceae bacterium PS02070; assembly: GCA_029959865.1. GTDB lineage: Bacteria > Actinomycetota > Actinomycetes > Actinomycetales > Microbacteriaceae > Microbacterium. The sequence goes on along the minus strand of JASCPE010000001.1, from coordinate 804,373 downwards.
CGCCACCGTCCGGCGACGGACGGCCGCGCCCACGGAGTCGAATGCGCTGTCCGTCGGAGACGCCCGCGGGAATCTTCACCTTGAACGGCTTGCCATCCTCACCCTGCAGGGTGATGGTCTCCCCCTTGGTCGCAGTGACGAAGTCGATCGTCGTGCGCGCCGTGACGTCGGACCCACGCTGCGGTCCGCCGAATCCTCGGTACCCCCCGGAGGCCTGGCCGAAGCGACCGCTTCCGAAGCCGCCCTGGTTCCCGAAACCGCTCTGGCCGAACATCGAAAAGATGTCCTCGAAGTCAGCGGACTGCTGCCCGCCCTGCCCGAATCGACTGAAGACGTCTTCGAACCCGCCGCCACTTTGTCCGGTCGTGAAGCGAGCACCCGACCCCATCGCGCGGATCTGGTCGTACTCTTCGCGCTGCTCTGTGTCGGAAAGGACCGCGTAGGCCTCGGAGATCTCCTTGAACTTCGCCTCCGCCTTCGCGTCACCCTGATTCGAGTCCGGGTGGTACTTGCGCGCAAGCTTGCGGTAGGTCTTCTTCAGGTCTGCCGCTGAGACATCCTTGGAGACGCCGAGCACTTGGTAGAAGTCTTTGTCAAACCAGTCCTGGCTTGCCATATTGGCTCCTTCGACTAGTTCGCCGGAACGGCGACGACAACCTTCGCAGGCCGCAGTTCGACGCTACCGAGACGATACCCACGCTCCACGACCTCGAGGACCGTCGCCTCCGTCACATCCGGTGACGGCTGCTGGAAGATGGCTTCGTGCTGTTGCGGGTCGAACGGCTCGCCCTTCTCGCCATAGGCAACGAGTCCGATCTTCTCTGCGACGACTCGGATCTTGTCCGCGATGGCCGAGAACGGCGTCCCCTCTTGGAGGTCGCCGTGCGCAGCGGCACGGTCAAGGTCGTCGAGAACGGGCAGGAGCCCCTTCGCGACATCACCCTTGGCACGTTCGATCTCGATCTCGCGCTGGGCTTCGGTGCGACGACGATAGTTCGCATACTCCGCCTGGATGCGGCGCAGGTCATCCAAGAGCCCCGGCTCACCCCGGTCCTCGACCGGAGCGTCCTCGTCATCTGCGGCGGCGAGGATGTCCTCCACCGTCAGTTCCTCGGTGCCCTCCGCGGGCGCCTCGGGGCCGTCGTAGGTGGGGCCGCCCTGCGAGTCGGGGCCGGAGGCGTGCGCCTCCGACCCCTCGTCGTCTGGACGGACCTCGTTGTTCTCGTGGTCCTTGTTCGCCATGATTACTTCTTCTCGTCCTCGTCTTCGACAACCTCGGCGTCGATGACGTCTTCATCGGCGGCCGTGCCGTCGTCCTCACGGGCGGCTTCCTCGGCAGCGCCGTCGGCGGGTGCCTCGGGGTTCTGCGCGTAGATGGCCTCGCCGAGCTTGGTCTGGCTCTGGCTGAGCTTCTCGAACGCAGCCTTGACCTTGTCGTCGTCGTCTCCGGCGATCGCAGACTTCAGCTCGTCGACGTCGGCTTGCACCTCGGTCTTGACCTCCGCGGGGACCTTGTCCTCGTTGTCGGCGATGAGCTTCTCGATCTGGTAGGCGAGGGTCTCAGCCTGGTTGCGAAGCTCTGCTCCCTCACGACGCTTCTTGTCGTCGGCGGCGTGTTCCTCCGCCTCGCGGACCATCCGGTCGATGTCTTCCTTGGGAAGCGAAGAACCACCGGTGATCGTCATCGACTGCTCCTTGCCCGTGCCCTTGTCCTTAGCGGACACGTGCACGATGCCGTTCGCGTCGATGTCGAAGGTCACCTCGACCTGCGGCACGCCACGGGGAGCCGGAGCGATTCCGGTGAGCTCGAAGGTGCCGAGCGGCTTGTTGTCGCGGGTGAACTCACGCTCGCCCTGGAAGACCTGGATCGCGACCGACGGCTGGTTGTCGTCGGCGGTGGTGAAGGTCTCGCTCCGCTTGGTCGGGATGGCGGTGTTGCGCTCGATGAGCTTGGTCATGATGCCGCCCTTGGTCTCGATACCGAGGCTCAGTGGGGTGACGTCAATGAGCAGCACGTCCTTGCGCTCACCCTTGAGGACACCGGCCTGCAGCGCGGCGCCCACGGCGACGACCTCGTCCGGGTTGACACCCTTGTTCGGATCCTTGCCACCGGTGAGCTTCTTCACGAGCTCGGTCACCTGCGGCATGCGCGTGGAACCACCGACGAGCACGACGTGGTCGATGTCGTCGACCTTGATGCCGGCCTCGCGGATGACATCCTCGAACGGCTTCTTGGTGCGGTCGAGCAGATCCTTGGTGAGGTCCTCGAACTTTGCTCGGGTGATCGTCTCCGACAGCGAGACGGGGCCCGAGTCGGTCAGCGACAGGTAGGGAAGGTTGATGCTGGTCGAGCTGGAGCTGGACAGCTCCTTCTTGGCCTGCTCGGCTGCTTCCTTCAAGCGCTGCAGAGCGATCTTGTCGCCCGACACATCGACACCCGTGGTGTCCTTGAACTGCTTGATGAGGTAGTCGACGAGACGCTGGTCCCAGTCGTCACCACCCAGGCGGTTGTCACCGGACGTGGCGCGAACCTGAATGGTCGAGAAGTCGTCATCCTTCCCGACTTCGAGCAGCGAGACGTCGAAGGTTCCGCCACCGAGGTCGAAGACCAGGATGAGCTCGTCTTCCTTGCCCTTGTCCAGGCCGTACGCGAGTGCTGCCGCGGTCGGCTCGTTGATGATGCGCAGGACGTTGAGACCGGCGATCTCGCCGGCTTCCTTGGTGGCCTGACGCTCGGCGTCGTTGAAGTACGCCGGTACGGTGATGACGGCGTCGGTGACCTTGTCGCCCAGGTACTCCTCGGCGTCGTGCTTGAGCTTCTGGAGGATGCGCGCGGAAATCTCCTGCGGCGTCCACTTCTTGCCGTCGACCTCGAAGGTCCAGTCGGTGCCGATGTGGCGCTTGACGGACGCGACGGTGCGGTCGACGTTGGTGACGGCCTGACGCTTTGCCGTTTCACCGACGAGGACGTCGCCGTCCTTGGTGTAGGCGACGACGGAAGGGGTCGTGCGGAAGCCCTCGGCGTTAGCGATAACCTTCGGCTCGCCGCCCTCGAGAACGCTGACGACGGAGTTCGTGGTTCCGAGGTCGATTCCAACTGCACGTGGCATGTGTTTCTCCTTAGTGAGGTGGTTGATGAAAACTCTTGATCTTGAGTCAACCGGACTCAACTTGATCTGGACCCCACGTTAGTCGCGTCGACCAACAGTGTCAACTGAACTTGATAGGACTCATGTCAAGTTTTCAGGAACCCCATCGTTCACCGACGCACAGTACGCTGACCCCGTAACCAGCGCCGGTCACCCCCGGCGATCACCGAGGAGAAGATCGTGTCCGGCAAGCGCCCCCACCAGACCCCGCCCACGGCAGTCGTCGCCTCCGCGGCATACGGAAACGCCAGCGAAACTCGAAAGCGCGGCGTGGTCGCGTGGGCTCTCTGGGACTGGGGATCGGCCGCCTTCAACGCTGTGGTGACAACCTTCGTCTTCTCCACCTTCTTGGCCAGCCGCGCATTCGTGGACCCTGATGTGGTGGCCGCCGGCGGTGCGGACGACGCCTCCGCCGAGTCGGTTCGGGCGCTGGAGGTCGCGCTGGCGAACAACGCCGCCGTCATCAGCTGGGCGCTCATGATCGCGGGGATCCTCATCGCCGTGCTCGCCCCCGTCTTCGGGCAACGATCAGACGGCTCCGGCAAGCGCAAGCTGTGGCTGGGCATCAACACCGGCATGGTCGTCCTCGCGATCGCAGCGATGGTCTTCGTCGAAGGTGCACCGCAGTTCCTCATCCTCGGAGCAACCCTTCTTGCCGTCGGAAACATCTTCTTCGAGTTCGCCGGAGTCAACTACAACGCGATGCTCGTGCAGGTCTCCACAAAGGAGAACATGGGGCGCGTCTCCGGGTTCGGGTGGGGCATGGGTTATGTCGGCGGAATCGTCCTCCTGATCCTTCTGTTGGTGCTGTTCATCCAGTCGTTCGGCACGGAGGGCCAGACGGGTCTCCTCGGACTGACAACCGAGAATGGCTGGAACATCCGCCTCGCTGTCCTCGCGTCAGCGATCTGGTTCGGCGCCTTCGCGATCCCGGTGCTCGTGCGCGTACCGGAAATCCCGCGCAGCGATCGTGGCGAGCGCCCCGGCTTCTTCGCGTCGTACCGGATTCTCGGCCAGACGATCGCGCGCCTGTGGCGCAACAGCCGGCAGGTGCTGATGTTCCTGCTCGCGAGCGCGGTGTTCCGCGATGGCCTGGCGGGCGTGTTCACCTTCGGCGCGATCATCGCTGCGCAGGTGTTCGGCTTCAACGCCTCGGAGGTTCTTTACTTCGCCGTGGCGGCGAACGTCGTCGCGGGCATCTCCACGATCGCGGCCGGCGCGCTCGATGACCGCTTCGGCCCCAAGGCCGTCATCATGGTCTCGCTCACCTGCCTCGTGCTGGGCGCTTTTGCGGTCCTCTTTGTCGGCACCGCGAAGATCGGCTTCTGGATCGTCGGCCTCATTCTCTGCGCGTTCGTCGGCCCGGTGCAGTCCGCGTCGCGTTCGCTGCTGGCACGGATCACGCCCGAGGGGCGCGAAGGTGAGATCTTCGGCCTCTACGCGACGAGCGGACGTGCCGTGTCCTTCCTCGCCCCCGGCCTGTTCGGCGCCTTCGTCGCTCTCTCGGGCGACACGCGCCTCGGCATCATCGGTCTCGTCATCGTCCTCGGCGCCGGCCTCTTGCTGATGATCCCGGTCAAGACGAAGCAGGCTGTCATCGAGTGACGCCCCGCTTCCCTTAGTCCTCGGGCCAGGCGGACGCGAGCTTTCCGATCAGGCGCACGAACTCGGCGCGCTCCTCGGGAGTGAAGACGTCGAGGGCTTCCGCCAGCGCCTTACGGCGGTGCCCGCGGTAACCGCTGATAACGCGCGCGCCCATGTCGGTGAGAGCCACGCGGCTGCGCCGCGCATCGTCGGGGTCAGCCTGTCGCTCGACGAGGCCGAGGTGGGTGGCCTGCTGGATCAGCCGTGATGCGCGCGGCTGATCCACGCCGATCGCTTCGCCGACCTCGCTCACCGTCAGTGCAGCGCCGGCTTTCTGCAACGCTTCCAACATGCGAAGGCGCGCCGGCGCGCCGGGGCCGTTCGCGTGCGGCACGTGATCGGCGCCGTGCGGCGCTCCGCCCGGGAAGCCGTGGGGGCTGGGGGGGTCGATGCCATCTCCCGGCCGCCGCCAGGAGCCTCCTCGCCCGCCGCCCGAGCGCATGCCGAACGGCCCGCGGCCCACCTGCGGGCCCAGCGGACCCATCGGCGGTCGGGTCTTGCCGCGCAGTCGCGCGAGCGCTTCGGCGATCGCGTCGAGATCCTCGTCCTCGGTCATTCTCACCCCTTTCACTTACATGCTACTTGACATGCGATACGGATGCATGTCATGCTACATGCATGTCACATGACATATGAGTTCGGCGCATGGGGCGCCGACCACGAAAGGACTTCACATGAATACCGAATCAACACCCCAGAACCATGAGGCACCCGACCGGCACCTGGGCCGCGCGCTTCGGGCGACCCAGCACGCGATCAGGAGCCAGTTCCACGACGCGTTCCGCAGCGAAGGCGTGACGCGGCGCGACTGGATGGCCCTCAACGTCGTCGACGGATCGATTGCCGCCCCCGGCCTGCGTGAACGACTCGAACGCCGCGGCAAGCGGCTCGCCGGCCTTAAGGCCCGCGGCTGGGTCACGCGCGAGAACGACGGCTGGACCCTCACCCCGGAAGGTCGTGAGGCCAAGGATCGACTCGCTGGCCGCGTCGAGAGCATCCGGGAGAAGGTGAGGGAATCCGTATCCGACGAGGATTACGCGACGACCCTCGCGACGCTGGATGCCATCACCGAGGCACTCGGTGGCGACCCGCAGGACGGCTTCGCACCGATGGGCTTCGGCCGCCGTAGCTTCGGCGCGCGCGGTCGTGGCTTCGGACACGGTCCGCGCCACGGGCACGTCCCGCACGCGGGACACCGCTGCGGACCGCACGACGGGTTCGAATCTCGTCACGGCAAGGGCCCCCGTCGCGCGGAGCGAGCCTTCGAGCGGGGCTTCACAGCCGGGTTCGAGCGGGGCACCCACGAGCGCACTGACCACTGAGCCATCGGGCATCGAAACTGACGGGGTGGGGAGCGATCAACGCTTCCCACCCCGTCTCTCGTACCGAAGATGCGGCTCGGCCCGCCTCTCGCCAGTGATGCGCACCAGGTCTACGCTCAGCGGTATGAGCACGACAGCAACGTCGCCCGGGCTCGACCCCGAGGTCTCCCGCGGGAGACGCACGTGGGCCATTGTCCTCGCCTGGCTCTCCGTCCTGCCGCTCCTTGCAGGCCTTGCCGTCGCAACCTTCGCTCCGCTGCTCACGCCCGCGAGCGAACGCAGCGGGTGGGAGGGCATTCAGGCGCTCCTGGTGTGGGGGTACAGCGCACCCGTCGCGTTGGTGCTAGCGGTCGTCGCCCTCATCCTGGCCGCAGGAGCGCCGCGCAAGGCGCAGACGTTCGTCGTGGCGGGGATCGGTGTCCTCTGGTCGGCCGGCGCGCTCGCCGTTGTCTACTTCCTGCCGATCTAGCCCGATCCTGTCCGAGACAATCAGCGCGAATCAGCTCGTCGGGCAGTAACAGTCATCCCCAGGCGCGCGGCCAGTCACGTTGCCCGTGCGCCGCGAGCCGGGCCGACCGTCGCCTCGATGGGAGGAGGCGACGTCGAAATCGGTGGCGCGCAGCAACGAAAAAGGCGGGGAATGCCTCTCGACACTTCTCCGCCCTTCTTACTTTATAGCTTGCCCCGGGGCTTGCCGCAAGGGCCCTCTGCGGGTGCAGGATGGACGACTGCGGCCGCTGCGATGCCGGCGGCACTCATCGATTTCCGCCGCGAGGCGACGACGAACGGAGCCCGATTGGACGACCCTTTCCACCTCCCCGAGAGCCTGCGAGCGAAAGCCGGGCGGGGCCTCATCGATGCCGACCGTCTGCACCTGCAGCGGGTGGCCGCCACCCTCTGCCAACAACGCGACGAGACAGCGAGACGGCGGGATGCGGCGCGGCGCAGCGTTGCCGGATTCGGCGAATCCGCGCTGGAACGCGATCTTGAAATCCGCCGCCTCAGCAACAGGCTGGGGGTGCTTGAGCGTTTCGGTATCGATATCTGCCTTGGGCGGATGACCCTCCAGGACGGCACGAACGTCTATATCGGGCGCACGGGGCTTGCCGATTCCGACGGATCACGCCTGCTCATCGACTGGCGGGCGCCGGCCGCGGAGCCGTACTTCGGTGCGACCTTGCAGGACCCGCGTGGCATCGTGTCTCGGCGGCGATACCGCTGGGCAGGCGGGCGCGTCTGCGACTACTGGGACGAGGTGCTGACGGCGGAGGGCTTCGCATCCGAGACGGCGCTCGATGACCAGTCGTCTTTCATCGCCGCCCTCGGCGCGCACCGGACCCCGAAGATGCGCGACGTGCTCGCGACGATACAGGCGGACCAGGATGCGATCATCCGCAGCTCATCGCGCGGCGCGCTCGTCGTGGACGGCGGACCGGGAACGGGTAAGACCGTCGTTGCCCTGCACCGTGCCGCGCATCTGCTCTATGCCGAACCGCGGCTCACCAACGGCGGGGGCGGGATGCTGCTCGTCGGTCCGAATGCTCACTACCTCGCCTACGTCGAGGACGTGCTGCCGAGCCTCGGAGAGGATTCGGTGCGGTTGTGCACGTTACGTGACCTCGTACCGGAGGGGATTGACGCGGTTGAGGAGACAGACGTCACTGTAGCGGCGCTGAAGGCGTCACTCGATCCGGACGCCGTGATCGGCGCGGCCGTCCTCGCCGCGCGGCGGCCACCCAAGCACGCCCTGCGCATCGAGACGCCCTGGGCCGACCTGTGGCTCAGTCGCGAGGACTGGGCGGAGGCCTTCTCCGTCGCCGACCCGTCCTCGTCGCACAACGAGGCCCGCGACGAGGTGTGGGAGGAGATCCTTGAGCTGCTGAGCGACCAGGTCGACGATGACGACGCACCGCCGCACGTCGTGCGTCGGTGGCTGCGTCAGGACGACGAGCTCACCGAGACCTTCATGCGTGCGTGGCCGCTGCTGTCTCCCCCGTCCGTCGTCGCTCGCCTGTGGAGTTCGCCGGATTTCCTGCAGCGGTGTGCGCCGGAGTTATCCGCAGAGGAGAACACGCTGCTTCACCGTGACGCTGCCGAAGCATGGACTGTGGCGGACCTGCCCTTATTGGACGCCGCGCACCGGCAGATCGGCGACCCGGAGTCCGTGCGGGAGGAGCATCGCCGGCACGCGGCGATCGCGGCGACGCAGAGCCAGATGGCGCAGGTGATCGAGCACCTCGTTGAGGCTGACGACAGCGATATGAAGGTGATGTCGATCCTCAAGGGCCAGGATGCACGGAACGTCCTGGCTGGCGCCGACGCTCCGCCGCCCGTGTCGCCCGACGAACTCGCCGGCCCCTTCGGGCACATCGTCGTGGACGAGGCGCAGGAACTGACGGATGCCGAGTGGCGGATGCTCGTGGCCCGTTGCCCTTCAAGGAGCTTCACGATCGTGGGTGACCGCGCGCAGGCTCGCCAAGGTTTCACCCGCACCTGGGAGGCACGCCTGGCAGCAGTCGGCATCCCCGATGCGCGGGTCTCTCACCTCACGGTGAACTACCGCACGCCCGCGGAAGTCATGACGGTTGCGGCACCCGTGATCCGGGAGGCGATCCCCGACGCGAACGTACCGATATCCGCCCGTGAGAGCGGAGTCTCGGTAAAACACGGCTCACGCTCATCGCTGCCGGCCGTGCTGGCGAGATGGATGCAGGAGTTTCCCGAGGGCACCGCCTGCGTGATCGGCGACCCGACCTTCACGCCGACCGCCCGAGTGCGGTCTCTCAGCCCAGAACAGGCGAAAGGCCTCGAGTTCGATCTGGTTGTGCTGGTGGAGCCGTCGCAGTTCGGCGAGGGAGTGACCGGCGCGGTTGATCGGTACGTGGCCATGACACGGACGACGCGTGAGCTCGTGGTCCTCAGATGAGGTCGCCTTCGATCGCGAACCAGTGACCCGATCGGCCGCGCGATCGCGAGCGAGAAACGACCGTGTCGGAAGGAAGCTCGCCGATTTCAGCCTCCGAGAGAGCCTGCGTCTGTCGAGCCGACATCATTGCGGTGGAAGTTCTGGAACGAGCGTGACGCGGTCGGACCACGCTGACCCTGGTATCGGTTTCCGTAGGGGCCCGAGCCGTACGGATTCTCGGTCGGGGAGGAGAGCCGGAAGAAGCAGAGCTGCCCGATCTTCATGCCGGGCCAGAGCTTGATCGGCAGGGTCGCGACATTCGCAAGTTCGAGGGTCACGTGTCCAGAGAAGCCGGGGTCGATAAAGCCGGCTGTGGAGTGAGTGATGAGGCCGAGTCGTCCAAGTGAGGACTTGCCCTCCAGGCGCGCGGCGACGTCATCAGGCAGCGTGATCTGTTCGAACGTCGAGCCGAGGGCGAACTCCCCCGGGTGAAGCACGAAGGGCTCGTTCGGGTCGACGTCGATGAGGCGGGTGAGCTCGGGCTGGTCCTCCGCCGGATCGATGAAGGGGTACTTGTGGTTGTCGAAGAGCCGGAAGTACCGGTCGAGGCGAACGTCAACGCTCGACGGCTGCACCATCTCCGGGTCCCAGGGCTCCAGCCCGATCCGATCGTCATCGATCTCGGCACGGATATCGCGGTCGCTCAGCAGCACGGTGCCAGCTTACCGGCGCGCTTTGTTATGCTGGCACCCGCGCCCTTGGCGCACGGGGCTGTAGTTCAATGGCAGAACTTCTGCTTCCCAAGCAGACAGCGCGGGTTCGATTCCCGTCAGCCCCTCCACGAAGTCTGGTCGAGTCGCCAGCTCCCGCCTAGATGGCTTCCGAGCCGAGCAGATCAATTTCCGTTGGATCTTCGATCACCGCCGCTCGTCGGCGTAGCGCGGCGCCATCGACTCCATCTGATCCATGACGAGCTTTATCGCCTCGGGCTGTTTGTCGGGCGGGTACCTGTACTTCACGAGCAGGCGCTTTATCGATGAACGTAGCTTGGCGCGGACGTCGTCACGCACAGTCCAATCAGTGCGGACGTCTCGGCGCACCACGGCGACGAGCTCCCGGGCAATCTGCGCGAGTACGTCCTCACCCTGCACGTCAACCGCGGATGCGTTCGTGGCAACGGCATCATAGAAGGCAAGTTCATCGCTCGAGAGCGAGGGGGAGAAGCGCATACCGCGGAATGCCTCGGCGGCGACGTCCTTCGCGAGTTCCACCAGCTCCGCAATCACCTCGGCGGAAGTGAGCTGCTGATTCGTGTACCGATTCATGATCTCCGCGATCCGCTCCGAGAAAGCCCGCTGACGCACGAGGTTGCCGCGGGTCGCGCTCGCCCCGGCATCGGTGAGCGACTTGCGGAGCGCCTCGATCGCGAGGTGCGCGTTCGGTGCGGACTGCGCCTTGCCGAGGAACTCCGGCCCGAGGTCATCGAGGGCGAGGCGCGGAAGTCCGGCCGCGTCATAGATGTCGAGGACCTCGCCCGGAGCAATGGACTCCGTAACGAGGGATCCCAGCAGACGTGAGATCTCCTCGGGGATCGGCTCGTCGCGCGACTGCCGCTCGGCGGCATCGAACTTCGCCATCCACACGCGGACCTCTTCGTAAAAGGCGATCTCGTCGTGCAGCTCGGCGAGCCCGTCGCGACCCGACGCGAGCGCCCAGGCTCGAGCCAACTGGCCGGTGGCAGTACGGTACCGCACGACGAGCCGGTCGGTACCGAGGTTCGGATCGTTCAGCGGGTTCGCCGCGTCTCGCAGGAAGTTGGTCGCGGTGGTCGCCGCAGTCCGCCAGGCGCGAGAGCCGCCACGCGCGATAATCGCCCGCCAATCGCAGCCGACGAGCATCTCACGAATCTGCGCGACGAGTTCCGTGGCGATAACCACCGCCTCGTCGACGTCTCGCCCGATGGGCTTGTTCTCACGGTCCGAAGTCGTGTACTCCGCGAGAGCATTCGCAATGTTGTCCGCCAGCGGCGCGTACGCAACGAGCAACCCGTCCTCTTTGCCGCGGAACGTGCGGTTCACGCGCGCGAGAGTCTGCATCAGGAGCGCACCCTTGAGCGGCCGGTCGAGGTAGAGCGTGTGCAGCGGCGGAGCGTCGAAGCCCGTCAGCATCATGTCCTTGACGATGACCAGTTCGAGCTCGTCGTCGGTATCCTTCAGCCGCGCCTTGATCGCCTTGTTCTCAGAGTCCCGCCGCACGTGATCGCTCACGGGGGGCTGGTCGGATGCCGACCCAGAGTAGACGACCTTGATCTTGCCGGCATCCAGCGCATCGGAGTGCCAGTCGGGCCGCAGCCGGACGATCTCTGTGTAGAGTCGCGCGCAGATCTCGCGCGTGCCGCCGACGATGAGCGCCTTGCCTGGGGCTTCGAGGAACGGCTTCATCCGTTCCCGCCGTTCTTCCCAGTGCTGCACGAGGTCGGCCGCGAGTGTCTCGATGCGCTCGGGCGAGCCATATACGGCGTTGACGACGGCGACCGATGCCTCGAGCCGCGCCCGCTCGGTGTCGTCGAGTCCGACGGTGTACTCGTCGGCGGCGCGGTCGATATCGTCCTCGCTCGCACCGTCGGCGAACGACACCTTGATCAGCCGCGGCTCGAAGTAGACAGGGACGGTGGCGCCGTCGTCGACCGCCCGGGTGAGGTCGTAGATATCGATGTACGGTCCGAAAACTTCTCGCGTATCACGCTCGGCGAAAGAGATCGGGGTGCCGGTGAATGCGATGAGCGTTGCGCTCGGCAGCGCGTCACGAAGGTGTCGGGCGTATCCGTCGAGATCGTCATAGTGGCTGCGGTGGGCCTCGTCGACGACGACGATCACGTTGCGACGATCGGTCAGCAACGGGTGCTGCGTACCTGACGTCTTCTCCGCCTCGGTGAGCCCGAACTTTTGCAGCGTGGTGAAGTAGATGCCACCGGTGATCCGATTGCGCAGCTCATCGCGCAACTGCGAGCGTTCGCGCACCTGCATCGGCTTCTCGGCGAGCAGCAGGCTCTGATCGAACGTCTGGAACAGCTGCCCGTCGAGCTCGGTGCGGTCCGTGACGACAACGATGGTCGGATTCTTGAGCTTCGGATGCCGCGACACGAGGTTCGCGTACAGCTCCATCTCCATGGATTTGCCCGAGCCCTGCGTGTGCCACACCACTCCGGCCTTGCCGTTGGTCTCTACCGCCTGAACCGTCGATCCGACCGCCTTCGTCACGGCGAAATACTGGTGCGGCTTCGCGATGCGCTTCGTAAGCCCATCGGCGTTCTCGTCGAACGCGGTGAAATTGCGCACGAGCTGCAGGAACCGCTCCTGGTTGAAGAGGCCGTTGAGCGCGTCGTCAATCGGCTCGACGGACACGCCGTCCTCGATCCGCGGCTGGGCGAGCGGCACGCCGTCGTCGTCGACGTTCCACGGCGCAAAGTGATTGAGCGGCGTGAACGGGGTGCCGTACCTCGCATCGACGCCATCAGTCACGAGCGTCAGCACGCAGAACCGGAACACCATGGGGAACTCACGCAGATACGTCTGCAACTGCGCACGTGCAGGGGCGACGCCGGTGGATGCCGAGCCAGCGCGCTTCAGTTCGATAATGACGAGCGGCATCCCGTTGACGAACAGCACGATGTCGAAGCGGCGGTGCAGGTCACCGCGCCGGAGCGTCAGCTGGTTGACGGCGAGCCAGTCATTGTCCGACGGATCGGTGCCGACCAGCCGAAGCCGCGGGTTCTGCTCGATGCCGTCGGTGTCGATGTAGCTCAGCGGGTACCCGTTGACGAGGTACTGATGAATGCGGTAGTTCTCGGTGATCGCATCCTGCGACTTCGGTGCAGCGATTTCTGCGACCGCCTGTTGGAGGTACTCGCCGGGAATGCCCGGGTTCAGCAGTCGGAGCGCGTCGAGGAGGCGCGGCCGGATCAGCAGGTCATCCCACGTGTCGCGCTCGCCCGTGCCGGGAGCGACCTGCTCTCCGTGGAGCGGGCGCCAGCCGAGCGGTTCAGCAAGGGTGTCGAGGGCATCATTCTCCCAGTCAGCCTCGGACAGTGCTGTCATGATTTGCCGCCTTCCCTCACGCTCTCGCCGAACGCGTCTTCGCTTGATACTGCAGCCCACACTTCAGTGGCGATCCATCGCTCGCGGCCACCGCGCCCCCACCTGCCGGCGGACCGCACCCACCCTCGCTCCTCCGCCCGTCGAAGCGCGGCTGAGCCTGCGGGTCTACTGACCCCGGCATGCCGCATGACCGTCGCGACCGTGACGACCGGGTTACGGAAGATCAGGTCGATCACTGAGCTGAGCGCCGATCGATCGCCGATGGCCTCCCGGCGATACCGCTCTCGTATCTCCACCAGCGATCGGATGCGGGCGGCTGCCTGGTTCGCCTGCTGTTCAACGCCCTCGCAGAAGAACTGAACCCACTCTTCAATCTCGCCGCGCTCACGAACTGCTTGCAAGCGGTCGTAGTAAGCGTCACGATTCCTCTCGAAGTAGCCCGAGATCGGCAGGATCGGGGCACTGAGGACGCCGTCTGCGACGAGCATGAAGCCGATCAAGAGCCGACCGATTCGGCCATTGCCGTCGAGGAACGGATGGATGGTCTCGAACTGATAGTGCATGAGCGCAGCTCGCACGACGGGGGGCATTGTCGAAGGCTCGTTGACGAACCTCTCCCAGTCCGCCAGAAGGTCGCCGATCCTGTCGTGGTGCGGCGGGATGAATCGCGCCGTTTCGGGGCGCGCGTTGGGCGAGCCGATCCAGACGGGCGACCTGCGTAGCTCTCCAGGAAACTTCTCCTCGCCACGGACGTTCGCCAACAACGTGGCATGCAACGCGCAGAAGAACCGTTGCGTCAGGGGCCATTTCTCGAGAAGTGCCCTGCCCTGGGCAGCCGCATTCAGGTAGTTGTTCACCTCGCGCAGGTTCTCATCCTCGATCGGCTCCTCCGAGCTCTCCGCGCTGAGAACGTCGCTGAGTGACGCTTGTGTTCCTTCGATACGAGAACTCGAGAGGGCTTCCTGTGCCATCGAGGGACCCAGCAGCAGTTCAGGGTCATTGATGAGCATCGCAAGCCCCGAGACTCGCCCGAGCGCGAGGTCGGCCCTCGATACGGCCGCCATCGACTCCGGCGAAAGCTGAAGGGCTCGCGGGACCGCGGCGGGGAGGAAGTAGGGATGCGTCCATGCGCCGGTCGGGTTCGTCGTGAGCTCGCCGAACCGCGTGCTCACGTACAGCTCGGTCCGCACCGCATCATCCCTTTCCTTTCGAAGCACTCATAAAGAAGTAAGGCAAATCATGCTTACCTTACTTCTTTGTTCTGTCTTGGAAAGACAACGTCGGCCAGCCACGACTCACCGACGATAGGGATGCCGTAGTCGCGGGCCTTCTTCGCCTTGCCCGATAACGAGTCAGGATCTGCAGCCACGACAAGCTTGACCTTCTTCGTCACCGAGGGGTGCGGCACGAGCCCGAGTTCGCGCAAGTCTGCCTCCCAGGCGCTCCGCTCACGCAGCATCTCTCCCGTGAGCACGACGATGTCCCCGGGTGAGAGTTTGAAACGGGATTCAGGCTGGCTATCGCCTGCGGTCGGAACGATGTCGTCCACTGCCTCGGCGACGGCCTCGTCGTCGAGCTCCAGCAGGGCGCCCACGGCACGGAGCGTGGCCCGCTCGTCCTCGGCCAGCACGCCGTCTGCCCAGGCCCGGCGTTCGAGTTCGACGAAGTAGTCGCGGTGGATCTCATCGACGGCGTCACAGTTCAGCCCGAGTTCGCTCGCCACCTCAGCGAGCTGGGCCCCTTCGCTCACCGAGATCAAGCCATCGATCAGGCAACGGTCGAGCAGAGCGACATACTGAGCTCCGGCGCCTTCGACGCGCGGCCGTTCGGCGTCCATCGAGATCCGCTCGAGAAAGCTCACTGGCGCCGCGCCGGCATCACTTCGAGCCTTCACCGCGACGCCGGTCCGGCGCCCGGTGGGATAGCTGTAGGCACGACCGGACTCGGCGGCCCGCTGCCAGTAGTCCACCCACTCGGGCCGCGTGTTGCTCTCAGCGTGGAAAGCCGCGAGTAGTCGCGCGGCGGCGAACGAGTCGGCGCCCGCGCAGTGCGCGTGTCCGATATCGATGCCATAGGTTGTGCAGGCGCGCGACAGGGAACATGACTGGCCGAGCCCGAACCTCGAGCCAAGAGTCATTGTGCAGACATGCGGTGTTTCGCCGTCGAGCCAATAGCCGGCGCGCTCGAATTCCGCCTGCAGGAAACGCAGGTCGAACGAGGCGTTGTGCGCCGCGAAGACTCGGCCCTGCAGCAGCTCGGCGAACTCGGCCGCGACGTCGCTGAACGTTGGCGCGTCGAGCACGTCCGCCGCACGGATGCCATGGATACGCTGCGGGCCGAGATCACGCTCGGGGTTGATCAGCGTCTCCCACCGCAACGAGATCGCGCCGTCATCCTCGACATGCGTCACTCCGATCTCGACGACGCGATGGTGGTACGAGGGCAGGATGCCGGTGGTTTCGAAATCGACGACCGCGAACGACATGTGGCTCGGTCCTCCCGGTCGGCTACTTGGTGAGCTTCTGCTCGGCCATCTTGCGGATGACGTCGAGGAATCCCGGGACGAAGTCTGACCAGGAGTTGCTCACCTTGTCGACGTCGAGCTTTCCGGTGTGGACCTGCTCGCACAGGCGCATCCACCCTTCGCCGGTGGCGGCGGTGAGCGCGCCGGCGACGCCGGCGTTCATGACGCTGCCAGCTCCCGGGATCAGCTTGAGCATGCTGCTGGCGAGGGCGCGCCCCGCGAGCTGTGCGCCGACCTGGGCGAGAGCCCCGGCGGACATCATGGTCTTGATCTCGAGGTCGTAAATCGTGGCGATGCGGGCCATCATTCCGAGCTGGATCGGCGCCAGGATCGCGGCATCCGCAATCGGAACCGGGACTGCGGCTGCACCCGCTGCCGCAGTCGTTGCAGCGGCGATGATGGGACGGGCGAGTTCTCGCTTCCAGGGGAGGTTGAGTCTCTGTGCGATACGAAACGCATCCTTCTCGTTATCCGGCGAAAGAGCGAGGGTCTCCGCGACGAGCTCACCGAGACCATGCCCCTTGCCCTTCCCGTGCTTGTCCTGCGTGGAGGTGAGGATCACGCTGCGATACGGGATGTCGATCGGCAGGCCTGTCTGCGGATCGACGGGCTCGTTGAGCCACTCGACGAACTTCTCCACTCCCTTGGCCACGCCGTGCTGGCCCGTGATGGGGTTCCTGATCCAGTCGACCTTAGTCAGTACCAGGATGACCGGAAGACCCTGCGCGTCGAGCTCACGGATCATCGCGATGTCGGCCGGAGTCAGCCGGTCGTCGTTGGCCTTGACGCAATACCAGACGACCGAGATCTGCTGGAGCTTCGGGCTCTTCGAAATGGTGTCTAGGTGAGCTCGCAGTTGTTCCGCGGGCGACACCTGCGACCCGATCTCGAACCCCTCGACATCCCAGATCCCGAGCAAGTCATCGTTGAAGTACTGGACTCCCCGAGTCACGGGCAGCCCCTTGCCGACTTTGGCCCAGTCCCGACCGAATACGGCGTTGACGAGCGAGGACTTGCCGACGCCAGAGCTCCCGACGATCGCGAGGTTGAAGCGCCCGAACGTCGACTTCGCGTCGGCCGTGGCGTCGATGAACGGCTGCTCGTCGATCTTCGCGACGTCATTCTTTTCGGTCATAGCTTGGTCACTCCGTGAACTGGAATTCGAGGGTGATGGCAGGGTCGATGGCCGTCACGATCTTGGAATAGAACAGCTTTGCCTGCTCCTCCAGAACGGGGCGGAAGCCGTCGATGTGCTGCTCCACGGCCTGCTCGGAGAGCAGTTCTTCGAACACCTCGGTCGTGTCGATCTCGGGCGTCGCCCAGCTGAGCAGTCCGTTCTTCTCGTTTGCGACACTCAGGTCAGGATTGGCGTAGCCGAGGTAGACGAACTTCGGGATCGTGACGAGGTACGCATCATCGCCCGTCTGACTGATCTCTACGTCCTCGCCCTCGATGCCGAACTTCGCGTCGTACTCGTATCGGACGAGAACGGAGCGCTCGCTCCCGGGCAGAGTGAACAGGTCCCAATCGCCGATCGCGAAGGCCAGGCCGTCTTCTCGCTCCTCCTGCACATCGGTCATGCCGGCCGTGACGAGGATTACCTGTTCCTCACCCTTGAACGACCGGATCACCTGGGTATCTCGGGACTCGGTCGCGCCGAACATCTTCCCGACGTTGAAGGTCACCAGGGCGGCTCCGGCGATCACCGCGAGGACGACGACGACAAGCAGGATCTTCACCCAGATCGGTGTCCTCCTGGCTGGCTTCGATGCGGTCGCCGTAGGAGGCGTGGCGTTAGCGATCATGCGGTGGATCTCCCTAGATGGATGCGGCAGTGCATTCGTACTTCGAACCTAGAGCCTGATCGCGGGAGCGATTTCCCGCGACGAACTGAACAACTCAGTCGTGGCGATGACGCGAACCCGGCGCAGACCTCGACCAGGTATCGAACGCCCGCGCGTCGACACGTTCCGGGAGCTAGAAGCATCACTCTTCCACGACCCGAGGATCGATGAACTTGGCCTGATATCGAGTAAGCGCTGCGACCGACCCGATTGCTGCATAGTCAATGGCCGCCTCGACGCGCTCAGGAAGGTTTAGCAGTTCCAGCAGCGAGTAGCTCTCCTCGCCAAACACAAAGAGCGGATCGATATCTGCCACCGAAAGAGAGACCGGGGCGCTCTCTAGGATGTCGAACTCATAATGAAGTCGAGCAACCGTCACCGTCTTGGCGCCTGGCTTGAGGATGTTGCTGGCGGTTTCGAGACCGACGACCGGTTCATCATCAGTGGGGATTCCGTCAAGCGTGCAGGTGCCCTCGCTAATTAGCCCCAGAACCGCAAGCTGAACGGGGACGATGTGGCGATGCTTGGACGCATCATCGAGGTGGCGGAGGCCCGCTAGTCCATGGAAGGGACCAGCGGAAGGCTGTAAGGCGGCATAGCGCGCGATTGCCCAATCTGGCAGATGGCGGTGCCTCTGCCGCCAACTCCGCCAATCCTTGCCGTTCTCAGTGATCGGAAAGTACACCTTTCGGCTATCGAACGGCTCCACAGCGAATCGAGTCATCATGACGGAGTTCAAGTGGTCGAGCGCCGATCGGGCATCGTGGACAAGCCGCCCGGCACAGATGCCCCAGTCGCGATGAGGCAGTGCCCTCTCGCTGATCAGCACAACTTCCTGCACGCGCCGATCGGTGAGGGCAATCCGAGTCTCTATGGATAGGCCGGCGTTCTGGTGCCAGTGCTCAATCAGCTTCGATAGCTGTCGCCCTGCCAGCCGTGCCTCCCCCACGACATGACGAACATCTGCGAGGTCGACGTCGCGAAGTGAACGAGAATCGCCGATTCCGAACGAGGAGGACATCACGCTTCAACTCCCGATGCAGCGCGGTCGATGTCTCGAACGCGGAGCTTGCCCGACATGAGTTGTGGGAGCAGCGCGTCGCGAGTAGCGGCGAGCGTGCGGTTCTCCGCGAGCGTGGCCGCAATCGAGGACTCGATTCCCGCCAACTCTTGCTCAACGAACTCAACTCTCTTCGGGGCTACGACATTGAGTTGGATGCCGTGGAGTTGATCACGGTTGATCGAGCCAAAGACCGTCCCCTCCGCCTCAAATGGCGCCCAGGCATCGCGCTCGGCCTTGAGTTGATGGAGGAGCGTAGCCTGAGTACCCCTTGTCGAACGCACCGCGGCGATGCCGCGACCGATGCAGACTGGCTCGTCAGCTACGTTCACATCGCCAACAGGTGCGCGCACACTGACGAGGATGTCGCCCGCGTTCGCCGAACGGGCGGGTGCGGTCGTGAAGACTCGTCGGCTCGGCGATCTGAAGCCGAAGTCGCGCACGCCCTGGTAGAACGGCACTCCCTGGCCGAGTTCATTCAGGGTGTCGCCTTTCGGCGACGAACCCATCGTGATGTGCGCGATTGAGTCCAGCCGCACCCGGCCGGTGCCGAGTGAACCGAGCAGCACCGTCGACGCGTACAGGTCCGCGGTGGCGGCGAGGGCGGAGTTGGCGGCGATCTTGTCGTCGAGGGCGCCCAGCACCTCGGCGATCGCCTGCTGCTCGGGGACAGGAGTGTGGGGGAGGATAAGCCGCGTGAGGTCGGCGAGGTTTAGGGTCGGTTGAACCGTCGTGTTGAGGTAGGAATCGATCTGGCGCTTCACATTGGGCGACTGCAGCGCATACTCAAGCCATCGAGTGGAAACTCCGTCGGGTCTGAGGACCGCTACTGCCCGCGCGACGTTCCACCCAGCTAGCTCATACGGCACAATCGCCGTCTCTCCGACGGTGCCAACGACGGAGAACAGGAGCTCCCCGCCCCGAAGCACGGTGCGCGAGTGTCGCGCCGAAGCCTCCGGCGTCACGCGAAGAGGGTTGAGCACATCAATACGACCGCCGCGGATGTCACCCGCGCGCACCACGGGCACTCCGGTTTCACGTGCGGATCCTGGCTGCACGATGCCGTACGAGACGCGGCCGTCGGCCACGAGAGTGCCCAGGCGCACAGTGTCGACCGTCATGAGATCCTCGCGAGCTGCTCGCGTACGACCTCGGCGAGCCGCGCCGACTCCGCGAACTGCGCATCAAGCTCCGCCCGCAGTCGAGCAAGCTTTTCCTCGATCGGCTCGCCGTCGTCTTCGACTTCGGCGGCGCCGACGTAGCGCCCCGGCGTCAGCGCGTAGTCGGCGGCCTTGATCTCTGCGAGGGTCGCGGTCGCGCAGAAACCTGGGATGTTCTCGTAGGGGGAATCCGTCCGCCCGAGCCACGAGTGATACGTGCCCGCGATGCGGGCGATGTCTTCATCCGAGAGGGCACGCTCCGCGCGGTCGACCATGTGGCCGAGATTTCGAGCGTCGATGAATAGCACCTCGCCGGTGCGCGCACCTTTGTCTTTCGCGAAGAACCACACACACACGGGGATCCCCGTGGAGCGGAACAGCTGCGTCGGTAGCGCCACCATGCACGAGACCAGGTCGGCTTCGACGATCTCGGCGCGAATCTGGCCCTCGCCGCCGGAGTTCGACGACATTGACCCGTTCGCCATGACGACGCCGGCCTGCCCGCCGGGGGCGAGCTTGGAAAGGATGTGCTGGATCCACGCGTAGTTCGCGTTCCCGACAGGCGGTACCCCGAAGCGCCACCGCGCGTCGGACTCGTTGCGCGCCCAGTCCTTGATGTTGAACGGCGGATTCGCCATGACGAAGTCGGCCTGCAGGTCGGGGTGCAGGTCACGGGCGAAGGTGTCGCCCCAGCGTGGGCCGAGGTTGCCGGTGAGGCCGTGGATGGCGAGGTTCATCTTCGCCATGCGCCAGGTGCGTTCGTTGAGCTCCTGCCCATAGACGGAGATATCGGAGCCTTCGCCATGGTGAGCGTCGATGAACTTCTCCGCCTGCACGAACATGCCGCCCGACCCGCATGCCGGGTCATAGACGCGCCCGTGCGTGGGCTGCAGCATCTCGACGAGCACCCGCACGACACCGGCGGGCGTATAGAACTCCCCGCCTCTCTTGCCTTCAGCGGCGGCGAACTTCTCGAGGAAGTACTCATACACCTCGCCGAGGAGGTCGCGCGCACGGCGGCCGTCCGACCCACCCTGCCCCTGCGTCGTGAACCGCGCTGAGTTGAACAGGTCGATCAGCTCACCGAGCCGGCGCTGGTCGACGTTGTCACGGTTGAAGATACGGGGGAGGGTTCCCGACAGCTGCGGGTTCGCCTGCATCACGGCATCCATTGCCTCGTCGATCAGTAAACCGATCGACTTCTCGACGCCGTCAACCTCCGTGCCCTTCGCGCTCTCAGCGAGGAACCCCCATCGCGCGTTCGCGGGCACCCAGAACACTCCGCGGCCGGTGTACTCGTCGGTGTCATCGATGAGCTCGGCGATCTGGTCCTCGTCGTACCCGTCCGTGGCGAGCTCGGTGCGGATGCCGGCGCGACGCTCGTCGAAGGCGTCCGAGACGTACTTCAGGAAGACGAGACCGAGGATGACGTCCTTGTACTGCGAGGCGTCCATCGAGCCGCGCAGCTTGTCGGCGGCCTTCCAGAGCGTGTCCTTCAACTCCTTCATGGTCGAGGGCGCCTGTGCAGCGGCCTTCGGTGTACGGGGCATGGGGCTTTCCTTACTGCGTGTCTGTCGCATCTGCGGCGTGGTGCGAGTCGATCATGGTCACTGCTCCGGACGTCGCACCAGCGACGATCAAGGCGGCGTAGTCGGTGAGGCGTGCGGCGCGTGCCTCGAGATCTCGTCGGGCGGTCGCGATGTCGGCGAGGGCCTGTCTGATCGGCGCGATCGTGCGCGGGGCGACGCGACGCAGCACCCATCGCTTCCACGCTCCGGGGCCAGCGGGGGCTCCAGCGATGTCTGCAGCGACGATCTCGGCGACCAGACCGCCGGGATCACCGGCTGTGATGCGCAGTACACGGGCCGGGTAGGCGACGACTTTCGAGCCCTCGGCGTCGACCCACGCGGCTGCGGTGGGGCTGGTGCGGAAGATCACGTCCCCGGGGCGGGTCAGCTGGGCGGCGGGGTGCTGGGTCGCGAACGTGAACTGGTCGACCCGGGAACGGCCGATTGACGCGGGCTCGTCGAGATCGGATGCAGTCACGACGGCGAGTCCTTCCGAGCCCAGGAGGTCAGAGTCAAGGCGGGTGCCCTGAACCCTCCTCAAGTGTCCGGCATTAATGAGCTCCGCCACAGACGCGGCGCGCGGGACGTCGTGCGGATCGGGCGCGATCTCGATCGGCGTGATGTCGGAGCGAACGGCCTCGCCTTCGATGTCGAGAAGCGCGGGAAGCGCTGCCGCTCGCACGGTCGAGGGTGCAAGTCTCGGCGTCACCGATGCCACCAATGAGCCACTCCGTGCCTGCAGCGAGGTGGTGCGCACGAATGCCGCGAACCGGAACTGGTGGGCACGCAGATCCCGGCCACTGCCCATGCCCGCGATCAAGTCTGAGATCAAGTCTGAGCGCGTCGCGGGGCTGAGGTGCACGCCTGTGAGATCTGCGACGGCGGTGATTCGTTGCGCGGGCGCGACCTCGCCTGTTGGCTCTCCGAGAATCCAGAGTGCGAGGGATTCGCGGACCGCGCTGTCGACGAGACCGGTCGACAGCCGAGCGATTCCCCTTACCCGACCGGACCGAAGTATGTCTGCGCGCGCTCGCTCATCGGCGGGTGACAGCGGGCCCACGAGAGCCCGTGCGGGACCGATGATGACGGCCGCATCAGTGTCTCTCAGCGACAGCGAGACCTCGTCGACCGCTCGCAAGATCGCAGACACGTCCTCGCCACGATCCGACGGGACGCGGGCGACGACGACCAAGCGCCTGGCCGCGCCTTCATCGTCGGCGACCCAGTGATCATCGACGAGCAGTTGGCGTCGGACGTGACGCGACTCTGCACCGACCGGCAGAACGATGTTCACATCGTCGCCGAGCCGGCTCGCAACCGTCGATGACAGCGCGGCATCACGAGCGTCCAGCATCACGGTGGCGTCATCGCGAGCGAGGGCGAGCGTGGCGTCGACGACCAGCGCCATCGCGTCGGCGACGAGCTGACCAGCGGATCCCGTAGTCCGGTTCGATGCGGCGTGGCGGCGGGTGACCAGCGCCAGTGCAGCCGAGGGAGAATATGCCGCGTCGACGAGGCGCGTGGCGTAGGTAACCCAAGGCCCACCGCGGTCCACGTGCGCACCGATCTCACGCCGCAGCAGGCGATCGTGAGGGTCGGCAGCAGCAGCAGCCTCTTTGATCTGTGAGTGCGTGAGTTCATCGAGGTCGCCGGTCTGCGCGTACAGGGTGATCAGCGCCTGCAGTTCAGCGACCGCGCTCGCCTCAGAGAAGGAGAAGTCCGCGGGAGCCGCAGCCGCCGCGGCGTCCCCGCGTGCCTCCGGATTGTTGCCGTGTCCGGTACGCGCAAGCCAGTCAGCGACCTGCAAAGCCTCGAAGCGCGGGCGGCCGCCGTCGACGGTGATCGCCTGCGGAAAGGGGTCCGGGGTCGACGCGAACCGCGAACGCCACATCGATGCCACGGGCCGCTGCACACCGGCCAGCCGGGCGACGCCGGCCAGGTCGATGAGGAGCGAGGGCGCTGTGGACATGAGAACAACCTACCCGGATGGTCCGACTCTGCATCGTAGGTATTGATAAGCCGTCTTATCGGGGCTACTCAAATGGCAGTGCCGATCTGTGGTCCACGATCTGATGCAGCGGCGTCACGTCGCTGTCACAGGCGGGGCGTTGCTGGGGCCGCCCCGCCTGTGGGTTCCAGTCCTGCCCCTTGGAGAATGCTCATGACCCACATCACGCCGGCCGCCACCGCGAACGAGATCAAGTGCCCGCATTGCGGCACTCTCTTCACCATCGACGAGGCGCAGTACGCCGACATCGCGCAGCAGGTCCGCACCACCGAATTCGAGCACGAGCTTCACGCACGCCTTGCGGCAGCGGAGAAGGCCACGGAGACCGAGATCGCTCTCGCTGTGGCAAACGCAGCGCAACAGGCAGAGAGGATCACCGCCGCCAAGGACGCCGAGATTCAGCAGCTCACGTTCGACCTCAAGTCGGCGGCGACCGACCAGGAGCTTGCCGTCGCGAGGGCAGTCTCGACTGCGGAGAAGAACCTCAACGAGGCGAGGAGCAAGCTGGACCTACAGGCGGCCGAGCAGAAGGTCAAAGACGCCTCGCTCAAGGAGTCGCACGCCAAAGAGCTCGCCCTGAAAGATGAACTCATCGCCCGCTACAAGGACATGAAGGCGAAACTGTCGGTGAAGCTCCTCGGCGAGACCCTCGAGCAGCACTGCGAGATCGAATTCAACCGCATGCGATCGCTCGCGTTCCCCAACGCGACGTTCAAGAAAGACAACGACGCATCCGCTGGCACGAAGGGCGACTATGTCTTCCGGGACTTCAGCGACGACGACGTGGAGTACGTCTCGATCATGTTCGAGATGAAGAACGAGTCCGACGCCACAGCCTCGAAGAAGAAGAACAGCGACTTCTTCGCCAAGCTCGATAAGGACCGCAACGATAAGGGTTGCGAGTACGCGGTGCTCGTCTCGATGCTCGAAGAGAACTCCGAGCTGTACGCCGGCATCACGGACGTTTCGCATGAGTATCCGAAGATGTTCGTCGTCCGCCCGCAATTCTTCCTGGCGATCATCGCCCTGCTGCGCAACGCCGCGCAGGACACCATCGTGGTCAAGGCTGAACTCGAACAGATCAAGAAGCAGAACATCGACATCACCGACTTCGAGTCCGAGCTTGAGGGCTTCAAGTCGGCGTTCGGCCGCAACTATCAGCTCGCCAAGGGCAAGTTCGACACCGCGATCAAAGAGATCGACACTGCCATCGATCGACTCCAGAAGGTCAAGGACAACCTGCTCGGCTCCGAAAACAACCTTCGTCTCGCCAACGACAAGGCGACGGCGCTCACGGTCAAGAAGCTGACCAAGGGGAACCCGACCATGGCGGCGAAGTTCGCTGAGCTGGACGCGACTGGCACGCAGGATGCCGCGTAGCGCTTCGCGGTGGGGAGACCTCAGCACGCGAGGGCTCCCCACCGCGAAGGCGCCATCTATTGGGAATCAGGTCACGCGACAGTTCAAGGGAGGGAAGCTGATGACACGCCCGTCACCACGTACCTGCAGAAAGGTCCGTTTCCGCGATCACCGCGAGGCCGTCACCGCGCTCCATAGTGTGACTGTGCTCCGCCAGCGAGCGGAGGAGGCAGCACTACCGACTCGGAGGCGCGAGGTGCGCAGCTACCAATGCGAGTCCTGCCGGGGTTTCCATCTCACGAGCATGGCGTAGCTGAAGATGCGAGACGCTCGGACGTTCTTCGTGCCGATGCAGAACCGCGGAATCACGCGACAACTCGAACTAACGCGAGCGCCCCTCCACCGCTTCTTCCGATCGCAGAAGCGATGACGCGCCCAGCCCACACAAGAATTCAAGTGCGACGCGTCGCGCACAGGACGATCGCACTCGCGGTCAGTGCGGGGGGATGGTGAAGCTGGCGAGCCTCTCGCCGTCGATGACGAAGATGCCGGTGGACTGACCGGTGAAACGATCGCTCGCCCAGTCGAACTCGGTCGTCACGGTGTCGCCGTCAACCGACGCGGTGAGGATCTCGATGCGGGCGTTCTTTCCGATCGCGTCCGTCTCTGCCCAGGAGCGGATGCCGTCGGCACGACTGAGCACGCGGCCCCAGTCGTTGATGAAACCCACCTCGATGAAGGAGTCGACGAACGCCTCCGTGTCGCCCGCGTTGATCGCGTCGACAAGGCTCTGGACGGGGGTGGGGACCTCAGTGGGCATGGCTTCCTCCTCGGGGTGCCCGCCTCACCCTACGCCGTGACCCTGTCCCGCGAAAGGGACGCCAGAAGCTCTTCGACATGGTCGGCATACCGCACAACAGCCTGCGGCGCGTGCTCCATGAAGTAACTGGGCTCCAGCAGCTCCAGCTCCATGAGCACCGGCCCATCCTCCGCGCGGGCGATGTCGACACGGGCATACAGCGCGTCACTCCCGGTCAGGCGACGAGCGGCCGCCAGCGCCGCGTCAGCCACGGCCCTTTCGTCCTCGGGGGCGACATCGAGGGTGATGGTCTCCTCGTAGACATCCCCCGTCAGCAGTCCCCCGCCGACCGCCAGGAGCGGACCCTTCCGGATGGCATGTGAGAACTCACCGCCGAAGTGAAGCAGCGACCGCTCACCGACGGTGCTGACCGAGGCGATCTCCGGCTGGACGAGCACCGTCTTCCCCGCGGCAAGAATGCTGACGGCGAGGTCGACCGCGGCCACGTCATGCCGCTCGAACAGGCCCGTGTCGGCGGAACCCGCCGAGACGGTCGGCTTGATCACCACGCGCTGGGCGTCGGTCTCCTCGATCGCCGCGCGCACCTCATCGAGATCGTCGGCGTACCGCGACGCGCAGACGGGCACCCCCTCCGAAGCAAGTTCGCCCAGATAGCGCTTGTCCATGTTCCACTCGATCAGCCGGGGCGGATTCATCACCCGGGTGCCGGCCGCCGCGCGAGAAAGCCACGCGCGGAAGTCCGCCGGGTGCTGCGCGTAATCCCACGGCGACTTGATGATCGCGAGGTCGATCTCATTCCACACCGGGTCCCCGGCGCGCCAATCCAGGATGCGCACGTCGATTCCGCGGCGCCCCAGTTCGTCGGCGATCGGACGAATCTCGCGGTCGGGGTCGACCGTGCTCTCGAGCGCGTAGGCGGAACTGATGAGAGCGACCGTGGGCATCCCTCAATCCTAGGAGGGAGCACCACTCTCCAGCGGCGTGGACATCGCCCGCGGGGCGGCACGTACGGCACCGGCGGAGGCCACGATCACCAGTCCGATCCCGACGACCTCAAGCCACGTCAGGTGCTGCTCCAGAAGCAGGAAACCAGCGAGCGCCGCGGTGGCCGGGGCGAGACTCATGAGCACAGCGAAGGCGCCCGCCGAAATGCGGCGAAGAGCGAGCAGTTCGAACGTGTACGGAATGGTGGAACTGAGGACGGCGATCGCGGCTCCGAGCGCGAGCACCTCCGGGCGCAACAGCGCCGCGCCCGCGTCAATGATCCCGAACGGCAGTGCGGCGATGGCGCCGACAGCCATGGCGAGCGCGAGCCCGTCGAGCTTCGGGAAGGAGTTGCTCACGGTCGCCGCCGCGAGAATGTAGCCCGCCCAGCTCACCGCGGCGCCGAGTGCGAACACGACGCCCAACGGATCCAGGCGGTCCCACCCTCCGCCGCCCAGGAAGAGGACGCCGGCGAACGCGATCAGCGCCCACAGCCACGCCGATGCGCGCTTGCTGACGATGATCGAAAGCACGAGCGGCCCGAGCACCTCGATCGTGACCGTGACACCCAGCGCAAGCCGCTCCAAGGCGAGGTAGAAGAAGCCGTTCATCACGGCGAGAACGAGCCCGAACGCAACCACGGCGCGCCAGGCGGCAGCGTCATGCCCCCGCAATCGGGGCCGCGCGATGGCGAGCAGAATCACTGCGGTGAAGACCAGCCGCAGCATCACCATGCCGAGCGGTCCCGCCTGCGGGAAGAGTAGATACGCGAGGGAGGCGCCGACCTCTTGACACGCCAGACCCGCCACGACCAGCCCGACTGCGGTGAGCGAGGCGGCCCGCGAGGTCATGAGGTGGGGCAGATCGCGCCCTTGGCGAGGCTCTCCTGGAACTGCTCCGCCGTCCACGGCAGCCCGGTCTCGGGTGCGGTCTCACCCTCGGCGCCCGGGAGCTTGGTCGCGATTGCGGCGAGGCTCCACGCCAGATCACGGGCCGCAGTGTTCGTCCCGCGTGAGTTGTTCAGCACCACAACGACCGTCAAACCGGTCTCGGTGTCCGCGAAGGCCGCCGTCTGCGCGCCGGGAACGGATCCGTATTGGCCGACGAGCGAACCCGCCTGGTAGGTGCCACCCTTCGCTGTGAACCACGCGGACGCGGTGCTGGTCGCCGGCAGCGGCGACTCGAACCGGCTGTCGGCGTCGTACGCACGCGCCCCCGTGGCGAGCGCTCGAACGTAGCGACCCAGGTCGCTGACCGTCGAGAGTACGCCCGCGGCGCTGTATCCCGAAGACGGAGAAAGCGCACTCACGTTCTGCGGCTCCGCGCAGTTGGGGTTGCCGTCCCCATCGTTAGCGGAGTAGAGCCCATCAAAGATCCCGGACTCCGGAGCGTTCTCGGGAATGCTGCTCGAGTTCATGCCGAGCGGCTCGAAGACATACTCTTCGTACAATTCGTCGAGGGAACTCTCGGCGGCGCGCTCCAACGCCGTTCCCAAGAGGATGTAGCCCGTGTCGCTGTCACGGAACTGGGTACCCGCATCGAACTGTGGTTCGACCGCGAGCCCGTACGCCGCCAGCTCGCGTGGGTTCCAATGACGGGCGGGGACCTCGAGCAGGCGGTCCATGATCTGGCCCCCGTAGGACGCGATCCCGCTCGTGCTGTCACAGAGCTGACCGAGGGTGACGTCTTGGGCTTCCGCGGAGGTTCGCACCCAGTTGGTCACGGGATCGTCGAGGCTGACGGTGCGCTGGGCCACCAACGCATACAGCACATCGCACGTCATCGCACGGGTAACAAAGCCTGCACGGACTGTGAGGTCAGGCTCGGCGGCGGCGCCGCCGGGAGTGACGGTTCCGAGACCTTCCACCCACTGCCCCGCCCACGGGACCCAGACGCCCACGATGGCGCCGGAGGATCCGGTCGCGGCGATCGCGAACTCGGTCGCTTCGGTGAACTGCGCCTGCGCGTCGGCCGACAGGTCGGCATCGACCTGCTGCGGGTTGGGCACGGACGCCGTCGCGTCTGTCGTGCAGGCAGCAAGGCTGAATGCGAGGCCGGCTGCCATCAGGAGGGCGCCGACTCGCCGTGCGCGGCGCATCCGCGGCATAGGTCACCCCCGGTGTGAGTCGGTTCCAGAGTAGAGCACGCCGGAATGTCCCCCCTTCAGGCCACGCCCGGCATCCGAATCGTAAGGTAAGCGCATGGCTCACACTTTCGACGACGAGACGGTCACCGCCGTCCTGTCTCATATGAACAAAGACCACGCCGAAGACAACGTCATCATCGCTCGCGCCTACTCAGGCCTCGACTTCGTGGCCGAGGCGAAGCTGACCCGATTCGACGGCGCTGAGGGCGTCTGGGCAGTTGTCACCGCGGAGGGCGACGAGCACGAGGTCACTGTTCCCTGGCCGGACGGGGAGATCAGCGAGCGAAGCGACGTGCGCCGCCAGATCGTTTCTCTCTTCCATACCGCCTGCGCACGCTTGGGAATCCAACCGCCGGAGCATAACTAACCTTCAGGTTAGCTGAGCCTAAGTTTGCTAGGCTCAGGTCATGACGACACCCACCCGCTTCTCCGCGCTTCTGCGCGAACGCTCCAGCGGCGCCCACTCTCGCAGTGAGCGAGCGGGGTTCATGTCCGACCTTCTCGAGGGCAACGGCACGCGCGAGGACTACATCGCACTCGTCGCGCAGCACTGGTTCATCTATGACGCACTCGAGGCCGCCGCAGAAACGATGCGAAGCGACGCTGTCGCCCGCGCCTTCGTCAGCGACAAGCTCACGCGCCTGCCGGCGCTCGAGGCAGACTTGGCCTTCCTGATCGGGCCGGACTGGAAGTCGCAGATCACGCCCCTTCCGACGACCGAGCGCTACGCTGCGCGCATCCGGGAGGTCGGTCATTCGTGGCCGGGTGGCTTCATCGCCCACCACTACACCCGCTACCTCGGCGACCTGTCCGGCGGAATCTTCATCGGCAAGCTCATGGCGCGGCAGTTCGGCTTCGACACCAACGGCATCGGGTTCTACATCTTCGCCGAGATCGCCGACCCCTCAGAGTTCAAAGACGTCTACCGGGAGCAGCTCGACGCCGCGCCCTGGGACGACGCAGAGAAGGAGCGCGTCGCGGCCGAAGTGCTCGCCGCGTACCGGTTCAACACCGAGCTTTTCGACGATCTCGCCACGGACAAAGCGGCCCGTGCGGCCTGACGTCAGCCGAGCGTCTGGCGCGCTGATGCCATGAACCGCCGCACGTCCGCGTCCACGAGGATGTCGCTCGGGCGGAGCGGGCGGGAGAGGTACAACCCCTCCAGTGACGTCAATCGCGACAGCGCCACGTAGGTCTGCCCGGGGGCGAATGCCCCCGATCCGAGGTCGATCACGGCGCGGTCGTACGTCTTGCCCTGCGACTTATGGATCGTGACCGCCCATGCCAATCGCAGAGGGAACTGGGTGAACTCGGCGACGATGTCCCGTGTGAGCCGACGCGATCCGGGGTCATAGGCGTAGCGGAATCGCTCCCACACGGCGGGTTCCACATCGTGCTCGACACCGTCGATCTCCACGCGGACACTGGCTCCGGCGATCCGGGTAACCGTCCCGATAGATCCATTCACCCATCGCGGTCCTTCTCCGGAGAAGCCGCCGACGTCGTTGCGCAAGAACATCACCTGAGCACCCACTTTGAGCTGGAGCTCAGGATCGGCCGGGTAGGCATCACCTCGGCCGAAGTCGCCGCTGATCTCAGCGCGGGCCGTTTGCACGGGACCGGGAAGTGCGTCGAGGTGACGCTGATTGATTCGCCCCACGATGTCGTTGCGCGTCGCGAGGGTGATGATCGGCACCTCCCCGTCGGCGGGATCCGGCGGCGTGCGGGCACCCATCCCATTCAGAACGCCAGCGATCTCGGCGGTGACAACTCCATGCCGCACCGCGTTGAGCATCGACTTGAACTCCGGATCGGACTGGCGGTGAATGTTGCGCAGTTCCGCGATGTGCAGTGGGGTGCCGACCCGACCGAGATCGAGGAGCCCGTCCGAGCGGATGTCATCGTTGCGAGGACCGGCCCAGACCTGCGCATCGAAGAACCAGAACGACCGGTAGTGATCGGACACATAGCGGCGCTCATCCCCGCGTGGGGGCACCGGGGCAAGCTGATACGGATCGCCGAACATGACGATCTGCACACCGCCGAACGGCTCGGAACGCTTGCGTCGCGCCTGCCGCAACGCGCGGTCAATCGCATCCATGAGGTCGGCGTTGACCATGGAGATCTCGTCGATCACGAGGGTGTCGATCGCGTTGAGGATGCGCCTGGTCGCATCGGACTGATCCAGGTCGCTGTTGGCGATCAGGCCGATGGGCAACCGGAAGAGCGAATGGATC
Organism: Microbacteriaceae bacterium PS02070; assembly: GCA_029959865.1. Lineage (GTDB taxonomy): Bacteria > Actinomycetota > Actinomycetes > Actinomycetales > Microbacteriaceae > Microbacterium. The sequence continues at coordinate 773,546 of JASCPE010000001.1, read as the reverse complement.
GTCTGACCTTCGACGTTGAGTGCAGCGACCCCCGTCGGCGCGCACACGGCGATCTGCTTGTGAGTGTTCCAGGACAGATGCTGCAGCAAGGTGGACTTGCCGGTCCCCGCACGACCCGTGACGAAGACATGATCGCGAGTGTCCTCGATCCGCCGGAACAGCTCGTGCTGCTCGGGGGAAAGTTCCGGGATACTCACCGTCACCATGCTAGCTATCAGCGGAGCTTCCTAGACTGGCTCGCGTGGGCATCGGGCAGGACACGACGGTCGAGGAGACTGTCGCGGTGGAGGGCGACACCTCGCCGCGCGCCCGCGTGCGCACACGACGACGCCTTCGCACCTCTCGCACGTTCGACCTGATCGTCCTCACGCTCGTAGGAGCGCTCCTGCTCGCCGCTCTCGCCGGCGCCGGCGCTTATACCTACCAGCAGCTCTACAGCCCCGAGGCCTTCGTCAAGCGCTACGCCAGCCTGCTCTCGCAGGGGCGTGCGGCCGATGCCCTCCTCGTTCCGGGAGTATCCGTCAGTGCCTCTTCGGACGGGGCGCAGAACACCGTTCCAGCCGAATCCTCGGACGCCCTCCTGCGCCGCGCGGCACTTGCCCCGTTGGAGAACGTCGAGACCGTCTCCACCGAGGAAAGGGACGGCCATTCCTTCGTCACGATCTCCTACCAGGCGGGCGAACACGAGGGTCAGACGACCTTCGAGGTGGAGCAGGATGGCTGGACGGGCCTCGCACCCGCGTGGCGGTTCTCCCAGTCACCCCTCGCCGTCATCGACCTGACCGTCCGAGGCTCGAAGAGCTTCAGCGTCAACGGATTCTCGATCGACAAGCGGCAGCTGTCGGCGACCGGTACCGACGTCGATCCGCTTGCCGCGGTACCGCTCCTGGTCTTCTCCCCCGGCCTGTACTCGATCTACGTGGACTCCGCGGTGTCGGCAAGCCCCGGAGTGGCCGTGCTCTCTGACACTCCGGGCGCCGAAATCCCGGTCGACCTGCAAGCACAGGCCACCGACCGGTTTGAGGAGGTCGTGCAGGAACGCGTCGAGGACTTCCTGGAGACCTGCGCCGATCAGGAGGTGCTCCAGCCCACGGGGTGCCCGTTCGGCTTCTTCGTCGACAACCGCATCGCCAGCGCACCGGAGTGGACCATCGAAGAGTTCCCCGACGTGTCGCTCTCACCGGACGGCGCGGAATGGACCATCCGGCCGAGCAACGGCGTCGCACACCTCGCCGTGGACGTACGTTCCATCTTCGATGGGTCGATCACCCACATCGAAGAAGCGGTGCCCTTCGTCCTCACCGGATCGGTGTCGATCCTCGCCGACGACAGCGCATCGATTCAGATCGACCCGGCCTCCTGACGCGTCCTAGGAACGGTCGCGGTCAGCCAGCGCCGCGAGCCGGGCGTTGTACTCTTCGAGCTCCCGATCGCCGGTGCGATCAGCGTGCCGGTCGGCGCGGCGCTGTTGACGGGCGTCGCTCCGCGCCCACTGCACGGCGACCGTCACCGCAAGAATGAGCGTCGGGATCTCCCCGACCGACCACGCGATCCCGCCCCCGGTGTATTGGTCCTCGAGCGGAGTCGCGCCCCACGTGCGCCCCATCGACCCGAACCATTCGGCCACCATGAGCCCCGTCTGGGCCATGATCGCGATACCGAAGAACGCGTGCAGCGCCATGACCGCGATGAGAGTGACCAGACGCAGCGCATACGGAAGGCGCAGCGGGACGGGGTCGATCCCGACGAGTGACTGCACGAAGAGGTACCCCGAGATGAGGAAGTGCACGATCATCCACTCGTGCCAGAGATGGTCGTAGAGAGACCAGCGGAATAGGTCGGTGTAGTAGAAGATCCAGAGCGACGCAATGAAGATGGCCGCGGCGACGATGGGATGGGTGACCACACGTGCGAACGGCGTGTGCACTGCCCACAGGATCCACTCCCGGCCGCCGCGCGTGCCGTCGGTGCGGCGATGAATGGCACGTGCGGCAAGCGTGACGGGCGCACCGAAGACCAGACACATCGGGATCGCCATGGTCAGCAGCATGTGGCCGACCATGTGGACGCTGAAGAGGTAGTCCTGATAGACGTTCACAGCACCCCCGGTCACCCACACCAGAAGGAGCAGACCGAACAGCCAGAGAACCGTGCGGTACGCCGGCCACGCGTCGCCGCGATGGCGGAGTCGGTGCACCCCGGCGAGATAGAAGAATGCGGCGAAGCCGACCACACACGTCCAGATCGGGTCCAGTTCCCAGGCGGTCAGCCATCGCATCGGGGTCAGCTCGGGGGGCAACGGCGCACCGGTGAGGTAGACCGCGGGTGAGGTTGATCCCGAGAGGGACGTGTTCACCGGGGGCGGAGTGCGTGACAGCGCGACCGCCAGACCGCTGGCGATGCCCATGATCGCCAGTTCCACGCCCACGAGATTCCAGAAAGCGAAGCGGCCGTCGGAGCCGATGCCGGTGAGGAGTCGGCGCCGATACCAGGCGCCGAACGCGCCGAGGATGCCGAGGGCGATCACCTTCCCGATCAGGAGTGCGCCGTATGGCGTGACCAGGTCGGTCAGGGATGACAACCCGGCCAGAGCGCGCACGACTCCCGATCCGGCGACGACGATGAACGCGGCCAGTGCCAGCGACGAATACCTCTGGACGACTCGCTTGGACTCCTCGCCTCGCAACTGCGGCCTGAGGATCACGAGCGCGAGCAACCCACCCATCCAGACCGCCGCACCGAGGATGTGCAACAGCAGCGACATCACCGCGGTGTTGTGATTGGCCTCGTCTCCCGAGTGCCCCTGCAATGCCATCGGCACGAGCGTTGCCGCTGCCAGCACGGTGACAAGGAGAGTCGGCGTCCACGATCGCACGATGAAGATCAGCACCGTCAGGACGGCGCCGACGACGGTCGTCACCAACCACGATCGGCCGACGTCGAGCTCGATGAGGAATCGACCGAGTTGCTGGCCGAACTGAGCGTCGATGCTCGGGTTCGGGTTGAGCGCGTTGAGAAAAGAGAGGTAGCCGGTGGCCCCGGACGCGATCGTGAAGACGGCCGCTGATGCGGAGGACAGATCCAGCGCGGAGTCGAACGCAGCCTGACCGGGACGCAGCGCGAACAGCGCCAGGACGAGCGTGCCCACCATCCCTGCGGCGGACAGGTTGACGGCGAGCTCGGCCACGGGCAGACCCCAGCGCACGACGGGCCCGGGGTCGGCCAGCGCCAGCGGCGCCGCACCCCCGCCGTAGAGGAGGCCCACGACGAGTGTGACCAGTGCCGCCACGGCGAGAAGGCCCGGGCCCACGTAGCGCAGGACGGGGAGGTTCACCCTCACAGCCTACGCACGCCCGGGCTCTGGCGAGACAGCAAGAGGGGGGCGCCACACGGCGCCCCCCTCTCGAAGATCTGTGTCGTCGATTACTTGACGGCAGCCTTCAGCTTCGAGCCAGCGGTGACCTTGACGCGCTTGCCGGCCGGGATCTTGATCTCGGCACCGGTCTGCGGGTTGCGGCCCGTGCGAGCCGAGGTCTCGACCTGCTCGAAGGCGATCCAGCCGGGGATCGTGACCTTCTCGCCCTTGGCGACTGCTTCGGACACCGAGGAGAAGAGCGAGTCGAGCACGCCCGAAACGGTGGACTGGCTCTGGCCCGTCGCGCTGGCGATGCTGGCAACGAGTTCAGACTTGGTGATGGCCATGGGGTTGTCCTCCAGACGGATAACCGTCGTTGGTTTACTTCGGACCGAGGAGCGTACGCTCCCGGCTGGTCGGATCGACCGCGACCGAATATACCCACGATCCCCGTCTTTCCGCGGATTTCCGCGTCATCTTCGGCATTCTTGTGCGCGTGTCGCGTGACTGATGTGACGAATGTGACTCATGTGACCTCGTGAGCCGCCTGCGCCGCGATGCTCGGCGCAGCGTCACCGCGCCTGGCGCGACACGTCTGACCCCACGTTGCCGCCCTCCTCCCCCGCGGCAGGACGCGCTCCCACCGTCCACATTCGCGCGGATCCCACGTTCGGCATACGGACAGTGGGAGCATGGTGAGAGCGGGAGGACGGTCTCCGGGAGGACGCATGACAGAGTCGAGAGAACCGGCATGGCCACCGTCTCGCGATGTTCTGACCGATCCTCATCGCTGCCCGTCGTGCTTCTCACCGCTGCGTTCTACGACGTGCGAGGTGTGCGGGCTGGATCTCAGCGACCCGCGCGCAACCGAGCTCCTCAACCTCGGGCGGCTCATCGTCAGTACGGATGACAAGCGCCGGGCACTCCTGGCCGACCTGCGAGCCGCACAGGACGCGGCGCTCCTGGCTCAGTCACCCCCCTTCGCCGCCCGGGAGCCGCGCGGCGACGCGAACCCGGCCATCGCTCCCTTCCCGGTCGGCGCGAACGGTCCTCTCCGTGCCGAGGTGCCGGCCTTTCCCGGCGCACAGGAAGAGCGCACAGAAGCGCCTGACCTGACCGCGACGCCGGTCCCGGTCCCTTCGGCGCCAGCTCCTTCACCACCACCGAGGCGCCGTCTGAGCGTTCCGGTGCTGTTGCTGTTCGTCGGGGTCTCGCTGGTCGGGATCGCCGCCATCTTCTTCCTGACGCTGGCATGGTTCGTCGCGGGAATCGAGGTACGCGCCCTCATCGTCGGCGGCGTCACTCTCGCCGCGATCGCCACGGCCACGCTGCTGCGACGAAAGGCGTTGACCGCGACGGCGGAGGGCATCGCGGCGCTGGGAGTAATCCTGCTCGGTCTGGATGCGTGGGCAGTGCGCGCGAACGACCTTCTCGGTGCGGGGTCCACCCGGGGCGTCGTGTACTTCGGCGCGGCCACACTTCTTCTTGCCGTCATCTTCCGAGGGTGGGCGTATGCCTCACGATTGCGCGTCCCAGACCTTGCTTCGGCCGTGGCGTTGCCGGTCGGGGCAGCTCTTCTCGTGGCCGGAGTGAGCGGTCTGAGCGCAGATCGCTCACTCCTTGTTGGCCTTCTGGCAGCGAGCGCTGCGGGTGTCGTCTTCGCCCTCGGCGCACCGTGGTCCTCCGCGCGCACGGACACGGACGCGGTGGTGGAACGCACGCTCCTTGCAGCCATCGGGACGGGGGCACTGGTACTGGCCTGGCTGCAATCGTTCGCCACCGCACCGAGCGACCCGTGGGTCCCGCTCTGGTCCGCGCTGGCCATCGTGTCGCTGTCTGTCGTCTACGTGCGGCTCTTCTCCCGTGACGCCTCGCTTGCCGCCGCACCGATGCTCAGCGAGGCGGTGGCCGTCTTCACCGTCATCGTCGCCTCGACGGCCGCCTGGCACTCGATCATCCGGTCGCCCCTGCCCGCCGAACTCGGGCAGGTCCTGCCACCGGTCCTCGCGGTTGCCGTTTCCGTTGCCACAGACCGTCTGCGCTTCACCTCGCGCCGCTTCCGCCTGGCGCGCACGGTGGCAGCGATCATTGCCGCGGTCAGCGTCGTGGTCGCGGCGCTGTGGTGGCTGACACAGACGGCCGTTTCGAGCGCCGGATGGGTGCGCTGGCTCACCCCTGCGTTCGGTGACGCCGCCGCACCCGGGTCGATCACGGTGGTGGTCGGCTCCGTTCTTCTCGTCGGCCTGGTGGCGTGGTCGCCGCGCCTTGACGCGCACGCGTGGACGCGACCGGTCATCGGGGCGGTTCTTCTGATCGGCGCGGTCGGTCGAATCGGGCAGCCCGGACCATTGATCCTGCTGGGCGCGGTCCTGGTCGCGGTGGGGTTGGCAACCTGCCTGGCGCGTGGGGTCACGGTGGGCTGGGTCGCCGCGACGGCGCTCGGAGGGGCGACGTCCTACCTCGCCGGGATCGCGTCGGCGCAGTGGTGGGCCCTCGGCATCGTCGCAGCAGTCGGGTGTGCCCTCGGACTCGCCGTCGCCCTCCGCACGTATCCACGCGTCGCGGCGAGCGTGAGCGTGCTGGCGGTGGGAGTGGCCGTCCTGACGGCGATCATCCTCCCGGACGCACTGGCGTGGGGCGCTCCGCTCGATCCTGCGATCGCCGCACAGTGGCGCGATCACTACGACCTCGGAGCCGCGGCCGCGCTCGTGCAATGGCTCTCGCTGCTCGTTCTCATCGTGGCCGCCTTGACCCCGGTGGCTCGGCTCACGCGGCGAGCGCTCGGCGTCACGGGCGCCGTGATCGCTGCCGGGCCGTTGCTGGTGCCCGTCACAGCGCTCTACGGTGCGACTCTGCCCGGAGCCTCGAGCGCGCCGACGCTCGCTCATGCGCTGGGCGAGCCGGTCGCGGGCACGGTTCGCCTTCTCGCGATCTGCGTGGTCGTCGCCGCCGTGGCCGCGGGCCGCACCAAGCTGCGCTCTCGAGGTATCGCGGCGCTCCTCGCCCCGGTCGCCGCGGGAGCGGCGGTGATCGTGGCCACGATTGCGGGGACCGAACACGTCGCAGGGGTGGTGTCTATCGCCGTCGCGGCACTCACGGTCATCCTCGCGGTGTGGCTGGCCCCCCACTATCGCCTCGCCGTGGAGAGCGGTGCCGCGGCTGTCTTCGTCGTATCTGGCCTCGCGATCCCTCTCGAGCAGCACTCTGTCGCTCTTGCGCTGCTGTCCGCGGCGACCTTCGCGGCGTCCGTTGGGCCCGCATGGGCGGCGCCGCGTACCGCTCGTCTTGCCGGGGTGCCCACCACGGCACGAGACGGTGCTCTCACGGTTGCTGCCGTGCGCCGCGTGCTCATGTGGCCGGCCCTCTCGCTCGGGGCCGTCGCGTGGTGGGCGGTCCCCGCTGTGGCGCGCAGCACGGTTGAGGTCGCCGTCATCCCTCCCGCACTCGTGTTCCTCGCCTGGGCACTCGTCCTGACCTGGCTGCGCCGCACAGGAGAAGGAGCCGCGGCGATCGGCATCGGCTTCGCATTCGGACTTGGCGTTCCGGCGGTTCAGGCTGCGCTCGGAGATCCTGAGCCGCGTGGCCCGATCGTGGCAGTCGTCGCCAGCACGATCGCACTCTTGTGCGTGTGGAGTCCCCTGCGCCACGCGGCTCCCGTGGCTGCGACCGGGAGCGCCGTCTCACTGAGCGCGCTCGGCATGGTCGTCATCGGTCGCGGGTGGCGCGAGAGCGATGCGTGGGCCGCGCTTGCGCTCATCTTTATCGGCGCCCTCGTGGGATGGGGTGCCGCGAGGATGCGAACGACAGCAGCTCGCGTCCTCGCCGAGGCTGCCGTGCCGGCGGTATTGCTGGTCGGGGTGACCGCGGTGGCGCCTGCGCTCGCCGCGCGCACCACGACGCATGCGTCAACCATCGTCGTGGTGGGGGTCGTCGTCGCCGCGGCCGCACACCTCGCGGCAGCACGTCTCCGGACAGCCCCGTTCTCACCGCTCACGCGCGCGGCGTCGGTGCTGGCCATCATCCTGCTCACCACCGCGGCGCTCGCGGGGGGAATCTACCCGGAGTGGGAGTTCGCTACGCTCCCCCTGGCCGTCCTACTCCTCGCAGGAGTCGCCGTCGCTCTCCCGACGACCCCGGACAACGCCGTTCCCGCGGAGCGCGTGCTCTGGTTCGCGGGCCTCGTTCTCGCGGTGGCGCCGAGCGCCCTGGGGGCGCCGACGGACCTGCGCATGTGGCTCACCACATCCGTCGTCCTCGTCGCTGCTGTGCTGGCGCTATGGCTCGCGCCGCGGCGCGGCTCTGCCACTCTGCCCACGGTCGCTCTTCTCACTGGCGCAGCCCTCGTCGTCGCGATCCGGGCCACGACCTTCGCCGCCCCACCGCGAGCATCCCTTGCGTATCTCGTGGCTGCCGCAACGGTTGTCGTAGCCCTCGTAGCCGTGACGCGCTTCGGTATCCGAGCGCAGAGGACTGCATGCGTGTTGACGGCGAGCGCGGCGGGTGTCGCGATCTTCACCTCCCTCACTGTCCCGCAGACCACCGTTGCCGGTGTCGCAGTGATCACCCTCGTGTCCGGCGCGATCGGCGTTGCGGCGGCATCGTTCCTCGCGCGAGCGCCGTGGAGCGAAGTCACGGCGATCCTCACCCTCGGGGCGACCGCGCTGGTGGTGACGACGACGATCACTCAGGCACTCCGCTCCCGCGCTCTGGCGTGGGAGTCTGAGTTCTGGGTGACGGCCGGAGCACTCATCGTCGCCACCGCGTGCCTCGCGGCCGCGCGCGCCGCGGGACGCGAAGTGCGCGTGCGGACGGCCGTCGGCATCGCCCTGGGCGCCACGGTGTTCGTATGGGCGTGCGTGATGGCATGGCGATTCGGCTCCGGAGGCTTCCTTGAGGTGCGGGTCGCGATCACAGTGCTGGTTGTGAGCGTCGCCGGCGCGACCGGATACCTCGGTGCACGACGGTGGGGAATCGGCCCAGCCGTCGGCGCGGCCGGGGCCGTGATCATCGTGGTGACCGCAGGGGTGGCTCAGGGGGTACGCCCCATCGAGCTCCTCACCGCGCCGGTCGCCCTCGCGCTCCTCGCCGTGGGGCTCGTGCGCCTGCGGGACAGGCCCGAGATGCGGACCTGGCCGGCTCTCGGACCAGGTCTCGCACTGTTGACCGTGCCGTCACTGCTCCTCGACGTCGGGGCTACCTCTCTGTGGCGCGTTGTGACCCTCGGGCTCGTCGCGATCGCACTCGTGGTGATCGGCGCCCTCCGACGCTGGCAGGCGCCGATCGTGCTCGGTTCGGTCGTGCTCCTCATTCACGCGGTCGCGCAACTGTGGCCGTGGATCGCCCTCACGTACGAGTCATTGCCGTGGTGGCTCTGGCTCGGAGTCGGCGGGATCATCCTGATCGTGCTCGGTGCCCGGTACGAAAGACAGATGCGCGCGCTGCGGTCCGCCTTCGCCGCCGTCACCTCGCTTCGCTGAGAGCGGCGGAATGCCGCGCTCGACGTCGGCGTTGCACGCGACATGACGGACATCGAATTCGGTTTGGACACGTTCGGCGGCGTGACGCAGACCGCCGACGGGACCCCTGTCCCGCACCCTCAGGTCATCCGCGATCTCATCGAGGATGCGACCCTCGCCGACAGCCTCGGACTGGACTTCTTCGGCGTCGGTGAGCACCACCGGCCCGATTTCGCGGTGTCCAGCCCGGAGATGGTGCTCGCCGCGATCGCGACCGGCACCGACCACATTCGGCTCGGCTCCGCAGTCACTGTGCTCAGCTCCGATGACCCCGTCCGGGTCTTCGAACGATTCGCCACGCTCGATGCGGTCTCCCGTGGACGGGCCGAGATCGTGGCTGGCCGTGGATCATTCATTGAGTCGTTCCCTCTTTTCGGGTTCGACCTCGGCCAGTATGAGCAGCTGTTCGAGGAGCGACTGCAGCTCCTGTCACTGCTGTTGAAGGAGGAACCCGTCACCTGGAGCGGGACGACGCGGGCCTCGCTGACCGATCAGCGCGTCTTCCCGGCGACGGAGGGCGGAATACCGACGTGGGTCGGAGTCGGCGGAAGTCCCGAGTCGGTCGTTCGTACGGCGCGCTACGGATTCGGCCTGTTCCTGGCCATCATCGGCGGAGCACCGGAGCGGTTCCGACCGTACCTCGATCTGTTCGAGCGCGCCCAGGATGAGCTGGGCTCACTACGGCAACCCGTCGCGATTCACTCGCCCGGCTTGGTCGCCGAAACAGATGCGCGGGCACGCGACATCGTGCGCGACGGCTGGTTCGCCATGCGCACGCGGATGGGCAAGGAGCGCGGATGGCCACCGCCCCAGGTCGGCGACTTCGAACGAGAGATCGAAACCGGGTCTCTCTACGTCGGTTCCCCGGAGACCGTCGCGCAGAAGATCGCCTCGACTCTCACGAAGCTGCCCGTCCAGCGGTTCGATCTGAAGTACGACCAGGGTGGCATCACTCACGCCGATCAGTTGCGCACGATCGAGCTCTACGGTCGCGACGTCGTCCCGCGCGTCAAGGAACTCCTGGCGAACTGAGCATGCCACAGGCGGCCCCCTCGAAAGGAGACCGCCTGTGGTGGACGGGTCAGCTCAGTGTGAGCGTGAGCACCGCCGCATACTTGCCCGGAACGGTGGTCGTCGGAGCACTGAGCTCCAGGTCCGCCGACACCGTCGCCGTACCCCGGCTGGCACCAGCCGAGGACGTGGCCAGAGCAGAGCTCTCATCGAGTCCGCTTGCCTTGTCGGCGCCCTTCTGGACGTCCTGACACTCACCGGTGGTGAGCACCTTGGGCTTCCAGCCCAGCGACTCACCCGGGATCTTCTCCTCGCCAGAGGCGAAGTCGGACACCTTGCCGACCAGACCCCAACCGAGCTCAGTCGCCCGCGTGTCGGTGACCGTCACGATAGGCAGCTCTCCCGCAGCCTCGTAGGCGGTCGCGGTGGAGTTGAGCTCGGCAACGCCGAGGTCAGCCACGCCGTCCGCCACCGAGAGCGTCAGAGCTCCGGTGTTCGGGATCTCGACGAGAACGTCGATCGATGCGCTGCCCTCGGGGTCAGTCGGATCGGTCGGGTCCGTCGGATCGGTGGGATCCGTCGGATCCGTCGGATCCGTCGGGTCGGGAGGTGTCACAGACGAGCCCGCCTCGACGACGGTGATCGTTGCCGCCACGCCGCCGCGGCCCTGGTCCAGACCACCGGGGAACAGGCTCCCCGTCAGCAGGTAGAGGCTGAGGGTGTCACCGGCCACTGCCGCACCGTTCGTCGCGGTTTCCGCCGACGGGAACTCGAGGCTGGCCAGCACGTTGCCGTCTGCGTCTCCCGCGATGATGTCCCAGATATCGCTCGTCGTGCCGGGCACCTGGTAACCGGCAGCGGTGATCTCTTCTTCGGTCCACGGGTCTGCGGGCTCGAGGTTCTGCGTGCCCTTGCCGAGCTTGACAGCGGCGACCGAACCGGTGCGAACGTAGTCCTCGGGGAAGGCCTGCGACCCGTTGTCTTCGAGCGTCAGGTAATTCTCACCCGTGATGACGAGGGGCTCACCCTCGGTCCACGTCTTCGGGATGTACAGCGACGCGCCGTCCGGGTAGTGCTTGGCCGTGACCTCCTCCAGCTCGAACACATCCACCTTGGGAGGGTTCTCGTCGGACCAGCCGCCGCCACCCCAGTTGGAGACCCAGAGGTCACCCGTGCCCGGATCGATGGCCAGGTTCAGCGCCTGACCGGAAGTCGGCAGCGTCAGAACCTCCTCGAACGTCTCCGTGTCATACACCGTGACGTTCATCTGCTTGAGGTTGGCCGAGAAAAGCAGGCCGCGCTCGTCGTCGACGAGAGTCGCGTTCGTGTCGACGCCCTCGATCTCGTGCAGCTCGGTGCCGTAGGTCTCGCTGGCCGGGTCGGCGTCGACGACACTGACCTTCTTCGCCTCGTACTGCGAGATGTACAGACGCTTCTCCGCGGCCGAGTAGGTCGGGCGCTGGTTGGCGTCGAGCACTGCGTCGAGCTTGGTCACTGCGCCCGCGTTGAGCGTCACGCTCTTCGCGTTCGAGCGGTCGATCTCGTCACCGTCGATGAAACTCAACGATCAGGTGGAGTGGAGCGACACCGTCACCGCCGACGACGACGGCAATGTCTGGGGCTCGCTCAGCCTCGGGTCCCTGCCCGCCGCCGATGTGACCGACATCATCGAGCAGGCGTGCGGCGAGGCGTGGGTGCGTGTCCTCGTCGGCAGCAGCGCCGCGGGAGACATGGCTCCGAGCCGTTCGCTCTATGCCACGGTCGACCTGACGGCGGCGGACTCCGGCGGTGCGTCGACTCCGGGAGCGGCGACGCCGACGCCGATCTCCGGTGGCGGGTCAGCGAACACGGAGGACGACGCAGAAGCCGGCCGACTGCCGGATACAGGCATCGAAGACGTGCCGCCGTGGGCGTGGATCGCGGGGCTTTCCGCGGTTGGTGCCGGTGCCATCGCCGCCGAGCGGCTCGTGCGACGTCGGGCAGCGCGCAGCTGAGATCAGCGGGCGCGGCCGGCCGTGAGTCCGGGCTCCGCAGCCGCCTCGGTGCACAGATCACGGTCCACGTGGTCTGCCATCGCCGCGGCTGCCGCGTCGGCATCACCCGCCTCGATCGCCGCGAGCACCGACGCGTGGTCTCGATTGCGGTCCTCCTCGCTCGCGACGAAGACAACAGCTCCGCGCTCCGCCGCCGCGCGGAGCGACGCCATCACTCCGGCATACAGGCCGCGGAGGAGTCGGTTCCCGGCAGCCTCGAACACGAGAGAGTGGAACTGACCGGGCATGCGACCACGCTCAAGCGTGGCGGGGTGCTCGGCGTCGCGCCGGACATCGCGGGCGTGCGCGGCGTGCAGCGCGTCCAGATCGACCTGCGTCCGCTGAGTCGCGGCCAGTCGCGCCGCCTGCACTTCCAACGTGCGGCGGTACGAGAGGATCTCCTCGAGATCGTAGTCGGAGAAGAAGTCGGTCAGAACGGCGCTGACGGGTGCCCGCGAACGCACGAACGTGCCTCGTCCGGGGAGCGTCTCGAGCATGCCGACACTCGCGAGCGACCGCACGGCCTCCCGAATGGTCGTCTTGCCGACACCGATCATCTCCATCAACTCGGTCTCGATGGGGATCTTCGAGTTGACCGGCCACTCGCCGGAGGAGATCGCCCGTTTCAGATACGCGAGGGTGTGCCGCGCCCGCGACGATCCCGATGACTGCTGCACGGTTCCCTTCCCGCTCGATCGCAAAAGTGTAGGCAGTCTAGCCCGCCCCCTGATGAGCCACGTTTGTCTGCGCCCTGCACTCGCCCTCTGCCCCACCCCCCTGCACAACTGCCCCCGCTCCCCTGCCCCCGCCCCCCTGCACAACTGCGGCGTCCAGCCCCGACACGCCGAGACTCCACGTCCACCACCCGGCGTGTCACCCAGCGACGCCGCAGTTGTGCGTCCGCAGCAGGCTCGAGCGCCCGACCCTCGCTCCTGTCCTACCTACCCGCACCCGGCGCACAACTGCGGCGCCCAGCCCCGACACGCCGAGACTCCACGCCCTTCACCCGGCGTGTCGCCCAGCGACGCCGCAGTTGTGCGTCCAGTACAAGCACCGGCACCCAAGAATCCGCGCTCCCGACGCTCCCGACGCTTCCGCCCGCCCTCCTCTCCGCCCCACCCCGCCTCGCGCACAACTGCGGCGTTCACATGCGACACGCCGAGACTCCACGTCCACCACCCGGCGTGTCGCCCAGCGACGCCGCAGTTGTGCAGCTGGCTCGGGCTTATGCGGCGGGGGCAGGGATGGGATGGGTACGGACTGCGGGGAGGGTGGACGAGCCGGGGCGGGAAAGACGAAACCCCCGCGGATCACGAGGATCGCGGGGGTTTCGTGGTGCTGTGGTGCTTACCAGCTGGACTTGGTCACGCCGGGCAGCTCGCCCTTGTGCGCCATGTCGCGGAAGCGAACACGCGAGATGCCGAACTTCGCCAGGTGGCCACGGGGGCGACCGTCGATGGCGTCACGGTTACGCAGGCGCACCGGCGACGCGTTGCGCGGGAGCTTCTGCAGACCGAGACGGGCCTCTTCACGGGCCTCATCGGTTGCGTTCGGGTCGACGAGGGTCTTCTTCAGCTCGGCACGCTTCTCGGCGTAGCGGGCGACGACCTCTTCGCGCTGCTTGTTGCGCGCAATCTTGCTCTTCTTAGCCATGATTTAGCGCTCCTCTCGGAAATCAACGTGCTTACGCACGACGGGGTCGTACTTCTTCAGCACGATGCGGTCGGGGTTGTTGCGGCGGTTCTTGCGCGTCACGTAGGTGTACCCCGTGCCCGCGGTCGAACGCAGCTTGATGATCGGACGGACGTCCTGCGACTTCTTCGCCATTAGAGCTTCACACCCTTCGCGAGGAGGTCCTTGACGACGGACTCGATGCCACGAGCGTCAATCACCTTGATGCCCTTTGCCGACACGTTCAACTTGATGTTGCGTCCGAGCGAAGGAACGAAATAGGTCTTCTTCTGCACGTTCGGGTCGAAGCGGCGCTTCGTCCGGCGGTGCGAGTGCGAGATGTTGTGACCGAAGCCGGGAACTGCTCCAGTCACCTGGCACACTGCTGCCATAGTGATTTCTCCTTAGTACCGTGACACCGGACGGTGCCACCCAAGATCCCTTGTCTGCACCCACGCCTTGACCCACCGCTTTCGCGGTGACGAGAAGGTGGGGATGCGAACTGCGTGCTGGAGTGCGCGCAGACAAAGAGTCAGTCTAGCATGCGGTCGGTCGCCGCTGCCGCCTCCGCCCCTCGCCCCCAGCGAAACGGCGAGACGGTGGCATCGCCGGTGAGCCAGAAGCGCCAGGGGAATGCGTCGGTTCCGGCGGCCCCTGCGACGCCGACGCGCGGGCCGGCGGAGACGTTCGTCGCGGGAACCGCAGGCAGCAAAAGCCTCGCGACGGCGCCTGCACGCGGCGTCGCCGCGACGGCATCAATTCCGTCATGCCTGGCGTGCCGGAGCGCGAGCGCCTGTCCGAGCTTTCCGGGACCGCGGGCAAGCTCCCGATCGGTGCGCGCGGCGAGGCGCCGGGTACGGGCGATCTCCTGACCCTCCACGACCTCGCCGGCGCGCAGAAGAACTCCGCCGCCGCGCTCGCCCGCTCGTCCAGCGACGACGTTCACGCACGAATGGATGCCGTGGCTGAGATACACGTAGAGGTGTCCGGGCTCGCCCCACATGGTGGCGTTCCGGGCCGTCGGGCCCATCCGCGCGTGCGAACCGGGGTCGAACGCCTCGCCCTGGCCGAGGCCGTGGTACGCCTCCACCTCCGTGATGCGCACTCCGACGACCCCCTCTGGCGATTCGACGCGCAGCACTCCGCCGAGAAGGAGCGGGGCGACCTGCACCGGAAGACCGGTCAGCGCCGCGCGCGTCGCGGGGACCAGTGAGGTCACAGTGGCGGGCCCTGCTGGCACCACGAGATGTCGAATCCCGGGAGATCGCCGACGAGATCTCCCGTGTCGAGCTCGACGATGCGTGTGGTCAGCGTTGTCGGCAGCGGCAGTCGGTACGCGTCGTAGGGGTTATCGACCAGATCTGGTGCCACGAGGAAGGCCGCATAGCGTGCGCTCGGTGAGACGCAGGTGTGCAGCAACGCATCCCCTGGATCGACGGCGAAGACCGATCTCACATCGTCCCCGTCGACGAGGTAGGCGTCGGTGGAGAACACAGTAAAGTCCTCGACCAGTGAGCGAACTTCCACGTGCCCTCCGGTGGGCAGCGGCGTCACCGAGACGCGCTGCAGATCGGCGAGGTCGGCCGGCTGGTCCAGTGGAACTTCCTGTGCGGTCGTGAGATCGATCGCGACGAAACCGTCGGTCCGCTCGACGTACGCCGTGGTCGAACCGGGCGCGATCCCGGCGATGGTCTGCGCGTTGCCGAGCGCCACTTCGGTTCCGTCGGAGTTCACGAGAGTGAGGGCGCCGTCGAAGGTGAGCATGAGGATGCTGTCTGTGCCGGGCACAAAGCGCCAGTCGACGACTCGCGATTCCCCACCGGGGCGCTCGATGAGGGTCGGCTCGGCATCGGGGCGCGACAGCGGAACGGTGTACAGCGCATTCTCGATCGCACCCGTCGTCCCGACATCCGCGTCGGTGTAGACATAGCCGACAAGATTTCCACGATCTGCGCTCTGCAGAGCCGTCACCGTGCCACTGCCTGGCAGGGAGAGGCTACGAGGGTTGCCACCCTCGAGGTCGGTCACGACAAGCGCGGATTGGGTCTGCTCATCCCAGGTGGAAGCGACGAGGTGTGACGCCGTCTCTCGAAAGTCCTCGATCATCTCAGCGGCGAAGACGACCGATCGAGCGCTGCCATCCACCGCCGTGCGCACGATCTCGTCCTCCCCCTCCGAGCGCTGCAGAACGAGCGGCTCCAGCGCCGGCGTCGTAAGTTCCTCCTCGACATCGAGGTCGGGGCCGCCGCCCGCGCTGCGCATCCCCTCGATCCGGACGGTGTACGTGGTGTCGTCGTAGAGCGGCAGCGGGAATCGCACGCCCACCGCACGCCCGGAGGTGTCCACGGTGAAGTCGACCGCCGGCGTGACGGTGACCTGCTCAGACGTCACCTCCTCCAGTGTCTGGTTCGTCGTGACGATGAGCCGCGAGCCGTTCGAGTCCACCGCCGCTTCCGCATCGAACTCGACACCGGTCACCCGCGGACCCTGCGTGACGCCAACACCGGTGAGGACCGCTGCGGCGACGGCGAGGCCGCCGACCACCGCGACGAGGCGCCCCACGTACCCGCGGCGTACCCGCTCGCGGCGGAGATCGGACCGCCGCTCAGTACTCATATGGATCCTCGGGTTCGTCGACCTCATCGATGCTCGTGGGGCGGATCACGAGGCGGCCGCCGGCCTCCTGGATCGTGCCCTCGACGGTGACCCACTGTCCCGTCTCGGGGGCCGCATCCGCGTCGATCGCGACGCTGACCGGCTGCGCGTCGATGACGCAGTGGGTGACGACAAGACGTGTCAGTGAGAACCCGGAATCCCCCGGTGTCGCGAAGCCGGTCAACGTGACCGGTTCACCCGAGAAGGTCTCCGGATTGGTGGTGGTGGCCATGACGCTCGACCACTCGCCGATGCCGAAACTCTCGGTGTCACCCGACGCCGCGAGAGTCACGGCGTCGGCGCCCTGGAACAACGGTGGCGCGCCGGTATCGCGCGACATCGCGAGTTCGGCGGACAGCGCTGCGGGTGGGGTCACGAGCATGAACCCGACGATCCCGGTCGCCAGCAGCCCCCCGGCGACGGGCAACGGGGTCAGCCGCTCGGCGTGATCATGGTCCGAACTGCTCGACTGATCGTCGGCCCCGCTCGCGTGACCGTGGTCGTGGTCCGCCTCGGCGCCGAGCGGGAGAAGGAAGGATGCGACGCAGCCGGCGAGGGTCAGGAAAGCCATCCCGACCGCGAACCAGGCGCCGTCCGGATTGATGTACAGCGCGAGCCTGTCGGTGACCCACAGCACGAGGGTCACGGCCGAGAGAGCCGCAGCGAGGCCCACGCCCCAGAGGCGAGTGAGGACGTTAGACAAGAAGGTTCACCCCCGCCCCGAGGGCGATCGCGAACAGGATCACGATGACGACGATGCCCGCGAGCGCCCGGCCCGTGAAGGTCGTACGCAGCAGGGCAAGCATCTTGACGTCCACGAGCGGTCCGACCACGAGGAAGGCGACGATCGACCCGGGCGTGAATGTCGATGCGAAGGACAGAGCGAAGAAGGAGTCGACATTCGAGCAGATCGAGACGATCATCGCGAGGGCGATCATGACAAGGATCGACAGCGCCGGGTTCGATCCGATCGCAAGCAGCGTGTCACGCGGGACGATCACTTGCACGAGTCCGGCAAGCGCCGACCCGATCACGAGAGCCGGCATGACGGCGCGGAACTCGACGACGAGTTGAGTGAGGCTCCGCTGCGCCTTCCCTCCGGTCTCTTCGGCGGCAACAGCACACGTCGCCTGGAAGCGCTCGGTGAGGAGCCCATCAGGGTCGGGGTGGCGACTGTAGAGCCAGCCGATCAGGTTCGCCACGGCATATCCGCCCAGCAGGCGCGCAATGAGAATGCCGTCGTCAAATCCGAATGCTTGATGCGTTGTGATGATGACGATGGGGTTGACGATCGGCGCGGCGATGAGGAAGGTCATCGTCTCGGGCACGCTGAACCCGCGGATCATCAGTCCCCGCGCGAAAGGCACGTTTCCGCATTCACACACCGGAACGAGCATGCCGAGTAGGGACAGCACGGCCCGCCGCGCCCATGCCCGCTTCGGCGTCCATCGCTCCAGCACCCCCGGCGGAATCCACACCTGGACAGCGATCGAGAGGATGACTCCGAGCGCGATGAACGGCATCGACTCGATCAACACGCTGAGAGCGAGGGTCAGTCCGTCCTGCGCGCGCGTGGGGAGCTCCCCACTGGGCGTCAGGAGAGCGAGGAGGAGCAGAACCGCGACGATCGCGATTCCGCCGAGAAGAGCGACCCCCGAGCGTCGCGTTCGCGTCAGCTCAGTCGACACGAGCCGAACAGGAGGCGCAGAGCCCGAAGATGTCCACGACATGCTCTGCGTCCGTGAATCCATGCCGTGCGGCGGTCTTCTTGGCCCATTCCTCGACCTCGTGCGCCTGGATCTCCACGGCGAGACCGCACGAGCGGCAGATCAGGTGGTGGTGGTGCCCCGTGCTGGAGCAGGCCCGATAGATGGCTTCGCCATCGGGACTCTGAAGCTGGTCGGCTTCACCACTGGCGGCGAGCGTCGCAAGCGCTCGGTAGACCGTCGCCAGACCGATCCCGGTGTTGTCGTCGCGGAGGGAGGCATGCAGGTCTTGTGCGCTGACGAATCCCTGGGCTCCCGCGAGCGCCTCACGGACGCGATCACGCTGCCAGGTGTTGCGCTGAGCCATGGTCGGAGTCTACTCGCGGCGCTCAGGCGCGGGCCGGGGACGGAGCATCCTCGGTCGGGCGACGATCGCGGGTGATCCGCCCGCGGCGTCGACCGATGAGACGGCAGACGATGTATATGAGGAACGAGATCGTCGTGATGTAGGGACTCACCGGAAGCGTGCCCATCACCGCCAGGAGTATCCCTCCGACCGCCGAGACGACGCCGAACGCGGCCGACAGGAGCGGGACCACAAGCGGTCCGGAGGCAATTCGCATCGCCGCGGCGGCGGGGGTGACAAGGAGCGCCATCACGAGCAGGGCACCGATGATGTGCACGGCGGCGGCGACGATGAGTCCGAGCAGGAGCATGAAGAGCAGGGAGATGCCCACGGTCGGCACGCCGCGCGCCTGGGCCGAAAGCGGATCGAGCGAGTCGAATCGGAGCGGCCGCCAGCTCCACAGCAGCACGACGAGCACGATGGCTGAGATGATCGCGAGCCATTCCAGCTGGGCGGACTGCACGGAGACGATCTGCCCTGTCAGCAGGCTGAAGCGGTTCGCACTGCGCCCCTGATAGAGCGACAGAAAGAGGATTCCGAGCCCGAGGCCGAAGGGCATCAGTACACCGATGACGGAGTTGCGGTCGCGGGCGCGGGCACCGAGAAGGCCGATGATTGCGGCAGCGATGACCGATCCGACGACGGAGCCGAGGACGACGTCGAGCCCCAGAAGAAGCGCCGCGGCGGCTCCGGCGAAGGACAGTTCCGCGATGCCGTGGACGGCGAAGGCCATATCGCGTTGCATCACGAAGACGCCGATGAGCCCGCCGACGAGCCCCAGGAGGGCGCCCGCCCACACGGAGTTCGACACGAGCGCGAGGATCGCCCCGTACTCGGAGGCACCGCCAAACAGGGCGTCGCCGACGTCCGACCAGTTCATGCACGGTCTCCGTGTTCGTCGTGATGGTGGTGGGCCATCTCCGCATCTGGAGCGCCGACGACCACAAGACGGTCGCCCGCGTGCAGAACGTAGACCGGGGCACCGTAGAGCGCGGTGAGTACCTCGGAGGTGAGCACCTCCTCGGGGGTGCCGAGGGTGAAGGTGCCGCCCGCGAGATAGAGGATGCGGTCGACCAGGCCGAGCACGGGGTTGATGTCGTGCGTGACCAGCAGGACCCCGGCGCCCCGTCTGCGCTGATCGTCGATCAGCTTCACGACAGCCTGCTGGTTGGCAAGGTCCAAGCTCGTCAGCGGTTCGTCGCACAGGAGGAGCTTCGGATCATCCGCGAGGGCCTGACCCACGCGCAGCCGTTGCTGCTCACCCCCGGACAGCACACCCACGGGATCGTCGGCGAACTCCTCCGCGCCGACCTGACGCACGAGCTCATCCACCCGAGCGCGCGTGGATCGCCGCGGAAACGGGAAGCCGAACCGATGCCCATCAACGCCGAGCGCCACGAGATCACGTCCGCGCATCGCGGTCTCGGCCAGTGGACGTGCCTGCGGGAGGTACCCCACGGCACGGTTGCCGCGGTGACGGACGGGCTCACCGAGCACCGTGATCGATCCGCTGCTCAACCGGTCCAAGCCCAAAATCGCGCGCAGGAGAGTGGTCTTGCCCGCGCCGCTCGGCCCGAGGACCGCGATGAGCTCGCCGGGTTCGACGCTCAGATCGAGGCCGCTCCACAGCTCCCGATCTCCTCGCCGTAACGCGGCACCACGGATGTCGAGAAGGCTCATTCCGCCAGCGTAGCTGCGAGGTCGTCCGCATTCTGCTGCATCCAGGCGAGGTAGTCGCTGCCATCCGGCACGAGTTCGCTGAACTCGATCACCGGCACGTCGGCCGCGTCGGCGTACTCGATCACCGCGGTCGTCTCGGCGCCGCCGGTCTGCACATTGGCGATGAGAACGGCGATGTGACCGGAGTCGATCAGCTCCTGCGCTTCCAGGAGGGTCGCCGGCGGCACGTCCTGTCCCTCTTCGACGGCTTCCGTGAATGCCGCGGGCGACTCGTTCACGAGGCCCGCGGCTTCGGTGAGGTAAAGCGGGACGGGTTCAGTGACGAAGATCTCGGTCCCACCCGAGGACGCCGCAATGCCGTCGAGCACGCTCTGGATGTCCGCGATGCCGGCCCGGAACTCGGCGACGCCGTCCGAGTACGCCGCGGCGTTGTCCGGGTCCAGTTCGCTCAGTTCGTCTCCGATGGCCTGCGCGAGCGCGTCCATCGTGGTCGGGTCGTACCAGACGTGCTCGTTGAAGCCCTCGACGTGGTCGTGATCGTGGTCGTGGTCGTGACTGTGGTCTTCGTCCGCATGGTCATCCTCGGCGTGGTCTTCTTCCGCGTGGTCGCCCTCGGCGTCAGTGGGCCACGCCGGTGAGAGCTCTGCCGCGACGATGACGGGGGCGCTGTCGTCCGTGAGGAGGTCGTCCACGAAAGCGTCGTAGCCGCCACCGTTCTCGATGACGAGGTCTGCTCGGGAGACCGTGAGCTGGTCACGTGCCGTGGCCTCGTACGCGTGCGGGTCCTGCGCGGCGGAATCGATGATCGAGGTGACCGAGATGAGGTCACCGCCGATCGTCGTGGCGATGTCGCCGTAAACGTTGGTCGAGGCGACGACCTGCAGACGGCCGTCGTCGTCAGACGGTGCCGCCGTCGCGCAGCCGGTCAGGGCGAGAGCGGAGGCGGTGAGGAGAAGGAGTCCACGAGAGCGCATGCCCTCATCCTACGCACTAATGATAATGATTATCAAAACGGCAGCGTGTCGAGATCCCAAGGGGTGATGAGGATCACCCAATGTCCCGCGAACGGGAAGGTTCATGGGCGCGTCATGTTGCATTCAATGGCACTGTAGGTCGCCGGCACGGCGGCCCACGGCAGGATGGACACAGACAAAAGGAGAAGAGAAATGGTCTGGATCGGAACAAGTGAACTGAACGTCGCACCCATCGCCCTGGGGGGCAACGTCTTCGGGTGGACTGCAGACAAGGACGCCTCGTTCGACATCCTGGATCAGTTCGTCGACGGTGGTGGCAACTTCATCGACACGGCAGACGCCTACAGCGCGTGGGTTGACGGACACTCCGGTGGCGAGAGCGAGACGATCATCGGCGAGTGGCTCGCCGGTCGCGACGCACGTGACCTCGTCATTGCAACGAAGGTCGGCCAGCACCCCGACTTCCCCGGACTCTCGGCGGGCAACATCCGTGCCGCCGCCGATGCCTCGCTGGCACGCCTCGGCGTGGACGCGATCGACCTCTACTACGCCCACCTCGACGACGAGTCCGTTCCCCTGGAGGAGAGCATCGGCGCGTTCGGCGAGCTCGTGGCCGAAGGCAAGGTGCGCTACATCGCCCTCTCAAACTTCTCGGCCGACCGCGTCCGCGAGTGGATCGAGACCGCCGACCGGCTCGGCGTTCCTCGCCCGGTCGCCGTGCAGCCGCACTACAACCTGGTGCATCGCGAGATCGAGAAGACGCTCATTCCGGTCGCTCAGGAGTTCGACCTGGGCCTCGTCCCTTACTGGGGTCTGGCAAAGGGATTCCTCACCGGGAAGTACCGCTCGGCCGACATCAGCGGGCAGTCCTCACCGCGCGCCGGCGCCGCCGTCGAGTACGCGACCCCGGAGGGGCTCGGGGTGATCGACGCACTCGAGGAGATCGCCACCTCGCACGACGTCAGCATCGCCGCCGTAGCGTTGGCCTGGCTGCGTCAGCAGCCGACGGTCGTCGCACCGATTGCGAGCGCCTCCAAGATCGAGCAGCTCCCCGACCTCCTGGCCTCCGCAAGCGTTGAGCTCTCCCCCGGCGAGATCGCTTCCCTCAACACGGCGTCCGCCTCCTTCGCCTGACCCGCACGGCGAGACACCACCCCGCGAGAGTGCGAGACTGCAGCCCCGTGTCGAGACAGCGTGTAACTACCGCAGTTTCGACACGGGGCATGCAGTCTCGCGGTCTGAGACCGCGCGGGGTGGGGTCGGTCAGTCGAGGAGGAGTGCGGGCTCTTCGAGGACGGCGGCGACGTCGGCGATGAAGCGGCTCATGCCGTCGCCGTCGATGACGCGGTGATCGAACGAGCCGGCAACGGTCGTGACCCAGCGCGGGCGCACCTCGCCGTCGACGACCCACGGCTTTTGACGGATCGCTCCGAGCGCGACGATGCCGGCCTCACCGGGGTTGATGATCGGCGTTCCCGCATCCATCCCGAAGACGCCGATGTTGGTGATCGTGAAGGTGCCGTGCTGCTGATCCGCGGGCGCGGTCTTGCCCTCGCGCGCCGTGAGCGTGAGCTTCTCGAGCGCACGCGCGAGCTCACGCATGTTGAGGTCCTGTGCGTCCTTGATGTTGGGCACAATCAGCCCCCGCGGAGTCGCCGCAGCGATACCGAGGTTGACGTAGTTGCGGACGCGGATCTCGGCGCCGGCGTCGCTCTCCTGCCACGCGGCGTTGACCATCGGCGTGCGCCGGATCGCCCAGATGACGGCGCGCGCCATGATCAGCAACGGCGAAACGCGGATGTCGGCGAAGTCGGGGGACGACTTCAAACGCCGGACGAACTCCATCGTGCGCGTCGCATCGACGTCGGTCCACACCGACACGTGCGGCGCCGTATACGCTGAGCGCACCATGCCGCTGGCGACCGCCTTGCGCACGCCCTTGACGGGGATGAGCTCTTCGCGGTCCTCGTCGAAGTCGGTTGGCGGGGCGACGAGGATCGTCTCCTCACGCGCCTCGGGGGGCTCCGGTGTGGTGATGTTGCGGAACACAGATGCCTGCGAGGCGTGGTTCACCACGTCTTCGCGGGTGACCTCCCCATCGCGGCCGGAGGGGGTGACCTGACTGAGGTCGACACCGAGATCGCGGGCGAGCTTGCGGATCGGGGGCTTCGCGACCACTCCGACCGACGCTTTGACGGGGCGCTCGGGTACGCGACGTCGCCGGGTGGAGACCTGACCCCCGGTGCCGTAGCCCACGAGCACTGCGCCTCCGCCGTCCTCGGGCGGGGCGCCTGCGTCTCCGTCCTGTGGCACCACCGGCGGGGCAGAGGTCTCGCCTTCGGCGGCAATGCGAATGATCGGGGCGCCAACCGCGACAGTGTCGCCCTCCTGCGCGAGGACCTCTTCCACGGTGCCGGAGAAGGGGGAGGGCAGTTCCACGAGCGACTTCGCCGTCTCGATCTCTACCAGGACATCATTGACGGCGACGGTGTCACCGGCGGCGACCCGCCACTGGACGATCTCGGCTTCGGTAAGGCCTTCGCCGACGTCCGGGAGGTTAAAGGTCTGCGCACTCATGTCATTCCTGTCGATTCGGCCGCGACTCAGTACGCGAGCGCACGGTCGACGGCCTCGAGGATACGGTCCGGGTCAGGCAGGTAGATGCCTTCGAGTTTGGCGGGCGGGAACGGTACATCGAAGCCGGAGACCCGCAGAACGGGCGACTCCAGAGCGAAGAACGCCTTCTCCATCACGGTCGCGGCCACCTCGGAACCCAGCGACGTGAAGCCCGGGGCCTCCTGCGCGTAGACCATGCGTCCGGTGCGACGTACGGAATCCAGGATCGGTCCGTAGTCCACCGGCGAGAGTGAACGCAGATCGATGACCTCACACGACGTTCCCTCGCTCTCGGCGAGCGCTGCGGCACGCAAGAGGGTCGTCACCATCGCGCCGTGACCGACGAGGGTGACATCCGTTCCGCGGCGCACCACCCGCGAGGCATGCAAAGGCAGTGCGCGGCCGGAGACATCGATCTCCCCCTTTGCCCAGTACTGAGCCTTCGGCTCGAAGAAGATGATCGGATCGGGAGACGCGATGGCGTCCTGGATCATCCAGTACGCGTCGTTCGGCGTGGACGGCGCGACCACTCGCAGACCCGGCGTGTGGGTGAAGTACGCCTCCGGGCTCTCCTGGTGGTGCTCGACCGCGCCGATGTGACCGCCGTAGGGGATGCGGATCACGACGGGCATCTGCAGCACACCCTCGTACCGGTTGGTGAGCTTGGCCAACTGGGTCGTGATCTGGTCGAAGCCGGGGAAGACGAACCCATCGAACTGGATCTCCACGACGGGGCGGAATCCTGCCATCGCGAGGCCGATCGCCGTGCCGACGAGACCGGATTCGGCCAGCGGTGTATCGAGCACGCGCTGTTCGCCGAACTCGGCTTGGAGCCCTTCGGTCACACGGAACACGCCGCCCAGGCGGCCGATGTCCTCACCCATGAGCAGCACGTGGCCATCGGCTTCCATTGCCCGCCGCATACCCGCGTTCAACGCACGGCTGAATGCTGCGGTCTTGAGCTCGGGCGCGGAGTCAGTGGAACTGGTCTCATGCGTCATCGTCATCGTCAGCTCCCCTCGATTGCTGCCTCGTAGGCATCGAGCCACTCTCGCTGCTGGGTCATCAGCGGGTGATCCTCACTGTAGACGTGCGCGAACATCGACTCGCGGGTGATGTCGGTCAGCTCATTCGTGCGGACACGGACGTCATCGGCAAGCGCTCGACCCTCGTCGTCCACCTCCGCGAAGAACGCCTCGGTCGCGCCGCGGCCGGTGAGGTAGGTACGCATCCGAGCGATCGGATCGCGACCAGCCCATTCCTGTTCTTCCTCGCTCAGGCGATACTTCGTCGGGTCGTCGCTCGTGGTGTGCGCACCCATCCGGTAAGTGAGGGCCTCGATCAATTGCGGACCCACCCCGGAACGCGCGTCATCCAGAGCGGCGCGGCTCACGGCATAGCTCGCCAGGACATCGTTGCCGTCGACCCGCACCGAGGGGATGCCGTAGCCGTAGCCGCGACGCACGAGCGGAGTGCGCGACTGGCGGGCGACCGGGACGGAGATCGCCCAGTGGTTGTTCTGCAGGAAGAAGACGGTGGGCGCCCGGTAGCTGGCGGCGAACACCATCGCCTCATGGACGTCTCCCTGCGTGGAGGCGCCGTCGCCGTAATAGGTGACGACCGCTTCATCGCGGGTGAGGTCGCCCGATGCCGTGCGCCCATCGAAGACGAGCCCCATTCCGTAGCCGGCAGCGTGGAGGGTCTGCGCTCCGAGCACGAGGGTGTACGGCCGCACGTTTCCCGCCTTCGCCGGGTCCCAGCCGCCGTGCGTCACACCGCGCATCATGCGGATGATGTCCACGGGGTCGACTCCGCGCGCCATGCACACGATGTGTTCGCGGTAGGACGGGAAGAAGTGATCCTGGGGGCGAGCGGCCCGGACCGAGCCCACCTGCGCCGCCTCCTGGCCGAAGGACGGAGGCCACAGCGCGAGCTGCCCCTGTCGCTGAAGGTTGGTCGCCTGGCGATCGAAGGCACGCACCACGACCATGTCGCGGTAGAGCGTCTCCAATTCGGCGTCGGACAGTGCCTCGATGAGCGGCAGATACTTCTCCGCCGACTCGGTGGGCGCGAATGTTCCGTCGTCCGCGAGTACGCGCACGATGGCGGGGTCGTCGGCCGTGGTCTCGATGGGGGAGGTCACCGTCCCTACGCTAATGTCCGCTCATCCGCTTCCTTTGGGGGAACACTCACAACGGATTCGGCAATCTGTACGACTTTCTCTACAGATTCCTCCTCGCCGACGGAAATGCGAACGCCGTCACCGTCGAAGGGCCGGACGATGAGACCGGCGGCCTCGAAGGCCGCAGCGACCTCCAAGCTCCGATCCCCCGCGGGCAACCAGACGAAGTTGCCCTGCGCCTGCGGGACATCCCAGCCGACCTCACGCAGACCGGATGCCAACCGGTCGCGGCGCTCCGCGACGACCGCCACCCGCTCGCGCAGTGCGTCACCCTCGTCCAGGCTCGCGAGCGCCCCTGCCTCTGCTGCCGCGGTCACCGACAACGGAATCCCCGCGGTGCGGGCCGCATCGAGGACGCGTGGGTGACCGAGCGCATAGCCCACGCGAAGACCGGCAAGACCGTACGCCTTGGAGAAGGTGCGCAGGACCACGACGTTGTCGTGCCCGGCGGCGAGCACATCCTCGCCACGCACCGCATCAGGGTCGGTCACGAACTCGGCATAGGCCTCATCCAGGACGACGAGGATGTCCGAGGGAACCGCCCGGAGGAACTCATCGAACTCCGCAGAGGTCACAATCGGGCCGGTCGGGTTGTTTGGGGTGCACACGATGATGAGGCGCGTGCGGTCGGTGACGGCGGCGGCCATCGCGGGCAAGTCGTGTCGCCCATCGGCGGTGAGCGGGACCATGACCGGGGTGGACCCCGCCACGGCGGCAAGACCGGGATACGCCTCGAAGGATCGCCATGCGAACATCAGCTCGTCACCGGCAGTCGTCGCAGCGGAGGCGAGCTGGTACAGGATCGACACGGACCCTGCGGCGACGTGCACCGCCTCGACCGGCACGTCGTACTCCTGCGCGATCCGCGCCTGTAAGACGGGTGAGCCCGCGGGCGGATACCGGTTGAAATCGGAAGCGGCCGCAACGGCTTCCGCCACCGTCGGGAGGGGGCCGAAGGGGTTCTCATTGCTCGACAGCTTGAACCCACCGGAACCGGCCTGCTTTCCCTGCCGGTAGGGCGGGAGGGCTGCGATCTCGGGACGGATTCGTACGGGGAAGTCGCTCACAGACCCACTCTGCCACTGTCCCCACTCCCACGCAGCGACGATGCACGACACAATGGAGGCATCATGCGATTCCTCATCCGCGCCGTCATCAACGCGTTCGCCCTCTGGGTGGTCACGCTCATCGATCCGCTGCGTGTGTCGGTCGTACCGTTCGCGCCGGGGGAAACGCTGCAGTTCGTGCTCACCCTGCTCATCGTCGCGGCGATCTTCGCCGTCGTGAACACCATCATCGGGACGATCATCCGCATCGTCGCCTTCCCCCTCTACATCCTCACACTCGGCCTCATCTCCCTCGTCGTCAACGGCTTCCTGCTGTGGATCACGGCCTGGCTGACGGGGTTCGTGAGTTGGGGGCTGCGTGTGGAGTCGTTCTGGCTCGGCGTGGTCGCGGCACTGATCATCTCCGTCATCAACTTCATCTTCGGGATCGTTCTGCGCCCGCAGCTCAAGCGGTAGGTCCTTCGTCGTCGGGGCGGGTGGCCGTGTAGACCGTCGATTCGACCGACACGGCTCCGGAGAAATGCGCGAGCCGACCACGGACCTCCTCGACCCGGGGATCCGCCGCGCCATCGACGAGGGCAGCCGTCTCGGCGTACTCGTCCATCTGATGCGCGCCGAAGGCGACATCGCCGACGCGGCCTTTCGGATCGGCGACACGTTCAACGACGAGACTCTCCCGCGCGGCAGCGATTCCGGGC
Source organism: Microbacteriaceae bacterium PS02070 (assembly GCA_029959865.1). Classification (GTDB taxonomy): domain Bacteria; phylum Actinomycetota; class Actinomycetes; order Actinomycetales; family Microbacteriaceae; genus Microbacterium. Next base: position 745,976 of record JASCPE010000001.1, on the reverse strand, counting down.
AGTCCGCCCGCGCTGAGCGCAACGACCGGATCGTCGGTGTGGCGTAACGCGACGGCGAGGACCGACTCCCCCGCATCGACCTGGATCGGGGAGCCGAAGGTCACGAGTGTCGGCACGACGAAGTCACCCGCGGTCGCGAGCCGGGATGCGATCATCGCGCCTTGTGAGTGGCCGAACGCGTGGACGGTGTCTCCCGCACTCGCGCCCGCCTGGCGCAGGGCTTCCATCACCGCGTCGTACGACACCGACCGCTCACCGGAGTACAGGTCGAGATTGGAAGACATATCGAACGGGTCTTCCCCACCGAACCCGAAGCTCTGCATGCCAGAGATGTAGACGGCGAACTCCACCGATCCGTCGGCCATCACCATCCGGTCGACCCGAACTCGGGAGTCTCCCTCCCCGGGAATCCGCTCAGCGATCTCCGTCAGGGTCGCCGGCGGGGCGCCTGGCCCCTCGGCCAGGGTCGTGACTTCGACGGGGCGCACGTCTCCCTTCATCCGACCGCCCCGCTCGACGGTGGCGTGACCGACCCGCGCGATCTGGCCGAGGATGATGTGCAGGGCAGCCAACGGCGGCAGAAGCGGCGGGAAGAAGCCGCCCGGCCACATCTGCCCCAGGGTCGCCGCGTCCACTCCCTGCCGATACAGTTCGGCGTGGCGCATGGCCCACCACCGCTCGGCGCTCAGCCGGCCCGCGGCGTCCGCGCACGAGAGGACCGCGGCGTGCGCGATGGCCTGAAGAGTCAGCAGCGCGACCCGGAACCGGTCGCCTTCCGCCTCTGCCACGATGCGCGCGGCGTGGACCTCCGCCGCGTCGTATACATCGGCCGCTCGATGAAGGTCGGCCGCGATCGCCCGTGCCGCATCCGCTGCCTGCGCGACCGACCACCCGCGAGGCGACACCGGAACGAGCGCCTCAGCCCGCCACACAAGCTCGGCGACTTCCTCGCATTCCGCTGCCCGAGCCGACACCAACGCGGCAGCCTCGCGCAACGACTCCGTGTCGACGGCGACGACACCGCCGCTACGGATCTCGAGCGTCTGGTCGCTCACCCGATCCCCCAGCCAGCCGACGCATTCATCCGGTACGCGGCGATCGACTGCACCGAGCCGGCCAGCTGCTCGGCTTCCGCGCGCACCTGCTGACGCCAACGCTCGATCGCCTCGCCGTATCGACGCGCCTCCCGCGACTCCCACCGGACGGCATCGGTGAGCGCCGCACCGGCATGATCGACCTCCGCCAAACGCTGACGCGCCCGTTCCAGTAACGCCGTGGCCTCGTCACACGATCGCACGACGCCCGCATCGATTGTCATGCAGACACCGTCTCGCGCGCGCCGCGTGCGAGGTCGACGAGACCACGGCCGGAGGACAGCATTCTCATCGGGAAGGAGTGTGCAGGACAGGATGACCCAGCCACAATGGGACGGTGAGCGTGACTCGTGACCCCTTCCGCATCGTGTTCGTCTGCACGGGAAACATCTGCCGCTCCCCCATGGCCGAAGTCGTCTTCCGCGCGCTCGCCACCGACGCGGGTCTTGCTGACCGCGTTGTCGTGGAGAGCTCGGGCACCGGTGATTGGCACGTCGGCGAGCGCGCTGACTCCCGCACCATCGCTGCGCTCACGCGCCGCGGCTACGACGGCGCGGCGCACCGGGCGAAACAGTTCGAGCACGCCGACTTCGATACGCATGACCTCGTCGTCGCACTCGACCGCTCCCACGAACGCATCCTCGCCAGTTGGGCCCGAGACCCTGCCGACACCGACAAGCTCGCCCTGCTCCGCTCCTTCGATCCAGATGCCTCCGGCAGCCTCGACGTGCCCGATCCCTACTACGCGGACGACAGCATGTTCGATGAGGTGCTGATTATGATTGAGAGCGCGAGCCGCGCGCTTTTCCGTCAACTCGAACCCGCCATCCGCAGGGACACGTGAGCGCGACACCGGCCCGGATCGGAGCCCCGTGACGTCTCTCTCCCCCCAGCCCTTGAGCCCCCTCGACGGTCGCTATCGCGCCGCAGTGTCCGGTCTTGCCGACTACCTCTCGGAAGCGGGCCTCAACCGCGCCCGCGTCGAGGTCGAGGTGGAGTGGATCATCACCCTCACCGACCACCGACTGTTCGGAACCGATCCGCTGACAGACGACCAGAAGACCTCACTCCGCGGTCTCTACCGTGACTTCGGCGACGAGGAGATCTCCTGGCTCGCGGAGAAGGAGGCGGTGACCCGTCACGACGTGAAGGCGATCGAATACCTCGTCCGTGACCGTCTCGCATCGCTCGGCCTCGATGCCATCGCCGAGCTCACACACTTCGCCTGCACGAGTGAGGACATCAACTCCACGTCCTACGCGCTCACCGTCAAGCGTGCGGTGGAGAACGTATGGCGACCGGCGCTGGATGTCGTCGTTGACGCCCTGAGAGACCTTGCCGTGGAGTTGCGCGATGCCGCCATGCTGGCACGCACGCACGGTCAGCCCGCGACCCCCACGACCATGGGCAAGGAGATCGCCGTCTTCGTCGCACGACTGGAGCGCATCCAGGCGCAGTTGGACTCCGGAGAGTACTTCGCGAAATTCTCCGGAGCGACCGGCACCTGGTCCGCGCACCTCGCCGCAGCGCCGGAGGTGGATTGGCCCACCCTCTCGCGCACCTTCATCGAAGGCCTGGGCCTGGACTTCGCGGGCCTGACCACGCAGATCGAACCTCATGACTGGCAGGTCGAACTGTACGACCGTGCCCGGCATTCCGGCGGCATTCTGCACAACCTCGCCACCGATATCTGGACCTACATCTCCCTCGGCTACTTCGCCCAGATCCCCGTCGCCGGAGCGACCGGTTCCTCGACGATGCCGCACAAGATCAACCCGATCCGGTTCGAGAACGCCGAAGCGAACCTGGAGATCTCCAGCGGGCTGTTCCAGACCCTGTCCCAGACGCTCGTGACGAGCCGTCTGCAGCGCGACCTCACCGACTCCACGACGCAGCGCAACATCGGCGTCGCCTTCGGACACTCGCTCCTGGCGCTCGACAATCTCCGCCGCGGACTCGGCGAGATCTCCCTCTCCCGCCACGTCCTGGATGCGGACCTCGACGCCAACTGGGAGGTGCTCGCCGAAGCGATCCAGACGGTCGTGCGCGCAGAGATCGTCGCGGGGCGTTCGCAGATCCGCGACCCCTACGCGCTCCTCAAGGACCTCACCCGCGGCCGTCGCGTCGGCGCCGCGGAGCTGGCAGAGTTCGTGGCGGGTCTGGACATCGGAGACGATGCGAAGCAGCGCCTTTCCGAACTGACTCCGTCGACGTACACCGGCATCGCGGCGGACCTGGTTCAGAACACGGACTGACCGGTACCGACTGACCCCTCGACCGGGAGCCCTGCCCGTCAGTCGCGGCGCGTGTGTTCGCCCGTGTCGGACCCGGAGGAGTCGTCCTCGTCGTCGTACAGGACTGGCTTGTCGATCGTCTTCGTGACCTGCGCGGGATCGATGGCGAGCACGAGCAGGGCCATCACAACGAGCGTGACGATGAAGGTGATGCCCGCGATGACCAGCGCAAGGACGAGTGAGTCCTGCAGCTGGTCAGCCGGACGAGCCTGGAAAAGGCCGGTCGATACGGCGGTGACGACGCCGGCGAAGAGCGCAGCCACGAACGCGAGGCCGAGGAGCTGGACAGGACGCATCAACTCCCGACGGGAGGGTTTGTGATCGCTCATCGTGCGTCCTCCGCCGCGACCTCAGCGGTGGTGCGGTGCCCGGAGCGTGGGGAGAAGGCGGCGATCCCGAGGAACACGGCAATGATCGCGGCGTAGCCACCGAACAGTCCCACACCGATCGTGATGCCGGTCAGGACGCCGGTATCACCGGTCTCCTTGATCGTGTACTCCGCGGCATACGACGGGGAGACGAACAGGAGCGCAACGGCGAGCGCGACGGTGATCGCCCCGGTGAGCACCTCGTCGCGCCACAGCGCGCGAGTGCGACGTCCGACGATCCCGACGATGAGCTCCCAGAGGCCGGAGACAGCGGCCCAGACGATGACGAGCCCGAAGTACACCTCAGTCGTCCGCCAGCCCGCGACGCTGCCGACGAGACCCGCGACCAACGCGATCGCGCCGAGCACGACCGGGAACCAGCGCTCCCCCTTGGGCGAGACGATCCAGGCGGACAGCAGCAGCACGAGAGCGGTCGCCATCGCGAACCCGCTGAAGACCGACAATCCCACGGCCGCGGAGTGGTCACCCGAGAAGGTGATCATGATTGCGGCGATTGCGGCCAGAAGCGCGCGGGCAATCTGCACGTGGCGCACCTCGAAGGTGCGCGGAGAAGCTGCGTCGGACACGGTCGATCCAGAAGTTATGGTCCCCGCGTGCGGGGCTGACCTCTCCAGTCTAGGTCGTGTCCGAGGGACCTCACACTTCGGCCGGTGAGAACGACTACTGAGTAGGGTGAACCGGAGGTCAGCCATGAACAGACACCACGCGTACGCGGCCACATCCCTGGGCGAGCTTCTCCTCGTGGCCCACGGTGATGACCTCGTCGGGATCTACTTTCCCGATCATCGCTATCCACCCCGAGCCGAATCGCTCGGTGAGCGCGTCGAACCCGCCGACGTCTCCGTGCTCGAAGAGACCGCGCGGCAGCTGGGCGAGTACCTCGGCGGGAGTCGCACGCACTTCGATCTGCCCCTGAAGACCGCGGCAGATGAGTTCAGCGAATCCGTGTGGCAGATCCTGCGCACTCTCTCCTTCGGGCAGACCACGACCTATGGCGCGATCGCCACGACGCTCGGCAACCCCCACCTCGCGCAGCGGGTCGGGTGGCCCGTCGGGCACAATCCGCTCAGCATCGTCGTACCGTGCCACCGCGTCGTGGGGGCGAACGGTTCCCTCACCGGCTTCGCGGGAGGCCTCGAGCGCAAGCGCGCCCTCCTGGAGCTCGAAGGGTCCGTCTCGATGGACCGACTGTTCTGAGCCATGCCGGTCTTCGACACCCTCGTCCACACGCACGGCGCCCGCGTCCTGCGCGTGTGTCGCGCCGCGCTCGGCGCGGGGCCCGACGCCGACGACGCATGGTCGGAAACCTTCCTCGCCGCGCTTCACGCATGGCCGGATCTTGCCGACCATCCTCAGGTGGAGGCGTGGCTCGTCCGCGTTGCTCAGCGCAAGTCGATCGACATCCTGCGTGCGCGATCCCGCGCACCCCTGCCCGTCCCGGAGGTGCCGGACCCCGGCCACACTCCCGATCACGACACGGGCCTGGACGTCTGGGCTGCGGTAGCCGCTCTGCCCGAGCGGCAACGCCTCGCAATCGCCTACCACTATCTCGGTGGCCTCCCGCACTCGGAAACGGCTGAACTCACCGGAACGACCCCGGCCGCGGTGCGGCGCGCCGCCTCTGACGCGGTGCGGTCCCTCCGCATCACCCTTCGACACACGGAAGGCACGTCATGACCGATACCGAGCTCTTCCCGATCTCCCTCGCCCACCTCGACGCGTTGCGCGAGCGGCTTGCGGCCGAGGCAGCAGAGGCCGGCGACCTCGACCTCGCGTACCGCACCGTCGACTCCCCGGTCGGCGCGCTCCTGCTCGCGGCGACGCCGGCGGGCCTTGCCCGCGTGGCGTTCGCGAGCGAGGATCACGACTCGGTTCTGGATACCCTCGCTCGGCGGATCGGTGGCCGCATCCTTCGCTCGACGCGCCGACTGGACCTTGCCGCGATGCAGCTCGACGAGTACTTCCAGCGCACGCGACACTCCTTCGAGCTGGCGCTGGATGATCGACTCTCGTCAGGCTTTCGTCGTGACGTTCAGCGCTCCCTGCCTCAGATTCCGTATGGGCACACCCGCACCTACGGTGAGGTTGCGGCATCGCTCGGCAACCCCCGTGCCGTGCGGGCCGTCGGCACCGCGTGCTCGACGAACCCCCTTCCGATCGTGGTGCCCTGCCACCGCGTCCTCCGCGCTGACGGCTCCATCGGCGGGTACGCCGGCGGTCCGGCGACGAAGGAGGCGCTGTTGAATCTGGAACGCGGGGCCCCCGGATATCTCTGACGGTTGTGCGACCACACCGACGGCGTCAGGGCACCCTCTCGCTGTCCTTCACGGGAGCGAGTCGGCGTCGGAGCCTCAGCCGGGCTCGGCGCCTGTGGCCACCGCGCGCTCCGGATGATTCGACCACTGGCTCCACGACCCCGGATACAGAACCGGTTCGAATCCGGCGAGGGACAAGGCGACGGCCTCGTGCGCGGCAGTGACCCCCGAGCCGCAGTAGACACCTACCGGTGTTCCCACTGCGCCGCCGAGCGCCGTGAATCGAGCCCGAAGCGCACCTTCGGGAAGAAAGCGCCCGTCGCCGTCGACGTTGTCCGTCGTGGGCGCGTTGACCGCGCCGGGGATGTGCCCGGCCCGCGGATCGATCGGCTCGACATCTCCGCGATACCGTTCACTCGCGCGGGCGTCCAGAAGGAGTCTCGTGCTCGCGAAGTCGGCAACGGTGTCGAGGTCCAACGTCGGGAGGGTTCCCTCCGTCAGGACGACATCCCCTCCCTCACTCGGCGCCTCATCGCCCGTCGCCAGCCCGTAACCGGCAGACGTCCAGGCACGCAGCGACCCATCGAGCAGGCGAACGTCGGCAACCCCGAAGAAGCGGAGCAGCCACCACGCTCGCGCGCTGGACAGGTTCTTCAGATTGTCGTAGACCACGACCGTGTCGCCGCGGCGGATCCCCCAGCGACGAGCGGACGCCTCGAACTCCTCGCGCGCCGGGAGAGGATGGCGGCCTTCCTGGGGCTCGCCGTGGGAGGCGAGCTCATGGTCAAGGTCGACATACACGGCACCCGGGATATGCCCCGCCCGGTAATCGTCCCGCCCGTCGGGCTTGTCCAGGCGCCAGCGCACATCGAGGATCCGTACCGGACCGCCGTCCGGGTAGGCACCAGCAGCCAGGGCGTCCTTCAGCTCCTGCGGGGTGGTAAGAATCTCAGCCATGCGCGCTCCCTTCGCATCGTGAACTCGCCCCGAGGCTACGGGCGCACACCATGCGTAGCAATCTCCGATGTCACGAGGCGACTCTCGCGGTGCGAGACGGACGGAGAGCGAATCCCACGGCCGTCGGAGGCGGCCGATAGGGTGAGCGCATGCCTTCGATGACCGATCTCGTCATCGGTGAAGACGGTCTCGCTCGGCCGCGGTGGGCGGCAACCGATGCGCTCCTGCGCGAGTATTACGACACCGAATGGGGCATGCCGGTGCGAGACGAGCGGGGCGTCTTCGAGCGACTCAGCCTCGAGGCGTTCCAGTCGGGCCTGTCGTGGGCGACGATCCTGCGTAAGCGCGAGGCGTTCCGAGCGGCGTTCGCGAACTTCGACCCGGAGGTCGTTGCACAGTTCGGCCAGGCCGACACTGACCGGCTGCTCAACGACGCGGGAATCGTCCGCAATCGCGCCAAGGTGGCCGCCACGATCCGAAATGCCGCGGCAACTCTTGACCTTCGCGCCGAAGGTGGCCTCGCGGACTTCGTCTGGTCGTTTCAGCCACCCCGCACACCCACACCGGAGGCCGCCGCCGACGTTCCCACACGCTCGACCGAATCGGAAGCGCTCGCCACGGGGCTGCGCCGACGTGGCTTCGCGTTCGTCGGGCCGACGACGATGTTCGCCCTGATGGAGGCGATCGGGATCATCGACACGCACTTGCTCGGCTCACACAGGCGCGGCACCTCGGGCGTCTGGCAGTGAAAGCCTTCCTTCGCTCCGTGGGGCCGTTGGATACCGTTGCTGCGCAGCGAGCGCTGGCGTTGCATTCCCTCCCCGGAATGGACCGCTCCGATGCCGCAGCACACACCCGTCCCCTGCGGGTCGGACAGCGATCGGTGCTCGTGACCGTGGCGGTGCGTAGCGACGGCGTCGATGTCTCGGCGCCGTCTCTGCCCGAGGGCTGGGAAGCGCTCGTGGCCCGCTGGTTCGACCTGGAGCGTGACATCAGCGCACCCAACGCGCATCTCGCCACCGATGCGCTCCTTCGCGATCAGATCGCGTCGCGTCCGGGCATCCGTCCCACGCGCACGGTGGATGCCTTCGAAGCCGCGGCGATGGCGGTGATCGGCCAGCAGATCAGTCTGGCGGCCGCGCGTACGGTCGGCGGGCGATTCGTGGCCGCCTACGGAGAACCCGTGGGCGAGGGGCTGCGCGCGTTCCCCGATCCCGGTCGCGCCGCGGAGCGACCCGTCGCCGAACTCCGCACGACCCTCGGCATGAACACCGCCCGCGCCGAAACCCTTCAGCGCGTCGCGGCCCTCTTCGCGTCGGGGTTCGACCTGCACGAGCCGGGCAGCCTGGACGCGCTCGGTGCCCTCCGTGGTATCGGACCGTGGACGGTCGGATACCTCGCGATTCGGTGCGTGGGGGACGCGGATGCCTTCCCTGCCTCCGACATCGTCTTGCGCCGGGCAGTGGACCGTATGCCAGCCGTTGCGCTCGCGCTCCGCGCCGCCGCCTGGTCACCGTGGCGAAGCTACGCCGCAGTGCGTCTGTGGGAGATGGCCTCACCCGCACACTGAGCTGCGTGTGCCCGACCGAAAGCGCGACGCGTCAGCCGGTTCGGTCCGCGGCGGGAGCCGCTACGGCCGGTAGTCGGGATCGGCGGGGATCTCCAAACGGGAGATCAGGTCGCCGTCGTAGGTGAAGATGAGCGTCGATGTGCCGTTAAACCCGCCGCCGGTCACCGTGACCGTCACGATCGTTCGCTCTCCCTCAACGACCACGTCTTCAAGTTCGTACCGGACGCGGACGCCGATGTTGTCCGTGAAGTTCCATCCGCGGATCGCCTCCCGGCCCTCGAACAGATTGCCCCAGTCATCGATCACCGCGTCCTCGGTGAAAAGGTCCAGAAACCCGACAGTGTCCTTGCGGTGAGTCACTTCGATGAACTCCCGCACGCCCTCGGGTGCGTCTTCGAGCTTCGTCATGGTGGCCTCCTGCTCCCACGGTAGCGCGTCGGGGTCAGGCGAACAGGTCGTCCAGGGTGGGGACGCTCACTCGGGCGGGCACCGCTCGCGAGGGTCGCACCGGCTGGACCGGGCGCGTATCGATCGCATCCATCAGCGCACGTGCCTCCTCGGTCAGGAAGCGGCTCGGCTTGGCAGCCACGTGCCGCGCGTGGAAGCTCGTGGGATGCGTGGGCAGGCGTGCGGGAGCGTAGACGTGCAAGGCGTCACGCGCCCGAGTGAGGGCCACGTAGAAGAGGCGGCGCTCTTCCTCCAGCCCCTCCTCACTCGTGAGGGCCATATCCGAGGGGATGGCGCCGTCGTTGGCGCGGAGAAGATGGACGATGTCCCACTCGAGCCCCTTGGCCGAGTGGATGGTGGAGAGTGTGATCCAGTCCTCGTCGAGGTGAGGCTTCTTCGCCCAGTCCGACGCGACCGTGGGTGGATCGATCGTCTGCTCCGCGACGAATCCGCTCAGATCCCGCTGGCGGGCGGCCGCTTCCGCGATCCCGGTCACTTCGGCCAGACGCCGCGACCAGTCTGGATAGTGCTGCCTCAACAGAGGATCGATTGCCTCTCGGCACGCCTCCACGACAAGCGGCACATCATCGTGACCGGCTGCCGACTCCAACGCCGACAGGGTTGCCTGCAGCCCCGTGCGTGACTTCGGCGGCGCGGCCGCGACCGCCTCGGCGGCGCGCGCGAGTCCGCCCTCAGCCAGGAGCGCCGCAAGCGACCGCGCGTAGCTCTTCCCGATGTGGCGGTGGCGGGTGAGCAGCCGGTACCAGGCGACCTCGTCGGCCGGGTTCAGACTCACCCGGAATGCGGCGACGAGATCGCGGACGTGGGCCGTGTCGAGATATCCGATCCCACCGAACTTGACGAACGGGATGCCCCGCACCTTCAGCTCGACCTCCAGGAGGGCACTGTGCGTCCCGGTGCGCATCAGAACCGCCTGCTCGCGCAGGGGCACCCCGTCGGCGTGGGCCTCCAGGATGCGGCTCGCGATCGACCGTGCTTCGTCGTCGGCGTTCTCGCACACCACGAGCGAAGGGCGCTCACCGTCGAGGTCACGGTCGGCGCGCAATCGCAGTTTCAGCTCGCCGGGGCGCACTTCGTTGGCGAGGTCGAGGATCTGCTGCGTGGAGCGGAAGTTGCGCTCGAGGCGCACCATCTTCGCGTCGGGAAGCTCCTGCGCAAGGGCGAGAAGGTGGCCCGCGCTTGCGCCACGAAACCCGTAGACGGCTTGCGCATCGTCCCCGACGACGGTCAAGCCCCGACCGTCGGGGCACAGCCCGCGCACGATGTCGACCTGGAGCTGGTTGACGTCCTGGTATTCGTCGACGAGGACCCAGTCCCACCGCCGGCGAAGACGCGCGCCCACGTCGGGGTCGGCCAGGAGCGCGCGCCATGCCAGGAGCAGATCATCCAGATCGAGGAGACCCCGTGCCCGCTTGCGCGCCGCGTAGTCACGCAGGAGGCGGAGGATCTCCTCGGTGTGCTCGAGCGCCCACGGGAACTGATCGGAGATGACCGTGCGGGCGGGAATGCCTGTGTTGACGACCCGGGAAGCGATGTCGGCGAGCGCCTGCGTCGTGGGCAGGCGACGCTCGGTGCCGTCCAGCCCGTACTCAGCGCGCAGGAGGTCGAGGAGATCTACGACATCGCCCGGGTCAAGGACCGAGATCTCCCCGAGGCCGAGATGGTGGGCGTACTCGGACACGACGCGGTGAGCGATGGCATGGAATGTTCCCCCGGCCATGCGCTGCGCCGCCTGGGGGTCATCGCAGAGTGCCGCGGCGCGGGTCGTCATGGCCGCTGCCGCGCGTCGAGTGAAGGTCAGAAGCAGGATGCGCTCGGGGTCGATCCCGGCCGCGAGGAGGCGCGCCACGCGCGAGGTCAACACGCGGGTCTTACCCGTTCCGGCGCCCGCGGCCACGACGAGCGGTCCGGCGTCGTGTTCGACAGCGGACCGCTGGGCGTCGTCGAGTTCGGCGCGGGAGTCGATCGTGGTCACCCCTGGACCGTATGTCGAGGCTCCGACATGACGTCGTCGCGATCGAACGCACACGCGCTCTTCCCGCCGCGACCATGCACAATCGGAGGGTGACTACCGCACTCAGCGCCCTGACCGAGATGCCCGACCCGAAGTTCGTCATGGTCGGCGACGGCTACCGCGTTGCCACCTACTGCTGGGAAGAAGACGACGAAGACGGGCCCACGGTCGTTCTCGTCCACGGTTTCGCCTCGAGCACCCGCGACAACTGGGTCAACACGGGCTGGGTGCGTGACCTGCGCCGCGCGGGGTTCCGGGTGCTCGCCCTGGACCAGCGTGGCCACGGACACAGCGACAAGCCGCACCTGCCCAGCGCCTACGATCTTCGCGCCCTCGCCGGCGATGTCGAAACCGTTCTGGACACCTATCTCGCAGACGAGGCGTTCTACATCGGATACTCCCTCGGCGCGCGCGTCGGGTGGGAAGTCGCGTCTGATTTCGGCGAGCGCATTCCTCGTGTCGTGCTCGGCGGGGTTCCCGACGGTGTTCCCCTCGCTCGGCTCAACCGCGAGCAGGCCCGCGAGTACTGCGAACACGGCACCCCGGTGACCGACCCCGTGACGCAGAACTACATCACCCTCGCCGAACGTGTCGGTGGAAACGACCTTCTCGCGCTGCTGTCGATCGCGGACGCCATGGCAACCGCAGGCGCCGCAGATCCCGACCCCGCCGACGCGCCGGACCAGCCGATCCTGTTCGCGACGGGCTCGCAGGACGCCATCCTCGAGGGCTCCAAGGCGTTGGCCGCCGGTATTCCGAACGGACGGTTCGTCGAGATCCCCGACCGCAACCACTTCAATACCCCGGGATCACGCGACTTCCGTAGCGCCGCCCTCGCGTTCCTCACCGAGGAGTGACCGGACAGACGGGAGTGCGCAGACGCTAGACTGGGGACTCGGTGCGTCGGGAAGTCTGGTCGACAGTCCGCTCGACGACCCTGAAGGAGCTCCCATGGCCGACTCCACTTTCCCCGCCCGGGGCAGTTACCGGGAAGCCAGCCGCATCCTCGAGGTCCTGCGCAAAGAGACCGTGGGCGGCATGCTTCTGGTCCTCGCCGCGGCCCTCGCGATCGGCTGGGCGAACTCACCGTGGGCGGACGCCTACTTCGCGATGAGGGACTTCACCTTCGGGTACGCGCCCTGGCACCTCGAGTTGTCGGTGGGAACATGGGCGGCCGACGGCCTGCTCGCTATCTTCTTCTTCCTCGTCGGGCTCGAGCTCAAACGGGAGTTCGTCGTGGGGGATCTGCGTAACCCCCGCCGCGCCCTCGTGCCCGTCGCTGCCGCATTCGGTGGTGTGCTCGTGCCCTCCCTCATCTACCTCGCCGTCGTGTGGCAGCAGGAGACGCTCCGCGTCGGGTGGGCGATCCCCGCCGCGACCGACATCGCGTTCGCCGTTGCCGTGCTCGCGATCATCGGGTCGCACCTGCCCAGTCCCCTGCGACTCTTCCTGCTGACGCTTGCGGTCGTGGACGACCTCATCGCCATCTCGATCATCGCGATCTTCTACACCGACGACGTCAACCTCGTCGCACTCGGGATCTCGCTCGCGATCATCGCGCTCTACGGTCTCCTCGCCCAGAAGCTGCGCACCGTGCTGCAGCTCAAACCCGCGGTGACCTGGATCGTTCTCGTGCCGATCGGACTCGTCGCCTGGGGCTTCATGCACGCCTCCGGCATCCACGCCACGATCGCCGGCGTGCTCCTGGCCTTCACCATCCCGGTACGCCCCACGAAAGAATCACCGCTGCCTGACGACGGGCCCGGCCTCGTGGACGTCTTCGAGCATCGATTCCGCCCGCTGTCCGCCGGGTTCGCGGTGCCGGTGTTCGCCTTCTTCGCCGCCGGAGTCGCCGTGGGCGGGTGGGAAGGCCTCACGCGAGCAGCCCTCGATCCCGTCACTCTGGGAGTGGCGGCGGGGCTCGTGCTGGGCAAACCCATCGGGATCGTCCTGACGACGCGTCTCGTGACAGCCGTCACCAAGGCGCGGCTCGACCCGTCGTTCCGGTGGATCGACCTCGTCGGGGTGGGCCTGCTCGCCGGCATCGGCTTCACGGTGTCCCTCCTGATCGCGGAGCTGAGCTTCGGTCTCGGAAACCACCACAACGACGATGCCAAGATCGCGATCGTGATCGCGTCGCTGATGGCGTCGCTCCTGGCCTCGGCCGTGCTGATCCCGCGCAGTCGCCACTACAAGAAGGTCGCGGCCGAGGACTCTGTCGACGCGGATCGCGATGGCATCCCGGACGTGTACCAGCGTGGCGACGGAGACGAACGATCCGGCGCCTGAGGCGATCCTCAGGCCGTCACGGGGCGGGAACGGCCGACGAGACGCACGACGACGCCACGGCGCGGTGCGAACAGATACGCGACGGCAAAGACCGCGGCCTGGGCGAGGACAACCATGCCGCCCGGAGAGACATCGATCCAGTAGCTGAGGTAGATCCCGGTCACCGCGGCTGAGGCACCGAGGACGGGCGCCCAGAAGAGCATCCATCCGAACCGGTCGGTCAGCAGGTACGCCGTGGCTCCGGGGATGATGAGCATCGCGACCACGAGCACAACGCCCACCACCTGCAGACCGACGACGGCGGTCATCGCGAGCATGCCCAGCAGCATCGCCCGCAGGACGCGGGGAGAGAGTCCGATGGCGAACGCGTGCCCCGGGTCGAAGGCGAGGAGGGTGAGGTCGCGACGTTTGAGAAGCGCGACGGTGAGGACGACCACGGCGAGGGCGGCGATCTGGAGGAGGTCGGCCACAGAGACCCCGAGGACGTTTCCGAACAGGATGTGGCTGAGGTCGGTCTGACTGGGCGTGACGGAGACGAGGACCAGTCCGAGGGCGAACAAGGAGGTGAACACGATCCCGATTGCCGCGTCCTCTTTGACCCGGCTGGTGCTGCCGACGAGTCCGATGAGAGCCACCGCGAGGAACCCGAAGAGCACCGCCCCCAGCGCGAAGGGTGCGCCGACGAGGTAGGCCAGGACGACCCCCGGAAGCACCGCGTGCGAGACGGCGTCGCCCATCAGGGACCAGCCGATCAGCACGAGCCAGCAGGAGAGCACCGCGCACACGACCGCGGCGATCACCGTGGTGATCAGCGCCCGTTGCATGAAGCCGTACTGGAGCGGCTCGATCAGGAGTTCGTACGGGGTCATGCTCGTTCCTCCTCCAGCCCGAAGGCCCGCGCCAGCGTTCTCGGTTCCAGTGCCTGCGCGACCGGCCCCTGGAAGAGGACCGTGTGCCGCAAAAGGATCGCTGTCTCTGCCAGACGCGGAACCGCCTGCAGGTCGTGTGTTGAGACGAGCACCACGCGGGTGCGCGCGAGGTCCCGCAAGAGCTCGACGATGAGCTCCTCCGATCGCTTGTCCACGCCGGAGAACGGCTCGTCCAGCAGGAGGACCTCGGGGTCTTGGGCGATGGCGCGGGCGACGAACGCGCGCTGACGCTGCCCTCCGGACAGGCGTCCGATCTGGCGGTCGGCGAGCTCCGTCAACTGCACGAGATCGAGGGCGGCATCGACCGCGGCCCGGTCACGCGCGCGGGGGCTGCGGAGGGCGCCCATCCGGCCGTACCTGCCCATCAGCACGACGTCACGCACCGACACCGGGAAGTCACGGTCGATGGCGGACTCCTGCGGCACGTATCCCACGTGCCCCTCACGCCGCGCATCGGCGGGAGCGAGGGAGCCGATGCGGACCGTGCCGCTCCGCGGGCGGACACTGCCGAGGATCGTCTTGAACAGCGTGGACTTGCCGGCACCGTTCATGCCGATCAATGCGGTGACGGCGCCCGGCCGCACGACGACGGACACGTCATCGAGCGCACGAACCTCGTCGTAGTCCACCGTGACGTTCTCCACACTGATCATGAGGCTCCCTCCAACCCCTCCACGATGAGGTCGGTGTTGTGACGGACAAGGTCGAGATAGGTGGGCACGGGGCCGTCCGCCGCGGAAAGCGAGTCGACGTAGAGCGTGCCTGCCAGCCGCGCGCCGGTCGCGTCCGCCACCTGCTGCATCGGGCCGGGGTCCACCGTAGATTCGCAGAAGACCGCGGGCACATCCCGCTCGTCCACGAGATCGACGAGGTCGGTCATCTGCTGAGGACGCACCTGCTGCTCGGCATTCACGGCCCACAGGTAGGCCTCTTCGAGCCCCACGTCACGCGCGAGGTAGGAAAAGGCCCCCTCACACGTGACAAGAGTGCGGTGCTCGGCCGGCAGTGCGGACAGTCGCTCATCGACGTCGGCGGCGAGCGCGCGCAACTGCTCCGTGTACCGGGCACCATTGGCGGCGAAGGTCTCCGCTCCCTCCGGGACGAGTTCACTGAGCGCGGCGACGATGTTCTCGACGTACTGCTCTCCCGCGATCGGGCTCGCCCACGCGTGCGGATTCGGCGCGTTCGGGTCGCCCTCGATGCCGAGCGGTTCGATGCCCTCGCTCACGACGACATGAGGGACATCGACGGCATCGATGAACCGGGCGAACCACTCCTCCAGGCCCAGGCCGTTCTCCAGCACGAGGTCCGCTTCGGCCGCGCGGCGCATGTCCCCCGGCGTCGGCTCGTACCCGTGGATCTGCGTTCCTGCCGCAGTGAGCGAGACGACGTCCACGAGATCCCCACCGACCTGAGCGGCGATGTCCGCAAGCACGGTGAAGGTGACGAGAACGACGGGAACATCGGGCTCGTCTTCGGCTCGAACTTCCGGCGACGCCGCACACCCCGAAAGCAGCAGCGCGAGGGCGAGGGCGGTCGCTCGACGCACGCGATTTTTCGGCATACCGAAATAGTAGTTTTCGGTATGCCGAAAACTCAAGTCAGTCGGTCAGGAGCGCAGCAGACGCGCTACGACGTCGCTGGCCTCCTTCACCTTTGCCTCGACGACCGAGTCATCGGAGGATTTCGCGGCGTCGAGCACGCAGTGCATCAGGTGGTCATCGACCAGCTCGACGGCGACGGCCCGAAGAGCGCTGGTCAACGCGCTGACCTGGGTGAGGATGTCGATGCAGTACGACTCCTCCTCCACCATCCGGGAGATCCCGCGCGCCTGGCCTTCGATCCGCTTGAGTCGGCGCAGGTACGCGTCCTTGTCGGACATGTACCCATGGTGGGCGTGCTCAGCCGTGCCGGCCTCAGACCCGGACGGCGTCATACCCGGCCTCGGAAACGGCTCCTCGCACGGCGGCGTCGTCAACAGGCGCGTCGCTGAGAACGGTGAGCGTGCCCTCGGCAGCGGAGACCTCGACTCCCGTGACTCCGGGGACAGCGCTCACCTCGGTGCGAACGGCGCTCTCGCAGTGGCTGCAAGTCATTCCCGTGACGGAAAACTCGGTGGTCGTCATGAACATGTTCCTCTCGTATACCCCCCGTGGGTATTTTTATCGTCTCATGCTCCCGCCGGGGCGGCGCGGCCCGGTTCGCGGCACGGAGAGATCGACCCACCCTGAGTGACGCGCCGTACAGTGGAACGATGAACGCCGCGACGCTCTCCGCAGCGGTGGTGACGGTTTCTGACCGGTCCGCCGCCGGCGTCCGCGCCGACGGCTCCGGCCCCGTCGCCGCGCAGCTGCTCGCGGATGCGGGGTGGTCTGCGGAGGTCTCGATCGTCCCGGACGAGATCGACGACATCCGCCGCGCCGTGATCGAGGCGATCGCCTCCGGCGCGCGCCTCGTGGTCACGACCGGCGGCACAGGGGTGTCCCCGCGCGATGTCACCCCGGAGGCGATGGATGGCCTGCTCGAGCGTGAGCTTCCCGGCATCGCCGAGGAGCTCCGTCGCGTCGGCGCCATGAAGCTACCGCAGGCGATGCTCTCCCGCGGCCGCGCCGGACTCGTCGGCTCCTCACTCGTGGTGAACCTCCCCGGATCACCGGGCGCCGTACGCGACGGAATCCCCGTCGTCACCTCCATCGCCGCGCACGTCGTCAGCCAGCTCGACGGTGAGGATCACGCATGATCGTTCGCGCAAGCGTCACCGAAACTCCGCTGGATGTCGCGGCGCACCTGGCGGACGTCGCCGACCCGGCAGCGGGTGCGTCGGCGGTCTTCGTCGGCACGGTGCGCGATCACGACCCGGACGCGACGGGTGAGGTGATCCGCCTCGAGTACTCGGCTCACCCGGACGCCGAACGCATTCTGCAAGAGCTCGTGCAGGACGCCGACGAAGACGGCGTCAGAATCGCCGTCAGCCACCGCACGGGCTCGCTCGACGTGGGCGACGCCGCGATCGTGTGCGCCGTGTCGTCCGCGCACCGCGCCGATGCCTTCGAGATCTGCCGAGCAGTCGTGGAGACGGTGAAGGCTGAACTCCCGGTGTGGAAGAAGCAGATCGAAGCGGATGGCGCCTCATCGTGGGTGGGCCTGGGTCGGGTACGCGGATGAGCGTCTTCGACGCACCCCTGACCGACCGCTATGGGCGCGTGCACCGCGACCTGCGGATCTCGCTGACCGACAAGTGCAACCTGCGCTGCACCTACTGCATGCCGGCCGAGGGCGTGCCGTGGCTCGCGAAGCAGAACATCCTCACGACGGACGAGATCGAACGGATCGCGCGCGTCCTGGCACGGTTAGGGATCGTCGAGCTGCGCCTGACCGGCGGGGAGCCGCTCCTGCGCCCCGACATCGTGGATGTCGTGCGCCGGCTGAGCGCGATCGAGGGCGCGGAAGGTCTACTGCGCGTCTCGATGACGACCAACGCGATCCGCCTTGATCGGGTGATCGACGACCTCGTGGGAGCGGGCCTGGAGCGGCTGAACATCAGCCTGGACACCGTCAGCCCGGAGCGGTTCGCCGAGTTGACCAGGCGGGACCGTTTCGACGACGTCGTCACCGGAATCCGCGCGGCCCAGCAGTCGGGCCTGCGCCCCCTCAAGCTGAACGCCGTCGCGATGCGCGGTGTGAACGACGACGAGTTCTGCGATCTCCTCCGCTTCGCCCTCTCCTTCGATGCCGAGCTCCGCTTCATCGAACAGATGCCGCTGGATGCCGGCCACACCTGGTCGCGCGCGCAGATGGTGCCCGGAGAGGAGATCCGCGAGCAGTTGGAGCGAGAGTTCACGCTGACCCCGTTCGGCGAACGGGGTTCCAGCCCGGCGGAGGAGTTCCTCGTGGACGGCGGGCCCGCCACCGTCGGGGTCATCGCCTCCGTCTCCGCACCCTTCTGCGGCGCGTGCGATCGCGTACGACTCACGGCAGACGGGCAACTGCGCAACTGCCTCTTCGCACGCACCGAGTCTGACCTCCTCACCCTGCTGCGCACGGGGGGCAGCGACGAGGACATCGCGATGATGATCCGCCGCAGTATCGCCGGCAAGCTCGCCGGACACGGCATCGACGACCCGGGGTTCTTGCAGCCGGAGCGCCCGATGTCGGCGATCGGCGGCTGAGAGCTCAGCCGCCCGCGAAGGGTGGCAGGACGTCGACCGTCGCCGACTCGGCCAGGACCACGTCGTCCTCCGCGCCCCGAGTGCCGTCGACCATGATCGAGCAACGCCCCAGCACGCCGGTGAACTCAGCACCGTACGTGTCCGTGAGGTGTGCACGCAGATCCCCGAGCGTGCGAGACCCGGCGATCGTCTCCTCTTCCCGACCGGCAGCCTCGGCGGCGGCGGCGAAGTAGCGCACCCTCATCGCGGCGCCACTTCGTCGTCGGCGTCATCGGTCCACGATGCGATCAGAGCGTGCACCCGCTCGGCGGCCTCGGAGAACGGCATCCCTCCGGCAACCGCGCGACCGATGAGATAGGTCGTGAGCGGGCCCGCGGGGCGGGTGATGGCGTGCGCGACGTCACGCGTGACATCGAGCAGGGCTGCGGTCGGGATCTCACCATCGACGACGCCGAGTTCGATGGCGAGCTCTGCCACCCAACGGTCCAGCTCGGCGGGCGTGTCGGCGCTCATGGGAATCGCTTTCCTCTCGTCGGTGCCGCGACCTCCCGCGGCACTGCTTCGATACTCCGCGATCGCCTCCCACGTATCAAGATCGAGCGCAGCCTCCCCCACGGCGACCTCCTCGAGCACAAGGCTCCCGAGCAGGGCGCGCATCGCAGCGTCCACGCCGTCACCGAGCGGTGCGGCAGCGCGACGCAGCGCCGCGGTGCGGTACCGGCCGGCAAGCCATTGCCGCCTGCCCTCCCCGTCGACGGCCAGCACGCCATCTGCGCGAGCCGGAATCGGGCCTCCACCGAGCGCTGCGACCAGTTCCCCGGCGCGGGGCAGGTCGCAGGCGAGGACCCAGACCTCATCCACGTCGGGCGCCAGGGCGGCAAGACCGACCAGGAGCGCCGCAACCGGCCCTGCAAACGGAGGATCCTCACGCACGACGGCGATTCCCGGCCGCCGCAACGAGTCCGGGCCGACGGCCACAACCTGGCTGACGGGTGGCAAAGCGCGGTAGACGGCGTCCACGAGTGTGATGCCGTCGATCTCGATGCTCGCCTTGTCCGCGCCGCCGAGCCGCGAGGCCCGCCCGCCACCGATCACGAGCGCCGCGGTGGTCATGAGGCGTCGCGCACCCAGTCCCCGCTCTTGCCGCCGGTCTTTCGCTCGAGCCGGACCTGTTCGATCGTCACGCCCTTGTCCAGCCCCTTGACCATGTCGACGAGCGTGAGCGCCGCGACACTGACCGCCGTGAACGCCTCCATCTCGACGCCCGTGCGGTCGGCGGTCCGGACCGTCGCGGTGATCGCGATGCCGTCCTCGCGCGCCTCGAAGTCGACAGTGGCGCCGTGCACCCCGATCACGTGGGCCAGCGGAAGGAGTTCGGCCGTACGCTTGGCCCCTTGGATGCCGGCGATGCGCGCGACGGCGAGCACATCGCCCTTGGGAACACTGCCGTCACGCAGCGCGTCGAGCACGGCGGGGGCGCATCGGACGAATCCGGAGGCGGTGGCAGAACGGACGGTGGGCTGCTTCTCGGTGACATCCACCATCCGCGCCCGTCCGGCGTCGTCGAGGTGGGTGAAAGGCTGCGCAGAGCTCATGACAGCATCATCACAGACACCGTCTCGCCTGCCGTCACGGCGTCTGCCTCGGCAGGGATCACGGCGAGCGCCTCCGCGGCGGCCAACGAGGATACGAGGTGCGATCCGCTGCCGCCCGCGGAGGCGGGACGCACGGTGTCGCCGTCGAGGACGACGGGCAGGACCTGCACCCGCGCCGGTGGGCATCGCCAGTCCACCGCTGCGGTCATCTCACGGCGCGGGCGGTCGATGACCTTGTGCCCGGCGAAGGTGCGCAAGGCCGGCCGAACGAACATCTCGAACGACACGGCAACGCTGACGGGGTTGCCGGGCAGGCTGAACACCAACGTGTCCCCGATCGTGCCGAAACCCTGCGGTTTGCCGGGCTGCATCGCCACGGCGTCATAGCGCACGCCCTCGCGCCCACCCAGGACCGCCTTTGCGACGTCGAATGCTCCGACACTCGCCCCTCCGGAGAGGATGACGACGTCGGCGGTGGTCTCGGCGAGCACGGCCGCGAGGCCATCGGCATCGTCGGAGACGACGTGGGTGGCGACGACATCGGCACCCGCCGCACGCACGGCCGCGGCAAGGAGAACGGAGTTGGACTCCGGGATCTGTCCGCGAGCCGGTTCCGCGGACGGCGCGATGAGCTCATCGCCGGTCGAGATCACCGCGACGCGCGCCGCACGGTGCACGAGAACGCGGTCCCAACCCGCGGAGGCAACCGCGGAGAGCTGCCACGGGCCGAGCACGGCACCGGCAGGCACGGCCAGTGCTCCCGCGTCGGCGTCCTCGCCGCGGCGGCGAAGGTGCGCGGACGGGTGCGGTGCCTGCGTGACGGTGATGGCATCGGGCGGCATCGCGGTGACGGCGGTGCCGAGGTCGGTGTGCTCCAGCGGCACGATCGCGTCTGCGTCGGAGGGGACCGGGGCCCCCGTCATGATGCGCACCGCCTCCCCTTCTGCGATCGGCGGGTCATCGCCCGAACCGGCCGGCACGTCGCCGACGATGCGCAACCGCGCCCCCGGGGTGGCGTCGGCACAACGCACGGCATAGCCATCCATCGCGGAGTTGTCGAAGAGCGGAATGGGCCAGCGCGTGCGAACGTCCTCAGCCAGGACGAGCCCCAGCGCGTCCTGGAGGGAGCGCTCTTCGGGGGGCGGGGCGGCCGCGCGCGCCGCCGCGAGAACCCGGGCGCGGTGCTCGTCCAGGGTGATCACGCGGGCACTCCGGTTTCGCGGGCGGACCACGCGGCGTATCCCCCCGCGAGAACGCGGAGGTCGGCGTCCGGATGCGCCGCGCGCAGGGCGGACAGAGCGGCGCGGGCGCGTGGCCCCTGCTGGCAGAACACGACCGTCGTCTCGCCCAGCGGCACCGACGAGGGATCGGCGAGGACGTCGGCGAGCGGAATAGTGTGCGCGTCAGGGATCGTGCCCGCCCGCGTCTCCTCCGGCTCACGCACGTCGACAAGCACGGCACCGCCGAGTGCACCGAGGTCGGCGGGCTGCACGAGTGGCACGGGCGCGGCCACCGGGCGCGTCGAGGTGCGGGCGGGCGCTGCCGAACGCGTCGGCGGTTCGGACCGGTCCTCGGGGTGCGGCGGCCCGGCCGTGTCGTCGCGGTGCCCCGGTTCAGCTACGTCCGCGGCGGGGGTCTGGGCCTCACGCGCGCTGCCACCGTCTGCCGCGGCGGGCATCAGGGGGATCTCCCGGGTGCGGGAGGTGAGGGCGTCGACCGTGAGCATGCGGCCCACGAGCGGCTCGCCGATACCGCAGATCAGCGCAACCGCCTGCGCGACGAGGATCGAGCCGACCTGGCCGCAGAGCGCCCCGAGCACCCCCGCTTCCGCGCACGACGGCACGCTGCCCGCGGGCGGAGGCGCAGGAAAGACATCGCGGAGGGTGATGCCGGGCCCGTGCGGTGGACGCGACCAGAAGACACTCACCTGACCGTCGAATCGCAGAACGGAACCCCACACGAGAGGCAGGCCGAGGTCTGCGCAGGCATCTGCGACGGCATATCGGGTCGTGAAGCTGTCACTGCCGTCGATCACGAGGTCGTACCCGGCGAAGAGGTCACTCGCATTCTCGGCAGTGAGCCGCACGGGGTGGGTGATGACCCGCGTGCGAGGCGACAGCTCACCGATGCGCGCGCGACCCACGTCGGCTTTCGAGCGCCCGATATCGGAGACGCCGAACAGCACCTGCCGTTGCAGGTTGCTCGCATCGACGGTGTCGTCGTCGATGATCCCGATCGTGCCCACGCCGGCAGCGGCGAGGTACTGCAGGACGGGCGAACCGATGCCACCGGCGCCGAGCACGACGACGCGCGCAGCGAAGAGACGGGCCTGGCCCGGGAGGCCGAGGGGGGTCAGTCGCCACTGACGCGCGGTCCGGTCGCGTTCGTCCTCGGGAAGCTCTCCCGAGGCGGAAACCAGCGGCGGAAACGACATGCCCCTACGGTAGTCGCTTGCCCGCAGCCCAGCTCCGGATGCGCCACGCCTGATGCGACATGCCGTCCAAACCGTTCGGACGCGCATCACCTCGCAGGGCAGAACCGGGGCCGAACACACTCATGGCGAAGATCATGACCGCCACTCAATCCCGCTCTGCGGCTAATTTTGACGTAAACAGACGCATCTGTGTTTGCTAGCCTGCAGAAGTGACGGAGTTCAGGATTCGAGACGCTGCCCGGTTGCTCGGGGTGAGCGACGATACGGTGCGCCGCTGGGTCGATGCGGGGCACCTGACCGCTCATCGCGACGACGCGGGCCGCGCCGTCATCGACGGTGCGAACCTCGCGGCGCATCTGCGTGCCTCCGCACAGGCGCCGGATGCCGACAACCCCTACGCCTCCAGCGCGCGCAATCGCTTCACGGGGATCGTGACCCACGTGGTGAGCGACACCGTGATGTCCCAGGTGGAGCTCCAGTGCGGCCCGTTCCGCGTGGTGTCTCTCATGTCCACCGAAGCCGTACGCGACTTGGACCTCACCGTCGGCTCCCTCGCGACGGCGGTCGTGAAAGCCACGATGGTCGTCGTCGAATCACCCAAGGAGCCCTGATGAGGCGCCGTACTGCTGTCGTTGCCGCCGCTGGCCTCGCCGTACTGTTCGGGGCGTGCTCCTCGTCTCCGGCGGAGGAGCCCGAGTCGACGACCGTTTCGGCAACAGCGGAGCCGCTGATCGTGTTCGGTGCCGCTTCGCTCCAGGGTGCGTTCGACGATCTTGCGGCCGCCTTCGAGGATGCCCATCCCGAGTATCCCGTCGCTCCACTGGTGTACGACGGATCGCAGGCGCTTGCGACGCAGATCGTGGACGGCGCCGACGTTGACGTCGTCGCGTTCGCGAACGAGCCGAGCATCGCCCCCTTGTCGGATGCCGAGCTGATCGGTGAGACCGAGATCTTCGCGACCAACACGATCGAGATCGCCGTCGCGCCCGGCAACCCCGAGGGCATCGATGACCTCGCAGATCTCGCCTCACCCGACCTGTCCGTCGTGCTGTGCGCCCCCGAAGTTCCCTGCGGCTCCGCCTCGCAGACGCTGCTGGAAGACGCGAGCGTCGACATCATGCCGGCAAGCGAAGAGACGAACGTGACGTCGGTCCTTCAGCGCGTCGCCTCCGGCGAAGCAGATGCGGGGCTCGTGTACGCGACCGACGTGGCGGCTGCCGCCGGCGAGGTGGAGGGGATCACACCGAGCAATGCCGACGTCGCGATCAACCGCTATCCGATCGCCGTCACGACGGGCGCAGCCTCCCCGCCTGCCGCCGAAGCGTTCACCGCGTTCGTCCTCTCCGACGAGGGACAGACGATCCTCGCCGGGTACGGCTTCGAGTCGCCGTGACGATTCCCCGTGGGGTCCGCGCGCTCGCCTTCGTCGGCGTCGCGCTCCTGATCCTGCCCCTCGTCGGGCTCGCCTGGCGCGTGAACTGGGCGACGCTGTGGGACGATCTGTCCTCTCCCGCGTCCCTGTCGGCGCTCGGACTGTCCGTCGTGACGGCCGCTGCGGCAACGGTGATCTGCCTCGTCGTGGGTCTTCCGTTGGCGGTCGTCATCGCGCGCGCCTCGCCCCGCACTGCAGCGGCCCTGCGCACGCTCGTGCTCGTTCCGCTCGTGCTGCCCCCGATGGTCGCCGGGCTCGCGCTCCTCGCTCTGCTGGGTCGTTCGGGACTTGTTGGCGCGCCGCTGTTCGAGTGGACCGGGTTCAGCCTCCCGTACACGACCGCTGCGGTCATCGTCGCGCAGACCTTCGTGGCGCTGCCCTTCCTCGTGATCACTCTGGAGGGCGCCCTGCGCACCTCGGGCACGTCCCACGAACAGGTGGCAGCCAGCCTCGGCGCGCGCCCCGCCCAGGTGCTCACCCGTGTGACCCTGCCGCTGATCACCCCCGCGCTGATCGCGGGATGCGCCCTCTCCTTCGCCCGCGCGATGGGCGAGTTCGGTGCGACGGCGCTGTTCGCCGGGAACTCCCCCGGCGTCACGCGGACGATGCCGCTGGCGATCTACACCGCGTTCAACGGCGTCGGCGTGACGCAAGACTCGGCCGTCGCGCTCTCGCTCCTCCTGCTGGTCAGCGCGGCGGTCATCGTGGTCGGCCTGCGTTCCTGGCGTGAGGATGCGGTGCGATGAGGTCCATCCCGCTGGAGGTCGACGTCACGACGACGCGCGCCGCGTTCACGCTCCGCGCGCGATTCCGCCTGGGTGCGGGAGAACGACTCGCGATCGTCGGCCCCAACGGTGCGGGCAAGTCCACGCTGCTTGCGACCCTCGCGGGCATCGTCGCACCCGAGCACGGCAGGGTCGCACTCGGTGATCGGGTTCTCGACGACGCGCACGTGCATCTTCGTCCGGACGAGCGCCGAGTGACGCTCCTGGATCAGAAGCCCCGACTGTTTCCCCACCTGAGCCTGGCGGACAACATCGCCTTCGGACCGCGCGTGCGGGGGGTTTCCCGGCACACAGCGCGCGAGACGGCCACTGCCTGGTTGGAACGGTTTGATCTCGCTGAGCGTGCCCGCGCGCGTCCGCACGCCGTCTCCGGCGGCCAGCAGCAGCGCGTCGCGATTGCTCGCGCCTTCGCCGCCGACCCCGAATTGCTCCTCCTCGATGAGCCGTTCGCGGCTCTGGACGCCGAGGTCGTGGCCGGCGTCCGGTCACTCCTCGTGCACGAGATGGAACGCACCGGCACGACGGCGATTCTCGTGACGCACGACCTCGCGGACGCCTGGCAGTGGGCCGATCGGTGCCTCGTGATCGAGCGCGGCGCGATCGTGGCCGACCGCGCGCCGGGCCTGATCGCCCAGCATCCGACGACACCCTTCACCGCCGCTCTCGCGGGCCTCGGCGGGGTCCTCGGGACGTGGGACGCGCACGCGCGGGCCGTCGTGGTTGACGGCATTCAGGTGCCCGCGGACAGCGACGAACCCCTGGCACACGCCGCCGCCGTCTTCGCGAGTGCCCCCGCCGATGCTGTCCAGCTCGCGACACCGCACACCCCGGGCGCGCTTCCCGGCACGGTCGTGGCGTTGACCCTTCGTGGGGGAGTCATCGACGTGCATCACTCCACGGGCCTCATCGCACAGGCCAGTGCCGACGGCCCGCGCTCCGAGGTCGGCGACGTCGTCTGGGTCCAGCCCGAGGCACTGTCTGCGAGCACCAGAGGTGGGGCAGTCGCCACCCGACAGGGTCGCTGAGCCATCCCGCGAAGAGCGGGAGTACCCTTGCGGACATGGGTCGGATCACGACGCGACGACCGGTGCAGAGGGTCGTCCTCGGCGAGGAGCCCCGTCGCCGAGTCGACACGCTTGCCGTGGAAGAGCCCCTGGAGATCCGCGTCAACGGAGCGCCGCTGGCGGTCACGATGCGCACGCCCGGCCACGATGTCGAACTCGCCGCCGGCTTCCTCGTCTCCGAAGGCATCATTCACGACGAGAGCGGATTCCGCTCCGCCGTTCACTGCGGCGGGCCCGCCACGGGCGGACAGGAGAACACGTACAACGTTCTCGACGTCAGCCTGAGCGCGTCGGCGCACCTGCCGGACTCGGATGCGGCACGCCGGTTCTACACGACCAGCAGCTGCGGCGTCTGCGGCAAGGCGAGCATCGACGCCGTCGAAACCGTCTCGCAGTACGACGTCCACGACGACGAGCTTCGCATCAGCGCCACGATAATCACGTCCCTCCCCGACAGACTGCGCGCCGAGCAGGCCGCGTTCGACAAGACCGGCGGACTGCACGCGGCCGGTCTCTTCACCTCCGAGGGCGATCTCCTCGTCCTGCGAGAGGACGTCGGGCGCCACAACGCCGTCGATAAAGTCGTCGGCTGGGCCCTGCTGAACGGTCGTCTTCCGCTGCGCGGGCTCATTCTGCAGGTATCGGGGCGAGCGAGTTTCGAACTCGTGCAGAAGGCGACGATGGCGGGAGTGCCGATGCTCACCGCCGTCTCCGCGCCGTCGTCCCTCGCCGTCGAGCTGGCCGATCGTGCGGGTCTCACCCTCGTCGGCTTCCTCCGGGGCACCTCTATGAACATCTACTCCCACCCTCAGCGGGTCTGGATCGATCAGGCGGCCGGTGAGACAGTGGAGAGCACGGAACGAGAAGGAGTCGTCCATGGCGAGCGGATCTGAGAACACCCCGAACCCGAGCGAGCTGGGCCTCATGCCGGACGTTCCTCGCCAGGGAGGCTACGGGCCGATCACCGACGAGCCGTGGTCGCAGAAGCCGTACCACCACCCCGCCGCGGGGTGGGGCGCGGCCAAATCTGTCGGTCAGATCCTCGTCAAGGAGCGCGAGCCCGTGAAGGGGCCGGTCGCCCTGCTGCGGATGAACCACGGCATCAGCGGCTTCGACTGTCCCGGGTGCGCGTGGCCGGACGCCGTCCAGCCGCTCATGCTCGATTTCTGCGAGAACGGCGTCAAGCACGTCACGTGGGAGATGACGCGCAAGCGCACGACGCCGGAATTCTTCGCCGAGCACACGGTGACGGAGCTGAGCCAGTGGACCGACTTCGCGCTGGAGGACCAGGGCCGCCTCACCGAACCCGTCGTCTACGACGAGGCGACTGACAGGTACCTGCCGATCTCGTGGGATGACGCGTTCCAGCTGGTCGCCGACGAGTTGAACGCACTCGACAGCCCTCACGAGGCGACCTTCTACACATCGGGGCGACTGAGCAATGAGGGCACCTTCCTCTACCAGTGGATGGTGCGCGAGTTCGGCACGAACAACCTCCCGGACTGCTCGAACATGTGTCACGAAGCCTCGGGACGAGCCCTGAAATGGTCGATCGGCACCGGCAAGGGCACGTGCGATCTGCGCGATTGGAACGAGGCCGAGGCGATTTTCATCCTCGGCTCCAACGCCGCCTCCAACGCGCCGCGGATGCTGACGGCTCTCCAGGAGGCATACAAGAAGGGCACGAAGATCGTGCACGTGAACCCGCTCATCGAGGCGGGGATGACGCGCACGATCGTGCCGCACGATTTCGTCGACATGGCGATGTTCAAAGCGACACCGACCTCGTCGCTGAACCTGCAGGTTCGCCTCGGCGGCGACTTCGCGCTCGTCCGCGGGATGGCCAAAGCGGTTCTGGAGGCCGCCGACACCGACCCCACCGTGCTCGACCACGACTTCATCACCCTGTACTCCGAGGGCTTCGAGGAGTATCGCGCGCTGGTGGAGGGGACCTCCTGGGATGAGCTGGTCGCGCAGTCCGGTCTCACCGAGAAGGAGATCCGCGCGGCGGCGCAGATCTACCTCGACGCGAAGTCGACCGTGATCAGCTGGTGTCTCGGCATCAGTCAGCACGAGTCCGCGGTCACGTGCGTGCGCGAGTTCGTCAATCTGTTGCTCCTCAAAGGCAACATCGGGCGCCTCGGCGCGGGTCCGTCGCCGATCCGCGGACACAGCAACGTGCAGGGAAATCGCACGTGCGGCATCGATCATCACCCGACCGACGCGTGGCTGGACCGCCTCGCCACGGTGTGCAAGTTCGACCCGCCTCGCGAGCCGGGGCTGGATGTCGTCCACTCGATCGAG
Source organism: Microbacteriaceae bacterium PS02070 (assembly GCA_029959865.1). Classification (GTDB taxonomy): domain Bacteria; phylum Actinomycetota; class Actinomycetes; order Actinomycetales; family Microbacteriaceae; genus Microbacterium. The sequence goes on along the minus strand of JASCPE010000001.1, from coordinate 717,934 downwards.
GCGATGCATCGCGGTGACGTGAAGGTCTTCTTCGGCATGGGCGGCAACTTCGTCACGGCGACTCCCGACACGACCTACACGGCGCAGGCGCTCGGGCGGTGCAACCTCACGGTGCACGTGGCGACCAAGCTCAACCGCAGCCACCTCGTGCACGGGAAGAAGGCGCTCATCCTTCCCTGCCTCGGCCGCACCGAGCGCGACCACCAGGCGGAGGGCCTGCAGGGTGTGACCGTGGAAGACGCGATGAGCCACGTGCGCCTGTCGATCGGCCGGATGAGGCCCGCCTCCGAGCACCTGCGCAGCGAGCCGGCGATCGTCGCGGGCATCGCCCAGAAGCTCCTGCCGAACTCGAACACTCCGTGGGAGTGGCTGGTCGGCGACTACGACCGCATCCGCGACGTGATGGCCTCCGCACTACCCGGCTTCCAAGGGTTCAACGAGCAGCTCAAGAACAAGTTCGGGTTCCGGATCCCGCAGGCAGCGCGCGAGCGCATCTTCGAGACCGCCACCGGCAAGGCGAACTTCTCCCCCGCGCCGCTGCCCAACGTCATCCCCGACGCGGCGGACACGATCGTGCTGCAGACGATGCGCTCGCACGACCAGTGGAACACGACGATCTACGCCAACGACGACCGCTACCGCGGCGTGAAGAACCTGCGCGAGCTGGTGTTCATGAATGCGGACGACATGCGCGAGCGCGGCATCGAGGACGGCGGCCGCGTCGACATCGTCTCCACGTCCCTCGTCGACGGGGTGCAGCGCTCGGTGCGCGAGTACCGCGCGATCGCCTACGACACACCCCGCGGCACAGCGGCCGGATACATGCCGGAGCTCAACGTTCTGATCGGCTGGAACGACTACAGCAAGGAGAGCGACCAGCCGCTCATGAAGAGCATCCAGACGACGATCACCCCGTCGCAGGCGCGCACGCAGGCAGCCGCGGAGACGCCGACTCGAGAACCGGTGCCCGAGCCCGTTTAGCTGCCGAGGAGGCCTCCGCGCGGGCGGATCACACCGACGCGGGCGAGTGCGAGGTAGATCTGGCAGCCGAGGCAGAAGCCGAACGCGGCGTTGAGGAACGCCGCTGCGAAGGCAGCGGCGGCGGCGATCGGGAGCGCCCAGGGCACACCGATCAGGTGGAGCAGGAGGCCGAGCGCGACCACGACGAACCCGACGACCTGCGCGAACTGCGGTGGCCGAGGGTCTTCGCGCTCCGACGTCGGGGCCAGCCGCGGTCGTACCGCGGTCCGGAACAGCGCACCCCACGGCGCCGTGTTCGGCGAGAGGAAGCCCCACGCGAACAGCGCGGCGATGACGACGAGGAGCACGAAGGCGGGGTCGCTCACCCGCTCGATGAGGGGCGCGCCCGGGCGCGTAGCGGAGCCGACGAGAGCCAGGAAGAGCGCGATCAGGAGCAGCAGCGCCGTGATCGCCGCGGCGAAGCGCGGACCGCGCGGATCGATCCCCGCGGGAGCATTCTCATTAGGCGTGGACATGATGGCCACCTTTCAGGTTCTCGATCTCGGCGGTGACGTCGGAGGGACGCACGGCACCGGAGAAGCGAGCGATCTCGGAACCGGACGGCCCCAGCACGAGGACGGTCGGTGTCTGGAGGACTCGGAAGTCGCGTGCCTTCTCGATGTCATGGGTGAGATCGACCTGCACGAAGTCGACCCCCCGTTCTGGTGCAAGGGCCGCCGTCAGTGCCCGCCTGACACCCGGGCAGCGAGCGCAGATCTCGGTGCTGAACTGCACGACCGTGGCCACGGGGGCGAACGCCTCGATCCCGACCGCGGCGGGTGAGACCGCCCCCAGCACCCCCGCGCGGCGCCGGCCGGAGGCCCAGGTGAGCCAGAGCCCGGCCAGCAGGGTGAACACCACGACACCGATCACGAGTGAAACGGCGACGGAGGCGGGCATGCCCACAGCGTAAGACCGAGACGGCGAACGCTCGAACGCCCTGTAACACGGCGTCGGATTACGGCAGTCAGCGACAAGCTCGGTGCGCCACGGTCATAGCCACGGCGGCGGGAAGCGATCTACCGTGGAGGCAGACACTCATGCGCGGCGTCCGACCCATCTCGACGAGGAGAGAACACCATGTCCGATTATCAGTCACTGCTCACCGCCATCGCTCCGAGCGTCGGGGGACGCGAGATCACCGATCCGGCAACCGGCGCGGTTATCGGCCGGGCACCCGAGCACACGGCCGCAGACCTCGATGCCGCCGTGGATCGTGCCGCTGCCGCTCAGCCTGGATGGGCTGCGCTCGGGCACGCAGAACGCACCCGCCTGCTCTTGGAGGCCGCGGATCGAGTCGACGCGAACGCCGAGGCGCTGGCGCAGCTCCTCACCCGCGAACAGGGCAAGCCTCTCAACGGACCGAACGCGCGTTTTGAAGTGGGCGGGGTGACGGCGTGGCTGCGGACCGCCGCGACGACGGAGCTCACTCCGGAGACCGTCATCGATGATGGGCAGACCCGAGCGACGCTCACGTACCGTCCCATCGGCGTCGTCGGCGCGATCGGTCCGTGGAACTGGCCGATGATGATTTCGATCTGGCAGATCGGTCCCGCACTGCGGATGGGGAACACAGTCGTGGCCAAGCCGAGCGAATACACCCCCCTCAGCGTCCTCGCCCTCGCGCACGTGCTGAACGAGGTGCTGCCGGCCGACGTGCTGCAGATCGTCAGCGGCGGACGCGACGTCGGCGAGCGTCTCAGCGAGCACCCGGACGTCGGCAAGCTCATGTTCACCGGCTCGACCGCGACCGGCAAGGCCATCATCCGGTCGTCATCAGACAGTGTGAAGCGCCTGACGCTGGAGCTCGGCGGCAACGATGCGGGCATCGTCCTTGATGACGCCGACCCCCGGGCCCTCGCGGAGGACCTGTTCTGGGGTGCATTTATCAACACCGGTCAGACCTGCGCCGCGCTCAAGCGCCTGTATGTGCCCGAGGCCCTCTACGACGATGTCGTGGACGCGCTGGCTGCGGTTGCCGAGAAGATGCCCATGGGTGTCGGCACCGATGAGCAGAACGTGCTCGGTCCGCTGCAGAACCGCGCGCAGTACGACATCGTCGCGGGGCTCGTTGAGGAGGCCAGGGCGTCCGGAGCACGCATCGTGGTCGGCGGAAATCCGAACCCGGATGCGCCGGGCAACTTCTACCCCACGACGCTCGTCGCCGACATCGACAACGCCAATCCACTCGTCCAGGAAGAACAGTTCGGGCCGGCACTACCGATCGTGAAGTACCGCGACCTGGATGAGGCGATCGCGTGGGCCAACGGGGTCGACGTGGGGCTGGGCGGCTCCGTGTGGTCCAGCGACCTCGACCGCGCTCGCGAGGTCGCCGCGCTCATCCAGAGCGGCACCGTGTGGATCAACGCGCACGGCACGATCCACCCCGCAGTTCCGTTCGGCGGGGTGAAGCAGTCCGGTTACGGCCTCGAGTTCGGCGTGGAGGGGCTGAAGGCACTGGGCGTGCCGCAGGTGATCAACGGCTGAGTCAGTGCGGGTCAGGAGACGCAGGTCAATCGAGGCGGGAGTGATCTCCGAGCTGGTGCCACGTGCGGTTGTGGTACACCAGCGGAGCACCGCCGTCCTCTGACTCCACGTCGCGCGCAATGCTCGTCTGCACGGCCTGCGCCGCGATGACCGTCGCACCGCCGGCCTCGATGCGGTCCACCACGGTGCAGCGGATCCAGGCGCGGACGCCACGGTAGACCGGCTCGCCGGTGACCAGTTGCGTCCACGCGGACGTGTCGGCAAAGCGGTCGACACCACTCGTGGAGGCGAGCTGGGCGAGCGGAAGGTCTTCAGCGTCGAGCAGGTGCACGACGATAGAGGAGGCCCGCAGGATCGTCGGCGTGGCAGAGGAGTACGCCGACGCCGAGAAGATGAGCAAGGGCGGGTCGACGCTCACCGAGGCGACCGAGGTGACCGTGAGGGCCACCGGGCCGGTCCCATCGTCGGCGGTCACGACGGCAACGCCGCCGGGGTGACCGCGGAAGACGCTCTTGAACTCGTCAGCGGTGACCGCCCCGGACCATCGAGTCGCGAGGTCGTCGCTCGAAGAGGGGGTGGCGGCGTACGAGTGATCAGTCATGTCCGTCACGTTAGAACCCTCCTTTGCCCGCCGCATGTGGCGATGACACGAAGTGCAACGTGCGCGCTGGCGACGGCATTCCTCACCCGAGCTTCGGGGCGGCGTCAATGAGCGCCGCGGTCAGATGGTGCGTGGGCGCGGCGATGACGGCCTCGGTCGGACCAGTCTCGACGATCCGTCCCTCCCGCATCACGGCGATGCGGTCGCTCGCGTGCCGGATGACACCGAGATCGTGGCTGATGAGGAGCATGCCGACGCCGGTCTCCCGCTGCAGCGCATCGAGAAGGTCGAGCACCGTGGCCTGGACCGTGGGGTCAAGGGCGGACACCGGTTCGTCGCAGACGAGCACGCGGGGCCGCGCAGCCAATGCGCGTGCGATGGCTACGCGCTGCCGCTGACCCCCGGAAAGGTTCCGGGGGCTCTCAGAGAGGACTGCCGTCGGCATCCGCACGGCCTCCAGCAGCTCCGCGCCTCGGTGACGCCGGTCCCGACGCGGCACGCCCGCCACGGCGAGCGCCTCGTTCAGCACGCCGGCGACCGTCAGGCGCGGATCGAAGGAGGCCGCGGGGTCTTGCGGAACGAACCCCAGCTGCGAGCCGCGCCGCGAGCCGGGCCGGCCATCCACTCGTACTTCGCCACTGTCAGGACGGAGCACGCCCAGAAGCGCGCGAGCGAGGGTGGACTTTCCGCTGCCGGACTCCCCGACGAGGCCCAGCGTCTCCCCCGCCGCGACCTGGAGGCTCGCGCGGTCCACCGCGGGGCGAGCAAGCCCCGGAAAGTGGACGGTCACCTCGGATGCCTCCAGCACAGGTTCCGGCGAAATGGCCGCCGGAGGGGAGGGGTGACCCGAGACGAGCGCGGTGCCACGGGGAACGGCCCACGGGACCGATGCGATCAGCTCGCGCGTTTGCGCGGCCTCCGGCGCGGAGAGGATCGAGCTCGTGGGCCCCGACTCGATGATGCGCCCGTGCGCCATGACGGCGACGCGATCGGCGATCGCCGCGACGGACGCAAGATCATGGCTGATGAGCACGACCCCGGCGCCGTCATCCGCGGCGCGGCGGAGAAGATCAAGCACCCGCTGGCGCAGCGTCGTATCGAGCGCGGTCGTGACCTCGTCTGCAAGGAGAATCTCCGGGCCGCCGACCAGTGCCCCGGCCAGCACGGCGCGCTGGCGCATCCCGCCGGACAGTTGGGGGGCGCGAGCGCGGGAGGTGTCCGGGCGCAGTCCGGTGGTCTGCAAGGCATCCTCGACGCGGGTGCGACGCGCCTCACGCGGGCCCAGGCGGTGGAGTCGAAGGACGTCTCCGACCTCGTTGCCGATTCGGCGGAGGGGATCGAGAGCACCCAGCGCATCCTGCTGCGCGAGCGCGATCCGCCGACCGCGCACGGACCGCCACTGCGCTTCAGAGGCTGAGGCGAGATTGGTGTCACCGAGCGTGAGCCTGTCGACCGAGACGTCACCGGGGCTGGCGAGCCCGATGAGCGCGCGGGCGGTGACGCTCTTGCCCGATCCCGACTCACCGACGATGCCGAGCACCTCGCCCGGCACGACCTCCAGGTCTATGCCGTCCACGGCGACATGGGAACCGAACCGCACCCGGAGGTTCCGGACCGTCAGCGCGCCACTCATCGTGCCCCCCGGGTGGCCAGGAATCGGCCGACGACCGTTGCGGCGACGCCGGTGACGACGACGGCGAGCCCCGGGAAGACAGTCAGCCACCACGCCAACTGCACATAGAGGCGTCCCTGGCTGAGCATCGCGCCCCACTCCGGTGCGGGTGGGGCGGCTCCGAGCCCGAGGAAGCTGAGGGTGGCTGCCCAGACGATCGCCTGTCCGAGCCCGAGCGTCGCGATCGCGAAGACGGGGGCAACCACATTGGGAAGGACGCGGCGGAGGGAAATGAAGCGCGTGCCCAGAATGCGGGAGGCTTCCACATATCCCGATTGCCGCACGCGCAGCACCTGGCCGCGCAGGATGCGGGCGTACCCCGGAGCTGCCGAGATTCCGACGGCAACGATGACCGTGCCGACCCCCGGCCCGACGACGACGATGAGCAGGAGAGCGAGCAGGAGGGTCGGGAAGGACAGGGCTGCTTCGGTGATCCACCCGACGATGCGATCGCACACCCGGCCGCCGAGACCCGCGATGAGCGCCAGGACGGTTCCGATCCCGACGCCGAGCAGGGTGGCGAGCACGCCGATGGTGAGCGAATCACGCGTGCCGTGGACGACGCGTGCGAACACGTCGCGACCAGACTCGTCGGTACCGAAGACGTGCTGCCCGCTCGGTGCCTGGAATGCGGCGGCGGGGTCGATGGCGAGCGGGTCCCCCGCGAAGAGGTTCGGAACGAGAGCCCACGCAAGGAGGACGACGAGCGCCGCCCCGGCCAGGACGACAGGCACGCGCACGCGCACCCGACTCCCTCGCGTCTCGGAAGCCACCGCACCGGTCATCGCTCGACCTCGCCGACTGCCTCGAGGGTGCGGCCGGTCAGGCGTGCCGTTCGCGGCCGTCGCTGGGTGACGAGGCGGGGGTCGATCGCCGCGAGGAGAAGGTCGACGAGGAGGGTGACCACGATGTATCCGACCGCGGAAAGCAGGGTCACGCCGAGGACGAGCGGGACATCGCGCACCGTGACGGCGGTCAGGAGGCTTCTCCCCAATCCCGGTCTCCCGAAGATGAGCTCGACCGCGACGGCACCGCTGAGGAGGTATCCCAGCGCCCACCCGGACAGCGTCAATCCCGGGAGCAGTGCGTGCGGCAGGCCGTGACGCAGCTGCAGCCCGAGCGGACCCTCTCCGCGTGCCCGGGCGGAGAGCGCGAAGGGAGAGGTGATGGCGTCTTCCGCCGATTCCCGCATGACTTGTCCGAGGTAGCCCGCGAGGGGGATGGCCAGCGCGAGTGCGGGGAGGATCACCCCCCGCAGGCTTCCGTCAGAGACGGGAGGAAGCCATCCGAGCCCGGTGCTGAAGATGACGATGAGGATGCTGGCGAGCCAGAAGCCGGGGAGCGTCGCCGTGACCATCTCGATGCCGCTGACGGCACCGGAGAGAAGGCGCCGCCGCCCCGGACCCAGCGCTCCGACGATGACGCCGAGGATCGCCAGCACCCATGCGATGACGAACGCGGCGAGCGCCAGCGTGAGCGTCGGCGCAAGGCTCTGCCCGATCACCTCGGTCACCGGAAGGCGCTGCGAGTAGGAGACACCGAAGTCGAACCGAGCGATGCGGGCGAGATAGTCGACGTACTGCACCGGGAGCGGGCGGTCCAAGCCGAACTCCACGCGTGCGGCCTCCAGAGCCTCGGCGGAAGCCTGGCTGCCCGGTCCCCCCACAAGTGCCTCGGAGGGGTCACCGGGAATCGCCTGCAGTGCGAAGAAGCCGATCGTTGCCACGACCCAGAGGACGATGACGACACCGGCCAGCCGCACGAGTACCGCTCGTGCGGCTGGAGGAATCGACCGGCCCGCCACGCTCGTTAGCCGACGGTGACGTCGACGAACGTCGGAGTCGACACCGTCGGGAGTGCGCGGAACCCTTCGACCTCGTTGCGGTAGAGGTAGTGGTTCTGCTGGTCGTAGATCGGCAAGATGTACGACCCGTCCGCAAGGATGCGCTGCGCCTCGTCATAGAGCGCAGTACGCGCCTCCGCGTCCGTCTGCGCCACTGCCTCCTCCAGGAGGGCATCCAGCTCGGGAAGCTTCACCTGGGCGTGGTTCGCGAAGTAGCCCGAGGGAGCCGGGACGGTGCCGTCGGAGTGGTAGAGGAAGCGCAGCACGTCAGGCCCGACCTTGGTGTACGGAGCGGAGACGAGGTCGTAGTTGTTCGTCGCGAGCGCCTCGTACCACGCACCGAGGTCGAGGAGCGAGATGTTCACCTCGATACCCACGTCACGCGCGGCTGCCTGCAGCTGTTCGAACAGAGACTGCTCCGCCGGCACCGACTGGTTGGTGCTGACCGGGAAGTCGAGGCTGAGCCGCTCGCCGTCCTTCGTCCGATAGCCCTCTCCATCGCGTTCGCTCCACCCCGCCTCGTCGAGAAGCGCGTTCGCCTCGTCGACGTCGCGTGCGTATGCGTCGGGAAGGCTCACCGCGGCCGGCTCTGCACTGGAGAGGGCGGAGGTCGAGCGCTCGGTGGTGTCGAAGAACAGGGACTCGACCGCGGCGTCGACATCGACGGCGCGGATGAACGCCTCGCGGACGCGCTGGTCGTCGAAGGGAGCCTGAGATGAGTTGAACTCGATGCGGTTGGACGCGCCGGGTCGCGGGGCGTCCAGGTGGCTGATCGTGTCCGTACCCTCAGCGCTGACGATCGTGTCCGGCTGCGCGTTGTCGATCACGTCGACCTCGCCGCTGACGAGGGCGGCGTAGCGCGTGGCCGAGTCGGGGATGAATCGCCACTCCACCGTCTCCAGCGCGACCGGGCCCCGGTTGGTGGCATCCTCAGGGGCCGACGAGTAGTTCTCGTTGCGCGTGAGAATGACGCGGTCCTGCTGCCGCCACTCAGTGACCTCGAACGGCCCCGTACCGACCGGCGAGAGGCAGTTCTCCTCCAGCGGGCGCTCCAGTGCCGTCTCCGACTGGATCGCGACCCACTGCTGGCTGAGCGATTCGAGGAGGGCCGAGTCCGGCTCGGACAGGTGGAAGCGCGCCGTCAGGTCGTCGACGACCTCTACCTCGTCGACCTTCTCCATGGCCAGGTATCCGGTGGAAGAGCCCGTGTCCGGGTCCTGGACGTGCTCGATGGACGCCTTGACCGATTCGGCGGTGAAGGCGGTGCCGTCGGTGAAGGTGACGTCGGGGCGCAGCGAGAACTCCCACGTCAACTGGTCTTCGCTCGTGGACCACTCCGTCGCGAGCCAGGGGATGATCTCCCCCGCCTCGTCCCGTGAGACGAGCGCCTCAAGGAACTGAGTGGAAATCAGTGCCTGCGGATAATTGCCCCCGACGTGCGGATCCAGGCACGTCGGTTCGGCATCCCCGGTTGCGTAGGTCAGCGTCGTGCGCGTGCTTGCAGATGACTCGCCCGGCGCCGGCTCGGTGTCGCCCGATGAGCAGGAGGCGAGAAGGGCGGCGGTCAGGACCACGCCGGTGGCCACGACGGCGCGCCGGTGCGTGCGGGAGCGGAGGAGCATGCGGGAGCTTTCTCGGAGGGGTGCAGCGTCGAGCGACGCGTTGTTGGACTGCGTCCATTATTCACCCAAATGGAGGGTGCGCTCCCCGCTTTCAGCCGGCGGCCTTCTTCACCAAACCTCGGATCTTTTTCTCGACGGCGTCGTTGGTCCCGACGACCGCATAGGAGACGGACCACATATCGCCGTCGTCCAGCGCGGCTTCCTCGTCGAAGCTGACGGTGCCGTAGCGGGTGTCGAACTTCGACGCCGGTTGCCAGAAGACGACGACCTTGCCGTCGCGTGCGTACGCCGGAAAGCCGTAGAACGTCTTCGGGTCGAGGTCCGGGGCCTCCTCGGAGACGATGCGGTGCAGCATCGCTCCAACCTCACGGTCCAAGCCGGTCAGCTCATCGATCGCCGCGACGCAGGCCTCGAGTTCTCGAGCCTTCTTCGCGGCACCCTTGAGCCCCTTGGCGGAGCGCAACTCCTCCGCGCGCTGCTTCAGTGCGTCGCGTTCGGCGTCGCTGAATCCCTTGTCGGCCATGGTTCTCTCGCTTTCGTTCCTGCCAGCGATCTGCACACATCGGTTAACGTGCCGGAATGATCGATCGCGTCAAGGAAGGCTACCGCCGGTGCGGACCGGGCGGGCAGAGCTACCCAGTCCTCCCCGGCGGCTGAATCACGCGCCGACCAGGGCGTTGAGCGCAAGCCACGCCAGGACGACGATGAGAACGGTCCACAGTACGATCGCCACTCCCTGCCAGAAGATGACGCGCCCCCGGGAGACCCCGACGCTCACAAGCAATGCCGAGGTGATGTGTGTCGGGATCGCGAGAGGCCCGAGGATGCTCGCACCGGGAACGCCGAAGCGGTCGAGCCACCGGAGGAATCGACGACGGCCCTTGCTCTCGGCCTTCGGCTCGTCGACGAAGGTGTCGGGCAGCACGGGAGCGCTGCCCCCTTCCGGCGCGCCCGCCATCGCGACAGCGCGGACCTCTCGTCGCCGGCCGATCACAGCCCGCCGGGTGCGGTCGGCGACCCATACGACGATGACGACCGCAAGGAAGTTGCCGAGGGCGCCAGCGATGCCCGCAATCACCGGGTGGATCCCGCCGATGATTCCGATTCCTGCCGCACCCTCACCCTCAATGAACGGCACAGCGCCGGCAAGCAGGACGATGACAGGTTGGAGAAGTTCAGGGACATGAGCGACCAGCGCTTGGAAGTTCTGGATGAGCTCTTCGATCGGGGTCACGGTGGGATCCTCTGCTGAAGTGGCCGGGACGATCCCGGCTGCAGTATTCAGCAGAAACTATGTTCCTAGAACACAGTCAAGCGCTTACAGCGTCTTGCCAGCATCGCTCGGAGGGAGAGCGTCCCCGAGGAGAGCTTTGGCCTGGAGACTCGCGCGCGCGAGGACATCCAGCTGAGCCGCGTTGTAGTACTCCACGACCGTGCGAACGAGAGTCTCATGCGTGAGGGTCGCATCCGTCGCTGCACGCGACGCGGGGTCCGTCAGCCACGGGTGGCGGCGAAGGTTCTCGGCGAGGATCGGCGCCCAGGTGGCGGCCAGAGCCGCGCGCGTCTCTTCGTCTGCGTCCGCGGGAAGAGAGTCCAGAGCCGCCGATTCCTCGTCGGGGTCGCTAGCCACCATCTCTTTGAGGGAATCCAGCGTCTGCTCGTCATACATGCGCGCGTAGATGTGGAGGACTGCGGTGTCGCCCTCGGAGAGTCCCCGAGCGACGGCCTCGAACCCTTCCGGACTATCCAGCGGGGCGCCTTCGCGCAGGAGAGCGGCGATTCCCTCGCGCGCTTCCTGGAGACGCGCGATCTTTGCGACGAGACGCTCATCGAGAGCACGCAGCGCATCGGCGTTGTCCTCCCGGCTGAGGTCGTCCATCTCGGCGAGCGGGACGCCGAGTTCGACGAGGCGCCGAATGCGTAGAACGCGGACGAGATGACGTGGCCCGTACTGCTTGTACCCGTTGGCGAGTCGGGTCGGCTCGGGCAAGAGTCCCATCCGGTGGTAGTGCCGGATGGTGTTGAGCGTGACCCCGGCCCGTTCGGCCAGCTCCCGTGTGCTCCACGCCATGGGAGCGAACCTACTTCACTTCGGCACGGATCGGTTCCGGCGCGGTCGCGACCATGCATCAGGAGCGCTTAAAGTCACACAAGGGGATGGCACAGCCGTCCCACGAGAGGGACGAGATGAGCAAGGGCGGGCCGCAGGAGCGGATGGTACCTCCTCCGGTGCACAGCGCGCCGAACGGGCTCCGTCTCGTGCTCGCGATCGGTGTTCCCCTGGTTCTTGTCGCCGTTCTTGCCGCTGTTTTTGTGCCCACCTGGGTGCAGAGCACGCAGGCCCAGGCGGCCACAGACGATTACTTCAGCCAGAAGCGCGCCTGGACGAAGGCCTATCACGATCCCCGCGTCGACGACCTCGCCGCCCTCGACCCGGCCGCATTCGCCAAGGCGTACGCACAGTTGCGCGCACACACCGACGACACGAGCGCGACCCGATCCGTTCCCCCGGCCGTCGAGCTCGCGCAGGCATGCTCCGATGCGACCGAGATCCTCGCCGCGGCCACCGCGCTCGATGACCCTCCGCCACCGGAGCTCGCTCAGGTTGCCGGCGCCGAGACGAGTGAACCCTACACAGCGGCGAAAGCTGACCGCGACGGGTCGGCGCGCGCATACGCCGCGTCGCGGGTGATCACCAACGCCACCGATCCGGCGCGCACCGTCGTCAGTGAGGCCTGCGCGTTCGTGGCTGCGCAGAACGACCTCGACCGGGATGCCGCCGACGCATGGAACGCGTATGTGGACACCTTTGCCCACCGCACTGGCGACCGCGTTCCGATCCGGACGGTGGAGCGCAACGGGACGATGACTCGCTTGTCCGTGGACTGTGTCTGGGAGTTCGGGTGCCCCTCATTCACCGACATGGACGAGCGACGGAAGACGGCAGACGCGTGGGACACCTACGTGACGGTCCGGCACGAACGCGCCGCCGCACTCTTTCGGGATCAATGCCCCCGCCCGCTTGCCGCGCAATGCTCCGCGCTGCGTTCCACGCAGGGCAAACTGGCCCGCCTGGGGCTCGAGCGAGGCGAGGCCCTGCGCACGGAGGATCCGGCCGACCGGTCGGATGAGGACCTTCTCGAGACGGGCGATCTGACCCCCGAGTTGACCGACGCCTCCTACGACTACGAGACCGCGGTGGAAGACTCCGCTTCCCAGGAACGGGAGTTGTTCGAGAATGCCTGGCACGCGCCGTCACTGAACGAGGCGCTCTCCGACCTCGTCTCGAACGCCGTCAGCCTCGTTCAGCGCGCCGCTGACACGATCAGGGAATCACGCTCCCCCTGACCCGCACCCCATCGTGAGACTGCACCTGCCTCTGGGCAGTGGGGACCGCGGCCCCGCTGTGCGCAGGGTGCAGTCTCACGGACGGGGATCTAGCGCGGTGCGAGCCAGACGGTGGCCTCGCCGGGAAGTCGGCCGTCGGAGACGGACCTGCTGGCCAGAACGATGTCCCCGTCGGGGAGCGGGAAGGGCTCGGTGCCGAAGTTCGTCACGATCTGCCACCCGTTCGGCCGAGCGAAGTGGAGCACATCGTCCCGCCCCGTCTCGATCCACTCGAGCTGTTCCTGCGTCTGCAGCGTGTGACGCAGCGCAAGCGCCTTCCGGTAGAGGTTGAGCGTCGAGTCGGCGTCGGCGTCCTCGCGGTCGACCGCGTAATCGGCGAACCACTGCGGTTGCGGAAGATGTGCGCCGCCGTCACCGAAACCGAAGGAGCCACCGTCCGCGGTCCATGGCAGCGGAACGCGGCAGCCGTCACGACCGATCTCCTCGCCGTTCGTGCGGAAGAAGGTGGGATCCTGCCGCTCGTCGGCGGGGATATCGGCGACCTCGTGCAGGCCGAGCTCCTCGCCCTGGTAGAGGTAGGTCGAGCCGGGCAGGCCGAACAGGAACAGGGTGGCTGCCGTGGCCCGATGCAGACCCTTCTCGCGATCGAGCTGGTCTTCGCTGCCGCCCGACAGGAGCCACTCGCCGCCGTGACGCACCTCACCGGCCGCATCTGCGGACTGCTGCGGAATCCCGTAGCGGGTCGCGTGCCGCACGACGTCGTGGTTGGAGAGCACCCACGTGCTCGACGAGCCGGACTGGGCGGCACGGGCGAGGTTCTCCGTGATGATGGCGCGGAACTGCTGCGCGTCGAAGCTCGACTCCAGCAGATCGAAGTTGAACGCCTGCCCCAGGCTCTCCGGACGCGCATAGAGGTGGATGCGGGCCGGATCGACCCACGCCTCGGCGACCGCGGTACGCGGAGGATCATACGAGTTGAACACCTCGCGCCACTCCGCGTAGATCTCGTGCACGTCGTCACGGTCGATCAGGGGGTGGTTGCCGTCTTTCGGAATCAGAGCGAGCTCATCACGCGAGGGCAGGGGCTCGGTGAGGTCCTTCGTGAGCATGTGCGCGACGTCGATGCGGAACCCGTCCACGCCCCGGTCCGACCAGAAGCGGAGGGTCTCCAAGAAGTCGGCGTGCACGTCGGGGTGATCCCAGTTGAGGTCGGGCTGTTCACGGGCGAAGTTGTGGAGGTACCACTGCCCGTCTTCGACTCGCTCCCACGCGGACCCGCCGAAGATTGACAGCCAGTCGGTGGGGGGCTCCGCCCCGTCCGGGCCGGAGCCCTCACGGAAGATGTACCGCTCTCGCTCGGCCGAACCGCGACCGGCGGCGAGCGCCGCCTGGAACCACTCGTGCTGGTCGGACGTATGGTTGGGCACGATATCCACGACGATCTTGATTCCCCGCGCGTGGAGCGCGGCGAGCATGTCGTCGAAATCGGCGAGGGTCCCCAGCCGCGGGTCGACGTTGCGGTAGTCGGCGACGTCGTAGCCGCCGTCGGCCAGCTCCGACGGGTAGAACGGGCTCAGCCAGACAGCATCGATCCCCAGCTCAGCCAGGTAGTCGGCCTTGGCGGTGATGCCCGGGATGTCCCCCAGCCCATCACCGTTGGAATCGGCGAAGCTGCGCGGGTAGATCTGGTACACCGCTGCCTGGCGCCACCAGGGGGCGGTGGGCTCGGTCGCGAGGTCGGGGGCGATGTCTGCGGAAACAGTCACGAAGACAGGTGTCCTTTCGGTTTCTCGGGGGGGGGATGGGTCGGGTCAACCCTTGACAGCACCCTGGGTGACACCTTCCATCACCCAGCGCTGCGTGAACAGGTACGCGACGATGGCGGGCGCCATCGCCATCAGGTACGACGCAAACGACACGTTGTAGTTGTTGCTGAACTGCGTCTGGAACAGGTTCTGTCGCACCGGCAACGTCTGCAGTGCCGGGTCGGAGATGATCAGCGACGGCATCATGAAGTCGTTCCAGGCATAGAGGAACGCAAAGATGCCGACGGTGGCGCTCATCGGCGCGAGCAGCGGGAAGATCAGCTGCCAGAACGTCTGCCACGTCGTTGCGCCGTCGATCCGGGCGCTCTCTTCGAGCTCGAGCGGAATCGAGCGCAGGAACGCGGTGAACAGCAGCACGCTGAAGCTGAGCTGGAACATCGTGGCCAGAATCAGAACTCCGACCGGATTGTCCAGGCCGACACGACCGGTGAGCTGGATCTGGGGCAGAGCGACGACGGGGAACGGGATGAACATCGCCGCGAGCAGGTAGTAGAACGAGTAGCGGAAGAGCTTCCGGTCCCAGTTGCGCACGATCGCGTAGGAGGCGAACGCCGCGAGGATGATCGTTGCGACCACCGTGCCCGCGGTCACGAACATCGAGATCCCGGCACCCACGGGGAACTGCGTCAGGTTCCACGCTTGGACGAACCCCTCGAAGCTGATCGGATTCGGGAGGGAGAACGCGTTGCCATCGACGGCTTGCCCGGTGGTCTTCAGCGCCATCGTGATGGTGACATACAGCGGCAGAAGCACCGTGACGGCGCACAGGATCAGGATGATCGTCCACGACCAGCTGACCCTCTCCAGGGTGGGATGCTTGGCGCGGCGACCGCGGGGTTCTTCGGCGGCCACGGCCTGCTGCTCAGCGTTGAGCGCGGTGTGAGTCGACATCAGACAGTGTTCCTTCCGCGCGTGAGCGAGAGTTGGAGGATGGAGATCACGACCGCGACGATGAAGAAGATCGTCGCGTTCGCCATCTGGTACGCGTAGTCGCCGCCGTTGAAGCCCGCGATGATCGACATCGCGACGCTGCGGGTGGCCGTTCCGGGGCCACCGTTGGTGAGGCCGACGATGATGTCGTACGCGTTGAGGAAGCCCTTGAAGCCGAGGATCACGTTGATCACGACGTAACCGGCCACGAGTGGCAACGTGATGCGGAAGAGCTGCTGCGCCTTGCTCGCGCCGTCGAGGTCGGCTGCCTCGTACACGTCACCGGGGACCGACAGGAGCCCCGCGATGTAGATGAGCAGCGTGCCCGGGATCGCCTGCCAGGCGGTGACGATCACGATCGCGAGCCACGCGAGGTCGGGGTTGGCGAGCAGGCTCGTCTCCAGCCAGGAGATGCCCAACGCCGACCCGGCCGCCGGAACGGAGTTGGAGAAGAGGAAGTTGAAGACGTAGGCGATGATGATGCCCGAGATGACCATCGGGATCACGAAGATCGTTCGAAGGCCCGTCTTGAACCTGATGCGCGCCGTCAGTCCTACCGCGAGCAGGAACGCGAGCACGTTGACGACGATGACCGTCGTGATCGCGAACCCGAACGTGAACAGGTATGACTGCAGGATGGCGGGGTCGCTGAACAGGGCGACGTAGTTGGTGAAGCCGATGAAGTTCCACTCGCCAAGCCCGATCGAGTCGGTGAAGCTGAAGAAGATACCGATGACGCCGGGAAGCGTGATCGCCAGGGTGAACAGCACGAGCGTCGGGATGAGGAAGAAGTAGTAGATCGGCTCGACCTTGCGCTTGTGCCGCACCTTCTTGCCGCCGGTCGTGACGAGGGTCGCCGTGTTCGTCATCGCGTTGCCTCATTCGCTTCGGAGGTCGGGGCCGGCTGCCGGAAGGCGAGGCGGGCCCAGTCCTGATCCATCGTGCGCAGCGTCGATGCCGGGTTATCCCCGAGGATGATCGCCTGCGAATAGTTGAAGACGGGAATGGTCTTCGGCACGAGCACGGAAGCGCCCTGGTAGATCTGCCCGTTGTCGTAGTACTCCTGCATCTCGGCGATGCGCTCATCGTCGGGCGGGGCCGCGTCGGTGGTTGGCGTGAAGCCGAGTTGCGATGCGTTGTACGCCTCGATGATCTCGGGCTGATACAGGTACTCCAGGAAGTCGCGCGCGGCCTCGTGATGGTCGGACTCGACCGGGATCATCGCGGCGAGGTCCATGTTGACGCGGACGGCGAGATCGGCCGGATCGTCGGTCATCGGGAGGGGGAAGCTGCCTAGCTCCATGTCCGGCGATGTCTTGGCAATCTCGCTGAAGGCCCAGGGGCCCTGGAGGTACATCGCGGCCTCACCGTTTGCGAAGGCGAGGTTCCCGTCGTTGTACGCACGGCTGGCGGCGTTCTCGTTGACGTAGTTGTCGGCGAGCTGGAGCATCTTGTCCATCGGTTCGGCGAAGTCGTTCTCGAACGACGCCGCCGCATCGGGACCGACCTCGGTGCCCTCTGCGGCCAGCTGGTTGAAGAACTCGATGGTGTCGATCGAGCCGCCGATCGTGTAGTCGTACCATCCCTGCGCGACGGTCCAGTCGTCCTTGAAGGTCGCATAGAACGGCGTGACACCGGCTTCCTTCAGAGTGTCGGCGACGTCGATGAGCTCGTCCCACGTCTGCGGGACATCCAAGTCGTGCTCGGCGAAGATCTCCTTGTTGTAGATGACGGAGGCGGCCATCACGGAGTAGGGCAGCGCGCTGACTTCGTCGCCGCACGTGCCGTACTGCGCCATGAGCGGCTGAAGGTCATCGCGTATGCTCGCCGCCGCCTGCGTGTCGGACAGGTCGGTGAGCGCGCACCGCTGCACGAACCGGGCGACCTCGTAGTTGTAGTTGGCGAGCATGATGTCGGGCGGATTCCCTCGCACGAAGCTCGCGGAGACGACGTCGACACCGGAGGTGTCCATCTCGACGCGAACGTCATCCTGTGAGGCGTTGTAGTCGGCCACGACCTGGTTCATGAACTCGATCGCTTCGCGCTTGCTGAACGTGAAGCGGATCGTCTCGCGACCATCGGGGGAACACCCCACCAGAAGTGTGGCCGCGAGGGTCGCGACCGCCCCGGCCGCCACGATCCGTCTGCCTGTCCCTGACACTCAGTCCTCCGCTCCATTGCGTGTGACAAAAATCACATTGACTAGATTTACTCGCCGAATCAAAATCTATACGGCAGTATTACACCCAGAAATCGGAAGGTCAAGAATCTTCGTGTCCACCCCTACCCCCTCGGCAGCGCGGCCAGCGAGCCTCAACGCGATCCTTGCGTATGCCTGGGATGCGGGTGAGTTCACGGCCACCGATGCGATCGAAGCGACGGGTCTCACTCGGTCCACGACGATCGAGGCGATGGACGCACTGGCCCGACTCGGACTCTTGGAAGAGCTCCCCAATGCCCGCGTCGCCGGGAACTATCGCAAGGGGCGACCCGCCCGGCGATTCTCGCTACGGGCCGGGGCAGCCGTGCTCGTCGGCGTCGACGCGGGCAACACGCACCTGACCGTGACGGTTTCCGACCTGTGTGGCCGCACCCTCGCGACCCGCCGCGATGTGGACGCGCCGGAAGCCGAAGCCGGGGCGGACCGAGTCGCGCGGGTCATTCGGCTGATCGATGCTGCGCTCGCCGACAGTGATCACTCACGAGCGGATGTGCTCTCGATCTGCGTGGGTGTGCCGGCTCCCGTCGATGCGCGAGGTCACTCCCCCGCTCACCGCGATGGCTTCTGGGAGCGGATGAATCCCGGACTCGTCGACGCCCTCGACTGGGCGCCCCTCGTGCGAATCGACAACGACGCCTCCCTCGCCGCGGTCGCCGAAGGCACGATCGGGGGTGCTCGAGACTGCGGCAACTACATCGCGCTCCTGGCGGGTGACCGTTTGGGGGCGGGCGTCGTGGTGGACGGGCACCTGCTGCGAGGCGCGCACGGAGGTGTCGGCGAGATGATCGCCTTCGCCCATGTCGAGGGCGTGGGAAGCGCGGACGGCCTCGGTTCCCGGCTTGTGGCGTGGGTCGACGCGGCCCGCACGGCCGGCACGCTCGATCCGGCGAGCGCACTCTCGCGCACGCCCGCCCCGGAACTCACCGGCCAATCGGTGCTCGAACTCGCAGCCGCCGGCGATCCCGATGCCCGCGCGGCCGCGCGCCACGTCGGAGGCGTGCTCGCTCGCATCGTCAGTGTGCTGGGGAGCATGTTCGATCCGCACCGCGTCGTCGTCTCGGGTGCGATCTCCCACGGGATCGACGAAGTCGTCAGCGCCGCGCGGCTCGCCCTGCCCACCGATCTCGACCTCCCCGCACCGGAGATCGTTGTCTCCACGCTCGGCGGCGATGTCGTGGCTGCCGGCGCCGTGTGCGGTGCGTCCGTCGAGGCCCGGGAGCGTGCGCTCGACGTCTGGCCCCCGCGCCCCATGCCCTGAGTGCGGACAGCTCCGTCGACCTCGCGAAAGGATCGGCGCGCCGCAGTCGCCTGCCGATACCGTCGCTCGCGCAGGGCGCGTGTAACCTCCGATGAGGCCGAACCGGAGGAGACCGCGATGGAGCATCTCACGTTGATCCTGGAAGCCGCCGTCGTGCTCGGCGCGATCATCATCGGCGTCCGCGTCGGAGGCGTCGGGATTGGCCTGTGGGGCGGCATCGGTACCGCCGTCCTCGTGTTCGTGTTCCGAGAGCAGATCGGAACTCCTCCGATCGATGCGCTGCTCATCATCGTTGCGGTGATTCTCGCGACCTCCACCGTCCAGGCGGCGGGCGGCATCGACTGGATGGTGCTCATCAGCGCTCGCGCGATCGTGAGGTGGCCACGCAGCATCACCGTGGTCGCACCCCTGGTCTCCCTCCTCTTCGCAATGGGAGCGGGCACCTCGAACGTGCTGTTCTCCCTCCTCCCGGTCATCCAGGAGGTGTCCGAACGCGCGGGCGTTCGGCCGTCGAAGCCGATCAGTATGTCTGTCGTGGCAACGAGCGTCGCGCTCGGCTGCTCTCCGGTCTCTGCCGCCATGGCGGCGATGATCGCGATCATGGACACGCTGGATTCGCCGTGGACTGTCTGGCAGATCCTCGCTGTGACCGTGCCCTCGGCGGTTGTCGGCATCACGATCAGCGCCCTCGTCGTGAGCCGGTTCGGGGGCTCGGATGACATCGTGCAGGCGTCGTCGGAGAAGGTCTCGGTGGACTCGCTCGCGACGGTGACGACGAAGGTCTCGGCTCGGGCGCGGGCCTCAGCGCTCATCTACTTCGCGGGCGTGCTGCTCGTCGTCGTCTTCGGGATCTTCCCCGGCATCCGGCCCGTGAGCGGCGAAGGCGAGCCGATCAGCACCGCCACGACGATCCAGCTCATCATGCTCGTCACCGCCGGAGCCGTCGCCCTCGTCGGCAAGTGCGACCTGCGCACGGTGCCCTCGATGACGATCTTCCAGGGCGGCATGGTCGCCGCCCTCGCGTTCTTCGGCCTGGCCTGGATGATCGACACCTTCCTGCAGGCCAACACCTCGACGGTGGAGGAAGGCCTCGTCTCCTGGGTCGCGACGTGGGCTCCCGCGATGGCCGTCGGTGTCTTCATCATCGCCGTGCTGACGACGAGCCAGTCAACCGCCACCCGGATGATCGTCCCCATCGGACTCGCGGCGGGCCTGCCCGTCGGCTTGGCGGTCGGGCTGTGGGTCGGTGCCCTCGGCGGCATCTATCTGCTCCCGACCAATGGCCTCCAGATCGCGGCGGCGAACCTCGACCCGACCGGCTCGACCAAGCTCGGCAAGAGGCTCTACGACCACTCGTTCTTCATCCCGTCGCTCCTGGTGACCGTGCTCACCACCCTGACCGGCGGCATCATCGGCGCGTTCATCCTCTGACGCCTGCACGGCGCGCGGGTGGGTCGCTTCCGTCGTCACGAACGGTCGTGGTTTCCTGCCCCGGCGAATACTGTGGAAAGCATGAAGCTTGCCGAAGCGCTCGCCCAGCGCGCCGCGCAGACCACGCGTCTGTCTGAACTCGCCAGGCGGGTCGTGCAGAACGCCCGCGTCCAGGAGGGCGAGAGTCCTGCGGAGGATCCGTCCGCGCTCTTGTCCGAGCACGATCGGGTCGCGGCGGACCTTGAGACGCTCATCGCGCGCATCAACAAGACGAACCTCACCGCGACTCTTTCCGACGGCACCACGCTGACCGATGCATTGGCTCGACGCGACGTGCTGCGTCTTCGCCAGCAGGTGTATCA
Source organism: Microbacteriaceae bacterium PS02070 (assembly GCA_029959865.1). Lineage (GTDB taxonomy): Bacteria > Actinomycetota > Actinomycetes > Actinomycetales > Microbacteriaceae > Microbacterium. The sequence goes on along the minus strand of JASCPE010000001.1, from coordinate 697,313 downwards.
GCAGGCAGCGGACGCAGGAGTGACCCGTGCGGACCGGTCGACTCGCTCAGAGGTGCGCTTCGTGGAAGCCGTGAACGTTGCCGCGGTGCGCGAGAAGGCGGACGCTCTCGCGAAAGAGTGGCGCGAACTCGACATCCGCATCCAGGAGGCCAACTGGCGGCATGATCTGATCTGAGCGATGACGCCGGCGATAGTCGGTAGTCCGCGAGTGCGAGCGCACGCCCATGCCGTCAGGGTCATATGACGGCTCAGCAGGGTCGACGGGCCGGCCCGCCGGAACCACCCGGTGACAGAGCACGCCCCGCACGACGCACACCCGCATCGCGCACCCTGCACATCGCATCACCACGCGCTGGCTCGTGAACGAGGGTGGGACAGGGGACCTTCCGGCGTCAGCACCGAGCGACTCTCTCGCCGATCGGCGCGTCAGGCCGGAGGAGTCGTGGGTTCCTCTTCGGCCTCAAGAGTTTCGTCAGGGTCGACGAACGAGTCGTCGGACTCGGTCGCGAGAACGGCCTCGCGGGCGTCCGCGGCGGCCTCTTTCGCCTCTTCTTCTTCGCGGCGGTGCTCGCGTCGCTTCTCTCCGAACATGCCTTCTCCTCTCGCTCTGAGCGTGGCCAGTCGTTGTCGCCAGGTTACCCGCGCACCCCTCCGCATGCCCGCGCCGTTCCCTCACCGTCGCCGCGATCCCCGGCGCGGGCTCACACCGCGAGACTGCACGCCCTCGTCGAGACTGCAGCTTTCTCCTGCTGTCTCATCACGGGCGTGCAGTCTCGCGGGTCATCGGCTCACGGGGGCGTGGGGCTGAATCGGTGCGAGGGCGTCGACCGAGGCCAGTGTCGGTCAGCTTTCGGGGTCGTACTGGAAAGCGCGCACCTCTTGGTCACAGCGGCACGCTGCGGCGAGCTTCGCCGCCCACGCCAGCGCTTCCTCGTACGTCGGAAGCTCGAGTACCGTGTAGCCACCCTCGATCCGCGCCGTCTGTGGGTACGTTCCCGCGGAAACCGTCCCGTCGGCCGCCACGCGCACGGGCGCGATGGACTCGTTGATGCCGCCACCGAACACCCACACTCCGGCGGCCTTCGCTTCCCGCACGACATCGTGCGAATCCTTAACCACGTCGTCGAATTTGCCTTCGGGGATCTTCATCTCGCCGCTCGGGAATGAAATGAGGTACTTCGTCATCTCACGCTCCTCTTTTCGCCGTCCCGCACATTCTGCCCGGCAGCGCTCCACTCGCGCAGCCCTTCGGGGCAAACTCCGCATCCAGCCCAACCCGCGAGACTGCAAGCGCACATCGTGACTACGACCCTTTCCAGCTGTCTTACCGCGGGCGTGCAATCTCGCGAGTTAAGCGGGCGTGGGCGGCGACTTTGATCGCGGTCTTCTTCGCCGAGGTGGGATTCTGACCCGTGATGAGTCGACCGTCGGCGACGGCGTAGGGCACGAGCGGAAGCGCAGCCTTCTGGTAGTGCGCGCCGCGATCCTTCATCTCTTGCTCGACGTTGTACGGAACGAGCTCGGACACCCCCGCGAGTATTTCTTCGCTCCAGGCGAAGCCGGTCAGCGTGCGTCCGGCAACGAGGAGCGAGCCGTCCGAGAGCTGCGTGTTGAGAAGACCGCAGTAGCCGTGGCACACCGCCGAGACGATTCCGCCGTTCTCCCAGATCTCGCGGGTGATGCGCTGCAGTCCGCCACTGTCGGGGAAGTCGTACATGACCGCGTGACCGCCGGTGAAGTAGATCGCATCGAAGTCGGCGGCGTCGATCTGATCTGGCGCGTCGGTGCCGCGGAGGAGTGCCATCCGTGCCGGGTTGCTGTGCGACGCCTTCGCGATGGCGTCATAGGTGGGGAACTTCAGCGATCGCGGCTCGATCGGAACATCACCGCCGGACGGGCTCACGATGTGCTGCTGGAACCCTGCTTCCTCGAAGACGTCCCAGGCATGGGTGAGCTCGGAGAGCCAGAGCCCGGTCGGGTGCGACGCATCGTCGTAGTGGCTCACGTTCGTGACGACGTGAAGGATGCGAATGGTCATTGGTCGTTCGCTTCGGGTGGGGCGGCAGCGAGGCCGAGGAGGGCGGAGAAGGAGGCGCGCACGCGCTGGGCGACCTCCGCCTCTGGTTCCGGGCGAAGCTTTCCGTCGAGGTGGAGGCAGGCCAGTCCGTGCGCGGTCGACCATAGAGCCAGCGCCAGCGCGTCGCCGTTGGGTCCCGGCTGGAGCGTGGCGATGCTGGCGCGGAGGACATCGTGCAGGGCGTGGGATGCCCGCACGCGCTCGGAATCGGCCGCGTCGCATTCGCGGCCGAACATGAGACCGAACACTGCGGGTCGACGCAACGCGAATCGCACATACGCGACACCGAGGGCACTCACGAGGTCGGCACTGTTGTCCGCCGCGTGGGCGGCGCGCACTAAATCGAGGTCGGCGCGCAGTTCGTCGAAGCCATCGACGGCGAGGGCTGATTCGAGGCTTCGACGGTCGGTGAAGTGCCGGTACGGCGCTGCCGCAGACACCCCGGCACGCCGGGCGCATCGAGCAACGTCTGTCGGTTGACGCCGGCGCCACCCTCGGCGCCCGCACGGATCCACTCGTGGAAGGCAGCCGACGTGGCTGAATCAGTTCCTTCGAGGTCCGTCATCCACTCGGCCTGCAAGTCTGCCTCCGCGAATGGCCCTGAGATCTGCTCGTTGAAGGTGATCGTCTTCACAACCACCCTGCTGTTGTGATGAACCCATCGTTGGAGCAAGAGATTTACGCCCTGCTCACTCAGGACGGCGATGCGTTCACATCCATCGAGCAGATCGTCAGGGCCAAGCAGATCTAGCGCCAGAAAGTCGATCGAGTGCTTCTCGTGGCCTTCCTGCAACCCAGGCAAGGGCATTCGCCGATACGCCTCCTTCGACCAGCTCGACCTGTGGCCTTGAACCTCCACCACCCGCGCTACCAGAATCTGCTCGAGCAGGTCCGAGCCCTCGCGGCGCAACGCACAAGGGTGCTGAAGAACGGCCCACATGGTCGAACCGTCCCGCCTACGAAACACGTCGCCCGTGAAGATCGGACGGGTCGGGTCGACCTCGGCTCCCTTCGCCATAAAGATCAGCTCAGGAACAGCAGGTGTCTCGAGATCGACAGTCACCCCGGCTCAGTCCTTCGGCCGAATCGAAACCATCCCGTCGTTGGCGACAAAGGTTTCAAACGCAGGGTCTATGTATCGCTCACGCCAGTCGGGATCGAACGCGTCGAGCGCTTCATCGACTGCGCTGTGGTTACTCGCAAGGTCGAGCACAAGGTGCGCCTTACCGCTAGCGACGAGGTCGATCGGACTGACCGCGACTCCACGCGCCACCGGCATCTCGAACCACGACGCGGGGTCGTTTACGAGCATCTCCTGCTCGATCTTCTCTACCACTGCCACGACGTAAGCAAGCTTCAGGCGATTCTCGCCCGTGATGTTCTCTCCCCGCCGCCACTTCTGAAGCGCGGGTACCGAAACTCCGGTGAGGCGTGCCACGTCGCGCCAGGCGAATCCCCAGTCGTTAAGCCGCCCAAGCAGGTCGGCTGGGCGCTGCCGACCAAGCAACTGGCAACTCTGAGAAAGGTCGTCTTCCCACGCACGCCGATGCAGTTCCCGCGTATCGCCATCAAGGTGACGTACCTGCTGACGAATGGTTCCGACGTGCTGACTCAACGTTGTTCGTGTCTCACCGACCTCAGGAAGGCCGACGTATCCACCCGTGGGGGCAAGCCTTTCTGTCGCTGACAACGATGTCATCGAAGAACCTCCTGTCTCAGTTTCTCAGTGATAAGGGACTCAAACACAGACCTAATGGGGACATGTAGCGCGTCGAGCGTGTCCGTCACGAACAGAGGATCGAACTCCGGGACACCGCGACTGATGGGTTGCCACGCTCCATCCATGTCGATGAGGAAGAACGGCCCTGATCGTTCAGCGGGCCGAACCAGATTCGGTGAAGAGGCGACTGCCTGTCCATCGCCTATGCCGTATCGAACGGTATAGGACAAGCCGGGCTCAGTCTTGACGATCGTGACGCCTTGCGTCTCCTGAATCGGAGCGCCGAGAACATTTGACAATCCCTGCGGGCCGAGCAATTCCGGAGCAACCCACTCCGACCAGTTGGTGGCCCCTGCTTCCGCGGGAACCCGAAGCTCATCGATGTATCTCAGACCGATGCGTTCGACTCCATCGAGAGGCGCGATGTCGTTCCGGGCGTGCAAGGCGGTCGCGACCAATGCGCTGAAAGCCTCCCAGCCCTCGTACCTCGTCGTCTCTACCGCCACGGCATCAGGTCGCAGAGTCACGCTTTGGTGAAGACTCCGTGAGACGAAGCGCGGATGATGCGAGACCTGCTGCTTGCCCGATGGCAGTTCAACATCGACGACTTGCTCCACCCGAAGAATGGGTAGCGCGTCGCGCAACACGGCACCTACCGCTTCTACCTCGGCGGCCGACAGTTTCCGGCGCACAGGATGTCGGATCTCCGCAACGACAAGAGCGATGGGCGCGTGAGGATAGATCTCCCGGTCGGCCATGGCTCGATGCTACCGGAATAGAAACTGAAAGTGATACCAACAACGTTGGTGATTCAGCAGCACTAGCGCCCCCACGCCCGAAGGCCAACGTGGCTGCGACGCCAGGGAACACCTCCGTGGCGACGCCGCCCGGCGTCAACGTCAGCTCTCGTCATCCATGCGATCAACGTCATCAGTCGATTCTGCTCGAACGGCGTGATAGTAGGGCGTGAACGCGAGCAAGAACGCCATCCACCACGCGTACAGTGCCGCATCACCGCCCGACTCAGCCTCATCCAGGAGACCGTGCGCAACGCGGTTGCGCAGGTTCGGGCCGGTCGGCCCGCAGAAGAGGGCTCGAATGTTCCACGCGAGGTCCTCACCGAGAACCTCATTCGCTTCCGGAAGCTCCATGAGCGCGCTCAGCCCTGGCTCCATCTCCGTGTCATTGGTTTTCAGGTTGCGCGTCTCAACTCCGCTCGCCTGCAGTGCGCCCCGCACGCAGGCTTCGATCGTGGGAGCAAGTATGAACAGTGACTCGGTCACCCGCCCGTAGTAGCCGTGATGGAGCCCGCGGGCATAAAGGCTCTTGCGGTCCGCCGGCACGAACCCTGAGGCGGAGACGATCACCTCGAAGTCCCGGATGTCGAGTCGGTAGTTCGTCGAGAATTGCATCACCGCTGGCCGGATGTGCGCGGTCGCGATCGCAGCAACGTGCAGTGAGTGGTTCTTCACCATCTGCGCCCATCGACTCGGATCGACGCCGGAGCGAAGCCTGTCTTCGTCTGTGCTGTGGACTTTCCGCGCATCGTCCGTAATTGTCGAGCTCGGCACGATGTTCAAGAGCCCCGTCTGATTGGAGGACTGGAGCGCGTCTTCGAAGGTCTGGAGCGGGGCCGCCGAAAACCACCTAGCGAGACCTCGAATGAGGTCGGTGTCGTTCGCGATTGCTTCCGCCTGCTCGACGATCGGAGACAGGTCGATCGGACCGCTGCGGACCTTCTGCATCTCGCCAAGCGCGCGCTCGCCAGCCACCCGAATCAACCTCGGGAGCTTCCTGACACGCTTTCGTGTGCGCTCACTTCGGAGGTGCCGCGGAACCTCACGGTAGGAGCTGTAGGCATTGCCTAGGAAGTTTCGCGCGACGAGACTCGAGTCTCTCCGTCGCTTTGCTTCTTGCCACCACGTATCGCCGATCGCCTCTCGACTCGGTGCCGCTAACGCGTCGGCGTCATTGCCCCGTCGCCACCGGATCGACTCTTCGAGGAGCTGAACCTTCGCATGGGCAGTGAGCTCGGCGCTCGCCAGCGCGTCGAGCCTGTCGGCGATCTCTGCGGAGTGGCCGTTGAAGTAGCGGGCGCGTCGCATCGCCTGCGCGACGTGCCACGCGGCGATGGGCTTGCCGCCTCGAAAGGCTTCGAGCGCCCGGGCTGTAAGTGCCTGAACGCCGTCATTGAGGCGGTAGCGACCCGCTATCTCAGCGGCGCGGATCCACATCTGCATCAATTGGTCGTCGGGGTCGGGTAGCAGTGAAAGTGCCGCAACAATCTCGGCGTGCTGCTTGGCGAGTGAGAATCGCCGACCCCGATCGCTCTCTCGAACTAACAAGATGTCGCACATGCGCGCCGCGAGCACGGATGGAGGAACCTCTTCAAGAAGTAGGCCAAAGAACTCGAGCGCTTCATTGTCCAGGTCGTCGGGCAACGCCGTGCGCTTGCCTCCGAGTGACATCAGCGGCGTATACGGGCTATCCCAGTCAGACCCGTCGAGCATCATCCCGGCAATTGCCGAGAGGCTCCGATACGCGTGCGCCCCTGCGGACTCGCTGTCGAGGTCATCCGCGAGCGCCTGGAAGCGACTGTGCGCGTCGATTAGCGTGTCGTCGCCGACGATTGCATCCACATCGATCGCAGCGAACATCTCTCGTGCCGTCTTCGTCACCGGCCGAGCGTATCGAGTCTGGCCGACTGCCGGCGACACGCCCGAGCAGCCGGTCACGGCCGTCATGGACTTAGATCTCCGCTACGCGAGGAATGCCATACCGATTAGGCCACACCGACGCCCGTCCGCGGAAACGCTGGATCAGTGTCGAAGCGAACCAGACCCGAGGATGCGGCCTGGAGCGACTACGCGGGCAAGCTCGCCACGAACCTTCAACGGCTCCGCCACGAGCGCGGGCTCAGCCAGGAGGACGTCGCATACCGCTCCGGCCTGACGCGCTACACGTACCAGAAGTACGAGAAGGGCGAGTCGAAGCCGGGAACGCCGGCGAATCCGACGATCCGCACGCTGCTCGCGATGTCGCAGGCGCTGGACGTCGATCTCACTGAGATTCTTCCGCCCGACGCGCCCGACCTTCGGCTTCGCTGAACTCGAAGGCGCGCGACAACTCACGGTGCACGTCGGCGCCGAGCGCGGTGAGGGCGAGTGGCTGACCTCGGAACGCACGGTGGATCAGCGGGCCACCGGCATCCACCCCGATCCGTCTCATCTGGTTCGCGAGGATGCTCAGCGTCACTCCGAGCTCGGTCGCGGCGGCCGTCATCGTGCCGTGGCGGGCGACGACGAGGAATCGATCGGCGCGCTGTGTGGCGTCCTGTCCGACGAGGATCCGGCGCAGTAGCGGCGAGTCGCCGGCGCGTGGGTCAACCCGGATCGCGGTCGCTCGGCTCGCGCTGCCGCGGACTCGGCGCGGGATCCCAGCGGCCTCGAGGTGGCGGTTGATCGTGGTCATCGTCACGCCCACCTCCGCGGCTATCTCAGGGATGGTGCGGCGCTCGTCGATGTAGCGGCGCCGCAGCCACTCCACATCGATGTCAGCCCTCCGTCGACCGATGCGAATCTCGACGCCGACCTCCTCGAGCACGCGGCTGACGGTCTGACGGGCGACCCCGTGTTCGAAGGCGATCTCTCTCACCGACTGCCCCGCGGAGTACGCCGCGACCGCGCGGGTCGGCTTCACTGCGGCCCGGGCGGGGCGAGCTTCCGGCCATTCGCCCCCGCCCGATGCGGCGACATCTACAATCACGCCGGCGAGGTCGAGGTCCGGCATCCATTCCACGGGCTCATCGATGTGCCGCGCCTTCAGGAATGCAGTCGCCGAGTCGTTGAGCTCACGGGAAACGACTTCCGGCAATCCGTCGCGAAACGAGCGAACTTCGGCGAACGAGGGGAAGCCGGCCTCTTGAGCGAAGGGCGCCCGCGCCACGCGATTGCCGCTCAGTAGGGCGTAGAGGTGCGCGCGGGCCGTCTGCCACCGCCGATCCCCACCGGGCAGGACGTTCGCCATCCGGCAGATCTCGCGCCACTCGTCGCGGGGCAGGATGCCGGAGTAATCGATGACCCGCCGGCGTGCGAAGTCGATCGGCGTCGAGGTCTCATCGAGGAACGCGACAAGCCGAGCGATCGCGCGGATAGTGTCGGCCTCGGGTGCGTTGCGGCCGAGAGACCGCATGACGTGGCTGACCTGGCGTCCCTGTGCTGCGGGATCGAGGAGCTTGATGGCCGAGCCGTGAGTGAGGCGGGTGCCCACGAAGACCACGGCTGCCGCCAGCGCACCGCCGGCGATCTCCGCATCCAGGCGCCGTGGTGCGAGGCGTGAGGTCCATTCGGGCCACAGGACGGCGGGAAGCTTTGCGGCTCTCGCGGCCGGATCCACCACCGACATCGTCACCGCCTGAAGGGTCGCAGTAGGACGCCTCATTCGACCGAGCGCACGGCTTACGTGGTCGCGCAGTGGCGGGGAGTAGTGGTCGAGCGCGGTGTGGACGCTGACGCGTCCGCGCAGCAGGTCAGTGACCCGGTCGCCCGACTGCAGCGCAACGAAGGCGATCGTGTTGCCGAGAGCAACTTCTCGGGCAGTGCTTGGCCGCAGATCCACCTTGCCGGTGCGCTTGTGAGACGCGATCGGTCTCACGTCAACCTGGCCCGCAGGCATCCACTCGAAATGCTCTCCGTCGACGAGCGCTTGTCGTGCCGCGCGTGACAGCAGCAGCATGTCGGACAGCACCTGGACGGTGCTCGGTCGACCGCCGGCGTAGATGCCGAACTCGCCGACGCCGGTAGCGATGACCCTCAAGATCGCACGTTGCGCTTCGCGAGTCTCGGAGTCCGCCGCCACGAACTCCTCGCTCGAAGTGAGATCGACTCCGCAGCGCGCGCCTAACATCGGCGGCTCGGTCGGCGGTCTGTTGTGACAGTGCCCGGGTTCCGGAACGATCGTGAGGGGATGGGCGAGGAGCCGGGGCGGTTGGCCGCAACCCGGGCACCGGTCGACGAGTAGACGCTTGTGGCGTTGGCAGGCGAAGCCGAACGGGAACTGCCAGGACAGGCGCCAGCGGCCTCCCGAGTCGGCGAGACACTCGGGGCAGTAGCGGGCGGCTACTCCCGTGGCCGGGCAGGACGCGCTGATGCGTCCCTGAGGCGTGAGGCGGATGGCGTTCGCGGCGAACGTGGTGCGGGTCATCGCGCGGAACTCGTCGCCCGACCGGCCGGTCGCCAGCTCGAGGTTGCTGAGCTGCTGAGGTTCGAGCGCAGTGGACCAGGCCCGTGAAGATTGGGATCCAGCGGCGGGAACCTCGTCGCTCCCGATCAGTCCGAGCGCTCGAGCCATCTCGCCGACAGTCGCCCCATAACTGTGGGCCATGAACTCGACCCAGGAATCGAAAGGTTCATCCGGGAGCGGCATCGCGACGTGGAGCAGGCGCCGGAGGCTCATGCGACGGACCGAGGCTTGCTCCGCTTGGCCGCGAGCTTCTTCTCCTCGAGCTCCATTGCAACGACCTCCCGCGCATCCTCGGCTGCCACGTCGATGTCGATCTCGTCCAGCACCGCACGGGTCAGTTCCTCAGTGCCGTCACGCATGGCGTGCACAGCACCGAGGGTGATCAGCTTAAAGAGCGAGCCGATCATTCCGGTTGAGCGTTCGTAGAGGTAGTCCGCTTGCTCACGGAGCATGTGCGGTCGCGCGTTGGCCAGCACAAGGCGCGCGTCGATCGCGCCCAGCAAGGTCATCCAGGTCTTTCGGTGCTCACCGACCGGGTGCGCGAATGGCGGGAGGGTCAGGCGTGTCCAACGCCGCGCGATCTGCGACATCGCGAGCTTCTTGTCGGTCTTGCTTTCACTGAGCAGCCCTGTGCTGCTCATGTTGACGCCTGTGAAGAGGAAGGTCGCCGGGTACTCGTTGGCGAGCCACTTCAGCTCGTTGGCCAGCGCGACTCCCTCGTCGGTGTGGATCTTCAGGAAGTGCACGTCGTCGACGATGATCAACCGCGTGCCGTGACGGCGAACCGACTCGGCTGCCAGCGCAGCCAGGTTTCGGTTGCGCAGGTATCGGCTCCTCGAGGCGTCGGCGGAAGGATGGTTGTAGAAGTTCAGGATGGACTCGATCAACGCACGCGTCGTCGTGTTCCCGGAAAACGCCACCCTGCAGACGGGGATGTGGAGCGTCTGCCCGTCGTCGAAGTCACGTCCGTGCCGCAGGATCTGCCGTTGGTGAAACGCCCGCCCGAACGCGTCGACGGCGGTGGTCTTGCCGAGCCCGGGCGGCGAGTCGATGACCGCGGCGCCCTTCACCCGAGACGGGCCCTGTTGGTTCGCATCGAGCAGGTCCCAGAGGCGTCCGTTCAGCCTCACGACCTGCGGAGTCTTCACCAGGAAGTTCGCGTGATATCGCTCGCGGTGGTAGTCGTAGGCGACACGCTCGTCCTCGCTGAGCTCCTCGATCTGCCTCGCCGACAGCCGCTCGGGCTGCTCAAGGGCTGGCGCTTCGGCGAAGTCCCGCCACCCCTCCCAGCGAGAGAGGAGTTCGTCGCGCTCGAGCGGAAGGATCACAGGTCCTCCAGGAGGTCGATGTCGTCGAGGTCCTCTTCGATGAGCTCGTCGGCGGTGAGCGCGAGCGGATCGTCGTTTTCGCTCGCCTGTGCTGGTGAGAACGAGACCATGCCCAGCTCCTCGCTCAGATCCGGTCCAGCCGTCTGCTGCGCGATCTGCTTGGCGATGTGCGGGAAGAACGGGCTGTCTGGGCCGTCCGCGGTCTCGGCGAGCTGGGCAGCCAGTCGCGCGCTAATGCGCTTCTCGGCAGGCGTGCTCGCACGGCCGGCACCCCACCGTTCGAGGAGTTCACCGAGCACTTCGGACACATTCACACCGTTGCGACGGTCGAGAGCGATGCCCTTGGCGTACTCGAGGGCGTCGAAGCTGAACGGCACCGGGACCTTCGGCGCGTGCTCCCAGCGCAGCACGTGCCAGGAGTTGTCGTCGGGGTCGTTGAAGTAGATCTGCGAGAAGTCGTCGGGGTTCACCGAGAACTGCCACTTCCGCTTGCTCTTTGCCATCGCCCGTGATCGGTCGTAGTACTTCCCGACGATGTCGCCGTTGTAGCGGAGAGTGCCGACCTCGACGCCGTAGTGGTTGAACTTGCGCTTCACGACGGGGAGCATCTCGAGCAGCAGGTTCGGGTTCGATGGGACACGGATGCGGCCGGCCACCGCGATCCCCTGCTCGAACTTCTGAGCGGGGCTCATCTTGGCCGCCGGCAGCTGCGAGTCGACAAGTCCGTCGTGCGGGCGAACGTGGTAGATCGTCGCGATCCACTCCCGCAGGATCTGCTCCAGCTGCGGGATCGTGTAGACGGCTTCCACCTCGGGCGCCTCACCCCGCGAGGCGATGTCTGAGCCCTTGTAGCCGGGTAGCTCTTGCAGCACCTCGTTGATGGTGCGGAACCACCGTTCCACCCACGCCTTGTCGGTGCCGGTATAGACGTGCGCGGGCTGGATGGAGATCCCGAGTCGCTGGCACACGCTCGCCACGTGGATCGACATGAATGGCTTACCGTGATCGATGATGATCGTGTCGGGAAGGATGCCGGGTCGGCGGAACCGCAGCGCCTTGAGGTTCTCGACGTCGATAACGATGTTCTCGGGTACGCCGTGGAACGGCCAGGTCGCTCGGTCGCCCCACTCCGCCGGCATCTCGCGCGGCATGAGCGCTTCCATCAGCACTCCCGCGACATCCACCGCCTTGGTCGAGACGGGCGCAAGGCGAAGCCCGAGGATCGACCGGTCGTAGAGGTCGAGGGCAATTGTCAGCTCGGCGCGTATCCACTTGCCGGTGACCGGCGCGACGCCGAAGACGTTGAGGGGTGTGGTGTCGAGGACGACGTACTCACCGGGTCTTGTCGCGACCAACCGTCCGTACGGCACGGGCGGCCGTGTGTCGATGGATCGTTGCGCGCGCATGCTCGCGCCGAACGTCCCCTTGCCACGGGTGAGTTCGGCGACCGCGTCGCGAGCGGTCGAATCGGAGGGGATCCGCACATCGGCATCCGGGTATTCCCGGTTGACCCTTGCCAGCACGATCGCGAGCGTGGTCGTGACGCTGCGCTTGGCGCCGCGCACGTTCTCCTCAACGACGCGCCGGCACATGTCAACCCAGCGCGGATCGAGGCCGGAGAGCGCCGGCGTCCACGATGTCTTCCGGAAGTCGAGCAGCGCGAGATCTTCGCCCTCGTCGAACCGATCGTCCCAGCGCTTCAACGTCTTCGGACTGACTCCGAGCTCTGCAGCCTTGGTACGACGACGCTGGTGAATGGTTGTGAGCTTCGGGTTGTACTCCGGTCGAGGCTCGTGCGGCTGAGCGAGCGTCGGCAGCCCCGACGCAAAGCCCGTGCGCATCTCGCGGATGTGCGCGGCCTTTGTTCGCGCCTCATCGCGTTGCGCTTCCGTCGCGTCCGCCCAGATCAGCGCGAGCGGTGTGAGTGCGACCTCCTCCGACGGCAGTCCGAATGCGTCCATCGCGTCGCGAAGGAGCTCGACGAGTCGAACCCGTCGGGTTCTCTTGGCGCCGTCGACGAGGACGACGGCATCGCCGGCGATCTCGATGACGGTGCAGAGACAGCCGTCGTACGAGACGGTGCTGCCGACCCGGATTTCAAAGTTGTGGCTCATGGCATCTCCAATTGGGTGTGGTTGGCAAGGGCGGAGGTGAGGTCGCAGAGAATCAAGCGGCGCCAGAGCAGGTGCAGCACGACCGCTCGCGCATAGGGAGCGTCACTCAAGGCGGCGCCAGCACTCCGCAGACCCGCGCCGAGTGTGGGTGCCTCGCGAGTGGCTTCCTCGACCAGATCGACGTCTCGCTGAGGGAACTGCCAGCGACGCCTGTAGCCCGCGAGGAACCGGATGTTGGAGAGCAGTGCAGGGGCGGGTTCTGTGACGATCCGGTATGCCCACCCGCGCGACTGGATGATGTCGCCCGCCCACCGGAGAGCACCCGCGATGTCAGGATCCTCGAGCCGGCGCTTGGGCTTGACTTCGATGACCGTGAATCGGTGGTCGTCGTGCTCAATCAGGTAGTCGGGCACGTAGCTTCGCTCGACACCGTCGCGGTCGGCGATCAGCTCGAACGGCTGCGAGGCGATGCGAACGGCCCGGTGGTCGAAGTCCTCCAGGAGTAGCGCCGCGAGTTCGAGGCGGCTCTCGTACCCGACGAAGCCCTCCGTCGTTGCCGACCAGTAGCGCCCCGGGTAGTGGCGCTGTCCGCGATGCCAGCGGAACGTCCGCCGAGGCTCGGCCTCGAAGACATGGGGGGCGTCCAGGTCCGATAGCTCGCCCCGTTCGAGGTCATCCCGATCGAATCTCAGCGTGTAACCCGGCAATGACGTCGTCATGGTGACCTCCTAAAAGTCACGAGCCTAGAGTCATAATTCTTGACTCTTAACGTACGGAGGTCACCTACGTTCCGCAGCTTCGACACGCGGTCCGAGTCCTTCGTGTTTGAGGCTTCTCGCACGCCGAAGGATGCGGGTAGTGAATGTGACATTTACGCTGGGGGCGTCAGCTACACAACACGCGCCACGCCGTTGGATTTCGCCCTGCGATGCTCCTCCTGCGCTGAGCGCCTCATGCGAAAATGAGGCGGTGGAGACCATGCCGAGCGAACAGAGCGAGGAGCTCTCGAAGCTTGCCTTCGGCAGCAACCACATGCTCGCGCTCATGGCCGAGATCGCGCGTTCTCCCGACGGGAAGTTCTCCACGCCGTCCGTGGCAGATGCCACGGGGCTGTCGACCAGTACGATCCACGCCTTGCTGAAGCGCCTCAAGCAGCTGGGACTTGTCCGGCGGACCGACGAGGTCACTCCTGAGCGGATCAGGATCTACCAGCGTGCGGTGCACCCGACATGGGACTACGCACTGCGACTCGAGGCCGAGGCTGACGCGCGCGCGGCCGGAACCTTCACGATCCAGTGGGAGCCAACGACGGCGGGGCGGTAGCTCGACCTGCTACCGAGCACCGGAATGCCTAATTGGTATGGCATCCTTCCTCTATGGGCGTCGTTGAGGATCGCTACGAATCGTTCTCGACCGCCGCGGAGGACCCCTACCTGGGCGCGCTCCTGGGAACGATCGAAGAGCCGGCGGGCGCCTCGACCGCAAACAGAGCCGGCCTGCTCACTCTCGCGTGGTGGGACCAGCATGGCACTGGACCAACCCGCGCTGAACTCATCGACGCCGTCTTCGAGATCGACGACTGGGATGCCGCGATCGCGGACCCGGCACGCACACTCCTCGAACGCCACGAGCAGGTCGACCTTCTCCAGCGCTGGCTCATCAGCTATTGGACCAGGCTCGGAACAATCTCGTTCATCCCCGGACACGACGACATCGTGGGAGCCGATCTGGAAACGCCGCGAGGTCGTCCCGACGATCCTCGAACCGCGCTTGCTCAACGTCGTCCGTCTGCACCTGGGGCCGCAGGTCGACGCGCTGCGGCCGTTCCCGTGGCAGCCCAAGAAGGGCGCGATGTCGACCGAGGGCTCGGACCTCGGCCTTCCCGCGCGGGTGTTCCCACAGTGGTTCCGATGCACTGGCTGCGACTACCTCGGCCCACTCACGCGATTCACTTACACGAACACCCATCCGTTCCGGCCCGACCTCGCCCAGTTCACTCACAAGCCCTGCCCTGGTCGCGGCGGTCGAGGACGCCGCGAGGGAAGCCCCGCCGTCCCTGCACAGCACCTGCTGACCTGCACCAACGGACATCTCGACGAGTTCCCCTACACGCTCTGGGTTCACCGGGGCCAGAGGTGCCCGAACGCTGAGAATCCCGACCTGAAGATGCGTGACGCCAACGTCGGCAAGAGCGTCGGCTCCACGATCATCTGCCAGTCGTGCAGCGCCACACGCGGCATGGCCGAGGCCCAAGGAGCGAAGGGGCGGCTCAAGCTGCCCCAGACGTGCCGGGGACGCCACCCTCACCTCGGCGCATTCTTCCCCGGCTGCAAGGCGCGGCCCGCGCTCATCATGATGGGAGCCTCGAACCTGTGGTTCCCCTCGACGCAGAGCATCATCGTCATGCCGCGCTCCGACGCCGAACAGAAGGAAGCACTCGCCGACCACCTTCGTGTCGAACTCGGCATCGACCAAATTCGGCAGTTCGCCGACCAGATCCCGGTCATCCGCGCACTGGCGGGCGCGCGCAACATCGACGTCACCGGACTCACCGACGACGACATCGCCATCGCCGTCGCGGACGTGCTTGCACCGCCCGAGTCCGAAGAAGACCGGGAGGAGCGCCGCGCCAACTGGGACCCGATCGAACTACTCATCCCCGAATGGCGCTACCTCCAGAAGCCGGCCTTGTTCCCCGAACAGCAGAACAACACCGGACTCATGGTCACCGAGATGCAGCGCGGCACAGAGCTGCACCCCCGCGTCAAGCGCGTCGTCGGCGTCAACCGGATGAAGCGGGTCAATGCCGTCCTCGGGTTCACGCGTCTCGACGAGATGGATCGCGTCAACGACGTCGCATCCCGCCTGGTCGACTTGACCCGCATCGGCAAGCCCACCTGGGTCCCCGCCACGGAAGACCGCGGCGAAGGCATCTTCCTGCAACTCGACCTCGACGCCGTCTCTCAGTGGGAACGGCACATCGAGACCACCCCGCTCTGGAACTCCCACCTCGAAGCCCACCGCCGGAACTTCGCCCGCCGCTTCTCCGAGACCGCCGCCACCATCAACCCCGACACCCGCCTGCCCGGGCCGCGCTACTGGCTCGTCCACACCCTGTCGCACATCCTCATCCGCGAGATGGCCATGTACTCAGGCTATGGTGCTGCCAGCCTGACCGAGCGCATCTACGCATGGCGGGACGAGCCCGGACGCGAGGCCGCGGCGGGACTGCTCATCTGCACGACCGCCTCCGACAGCGAAGGCACTCTCGGCGGACTGGTGGCCTTGTCGGAGCCGGAGCAGCTTCAGGGCATCGTGCTCTCGGCGGTTCGCCGGGCTTGGCGCTGTTCCTCTGACCCGGTCTGCGCCCAGCGCACGCCGTCGGACCCCGAGGACTTCCTTCATGGCGCCGCCTGCCACACCTGCTGCTTTGCCTCCGAAACCTCGTGTGAGAAGGCCAACCGCTTCCTCGACCGACGGTTCCTGCTCGACCTCCCGACCGCGAACGGACCGACCGTGCCAGGGTTCTTCGGCAACTATGGCCTCTGACCCGCTTGCCGAACTCGGCACCTTCCTCACCGCAACCGAGGCGGAGCGGCTCGCCCTGCAGTTCGAGACCGGCACGCCCGTCAGCGTCGCCGTCCGCGAGATCGCGATCAGCCGGCGCGAACAGGTGAAGGACCTGCTCGCCGCCTCCGGGTTTGGACCCGGCGACCGCGAACGTTCCACCAGTGTCCTGCGCGCGATCGCCGGCGCAAAGACCGTTCTGCGCGAGCTGACCCCGGTATGGACAATGCCCGGCAACGAAGCCAACACCGGCCACCTGACAAGCGAGTTCCACCGCATCGTCGGAGCAGCACGGCAGTCGGTTACGGCGGCGACCTATAACTTCCAGGACACGTCACAGATGTGGACGGCGCTGAAGGCAGCGTCCGAGCAGCCCGGCGTCGTCGTCACCGTCTACGTCGACGCCGCAGTCGCCGGCGCCTCGACGGTCAAGGCGCAGCTCCCACGAGCCACGGTGTACCGCTCTGCGCTCCTGCCGAACGGCAAGCAGGTCGTCAGCCACGCGAAGTTCATCGTGGTCGACCACGAGCTGCTCCTGATCACCAGTGCGAACTTCAGCTACTCCGCCGAGAACCGCAACGTCGAGTTCGGCATCCTCGTCCGCGATACTGCCCTCGCCACGTCGGTCGAGTCCGCCATGACGAGCAAGCATGGGTCGCTCTACGAGCTCATCAACGCCTGATCCGTCAACGCCACCAGAGGCACGAGATCGCCGATGTGTAGGTTCCCGCTCGAGATGGCGAGGAATGCCGCGATTCCACGGTAGTTGGCTGGGGTTTCGGGTTCAGGATTCCGCGAGTAGTGGCGGATTCTTACAAGAGCTCATGGCCGTCGCGGCGATCGGCTACACACCATGCAGCGTGTCCGAACCGGCAGCGACGCGCTCTCCCCGGCCGCAGCAGCGCCCCCCGACGTGAACGGGAATACTCTCGTCAATCGGGGAGCTCCGGCAGGCGTCATCCTCCGCCGGGCAGATGCTCGAGGTGCCCGATGGCCTCCTCGAGCAGTTCGGAGACGTGGTCGTCGAAGAGCGAGTAGTGGATGTGCCGGCCGTCGCGCGTGCCAAGGACCAGGCTCAGATGCCGCAGCAGCCGCAAATGGTTCGATGTGGTCGTCTGTCCGATGTGCAGCTGTTCGCTGAGGTCGGTCACGGTGCTCGGCTGAACACTCAGCGCGCTCAGAATGCGCAGCCGCACAGGTGACGCCAGTGCCTGCATGATCTCGGCGAGACGCTCAGCATCCGCTACGGACAGGGTGCCTGCTTCCCGACGCGTCTCAGTACCGGCCATGCTCACCATTGTGCCCTCCGACCACGATAATCATTCACAACTACAATATATCATGATCTTGTGATGTATCCTGGTCGCATGACTGCTTCTTCCCCGACGACTACCGCGCCCGCTGCGGAGACGCACGACCATTCCCACGGTTCGGCCCGGTGGGAGCTGTGGTTCGCGATCGCCGCGGGCGTGACCTACGCCGGCGGGATGATCGCCGAGTTCGCGTTGGGGCTGCCGATGGTCGGGTGGCCGTTGGTGTTCTTCCTCGCCACCTACTTCTTCGGTGGGTTCTTCACGTTCCGCACCGCGATCGCCTCGACGATGCGAGGGAAGTTCGAGGTCGACTTCCTCATGCTGGTGGCCGCGATCGGCGCCGCCCTCATCGGCCGGTGGGCGGAAGGGGCGGTGCTGCTGTTCCTGTTCAGCCTCGGCCACGCGCTCGAGGAATACGCCCTCAGCCGTGCCAGCAAGTCCATCGAGTCCCTGGCCGAGCTCGCTCCCCGCAGCGCCCTGGTGCGCCGCGGCGGGGACGAGCCGGTGGAGGTGCCGGTGGAGGAGATCGTCGTCGGGGACATCGTCGTCATCCGCCCGAACTCCCGCATTCCCTCAGACGGGTTCGTGATCTCCGGGGTGTCCGCGGTGGATCAGTCCGCGGTCACCGGGGAGTCGATTCCGGTGGAGAAGGAGCCGGTGGCCGACCCGGAGCGGGCGATGCGCACCGTCGACACCCTGCCCGCCGCCAACCGTGTGTTCGCCGGCACCGTGAACGGGTCCGGCGTGCTCGAGGTCGAGGTCACCGCGACCTCCGCGGACTCGACGCTCAGCAAGGTCGTCGAGCTCGTCCGCTCCGCCGACCAGGCCGCCTCCCCCACACAGCAGTTCATCGACCGGTTCCAGCGTTGGTACGTGCCCGCCGTGATCCTCGGGGTCGCCGTCACCCTCCTGATCTCCTGGCTCGCGTTCGCGCAACCGTTCCCCGACGCGTTCTACCTCGCCATGACCGTGCTCGTCGCCGCCAGCCCCTGCGCGCTCGCGATCGCAACCCCGGCCGCGGTGCTGGCAGGGGTCGCCCGTGCTGCGCGTGCCGGGGTGCTCGTCAAGGGCGGCGCCCCGCTCGAGACGCTCGGGCGGGTCAAGGCGATGGCGTTCGACAAGACCGGCACCCTGACCTGGGGTGCCCCCCGGGTGACGTCCGTCACCCCCGCCGCCGACGTGCCCGAGTCCGAGCTGATCCGCACTCTGGTCGCTGTCGAAGCGCTCAGCGATCACCCGCTGGCCGAGGCGATCGTCCGCGACCTCGAGCCCCGCGTCCCCCAGGCCGAGCGCCTCACCGCGACAGACCTGAACGCGGTCGTCGGGCGTGGCGTCACGGCGACGATCGACGGCGAGCGGGTCGACGTCGGCAACCTGCGCATGTTCGACGAGCAGCAACTCGCGCTGACCGGCACGCTCGCCGACGCGTACACGCAGGCGCGGGACTCCGGGCAGACGCTGATGATCATCCGCCGTGGCGACCGGTTCCTCGGCATCGTCGGCGTGATGGATGCGTCCCGCGCGGAGTCCGCCCAGGTGCTCAGCGCGCTCCGGGGCGCGAACGTGGGGCAGCTCGTGATGATCTCCGGCGACAACCAGCGCGTCGCCGACGCGGTCGGCCGGGAAGTCGGCGTCGACACCGCGATCGGCGAACTGCTCCCCGAGGACAAAGTCGCTCAGATCACCCGCCTCGCCGAAACCCACCGACCGATCGCGATGGTCGGCGACGGCGTCAACGACGCCCCCGCGATGGCCCGCGCCGACGTCGGCATCGCGATGGGCGCCGCCGGCTCCACCGTCGCGTTGGAAACCTGCGACATCGCGCTGATGAGCGACGACCTCGGCCGCGTCCCGTTCGCCGTGCGGCTCAGCCGCGCCACCAGCCGCATCATCCGGCAGAACCTCATCGCCAGCCTCGCGATCGTCGCGTTCCTCATCCTCGCCACCTTCCTCGGCCTGAACATCGGCGCGGTCGTACTCATCCACGAAGGCTCCACCCTGATCGTCGTCGGCAACGCACTCCGCCTGCTCAACTTCGAGCGCGGCAAAGAGCACCACGGCATCGACCACGAAGACAGGCCCACCGCTTGAGAGACTCAGCCGGCGCAGGCGACGGCCTCCCTTGCGCGGCTATGTGGCCCAGCAGGATTGCACGGTGCCGGTCGTTGCCTGCGCGACGGTCGGGATGGTCTCCACGAGTGCTCGTGTGATCTCCTCGGACGCGGGGTACTCGATGACCCGCCAACCGACGATGCCGAAGTCCTCATCCAATGCCTGCACCGCGCATGCGAACGACGTCCCAGCGGGTGGCGTGGCTTGGAAGGATACGGTCACGGTGCGCGCATCGACCAGCTCGTATCCGGTCTCGTCGAATCCGACGTCGTCGAGCGAGTTCGAGACAGTCAGCCACGAAAGCCCGGCGACAGACAGGATTGCCGCCGTCGCGACGGTGACCCAGAACACGCGGCGGCGGATGGGCCGCGGTCCCCGACCGTAGCGGTCGGCGAGCTCCTCTTTCGTCGTCACGTAGTGCGCCCTATCTGCGGCTGCGAGCATCGCGGTCGGCGAGCTCGGTGAGGCGTGCGTTGTAGGCCTCGAGCTCGGCTTCGCCGGTGCGGTCGGCGTGCCGGTCTCGCCGCTTGGTCTCGCGGTCGTCGCTGCGACTCCACTGAATCGCGACCGTGATCGCGAGGATCAGGGTGGGGATCTCACCGATCGACCACGCGATACCGCCGCCGGTGTACTGATCCTCGAGCGGTGTGACACCCCAGGTGCGACCCATCGACCCGAACCAGTCGGCGACCATCAGCCCCGACTGCATCATGATGGCGATGCCGAAGAACGCGTGCATCGCCATCACACCGATGAGCAGCAGCAGCCTGCCGGCGTAGGGAAGCCGCCACGGCACCGGGTCGATGCCGATCAGGGAGAGCGCGAACAGGTAGCCGGTGATGAGGAAGTGCGCGATCATCCACTGGTGGCCGAGGTGGTCGTACAGCGACCAGCGGAACAGGTCGGTGTAATAGAACACCCACAGTGAGCCGATGAACAGGGCGGCCGCGACGAACGGGTTCGTCAGGATGCGGGCGACGGGCGAATGCACCGCCCACAGGATCCACTCCCGCCCGCCGCGGGTGCCGTCGTCGCGTTTGCGGATCGCCCGGGCGGCGAGGGTCACCGGGGCGCCGGCGACCAGCAGCACCGGGATCGCCATCGTGAGCAGCATGTGCCCCACCATGTGCATGCTGAACAGGTAGTCCTGGTAGACGTTGACGACGCCGCCGGTGACCCAGACCAGCAGCACCATGCCGGCGACCCACATGATCGTGCGATACACAGGCCACGCGTCGCCGCGCCGGCGCAGCCGCCACACCCCGGCGAGATAGAAGAAGATCGCGAACCCGGCGAGCACCGCCCACAACATGTCCACGTTCCACGCGGTGACCCACCGTTCGATCGTGAGCTCCGGGGGCAGCGGGGCACCGGTGAGGCGTTCTGCCGGCGAGGGGATCTCGGGAAGCGGGGCCGGGTTCGGTGGCGGAGTGCGGGCCAGCGCTGCGGCGGCGCCGCTGGCCACACCCATCAGTGCCAGCTCGAACGCGATGAGCATCCAGAAAGGGCGGGATGCCGCGTCGGAGCTGCGCATCCTGCCGATCAGGCGGGTGCGGTACCACGCCCCGAAGAGGCCGAGGCCGACGAGCGCGACGACCTTGATGCCCAAGATCGCGCCATAGGGCGAGAGCAGATCGGACCACTCCTGCAGGCCGATGGCGGCGCGCACCGTGCCGGACACGGCGACGAGCACGAACGCGGCCAGAGCGATGCTCGAGTAGCGGGCGACGAGATCGGGGATGCGGCGACGGTCGAGGGCTGGACGGACGGCGATGAGCAGCAGGAGCCCGCCGAGCCACACCGCGGCGCCGATGATGTGCAGGATGAGCGCCATCATCGCCTCGTGGTGGAAGGCGTCATCGCCGGAGTGCCCCTGCGTGCCCATCGGCACGAGCGAGGCCACCGCCACCAGGGCGACCAGAAGCGTCCCGACCCAGGACCGCACGGCGAATGTCAGGACGGTGAGGGCGGCGCCGGCGACCGTCGTGATCAGCCATGTCCTGCCGACCTCGAGCTCGACGAGGAACCGGCCGAGCTGGGCACCGAACTGGGGGCCTGCGTCGATGGCCGGGTTGAACACGCTGAGAAGCGTGAGGAACCCGGTCGCGCCCGCGGCCACGGTGAACAGGGCTGCAGAGATCGACGCGGTATCGAGGGCGACGTCGAACTCGCGCTCACCGGCCCGCAGCGTGAACAAGGCGGTCACGAGCACACCGACCATGCCCGCGGCGGCGAGATTCACGACCAGTTTCGTGACCGGAAGCCCCCAGCGCACAACAGGGCCGGCGTCGCCGAGTGGGATCTGCGCAGCACCCCCACCGAACCACAACGCCCCGACCAAGGCGATGAGTGCGACCCCGCCGAGGATCGCAGGCCCTGCGACCCGCAAGACGCGAGGAGTCATTCCTGTCGCGGTCGGAGTGACCGCTGTCCGCGTTCAGTGGCATCCGCACCCGTGGTGGCGGGAATCGAGAGTATCGGGGTCATGTGCGTGCTTTCGGCTCGGGCAAGAGGGCGGGGCAGGGGTGCGGGGTCATGTGAGCCCGGAGTAGGAGTGGAGGCCCTGGAAGAACATGTTCACGATCGTGAAGTTGAACAGCACCGCGACGAACCCGATGATGGACAGCCAGGCGGAGCGGGTGCCGCGCCAGCCGCGGGTCGCGCGGGCGTGGATGTAGCCGGCGTAGAGCACCCAGATCACGAACGTCCACACCTCCTTGACATCGAAGCCCCAGTAGCGACCCCAGGAGTCGTTGGCCCAGATCGCGCCGGCGATCAGGGTGAACGTCCAGAACACGAACCCCACGATCGCGAACCGGTACGCGAGGGACTCGAGCACGTCGGCGGCGGGCAGAGTGCGCAGAAACCCAAGACCGTCGGCGCGGGCAGTGTCCGAGGATGCTCGGGTGCGGCGCTCCCGGCGGGCCTGCAGGAGCTGGGTGATGGAGATGCCGCAGGCGATCGCGAACAGGGCGGTGGCCAGGGACGCGACGAAGACGTGGATGACCAGCCACACGCTCTTGAGCGGATCCATCAGCGGAACGACCTCGACGTAGAACGAGACCGTCGCGCCACCCAGCAGCAGCACCACCATGCCGATCAGGAACGCACCGAGGAAGCGGAGGTCGTAGCGGCGCAGCACCAGCAGGTAGACGGCCACGATCAAGACCGTGCCGGTCAGCGCGAACTCGTACATGTTCGCCCACGGCACCCGCTCCGCGGCGATGCCGCGCAGGATGGTGCCGGCCAGGTGGAACAGGAACGCGAGGACCGTCAGCGACGTCCCGATCCGCGCCCACAGCAGCCGTTGACGCTGCGCGGGCGGCGTGCGAACACTGTCCACCGACCCACTCTGGGCGTTGTCCGTCTGCTGGCCCGCCCGTGCGGTAGCGCCGGCCAGGACCGGCTCCCGCTGCGGGACGCTGGCGGGGACGGAGCGCCCGGCCAGGTCGATGGTGTACGCGATGAACGCGAGCAGGTAGGTGGCGATCGCCGTCCACACCAGCAGCAGTGAGATGCCGTCGAGGGAGAGCGCGTCGGTTCCGGTCATGGCAGGGTCGTCCTCTTCGTCGTTGCGGTCAGGGGGTGCCCGCGAGCGGGGTGGCGCGGTAGATCCGTGCACATCGGTCAGCCCGCGTTCGCTTCCAGCCAGGCCAGCGAGTCCACGGCCGCGCTCAATGTTCCCGCCGTCAGCAGAGTGCGCCGGCTCACCCCGGCCCGGAATGCGCGGCTCTCCGCGGGCGTGGGCGCGCACCCACACTCCTCCGCCGTCAGGTCACCAGGAAGGGTGAGATCGCTGCCCGTCGCCAGCGTTCGCAGCGACCAGGCCAGTCGACCTCCGGCAGGCCTCATCCGTGGCGTGTTCATGGGTGCCTCCCCGGATCAGTCGAACGATCTGCGGCGGCCGCACGCGTGCGGGCACGGTGGGAGAACCCCGCCGCGGTGAGAGCGCCGGCGGCAGCGAGGACGATGAGAGCGGTGAGCCAGGGACCGAGGATCACCGCCGGGGTGAGTCCGGTGCGCAGCGGGACGGTGGTGATCGACGCGTCAACGGTGTCGACGCCGATGCTGTCGACGGTGGTGCCGTCCGGGGTGATGACCTGGCTGGTGCCCACCGTGGAGACGTTGACGACCGCGCGGCCGGTTTCGATGGCGCGCATCCGGGCGAACGCGAGCTGCTGCAGGTTCTCGTCGGTGCCGCGGAAGTCGGCGTTGTTGGTCTGGAACACGAACACCTCTGCGCCGGCGCGGGCACCGTCCCAGATCACGGCGTCGTAGATCACGTCGAAGCAGATCGCCAACCCCACCCCGACGTCGCCGACCTGCACGAGCGGCGGGTTGCTGCCGGGGGTGTATTCGCGTTGGATCAAGCCCACCAGGTCGGGGACGATCAGCTCGTAGAACCACCGGTCCGGCACGTACTCGCCGAACGGGACCGGGTTGACCTTGTCGTGCCACTGCCGGCCCGTGGGATCCGCGGTCCACAGCAGGGACGTGTTGAAGACATCGTCGCCGCGGGTGGTGGCGGCGTTCATCAGCAACGGCGCCCCGGCCGAGCGCACGACCCGGTCCAACGCCTCGGCGGCGGCGGGATCACTGAGCGGGTCGGCGTCGACGCCGCCCTCCGGCCAGGCCAGCAGATCCATCGGCTGCCCGTACAGCGGCACCGTGGCGGCGGTCTGCGCGGCCAGGACGTCGCCGGGCACCTTGTCGTCGAAGTACCCGGTGGGGCCGTTGCCCTGCACCCATCCCACGCGGAACTCCCCGGCCGGCGCGGTGGGGAACTGCGGCGCTATCACCAGGAGAGCGGCGACGCTCACAGCAGGGTGCAACCCGAGCATGAAGCGGATGCCGCCGGCGCGGATCCACTGCACCACAGAGGCGCACAGAATGACGATCAGCAGGGACAGGCCGGTCACGCTCGTCCACGACACGGCCTCCGCGAGCGGGCCGCCCACCTGGGTCATCCCGAGGCGCGCCCACGGGAACCCGGAGTACGGCCACGCACCCATCACCACCTCACGGGCCGTCCACAGAACCCCGATCAGCGGCGGTACCGCGAGCAGCTGCACGAGGCCGCGGGCCGGATAGCGGGCGGTCCACCGGTAGGCGAGCGCGATCGGCACCGCGCCCGCGCCGAACAGGACCGCTTCCAGCCCGGCGAGGGCAAGCCACGGCACCGGGCCGAGGAACTCCCCCACCCACACCAGATGGGTCGTGTAGAACACGGCGCCGAACACAGTGCCGACCAGCAGCGCCCCGCCGATGCTGCGGCCGATCAGGGCCACCAGGGCGACCGTGACACTCACGAACGTCAACGGCCACCACCCCACCGGTGCGGAGGCGAGATCCAGCAGCAGGCCGGCGGCCGCGGATGCCAGCACCGCCGCCCACACCGGCAGCGACCATGCCGCCACGGTGCGGCGCGGCGTCTCCTGCTCCGGCGCGGCGGCCGGGGCGGGTGTCGGCAAAGGCGTGCGCATCGGTCAGGTGTCTTTCTGGTGGAGTCGGGTGAGGTAGTCGTTGTACGCGTCGAGCTCAGGGTCGCCGTGTGCGTCGGCGCGACGGTCGGCGGCGACCGCTTGGGCGGTGTCGTCGCGGAACCAGCGGTGCATGACGTAGATGAGCATCAGCAAGGTGGGGGCCTCGCCGTAGGACCAGGCCAGCCCGCCGGCGAGGCGCTGGTCTTCGATCGGGTCGATGCCCAGCGCGCTCGTCGGGCCGGCGAACCCGTCGATGAGGGTAGTGGTGGCCATCATCAGGAAGACGCCGAAGAAGGCGTGCAGGGCGGCCTCGGCGAACACGTCCAGGGCGCGGCCGCCGTGGCTCATCCGCACCGGCAGCGGGTCCGACGACAGGATCGGGATGGTGAACAGCATCCCGGCGACCAGGAACCCGACCTCGAGGAGGGTATGGCCGGTGACGGTGGACAGGATCGGATCGGCGAAGTTCGCCAGGTACAGACCGTAAAACGCGGCCAGGTATAGCGGCACCGCCAGCCACGGGCTGAGCAGCCACCGTGCGGTGCGACTGCGTAGCCCGGCGTGCGCGGCGCGGAGCACCAGGAGACCTGGGCCGTGGTGCGGGGTGGCGCGCAGCAGCAGGGTGCCGGGAGAGCCGAGGACCAGCAGCGGCGGAATCGCCATCATCAGGGTGAGCTGCTGGAACATGAACACCGAGAACAGGGCGTACCCGAAGTTCTCCACCGCCAGGCCGGTGACCGCGGCGAGGGCGACGCAGCCGAGCAGGAAGCTGACCGTCCGCCACACCGGCCAGCCGCGGCCGCGGACCCACATCCGGATCGCACCGGCCAGGTAGGCGACCGCGAGGAGTCCCGCGAGGAGCGGTAGCACCGGAGCCGGAAGCGGGGCCGGGGTGAGGAACCCGCCGAGGGTCGGCGGGGCGTCCGGGATCCACACGGTCGTCACGGTGTGTCCTTCGCAGGCTGGTCTACGCCGAGGGCGTGCGCGTGGCGGGTCGCGAACTCGTCGACGGCGCGCGCCAAAGCGGGGTCTTCGCCGCGGGCCAGTCCCGCGTACTCGACGTGCACACCATCCGGGGTGGTGCGGGCTTTCACCCAGAGCCGGCGGCGGGGCACGAACAGGCCGGCGAACAGGCCGAGGGTGGCGAGCACGGAGAACGCGAGCACCCAGCCGCTGCTGGGGTCGCGTTGGATCTGCAGCGACGCGAACCGCTTCACCGGCTCCTCCGCCGTGACCTCCTCCCAGGTGATCGTGCCCCACCCGTTCGGCAGGTCGACGGTGGCGCCGGGGGTGAGCTCAAGGGAGTCGGCGGCGGTGTCGCCGCCGGTGTGCTGGGTGAGCCCGTCGACCTCGAGCGTGTACACCGACCTCGGAGTGCCGTCGTCGATGCCGAGATCCCCGCTGAACACGTTGAGAGTCAGCACCGGATTGACCACGTCCGGGTAGACGGAGGTGAACGCGCCGGAGGGCAACACCCCCTGGGTGGGGTAGAAGAACCCGACCAGCCCGACCTGTTCGGGCAGCCCGTCCGGGATCTTGATGATGCCCAGCGAGGTCATGTTGGAGTCCTGCGGCAGGAACGGCTGCGACTCGCTGTACACCACCTCGCCGGCGGCGTCGCGGATCGTGAGGGTGGGGGCGTAGCCGTTGCCGAGCAGGTAGATGCGATCGCCGTCGACGGTGATCGGGTAGTTCACGATCACGCTCTGCGCCCGATCGTCCTGCCCGGGTTGGCGGATGGTGATGTCGGCGGAGAAGTCTCCGGCCTGGCCTGCGCCGGGGGTGCCGGGCAGCCGGTAGGAGACCTGGAAGTCGTCGAGGGTGAGCGAGTAGGGGGCAAGGCCCGTGCCGTCGACGAAACGGCCGGGGTTGAACGAGGAGTAGTCGCTGAGCGCGTTCACGAACGTGGTGCCCTCCACCACCACCCGCTGCCCGGTATACGCGAACGACCCGCCGATCGCGACCGAGACCAGCACGCCGACGAGGGCGACGTGGAAGATCAGGTTGCCGGTCTCGCGCAGGTAGCCGCGCTCGGCCGACACCGACGCGGCTCCGCGGGCGTCGTATCGCTCCACCCGGTATCCGGCCTTGCGCAGCTGCTCTGCCGCGACGTCGATCGCGTGCGCGGCCGGGTCGGTCCTCCCTTCCTCTCTCGGCAAGGTCAGTTCCCGGTACTCCGAGAGCCGCGACAGCCGGGCCGGGGTGCGAGGGGGGCGGGAGCGGAGCGCCTTGTAGTGGTGCTTGGCGCGCGGGATCACGCAGCCGATCAGGGAGGTGAACAGCAGCAGATAGATCGCGGAGAACCACGGCGACAGGTACACGTCGAACAGGCCGACCGCATCGGCGAGGGGGAACACGTCAGGGTTGTCCCGCTCCCACTGGATGACACCGTTGGGGTCGGCGCTGCGCTGCGGGAACAGGGACCCGGGGACGGCGGCGATCGCGAGGAACAGCAGCAGGACCAATGCGGTGCGCATGCTGGTCAGCTGCCGCCATGCCCACCGCAACCACCCGGTGATGCCCAGCGCCGGCTGGGTGATCTCCGTCGCGGATTCGCTGTCGGCGTGGTCGCCGGGGCGTAGCGGGTCGGCGGTGACGTCGATGCCGGTGTCAGAGCGGGAGGGGGACATTGATCACCACCTGTTGCAGCTGCGACATCAGTGCCGTCCACAGCCCGGTCACCATCAGCAGGCCGAGGGCGATGAGCATGGCCCCGCCGATGATGTTCAGGGCGCGGATGTGGCGGCGCAGGAACGTCACCGATCGGGACGCCCACCCCCATCCGGCCGCGAGGATCAGGAACGGGATGCCAAGGCCCAGCGAGTACGCGAGCCCGAGCAGGCCCGCGCGGGCGGGGTCACCGAGGTTCCACGACATAGAGATGATCGCTGCGAGCGTCGGGCCGATACAGGGGGTCCAGCCGACGCCGAGCGCGAACCCGAGAAGCGGCGCCCCGATCAGCCCGGTCCTACCCTGGGCGCGAGGGCGGAGGGTGCGCTGGGCAATGCCGAAGAAGCCGAGGAACACCAGGCCGAGGGCGATGATGACGACCCCGAAGACGCGAGTGAGCACATTGGCGTATTGCAGCAGCAGGTACCCGAAGGTGCCGCCGAGGATCGTGACGGCGACGAACACCACGGTGAACCCGGCGATGAACAATGTCACGCCCAGCAGCAGCCGCGCGCGCTCCGCCGTCACCGTGCGCCCCCCGTCCAGCGTGGGGGCCGCGGTCGTCGTGGTGGTGCTGCCGAGGTAGCCGAGGTAGCCAGGCACCAGCGGCAGCACGCACGGGGACACGAACGACACCAGCCCGGCGAGGATCGCGACCGGGATCGCGACCCACAGGGCGCCGTCGACGATCACCGCTCCCGGATTCATGAGGTGTCCTCGGCGAGGGTGTCGGCGACCAGGGTGGACAGGATCGACGCGCTGGCCAACTGCCCGATGATCCGCGCCGCGACCCGCCCCTCCTGGTCGATGACCAAGGTGGTGGGGGTGGCCTGGATCGGAGTGACCTGCGCGAACGCGAGCTTGACCCGTCCGTCGTTCACGTCGATCACGCTCGGGTAGGTGACGTTGTTGTCACGGGCGAACGACAGTGCGGTGGCTGGCTGGTCGTAGGTGTTCACCCCGAGGAACGCGACGCCCTGGTCCTGATACTCCTGCCAGACCTCCTCGAGCATCGGGGCTTCGACGATGCACGGCCCGCACGCGGCGTACCAGAAGTTCACCACCAGCACCCCGCCGCGGTAGTCGTCACTGGACACCGTCTCCCCGGTCTCGGTGACGCCCTCGAACACCACCGGCTCCCCGCGGTCGGCATCCGGGATCTCGACGATCTGGAAGTCACCGGCGATGTAGCCCTTCTCGCTTCCGTCCCGGTACTGCTGCGCGAGCGAGTCGCTGGACGTGCACCCGGCCAGCAGCAGCGCCGCGACCAGCGTCATGGCGGCAAGGACGCGGCGGCGGATCATGCGCGCTTGACCTTGATCAGGGCGCCGGCGACCAGGAACACGACCGCGGCGACCGGCTGCGCCGCAGTCCACACCGGGCCGGTGAACGGGAACGGGAACACCGGGTTCCAAATCACGGCGATCACGACGAACACAGGCAACCACCACCACTGCCGCGCCTGGATCGCGAACCACCCCACGATGACCGCGAAGATCGCGGCGACGAACAGCACAACGGTGAACCAGTCCCCGCCCATCAGTACCGGCGCGAGGAACAACACCGCCGCCGCGAGCAGCCCCGGCGCGAACGCGTTGCGCTGGTATACGGACGAGGTCCGCTGCTTCGCCATCATGACCCGCTCACCACGGAGCCCGTCGCAGGCGCCGCGCTGTCCGCGCTGACGCGGGAGCGGCGGTGTCGGGTCCACAGGCTCAGGCCGAGGACGATGACGCCGGCACCGAGGGCGACGTCGGCGAGGTTGCCGATGAACAGGTTCCCGTAGGCGAGGAAGTCGGTGACGTGCCCGACCCCGAACCCAGGGGGGGAGAACAGCCGGTCGATCAGGTTCCCGATCGCGCCCCCGAGGATCAGGCCGATCCCCATCGCCCACCATCCGGTCCGCGCCCGCGCGGCGGCGACGACCAGCAGCACCACGGCACCGACCCCGAGGAGAGTGAGCAGCCCGGTGACCCCGGCTCCGAGGGAGAGGATCGCGCCGGGGTTGAACGCGAGCTGCAGCCCAAGCAGATCCCCCAGCAGCGGGATCCGCTCCTCCTGACTCAACCCTCCCAGTGCGGCCGCCTTCGTCGCCTGGTCGACCAGGACCACCACAGCGGCGGCCAGGCACGCGACCGCGAACCGCCGGGTCTGCTCACGAACCATCAGCGGCTCCTCCTGCGTTCGCGAGGGCCGCTGATAACCCGGTCATCAGACCGGCTATCAGGAAGAGGTTTTTGGTGTCAGAAGTCGAAGAGGTCACCGAGGAACCCTTCCTTCCGCCGACGCCCGGAGCGACCGTGATGATCCCTGTCGCGGTCAGAACGGTGGTCGCCCTCGCGCGGATAGGGGGCGGTGCTGGTTTGCCGGCCGCCGCCAGCAAGGTCGGCGGCGCGGTCGATGATCTTGTCGAGCTCGCCACGGTCCAGCCAGACGCCCCGGCACTGCGGGCAGTAGTCGATCTCGACCCCGGAGCGTTCCGTGATCAGCAGGGCGGTCCCGTCGACCGGACATTTCATGAGGGGTTCTCCTTCTGTTGCTGGTCGTCGGCGGTTCCACCATCCGCGGCGGCCGCGGCCGCGGCTGCTCGGTCGCGGCGACGACGCTCTCTGGCCACCATGAGCACGACCACCAGCGCGCCGCCCAGCACGATTACGCCACTCAGGACCGCAAGGACGGGGAGGAGTTCCCCACCTCCGGATGGCCCGTTGTGAACCTCTCCGGACGTATTGGCGGCAGATGTGGGAGACGGGTCGGGTGTCTGCTCCTCGGTCGCTTCGGGGGTAGGGGCGCTGGTGGGGACGGTGACCGCTTCGACGGTGTACTGGTACTCGTTGCTGATCGGGTGCCCGTCGCTGGACACGACCCGCCACCGCACCGTGTACACGCCCGCCTGACCAGGCGTCACCGCCTGGGTGACCGTGGTCCCGTCGATGACCGGATCCCCCGATGCGATGTTCTGCCCGTCCGGGGCGACCACCTCAATGATCACGGCGCTGAAATCGGTGAGGATCTCGCCGCTGAACGTCAGCGAAATCTCCTCCGGGACCACGCTGACCGTGGATCCGGCTTCCGGGGAGGAGGAGACGATCTCATCGTGCGCGGCTGCGGGCGCCGCGGTGGCGAACAGGAGCCCGGCGGCCAGCAGCAGCGTCGTCAGAGTGGACAGGAGGAGGATGCGTCTCCGTGAGCCGGATCGGTGCGGGTGTTCGTGGTCGGTGACGGTGGTCAAGGCGGTGGTCCTTTCAGGGCCGGTTGATGATGTGCTGGGCGATCGTCGTCGCGTCTTTCCAGACCCCGGCGAGGGTGTCGGAGCCGCGGCCGCCGTACTGCGGCATCCCCGCCACGAACAGCCCGGGCAGGCCGGTCAGGGTGCGCCGCGGCCGGTCGACGCGGGCCGGTTCCGGGAGCCAGTCGTCGCCAGGGGTGTAGCCGGTGGCGAGGATCACCGAGCGGGGGGATGCCTGCGTGCCATCGGCGAAGGTCACCCCGGCGCCGGCCGCGTCCTGCACCGCAGCTGCGATCGTGACCCCGACGCGGCGCAGCTGCTCATAGCTGTCGCCGAAGATCGGCTCGGGGCGACGCTCCCGCGAGAACAGCGGCACCCTCTCCCCCGCCGCGGCGGGATAGCTCATCGCGGGGCGATGCTGCCGCCGGGTTCGCACGGACAGCGTCACGGTGTGCGACGCGGACAGTTCGCGGGCCAGCTGCACACCGCTGTTCCCGCCGCCCACGATGAGCACGTCGCCGACGGGGATCTGCTTCGGGTACAGGTACTCGCTGCTGTGCAGCACCACCCCGGGCATCGTCAGCAGAGACGCCCACTCCGGAATCCGCGGGTGCGCGGCCGCGCCCGTCGCGCAGATCACGTTGCGGGTCTGCACCTCCCCTGCCGTCGTCGACAGCAGCAGAGTCGAGCCGTTCCCGCGATGCTCCACCCCGGTCGCCTGGATGCCCCAGACCGTCTCCACGCCCAGCCCGGCTTCCACGAAGGTGAGGTAGTCCGCCATCTCGTCCACTCGCGGATGCCGGCGCTGGTCACCCAGCAGCCGCCGCGGAGACAGCGCGCTATGCCGGGCGTCGCTGAGAAGCTCCATCGAATGCCACCGTGAGGACCAGGAACGCTGCCCCGTGCTGGCGGCGTCGATCACCACAAACTCGTGCTGCGGCCGCAGCCCTTCCGCGGCCAGAGCCGCGGCAACCGCGAGCCCAGACTGCCCGGCGCCGACGATGATCGCCCGCCGATGCGTCAAACCCGCCCGCATCACCGGCCACCGTTCACCGCAGCCTGGATGGCGTTCTCGAGGTCGTCCCACTCCTGCAGCTCGAGCAGCTCACCGTCGAGGAAGAACGTCGGCGTGCTGCTCACCCCGAGCGCCTGGCCCTCCTCGAAATCCAGCTCCACCCGCTCCGCCGTAGCCGGGTCCGCCACGGCGGCGTCATAGGCGGCCATGTCCAGACCGATCTCCTCCGCGAAGCCACGGAACAGGTCGGCGCGAGACTCCTGCGCCTCACCCCACTCCGCCTGCGTCTCGAACAACCGGACATACATGTCCTCGAACCGGTCCTGCTGCGCGGCCGCTTCCGCCGCGACCGCCGCGTTCTTCGAATTGAAGTGACCGGGCAGCGGGAAGTAGCGGACCACATACGTGATCTCCCCAGCGAACTGCTCCCGCATATCCTCCACGATCGGGAAGAACGCGCCACACGCCTCGCACTCGAAGTCGAGGAACTCCACCAGGGTGACAGCGCCCTCCCCGCCGTCGTCGAGGACATGCGAGCTCTCCCGCACCACCTGCGGGGATGCGTCACCGCCCCCAGATGAAGGTGGAGCGGACTGGCTCTGATTGACAAGGACATAGATCAACGCGGCGATCACCATCACCACCACAACGGCAATGGTGACGAGCGTCGCCTTCACAGGGGTTTTCATCGGGTACTCCAAACCAAGACACGGCACAGGACAGAACCCGGGCACGCAGCCCGGGACGAAGCGCCACCCGGAAAGGGTGGCGTGCCACAATGTCAGGTTCGGGAAAGACCCAACTGCGTCAACGAAAAGACAATCGGGTGAGCACGGGCAGCCGGCGCCGGAAGCAGCGAAGGCATCCGTGGCCCGTCACCGAGAACCGGAGGCATCCGCCGACGCCACAACCCCCGCAGCACCACCATGAACGTCAGCCCGCACAACACGCCCAACATGCACAGCGCAGCGCCCACCAACGCGTTCGGCCCAGAAACGACGCCACCGGCGACCGCCTCATGCTCGACTGGGGCGTCTGCCACGGGCTCGACGTGGGGGTCCATGAACCCAGAAATCACCAGCGGAACAGGAGTCGAACCGTCCGCCTCTGTGTGACCCGTCGCTGCCAGACCCAACATCAGCAGCAGCGCCAAACCGACGCTGGTAATGAGCCTCATTATCAACAATTGCTCATTCAGCGTCGTGGAGCGCGGAGTCCGGGCCGAAGAGACCATCGCCCACAGCCTACCGTGCGCACCTAAACCCATTCGGAGCCCGGTTCACCCGAGCACGGGAGCGCCGGCAGCGCCGGCCGGGTCCGGCGCGGCTAGCCGGTCAACCAGGACGATGACGACGGCAACGGTGGCGAAGGTGGCTTTGATGGGGGTCTTCACAAGGGCCGGTTCCAAGTCGGGCGGTGTTCTGCCACCGCGGGGCGAGGGGTCGGTGGTCAGGCGTGGGCGGGTTCGGGCTGGCGAGCGGGCACCGTGGCGAGTTGCCGTAGCGCAGCGGGGCGACGGGCGGCGCGGACGCCATTGAGGATGACGACGACCTCGGCGATCTCATGCACCAGCACGACGCCGGCGAGCCCGAGGATGCCGAACAGGGCGAGCGGGAACAGCGCGACGATGATCGCCAGAGCCAGACCGATGTTGGCGGTCATGATGCGTCGGCCGCGGCGGGCGTGGGCGAGGGCGCCGGGGATGAGGCGGAGGTCGTGGCCGATGAAGGCGACGTCGGCGGACTCGATCGCCGCCGCGGAGCCTTTCACACCCATCGCGATCCCGACCGTCGCCGTCGCCAGTGCCGGGGCGTCGTTGATGCCGTCGCCGACCATCGCGGTCGGTTGCTGCGTGACGAGCGCCTCAATCGCGGCGGCCTTGTCGGCGGGCAGCTGCTCGGCGCGAACGTCGGTTACGCCCGCCTCGGCGGCGATGGCGTGGGCGGTGCGGGTGTTGTCGCCGGTGAGCATGATGGTCTCAATGCCCTGCGACTGCAGCATCCGGACCGTCTCGGCCGACTCCGGGCGCAGCTCGTCCCGCACGCCGATCAGGCCGGCGATCTGCCCGTCCGCCTCGACCACGACGACGGTCATGCCCTGCGCGGCAATCGCCTCCGCGTTCAACTGCTGGCCGGCGGGATGGAGCCAGCGGACATTGCCGACCCGGATCGCCCGGCCGTCGACGGTCCCGGTGATGCCATGCCCGGCCTCCTCGACCACCTCCGTTGCGGGGCTGGCGACGGGTGCGGCCGCGATGATGGCCGCGGCGAGGGGGTGGGTGCTGGTGGCCTCCACGGCGGCGGCCCAGGCGAGCAGGTCGTCGCGGGTGATACCGGGTGCGGGCTGGACGTCGACGACGGTGGGCTCGTTGCGGGTGAGGGTGCCGGTCTTGTCGAGGGCGACGGCGCGGATCGTGCCGAGCTGCTCGAACGCTTCACCTGACTTGATGACGACGCCGAACTTTGACGCCGCTCCGATCGCGCTGATCACCGTCACGGGCACCGCGATGGCCAGCGCGCACGGGGATGCCGCAACCAGGACGACGAGGGCGCGTTCGATCCAGGTCCACGGGTCGCCGACCAGCAGCCCGAACAGGGCGACCACGGCAGCGGCGATCAGGACGACGGGAACGAGCGGCTTCGCGATCCGGTCGGCGAGGCGTGCCCGGTTGCCCTTGCGGGCGTGGGCCTGCTCCACGAGGGCGACGATCTGGGTGAGGGAGTTGTCGCGGCCGTCCGCAGTTGCCTCGATCCGCAACGTCGCCGCCCCGTTGACCGAACCGGCGGCGACCGGATCGCCGGGGCCGACCTCGACCGGGATCGACTCGCCCGTGATCGCCGACGTGTCCAGGCTCGACCTATCCTCCACGACCACGCCGTCTGTGGCGATGCGATCGCCGGCACCGATGACGAGGATGTCCAGCTCACGCACGTCCGCGGCGGGGATCGTGACGTCGCTGGTTAGGCGGGAGACGCGGACAGTGTCGGGGATGAGGGACAGAAGGGCGCGCAAGCCTTCCTTGGCGCGGTCCATCGCCCGGTCTTCAAGCGCCTCGGCCAGGGAGAACAGGAACGCCAGGGTCGCGGCCTCGCCAACGTGGCCGAGCAGGACCGCGCCGATCGCGGCGATGGTCATCAGCAGCCCGACCCCGAGGCGACCGCGGATGAGGCGGCGGATCGCGCCGGGGACGAAGGTGTAGGCGCCGGCGAGCAGCGCCGCCCACTGCAGCACCAGCGCCGGGATGTGCAGACCAGTCCACTCGAACGTGTATCCGGCGAGGAGGAACAGCCCGGACAGCGCGGAGGGAAGCAACGCGAAGTCGCGCCACCAGGGCGGGCGGACCTCCGGCTCCTCGTCCGCCTCGGTGGGGGTGGTGGCGAGGTCGGGGCCGCAGCAGGCATCGCCCGCATCGTGCACCGCGCTTGGCGCCGCGGTCTTGGAGGAGGGTTCCGCGGCGCAGCAGGCGTCACCGGTCGAGAGCGGCCGGGACAGTTCGATGCGCCGGACCGTACCGGGCTTGCGCGGCTCGTTGGGGCCGCAACACTCTTCGCTCACTGCACGCTCTCCTTCGTTGCGGGGGCGGGCGTCTGCTCTAGGAACGTGAGCGCGGCCAGTGCGTCATCGGTGCCGGTAACGGAAAGGCGCAGGTCGGGGTGGGTCGTGTCGATCGCCCAAGTCGCGAACGCGCAGCAGGACTGCTCGGTGCGGACCAGCTCCGTCAGCCGGGCGGTCGCGTCGTCGATCTTTGGGTAGTGGACGGTGATCTGGGCGGCCGTCCTGTCGATGTCGAGGAGGTAGTCGTCGTTGAATTCCTGCCACGCGGCTAGCTGTGCAGCACCAGCGCCGGGCGTCAGCGTGCAGGCCACCGGCAGCAGGTCACGGTCGATGAGGCTCATGCGCAGCACTCGCACTGATCGTCCATGCACGGGGCGCCCTCGTCGACGGCGACGACCGCCTCGAGCAGCTGTCGCAACCCCTGGGTCAGATGCGGGTCGGCGATCTCATACCGGGTGCGCCGACCTTCCGGTGTGGCGACGATCAACCCGCAGCCCCGCAGGCACGTCAGATGATTCGAGACGTTCGTGCGGGTCAGCTCGAGATCTCGTGCCAGCTCAGCCGGGTAGCCGGGAGCGTCCAGCAGTGTGAGGAGGATCCGGGAACGGGTCGGGTCGGCCATCGCCCGACCCAGCCGGTTCATCACATCGAGGCGAGAAGTAAGAGTCAGCACAGGCTGACTATACATTCTCCGCTGTACTAATGCGAGGGCGGATGAGTCGCGGTACCCCGGCGACCATGACCACCATTGCGACGAGCTCCACCAAGGTCTGAGTCACTACAACCAACGGCGTCAGAGCGAAAGATGCCGGCAGCGCGAGAGCGAGCGGGAGCACGACCAGCGAGTTGCGGGTGACCCCGCTGAACGTGGCCGCCCGGCGGCTGGGAACATCCAAGCGTGCCGCGCTCCCGAGGAGCGCACCGAGTGGTGCCACGATTAGGACGAACACGACGAACACGGGAACCGCGATTAGCAGCTGGCCGAGAGCGCTGCTCACGCCGAAGACCTGCGAGCCGATCACCACGGCGAGAGTCAGCATCATCAGCGGCACCATTGCCGCCAGCACCACGCCCTCGATCGCGCGGCCGGCACGGAACCGTTTCGCCAGCAGCTGCGTGGCGGCGGCGAGAACGAGCGGCAGCACGATCAACAACAGAAATGCCTCCACGAACGGATGCGGGTCGAACGCACCCACCACCTCGGCGCCGGCCATCAGCCACAGGTACACCGGCAGCAACACGATCTGCAGAAGCATCAGCAGGGGCGTGGCAGCAAGCAGCCGCGCACGTGCACCGCCAGCCAGGCCAGTGAACACAATCACGTAATCCACACACGGCGTCAGCAGCACGAACAACACCCCAACGAGCACCGCCTGATCAGCCGCCACGGCGCGACTCAACCCGAACACGACCACCGGCACGACGACGAAGTTCAGGACGAGCACGACGCCCAGGAACCGCCAATCCGTGAAGGCCCGGCCGATCGCCGTGAACGGCACCCCCAGGAACGTCGCGTACAGCAACAACCCGAGCACGGGATTGATCGCCGACTCGAGCGGATCCGCCACCGCCGGCACGAGTAGACCGACCACCGCACCCACGGCGATCGCTGCGAGGTAGAGCACTACCTGATGCCGCTCCCACCACTCCACAGCTGTGCACACGAGCACAAGCCTGTCGAATGTAGCCGGTTCGCCCCTAATCGAGTGAGCGAGTAACCCTTCACCCCCAGCCAATGGCAGGACTGCTAGGTGCATGCCAACTACCCGCGGAATCTGTCATTTCGGATAGGAACCGACACGGCACTTACACGCATCGTTCTCACCAATCTTTCGGATCCGCCACTTGTCCGCCACTTCATCTAAGAATCCGCCATCTTCGCCGAGAACCTACACGATAACCGCCGAGCCGAAATGTCCATATGGACACACCGTGGACAATTCATCTGCGAAAAGGACAACTTCAAAAAAAACCTACAGGAACCTACACCTACGCGAAGTCGCCGGGGGCCATGTCGGTGAAGCGGGAGTAGTGGCCCTGGAAGGCGACGGTGACGGTCGCCGTCGGGCCGTTGCGGTGCTTGGCGACGATCAGATCGGCTTCGCCGGCGCGGGGGCTGTCCTTCTCGTAAGCCGCCTCGCGGTGCAGGAGAATCACCATGTCGGCGTCCTGCTCGATCGATCCCGACTCGCGCAGGTCACTGATCGCGGGCTTCTTATCCTGACGCTGCTCGGGACCACGGTTCAACTGCGACAGGGCGATCACCGGCACCTGGAGTTCCTTCGCCAGGAGCTTCAGCGCGCGCGAGAACTCACTGACCTCCTGCTGACGCGACTCGACGCGCTTGCCGCTGGTCATCAGCTGCAGATAGTCGATCACGACCATCTTCAAGCCGTAGCGCTGCTTGAGGCGCCGGCACTTCGCGCGGATCTCCACGAGCGTCATGTTGGGGCTGTCGTCGATGAATAGGGGTGCGTCGTTGATGCGGCCGCGCGTGGACGCAATCGTCGTCCAGTCACGCGTGTCAAGCGTGCCCTTGCGCATGCTCTGCAGCGGCACCGCACCCTCGGCGCTCATCAGACGCATCGCGATCTCGCTGCGCCCCATCTCCAGCGAGAAGAAGATCGTCGGCTGGTTGTTCTTGATCGCCGCGGCGCGGGCAAAGTCCAGCGCCAGCGTCGACTTACCCATCGCGGGGCGGGCCGCGACAACGATCATCTGACCGCCGTGCAGACCATTGGTGAGCTCGTCCAACTCGGCGAACCCGGTGGGGATGCCCGTCATCTGGCCATCGCGGCCGCGCGCGGCCTCGATCTCCTCGATGGCCGATCCCACCGCGACTTCCAGCGCGACGTAGTCCTCAGAGGTTTCGGTTCCGGTGACGCCGTAGATCTCCGCCTGAGCACTGTTGACGAGGTCAGTCGCGTCGCCCTGACCGTTGTAGCCCATCTGCACGATGCGCGTGCCCGCCTCCACGAGCTTTCGCAGCAGCGCCCGCTCGGAGACGATCGACGCGTAGTAGCTCGCGTTCGCCGCCGTCGGGACGATGGAGGTCAGGCTGTGCAGGTAGTCCGCACCGCCCGCGCGCTGGAGCTCCCCCGACTTGATGAGCTCGTCGGTGACGGCAACCACATCGGTCGGCTCCCCGTGCGCGTACAGCGAGTGGATCGCGTCGTAGATGAGCTCATGCTTGGGGACGTAGAAGTCCGGACCGCGCAACGTCTCGATGACATCGGCCACCGCATCCTTGGAAAGGAGCATCCCGCCGAGGGTGCTCTGCTCCGCGAGAAGATCGTGCGGAGGAGTCCGCTCGTGCTCTCGCTGCCCGCCGAAACGCTCTTCAGAAACGTCGGCAATAGACATGCAGTGAGCCCTCCCTCTCGGCCTCTCTGGCGAGACCTTCGTACACGCTAGAGAGGGGCTCCGACACCCGCAAATCGCCCTGTGGATAAGTCTGTGGAGAGATTGCACGAAACGCCGCGACGCCTGTGTACAACTCCTGTGGAAAAGTCGGCGACGTTACTCGAATTCTCTCGCAAAATATCGCTCTGACCTGAGCAATATTTTCACACAGGCTGTGGATGAAGAATTGGTTGAAGTGCCGCTTGAAGGTTCCTGGAGGCGTGTACGGCCTGGGGATGAATCCCGGTTTGTCAACCCCTGATTTACCCGCGCGTCACACCGCGAAACGACGCGAGAAACGCCCCGACGGAGGCGCTTTGCAGCCCGTCCCGCACCCCGCCATAATGCCGCGCGAGCGCACGAAACGGCGGGTGCCGTGAACCCTTCGGCTCACGGCACCCGCCGTCGTGGATGTCGCTTACTTGGCGGCGACGACCTGAAGGTTGATCACTGCGGTGATGTCGTCACGCAGGCGAACGGTCGCCTCGTGGTCACCCACCGACTTGATCGGCGTCGTGATGTGGATCTTGCGCTTGTCGAGGTCGCCGAGTCCGGCTTCCTTGACCGCGTCCGCGACATCAGACGTCTTGACCGAACCGAAGAGGCGACCTTCGCCACCGGCCTTGACCGAGAGCTTGACGGTGTTCGACTCGAGGGCGTCCTTGAGCGCGACAGCCTCTTCGTGGTCGTGGATCGCGCGAGCGTCACGGGCGGCACGGATAGATGCCACCTGCTTCTCGCCACCGCGCGTCCAGGCCACTGCGAAGCCCTGCGGGATGAGGAAGTTACGGGCGTACCCGTTCTTGACCTCGATGACGTCACCGGCACTACCGAGGCCGGCGACTTCACTCGTGAGAATCAGCTTTGCCATGTCTCACTCCTCCTTAGCGGCCAGCGCCGGCGTAAGGCAGGAGCGCCATTTCGCGCGCGTTCTTGATCGCCTTGGCGATCAGACGCTGCTCCTGCACCGACACACCGGTGATACGACGAGCACG
The DNA here is from genome assembly GCA_029959865.1 of Microbacteriaceae bacterium PS02070. Classification (GTDB taxonomy): domain Bacteria; phylum Actinomycetota; class Actinomycetes; order Actinomycetales; family Microbacteriaceae; genus Microbacterium. Next base: position 657,492 of record JASCPE010000001.1, on the reverse strand, counting down.
GATCTTGCCGCGCTCAGAGATGAACTTGCGAAGCGTGGCGACATCCTTGTAGTCGATGACGCCAACGCGGATCGCCTTCGCGGGAGCGGCGTTCTTCGCGCCCTTCCGCGGCTTACGGCGATCACCAGAAGACTTTCCAGCCATGGTGTTTTCCTAACGTGTAAGTGTGATTTAGAACGGGGTGTCGTCGCTGTAGGCGCCGGGAGCGCTCCACGCGTCGGCAGCCGACGAAGAACCGGGAGTCGCCCACGGCTCATCCTGCTGCGCCTGCTGGCGCGGCTGACCGCCGCCACCGCCACCACCGGATGCGGCGCGAGTGACCTGAGCGGTCGCGTAGCGCAGCGACGGACCGATCTCATCGATCTCAAGCTCGATCGAGGTGCGGTTGTTGCCCTCACGGTCCTGGTAGGAACGCTGCTTCAGGCGACCGGTCGCAACGACGCGGGAGCCCTTCGTCAGCGAACCGGCGACGTGCTCGGCGAAGTCGCGCCACACCGACGCGCGGAGGAACAGCGCTTCGCCGTCCTTCCACTCGTTGGCCTGACGGTCGAACGTACGAGGCGTCGAAGCGATCGTGAAGTTCGCCACCGGAAGCCCGTTCTGCGTGTAGCGCAGCTCGGGGTCGGCCGTGAGGTTTCCCACGACCGTGATGATGGTCTCGCCGGCCATGAGCCTTAGGCCTTCGCCTTTGCGGGGGCAGCAGCCTTGCGAGCAGCCTTGGCCTCCTGGCGCTCCTTCTCGGCAGCAACCTGAGCGATTGCTTCCTCGGCGCGGAGAACCTTGGTGCGCATGACCTGCTCGTTGAGACCCAGCTGACGGTCAAGCTCCTGAGTGGAGTCGCTCGTCGCGGTGAAGTTGACGACGGCGTAGATGCCCTCGGACTTCTTGTCGATCTCGTATGCCAGGCGGCGACGACCCCAGATGTCGATGTTGTCGATGCTGCCACCGTCGGTCGTGATCACCTTGAGGAACTTGTCAAGGTTGGCCGGAACGGTGCGCTCGTCGATCTCGGGGTTGAGGATCACCATGAGTTCGTACTGGTGTGTGTGCGTCACTGACCCACCTCCTTCGGACTAGAACGGCCACTCGGTATCTCCGAGCAGCAGGAGGGTGTGTTGCACGCTGCCCGCACGCGCTCGGATGCGCGGCGGACAACCTTCACATCCTATCAGGCCCGGGTCTTGCGCTCATCCCCCTGTACATCCGGCCAGAGCGGGGTCCGGTCCGAGCGCACACCCCGCGGTCGTCTGAGGGCAGCAGAAAGGGGGGTGCGGTCCTGCTGCTCCCGCACCCCCCTTTCGGTCTTCGGGTCAGTCCTCTGCGTACCGCAGCACGATCCGGCCGTCGATCTTGCCCTTCTCCATCCGCTCGAAGATGTCGTTGATCTCATCGAGGGACTCGACCTTGATGGTCGGGTGGATCTCACCGCGCGCGTAGAAGTCGAGCGCTTCGACCATGTCCTGACGCGTTCCGACGATCGACCCGCGGATCGTGATCGCCCGCAGCACGATGTCGAAGATGTCGGCCGGGAAGTCGCCCGGGGGCAGGCCGTTGAAGACGATCGTGGCCCCGCGCCGGGCGACGCCGAGAGCCTGACCGAACGCCTTCGGATGCACCGCGGTCACGAGGACCCCGTGCGCACCGCCGGTCTGCTCCTGGATGACGGCGGCCGGATCCTGCGACGCCGCGTTGACGGTGACTTCCGCCCCGTGCTTGCGGGCGAGGTCCAGCTTGCTGTCATCCACATCCACCGCAGCGACCCGCATGCCCATGGCGCGGGCGTACTGGACAGCGATGTGGCCAAGGCCGCCGATGCCGCTGATGACGACCCATTCGCCGGGCTTGACGCCGGTCATCTTGAGGCCCTTGTAGACCGTGACGCCCGCGCACAGCACCGGGGCGACCTCTTCCGGGTCAGCGCCTTCGGGGATGCGGGCGGCGAACTTCTCATCGACGAGCATGTACTCGCCGAAGCTGCCGTCCACCGAGTAGCCACCGTTCTGCTGCTCGGGGCACAGGGTCTCCCAGCCGGTGCGGCAGTACTCACACGTGCCGCACGCACTCCACAGCCACGCGTTGCCGACGAGTTGGCCGACAGTGAGGGTGTCGACGCCCTCGCCGAGTGCGACGACCTCTCCGTAGCCCTCGTGACCGGGGATGAGGTTCCCCTTCGGCGCGACCGGCCAGTCGCCGCGTGCGGCGTGGAGGTCGGTGTGGCACACACCCGAGGTGATCACGCGCACGAGTGCCTGACCGGGTCCGGGCGACGGGATCGGCACGTCCTTGACTTCGAGCGGCCGGTCGTGTGCAACCACGACTGCGGCACGCATTGTTCCTTCGGGGACCTGACCGCGCAGGTCCGTTGTTTCTGTCACCGTTGACATCGACATCACTCCTTTGTTGAGGCGAGGTGGGGGTTCGCCTGTCACCCCTCACGGTACGAATCGTCACGTTGCGGAGGGTTGCAACGCCGAGGGCGGCAGGTAGCGTGAACGGCATGGAATGGACCGCCGACGTCTCGCCCGGCCAGTGGCTGCACGAACGAATCGACGATGGAGAGGCGTGGGGCCGGACCATGCACGGGGTCGTCCCCCACGGCTTCGAGGCCTACGCACGCGTGTTTCATCGCCCGGCGGTGTCGTCCCTCCCGGGCGAACGCATGCCGGATGCGGAGACCTACCGCGAGATGCGCGAGAAGGAGCGGCACCGGATCCTCGAACGGATCGTCACGGAGGACTCGTCCTGGCGCGACACGGCGAGCGCCTTCGGAAGGACGTTCCACCCTCTCGCACAGTGGCACGCCCTCGTTGGCGTCCATGGCGACCCGACCGGCGAGCAGTGGACCGGGTGGCAGACGACGGTGTCCCCCGACGGCCGCGAGTTCAGCGCGCCCGCGGAGGGTGAGCTCGACGACGAAGCCTTCGCCACTCTCGCGCGCGTCGGCTCCTCCTTCACCGAGACACCGGAGGACGCGTACGTCGCCGTCTGGGCAGGGTGGGGCGGAATACTCGGGTTCTATGGCGACTCCCCCGCCCGCGTGCGCTTCACCCTCGGAGAAGCCCCCACCGACGCCCGCCATGAGCACTTCACCGACCGGCTCCGCCGCGACGTCCTCAACAACGCCTTCCGTAAGCCCACCTGGCAGGAAGGGACGCTCTCGCGGGACGTTTCCGAGGGGCCGAAGCTGGAACTGCCGCAGCGGGAACACGTCCTCTTCCACGCGGCACTGGCCGAACTGTCGGACGCGGACTGGCCCGCGCGCGCACCGTGGGTCGACCGGGACTGGGGATCACCACAGTCTCCGAGCCTCGCGTGGCCCGCCGACCACGCGTGGGTCATCGTGACCGAAGTCGACTACGACTCGACCATCGTCGGAGGCAGCGCAGCGTTCATCGAGCGTCTCCTGGCAGAGGAGGGACTCGAGATCGCTCGCGTCCCGGAGGGCGCTGTGTTGCAGTACGGCTCAGACGAGGTGAACCGCTGATGATTCCCACACCTCAGCACTACACCTTCGACGCACGCCCGCTGACCGACCCGGTCGACCCGGCGGCCGTGAGACAGCACGGCGCACAGGTCAGGGCGCGGCGCCGCCACAGCAGCGCGTTCGGCATCTCGAAACAGACACTCGGCCTCATCTTCGCCGGCGTCTTCGTGATCGCGTTCCTGTTCCTGATCGTCCCGGTGATGACGAGTGTCCTGACGCTCGCGTTCGGTGGCGGTGGCCTCCCCGTCGTAATCTGGCTGCCGTTCTTGGTGATCCCGGGGATTGCGGTGGTGATCCTGGTGGCGCGACTGAACACGTCACGGGCGAACCGGGAGCGCGACTACCGGCTCGACCGATTCGCCCAGGCGAACGCGATGACCTGGGAAGACCGGATCCCCAACCCTCCGCTGCCCGGCATGATCTTTCACCTCGGCTCATCGCGCATGGCCAGTGAGGTCATCCGCGGCACGCGACCCCGCTTCGTCGAGTTCGGGAACTACCGCTACACGACCGGATCGGGAGACAACAAGACAACGCACACCTGGGGATATGTTGCCGTCCATCTCTCGTCCCCGCTCCCGCACATCGTGCTCGACGCCCACGGAAACAACGGCCTGTTCGGCTCCAATCTGCCTCTGGAATTCTCGAAGGACCAGCGCCTCAGCCTCGAAGGGGACTTTGACAAGTACTTCGCGCTGCACTGCCCGCGCGGGTACGAGCGCGACGCGCTGTACCTGTTCACCCCCGACATCATGGCGCGCTTCATCGACCACGCCGCCGCGTTGGACGTGGAGATCGTCGATGACTGGATGTTCCTCTACGCCAAGCGTGACTTCTCCACCCTCGACGCGAACACCTGGGCCTGGTTGTTCTCCGCGGTCTCCGCATTCCTGGACAAGTTCGCGCAGTGGGAGCGGTGGCGCGACGATCGCCTGAGCTCCGCCCCCTCCGCCCAGCCCTACGTCACGGCCACCGCCAGCGACCACCCCGCGACCAGCGCCGATGACGGCGTGCCGTTCCAGGCGCCGGCGGCGCCGCTGCAGCCGCCACCCGGCGTCGCGGCGCAGGGTCGGCGGCTGAGCACGAGGACGCCGTGGAAGACGATCATCACCATCGCCGCGTTCGGGATCCTCTGGTTCCTCATGAGCTCGGGGATCCTCCCTGCCCTCTTCTTCAACCGCTGACCCCGACCGCGACACGTCACGACCACCGGAGTAGGTTGGGGAAATGGCCCGCGACGATTACCGCCCGGAGGACCTCTACACCGGACCCATCGACCTGCCCGGACTGCGAGAGCTCCACGAGGCGGAAGCGCAGGCCGAGCCCGAACCGGCGGAGATCAGCTACGACGAGCAGCGCTATCCCGCCCGGCCGAAACGGCTCCGCCCGCGCGATCATTTCCGTGGCGGAGGCGTGCGGCGCTCGACGACCGACCCGCGCACGGCAAACGGCAGCAACCCCTCGTACGTGGAGTGGTTGGTCAGACAGTCCATGCTGAAGGACGCGGATGTCCTCGCTCGCGAGGTGTCCGGACAGCCGACGATGTGGCGCAATCCCTACGCACGACCCGACGCGCGGCGGGCCATCGCAACGACCGACGTCTGGTTCACGGCGTACCCGCTCTCGCTGATCACCCGCCCCGGCCAGTCGTTCCTCTCCGCCCTCGGCGACGACGCGCTGTGGTCAGCCTTCGAGCGCATCGGCATCAGCGCGATCCACACGGGCCCCGTCAAGCGAGCCGGTGGGATCGCGGGATGGCAGGAGACACCGAGCGTCGATGGGCACTTCGATCGCATCAGCACCCAGATCGACCCCGTCTTCGGCACCGACACCGAGTTCCGCGCGCTCTGCGATGCCGCCGAAAGCCACGGCGGCAGCATCATCGATGACATCGTGCCCGGTCACACCGGCAAGGGGGCAGACTTCCGCCTCGCCGAGATGGGGTACAAGGACTACCCCGGCATCTATCACATGGTCGAGATCCAGCCCGAGGACTGGGGGCTGCTGCCGGACGTCCCAAGCGATGTCGACAGCGTCAACCTCGACACCGCGACCGAACGTGAGCTCGCCGGCCGCGGGTATATCATCGGAGAGCTTCAACGCGTCATCTTCTACACTCCCGGCGTCAAGGACACGAACTGGAGCGCGACGGGCGCCGTCATCGGTCCGGACGGGGTCACCCGTCGCTGGGTGTACCTGCACTATTTCAAGCAGGGCCAGCCCTCGATCAACTGGCTCGACCCAACCTTCGCTGGGATGAGACTCGTCATCGGCGACGCGCTGCACTCGCTCGGGGAGCTGGGGACGACCGCCCTGCGGCTGGATGCGAACGGGTTCCTGGGTGTCGAGAAAAGCGCCGAGGGGATGCCGGCGTGGTCGGAAGGTCACCCACTCTCCCATGCGGCCAACCAGATCATCGGCGGCATGGTGCGCAAGGTCGGCGGGTTCACCTTCCAAGAGCTCAACCTCACGATCGAGGACATCCGCGACACCGGCGCGGTCGGCGCCGACCTGTCCTACGACTTCGTCGGACGCCCCGGCTACCACCACGCCCTCGCAACCGGGCAGACGGAGTTCCTCCGGCTCGCGCTGACCTCCTCGCTCGAGCTCGGCGTCGAGCCGGTGCAACTCGTGCACGGCCTCCAGAACCATGATGAGCTCACCTACGAGCTCGTGCACTGGGCCACCCGGCACGCCGAAGAGGTCTATCGCTTCCGCGGCGGCGAGATCACCGGAGCCGAGCTCGCCGAGCTCGTCCGCGCCGAGCTGACCGAGAGCCTGACCGGCACGGCCGACTTCAACCGCGTCTTCACCCAGAACGGGATCGCCTGCACGACCACCTCGCTGATCGCCGCAACCCGCGGCGCGACGACGCTCGACGACATCACCGACGACGACGTCCCGGCCATCCGCGACGCGCACCTGCTGCTGTGCGCCTACAACGCGTGGCAGCCGGGCGTATTCGCGCTGTCCGGGTGGGACCTCACCGGCATGCTCACGGTCGCACCGGGCGAGATCGACGACCTGATCGGCTCCGGAGACACGCGCTGGATCGAGCGGGGCGCCCACGACCTCCTCGACGTCGCGCCCGCGGCGACCCGCTCCTCGGCCGGGATGCCCCGCGCCCGTGCGCTGTACGGGCCGCTGCCGGAGCAGCTCGACGACCCCGATTCGTTCGCCTCCCGCCTCTCGGGGATTCTTGAGCTGCGCCGTCGGCACGGCATCGCGAGCGCGACGCAGCTCGATGTTCCGCAGGTCGCGCACGCGTCAATGCTCGTGCTGGTGCACCGCCTCGATGAGGGAGATGCCGCTGCAGATGCACCCCTGCAGATCACGGTGCTCAACTTCGGTGCCGAGACGACCGAGGGAACCGTCCGCTCGAAGCACCTTCCCCCGGGGAGCGAGATCACGGACGCGGCGACCGGCGATGTGGCCGGGCAGGTCGACGACCTGCACAGCTTCTCGGTCTCGCTGCCGTCGTACGGAGCGCTCTTCCTTCTCGTCAGCGCGCCCGAGGCGCCCGCCGAGTGATCAGTCCTCGGCGCGGAGAGTGAGGGCCGCGTCGATTCCAGCGAGCGGGACGTGCAGCCAATCGGGCCGGTTGCGCGCCTCGTAGATCGCCTCGTAGACGGCCTTGTCCAGCACGAGCGCGCGCAGGAGGGTGTCATCGAGCACGTCCGCTCCGGCGGCCTCCGCGTACCCCGCGAGGAATGCCTCCCGGCAGTCCGCGGCCCAGGTGGATCCGTCGGCGCCTCCCCCGAGAGCACCGGCGTAATCGAAGGAGCGCAGCATCCCCGCCACGTCCCGCAGCGGCAGATCCGGCATCGCACGCTCTTCCATGGGGCGCAGCGGCTCCCCCTCGAAGTCGACGATCCGCCATCCGTCGTGGGGCACGGCGAGCACTTGACCGAGATGCAGGTCGCCGTGCACGCGCTGGAGTCGCGGCCAGGGTCGCGCCAACGCGTCCCGATAGACCTCGCTGATCCCTTCCTGACGTTCGGCGACCGCAGGCACTTCGAGAGCCGCGATCGACAGCCGTCGCCCCCAGGTCACCCCCGTCCCCTCGATGAGGTCGTCGGTGGCGTCCGTCGTCGGTAGGACGTCGCCGAGAGCGCTGTGCACACCGGCCACGGCGAGCGCGAGCTCCCGAGCGGACGCGGTGAAGTCGTGCCCCTGCCGAGCAGCTTCCAGTGCAAGGGTCCAGCCGTCACGGACTCCGGGCAGAAACTCCTGCGCGAACCCCAGGGTGCCGAAGGCCGATCCCGAGTCGCGGCCGACGTCCGGCCAGGACGCGTCGACGCTCCCCAGGAAGCGGGGGACGTAGGGCGATCCGGCCGCGCTCAGCGGGCGCTGCACAGTGACATCGGGGTTCTCGCCGTGATGGAGCGTGCGGAAGAGCTTCAGGATCATCGTCGGCTCGCCGTCTTCGTCGAAGACGATCGAGGTGTTCGACTGCTCGCCCGTCAGCACACGGGAGCCGGAGACACGCTCCGTATCGACCCCCATCTGGGCGAGCGTGCCCACGGTGAACTCCGGGTTCCGGACGGCATCGATGAGAGCCCGGCCGTCGTCGTCGACGAGATCGGCCTCCCCCGGCGCCACGGCACCGATGAGGGGCACGTGATAGAGCACGGGCAGCGCTCCGCCCTCGTCCATGACCAGGTACCGGGTCGCACCGGCCGGAGCCGGTTGCGCTGCGATGATGCGCAGGTGCGGCGCGTGGTCCTTACCGGCGTACCAGCGCTGGCGCGCCAGCCAGGAGCTGAGGTCATCGAGGAACACCACAGTTCTACCGTGCGCCCCCGTGGCGCGAGAAGCAAGTCCGATCGGCGTGAACCTCACTCCCGCTGTCGCGACCCGCACCCCGTTCGCCCACGTCTCCGCGAGCGGACTCACACGTGCGGTCAGTTGTTGCGCAGCCCGAAGTACTCCAGCTCGGCGTCGTTGAGCATCCGTGAACGGATGATGAAGCGCTTGCCGGTCGGGCCCTCGACGCTGAAGCCGGAACCGCGACCGGGCACGACATCGATCGTGATGTGCGTGAACTTCCAGTACTCGAACTGGGCCTCGGAGATGTAGACCTCGATGTCGTCAAGGCCGTTGACGTCGAGAGTGCCCAGAAGCACGTCACTCGGTCCCGTCTGGAACATCCCGATGGGATAGCACATCGGGGCGCTGCCATCGCAGCAGCCACCGGACTGGTGGAACATGAGCGGTCCGTGCTTCACGGTGAGTTCCTTGAGCAGCTCGCCCGCCGCCGCGGTCACATCCACGCGTTGATACGTTCCGATACTGACCATCGCGACCTCCCTCGGTCGTCGTCTCGTCGTTCGATTCTCCCACCGCACCTGCCGCCCGGCTAGGTGGGCCGGAGAAGGAACATCCCCGCCCGCGCCGGATGAGGGCACGGGCGGGGAGTCGAGTGCAGGCTTAGAAGAAGCCCATCGCGCCGTCGGCGTAGGACACGAGCAGGTTCTTCGTCTGCTGGTAGTGGTCGAGCATCATCGCGTGGTTCTCGCGACCGATGCCGGACTGCTTGTAGCCACCGAACGCCGCGTGCGCCGGGTACTGGTGGTACGTGTTCGTCCACACCCGGCCCGCCTCGATCGCCCGACCGGCGCGGTACGCGGTGTCCCCGATACGACTCCACACGCCGGCGCCGAGACCGTAGAGCGTGTCGTTGGCGATCGAGATCGCGTCGTCGAAATCATCGAAACTGGTGACCGAGAGCACCGGACCGAAGATCTCCTCCTGGAAGATCCGCATGTCGTTGGTGCCTTCGAACACCGTGGGGGCGACGTAGTAGCCCTCGCTGAGATCGCCGCCGAGATCGACGCGCTCGCCGCCGGTGAGCAACTTCGCGCCGCCCTCCTTGCCGATGTCGATGTAGGAGAGGATCTTCTCGAGCTGGTCGTTGGAGGCCTGCGCACCGATCATGGTGTTCGGATCCAGCGGATTGCCCTGGACGATCTTTCCGACGCGCTCCAGGCCATCGGCGAGGAAGCCGTCGTAGATCGACCTCTGGATGAGGGCGCGAGACGGGCACGTGCAGACCTCGCCCTGGTTCAGGGCGAACATCGCGAAGCCTTCCAGCGCCTTGTCGTAGAAGCTGTCCCTCTGCATCGCGACATCGTCGAAGAACACGTTCGGGCTCTTGCCACCAAGTTCGAGCGTCACCGGAATGAGGTTCTGCGACGCGTACTGCATGATGAGGCGGCCGGTCGTGGTCTCACCGGTGAACGCGACCTTGCGGATGCGCTTGTGCTGGGCGAGCGGCGCGCCCGCCTCGATCCCGAACCCGTTGACGATGTTGACGACGCCCGGGGGCAGCAGATCACCGATGATGTCAAAGAGGAACAGCAGCGATGCGGGGGTCTGCTCGGCCGGCTTGATGACGACACAGTTGCCGGCGGCGAGCGCAGGTGCGAGCTTCCACGCCGCCATGAGGATCGGGAAGTTCCACGGGATGATCTGCCCGACAACGCCGAGCGGCTCGTGGAAGTGGTACGCGACGGTGTCATTGTCGAGTTGGCTGATGCCGCCTTCCTGCGCACGCAGGACACCTGCGAAGTAACGGAAGTGGTCAGCGGTGAGCGGAACGTCGGCCGCGAGCGTCTCGCGGACCGGCTTGCCGTTCTCCCACGTCTCGGCCACGGCAATCGCTTCGAGGTTCTCCTCGATGCGGTCGGCGATCTTGTTCATCACCACCGAGCGCTCCGCGGGCGAGGTCCTCTTCCACGACTCGAACGCCTTCCACGCCACGTCGACGGCACGGTCGATGTCTTCGACGGTTCCGCGAGCGATCTCCGTGAACGGCTTGCCGTTGACGGGAGAGATGTCCTCGAAGTACTCGCCCTTGATGGGATCGACCCACTCACCGCCGATGTAGTGGCCATAACGAGGGCGGAAATCTGCGACGGACCCCTTGGTCCCCGGTGCGGCGTAGACGCTTGACACGTCTTCTTCAACGATGGTCATGAGGTGTCTCCTTTGACTGTCCATGAGTCGCACGGCAGCAGCACCGCGCGTGGGCCCACGCTACGCCCGGCAACGTTGCATCATGTTGCGGGGGCATCAGTCGACGAGGACGGATGCTCCGGGAGATACGCGCCGCACGATCGGGTCTTGGTACGTGGCCGGTGCGAGGGTGAAATCCGAGGCGGTGTCTGCCGTGGTGACAGGGCGCAGCGATCGACGGAAACGCCGCAGGGCGAGCACGGCGCGGACGAGTGGACGGGCGGTCGCAAGCGCCACATACCCGGCGACGGAACGGTCGAGGTGGCCGAGAACCGCCTTGCGTTGCCACGCCTCGTGCAACGGCCCACCGCGCGCTGGCCGCATCCGCTTCTCGGGGAGCTCCCCGCGCCTGCGCGCGCGGACGAGTTCGACGGTGCGCTCCCACCACGTCGCGGCAGCCGGGTCGTGGAAGTAGTTGTCCCGCAGCCAGACCGGGTGAGGATGGCGGAATCGCCGCGCGATCACATCGTCCGCGGAGCCGAGGACACCGCTTCCGGCGAAGACTGTGTTCAGGAGGTCCTTGTTGACGCCGAAGGTGTCCAGAGCGATCACCGGGATCGATCGCGACAGGGCCTCGATCGCCGCGGTGGAGCTGACGGTGACGAGACCCTCCGCGCTCTCGAGTGCGTCGCCCATCGACCCGTAGGAGAAGACAAGATTCTCCGGTCGGTCTCGAAGAAGGTCCTCGTAGGACGACAGTTCGTGATGGGTCTCGGTTTCGCCGTGGGTCCGGCGTGAACGGAGCTTCACGACGACCCGGCGGTCTGGGTCCGCGAGAGCGGCCCGGCGCAGGATGTCGGCGACCCGCTCACGGTCCTCACTCCCCCGGGGCACGATCGCCTGGGCGGCGAAGACGAGGTCTGTCCCCTGCGAGGTCCTTTCTCTCCGGACCGCGAACGGGAGCGTTGCCAAGGCGAACTCCACCTTCACGCCGAGCCGTCGCGCCAACTCGGTGAACGCGCGCCGCTCGCGCACAGACTGAACCAGCATCAGGTCACAGTTGCGACGGTAGAGAACCGCGCCGCGCTGGGCAGGGATGGAGATGCCCGGCAACCCGCCGACGACAACAGGGCGGCGGGGCAGAGAGTCGACGGCGCGCAGGATGATTCGAACGAGAGGCCCACGCCCCGCGATGATCACGACGTCGGGGCGGTCCGCCGCCAGCCATGCGGCGAGGGCGTTGTACTCCAGCCGCGTGATCTGGCTCGGACCGATGGCCGTGCCGCGTACGGCGGCGGCTTGCTGATGCTCACTGACCGTCAACGGCGTACGGACGATCACGAGATGCGGGCGCGCGTCCGTGATCGAGTCCAGCATCGCCGCCGACCACTTCACGTACGAATCGGCGTCGGCGATCGCGACGACCCGAAGCGACGTGGAGCGGTCGGCGGTGTGCATCACGCGGGGACGCGGCGCAGCTTCGCCATCGGTGCGAGTTCACCCTCGTAGACGCGCTTCACGCCGTCACCGAGTGCCTCCTCGATGACGCGGACGTCGCGCACGAGGTGCTCCAGGCCCGCGGGCTCCAGCGAGGCAGCGTGATCCGAACCCCACATCGTGCGGTCGAGCGTGATGTGGCGCTCGATGGCGACTGCCCCGAGCGCTGCGGCGGCGAGAGAGATCTGCAGTCCGCGCTCGTGCCCGGAGTAGCCGACCGGAATGCCGTGATAGCGGTCGCGAAGCGTGCTGATCATCTTGATGTTCGCCTCGTTCGGCTCCATCGGATACGTGGAGGTGGCATGCATGAGGATGACGTTGTTCGTGTCGAGAGCGCCCAGCGCGGTGTCGATCTGCTCGATGGTCGACATTCCGGTGGAGAGGATGATCGGCTTGCCCGTGGCGCGCAGTGCGTTGAGCAGCTCGATGTCCGTGAGGCTCGCCGAGGCGACCTTGTGCGCGACAACGTTGAGATCTTCGAGGAAGTCAACGCTCGGGACGTCCCACGGGGAGGCGAACCAGTCCAGCCCACGCTCCGTCGCGTAGTCGCCGACCTCGATGTACTGCTCGCGGTCGAACTCCACGCGGTACCGGTACTCCAGGTAAGTCATGGTGCCCCACGGCGTCTCACGCGGAGTGTCGCGCATGTGCTCGGGGGTGGCGATCTCCGGGGTGCGCTTCTGGAACTTCACGGCGTTCGCGCCGGCGTTTGCCGCGACGTCGATGAGCCGCTTGGCGATCTCCACATCACCGTTGTGGTTGAGGCCGATTTCCGCGATCACATAGACCGGGTGGCCGCCGCCGATGACGTGAGAACCGATGCTGACAGTCATTGAGGTGTCCTTCCGAGAACTGTTGCATTCAGCGTGATCGCGCCCGGTGAACACGGTGTGAATCGACGGTGGCCGCCGATCGACGAGTCGTAGTCACTCCGGCAACAGAAGATCAACCAGTTCGCGAACGGCTCCGTCACCGCCGCGCCGCGTCAGCACGACGCGGGCCGCGCGATGCACCTTCGGGTGCGCGTCGGCGACGGCGATGGGCCAGCCGACGAGCTCCATCGCCGGAAGGTCGTTCACGTCATTGCCGAGGTACGCCACGCGAGAAAGATCGATGTGCTCCTCTTCCGCCCAGGCGCGCAGGGCCGCCGCCTTGTCGGCGACGGAGTTCATGACCGGCACCCGCAGCTTCGCCGCCCGTGCCCGCACAACGGGGTTGGCCTCAGTCGAGAGGATGAGCAGCGGAATGCCCGCCTTCCGCAGGAGCCCCACTCCCATTCCGTCGGACCGGCTCACCCGCACCTGCTCGATGCCCGCACTGTCCACATACGCTGTGTCGTCGGTGTGCACGCCGTCGAAATCGGTCACGACGGCGTCGACGTCGATTCGTTCCGGAGCATCCAGCAGCGGCGCGAGTGCGCGGGCCACCGTGAGCTGGTCCTCATCATCGATCTCGACCGATCCGCGCTCGGGGACCTCGATGATCGCGATGCGGCCGAAGAAACGGTGCCCTGCGGCGCGGAACCCCTCCGCGTCGAAGGCGTAGAAGGCACCGGTCTCCAGATAGTGCGGCTCGCGGTCCTGGCGCCGGGGCCGGTGCGAGACGTCGTGATTGATCGCGTCTGCCGCGGCGTCGTCGGTGCGTCGCCAGAGGAACCCATAGGTTTCGACGGCGGAGAAGGCGCTGTCGTATCCGCCCGCCGTGATCGCGTCGACGGCGCGTTCGATCCCATCGACGGGGATGAAGGGCGAGGTCGCCTGGAGGAACACAACGACGTCGGCGCGCTCGTCCGAAGCCTCGAGCGTCTCCAGCGCGTGCAGGATCGCGCTTTCAGAACTGGCAAGGTCGCCTGCGATCTCGGCCGGACGGTCGATGATGCGTGCCCCGGCCGACCGGGCCGCCTCCGCGATGGCCTCATCATCGGTGGAGACGAAGACATCGTCCACCTGGCGCGCGGCCAGTGCGGCGTGGACGGCTCGGGCAACCAGGGGCACACCCCCGACCGTGCGCACGTTCTTGCCGGGCACTCCCTTGGAGCCACCCCGGGCGGGGATGATCGCGACCACTCGAGCGGTGTTCATCTTCCTCGAAGTTCCTTCCATGCGCGACGCGTGCGTCGCTTCGCACCGCGAGCCATCAGGCGTGCGGTCTCCAGCCGGCTTCCCACCGAGGTGTCGAGCAGGCGATGCCACGGCTGACGAACGGCCCCGGGCAGATCGAGACGGCGGAGCTGCCGTTGTCCGACGTAGCGTTCCCGTTCTCGGGGTGCCGCATGCTGCAAGAACTCGACCGCGCGCGGTCGAAGGTGCTTCATGATGACCGGCTGCATGACGTATCCGACGGTGTCGACGAGGTGCTGAAGGTCCGTTTCCGGGAGAGCATCCTCACGCGTGAGCGCGTCGACGATCGTGGCCGGGATCCGATTGCTGTTCGCGTAGGGCTGGAGGCGCTCAAGGAGCGATTCCATCCCGACGGAAGCGATCGGCGTTCCCCGCATCGCGCGCGTCGTCGGGAGCGCGGTGGAGAAACCCGCCACGACCGCTTTCGCATCGATGCGGTCGGCAACGATCTCGGCGGGAGCGATGCTGTCGAGAACGTCGACGCGTGCCCCGATCGCTCGACCGTACTCGGCAAGGAGGTGTGTCTCGGTGGGCGGCGCCGAGGGGTGCGGCTTGAAGACGACACGGTCGGCCCCGAAGGCGTGCGCCCGGGCGATCATCTGCTGCTGCAGCTCCGTCTCCTCCTCCGTCGTCATCAGCCCCAGCGTCGAAAGGTACTGTCCAAGCACCAGCGAGCTGGAACCGGAGAACGAGGTGACGAGGTCCACAGCGGGGTCGCGGAGATCCTCCGTTGCTTCGCGAAGGGTCGCGCCGAAGCGTTCGGGCGAGATGGGGAGGCGGGCAGCCCCGTGCTCGGTGAACAGAAGTGGTTCCACGCCCGGAACAACGTCGGCGTAGGTGACTCCCGTGACCCGGTGGGTGAAGGTGTGCGAAATGCGGTCGCGGATGGGTGAGTAGGTCATCAGCCCGTCACCGAGGATCGTCACTTCCGCCCCGGGGAACAGCCACACGAAGCTGCGAGCCGGTGGTACCTGCACGCTTTGGACGAAGAGGTGCACCGGGTCCGAGCCCAGGTTCCACGCGCGGCGCACGAGGCGCTCCACGATCGCTGAGTCGTTCGTGCCGGGGCGCCATTGCGTCGGATGGAGCGGCGCGAGCATGTCGTTCAGGGATTCCTCGTCCGTGAAACGACGCCGCAGACCCGCGAGTCCCGGATCCGTCAGCAGGTCGGGGGCTGTCTCCGGGATTGCCGCGGTGTTCGTGAAGGCCAGGATGCGGCGCGAGGCGTCCGGAACGATCCCCGCGTCGATAGCGGCGACCGCGGTCGCCAGCCCGTAGATGGAGTGGACGATGAAAATCTGAGTCATGCCGACCGCGCCTCACGCACGGCCGCGGCGAGGATGCGCCGTCTTCGGTCAGACATGCGGGCGAACTCGTTTTCGAGCACCTCGGGCGGGAAGCGTCGAACCAGGCCGCGGATGCCGACACGAAGATCCCGCCGCACGTTGCCGGGCATTTCCCGCGAGCGAACCAGGTGATGTGCACTCACGGCCAGCGTCGTCGCAGCGATCTTGGGCAGGAAGCGGTCGGCCTCCCGGTCGCGCGAAACGATGTCGATCGTCTGGTCAAATGCCCGGATGAAGTCGAGTTGGCGACGGTCGAAGATCTGCGTCAACGAGGTGGCCACGCCCCGACGGTAGAGGAGCGCGGGGGCGTCGACCACGGCGAAGCTGGCGGCTCCGAGGTGCAAGCCCCAGATCCACGGACGGTCCTCCGCGGTGAACAGGCCTTCCGGGAACAGCGCAAGGCCCTCATCCACGAGCCGTCGATGAAACATGCCAGCCCAGGCATACGGGTAGTCGACCATCGTCGTGTCTTCGGTGGGAAGGATCGCGGAGCGCGCATCGACGCGGGTTTCGCGCCATGGATACGGCGCGCGCATGAGCTGCCGTCTGGCACCGGTGACCTGGACGTGGTCGGTGCGCACGAAGTCACATTCCAGCTCGCGCATTCTGTCGGCAAGCACGCGCAGCCGGCCGGGTTGCATCCAGTCGTCGCCGTCGACAAAGCAGAAATAGTCGCCGTCGACGTGGCGCAGCCCCTGATTGCGGGCTGACGCGAGCCCTCTGGGCTCCGTGTTGCTGACCACCTGAACGTTGTCGTACGCGTCGGCAAAGCGGGTCATGATCGTTCCGGTCTCATCCGTCGAGCCATCATTGATGGCGACGATCTGGAGCCGACCGCGTTCGGAGAACTGTTGCAGCAGAGAGGACAGGGTGGTGCCGATGTACGGCGCTGCATCCTTTGCCGGCAGGATGACCGTCACTAAAGCGTTCGACACGAGCGAGAGCGTGCCACGCGAGAGTGACAGCACGGTAGCCGTTAGGTGAACGAGCGCCTTCGCCTGTCAGTCATCGGTCTCGAGTCGCTCGATCCGCGCAACGAGGCCGGCGCGCTTCGGCGACCGCGCGGGGAGCATGCTCAGCGCCAGCCGCAGCGCTTCGATGTCGTCGGCGCCATCCTCGGTGTCGGCGAAGGTGAGCAGAACATCGAGCGAGGCTTCGGTGAGGATCGCCTCGCGCAGGGTGGTGCGGACGGTGTCGCGGAAGCGCTCCACTCCGGGAGACACGGAGTCTGGCAGTACGGCGCCGCTGTACGCCGCCAGGGCAACGCGGTGCGCACCCCGGTCCAGGAGAGAGAGAACCTGCTGAGCGTCGGTTTCCACCTCAACCGGGAGTCGATACGGCCGCGATTGGGGAATGAGATGCGGTGCGCTCTTCTCCAGCACCCGGCGCAGTCGAACGAGCTCCGGTCGCAGGGTATCAACGGAGTTCGGCCCGTAGACCAGTTCGCCCAGCCGGTCGGCGGAGAGGCCGTGCGGATGCAGCGCGAGCATGAGCAGGATCTCAGCATGGCGCGCGGTCAACTCGGTGAGACGCGAGTGCGCGTCACCGGTGACCTCGAGCAGAGCACGGTCACGCCCCAGGACGCGCAGCGTCGTGCCCTGCGGCATTTCCGGGACGGCACGTGTCCGCCGCGTCGGCGCCTGCGCTGTCCGCAGCTTCGCAACGAGCATCTCACCCTCGATCGCGCGGACCGTCGCGTCCACCAGGAGTGCCGCCTGCGGGGTGACCACGTCCGCGCCCCCCGTGACATCGATGACTCCGACGACCCGTCGAGTGTCAGGGTCACGAACCGGGGCTGCGGTGCACGACCAGGGTTGAACGTGCCGATTGAAGTGTTCCGCCCCATGGATCTGCACCGATCGCCCGAGCGTGAGAGCTGTGCCGGGCGCGGACGTGCCGACGGCCGTCTCCGACCAGTTCGCACCCTCCACGAATCCCATGTCCGAGGTGAGGCGGCGGATCTGCCGGTCACCCTCGACCCAGAGCAGTCGTCCGGAGGCATCACCGACGGCGACGACCACTCCCGAGTTCGCCTCCGGCGCCAGCAACGCACGGATCATATCCATCACGCCGGCCAAGGGATGTGCCGAGCGGTATGCCTCCAGCTCCTCCGGCGAGAAGTCCAGGGGCGGCAGACCTTCCGGACGCACGAGGTGCTCCAGCGAGCGACTCCAGGAGTCGCGGACCAGGGTGCGCACGTCCCGCAGGCGCGGATCGGACGCGTTACCGCCGACAAGTTCTTCATGGGCACGCTCGATCAGAAGACGCGAGGTCGATGGGGTGACTTCGCGCGTCGAGGACCACGGCGAATCCATGAGACTCCGTTCGACGTTGAGGAGTGTCCCTCAGTGTAAGCCGCGCACGCTCTCCGTGGCCTGTTTTCACAGGACACCCGTCGGTTCAGCCCCGCGTCTTCCACCACTGGCGCAACCGCTCCTCCGCTTCCTGCTCGCCGAGGATGCCCTCGTCCAGGCGCAGGTTCAGCAAGAACCGATAGGCCTCGCCGACATCACGGCCTGGCCCGATGCCGAGCACCTCTTGGATGCGGTTACCGTCGAGCTCGGGCCGGATGGCGGCAAGCTCCTCCTGTTCGGAAAGCTCCGCGATGCGCCGCTCGATGTCGTCGTAGGCCTGACCGAGCCGAGCGGCTTTGCGCTTATTGCGCGTCGTCACGTCCGCTCGGGTGAGGATGTGCAGCCGATCGAGCTCGTCGCCGGCATCACGGACATAACGGCGCACAGCAGAGTCGGTCCACGCACCCTCCGCGTACCCGAAGAACCGCAGGTGCAGCTCGATGAGCGCACAGACCGACGCGGTCGTCGCGGAGTCGAACCGCAGTGCCTGAAGGCGCCTCCGCGCCATCCGGGCACCCTTCACATCGTGGTGATGGAAGCTGACCCGCCCCCCGGACTCGAGCTTGCGGGTCGCGGGCTTGCCGATGTCATGCAGGAGCGCGGCGAGCCGGAGGGGAACGTCCGGCGCCTGGCCGGGATGACGCGCGTGTTCGAGCTCGATTGTCTGGCGCAGCACTGTCAGCGAGTGCTCATACACGTCCTTGTGGTGATGGTGCTCGTCGACTTCCAGGCGCAGTGCCGGGATCTCGGGGAGGAACTGCTCGGCGAGCTCTGTCTCTACGAGCACCCGGATCCCGCGAACCGGGTCTTCGGTGGCGAGGAGTCGGGAGAGCTCTGCCTGGATGCGTTCGGCACTCACGATGCCGAGCGTCGGCGCGAGTGCGCGGAGGGCCGCTTCTGTCGAAGGCGCCACATCGAACTCAAGCTGCGACGCGAAACGAGCGGCGCGGAGCATCCGCAGCGGATCGTCTCCGAAGCTCACCTCCGGGTCGATGGGTGTCCGCAGGACGCGCGCCAGCAGGTCCTCGACTCCCCCGGTCGGATCGACAAGGGTCGGTCCCGGCACGCGCAGCGCCATGGCGTTCACGGTGAAGTCGCGGCGACGCAGGTCACCGTCGAGAGAATCTCCGAACTCCACGACGGGCTTACGCGTGACGCCGTCGTACATGTCGGCACGGTACGTCGTGATCTCGACCTGCTCGCCCGCGATCTTGGCGCCGATCGTGCCGAACTCACGACCGATGTCCCAGTGCGCCGTCGCGAGCGGGGCGATGATCCGGAGGATGTCATCGGGGCGTGCATTGGTGGTGAAGTCCAAGTCGTGCGTGACCCGTCCGAGGAGGGCATCGCGCACGGGACCACCGACGACGGCGAGTTCGAAACCGGCGTCCTCGAATGCGCTCGCGAGAGTCGCCACCACCGGTGTGCGAGCGAGTTCCCCGAGGCGCGCCACGCCCTCGGCCATATTGACCATCCCTCGAGCCTACCGAGGACCGGCTCCGGGTGACGGCGTGAGGAAGCCGGTGAACAAGAGCTCGCGCACTCGAGGAAGGAGGTCTTCTCTCAGCGCTGCGGCATCAACCTCCAGCAGCTCGGCAATAGCATCGATGAGCGATCCGGCGGCGAGGTCACCGTCGCTCGCACCGACGAGAGCGGCGAGGGCGGGATCCACCGTCACCGTGCGGGCAAAGCCGCCGCCCTGACGGAGTTCGATCACGCTCGGATCCTCTGCTCCCGGGAGGTGGTGACGTGCCTCCGTGACATCTGGGGCGACGGTCAGACGGAGAGAGCTGAGCGCGTCGTCGTCCAGGCGGTGAATCAGGTCGTGGGTCGCAAGCGACTGCGCCATCGCGGGGCCAAGCGCACCCGCCAGCGGCTGCGACACGCGTTCGAACCTCCGCAACGAGGGAGGCCCGGCGGTGGGGCGGCGCAGCAGGACGTAGCCGAAGCCGACGCGCTGCACTCCCCGGGCGGCGAAGTCGTCGAGCCACGCCTGCACGAGGCGGTCGAAGTCGTCCGTGCCCGGGGTCGTACCGCCATCACGAATCCACAGTTCGGAGTACTCGATCGGTGCGAGCACCTCGCGCTCGATGACCCACGCATCCAGGCCCGTTCGCTCCACCCACGACCGCACGCGGTCCAGCCCGTCCTCATCCGCACGGTACTCCCAGTTTCCGAGCAGCTGCGCGACACCCCCGGGTGAGAGGTATTCGGCGACGGAGGTGACGATCTCCCGAACGAGCGTGTCCCCTTCCCTCCCTCCGTCGCGATATTCATAGGAGGGCACCCCCGCGGTCCTCGGCGTGATGACGAACGGTGGGTTCGACACGACGCGGTCGAAGACCTCGCCCCGCACCGGCTCGAAGAGGGATCCGACCCGCGTCTGGATGCGGTCGACTCCGTTGAGGAGAGCGTTGATCTCGGTGAACGCAAGAGCGCGTGCGGAGATGTCTGTCGCCATCACGCGATCGGCGTACCGACGAGCGCGGACGGCCTGGATGCCGCATCCACTGCCGAGGTCAAGCACCTTCTCGGAGGGTGTGGGGAGGTGAAGGCCGGCGAGCGTCAGTGACGCGCCCCCGACTCCGAGGACATGGGTGAGCGGCAGAGCTCCGCGGCGAGCGCTCTCGTCCAGATCACTGGCAAACCACCAGTCGACCACTCCCGCATCGTCCTCGAAGCGCTGTGGCCGGATGAGGATCGTCGCGCTGAGTCCATCGATGGTGTCTGTCGCGAAACCGGCGTCTCGAAGGCGGTCGGGTCCCGTCTGGGCCAGTGCGCGAGCGAGAATCTCGGGACGCACCGGACGGCCCAGCACGAAGAATCGGGCGAGGACCGCGAGCGCGTCCTCACGGTCGGCAACCGCATGATGCGCGGGGCTCGTGATTCCACGACCGAGTGCATCATCGGCGTCATCGCCCCACGCGGCGCGCACGGCGTCGGCTGTGAAGCCGGCGTTGCGAAAGTCGCGGGAGAGCAGGAGGCAGGTCTCGGGATCGGCAGTGAGCGGCACTCCTCCATCCAACCGCGCACTGGCCCGGATATGCGAACCTGACCGTTCTCGGGGCGGGACACGGGTTCCTCAGTGCCGCGAACCCTAGAATCAGCGGGTGTCGTGCGGTCTGCGCCCGACACGCATTCATCATGACCCTGACTTCGTCTGTGCCCCGCGCCCCGTGGCTGCGCCGGGCCGCCGCGTGGGTGGCCGCTGCCGCCGTCATCGGGTGTGCCCTCGGGAGTCCAACGGCTGCGCGCGCGGCAACCAGTACTGAGCTCGATGACCACATCCTGCAGGCAGCCCCGCTGGGCGCCGGGGTCACCGACGGGGAGTCCAACGTCACCGTCAG
The DNA here is from genome assembly GCA_029959865.1 of Microbacteriaceae bacterium PS02070. Classification (GTDB taxonomy): domain Bacteria; phylum Actinomycetota; class Actinomycetes; order Actinomycetales; family Microbacteriaceae; genus Microbacterium. Next base: position 636,387 of record JASCPE010000001.1, on the reverse strand, counting down.
CATTGCCATCACGAACTCTGCCGCCGAGGACATGACAGACCCCACGGTCACCGTCGCGCTGGGCACCGACGCTCTGGATGGGCGTGAGGCCATCAGCGGATGGCTCGACGACGCCATCGCGACCGGGGATTTCTCGGATGTCGCTACGACGACGCTCTCGACGCTTGAGCGCTATTCATCCATGACAGCAGCGGTCACGATCGACGCGGACGACGCGGATCTCGAATCGCTCGAGCCGGGCGTCTACCCGCTGCGCACGACCGTGGAGCAATCCAGCGGTGCGACGCAGTCGACCTCCGTGATCGTGGTCACCGAACCCGACGACGCCGATCCGTCCGTGGACATCGTCGTTCCGGTGACCGCCGATCCTCGCGGCGATGGGCTTCTGTCGGAAGAAGAACTGGCCACGCTGACCGCCGAGGACGGGGCTCTCACCGAGCTCCTGGACGCCGTACGGGACACCTCGGCCATCCTCGCCATCGACCCGGCGGTGGTTGCCGCGATTCGCGTCCTGGGCACGTCGGCGCCGCAGTCGGCGCGGGACTGGCTGCAGAGCCTGCTCGATCTGCCCAATGAGCGCTTTGCTCTCCAGTTCGCCGATGCAGACGTGGCAGTGCAGCTGGACGCAGGGTTGAGTGAGCCGATTCAACCTGAGGCACTCACGTCGTATCTGGATTCCGCGGACTTCCTGGAACCCCCCATTACTCCCACCGCAGCGCCGGCTGAGGCTCCCAGCCCCACACCCACCCCCGCGCAGCTTCCCGCCGTCGAGCAACTCCTCGATGTGAGAGCCACGCACGACAGCGTCTATTGGCCGGCCACGGGAACCGCCGGAGACGAAGCGGTGGCCACGCTCGGCGAACTCGACGGCTCGGTGACTCTCGTCCCGTCTTCCACCGTCGCCGGGTCGACGTCCGCACACGCTTCCGTCGGCGGCGCGGACCTGCTCGTGTACGACTCGGATGTCTCCACCGCGCTCACCGACACCGCGATCGCGACCGGGGTCACGGCCCGTGCGGCAGGGCTCGCTGAGGCGCGGGCCTACCTGTCCCTATCCTCTGATCCGGTGCTCGCCGTGATCGACCGTCCCAGCGCCATCGACTCGTCCTCCCTTCGTGATGCACTCACGACCGGCCGCGAGGAGACCCCCGGCTTGAGCGGGTTGCTCTTCGCCCCGGCTGACGAGGTCACTGTGCAGGAGGTCGTTCCCGATCAGACGCGCGTGGACGCACTACGAGATCTGATGCGGGACGCGGAGACGCTCACGGAGTTCGCTTCGATCCTGGACGATCCGTCGTTGCTGACCTCCCGCGAGACGGCCACGATCCTGCAGCTCCTCAGCAACGGCTGGCGTCCCATGGCCACGCAATGGGACGCAGCCGTGGCCGCGCACCGCGAGCAGTCGCGGGAGACCCTCCGGGCGGTGGAGATCACTCCCCCCACCGACATCAACCTGCTCGGCTCCAGCGCGCCCCTCGTCTTCTCGGTGCGCAACGAGCTCGAGTGGCCGGTCTCCGTCGTCCTCGTTGCGACGCCGAGGGACCCGCTGCTCGTCGTGCAGAATACGACGAGTGTGTCCGCGGGCGCGGCGCAGAACACCCGCGTCGAGGTTCCCGTGGAAGCACGCGTCGGCTCGGGCGAGGCTCGTCTGGGACTGCAGCTGCGCAGCCCCACCTCCGTCGAGATCGGCCCGTCGCGCACCGTTGAGGTGGCGGTACGTGCCGAGTGGGAAGGATTCGGGATCGCCGCGCTCATCACGATCGTCAGCATTCTGTTGATCCTGGGGATCGTGCGCACCGTCCTCCGCGCACGTGCGCGCCACCGGTCCCGGGGAGACGCCGCGTGAGCGCGATCGGGCGGGCGAGTGCCAACGTCGCCGCCGGGACGCTCGTCTCGCGCGCGACGGGTTTGGTGCGCTCCGTCGTCCTCGCCTCTGCGCTCGGTGTCTCACAGGCCCCGGCGGCGAACGCGTTCGGCGTTGCGAATCAGCTTCCGAACAACATCTACGCGATCATCTCCTCGGGCCTCCTGGCCGGAGTGATCGTGCCGCAGATCGTCCGCGCCTCTCGCACGCACGAGGACGGTGGCAACGCGTTCGTTTCCAAGCTCCTCACCCTGGGGGTCGTTGTCCTCGGCGCGACGACGGTCCTCGCCGTGCTTGCCGCACCGTTGCTGGTCTCGCTCTTCGGCGGACTGATGGACCCGGCCGCGGTCGCACTGACGATGGCCTTCGCCTACTGGTGCCTCCCGCAGATCTTCTTCTACGGGCTCTACGCGCTCTTGGGTGAGATCCTCAACGCGAAGAAGGTCTTCGGCCCGTTCGCGTGGTCACCGATCATCAACAACGTGGTCTCGATCATCGGATTCCTGGCGTTTATCTGGCTTTTCGGGGTTCGGACACAGGCGACCGGCTGGACGCCGGAGATGATCGCCCTCATGGCAGGCACAGCGACCCTCGGCATCGTGATGCAGGCGCTCGTCCTCCTGGGGTTCTGGCGGAAAGCCGGCCTGCACCTGCGGCCCGATTTCGGCTGGCGCGGTATCGGCCTGGGACAAGTCGGCCGCCTCGCGGGGTGGACCTTCTCCATGGTGATCGTCGGCCAGATCGCCGGCATGGTCCAGACTCGCTTCGCCGGGACGGCGTCAGAGGCCGGCGCTTCTGTGGCCGCGATGCAGTTCTCGTGGCTGGTCTTCATGCTGCCGTTCTCCGTGATCGTCCTGTCGATCGGGACGCCCTACTTCACGCAGCTGAGCACCCACGCGGCACAGGGTGACACCGATTCGGTGCGCAAGGATCTGAACACGTCCACACGCATCATCGGCCTGCTCATCGTCGGCGCACTGGCCGCCGTGTTCGCGGCGATCCTCCCCATCAGTCGCGTCTTCAGCCACTCCCCCAACGAAGCCCGCGAGATGTCACTCGTGCTTGCCGCGTATCTCGTCGCACTTGTCCCACTCGCGGTTCAATTCGTGATCCAGCGGACGTTCTACGCCTACCAGGACACTCGGACGCCCTTCTTCTTCACCCTCGTGCAAAGCGTTCTCGTGATCGCGACAGCCTGGATCGCTCTGTTGACCGTCCCGAAGGCGTACCTCGCCTTCGGGATCGCGCTGGGGCAGTCGATCGCGAACATCCTGCAGCTGGTCCTGGCGGCGTGGTTGCTGCGCCGAAAGCTCGGCACACTCGGCATGCGGTCCGCTTTCGTGGCACTCGGCGGATTCCTGCTTGCAGCGGTCCCCGCTGCCGGCGCTGGGTGGCTCACTTACTTCCTGCTCGGCGGCGACGAGGGCTGGTTCATGGCGGACAAGTTCGCACCGCTCCTGGCGGTCGTGCTCATCGGCGGAGTGTCTCTGCTTGTGTACGTCGCCTTCTTGGCACTGTTCCGCACCTCGGAACTCGGTGTTGTCACTCGCCTGGTCAAGCGGTTGCTTCCCGGACGGTAACCTGCCCCGCACTGCTACGGACGCACGGTCACGCATCTGAGCCCGACGCCGCCTCTCAGAGCCCTCCCCGGGGAATAGCGCGCGGATACTATTGGTTGCGCTGGGCGGGGCCGATTGGTCTCGCCAGGAAGGGACATCTCGGTGGAACACGTCATCATCATCGGATCGGGACCTGCAGGGTTCACCGCGGCGATCTACGCCGCGCGCGCGAACCTGAAGCCGGTCCTGGTCGCAAGCTCCGTGGAAACCGGCGGTGAGCTCATGAACACGACCGATGTCGAGAACTACCCCGGCTTCCCCGAGGGCATCATGGGCCCGGATCTGATGGCACGCATGCAGCAGCAGGCGGAGCGTTTCGGCACCGAAGTTCTCTACGACGACGCCACCTCGCTCGACCTCACCGGACCGGTCAAGAAGGTCACTCTCGGGTCCGGTAAGACCCTCGAGGCTCACTCGCTCATCTACGCGACAGGCTCCGCGCCGCGCAAGATCGGCATCGAGGGCGAAACTCGACTGTCCGGATACGGTGTCTCCTACTGCGCGACCTGCGACGGATTCTTCTTCCGGGACAAGACGATCGCGGTTGTCGGGGGTGGCGATTCCGCCATGGAGGAAGCCACCTTCCTCACCAAGTTCGCGTCCAAGGTCTACGTCATCCACCGACGCGAGGAGCTCCGAGCGTCCAAGATCATGCAGGAGCGCGCTTTCGCGAACGAGAAGATCGAGTTCCTCTGGAACAGCGAAGTCGCCGACATTCTCGGCGAGGATGCCGTCTCCGCTGTCGTTCTCCGCAACACCATTGATGGCGAGGAGCGCGAAGTCGCCCTGGATGGTGTCTTCGTCGCGATCGGCAACGACCCCCGCGTCCACCTTGTGCATGGACAACTGGAGTTGACCCCGGAGGGAACCGTCCACGTCGACGGTCGTTCCTCCCGGACCAACGTGCCGGGGGTCTTCGCCGCGGGTGATGTCATCGACCCCACCTACCGCCAGGCAGTCACGGCCGCCGGCACCGGCACCGTCGCGGCGCTCGATGTCGAGCACTATCTCGCATCCCTCGGTGATGCCGGAGCGCCCGACCCGGAAGAGGCTGCCATCGACGGCCTCCCCGAGGTGGAATAGCCCGACGGCGCGGAACGTTCACACCATTACACCTCGATCTGAAGGAGATCTGACCATGAGTGCCAACGCCACGAGTGAAACCACCTGGCAGCAGGATGTCATCGACGCGTCGGGGCCCGTCCTCGTCGACTTCTGGGCCGAATGGTGCGGACCGTGCCGTATGGTCGCCCCCGTCCTGGATGAGATCCAGGCCGAGAACGGTGACAAGCTGACGATTCTCAAGCTCAACGTTGACGAGAACCCGCACATCGCCGCTGAATACCAGATCACCTCGATCCCGGCTCTGAAGGTCTTCAAGAACGGGCAGGTCGAGAAGACGATCATCGGCGCCAAGCCCAAGTTCGCTCTCGAGCAGGACCTCGCGGACTACATCAAGTAGGCAACGTCGCAAGAAGGGACGGATTCCCCAACGGGTATCCGTCCCTTTTCGTCTGTGACCTGGTTGTCTCCGGTCGCAACGATCGTTTCGGGATGAGAGAGATTCCCATCGAGGAATGGAGCGGCGCTGCCTACGAGGCTTCCGCGCGGACGGACGCGTCCCACGTGCGATGCGGTTCACTTCCCAGGATGCGCCAGACCGCCCGGGTGAGCGCCGGGTGATCGAGCGCGATCTGGCGCAGAACGCGATAGTGCCGGTTCTGGCTCGGGCGGCGGCCTCCGTCGGCCGCGATTCGCTCAGCCCGGAGCGTCAGCACAACCAGTTCATCCACGGTCGGGAGGTCCTCCATGAACTCCCATGGATCTTCGCCGTGACGCAACCGTTCCTCCACGAGAACGGACAACTCATCAGCAGCCTCTGCGCGCATCAGCTCAAGGCTGGCGCGAGGCTCGTGCGACGACGTATCCGGCATATAACCAGCCTACGTGCGTCCTCCGCGGACGCGGGTCAGAATCCGGAGTCCGGGTCCTGTCCCAGTTCCCGAAGCACACGGTACAGATCCTGGATGCCGCCGAAGTCGATCGTGATCTGACCCTTTCGGGCGGCGAGCGAGATCTTCACTCGGGTATTGAGCCGATCCCCCAGCTGATCTGCCAGCTCGTCCAGGTGTCCGTGACGAGCACTGGCGTTGGAAACGCCTCGACGCGGCGTTGACGCACCGGACCTCGCGGCGCTTTCAGCGGCACGCACAGACAGGTCCTGGTTGACGATCTTGTCCGCGAGCTTCTGCATCTCGCTCTCATCCGTGAGAGAGAGGATCGCTCGCGCGTGGCCCGCAGTGAGAACCCCGGCGGCGACGCGCTGCTGCACCGGCATCGGCAGGCGCAGGAGGCGAATCGTGTTGCTGATCTGCGGACGAGATCGGCCGATGCGCACCGACAACTCCTCCTGAGTGATTCCGAAGTCGTCAAGGAGCTGCTGGTAGGCCGAGGCCTCTTCAAGCGGATTGAGTTGAGAGCGGTGAAGATTCTCCAGAAGCGCGTCTCGAAGGAGGTTCTGATCTGCGGTTTCCCGCACGATAGCGGGGATCGTCGCGAGTCCTGCTTCACGCGCCGCACGCGTGCGCCGCTCCCCCATGATCAACTCGTACTCGCCGTCGTCGCGAGGTCGCACCACGACGGGCTGCAGCACCCCGAACTCCCGCACACTGTGCACGAGTTCGGCAAGGTCGTCGGGATCGAACTCCGTGCGGGGCTGGCGGGGGTTCGGGACGATCTTGTGTGGGTCGACCTCGATCAGCCGGGCACCTGGCACGGCGACGAGCTCAGGCTCGGCATCAGACGATGCCTTCTGAGCAGCCGGCCGCGAGCCTCGTGTCGGAGCCGAGGACGGGCTCGCGTCGGCCGGACCACCCGGGAAGAACACGTCCACGGGACGACTCGTCGAGGTCGGCTGCTCTGTGGTCGGGATCAGCGCACCGATCCCACGGCCGAGTCCAGTCCGCTTGGCCATTACTGCTCTCCTTCTGATGGGGCGGGGCGGGTCTCTGCCCGAGTCGCAAGTTCAACGGCTGCCTCGCGGTACGCGATCGCACCGGCGGACTGTGGTTCGTAGGCGATCACGGTCTGCCCGAAGCTCGGTGCCTCCGAAACCCTGACCGAACGCGGAATCAGCGTTTTCAGCGTTTGATCTGGGAAATGCTCAGTCACTTCGTCGGCGACCTGCTGCGCCAGCCGGGTACGTGCGTCGTACATGGTCAGCAGGATTGCCGACAATCGAAGGTCCGCATTGATGTGCTGCTGAATCATCTCGATGTTGCCGAGCAGTTGGCTGAGGCCCTCCAGCGCGTAGTACTCACATTGGATGGGGATGAGAACCTCGTGAGCGGCCGCGAACGCATTGATCGTCAGAAGCCCGAGCGACGGCGGGCAATCCACAAGAACGAAGTCGATCTTCTCCGACCCCGAGAGATAGTCCTGCAGAGCGGCGCGGAGCCGATACTCCCGCGACTCCTTGTCGACCAGCTCGATTTCGGCCCCAGCCAGGTGAATAGTGGACGGGGCGCACAGAAGATTGGGGTTCTCTGGGCTGGGCTCGATGATTTCCGCGAGAGGCAGATCCTCAATGAGCACGTCGTACACGCTCGCGGTGTCCGCCGTGTGCTCCACGCCGAGTGCCGTGGATGCGTTGCCTTGAGGGTCGAGATCGATAACGAGGACTCGTGCGCCCAGGAGGGCGAGAGCAGCGGCAAGGTTCACCGTGGATGTTGTCTTACCGACGCCACCCTTCTGATTGGAGACGGTGATGACGCGCGTCGGGCCGGAGAACTCAACAGAGACGGTCTCGAGCGCCTTGCGGCGAGCGGCAAGATCGGCCAACTGGCGAGCGAGTGGGGTGTCACCACCTGAGAACGCCCCGGATTTGCGTGTTTTGTCGGCACTCGCCACTGAAAGAACTCCCTTGGATCAACGGTCCGTCCTCCACTCTAGCTTCTGACTCCGACGCTTTCGCGCGTGTTATAGAGCGTGTTGTACGGCGTGAGCGCCGGCACACGCTGATTGCGACACGTGCCGCCGTTTCACGTGAAACGGACCTGATCCCAGTCGTCGGATGGGTGCACGAAGCTCGCAAATGGCATCAGGACGGAGAGGTCCCACCCGTGGGACCTCTCGCGCAACTTCGTCCATAACGGAATGCCGACATCGGCGGTGTGCGCGATCTCCTGCTGCCCCCAACCCGTTTCACGTGAAACACTGACGGATTTGGGGGTGGCGATGTCACGCGCACATCTGCCCCGAACCGGCAAGAGGTGGGCTCGGCCAGATACACCGGCGTGCTTCTGCCGCGCAAGATGCGCGGACTCGCTCGATTGCGTAGCGATCGCGCCAACCACACCCCTTGCGTGCAACGCTGACGCGCCACCCAGCCCACAAAGACCGCGGACACCGCCGCCACACCCGCACACATTCGTCGGTCCCGGGATGCACGTCCAGTACGGGACAGCCATCCCTGGTCAGACCGGGCCAGACGCCACGCCCACACGCACCCGGCACGCATTCGCACGAGCGAAGCCCAGCAGTCGGCAACGAGTCATGTTTCACGTGAAACACATCGGCGGACGCCCGGCGCAGCGGGACGTGGGAAGTAGCCGAGCGAGCCTTCGCCCCCGGTCAGCGAACCGGGACGAAATAGGACTACGGGGCAGCTAGGCAAGCCGGGCACGAGAGCGCAACACATGGGTTCCAGCCACACGAATCGGCTAACACGCGCGACGAATGACGTGTTGCACGTGAAACGGGGGCACGCCGCACTTTCTCAGCGCCCGCTCACGCCGAAGTGATCAGAAGCGCTCCTGCACCGATCACCACTCAGCCACGGCTCTCCACCCGCGCTCGACGGGGCCTACCGCACCAGCGGAGGATGCAGCCCCGTACGTGATGCGCCCTGGGCCCACGTACAGCTTCAGGATGAGGCACCGATGTCGCACGGGGGAGGCGGACGCCGGTGAGGCGCAGTCAGATGCCCGCCTGAGGACGAGGCGCACCACTCGATGACGTCGGCGCTCGTTCATTAGTTTCACGTGAAACATCACTGCGTCTGTGAAGATCCTGCCCGGGCTGCGAGGCCGCGAGGTCGCGAGCACACCGTCGCGGGAGCGCTTTAGTTGTGGAACCTGCGGGCCGTCTAGATGAGCTCGTCCACCATCCGGTCTCCAGGTAAACGAGTGTCACTGACATAAACGGTCAGACACGACGATGACGCGACATGACTGACAGCGAGCAGCACGGAGTGGTAAGAGCCGCGCCTATCCGAACGCGACACAAATAGCCATCTGACCTGCGCTTTTGGCGGCGTTAGGCTGCGACCGCGACCGCGCCGATGGACCCGCGAGAACCGGGATCCGTCGGTGGACCTGCCCGCGGGTGACGTTCAGGCACACCGGAAGCCCGTGTCATACGGACGGATCAGCAGCCGTTCACGTGCGTGCGCTGCGTATGCGGCCCGGCAGCGATCGATCCCCGCACCCACGCCTTCTGCGGAACGTCACCGACGTCGCCGACGAACTCACGCGCTGCGGTGGACCGTCGCTCGCAGAACGCGAGTCGGCTCTGCGATCACACCGGTTCCGATGGGTTCCACGCGTACGTTGCTCAACCCAAAGGTGCGAATGACCTTTCGCGCTGCGTCGATCTCCTTCTCTGCGTTCGCGCCCTTGAGAAGGATGAGCTCCCCGCCGTCGCGAACGAGGGGAGCGGTCCATGGGACCAACGTCCTCAAGGCGCTGACGGCCCGTGCCGTGACTGCGTCGAAGATCGGACCTTCGCTCCAGTCCTCTGCGCGTGCGCGGACAACCCGAACGTTGTCGAGGTCAAGCGCCTCGACTTGCTCAGTCAGCCACTCGACCCTACGCTCCATCGGCTCGATCAGCACCCAGTCGACGTCCGGTCTCGCGATCGCGAGGACAAGGCCTGGGAGTCCCGCACCAGAGCCAACATCGGCCACGGTCCCCGAGAAGAGCGGGGCGGCGACGGCGCTGTTCAGGATATGTCTACTCCAGATGCGCGCGACCTCTAAAGGACCGATGAGGCCGCGTTTCTCACCCTCTGCCACCAGCGCAGCGGTGAATGCCCGGGCCTGCTCGTTTCGGTCACCGAAGATGCCGACGGCTTCGGCCGGCTCGGGCTCGACCAGCAGCTCGCTCACGCGCGGCGAATGACCGTGTGTCGATCCGCGCCTTCCCCGTAGGACTCAGAAATGAGTCCCTTCGCCGCGACGATGTCATGCACGAGCTTGCGTTCGTAGCTCGACATTGCGGGCAGCGACGCCTGCGACGCGCCGTCGTCCAGGCGAGCGACCGCGCGATCGACCAGAATCTCGAGCTGGCGTTCGCGGGTGTCACGCGAGCCGCCGATGTCGAGGATCAAACGGGAGAACCGTCCGGTCTTCGCCTGCACTGCAAGGCGGGTGAGCTCTTGAACAGCCTGGACCGTGTCGGGGTCGCTCAACACCCTGAGCGAGTCTCCGCCGTCGGCTTCGACGGACACGTATGCGCGCCCGCCGCGGACGTCCAGGTCAAGGTCACCGTCGATGTCGGCGATATCCAAGAGACCCTCAAGAAAGTCGGCGGCGATATCGCCTTCCTGCTCGAGCTGCTCCACGGTCGGCTCAGCACGGCGGTCCGGGGTTTCTACTGTCTGATCGCTCATCTTTCGTCTCCTCAGTATCAGTCACACAGATCTGCCATCACCGGCCGATCTACTCCGCCTGACCTATTCCTTCTCGCTCTGTGGCTTGTCCTGGTCGGCCTGGCCCGCAGGTGGGTTCTTGCTCGCCTGCCCCGGGGGCTGGTTCTGGCCACCCGGGTTCTTCTTCTTGGCGCGCTGCTTGCTCATCGGTTGCTGGCGCTTCGGCTTCGCTGCCCGCTCTGCCTCCGCCTGCTTCGCGAGACGCTCCTGCTCTGCGACGTACTTCTCCATCGGAATGACGCGCCCCTTCGCATCGAGGGCCTTGCCTCGCCGAGCCAGCCGCTCTTCGCGAGCCTTGGCGGCCTCCGAACCCGGGGTCGGGAGATTCCGAATCACGACGAACTGCTGCACCATCGTCCACAGGTTGCTGACGAACCAGTAGATGACGACACCGAGCGGGAAGAACACACCCGAGAAGATGAACGCCAGCGGCAGCACGTAGAGCATGACGCGCTGGATCTGGTACGCCTGACCCGTCTTTGCCTCGGGGGAGAGGTTCTTTGAGATGATCTGCAGCTGCGTGATGAACTGCGACGCGATCATCAAGATGACGAGGATGACGAGGATGATCGTCGTGGCCTGCCACCCCTCGGGGTGATTGGTCAGAGCATCGATCATGCTCGTGTGCAACGGAGCGACATCGAACAGACGCGCTTCGTAGAACTCCCAGGTCAGTTCGGGACTGAGGAGCCCCACTCCGCCGACGCCCCACTCCGCGTGACGCTTGACGTCACTGAGTGTGTAGAACATTCCCAGCAGGATCGGCATCTGCACGAGCAGCGGAAAACAGCTCGACACCGGCGTCGTGCCGTGCTTCTTGTACAGCGCCATCGTCTCGCGGCTCATCGCCTCACGAGAGAGTTGATCGCGCTTGCCGCGGTACTTCTCCTGGACCTTCCGCATCTCCGGCGCGATTTCCATCATCTTGCGCTGGCTCTTGATCTGACGCACAAAAAGCGGAATCAGGGCCGCGCGCACCACGATGACGAGGCCGATGATGGCGAGCACCCAGGTCACACCCGCGGAACTGGGCATACCGACCGCTGTCAGAAGCCAGTGCCAGAAAACCAGGATCGCCTCGACGAACCACTTGAACGGCCACATGATGACACTGAAGAAGTCAGTGCCGCCGGGAGCATCGGTTGTCGGCGTCGGCACAGCCGGCGTCGCGGCGAAGAGAAGACCCAGCACGGATCAGTCCTTTCTCATCGGCACGACGAAGCCGTGCCGGGTGAGGTCGAAGCGGAAGGCGGAATGAGGTCGTACATCGTCGATGCCTCCCCGTGCCCAGGGATGGCATCGTGCGAGACGAGCAGCGGTCAGCGCAGAGCCCTTGAGAAGGCCGTGTTGTTGCACCGCCCCCACAGCGTAAGCGGAACACGACGGATAGTACTTACAGACATCTCCGTAAAGATGCGAGATCGTCCCGCGATAGGCATGCAGCAGTGCGATACCTGCGTTGCGGGGGAGAAGCGGAAGAGCACGTCCGAGGTCGGCCGGGGTGAAGCCGGCTTCACCCCGAGACGAAGCCGGCAGAACCGCGCTGCTCACGATCGCTCCGCGCGACGAACGCACTTGAGAAGATCGGCGCGCAACTGATGAAACGGGGCATGGGCCGACGCGGGGAGTGCCCGCACCACGATGTCCGTGCCCACGTTCATGTCCTGCAACAGTTGGGCACTGGCCGCTTTGAAACGGCGACGCACGGTGTTGCGCACCACGGCGCCACCGACCTGCTTACTCACGATGAATCCGAAACGGGAAGGTCGCTGTTCTCCGGTAGTGACGATGTACGTCACCGCGTTCGCGCTGGCACAACGGCGCCCCCCGCGGACGACGGCCTTGTAATCCGCTCCACGGGTAATGCGATTCCCGCGTGCCAGCACTGTGGCCGGTTCAGGCGGAGAGGGAAGTGCGACCCTTGGCGCGGCGTGCCGCGAGGATGCCGCGACCGGCGCGGGTGCGCATGCGAGCGCGGAAGCCGTGCTTCTTGGCGCGACGGCGGTTGTTGGGCTGGAACGTGCGCTTGCTCATAAGAATCAACTCCGGGAGGCGGTCTCCGGAATGCTCGGACCGGGGACGCAGGTATACAAGGATTGCCACAAGGGCATAAGTCAACCGACTAAGACTACGTCGAGCGGGCCGAGAACTCAAACCGAGCCTGTGCGGTGGGCATTATGCACCGACTGTGGATTCGGCTGGCCCCGACACGCGGAGCGCCCTACAGTGGATTTGTCCCTGTGGCTCGCGATGGCTAGCGTGTCACGGATCCCATCTGGCGGCCGCTTTTGGTCCAGATTCTGACGCGCTATTTTCCGGGGGGCCCATGTCACCGCACGAACTTCCAGACGTTCCCGTCTGGGTTGCCGTGCGCGACGTCCTCGCCGACGACGAGCGGGTCACTCCGCAGTTGCAGGGCTTCGTCAACCTCGCGGTGGCGCAAGGAGTCATGGGGGGAACGCTCTACCTCGACGTTCCGAACGACCTCACCGCGGCGCAGCTGAACAAACGCCTGCGCACACCCATCTTGGAAGCGCTTGCGCGCGTCGACGCAGAACCGGCGGCATCGAGTTTCCGCGTGGTCGTCAATCCCGAGATCGCAGAGTTCCTGGCCGAATCCGGGCCCGCACACCAACCCGTCCAGAGCACCCCGGTGGCAACCATTCCGCGGCCGACCGCCGAGGAGTACGTCGAGCCGGCCACTCCGTCACGCAATGACACTCGGTTGAACCCGAAGTACACCTTCGACAACTTCGTCATCGGTCAATCCAACCGGTTTGCTCACGCCGCAGCAGTTGCGGTCGCAGAAGCACCGGCCAAGGCCTACAACCCGCTCTTCATCTACGGCGATTCCGGCCTCGGAAAGACCCACCTCCTGCACGCCATCGGCGATTACGCCCAGAACCTCTACTCGGGCATCCGCGTGAGGTACGTGTCGAGCGAAGAGTTCACGAACGACTTCATCAATTCGATCGCCAACAACCGCGGCGCTGCGTTCCAGGCACGCTACCGAGACGTCGACATCCTGCTGATCGATGACATCCAGTTCCTGCAGGGGCGCGCGGAAACCCAGGAAGCCTTCTTCCACACGTTCAACACACTTCACGATCACGACAAGCAGGTCGTGATCACAAGTGACGTCCCGCCGAGGCACCTCACCGGGTTTGAGGACCGCATGCGCAGCCGGTTCGAGTGGGGTCTCATCACCGATGTGCAGCTTCCTGACCTGGAGACCCGCATCGCGATTCTTCGCAAGAAGGCACAGAGTGAACGGCTTCTCGTTCCCGATGACGTCCTCGAGTACATCGCCACAAAGGTGTCCTCGAACATTCGGGAGCTCGAAGGAGCCCTGATTCGGGTCTCGGCTTTTGCAAGCCTCAACCGATCCACCCTCGATATCTCGTTGGCACAGACCGTGCTTCGCGACATCGTCGACCAGGACGATGCGAATGTCGTGCAACCCACCGACATCATCACCGCGACGGCGGCCTACTTCCGCCTGTCGGTCGACGACCTCTATGGATCATCACGATCCCAATCCGTTGCCACCGCGCGGCAGATCGCGATGTACCTCTGTCGCGAACGTACGAGCCTCTCCCTCCCGAAAATCGGCCAGCTTTTCGGGAACCGCGATCACACCACCGTCATGTACGCCTACAAGAAGATCAGCGAGCTGATGAAGGAACGCCGCTCGATCTATAACCAAGTCTCAGAGATCACGACGCAGCTCGGCCGGAGCCGCTGACGTCGGATCGCTCTCTCGCGGACCACGGGGATCGTGGAGCCGCGCTTTCGCGTACCCGTTCCACACAGTGTGGACAGCCTGTGGATAACTACGCGGCGAATGACAGGCGATGTGAGTGATCACCCACATACCTGTGGAAACAGGCTTCGGCTGTCGATCGCCGAAAATCCGCGCTACGACGCGCATCCCCAGTTCGCTCACAACTTACACGCGTGTGGTTTCCATCTCCCGACTGGGAACGGCGGAGTTTTCCACAGTTTCCACAGGAGTGATGATGAAGACAGAGAATTAATGACAGGAAAGGGGATTCGATCACCCCTGGTGCAAAACGGTGTGAGTCGAAGGCTTCCGTCCCGTGCATACGTGGGCATTAGCATGGGAGAGCCATTCAGCCACGAGGGGGCAGTAACTTGAAGTTCCAGGTCAATCGCGATGTGTTCAGCGAGGCCGTATCTTTCGTCGTGAAGCTCCTGCCACAGCGAAACCCGCAGCCAATCCTTGCCGGAGTCCTCATCGAAGCCGGGGATGCAGGGTTGACTCTCTCGGCCTTCGACTATGAGGCGTCTGCGCAGACGACGATCGAAGCGACCGTCGACGAGCCGGGGACCATTCTCGTTCACGGCCGCCTTCTGTCCGAGATCGCCAGCCGCCTTCCGAACGCTCCCATCCAGATCGAGCAGGATTCCGACGGAGAGATCATCCTCACCTGTGGCTCGGCTCGGTTCACACTCGCCTCGATGCCAGTGCAGGAGTACCCCGCGATCCCCGAGGTATCGGGCGAGTCCGGACTGGTGCCCGCAGAGGAGTTCGCGACCGCTATCGCTCAGGTCGCATTCGCGGCATCGCGCGATGATGTCACCCCCGTGTTGACCGGTGTCCAGCTCGAAGTGGCCGAGAACGAGCTCAGCCTCGTCGCAACCGACCGCTACCGTGTCGCTCTCCGCGAGATTCCGTGGGACGCCGGCACTTCCGGGGCCGCTGCCACGACGACCGCACTCGTTCCCGCACGCACCCTCACCGAAGTGGGCAAGACGTTCGCCCACTCCGGGAACATTCAGGTGGCCTTCTCCGGTTCGGGTGACCGCGAGATTATCGCGTTCACGGCAGGGAACAAGACCGTGACGTCGCTGCTGATCAAGGGCAACTTCCCGCCGGTGCGCCGGCTTTTCCCCGAGGCGACCGAGCACCACGCCGTCGTGAACACCGGCGAGCTGATCGAGGCGGTTCGCCGCGTCGCGCTGGTCCTTGACCGTTCTGCTCCGCTGCGATTCACCTTCACAGCCGAAGGCGTGTCCATGGATGCCTCCGGTACCGAGCAGGCGCGCGCGAGTGAGACCGTGGATGCCACGCTCACCGGAGACGATGTGACCCTCGGACTGAATCCGCAGTACCTGCTGGAGGCGCTCGGCGCTCTCAAGAGTGAGTTCGCTCGGATCACCTTCACCTCCAGCGACAACGCGAACAAGCTCAGCCCGGTGCTGATCACGCCGCAGACCTCGGGCGGTCCGGAGAGCTTCAAGTACCTGCTCCAGCCGAACCTCCTGCTGCGCTGACGGGGTCCGGCGCACGCCGGAGGAGGTGATCTGGTGATCGTTGAGCACCTGAGCCTGGCGGATTTCCGCAATTACGCATCGGCCGAGGTCAGTCTTGTCGCGGGCGCGAACGTGTTCGTGGGTCGTAACGGTCAGGGCAAGACCAACCTCGCCGAGGCAATTGGGTATCTCGCGACGCTCGGCTCCCATCGGGTGTCGCAGGACGCGCCGCTCGTGCGTGCCGACCAGAATGCTGCGTTCGTTCGGGCTCGACTGGGTCACGTCGAGCGTCACGTTCAGCTGGAGATCCAGATCAATCGCACGGGAGCCAACAAAGCTCGCGTCAATGGCGCACCGGTGAAGCCCTCGGAGCTTCCCCGCTACGCCCAGGTTGTGCTGTTCGCACCCGAAGATCTCCAGATCGTGCGTGGCGACCCATCGTCCCGGCGGCGATTCGCCGATCAACTCCTGACGCAGCTCTCGCCGCGACTGTCCGGCGTGATCGCCGATTATGACCGTGTCCTCAAGCAGCGCACCGCGCTGTTGAAATCGGCGCGGGCGCGAGGGATCCGGGGAGAGTCGCTCTCCACGCTGGACGTCTGGGACGACAAGCTTGTCTCGCTCGGCGCTGAGCTTATCCGCGGGCGCCTGCGTCTCGCGGATGAGCTCGCCGGGCCGCTGACCTCTGCGTACTCGGCGATTGCGGGTGCCGACCATCAGCCGACGGCCTCCTGGGCCCTCAGCATCGGCGGCATCGACCCCGAGGAAGATGAGGCGCCGGCCGGTGAGATGAGCTGGGATCCCGCAGCGATCGAGGAACAGTTCCGCGAGGCGCTCGCTTCACATCGCGCCGCGGAGCTGGAGCGCGGACTCACTCTTGTCGGGCCCCATCGCGACGACCTCACCCTGCGAGTCCGCGGGCTGCCGGTGAAGGGATTCGCCTCGCATGGCGAGTCGTGGTCGGTTGCGCTGGCCCTGCGACTCGCCTCCGCTCAGCTGCTTCGGGAGCGTTCGTCCCTGGGTGATCCGGTGCTCATCCTGGACGATGTGTTCGCGGAACTCGATGCCGACCGTCGGGCGCGCCTGGCCGATCTCGTCGCGGGCTTCGAACAGGTGATCGTCACCGCGGCGGTGGAGGAGGACGTGCCGGCTGCGTTGCGCGCACGGACCGTCCGAGTTGAAGCGGGAACCATCGTGGAGGACGAATGAACACTTCAGCACGTGTACCGGAGACCGTCGCCACCTACCTACGCTTACGCGGGTTGGAGCCCTCTGCTCGAGCGAAGCGTCGGCGTCGTTATCAGCCGGTCGATGACGAGCATGGTCCGTTCACGAAGGGACGCGATCCGCATGGGCTCGGTGATGTGGTCTCGGCCCTGACAAAAGACGCAGGTTGGGACGCACAATTGGCGCGGGAGGACCTCGTGCTGCAGTGGGAAGAGGTCGCCGGAGAGGAGACCGCACGGCACGCCAATCCGGTCGCTCTGGCCGATGGATTGCTCACGGTGCAGTGTGATTCGACGGCGTGGGCGACCAATCTCAAGACGATGCGCGCACACATGGTGACTGAGCTCGCACGTCGCTTTCCTGAGGCGGGTGTGAAGAACATCCGGTTCATCGGACCGGACGTCCCCTCATGGAAATGGGGCCGGAGAGCCGTTCCAGGCCGTGGTCCTCGCGATACCTACGGATGAGCGGGCATCGGAGGTGGCGCAGCGGGTTTTATCGCGCCACAGGGGCTTTTGGCGCCTTGCTCCCTGTGCGAAACAGGTAGACTGGAAGCCCTCGTCCACCTACCTCTGGAGCGCGCGAAACCAATGACGTCCGAGAATCCCGCAGGCGTTCCTGAAGAACCAGAATCCCAGCAGACGCACGGCGCGGATTACGGCGCAGACGACATCCAAGTCCTCGAAGGACTCGAAGCGGTTCGCAAGCGCCCCGGTATGTACATCGGCTCCACCGGCGAGCGTGGACTGCACCACCTCGTGTACGAGATCGTGGACAACGCGGTCGACGAGGCGCTCGCTGGCTATTGCGACACGATCGACGTGACGATCCTCGCTGACGGTGGTCTGCGCGTGGTCGACAACGGCCGCGGGATCCCGGTTGACATCCACAAAGCAGAGGGGAAGTCGACGGTCGAGGTCGTCTTGACGGTCCTCCACGCCGGCGGAAAGTTCGGCGGTGGCGGGTACGCCGTCTCGGGTGGGCTCCACGGCGTCGGTTCGTCGGTCGTCAACGCGCTTTCGACCCGCCTCGAGGTGGAAGTCAAGCGTCAGGGATTCGTTTGGACGCAGTCCTTCCGCGATGGGGGTGTCCCGCAGGCGCCGCTGGCCAAGGGTGCGGCGAGTGATGAGACTGGGACGACGATCACGTTCTGGCCCGATGACACGATCTTCGAGACCACGGACTTCGACTACGACACGTTGCGCACGCGCTTCCAGCAGACGGCGTTCCTCAACAAGGGTCTTCGGATTCGGCTTTCCGACGAGCGTCCGGAGTCCGTTTATGTTGTCGACACCGGCGACGGCGTGGGCGAGGAACGTCAGCCCAACGATGATTTCCACTATGAGCGCGGGCTCGTCGACTACGTCGAGTACATCAACCGCATGCGCAAGGCCGAGGTGATCAATGACGAGATCATCGAGATCGAGGCCGAAGACACCGTCCGCCATATTTCGCTCGAGATGGCGATGCAGTGGACCTCCAGCTATACCGAGAACGTCTTCACCTTCGCCAACGTCATCAACACGGTCGAGGGTGGCACGCATGAAGAAGGCTTCCGGGCTGCTCTCACGTCGTACATCAACCGATACGCACGCACGCAGGGGCTCCTGAAGGAGAAGGACGAGAACCTCACCGGCGAAGACATCCGAGAGGGTCTCACCGCCGTCATCTCGGTCAAGCTCTCCGAGCCTCAGTTCGAGGGTCAAACCAAAACCAAACTGGGCAACACGGAAGCAAAAGCGTTCGTGCAGAAGGTGGTCGGTGACCAGCTCACGGATTGGCTCGATCGAAACCCGGCGCAGGCGAGGAAGGTCGTCAGCAAGGCAGTCGATGCGGCCACCGCACGCCTGGCGGCACGCAAGGCGCGGGAGACTGCACGGCGCAAGAGTGTCTTCGAATCGGCATCGATGCCCGACAAGCTGAAGGACTGCACGAGCAAGGACCCCTCGATCAGTGAGATTTTCCTGGTCGAGGGAGACTCGGCCGGTGGTTCTGCCGTGCGCGGGCGCGATCCCGAGACTCAGGCGATTCTGTCGTTGCGCGGGAAGGTGCTCAATGTCGAGAAGGCTCGACTGGACCGTGCCCTCGGCAACAACGAGATTCAGGCCATCATCTCCGCCTTCGGAACCGGCATCGGCGAGGACTTCAATGTCGAGAAGGCGCGCTACCACAAGATCGTTCTCATGGCCGATGCCGATGTCGACGGCCAGCACATCACGACCCTGCTGCTGACGCTGCTGTTCCGGTATATGCGCGGACTCATCGAGGCGGGTTTCGTCTACCTCGCGATGCCGCCGCTCTACCGCTTGAAGTGGTCGAACTCCGAACACGAGTACGTCTTCAGTGACCGCGAGCGCGATGCGCTGTTGGCCGATGGCCTGGCCAACGGCAAGCGGCTTCCGAAGGATTCGGGCATCCAGCGCTACAAGGGACTCGGCGAGATGAACCCCAAGGAGCTGTGGGAGACCACGATGGACCACGAGTCTCGAACACTGCGCCAGGTCACGATCGAGGACGCGGCGGCGGCCGATGAGATCTTCTCCGTCCTGATGGGTGAGGACGTCGAGTCACGACGCAGCTTCATCCAGCGCAACGCCAAGGACGTTCGCTTCCTCGACATCTGAGCTTCGATTCGGCGCGGCGCGTCATCGATAACCGAAAAGGCATACGACACACATGACTGACGAAGAACGCCCCGACGCGGCGAGCACGCACAACCACGGACACATCGACCAGGTCGATCTGCAGGTCGAGATGCAGCGCAGTTACCTCGACTACGCAATGAGCGTGATCGTGGGGCGCGCCCTCCCGGACGTGCGCGATGGACTCAAGCCCGTGCACCGCCGTGTGATCTACGGCATGTACGACGGCGGCTACCGTCCCGACAAGAGCTACTCGAAGTGCGCGCGCGTCGTCGGCGAGGTCATGGGTCAGTACCACCCGCACGGTGACGGCGCGATCTATGACGCCCTCGTACGACTCGTCCAGCCGTGGTCGCTGCGCTACCCGCTGGCTGACGGTCAGGGAAACTTCGGTTCTCCGGGAAACCAGGGCGCGGCGGCTCCGCGATACACCGAGATCAAGATGGCACCTCTCGCGCTGGAGATGGTGCGAGACATCGACGAGAACACGGTCGATTTCGAGGACAACTACGACGGCAAGACGCAGGAGCCGGTCGTTCTGCCGGCGCGGTTCCCGAACCTTCTGGCCAATGGATCGGTGGGTATCGCGGTCGGTATGGCCACGAACATCCCGCCGCACAACCTGCGCGAGATCTCCGACGGTGCGCTGTGGGCCTTGGAGCACCCGGAAGCCTCCCGCGAGGAGCTGCTCGAAGCTCTTCTGCAGCGCGTGCACGGCCCGGACTTCCCGACCGGCGCCCAGATCCTCGGTGTCAAGGGCATCCGTGACGCGTACACGACCGGACGCGGCTCCATCACGATGCGCGCCGTCGTGGAGGTCGAGGAGATCCAGGGGCGCACGTGCCTCGTGGTCACCGAGCTTCCCTACCAGGTCAACCCCGACAACCTCGCGCTGAAGATCCGCGACCTTGCCCGTGACGGCCGCGTGACCGGTATCGCCGACATCCGCGATGAGACAAGCGACCGTACCGGCCAGCGTCTGGTCATTGTGCTCAAGCGTGATGCTGTCGCGAAGGTCGTGCTGAACAATCTGTACAAGCACACCCAACTTCAGGACAACTTCGGCGCGAACATGCTCGCGATCGTCGACGGCGTGCCGCGCACGCTCGCACTCGACGGTTTCATCTCCTACTGGATCACCCACCAGGTCGAAGTCATCGTCCGCCGTACGCAGTTCCGCCTCAACAAGGCGGAAGAGCGCATGCACATCCTGCGCGCGTACCTCAAGGCACTGGACGCGCTGGACGAGGTCATCGCGCTCATCCGACGGTCGCCGACGGTCGACGAAGCGCGCGAGGGGCTGAAAGCCCTCCTCGACATCGATGACGTGCAGGCCGATGCGATCCTTGCGATGCAGCTGCGTCGTCTGGCTGCGCTGGAACGCCAGAAGATCATCGACGAGGCAACGGCTCTGGAGCAGCAGATCGCCGAGTTCAAGGCGATCCTTGCCGATCCTGCCCGTCAACGCGCGATCATCCGCGATGAGCTCACCGAGATCGTCGACCGGTTCGGCGACGAGCGTCGTACCCAAATCCTGCCCGGCTTCGACGGTGACATGTCGATGGAAGACCTCATCCCCGAAGAGGAGATGGTCATCACCGTGACGCGCGATGGGTACATCAAGCGCACGCGCAGCGACAATTACCGATCGCAGCACCGTGGTGGCAAGGGTGTGAAGGGCGCGCAGCTGCGTGCCGACGACATCGTCGAGCACTTCTTCGTCACGACGACGCACCACTGGCTGCTGTTCTTCACCACGAAGGGCCGCGTCTACCGCACCAAGGCGTATGAGATCGGCGAGGGCGGGCGCGACGCGAAGGGCCAGCATGTTGCGAACCTCCTGGCGCTCCAGCCGGGGGAGGAGATCGCGCAGATTCTCGACATCCCGGACTATCAGACCAAGGAATACCTGGTGCTCGCGACCCGGAGCGGCCTGGTCAAGAAGACGCGCCTGAGCGACTACGACACCAACCGTCAGGGTGGCGTGATCGCCATCAAGCTCCGCGGGCAGGACGAGGAAGACGGCGACGAGGTTGTCAGCGCGATGCTCGTGGACGAAGGCGATGACATCCTGCTCATCAGCAAGCAGGGAATGTCGCTGCGGTTCTCCGCGACAGACCAGGCACTGCGCCCGATGGGCCGCTCCACCGAGGGCGTGAAGGGAATGTCGTTCCGTGGGGACGACTCGCTCCTGTCGGCGTCGGTCGTCACCGACGAAGGCTTCGTGTTCGTTGTGACTGAAGGCGGCTATGCCAAGCGCACTGCGGTCGACCAGTACCGCTTGCAGAGCCGAGGCGGGCTGGGCATCAAGGTCGCGAAGCTGAACGATGATCGAGGCAACCTCGCCGGTGGTCTGATCGTCGGAGAGGTCGATGAGGTCCTCGTGGTTCTTGCCAGTGGCAAGGTGGTACGCTCTGCCGTGGCCGAGGTCCCTGCCAAGGGTCGCGACACGATGGGCGTGGTTTTTGCCCGTGCCGCGGAGAACGATCGCATTCTCGCGATCGCCCGCAATGGTGAGCGGGGGCTGGCAGAAGCCATGGAAGAATCCTCCGCAGAGGATGTTCCCACCGAGACACCCGCAGAAGAGAGTGACACTGACTCATGAGCACGGTCGCCGACAAGCTTGCCCGCAAGTCGTCCACCCGGACGGCCGCAAAGCAGGTGCGCCTGCGCCTGGTCTACGTTGACTTCTGGTCGGCGGTGAAGCTGTCGTTCCTGGCCGCCGTCGCCGTCGCGATCGTCACGGTCGTGTCGATCTTCCTCATCTACCTCGTGCTGCAGGCCACCGGTCTGATCGGGCGAGTCGATGAGCTGCTGGTTGCCTTCAACGACGGATCGTTCTCGCTGGAGCGTATCCTCAGCCTCCCGCAGGTGCTCGCCTTCGCGGCGGTCGTCGCGATTTTGAACCTCGTGGTCATTACGGTGCTCGGCGCCGTCGCCGCCGGGATCTACAACCTCATGGTCAAGGTGACGGGCGGCTTGCTCGTCGGTTTCACCTCGAACTGAGCGCCGACGCTCACAACTTCCGAACTCCGCGCGATCCGCTGGGACCGCGCGGAGTTCGTTCGTTCGGCCCCACATATCCCTCGCGCGCATCAGCGCCGGCTCCGATTCGTCAAACGCACCGATTTCGGGTAAAGTCTTGGAGGTTGACGGCCTCGGGGCCGGTCACCAGCGGGGCTATAGCTCAGGCGGTTAGAGCGCTTCACTGATAATGAAGAGGTCCCAGGTTCAAGTCCTGGTAGCCCCACTGTCAATACCCCGAGGGGCCTTAGCTCAGTTGGTAGAGCGCCTGCTTTGCAAGCAGGATGTCAGGAGTTCGAATCTCCTAGGCTCCACCCAAAGTGTCTTACGGGAACACGCGACATCGAAAGATGTGGAGTGTTCCCGTTTCGCTTCCTTGCCTTCGTCACCGCTGTCGTGTGCTTCGCGGAAGATCGTGGCGAACGGCTCAGCCAGGCTGGGGCGGAGTTGTTCGTCGTCGGTGATGTCGAGGCGGGTGTAGAAGGCTTGGTTCGCCAGCCTCCGGTCGGAATCGCCTGAGTGGGCATAGGCATGGTGCGCGTCGATGAGCAGCCGCAGGCTGTCGTGAAGGAATGCGCGTCCCCCGGTGTGGTGTTCGCTGTGCTCAGCGAGGCGACGGTTCACGTCGGCGAGGCCTGCGCGGATGCGGTCTTGGTGGCGCTTCAGCGTGTCGAGGTCGATGGCGTCGGCGAAGTGCGCTGCCAGCAGCTTGTCCGACTCTGATTCCAGACGTGCTCGGTTCGCCGTCAGGTCCGCGAGTTCCTGGTCGTTCCCGGCGTTGCGTTTGTCGAACGCCGCGTCAACGTCGGCCGCGATCCGCTGGTAGGTGGTGTCGCTGATCGTGATGCTCGCGTAGGAGTCCGCGACGAGACGTTCGGCGACAGCGACAGGCACGGCCCGCCTGGTGCAGTTCGTCTTCTTCGCCGCGCGGCCGGAGCAGATGAAGTAGGCGTAGGTCACACCTCGCGGGTTGGTGGCGAAGTCCAGCAGCATCCTTGACCCGCAGGTGCCGCAATGCAGCAGCCCTTTCAGGTGGTGGGCGTGCTGGACGTGGCGGGTCATCTTCGCCGTCCGCGTCCGGAGCAGCGATTGCACCTTGTCGAAGAGCGCCGGTTCCACGATGGGTTCGTGCGCGCCCGGGTGCAACGCGCCCTTGTAGCGGATCACTCCCGCGTAGTACGGGTTCGTCAGCAGCTTGTAGAGCGTGTTCTTCCCCAGCGGCTTCGACGGCCGTTTCGGCGTCGGCACGGTCAGGAGGCCGCGTGCGGTGAGGTCGCGGAGCAGGCCGGTGACGGAGGTCTCGCCTTCGGCGTAGTGCTCGAACGCCCAGATGATGAGCGGTGCGCGGTCGGGATCGACTTCGACCGTCCGCACCTCGCGCCCGTTCTCATCGGTCTTGCGGACGTTGAGGTAGCCGATGGGGGCGCGCATCGGGGTGCCGCCCTGCGCGACCTTCTGCGTCAGCCCTTTGGTGACTTCGGTGGCGAGGTTGCGGCTGTAGAACTCGGCGATGGAGGACATGATGCCGTGGACGAGCATCCCCGAGGGCGTCTGGTCGATGGACTCGGTGGCGGAGACAAGGGTAACCCCGGCGCCTATGAGTGCTTCGTGGATTTTCACGTCGTCGGCGCGGTTGCGGGCGAGGCGGTCGAGCTTGTGGACGATGCAGAACGTGACACGGGTTGCGGCGATGAACGCCAGCATCTCCTGCAACCCATCACGATCCGCCGACCGCGCCGACTCGCCCGCGTCCACGAACTCACGGACGATCCGCGCGCCGAGTTCTCCTGCTTTGCGGTGGTTCGCCTCACGCTGCGCGGGAATCGAGAACCCCTCCTCGGTGCCGCCGCGCTCGGCCTGCTCGCGGGTGGAGACGCGCAGGTAGGACACGGCCAGCAGGACCGGCTTGTCGTGTGCCTGCGCGTCAAGCGCGGCGAGGGTCGCGGCAGTGGGGGTCATGCGGTGCTCCTTCGTCGGTGCAGCAGCTCTGGTTCTTCGTGCGCTTCTACTCTGCCTCGCGTATCCGACAGACGGCTCAGGTCTTCCGGGGCCGGGAGACCGTAGGGGTCAGGCTCGCCGGATCGGTAAGCCTCCCAACGCGCCTGCGTGATGTTCAGCACCCACTCCACGAGCTTCCCCATGTCGGGCTCAGCACGGCGGATCGTGCGCAGGCGAAGCTGCCCGGGATCACCTCCCGACCCCGACAGGCGCGCACCCCTTCCCTGCGCCGCGCGGGAACGGCGCTCACGGGTCGGGGTTGGGGTCAGGCCACTCACCTTCTATCTCAGGCAAAAGCAGATACGCCACTATCAAGGTAGCACACTGATGGCGTAACGGCCATTGTTTGAGATGAAGCGGTAGTTCCAACTATCATCGGAAACATGAGTCAAGACGTGGAGGATCTGCCGCTGCTGGTCCCCGAAGACCTGCCAGCAGGCTGGGTGATGCCCGATCCTCCCGTCATCGCATCCTCCGCCGAGTCCGTCGCTATTGATGCCGCGCTGAAGTACGACAAGCGGACATACCGCACGCCGGGGCCGGACGGGGAACTGAGTGGGTACAACGACGGTCGCGACGGTCGCTGGTTCCTCATCGAGCACGTCCAGTCCTACACCCGCGTGCTGCTGCGCCTGCAACGCCAGTACGTCATGATGCAGGAGCCGATGGGCGAGGTGCGGATCACCGGGATCGTCTACCTGCCCGAGATTGCAGGTGAACCTGTCGCAAGTCCGATGCTGCGGAATCTGCCAACGTCGCGGATCGAGGCGGCGATCAACCGCCGCCAGTTCACCGTCACCGGTGCCACCCGGTTCGAGGGCGGCACCCTCACCATGCCCTCCGGTCGCATTCTCCGCTCCGAAGAGGTCATGCAGCCGCTCGGGAACCCCAAGCGGATCGCGGATTTCTACGAAGTCGTCGCCCTGCAACACACCCGCCTCGTCGACGACGGGGAGGCGAACCCGACCGCGAAGATGGCCGAAATCAGCCGCGTCCCCCTATCAACTGCGCAGGGCTGGGTTGCCCGCGCCCGCAGCAAAGGGCTTCTGCCGCCCGGAAGGCGCGGGCGCGCGGGGTAAGGGGAGGCGAGGCGAGTCAGGATGAAACGCCTTTGCGGTTGAGCACGAGCGCCAGGGTTCCTACGCTCGCGGCGACGAGTGCAGCCAGGATGAGCATGGCTTGTCCGTGGATGAGGATGACCCCGCCGAGGGTGGCACCGATGGCTACGCCGAGGTTGAGAACGGTGACGATGATGCCACCGGCGAGAGGACGGAACGCAGGGCTGGCCAAACGGAGCACCCAGGCTTGCAGGATCGGGGGGAACGCGCCGATCGCGAACCCCCACACCACGGTGCCAGCCACGAACGCGGATGGGCGGTGGTCACCCAGTAGGAGCAACGTGAGCCCCGCCGCGACCAGCCCGGAAGCAATGACGAGTGAGGCTCGGGGGAAACGATCTGCGGCGAGACCGGAGACGAAGACGCCGATCCCGCCGGTGACGCCGAGAACCAAGAGGATCACGGGGATCGCTCCTGCGCCCAGGCCGCTGACGTTGGTGACGAGCGCGGTGATGTAGGTGAAGGCGGCGAAGTGGCCCACGAGCACGAACCCGCCCCCGACCGCGACGAACACCACGCCGTGAGCGCTGCGATCCCACGTCCCGGCCGGTTCGGCACCGATCGGCGTAGCGGGGCGGTAACGGGGCAAGATGAGTCGGAGCGCCAGCGCAGTCAGGGCGAGGATCAGGGAGAGTCCGGTGAACACCCATCGCCAGCCGGTGTGCTCGGCGATGAGCGCGGCGGCGGGGAGACCGGCAAGGCCCGCGAGGGTGGGGCCGACCAGCACGAGCGACAGCGCGCGTCCCAGGCGTTCCGGAGCCACGATGGTGGCGACGTAGGAGACGACCAGCGCCCAGAACAGGCCGTGTGCAGTTGCAGCGAGGACGCGACCGATCAGCGCGATTGTGTAGTCAGGAGCGAGAGCCGTGAGGAGGTTCGCCGGTGCCGTGGCGGCGAGGCTGAGCGTGAGCAGCAGCGTCCGTGGCACCCGAATCGTGAGGCGCACTAGCGGAATGCCGACGATCGCTATTGTGAACGCCCACGCGCTGACCAACACCCCGATCGCACCTTCAGAGACTCGCAGGTCTTCACTCATCGAGGGCATCAGCCCGGAGGGCAGCATCTCGGCGGTCACCGTCCAGAACGTCGCCGCGGTCAGCACTGCCAGCA
This sequence comes from Microbacteriaceae bacterium PS02070, assembly GCA_029959865.1. GTDB lineage: Bacteria > Actinomycetota > Actinomycetes > Actinomycetales > Microbacteriaceae > Microbacterium. Next base: position 609,800 of record JASCPE010000001.1, on the reverse strand, counting down.
CTGGCCAGAGCCGTTCCCTGCGTTGAGTATCGGGAACAGAAGAGGTCGTTGATTCGGTCACACTGCTACGCTAAACATTGACATCAATGTCAATGTCAAGTCGGCTGTCAACGCTGAACGCACTGGGAGGGAACTCATGAAGATCGGTGAGGTGAGCCGTCGAACAGGGGTCGCTGCCCGCATGCTTCGCTACTACGAAGAGCAAGGCCTACTGTCACCAGGCCGTCACCGCAATGGATACCGCGAATACACCCACACCGACATCGAACAGGTCATCACGATCCGTGACCTCACCAGCGCAGGAGTACCGACCCGGTTCATCAAGATCGTCCTCGATCGACACACCGGCGCCACCATTTGGAGCAGTACCTGCGACGACATCCTCGCAGGCATGGTCCGCGACCAGATCACCGAACTCGACTCCAAAATCACCTGCCTGACCAGTAGCCGCGAAGCCCTCACCCGATTCCTCAACGACGCCGGCCGCACCTGAGCGACTCCCGCGTCCTCGTCGCCCGCTCTCGGCAGCTTCCCTCTTCTCGCCTCAATCTCAGAGAATGAACGTATCCTAAGTGCCGTAGTTGCTGATACGCTAGATGTTCGGCGGGGCGGCGGAAGGACGGTGGTCGAGGTGCAGGGCGGCGTGATCCCGTTCCGGGGAACCGGGGCCGATGCGCTGCGCTATGTCGAATCCGACCGCTCCCGCGCTGACGACTACTACCTCAGCCAGGATGCGACGGTCGCGCAGTTCGCGGCGCTCGACAGCGACGGTGCGGTGACCGCTGAGCTGGCCCTTGACCCTGTGGCGTATGCGGGGTGGGTGGACTGGACGAACCCGCTGACCGGCGAGTCGATGGGGAGACCGCGCCGGGCGGGGCCGGATCGGGGCGGTTCGCCCCGGTTCATGGAGATGGTTATCAACACGCCCAAGTCGCTGTCGATCGCTGCCGCTTTGCACCCGGAGGTCTCCGACGCACTCGACGCGGCCCAGCAAGACGCCCTGGCAGAGATTCGGCGTTGGCTTGCCCAGCACTCCGTGACCCGTGTCGGCCCGCTGGGGCGGCAAGAGATCGTGCCCATCGAGCAGATGCACGTCGTCGGTATCACGCACCGCACGAGCAGGGCGGGTGATCCGCACCGGCATATTCACATGCAGATCGGCACCCGCGTGTTCGCGGCCGGGAAATGGCGGGGCCTGTTCACCGCCGCTCTGTTCAAGCAGCAGGGCACGATCCGCGCCCTCGGTACGGCCGTGATCGCTGCCAGCCCGGAGCTGGCTGAGGTCCTTGACCGGCATGGCCTGACCCTCGATGCTGCGACCGGTGAGGTGGTGGAGTTGCAGCCGTTCAACGCGGTGATGTCGAAGCGTGGCGCACAGGTGGCGCGCAATCTCGACCGGCTCGAAGCCGAATGGGAGAAGACGCATCCGGGCGAGTCCATCGGCCCGGTAGTCTCAGCCCGGCTCAGAGCGGAGGCATGGGCATACGAGCGGCCCGCGAAGAAACCCACCACCCTCCACGAGGAAGCCGCCTGGGTAGCCGAACTCCGCGAAGCTGGATACGACCCCGCCGCCCTGCAACGGCCCGCAACACGAGCACTCGTGAGCGTGGATGATCTGAGCGTGCAACAGGTGGCATCGCGGGCGTTAGACCGCAGTGCTGCGGGGGCCTCGGCGTGGACGGCGCACACGGTGCGCGAGCACGCGACGCGGATCATGACCGAGCACGGCGTGCGCGCCACCCCGGCGCAAGTGCGCGACTTCATCGATGTTGCGACCACGCTGGCACTGTCGGATTGCTTCTCGATCCTCCCACCCAGCGCACCGGCGCCTGCGCATGTCGCGCACTACACGAGCGTGCGCGTCATGCAGGCCGAGGCCGAGCTGCGCGACCTCATCACCGCCCGCATCCCCGAGCGGGAGCCGGAACACCCGAACGTGCAACACCTTTCGGAAGCTGCTGGGCTTGACGCCGGGCAGGCGGAAGCCGCTGCGGCGGTCGCGTCGACCGATCCGCTCGTGATCGTGGAAGGAGCAGCCGGGTCGGGCAAGACCACGATGCTCGCCGTCGCGATCACCGCCGCACGCGAGGAGGGGCGAGGGCTGCGGGTGGTCGCGCCGACGAAGAAGGCCGCCGGCGTCGCGCGGCAGAAACTCGGCGTCCCCGCCGATTCGGTCGCCGCGCTCATGCACGCCCACGGATACCGGTGGAACCGCGACGGCGTCTGGTCCCGCCTCACCCCCGGCGACACCGACCCCGACACGGGCCGCGCCTACACCGGCCCACCCGAGACTGCACGCCTGCGCAGGGGTGAGCGGCTTGTGGTGGACGAGGCGGGGATGCTCGACCAGGACAGTGCCCTCGCGCTGTTCACCGTCACAGCCGAGCACGGCGCGACTCTCGCGCTGGTCGGCGACCGAGCACAACTGCCTGCCGTGGGGCGCGGCGGGGTGCTCGACATGGCCGCCGACCTTCGCGTCCGCACGGTCGATATGGGCCAGGTGCACCGTTTCACCGACCACGCCTACGCCGACCTCACCCTCCGACTCCGCGACCGCGACAATCCCGGCGGCATCTTCGACCAACTCCGAGCGCTCGACCTGATCCGCCTGCACGCCGACACCGACGCCTTGCACGACCACATCGCCACGCAGCGGGGCGACGGCCAGGCGGTCACCGTCGCCACGAACGACGAAGCAACCCGGCTAAACGCGCGCATCCGGGAGGAGCGTGTCCGTGCCGGAACCGTAGACGACAGCACGACGACGACCGGCAGTGACGGCCTGTCGGTGGGGCGGGGTGATCTGATCCAGACCCGGAAGAACGACACCAGCCTCGGGGTGGCGAACCGGCAGCAATGGGTCGTCCAGCATGTCGAGGAGGACGGCACCGTTTGGGCGGTCGAGGCTGACAGCGAGCGGAAGCGTGAGCGCACCGTGCGCCTGCCCGCCGCGTATGTCGCCGAAAATGCCCACCTGGCCTACGCCTCCACCGCCCACGGCGTGCAAGGGGTGACGGTGCCGGTGTCGCACACGATCCTCACCGACGCGATGAGCGGCGCGGCCGTCTACGTCGGCATGACCCGCGGCGAACACGACAACTTGCTCCACATCATCGCCGATGACCTCCCGCAGGCGCGGGAACAGTTCATCGACGCCCTCGAACGCGACCACGCTGACCGCGGCCTCACCCACGCCACCCAGCACGCAGAGGAGGCGGTGCGGGGGCTGGTCGATGACGGCCCCGTCACGCTCGTGCGCAGCGAAATCGCCGCCCTCGAAAGCCGCGCCGAACACGCGGAAGCACGGGCCGTACTGTGGCAGCGAGCCGCCGAGGCCTTGGACGAGCTGTATGTTCGGCAGCGGGCAGAGCGCGAGCAGACAGCTGAGGCCAACGAGGCAGCGAAACAGCAGCTCGCGCTTGTGCGCGCCGAGGTCACCGAACCCCTCATCGCCCAGGCGCGCGCCTCGCTCACCTACTGGCAGGACGCCGAGACCGCTGAGCAGACCGCAGGCGCGAAGGCGCGGGCCGCGGGAAGATTCGCCAAGCGCCGTGCCACCGCCGAACACGACACCGCACAAGCTGTCGCCCAGGACGCGAAACGACGGCTCGCGAAGACCTGGGGCGAGCCGCCCCGCTGGAACGAGACCCAGACCGCATGGGTCGAGCGCGTCACAGGGCCTCGGGTCGATGCTGATCCTCGCGTGGTCGAGGCCGAACAGCAGCGCGCCGCCACCGGGCAGGCCCTCCACGCCATGCTGGAGCCGAACCCGTGGCCGAGCATCGGCATCTACGCCCGCGTCTTCGGCGAGGAGACGGTGAGGAAGAACCCCGGTGTATACGTCAACACCCGACCCGCACGCCAGGCCGAGGACGCGACCCGCACCGCCCAGCACGCCCGCGCCGAAGCCGAGACGCTACGCACCGTGCCCCCGGCCGAAGCGGTCGAACGGATCGCGCAGACCCGCGCAGCCGAAGAAGCAAAACGGGAAACCGCCCGCATCCTCGCAGAACGCGAGCACCAACTCCGAGACTCCCGCTCGCCCCGCAGCAGTCCGAGCCATGAGGGGCCGAGCCTGGCCCGGTAAGAGTCCGGTGCGTCTATCTCCCCTTGACATATCGCCATAGTCGCCCTTCACGGACAGAGGCGAATCCGATGACGGCACCGGCAAGTGTGCCTGCGAAGAAGGCGATGACGATCTCGGCTGACCTGATTGTGAGGCTTGTGAGTTCAGTAGGCGCGGTGTTGGCGGATGCGAAGAAGCCGAGTAACCAGCCGGCCGCCGCAGCGGGGAGTGACCAGGCGATCGTTTCGATAAGTTGTTGGAGGTAGAGCACTCCTCGTGTGCCGCCCGCGTGCAGGTTCGACGCGATCTCGACTCGTCGGTTCCAGACGGCGATGCTTCCGAGCATGAGTCCGATGAGGAAGACCACATGGGGCGCATACTGGGTGATGCGGGTCTGGTACGCGGTTGTTCCCGCGAATGTGAGTCCGTACTTAGTGTTCAGTTGCGAGACCTGGGGCTGTTCCGTCGAACCGCCGCCGGTTGCGGGAGTAACGGCAGACAACATGAGTTGCCGTAAGTCGGTGCGTTGTGGCCAGGCCAGCGCCCAGCACTCGTCGAAGACGCCGTCGTCCGGACTGGTGGGAGAGAGTACAGCCCAGCCGAATCCGGCGCGTCGTCCGTCGGGAGGGTATGCGTATATACCGCGGACAGGGACGGGACCGTCAGCGATAGGGATCGATATCGCCCCAAGGCTCGTCGCGACATCAGTAGGGACGTAGACGCCTTCGCCGTTGTCGTCCGCGCCGAGGACCTGCGCGAACGTCGGTGTTGTCGTGTAAAGGTCGAGCGGTTCGCCAGGCAGCGTTGTGGCCGAGACTTTCCCGGATTCGCGCATTGCACCGGCGGCGAGAACGTTCGGCACTTCGGTCAGTGCCTCGCAAGACTCACCGTTGATGCGGCCGGGAACCGCGAGGGTCACGACTGCGGAGCCGGAGCCGCGGTACTCGATGGCCTCATCGACGATACGGGTGATCGTGAGGACATCGGAGAGGAGGATAAGGCTGACACTGACTGCCGCGACGGAGAAGAATGCGCCCAGCCGCGACGTGCCCGAGGTGAGGTTTCGCGAGACTTCCCGGAGCAGCGCGTGGATCTTCATGAACCGGTGGTTCCGGGTGAGTGCCGCGTGAGATCGAGATGCACGTCGCAGGCATCACGGGTCTCTTCATCGTGTGTGGCGACGATGACGATGGTGTTGTCGGTGACGGCATGCGAGAGGACCCCGTTGACGACATGGGCGGTGGCGCGGTCGAGTTGAGCAGTCGGCTCGTCCACCAGGAGCAGGTCTGGCGTGGATGCCGTGGCACGGGCCAGCATCAATCGTTGCGCCTCGCCACCAGACAGGTGCCTGAACTGCCTGTCCGCCACAGGAGCCAAACCGAATCGACCCATCAGTGCTTCCGCGCGACGATCGGCCACAGCGGCAGGGAGTCCAGCGGCGATCAACGGGAACGCCACATGGTCAAGCGCGGTGCGTTTCGCGGTTCCGTGCGGGTTCTGGAACACCCAACTCGTGCGTTCGACACCATCGAGTTTCACGTACCCCTCCGTTGGGGCTGTCCACCCGGAGAGGATGGCCATGAGCGTGCTCTTTCCCGAGCCTGACGCGCCGGTGAGTGCGTAGCTGTTTCCCGGAACGAACGTGTACGAGAGGCCTCGGAACAGCCAGGCGTTCTGTACATAAGCGTGCCCGAGTCCTACGACCTCTACGTGCATGATGCCTGGTGGTTCGACTTCAGCGCGTCGATCTCTGCGGGCGGTTCCGCCGACTCGAAGAGGATGAAAGAACTGCCGAACTCTGAGCCCACGACCGTGACGCGAACCTCCGTGTCATTAGTGAACACGCATGTGGCTCCGTCAGAGTCCACGAGTACGGCGGTTGCCGGAACAGCGGCGACCTGGACGGGTTCTTGAAGCACGATTCTTCCCTTGAGCGTCAGCACCGAGGCTTCCGGTGCTCCGCTTGCTGCTTCACGGAATGCGCTCGAGTCGCGGATGGTCGAGCTGTTCAGATCGGCGGGGAGTTCTCCGCCCTCGCCCAGCGGTACCGGCTCCGGCAGCAGGTTTAGGTTCCTCGCCCCCGGTATCCGCCCTTCCGGTAACGGCACTGACGAGAGCACGATCCCGGAATCGACCTGAGCAACAGTCTCGCTTGGAGAGACCGTAGCTCCGAGGCCCTTCTCGCACGAATCGACGGTCACCCTCGGAGCGGGCAGCCAGACCACGAGATCGCGTGGCAGGGTGCCGTCAAGGCGGACTCCCGCAGCTTTCGCCAACTCATCAATCGTGACCATCTCAGCCCACGACAGGAACGCGTCAGCCTTCGCGGGCTTGCCCAACCGGACGAGTTCGTTCTCGACGGCCTCCACATCTGTACCTTCCGCACCTGGAGCGAGATCCCTCCAAAGAGGAACACCGGTGGCAAGGTTGAGAAGACTCACCCCGTCCACGGCCACCGAGGATTCTCCCGACGTCAACTCCGTACCTGTCGTGCAAGACCAGGTGGTGATCGTTCCAGAGCGCGTAACGGTGATGCTTGACGGCGGGAGAACCTCTGCCGTCAGCTCGACAGAACGTGGATCGTCGAACGCCTGCATCGTCACCTGGATCGAGGACAGCTCGTCGCTCGGCTTCAGCGTGTCGGGGGTGGTCGATGACAGAAGAGCATATGCTGCTCCGACGCCCACTGCACCGCCGACAATAAGCGTGCACCCGATCACGGCAACCTTCGAAAGAAGGGAGCCTCTCATTTATTGAATCCGAAGTCCGCGTTGCACGATTCGAAGATCTCGAATCCGTGATGATCCACGAACGGGAAAGCCAAATCCGGTGCGTCCACGAGATACTGTTCCTCAGTGTATGACGGGGCCACCGCGCCATTGCGCACCATGCACTCCGTCAACAGCTGAGTCGCCGGTACATTTTCGGGGTTGCTCGTCTGCGATCGATAGAGGTAGCCGATCCACGCCTCGCCACTCGTCTGCTCACAGACACCCATCTTCTCGTTCGCGAGGTCGCCGTTCATCTCACCAACGTTGACCTCGTAACTGCCGTCGTCGTTGTAAACGTCAAGGGAAATCCCGCCCTCATCGAGACAAGTCTCAAGCGTCTTGAGCACCTGCGACCATTCTTGGTCAGTGATCGTCTCGTCCGCGAGGATCGTTCGCACAGCGCCGGTGGAACTCTTCTCCCACGCTTCCTGATACTCAGCAGCAAAGCTCCCTTCAAACGAAGGCGCAGCAACACTACCGGAGTCGACAGGCGCGGGGGAGGTCTCCGTCGACCCCGTGGCGCTGCACCCTGAGGCGATCGCCAGCACCACGACCACGGGGACCAACGCACCGAGACGCCTGAACTTAAATCGCATCACTTACCTCAATCGTTTCCACCATCGCACAAAGCTCTCTTGCTATGCAGGGCCAACTCAACCGGAGATGCCCTGATGGCTGCTCACGCCGTCAGGGCATCTCCGGTTGAGGGGAGTTCAGTATGCGTACCAGTAGGCCTCGTTGCCCCAGGCCGTACCAGGTTGCGTGGCACGAGCCCAGACACCTGCGCTCTTGTCCGACGAGCGGACGACCGTTCCCGTGCTGTTCTTCACGCTCGCGCGATGCTTCTTCGAGCCGTGATAGTAGCTGCTGTCGTTGCCGCGGTTCGAGCCGTTGAGGTTCTCGTGCACGCCATACCAGTGCTTTCCGCCACCAACGACGCTTCCTTCCTCCTTGGAACTGGCCGCCCACCCGTATCCGTTGAGGTCGTGAGCGCTTGCGGACACGGTGCCACCGGCAACGAGCCCCGCCACAAGCAAGGCGGCGAACACGGACATGGTGCGCTTTTTCATTCTCTGTCCAATCTGACGAAGGTAGCGAGCGGTGCCCGCTCCGGGACTTGCAGGGCGTCGTGCCGACGCTCTACTGCCACTGTTTGGGAACTCGGCAGAAGGTAACGCCGGAGACACCCACAGCAAGACCGGAGACGGGAGGATCCGTCAACGGCTGAGCGATTGAATCCACCGTGTTACCTCGACGAGAACTCGCCAAACATAGGATCTGTAGGGATAAGGAAGGGTTCTCTCGATCAACATCGAAGGGTCAGCAGCGCGGGCTCGCCGGTTCGAAGACCTCTTCGACCGGTACTTTGGCGTGGTCGTCTCGGTGATCAGTGGGCGTGTCTCCGATGTCCATGAGGCTGAGGATCTTGGCATGGCGGTCTTCGAGCTGGCGTGGGAGCACATCAGCAATGATGAGCCGATCGGGTTGCCGTGGCTTTATCGTTGCGCGCGCAACGTCGTTGGTAACGAGTACCAGCGGAGGAAGCGGTCGCAGAAGCTCGCCTTGCGTCTGGTCAGCGACTATGTGGCGAACGCGCTCATCATGCCGACAGAGCGGGATCCGCAGCTTGTGGAGGCCGTCAAACGTCTTCCTCTGGCTGATCGGGAACTGATCGCCATGGTCTATTGGTACGACCTCTCGCTCAGAGAAGCCGCGGGGATCATCGGCGTAAGCGAAGCTTCCATCAAGATGCGCCTCTCGCGTATCCGCAAGAAGCTGCGGTCGATGATCGACTCCCCACGGAACGAGACGACGAGGGAAGGGGCTACTCATGGACGACCTTGACGCACGGCTGAGAGCGATACGCCCTACCAAGACTGACCGAGACCATCCGGCGCCTGGGCGGGCCAGGGACCGGATGCGGCAGCTTAGCGGCATCGAGGCGTTTCCGGAGAATGGTGCGCGTCGTAGACCGATCATCCTGACAATGGCAGCGGCGGTCCTTGCCGTGGTGTTCGTGGTGATCGGGCTTGGCCATGGTGCGAGCACACCTGCCGAAGCCTTGACGCCCCCTCCGCTGCAGTTCGAGCGAAGCGATATGGAGGCCAGTGAGATGATCCGTCAAGCGATGACAAGTCTGGATCGCATGGCGGGACCACGGCAGCCGGAGCGGCATGCGCAGTACACGGGATGGTACGCCCAGATCGACGGCGACGCGCGGCCCCAGAGTCCTGTGGTCATCGTGCCAGAGACCACCGATCTCGCCTGGCAGCAAGATCTCTCCGCCGTTCAGACTGTTGTTACCAGCGAACCCTATTGGGCGGACCTCAATCGTTCCGAGCCGTTCGATGACACTGTTCCTAGCCCAGGCACTGAGATATCTCGTACGACGTTTGCCCCCGGGGAGTTCGCCGTACCCTTCACCGAGCCCTTCGGCGATTCCACGGAGGACCTCCGTCAAGCATTGAGCCTGGTTGGACTGCCCGAGACATACACTGCAGCAGACCTGATCGACTCCATAGACACGCTAATGACGCTCTGGACTCTCACGCCCACTCAGCACAAGGCGATCCTCTCTCTCCTAGGAGACACGGACGCTCGTCTCCTGGGGGTCACAACAGATCGTCTCGGCAGGACCGTCATCGGCTTCGGAGCCGACTCCACCGCGTTCCCCGGGACGCAGCGCACTCTCCTCATCGAGGAAGCTAGTGGACTCATCGTCGGCACCGAAACGACGCGAACAACACCTGAGGCGCCCCTGCCAGCGGGGGCCGTCCTCTCCTACACGCTCTGGAAAGGAGCACAGTGAAACTCAACCGCACTCTCCCTGTTCTTGCCGCGCTGGTGAGCCTGATACTTCTCGCCACGCCGACCGCAGCCGTCGCAGAGGAGACGCCGATATCACCTGAAGTCGCCGACGCGCTGGAGGTTGAACCAGGCGGAGTGGTGATCGACTACTGGACCGCCGAGTGGCCGGATACTGGGATGCGTCTCGACGTCGAACCAGAGATCTTCCTGCGTGCGGCGGTCGGCAGTTGCGCCAGCGGACGAATCTGCGCATTCAGCAAAGTCGGCGCCACCGGCACGAAACTCTCCTGGTCAAGCTGCGGCACATACTCCACCAGCGCCCTCGGATCCGCCGTCCGCTCTATCGCCAACGCCCGCAGCACTGGCACACTGAAAGCACTGAACGGCTCCACGACGGTCGCATCCGCGTCCGCAGGGACGTCAACCAACGTGTACGCTACGGTCACCAAAGTCAGTTGCTGACTGTACCCATCATTAGCGGCAGGACGCCTGCCGAGATCCGCGCCCCGAGGGGGTCGAGGTCAGCTCAACTCACCGGGTCTTCGCCCAGATCGTTCCCCGGTGAACACCGAACCGCTTCGCCAGTGCGTTCACGCTAACGCCGCGCTCGCGGGCTGTTCTCATAGCGTCCACTTCGTTGTCCGTGAGCCGTGTTCGAGGTCGTTTCTTTGGTTCCGCCGACACCCCGATCAGAGCGTCATCAGCCACACCCTCTGTGTCCGCGTCGTCACGAATCCCTTGACTCCATGCGGAAACGAGCTTCTGAACCCGTGGTCGCCTGTTCCTGCAACGTTCCATTGCTTCCACAATCTCACGTCTCGCGACATGGCCGTCGGTGTCGCTCCGGTCGTAGCGGCGCTACGCGCTCGCTTCTGCTGTGACCTCGTCCGCCGCACGCGCCCGAAGCTCGGTCTTGAGGATCTTGCCGCTCGCGTTCATCGGTAGCTGTTCGACGAACCACCACAGGGTCGGCACCTTCTCGGGCGCGAGGCACTGTCGAAGGTAGCTTCGCAGCTCGTCCGCATCCAGGTCGTGTCCGGGGCGGGCCTGCACGAACGCTCCGACGACCTCACCCCAATACGCATCCGGAACTCCGATCACGGCGCTTTGATTCACGCCTTCATGAGTGCCGAGTGCCGCTTCGACCTCCGTCGCGTAGATGTTCTCACCGCCCCGGATGATCATGTCTTTCAAACGACCGTGGACGCGCAGGTAGCCGGCATCGTCCATGGATCCCAGATCGCCCGTGTGCAGCCAGTTCTCTGAGTCGATCGCCTGAGCGGTTTGCTCAGGGTTGTTGAGATAGCCCGCCATGACGTGAAAGCCGCGGGTCGCGATCTCACCGATCTCCCCCCGCGGCAAGGTCCGCAGCGGATCTGCCGGATCGGCGATGCGCACATCGACGCCCGCGATCGGGCGACCGATCGTCGTTCGACGCAGCTCCTCGGGGTCGTCGAACGAGGTCATGGTGATGCCGGGCGACGCCTCGGTCTGTGCGTAGATGATGCCGACCGGCACACCGAGTTGAGCGGCGATCCGGTCGACGAGGGATGACTCGACGAACGCCCCGCCCGAGAAGGCGAACTCCACGCATGCGAGGTCGGTCGTGGCGAACGCGGGGTGGGTGAGGAGTGCGTTCAGCATCGTCGGGACGCCGGCGAGACAGTTCGAGCGATAGCGCTCGATGAGTTCGAGCTGCAGTCCCGGATCGAACGAGTGCATCTGCACGAGCGGGGAGCGACTCTGAAGGCAGGAGAGAACCATGAGCACGGAACCGGCCGTGTGAAACAGCGGCATCGGGCTCACGATCGGCACACTCGCGCGGAAGGGAAGATGCCGCAGATACGACAGGCGAGGGTTGTTCGCCAGACCGCGATGGGTGAGCGTCGCCCCCTTCGGCAGCCCGGTCGTTCCGGAGGTGAACTGGATTTGCGCGATGTCGTCAGCGGTGACCTCGGGAAGCGCCGCGTCGGAATCACCCGCGGCGAGGAACGTCTGCCACTCGCTCAGGCTCACGACATGCGCGAGGCCTCGGAGCTCGTCCCGCAGCTCGGTGAGGAGCTGCCGGATGTCGATGCCGCGATACTCGTCCACGTGCACCACGGCAACCGCCTGAGACACCGACAGGAGGTGCTTGGCTTCCTGCGCGCGCAGTGCGGGATTGATCGTGACGAGTGTGATGCCCGCCAGCGCTGCGCCATACTGCACGAGAATCCACTCCGGCACATTGTGTGCCCAGATCGCGACACGATCGCCCGGTGACGCGATCGTGAGAAGTGCCCTCGCGACCTCTTCGGCTGCGGTGAGAAGTTCGGCAAAGGTCCACGATCTCCCATTTCCCCCGGCAAGCCCCTCGATGAGTGCGGGCACGTCGGGGGAGTCGGAGGCTGCCTGGCGGAGGAGGGCGCCGATGCTGACCTCTTCGATGTGTTCGGCGGGATCGGCGAGGTGCAGAGCAGGCGTGGCCATAGCGGCTTCCTTTCAGACGACGATGTCTTTATGCAACTTATTGCAGAATTGAAGGACCTGCAATACCGTAAACGTCGAGCATGACGACAACGCTGTTGCGCTCACGACTACAGCCGAAAAGGAGTCAAGCTATGTCAATCCCCGAGATCCTCACCCAAGGCCTCCGGCTGCCCGTCGTCGCTTCGCCACTGTTCATCGTCTCGGGTCCAGAACTCGTCAAGGCGCAATGCCAGGCGGGCGTCATCGGCTCGTTCCCCGCGCTCAACGCACGACCCAAGGAAATGCTCGATGAGTGGTTGACCGATATCCGGGAATCGAACGCTGCGTTCCAGGCCGCGAATCCGGATGCCCCCGTCGCACCGTTCGCCGTCAATCAGATCGTGCACCGTTCGAACGATCGGCTTGAGCACGACATGGAGGTGATCATCAAACACAAGGTGCCGATCGTCATCACGTCGCTCGGCGCGCGCGAAGAGATCAACGAGGCTGTCCACTCATACGGAGGCGTCGTGCTGCACGACGTCATCACCGACACGTTCGCGCGCAAAGCCATCGACAAGGGTGCCGATGGCGTCATCGCTGTCGCCGCCGGTGCCGGGGGACACGCCGGCACGCTCTCGCCGTTCGCCCTGATCCAAGAGATCCGCGCGTGGTTCGACGGGCCCCTCCTGCTCTCGGGGGCGCTCGCACACGGGCGCTCCATCCTCAGCGCGCTCGCCGCGGGAGCGGACCTCGCCTACGTCGGATCCGCCTTCATCGCCACGGAAGAGGCGCGCTCGGCAGCCGAGTACAAGGACATGATCGTGAGCAGCCATGCTGCCGACATCGTCTACAGCAACCTCTTTACCGGGGTGCACGGCAACTACCTCCGGGGCAGCATCGAAGCCGCCGGTCTCGACCCGTCCCACCTGCCCGAGTCGGATCCCTCGGCGATGGACTTCGGTTCCGGCGGGAACACGGAAGCCAAAGCGTGGCGCGACATCTGGGGATCGGGGCAGGGCATCGGCGCCGTGACGTCGCGACTGAACACCGCAGCGCTGGTGGAGCAGCTGGCTGAGCAGTACGAGCAGGCGCTACACGACCTGCAGGATCGGATCGCCGCTGTCGCGCGTTGACGCGCTCACTCTGCGGGAGGCGTGACGTCCTCTCGCAGTCGTGCCAGGAGCGTGAGCGCTTCCGAGCACCAGGTCGCGCGCGTCTGTTCGAGGGCGAGCCCACCGCGCAGAATGTGCTGACGTAACGCGTCGGCGGCACCCTGGGGGTGGGCGAAATCGCGGCGCTCGATGTCGCGGTATATCTCGAGCGTGCGGGTATGCACCTCGAGATGGCGCAGCAGCGATGACTCCAGTGCCTCGAACTCGCCGGTGACAGCAGCGGCGCGCATGCGCACCATGATCGAATCCCGCAGGGCGCTCGGGTCACTCACCTCCGCGATCCAGCTCGCGAGTTCGGCGCGGCCCTGTTGCGTGATCGCGAAGCGCCGCGGCTGGCCGCGCTCGGTGGTCGCGGGCATCGCCGACTCGGCAATGGCGCCCTCTCGACGCAACCGCTCCAGCTCCCGATAGATCTGCTGGTGCGTCGCCGACCAGAAGAAGCCGATCGAGCGATCGAAGCGACGCGTGAGCTGGGCGCCGCTGGATTCACGCTCAGCGAGCGCCGTGAGGATTGCGTACCGGAGCGACATGGTGTCTTTGCATCCTAAATGGCAGCCCGCAGGACCGATCGCGGTAGCGGCGGCGGTGATTCTTAGCGGGTGCCCGTCCCCGGCGTGGGCGGCGAGTACGCGCACTCCGGCCGAGAGGCGGATCGGGCGGCGGCGCGCGTCATACCGCCTGCAGGAAGCCCCCGCCAGCATCCGCCGTGATGTGGGAGAGGTGTGCGGGGATCTCGCGTCCCTTCGAGATCATCGAGTTGGCCCAGAGCCGGCCCGCTCGGTAGGAGGAGCGAACGAGTGGCCCCGCGAGGACGCCGAGGAAGCCGATCCGCTCGGCCTCCTCCTTGAACTCGACGAACTCGTGCGGCTTCACCCAGCGGGCGACCGGAAGATGACGCGGCGTGGGACGCAAGTACTGCGTGATCGTGATGATGTCGCACCCGGCTTCGTGGAGGTCCTCGAGCGCCTCGACCACCTCGGCGGGCTCTTCGCCCATGCCGAGGATCAGGTTCGACTTCGTGATGAGGCCCGCTTCATGTCCCTGCGTGATGACGTTCAAGGAACGTTCGTAGCGGAATGAGGGTCGGATGCGCTTGAAGATCCGCGGCACCGTCTCGATATTGTGCGCGAAGACCTCGGGACGCGCGCTGAAGATCTCGCCGAGGAACGCGGGGTCTGCATTGTGCTCGTTGGCGAGGAGCTCGACTCCGGTGTTCGGGTTCAGCTCGTGGATCTTCCGCACCGTCTCGGCGTTCAACCAGGCGCCGGTATCAGGAAGGTCGTCGCGCGCGACGCTCGTGACGGTCGCATAGCGCAGTCCCATCCGCTGAACGGACTCGGCGACGCGGCGAGGCTCGTCGGTGTCGTAGTCGGCGGGCTTTCCCGTGTCGATCTGGCAGAAATCGCACCGGCGGGTGCACTGCGAGCCGCCGATCAGGAACGTCGCCTCGCGGTCCTCCCAGCACTCATAGATGTTGGGGCAGCCCGCCTCCTGGCAGACGGTGTGCAGGTCTTCGCTCTTCACCATCGATCGCAGAGCCTGGTATTCCGGTCCTTGTTTGGCGACCGTCTTGATCCACTCCGGCTTGCGCTCGATGGGGGTTTGCGCATTGCGCACTTCGAGGCGGAGGAGCTTGCGTCCGTCCGGGCCCGAAGCGCTCATGCGGCCGCCTCCGCCCGGATAGGAGCGTATGCCGTGTCCGCCCCGAACGCCGCGGACACGGCGCCGAGGAGATCACGAGGCGTGACGGGGCGATCGAGGACGGCGCTGATCGTCGTCACCGCGGCATCGCTGATTCCGCAAGGGGTGATCCCGCCGAATCCGTCGAGGTCGTTGTCGCAGTTGAGGGAGAAGCCGTGCATCGTCACGCCGGCTGCGACGCGGACGCCGATCGCCGCGATCTTCGCATCGGGGAGTCCCGGGCGGACGATCCACACTCCGCTTCGCCCTTCGACCTGCTGCCCCGGCACACCGAATCCGTGCAGCGCGGCGATCAGCCGCCGCTCGAGCCCACGCACGTAGCCGACCACATCGCGCGGATCGGGCAGCCTCACGATGGGGTAGCCGACGAGCTGGCCGGGGCCGTGCCAGGTGATGCGTCCACCGCGATCGACGTCGATCACGGGACTGCCGTCGCGCGGGAGATCCTCGGGGCGCGTGCGACGCCCGGCGGTGTACACCGCCTCGTGCTCGAGCAGAAGCAGAGTGTCGGGGCGGTCTCCCGAGACGACGTCGGCATGAATCCGACGCTGCAGTTCCCATCCATCGAGGTAGGGGACATAGTCGGGGGCGAGGCCGACCGGGATGATATCGAGCATGCGGCTCCTTGATCATGCCGTGGAAGATTCGAGTTATTGGACGCAGTACAACAATACCGCGACGACATCGTCCCGTCTCCGCGTGCGCCCTCAGTGCTTCCGAGCGTGATGACACTGCGCGCCGTCGACGCGGACGGAGGCGCGCTCGCCGGCGAGATCTACCACTCCGTGCGCGGAGGGCTCATCCGGCGCAAAGGCGAACCAGCACCCGTCGCCGGGTCGTCAGCACCACTGCCGTTCGGAGCACCGCGGACGTCCCCAGCCGCGACTCGGGTGGTCGCGTCCGTCGGGTTCCCGCCGTCCACTCAGTCCACGACAGCGGCGACGGCCTCCAGCTCGACGAGCTGGTCGTCATAGCCCAGCACAGTCACACCCATCAACGTGCTTGGCACGTCGTGATCTCCGAAGGCGTCACGCACCGCTTCCCACGCGGCAACAAGATCAGCTTGTCGTGACGATGCAACCAGGACGCGCGTGCTGATCACGTCCTCAAGTCCCGCGCCCGCCGCGGCCAACGCGGCCTTCATCGTCTCGATGCACGCACCCGCTTGCCGGGCGTAGTCTCCGACCGCGACCGTTCGACCTTTCTCGTCAAGTGGGCACGACCCCGCCAGAAAGATCAGGCGGGCATCCGCCGGCGCCGTCGCCGCGTAGGCATACTCGGCGACGTCAGACAGGTTCGGGGCGCGGATCAATTGCACACAGCTCGGCATGCCGTCATCTTCGCACGCTGAAACGTGCCCCGGAGAAGGACCGTCTTACCGGCGCCCACCCTACAGCTCCGCTAAGGGCGCCGAGCCCTAGAGGACTCCGTGCCCCGCGCGGACGAGCGTCGCGGCCTGGTCGGCTGCGTCGGCTACTCGGCCGGGACGGTGCGGTGGTAGATCGCGAAGGGGCCGGCGGGGCCATCGACGACCTTGACCGGTGTGTGGAAGACACGCGTCAAGACGTCATCGCGAATGATCTGCTCGGGGGTCCCGTGCTCGACGATCTTGCCGTCCTCCATCGCGATGATGTGGTCGCTGTAGGCGGCCGCGAAGTTGATGTCGTGCAGCACGATCACGACGGTGCGTCCCAGTTCATCCGCGGCGCGCCTCAGTTGCCCCATCATCTGCACGGAGTGCTGTGCATCGAGGTTGTTCAGCGGCTCGTCCAGGAGAAGATAATCGGTGTCTTGAGCGAGGACCATCGCCACGTACGCGCGCTGACGCTGACCGCCCGAGAGCTGATCGAGGAAGCGCTGCTCAAGATCGGTCAGATCGAGGAAGTCGATCGCTTCGGAGATCTTGTCTTCATCCTCCTGCGTGAGCCTTCCGCCGCTGTACGGGTAGCGGCCGAAGCTGACGAGCTGGCGGACAGTCAGACGCGTGACGAAGTGATTCTCCTGTCGCAGGATCGACACCGTGCGCGCAATCGCCTGCGAGGCTGCCGTGTGGACATCAAGCCCCCCGATCTCCACCGTCCCTGCGTCGGGGGCAAGGAGTCGCCCCATAATGGTGAGGATCGTCGACTTTCCCGCGCCGTTCGGTCCGACCAACGACACGATGCCGCCGGCGGGGATGTCGATCGTGATCGGGCCGATCTCCACGTCGGAGCTGTAGCGCTTCGACACGCCTGCCAGTCGGATCATAAGCGTCCCTTTCTCAGGATGACGGCGAGGAAAACGAGCCCTCCGACGAGTTCGACGATGACCGTGACGGTATCGACCATTTTCAGGACGTGGCGCAGGAGGAAGTACGCGCCCCCCAACACAACGAACCCGAGCAGCCAGGCCACAGGGAGCACACGACGATGGTCGTACGTATCGGTGACGGAGTACGCGAGCGTCGCGACCAAGAATCCGAGGAAGGTCATCGGGCCGATGAGCGAGGTGCTCATCGCCATGAGGACCGAGACGAGGGTGAGGGTGAGCATCACCTGACGCTTGTGGTGCAGCCCAAGATTGGTGCTGACCTCGCTTCCCAGGGCGACAAGGTTGAGTCGGCGTGACATCAGCCAGATGAGGGCCCCCGCAACCGCGCAGATCGGAATCACAAGCCACAAGAAGTCGGTGTTCGCCTTTCCGATGTTGCCGAAGAGTCGCGCGGCGAGCACATCGAACTCACTCGGGTCGAGCATCTGCTGCATGAACGTGGAGAGCGCGCCCATTCCTCCACCGAGGATGATGCCGACAAGCAACATGATGTGCAGGTTTCCGAAGCGTCCCGATAGGAGCCACGAGTAGAGGAGCACGGCGAAGAGCACCATCATGCCGCTCTGGAGCAGGAACCGGGTCAGCGGGCTCAGCGACACCATCCCCTGCACACCGAAGAAGAAGACGATCGAGGTCTGGATCAGGATGTAGAGCGACTCGAACCCCATGATCGACGGCGTAATGATGCGGTTCTGCGTCACGGTCTGGAACGCGACCGTCGCAAACGCCTGGCAGAACGTGACCAAGGCGATCACGATCAACGCCGAGCTGCGCATCGTCGAGATCCGCCACCACCGTTCGCTGAAGATCTCGTACGGGTTATCCCACGACATCAGGAGCGCCACGATGGTCACGGCGAGGATCGTGAGACCGATGACGGTCGCGATGTAGCGCCGTCGGTGCGCGGGGGAGGCGTAGGGTCCGACGCGCCGGTCGGTGTGGGCGAGGGTGTCAGCTGACACGGGGCCTCCTGATTCGCAGGAGAAGGAAAATGAAGACCGCAGCGCCGACGACGCCGAGGATGAGTGAGATCGGGATCTCGAACGGCATGATGATCGTGCGCCCGATGAGGTCGCAGACCGTCACTATCCAGATTCCGGCGAGGAAGACCCAGGGCAGGTTGCTTCGGAGGTCATCGCCACGAATCATCGAGACCAGGTTGGGGACGATGAGGCCGATGAACGGAAGCGATCCGACGATCACGGTGACGACACCGGTGGTCAGCGACACCAGTCCGACGCCGAGGAGAACGACCCGTTCGTAGTTCAGGCCCACGTTCGTCGCGACCTCTTTGCCGAGCCCGGCGACGGTGAATCGGTCGGCCACGATGAAGACGATGACAGCCACGAACGCAACGATCCAGAGGAGCTCGTAGCGCCCGGCCTCGATTCCCGTGAAGCGACCCATGAACCAACCGCCGAGCACCTGGAGGAGATTGAACTCAACGGCCAGGAAGGTGGTCACGGCACCGACGACGGCGCCGAGCATGATGCCGACGATCGGAACGATGAGCGACGACTTAAGGGTCACTCGACGCAGGAACGCGAAGAAGACGAGCGTGCCGAAGAAGGCGAACACGATCGCGACGATCATCTTCGCGAAGACGGAGGAGCCCGGAAGCAGGATGTAGGTCACGAGGAGGCCAAGGCCCGCCCACTCGGTCGTGCCCACTGTGGTGGGTTCGACGAAACGGTTCTGAGACATCAACTGCATGATGAGTCCGGCCATCGCCATGCTCGCGCCCGCAAGAACGAGGGCAGACGTGCGCGGAATGCGTGTGATCCACAGGAATTCGTGACCGCGCCCGGTGGTGTCGGTGATGTCTGCGACTCCCGTGAATACGGAGAGCAGGATGAGACCGAGGGTGAGGACGATCGCGATGGCGAGCGGCCAGAAGCGACGCGACGACCGCGAGGTGCGCTGCGCCGGCGCCGATATCGCGTCAATGTTCGTGACGCGACGAGGTGTTTCAGGGGATTCAGACACGAGGGGTGATCTCCAGAAAACGTGTTGTCGCTGCGACGCCCGAAGAACGCCGCAGCGACAACACGAGGTGTCTTACTGTCCGGAGGAGAAGAGGTCCGTCAGACCGTCGAGCACGGCGGTGTAGGCGAAGACGTCTTCCGTCAGGTAGTAGTCGGCGGGCATGACGTAGATCGCATCGTTCTTGACTGCGGTCACTTCCGCGAGGGAGGGCGAGCTCGTGATGAGCTCGAGGGCAGGAGCGCTCTCGCCACTGTCCGACGCGACAGCGGCATCACGGTCGAGCACGATGATGTAGTCCGGGTCGGCCTCTGCGAGCGCTTCGAGCGAAACACTGTCACCCGTGTGATCCGTCGAACCCTCGGTGTCGAGAGCCGGGGTGAGGTCGAG
Source organism: Microbacteriaceae bacterium PS02070 (assembly GCA_029959865.1). GTDB lineage: Bacteria > Actinomycetota > Actinomycetes > Actinomycetales > Microbacteriaceae > Microbacterium. The sequence goes on along the minus strand of JASCPE010000001.1, from coordinate 590,148 downwards.
CAGGTCGAAGAAGATGCTCGCGCCACGACCGTCGACAGGGTTGGAGTAGTTGATCTCCCCGCCCGAGGTCACAAGACCCATCACCGTGAGGGAGGGGTCGTACGCTTCCTTCGCGGTGTCGATCGACGCGTGGAAGTCATCGATGATCGTCTGCGCCTCATCGGCCTTGTTGAAGATCTCGCCCATGAGCGTGATGCTCTGGGTGACGTACTCATCGACGCTCTGCTCTTCGGGGCCGTCCATCGAGACGAATGCCGCATCAGGTGCTGCCTCGCGGACGCTGTCGCCGGTCTCCGAGCCGTAGCGGTACCCGTTGATGATGACGTCCGGGTCAGCAGCCACGAACTGCTCGAAGTTCGGCTCGTTGTGGCTGCCCGTGTCGAGGATGTCCTCGTCTTCCTTCAGGGGGTTGTTGGGGCTCATCAGTGCACGCGGAGCCACGACGACGGGGAGATCCCAGTCGGCGGCGAGCTGGAAGAAGCGGTTGTCGGTGACGCCGACGCGGTCGGCGCTTTCGACGGTGACTTCCTCACCCGACAGGTCAGTGACGGTGATGGGGTAGTAGCTCTCCTCGGCCGGGGCTCCGGACTCGGAGCTCGTGGGCTCAGACGTTCCGCCGCAGCCGGCGAGAACGAGGACAGACGCGGCGGCAATGGAGACCGCCGCGATGGAGCGACGTACGAACATTGCTTTCCTCTCGGTAGGGGACGAGTTGGCTCGCGGGGCCAAGAAAGCCACCGGCGAAGCTAAGGTAAGGCATACCAAACTCGTCAACCGTAGCACGGCACTTTCCCAGGTCTGGGGCACCGCCTAGACGAACGGCAGTACCGGCACCATCGTCAGATCTGGCCTCGGCTGCGCCGACGTAGCCGCTCCATCGCCAGTTCCGCCTGTGCACCCTGCCGGAGCTTGTGCAGCATGTACTCCAGAGCGTCGGGCTCGTCGGCGAATACACGCAGCGTCGTCCCGAGGACACTTGCGCGTTCGTCGGTCAGGTAGACCGCCCAGTCCGCCTCGCGCGGGTGAAACACCACCGAGTGCTCACGGAGCGGACCTTCATCGAGGAAAAGCGCGCCCACCAGGCCGTCTTGCGTCGCAATCCTCTTCAGCTCAGCTCGGTCCATCGGCAACCTCCCGCCGTTCTGGCTCAGAGCTTGCCAGAGGGATATGGGCCATCACAGAGCAAACCCCAGCAACGCGACGATCACGCACACGATGAGGGTCCCGATTCCGTTGAGCGCGGCTGCCCAACGCCGACGCTTGAGCGCAAGTCGGACAGTGTCCAGGCTGACTGTACTGAAGGTGGTATACCCGCCAAGGAGACCCACGCCGATCACATCGCCCCAGAAGGTGGGCAAGGTCTCGCTGATCGATCCGATGACCACTCCGAGGATGAAAGACCCGGTGACGTTCACCAACGCCGTTCCCCACGGGAACCGTTCTCGCACCCGCGCCGGGATCGAATTGTCCACAAGGTAGCGGAGCATCGAACCGATGCCGCCAGCGATAGCGACCGCCAAGACGCCGAGAAGGTTCACGAGCGCTTCTCCAGCAGTCGGCCCAGCGCAGTACCGCCGAGAGCGCCGGCAACGCCGAGCACAACGGTGCCCGTCGCGTAGGACAACGCTGTGAGCGTATGGCCTTCGTGGAGCAAGAGAACCACACCCATCACCAGGGTGCCATAGGTGGTGTAGCCGCCGATGATTCCCGTGCCCACGAACAATCGGAGCTTCCGTCGAGCGTCGGTGGCTGGACCGCGCCGGTCCAACGCTTCGAGGAAGAAGCCGAGGAGGAACGCTCCGGAGACGTTGATGAGGAGGATGCCGATCGGGACGCCGTCGAGATCAGGAATTGCAGAGCTCAATAGGTAGCGAGCAGTGGTGCCGATCATTCCGCCTGCTCCCACGAGCAAGACGGGCGGGCAGCCTCGCCTGCGTCGCGCTGTCCGGTCGCGGTCAAACACGTCACGTGCCACGCTCAGTTCTCCTATCTCATGAAGACGGGCACGCGAAGGGCGCCCTTCAGGTCGAGACAGGGACTGTTGGCAGCACTCGCTGCGGTTGGTTTCGGCAAGCCCCACTACCGAACGCCTCACGACGTGTTTGCACTCTATGGGAACACACAGACGGTCGCTCTCCGATACCGCCCATTCCGTGCAAGCGATCAAGCCCGCGGGCCTGGGTGGCCTAGCGTGCTCTCGACATAGTGCCGGAGCGCGTCGCGCACGAACGTCGCGCCTTCGACTCCGCCGTAGTTCGCGGCGAAGCGCTCATCGGCGACATAGAGATCGCCGAGGCCGAGCAGGTAGCCGACCAGGCCGTCGTCCTCGTGCGCCGGAGTCCCGGGTACCGAACGAAGCCACGCGACTTGCCGCTGTGCCAACTCGTGCGCGACGGGGGAGGCTGGGTCTTCGCCATCTCTCGCCGCGCGGGCCCAGTCGCGGGTGAGCTGATGCGCGACGCTGGACCAGTGTCTCCGGTCTGCGGTGCTGAGCTCGCGCCACCACTGGTCGCTCTTCTCAGACGCGCTCTTGCCCCAGCGCCGTTCGACCTCCTCCCGGTGCTGCATGTGGTCAAAGCCATCAAAGATGTTCTCCGTCATGAGGTTCCTTCCTTCTCTCTCCGCGTCCGCTGTGGTGAGCGCGGCAATTGTTCGTTCCACGGATCCGATTTGGGCCGCGAGTCGGCGCTGCTCTTCCCGCAGGATCTCGAGGTGCTCGCTCAACACACGCGCTTCGATCGTGGGTCCCGCGTCCTGTGTGGTCAGGACGTCGCGGATCGCATCGAGCCCAAGACCGAGCTGCCGGAGGAGGAGCACCCGCTGGAGCCGGATCAGGGCGGCGTTGTCGTAGTAGCGATACCCGTTACGGCCGATACGACTGGGCGGGATAAGCCCGACATCGTCGTAGTGCCGTAGCGTGCGCGAGGTGGTTCCCGCGGCCCGGGCCACCTCTTGGATCGAGTACTCCATGTCGCTGCCGATTCCGTGTCCGTGACCGCACCCGTACGGTGCGATGTCATCACGCTAAAGGTTGACGTAGCGTTAATGTCAAGCCACCTTCCCAGACTCGACGCGTAACTGGGTTCTGGCACCTGATCTGCGGTGAAGATCGAACCGCTGGAGCTGCGTGCCTATGCTGGTGTCATGGTGAACTCCGCAGAGATCTTTGGCGCTCTCCTGGGCGTCTTCCTGATCATCGTCGTGCCCCTCGCGCTCGGTATCGTCCTCATCGTCCTTGCGAACAAGAAGAAGACCCAAGCGCGCCAACGGTACGAGTACTGGGCGAGCCAGACCGCCCCGGGTGCCCCCGTCATCGATCAGCAGACCGGCGAGACCATCAAGCCCAAGGCCGGGACGGGGCTTCTTGTCTTCGGGATCATCCTGGTCGTCATCGCAGGACTCTTCATCCTTGGCCAACTCGGCGGGGCGGCGTCGCGGAGTACTGCGCTCGCCGCGGTCGTCGGCCTGGCCTGACTCACTGCGCTCGGCGCGGGCGATCGGTTCGCTCCCGAAGCCAACGCGCGGCGCGCTCCGTCATCGGGCGGAAGTCGGGTTGCTGCGCCGTTGCAAGAGACAGCTATCGTGGCGAGATGGATCTGAGAGTTGCCGCCTACGTTGTCGTGATCGAAGAGGGGCGTCTCCTTCTCGCGCACTGGAATCAGGGTTCTCGCCCGGCATGGACCATGCCCGGGGGCGGTCTCGAGCCGGGAGAGCATCCTGCGGACGCGGCGCGTCGCGAGGTGCGAGAGGAAACCGGCTACGACGTCGAACTCGACGGCATCCTCGGCGTCGATTCGGCAGTCATTCCGGTGACTCACCGCCTCAGTGGCGCCACCGTTCCCATGCAGGCCCTGCGAATCGTTTATCGCGGGCACATCGTCGGCGGTGATCTTCGCAACGAGCTCGATGGGTCCACTGACGAAGCTGCGTGGTTCCCGATCGGCGAGGTAGACGACCTCACACGCGTCAAGCTCGTCGATACGGCTCTCAGCTTCGCGAGGGACTCCGAGGCCTTCTGACGCGCGGCGATCAGAGATGCTTGGCGGCCTCGCGTCGGCTCGGGGGAGCGAGAGATGCGTGGTAATTCACAAGGTCGCGAAGCTCGGGAGAGCTGTGCCCGCGGTACGGCAACGCCGACTTCATATAGGCACGCTGGGCGCGAGCGCGGATGGGGTCGCCTCCCGAACGCACCGCGTCGCGGAGGGATTCGAGGAGGGCCACCTCACTCCAGGGGCTGAGTGATGTCCGCGACGGTTGCGCTGTAGGCGTCGATGAGGGCGTCAGCGTCGACGAAGAGGCTGTACCCGTGCGCGCCGGCGCCCATCGCGATGCGCTGGCCGACGATCGAGGAATCCGCGTACACGGGCCAGTCGGTCGTACTCCCGATCGGTACGATCGTGCCGCGTTCATAACCGGTGGCTGCCAACGCAAGCTCGGGCTGGGGGAGACGCAGCTTGTTGACACCCACGACAGCGCGCAGTTTCGGCCAGGAGATGGCACGGTCTCCGGGGACGAGGGCGAAGAGGTACGTGTCGTCGTGTCTCTTGACGACGAGGGTCTTCACAATGTCGCGCGGTTCGATTCCGAGCAACGCAGCGGCCTCCGGCAGACTTGCTGCCGGAGGCCGTTCGCGTAGTTCGATATCGAGTCCCTGCTCGGCTGCTGCCGTGCGGACTCGCGCGAGGGGGTCTGAGCTCACGCCTCGGGGGCGCGCAGCGGGTCGTCCGCGACCCAGAGCTCGTCATCGGCGCGGAGCGTCTGCCAGGCGGCATACAGGACACCGGCTGCAGCAGCGACGCCGAGGACGATGGCGATCACGCCGCCCGCAGAGATCGACTTCTTCGGAGCGGCGGCCTGGTAGCGCTTGCTGAACTTGCTGGCCTCTTTCTCCGCCTTCTTGGAGATCTTGCTGAAGTCGACATCGCCGAAACCACGACCGGCAGCGAGTCGTTCGCGCTTATCGTTGGCAGCGTCCCAGACGCCCAGGGCGGAGCCGACGACGGCGCCCGCGGCGGGCAGGACACGGTTGTTGTAGACGTCGCGCGACACCGTGGACACACGGTCGACGCCGTCCTTGAGTGTCGGAACGACCTCTTCACGGTTGTACTTGCCGACCTGACGGCCCGCTTCTTTCGCGATCTTTCCAGCCTGTCCGAGAACAGCCTGCTGGGCCTCCCAAAGCGTCTCAGCCTGGTGCTGAAGCTTCCGAAGTTCCTTCTTGCGCTTGCGAGTAAGGCTCACAGGTCCTCCTATGTTGTGGAGTTCTTTCACTCCATCTTGCCAGACCGCCCGGGCATGAACCCTGGTGTCAGGTGAGAGAATGTCAGTATGCCTCAACACAGCGCTGTCGCGAACATCCACACCAACCACGGTGACATCAAAGTCAATCTCTACGGTGACCAGGCACCGCGGACGGTGAAGAACTTCGTGGGTCTGTCCGATGGGTCCGGTGAATGGACCGATCCTGCCACCGGCAAGCCCGGCGAGGGCCCGCTGTATAAGGACGTCATCTTCCACCGCATCATCCCCGGCTTCATGATTCAGGGCGGCGATCCCCTCGGGCAGGGTGTCGGCGGACCCGGTTACACCTTCAATGACGAGATCAGCCCCGAGCTGACCTTCCAGAAGCCATACTTGCTTGCAATGGCCAATGCCGGGTTGCGTCGCAACGCGATCACCGGACAGCCGGAGGGCACGAACGGCTCGCAGTTCTTCATCACGACCGACCCGACCCCGTGGCTGCAGGGCAAGCACACGATCTTCGGTGAGGTTGCCGATGATGACTCCCGCGCCGTGGTCGACGCGATCGGCGCCGTCCCCACCGGTGCAGGCGACCGTCCGGTCGAGCCCGTCGTGATCACCTCGATTGACGTCACCGACGCCTGACGCGTGACCACGAGCGACTACCGGTCGAACCCGGAGAACTTCTGTTATCGACACCCCGACCGGCAGAGCTTCGTGCTGTGTCAGCGGTGCCTGCGCACCGTGTGTGCGGAATGCCAGACGCAGCTCCCGGTGGGCGTGATCTGTCCCGAATGCCAAGGGGAGCAGGCTAAGAACGCCAAGGTGACGCGCATCTCGCAGGGTGCTTCGGTCTACCGTGCACGTGACATCCGACCGGTGGCGACCTACGTCATCATCGCGATCACGTCGCTCGTGTCCGTACTGCAGCTCTTCCCCGGCATCGGTCCTTTCCTCACGCAGTCCTTCGCACTGTTTCCTCCGTTGCTGTACCCGCAGCTGTTCGGTTACTTCGAGCCGTGGCGTCTCCTGACCGTGCTCCTCGTCCACGGCGGCATCTGGCACCTGCTGCTGAACATGTTCGCGTTGTGGTTGATGGGACGAACGCTCGAGCCCCTCATTGGGCGGCTGAGGTTCGTCGTGCTCTACCTACTCAGCGGACTCGGCGGATCCGTGATGGTCGTGCTCTTCGGGTTCGACACGTCGGTGGTCGGTGCGTCCGGTGCGATCTTCGGTCTCTTCGGCGCGACGCTCGTGATCGGTCGGCACCTGAACGCCAACATCAAGGGGATCGCAGTGATCCTCGCGATCAACCTCGTCATCACGTTCCTGCCGACGCTCCTGGGCGGATCGTTGCAGATCTCGTGGCAGGGTCACGTCGGCGGACTGCTGGCCGGTTTCCTCGTCGGGTTCATCCTGGTCAAGACGAAACGACTCAACCAGCGCGGCATGCAGGCGGCGTTGCTGTCTCTGACGGCTGTGGCGCTGATCGGGTTGCTCGTGGCTGCTCCCGCCCTTCTGGGCTGAGTTATCCACAGCTTCATCCCCAGTTGGGGAGAATTACACGCGTGTGATTCCTAGCGCCAGCGGGTGGTCATCAAGAAGCCGATGAAGGCGATCCCGAAGCCGATGGCGAGGTTGAAGCCGCCGAGTCCGGGAATGGGATAGATCCCGTTGCTGAGGTAGAAAACGAGGACCCAGATAAGGCCGATGATCATCAGCCCCAGCATGATCGGCTTGAACCATACGGGGTTGGGCGCAGGCTCGCCCTCGTTGTGCTCGGCGAGGTGCTCGTCGCCCTGATCTGAACGTGCCATATCCCGATTCTAGCCGCCGGGTCCCCTCTCCCCACGCGGGCTAGACTCCCGGGTGTGGCTCACGTGACACAACAGCGTCAACGGACGTCGCCCGGGGCACGGATCGCGGGTGTCGTCGGCGAGTTGCTGATCACGGCGGGGATCATCGTCTTGTTGTTCTTTGGCTGGCAGCTCTGGATAGGCGACCGCATCATCGGCGCCCAGAAGACGGCCGACGCGGAGGCAGTCAGCCAGGCGTGGCAGGACGAATGGACCGCCGAGGGAAGCCCCGGCATCGACACGTCCGCCGACGAGGTACCCGTTCCCAGCCCAGTTGCTGAGGGGGAGACGGTCGGAGTCATGCACGTTCCGCGCTTCGGTTCGGAATGGCAGTTCGAGATCGCCGAGGGGATATCTAAGGCCGGGATCCTTGATGACGGGCGAATTGGGCACTACCCGGACACCGCCCTGCCCGGAGACATCGGCAACACCGCGTACGCCGCGCATCGATGGACCTCCGGCGCACCGTTCGATCCCATCGACACGCTTGTGGTGGGCGATCCCATCGTGATTGAGACGACCGACGGCTGGTACACGTACCGATTCCGGACTCTTGAGTACGTTCAGGCGAGCCAGGTCGATGTGCTCGCACCCGTGCCGCAGCAGGCGGGCGTGGAACCCCAGCAGCGCCTTCTCACCCTCACCAGCTGCGCACCCAAGCTGAACATGCTCGAGCGCATCATCGCGTACGCCGTCTTTGACGAGTTCACCCCCCGCGGTGACGGGCCGCCGTCATCGCTGACCGAGGCGGCGCCCTGATGTACGCGGCATTATGGCGGATCCTGCCCGGCCCGTGGTGGGTGCGGGTGTTGATCCTGCTGGTCGCGGCGGCGGCCGTCGTCTATGCCCTCTTCTTCTGGGTCTTCCCTTGGGTGGGAACGGTCTTCATTCCCGAGGAGTCGACGGTCGGGTGAGCACGCGGATTCTCGTCGTCGACAATCACGACAGCTTCGTGCACACCCTGGAGGGCTACCTTCAGCAGCTCGGGGCGCTCACCCACCTCGTCGAGGCGGATGACATGGGAGAAAACCTCGCTGCCGCGCTCGCCGGGTACGACGGGGTACTGATCTCCCCAGGACCGGGGACGCCGGCGGACGCGGGTGCGTCGATCCCGGTCGTCCTCGCGTGTGCGGGATCCGGCACTCCGCTTCTGGGTGTGTGCCTTGGTCACCAGGCGATCGCCGAGGCATTCGGCGCGCGGATCGACAGCGCCCCAGAACTGCTGCATGGACTGACGTCTCCCGTCGAGCACCGGGGAGAAGTGCCCTTTCAGAACATCCCGTCACCCTTCGCAGCCACGCGTTATCACTCGCTCGCGATCGTGCCGGAGACCCTTCCTGACCAGCTCATCGTCACCGCACAGACGCACGCCGGGGTGATCATGGGTATCGCCCACCGGTCGCAACCGATCTGGGGCGTTCAGTTCCATCCCGAAAGCGTGCTGACCGAGCACGGGCACCTGCTCCTGGGGAACTGGCTCGAGCGGACCGGTCTGGACGGCGCTGCCCGGGTGGGCGCACGCCTTCGCCCGTTACGCGCCTAGCCTTCTTCGCCCTCGGCGGGGGGCTCTTCCTCGGCAGGCGGAGTGTCTCCCTCGCCGCCCTCCTCGGTCCCTGCCGCACCGGTGCACACGGTCAGCTCTACGGTCGAGTGGATCGGGACCTCGCCCGGGGCCCGAGATTGGGAGACGACGATCGGCTCTGCCGATGCTTCACAGGTGGCGTCCTCCACGATCACCGGATCCAGACCCATCCTTTCCGAGCCGAGCTCGCGCTCGGCGGCGTCGGCGCGCCACCCGGTGAGGTCATCGAGGATCACGACACCGCTGGCCACAGTCAGGTTGACGGAGCTGCCTTCGGGAATCTCGTCGCCCTCGTTCGCGCTGGCGCTGATGACGATGCCCTCTGCCAGGTTGGGGTCGTTCTGCGTCGTCACCGTCCCGAGGCGCAGCCCCGCGTCTTCGAGGGCGTCTGTTGCTTCAGATCGGGAGAGCCCCTCCAGCACCGGGACGCTCGCCAGCTCCTGGCCAGTGGACACGTACACGGTCACGATCTGGCCGGGCTCGACATTCACGCCGGCGCCGGGATCGGTGCGGGTGACATGACCCTCGGCGATCTCCGCGCTCGCTTCGTCGACCCGGGACACCTCCAGCTCCTCTGCCGTGAGCAGCTCGCTGGCGCGTTCGAACGTCAGCTCGACCACGTCCGGGATCGCCCGCGCGGTGCTGACATCATCGGGGTCTGCCTGGTTGAAGTTCAGCATCCAGATGAAGAGTGCGACCAACAGCACCCCGACCAGGACCACCCCGGTCCAGATCCAGGCGACCGGGGGACCGGTTTGGGTGCGGCGCATCGTCGTGTCGGAGCTGAGCTGCCGCAGGGAGCGCTCGGTCTGTGCTGCCGTCCGCGGGTCGGGTCCGTAGAGCTTGTGCGACATCGTGTCGACCTGACGCCGGGACGGCTCGCGCCCCGCCGCAGTCGCATCCAGCGCCTCCCGGAAAGACGCGGCGTCGTGGAAGCGCTGGTACGGATCCTTCGCCAGGGCGCGCAACACGAGAGTGTCGAAGGTCCGCGGCACTGTGTCCACGATCTCGGACGGCGGGACAGGCGCCTCGCTGACGTGCTGGTAGGCGACCGCAACGGGGCTTTCCCCGCGGAAGGGCTGCTTTCCGGTGAGGAGTTCGTAGAGCACGATGCCGGCCGAGTACACATCGGCACGTGCGTCGACGGGCTCGCCCTTGGCTTGCTCGGGCGAGAAGTACGCGGCGGTTCCGATGATGGTCGTGGTCTCGGCGACCGTCGAGGACGAGTCGGACACCGCGCGCGCGATGCCGAAATCCATGACCTTGACCTGCCCCGACGGCGTGACCATGACATTGCCGGGCTTGATGTCGCGGTGAATCACGCCCGCGCGGTGGGAGTACTCGAGAGCTTCGAGAATGCCGTCGGTGTAGCGCACAGCCTCGCGGATCTCGACGGGCCCGTCGGCGATGATGTCTTTGAGAAGGCGTCCGTCGACCAGTTCCATGACGATGTAGGGCACGGCATGAACGGTGCCGTCGGCGTCGGTCTCGGAGTCCTCACCCGCGTCGAATACGCGCACGATCGCGGGGTGTGACATGCGCGAGGCGGACTGGGCCTCCATGCGGAAGCGGGTGCGAAAAGCCTCGTCCTCAGCCAGGTCGCGCTTGAGGATCTTGATCGCGACCGTGCGGTCCAGCGTCAGATCGACACCGCGGTAGACCGTTGCCATGCCGCCACGCCCGATGAGGGCGTCGACACGGTAACGGCCGGACAGAGTTCGCGATTGAGCGGACACTTCACCCCCTGGCTGATACCCGTTCAGCCTAGTCGAAGGCGAACCGCGCGCCGGTGAAGGGCCTCAGCCCACGTCACCGGCGTCGCCCGCGCCTACGCGCCCGTGTCCGAATCACCCTCACCCTCGCCCTCCGTGGGCGGGGTGGTTTCCTCGCCACCGGGCTCGGTGGTTTCGGCGGGTGCGACGATCGTGGTGGTGACCTCGGGCGAGACCGGCGATTCGCGCGTTACTCCGTCACCAGAGGTGCACGTGACCGTGTACGAGACGGCCAACACCGAACTGTCGGTACCCGCCGTGACGGTGGCGCTGCGCACGTCGCCGACCGACAGTGTCGTTCCCCCACCGCTGAAGGTACCGCCGATCGCCGTGAGGTTGTAGGCAGTGGGCTCCCAGCCGCTCGGGCACCCGTCGAAGCGCTTCCAGGTGACGTCATCGGTGGCGCCCTGTTCGAGGGGGAAGCTCTCTCCGGAGGCGAACCGCGGGGCAGCGGGCGCGTCGATTGCAGCGACCGCGGAATAGCGGGTGAGAGTGATCGCCTGGTCGACGGGGACATTGCCCCCCGGGCTCACGTCGTAGACGACGTTGACGTCGTCCTCAGACTGTGCGGCGTTTCCGTCCACGCACTCGACCGAGCTGAACCCCTCGCCACGCAGGCGCGATTCGGCGTCGCCGCAGTTCATGCCCTCCAGCCCGAGAGCGTCGACGTTCACTTCTTCGGTGTCGGGTGTCTCCGACGGTTCGGTCGGTTCCGGCTCGGACGATGGGGAAGACGGTTGAGCCGACGTCGGAGTCGCCGGATCGGGTTCCGGATCGCCCTGGTTGAGGACCGCGAACACGGTGCCGCCAATCACGATGGCCAGGATCGCGATGAGTGCGATGAGCGGCCAGGTCCAGGGACTGCGCTTCTTCTTCTTCGGAGGCGCGGATTGCTGAGCGGTGGCCGGGCGCATAGTCGTCGCCGCAGCGCCCGCACCGGTCCCCCCACCTGCGGGCAGCAACCGAGTCGTGTCTTCATCACCCGGAGTGAGCAACTGCGTCATCTCGTCGGCGGTGACAGAGCCTGCGATCGCGGGGACCGCGGCGATGGCCGCCGACAGATCACCACGACGCAGCGCGGTGGCCGCACGGGAAACCGCGGCGGTCGAGGCGGGACGCTCCTCGGGCTTCTTCGCGAGCATCGCGAGCACCAGGTTCTGGACCGGCTCGGGAACGCTCGGCGGCAGCGGGGGAGGCGTGTCGTTGATCTGCGCCATCGCGATCGCGACCTGCGACTCACCGGTGAACGGCCGCTTTCCGGCAAGACACTCGTACGCAACGATCCCGAGCGAGTAGATGTCGGTTGCGGGCGATGCCGCGTGGCCAGAGGCCTGCTCGGGGGAGAGGTACTGAACCGTTCCCATGACCTGTCCGGTCGCGGTGAGCGGAACCTGGTCGGCGATGCGAGCGATGCCGAAGTCGGTGATCTTCACGCGACCGTCGGGCGTGATCAGCAGGTTCCCCGGCTTGATGTCGCGGTGGACGAGGCCCGCGGCATGTGCGGCGTGCAGGGCAGCCGCGGTCTGGGCCACGATGTCGAGGGTCTTGTCCGAAGACAGGGTGCCGTCTCGTTCGATGATCGTCGAGAGCGCCTCACCCGGGACGAGCTCCATCACGAGGAACGCGGAGCCGTTCTCCTCGCCGTAGTCGAACACGCTGGCGATGCCTTCGTGGTTCACGAGGGCGGCGTGGCGAGCCTCCGCACGGAAGCGCTCCAGGAAGCCCGGGTCGCCCATGTATTCGTCTTTGAGGATCTTGATCGCGACCGTCCGTCCGATCACATGGTCGGTCGCTTCCCAGACCTCGCCCATACCGCCGATGGCGATGCGCGAGTCCAGTTCGTAGCGTCCACCGAACTTCACACCCTGTGTGGGTCTCATTCGCTCAACACCGCCTCAATGATTCTTTTCGCGATGGGGGCCGCGATTCCGTTGCTCGTTCCCGATTGCCCAAGGCCTCCGCCATCCTCGATCATGACCGCGACAGCGACCTGAGGGTCATCTGCGGGTGCGAACCCGGTGAACCACAGTGTGTATGGATCCTCCGGCGCATGTTCCGCGGTTCCCGTTTTCCCGGCGACGTCAACGCCCTCTATTCTTGCACCGCTGGCGGCACCGTCGCTGACGTTCGCGACCATCATTTCGGTCATCGCTTCCGCCACCTCCGGTGTTATCGCCGTGCTGAACTCGCTGTTGTCGAACTCCTGCTGCACGGTGAGGTCGGGGGCCACGACCGAATCGACGATGCGCGGGTTCATGACCACGCCGTCGTTCGCGATGCCCGCGGCGACCATCGCCATCTGCAGGGGGTGCGCGATCGTATCGCCCTGCCCGAAGCCGGTGAGTCCCGTCTGCGCGTCATCGAGCGCCGCGCTCGGGTACTGAGCGGCTTCGGAGATCATCGGGATGCTGAAGCTGGAATCGAACCCGAACTTCTTCGCCTCCTCGCGGATCGCCTCGTCACCGAGCTCGATCGCCAGTTCGGCCATGGGGATATTGCAGCTGAGTCGGAGTGCCGTGGCCAATGTCGTCTTGTCCCCGGAACCACACGTTCCGCCGTCGTGGTTTCGCACGACGCTGCTGGAGCCGGGCAGGGTGAAGGAATCGGGGTTGTCAAACTCGGAGTCGGCCGTGTACTCGCCGGAGGAGAGCGCCGCGGAAGCCACCACGAGTTTGAAGGTCGATCCCGGCGGGTTGAGGTTTCCCTCGATCGCGCGGTCCCACAGAGGAACGCCTGGGTCAGCCTCCAGCTCGGAGTAGATCTGGTTGACCGCCTCGGAGTCATGGCTGGCGAGCAGGTTCGTGTCGTAGCTGGGGCTGGTCACGAGGGCGAGGATCCGCCCGGTGTCCGGCTCGATCGCGATCGCGGCTCCCTGGTAGTCACCGAGCGCTTCGTACGCAGCGCGTTGGGCCTCCGGATCGACGGAGATCAGGACGTTCGATCCCCGTGGCGACTGGCCGGTCACGATCTGCTCCAGCCGTGCGAAGAACTGCGTGTCGTCGGTTCCGCTCAGAGCCGGGTTCATCGCCTGTTCCAGTCCGCGGGACGAGCCGAGGACAGGATTGATGTAGCCCGTGATCGGTGCCCACATCTCCGGGTCGACGTAGGTGCGTTGCCAGCTGTAGACGTCGTCGCTGGCCACCGAGGAGGCGATCTCCTCGTCGCCCGCGATGATCGATCCGCGTTGCACTTCATACGCGGCGTACAGGGCGCGCTTGTTGAGTGCATTCGTGTTGAGGTCGGGGGCCTGCACGACCTGGATCCAACTCAGCGCACCGAACAGCGCGAGGAACATCACCAGCATCACGCCGCTCAGACGACGAAGCTCCTTCTGCATCAGCCGATCACCACCCTCGGACGAGACCGTACGGCATCGGAGATGCGAAGCAGCAGGGCGACGATGATCCAGTTCGCGAGGAGTGAGGAGCCACCGGCGGCAAGGAACGGGGTGGTGAGACCTGTCAGCGGAATCAGTCGTGTGACGCCGCCGACCATGATGAACACCTGCAGGGCGAGCGTGAAAGAGAGCCCTGTGGCCAGGAGGCGACCGAAGTCGTCCTGACCGGCAAGGCCGATGCGGAGTCCCCGGCTCGTGAAGACCATGTAGAGCGCGAGAATCGCGAAGACGCCGATGAGTCCGAGTTCTTCGCCCAGGCTCGGGAAGATGTAGTCGCTCGCTGCGAGCGGGGTGTCCTGGGGTCGGCCCTGGCCGAGCCCCGTGCCGATCAGGCCCCCCTGCGCGAAGCTGAAGAGGCCGTTCACCAACTGGAAGCTCCCGCCGACGCGGTCGTACACCTCGGGGTTGAAGGCATCGAGCCAGTTCTGGAAGCGCCAGCCGACGTAGGTCAGGAAACGGGATGCGAGGAATGCTCCGCCGACGGCGAGGATCACTCCGATCAGCGCCCAACTGGTTTTGCCCGTCGCGACGTAGAGCATCGCGATGAACATGCCGAAGATCAGCAGACCCGTTCCCAAGTCGCGCTGGAGCACGATGATCCCGAGCGAGATGGCCCACACCACGAGGATCGGCCCGAGCTCGCGAGCGCGCGGCCACGTGATCCCGAGGAACCGATGGCCCACCGAACTCAGCGACTCCCGAGTGCGCACCAGGTACCCGGCGAAGAAGATCGCCAGGCAGATCTTGGCCAGCTCACCCGGCTGGAAGGACATGCCGCCGATGCTCACCCAGACGTCAGCGTTCGCGTCCGTGCCCAGGCCCGGTACGAAGGGGAGGAGCAGGAGGAGGATTCCGACGAGGCCGAACACGTACGTGTAGCGGAACAGCACACGGTAGTTCTTGAGGAGCACGAGCACGGCGATGGCCGCACCGATCGCGACCGCCGCCCAGACCAGCTGCCGCGTGGCGCCGGCCGCCCACCCTTCCGCCCCGGCCGCGATGTCCAGGCGATAGATCATCGCGATGCCGAGACCGGTCAACAGCGTTGCGATCGGCACGACGAAGGGGTCTGCATCGCGCGCTCGCAGACGCAGGATGATGTGGATCACGAGCGCAGGGATGCCGAGCGCGGCGCACAGGCCGATGAACGTGGTGTCCAGCTCTCCGAGGGCGCCGAGTTGCACGAGTGCCACGGCAGCGCCGTTGATGACCAGGGCGAACAGGAGAAGGGCCAGTTCGCGGTTGCGCTGCTTCTGCGGTTCCCGGATCTTGCGCAGAGCGCGCAGGATCGTGGTGTCCGAGGTGGTCTGATCTGTCACTCGTTCACCTCCGTCTGAGTCGACTGGCGCAGATTGCTGACGATGCTCTCCGCATCCGCGAGCGAACGGGCAGAGATCGTCCGCTCAAGGAGCGAGCGCTGGTACAGCGGAAGGTCAGCGAGTTCGATCTCGGTGTCTTCGTACACAGATGACAGGGGGATCGGGCCGATGCTCTGCTGGATTCCACGGTAGATGACCACGGAGTCATCGTCCGCCCCGACGAAGTAGCGCGTCTGAGTCCAGTTGTAGCCACCCCAGGCGGCAGCGCCAAGGGCGCCGAGGACGAGGATGAACCCCACGATCCAGGTGAGACGGCGCCGCTTCGCGCGGCGGCGATCCTCTTCGATGAGCTCCTCGAGGAAGTCGCTGTCGGGTTCGAAGTGGGTGGGTTCGTTCGCGGCTTGGCGGGCGGGGTGGAGCCATCCGCCGCGGCTGGGCCGCGCGGCGGGAATTTCCACACCCGTGGGGTTGGAGGCCGAACCGACGATCGTCGGGGTGCCGCTGAAAATTGGGTGGTTGCCGCCGACGTCGACCAGGATGATCGTCACGTTGTCCGGGGCACCCCCGTCGAGCGCCTGCTTGAGCAGATTGTCCGCGGTGCGCCCCGGAGCCCAGCCCTGGGAGAGAGCCTTCAGCATGCGAGGGTCATCGACGACCCCGCTGAGGCCGTCGGAGCACAGGAGCCATCGATCACCCGGCTGTGTCGGCATCACGAAGGTGTCGACCTCGGGGTTGGGGTCCATGTCGCCGAGGACGCGCATGAGCACCGAACGCCGCGGGTGGTACCGCGCCTCCTCCGGTGTGATGCGGCCGGAGTCGACGAGGCGCTGTACGAACGTGTGGTCTGTCGTGATCTGGGTGAGCGCGCCGTCTCGATACAGGTAGATGCGGGAGTCGCCGATGTGCGCGATCACCGCGAATCCGTCCACCATCGCCAGTGCGCTGACCGTCGTGCCCATTCCGGCCAACTCAGGCCGGATGCCGACGGTGTCGATCAGCTCTGTGGCCGTCTCCCGGATCGCGGTGCGAAGCTCAGACTCCGCTTCCGTCGGCTCGGCATAGGGGTGGTCGAGCTCGCGCAGGCGGTGGACGGCGAGAGCGGAAGCAACGTCACCGCCGGCATGTCCCCCCATCCCGTCGGCTACGACGAACAGGTTGGAGCCGCTGTAACCCGAGTCCTGGTTGTTGGAGCGCACCTTCCCGGTATGCGAGATGGCGGTGCTGGAGCCCTGGAAGACCATGCGGCGCGGGCTACTTCCTCAGCTCGAAGGTCGTGGCGCCGACTTTGATCGGTGCGCCGAGCTGCACCTCGACGGGGGCCGTGACTCGCGTGCCGTTGTGGAACGTACCGTTCGTGGAGTCGAGATCCTGCAGCATCCACTGCTGCCCCCAGAGCATGAGGCGCGCGTGATGACTGGAGGTGTAATCGTCACGGATGACCAGGCCCGATTCGCTTGATCGACCGATCGTGAGGGGCTCGTTGCCGAGGGGAAGCTCCAGGCCCGTCTTGGGGCCGCTCGTGACGACGATGCGCGATGCGGTCGCGGTCGTCGCCTTCTCTGGGCCACGGGGGCTCGCCGGGGCGGGCTTGGCGTATACCGGGGTGGTGAGCGCGTCCGGTGACGACGGCGCGGGCTGCGAAGTGGCGTTCGCCTGCGCCGACGGTGCGATCTGGCGCACCTTCACGCCGAACAGGTCTGCGCGCAGGGAGTAAACGACACCGAACACGAAGAACCACAGCAGGATCAAGAAACCGATCTGCAGCAGCAGGAGTGTGAGTTCGCTCACCGGTCCCTCTCCACATCAAACAACTGGGTGGCCTCGGATGCGGACATGCGCGGGCGCTCTGGACGCGCCTGTGGCACGACCTTGAAGACGATGTCGGTGCGACCGATGTGGATGACCGAGCCGGGTGCGAGTGCCGCCTCGGTCACCTTGCGGCCGTTGAGTTCTGTTCCGTTGGTGGAGTTGAGGTCGCGCACCATCGCGCGCTCGCCGTCCCACAAGATCTCCACGTGTCGCCTGCTCGTGCCGGCATCCGGGATCGTGATGTCGGCATCGCTTCCGCGACCGATGACGGTGCGTCCGCGGGAGAGGGTGTGCCGTTTTCCATCGATCTCGGCCACGCCTTGCCACGACACCTGGCGGGAGACGGTCTGAGAGTCCACGGCGACGGTGCCCGTTGCCACCGAGGGGTCAGAGACGATGTCGATCGCGACCGGGCCGGCGAAGCTGAAGCCCTGCGTGTCCGCATGCGTACGCACGAGGGTGTTCAGTTCTTCATCGAGCGTCGAGCCCAAACGCTGCATGCGCTCGGTGTCGGCCGGAGAGAGGCGCAGGACGAAAGTGTTCGGCGCGAGAATCCGATCTCGGCTCACGACCGCGGCCTGACGATCCAACTCGCTGCGCAACGCAGAGGCCAACTCCACGGGCTGGACGCCACTGCGGAAGGTCTTCGCGAAGGCGCCGTTGACGGCGCGTTCGAGACCTTTCTCGAAGTTGTCTAGTAGTCCCACGGGTCTCCTCGGGCAAGCGGACCGGTTGCTACATCGTAGCCACCCCGGCTGTGCGCAGTGTGGACGGCGCGAGGTGGTCCGTTCCAACGCGTGATATCCTCGGGAGGTTGACTGCGTGGAAACACGCGTCGCGCGAGTGGCGGAATAGGCAGACGCGCTGGCTTCAGGTGCCAGTGTCCGAAAGGACGTGGGGGTTCAACTCCCCCCTCGCGCACCACAAGAAAATAGCCCCTCACCAGGTTCTCCGAATCCTCGTGAGGGGCTATTTCATTGCTCACGGGGCGCGTAGCCCATTGTCTAGCTGGGGCTAGAAATCACCCTATTTCTCGGGTAGTACATCTAAAGTAGAAATAGATCGGCAAAGGGAGACCGCGATGGGTGAGTACGTCGAGCGTCTCTGGCATCCCGACGATGCGAGCGGCCTGAGCCGCAAGGATCGCACGCCCGGTCGCTACCTCGCCTATATGCCGGACGAACTGGGCGAGCGCCTTCCGACGCTCGGCGCTGAGGCGCAGGGTGCGGCGGAGGACGCTTTGGCGGTGCTCGCCCGCGCGGACGAGCGGATCGGAGAGCGCGGCCGCTATCTGAATCACCTGTTGATCCGATCGGAGTCCATCTCGTCTTCGTGGATCGAAGGCAATCGGGTCACGCCCAAACGCCTCGCGATTGCGGAGCTGCTGAACCAGGGGCCGCGTCAGGCGCTCGACGTGGTGGCGAACGTGCGGGCAACCGAGGCCGCGATCGCCGAGTTGGCCGACCATACGCGCACCATCGAGGTCTCCGACATCGTGGACCTGCAGCATGTCATCGAGTCGAGGCTCGAACGCGGGCTGCGAGAGGAGCAGAACTGGGTCGGCGGCCCGGGCTGGTCGCCACTGCGAGCCGCATTCGTGCCGCCGCCGGAGACCGAGGTGCCCCGTCTCGTAGCGGACCTCGCGCGGTTCGTCACCGAAACGAGCGGGAATCCGGTGGTGCGTGCGGCGTTCGCGCACGCGCAGTTCGAGACGATTCACCCGTTCATCGACGGCAACGGCCGCACCGGGCGCGCCCTGATCCACACCGTTCTGCGCCGCGCCGACGCGCTGCGGAACGCGCTCATCCCGATCAGTACCGTCTTCGCCGGAGATACCGACGCGTACATCGCGGGCCTCACCGGCTACCGCGCCGATCCGCCCGCGCTCGATGAATGGGTGATCGGCTTCGCGCAGGCTGCGGAGCGGGCGGCCGGGAACGCGGTAAGGCTCGCGGAGGACATCGCCGCGCTCGACCATGACGTCTACGACCGACTCGTCGCGTTCCGCCGTGACCGGGGGCTGAACCCCGCGGTGCCGCGGCGTGATGCCGTCGTGCTGCGCATCCTCGACACGCTCGCCTCCGACCCGGTGCTCACTGCCGAATCCGTCAGCACACGTCTCGCTGCCTCACCGGCGGCAGCGCACCGGGCACTCACCGAGCTGGCCGAGGCGGGTATCCTCGGCCGCACGAAGGACCAGCGCGGTCGCCTGGTGTGCTGGACCGCCGACCGTCACCTCGCACTCGTCTCGCTCACCGAGCGCAGCAACCGCGTCGGCGGTGGGGACACCCAGGGACGTAGACCGAGACTCGGGCCGGCGCTGCCCGACGTGAATCAGTTCGGGGCAGAACACCCAGTCAGCGCGGACGATTCAGCAGGCGGCTGAACTGAGTTCGTCGCGCAGGAGTGCGGCGCCGGCACTCAGGGCGCTCAGCTTGCCGAGGGCGACGTCGCGGCGCAGGGGCGCCATCCCGCAGTTCGTGCTCGCGACGAGCTTGTCGGCGTCGACGAACTCGAGGGCTCGGCGGAGGGTGTCGGCGACCTGCTGCGGCGTTTCGACGACATCGCTGGCGACGTCGATCGCGCCGAGCATGACCTTCTTTCCGCGGATCAACTCGATGAGGTCCATCGGGACGTGGGAGTTCTGAGACTCCAGCGAGATGGTGTCGATGCTCGAGCGCTGCAGCAGCGGGAAGGACTGCTCATACTGCCGCCATTGCGACCCGAGCGTCGCCTTCCAGTCCGTATTGGCCTTGATGCCGTACCCATAACAGATGTGCACGACGGTCTCGGCGCGGAGTCCCTCGGCGGCACGTTCGAGCGCGGCCACGCCCCAGTCCTTGACGTCGTCGAAGAAGACATTGAACGCGGGCTCGTCGAACTGAATGACATCCACACCCGCGGCCTCCAGCTCCTTTGCCTCCTGGTTGAGGATTCTCGCGAACTCGAACGCGAGCTTCTCGCGGCTCTTGTAGTGCTGATCCGACAGGGTGTCGATCATGGTCATCGGCCCCGGCAGCGCCCACTTGATCGGCTGGTCGGTCTGCTGCCTGAGGAACTGAGCGTCCGCGACGAAGACCGGGTGCTCCCGACTGACGGTCCCTACGACCGTCGGCACACTTGCGTCGTACCGGTTGCGGATCCGCACCGTCTCGCGGTTCTCGAAATCGACGCCCGACAGGTGCTCGATGAAGGTCGTGACGAAATGCTGACGCGTCTGTTCTCCGTCGCTGATGACGTCGATACCGCGACGGCTTTGCTCATGGGCGGCAATACGGAGGGCATCGCGTGTTCCCTCGGTGAGCGCGTCGCCGTCCAGCTTCCACGGCGACCAGAGCGTCTCTGGCTGGGAGAGCCAGGACGGCTTCGGCAGACTCCCGACGATCGACGTGGGTAGCAGCGTGTGCATGTTTCGTGCTCCCTACCCGGTCACGCGACCGTGGCCGGATAGGCGGCAGCCCAGCGGTCCAGAACGTCCGCGTGCGGCTTGATGAAGTGCTCTTCGGTGTACTTTCCCTGCGTGATCGCGGCGCGGCTGCGCTCCTCACGGTCGTAGTCGACCTGCGTGCGGGAGAAGTCCTGCTGATCCAGCGTGGGACGGTAGAGGGCCGGCGCGGCGGAGTTCGCGTTGTAGATCTCCGGCCGATAGATCTTCTGGAACGTCTCCATCGTGCTGATCGTGCCGATCAGCTGCAGGTTGGAGTAGTCGTTGAGAAGATCGCCGCGGAAGTAGAACGCGAGCGGAGCGACCGCGCCACGGGGCATGAAGTAGCGCACCTGGAGGCCCATCTTCGCGAAGTACTCGTCGGTGAGTGAGTACGCATCCTGCTCGTACTCGATGCCCAGCACCGGATGGTGATTGCCCGTCTGCCGGTAGGTCTTGCTCGTGGACACGCTGATGCAGATAACGGGGGGCGCCGCGAAGTGCGCTCGGTAGACAGGCGAGTCGATGAAGTGCTGGAACAGCTTTCCGTGCAGGTCGCCGAAGTCATCCGGAACGGTGAACCCGGTACCTCCGTCGTTGACGGCGGGTAGCCGCACGCTGAAGTCGAAGTCGCGCACATAGGAGGAGAAGTTGTTGCCCGTGATCCCGTGCAGGCGCCTTCCGGTGCCCCGATCGAGGATGTGGACGTCGAGGACCTCGATGAGCGGAAAGCTGTCGTCGCCGCTCGGGAACTGGAGTTCGACGGAGACGATGTCGAGCTCGACCGTGTACCTGTCGCCGGACTCGTTGTCCCAGTGCGCGAGATCGTTGAACCGCCGGTCGATCATCGTCAGGGCGTTGCGGAGGTTCTCGCGGCGGTGCTCGCCACGCGCAAGGTTCGCGAAGTTGGTGGTGATCCGCGACGTCTGAGACGGCGAGTAGTCCTCGTCGAAACGGGTCGTGCTGATGCTGAACGTGAACTCGTCCGCCATGAGTGGCCAATCTGGGGTCGATCGGCCGATCACGGCCGAGAGAAATCGATATCTCATCGTGAGGGGAGACCCTGCGTATCGAGAAACTGCCTGCAACTATGTTTCGCCATAGGATTCGGCTATGGCCAGGAAGGCGAGCGGGATCACGCTCCAGCAGCTGCACTACTTCATCGAGGTGGCAGCGGAAGGGTCGATCAGTGCCGCCGCCGATCTGCTCTACGTCGCTCAGCCGACTATGTCCACCGCGATGAAGGACCTGGAGACACGGGTGGGGCGTTCGCTCCTGCATCGATCAGCGCGAGGGGTCACCCTTACCGACGACGGCATCGAGTTCCTCGGGTACGCCCGACAGGTAGTCGAACAGGTGACACTGCTCGAACAGCGCTATCTGGGACGTCCGCCCTCGCGGCGACTGCTGGGGGTCTCCACGCAGCACTACTCCTTCGCGGTGGACGCCTTTGTGCGGATGGTGCGCAGGAGCGGTGCGGCGGAGTACGAGTTCTCGCTCCGGGAGACGCGTACGTGGGACATCATCGAAGACGTGCGCACGCTGCGCAGCGAGCTCGGCATCCTCTATCAGAACGAGTTCAATCGACACGTGGTCGACAAAATCCTCCGCGATTCGGGGCTGACCTTCCACCCCCTCTTCCGCGCGAAACCGCACATCTTCATCTCTCGCAAGAACCCGCTCGCCGCCCGATCTCACGTCACCCTGGAGGATCTGGCGACCCTGCCCCGTCTCACGTTCGATCAGGGGGTGAACAACTCGTTCTACTTCGCCGAGGAGATCCTCTCGACCCTGTCGAGCCCGCAGGAGATTCGGGTCTCTGATCGCGCCACGATCTTCAACCTCATGATCGGCCTCGACGGGTACACGATCTCGACGGGCATCATCAGCGACGACCTCGACCCCGAGATCGTGGCGATTCCGCTCGCGATCGATGAGCGCATCGAGATCGGTTGGATCGGTCACTCCGCCATTCCCCTCACCGAGCAGGCACAGCGCTATCTCGACGAGTTGCGGTCGGTTGTCGCCGACTTCGGCGTCGCCCTTCTGGGCTGATGGTCCGGCCGAGCGCGCTACTGCGAGGGCGGCTCGGGCGCAGAGTCGCTGGGCGGCGGGTCTTCTAGGAGATACTCGCCCAGCCGAGTGCCGGGGCCGGCGAGACGCGGGTCGGGGACGCAGTTTCCGGTGGGCGCGAGGACGAAGCCGGGCGGGCATGGGGAGGGGTTCTCGGGCATCGTCTACTCCACGATCTGGATTCGGAGGGGGTCGGCGGGGGGTGGGTCCGGCGCTGTCGCCGCGCCGACCACGATCAGTGCCACCCCGATCGCCCAGGCAGACAGGCCCGCGATGAGAATGATCGATCGGTGTCGCACCAACGAGGCGGCGCGCGCGTCGGCCATGAGCTCGTGTTGCAAGAGAGCCCACTTGAGGTCTGCCGTGGTCGGGTACAGCGCGAGCTCCTTCTCGAGGGCGGCGTTCGGCGCCGAACGCGCCCGCCCGGGGAGCAGCACGGAGATACCTGCGAGCGCGGCCACCGCAAAGAACAAATACGCAACCCACGACAGCGGCGACGACCCGAGGGCCGCGTCGGCGCCGGCCACCACGCCAGCGAGTCCCGTGAGCAGTGTCGCTCGGGATTGCGTGCTCGCTACCCGCGTCGCGGTGAGTGCGCGCTCGCGCTGAACGCTGTCGCGAAGCAGGTCGAGCTGGCCGTCGAGCGGACTCGGCGCACTCGGGCGGCGCCACGGAAACATGCTCGAACAGTAGCGGGTGCGAGAGCGTGTCGCTAGAGCGGCTCTCGATGGGCTTCGCGCTCACGGGCCCCACCTACGTGGCGGCTCCTAGGCTGGACGTATGACTGTTCCCACCCTGACTCTCAACTCTGGTCACACCATCCCGCAGCTCGGTTTCGGCGTCTTCCTCGTTCCGGCCGACGAAGCGGAGAAGGCCGTCACCGAGGCGCTCGAAGTCGGCTACCGCCACATCGACACCGCCGCGATCTACCGCAACGAAGAGGGCGTCGGCGCTGCCATCGCGAAGAGCGGGATCGCTCGCGACGAGCTGTTCATCACGACCAAGCTGTGGAACGACCGCCAGGCAGGAGACGAGCCCAACGCTGCAATTCGCGAGAGCCTCGAGAAGCTCGGCCTCGACTACGTCGACCTCTACCTGACCCACTGGCCGACCCCGCAGAAGGACACCTACTCGCACGCGTGGTCGAAGCTCATCGAGATCCGAGACGCAGGTCTTGCCCGGTCGATCGGCGTGTCCAACCACCTGCCGGAGCACCTGGACCGCATCGTCGCCGACACCGGGGTCGTCCCCGCCGTCGACCAGATCGAGCTGCACCCGGCCTACCAGCAGCGCGACGTGCAGGAATGGGCGGACGGCCACGGCACGCTCATCGAGTCGTGGGGGCCGCTCGGCCAGGGCAAGTACCCCCTGTTCGAGAACCCCGCCGTCGCGACTGCCGCCGAGGCACACGGAGTCACCCCCGCTCAGGTCGTGCTCCGGTGGCACCTGCAGCACGGTTTCATCGTCTTCCCGAAGTCGACCAAGGTGGAGCGCATGCGCGAGAACTTCGACGTGTTCGGGTTCGACCTCACCGAGGCTGAACTCGCCGCGATCGATGCCATCGACCCGCAGGACGGGTCCGGTCGCGTGGGAGCGCACCCCCTCGAGCTGAACTGACGACAGACCCGTCCTTCCGCCCAGCGTGTGAACGATATATCGTTGACATATCGTTCACGCGCTGGGCGTGAGCATCCCACACCTCCTGGAGGTTGTCATGAGCAGTTCCTTCCCCGCCGGATTCGGAAGTGGCCCACAGGGGCTGGCCGCTGGCCTCGGCCAGAGCGTGTGGGAGGCGATGGAGCAGGTTCGCGCGACCTTTGAGAAGAAGGTGACCCCCCGCATGGGTCGCGGCGACGTGCGCTCCGCCGTGCTCAGTCTCTTGGCCGAGCAGCCGATGCACGGTTATCAGATCATTCAGGAGATCGCCGAGCGTTCCGGCGGCACGTGGAAGCCGAGCGCGGGATCGGTCTACCCGACCCTCCAGCTTCTGGCCGACGAGGGCGTGATCGTGGCGGACGAGGCGGAAGGGCGGAAGACCTACTCCCTCACCGAAGCCGGTCGCGACGAAGCCCGCGAGGCCGCCGAGAAGCCGTCGCCATGGCAGAACTCCGCCGCCGCATCGGATGCGGGTCGGCATGCGGCGCTGCCGAAGGCGGGCATCGAACTCGCGCAGGTCGTTGCCCACGTCGCGCGCACCGGCACCCCCGAGCAGATTGATGAGGCCGTCTCCCTCTTGGACGACACTCGCCGTCAGCTTCACGCGATCCTCGCTCGCGCCTGAACACGTCCGACGACTCCGTGCAGCCTGATCGCGCGCACCGTGCGCGGTATCGCCGCATCATGCGGTTCGCTGCGCGCGCCCTCCTGGTGAGCTGGTGGTACGAGCTCGTCCTCCCGCGCGTGGGTCTGAGCCGGATCTCCGAGCGGAGCCGACCGCGTCGATCGCAGCGCATCGCCCGCCGCTTCCACGCACTCGCGGTCGAGCTCGGCGGTCTCATGATCAAGGTCGGCCAGTACATGTCGTCCCGATTGGACGTGCTGCCGCCCGAGGTCACGCGGGAACTGGAAGGGCTCCAGGACGAGGTGCCCGCCGTGCCTTTCGCGGCGGTCCGCACTCTTGCCGAGGGGCAACTGGGCGCACCGCTGGGTGAGCAGTTCGCCGCATTCGCTCCGGAACCCATCGCTGCGGCGTCGTTCGGGCAGGCGCACCGCGCTCGGCTCCTCCCTGAGATGGCTGCGGTGGTCGGATTCGAGGATGTCGTCGTGAAGGTCCAGCGGCCGGGCATCGAAGAGATCGTGACGGTCGACCTCGCGGCGCTGCGCCGCGTGGGTGGATGGCTCAGCCGTATCCGTGCCGTTTCCCGGCGCGTCGATATGCCCGCCCTCGTCGAGGAGTTCGCCGCCGTGTCGTGGGAGGAAATCGATTACCTCGCAGAGGCCGGTCACGCTGAGCAGTTCGTAGAAGATGCCTCGGGTGACCCGCGGGTTGCTGCGGTAGAGGTGGTGTGGGATCGCACGACGCGTCGCGTGCTCACGATGTCGGATGTGTCGGCGATCAAGGTCAGCGACGTCGCCGGAATCCGGGCCGCCGGCATCGACCCCGCCGAGGTTGCGTCCGAGTTCGCGCGGGTGATGTTCGATCAACTGTTCATCCGCGGCACGTTCCACGGCGACCCGCACCCCGGCAATATCTTTGTCACTCCCGACGCGGCCGGTGACTGGAAGCTCACGTTCATCGATTTCGGCATGATGGGCAGGATCGATGACCGCTTGCGTCGGGGTCTACGTCGCGTCATGATCGCCGCCGCCGCCCGCGATGGGCGGGGCCTCGTCGAGGCGATGAACGATGTGGGCGTTCTCCTTCCTTCGGCGGACACCCGGGCGCTGGAGAGAGCGATGGTCGCGCTCTTTGCCCGTTTCGGCGGGATGGGTTTCGCGCAGTTGCGTGAGGTGGACGAGCGCGAGTTCCGCGCTTTCGCACGCGAGTTCGGGGAGGTTGTCCGGGAGCTGCCCTTCCAGCTCCCGGACAACTTCCTGCTGGTGATCCGCGCGATGTCCCTAACCTCCGGAGTGGCCAGCACCCTGGACCCGTCCTTCAACCTGTGGGATACCGCGGAGCCCTACGCCGCGCACCTCGTCCGGGACGAGCGCGGCCCGCTTGCACGAGAGGCTGTGGACCAGGCGTTCGACGTCGTCCGGACGCTGTGGCGCCTGCCCCGGCGGATCGATGGGGTCATCGAGCGATTCGAAGAGGGGAGCGTCACCGTCGATGTCACCCGCCTTGAGCGGCGGGTCGCACGCCTGGAGTCCTTTGCGCGCCGCATCTTCGGTGCCGTGCTGTTCGGCGTGCTCTTGGTCGCCGGTGTACTCCTGCTTCCGTCAGCGCCTACGCTCGGCATCGTGCTGATGTGCGGGTCGATTCTCCCGCTCGGCTACGCCCTGTTCGCGAGGACCGGGCCGCCTCAGTAGTCGCTCAGCCGGATGTCCTTATGCCAGCTCTCCGTGACATACCGGGTGCTCCATCCCAGCGACGTGTAGAGGCCATCGGCACCCGTCGGGGAGTCAGCGTCGACCTCCAGACCCACGCGATTTCGCCCGCGCTCGGCGGCGTCGTTGATGACGGTGGCGATGAGGGCCTTGGCAACACCGCGGCCCCGCGCGCGCCGGTCCACGCCGATGTAATCGATGTACGAACCATCCACACCCTCCGCATCGGGGGGCAGGATCGTTGAGACAAGACCGCCCGCCGTCCACTCCTTGCCGTCGTCGTGGACCTGCGCAAGCCACCAATGATCCCAGCGGTGCCCGGGGTCTTCCCGAAGACGCTGGACGAACTCCCCGAAGCTCTCCCGATACGAATTGAAGTGGTCGGCAAACGACCGCTCGAGGACGCGGTGGATCGCCTGCAGATCCTCTGCGTACGGCATCGTTGTGCCGTCGCCGAGGTCATGGGTGCGCACCCGCCGCACCTCCACGCCCTCCCGGTAAGTGAGGTGCTCGCCCGGGACGACCGGGCGCGACATATTGAACCAGCGGCGGGCTTTCGCGTGTCCGTGAGCGGAGAGCCACCCCTGCATCGTGTCGTCGCCGGCATCGACCAAGATCTCCAGCCGGACGGATGACTGATCACGACTGTGTGCGATCGCGATCGCCGTCGCCTCCTGCCAGTCCAGCAGTGACTGGGCCAGCTCGTCGGCGGCGGGCGCGTCCCGGTCGATGTGTAACACGAGATCGGCGCGCCCCGCGGCGCGGTCGTGAACCCCCGCCCAGGCCCGGATGGCCCCGGTGTCGTCAACGACGATCCGCTGTCGCCGTGTCCAGGAACCGATGCCGATCGCTTCGGCGCGCGTCGCGTCGACATCGGGGTGTCCGCCGCCTGGCCGTGTGCGCCGCCGAATCCCGGCGACGAGTTCAGCCAGCGCGACGACGTCATCGGCGCGGATGTCGCGCGCGGTGTATCCGGAGGGGAGGCTCAGCGACTGATCCACCCCTCCATCCTTTCAGGCATCGGAGTCTTGAGCGGCCGTGCACGCCCGAACCGGCAGATATCGCTCACTCCGTGAACGCCACGTCAGCGGTGGGCACCACCGATCCGGCGTGCTCTGCTGTACGGCTGAAGCTCCAGTACAGATTCGTATAGCCGATCGCCTGCTCCGGGGAGATCGGCGATCCCCAGGGGCGCATGTCCTCCGTGGTGTGCGCGTCGGAGACGAGCGTCGCGTCGTAGCCGCGGGCGAGGGCGCCGTGCAGCGTCGATCGGACACAGGCATCGGTCTGCGCGCCGACGATCACCAGTTTCGACACGTCACGCTCGTCCAGCACCTCGCGCAGATCGGTGGATTCGAAGGAGTCTCCATACTTCTTCCGTACCCGTGGCTCGTTCGCGAGCGGGGCGAGGGTGGAAACGATCTCCCATTCGGCCGACTCCTCCTCCATCCCCGACGCGGAGTGCTGGACCCAGACGACCGGAATGCCCGCCGCTCGAGCTCGATCCACGAGGGTGGCGATGTTCTCGATGACGCGGTCGCCCTCGTGGGCCTCGGCCATAACGCCGACCTGCACGTCGATCACGACCAGCGCGGTGTGTGAGGTGCCCATACTGTGGACTCCTTGCTCGGATGTGGTGCCACCGTACGCCGTGCTGCCGACATGACGCGTGCTCGCTCGCCCGTGCTCACCCCGATGATCGCGCGAGTCAAGCGCCTGCCGCACAGCCATCTGCGCGGATCGTCGTGCGAGGCCCCGGCGAAGCCGGCAAGCTCGGTGAGGGAGACCACCACCGAGAACGCGTCCACCTCGGCGTCGCCGGACGGGAGCGTAGCCCACCCTGTGGGAGCCTCGTCCTCGGTGAGACCCTTCTGTGACCCGAACACCCTCGCGGCGCCCCGCGCCCGAGATCGGACTGGTCACGTCGGTCAGAACCGTCACGTCGCCGGAGGGCAATGCTCGCAGGCCGGCGACGTCGACACCCTCCACGTCGCCGCCGCCGATTGCTCCGTCGCGGATGTCGTCGCCGTGCGAATCAGGAACGCGGGCGCCGATGCTGCGTAGAAGACCTAGTCCGTCGTCGGTGGAGGCATTCGAACCGATCCCGAGGAAAAGCAGGTTGAAGCTGTGATCGATCGCGGTGACGAATCCGCGGACGTGCGCCGTTCAGGGCCGCAGGCCATCATCGAGCAACTTGAGCACGGAGGTCGACGCCACCTCGACGGCGGCCGTGCTTCCCTCACCGTCGCCCGCATCGGGAGCATGAGTTGTCGAATAACTCACGCTGGAGGTGAACTACATCGTCGACCCCTGGGTCAATCATCTCGAACTCGTGCACCGCGGGTGACCGCTCCCAGCGAATCTGAGATCCCGTACACATCGTCCCCCCCGCCGCGCTCTGCGTCACAGGACCGAAACACAGCGCTCCTACGTTGACTGACATGAACACGACCCGACTCGCCCACCGTACCGGGATGCGCCCCGGCGCGCGCCGTCTCGCGATCGCCGCCACCGCTGCGGCCGCTCTCTTCCTCACCGGCTGTGCCGGTGCCGACTCCGGTCCCTCCGACGCCGACGAAGACGGCAGTCTCGTTCCCGTCTCGATGGGCATCCAGCCCTGGATCGGTTACGGCCAGTGGTACGTCGCCGACGAGCAGGGCATCTTCGACGACCTCGGACTCGACGTCGAGACCGTGCTCCTGAACACCGACGCCGACAAGACCAGCGCCTTTGTGTCGGGTCAGATCAACGCGGTTAACCTCGCCACGCACACCGCGATGATGCTGCGCGAGCAGGGCGTGCAGCTCAAGATCGTCGCGATCGAGGACTACTCCACGACCGCCGACGCGATGCTGTCCGGCCCCGGCGTCTCCTCCATCGACGACCTCGCCGGCAAAAGCATCGCCTACGAGCAGGGCGCGACGAGCGACCTCCTGCTGCAGGCTGCGCTCGAAGAGGCTGGTCTCACTATGGACGACATCACCCCGGTGCCCATGGCCGCCTCCGACGCGGCTGCGGCGCTCATCTCCGACCAGGTCGACGTAGCGATCACGTACGAGCCCTACATCACCACCGCGATGCAGGAGGACGCCAACCTCACCTCGCTCTACGACGGGTCCGACGCGCCTGGCCTCATCAGCGACGTGCTAGCGGTGAGCGAGGAGCTCATCGCGGACAGCCCTGAGACCGTACAGGCACTGGTGGATGCCTGGGACCAAGCGGTCGACTCCTACAACGACGACCCCGACGCTGCGCGCACCATCATCGCGGAGGCCGTGGGTGAAGACGCCGAAGCCCTCGCGAGCGCGTTCGACGGCGTGGAGTATTTCGACCTGGCGGCGAACACCGAGGCTTTCTCGGGCGCCTACGTCAACGACGTGTTGCCGCTGGCCGAATCCGCCGCCACCGTGGCGGGCCTGCTGAGCGAGCCCGTCGACCTCGACGAGTTGTACGACAGCCAGTTCGTCGCGGACTGATCGAACCACCCGCCGCTGCACTGGCCCCGCCTCGCAGCGGAGCCGGTGCACCGGCGATCGAAGGAACACCATGAGCACTTCCACCCCGGATCCGGGCGCCCCGACCCCGGCACCCGGCTCCGCTCGGGTCCCCCGCCCCCGACGGCGTCGCCGCCGGTACCGGATCGGCCAGACCATCTCGCGCCGGCGCTACCTCACCATCGCGGTCGTCGCCTTCGCGGTGCTGCTGGCCGCGTGGGCGATTGCCAGCGCCACCGGCGCCACCAACGAGCGCTTCCTGCCGCCGCCGTGGCAGGTGGCGATCACCGGTTGGGAGCAGATTATTAACGGTGAGCTGTGGGCCGATCTCGGCGCGTCGACCTACCGCATCCTCGTCGGCTTCGTGCTCGCCACCGTCATGGCCGTGCCGATCGGGGCGCTCGTGGGCATCAGCATCCGCGTCGAAGCCGCCGTGCAGCCCCTCGTCGACTTCATCCGCTACATGCCTGTTGTGGCCTTCGTGCCGCTGACCATCCTGTGGATCGGCATCGGCGAGGAGCAGAAGTTCCTCATCATCTGGCTCGGCACGTTCTTCCAGCAGGTGCTTCTCGTGGCTGACGCCGTGCGCTCGGTGCCGCGCTCGTTCATCGACGTCGGGGAGACCCTCGGCCTGTCGAACACCCGGATCCTCGCTAACATCGTGCTGCGCTCGTCGGCGCCGCGCATCTGGGACGCGCTGCGCATCACTCTCGGGTGGGCCTGGACCTGGATTGTGGTGGCCGAGCTCGTCGCGGCCACCAGCGGCCTCGGCTACCGCATCGTCGTCG
Source organism: Microbacteriaceae bacterium PS02070 (assembly GCA_029959865.1). Classification (GTDB taxonomy): domain Bacteria; phylum Actinomycetota; class Actinomycetes; order Actinomycetales; family Microbacteriaceae; genus Microbacterium. The sequence continues at coordinate 559,406 of JASCPE010000001.1, read as the reverse complement.
CCCAGCGCTTCCTGCAGACCGACCTGATCTTCGCATACCTCATCGTGCTCGGCATCCTCGGGCTGCTCACAGACATCGTCATGCGGCTGACCGGCCGGGCGATGTTCCGCTACGAAAGGATCCGCCGATGAGCGGCCTCGTCCACGTCGACTCCCTCACCAAGATTTTCGGCGAGGTACAGGCGCTCGGCCCCCTCAATCTCGACCTCGGCGAGAACGAGTTCGTCTCCGTCGTCGGCGCCTCCGGATGCGGCAAGTCGACGCTCCTTAGCGTCATCGCGGGCCTCACCGACCAAACCGCCGGCGATGTGCTCGTCGACGGCGGCCCGATCGACGGGCCCGGCCGCGACCGCGGTGTGGTCTTCCAGGGCTTCACGCTGTTCCCGTGGCTCACCGCGCAGGGCAACGTCGAGTTCGCGCTCGAGAACGAGCGGCTCTCGAAGAAGGAGCGCGCCGCCCACGCGCGCGAGCACCTCGCGCTCGTGGGACTGCAGGGATTCGAGGATCACTTCCCTGCACAGCTGTCCGGCGGCATGCAGCAGCGCGTGGCGATCGCCCGCTCGCTGAGCTACCGTCCCCGCATCCTCCTGATGGACGAGCCGTTCGGCGCGCTCGACGCACTCACGCGCCGCGACATGCAGTCGCTCCTCACGCGCGTGTGGGAGCAGCACAAGCTCACGGTGCTCATGATTACGCACGACATTGAGGAGGCGATCTTCACCTCAGACCGCGTCGTTGTTATGACCCCGCGGCCGGGCCGCATCCGGGCCGACCTGCGTGTCCCCCTGGAGCGCCCACGCTCGACCGGGATGATCGAGGCGCCCGAGTTCCGCGCGCTCTTCACACAAATTCGTGAGCTCGTGCACGAGAAGGCCGCATGAGCGCCGCGCCGCTGGCCCGTATCGCGCGGGATCAGTACCTGGCGGGAGACGAGAACGCCGCGAACCGCAGCCTCGTCGCGCTGATCGGCGAGATCTCCGATCTCGAGGTCGGCGCGTTAGCGATCAACCGCGACGTCTACAGCCTCAACTCCCTCAATGGCACGGTCGAGCTCGGCGGGGAGCGCTTCTTCTTCAAGTTCCACGCCGAGGAGGGTGAGGACGACACCATCCAGGAGTACTACAACGCCGAACTATTGCAGTCGGCAGGGTATCCGGTGGACGTCCCAGCGCTCGCGAACGGCGAGCCCGGGCGACAGATTCTCCTATATCGGTTGCGCCGCGACCCGCGCTTCTCCGACCTCTGCCGCACACTCGAGTTCGACCGCGTTGAGGGTGAGGAGTTGGCGGACGCGATCGCGGCCCAGCGCGGCCTGGACGCCGTTTCATCGCAGCGCATGCACGAGACGCTGCACGCCGCGACGGAGTTCGAGCTCGCCGCGGAGCCGGTGAACCGTTTGTTCCGCGATCGGCTGTTCGACCCGGTGACCGACCCCGCCGGCACGGTCGTGGCGGGTCGCGTCGCGCGGTTCTACGCGGACGCCGAGCATCGCCTTGGCGGCGACACCGCCCTGACATGGGAGCAGTTCCGCGACGCCCGGTGGGTCGTGAACGGCGTCGATTACGACCGCACGGTCGGCGAGCTGTTCGCGGACGCGCTTGAGGCCCTCGTCCCGGCGCGTTACGGTCCGGGCGCGGTCATCGCGCACGGTGACGCGCACAACGCCAACGTGTGGTTCGAGCGCGACGAGGACGGCCGCGCCCACCTCACGCAATTCGACCCGGCTTTCGCGGGTCGACACCTACCCGCGCTGCTAGCCGAGGTGAAGACGACCTTCCACAATGTGTTCGCGCACCCGTTCTGGCTCTACGAACCTCAGGTCGCGACCGAGCGATACGCGGCATCCGTCTCCTACGCTGACGGGCGTCTGCAGGTCGTGCACGACCACGAACTTGGGATGCTACGACGCGCGTTCCTCGACGCGAAGGCCGAGCTGATCTGGCGCCCGCTGCTGCGCGACCTGCACGCGCGGGGCGAGCTGCCCGGCGATTGGCGGCGGCTCGTGCGCTTGGCGCTGTTCTGCTGCCCGACCCTCGTACACGAGCTGCGCGCGGGCGGCCCGACCGGCCACACCCCAGTGAGCGCCGCGATCGGCTGGAGCATCGCCGTCGCCGCGGGCGCCGAGCCGGTCTCCGGCACCGATGCGTTCACGAGCTTTTTCGACGCCGTGGCCCCGTAACCCGCTCCCGGCTCCGTCTCCTGGCGGGGGAGTGCCGAGGTAATGCACTTTCGGTGCGGCGGCGGGAGCGCTAGACGCTGCGGCGAACCAGGGCGGATGGGTCACCGCGGAGGCGACGCGTCAGTTGAGCGGCCGCTTCGCGCACAGCGACGCCGACGCGCTCGCGGGCTTCGCCCTCGGGCAGCTGCTCGCTCGGGAACGAGACCGAGAAGCTCGCCACCGGCATGCCGTTGTGATCGGCCGCGGCGGCCGCGATGCACGTCACGCCGTCGGTCGTATGGCCATCCTCGACGCTCCACCCGCGCTCGCGGTCGCGCGCAAGGAGCGCCTTCAGCTCCCGCAGCGTCTTGGGGCCGAGTTCCGTGCGCTGCACGAACACCCTGCGCGAGGCGTAGATCGCGATGACCTGGCTCGCCGAGAGCATCGACAGCATCGCTCTCCCCGTCGCGGTGAGGTGGGCTGGCAGGCGCACACCGATCTCGGTGATGAGCGTCGTCGCGTGCGCCGGCTGCTCCTTGAGCAGGTACAGCGTCTCGTGCCCGTACAGGATGCCCACGTGTGCCGTGAGGTTGAGCGTCATCATGAGCCGGCTGAGCAGCGGGCGCGCCAACAGCTCGAGCGGTTGATGCCGGAGGTACGCCGAACCCAGCTCGAACACCCCGACGGCGAGCGTGTAGCCGTGCGCGTCGGGGATATGCACGACGAGCCCCTCGTCGACGAGTACCTGGAGGATTTGGTAGGTCGAGCTGCGCGGCAGACCGAGGCTCCGTGCGATCGCGACAGCACCGACCGGGCCGGGCTTGCTCGCGAGGAAGCGCAGCACTGCGACGCCGTGGCGGAGCGCCGGCATCCGCGGGCCGACCACGCGATCAGACGCGGGAGCGCCGGGGTTCTCGGCGTCGGTGTCAGCGGTCATTTCGGCATCCATTTTTCGGTGCGATGGCGAGGGTCAGATACCGCCCAGCGTACGTCGCTGAGCGATGAGCTGCGGCCCCCGCTCCCGCAGAGCGGCGATGGTGGGGGCGCCGACGAGGGCCATCGTGCGGGCCAGCTCGGCGAGGACGATCTCGAGCACGCGCTCGACGCCCTCGCGGCCGCCCGCCGCGAGACCCCACAGGTATGGGCGTCCGAGGAACGCGGCATCCGCTCCCTGCGCGATCGCGATCGCGACGTCGCCGCCGGTGCGCACCCCCGAGTCGACGATGACGAGCGCATCGAGACCGATCGCCGCGCGCACGGGGGCCACGAGGTCGATCGGAGCGACGGCCCGGTCGAGCTGTCGCCCGCCGTGGTTGGACAGGTGCACACCATCGACGCCGAGGTCGAGCGCGCGCATCGCATTGGCCGGACCCAGCGGCCCCTTTAACAGCAGCGTGCGTGGCCAGATGCCGCGGATGCGCGCGATCTCGTCCCAGTCCAGCGCCGCGTCGAACCCCGACGTGATGTCGGCGATCGACCCACCGGGGAGGCGCCCGTCGAGATCGCTGGCTTTCACCTGCTCGAAGTCGATCGAGTCGTTCGTCAGCATTCCCATCCAGTACCGGGGTTTGATCGCGATGCCGAAGATCGTCGACGGGGTCATGCGCGGCGGAATGACGAGACCGTTGCGGCGATCCCGCACGCGGTTGCCCGCGACCGCCGTGTCGACGGCGATCTCGAGCACGGGTGAACCTGCGTCGAGTGCACGGCGGATGAGGTCGTCGGTCACGACGCGGTCGCGCATTGCGTACAGCTGCGACCAGGGTGCGCGCGTCGCGGCGGTGACGTCTTCGATCGTCGTGGTCGCGACGGTGGAGAGCACGTAGGGCGCGGATGCCTCGGCGGCGGCCTCCGCGACGGCGATCTCGCCCGCGGGGTGGATCATGCGTGTGTAGCCGGTGGGAGCGAGCCCGACGGGCATCGCCCACGTCTCCCCCGCAAGCGTCGTCGTGGTGTCGACGGCGTCGGCTGGCACGAGCGCATCGGGTAGCCAGCGGAACTCATCGAATGCGCGCTCGTTGGCCGTGATCGATACCTCGCCGTCGGCACCGCCGTCGACGTAGTCGGAGATGCCGCGCGGGAGCGCGCGCCGGGCGGCGCGGTGCACGTCGGCGACCGTGTGCAGGTTCGCGAACCGCCCTGCCGGACGGCCGCGGGTGAGCCCCACGAAGTCGAGGGCCTCGCTCAGCTTCATGCGGTCAGAGCCGGATCGCGACGGAGTTGCCGTGCGCGGGGAATCCCTCGTGCGCGGTGTATGCGAGCACAGTCGGCGCGAGGGCGCGCAGACCGCTGGGCGTGGCCTTGGCTACGGCGCGCTTCTTGCGGAAGGTGTGGGCCGTGATGCCGCTAGACACCTTGCCGTACCCGCTCGTAGGCAGCGCCGCCGGGCAGCCGAGGGCGAAGTTGGCCATCGACACCGTCGTGTACTGCCCGACGAGGATCTCGGCGGCGTCGACGATCAGGTCGAGGATGCGGGCCTCGTCCCGTGCGACGAGCTGCATGTGCTCGGGAGCGTACGCGTTCGCGACCGCCGCGCCCTCCTCCATGGAGTCGACGAGCACGGCGCCGCCGTTGTGAAGCGCGCGCCGTGCGTACTCGTCGCGCGGCGTCGGCAGCTTCTCGATTTGTTCGGCAAGTTCGACCTGTACAGCGGCGAGTAGCTTCGCCGAGTCGGTGACGAGCACGCTCGAGGAGTCGGGGCCGTGCTCGGCCTCGTTGAGGAGATCGGCGGCCAGGTAGCGCGGGTCGGCCGAGTCGTCGGCGAGGATGAGGCTCTCGCTGGGGCCGAGCAGCATGTTGCTCACGACGCCGAAGCGCTGCACCTCGATCTGGGCGACCGCGACGGGCGGGCTGCCCGGGCCAACGACCTTGCGGACGGCGGGGATCGTCTCGGTGCCGAACGCGAGCGCGCCGATGCCGGCGGGACCGTTGACGCGGAAGACGTCGGTGATGCCGAGCTCGTCGGCGACCACGAGGATCGCGGGGTCGACCTTGCCGCCTGATCCGGGGACGGGTGGGGTGACCACGGCGATGTGCGACACACCGGCCACCATGGCGGGCGTGCCCAGCTGCACAAGCACCGACGGGAACGAGCCCTTGCCGGCGGGAACGAACAGGCCGACGCTCTCGATGGGGCTCGTGCGCTCGCCCACGACGACGCCAGGCGCGGTCTCGAAGCTCCAGTCGGCGTCCTCGGCGATCATGTACTCGTTGTACCGGCGCACAAACGCGATCGACTCGCGGATCGCCGCGAGCATCTCGTCGCCGACCGACGCGCGGGCGGCGACGAACTCCTCGCGGGAGACGCGGATGCCGTCGGCTCTCACCTCTACCTTGTCGAATTTCGCGAGGGCGCGCAGGAGACCGGCGTCGCCGTTGTCGCGCACGTCCTCAAGGATCTCGAGCACCGACGCACGCAGCTCGGGGTCGAACACGCGGCCGATGCCGCGCGTCGTCAGGTCGGCGCGGTCGGCGGCCGACATGTCGGTCCAGCGCCCGCGTTCGCGAATGGACGGAGTCGTCATGGGGGTGCTCTTTCTCTCGTGTGTCAGATGTTGCGGCCGCCGTCGATCGTGATCGCGGCGCCGGTGAGGAAGGGGGCCTGGGGGCCGAGGAGGAACTCCAGCAGTGCTCCGATCTCCTCGAGCCGCCCGAAGCGACCTGCGGGGATGAGGCTGAGGAGTTCCTTCGAGGTCTCGGGGTCGGTGAGCCACTCGTTCGTCATCTTCGACGGGAAGTAGCCGGGGCACACCGCGACGACGGAGAGCCCCTCGGCGCTCCACTCCAACGCGAGAGTCTTCGCGAGGGAGAGCGCGGCGGCCTTGCTGGCGTTGTAATCGGCGAAGTGCGCCTCCGGGCGCATCGCGTTAACCGAGGCGTTGATCACGAGGGCGCCCGGCCGGGCGAGATGCCGGTGGGCGGCCTGCGCGACGATGAAGGGGCCGACCGTGTTGACCTCGAGCACGCGCCGGAAGGCCAGCGGGTCGAGATCCTGAGCGGGTTTGCCCTCGCCGTCGATCCCCGCGTTCGCGAAGACGCCGTCGAGGCCGCCAAACGCCGTCACAGCCGCCTCGAACGCGGAGGCGATCGCCGCGGCATCCGTGACGTCGGCGACCGCTCCGAGCGGGGCGACCCCCTCTGCAAGCGCCGCATTGACCGAGGCCCGCGAGGTGCCGGTGATGAGCACGTCGTGACCCTGCGCGGTGAGGTGGCGTGCGGCCGCGGCACCGATCCCGCTCGTGCCGCCGGTGATGAGGTATCTGCGGCTCATGCGAAGGCCACCACGACCTTTCCGAGAGTGGAGACAGGCGCGGTGAGCCGCGCGGGAAGATCGTCCAGCGGGATGCGGTCGCTCACGACCCCCGCGAACGCCACCGGCTCGGCGGCGAGCGCCGCAATGGCCGCGGGAATTCCGTCGTCGTCAAAGCCGAGCGAGGTGAGGATGCTCACTCCCTTCTCGACGAGGGCCCGCGCGGAGATGTCGATCGGGTGGTCGCCGATAGCGATGACGATCACGGTACCGCCCCGACGCGCGGCGGCGACCGCCGCGGCAACCGAGCCGCGGTATCCCGCGGTGTCGATCACAACGTCGATCCGTTTCGGGCCGTCGGCGGCTGTGACCGCTCCGCGCGCGACGGCCGTCGCGAGGCGCGCGGGGTGCGTCTCGGCCACGACGACCTCGACGCCGCGTCCGCTCAGCACGAGGTGGGCGAGCGCGCCGATCGGGCCGTAGCCCTGGATCAGGACCGTGCGCGTGTCGGCGGGGACGCCGCGCAGTGCCTGCAGCACGACCGCGAGAGGCTCCGCGAGCACCGCCACGTCGAGGGGGAGGGTGTCGTCAGGAATCGGGTATACGTCGGCTCCCGCGGTCGTGAGCTCCTCTGCGAATCCGCCGGGCCGCGCCTCTCCGAGCCACGTGAGGTGCGCGCATAGGCGGGGCGACACCGCGCAGTCGGCGCACCCACGGCACGGGATACGGGAGTCGACGACCACGCGCGACCCCACGGCGATCCCGGCCGCGGCGCTCTCTACGACGGTGCCAGCGACCTCGTGACCCGTGGTCGCTGGCCAGTAGTCGATCCACGCGCCGGTCTGCGCGGCGTGTACGTCGGAGCCGCAGATGCCCGCGGCCCCGGTGCGCACGCGCACCTCGCCGTCGGCGAGCAGGGGCGCGACGATCTCCGCCACGTCGGCGGTGAGGTCGCGGTGCAGGCGGAGGCTCCGGATCGTGCGTGCCATGCCTCAATGAAAAGCCCCCGACCCCCGATTGTCCGCATCGGGCGCGCCACTGGTGTCTGAAATCATGGACATCATGCTTGTGTCTGGCCACTCAGACACAAGACGCCGTCGATCCGCTCGCCCTGACACCGCCCGGGCGCACGATGGAGTCCGGCACCACCGTCCGCAGGGATCGTCGCGGTGCCGCGTACCAACGAAAGGCCCCCACATGCGCACTCAGGTCGTGAACGTCGGCGTCGGCGCTCTGTCTCCGGAAGGCGTCGTCGCCGTCGCCCGCTTCGACGCTCCGGTGGAGATCACCGCCGAGGCGGTCGCCGCCATGACCGCATCACGCGCGATCATCGACGACCTCGCTGAGGACATCCGTCCGCACTACGGTGTGTCCACCGGCTTCGGAGCCCTCGCCTCGAAGTCCATCCCTACGGCGCTGCGCGCGCAGCTGCAGGCCTCGCTCGTGCGCAGCCATGCGGCATCCAGCGGCGCCGAGGTCGAGCGCGAGGTAGTGCGCGCCACGATGCTGTTGCGCCTGTCGACGCTCGCTACCGGCCGCACCGGGGTGCGGCCGGAGGTCGCCCAGGCATACGCTGCCGTGCTCAACGCTGGAATCACTCCTGTAGTCAGCGAGTACGGCAGCCTCGGCTGCTCGGGAGACCTTGCCCCGCTCGCGCACTGCGCCCTTGCTGTCATGGGCGAGGGCGCCGTGCGCGACGCCTCGGGCGCGCTCGTCGACGCCGGCGCAGCCCTCGAGGCCGCGGGGATCACCCCGGTCGTCCTGCGCGAGAAGGAGGGCCTCGCTCTTATCAATGGTACCGACGGGATGCTGGGGATGCTTGTCCTCGCGATCCACGACCTCGCTGCGCTTATCCCCACCGCCGACATCGCCTCCGCTCTCAGTATCGAGGCTCTCCGGGGCACCGATGCAGTGTTCGCTGCAGACCTGCAGGCCCTGCGCCCTCACCCCGGACAGGCGGCGAGCGCCGCCGTCATCCGCAGCGTCCTCGCTGGCAGCGAGATTGTCGCGCGTGGCGGCGCGACAGAGTTCACGCGCGTGCAAGATGCGTACTCACTGCGCTGCGCCCCCCAGGTGCATGGTGCCGTGCGCGACACCGTGTCGCACGCCGCGCTCGTCGCGAGCCGTGAACTCGCGAGCGCTGTCGACAACCCGGTCGTGACCCTCGACGGCCGCGTCGAGTCCAACGGCAATTTCCACGGCGCGCCAGTTGGATACGCGCTCGACTTTCTCGCGATCGCCGTCGCCGATCTCGCCTCGATCTCCGAGCGGCGCACCGACCGCATGCTCGATTCTGCGCGCAGTCACGGGCTCCCCCCGTTTCTCGCCGACGACCCCGGGGTCGACTCGGGCCACATGATTGCCCAGTACACGCAGGCCGGGATCGTCTCCGAGCTCAAGCGCCTGGCCGTCCCGGCATCCGTAGACTCGATCCCGACCTCGGCCATGCAAGAGGACCATGTCTCGATGGGCTGGTCGGCCGCGCGAAAGCTTCGCCGCGCGATCGACGGCGCCCAGCGCGTCGTCGCCGTCGAGATCCTCACCGCCGCGCGCGGCATCGACCTACGTGCCGAGGCGCCGGGCCGGGTCGCGGCCGCAGTCGTCGCCGGACTCCGCACGGATGTCTTGGGCCCGGGCACCGACCGCTATCTCGCGCCCGAGATCGCGGCTGCCGTCGCCTTCGTGCAGTCCGGCGCCGCCCTCGCCGCCGCGCGCACGGTCGTGGAGGAGATCGCGTGAGGTGGTCGTCGAGCGCCTCGAGCCCCGTGTCCGCGCGACCTCAGCTCGCAGGCGTCCCGGTGTATTCGGCGGCGCTCGCGAGTACCGTGCCGGTGACCGTGCGGGCGTCCTCAAATGAGGCGCCCGACGGGGTGTCGCCGGCGGTGCGCGATGCCGTGATCGAGCGTCTCGCGTGCCCGAACCGTTACCCTGTGCTCGGCGGTGTCGACCTGATCACGGCGCTCGCCGATGCGCTGGGAGCCGACACCGACGAGATCGCGGTCGCCGACGGCTCGCTGTCGCTCCTCAACTACCTGCTGCTCGCCCATGTGTGGCCGGGTGCGCGGGTTGTCGTGCCGTGGCGCAGCTACGAGGCGTACCCGATCTGCGTCCTCACGACGGGGGGAGAGCCGGTGCTCGTGCCCAACCGCACCGACGGCGGACACGATCTCGCGGCGATGGCGGCAGCGGTCGACGACGCGACTGCGGCCGTCATCCTGTGCTCCCCGAACAACCCGACGGGCGTGGCGCTTACGCATGACGAAGTCGCGGGATTCCTCGGCACCGTCCCTGCTTCGACGCTTGTCGTGCTCGACGAGGCTTACCTCGACTTCGACGCGCGAGCCGACCGCGCGCGCAGCCGCGAGCTCGTGGCGGCCCACGCGAACCTCGTGCTGCTGCGCACCTTCTCCAAGGCGTATGGGCTGGCCGGGTTGCGCGTTGGCTACGCGATCGGGCATCCTGACGTGATCGCCGCCGCTCGCAAGATCCTGCCCCCGTTCCCGGTGAGCGCGCTGTCGGTCGCCGCTTCCCTCGCCGCGCTCGGCGACGACGCGCACCGCGCCGCGATCGTCGCGGCCGTGCACACCCAGCGCGGCCAGGTCAGCGTCCTCCTTGCGGAGGCGGGCCTCCCGTCGTTCGCGACCGAGGCGAACTTCGTCTGGCTGCCCCTCGGCGAGCGCAGCCGCGCCCTCGGCGCGCTGTGCGCGGAGGCAGGCGTCTCGACGCGCGTGTTCGACGGCGAGGGGCTACGCATCTCACTCGGTGATGCCGGCCTGCCCGAAGCGCTGTCCGGGGTGCTCGCCCGCTTCGCGGTCTCCTGACCCCCGGCGGGAGACGGGCGTCAGCGGATCGACGCAAAGGCGACTACGCCGCGACCTCGCAGCGCAACCGCGCCGCCGACGGTCACAACCGTGTCGCCCGGCACGAGGCGCTGACCAAGTGCCGTCACCTCGCCTTCGAGCACTACGACCGCGACGACAATGGGGGGCGTCTCTATCCGTCCGTCGACCGTCACGACCTCGAGCGTCGGCAGCCCGCTCCCGCGCACCATGAGGTTGAGGTCGCGCTGCGGCGCCGCAGGCGCGGATGCCGCGGCCTCCTGACCCCCCGAGAACGACGCTGTGCCGTGGCGGGCGAGCTTGTGCGTCTCGCCGTCGATCGTCAGGGTCAGCGGAGCGTCCACGGCCAGAAGCACTCGCGCGACGCCCGGTAGGGACGAGAAGGGGGCCGCCTCCGAGATCGTCGCCATTGACAGGCGCCATGCGAAGGGCCCGGTCGCCGGTTGACGCGCCAGCTCCACCGTCTCGCCGCGTCCGTTCGCCCACGCCGAGACGGGGATGTCGCCAATGCTGACCGTGTGCGGGATCGTCATCCCCCCAGCCTGCCGACCCGGGCCGCACGGCATAGGGGGCGCATGGTCGAAGGCGTCTCAGATCTCGGACACCGGATGCCGCGGAAGGTCTTCCGTCACGACGCTGGGGGCGGATGATGGTCGCATGACACTTCCCGGCGCACACCCCGTCCGCGCGGCCCGCGGCTCCGCGATCACGGCCAAGAGCTGGCAGACCGAGGCTGCCATGCGGATGTTGATGAACAACCTCGACCCCGAGGTCGCGGAGCGTCCCGATGACCTCGTCGTCTACGGCGGCACCGGTCGCGCCGCGCGCAACTGGGAGGCGTACGAGGCGATCGTGCGCACCCTCACCGGCCTCGAGTCCGACGAGACGCTGCTCGTGCAGTCGGGCAAGCCCGTCGGTGTCTTCCGCACCCACGAGTGGGCGCCGCGCGTGCTCATCGCCAACTCGAACCTCGTGGGAGACTGGGCGACGTGGCCCGAGTTCCGTCGCCTCGAGGCCGAGGGCCTCACGATGTACGGCCAGATGACGGCGGGGTCGTGGATCTACATCGGCACGCAGGGCATCCTGCAGGGCACTTACGAGTGCTTCGCCGCGATCGCACGCAAGCGCTTCGACGGTTCGCTAGCCGGTACGATCACCCTGACCGGCGGATGCGGCGGCATGGGTGGCGCGCAGCCGCTCGCGGTAACGCTCAACGATGGCGTCGCGATCGTCGTCGACGTCGACGCCGCGCGGCTGAAGCGCCGCACCGACCACGGCTACCTGGACGTGCTCGCTGCCGACATCGACGACGCGATCGCCCGTGCCAACGACGCGAAGGCGTCACGTACTGCGCTGTCGATCGGCGTGACCGGAAACGCCGCCGACCTCTTCCCCGCGTTTCTCGACCGCGACGACATCGTGATCGACATCGTGACCGATCAGACCAGTGCCCACGACCCGCTGTCATACCTTCCCGTCGAATACACCGTCGCCGAGTGGGCGGAAGTGGCGAGGGCCGATCCTGAGGGCTTCACCGAACTCTCGCAGCGCTCCATGGCGCGACAGGTCGAGGCGATGGTGGGCTTCATCGCGAAGGGCGCCGAGGTTTTCGACTACGGCAACTCGATCCGTCAGGGCGCGCTTCTCGGCGGTTTTGCTGACGCGTTCGCGTTCCCCGGTTTCGTGCCAGCGTACATCCGCCCGTTGTTCGAGGAGGGCCTCGGACCCTTCCGCTGGGCGGCGCTCTCGGGCGACCCCGCCGACATCGCCGTCACCGACCAGGCGATCCTCGAGCTGTTCCCCGAGAACGAGTCGCTGCGGCGCTGGATCACGAAGGCCGCCGACAAGGTGCACTTCGAAGGTCTCCCGGCGCGCATCTGCTGGCTCGGCTACAAAGAGCGTCACCTCGCGGGTCTGAGATTCAACGAGCTAGTCGCCGAGGGCAGAATCTCGGCGCCGCTCGTGATCGGTCGTGACCACCTCGACTCGGGCTCGGTCGCGAGCCCCTACCGCGAGACCGAGGCCATGAAGGACGGCTCGGACGCGATCGCCGACTGGCCGCTGCTGAACGCGCTCCTCAACACCGCATCGGGCGCCACTTGGGTGTCATTGCACCACGGCGGCGGCGTCGGCATCGGCCGCTCGATCCACTCCGGGCAGGTGACGGTCGCCGACGGCACCCCGCTCGCCGCTGAGAAGATCGAACGCGTACTCACGAACGACCCCGGCACGGGAGTCATGCGGCACGTCGACGCCGGATACGAGCACGCGAAGGACGTCGCCCGCGAGCGCGGCCTGCGCATCCCGATGCTCGAGGGTTAAGCATGAGCTTCGACGTGGTCGACCTCCTGCGCGAGATTGAGGACATTGGGCGCGATCCCATTCGCGGCGGCTGGAGCCGGCATGTGTTCGACCCGGCCGAGCGGGCGCTCCTCGCCTGGTTCGTTGCGCGCGCCGAATCGCTCGGGCTGGACGTCGAGACCGACCGCAACGGCAACGTTTGGGCCTGGTGGGGAGCGCGGTGCCCCGGAACCGTCGCGGTGGGCAGCCATCTCGACTCCGTGCCCGGCGGGGGCGCGTACGACGGCCCGCTCGGGGTGGTCTCCGCCCTCAGTGCGGTCGCACGTCTCCAGGCGGAGGGGTTCGTCCCCGCCGTGCCAGTTACGATCGCCGTCTTCGCCGAGGAGGAGGGCTCGCGGTATGGCGTCGCCTGCCTCGGATCGAAACTCATGGGCGGGTCTATCGATCCCGAACGCGTCGCCGCGTTGACCGATGGCGGCGGGCGCACGTTCGCCGACGCGGCGGCCGCGCACGGTCTCGATCCGGCCGGCCTCGGCCGCGACGACGCGCGGATCGCGGATCTTGCCGCCTTCGTCGAACTGCACGTCGAGCAGGGCCGCGGGCTCATCGAGCTCGGGCATCCGGTGGCCGTGGCCTCCGCGATCCTCGCCCACGGGCGGTACCGGCTCACATTCTCGGGCGAAGGCAACCATGCTGGCACTACCCGCATGGCCGATCGGCACGACCCTGTCGTCGCGTTCGCCGAGACGGCCCTTGCCGCCTCCCGCATTGCAGGCGAGGGCGACGATCACGTCCATGCCGCGCGCGCGACCGTCGGGCGGGTCGTTCCCGTCCCCGGCGGGTCGAACGTCATAGCGAGTCGCGTCGATGCGTGGCTCGACGTGCGCGCCGACGACGACGCCGCGGCGTACGCGCTGCGCGAGCGCATCGTCGCGGCCGCCCACGGGGCCGCGAGGGCCCAGGGATGCACGCTCGAGGTCGTGGAGGAGTCGTACGGCCCCCAGGTCGTGTTCGATGCGGCTGTGCAGCGTCGGCTCCTCGACATCCTGGGCGACGTCCCCGTACTCGCCACCGGCGCGGGTCACGATGCGGGTGTGCTCGGCGACGTGTTGCCGACCGCGATGCTGTTCGTGCGCAACCCCACGGGCGTCTCGCACGCCCCCAGCGAGGGCGCCTCAGACGACGACTGCCGCGCCGGCGTCGACGCTCTCACCGCTGTGCTACGCGACCTCGCTGGAGGGGTGGGATGACGGTTGTCGCCGCCGCCGCGAACGCGCATTCGCACGCATTCCACCGCGTCCTGCGCGGTCGCACGCACGGCGAGGGTGGGTCGTTCTGGACGTGGCGCGATTTCATGTACCGCGCCGCGGCGACCCTCGATCCCGATCTGTACCGCGACCTGGCTGAGGCCGTCTTCGGGGAGATGCTCATCGCGGGGTACACCGCGGTCGGCGAGTTCCACTACGTCCACCACCGCCCGGACGGCACGCCCTACACCGATCCGAACGCGATGGGCGCGGCCCTGGCCGCGGCTGCCGAGAGCGTCGGTATCCGTCTCACGCTGCTGGACACGTGCTATCTCGCGAGCGCGCCCGGCGCCGCCCTCCTGCCCGAGCAGGCGCGATTCGGCGACGGTACTTCGGCAGCGTGGCTGGACCGATGGCACGCACTCGCCCCGCTCGCCTCCGATCTCGTCACGATCGGCGCCGCGGTGCACTCGGTGCGCGCCGTGTCGCCTGAGGGAATCGGCGAGATCATCATGGGTCTGCCCTCCGACGTGCCCCTGCACATTCATCTCTCTGAGCAGCCCGCCGAGAACGCACAGTCGCTCGCGACATTCGGCCGCACCCCCACGGGCGTCCTCGCCGAGGCGGGCGCACTGTCGTCCCGTCTCTCGGTCGTGCACGCCACGCACCTCGTGGACGACGACATCGCGACGCTGGGCTCGGCGGGAGTCACCGCGGTCATCTGCCCCACCACGGAGGCCGACCTCGGCGACGGCGTCGGCCCGGCCCGAGCGCTCGCCGACGCCGGGGCGGTCATCGCGATCGGCTCCGATCAACACGTCGTGATCGACCCGTTCCTCGAGGTGCGCGGGCTGGAAGCGGGCGAGCGTCTACGCTCCCTCGCCCGCGGACGCTTCACCCCCGCCGAGCTCGAGGCCGCGCGTACCGACGGAGGCTTTCGGTCTCTTGGTGTGGCCGATCACGCGCGCGACACAATCACGCTTGACGCCGCGTCCGTGCGTACGGCCGGCGCGGCCCCTGACCAGCTTGCGTACGCGGCGACCGCTGCCGACGTGCGCGAAGTCGCCGTCCGCGGTGTGGTCGTCGCGCGCGACGGACTGCTCGCCGACGGGCGCGACCCCGCGAGAATGCTGCGCGCCGCGATCGCGAAGATCGACGCTCGCCTGGAGGAGTCGGGATGACGCTGTTGGTGACCAACATCGGCGAACTGCGCACGCACGCCGACGCCGGCACGCTCGCCGACGCCGCCCTCGTCATCGACGGCGAACGCATCGCGTGGATTGGGAGCAACGCGGATGCGCCAGCGGCCGACGGTTGCTTCGACGCCGCCGGGCGGGCGGTCCTCCCGGGGTGGGTCGACTCGCACACGCATCTCGTGTTCGCGGGCGATCGCTCCGCGGAGTTCGCCGCACGCATGGCCGGGGAAGCATATGCCGCCGGCGGCATCCAGGCGACCGTCGACGCCACACGCGCCGCATCTGACGATGAGCTACGCGAGCATGGGCGCCGTCTGCGCGACGAGGGCGGGCGCGGCGGCACCACGACGATCGAGGCGAAGACTGGGTACGGACTCGACGTAGCCTCCGAGGCGCGCCTCGCCCGCGTGAGCGCCGAGGTGGCTGACGTCGTGACGTTCCTCGGCGCACACCTCGTGCCATCGGGTGTCCATCGGCGCGACTATCTCGACCTGGTCACGGGCCCGATGCTCGCGGCCGTGACGCCCTACGCGTCATTCATCGACGTGTTCTGCGAGCGTGGGGCCTTCACCGTCGACGAGGCGCGCGAGGTGCTCGAGGCGGGTCGTGCCGCGGGACTCAAGCTCAAGGTGCACGGCAACCAGCTGGGTCATTCCGGCGGCGTCGCCCTCGCGGTCGAGCTCGGCGCGACGAGCGTCGACCACGTCAACCACCTCGATGCGGCCGACATTGACGCGCTCGCCGGGTCACGAGTTGTCGCGACGATCCTTCCCGGCGCCGACTTGTCCACGCGCGAGCGTCTTGCCCCCGCGCGCGAGCTCGCCGACGCCGGGGTGCGGCTGGCGATCGCGTCTAACGCCAACCCCGGCACGTCGTTCACTACCTCGATGCCGTTCTGTATTGCCACCGCCGTGCTGCAGCACCGTCTCTCGCTCGACGAGGCCCTCGCCGCCGCCACTACCGGAGGTGCCGCCGCGCTCGGCCTCGACGGCACGCCTGACGCGGTCGGCCGCATCGCGGTCGGTGGACTCGCGAGCTTCCAGGTTCTCAGGGCGCCGTCGGCCGCCCACATCCCCTACCGTCCCGGGGTCGACCTTACGGCGGCCGTCTACCGTCGCGGCGCGCGCCTACGCTGATTCGCGGCGTCGGCGTTGGATAGCCACACGTTCAGCGCGCGGTGTTGCCGCCGCCGACGAGGAGGTCGGCCGCGGTGGTCATCGTCGCGCCGTGGGAGCCCGGAACAGCACGGTGGCCGCGACATCCTCCACCCCCGCGAACCTCCCGAGGATGATGTTGCGTCAGCACGCCTCACCATTCTCGTCCGCCCACGCGGTGCGGCCCATCGGTCATCACGCCGGTCGGCATCAGCGGGGTCGCCCGCACCCCGCAGCCGGTGAGCTCGACCGCGAGTGCGCGGGTGGAGCCGATGCGACCGCCTGCGTCGCAGTGTACGCGGCTTGGTCAGCGAACATGATGTCCGGGGCTCGCTGGCGATGTTGACGATGCTGCCGCCGCCGCGCTCCGCCAGGTACGCGGTCACGCGGCGGCGTGCCTAGAAGATGATGAGGCGGGGGGAGGACGGATGCGCCTAGAGCGCTCCGCGTGTCGTGGAGCCGTTCGCTGCCCCCCTTCCGGTTCACGCTGCGGTCGCAGAAAGTTTGCTGTCCGGAGCGATCACCACACGTGCCACGCGCCTCGTCACGCCCGCAGTCTAGAGCGATCGCGAACGGCACGTGTCCGGCACGTGACCAGCATGCAACGTTTGTGTCACCTTCTGACGTCGAGAGATAACCCATCGGGGCGACGTGATTAGCGTGGGTACCGACCGGCAGAGGTTGTCGGTCTCCCTTTCAGAAAGCAGTTCATGAGCACCAGCGGTACGGTCAAGTGGTTCAACGCAGAGAAGGGCTTCGGCTTCATCGCCCCTGATGACGGAAGCGCCGACGTCTTCGCTCACTACACGGCCATCGAATCTAAGGGCTACCGCTCGTTGGAAGAAAACCAGCGGGTCGAGTTCGAAATCACCCAGGGCCCCAAGGGCCTGCAGGCGGAGTCCATCCGCCCGATCTGATCCGATCAGAGGTGTCCGTCTCGTTGGAGACGTGCGTAATCGGCCAGCGCCGATGCGTCCTCCGCGTGACGTGACGCTCGCCGAGCGGCATCCAGCGCACCCACGGGGTCATCGCTGGTCTGTTGCGCGGCGGCAAGCTCTCGATGAGCGGCGGCCAGGCGCGCGCGAGCGTCTGCGCCGCCGTTCGTTGTTTTCGCCTCCGCGTGTGCGATGGAAGACCGCGCCGCCGCGATCGCACCGGTAAGAGCCGATCGCGCCGAACGGATGCGGTGCTGCGCCGTACGGGCGTCTCCGAGGGCGAGGTCGAGCCGATCGCGCAGACGCGCGATCTCACGCGTGGCACCGGTCGGTGTGGAGGGCGCCGCCTGTTCCTGAAGTGTCAGTGCGGCCTCGATTGTGCGCAGCTCCCGCCCCAGCCGGTCGGCATCAGCGGGGTCGTCCAGACCGTCGCGCACTCCCGCAGCCTGACGCAGTGCCGTCCGCGCGGCGTCCGCCTCGACCGCCACTGCGCGGGCCGCCTCCTGCACGAGCCGGTGATTCTCCTCGAGAGCGCTCGCCGCCGCCTGCGCTCGCCGCAGCGCCCGCTCGCTCTGAGCGAGCAGGGGCAACGCCGAGGTCGTCGGATTGTCTACCGCGCGCTCAGCGGCAGTGAGGAAGCGGTCCGCTTCGCTCAGCTCGGCCGTGACGAGGGGTGCGCTGCGTCGTGCCTGCTCCCACTCCGAGACGTCGAACTGTTCGCTGAGCTCGCGGACGAGCGCATCCGGGTCGCGGTACTGCTCGCGCAGGTCCTGCCACCGTCGTCGCGCCGCGGCCACTTGGTCCGCGGCCGACACGTTCGCCTGTACCCATGCGCTGTGCTCTCCACGCGCACGCTCGATCACCGCGAGCGCCTCCTCGGCTCGGGCAGCGATGCGTGCCGCGACACGCCTATTCTCGGCGGGGTGCACCGCGGGGCCGAGTTCTACGTAGCTCTCGAAGCTCTCCTCCAGCACGCGGTCGGCCGTGGTGCGCGCGCGTCGGAGCGCGGGGGGTGCGGTCCCGTCATAGAGCGCGCCGGACAGGCCGAGCTCCAGGTCGAGCTCCTCGACGGCCGCGTCCAATGCGACGAGGGCCGACCCGGCCCTCGTGCGTTCCGCTTCAGCGCTCGCTTGGGCGCGTGGAGAACGCCGTACCGCGCGGATGGCGACGACGCCGCCCAGGATCGCGAGCGCCGTGATGCCGAAGACGACCGCCGCCGGGATGGCCCAGCGGAGAACCTCGGCCAGGGTTTCGTTCACACGTCGTCCTTGACCAGGAGCAGGTCACGTAGTTCTTGGATGTCGGAGACGACCGCCTGCGCGCCCTCGGTTTCGTGAGGCCAGCTGAAGCCCCAGGTGACGAAGATCACCGGGACGCCACGCTCGATGCCCCCTTCGACGTCGTGGTGACGGTCGCCGATGAGGACCGGACGGGATGTATCGACTCCCGCGTCGTTCAACCTGCGGAGGGACTCTGCGATGATGTCGGCCTTGCGGCTGAGGGTCTTCTCGTCCGGAGTCGCTCCAACGACTGCAGAGAGGTATCGGTCAAGCCCGAAGTGATCCATGAGGCTGGCGACCTGGATCTCCGGCTTCGAGCTCGCCGTCGCTTGCGGAACGCCTGCGTGGTGAAGCTCCCGCATGAGGTCTTCGACGCCCGGGTACAGCTTCGCGCCGGTTGCGTATCCGTCGCCCAGCGCCAGCGTGCGGTAGAAAGTGGTGGCCTCGGTCGCCTGTTCGGGTGTCATTCCGGCATTGCGCTGGAACGAGTCGTACATGGGCGGGCCGATCCAATACGACAGCTCCGATCGCGTCGGCGGACGGCCGCCGAAGTGGGTCAGTGTCGTGTCGAGTCGACGCAGGATTCCCTCAGAGGCGTCCACGAGGGTGCCGTCGACATCCCACAGCACGCAACTCCACGGTGATCTGATCGGCATGACTCCAGCCTACTGAGGGGTCTCGTGTGCCTCCGCGCGCCCCAGAATCTCAGGGTGCTCCTCCAGGAGCGTCACCTGATCGACCCAGGACAGGCCGGCAATGCTCAGAACGACGCGCACGATCACCGCCTCACCGTCCGGCGGCTCGACGCTTCGACTTCTCAGCGCCGTGCGCGCGGTCTCCTCGATGAGTTGCGAGAGGGCTCCCACGGCGATGTCGCGTCGGAAGACGCCGGCGCGCACGCCCAGCTCGGTGAGGGTGCGCACCCGCTCCCGCACCGGGGTCAGTGCGTGCATCGTGTCGAAGACGTGCTGATCATCCAGCGCGAGGTTCGCGGCCGCCCGCACCACCCCGGCTTCGCGCCACAGTCGCGAGGCGAGCCGGGCCAGCGCCACACGCGGATCACGGTCGTCGGTATCGGCGGCGATCTCGTTGAAGCGCTCGGCGCCGAGGGAGATCACCGCGCGAAGCAGGGCGTCTCGATCGGCGAAGTGCCCGTACAGCGCGCGCCGCGTCAGCCCCGCAGCCTGGGCGATGGCGTCCAAGGGCGCCGTGGGGTCGGAGCCGAGGACCGCCTGCGCTGCTCGAAGAATCGCCTCCCGGTTCGCGGTGGCGTCTCGGCGCCGGAGGGGAGCGGGCGTGGTCATGAGCGCCGACCACCCGCGGATGCGGAACGAGTGTGCATCATCACATCACCTTCGTGGATTCAAGAGCGGAGACAAGGGAGCGATTGAACGACCTGAGTTGACGGGACAGAACGACACCCAGCAGGAGTGCGGGAACGATGAAGAGCGCTAGCATTCCGCAGGCGGCCGCGAAATCACCGCGGTAGACGCCGGCGATCGCGGCACGCATCGCATCGATGGCGTGGGTGGCGGGGAGGAACGGACTGATGTTCTGGAACCACTGCGGCAGAAGTGGGAGGGGATACGCGCCGCCCGACCCGGAGATCTGGATCACCAGCAGCAGGATGGACAGCGCCTTGCCCGCATTCCCGAACGCCACCACGAGCGTGTAGACGACGAGGGAGAACACGAGCGAGGTCAGCCACCCCGCCAGGAGCAACAGCCACGGATGCGCCGGTTCGATCCGGACGAAGGCGATCAGCCCGAGGATCAGGAGCGTGCTCTGACCGAGGGAGATGAGCGCGAAGATCCCGTAGCGGCCGAGATACGCCTGCGTCGGCGAAAGCTCCGTCCCGGGGAGCGGACGATCGGGCACCTGAGTACGCACCGCGACCGTGGCCAGCAGCGCGCCCACCCACAGCGCGAGCGCGGTGTAGAGCGGCGTCATGCCGGCGCCGAAGCTGACGATCGGGTAGACGGCGACGCGGTCCAGCTTCACGGGGTCGGCCAGGGCCGATGCCAGCGCGCCCGCGTCGGAGCCGATGACGTCACGGAGTTGGTCGAGGTTGCCGGTGTCGATGGCGCGGGACAGGGCTGTCTCCAGGTCATCGAATGTCGAGGCCGTCTCCTCCAGCGACGACGAGATCCCCTGCGTGGTGGTGCGCGCGCCGGCGAGTGTCTCCTCGACACTGCCGTCGCCGTCCGTCAGACGCCGCGCCGCGCTGCTCAGGTCATCCGTGATCGTCCCGATCCCCGCCCCGATCTGGGACAGGGTCGCGGAGAGCTCGTCCAACTGCGGCCGGAGTCCCTCGTCGTAGGACGCTTGTGCGTCGGTGATCGCCGCCCGGGCATCCTCGATGGCGGCCGTGATCTCATCGTGGCTGCTTTGGGCGTTCTGATTGCCGGTCTCGACGTCGGTCACCGCTTCGGTGAGGCGATCGTGCATGCTCTGCTGGCGGCCGATCACGGTGTCGAGGTCGGCGATGACAGCGTCCAGAGCGGGCTGCGCGGCCTCCGGCAGCGTGGGTCGCACCGTCGATTCGAGGGCGTCGCGAACGGCCGTGGATTGGTCGATCTGGTTCTGCACCCGCTCGGCGACCGTGCTGAGCACGTCCGCCTGGCTGGCGCTGAGATCATCGACTCGGGCGAAGAGAGCATCGACTTGCTCGCCGACGGCGGCGTAGCCGGACGCGGTGTTGGACAGTCCGGTCGTCAGCGCGCTCGCCGCGGTCTGCAGGGTGGTGCTGAGGTCTCCGACCGCGTCGACGCCCTGGCCCACCGTATCGCCGGTGTTCTCGAACGCGCTCGCTGTGGAGGATACGAGGGAGGACGCTCCGTCGACGAGCGGAATGCTGGTTGCCAGCAGAGCATCGAACATGCTCGCGGTCTGAGCGCCCGACCGCAACTGCCCCGCGACGCCGGAGACCCGGGCTTCGAGCCGGGTCAGGGCCGCTTGGGTCTCGTCAGAGGTGAGGTAATCCGACAGCGATGCGACCAGACTCAACCCGATCTCGCTCAGTGTCTCGTTGAACACTCGGCTGATCTGAGTGGACACGCCTTCGGCGCCCTGGCCGGTGATCTTCGGGGCGAGGGCATTCTTCTTCTCGTTCGTGTAGTACGCGATCGAGGTGCGTTGCCCGCCGTCGGAATAGAAGGTCAGCATGTCGGCGCTGAAGTCCGCGGGGAGCACGATCGCGGCGTAGTACTCGCCGGACTCGGTGCCGTCGACAGCGTCCTCAGGGGTCGTGATCACCCAGTTCAGCTGGTCGTTCGCGCGAAGCGCGGACAGCACCTGTTCCCCTACGTTGATGCGGAGGGGAACGAGGTCGCTCTGGTAGCCCTCGTCCGAGCTGGCGACGGCGACGGTGAGGTTATCGGTCTCGGAGAAGGGATCCCAGCTTGCGATCACGTTGAACCACGTGAACAGGGACGGGATCACCAGGAGGCCGAACATGACGATCCCGGACATCACCGTTGAGAACGCGCGGCGCAGGTCGTCCCGCGCCAATCGCAGCGTGTCTTTCATGCGCCCGTCTCACCTCCGTCCTTCGGCTCGGTCGTGTCATGCCTGGCGGGCTGTTCACCCTCGCGCGTGTGTGTCGCGGCGCCGTCGGAATCGGCCGAGTCCTGATCCGCCGGGAGTGAGTCTGTAGCCTGGCCGATCTGAGCGTCCTCACCGTCCGGATCGGTATCAGAGTCGCCCAGGTCGGTGCCGTCGCTCTCTCCCACGCTGTCCGTTTCGTCGTCGGGCACGTCGGAGGAAGGCGGAGTCTCTTGGTCAGACGGTGACGAGAGAGCGCCAGACACTCCGCCGCTCTCGAAGAGCGACTCCAGATGCTCGATGTCGGCGTCAGGCTCGGCTGGGCTCGGGGCCTCGGTGTCGGGGAGCGGCAGCGGCTGCGTCGCCAGCGCAATACCCCCGGCGGATGCGCCGCGGTCTTCGGCTCCGCCTTCGGTGACGAAGGTGGCGCGGCGTCGGTTTGCTGCCGCAGTCGCCGAGGTGGCCTCTGCTTCTTCGTCGGCGGAGGTGGCTTCGCCGGACGCGCGAAGGCTCTCGTGGAGGTACTCCAGCACGACGAGCGAGGCGATCACGACGAGGCACCACACGACGCCGGCGAAGAGGAACGCCGCCTTCTCGGCCGGCACTGCCCATGCAACCACGGCGATGATGACGAGTCCGAGAGCACCCGCGGCGAGAAGCGCCCGCAGGATCGTGCGGTAGTGCGCTGTGATCAGTCGTGTGCGCCGTGCGATGTCGTGGCGGTATTCGTTCCGGTCCGAGAGGGCGCGTACGACGCTCGAGAGGCGGTAGGTGACGGTCCCGACTTGCACGTCCTGCGCGACGAGGAGCCCTGTCGAGGAGACCTCGCGATTGAACAGACGTGCGAGATTGACCATGCGTCGACGCACGACGAGTCCCACGAGGAAGGCCGCGAGGACGAAGATGCCGAGGATCCCGAGAGCCCGCGCGTAGTGGCCGTCGTAGAAGCCGCCGATCGTCTCGCGCATGGCGTCGATGCCGTACGTAAAGGGGAGGAGGGGGTGAATCGCGCGGAAGAAGTCGGGCATCATCTCGATCGGATAGAGGCCGGAGGCGCCCGGGATCTGCATGACCACCAGGAGAACGGCGAGTCCGCGACCGACGTGCCCGAAAGCGACACAGAGCGCGTACACGATGCTCACGTAGGCGAGGGCGACCAGGACACTGGTCGCCACGAACGCGACAGCGCTCACCGTCTGAATCCCGATGATGAGGTTTCCGACGCTGACGATGACACCTTGGATCACGGCGAACATCGCGAGCAGGAAGAATCGTCCGAAGTAGGCCTGCGTGACAGTGAGGGACGGCAGACCCTCCGTGTCGACCTCGGTGCGGAAGATGACGGTGAGCATGAACGCGCCGAGCCACAGCGAGAGGTTGGTGAACAGTGCCGCCATCGCGGAACCGTAGTTGGCCACCGGATAGACGACGTGCTCGGTGATATCCACGGGGGAGGCGATGAAGTCGGCGATCTGGGTCGGCTCGAGCCCGGTGACGTCCGAGAGGTCATTCCAGAGCGAGGCGGAGCTCAGCGCGAGGATGTCCGTGCGTGCGGTCTGCACCCCGGACCCGATGGCGGAGAGATCATCCTCCAGAGCGTCGAGCGCATCGGCGGTGGATGCGAGCTGCGCGTCGAGGTCGTCGAGGAGGCCATGGGCTTGGACGATCTGTGTGCGGTGAAGGCCGATCGCCTCCGAGAAGGCTCCGGCGCTGGTCGCGAGCGCCGTCATGCTTCGGGTGAGTGCCGGCACGTTCTCGCCGAGGGCTGTACGCAACCCGGCGGCGGCATCGGACGCGTTCTGCGTTGCGTCCTGCAGGGCCGACGCGGTTGACCCGACGGCGTCCACGGTCTCGCCGGCATCGCCGTTGAGAGTGTCGAGGTCAGCGAGAAGCTGTTCGTTGGCGGTGTTGCGCTCTTCGAGGTCGGCTAGCACCGCGTCGATCTGCTGCTGAGCGTCGGCGGAAAGATCGCCCCCATTGACGAGTGCTTGGAGCCCGGCAAGAGCGTCGGCGAGGGAACTCGTCACCGTGGTCGCGGCGGAGATGGCGGTATCGACACGTCCCCCGACGCGGTCCAGGACCTGAGTGACCTCGGACACCCGAGTGTTCGCGGAGCCGGTGGCGTCGGCGAGGAGGCCTGCAGCCTCGACGTAGGCAGCCGTCGCGGCGTCGGTGAAGACCAGGGCCTGCTCCTGCGCGGTGGCGACGATGGACTGGGCCTGCTGGGCAGCGGATTGGACGTCGGCGAGGGTTGCATCGATGTCGTCGAGGGTTCCCCGCGACGCCGTGAGGGAGTCACGCGAGTCGGTAACTCCCTGGCGCAGGTCGGCGACCGAATCGCGGGCAGACTCCACTCTGTCGGCGGCCTCGTCGAGCGCAGTGATCGAGTCTTCCTGGGCGCCACGCACGCGGTCCTCGACGTCTACGCCCGCGTCGCGCAGGGTCTCGGTGACTGCCTCGGCGACCTGGGCGCTGAAGCTGCTGGTGATCTGTCGATCGATCGCGGTGGCGCCGGCATCGGTGATCTTGGGAGAGATGGCGCTGATCTTCTCGTTGACGTCGTACCGGAGTGCGGGCCGGACGAAATCCCCGGTCGTGACGCTGAGAAGCTTCTCGCTGAAGTCGGCCGGAATGACGATGGTCGCGTAGACGTCGCCTGCGCGGACGGCCTCCAGCGCGGCGTTCTCGTCCATGAACTGCCAACCGAGCTCGTCGTTGTCGGCCAGCTGGTCCTCGACCTGCGCTCCGACATCCACCGCGCCGGTCAGTTCCGACGATGCACCCTCGTCGAGATTGACGACCGCAACCGCGATATCACCCGTTGCGGCATAGGGGTCCCAGAACGCGGAGATGTTGAACCAGGCGTACAGCGCCGGCGTGAGAAGAACGCCGAGCACGATGATCCAGGTACGCCGCGCGCGCCCGATCCGGGAGAGATCCCGGGAGAAGACGCGTCCGCTGTTTCGCACCACCTGATGATAACGGAAGATACACAACAGTGTGCAACTTCGTTCCTCGCGGTGAGTGCCGGGGTCGGAGTCGGGGTCGAAAGGTCTCGCGCCCCGCGCCCGCGGCCGGTGCGCGCAGGGCCCGCGATGACCCTTGGCGTCATAATTCGACGCCGAGGGGGCTCCTCGCCCTACAGTCAGACGCGCCTGAGCTCCTTTCCCGATGGGGGCCTCGGGTCCACAGCTCATGGCCGCACCGGCCGTTCAGAGAGGCAGAACGCTCATGACACTCGCCCGACGCCATCGTTGGTCTACCGTCGCCCTATCGATCGTCGCCGTGGCGGCCCTTGCTGGCTGCAGTTTGGCGGAGGGGTCGGATTCGGCCGAGGAGATCGAGGACGGCA
The DNA here is from genome assembly GCA_029959865.1 of Microbacteriaceae bacterium PS02070. Classification (GTDB taxonomy): domain Bacteria; phylum Actinomycetota; class Actinomycetes; order Actinomycetales; family Microbacteriaceae; genus Microbacterium. The sequence goes on along the minus strand of JASCPE010000001.1, from coordinate 534,153 downwards.
GCCCGGTGTACTTCGGTGTCTCGTCCGCCACGACCGGCCAGTATGCCGAGTACGGGGAGCAGTTCCGCCTTGCATTCGACCTCGCCGTGGAAGAGATCAATGCGGCCGGTGGCATCGACGGCCACCCGATCGAGTTGAAGTACGAGGACTCCCAGTCCGACCCGAAGCAGTCGGTGACCGTCGCGCAGAAGTTCGTCGCCGATTCCGACGTCATCCTCGTCTTCGGCGACTACTCCTCCGCCGCGTCGATCCCGGCATCGCCGATCTACACCGACGGTGAGCTGCTCCAGTACGGGTTCAACAACTCAAACCCCGCCTTCACGGAAGACGGGACCCAGTGGCAGTGGTCCAGTGCCATCACGACGAAGGCGAACTACACGTGGACCGCCAACTACATCAAGGAACTGGGCGTCGATTCCGTTGCCGTGACGTATCTGAACACCGCCGACTGGGGTATCCCCGCCTTCGACGCCTTCGAGGAAGAGGCAGAGCGCGTGGGGCTGGAGATCACGGCGGCGGAAGGCATCGACGCGACGAGCGATGACTACCGTCCATCGCTAACAAAGGCCGTCGAGGGTGATCCCGAGGCATTCGTGCACGTCGGCTACGGCCCGGACGCGGCAAAGCTGGTCAGTCAGCTGCGCGCGATCGGCTACGAGGGCACATTCTTCGGAGGTCAGGACGAGGCGTCGTTCAACAGCACCCCCGAGGCGGAGGGCGCGGTCATCCCCAGCCAGTTCGTCGAAACGAGCGACGACCCGCTTGTCCAGGACTTCGTCGCGTCCTTCCTCGAGAAGTACCCGCAGGAGGACGATGTGACCCTGTTCGAAGCCACCGCCTACGACGCGCTGTACGTTGCCGCTGCAGCCGCAGAGGCGGGGGGACTCACGCGCGAGGGCATCTTGGCAGGCTTCGAGGAGATCGCAGACGTCCCGAGCGTGATCTACGGGTCCATCACATTCGACCAGGAGACCCGTCGCGTCGCCGACCCGACCCTGACGCCGACGACGCTGAAGGATGGCACCTGGACGGTGTACGAGGGATGAGTTCGCTGCGCTGCACCGCTTCGCGTGGGATCCGGCTCGAACCGCCGTGCTCGACCTTCTGATCGCCGGGCTGCTCCGAGGGAACGTCTACGCCCTCGGAGCAGTCGGCATCTCGCTCGTCTTCGGCGTCATGAACGTCGTCAACTTCGCGCAGTTCTCCTTCTTCGGGCTCGGTGCGATGCTGGCGTGGTTCTTCGTCGCACGCCTGGAACTCTCGTTCTGGATCGCGCTCCCGCTCGTGCTCCTGATCTGCGGCGCCCTCGGGCTGCTGATCAACGTCGCCGTCGTCCGCCCGCTGGCGAAGTTCCTCCCGCTGGCCGCGATGCTCTCTACCTACGCGGTCGCGCAGATCCTCGACAACAGCTCGCAGCTGGCGTTTGGCGCGCACTTCCGCGCTTTCCCGCAGGTGCTCCCCACCGCCGACCTGCGGATCGGGAACATGAGCTTCGGCACGTCCGACCTCATCATGCTGGGCATCACCGCCGTCGTGATGGTGACCATGACGCTCTTCCTGAAGTTCGGCAAACTCGGACGGGCGATCCGCGCCACAGCGCAGGATCAGGAAGCGGCCCTGCAGATGGGTATCCCCGTCGCCACAGTGCAGCACGTCTCCTTCGTGATCGCTTCAGCGCTGGGCGGACTTGCTGGCATCTTCTTCGCTCTCTACATCGGTGTCGCCAACCCGACCTCGGGGCTCAATACGGGCCTGACCGCATTCGTCGCGGCGACCCTCGGCGGCCTCGGATCGTTGGTCGGTGCCGTCGTCGGTGGATTCGTGCTCGGCATCCTCGAATCCTTCGGCATCTACTTCTTCGGGGACACGGCACGGCAGATCATTGTCTTCGCCGTGTTGCTCGCGGTGCTCATCATCCGACCCGGGGGACTGTTCGGAAAGGTGCCGCTGATCTCCAGCGAACCGCTGACCGGCACCTTCCTCGGCAAAGGCAGACCATTGCGGATCCCGCGATGGGGGTGGATCGCCGGTTTCGTCCTCCTCGGAGTCGTGGTACCGCTCTTCGGCACCAACTATGTCCTCACGACGGGCACTCAGGTGTTGATCTACGCGATCATCGCGGCGGGATTCACCGTCACCGCCGGTCAGGCGGGTGTCATCGCGCTGGGACAGGCGGGCCCCATCGCGATCGGCGCGTACACCTCGGCCCTGCTCACGACCCAGCTCGACCTGTCCTTCTGGGTGGCGTTGCCACTTGCCGGAGTGACGGCGGCGGTGATCGCGTCGGTCTTGGCCTCACCGATCTGGGGAGTGAAGGGCCATTACATCTCAATCGCGACGCTCGGCCTCGGGTTGGCGATCGTCGCGGTCATCCAGCTCCTCGTGCCACAAGGAGTCAGCGGCATCCCCGCCCCCTCGATCGGTGGCATCCGCCTCTCGACGCCGCTGGCGTTCTATCTGATCGACTTCGCGATCCTGGCGGTCACGCTGTTCCTGACCTGGCGCATTCGGCGTTCGCACCTGGGTCGAGTCATCTTCTCCGTCGGCGCCGACGAGGTGGCAGCTCTCGCCTCCGGGGTTCGCGTCCGCGACTACAAGGCATTGGCGTTCGCCGTCTCGGCCTTCTTCGCCGGCATCGGGGGGTCGCTCCTGGCGCACCAGTACACGTACATCGATTCGACGATGTTCACGATGCTGATGTCGGTCCTCGTCGTCACCATCGTGATCCTCGGTGGCGTCAGCCTCCCGTACGGGGCCGTGGTCGGATCGGTCGTCCTGATCGGGGCAATGGAGCTGCTGCGCTTCACCCCGGAGCTCCGCGTCATCGCGTACGGGCTGGTGCTGATCCTGGTTGTACGTTTCCGTCCTGGCGGTGTGCTGGTGAGGAACTCATGAGCGAAGAACTGCTGACCGTCACGGGGCTCGTGCGCCGCTTCGATGGCCTGACTGCCGTCGATGACATCTCGTTCGCGGTCCACCAGGGCGAGGTGGTGTCGATCATCGGCCCGAACGGCTCCGGGAAGACGACGACACTGAACCTCGTCACGGGAACGATCCCTCCGCACGCCGGGCAGATCGTGATCGACGCAGAGGCCATCACGCGAGCGGACCCCGTACACGTGGCGGAACTCGGGATTGCCCGCACCTTCCAGAACGGCCGTGTGTTCGCGACGCTGTCGGTCGCCGACAACATCGAGGTCGGGCTGCACTCACGGCTGAAAGCGAGCAGACCGCTGCGCAGGCTGTCTCGGATCTTCCTCTTGAGGTGGATCCCGCTCTTGGCTGAGCTGTTCGTCGCGATCGTCGGCACGCCAGCCGCGCGGCGGGAGAGGGCCGAGATCGACGCGCGTGTCGCGGACGAGATCGGCCGGTTCCACGCACGGCTCGGACCGCGACAGGATGATCCGGCGTACTCGCTGAGCTACGCGAACCGGCGACGCACCGAGATCGCGCGTGCTCTCGCCCTGGGGCCGAAGCTGCTCGTGCTGGATGAGCCGACGGCGGGGATGAACCAGTCCGAGACGGCGGAGGTGCTGGATCAGCTGCTGGAGTTGAAAGCGCAGGGACAGGCGATGCTCCTGGTCGAGCACAAGCTGGATCTCGTCATGCGGGTCTCCGACCGAGTCATCGTCATGGATGGCGGGAGGATCATCGCCGAAGGCAACCCACGCGCCGTCCGACACAATCCCGTCGTCATCGAGGCATATCTCGGTCGGCGCCGCGGCGCCAGCGAGGGGGAGGCGCGATGAGCGATCCCCTTCTTCGACTCGACCGCGTCGATGTCTTCTACGGCCCTTTCCACGCACTTCGCGGTGTCTCCATCGAGGTCGGCGAGGGGGAGATCGTGTCTTTGCTGGGCGGCAACGCGTCGGGCAAGTCGACCACGATGAAGACGATCCTGGGCCTGAACAAGGCGCGCGGAGGGGCGATCTCGTTCGCCGGGTCCGACATCACGACGCGGTCCACGACCCAGCGCGTGCGCGCCGGAATCGCGAGCGTGCCCGAAGCTCGCCGCGTCTTCCCGCAGATGACGGTGGATGAGAATCTGCTGGCGGGTGCCTACACGCGCAAGGATCGTGCGGGGGTGAGCGAGGACCTGGAGCGCATGCGGGATCACTTCCCACGGCTCGCCGAGCGACGCCACCAGGACGCAGGCACCCTGTCCGGCGGGGAGCAGCAGATGCTCGCCTTCGCCCGAGCCCTCATGAGTCGCCCGAGGTTGGTCTGTATGGACGAGCCGACCATGGGACTCTCGCCCAAGCTGGTCGATCAGGTGCTGGAGGAGATCGCTCGGCTCAATCGGGAACTCGGAATCGCCGTGCTCCTGGTCGAGCAGCAGGCGGAACTCGCCCTCTCGATCGCGAGTCGCGGGTACGTCCTGACGACGGGTGAGATCACGATGGAGGGAACGGCGCGAGAATTGCTGGACGATCCGCGTATCCAAGAGGCCTACCTCGGACGGAGTGGAGACGAATGACCCACCGGAAACGACTCGGATTCTTTACCCGGGTGCTCGATGACACCACGGCACGCGAGCGGTACCGGCTCGCGCTCGCGCAGATCCGCGCCGCAGAGAAATACGGGTTCGACACCGCTTGGGTGGCGCAGCATCACTTCCACGAGCAGGAGGGTGGCCTGCCCTCACCGTTCGTTCTTCTCGCCCAGGCCGCCGCTCAGACCTCGAGGATTGTGCTCGGGACCGGGATTGTGACGCTTCCGCTGGAGGCGCCGCTGCGCGTCGCCGAGGATGCCGCGGTGCTGTCTCTGCTCTCCGACGGTCGATTCGAGCTGGGGGTGGGAAGCGGCGGAACGCCGAGTTCTTTCCCGCCCTTCGGGTATGACCCGCAGGAGCGCCCGGCGATCTTCGCGCGGCACCTTGAGCAACTCACGAGTGCCCTGCGCGGCGACGAGCTGACGGCAGACCATGGCAGGCTCTACCCGTCCGCGCCGGAACTCCTGGACACCCTGTGGCAGGCGACGTTCTCTGCATCCGGCGCAGCGCGGATCGGGGCTGCGGGTTCCGGATTGATGCTCTCCAAGACACATCCGCACACGACCGGGTCGGGCTGGAGCGCGTTGGCGGACACGCAGCGGGAAGTGGTCGACGCCTACACCGAGGCGCTCCCCGCAGGCGTACGTCCGCGCGTCTTCGGGTCGCGCACCCTCGTTGTGCTCGATGACGAGAAGGATATTGAGCGATTGATCCGACGCGGCATCGAGCGGGGCGTTCCCGCCTTGAAGCCCTTCGGAGTCGGCCTGCCCGACGGCGCGACCACGAAGGAGGCCCGTCAGATCCTCGATCTGCACATCGGGACTCCGGAGCAGGTGATCGAGGAGCTTTCTCACGACCATGTCCTGCGGGACGCGACCGATCTCGTTTTCCAAGCGCATCCGATCGACCCGCCCCATGAGGTCTTGGTGCGCTCGCTCGAACTCATCGCGACGAAGGTGGCGCCGGCGCTCGGCTGGCAGCCTTCTGCCTCCGTCACGAAGGAAGGAGGGGTCCGTGGCTGACCTCATCGATCAGCTGGTCGGGGTCGTCGCAGGCGACCCGATCGACGCGCTTCGCGCGAAGCGGCCGACCGCACGCAGCGACGCGCAGACGACGTACGAGGCGTTGTTCGTCGCACCGTCCGACCGGAGCCGGGCGAGCACGACTGAGCGCGCCGCGCTTGCCTACTGGACCGCCGCGCTCAGCGCCGCGACCGAGACCGCCGACCACTATCGGCAGCTGCTCGAAGAGTCAGCCCCCGCCATCCTCGCCGTGCTCGATGCCGCACTGCCGGGAGCGATCACGCACGGCCCCTACGGTTCCTACCCGCCCGGGCCGCTGAGCGAGGAAAACGAGGAAGGTGTGCACTGGTCTGCGTCTGCCCCGGTGCGCCAGGCAGCGGGCGATCGACTGGCAGCGGCGCTGGAGCACGCGCACCTGCTGACCTTCCATCCGCGTGATGCCAGCCCCGACGCGCTCCAGGCGCTCGTGGACGCCGGCTGGGACACCGACGGCATTGTCACCGTCTCGCAGCTCATCGCGTTCGTGCACTTTCAGCTCCGTGTCGTCGCAGGGCTGACCGTCCTCAAGGAGGCGAACTGACATGACCGATCGAGTGATCCGCTACCCGGACCTGGTTCGTCCCGATGTCTTCACACAGGACGAGCTGGGGTGGGAGCCGTGGCTCGAGCCGAAGGCGATCGAGGACCTCACCGAGGACGACTACACGGCCCTGACCGAACGCTCTCGCGCGGCCAGCCCTTACTTCCGCCTGCTGGTGCGGGACCCGGTCGTGCTCGGAGCGCGCACCCGCGCCGACAACGACATCTTCTACAACACCGACGCGGGCTTGGGGCGTGCCGAGCGAGAGCTGTCCGCAGCGACGGCATCCCGCACGAATGGCTGCATCTTCTGTGCGTCCGTGCACTCCCGGTTTGCGACGATCCAGGCCCCGAAACGCCGAGACGACGTGCAGCGACTCCTGGACGAAGGGATCGACGCCGAGCAGGACCCGCGGTGGACCGCGGTGCAGGAGGCCGCGGCCGCGCTCACGGCCACGCCGTCACGGTTCGGCGCGGCCCATGTGGGCGCGCTGCGCGAAGCCGGATTCGACGACCAGGCGATCGTCGACGTCATTCAGAGCGCCGCATTCTTCAACTGGGCGAACCGGCTCATGCTTTCGCTCGGAGAGCCGACGCCACCTGCTCGTTGACGCTGTCTTGCCGTGCCGACCGACCCGCGCGGGAGTCAGAAGAGCGTGTCCGCGCGTGACTCGGCGCCCTTCATGGCGTCGTAATCGAGTACGAGGCACGCGATGCCACGGTCGGTCGCGAGGGTCCTGGCCTGCGGTGCGATGCTCTGCGCGGCCAGGACTCCCCGCACGGGGCGGAGGTGCGAGTCGCGATTGAGCAAGTCCAGGTAGCGGGTCAACTGTTCGACGGCATCGATCCCCGCGCGACGCTTCACCTCGACCGCGACGGTATGCGGATGGGCGTCGCTCCCGTCGAACTCCTCGTCGCGGAGGAGAAGGTCGACCGGTCCAATCGCTGTGGGGAATTCTCGGCGAACGAGGCTGAGGTTCTCACCGACGACCTCGACCTGTTCTGCGAGCAGGCGCTGGAGGTCAGCCTCGACGCCGTCCTTGATGAGGCCGGGGTCCACACCCAGGTCGTGCGCGGAGTCGTGAAGGATCTCATAGATGCGAACGATGAGCGCGTCACCGGACTTCGCATGTGTCACGTGCCACGTCTCGATGAGGTCTTCCTCGTCCTCGTCGGCGCGTGGCTCGACCCGCAGCGCACACGGGGGACTCATCCAGTTCAGCGGCTTGTAGCTGCCGCCGTCGGAGTGGACGAGGAGGCTGCCGTCGCCCTTGTGGACGAGCAGACGCGTGGCCAGCGGAAGGTGGGCGTTGAGCCTTCCGGCATAGTCGACGGAGCAACGGGCAATGACAAGACGCACCCTTTCATCTTCTCAGGCCGAGAGAGACTCGCCGGAATGTGCATGTCGGCAGTGGCAGTCAGCCCACCCCGTTCAGCGGCGTGACGAGGTGAACAGGTTCGGTCACTCTCGCGTGATCGAGTAGACCAGCCTGGCGAACTGACCCACGGCGCGCGCCGAAACCAGTGCAAGCCGGTCAGACCCAACCGTGCGGGGGAGCAGCGGGGCCCCGGCCGCAACGGTTGCGGGAGCAATCGAGACGGCGACCTGATCCATCAGTCCTGCGTCGATGAACTGGCCAGCAAGGTCTCCCCCGCCGACGACCCAGATGTCGCCTTCGCCGGCCGCGGAGCGAATCTCTGGGAACACTTCGGTCACCGATCCGGACACGAATCGCACATCGGCGCCCAGAGGAACGGGGAGTGCTCGGGAGGTGAAGACGAACGTCGGCTTCGCGCCGTAGAACTCTCCCCACTTCTCCGGATGGGCGAGCAGATCCTCGTGGCTCAGGACCCACTCGTACGTCGTCGAGCCTTCGACCAGCACCGTTGCACCGTCGGGAACGAGCTCTGACGTGAGACCTTCCGGGTCCGGGGCGCGGAACAGCCAGTCCAACGAGCCGTGTTCGTCGGCGAGGAAGCCATTCAAAGTAGCCGCGGTATCAAAGATGACAAGGCCCATACCGGACGACGGTACGCGGGACTGCCGACATCGGGGTCAGCGCTTCCCGCGACGGAGCAACGGGCACGGACAGGCCGACACCCGACAGTCCTACTCGCGCTGAGACTGCGGTGAACCGGCGAGCGGTCGAGCAGCGCCGGCGGCGAGGCCGGAAGCGGCGACTAGCCCCACCACGATGAACAGCGTGTTGAGCAGCCCGATGTGGGAGCTGATGAAGCCCAGGAGGGGCGGCCCGCAGAGGAAGGCGATGTAGCCGATCGTCGACGCGGCCGCGACGCGTGCGGCGGCCTTCGCGGGATCATCCGCCGCCGCCGACATCCCCAGGGGGAACCCGAGCGAGGCGCCCATTCCCCACAGCACAATGCCGACGAAGGCGAGCGGAACGTTCGGCGCGAGGATGAACAGCAACAGCCCACCGGTTGCGAGGGCGGCGAGGACGCGCAGAACGGCGACGCGACCGAGGCGGTCGACGAGCGGGCCGCCGGCGACCCGCACAGCCGTCATGCTGATCGAGAAGACGGTCAACGCCGCCGCGCCGAGTTGCTCGCTCGAACCATGGCCTTCGACCATCGACAGGGGGAGCCAGTCCGTCGCACCGCCCTCGGCGAACGCCATGCCGAGCATCACGACTCCGAGCGCGTATGTGCGCGGCTCGCGCCAGGCGGAGAGCGTCGTGCGCAGTCGCTGACGCCAGGGCAACCGCTCCTCCTCGTGCGGGGCCGTCTCCTCGGTGCGGCTCCCGCGCGGGATCAGGAAGCCGACGGTCACCGCGATGACGGCAAGGAGGACCGTGACCGCTGTGAGGTGGGGGAGTATCGAGACCCCGGCGCCCACGAGCAGGAACCCGAGGCCCGCGCCGGCGACGGTGCCCAGGCTGAAGAAGGCGTGCAGGAGGGGGAGGATCGTTCGCGCGAAGCGACGCTCGATGTCGGTGCCCTCGACGTTCATCATGATGTCGACCGACCCCATGGCGAGCCCGAACAGGATGAGGCCGCCGAGCGTCAGGGGGTAGGACTGCACGAGGTCTGACCCGATGCCCACGAGGAGCACACCGCCGGAGAAGATCAGCATGCCCGCGAGGATTCCCACCCGCGCCCCCACGCGAAGCAGGATGATCGGCGCGAGCGAGAGACCCAGGATCGACGCGGCACCGGTGCCGAGGAGAAGGAGCCCGACCTGCGTGTTGTCGATATCGAGGCTGGCTTTGATCGCGGGAACCCGGGACGCCCAGGTGGCCATGGCCATTCCGGTGGCGAAGAAGACGATGACGATGGCCACCGCCCACGCCCAGAGCCGCTTGCGAGTGATCTGCACCCCGCGAGCCTAGCCGAATCGATTCGACTCTCGGGAGATCCGTCGTCTACTCTGCTTCCATGGACAAGCGCGCCACCCTCGCGGACGTCGCTCGTGTCGCCGGCGTCGCGGCATCGACCGCGTCCGTGGTCTTCAGTGGACGCGGGCCGGTCGCAGAGGCGACCCGACGCAAGGTCCTCGCCGCGGCCGCGGACCTCGGGTACGCGGGGCCGGATCCCCGGGCCGCCGCGCTGCGCCACGGCCGCAGCGGCATCGTCGCGGTGGTCTTCGATGACTATCTCCGCGTGGCCTTTCTCGATCCGGTCAAGACAATGCTCATGGACGGTCTTGCCGACGCGGTTGCACCGTTGGGGGCCGGTTTGCTGCTGTTGCGGGACGCGGAGACGGGGGAGCGCGCGGGCCCGACCCTCACGTCAGCTCCGTTGGACGCGGCTGTTCTCGTGGGATGCAGTGACGAACTGCGCCCCACCGTCGCGACCCTGCGTCGTCGCGGCGTGCCGATCGTCGTGGTGGAGGCCGACGTCGCGGAGGACGTCGTCACGATCGCCCTGGACAATCACGTCGCGCACCGGGAGGCGGCGCGGCACCTGCGCGGACTCGGCCATCAATCGGTCGCCGTCGTGACTCTCCCGGCGAACGCCGAGCGTCGACCGGGATTTCTCGGTGACGATGATCCGATCGACTACGCCGTCACGAGGGAGCGCCTGGCTGGGGTGCGCGAGGAGTATCCCGACGCGCCCGCGTACGCGACGACGGCGAGCTCGATCGACGAGGGACTCGCCGCGGGAAGGGTCCTGTTCGGCCCGCACGTGCCACCCGTTGACCGCCCGACCGCGGTGATCGCGCAGAGCGACCTGCTCGCCGCGGGAGTGATCCGCGCTGCCCAGGAAGCGGGACTGCGCGTCCCCGAAGACCTCAGTGTCGTCGGTTTCGACGGGATTCGCGTCGACGGAATCGCGCCCTACGAGATCACAACTCTCGTACAGGACGCCACGGGCAAGGGGCGTGCGGCGGGGGTGGCGATCGAGGCGATGCTCAACGGAACGCCAGCGGCTTCTCTGGTGCTGACCTGCGAATTCCGCGTCGGCAACACAACCGGACCCGCTCCGGCGTCGTCCGCCTCGCCTCAGGGCGGATAGGATAGAAACTACGACCCCCGTGAGCTGAGGAGGCCCAGTTGCTTGCCCTGCTCGCGCTCTTCGCCCTCGCGCCGTTCCTGATGCCGGTGCTGCGCAAGATGACGGGGTCGCGAGTCTTTTATGTCGCGGCGATCGTCCCCGCGGCGGCGTTCATCCACACGATTCTGCTCGGCCCGAGCGTTTTCAGCGGCAACATTCCCTACGAGTCATACGACTGGATTCCCGCTCTCGGGCTCAATGTCTCGATGAGGATGGATGCCCTGTCCTGGGTCATGTCCCTCGTCGTCACCGGGGTCGGCGCCCTCGTGATGTTGTACTGCCGGTGGTACTTCTCCGGAAAGAAGTCCGGCGTCGGATACTTCGCCGGCGTCCTGCTCGGTTTCGCGGGCGCGATGTACGGCTTGGTCTTGTCTGATGACCTGATCGTGCTGGTGATGCTCTGGGAAGTCACGAGCGTCCTTTCCTACCTGCTTGTCGGCTTCTATCACGAGCGCGGAGCGAGCCGCCGAGCCGCGTTGCAGGCACTTTTAGTGACAACGCTCGGTGGCCTTGTGATGTTCATCGGCGCGGTCATGCTCGTGGTCGACACCGGCACGACGAGCCTGTCGCAGATGCTCGCCGAGGCGCCCACCGGCGCGATCGTCGATGCCGCGCTGGTGTTGCTCCTGGTGGGAGCCCTGAGCAAGTCCGCGATCTTCCCCTTCCATTTCTGGCTTCCCGGCGCGATGGCCGCACCGACGCCGGTGTCGGCCTACCTGCACGCGGCTGCGATGGTCAAAGCCGGGATCTACCTCATCGCGCGGCTCGCGCCGATTTTCGCCCTCGCGGCACCGTGGCGCCCGATCGTCATTGCGCTCGGCGTCTTCACCATGCTCCTCGGCGGACTGCAAGCCCTGCGTGAGTCGGATCTCAAGCGCATCCTCGCGTTCGGTACGGTCAGTCAGCTCGGCTTCCTCACCGTCGTGCTCGGCTATGGCACGCGCGATGCCGCGCTGGCGGGCCTCGCGCTCCTGCTCAGCCACGCGATGTTCAAGTCGGCCCTGTTCCTCATCGTCGGCATCATCGACCGTCAGCTCTCCACACGCGACATCCACGAGTTGTCGGGCGTCGGACGGCAGGCGCCAACCCTCGCCGTCTTCGCGATCTTCGCGGTCGCGTCGATGGGCGGTGTCATCCCGACGATCGGATTCGCGGCGAAAGAGGGGGTGCTCACTGCCTTCCTCCACGAGGCGCTCGCCGGTGCGCCCTGGGCGATCGTTGCCCTCGTCGGCGTCGTCCTCGGCTCGATCCTCACGGTCGCCTACGGCATCCGCTTCATCTGGGGCGCGTTCTGGACCAAGAAGCAGTCCGACGGCACCGTTCAGCCGCGTACCGAATGGCCCGACCCGCCCATCCTCTTCCTGACGGCACCCATCCTCCTGGCAGGTTTGACGGTCATCAGCGGTGTGTTCATCGCGCCGATCGGCGATCTGCTCTCCGTCTACGCCGACGTCGCGCCCGCGGCGAGCCCGGGGATCGCGGCACCGGACCACCCCTACTACCTCGCGCTCTGGCACGGATTCGAACCCGCTCTGTTCCTCTCGATCGGCACGCTCGTCCTCGGTGGCGCGCTGTTCTGGCTCGTCCAGGTGAAGGGATACCGCAAGCGTCTCCTCCCCTTCACCGCGAACGACGTGTACAACGGGGTCCTCCGTGCGATCGCACGAATTTCGGTGGAGATCACCGCCTTCACCCAGCGTGGTTCGCTACCGGTCTATGTGGGGACGATCTTCGTCGTCTTCATCGCCGCGGAGGCGACGGCGCTCCTGGCCGGAACCGAGTGGCGTACCGCGCTGGATGCGTGGCAGTCGCCGGTGCAGCCCTTCGTCGCACCGATCATGATCGTCGCCGGTATTGTCGCGGTGCTTGCGACCAAGCGGTACACCGGTGTCGTGCTCGTCTCGGTCACCGGTCTCGGTATGGTCGTCCTCTTCGCGACGAGCGGAGCGCCCGACCTCGCTCTCACCCAGATCCTCGTCGAGACGGTGACACTCGTCGCCTTCGCGCTCGTGCTCCGCCGGATCCCCGCTCGGCTCGGTGAGCACAACGGTTCGGCTCTCCCGATCGTGCGCGCGGTGCTCGCGATCGGCGTCGGCGTGACGATGGCAGCCGTGGCCATCGTCGCTACGGGTGCCCGGGTGGCACGCCCCATCTCGGAACGCTTCACCGAACTCGCCTACGAAATCGGACACGGGCAGAACACCGTCAACGTGACCCTCGTCGACCTGCGCGGCTGGGACACCATGGGCGAGTTGTCCGTCCTCATTCTCGCTGCCACCGGTGTCGCCTCACTCGTCTTCGTGACGGAGCGCTCGGACACGTTCATCTCGAAGATCTCCTCGATGCCGACGGGTTCCGTTCGCACGCGTCGGCCGCTCGTCGAGACCGATGAGGGTCCTCGCCCTCGCACCGCGGCGTCATCCGGCAACCGCCAGGCCTGGCTCGTCGGCGGCCAGCGAGTGCGTCCGGAGAACCGATCGATCATCCTGGAGGTGATCGTGCGTGTGCTCTTCCACACGATCATCATCGTGTCCTTCTATCTCCTCTTCGCGGGTCACAATCTTCCGGGCGGTGGGTTCGCCGGCGGCCTCGTCGCGGGGATGGCGCTGGTGATGCGCTATGTCGCCGGCGGTCGCTACGAGCTCGGAGCTGCGGCGTTCACCGACGCCGGCCGGCTACTCGGCGCGGGCATGACGCTCGCGGTTCTTGCCGCCATCCTCCCGCTGCTCTTCGGGGCGGCGCCGCTGACGAGCACGTTCTGGGAGGCGGACTGGCCCGTGCTCGGTCACGTCGAGTTCGTCACCTCGACGATCTTCGATGTCGGTGTCTACCTCGTCGTCGTCGGACTCGTGCTCGACGTGCTGCGCTCGCTCGGCGCTGAGGTTGACCGCCAGGCGCAGCAGACCAGGCGAGTGGGGGCTCTCCGATGAACGCCTCTCTGGTCCTCATCATCATCATGGCCGTGCTGTTCGCCGCCGGCGTTTATGCGATGCTCGAGCGCAGCCTCACCCGGGTGCTGATTGGCTTCCTGCTCCTCGGCAACGCCGCGAACCTGTTCCTGCTCATCTCGATGGGTCAGCCCGGCGTCGCGCCTTTCTACGGTGCGGCGGATTCACCCGAGGCGGAGAGCGATCCGCTGCCTCAGGCGCTGACGCTCACGGCGATCGTCATCACCTTTGCGGTCTCCGCCTTCCTGCTCGCCCTGATCTATCGCTCGTGGCAACTGGGCCAGGCCGACACGGTCGAGGATGACGCCGCCGACCTCGAGGTCCGCGAGCGTGCCGCGCAGGACGAAGACACGATGGACGACGAGATCACCGAGGAAGATGACGACGCCACGACGGACTTCGTCGGCACCGATACCGCGCCGATCACGGTGCTTCACAACCGAGACCTCGACGCGATTCGCGACGACGCTCCCACAGACCGCCCGGGAGGTGACCGATGAGTTCGCTCGTTCCTCTTCTCGTGACCCTTCCCCTCCTCGGTGCCGCCGTTGCACTCATTTTCGGGCGACGCCGCAAGGTACAGGTGGGCGTGTCGATCACAACCCTCACGCTGACCCTCGCGATCGCGGCGATGCTGCTGTGGAACATCGAGGTCACCGGACAGCCCATCGCCGTCTCGGTCGCGGGGTGGCCGATTCCCTACGGGATCGTCCTGTACGTCGACCAGTTCGCGTCTTTGCTCGTGGTCGTCTCCTCGATCGTCCTCCTCGCAGTCCTGCTCTTCTCGGTCGGGCAGGGCGCTGCGGACAACGATGATGACACGCCCGTCTCGATCTTCCACCCGTCGTATCTGATCCTCGCGGCGGGAATCTTCAACGCGTTCATTGCCGGCGACCTGTTCAACCTGTACGTCGGTTTCGAGATCCTTCTTGTGGCCTCCTACGTGCTGATCACGCTCGGATCGACGGAATCGCGCATCCGCGCGGGCGTCGTGTACATCGTCGTCTCGCTCGTCTCATCGATCCTGTTCCTCGCCGCGATCGCGGCGATCTATGCGGCGACCGGCACGGTCAACATGGCCGACCTCGCGCAGAAACTCGGCGAGCTTCCCGATCAGACCCAGCTCGTTCTGCACCTGATGCTCGTGGTCGCGTTCTCGATCAAGGCGGCGATCTTCCCGCTCTCGTTCTGGCTGCCTGACTCTTATCCGACGGCTCCCGCCCCGGTCACTGCCGTCTTCGCGGGCTTGCTCACGAAGGTCGGCGTGTACGCGCTCATCCGCACGGAGACCGAGCTGTTCCTGGACAGCGATATCAGCACGATCCTCCTGATCGTGTCCCTCGCGACGATGATCGTGGGTGTCCTGGGCGCCGTCGCCCAGGCGGAGCTCAAGAGAATTCTCTCGTTCACCCTCGTCAGCCACATCGGCTACATGATCTTCGGCCTGGCAGTCGGAACCGCGGGCGCGCTGGCGGCGACGGTGTATTACACGATCCACCACATCATCGTGCAGACGACGCTGTTCCTCGCGGTCGGGCTCATCGAGCGCCGGGCCGGTTCTACGTCGATCCTCAAGGTGAAGGGGTTGATGAAGGCGGCGCCGCTGATTGCTCTGCTGTACTTCATTCCCGCGATCAACCTCGGTGGCCTCCCCCCGTTCTCGGGCTTCATCGGCAAGTTCGCGCTGTTCGAATCCGCCCTCCAGGTCGGCACTCCGATCATGTACGTCTTGGTCGTCGGCGGGATCGTCACCTCGCTCCTGACGCTCTACGCGCTCATGCGCGCGTGGAACCTCGCCTTCTGGCGTGAGGACGAGGGGGAGACCGAGGAGCCCGACGTCGTTGACCGCATTTCCTACCTGGGTGGGGCCCCCGCGGCGACGACGCAGACCGAGCGCCGCGCGATCCCCCGCATCATGACGGCGTCCACCGTCGGGATGGTCGGTGTCACGCTCGCCCTCACGGTGTTCGCGGGTCCGATCTACGATCTGTGCGAGAACATCGGCGAGGCTCTCCTGACACCGATGAGTATCGGGCAGTTGGAACAGGATGTGGAGCCGTGATGCCTGAGACGAAAGCGCAGAAGCGGCGCACGTTCTGGCGCCAGTTGCCGTTCTTCCTGTGGCTTGTGGTGCTCTGGATGCTGTTGTGGGGCCAGTTCACTGTTCTCGCCTTCCTGTTTGGGGTTATCGCCGCAATCGTGGTGACGACGGTGTTCCGTCTGCCACCCGTGGAGCTATCCGGCCGGTTCAACCCGTGGTGGCTGTTCGTCTTCGTCGTGCAGTTCCTCGGAGCGCTGGTTTGGGGGTCGTTGACGGTCGCGTGGCAGGTGCTGGACTTCCGTCGTCAGCCGGGTGCGGCTGTTATCGCCGTTCCGTTGGCCACCGACGATGACCTGCTGCTCACGCACGTCGCCGTCACTTCTTCCCTCATCCCCGGCTCGCTCGTCGTCGACGTCGACCGGGACCGCCGCATCCTGTACCTCCACGTCATCGGTGTGCGCAACGACGACGACATCGAGAAGCAGCGCCGACAGGTCCAGTTGTGGGAGATGCGGATCGTCCGTGCGGTCGGATCGAAGGCGCAACTCGCCGAGGTCCGCGGCATCCAGAAGGAGGTCAGCGCATGACCAGCATCCTCATCGCCATCATCGTCGTGATCTTCGCCGTCTCGGCAGCACTGACGCTCATCCGCATCATCCTCGGCCCCTCGATTCTGGACCGCGCGGTCGCCTCGGATGTGCTTCTGACGCTCATCATCTGCGCCCTCGGCGCGGAGATGGCGATCAACAACCACACCCGGAGCCTGCCGTTGCTGCTCATCGTCGCCGCAGTCGGCGTGTTCGGATCGATTGCGATCGCGCGCTTCGTTGCGAGAAGGGACGGCCAACGATGAGCGAGATCCTCGACCTGGTTGCGCTCATCCTCATCCTGATCGGTGCGCTCCTCTGCCTGACGGCCGCGATCGGCATCCTCCGCTTCCGCGATGTGCCGATGCGTCTGCACGCGGCGACCAAGCCGCAAGTGCTCGGGCTGTTGCTCATTCTGATCGCGATCGGACTGTCGCTGGAGTCGTGGCCGGTGGTCGCCTTCCTCGTGCCGATCATGCTCATTCAGTTCGCGACGGCGCCGTTGTCGGCCCACATGGTGGGACGCCAGGCATATCGCAACGGGACGTACGATCAGCGGTCGCTCGTCGTTGATGAACTCGACGAGGCAAAGGGAACACCGCCCGCCGCCGGCGGCTGAAACTCCAGGACGCTGAGCCTCGGGTCCGATATCGAAGGACCAGGCCGGTGCGGTCAGTCCCTCTCTGACAGTGAGGAGGCGCCTCAGTCGGTGCCGGAGTCGAACGCTGAGGCCTCATTGGCCTCGTCGACGGCGTCTGCGAGGCGTTCGCGCTCCTGCGTGTAGGGGACGGCATGCCCGATGATCTGGTCCGACCCGCCCTCGGAGAGCTCTCCGACGAGTTCCGCGGTCGCGCCGCCGATGAGGCCGAGCCCCGCGTACTGCTCCAGGCGCGCACGCGAGTCCGCGATGTCGAGGTTGCGCATCGTGAGCTGACCGATGCGGTCGGTCGGGCCGAACGCGGCGTCTCCCACGCGCTCCATCGAGAGCTTCTCGGGGGAGTAGGACAGCGCCTGGCCGCTCGTGTCGAGGATCGTGTAGTCCTCGCCGCGCCGCAGGCGCAGCGTGACACTGCCCGTGATCGCTGAGCCCACCCAGCGTTGGATCGACTCGCGCAGCATGAACGACTGCGGCTCCAGCCACCGGCCTTCATACATGAGGCGGCCGAGGCGCCGGCCCTGCTCGTGATACGTCGCGAGGGTGTCTTCGTTGAGGATCGCGTTGACGAGGCGCTCGTACGCGATGAACAGCAGCGCCATTCCGGGTGCCTCGTAGATGCCGCGGGACTTCGCCTCGATGATGCGGTTCTCGATCTGGTCGCTCATGCCGAGGCCGTGGCGCCCGCCGATCGCGTTGGCCTCCATCACCAGGGCGACCGGATCGGCGAACTCCTGGCCGTTGATGGCCACGGGGCGGCCACCCTCGAAGGTGACCGTGACGTCCTCGGTCTCGATCTGGACTTCGGGGTCCCAGAAACGCACGCCCATGATGGGCTCGACGGTCTCGAGCGAGACGTTCAGGTGCTCCAGTGTCTTGGCTTCGTGCGTCGCGCCCCAGATGTTCGCGTCCGTCGAGTAGGCCTTCTCCGCGGAGTCGCGGTACGGGAAGCCGTGCGCCTGCAGCCACTCGCTCATCTCTTTGCGGCCGCCGAGCTCGGTGACGAAGTCAGCATCGAGCCACGGCTTGTAGATGCGCAGTGCGGGGTTCGCGAGAAGCCCATAGCGGTAGAAGCGCTCGATGTCGTTGCCCTTGTAGGTCGACCCGTCGCCCCAGATGTCGACCCCGTCGTCCTTCATCGCCCGCACGAGCATCGTGCCCGTGACGGCGCGACCGATGGGCGTCGTGTTGAAGTAGGTGCGTCCGCCGGAACGGATGTGGAACGCGCCACAGGCAAGGGCGACGAAGCCCTCCTCGACCATCATCGGCTTGCAGTCGACCAGTCGCGACAGCTCCGCGCCGTACTCGAGCGCGCGCCCGGGGATCGACTCGATGTCCTCTTCGTCGTACTGACCGAGGTCCCCCGTGTAGGTGCACGGGATCGCGCCCTTGTCGCGCATCCACGCCACAGCGACGGAGGTGTCCAGACCTCCGGAGAAAGCGATGCCGACGCGCTCGCCGGTGGGGAGGGATTCGAGGACCTTCGACATGAGTTCAATCCTATGGCCGCGGGGTCGCCCCCTCCGACTCGGCGACCCTCGCTTTCGCCGGCCGGCGCCGGCTCGGCGCGTGTCGTCGCGGCGGTCTATCGTGAACGGGTGATCCCTGAGCTGCGAGACGGACTGGTGGAGCGTCGGCCGGAGACCGACGCTGAGGTGGAAGCATTCGGCGCTGCGGTGCGCCGGGGTTTCCTCGATGAGGAGGCAACGCCCGCGCAAGCGGCGGTGATGCGTGATCGCCTGCGCGCTCGTGAGCTTCGTGCGGTCTACGACGATGCCACCGGATCGCCGGTCCCGGTGGGGACGATCGACGGCTGGGACGTCGAGTTGACCACCGATGTCCGGCGCACCCTTCCCATGCGGGCCATCAGCGGGGTGACGGTGTCTCCCACCCATCGTCGCCGCGGAATCGCGTCCTACCTCGTACGCCGGGAGTTGGATGCTGCGCACGAGCGGGGCATTCCTCTGGCGGGACTCACGGTCTCGGAGGCGACAATCTATGGTCGCTTCGGGTTCGAGCCTGCCGTCCACACCACGACGTGGAAGGTCCAGACGGCGCGAGCCCGGTGGGTCGGCCCTCGCCCCGGCGGGCGACTTGACGCGCTCGATCGACCGACGCTCGCCGCCGCGCTCGCTGAGGTCCACGATGCGTTTCGCCTCGATCACCCCGGGGAGACAACCGGGACACAGGGCCTGTGGACGAGCCTCGCCGGCATCGTTCCCGAATCGGAGGATCGCAAGGTGCGCGGCGTGCGGTACCGCGACGACTCCGGGCAGACCCGCGGCGTTGTCGCCTTCACCCTCAGTGGAGACGGCGATGAATTCACCGGCCACACCCTGTCGGTGCGCTACCTCGCGGCGCTCGATCACGACGCATACGCCGCGCTGTGGCGGTTCGTTCTCGAACACGATCTGGTCGCGGAGGTGGAGGCGAGCCTGCGTAGCGCCGACGAGCCCCTGCGCTGGATGATCGCCGATCAGCGCGGCGCGACCGTGACCGAGCGGGACCACCAGTGGTTCCGCATCCTCGATACGAAGAGGACGCTGGAATCGCGCTCCTACCGGGAGGCGGGATCTGTCGTCCTCTCTGTGGACGACCCCTGGGGGTACGCGGCGGGCACGTGGCGCTTCACGGTCGCGGCCGACGGCTCCGCATCGGTAGAGCCTTCCGACGACGAGGCCGATCTGTCGCTCGGAGTCGGCGCGCTCGGCGCGATACTCCTTGGTGGAGTGCGCGCAGACACGCTCTCCGTGGCGGGCCACATCTCCGGCGACACGGCCTGGCTGACCCGCACCTTCGCCCCGACCGTCCTCCCCACCGCGAGCATCTGGTACTGAACAGACGGGTGAGTGGGGCGGTGGCGCGTCCCCGATAGGATGGGGTGTAACCGTTCCTACACGGGGGAGAGCCATGCCAGGCATTGTGATCGTCGGAGTTCAATGGGGAGACGAGGGCAAGGGCAAAGCCACTGACCTCCTCGGCGGAAAGACCGACTGGGTCGTCAAGTTCAACGGCGGAAACAACGCCGGGCACACGGTGGTGATCGGCGATGAGAAGTACGCCCTGCACCTGTTACCCAGCGGAATCCTGTCTGAGGGAGTCACACCCGTCATTGGAAACGGTGTCGTCGTTGACCTCGAGGTGCTCTTCGCCGAGCTCGAGGCTCTGCATGCCCGGGGGGTGGACACCTCGCGGCTGCGCATCAGCGCGAACGCGCACATCATCACGCAGTACCACCGCACGCTCGACCGGGTGACCGAGCGGTTCCTCGGCAAGCGTCAGATCGGCACGACGGGCCGCGGCATCGGGCCGAGCTACGCCGACAAGATCAACCGCGTCGGCATTCGCGTACAGGACCTGTTCGACGAGAACATCCTCCGCCAGAAGGTCGAGGGTGCACTGGAGACGAAGAACCACCTCCTCGTGAAGGTGTTCAACCGTCGTGCGATCACGGTCGAGGAAGTCGTGGATGACCTCCTCTCCTACGCCGATCGGCTGCGCCCGATGGTTACCGACACCGGGCTTCTGCTCAACGACGCGCTCGATCGCGGTGAGATCGTCGTTTTCGAGGGCGGACAGGCCACGATGCTCGACGTCGACCACGGCACCTACCCCTTCGTGACGTCCTCGTCAGCCACCGCCGGTGGCGCGGCCACGGGCTCCGGGGTCGGCCCGAACCGGCTCGACCGGATCGTCGGCATCGTCAAGGCGTACACGACGCGCGTCGGTTCCGGCCCGTTCCCGACCGAGCTGTTCGGCGAGCAGGGTGAGTGGCTGCGTTCGCGCGGGTTCGAGTTCGGCACGACGACGGGGCGCCCGCGTCGGGTCGGCTGGTATGACGCGCCTGTCACCCGTTATGCGACCCGCATCAACGGCCTCACCGACCTCGTGCTGACCAAGCTTGACATCCTCACCGGCCTCGAGCAGATCCCCGTCTGCGTCGCCTACGACGTCGATGGCGAGCGCTACGACGAGGTCCCGGTGAACCAGTCCGACTTCCACCATGCGAAGCCGATCTTGGAGTACTTCCCGGGCTGGAGCGAAGACATCTCGGGTGCCCGCACGTTCGAGGAGCTGCCACAGGCGGCGCAGGATTATGTGCTCGCGCTCGAGAAGCTCAGCGGCTCGCGGATCTCCGTCATCGGCGTCGGCGCAGGACGCGACGCCGTGATTGTGCGCCACCCGCTCGTGGACTGACGTGCGCTTTTACGTCGGCGCATACGGTCCCGAGCTCGAGGGGGCTGCGGAGGGAATCGGCGTGCTGGATGCCGGAGGGGACTCTCCCTTCGCCTCCGGTGCGCTCACCGCGCGGCCCGATGCGGCGACCGTCTCGGGGTCGCCCTCCTGGCTGGCCTGGCACCCGACGGGAGAGGTCGTCTATGCCGCGATGGAGGGCGCCGACACCGTGCGTGCGTTCCGTCGAGGCGACGGTGACACCCTTCGACCCCTCGGCGATCCGGTGCGGGTCGGGTCCGCGCCGTGTCACATCGCCGTTGCACCGGGCGGCGGAACGCTGGTCGCATCGTGCGCGGGAGACGGTCGCCTCGCGCGGATCCCCCTGATCGGCGGCAGGCTGGGAACACCCTCGATTGCGCCGGCACCGCCGGACCCCTTCGCGGCGGGTGCCTCCGCGGCCACCGACCCCCCATCAGACCTCGCCGATGCCGCCCGCGTGCTCCGCGACGTCGTCAGCGACGAGTATCGCGACCTGATTCCCTGGGCGGATTCGCCGGACACCCCAGAGGGCTCCGAATCCCCGCAGACCGAGGAAGACGCGGAGACCGAGCGATCGCCGCTCGCGCACGAGGCGCGCTTCCTTCCGATGGGCCTCGGCACCATCGACATGCACTTCGACCTGTGGCGTTTCTGGGATGTCCACCCCGAGGGCTTCCGGCAGCGGCAGCACGTGATCTTCCCGAAGGGGAGTGGGCCCCGCCACAGCATCTGGCATCCCTCCGGTCATCTGTACGTTGTGACGGAGCTCAGCGGCGAGGTCTTCGTGCTGCGCCCCGACGTGGCGGGAACATGGTCGATCGTCTCCGGGGTCTCACTCGGCGGCCTCGCCTCAGATCAGGCTGCGGAGATCGCACTGTCTCGGGACGGTGAGTTCGTGTACGCGGGCCTGCGGGGGAGCAACACCCTCGCGACTCTGCGCGTGCGAGCCAACGGCCGTACGCTGGAACCGGTCGCGCTCGTCGAGGCAGGGGTGGACTGGCCGCGGCACCACCTCATCGAACGAGACACTCTCCTGGTCGCGGGCCAGTATTCCGATGATGTCGTGTCGCTTCCGATCGATACACGCACCGGCGTTCCCGGCAGACCGCGGTACCGCGCTGCGACTCCGGCGCCGACGCAGCTTCTCGCGATTCGCTGATGTCTGCGTGGGCGCAGGAGAGGTCGATCGAGCGGGTGGAACGCGCGGTCATCTCCGAACGGCGCGAGGGTATGCCCGGTAGTCTCGAAGGGGAGGCGATGATGACGAACCCGAGCGACCAACTGCTGCAACTGCGCGCGAGCATCGACAACATCGATGCGGCCCTGGTTTTCATGCTGGCCGAGCGTTTCCGCCGCACGAAGCAGGTCGGTGTACTCAAGGCCGAGCACGACATGCCACCGTCGGATCCCGCACGCGAAGAGGAGCAGGTCGCGCGATTGCGCCGCCTCGCGATAGAGGCCGACCTCGATCCGGAGTTCGCGCAGAAATGGTTCTCCTTCGTCGTCGCGGAAGTCATCCGACACCACACCGAGGCGGCCGAGCGCTGAGATGAGCGACGACCTGGCAACACGGATCCGCGAACGCGGGTTGCCAGGCACGGTCATCACCCTCGCAATCGAAGGCGGCGAAGCGCTGCACGAGGCGCTCTCCTCCCATGTTCAGGCTGTGGGCGCCCCAGCGTGGTCGGTGATTGAAGACTCCGGCCGCGACGATCTCGTGCCCCTGTGGTCACGAGGCGCAGTGACGGTCTTCTCCGCGGACGATGGAACCTTCGTGTCGTGGGACGCGGAACGCGACGAGCCGTCAGCGCAGTACCCGAGCTTCGGTGCCGTTGTGCGGGCGTTGCTGACCGACCTGTACGACGACGAGACGCCGGAAGCGGATCGCGTCGCGATCGCCGCGCAGCTCGTGGCGGGAACCGATGTCGACGACGTGCTCGACCCGATCACGCACCGACGGGGGTACTCC
Source organism: Microbacteriaceae bacterium PS02070 (assembly GCA_029959865.1). Taxonomy (GTDB): domain Bacteria; phylum Actinomycetota; class Actinomycetes; order Actinomycetales; family Microbacteriaceae; genus Microbacterium. The sequence continues at coordinate 511,133 of JASCPE010000001.1, read as the reverse complement.
TTTCGAAGTACCCCCGTCAGCGCGTGCGTGCGATCAGCGTTCAGGAACTGCTCGCCGCAGCGCGAAGTAGGACAGGACCCCGAGGACGGCGGTCAGGAGCGCTCCCCAGAGGGTGAGCCCCACGACCCCAGCCTCAGCGAACCACGCCCACACGTCCATCCACGAGCCATTGGCCGTGATCAGCCAGATGGCACCCAGGAGCAGAAGGGTGAGGGTGATCAGCACGACGGAGAGCACCATCATCCCGAACCTTTTGAAGATGGTTGCCGCCGCGAAGCCGATCACGAAGAACACCATCGCCAGGATGAAGAAGAACGCTGCCGCACCGAGTGGGCCCGCCTCCCACACCCACGGGAGGTAGAAGAAGTATCCTCCGAAGCCCCAACCTCCGGTGAGCTCCTCCACGAGGCCGCCGATCACGAAGACGATCGCGAGGATCCCCGCCGTCAGCGCGGCGGTCAGGAGCGTGCCGAGGTAGAACTCCCGCCTCGTCACACTCATCGCCTGCGAGAACGGGAAGGTGAGCGTCAGAGCCTGCACGCCGACGATCGCGAAGTACCACAGCGGTGCCTGCGCGCCACCCCCGTACATGTCGCCGTCGACGCCCGCTGAAAGGATGATCCCGTAGATCGCGAGGGTGATGAGGAAAGCGCCACCCAAGATGATCAGGGGTGACCAGATGTACGTCTCCCTGTTGATGAGCTGCATCCGGACGACATTCGATACGCGTTTCATCGCAGAGCTCCTTCCTCGGCAGCCACCGCTTCCGTGGCGGCGCGCTGGGTGGTGCGGACGATCAGTTGCTGCAGGGAGACGGGGGCGACGTCGAGGCCGCCTTCCGTCAGGCGGAGACGCTCTTCGCGGGAGAGCGCGCCCATGATGGTGATCGAGGAGACGTGGCCGAGGCTCTCGCGGTGGAGCACTTCGCGACCCTCGATGAAGGCCTCGACCGCACCGGTTTCCCCGACAATGGTCGCCGCGCCCTCTCGGATCACATCCGTCTCTTCGTCCATCAAGATGCGTCCCTGGTCGATCACGATGACGCGTTCGATGAGGTTCGACACTTCATCGATCAAGTGGCTCGACAGCACGATGGTGCGCGGATGTTCGGCATAGTCCTCAAGGAGGCGGTCATAGAAGATCTGCCGTGCAACCGCGTCGAGCCCGAGGTACGGCTCATCGAAGAAGGTGATCTCCGCGCGGGACGCGAGGCCGATGATGACACCGACGGCGGAAAGCTGACCGCGGGACAGCTTCTTGATTCGCTTGTCGAGTGGGAGCTGGAAGTCCTTGATGAGCCGTTCGCACAGATCCTGGTCCCAGTGCGGGAAGAAGAGGCGAGCGGTCTTGAACGCGTGCTTAGGCATCGCGTCCTCGGGATACTTCTGGCTCTCCCGCACGAAGCACACCCGGCTGAGCACGCGAGCGTTCTCGTAGGGGTTCTCCCCGAAGACGCGGACCTGTCCGCTCGTCGAGAAGTTCTGTGCGGTGAGGATGGACATCACGGTGGTCTTGCCGGCACCGTTACGGCCGAGGAGGCCATAGATCGTGTTCTCTTCGATGTCGAAGGAGACATCGTCAACGGCCACGGTGTTCTTGTAGCGCTTGGTGAGGTTTCGGACCTCAACAACGGCGGTCATCGGTCATTCCCTTCGGGGATGTCGGCGAGCGTGGCCCGCGCGCGGATCATGTCGGTCAGGTCGTCTGCGCCGAGGCCCAGGGTGTGGGCTTCGGCCAGCAAGGGGTCCACGAACCGCTGCGCGAAGGCCTCACGACGCTCGAGGAGGAGGCGGTGCCGGGCGCCGGGGGCGACGAACATGCCGACGCCACGGCGCTTGTACAGCACGCCCTTTTCGGTGAGCATGGCGATTCCTTTCGCGGCGGTTGCGGGATTGATGCGGTGAAAGGCAGCGAGTTCATTCGTCGAGGGTGCTTGGGACTCTTCCGCCAGCGAGCCGTCGACGATTGCGTCTTCGACGGTCCCGGCGATCTGAAGGAAGATCGGCTTGCCCTCTTCGATCACTGTCGCTCCTTACTTATCTGGTTACTTACTTGACTAATGAACCACACCACATGCCCGCGTGTCAACACCCGCGTTCTTGCCCCTGCCCGGCCCACCCGCCCCCGCCCACACCGCGAGACTGCACGCCCGTGGTGAGACAGCGGGTTCTTCCTGCAGTCTCGCGACCGGCCTGCAGTCTCAGGAGTTGCGGGGGTCTTCGTTCCGGATGATCGTGATCGCGGCGGTCTCGGCGGCGACCTTGCGGCGATGCAGCATGCGCTGCTCGGGGAGGGACACATCGAAGATCACGGCGAGAACACGGATGACAGCGGTCACGACGATTCCGATGATCGCGGCGATGCCGGTGTCCAAGCCGAAGGCGTCTGCGATGACGATCGTGGTGCAGCCGGCGGCCGCGGCGACCGCGTAGAGCGAGCCGACGTGCATGATCGCAACCGGTAGGCCCATCATGACGTCGCGCAGGACGCCGCCGCCGACGGCTGCCGCAACCCCGATGAAGAGCGCCGGGATCGCCGGAAGGCCGAGCGCGAGCGCCTTGCTCGTCCCGAAGGCGCCGAACATGCCGATGACCACCGCATCAAGGCCGACGATCACCCGGTTGAGTCTCCCGAAGATCCCAGCCAGGAGCATTCCGATCAGCGCGGCACCGGCGGCGGTGATTAGGTACCAGTTGCTCTGCAACGTCGCGGGCGCGACGCCGAGCAGGAGGTCGCGGATGAGGCCTCCGCCCATCCCGATCAGAATGCCGATGATGGCCACACCCAAGAAGTCGAGGCGGCGCTGACCGCGGAAACCGGAGGCGAAGAGCGCGCCCTGGATTCCGCCCAGGCCGACGCCGAGAAGATCGGCCCAGAGCGGGATGATGAACGCGGGCTCAGGCATGGTTCCCATCTTCGCCGTGCGCACACCCCAGCGCATTCACGCGACTCGCGGGACCCGTCGCGGCCGAGGGCTACGCGGGGGAGCCGGGCGGAAGCTGCAGACCGACACGTTCCTTGAGGACGTCATACGCATCGTCGGAGACGTCGATCAGCCCGTCGAGCTGCTGACGCACGCGTCGGTAGGCGGACTGCCGCTCTGCGGGGGTGGCGGCTTCATCCACCGCGAGGTTGAGTAGGCGTTTCGCCGTGTCCAAGCGGGCCCGCTCAGTCTCGCTGAACGCGGCATCCTTCTGCCGGCGAGCGTCACGCTCGGCAAGGTCGAAGGCGACCTCGAAGTCGGTGACAGCGTCGCGGTATTCGGTCACCTCGTCCTTGGAGAGCTTCGTGTCTGGTGCGGCAGGGCGGAGGCGGTCCGCGACCTTCTTCGCGCGCAGGAAGCGCGCGGTCAGGTCTTGTCGACCGTCACTCATTGCCGGGAAGGCGATGAGCTTCGCGACGTCGAGTTCGTAGTCCAACCACCGCGCGGTCACGGAGTCGTGGATATCCATTGCTCGTTGGATCTGCGCGGCCTGGGACGGCGCAGACTCCACTGATTCTCTGGGCAGCTGGGCGACCGCGGGCTGGGCACTGCTCGCACGGAGCCGTGCCTTCGCCTCCAGGATCTCCAGACGCCGCTTGTGCCGCCGCTTCGAGGCATCCTTGACCTGACCATTGACGGTCCAGAACGCGCTCGTGAGCACGCCGCCGAGCGGGAACACCAACCACCAGTAGTTGCCGGCGAAGTTCCAGAAGCCGTCCATAGCGAACATGCTAGTTCGCTGGAGTGCTCGACTCGGGGCGAGGTCGCTCTCGCGTGCGCCTCAGGGTGCGGGGCGACGCGACGGCACGGGCCAGATGCTGCTGTCGCGCGGAGGCGCCGTGCGGGGCGTAAGCCCGGGCGCTTCGCTCGCGGGAGGTGGCGTTGACGGGCCGAGGGGGACCGGCGGTGCAGTGGGACGCGACACGCGCGAGCGGCGCTCTTCGGCGCGCGCGATGCGCCATGCTTCCTTCTCGGCTGACTCGAATGCCTCGGCGAGTGCTGCGACGCTCTCCCGATACTTCAGGAAGTGGTCGGGGGAGACGCGAGCGGTCGGTCCGGCGGGGCGAAGCGCCCGCGCGACGTGGGATGCATCGAGAAAGGCAGCGGTGAGCGGGACGCGCGCATCGGTCATCGCAGGGAACGCGATCTGCTTCGCGACGTCCGTCTCGTACTCCATCCACCGGGAGACCACCTGGTCGTGTGCGACCAGTACTCGCCCGAGCGGATACTCGCGCGGCTCGTTGCGAGGAATGGTGCGCAGGGCAACGCGCGCGGCCTGAACTCTGGCGCGTCGGGCGCGAATGTCCGCTTGCGCGGCGCGTAGTTCTCGGCGCGCGTCGCGCTGGGCGAGCTTCGCTTGCACCATTGCCGGGTAGTCGCGCTGGGCTTTGATGGCCATGTAGTCCGCGCGCGTGCGTGCGACCGAGGCTCGGGCCTCGGCGACACGGGTCTGCGCTCGCTCGACCTCGTGGAGTGCTGCGGTGACCTCCAACCGGCGCGCGCGCCCGTTGCCGCCGCGCGTCTTGCGCGCTACGAACACCGTTGCGGTTCCGCCGGCCATCACAGCGGGGACCGTCCACCAGAGCTCGGCGAATACGCCGATGAGCGCGTCCACGTTCCCATGGTAGTGAGTATCCCCGGAAGCGTCCTGGGAGGGAAGGCTCAGCCGAGGAGCAGCGTCAACACCGTGGCGCCGCCGCCGACGAGCACGAGAGAGATGATTGCGACCCACGCGACGAATCGCGTGCGCGCGGCATGCTTGTCACGCAGGTCGGAGTAGTCGTCATCCTCGCTCATGCGATTTCCCGCACGATCTCACCGAAGGCGGCCGGCAGAGTGCCTTGGGCCGCACCGCGCAGTTCACTCACCGGCGCGGTGAAGAGGCCCTGCACCTGGAGCGCCGCCTCTTCGCCCGGGGCGAGGTCGGTCACGCCGATGCGCAGCACGGGGTAGTTCCGACCCGCGCACAGCCCTCGGAACTTCACGTCGTCCTCGCGGGGCACCGTCACGATGACCCGGCCGGTGGACTCGGAGAACAGGGCGGTGGCCGCGTCGATGCCATCCCGTTCGATGATCTCGTTCAGCCAGACGCGGGCGCCCACGCCGAAGCGAATGACGCCTTCGGCGAGCGTCTGCGCGAGCCCACCCGAGGAGAGGTCGTGGGCGCTGGAGATCAGCGACTGCTGACCGGCGGCGTGGAGGAGCTCAGCCAGGCGGCGTTCCGCGCCGAGGTCGACTGCGGGGGGCCGACCGCCGAGGTGGTCGTGCACGGTGGCTGCCCACTGCGAGCCGCTGAGTTCGTTCGAGGTGACGCCGAGCAGGTAGATGTTCTCGCCTGCGTCCTGCCAGCCCGAGGGGATGCGCCGGGCGACGTCGTCGATGATGCCCATCACGCCCACGACGGGGGTCGGGAAGATCGGGGTGTCGCCGGTCTGGTTGTAGAAGCTGACGTTTCCGCCGGTGACCGGGATGCCGAGCTCCAGGCAGCCGTCAGCGAGGCCGTCGACCGCTTGGCCGAACTGCCACATCACCTCAGGGTTTTCGGGGCTCCCGAAGTTGAGACAGTCGGTGACCGCGGCCGGGACCGCGCCGGTGACGGCGACGTTGCGGTACGCCTCCGCGAGGGCGAGCTGGGCTCCCTGATAGGGGTCGAGCTGGCAGTAGCGCCCATTGCAGTCGGTCGCGATCGCGAATCCGAGTCCGGACTCCTCGTCGACGCGAATCATGCCGGCGTCATCCGGGAACGACAGCGCGGTGTTGCCCATCACGTAGTAGTCGTACTGGTTCGTGATCCACGAGGTGTCGGCGAGGTTCGGGCTCTGCAGGAGCGCGAAGAACTGAGCGCGGATGTCGTCCGCGTCGTCGGGGCGGGGAAGGGCCGCGGCGGAGTCGTCGCGCAGCGCGTCGATCCAGGTCGGGTAGGCGACGGGGCGCTCGTAGACGGGGCCGTCGACCGCGACGGTGGAGGGGTCGACGTCGACGATCTTCTCGCCGTGCCAGAAGATCTCCAGGCGCCCGTCGCCGGTTACTTCGCCGAGCACGCTCGTCTCGACGTCCCACTTGTCGGTGACGGCGAGGAAGGCATCGAGCTTGTCGGGTGCGACGATCGCCATCATGCGCTCCTGGCTCTCGCTCATGAGGATCTCCTCGGGCGTGAGCGAGGGGTCGCGCAGCAGGACCTGCTCGAGGTCGACGCGCATGCCGGATCCGCCGTTGGCGGCCAGCTCGCTCGTCGCGCAGGAGATTCCTGCGGCGCCGAGGTCTTGAATCGCCTCGACGAGGTCGCCCTGGTATAGCTCCAGGCAGCACTCGATGAGCACCTTCTCGGCGAACGGGTCGCCCACCTGAACTGCGGGGCGCTTGGTCGGGCCACCGTCGGCGAAGGTGTCTGAGGCGAGGATCGAGGCGCCGCCGATGCCGTCGCCGCCGGTGCGGGCGCCGAAGAGCACGACCTTGTTGCCCGTGCCGGACGCGTTGGCGAGTTTGAGGTCTTCGTGGCGGAGCACGCCGACGGCGAGGGCGTTGACGAGTGGGTTGCCCTGGTACACCGGGTCGAACACGGTTTCGCCGCCGATGTTCGGCAGGCCGAGGCAGTTGCCGTAGAAGGAGATGCCGCCGACGACGCCGTGCACGACGCGGGCGGTGTCGGGGTTGTCGATCGCGCCGAAGCGGAGCTGGTCCATCACCGCGACGGGGCGAGCACCCATCGAGATGATGTCGCGCACGATCCCGCCGACGCCGGTCGCGGCGCCCTGGAATGGCTCGATGTAGCTCGGGTGGTTGTGCGATTCGACCTTGAAGGTGACCGCCCAGCCCTCGCCGACGTCGACGACGCCGGCGTTCTGCCCCATGCCGACCATGAGGCGCGTCTTCATCTCGTCTGAGACCTTCTCGCCGAACCGGCGCAGGTAGATCTTGCTCGACTTGTAGGAGCAGTGCTCGCTCCACATGACGGAGTACATCGCCAGCTCCCCGCTGGTGGGGCGGCGGCCGAGGATCTCGCGGATCTGCTCGTACTCATCCGGCTTGAGGCCGAGCGCCGCATACGGCTGCTCGCGCTCCGGCGTTGAAAGGGCGTTGTCGACGGTGTCTGCGACGGGCGTGCTCACGCGGCTGAACTCCGAATCGTGGGGTGCCGGGGGATGCGTCCCATCCTATCCGTGCCGGTGGCGACGGTGTGCGGACGGGGGCGGGGGGCGGGGCTACCGCACCTATTGACCCGGGAACCGTCCTTGCCAGCGTGGTCGCATGGGCCCCGTCCTCTCTTGACGGACAGGACCGAGCAGCTCCGTCCTCGTCTCCTACTCTTCGTTGGCGCCGGTGGGTGTGCGCTTCATTCGATCGCGGAATGTCCTCTAGGACGGGGAGCTCGCCCGCGTGCTGATGTCGACTCCCACTTCCCAGTATCGTCATAGCGGGCGGCAGCAGCTCGCGCCGCCGACTTTTAATGGGGGCTGGGTTGCCACAGGAAACTGCAGACTCTGCGTTGCGTGAGCGCTACGTCGGCGACATAGCGGAACGCTTCTGGGTTCCGGCTTATCAGCGCGGATACCGGTGGGGTCGCGAAGAAGTCGAACGGCTCCTAGACGACCTGTGGAACAGCGACCAACCGTCGTATTACCTTCAGCCGGTCGTCGTCAAGGCGATGCCAGGCGACGATCGCTGGGAGTTGATCGAGGGTCAGCAAAGATTGACGACGCTCTTCCTAATCCTCGCTTACATGCGAAACGAGTCGCTTCAGAGCACGCCTCCGCCCTATTCCCTTGACTACGAGACACGCCCGGAAATGCTCGAGTATCTCGCCGATCCCGCTGCAATCAAACCAGGATCAAACATCGATGCGTTTCACCTGGCCGGCGCCTACGGAGCAGTCGCGGCTTGGTTCAAGGCGCACGGGGCGCGTCGCCAGTTCGTCGCCAACAAGCTCTACGGCTATTTCTTCGAGCGGGTGCGGATCATTTGGTACGAAGCTCCGGCAGAGACAGATTCGGCGACAGTCTTCCGAAGGCTAAACGTTGGTCGAATTCCCCTCACGGACGCGGAACTCGTAAAGGCTCTCCTGCTGTCCAAGGTCGAGGCAGCTGCACCGTCACGGGGCCGATCATTCGAGGTTGCGGCCCAGTGGGACTCGATCGAGCGCGATCTCCGCAACCCCGAGTTGTGGGCTTTCATAACTGCGGGAAAGCGCGCGGATTCGACTCACATCAGCCTCTTGCTCGACGTCATTGTGGGCGGTCCGACCGGGCGTGACCGCCCACTGTTTCACACATTCGAGACACTGCGACCTGATATCGACGCAGCTCCTCTCCAGGTATGGGAACGCGTACTGGATCTTCATTCGCTCATCACCGGCTGGTACGAAGACCGCGATGTATTTCACAGAGTCGGCTTCCTCGTGAGTGCTGGTGATGACCTTGCCCATATCGTCGCGATGTCGATGGAAAAGACGAAGAGCGAATTTGACGCGGCTCTCATCGATCGAATCAGCGCGCATCTGTCACTCTCGGAGGAGGGCGTTCGAGAACTCAACTATGAGGGAAGGAGCGCGATTCGATCCGAACGCGCGCTTGTGCTGATGAACGTCGAGACGGTGCGCCGGCAGAGTTCATCGTCGGAGCGCTATTCGTTTCATGCTCACGCTGAAGAACGATGGTCTCTGGAGCACATCCATGCACAGAGTGCTGAGAGACTCACCCGGCAGGACCAGTGGCTCGAGTGGCTTCGCCTTCACCGCTGTGCCATCTCGGCGGTTCCCTCGATTTCGGCCTCTCTCAGGCAGAGCCTCGAAGCCGAGATCGACGTCGCCCTCAACTCATCGAAACTCGTGGAGAGTGCTTTCCGTGGGATAGAGGCGAAGGTCGTAGCAGCGCTCGGCGAGAGCTCAGACGTGGACATCCACTCCATTACCAATCTCGCCCTCCTCGACTCCGGCTCGAACAGCGCGCTGAGCAACTCTGTCTTTGAGGTCAAGCGCCAGGAGATTCTTCGCCGCGACAAGGGCGGCAGCTACATACCGGCCTGCACGCGGAACGTATTCCTGAAGTACTACACACCGAACGCCGATCAACAGCTCCACTTCTGGGGAATGGTGGACAGGCAGGCGTACCTGGAAGCCATCCTGGATGCACTCGGCCCCTATCTCCTTCCAGGCTTGGCCGTCGAGACAGGAGACGAAGATGACTGAGAGCCGCGTTACGACCTTCGCGCAGTTGATAGGTGGCGCAGACGGGGCAATCAAGCGAGTGGAAATCCCACTCATCCAGCGTGACTACGCGCAAGGACGAACGGATCCGGCCACCTCGCAGATTCGTTCGGCCTTCCTGGAGGTACTCCACTCAGCGCTAACTGCAGACGAACCGCAAGAGATCGGTCTGGATTTCGTCTATGGGGACGTTGAGACGGACAGCGGCACTCTGCGACCGCTCGACGGCCAGCAACGGCTCACCACGCTGTTTCTACTCCATTGGTATCTCGCGCATCGGGCAGGAGTCGATCTCGCGTCGCAAGCGTGGACCGAGTTCACTTACGCGACGCGTGCAAGTGCACGGCTGTTCTGCGCGCGGTTGGTCGGGTTTCCCCCGCCGGTCGACTGCGAAGCTCCCACCGACTGGATCCGAGACCAGTCGTGGTATCAGTACGTCTGGCGTCACGATCCGACTATTCAATCGATGCTCACGATGATCGAGAGCATCCATCAGCGATTCGGTGACGAGGACGCGGCTCAACTCTGGCATCGGATCGCAGACGCTGATCGCCCTGCTGTCTCCTTCCATCTGCTGCCCATCAATGAGATGGGAGCACCCGAAGATCTCTACATCAAAATGAACTCGCGCGGTAAGCCCCTGACGCCGTTCGAGAACTTCAAGGCCCGGCTCGAGGCCGACATTGCACCAATCGACCCTGGGAAAACCTTCGCGCATCGGATCGACGGCGCGTGGGCAGACCCCTTCTGGCCCTATCGTGGCGACGACGACATCATCGATGACGAGCTGTTGCGCTACCTAAAATTTCTCATCGAGATCTGCGAGTGGAAAGAGGGTCACATCAAGCAGGGGCCGATTGAGCCGCGCGCCGAGAAGCTCTTCGATGAGCACAACCCGAGGGCTCGTGATCACCTTGCTTACGTCATCGATGCATTCGACACGTGGACTGGGGCGGATCCGTCGGCATACTTCAGCCAACTGTTCATAAGCGGCCGCGCAGTCCGCACATCAGGCGGACCGATGCCGTTGTTCGCCGCTACCGAAGGACGCACTGACCTCTTTGAGAACTGCGTACTCACCTACGGAGAGAGCCGGGGATCAACGCGACTATTCTCATTCGGGCAGCAACTGCTCCTAGGGGCAGTCCTCGCCTATCGCCGTTCGGTGTCGACTGAGGCAGGTAGGGAGTTGCGGGAACGCCTACGCGTGATTCGCAACCTGATCGACGCGTCCGAAAACGAGATCCGGCTCGACAGAATGCCCGCCATGCTTGCTGAGGTCGAGCGGATCGCGGTGGATGGCTTGACTGACGACGCCACCGCGTTTAATCGCGCTCAGTTCGACGATGAGCTCCTGAAGGCGCGCATCCGCGCCGCCTATCCCGAAATGGAGTCCTCGCTGTTCGCTCTGGAGGACACGGTCATCCTTCGAGGCTCACTCGTTGCTTTCGAGCTCGATCCTTACGCGCTACCGAGGCGCGCGGAAGCATTCATCCGTGCCTTCGGCGACGCAGCGAACTGGACCCAATTGACCGCTGCGCTACTCGCAGTGGCTCCATACGCTCGCCCACGAGATAGGGAGCGCAGATCGTTCCAGTTCGGAGTGGGACAGGATGGCAATCTCGCCTCCTGGCGCGCCGTACTCGCGGTCGGAAACCGTGATGCACTCTCGCAAACTCGCGAGGCGTTAGGAGCAGTGCTCGATCACGTGGCGCCTGCTGAGACTGTTGAAGCGGGATTGAGCGCGCTTCGGAGTCGCGGCTTGCGAGAAGCCGAAATCGAGGGAAAGTTCGATTGGCGCTACTACCTCACCAAGTACGACTCCATGCGTGAGGGCAAGTCGGGCATCTACTTTGGACGTGCCGGCGAGCTTGGCTACTCGCTCTGCATGCTCAACAAGTCCCAACTCAACAGCTACTACCGCGACCCTTACCTACTCGCAGCATGGCGAGAAAGTCGGATCGGCGATCTCGCAGAGGACCCGTGGTTCACCGGCTACGAATGGGGCGAGCGATGGTTGACTTTTCGTCGATCCGGCACGCGACTCAGGTGCCGGGCGGACGGGTACGAGATCGCGCCGCCGACCGGGTGCGAGCATCAGGAGGCTCTCGCAAGGGTCGCTTCCACGTTGGGAGTGCGTGATGGCTTGATGCCGGTTCCGCAGCGTGCCGGCGAACGCTGCATGCTGGATGCGGTCGACCGCGTCCAAGTTGGGGCAAACCTCATGTCAGCTCTCGCAGCCGAAGGTCTGTAACGCGGCCCACAGGCACCGATTACGGGAAGCAGTGCTCGTCGGCCTACGGAAAGCTGATTGCGCGCACGCTGCTCCGCTTCTTGCTCGCCGACGATCCAGGCGCCGGGAAGAGATCATGCCTGGCCTTTGCGTAGAGGAACTGAGCCTTCGCGAAGACGTCCGCTCGAGCTTGCCCTGAAGGTTGGCCGCTTTGTGTCATCCCAAGCACTTCCCGACAAGGGAGGTCTTGACATGGCGACCGAGAAGACCTAACGTACAACCAAATGGTTGTAGAAGAACTGACAGAAGATGAGACGAATCGCCTGTTTCATGCGTTGGCGGCGTCGACTCGTCGCGACATCCTGCGGCGCGCGATTGAGGCGGAGCGCTCCGTGTCGGCCCTCGCGGCGGAGTACGACATATCGTTCGCGGCGGTGCAGAAGCACGTGGCGGTGCTGGAAGCGGCCCACCTCATCGTCAAGCGTGCCGAGGGCCGCGAGCGCCTCGTGCGGGCTGATCCGACCATGATCGCCCGCGCCCGCGCACTGCTTTCTCAGTACGAGGACCTGTGGCGTGCCCGGATATCCCGACTCGACGCACTCCTGGCAGAAACGCCGTCCACCCCGACCCCACAAGAGAGAAGCTGACATGCCTGTCACCGACGTCACCACCGACCCCGAAGCGCTCACCATGACGCTCACCGCCGAGTTCGACGCGCCGGTGGAGCGCTTGTGGGCGGTGCACACCGACCCACGCCAGCTCGAGCGCTTCTGGGGCCCACCCGGGTGGCCGGCCGTCTTCACCGCGTTCGACCTGACGCCCGGCGGGATCGCCACCTATGAGATGACCAGCCCGCAGGGGGAGAAGTCGAACGGGCGATGGGAGTTCATCGCCATCGACGCGCCGCACCGACTCGAGGTGCTCGACGGCTTCGCGAACGACCAGGGCGACCTCCTCGAGGGCATGCCCACGATGCGTATGGTCTTCGATTTCAGCGCGACCGAGACCGGCAGCCGCATGGTCAACACCACTTCCTTCACCACCGCCGAGGCTCTGGAGCAGGTCATCTCCTTCGGCGCGGTCGAGGGCTCCACGATGGCGGTCAACCAGCTCGACGCCGTTCTGCACGATCTGCGCGACTTCTACGGCGGCAAGGGGACGCGGCACGAGATCATCGACGACACACACGTCACGTTCACGCGACTGATCGACGGTCCGCAAGCACTCGTGTGGCGGGCACACCACGAGCCCGAGCTTCTGCGCCAGTGGCAACATGGGCCGGATGGGTGGAACCTGACGAGATGCGAGATCAGCGCCGAGGTGGGCGGCTCGTACCTCTTCCGCTGGGAGCCCGACGAAGGCATCGAGGGCGAAGCGTTCGCGTTCGAGGGCGAGATGCTTCTCAGTGAGCCCATTCGCCGAGCCGTCACGACCGAGCGCATGGTCGGCATGGAGGGCCCCGGCACGATCAACGACCTCACTCTGTACGAGGAAGACGGCGTCACTCTGTTGACACTCCTCATCGAGTACCCGAGCAAGGAACTGCGCGACATGATCCTTGCGACGGGCATGGTCGATGGCATGGAGGCGTCGTACGCCCGCCTCGCTGCCCTCGCCTCCAGCTGACCTCGACCCGCGAGCCCCTCGCCGGCCTCAACCCGCGGGCGCCTAGCGGGAGGGGCGGCGTGGGGTCGGCGCCGGGTCGGAGCCGACGAGGCGGGGCAAGCCCGGTGTGGGAATGTGGAAACGCTTGTGAGTGTGTGGGTTTGTGTTGTAAAATGTGAGAATCCAACGGAGGGTTCCCGGCATGTACGCAACGGAGCGCCACGAGCAGATCACGCGCCTGCTCGGTGAAGAAGGTCGTGTGGCCGTCGTCGCACTCGCGGCGCGATTCGACGTCACGACCGAGACGATCCGCCGTGACCTCGACCTCCTGGAATCCCTCGGCAGGCTCCGGCGCGTCCACGGGGGAGCGGTCTCCCGCGAACGCCTCAGCACGGTCGAGCTCCCGCTGGCCGATCGGCTTCAGCAGCACGGCAGCGCGAAAGCCGCCATCGCACAGCGCGCACTCGACGCGATCGGCGACGACTTCACCGGATCGATCTACCTCGACGCCGGCACAACGACCGCCGCCGTCGCAGACGCGCTCACACCCCGCCTCGGGAACGCGCGGATCGAGGTCGTCACGCACTCGCTCACCCTCGGTCACTCCCTCGCCGCGGTGCCCGGCGCCTCCCTGTCCTTCATTGGCGGTCGTATCCGTGGGCTCACCGCCGCCGCGGTCGGGGCCGACACCGTCTCCGCGATCTCCGCGCTCCGCCCCGACGTGGCGTTCATCGGAACGAACGGCATCGCCGCCGACTTCGGGTTGAGCACCCCGGACCCCGACGAGGCCGCCGTCAAGCGCGCCATCGTCACCGCTGCCCGCCGTGTGATCGTCGTCGCTGACGCGGGCAAGTTCGACGCGGAACTCCTCGTCCGCTTCGCACCGCTGGCAGACCTCGACGTGCTCGTCACCGACGCCACCCCTACCGGCGCGCTCGCGACCGCCCTGGCAGATGCCGATGTGGAGGTCTGGACAGCATGATCGTCACCCTCACCGCCAATCCCTCGCTGGATCGGACCATCACCCTCCCCGCGCCCCTGCGGATCGGTGATGTGCAAGCCGCGCAGTCGGCCCGCGAAGACGCCGGCGGCAAAGGCATCAACGTCGCCCGGGTCATCGCCTCCGCCGACGAACAGACCGTCGCGATCCTTCCTCTCTCCCACGACGACCCCCTCGCCGCACTGCTGGACGGCTTCGGGCTCGAGACCCGCCGCGTGCCGGTGAGCGGGCACGCGCGAGCGAACCTGACGATCACTGACCCCGCGGGCACCACGACCAAACTCAACCTGCCCGGCGCCGCTCTCTCCGAGCGGGGCGCATCGGCGCTCGTCGACGCCGTCGTGCGCGAGGCCGCCTCCGCGCAGTGGCTGGTCCTCGCAGGGTCGCTGCCACCCGGCGCCCCGGACGACTTCTACGTCCGCATCATCCACGCCGTCCGCCAGGCGCTCGGCGAGGATGCTCCCCGAATCGCCGTGGACACCTCCGGCGCGGCGCTCGCCGCCGTCGTTGCGGACGGCGCCCCGGATCTCATCAAGCCGAACGACGACGAACTGGCGGACCTTCTCGGTCAGGAGCCCGACGACGCCATCGACGTCGTCCTCGCCCGCGCCCGCGACCTCGTCCCCTCCCGCGTCGGCGCGGCGCTGGTGACCCTCGGCGCACAAGGCGCTCTGCTCCTTGACGGTGACCGTGCGTGGCTCGGGACGCCCCCGCCGATCAGCGTGGTCTCGACGGTCGGCGCCGGCGACAGCTCACTCGCGGGTTTCGTCCTCGCCGCCGTCCGTGGCAACGACCCGGACGAACGCCTGCGCACCGCGATCCGTTATGGAGCCGCGGCCGCGTCGCTGCCGGGCACCCAGGCCCCCGCTCCCCACGACCTACCCGCGGGCGACGTGCCCGTGCGCGAACTCACCTAATTCCCCTCACTACGACCGCAGGAGGTCACCGTGTCTGACACCATCACCCCGGGCCTTGTCAGCCTGGACACCCCACTCGGCGACGACAAGGCTGCCGTCATCCGCGCACTGGCCGGCCGCGTGGCCAGCGAGGGACGCGCAACCGATGCCGATGGGCTCGCCGCCGACGCGCTCGCGCGCGAGGAACAGGACGAGACGGGCCTCCCGGGAGGAATCGCGATCCCACACGCCAAGAGCGCGGCGGTCACCACGCCCTCGCTCGCTTTCGCGCGGCTCTCGCCGGGCGTCGACTTCGGCGCGCCGGACGGACCGGCAGACCTCGTGTTCCTGATCGCGGCGCCCGAACATGCCGCTGAAGCGCACCTCGCCGTGCTTTCGCAGCTTGCCCGGAGCCTCATGCAGGACGAGTTCACCGCGAGCCTGCGGTCTGCTGCGACGGCGGACGACGTCGTTCGCATCGTCCGTGCGGCCATCGGCGAAGGGGATGCCGCCGATGCCACCGACCACAGCCCCGCTCCCGCCCCGTCCGATGACACGCCCGCGTCGAAGCCGACCTCGGACGCCGTCACCATCGACGGGCACCCGGCGCGCATCGTCGCGGTCACCGCCTGCGCCACAGGCATCGCGCATACCTTCATGGCCGCCGATGCCCTGACCGCCGCGGGAAAGAAGGCCGGAATCGACCTCGTCGTCGAACCACAGGGCTCCAGTGGATATCGGGCGCTGCCCGCAGACGTGATCGACAAGGCCGACGCCGTGATCTTCGCGACCGACGTCGACGTGCGCGAACCTCAGCGCTTTGCGGGAAAGCCCGTCGTGCGCTCCGCCGTCAAGCGCGGGATCGAACAGCCCGACCAGCTCATCGAGGAGGCGATCGCCGCCGCGGGCGACCCGAATGCCGCCCGTGTCAGCGGCGAGGCATCCACCTCGTCCGCCCCCACCTCCGCGGAGAACGAATCCTGGGGGCGCCGCATCCAGAGGATCCTCCTCACCGGTGTCAGCTACATGATCCCGTTCGTCGCCGGCGGTGGCCTGCTGATCGCCCTCGGCTTCCTGATCGGCGGCGTCAACGTCAACGCCGATGACCAGGCCTTCGCGGTCATCATCGACAACGCGCTCTGGGACCTGCCCGCGGGTGGTCTGGCGCAGTATCTCGGCTCGGTCGCCTACGTGATCGGCAACACCTCGATGGGCTTCCTCGTGGCCGCGCTCGCCGGCTACATCGCGTTCGCCATCGCGGATCGGCCCGGGATCGCCCCCGGATTCGTCGCCGGTGGCGTCGCGGTGCTGATGGATGCCGGCTTCATCGGCGGGATCATCGGCGGCCTCCTCGCCGGAACCGTCGCGTGGTGGATCGGAACCTTCAACGCGCCGCGCTGGCTGCGCGGACTCATGCCGGTCGCGATCATCCCGCTGCTGGCATCGGTCGTCGCCTCCGGGCTCATGGTGCTCTTCCTCGGCCGGCCCATCGCGGCACTCATGGAGGGCCTCAACGGCTGGCTCACCGGGCTCGCCGCGACAGGCGCGATCGTCGCGGTCGGAGCGATCCTCGGACTCATGATGTGCTTCGACCTCGGCGGACCGGTCAACAAGGTGGCCTACGCCTTCGCGGTCGCGGGACTCGCCGATGCGTCGGCGCAGAACCCGACGCCGTACCTCATCATGGGCGCCGTCATGGCCTCGGGAATGGTGCCGCCGCTGGCGATGGCACTGGCCTCCACGGTCTTCGCGAAGAAGTCGTTCAACGCTGTCGAGCGGGAGAACGGCAAGGCCGCCTGGCTGCTCGGTGCCGCGTTCATCAGCGAGGGCGCGATCCCGTTCGCTGCGGCCGACCCGCTGCGCGTCATCCCCGCATCCATGGTCGGCGGCGCCGTCACCGGCGCGCTGACGATGCTCTGGGGTGTGCAGTCGCTCGCCCCGCACGGCGGCCTGTTCGTCGCCTTCGCGATCGACCCGATCTGGGGCTTCCTGGTCGCCGTTGCCGCGGGCACCATCATCTCCGCCCTCGCGGTCGTCGCACTCAAGAAGTGGGCCGTGCGCGCTCCGGCGGAGCAGTCCGCCACGCCGGTTGCCAGCACCGTCTGATCGTCATCCGTCATCATTGATTCGCCGCACTCCGGCACACAGATAGGAGAACACCATGGCAGAACGCCAGGCCACCATCGCATCGAGCTCCGGTCTTCACGCCCGCCCCGCAAAGCTGTTCGTGCAGGCGGTGAAGGAACAGTCGGTGCCCGTCACGATCGCCGTCGAGGGCGGTCCCGACCTCAACGCCGGCAGCATCTTGTCGCTGATGGGATTGGGCGCGAAGAAGGGCACCGTCGTCACCCTTAAGGCTGAGGGAGAGGGCGCTGACGACGCGCTCGACGCGCTCGTCACCCTCCTGGAAACCGACCTCGACGCAGAGTAGATCCGAACGGTCGATACTGAGGCCGCACCCCCGCCGTTTCACAGGCGAGGGCGCGGCCTCGCGATCGTCTCGTCCGGCCAGCGGCGAGAACTATCCCGGAAGGCATCGCGCCTGAACCGCAACCCGTTCGATCGAGGGTTACGCGCGGCCGAGGGCGTCTTCGAGAGCAACCCAGGCGAGCATCGCGCACTTGACGCGTGCACTGAACTTTGAGACGCCGCTGAGAGCCGCGGCGTCGGCGTAGGTGTTTTCGTCCAGCTCGATCGCGCCGCGCGAGCGCAGCGCCTCGCGGAACCCGTCGACGAACGCGACCGCCTCGGTGCGGGTCATGCCGACCACGAGGTCCGACAGCATGGACGCCGACGCTTGTGAGATCGAGCATCCGCGACCCTCCCAGGTCACGTCGCGCACCGTGTCGCCGTCGTCCTCGATCCGCGCCCGCAGCGTGATCTCATCTCCGCAGACGGGGTTCTTCTGGTACGAGGTCGCGTGTGCGCCCTCTTCGTCGGCGAGGCCGAAGTGCTGGGGATGCTTGGAGTGATCGAGGATCAGCTCCCGGTAGAGGGCGTCGAGATCGCTCATGAGGAGACTCCGAAGTAGGACCGGATGCCGGAGACGGCGTCGAGGAAGGCGTCGACCTCGGCCTCGGTGTTGTAGACGGCCGTCGAGGCGCGCACCGAGGCGGTGAGCCCGTAGCGCTCATGGAGCGGTGCGGCGCAGTGATGCCCAACGCGCACCGCGATGCCCCGGGAATCCAGGACCTGGCCGGCATCGTGCGCGTGAACGCCCTCGACGTCGAAGGCCCACAGACCCACCCGCTCGACACCCTCGGCATCGCCGAGGAGGCGTACGCCGGGGATCTCGCGGAGCCCATCGCGCATGCGCGCGGCGAGCGCGCTCTCGTGCGCGTGGATGCGATCGCGACCGATGTCGTCGAGATAGCGCGTCGCTTCAGCCAGGCCGATCGCCGGCGCGACGGGCTGTGTGCCGGCTTCGAACTTCTGGGGCGGCGGCAAGTACTCGGCGCCCTCGAGAGTCACGCGCGAAATCATGGAGCCGCCGGTGAGGAACGGCGGCAGAGCTTCGAGCACCTCATCGCTGCCGTACAGGCCGCCGACGCCGTACGGGCCGAGCATCTTGTGACCGCTGAAGACCGCGAGGTCAACGCAGAGCGCGCGGAAGTCGACCGGAAGGTGCGGCACGGATTGGCAGGCATCGAGCACCGCGAGGGCGCCCGCGTCGTGCGCGAGGCGCGCGAGTTCAGTGACCGGGTTGACGATGCCGAGCACGTTCGAGACATGGGTGAAAGCCACGATGCGGGTGCGGTCGGTGATGGTCGAGGCGGAGGGCTCCAGGTCGAGCGTGCCGTCCTCCCGCGCGGGGATGTATCGCATGACAGCGCCGGTGCGCGCTGCCAGTTCCTGCCACGGTAGAAGGTTCGCGTGATGCTCGATCGCGGTGGTGATGATCTCGTCGCCCGGCTGGAGAGCAAGGAGCGCGCTTCCCGGCAGGCCCCGGCCGAGGGTGGCGTTACCGATCGCGTACGCCACGAGATTCAGGCCCATCGTCGCGCCGCTGGTCCACACGAGTTGGTTCGGGAGGACGCCGACGAACCGGGCAACTGCCTCCCGTGCGTCTTCGAACGCGTCCGTTGCATTCGCGGCGAGGGTGTGCGCGCCGCGGTGCACTGCGGAGTTCGCGTGCGTCAGGAACTCGCGCTGCGCGTCGAGCACCCGTGTCGGTACCTGTGACGTGGCCGCCGAGTCGAGGTAGACGAGGGGCCGATCTCCGACCTGCTCAGAAAGGATTGGGAAGTCCGCTCGGATCGCCTCGACATCGAGGGTGGCGGGCGCAGCAGAAGGGGACGAAGTCACACCTCTAGGCTACGCCCGCGCGGATACACCCGGGTCGGGACAGACCGCACCGGGGCGCTCCGACCACGCACCCCTCCGTTTCTCGAGCGTGGCATCTGACAGGCTGGAGACATGGCAGCCGAAGAACGTCATGTCATCGCCGAACGAGTGGCCGCCGCGGTCGATGATCGCCGCCGCCGAGATCACCTGCGGGCGCAGCGCGCGCAGCTCGCCGAGGTGATCGCCTCCCGCACTCAAGAAGACGCGGCGGCGCGTGCTGCGCTCGCCGCGGAACAGCGCGACGTCGTCGCACTGGAATCCTTCTCCTTCACCCGCGTCTGGAGCGGACTGCGCGGCGACACGGACGAGCGCCTCGGGCGTGAGCGCGCCGAAGCCCAGCAGGCCGAGTACGTGGCCGCTGCCGCTGCCGAGAAGCTCCAGCGGACGCTCGCCGAAGACCAGCGACTCCAGACGGAACTCGCCGGCCTCGGCGACGTCGATGCCGAGTATGCGCACGCGCTCGCCGCGCAGGAGGCGTGGCACGCGTCCCGCGGCGACTCGGTCGCCCAGGAACTCGTGGACAACGCGCGTCGACGCGGAGACCTGAACGCCGAGCGACGGGAGGTCGCCGAAGCGATCCATGCCGCCGTCGACGCGAGCAGAGTCCTCAACGATGCGCAGGAGCGCCTGCGCAGCGCGGGGGGATGGTCGACCTACGACACGTTCTTCGGGGGAGGTTTCATTGCCGACATGGTCAAGCACAGCAAGATCGACCATGCCTCGCGGGGATTCGCGGACGTCGATCGAGCGCTGGACCGCCTGTCGACGGAGTTGCGCGATCTGAAGCTGCCGAGCGTGCGGGGGGTCGACGTCGGTGAGCTGTTGGGCACGTTCGATGTCCTCTTCGACAACATCTTCAGCGACTGGATGGTGCGCGGTCGGATCCAGGAGGCACAGGAGCGGTCCGGCGCGGTCTACCGCGCGTTGCACTCGCTCATCGACACCCTGACCGCGCAGTTGGATGCTGTCACTGCCGAGTTGCTCACGCTCGAGGAGCGTCGAGAGCACCTCCTCGCGCAGAACTGACCGGGCGACGCGGCGGGATCGTTCGCGGCTGGGACGTGTGGACGCGGGATATCCTGTCAGCGGTGCCGACCGGCCGTGACCGGTGACTCGACCTCTGCCGCTGTCGGCGTGAGTCCCGATGCTCGTTCCGGACATCGCACCTCCGTACCCGCGCAGAGCCGAGGAATCCATGCCCCTTCCCACTCACCCGTTGCGTGATCATGCATGCCTGATCGTTCATGGGCCTGACCAGCCCGGACTCGTCGCCGCAGTGACGGCGCTGATCGCCCGCACCGGCGGCAACATCGTCACGCTCGACCAGTACTCGTCGGACCCGGAGGGCGGGAACTTCTTCCAGCGTGTCGTCTTCCACCTGCCAGACCTCAGTGCGAAATTTCCCGCGGTGGAGGCAGACCTCCAGGAGACTCTGGAACCGCTCGGGATGTCGTGGAAGCTCACCGATCAATCCGTTCCGAAGCGCATGGCGATCCTCGCGTCGACGTCGGATCACTGCCTCCTGGAGTTGCTCTGGCGTCACCGCCGCGGCGAGCTCAACGTCACCGTTCCGATGGTGATCTCGAATCACACCAGCGTCGCCGAAGACGTGCGCTCGTTCGGTATCCCGTTCTTCCATGTCCCCTCGCAGGGGCCGGATAAGTCGGAGGCGGAGGCTCGCATTCTGGAGCTCGTGCGCGACAACGCCGACTTCATCGTCCTCGCGCGCTACATGCAGATCATCTCCGAGGACTTCTTGGAGAAGGTCGGTGTCCCCGTCATCAACATCCACCACTCGTTCCTGCCCGCGTTCGTCGGGGCGACGCCCTACCGGAAGGCGAAGGAGCGGGGGGTCAAGCTGATCGGTGCGACCTCGCACTACGTCACGAAGGATCTGGACGAGGGCCCGATCATCGAGCAGGACGTCGCGCGGGTCAACCACGCGATGTCTGCGGCGGATCTTCAGGCACGCGGTGCGTACGTGGAGCGCGCGGTGCTGGCGCGCGCGGTGCAGTGGCATGCGGACGATCGCGTCATCCGAGACGGAAACCAGACGATCGTCTTCTCCGACAGCCCCTGATCGCAGGCCGCGAGGCCTCCGCGGCGACGACTTGTAGGCTTCCTGCGTGGGTTTCGGAACGCAGAACGCGATGGTCGCGATCCTGGGCGGTGTCGTCGTCGGGGTGGTGCTGTTCGTCCCGATCGTCGCGCTGAGCTACCGGCGCCGAGGGCGCCTGACGGTGTGGGGACTGCTCGGCTGGGTCGCCGCGCTCATCTACTTCGTGGCGATCTGGAGCTACACCCTCCTGCCGCTGCCGGACCCGGAGTCCATTCGATGCGTCGGACACAACCTCGACCCGCGCACTCTCCTGCGAGATCTCCGCGACGCCCGCGCGAGCGGCAACCCCCTCCGCAGCGCCGCATTCCTCCAGCTGGCGTTGAACGTGTTCTTGTTCGTGCCTCTCGGGTTCTTCGCCCGCCTGCTGTTCGGGCGCGGAATCTTCGCCGCGACCGCTCTGGGTTTCGTGGTCTCCAGCCTCGTCGAAGTGACCCAGCTGACGGGGGTCTGGGGAATCTACCCGTGCGCGTACCGCGTGTTCGACGTGGTCGACCTTGCGACCAACACCGGTGGCGCACTGCTCGGCTCGATCGTCGCGCTGGTCATTCCGCGGCGCGTCTGGATGAGGCGACCCGCGGCGGAGGTGCTCCAGCCGCACCCCGTCACGCGGTGGCGGCGGCTGCTCGCGATGGTCAGCGACGTCCTCGCGCCCTTCCTGACGGCCTACGTCTTCGGTGTCGCCTGGCGCGGATTCCTGCTCATCATCGGGGAGGGGGAGCTCCCCGATGATGGGCTCGTCGCGTGGGGAGACGCTGTGGCCAACACCGTGACAGTGCTCCTGATCGTGGGTGTGATCGGCGCCACCGGGCGCTCCATCGGCGACCACGCGGTGGAGCTGCGCTACGAGACGGGGATGCCCGTCTTTCCGGCGCGCGTCCTGCGCATCCTCGGCGGCGCGGGCACATTCTTCGGCCTCGGGCTCATCCCGCAGGCGGGGCCCATCCTCGCCTTCGTCTTTGCGGTCGTCGCAGGGGTCTGGTCTCTCGTGACCGTGAAGGGACTGCCCGGCACCCTGATGAATGCGGATCTGCGTGACGCGCGCGAGGCGGCCTCACCCCGCGCTGTATCCCGTGCGTGAGACGGTCACTGCGTCCGCTCGATCTCCTCGGTGTGCAGCACGAGTCCATATGGCTGCAGCGTCCGCCCGGCGCGATCGTCGCCGGGGAACGGGCGGGAGCGCCGACCGTAGACGAGATCGGACGAGTCCAACAGCCACGGCACGAGCGTGATCGAGACGCCGTGGATCAGCATGAGCTGCTGCGAGATCCTCCGGGCGCGACGATTGTGAAGCAGTTTCTCCCACCAGTGTCCGACGATGTACAGCGGCAGGTAGACGGTCACCATCGTTGACCCGTGCGTGTGCCGGTAGCGCTGGATGAAAGCGGCAATGGGCGCCGCGTAGGACCGATACGGCGAATCGAGAATCACGAGCGGGAGCGGAAGCTTCGCAAGGTTCCACTCCTGCTCCAGATCCCTCGCCTGCTCATCATCGACAGCGACGTGGACCGCGACGGTCGAGGCGTGCTGCGCGGCGAGCGCGTAGTCGACCGCCTTGAGCGCGGGCCGGCGCATCGAGCTGACCAGCACGACCGCGAGGTCGCCGGTGGCCCCGAAGTGCGGCGGTTCACCCATTGCGACCTCATGTTCGACGTCGCGGTAGTACCGGTGGACGCCGATCATGAGCAGGGAGAGCACGGGGATCGCGAGGAATACGATCCACGCGCCGTGGGTGAACTTCGTGACCGTCACGATCAGAAGGGCGACGACGGTGAGACACGCACCCGTGGAGTTGATCGCAAGGCCGATCCGTGCGTCCCGAATCTCGTGCGGACGCCGCAGGTACTTCAACTCACGTCGCCAGTGCCGCACCATGCCGATCTGGCCCAGGGAGAACGAGACGAACACCCCGACGATGTACAGCTGAATGAGCGTGGTGAGGTCGGCCCGGGTGACCAGCAGCATCACGACGGCGGCGGCCCCCAGGACGAGCATCCCGTTGGAGAAGACGAGCCGGTCACCGCGAGTGTTCAACGATTTCGGCGCGTAGCCGTCGCGCGCCAAGACGGACCCGAGGAGCGGGAAGCCGTTGAACGCGGTGTTGGCGGCCAGAAGGAGAACGCAGGCGGTGGCGGCCTGAATGATGAAGAACGGCACGGAACCCCCGCCGAAGACGGCGCCCGCGATCTGCGCCATGAGACTCTGTTGCGGTGTCGTCTCGCACGCGAACCCGATGAGGTCGCAGGGGTCCTCGGTGTAATGCACTCCGGAGATCAGGGCCAACGCCGTCAGGCCGGCAAAGAGGGTCACCGCGATGGTGCCCATGAGGACGAGGGTCCGCTGTGCGTTCTTCACCTTCGGCTTCCGGAACGCGGGAACGCCGTTGGAGACAGCCTCCACCCCGGTCAGTGCGGAGCAGCCGCTGGCGAAGGCGCGAAGCAGGAGCAGGATGAACGCGACCTGCCCGAGCTCCTCGGCCTGGACCGCGTACTGCGCGCTCTCCGCGACGGGCGCATCGCCGATCGCCCAGCGGATGAGGCCGACGATGATCATGACCGCGACGGACCCGATGAAGACATAGGTGGGGATCGCGAATGCCTGGGATGCTTCGCGGACGCCGCGCAGGTTCACGATGACTAAGAGGGCGACGAACAGCACGGTCAGCGGCACCCGCCACGCGTCGAGCCCGGGCAGCGCGGAGATGATGTTGTCGACGCCGGAGGCGACCGAGACGGCGACCGTCAGAACGTAGTCGACGAGCAACGCCGAGGCCACGACGACACCGGCGCGTTCGCCGAGGTTGGTGCGGGCGACTTCGTAGTCACCTCCACCGGAGGGGTAGGCCTTGATGAGCTGCCGGTAACTGGCGACCACAACGACGAGCAGGACGATGACGGCCAGCGCGACCGGGGGAGTGAAAGCGAGGAACGCGGTGCCGCCGAGGAGCAGGATCATCACCAGTTCTTGCGGTGCGTAGGCGACCGAGGACAGTGCATCGGAGGCGAAAATCGGCAGCGCGCGGCGCTTGGGGAGGAGCTGATCGTTGAGTTGTTCGCTCGTCAGCGGGTCGCCGAGCAGGATTCGTTTCGCCAGGGGAGAGTCCTCGGCGGGCTCGGCAGCATCAGTAGTCACGGCGCGCGACATTACGCCTGCGGATCACCCGCCGCAAGTGCGCCGCGCGGAGGGATACTTCGCGGATCAGTCCAGGAACTCGTGCGCGGCCACGACAAGGTTTTCGACACCGCGCTCGATGGTGGGATGCAGGACCGGAGCGAAGAAGGGTGAGTGATTGGTGGGGATGTCGCGGTCGATGGTTCCCCCATCGCGCGCGGCCTCGTAGGTGGCGGGGTCAACGCCTCCCCAGAACCAGAACACGAGCGGAACCCCGGCGTCGCGGGCGAACCACGAGACGTCTTCGGAGCCGGTGAACATGCCCGGGTCGACGACGTGCTCATCACCGTAGGCGTGTGTGAACGCACCCACGAGACGTGCGGTCGCGCCGGCGTCGTTGATGGTCGGAGGGAGCGTGTGGTCGGTCGTGATGATCGGCTCTTCGGTGGCCCCGGAGGCCACGGCCTCCGCTCGCACGACCCGCTCGACCTTGGCGAGCACCTTCTCGCGCGCCTCATCGTTGGGGTATCGCAGACTCAGCTCCAGCTTCGCCTCCGCGGGAATGATGTTGTTCTTCAGACCGGCATGGATCGATCCCACCGTCACGACCGCCATCTCGCGCGGGTCGATCTCGCGGGAGACGACCGTCTGCAGCCGCATGACGGTTGCCGCGGCCATCACCACAGGGTCGATCGTGGCGTGTGGACGCGAGCCGTGGCCGCCGCGGCCGAGGAGGGTGACGGTGAGGCCATCGGAGGCGGCCATCTGGGTGCCGGGACGGACGCCGACGACGCCGGCGGGAAGCGGCGTCAGGTGCTGGCCGAGCACGATGTCCGGGGCCGGATAGCGGTTCATTACGCCGTCGGCGATCATCGCCTGCGAGCCCGCGCCATATTCTTCCGCCGGCTGGAACACGGCGACGATCGTGCCGTTCCAGTCCCGGTGCGTGTTCAGGTGCTCGAGTGCGCCGAGGAGCGCCGTCACGTGCATGTCGTGTCCGCACGCGTGCATCACGGGGACGTCGTTGCCCGCGGGGTCCACGCCGCGCGCCGTGCTGGCATACGCGAGGCCGGTCTGCTCGGGCACGGGGAGACCGTCCATGTCGGCACGGAGCCAGACGACGGGGCCCTCGCCATTGCGCAGGACCGCCACGACGCCGGTGCGGCCGATGCCTTCCTCATATTCGATGCCGAGGGTGTCCAGAGTGGAGGTCACCACCCCCGCGGTCCGTGTCTCCTGGAAGGAGAGCTCGGGATGGCGGTGCAGGTCGATGTAGAGGGCTTCGAGGTCCAGCGGCATGGGGACGAGCCTAGTCCGGACCCGCGTGCCTCACTCGTCTGCGCACATGCGGGCATCGTCCGGAAGTGACGGTGCGAGGGCCTGCGCATCCTGTGTGGACAGTGGCGCGCCAACCGCAGCGCAGATGCGTTCCGTGGCGGCGTCAGTGTCCAAGCTCCACCACCAGGTGAGTCCGCTGTAGGTGCTCGCGACCAGCTGAGAGTCGGCGCCGACGAACTTCGCATCGGTGATTTCCGTACGCATGGGACCACTCAGCCGCAGCGCGGAAGGGCCGAGGTCCGTCCCGTCCTCGGAGACATCCCGGACATCAACATGGCCGACCGTGGCGATCGCCAACTGCGAGCCATCCTGCGAGAACCCGATTCCGCGCGGCGTGTCGGTCAGGCCGTCCACGCGCGCGAGGATGTCGGGTTGCGCTGGGTCGGTGATGTCCACGATCCCGACGGCAAGGCTCTCGGTCGCAAACGCGATCTGCGTGGGGTGATCGGGGCGGGTCGCGATCGCGACCGGATACTGGCCGTCCAGGTCGACCGTGCCGAGCTGCTGGTCGGTCTCCACGTTCCAGATCGCGAGCTGCCACGACCCGTCATGCACGACGAAGGTGTCCCCGTCGACAAACGCCATGGTTCCCGCGCTCATCACCGGCACGGTGGCCGTCTGCGTCAGTGACACGTTCGCGCCCCCGGAGCCGAGGTCCTCCCCGAGGTCGAAGATGAGCACCTCATCCGCGGACTGGTCCCCGACGGCCAGGCGGGCGCCATCCGGTGAGAACTTCATGTATGTGATGAGAGCCCCAGGCAGTGCATCGATGACGGTCGGCTCGCTGAGGGCATCGTCGTCGACTCGCCAGAGGTGCACCTTGCCGTAGCCGCCCGTCGCAATGAACGCGCCATCGGGAGACACGGCGATCCCATAGCGGGTCTCCGTCACCGCCTTCGGCACCGCCAACGCGCGATGCGCGCCGTCGTCAAGGACACGATCGACTCGGAGCAGCCCGTCGCCGGAGCCGACGGTCGCGACGAGTGTGCCGTCGTCGCCGTCCGTGGCGACCTCGAAGACCCGGCCGCGCTCGCTCGGCAGGGGGAAGAAGTCGGCCGGCCAGATCGTAGTGGTGCCGTTGACGGTATAGGTTGCGATCCCGCCGCCGGTGCGGACCACCGTGGTCGGCAGCGACGGCAATGCCTGCACATACGCCGACTCGCCGTCTGACGTGTACATGCGCAGGGTTTGATCGCTCGCGACCGCGGCGATGCCGCCGTCATCGAGGAACGCCGCGTCGGTCGCCCAGGACTCGAATCCGCCGAAGGAATCCGTCTGGGTCGGTGTGCCGTCCTCCTCGAAGGTTCCCGTGACCACGGTGAACTCGCGTGTCGGGATCGCGAAGCGTTCGCCGTCGTCGGACAGGCGGAGGCGTTGCGCTTGCGGCAGCGCCGTCACGGGCGACCAGACCGCCTCTCCGAGCGGGTCTGTCAGCGTGGCAGTGCTGCCGTCGACGGTGGCCGCGGCGACCCTCGACCCGGCGGCATCGAGCCCCATGATGGCCGCTGCCGTCTCGGCGATGCGGGGCCCCGTGACCGGGCTCAGCTCGGTCGCGGTGTTTCCGTCGATGAGAAGTCGGCGGATCGTGCCGTCCGCTCCGCCGAAGAGGGCGCCCGAACCGTCCGGGAGGAGCGCCGCGGAATCAGATTTGGAGGGGACCGATGCGCAGCCGATGAGCGAGGGAGTACCGCTTACCTCCCAGACGCAGCCCTGGGCTGGGTCTCCGGAGACATCCTCGCCGGAGGCGGCGAGCAGGACTCGTCCGCCGGATTCGACCTGATCGAGTGCGTAGACATGGGAGAAGGGTGTCTCGATCGTGTGCAGGAGCTCACCCGAGGTGGAGTCGAGAACACGGATCGCACCGTTCGACCCACCTTCGAACAGCAGTGTGTCCGTCGCAGCCAGGGTTCCCGGCCCGACGACGCTGGGGAGCTGGCGGGGGAGCGCGCCTGCCGTCAGGGAGAGAAGCGCGGAGCGCGTTGTCGCATTTTCATCGACGCCCAGTGCGGCGATGGCGAGTTGTGCACCCTCGGCCGGCATGGTGTCGGAGACCACCTGCGATCGAGACGCCAGCTCGCCCGAAAGCGCCTGCGTGCGCACCTGTGCGAGACGACCCGCGCTGCCCCAGGCGACCGCGCCCAGGACGACGGCGACGATCAGGAGCAAGGTGGCCAGAGCGACGGTGGAGCGGAGCCTGCGGGTGGTGAGGCGAAGGCTGATCGCTTCTTCCTCCGCCGCGCGCAAGCCCGCGAGCTGTGCCTCGGAGCTCGCGTCGATGAAGTCGCGTTCGACGCGCGAGAGCGAACACTGGTCGAAGGCTGCTCCCTCGGAATCCTGCGCGCCGGACAGAATCCCGAGCGCGACCCCGGTCGTCAACAGATCGTCGGGGCGGCCCGAGTCATCCCACAGCACCGCGTAGCGGGCGAGCACGCGCCGCGTGGCGTTCCAGTCCTGCGTATCGGCGAGCCATTCGGCCAGTCGCGGCCACATGGTCATCAGAAGGTCGTGGCCGATGCGCACCCCTGCATCGCCCGTCGTGAGCAGATGGGCGTTCGTCAGTGTGTCGATCACTTCGCGTGACGGGGGGTCATCGAAGGTGCTGAGGGCGACGGTGCGTCGGGTAGGTCCATCGCCGTCGAGGCGAATGAGCTCTCGGAGTACGGGCCAGCACACCGTCTGCGCCGCCGGCGACAGGGTCGCGAAGGCCGACTCCGCGGCCGTCTCGACGGCGGACGCGAGCCCACCGCTGTGCAGGTAATCACTGAGCGTGATCCGGCTGGCAGCGCCCCGGCCCTCCCACAGGGTTCGCATGGTCTGCGACAGCAGGGGCAGAGCACCCACCAAAGAGGCCGCGGCGGAGCTCTCGCTCCGAGACGGGTCGGCCCCGGCGTCGGCGAGGATGGCGCGCACGAGGTCATCATCCACGGAGATGCCTGCGCTGGAGGTGGGGCTGAGAATGATCTCCCGCGCGTCCGCCCGGGTGATCGACCCGAGAACGAAGTGCGCGGTCTCCAGCGCGCGACGCAAGACAGGCACGTCCGTCGCCGGGGCGATCGCGTCGGCACGCATCACGAACAGGATGGCGACGGGTGGAGCCGCAGCGTGGACTTCGTCGATGAGGGTGAGCACACGTTGCGCGTCGTGCTCATTATTCGTCCGCCACAACGACTCCGCCTGGTCGATGACGATGATGTCCTCGGCATCCGGCGTCGCCTCGACGATGCGCTCCAAACGGTTGATCGCATCCGCGAGGCTCGTGCAGACACCGACCGTGCGCCCTGCGACCAGACAGCGGTGCACGGCCGCGGCAACCAGCGACGACTTGCCGGTACCCGAGCGCCCGGTCACCACGAGCAGTGGCGGGTCCTGCCCGTCCAGGCGTCGACTGATGAGGGTGTGGAGGGCGTCGACTTCGGTGGTGCGTCCCGGGAAGAGGTGCGCGGTGCGAAGGTCGAAGGGCTGCATCCCCGGGTAGGGCGACTCGAGGTCGATGTTCCTGACCGGCGCCTGCCCACGGATGGCCGCCCAGAGAGCTTCGATCCCCTCGCGGTCGGTGGCGTCGGCCAGGTCGAGGGCCTGCACCAACCGCTCG
This sequence comes from Microbacteriaceae bacterium PS02070, assembly GCA_029959865.1. Lineage (GTDB taxonomy): Bacteria > Actinomycetota > Actinomycetes > Actinomycetales > Microbacteriaceae > Microbacterium. Next base: position 481,713 of record JASCPE010000001.1, on the reverse strand, counting down.
AACTCCGCGCTCATCCCGATCTGAGGGACGTACTTTCCCGACATCCACCCCTGCAGGGTCGCCACGCTCACCCCGGTGGCGCGGGAGAGCGCACGGTAAGACAGGCCCTTCCGCTCGCGCGCATCGTTCAGGGCGCGCGCAGCGGCACGGCGGTCACCGGTGGGTGAGGAGGTGCGGGCTTCCGTCATCGACGAGTCCAGGTCGGGAGTCCAGGTCGCTTCTCACAGTAGGGCGCCGAGCGCCCTCATTCGGCCACAGTTACGTCACAACCCGATTCCGAACACTTTCGTACACCGCAGGATTTCGCGGCGGAGTGCGTTCGGGGGTGTTCGGACGCACGCTCCTGGCGCGAGGGTGTCGCGGGCTCGGTCTACTCTCTGACAAGAGCGATCGATCGGCTCTCACCGGGTCGCGGACATCTGGGGATCCGCGACCCGGTCACCGATCGGTGACCGACGGTTCAGGCAGTGATCCACACTGCCGTGTCGCTCGGGAGCGAGCGTCCGGTGACGGGCTCGCTGGCCGCGACGATCTCTCCGTCCGGCAGGTCGACATCCGCCGCTCCGAGGTTGGCGATCACGGTGACATCCCCGTTGGTGAACGCGAGGACGTCCTCGTCGTAACCGGTCAGCCAGCTCAGGGTGCCGGTGCCCAGCGTGTGGGCACGGCGTGCGTGCAGGAGCGTCTTGTAGAGCGTCAGCGTTGAGTCCGCATCGCCCTCTTGTGCATCGCGTGCGAGCCGCGACCACTCTTCCGGCTGTGGCAGCCAGGCGTCTCCGGTCGTATTGAACCCGTATGCCGGGGCATCGGCCTCCCATGGGAGCGGCACGCGGCAGCCGTCGCGACCGTAGCGTTCACCCTTGGTGCGGAACCAGGTCGGATCCTGGCGCGCATCGTCGGGGAGATCGATGGCCTCGGGGAGGCCGAGCTCTTCGGCCTGGTAGATGTAGGCAGAACCCGGCAGCGCGAGCATGACAGTCGATGCCGCGCGCGCTCGCCGAAGGCCGAGTACCGGATCGGGCTGACCGGGTGAGTTCGGACCGATGCCGTGCCCCTGGGGGTTCTCGGCAGTGAGCGCGAGCCGGCTCGCGTGTCGGACGACATCGTGATTAGACAGCACCCAGGTCGACGGTGCACCCACCGCGGCGTACTCCGCCAGCGATTCGTCGATGACTTCGCGCAGGTCCGCGGCGGCCCAGTCGGTCTCCAGATAGGCGAAGTTGAAGGCCTGGTGCATCTCGTCTGAGCGCACCCACAGCGCGGTTTCCGCGACGGTGGGGAGCCACGCCTCTGCCGCGAGGGCCCGGTCGCCGTCGTACTCGGCGAGGAGGCGGTGCCAGTCGCGGTAGATCTCATGCACCCCGTCCTGGCCCCAATACGGTGCCTTTGCGGAGTCACCGCCCATCGACCCGCCGTGCGGGTCCGGCGTGTAGTCGGGCAAGCCCTCCTCTTTGACAAGGCCATGCGCGACATCGACACGGAATCCGTCCACGCCGCGGTCGAGCCAGAAGCGCAGGACGCGCCGGAACTCCTCCTGCACCTCGGGGTTGGACCAGTCAAAGTCGGGCTGGGACGAGTCGAACAGGTGCAGGTACCACTGGCCCGGGGTGCCGTCCGGCTCGGCCACCCGGGTCCACGCGGGTCCGCCGAAGACGGATTCCCAATTGTTCGGGGGCTCCTGACCGTTCGCTCCGGTGCCGTCACGGAAGATGTAGCGCGCGCGTTCCGGGCTGCCCGGGGGCGAGGAAACGGCAGCCTGGAACCACTCGTGCTGGTCGGAGCTGTGATTGGGGACCAGATCCACGATGACTCGGATACCGGCCTCGTGGGCAGCGGTGAGCATGGCGTCGAAGTCGGCAAGGGTGCCGAAGATCGGGTCGACGTCGCAGTAGTCGGCGACGTCGTAGCCGGCATCCTTCTGAGGGGAGCGCTGGAACGGGCTCAGCCAGATCGCATCGACCCCGAGCTCCCGCAGGGAGCCCAGGCGGGAGGTGATTCCGGGCAGATCTCCGAGACCGTCGCCCGACGCATCAGCGAAGGATCGGGGGTAGATCTGGTAGATCACGGCAGTGCGCCACCATTCCGATCCGGGGCGGGACTGTCCGATCGGTGCGAGCGTCGAAGGCGTCGTCATGCTTCCAGGCTAACGGCCGCGGCTGCCCTCCCTCGCGCAGTAGGGTGGGCGCGTGACCACCCCCGCACTGGCCCGCGCCGAGCAGCTGATCGCCACGATCCCCGACTTCCCTCAGCCCGGGATCTCGTTCAAGGACGTCTCCCCGCTCCTGGCGGACGCCGATGCCCTTCGCGCCGTGACGGAGGCGATGATCGACCCGTTCCGAGGTTCCTTCGACGTCGTCGCGGGGATCGAGGCGCGCGGATTCTCCCTCGCCGGGGCCATCGCTGTAGCTGCCGGGACCGGGCTCGTTCCGATCCGCAAGGCGGGCAAGCTGCCGCGTCCTGCGGCGCAGGTGACCTACGACCTCGAGTACGGCTCGGCATCGATCGAGATGCAACAGGACCTTCCCGAGGGAAGCCGCGTCCTTCTGGTCGATGATGTGCTCGCGACCGGCGGCACCCTGGCCGCCTCGCGAAAGCTGGTGACCGAGCTCGGTTACGACCCCGTCGGTCTCGTCGTGCTCCTCGAGTTGGTGGCGCTGGACGGGCGTTCGATCTGTGGCCCCGTGGAGTCGGTGTTCGCCGGCTGAGGTGACGCCGCGCGTTGCGGCGGGTAGACCCAGGTGACCATCACGATCGAGATGATCATCAGGAGGAACCACGACGACAACTTGCTCAGAGACACCGGGTGCCAGCCGTCGACCTGGTTCGGGTAGAGCCAGGCCCCGGCCCACGTCGCGATGTTCTCGGCCGCGAAGATGAACGCGGCGACGCCGAGGAAGGCGAGGAGGATCGGCAGGCGGATCGTGGCGCGCACGCGCACGGACATGATCGTCGGGAACCACAGCGCGACGACTGCCGCGGTGAGTACCCAGCGAGCATCCCACCAGTAGTGATGCGTGAAGAAGTTGAGGTAGATCAGCGCCGCGAGGATCGACGTCGCCCACACGGGCGGGTACCGGGTGAAGCGCAGCTCGAACAACCGGTACACGCGCACGAGATAGGAGCCCACCGCGGCATACATGAACCCGCTGAAGAGGGGAACGCCACCGATCCGGAGGACACCCTCGGCGGCATATGCCCACGATCCGACGTCGGTTTTGAACAGTTCCATGACGGTTCCGGTGAGGTGGAACAGCAGAATCACCCACACCTCTCGACCAGACTCGAGTCGGAACACGAGCATGAGGATCTGGATGACGATGGCCGCGATCGTGAGGGCGTCGTTGCGGGCGACAAGTGCATCGTCCGGATACCAGAGCCGCGCGGCGAGGATCACCACGAGGAGCGCGGCGCCGAAGACGCACGCCCATGCCTGCTTCAGCACGAAGACGGCGAAGTTGATCGCGAACGCCTTCGGTCCGCGGGTGGGGGCCGCAGCGAGGACTCTGTCGGCGTAGGCGTCGATGCGCTTCTCAACACGGGTGGCTTGCTGCACACGGCGACGCTAGTGACGCCGACTGGACGAATCCCGCACGTTCTTTCTCAGGAAGGGCTTGAGTCTCACACGGTGTCAGACTCTTCAGTGGAATCACCATGTTGAGTATCGGAGAATTCGCGCGACTGGCCGGAGTGTCGGTTCGGATGCTGCGCCATTACGACGGGCTGGGGCTTCTGGTCCCGGACCGGGTCGACCCCTTCTCGGGGTATCGGTCGTATGCGGCGTCGCAGCTGGACCGCGCCAACCAGCTCGTCGCCCTCAAGGACCTCGGCTTTCCGCTCGAGCAGGTGGGGGAGTTGCTCGATGACGCACCCCCCGGGCGGGTGGCCGAGTTGCTGCGGGAGCGGCGCAACCGGTTGCGTGAACAGCTCGATGCCGATCAGCGCAGGCTGATGGGAGTCGAGATGCGTCTTCGATCGATTGAGAAGGAGATTCCCATGTCTGAGTTCACCCTGACCCCGCTTCCTGCGCTCCGCCTCGTGCAGGTGTCTGCGCAGATCGAGGAGATGGAGGAGATCGAGAACGAGATCGGGCCCATGTTCGACCGCGTCAATGCCGCGATCGGCGGGGCCGCCCGCGTCGGTCCCGGCGTTGCCACCTATACCGATATTCCCGGCGGCTTGATCGCGGCGGCGGGGGAGCAGATCGGGGAGGCGCCGACGCCCGAGGGGCTGGAGAAGGTAGACGTCGCCGAGGCCCCACGCGCGCTCACCGTCACGTATGAGGGTGAGGACATTGCTGGACTGCCCGCCGCGTGGCAGTCGCTCGTGCGAGAGGTCGAGTCTCGGGGCCTGGTCCCGGTGGGTACATGCCGGGAGGTATACCTCGAGACCCCGTACGACCCCGAGGGAGAACGCTGGAGGATCTCTCTCCAGCAGCCCGTCGCAGGATGACCAGCCGCACGGCTTTTTAGACCGCGACAGCGTCCGGTCCGGCGTGAGGGATGGCCCCGCGTCGGACCGGACGCCGACTCATCATCGCGCGCGGCGCGCCTTCGCATACGCGTCGACGGTGCTTCCGACGGCGACTCCGATGAAGATCGCGCCCGCGAGGATCGCCAGGATGCGAGCGACGTCAGGCCCGGCCTCGGTCTCGATGAGCCTCGTCAGCGTGTCGTTGACCAGGCGCCCCTGCGCGAGCAGCCACACAGCGCCCACCCCGACCGCAACGTTCAGCACGGTGGCCACGTGCGCGAGGGGCATGTTCCAGCCGCCGCGGCGGAAGACGAGGAGCGACACAACGACCTCCGCGGCAAGGACAAGGAGGAGCCCGATCACCCACGTCGGCCACAGGCCGGGGTGGGTGAAGGGTTGCCAGTGTCCCTCTAGATGCATCATGCCGTGCACCTGGTCCCACACCACCGCTGCACCGAGAGCGATCAGCAGCACGATGTTCACGATGGTGTCCACGCCGGTCGCGCCGCTCGATTGCGTCGCGGGCAGAGTGTCGACCGTCCAGGTCTCGACGGGGTCCTCGCTCGTAGGGGTGAACCGCTCGATGAGCGCGAAGATGACGGTCGTCCAGAACAGGACATGGACCGTCGCGGAGACCGTTGCGGTGATCGTCATCCAGACGATCTCAACGATCGGCTCATTCGCGAGAGTGGTTCCGAGCGCCACCGCGAACGCGGTGCAGAGCGGCACGATCCACAGCAGCAACCGGATCACCTGCGCCCACGCGAGGTAGTAGCGCGGCCCGATGAGCCACAGCGGACGGTCGCGATACTCCGCGGCCAGGCGCGCGGGGTCACCGAGGCTCTCGAGCACGGCCCTCTCGGCCGCGTCTCGTTGCTCGCCGACGGCAGCGCGGTCATCGATCTGATCGTCGATGAGTCCGCGCAGCTCTCCCGCGATGTCGGCACGCTGACGCTCGGGCAGGCGACGAATCGCCGCGTCGATGTAGCGGTCGGTGAGTGTTGTGGCGGTCATGATGTCTCTCCCGTCGGAAGCGCCCGGATGGCCGTGGCCAGGGTGTTGAACTCGTGGTCCAGTGCCGTGGCGAGCTGTGCCCCGGCCGCACTGGTGCGATAGAACTTGCGCGGGCGGGACTCGTCGGTGTTCCACTCGCTTGTGAGGTTTCCTTGCTTCTCCAGTCGGCGCAGCAGGGGGTAGAGGGTGTTCGCGTCGGTCTCGAAACCGCGCCCCCGCAGATCTTCCAGGAGGCTGTAGCCATACCCCGGGATGGACAAGATGCGCAGGCACGCAAGCACAACGGTTCCGCGCCGCAACTCTTGGAGGTGGGTGTCGTGGTCCGCCCTCTCGCTCACCTGTGACACGATACTGTGTGTCACACACTATGCGCAAGAGGCACACCATCGTGACCTCATCGACGCGATGGTGTAACTCCGCCGAAACGTGGCTTCGCGATTCCGAAACGTGGGTTCCCTATTTTCAGAACCGGGCGCTCACCCGACTTCGTGCGCCGCAGGACCACTTCAGGAAGGCACCACATGACTGCATCGTTCAATCGCCGCGCGGGAATCGCGCTCGCGGGAATGACCGCTCTGGCCCTCGCGCTCACCGCGTGCGGCTCGAGCGACGACACCGGTGCCGACGACTCGGACAGCGGCGACACCAGCGCCGAGGGCCACGGCTCGATCTCGGTTCAGCTCAGCTGGATCAAGAACGAGGAGTTCGCCGGCGAGTTCTTCGCCACGGAGAAGGGCTACTACACCGAAGCTGGCTTCGACAGCGTCGAACTGATCCCCGGCCCGTCCACCGGCGCCGCCGAGCTGATCTCCGGAACCGTTGACGTTGCACTCTCTGACGCCGTCTCGATCGGGTCGGTTGTCGCCTCTGAAGGCGCGCCGCTGAAGATCATCGGCGCGACCTACCAGAAGAACCCCTTCACCGTCCTGTCGCTGGCAGACGGAGGCAACATCGCGACTCCCGAGGATCTGATCGGCAAGAAGATCGGCGTCCAGGACTCCAACACCGCACTGTTCAACGCGCTCCTGGCAGCGAACGACATCGACCCGAGCGAGCTCGAGATCGTCCCGGTGCAGTACGACCCGTCGCCGCTGATCAACGGAGAGGTCGACGGCTTCATCGCGTACGTCACCAACGAAGCGATCACGGTCGAGGCAGACGGTCACGCGACCACCAACCTCACCTTCGCTGACAATGGTCTGCCGTTCGTCGCGGAGACCTTCACCGTCACCGACGACGCCATCGCCAATGACCGTGAGAAGCTCAAGGACTTCCTCGTCGCGGAGATCAAGGGCTGGACCGACGCCGTCAACGACCCGGAGGAAGGCGCTCGCCTCGCATACGAGGTCTACGGCGCTGACCTCGATCTGGTTCCGGAGAACTCGATCGCCGGTTCGATCGAGCAGGTCGAATCGCTGGTCACCTCGCCCGACACCGAAGAGCACGGCCTGTTCGCGATCACCGAGGAGCTCCAGACCGCCACGGTCGAGAGTCTCGCCGGTGCAGGGATCACCCTGGAGACCTCCGACCTCTTCGACCTCTCCCTCCTGGATGAGGTCTACGAAGAAAACCCCGACCTCGTCGCATACGCGGGATAGCGAGCTGACGCGTGACTCAACCCACCATCGACACCGGTGCCCAGGCAACTGCCCTGGGCACCGGTGTCCAGATTTCCGGCCTGAACAAGGTCTTCTCGAGCGGCCGCAAGCAGACGGTGGCCCTGCAGGATGCGAACCTTCACACCGACCAGGGCTCGTTCCTGTCCCTTCTCGGCCCGTCCGGATGCGGGAAGTCCACCATCCTGCGAATTCTCGCGGGGTTGGAAGAGCCGACCAGCGGAACAACCCGCGTGGACGGCAAGACCCCGAAGGAACTGCGTAAGGAGAACAAGCTCGGCATTGCTTTCCAGGATGCCGCCCTCCTGCCGTGGCGCTCGGTCATCTCGAACGTGCGCCTGCCGTTCGAGATCGCCGGCGTAAAACCCGACGACGCATACATCAAAGAGATGATCGCGCTCGTCGGCCTCTCCGGATTCGAGAAGGCGAAGCCTGGCCAACTCTCCGGCGGTATGCGCCAACGCGTCTCGATCGCCCGGTCGCTGATCATGAAGCCCGAAGTTCTCCTCTTCGACGAGCCGTTCGGCGCTCTCGATGACATGACGCGCCAGAAGCTCAACCTCGAACTGCTGCGGATCTGGACGGAGAAGCCGGCGACGACGCTCTTGGTCACCCATGGCATCTCCGAGGCGATCTTCCTTTCCGACCAGGTCGCCGTGATGAGTCCCCGGCCGGGGCGTGTCAAAGAGGTCATGACGATCGATCTGCCGCGTCCGCGCACTCCGGAGATGCAACGCACTCCCGAGTTCCACGCGTACGTGGACCAGGCCTCCGAGTTGCTGTTCGGGGTCGGGGGAGCGGCGGCCGATGACCACTGAGGCGCCCGCGCGCGGGCGGAAGGTCGAGTGGGAGGACATTCACCTCCCGCCGTGGCTGACGGGTCTCATCGGTGGCCTCGGCATCATCATCCTGTGGTGGATCCTCGCGGAGACGGTCTTCTCCGGCGGGGGTATCCCTTCGCCACCAGAAGTGATCATGGCCTTCATCGACGGAGGGTGGGGCTACTTCAGCCGTCACTTCGCCGTGACGCTCGCTGAGGCGGGCATCGGCTACCTGTGGGGCAACGGACTCGCCCTCGCGCTCGCTTTCGTCGTCCTCGTCATCCCGCGCCTGGAAGGCGTCGTGATGCAGATCGCGATCATCACCTACTGCATCCCCATCGTCGCCGTCGCGGTCCTCGCGATCGTCTTGTTTCCGGTGCCCGCGCTCGGGGATCCGAGCGCAACCTCGATCCTCCTCGCCGCACTGTCGGTCTTCTTCACGACCGTCGTCGGCGCCCTGCTCGGCTTGAAATCTGCCGACAAGACAGCGCTCGATCTCGTCACCGTCTATGGTGGCTCGCGCCTCACTCAGCTGCGAAAGGTGCGTCTGATCGCCGCACTGCCGTCGATTCTCAACGCTCTACAGATCGCCGTCCCGGCAGCCTTCCTCGGGGCAGTCCTCGCCGAGTTCTTCGGGAAGGTCGAACGCGGCGTCGGTGTCGCGATGATGGTCGCGCTGCAGAACTCCAACGCCGGCCTCGTCTGGGCGCTCGGACTCGCCTCCGGTGCGGTGGCACTCCTGGGCTACGCGCTCGTCGGGCTCGTCGCCCGGGCCGTGGCGCCGTGGTCGAAGGGAGCCTCATGACCACTCTGACCGCGGCCAACGACGTACAGAATCAGTCGGCGCAGGCCGTCGCCGAACTCAACGCCAAGATGCGATCCCAAGCGGCGCGCGGCGTTCTGAAGGCTCTCGGTAACAGCACGCTCACCTTCCTCCTCACGATTCTCGCGGTCCTCGGGCTGTGGGTGGGGATCCTCGTGATCTTCAACATCAATCCGATGATCGCCAAGGGCCCGGTGGATGTCTGGAACTGGATGTTCACGGTGCCCGCCGCCGAAGCCAATCGAGCGATGCTGTGGGACAACCTCCTCGTCACGCTCGGTGACGCGGCCATCGGTTTCATCGCGGGCCTCGTGGCGGCGCTCCTCCTGGCCATGCTGTTCCAGCTCAGCAAGGGCGTGGAGAACGCCCTCATGCCGGTCGCGATGCTGCTGCGATCCGTGCCTCTGGTGGCGATGGCGCCGGTGATCATCCTGATCTTCGGCCGCGATCTGTGGAGTGTTGCTGTCATCGGCGGGATTGTCGTGCTCTTCCCCGCGCTCGTGAACATCAGTTTCGGCCTGAAGTCGGCCCCGACGCAGATGAACGACCTCGTCTCCGTGTATGGCGGCGGGTCGTGGGCAAAGCTGACCAAGATCGCGATCCCCTCGTCGCTCCCGGCGTTCTTCGCGGCGGTTCGCATTTCGGTGCCGGGCGCCATCACGGGGGCCCTTCTCGCGGAGTGGCTGGCGACCGGTGGCGGCATCGGCGGCTCGATCGGTGGGTTCATCCCGCAGGCCCAGTTCACCGCGCTGTGGGCATCCGTGGTCGCGGTGACCGCGACGGCCCTTGTGCTCTACAACCTCATTCAGATCGTCGAGGACGTGGTGCTCGCCCGCATGGCGATGAAAGCTCAGCGCGGCGTCTGATCTACGCGGATGAGACCACGCAGTCGGTGATACTCACCGGGTGAGTTTGTCGGTCAACTGCCCACGGCGGCGACGACGATTCCGAGCACGATAGCGATCACGCCGATGAACTGAACCGGGATGAAGAAGAGCGTGTGGATGTTCTTCAACCGTTTCGCGACCGACGCTGACTCGCTCGCAAGCATCTGCTCGGACACGGTCTCGGCCTCTTCGCGAGAGGACGCCGGAATCCCGGGTCTGATCTGGAAGGTGCCGGTCTGCACGGCGTGCTCGAGCTCCGCGCGGCGCTGCTGTGCCCATTCGCTCGCTTTGCGCTTCGGGTTCTCCATGTTGAACCACCACCCGAACGCGGCCGTGAGGATGCCCCCGATCGAGATGCCGAGTCCCGCCGCGACATAGCCCGGAAGCGGGCTTCCGGCTGCCGAGTTGATCCCGGTAACGGCCAGGGCTGCGAGCGCGACAAGAACGACCGCGACGAATCCGAATCCACGCCAGATGATCATGGTGATGACAGTAGCGCAGCCCTTTTCTCCGCCGCGGGACCTATGCACCGTCTTTGCGTCTTGACGCGAGCGACCGTACCGTGGGTCGAGTCCCCCTCTGCGGGCGGTCCCCGACCGATGGAGTGTCATGCTGATCCTTGGCCTGGAGGCCAGCACCACATCGGCGAAGACGATGCTCTTTGACACCGAGTCCGGCGAGATCGTCACACGCGACCGGAGGCTGGCGCTCGTCGGCGCGGACACGTCGGTGCGCGATGCTGACGCCGTGTACACCCAGTTGATGGCGCTCGGGCGCGAGGTGGCCGCCGCTCTCCCTGTCGATCTCATCGTCCTCAGCGGTACCTGGCACGGCCTGACCCTGCGACGGTCGGATCTCAGCGCCGCCACCCCGGTGATGGAGTGGTCTTACACGGGTGCGCAGGACCTCGGCGTCCGCTACCGATCAGATGCCGAGTTCCGGTGGTGGTTCTACGAACGCACCGGCTGCGTGGTCAACGCGAGCTACCCTGTCTTCAAGCTGCGGCACCTTGTCGAGAAAGGGCAGAGCCTCAACGGACTGATTGCACTGGACCAGGCGTCTCTGAACTTCGCGCGCATGACCGGTGAAGTCTGGACAACCGCCTCGCTTGCCTCGGGTACGGGGTTACTCAACGCGAGTTCGGCGACGTGGGACGCCGAGATCACCGATCGATTCGACCTCGGCGCCGTCTCGCTCCCCGACATTCACGCGTCGACCGCGACCGCGTCGCTGTCCGACGACGCGGCCGCCCTCCTCGGGGTTACTGCTGGGATCCCTGTCCTCGCGCCGGGCCCGGACGGCGGACTCAGTCAAGTGGGAGACCTGGCAACCGCCCTCGGCGATATGACGTTCTCGATGGGAACTAGCGGTGCCCTTCGTATGCCCACCCGCGAGCCCGTCCTGTCACCGACATTGAGCACGTGGTCTTACCGGTCGCCGGTCGGCCCGCTCAGCGGAGCAGCGACGTCGGGATGCGGCAACTGTGTCGACTGGGCTCGGCAGCGACTCTTCGGATCGTCGACCGACTACTCCGAGCTCGAGCCCCAGCTGTCGCCGGATCGCGTCGACCTTCCCGTGTTCCTGCCGTTCCTCTTCGGTGAGCGCAGCCCCGGGTGGCAGGATCAGCGCCTCGGCGGCCTCATGCAGCTCCGCCCAGAGCATGACTCGATCGGCATATACCAGTCCGTCCTGGAGGGCATCGTGTTCTCGCTCTACCACTGCTTCGCAGAACTCACCGCGCTGAACGGCGTCCCTCGTCGCATCGTGCTTTCGGGAGGCGTGCTCTCGTCACCCTTCTGGGCGCAGCTGGTGGCTGACGTGTTCGGCGTGGAGATGGAACTCTCGCCGCGCCAGCACAGTTCCCTTGTGGGTGCCATCCGGATGGGACTGGTCGCCACCGGCCAGGAGATGACTCACCCGGGCTTCGACGAGGTGACACCGCAGACCATCACGCCGAACCCCGACCGTCGGGCACAGTATGACGAGGGGTTCGCGCGCTATCTCAATGAGTACCTGCGCACCGCCCCCGTCCAGGAGGGCCTTCCGCCCGCCGCTAGCCGCGCACCATTCTGAGCTCGACGAGTCCGTCCTCCACCTGTCGTCCGCCATCGAAGGCGAAACCGCTCTTGCGGTAGAAGGCCTGCGCCCGCGGGTTGGGGTCTGCAACCCAGAGCATCGTTGGCACGTCGGCCTCGGTCACAGCATCAAGGAGGAGGGCACCCGCGCCCGACCCGTGGGCATGTGCCAGGACGTAGAGCACATAAAGCTGACGCTCCCACCGACCGGCATCACCCAGGGGCGGACCCGACAGCGCAATGCCGATCACCTCGTCGTCACGGGTGGCGACGGCTGAACGGTGGGTATCCCACCGGGGATCGCTGATGGCCGCCTCCCAGAAGGCGACTCGACGGGTGAGGAAGCCGGGATCATCCAAGATCGCGTCGGCGACGAGACCGCGGTAGGTCTGCTGCCAGGATTCGACGTGAACGCGGGCCATGCCCGGCGCGTCTTCGGGTTCCGGCGCGCGGACGACCACCTCCGCGGGACTACTTGTCGATGACGACATTGACCGGCTCTTCGCCCGCGAGGAGGTGGTCGATCTGTTCCCGGATGAGGCGGACAAGCCGCGGGTTCATCGCCGTCGTCGCGCCGCCGACGTGGGGGCTGATCAAGACGCCCGGCAGCGAGTACAGCGGATGGCCCTCCGGCAGGGGCTCCGGATCGGTCACATCCAAGGCCGCCCGGATTCGCCCCCGCGAGACATGATCGACGAGGGCATCCGTGTCGATGAGCGGACCACGGCCGACATTGACCACGAGCGCGCCGTCCGGGAGCGCCGCGAGCTCCTCGTCCCCGATCAGGTGCCGAGTACCGTCACTGCCGGGGAGAGCGGCGATGACGATGTCGGTGTCCGGGAGCACCGTGAGGAGATCTTCGAGCGCGTGCACGGTGATGCCGTCCTCGAGCCGCGCGCGCGACGCGATGGCCTGGACCGTCACCTCGAAGGGTGCCAACCGTGCGGCGATCGCCTTTCCGACACCACCGATCCCGAGCAGCAGTACGCGCTGGTCGGCGAGGGAGGTCGCGAACACCGGCTTCCACTGTCCTTCGGCCTGGGCGCGCACGAAGTCGGGGATGTGTCGCTGCGCCGCGAGGGTCAGGGCGAGAGCAAGTTCGGCGGTCGAGGTTTCGTGCACTGTCGCCGCGTTGGCGAAACGCGTCCCGGCAGGAAGGACGTCCTCGATGCCGTCGTACCCGATGGATTGCGACTGAACGAGCTGGGTCGTGACGCCCTTCAGATGCGGGTAGACCTTTCCGGCGTTCATGTACGGCGGCACGACGAGGTCGATCCGGTCGAGGGGCGGGGGCCCATTCATCTCCCACTGCACGAGTTGGACGCCATCCGGGAGAGGGTGGAGGGCATCGGCAAGTCTTTGGCTGGGAACGCTTACGACGAGGGTCACCCTTCGACGCTACCCCGCACAGCCCGGGGATGGTGCCGGTGATCGGCGTCTTACCTCCCGCCGGGCACGTGCGAGGTCAGTCCGCGGATCGCTCGGTGCCATCGAGGCGGGCCTGAAGGTCGCTCAGTTGCCGCCGCATCGAGCGGATCTCACGGAGAAGCTCCGCCTGTTCCGCCTCGGTCGCGCTGCCGGGCTCCTCTTCGCTCTTGATGCGATCCATCGCCTCCACCGCAACGGCGATGAAGAGGTTCAGGACGACGATCGACGAGATCACCGCGAAGCTGATGAACAGGATCCATTCCCATGGACCTGTGGCGACCGGCTCCACGATGTCTGGCCAGCCGTCGCCCAGGAGCAGGCGGAAGAGGCTCGTGAACGATGCACCCAAGTCGGCGAAGTGGCGATCATCGTGAAAGAGCACCGTCGTGATGACGGTGTAGATGTACATGACCATTGCCAGGAGGGCGCCGATGGAGAGCAGCCCCGGGAACGACGCCGCGAGGGCGCCGACGACCAGGCGCATGGACCGGACAGTGGAGAGCAGTCGCAATACGCGCAGGGCCCGCAGCACCCGCAGGACCTCCCCGCCGCCGCTCGCGGGGATCAGGGCGATGGCGACGATGATGAGATCGAACCAGCCCCACGGGTCGCGGAAGAACGCCGTCCGGTGCGCATAGATGCGCAGCACGATCTCCACGACGAAGATCGTGACCGCGATCGTGTTGAGCCACTCCATCGTCGCGATCAGCCCTGCCGGAAGGCCTCGGTACGTCTCCAGGCCGAGGATCACCGCGTTGAGGAGGATGACGACGATGATGAACGTCTGGAACTGCTTCGACTCGACGAGCCGGGTGACGCGTTCGCGAAGCGGGGTGCGCACAGGGTGCCCGATCAGGCGGCGGCGGCTGCCAGGGTGCTGACTGCAGAGGTGAAGAAGGTCAGTCCATCGACGCCCGAGCGCATTGCGGTGGCGGTATTCGGGCCGAACCCGGCCTCCACGGCGTGCTCGGGATGCGGCATGAGGCCGACAACGTTGCCCGCCGCATTGGTGAGCCCGGCGATGTCATCGAGGGAGCCGTTCGGGTTCACCCCGACGTAGCGGAAGGCGACGAGGCCATCGCCTTCGATCTGGGCGAGCGTCTCGGCGGAGCAGATGTAGCCGCCGTCGGCATTCTTGAGCGGGATGATGATCTCCTGCCCCTCGCTGAATCCGTTCGTCCACGCCGTCGCGGCGTTCTCGACGCGCAGTCGCTGATCGCGGCGGATGAACTGCTGGTGCGCGTTGCGGATGAGGCCGCCGGGGAGGAGGTGCGCTTCGACGAGCATCTGGAAGCCGTTGCAGATGCCGAGCACCGGCATGCCCTTGGCTGCCGCCGCGATGACCTCTTGCATGATCGGCGCGTGCGCAGCGATCGCTCCCGCGCGGAGGTAATCGCCGTAGCTGAACCCGCCCGGGAGGACGAGGGCATCGACGCCCTCGAGGTCGTGCGCACCGTGCCACAGAGCCACCGGCTCAGCGCCAGCCATCGATATCGCGCGGCGCGCGTCTCCGTCGTCGAGCGAACCGGGGAACGTGATGACCCCGATCCGGACGGTCACTCGACGACCTCGATACCGACGACATTCTCGATGACGGAGTTGGAGAGGATCTCGTCCGCGATGCGGGCGACGTCGGCGAGGGTCTCTTCGTCGGCCTTCTCGACCGTCAGTTCGAAGCGCTTGCCGATGCGAACGCCGGAGAATTCTGTGTGTCCGAGTCGGGTCAGCGCGCCCGCGACGGCCTTCCCCTGCGGATCCAGAAGCTCGGCTTTGGGCATGACGTCGACGACGATGGTGGGCATTCGAGCCTCCGAGGGACGCGATCAAGGGTCGCTTCAGTCTAGCGATTCCCGTTCGCGGCCGACGCGAGCGCCGCCGTGATCGTGCGCACAGCCGCGATCCTCGCTAGCCTCCCTCTTACGGTGCTGCTCGCCCCCACGTGACCTGTCGTGGGAGCGCTCTCACGAAGGGTCGTGGTCAAAGACAGACCGCGTCGACGAAAGGCTCGCATGTCCGATTCATCACGTGTGTTCCCCGACGGCTTCCTGTTCGGTGCGGCCACTGCCGCCTATCAGATTGAGGGCGCTGCCTTTGAAGACGGCCGAACGGCGTCGATCTGGGATGCCTTCAGCCGTGTACCGGGTGCCGTCATCAATGCGGACAACGGTGATGTCGCGTGCGACCACTATCACCGCTACCGCGACGATGTCGCACTGATGCGCGACCTGGGCCTGGACACCTACCGCTTCTCGACGTCGTGGTCGCGCGTACGGCCGGACGGTGGTCCGGTCAATCAGGCCGGTCTGGACTTCTACAAGCGTCTCGTCGACGAGCTCAACGACGCCGGCATCGTGCCCTGGTTGACCCTGTACCACTGGGACTTGCCCCAGGCGATCCAGGAGCGGGGCGGGTGGACGGTCCGGTCGACAAGTGACCAGTTCACCGAGTACGCGTTGGATGTGCACGACGCCCTCGGTGACCGCGTACAGAACTGGACGACGCTCAATGAGCCGTGGTGCTCCTCGTTTCTCAGCTACACCGCCGGTATCCACGCACCGGGGCATTACAGCGTCGAGGAAGGGCTCTTGGCGGCGCATCACCTGCTTCTCGGCCACGGCCAGACGATTCGCGAGTTGCGCGCTCGCGACACGGATCTGAGCCTGGGCATCACTCTCAATCTCACCGTCGCAGAACCGGTCGATGCCACCGTCGACGCCGACGTGGATGCCGCACGCCGGATCGATGGGCAGTTCAATCGCTGGTTCCTGGACCCGATCTTCCTCGCCAACTACCCCGCGGACACTGTCGATGACATTCGGGCCGTTGCGCCCGCTGCCATTGACGCTCTGGAAGCCGCGATCCGCCCGGGCGACCTCGACCTCATCGCAGAGCCGATCGATGCGCTCGGAGTGAACTACTACCACGGTGAGTTCGTCGGCGGCTCTCCGGACGCGCACCCGCCGCTCGGGGGCGATGCCGCAACGGGGCGTCGAGCCGAATCCCCGTACCCGTCATACGAGAACATCTACTGGCATGAGCGAGGGCTCGAACGGACGGCGATGCACTGGGAGATCCAGCCCGAAGGCCTGACGGAGCTCCTCCAGCGCGTGTGGGATGACTATGCGCGGCCGGCAGGGACTGCCCTCTATGTGACCGAGAACGGCGCGGCCTTCGATGACATCGTGGTGGAGGAAGATGGCGAGCGCCGCGTGCACGACGAAGCGCGTGCGCGGTTCCTGCGTGACCACATCGACGCGGTCGCCAGTGCAATCAAGAGGGGGATCGACGTCCGCGGCTACTTCTATTGGTCCCTGCTCGACAACTACGAGTGGGCATGGGGGTACGAGAAACGATTCGGCATCGTGCGCGTGGATTACGACACCCAGGAGCGCACGCTGAAGGACAGCGCGCGTGAGTACCGCCGAATCATCGCCGCTCGCGGCATCGATTCGCCCGCCTCGGCATGAGGAAGGTGCGCCGCGGGCGGAGTCAGGCTTCCGCGGCGCCGCACGGATGCTGGCTTCCGGTCAGGCAGCGACCGATGCACGCAGCTGGTTGTTCCACGGGTCGTTGAACGACAGCGTCTGACCGTCGTCGCGCACCTGGAAGCCGTGATGGCGCAGCCGCTCTTCGAGCTCTCCCAGGTCATCAGTGGCAGGCAGGGACAGATTGACGAGCCCGAGCCCCAGGGCCGGCATGCGAGGCGGGGCGCCCCGCGATTCCCAGACGTTCATCGCCATGTGGTGGTGGTACCCCCCGGCGCTGACGAACAGCGCGGTGTTGCCCAGCGCCGCGGTCGTGTCGAAACCGAGAGCGTCGACGTAGAAGTCGCGCGCCGTTTCCACGTCACCGACAGAGAGATGGACGTGGCCGACCTGGGCCGTGGAGTCTCCGGTGCTTCCCGCGGCGGCTTCCGGCGTGAGGTGGTCGGCGAGGAAGCGGTTCGGGTCAAGGTAGAGCGTGCTCATCTCCACTTGCCCATGCGTCCACGACCATTCGGACCGGTCGCGATCCCAGTACAGTTCGAGTCCATTGCCCTCGGGGTCGGTGAAGTAGAACGCCTGGCTGACCAAGTGGTCGGCGCTCCCGGTGAACGAGCCCGGGGCCTGCCGCGCGATGCTGTAGAGCGCGGCGGCCAGAGCTTCCTGCGATTCGAAGACGATGGCCGTGTGGTACAGCCCCGCGGAGCCGCTCGGAGCGTGGCGCAACGAGGGCTCATGGCGCAGGATGAGAAGTGGTCTGCCCGCGCGTCCGAGGGTGACGGTGTCACCGGAGGCGTCCTGCACGTTCAGCGTCACGACGTCCCGGTAGAAACGGGTCATCGCGTCCACGTCACCTACGAGGAGGGTGACGGCACCCATCGCGGTCGCATCCGCGAGTCGATCATTCACAGCGTTCACATCCCCCTCAACATCCCTATTCACCCGCATATTCCCGCGAGCCTGAGGGCGATGGGTGAGGGTCAGGGCGTAGTGAGGCGATCGATGAGTTCGCGATACTTCGCGGCCGTGCGCTCGACAACCTCGGCGGGAAGCGTGGGGGGCGTACCGGTCTTGTCCCAGTTCGCAGAAAGCCAATCGCGCACGATCTGCTTGTCGAAGCTCGCCATCCGCTCGGCGGGGGTCGAGCCCTGCTCCCAGGCATTCAGGTCCCAGTAGCGGGACGAGTCGCTGGTGAGCACTTCGTCGGCGAGGGTCACGATGCCCTCATCATCGATCCCGAACTCGAACTTCGTGTCGGCCAGCACGAGACCGCGCTCGGCCGCGATATCGGCGGCGCGGCGGTAGATCGCGAGCGAGAGATCACGCAATTCGGTCGCGGCGTCGAGCCCGACGAGCTCGACCGCCTTCTCGAAGGTGATGTTCTCATCGTGGGCCCCGGCCGGAGCCTTGTAGGCGGGGGTGAAGATCGGCTCCGGAAGGCGATCACCGTTCTGAAGCCCTGCGGGAAGGGGGATACCGCAGACGGTGCCCTCTGCGGTGTACTCGGCCCACCCCGATCCGGTCAGGTAACCGCGCACCACGCATTCGATGGGCAGCATGGTCAAACGTCGGACGACGGCGGCGCGGTCGGCGACCTCCTCGGGAGGTGCCTCGCCGGTGAGGTGATTCGGGATCGCGGCCCCCGCATCTTCTTCGGAAAGCCGCGCGAACCACCACGTGCTCAGCCGCGTGAGGAGGGCGCCCTTCCCGGGGATGGCTGGCTCCAGGACATGGTCGAACGCGCTCACTCTGTCACTCGCGACAACGAGGAGTCGGTCCTCGTCGCCCGTGTCGGGCTCATAGAGGTCGCGGACCTTTCCGGACATGATGTGTCGCCAGCCGGGTATCTCACGCGTTTCAGTCACCTGGTTATTGTCTCCCAATCTCGGCGCGTGCTTCAGCCTCGGTTGGTAGGGTCCGGCGCATGAACGCCCGACGAACCCTGTTTCCTCTTGCTCTCGTCGCAGCCGTCCTGGTCGCTGTGGGTTGTTCGGCGCCCGAGGAGGATCCCGCGCCCACGCAGACACCGGATACCTCGCCCACATCGGATACCTCGCCCTCGCCGTCGCAGACGTTCGCCTACTCGGAACCGGATGCGGACGATCCGCTGCAGCTCGCACTCGCGACAGTGACACCCGACGGGGCCGCGACCTCGGGCACCTCCGTGAGTGGTCCCCTGTCGCTCTCGGACGCGACCGACCTCGTCATCGAAGCGCGATGCGTCGGCGACGCCCAGATGTCATGGGCGATCCTCTCGACCGAGGAGGAAACGGCTGGGGACGAACTCCAGTCGGGCACGATGCGATGCGGCGAGGTCCTTCGCCGCGATGTGAGCGAGAGACTGCCGGAGGCGGCTGGTCCCATCCAACTTGCCATCACGTCGGCCGACGGTGTCGAGCGCGGATGGGTGCAAGCGACGACCTCCGAGCGTGCCGAAATCGCACCATAAGCCGAGGCTGACGAACGACTCAGTCGTTCGAGACCTGCGCCGCAATGTCCGTGCGGTGGTGGGATCCCTCGAGCGTGATTTCGCCCAGGGCGTGATAGGCCCGTTCCCGCGCCTCACGGAAGGTCGCGCCGAGCGCGACGACGTTCAGCACGCGACCCCCCGTTGCCAGGAGCTCGTCACCCTCGCGCCGAGTGGCCGCGTGCGCGATGTGGACGCCCTCGGAGCCCTCCGCCGCGTCGACACCCCCGAGGGGTCGGCCGGTGACGGGAGCTTCGGGGTACCCCTCGCTCGCCAAGACGACCGTCACCGCGACGTCATTGCTGAAGGTGGGTGCGGGCTCAGTCTCCAGCGTTCCCGATGCGGCCGACATCAACAGGGACGAGAGAGGTGAGGTGAGGCGGGCAAGCACGACCTGTGTTTCCGGGTCACCGAACCGGGCGTTGAACTCGATGACGCGGATCCCATCGTCCGTGAGGATCAGTCCCGCGTAGAGAAGCCCGATGAAGGGTGTCCCCTCCTCGTCGAGGCGGCGTACGACGGGCTCCGCCACCGTGCGCGTGACCTCGGCGACGAAGTCCGCTTCGCTCCCGAATCGGTCGGCGAGCCACGGGATGGGGGAGTAGGCGCCCATCCCTCCGGTGTTCGGTCCTTCATCGCCGTCATAGGCCCGCTTGAAGTCTTGTGCCGGGCTGAGGGCGCGCACGGTGTCGCCGTCGGAGACGAAGAAGAGCGACACCTCGGGGCCGGAGAGGAACTCCTCCACGAGGACGGGGCCGCTGGCGAGGTATCCGTCGGCGTGTGCCAGGGCGGCGTCGCGGTCCTCCGTGACGATGACGCCCTTGCCGGCGGCCAACCCGTCCGCTTTGACGACGAAGGGCGACCCATATTCGTCGAGTGCTTCTTCCAGCTCGGCACGGTCGTGCGCGCGAGTGGCGCGCCCGGTCGGAACGCCTGCCGCATCCATGACGCGCTTCGCGAAGGCCTTCGAACCCTCCAGCCGCGCGGCCGCCTTTCCGGGGCCGAACACCGGGATGCCGCGTTCACGCAGTGCGTCGGCGACACCCGCCACGAGCGGCGCCTCAGGACCGATGACGACGAGATCGATCGACTCCGTGTTCGCGTACCCGGCGACGGCGGCGGGGCTGTTCGGGTCGAGGTCCGCAACGAGCGTCGCCGTCTCTGCGATGCCTGCGTTGCCCGGCGCGACGCGGATCTCATGGCCCGCGCCTTCTGCGGCCAACGCGAGGACGATCGCGTGTTCGCGGGCACCGGAACCGAGCACGAGGATTCTCATGGCGCCAGCCTATCCGCCGGTAGCGTGGCCTTCATGGCGCGAAAGATCACCACCGAGGAGGGTCGAGCCGCGCTCGCCGCGGTCGATGGCGGAACGTCTGCGAGAGCGGAGTTGGCGAGTGCCGTGCGATACCTCCTTCAGCTCCTCGCGGAGAAGGCGCCGGGGTCAAGCGTCGAGGTGCGCGTACCTCCCTTCGGCGCCGTCCAGGTGGTCGAGGGGCCACGGCACACTCGCGGTACACCTCCGAACGTTGTTGAGATGAGCCCGCAGACCTGGATTGCGCTCGCTCGCGGCGAGACCTCGTGGCACGACGTCTCGGCCGCCGGCGAGATCCGGGCCTCCGGCTCCCGCGCCGACATCTCCGCCCTTCTCCCGCTCCGCCCCTGACCCCCGCCCGCATCAGACCGCGAGACTGCAGGCCCGTGTCGAAACTGCGGATAAATCATGCTGTCTCGACATCGGCCTGCAGTCTCGCGGTTTCGAGGGCTGGGAGGCGGGGCGGCCGAGCGTGGGACAATGGGGTGTGCCCGAAGAGACCAGCCACCACATTGAAGAAGCGCAGGTGCGTCGTGCACCGCGGTTCTCGGTCTTCCTCGGGATCGGTGCGATCGTCGGTCTGATCGTCGCCTTCGTGCTGACGTATGCGTTCGAACTGCGTGAGAGCGCGACGGAGATCACCTACTCGCGCGGACAGATCCTCGGGTTCTTCGCCCTCTACTGCGTTCCGATCGGCCTCGGTCTCGGTGGTCTCGTCGCCGTCATCTTCGATAACGTGCTGCGCCGCCGTGCCCGCACCGTCCGCATCGATCGCGAATCCGTCCGGGACATCCAGCCCGAGCCGAATGCTTCCGTGACGTCGGCAGCGGCGGGCGGGAGCGACGTGCCACTGAACCCTCCGGCCCCACCTCGTTCGGACGGCGCCTCACCGTCCTAGGCGATGTCGGCGATGATCGGGCCGACGGCCGCGTCGAACGCAGCCACGTCACCGCGGAGCCCATCGGTGACGGCGATCGTCAGCGAACCGATCCACCACACCCCGCGCTGCGTGAGCGGGAGGATCTGGACGTTGAGTTCGAACGAGTGCGCTCGGCGTCCGATCTGACGCTCATGCTGTGCGATGGCGCTCGCGTACGCCCGATAGGACGCGCCCGCGCCGGACGTTGCGACCGCGCTGTAGGCCGCGTTCGCCTCGCGTGCGAAAGCGAGCGCCTGATCTCCGAGAGGCAGAAGAGCCGTGCGCAGCTCGTCGTACCCCTGCGTGGGGATGGCGATGAACGTATCGAATCCGTCGACGAGATCGAGGGGGACATCCGATGGGTGAGCCTGCGGCTCCACCGTCATTGCCCAGAACGCGCGCCACTGCCGTTCCAGCGTCGCCTGCTCCAGCTCGTCTCGCACGACCTCCGGAGTGGGCGCTCCGCGCAGGACCGGCAGCTCATCCGGTGAACGGATTCCGAGCACCTGACGCACGTAGAGAGCGATGAGCACTTGCACCGAGGCGTCCTCGCGCACCACCCACTGGGGACGGTCCGGCGCGCTCATGCCGCCATCCTAGGCCGCGACTGTGCGGCGTACGGGCGGGTAGGCTGTCTCCGTGGACTCGTCTTCCGCCAATCCCTATGCTCAAGCCGGTGTCGACACTGCCGCGGGAGATCTCGCGGTGGAGTTGATGAAGTCGGCCGTGCAACGTACCCACGCGCCCGAAGTCGTGGGCGGTGTCGGCGGTTTCGCTGGCCTCTACGACGCGTCGTTCCTCACGTCGTTCCGAAGGCCACTCCTTGCCACCAGCACCGACGGTGTCGGCACGAAGGTCGCGATCGCCCAGGCCGTCGATATCCACGACACGATCGGTCGAGACCTGGTCGGCATGGTCGTCGACGACATCGTCGTGGTCGGAGCCCGCCCACTGTTCATGACCGACTACATCGCGTGTGGCAAGGTCGTCCCCTCGCGGATCGCGGACATCGTGCGCGGCATCGCAGAAGGATGTGCTGAGACGGGCACGTCTCTCGTCGGTGGCGAGACCGCCGAGCATCCCGGTTTGCTGGGCCCCGACGATTACGACGTCGCGGGCGCTGCCACGGGGGCTGTCGAGGCCGACCGAGTACTCGGTGCTGACCGCGTGCGACCGGGCGACGTCGTCCTCGCGCTGGAGTCGAGCGGCCTGCATTCCAATGGGTTCTCGCTCGTGCGCCACATTCTCTCGTCGGCCGGTGTCGCGTACACCGATCACGCCCCCGAGTTCGGGTCGTCGTGGGCTGAGCAGTTGCTCACGCCGACGCGGCTGTACACGACTCCTCTCTTGCGCCTGGCAGACAGCCTGGGCGAGCAGCTCCACTCCCTCAGCCACGTCACCGGCGGCGGCTTGGCAGCCAACCTCGCGCGCGTCCTGCCGGTCGGAACGTGGGTCGACGTCGACCGTTCGACGTGGTCGCCGCCCCCAGTGTTCCGGGTGCTGGCAGACCTCGGCGGGCTGGACCTCCACGCCGCGGAAGGAACATGGAACCTGGGCATCGGGTTCTTCGCCGTGGTCGCACCAGAGGCGGCCGCTGACGCGATCGCGCAATTGGGCGCGGCAGGCATCCCGACGTGGCAGGTCGGCACGGTCGCCGACGGCGCGCTTCCCGGGGGCGACTTCGAGCAGGGGGCCAAGGGCGTGGACGGCGGAGCCGTTCGGCTCGTCAGTGACTACGCGGAATCCGGAGCGAACTGATACATGTGCGGCATCGTCGGAATGGTCGGGACCGGGCCCGTCAACCAGGAGATCTACGACGCGCTTCTGCTGCTTCAGCACCGCGGTCAGGACTCGACCGGGATCGCAACGGCCGAACCCAACGGTGTGTTCCACATCGTCAAGGCCCAAGGGCAGGTGCGCGAGGCGTTCCGCACCCGCGACATGCGCGCGCTGCTGGGCAACGTCGGCCTCGGACACTGTCGGTATGCCACGAAGGGCACAGCATCCAGCGAGGAGGAGGCGCAGCCGTTCTACGTCAACGCTCCCTACGGGATCGTCCTCGTTCACAATGGCAACCTCACCAACACGCGCGAGCTGACCGACGAGCTGTTCCACAAAGATCGTCGTCACCTGAATACGAGCTCGGATACCGAACTGCTCGTCAACGTCCTCGCCTACGAGCTGCAGGCGGAGGTTTCCGGCATCGACCTGGAGGCGGAGCAGATCTTCGCCGCCGTCTCTCGCGTGCATCGCCGCGTCGAAGGCTCCTACG
Source organism: Microbacteriaceae bacterium PS02070 (assembly GCA_029959865.1). Lineage (GTDB taxonomy): Bacteria > Actinomycetota > Actinomycetes > Actinomycetales > Microbacteriaceae > Microbacterium. The sequence continues at coordinate 458,127 of JASCPE010000001.1, read as the reverse complement.
CTGCCATCGCGCTCATTGCCGGATATGGTCTGCTCGCGTTCCGCGACCCGCACGGCATTCGTCCGCTCATCATCGGCACGCGTCTGGCGGAGAACGGCACCTACGAATGGACCGTCGCATCCGAGTCTCTCGTGCTGGAGAACAGCGGATTCGAGGTCGTGCGCGACCTGCTTCCCGGCGAGGCCGTCTTCGTCGACATGGACGGGAAGCTCCACACGAGTCAGTGCGCCGATGACCCGCAGCTCACGCCGTGCTCCTTCGAGTACGTCTATCTCGCCCGTCCCGACAGCGTCATGAACGGCATCTCGGTCTACGAGGCGCGTCTGCGGCTGGGGGAGCGCCTGGCCGACACCATCGCAAAGTACACGCCGGAAGGCTCCATCGACGTCGTCATGCCGATCCCGGACTCCTCGCGCCCGGCCGCGATGCAGGTGGCGCGCAAGCTCGGGCTCGAATACCGCGAGGGGTTCTACAAGAACCGCTACGTCGGCCGCACCTTCATCATGCCGGGACAGGCCGTTCGCAAGAAGAGCGTGCGGCAGAAGCTCAACGCGATGTCCAGTGAGTTCAAGGGCAAGAACGTCCTCCTCATCGACGACTCGATCGTGCGGGGGACCACCTCGAAGGAGATCATCCAGATGGCCCGCGACGCCGGTGCCACCTCGGTGACGTTTGCGTCCGCTGCCCCGCCGGTACGGTACCCGCACGTGTACGGAATCAACATGCCCTCGCGGAATGAGCTCGTCGCGCACGGCCGGTCGATTCCGGAGATCGCCGAGGAGCTGGGCGCGGATTACCTCGTCTACCAAGAGGTTGAGGATCTGCGTGACGCGATTCTGGAAGGGTCCGATGTCACGGACCTCGACATGAGCTGCTTCGATGGGCGTTACGTGACCGGCACGGTCACCGAGGACTACTTGGCCTGGGTCGAGGGCACCCAAGAAAGCTGACGCTCAGCGCTGAGAACCCTCCAGCGAGGAAGAAAGCTCCTCGTCCTCGATGTAGGCGACGCAGAGGACCTCCCGATCGCCTGCATCCCAGGACTCCTGGGTCGGAGACATCGGCCAGTAGCTCACCTCGCTGTCGTCCCATGCGGTGCCGACGAACTCCTCGAGGGCGGGGATGCACTCGGCGTCGGCGGTGTCCCACATCTCTGTCGTCGGCAGCTCGTCACCGGTGAGCTCGAAGCGATGATAGATCTCGTCCGTGTGCGGCTCATCGCACGGCATGACCTGGACCGTCTGCAACTCCTCGCTTTCGACCTCGGAGATGCAGTCACCGACCTGTAGGGAGAAGACGTCGACCTCGTCGCTTTCAGTGACTTCGGAGGTGTCGGGATCTCGTGTCGGCCCGTCATCGCCAGCGAGGACATCTCCGAGCGCTGTGCACCCCGACAGGGCGACAAGACCCGTGAGCACGAGTACGGCGACGCCGCTGCGGCGGATGGACAGGTTCATTGTTCGGCTCCTCAGTGACGCGGGCCGTCGGCGAGCGCACGACGTCTCCGCCGAGCCTAGGCCTCGGCGCGGTCGCGGCCGAAACGATTCACGTCGGTGCGCGACAAAACAGCGGTCTCGGCGGTGCGAGGACCACGTGTGGAGGAGGCGGCCTTAGGCCGTCTTGTCCTTGTACTCGTCGGCGTAATCATCGGCCCACTTGTCGACGTACTGATCGTCGTCCTGGTGTCCGAGTTCACGCTGCAGCGCGCTGAAGTTCACGTCGTACGTGTCGTACTTCAGTTCGCGAGCAATCTTCGTGTGCTTCGCCTTCTGACGGCCACGCCCCATGCGAGACCCCCTCATTTCTGAGTCACGGGCTAGCGACTTACGCCCGTCGCAATGACAATCCGGTCGTTACCGGAGAAGAGTAGTGTTCACAATACCACGGAGCCCATGGGCGCTGGCCGCCCGTCGGGCGGAAAGGGGCGAACCATGACGAGCGACGACGCGCAGACCGAACTGCCTCCCCAAGGTGCAGTGATCGCGGGAGTGATCCCGGGGCAATCTCCGCGAGTAGTGCAGGAAGCGGCACGCTTTGCGCACCTGCTCGGAGCCCCGCTGATCGTGACCTATGTCGACGTCACGCGCTTCGTGACGTACGAGGACCCCGACGGGTACGTGCACTCCGCACCGCTCGATTTCAACATCGACACCGGCGACATCGAGCTGTCTCGCGTGCGTCGCGAGACCCAGGTGGCACTGGAGGAGGCTGAGGTGGAGTGGACGGTGTGGCAGCTCGTCGGTGACCCTGCGCTCGCGATGAAGCAGCTCGCCGAGCGCTCCCGGGCCGTGCTCTTTGTCGTGGGAACGCGCAAACGAGGGATCGGGGAGTCGATCCGGGAGTTCTTCACGGGGTCTGTCGCCGCGCGCCTGTCCCACCGTCAGCCTGTCCCCGTGCTCGTGGTTCCTCTTGATCCGTCTCCGGATGATGGTGAGGAGCTCTGGCCTGAAGCCTGAGTTCCTCTCCTGGCATATGCGCCCCGCTCTCCGGGGTGTGGAGAGCGGGGCGCATCGGGTGCCGTGCGGGGGATCGGCGCTCGTGCCTCAGCCGCGAAGAGTGCGGACAAGATCGCGCTCGATGCCTTCGAGCGCGACGGCCAGGTCGTCCACGACGGAGTCGGCGAGTTCGCCGCCGCGTGCGACATGCGTGCGCAGATCGGCGCGGATGCTGGAACGGAACGCCGTGAGCGTCGAGTCTGCACGCTGAAGCTGGCGCCGTGATTCGCTCCGGACGTCATCGCCGCCCGGGGCCTCCGACGCGGGGGGAGCGTCGTCTGGAGTGGACGTCGGTGCCCGTGTCGCGGCGGCGAGGTCGGCGCGCAGGCTCTTCATCGCCTCGCGAACGCTGCCGCGCACCTCTTCGGCGATGAGCCGCACGCTGTCGGCCAACCCCTCCTCGATACCGTGCAGGTCACCCTCGCGAGCATGCACCTCGTCGCGGCCGGCCGCGGTGATCGAGTAGACGGTCTTTCGCCCGTCGGCGGACTTCGTGACGAGACCCTCTTCCTCGAGCTTGGCGAGTCGGGGGTAGATCGTGCCGGCGCTGGGAGTGTATGTCCCGCCGGTGCGCTCGGTGAGCGCCTGGATGAGGTCGTAGCCGTGGCGTGGGCCTTCGGCGAGCAGGTTCAGCAGGTAGAGGCGCAAGTCGCCGTGGGAGAAGACGGGGGTCATCATCACCACGCTCCCGACTGTGGGTCGTTCTGCTCGTCATGCGGCGCGCCGGGGGCAGGTGGGGCGTCATCGGTGGCGTCGGTGGTCGTGCCCGCGGTCGCGCGCTGGTCGTCGCGACGGAGAACCGTGATGTCGCCGGAGACGCTATTGGCACGCACGTCGACGAACGACCCGCTGAGCTCCCCCGTCGAACCGGAGTAGGTCGAGCCGATGCCGGACGTGGATCGGGTGACGCTATCGATCACGATGCGTCCACTCACGGTGCGGGTCACGAAGTTGGCAGGGAAGCCCTCATCGAGGCGCACGGTGGCGGCTCCGCCGACGGTGTTGAGGGAGACCGCATGGACATCGCCGGTCGCATCGACCATGGCATCACCCGACACCGTATCGATCGTCGCCTTCGAGATGCGGCCCGTCGCCGCCACAGACCCAGAGACCGAGTTCGCTTTGATCGCGCCGACGAGGTCGCGTACCTGAGTGTCTCCAGAGACGGCATTGACGGATAGGTCGCCGACCAGCCCGTCGACGATGAGGTCGCCCGAGACGGTGTTGAGCTTGGCGGGCGCCTCCAGGCCGGAGACGAGCGCGCTCGCACTGACCACGCCAAGCGTGAGGGCGGCCGTGCGGGGGACGGCGACGGATATCTCCGCCTTCGGTCCGCTCGACCCGAAGTTGCGGAACGCCTCCAGGAAGTTGTCCCAGCGCAGTTGTGCGTGGTCGATCTCCAGGCTGTCGCCGGTGGCTTCAATGCGCAGGTCCTTGCCGCTGACGGCGTGCACCTCGATGCGGACCCCGGAGTCGTCGTGCGCGACGACGTCGACCTGACCGCCCACGAGCCCAATCTTGATCTTCGTGATGTCTTCGATGTCAATGACCCGGGTCTCTCCGGGGTGGATGATCCACTTCTCCAGCGTCATGTGCGCCTCCTCAGGATTAATCGCGATATATCGCGTCGATTGACAATAACACGATATATCGCGTGTGCACATGCTCCGACCGGGACTTTCTCCTGAGATTTGGCTGACAGGATTCGCAACAGGACGCGTGGCATACTGACCCCAGCCGTGATTCGGCACGACGCCGATCGCCTGTAGACCACTTCCGAAGGCTTCTCGTGTCGATTCTTGCTGTCCTCAGTCTGCGCAACCGCGCGTTGATCGCCCTCGTGACGATCGTCGCCGCTCTCTTCGGCGGTCTGGCGCTGACGAGTCTGAAGCAGGAGCTCATCCCGTCGATTGAGTTCCCACAGCTCGCGATCCTCTCCACCTACCCCGGTGCGTCGCCCGAGGTCGTCAGCGCCGACGTCTCCGTCCCGATCGAAGAGGCGATCCAGGCCGTCCCGGACCTTGAGGCGACGACGGCGACAAGCACGACCGACGCGTCGATCGTGCAGGCGTCGTTCACCTACGGCACCGACCTCGCCACGGCGGAGCAGAAGATTCTGCAGGCGGTCAACCGCATTCAGGACCAGCTCCCCGACGGCGTCGAGCCGAGCGTGTTGAGCATCTCCCTGGACGATCTCCCCGTTATCCAGCTCGCCGTCACGGGGTACGACGACGAAGAGACGATTCAGTCGCAGCTCGAATCGGCGGTGGTTCCCGACCTCGAAGACATCGACGGGGTCAACGCGGCGCAGGTGGTCGGCGGTCGCGGCGAGCGGATCACTATCACCCCCGATGAGGACGCACTCGCCGAGGCGGGATTCACGCAACAGTCAATTCGGGACGCGTTGGAGGAGAATGGCGTGCTGTTCCCCGGTGGTGAGATCACCGAAGACGGGCGCACTCTGACCGTTCAGACGGGTGCGAAGGTCACGAGCCTGGATGTGCTGCGCACGCTCCCGCTCGTGCCGACGGAGGCGGAGCAGCTTGCGGAAGGCGTCGTCACGATCGACGATGTCGCGGACGTCGAACAGGAGCGGGATCCCGTCACGAGCGTGTCGCGAGTCAACGGCGAACCCGCCCTGACAATCGCGATCACGAAGTTGCCGTCCGCGAACACCGTGGATGTCTCGACCGCGGTTCTGGCTGCGCTCCCTGACGCGGAGAGTGCGATCGATGGCGGGGCGGAGTTCACAGTCGTCTTCGACCAGGCGCCGTACATCCAGCAATCGATCGAAGCGCTCGCGCAGGAGGGCCTGCTCGGCCTCTTCTTCGCGGTCGTCGTCATCCTCGTGTTCCTGCTGTCGGTGCGCTCGACGATCGTTACGGCGATCTCCATCCCGACGAGCCTGCTGATCGCGTTCATCGGTATGCAGGCGTTGGGGTACTCGCTCAACATCCTCACCCTCGGCGCGCTGACCATTGCGATCGGACGCGTGGTCGACGACTCCATCGTCGTCATCGAGAACATCAAGCGGCACTACGTCGGCGACGCCGACAAGAAGGCATCGATCCTGCTGGGTGTGCGAGAAGTCGCGGCAGCCATCACCGCCTCCACGATTACGGCCGTCGCTGTCTTCCTGCCCGTTGCATTCGTCGGCGATCTGACCGGAGAGCTCTTCCGCCCCTTCGCGATCACCACCACGCTCGCAATGGGCGCATCGCTCTTCGTCTCGCTGACCATCGTTCCTGTCCTGGCCTACTGGTTCCTTCGGCCCGGAAAGCCCGTGCTCGATACGCACGGCGACCCCATCGATCCCGAGCACCCTGATGCGCCGCCCACGCGTCTGCAACGCAGCTATGTCCCGGTCCTCCGGTGGACGCTCTCGCACTCGTGGACGACCCTGGCCATCGCCGTGCTGATCCTCGGGGGTACCGCCGCGCTCGCACCGCTTATGCAGACCAACTTCCTCGGCGACTCCGGGCAGAATACCTTCACGATGACCCAGAAGGTAGGCTCTGCCGCCTCCTTGGAGCGTGAATCGGAGGCTGCGGCCAAGGTCGAGGAGGCGGTGCTCGGCGTCGACGGGGTGGATGCCGTCCAGGTGTCGATCGGTTCGACCGGATCGGGCCTGCAGGACGCTTTCTCCGGAGGCGACACGGGCGTGACCTACTCGGTGACCACGGTGTCCGGTGCGGACCAGGTGGACGTGCGCGCTCGCGTTCAAGACGCCGTCGAAGCCCTCGACGACGTCGGAGAGGTCGAGATCAGTGCCTCCAGTGCCGGATTCGGCTCAAGTGACATCGAGATCGACATCACCGCTCCGGACCAGCAGACGCTGCGCGAGGCAACGGACGCGGCCGTGAGTGGGCTCGACGGAGTGAGCGGGGTCGGACAGGTGACGTCGAACCTGTCCGCGTCGTTGCCGTTCATCGAAGTGCGCGTCGACCGCGAGGCCGCAGCCGAGCGAGGAGTGTCGGAGGCGACCGTGGGGGCTCTGGTCTCCTCGACCATGCGGCCGTCCCAACTCGGCAGTATCGAGATCGACGACACCGCGATCACCGTGTACCTCGCGGCTCCTTCTGAGCCCGCAACCATCGACGAGTTGCGCGACTTGGATGTACCGACGGTCACGGGTGTCGTGCCGTTGGAGGAGATTGCCGAGGTGGAGGAGAGCGAGAGCCCCACGTCGATCGATACCGAGCAGGGCCGCCGTGTCGCGGTGGTGACGGTCACACCGTCGACTCAGGATCTGACCGCGGCATCCGAGAGCGTCGAACGAGCGCTCGCCGACGTCGCGCTGCCCGACGCAGCGAGCGCCGACATCGGCGGTGTGGTTGAGGAGCAGGAAGACGCCTTCACCCAGCTCGGTCTGGCGATGCTCGCCGCGATCCTCATCGTCTACATCGTCATGGTGGCGACCTTCCGTTCGCTGCGACAGCCACTCTTGCTGCTCATCTCGGTGCCGTTCGCCGCGACCGGTGCGATTCTGCTGCAGCTCGCCACCGGCGTGCCGCTCGGCGTCGCATCGCTGTTCGGCGTGCTCATGCTCATCGGCATCGTCGTCACGAACGCGATCGTGCTGATCGACCTCGTCAACCAGTACCGCGAAAAGGGTCTCTCCACCCACGACGCGACGATCGCCGGCGGCACACGTCGTCTGCGACCGATCCTGATGACCGCGCTCGCCGCGATCTTCGCGCTCACGCCGATGGCGCTCGGCATCACCGGCCACGGGGGGTTCATCTCGCAGCCGCTCGCGATTGTCGTGATCGGCGGTCTGGTCTCCTCGACCGTGCTGACCCTGCTGGTGCTGCCGACGCTGTTCAACCTCGTGGAAGGTGCTCGGGAGCGTCGTGCCGCCCGTCACGGGGCGAAGGATGCGCCGGATGACGGCAGCGAGACCGACGCGCCAGCGACACGTCGCGAATTGCGCGAGGCCACTCAGCAGACAGATGACGGAACCCTCTAGCGTAAGCCGAATGCGACGATCTGCGCTCCATAACCCGGTCCTCCGTACGATTCTGTCGGCGTGGAGCTGGCTCGTCCTGGCCGCGCTCCTCATCCTCTGGCTCCCCGCGGTCACGGTCACGCGCCTGGTGACGGCGTCCTTCGACCGCGGCCGGTACGCGGCCGGGCGCCTCTTCCGCCTCCTCGCCGTCGCGCACCAGAAGCTCAACCCGTTGTGGCGGTTCCGTACGCACGGCGCCGCACCGGGCAACCCCCGGCTGCCGTATGTCGTCGTTGCGAATCACGAGAGCTTCGCCGACATCCTGCTGCTTTCGCACCTGCCCTGGGAGATGAAGTGGCTCGCCAAGTCATCGTTCTTCTCGACCCCGGTCGTCGGGTGGCTCATGCGGATGGCAGGTGACATTCCGCTCTACCGCAGCCGCGAGGGCGGCGGCGCCCGGGCGATGGAGGCTGCCGGGAAGGCGCTGGACACGAAGGTGTCGGTGATGATCTTTCCCGAAGGCACGCGTTCGCGCGGCGGAGACCTCGCCGACTTCAAGACGGGAGCCTTCCGTCTCGCGATTGAGAAGGGCGCCCCCGTGCTGCCGGTCGCGGTGCGGGGCACGCGCTCCGCGCTCCTGCCGAACGATTGGCGTTTCGGCGTTGCCGAGGCGGATGCGTGGGTGCTGGACCCGATCCCGACCGACGGTCTCACCCTCGATGACGCACCTGCCCTGGCCGCTCAGGCCCGGGAGGCGATCGAATCGTTCCTCGCCGCACGACGCTGAGCCCGCGGAGCGTCAAGACCGCGGCGGCGGCCTACCGCTGCAGCCAGGGGCGGAGGAGTCGGGTCACCCACGGCAGCACGAAGTAGACCATGATCGGCGTGAAGATCGCCGTGCTGAGGGCGACACGGGCGATCAGCGGCCAGTCGACGAAGGTCGGGACGAACCCGAGCAGCCACGTGCCGAGAAAGTTCGTCGGAAAAAAGCCCAGCCAGATCGCGACCGCCTGCTTCCACCGGGGCGGCGCGGCCGGCACGGGTTGCTGGATCGCCTCTGTCGCGTCCGCGCCCGGGCGCGCATCGATCGCGCTCGCAAAGGGAGCATCGAACCAGCCTTCGATGCCGCTGCGGCGTTCGATGCGCACCTCCTTCGCGAAGGCTTTGCCGGAGTCGAGCCACCACGCCCGTTGCGGCGAGGCCTCCCATTCCTCCAGGGTGCCGATGTCGCGAAACCGGTACAGCATGTACCAGAGGTCGCTCTCTTCCCCCGCGCGAACCCACCCGGAGCCGAGATAGCCGGGGAAGTTCGTTGCCAGGTCAATGCCCGCCTGCATCCAGCTTGTGGCTTCCGCAGTGCGAGACAGTTCGATGCGTCGCTCGATGGCGACGGTGATCGGGTCGTTGTCCGCCATCCTCCGATTATGCGGGGCGGATATGACGGTGGTGTGTCGCGTCAGTCTCGCTCGCGGTCGACCGCGTTGGCGCCGCGGCTGAGCGCGCGGATGAAGATCGAGATCCACGTGAAGATCAGCGTGAAGACGGCGATCTCAAACGCCGTCAGCTTCCACAGCTGTGTCGCGAACAAAACGACTGCGGCCAGCAGCAGGCCGAGCACAATCAGACTGCCTTCGAAGAAGCTCCGGGGCATCCCGCGCATGAGCACTTGCCCGAGCGTGAGTTGGAGAAGGAACACGAGCGTCAGGCCCGCGGAGAAGACGTTGTGCGTCGGGTGGCTCACGTTGATGGGGACGAGGCCGACTCCCGCGAGAGCTGCTCCCATGAGGGCGAACATCGTCGAAACGACGGGCGAGGCGATCCGCAGGCGCACGACGCCCGCCGCGCGCAAACGGTCGATGTCGTTGCCGACGTACACCGCGAAGGTGATGACGATGAGCCCGGCGCCGATGAGTGTGCCGTTGAAGATGAAGCCGGAGAGATCGCGGAAGGTGCCGAGTTGACTGAAGTGGTACTGCCACCAGCCACGATCGCGCGTCGTGATCATGGCGGTCATCGCGCCCATCAGGATGAACAGGATCAGCAGCGTCGACATGTGCTCGGTGTTCACGCGTGCGGCGGACAGGGACGTGACGTATGCGACCACCGCAACCACCGCTCCCATCAGCAGAGCTGACCAGGAGGGGTTGAGGGTGAACCCGAAGAAGCTCATGCCGAGAAGGATTCCGAACCCGGCCGTTGCGATCGCGGTCAAGAAGGTGTGCGCCAGCGCGATCGAGACGGCGTTGATGCGATAGCGCCACGGCGCGAGCCCACGTTGCCACCGCCGTGGGCGTTCCTTCTGCGACCGGAGGTAGGCGAGCGTGGATGAGACGGCGGCCGTGAGGGCTGTCGCTCCCGTGGCGAAAACGCCGAACGACCACGGCCCATACAAGCTCAGATCGTCGCGGACGAACCCCAGGATCAGCCCGAAGACAGCGCCGGCGATCCCGGAGATCACAGCGATGTGCAGGGCCTGTGTTTCCGGCTTCCACGACCCGGCGACCGAGGCCTGCGCCTGCTGGACGGACGGGGCCACAGGGGGGGAATCCGACATTCGGCGAGTATAAGCACCCCGGCACCGGTCCCTTTCCCGACGCCTTCTCAGCTAGGCCGGGTACACTTACTCGGTCGGCTCTGAACATCCGCGTGTTGTCGCGGGATTTTGTGTGAGTTCAGGGGCCGATGGTGAGCGCCGCTCGGCGCTTGTCACCATCACTGTTGAATGGCCCCGGAGCGACGTGTTCCGGACACCCACGCGAGTGGGCGCCTTTGACGTGCGAGAACACGAAAGGGCATTACCATGCCGAAAAGCAAGAAGCCTGCCGGAGGGCGGGCCCAGAACTTCGAACCGCGCTACGGCAAGAAGCGTTCGTTCCAGGACTCCAAGCGCCACCCGGGCCAGTCGTCTGCAGGCACGGCGGGGAGCAAGAGCTCGAAGCACCGCGGCTTCCGCGCCGCCGAGGAGAACCCGAAGCGCCGCTGGTCGACCGAGGAGAAGGCCGGCCGTGATCAGGCTCGCACCATCCGCGGTGAGCACTCCCGCCCGCGCGACAGCGCCCCGCGTGCGTACCGTGACGACCGCGCTCCGCAGGGCGAGCGTCGCCGGTACGACGAGCGGCCCGCGCAAGGTCGCCGCTTTGATGACCGTCCGCGGTACCAGGATCGTCCTGCTCGTGATGGCCGTCCGCGGCACCAGGATCGTCCTGCCCGGGATGACCGTCCGCGGTACCAGGACCGTCCCGCCCGCGGTGAGCGTTCCCGTTTCGAGGACCGTCCTCGCCGCGATGACCGCCCCCGTTACCAGGATCGTCCCGCCCGCGATGACCGCCCCCGTTACGATGAGCGGCCCGCTCGGGATGAGCGTCCGCGGTACCAGGATCGCCCCGCCCGCGGTGAGCGTTCCCGTTTCGAGGACCGTCCTCGCCGCGACGACCGCCCCCGTTACCAGGATCGTCCCTCTCGCGATGAGCGCCCCCGCTTCCAGGACCGTGCGGCTCGTGGGGAGCGCCAGTTCCAGGACCGACCCCGTCGCGATGACCGATTCCGTCGTGACGAGCGCTCTGGTGACCGTCGTCCCCGCGAGTTCGACCGCGCCGCCCCGGTGGAGATCCCCGAGGATGTCGTGCACGATCGCCTCGCGGCGCAGGCGGTTGAGGCGACCGCGACGGAGGGTACGACCTTCGGCGACCTGGGCCTGGGGGACAACATCGTCCGCGTGCTCGCTGGCCAGGGTGCGGCGTCGCCGTTCCCGATTCAGGCAGCGGCCATCCCGGCCGTTCTCGAAGGTCGTGACGTTCTCGGCCGTGGCCGCACCGGCTCGGGCAAGACGATCGCATTCGGTGCCCCGCTCGTGGAGTCGCTTCTGCGCGCTCGCGCCGGTAAGCCGCGTGCATTCGGTCGCACCCCGCAGGCGCTGATCCTTGCTCCGACCCGCGAGCTGGCGCTTCAGATTGACGGCACCGTGCAGCCGATCGCCCGCAGTGTTGGCCTGTTCACGACGCAGATCTACGGCGGCGTGCCGCAGGCTCGTCAGGTGGGGGCGTTGAAGAAGGGCGTCGACATCGTCATCGGCACGCCCGGGCGCATCCAAGACCTCATCGACCAGGGCAAGCTCGATCTGTCTGACATCCGGATCGTCGTGCTCGACGAGGCGGACCACATGAGCGAACTCGGCTTCCTCGAGCCGATGCAGCGCATCCTTCGCCTTGTTCCCGCGTCTGCTCAGAAGCTGTTGTTCTCCGCCACGCTCGACGGTGAGGTGAAGACGCTCGTGGACGAGTTCCTCGTTGACCCGGCCGTTTTCGAGGTCGCCGGCGAGGATCAGGACTCCGGAACGATCGAGCACCGCGTGCTGGTTATCGACCACCGTGACAAGCCCGAGATCCTGAGTTCTCTCGTCGACCGCGACGGCCGGACGCTCGTCTTCACCCGCACTCGCGCGTATGCGGAGATGCTGGCGGAGCAGTTCGAGGACGCCGATATCGCAGCGGTGGCGCTGCACGGCGATCTGAACCAGGCCAAGCGGACGCGCAACCTCAAGCGCCTCACGGACGGGAAGGTGAACGTCCTCGTCGCGACCGACGTCGCCGCGCGTGGAATCCACGTCGACGACATCGACCTCGTTGTGCAGGCCGACGCGCCCGATGAGTACAAGACCTACCTGCACCGCGCCGGCCGCACCGGCCGCGCGGGTCGCGCGGGCACGGTCGTCACACTTGTCACCCGTCAGCGTCGCCGGCGGATGGGCGACCTGCTGGGTCGCGCCGAGATCGATGCTCCGTTCGAGGAGGCCCGCCCCGGTGACGACGTCCTGGAAGAGCTGACCGGTCGGCAGCTTGCTCACCCGACGGCCTGATCGTCGAACTGACTGATCCAGGTGTGGCCCGTCCCCTCGAGGGGCGGGCCACACCTTTCTCTGGAAAGAGCGTCAGAGGCAGGTGCCCGTGTACTCGCTGAGGAGCGCATCCCCCGCGGCGGTCACCTCGGTCGCCTCCCGTGCAGAGTGCCGAAAGTGTGGTCGGGGTACACTTCGAGGGATGTCTGACGCCTCTCAAGGGCACGCGTCTCGCCCGGATCTTCCGAGTCAGGACGAAACCGCCCGGCCTGCCATGCCACCTCGGCCCCCGCTGCCGTCTGTCGCGCCGCTGTCGGCTGAGACGAAAGGTGAGTTCACGTCGTCCCAACCGCTCGCCGCGTCGTCGAACTCGGTATCGGGACAGCCCACCTCGCGGCGCGAGTTGCGTGAGCGCAAGTCTTTTCTGCAACCTGACCGACCCGAAGAGCCTGCCCGGGAGGGCGTGCGCGGCGTGTTGAACCGGCTCGGTTTGAAAGTGGCGCCGAGCGCATACGAACAGTCTGTCCGTAACGACGAAGTGATCGTGAGCCAGCATTGGCCGGGCCCTCGCACGATTGCCGTGGTGAATGGAAAGGGTGGCGCGGGTAAGACTCCGACGACGATCCTGCTTTCCGCGGTATTCGCCCGGTACGGCGGCGCGGGGGTGCTCGCCTGGGACAACAATCAGACGCGGGGGACTCTGGGTTGGCGCACCGAGACAGGAGCCCACGACAGGACGCTGCTTGAGATGCTGCCGGAGACAGAGCGGCTCCTTGGGACAGGATCACAGTCGGCGGACCTTGCGCATTTCGTCCACCACCAACCGCGTGAGAAGTACGACGTGTTGCGGTCAAAGCCGATTCGGCTTGCGTTTGAGAATCGCATCAACCCGGAGAATATCGATGCCATCCATGCCGTGGCATCAAAGTTCTACCGGTTGATCTTCATCGACTCCGGCAATGACGAATCGGATCCGATGTGGCTGCGCATGATCGACCATGCGGACCAGATCGTGGTTGCGACGACGACTCGTGCTGATCATGCGGAGGCCGGCGCCTTGCTGCTGGAGGCGCTCGCTGAGCGTGATGACCGTTCTGCGCAGCTCGCGGACCGGTCGGTGGTGGTCGTCACCCAGGCCGACCCGAAAGCATCGACAGCCGACATCGACCATGTTGTCACGGGATACCAGTCGCTCGCCCGAGAGGTGGTGTCGATCCCGTTCGATCACGAGATGGTGGATGGGCATCTGCGTTTCGGCAGTCTCGCAAAGGCAACGCAGCGGGCGTGGTTGTCGGCAGCGGCTGCGGTCGCCCGCGGGCTGTAAGCGCGATACGCCGGGTTGAGAGTCCTCTCGGACTCTGGCCGGTGCAAAGCCCCTTGTCCTGTCTACCGGGAACGGTGCCGGGCGTCGTTAGTCGTCGGAGATGACGAGAAGTACCCGGTCTGAGACGTCTCTCAGCGTGCGGGCGAGGTTCTTCTCAAACTCTGGCCAATCCATGCTGATCACTCTCCCAGTTGGCGGAGGACGTCGGCGTAGTCCGGAGGGTAGAAGTCGACGGAGGCAGCGTGTTGGGTTTCGCTGAAGGCGATGCGGGCCCCACCGGGCAGGTCCCATTTCGCGACGCGGTTCCCACTCTTCAACGTGATCAGTTTTGGTTTGCCCCATCGGGTGGTTCCCTCACGGATCAGGAGGGTGAGTTGGTCGCGCAGCCAGGTGAGGGACTCGTCGGTGATCTCGCGGATGATGTCCGTCACACCGAAGGAGATCTGTGTGGTCGGGCGGTCGTCGCCCCCGATGACGCTGACGCGCTCATTCGGGACGTCGTCGACCGTGTTGCGTAGGAACGGCCGCTCTTCTTCTATTCCGATCTGCCAGTGGAACGTGTTCACGCCGTACTCGAGGGTCTCTGGCTTCGTCATCGGCCACGGTGCTGCGTCCCAGACCGTCATGATGTCGCCCACCCGCCCCGGGTCAATCGCTCTCCAGGTCACGGTTACTCTCCCAGTTGGCGGAGGACGTCGGCGTAGTTCGGGGTGATGAAGTCGGCGGCGACAGCGCGTTGGGTTTCGCTGAAGGCGATGCGGGCCCCTCCGGGCAGGTCCCATTCCGCGACGCGGTTCCCACTCTTCAACGTGGACAGTTTTGGTTTCCCCCATCGGGTGGTTCCCTCACGGATGAGGAGGGTGAGTTGGTCGCGCAGCCAGGTGAGGGACTCGTCGGTGATCTCGCGGATGATGTCCGTCACACGGAAGGAGATCTGTGTGGTCGGGCGGTCGTCGCCCCCGATGACGCTGACGCGCTCATTCGGGACGTCGTCGACCGTGTTGCGTAGGAACGGCCGCTCTTCTTCTATTCCGATCTGCCAGTGGAACGTGTTCACGCCGTACTCGAGTGCTTCTGGCTTCGTCATCGGCCACGGTGCTGCTTCCCAGACGGTCATGATGTCGCACACCTGCCCCGGGTCGATCGCTCTCCACGTCATACGCTGAACCTATCGGGGCGACGGTGCCGCGGGTGGTCAGTCGGCGGGGATGCCGAGGGTGGGGAGGGGGAGGGGGTCTTCGCCGGGGTCGAGTTCGGCGATTTGTTCGGGGTACATCGTGACTCCGGGTGGCATGAGCTCTGGTTCGCGCCAGGCGCGGTAGTGGAGGGAATCGGGGGAGGCGAGGTGGTAGGCGTCGCGGAGTGCGCGGATGCAGCGCGCGGCGAGTTCTTCGTATTCGGAGGACAGTGCGGGCAGGGGGAGCCAGTAGGTCCAGTTCGGTTCGGCTGGTCCGGGCATGTCCCATCCGCTGTCGCGCAGGACGGTGGCGTCCGCGTCGGGGACGACGTCGAGCCCGGGGCATTGGGCCTGGACGGTGTCTTCTTGTCCGGAGAATTGCACGTACCGGGGTGTGTGGGCGTCGGAGATGACGAGCAGCACCCGGTCTGAGACGTCTCTCAGGGTACGGGCGAGGTTCTTCTCAAACTCTGTCCAATCCATGCTGATCACTCTCCCAGTTGGCGGAGGACGTCGGCGTAGTCCGGGGTGATAAACCTGGCGGAGACGGATCGTTGGGTTTCACTGAAGGCGATGCGGGCCCCACCGGGCAGGTCCCATTCCGCGACCCGGCTTCCGCTGTCGAGGGTGGACAGTTTTGGTTTGCCCCAGCGGGTGGTTCCCTCACGGATGAGGAGGGTGAGTTGGTCGCGCAGCCAGGCGAGGGACTCGTCGGTGATCTCGCGAATGATGTCCGTCACCCGGAAGGAGATCTGTGTGGTGAGGTCGCCTCGTCCGGACACGATGGTGACGAAGTCGTTGGATACGGGATCGGTGGTGTTGCGTAGGAACATGGCATCTTCCTGTTCGGTGGGTACCCAACCGAGCGTCTTGATGCCGTAATCGAGGGCGTCTGCTTCGCGCAGGGGCCACGGGGCTGCTTCCCAGACGGTCATGATGTCGCACACCCGCCCCGGGTCGATCGCTCTCCACATCATGCGACAACCCTATCGAGCATCGCGACCCTGGGGATTTCGACGGCGTCGAGATCGAGATCGAACCGCGAGACGTCGATTCGTCCGTCTGGTCGAGCCTGCACCAACTCGTAGCGGATCTCGATCGTGCCCTGACGGATGGAGTCCTTGATGGCCGGGTCGCCGAGCGGGTTCTCAAGGTACGCCTCCAAGCCCTCCCGAACGCGGCGATCGGCGCGGACGACGTCGTTCAGATACGTCGCTGTTCCCTGCTGAGCCTCTACTCCAGCGACGTTGCGTGAACCGAGAGTGCTGGAGCCACCCTTGGCCTCGTAGACCGTGATGTAGGGCCCGGACCCATCGACGCCGACGGCCGCACCATCAACGCGGCCAGCGCCGGGGGACCCCGCAGACGTAACCACCGCATACTCATCGCGGGCGGACTGCACCGCATCCAGTGCCGCAGTCCCGTGCCCGGTGGACGCTTGCCGGAGGGCGTTCGTCGATTCTCTATTCGCATCAGCCAGCTTCACGAGCGAACGAGCTTGTGACTCGGTCAGGTCTCCGGCATCAACGCGTGCGGCGAGATTGTACGCCACCTTCTTGTCGGAGCCCCGGACCTCCGCGCGGTCGATTCCCAGCGAGTCTGCTCGTTCGTTGAGCTTGGCCGCCGCGTCTTGTGATGCATTCCACGCGTCGGTGCGAGATTGCGCGGCGGCGTCGTAGTCGAGTCCCGATTGCCCGGTCAGCTCCGGAGTGTCGATCCGCTCGAAGGTGGCGGCTTCGAAAACCGGCGAGGAGCCGCGGTTGGAGTCGGCGACGAAGTTGTGGGCTCCATCGTCGTGGAGCCGGCCGGCACGGTCGCGGTAGGTGTGCTCCGGATCGCCTTCGAGAGTGCGCCGTCCGTCTGGCCGCTCAAGATACTCGCGGCCGTATCGGTCAGCTGTCGGCCCGCCGTCTCGTGCCCAGCCGTCCGCCCCGGTGCCGGAGGAAGCCTCAGTCCCGCCGGGCGATGCCTCAGGACGTCCGGTCAGGTCTGTCGGTGCGTCCGTCGCACCGGCGTCGACATTCGTAGACGACGAGGCAGTCCCGTCAGGCGTGGGCATTTGCGTGGCGTTGGGTGCGCTCTCCGCGGGGATCTCGCTCGTGGGTTGAGCGTGTGTGGCGGGCTGCTGCGAATTACCGGCGGTGTCGAGCCCCAGGGACTCCGACACAGGAGTGTTCGCGGGCAGGCTCGTCCCAGAGGGCAACTGCGACGTCGCTGGCGTGACCACTCCCGGGCCGACGCTCGGCCGCACGGTCGTGGGCGTGACTACGTCTACGAGCGCGCGCCATCCGCCGGGCATGCCGTGCACACCGAAACTGACGACGCGAGCCGAGTTGACCACGAGGTGTGACCCTCCGGGGACGATGAACTCCGCGCCCCGGGCAGCATTACGCACCACGAAGCCCGAGACGCGTGCCGCGGTGGTGGCAGTCTTGGCCGCGCCGCCCGCCCACCCGGCCACGGGAATGAAGAACGTTCCGATGTTGCCGGCCGATTCCGTGAAGGCAGCGATTCCGTCTTCTTCCCACTTGTGCCAGCCGTTCTCGCCGGCCAGGTACGCTTGGTGATCCCACCCGATGAGGCTGCCCCACGCTGTATAGGCGGTGTTGTAACGGTCGCGGGTGAAGTCACCGATAGGCCCCGGCGCGGTCAGCAACGCCGGCCCCAACGGGGATGCGACGATCACGGTCGACAGTACGAAGTCGCCCACGCCGAGCCACGCCTGCCCCGCGTTTCCGAGGCTCCACTCACCGGTGACCGGGTCACGTCCGATCAGCGCCGCGCCCCCGGTCCAAAGACCTTCCCAGACGTTTCCGAGCCCATGACCGACAGATTCGGTGCAGTTGCGTTCTTCGGTGACCGCTTGCCCCCACGTGGAGAGTTCCGGGTACGCATTGAGTTCCTCGGCGGTGATCGCTACCGAAGGGGCGGCGCATACGGTGGTCAGCTCGGCCTTGATGGCGTTTGCGCACGTCGCGGCAGCGGTGGAGATACGTGCGAGGATCTCGTTGTACTCCTGAAGAAGCGCTTCGTTCATATCCGTTGCAGGCGTGTGCTCGATCCATGGGATCGTCTTGGTTTTCCCCCAGTCGCCGGGGGAGACGACGGTGCTGAAGAAGCCGTCGGCCTCCCACGCACTGACCTCATACCCCTCGAGTGCCCGAGTACGGAACGCCGCCGCGCGTTCTTCAAACTCCGCGAGCGTCGGCTTGATGCCGTCGAGTTCGGTCGCGTATGTCGACAGCGCGCTACTCACGCGGCTAGTGACTCCGTCCAGTTGGGTCGCGCTGTCGACTGCGGGGTTCATCAGGGCGTAGACCGCCTCGGCGTCGGGAGTCTCGAACACGCCCGGACTCTGTACTCCGGTCCATGCGGTGTTCGCATCCTGGGCAGAAGCCAGAACCGACGATCCGATTGCGGCGACGGAGTCTGCGCTGGACGTGATTGACGCGGTGTTTAGATCGGCCGATTTGCAGATGAAGTTCTCAGGGTTGATGAGGCCGCCATCATCAATGCATACGTTGTCGCTCATGCCTCGCCTCCCTGGTGACCGTGCTGCTCGAAGTAGCTGAAGTCGCCGTCGTCGGCCGCGGCAAGCATTTCTGCCTGGAACGTTGCCGCCTGAGATTCGTTTCCCACCTGCAACTCGTACGCAGCATTGCCCACGCCGGTGATGCCTGCACCGATGTGGTTCGCGACGTTCTTGAGATTGCCGTTCTGCTGTTCGGTGAGAACCTCGTTCAATGCGATTGGCACATCTTGCGTGTACTGAGCACCCCAGGTGAGGCCGGCGAAGATGTCGGAAATACCCTGCTCCGTGACCACCCCGAGGAGGGCCTCATAGGCCGTCCCTGTGTTCTCCAGCGCGGTGGAGAGCTGGGCGGGATCGATCTTCCATCCACTCATGACAACAGCCCCTTCGTCATTTCTTCTCTCGAATCGTTCCGCCGACTGCTTCTGCGAGTGCGGTCGGCAGCGCAGTGCTTGCCGGAGACGGCGCAAACGGCACCGTGATCTCGGTCCACAGTGCAAAGGCCGGGGGTGCATCTTTCAGCACTGCCTCGGCCTCCGTGGCGACGTGCACAGGAACGGAATCGAACACGGTCGCCACCGGGCGATTCTCCGCATCGATGAACTGAGTGATCTCGCCGTTTCGGTAGGAGATTCCGGTGCCGTCAGGGAGGACGGCGTTGCCCACGTCCGCCAAGATCTGCGGAGTCAGCGGGATATCGCTGAGCAGGACAAGTTCGCGCGCCATTATGACCACTCCTGCAACTCGAGGCCGAGTGCAGCGGCCAGACGCTCCTGCTCGAGGTCGAACGCGAACGCCTGCAACTGAGCCCAGAGCGGGTCGCGTCCCGTGAGGCGAAGCAGCGCGCTGGGGACCCGCCCCGGCCCGAGCACGGTGATGTCGTGCCGCCTCGATAGCTCGCCGAAGTCAAGATTCAGGTCGCGCACCGCCCGCGGGCCGATGAGCACGGCGAGCGGTGCGTCTACCGGCTGAGCCCCCACTCGATACCCGTCACCCGCCTCCGGGTGGCGGAGCATGCCGGCCGACACCATCGCCACGCGCGGGCGGAAGTGGTCCACCAGGCCGCTGAGCATGTCGGTGACGGCGGGCATCGCGAGGTCTCGGAGATCTGCAGAGGGCACGTCCATCAGACGAGTGAGGCTCACTCCGCCTCGAACGCGCTCGAGCAGCCCATCCCGCGTCCTGGCAACCGTCATCGCGGCCCAGGAATTGTCGTCCGAAGAGCCCAGAATCCGCTCGGTTGCCGGCATCTGTCGCTGTGCGAGGGCGGTCAATGCCGCGTGATCCCACGTGGCCGTCAACGGCTCATCCTGTCCGTACCGCTGTAGAGCGTTGCCGCCCAGAGCCGTGACGGCGTGGTCGGCGAGGGGGCCGATGACGGTGGAGGCGTTCGCGTGGTCGCCGGCGTAGATATCGAAGAACAAAGCCGGCACGAGCCGGTCCTCATCATTGAGCGGCGGATGCAGGTCGCCCGTCGCGCCCGTCCAGAGGTCTGAGATCGCGGCGATCGCGCGTCCCGAGCGGGCGTCGTACACGGCGTTCGCGTCACGAAACGCCCAGAACGCACCGCTCTCGGTCATCGACGCATAGAGGTGGGGCGTCAGGGTCACGTTCGGGCCCGTCAGGATGACGGGTCTCAACGCGGATGCGCGGCAGTCACTGAGGAAGTGTCGCAGCGGTCGCGAGTACGTCACCCAGTCGTGTTCGACGACGAAGAGCGCGTACTCGTCCGTCCACTCATCCGCGAGCGGATGGACGGATGCGATCATCAGATCGGCAGTGCCGCCCGAGCCCGCTGAAGGGCCGTGAGTGCGATGTCGTCATTCTGCTCGAGCGCGCCGCGGATCGTCGCGATCACCTGCCGCACTTGAGCGCCGGCAGTGTTCCACTGCTGCTCGAGGCCGGCGTACTCCTCTGAGACGCCTTCCGCTTGATAGTCCGCAAGAGCCGCTTTGACGTCCTGGTCGCGGCGCTGGAGGGCGGCCTCAAGGCGTGCGGCGACCTGCTCGAAGTTTGCTTGAGCGGACTGCGATGCTCCGACGCTGTAGTCGTTACGATCCTGCTGATTTCCGTAGGACATGTCTCGTACTCCGTTCGTCGAGGTCTTTAGGCGGAGGCCTGGCCGGAAATGCGGGCGAGTACGGACTCGCTGCTGAAGTCCGCTGAACCTTCCGCGGTGGTGTGAGCGCTCGCACCGTCTTCGGCCGCCGTCACAAAGGCAAGGTTCTGCCCGGCGATAGAGCCGACGATCCCGCCAAGTGCGTTGTTGAGGGCTGTCGCGATGTCATCGGTCTTCACCTTGAAGTCGTTGAACTTCGCCCGTGCGGGACCGTTGAAGACCCCTTCGAGCGGCTCTGCCGCCTCGACGAGCTGACGCACGAGCGCACCCAGGTCTTCTGACTCGGTCTGTGAACGCTGCCCGAGGCGGACCAGCGTCTGCTCTTCCATCGAGAACTTCATGTTCGTACCCCACATCTCTTTGAGAATCACTTAGCTCCGGGTAGAAACCCATCCGAACAAGAACAGACCTTAGCCGCACGGCCAGCGAATGCACCCTGGAGTTGAGGAAACTCTCACCTTTCCGTCGCCCTCGTGGGTGCCGTGATGCCGCGGATACTCTGGAGGGCATGGCAGAAGTCTCCACTGGCGCAGCGCGCCCCGTGTGGCGTTCCTTCGTGGCCTATGCCATCGACACCGTTGCGGTGGTGCTTGCCGTTTTCGTAGGAATCGTCAGTGCCCCGCGCGCGCCTTGGGCGTGGGCGGTGGCATGTGGGCTCTTTGCCCTGGTGGCCCTCGTCCTGTGGCGTGGAAGTCTCGGCGGCAGCGTGGGGAACGTGCTGACTCGCGTGCGGACCATCGATCGGAACTCTGGCCTCCCTTCATTCCGCTTCCTTGCACCGCGGAAGACCGTCCGCCGTGGCAGCGGGGAGGATCCGTTCGCGATTCAGCCTCGTCCCGTCCTGCGCACACCCGTCGCTCCGACCTCACGCCTGGGGGAGCAGGGCCGGTCGTACCTGAGATTGGTAGTTGATGACGGGACGTCGCATACGGTGCCCTACGCGGCGCTGATCGGCCGTGACCCCACCCTTCCCCCGGACGCGCGGCATTCGCTGATTGCGATTCCGGACCTGACGAGAACCATCGCTAAGGCACACCTGCTGGTTCAGGTCGCAGATGCCGGAGTCGTCATCACCGACCTGCAGTCTGCGAAGGGCACGTGGGTCGAGGGCGCTTCGATGCCTCTCGTGCCGCAGCAACCGACGGCCGTGGACTGGGGTTCGACGCTTCTGCTCGGCGAGAGGAAGATCTTGCTGGAAAGAAGGGATCGAGAGGCATCGTGATCGATTACGAGCAGACTCTGATCGAATCCACGCGTACGCACCGCGTGAGACTGGCCGCCGCCTTCGTTCATGGTGCCCAGGATGACCGTCGACCGGTGAACACGAACGTGCGCCGGTTCACGGGATCCGTGGTGCTCGCCGCGGTCGTGTGCGCTGGTTGCCTCGGCACCAGCTTCGTTCTGGACATTCTGCAGACCCAGCGTGAGAACACGGCGATCAGCGCCTACCAGCAAGCGATCGCAGCCAACCCCATCGAACCCGGTGACGGGCTTGTTGAGGACGAGCCGACGGGCTACCTGCGCAATGAGGCGACGGGTGAGCTCATCGACCCCAAGACCGGCTTTGTCGTCGATCCCGAGACAGGACTGGCGACTGATCCGGAGGGCCGCACGGTCGATCCTCGTACGGGGTGGTTTGTAGACGTTGAGACCGGGTACTTCACAGACCCCGCGAGCGGATTGACCATCAATCCGGAAACGCTGAAGGTCGTTGACCCGACCCAAGAAGAAAGGGGGCGTTGATGCAGTACATCCGATTCACCGTGATCGGCTCGCGGCGCAAGGCGGATCTCGCGCTTCCGGACGATCAGTCCGTGGGGGAGCTCCTCCCGGAGATCGCGACCGTTCTCGATGAGCCTGCCGCGTCGTCGCCTTTGGTATTGACCTCTCTCGTGGGGGTCCCCGTCGATGCACAGCTGACTCTCGCGGACCAGGACATCGACAACGGAGCTGTGCTGCGACTGCAGCCGCTTGACTTCGCGCCTCAGCCGCCGGATGTCGCTGAGGTCGCGGAGGTCGTCGCGGACGCAACGGTGGAGCGCCCCGACCGGTGGACCGCGGGGCTGACATCGATCACAGTCGCCATCGCGGTCGCGGTTCTTGCCGCGGCATCGGCGGCTGTTCTTCCGCTGTCCGACGCAGACGCGGCGTGGGCCCTCACGGCAATCTTCGCTCTCGGCGCGCTAGGCGGCGTGGTGCTCGCGCGCAAGCACCGCACGCCCGCCGCTCAGGTTGCCTTCGCTCTCAGCCTCGGGGTGTCCCTGCGCGTGAGTCAGCTGGCTGCGCAGATATGGGCTCCTGGTGCCGAGCTGGTCGTGTCCCTCATGGTTGTCTGGCTGCTCGTCTGGGTCGCGGTGGGGCTCGTGTTCGGCCTCGGGTTCGCGCGGCGGGGTCTGCTCATGGGAGCCGGTGTGGCGCTTTTCGCGGGCGCGACGGGGATCTGGAGCGTCCTGAGCCACGCGCAGGCGGATGCGGTGGCCGCGTTCGTCGGCGTCGTGGCGGCGGCCTTGCTCGGCCTCGCGCCGACCTTCGCGTTGGCGTTCTCGGGCGTCGCCCGCTTCGACGATGCGGTCATCGGGGCAGAACCCGTCCGGCGCCTCGACGTCGACGGGGCAATCACGAATGCCTACGCCGCGCAGCAGGCGTTGGCCGTCTCGCTTGCAGTTCCGCTCGCCGTGTCGATAGTCCTTCTCCTTAGCGGCACGGGATGGCACCTCACGCTCGCCGCAGCGCTCGCCGCCTTCGCGCTCGTCCGGGCGCGGCTGTTCCCACTCGCGGTCTCCCGAATTGCGATCCTCGCCGCGGGGATGGCGCCGGTTGTGTGCTGGCTGCTGACGACCCCGGCCCTATCCGCCTGGTCGCGAGTGAGTATCGGTGCGATGGCATGCGCAGTGCTCGGCGTGACTGCGTTGCTGCGGTTCTCGGGCGCATCGATCGCGCGGTTCCGAAAGCTCCTCGGCGTGATTGAGGCGCTCGCCGTGATCGTGATGATCCCCGCGCTCCTCGGCGTCATGGGAGTCTTTGACGACTTGCTGGGGGTGTTCGGATAATGCGTGTGGGAACGATCGTTCAGCTCTTTCCGCAGGCCCGTCACGAACGTGCGATCAGAGCAGAGAGCGACGTGCGCTCACTCCTTCCCGTGGTGCGAAGGATCGGGTTCGCGTCCGTGGCCGGGGGTACCGGTTGCACGACTGTCGCTACGCGGGTTGCGGAAGCGATAGCGGTTCGCCGCGTCGGAGGTGTGCTCCTGGTCGACGCGGCGAATGCGGAGCACCGCCGCCTCGGCCGCGTATCGCCGGCTGTCGATCGTGTCGTTGTGCCTTCGCCCGTCTGGCCAGGCGGAATCGGCGCGTGGCGCGCAGTGTCCGAAGACCTGCATCGAAGGCATGAGCTGACTGTCACCGATTGGGGGAGACTCGCGCTCCCGGAGCTGATGACAGTAGCGGAGCACTCGCATCTGGTCTGTGTGACAACCACCACCGAGCTTCGAGCCTTTCAGGCCGCAATCGACGCCGCGGCTCTTCTCCGGGAGTCGGGGACGCGGGCTCTCGTGGTTGCCAGCGCGGTGCGCACGCGGGCGGGTGTTGCTGTTCGCCGGATGGTGGCCTCCGCCACACCCTCCGCCCACCTGTTGCCGCACGACAAGAACGCCCGACGCGCAACCGATGGGCGAGTCAGTGCCGCATCGGAATACCAGGTGATGAGCCTCGCGGCGGCCATCGTTCGCGCGAGCACGACGAGCAACGAAACAGTGAGCGCCGCATGAGCGGGAAGCTTTTTCGACGTCCGACCAGGGTGACGGCTGCTCCGGCCCGCCCGGAATCAGAGATGATCCCGGCGCCCCCGACTCTCGAAGCCGGTGGCGGTGCCATGCCGTTGCAGTTCCTGCTTCCCGTGATCGGAGCGCTGTCAGCAGTGACGATGATGGTTGTTCTGCGAAACGGACAGCCGCTGTTCCTCGTGCTCGCCGCGGTGATCTTCGTGGTGGCGATCGTGGGAGGCATCGGCTTCGCGCTCTCGGCGCGAGGGCGTGCGGTGCGCCAGGCGCGCATTCACCGCGAAGCGTACCTGGACTACCTCGAGAAGTACCGGAGTGCCCTCCGGGAGCGCGGCGCCTCGGACCGCGCAAAAGCACTGATGGTTCACCCGTCGCCCCAGGGCCTCCTCGGCATCGTGCGCGACCCATCGCGATGCTGGGAACGCCGGCGGTCAGACGACGACTATCTCTCGGCACGCGTGGGGAGCGCCTCTCTGCCCTGGTTCGACCTTGCGGTGGCGGAAGGTGAGAACCCGCTCGAGCCGGTGGACCCGTTCTTGAAGCGCGAAGCGGACATCGTCGCGCGCGCGTTGAGCGAGGTGCCTGAGATGCCCGTCACCGCGGATCTTCGCGACGTGGCTGTCGTATCGATCATCGGTGACCGGGATGCGGGCATGAATGTCGTACGTGCGATGACGTCGCAGCTCTTTGCCACCCATACCCCCGAAGACCTCTCGCTCGCGGCTGCGTATCCGGCGCAGTCCGCGCTCGATTGGGGAGGATTCGACCTTCTTCCTCACGCTCAAGACCCGACCCTGTTCGATGGACCGGTTCCCGCGCGCCGGGTCGCGGGGTCGCTCGCGGAGCTTACCGACGTGCTGTCCAACGACATCAACTCCCGCGCCGTCGCTGCAGCGAGCATGCAACGGCACGGTCGTTCCCAGACGAATCAGTCTCGCCTGGTGATCTTCGTAGACGACTACGGAAGGACCGCGTCGCGGCTCAGGCTGCCCGACCCGCATCTGCAGCTTCGTGACGTGGGGATCACCATCGTCTACGTCCTCGCCGATCGACTCGATGAGCCGGACGATGTGGATCTCCGCATCACGGTTGACGCGGACGGCGCCGTCATGACCACCGCTGCATCTCGCCCGAACGCCTCACACGTCACTTTCACGCCGGACAGCGTCCCCGTCGAGACGATGCGAGGCCTTGCTCGCACGATGGCAGCGCAGCGGACATTCGACGTGGTCCGGCCAGACGACGCCGTCACGGAGAGCTTCGACATCACCGATCTCTTGGGAATCGAAGATGTGACGGACATCGACCCCGAGAAGCTGTGGGCACCTCGCTCGCCGAGCATGTTCCTCCGAGTCCCGTTCGGAGTTGCCGATAACGGTCGACCCGTCTTCCTCGACTTGAAAGAAGCGGCCCAGGAGGGAATGGGACCGCACGGCATCTGTGTGGGCGCGACGGGTTCAGGAAAGTCGGAGATGCTTCGAACCCTCCTTCTCGCGCTGGCGCTCAGCCACCCGCCCGAGGATCTCAGCCTCATCCTCGTGGACTACAAGGGGGGTGCGGCCTTCGCTCCTTTTGCAGGGCTTCCTCATGTGGCTGGGTTGATCGACAACCTCGCCGACGATCCTCAACTCACCACCCGCGCACGAGCGTCGCTCCAAGGCGAGGTTGTGCGACGGCAGCAGATGCTCAAGGCGGCTGACTCGTCGCCCTCCATCACCCATTACCGAGAGATGCGTGCGTCTCGACCGGACCTTGAACCGATGCCGCATCTGTTCATGGTCATCGATGAATTCGGGGAACTGCTCACTGCAGAGCCGGAGTTCATCGACCTCTTTCTGCAGATCGGCCGCATCGGTAGGTCGATCGGCATCCACCTGTTGTTGTCGAGCCAGCGGATCGAAGCGGGGAAGCTACGCGGCTTGGATACGTACCTGTCTTATCGCCTCGGGCTTCGTACCTTCAGCGAGAGCGAATCGCACGTCCTCCTCGGTACCACGGATGCGTACCACTTGCCGGCAATGCCCGGATACGGATACCTGAAGGTCGATACCTCCGTCTACCAGCGATTCCGGGCGGGGTACGTCTCGGGACCGGTCCCGCAACCGCGCTTCGACGTCGACGAGCTTCGCCCGCAACGAGTCTTCCGGATCCCCGTGCACAACGGCATCGCGGTGGACGATTCGGGTGACTCGGTTCCACCGGTCCCGCAACTCACCACGCCCAGCGTCGGCGGCGCGCTCGTAGACGAAGCGGTTGCCCGCCTGCGGACCGATGATCGAACGGTGTCGTCGGTCTGGCTCCCGCCGCTCCCGGATGCGTTGGCACTGGGTCAAGTGCTCGGTGATCGTGAGGGTGATGACTCTCTCGGCCTCGCAACCCCGATCGGCCTGCTCGATGACCCGGCGCACCAACGGCAGATACCGTGGGTGCTCGATCTGACCCGCGGGGGTGGGCACCTCGCCGTCGTGGGAAGCCCCCAGTCAGGTCGTACCACGCTGTTGCGCACCATCGGGGTATCACTGTCGCTCACTCACACCCCCGCCGAAGTCACCCTGTATGGGATGGATCTGGCGGGTGGGGGGCTGCGTCGTTTGGAACCCTTCCCTCACGTGGGCGGTGTCGCAACGCGCTCCGATCCCGCACGGGTTCGGCGGCTGATCGAGGAACTCACCAACATGCTCGCCTCGCGTGAGCGCATCTTCAAGGACGAGGGCATCGACTCGCTCGTTCAGCTCCGCGCGCGGCGCGCGGTCGGCGAGGTGTCGCAGTTAGGCTCCACCGATGTGGTCGTCCTCGTGAACGGCTACGCGACCCTCCGTCAGGAGTTCGATGATTTGGACGCCGCCTTCACTCAGGTGATGTTGCGTGCAGCGAACGTGGGCGTACACATCGTGCTCGCGTTGTCGCGATTCAGCGATCTCCGCATTGCGCATCAGTCGCTCTTTGGCACCAAGATCGAAATGCAGCTGAACGATCCCAGCGACTCGCAGATCGATCGAACGCTCGCCAAAACGTTGAAGGGGGCGACACCCGGCAGGGCGCTCTCGGATTCGGTGCTCCTTGGCCAGGTGGCGTTGCCCGTGCTGGAGACCGTCGATGACGACTCGCTCGGGGATGAGATCGATGCCCTGGGTCGGCGAGTCGCAGCGTCGTGGACGGGACCATCTGCCGCCCCGATCCGGCTCCTTCCGCATGAGCTCGATCCGCAGACCCTTCCCGATCCGGTAGACGAGCCCAACGCGGTCCCGTTCGGTCTTCGACAAGACACGATGAACACGGCTTTCTGGGAGTTCAGCCGCAATGACCAGCACCTGATCGTGCTGGGTGACGCACAATCTGGGAAGACATCGACCCTTCGGATGATCGCGGCGGGGCTGATGGAGCGGTTCACGCCAGAGGAACTGGCAATCGCGGTGGTTGATTCTCGTGGACACTTGGCGGGGATCATCCCGGACGAGTACCTGGCCGCCCATGCGCGCACTGCGACCCAAGCCGCGGGTTTGGCTGCGTCGATCGCTACAGAGCTGGAGAGGAGGCCTCAATTGGATGCGGTCGCCCTGGCCGCTGCGCCCCGCGTGGTCCTCCTCGTTGATGACCACGACATCATCAGTGCGGGTGGGATCGAGCATTTGGCTGCTCTGGCTCCACAACTGCCGACGGCGCGAGACTCGCGATTCCACATCATCATCGCTCGTCCCGTGGCGGGAGCCGTTCGAGCGATGTTCTCGCCGTTCCTCCAAGGCGTACGCGACACGGGCGGATCACTGCTGGTGCTCTCCGGCGATAGAAGTGAAGGGCAGATCCTGCCCCGGCTTTACCCCGAACGTTTTCCGCCGGGCCGCGGCCGCTACGCACGGCGCGGAGAGGCTCCGTATGTCGTTCAGGTGGCATATCTCCCGGGCGAAGATGTGAGCGTGCGATGACGACCGTGACCTTTCTGGGGACGAGCGGGGGCGCCGGTGTCACCACGCTCGCCGCGCTTTCCGTCCATCTGATCGCTGATGCCGGACTACGTATGCCTGCGCTGGTGGCGGATGACGCGGTGGTGTTCCACGCTCGGATGGGCGCCGTCCCCCGCGCGAGGCAGACGACGACCGACGAGCTCATCGATGGCGGCGCATATGCGCTTGCCCGGGCGTCTGCCGCGTTGTCACAAGGACAGCTCGTGCTGGTTGCCCCGGCAACCGAGTCCGGCATGATCGCTCAGGATGAGGCGCTCAGCGCGATCGCGGCGCGGTTTGGCCGACCGGGGATGGAGCGGACTGTCGCGGTCCGCTGTGCAACCTTTGGCCCAGCACCGAGGGCGACCGAGCAGCTTTGTTTGCCGTTTGATGCATGGCTCGCGCCCGGCGGGGCGATCTCCGAGGTCTTCGCACGGTTGGGCGGGCGCACGCGTCAGGTGCTGAGGCAGGAGTGGGCACCCGTACTGCGCGCCAATTACACATCCCGGTAACCCAGCTCGACGCGTGAGTCGTGCGCCCCACGACGTCAGCCATGCATGTCCCGAGAAGCGGTCAGCGACCCGGTGGACAGAGGCAGCGGAGATGCCGTTGCTGGGGGCTACTCTCCCAGTTGGCGGAGGACGTCGGCGTAGTCTGGAGTGTAGAAGTCGGCGGAGACGGATCGTTGAGTTTCACTGAAGGCGACGCGGGCCCCGCCGGGCAGGTCCCATTTCGCGACCCTGTTCCCACTTTTCAACGTGATCAGTTTCGGTTTGCCCCATCGGGTGGTTCCCTCGCGGATGAGGAGGGTGAGTTGGTCGCGCAGCCAGGTGAGGGATTCGTCGGTGATCTCGCGGATGGTGTCCGTCACACGGAAATAGATCTGACCGGTGGGGTCCTCTTCGCCTGCGATGATGCTGACATAGTCGTCAGGGACATTGTCGTCGGTATTGCGCAGGAACTCGCGGTCCTCGTCTGTCCCGACCTCCCAGCCGAACGTGTTCACGCCGTACTCAAGCGTCTCGGTTCTCGACATCGGCCACGGGGCTGCTTCCCAGACCGTCATGATGTCGCACACCCGCCCCGCGTCAAGCGCTCTCCACGTCGTCATCCCACCACCCTATTCATCGGTCGAGGCTGAGGCTGGAAAGCACCACCATCCCTCAGAACAGTCGCTGCATGCTGTCTCCGGTCGCGCGGACGGGGGTCGTCGTTGCCCGCCGCGGGGCATCTTGGGAGTCGACCGAGCCGACGAGTCGGTGGCGACGTAGCAATGGCCGAACCCGTGCGGACAACCACTTTCGGTAGCCTTTCGGCGCGATCGCCGACCTTCCGGGATAGAGACCGCGATAGGCCGGCGACAGATCCGGCCGTTCGCGCTCCAGCCATTCCCAGAACCACTCCTTCACTCCAGGCTTGAGATGCAGGGCGCCGAAAACCACCCGGGACGCACCCGCATCGGCGATGCGCCCGAGTGTGTCGTCGAGGATCTCCACAGAGTCGGTGAGGTGAGGGAGGATCGGCATGAGGAAAACGCAGGGCCGGAGCCCGGCGTTGGCGGCGGCGCGGATCGTCGCCAATCGCGCGTCGAAGCTCGGCGCACCCGGCTCAAGCCTCCGGCGCAGAGACTCGTCGCCGATCGCGATGGACATCGAGACATCCACCGGCACCGTCCCCCGGACCTCGCCGAGGAGCGGCAGGTCGCGGCGCAGCAGGGTTCCTTTGGTGAGAATCGACAGAGGTGTGCCGCTTTCTGCGAGCGCTGTGATGATGCCGGGCATGAGGGAATACCGCCCCTCGGGCCGCTGGTACGGATCGGTGTTCGTGCCGAGGGCGACCGTTTCGCGTTGCCAGCGAGCGGCTCGGAGCTCGCGTCGGAGAACGTCGACGATGTTGATCTTGACGACGATCTGCGTATCGAAGTCACGGCCGCCATCGAACTCCAGATACTCGTGCGTCGGCCGGGCGAAGCAGTAGACGCACGCGTGCGTGCAGCCGCGGTATGGATTGACAGTCCAATCGAAGGGCATCGCGGAGGGCCCCGGCACGGCATTGAGGGCCGACTTCGCGTGTACTTCGTGGAAGGTCAACCCGGCGAACTCCGGTGTGGTCACAGAACGCACGAAACCATGCAGCGTTTCCATGCCGGGGAGCGCGTTCACGTCGGTGCGACCCAGCGTCTGCCCCATCCATCTCATGCGCCAATTAGAACAAATGAGCGATAGATTGGCAAGCAAGGATGGCTAAGAATAGAACAAAGATCGCTGCGGGCTCGGTGCGCGCTCAGGCATCCTCGGCCGGTCATCGGGAGAATCCCAGAACGATGGGAAGAATGAACACGTGCCCGTCATCTCCCCGTCCGAGACAGAACCGGAGCCGGCCACCAGAGCCGAGCTGCGCGTTTCGCGGCGGGTCCAGCTCAACCGGCGTCGCGCGGTCGCCATCGGTGTCGTCGTGGCCATCGTCGCGCTCGTGGTCTGGTGGTCCGCCCCCCGAGATGACGACGCTCGCACCGTCACGTCATCATCCACACAGGCGCCGACCGAGGAGGGGAATCGCGGTTCCGGCTCCGAGCCCGCGTCGCAGGCGGCGCCGGCCAGTGTCTGTGACGACGCCGCAGTGACCGAAGCGCTTGCGAGCGACGACGACGTCGCTGTGATCGCCGCGGTCGGGGGTGGCGAAGCATTCCGGGCGGCGGTCGCCGGAGGAGATGCGCCGTGCGTGAGTCTGTCCGATCCGAGCCGCGTGTGGACGGTGGTCAACAAGCAGAACGCGCTCGATCCGATCGACTACTGGCCGGAGCCGCAGGCCCAGGCGGAGGGCGTCCGCGTGCTCTCGGGCAGTGGATGGTTGGACGCCGATGCCGCAGCGGCGCTGTCCGAGCTGTCGGCCGCGATCGAAGCCGACGGGCTCGGGCCGGTGGGCGTCAACAGCGCCTTCCGCTCCTATGACTACCAGGTCGGGCTCTATGACACGCACGTGACCACCTATGGTGCGGAGGCGGCAGATCTGCGCGGTGCGCGCGCCGGGTACAGCGAGCACCAAACCGGGTTCGCGGTCGATCTGGTCTCGTGCGCCGACGGGTGCACCGAGCTGGATGAGTTCGGGGCCACCGCCGAGGCGGACTGGGTCGCCGAGAACGCATGGCGTTTCGGCTTCATCATCCGATACGACGAGGGGGAGACAGGGGTCACGGGCTACATCCACGAGCCGTGGCATCTGCGATACGTCGGGACCGACTTGGCGCGGGTCTATCACGAGGGCGGATACCGCACGCTGGAAGATTTCTTCGGGCTGCCTGCCGCCGCTGACTACGCGGACTGACCCGAATCCGACCTCGAGACTGCGTGCCGTCTCCTCTGAGATCGCGTCTCATCGAACGAGTGCGGGGTGCCCGCGAAACGCCTAGACTTCGAAGCGGCAACGCTGCCCTTCACGCGGGGCGCGAGCGCACTCACGAAGGGACAGACGCATGGAACGCGACATCTACGACGAGGATCACGAGGCCTTCCGCGACCTCGTCAAGGACTTCATCAAGCGCCACGCCACCAACGAGGATCGCGAGCGGTGGGACGCGGCCGGCGAGGTCGACCGCGACACGATGAGAGCCGCTGCCGAGGCCGGCATTCTCGGCTTGTCCGTCCCGGAGGAGTTCGGCGGCGCAGGGATGCTCCAGGACTACCGCTTCCGGGCCGTCGTCAACGAAGAGGTCATCACCGCCGGAGCGGGTTCACTCGCCGGGGCTCTCGGCATTCAGGATGACCTCGCGGTGCCCTACCTCGTGCACATGGGCACCGACGCGCAGAAGGAGAAGTGGCTTCCGAAGATGGCGACGGCGGACGTGCTCGGTGCGCTCGCCATGACCGAACCCGCTGCCGGAAGCGACCTCCGCGGGATCAAGACGACCGCGAAGAAGGTCGATGGCGGGTACCTCGTCAACGGCGCGAAGACCTTCATCTCCTCCGGCGTCACCGCCGACCTCTTCGTCGTGTTCGTCAAGACCGGCGAAGGCGACCGCCCCGACGCATTCAGCCTCCTGCTGCTGGAGAACGGAATGGCCGGGTTCGATCACGGCAAGAAGCTGCACAAGATGGGCTTCCACGGCCACGACACCGCGGAGCTCAGCTTCACCGATGTGTTCGTTCCGGACGACAACCTCATCGGCGGCGAAGAAGGGAAGGGGTTCGTCCAACTCATGATGAACCTTCCGCTGGAGCGTCTGTCCATCGGCGTCTCTGCTGCCGCCGCCGCGCAAGCCGCGCTCGACTGGACGCTCGCGTACACACGTGATCGTGAAGCGTTCGGCCAACGCATCGCCGACTTCCAGAACTCGCGCTTCCAGCTTGCCGATATGGCCACGACGGTCGACGCACTGTGGGCGTACATCGATCGCGCGTTGGAAGCGTATGCGGCGGGCAAGCTCTCCGCCGAGGAAGCGGCGAAGGTGAAGTTCTGGGCCACCGAGCGCGAGGCCGAAGTCCTCGACGCGGGAGTGCAGTTGCACGGTGGCTACGGCTACATCACCGAGTACCCGATCGCGCGTGCCTTCCTCGATGCGCGCGTGCACCGGATCTACGGCGGGTCGAACGAGATCATGCGGGAGATCGTCGGGCGTCAGCTCGCGGGCAAGCGCTGATCGGTCAGCGCCCCGCCGGCGCGATCTGAAATCCGGCCGGTGCCAGTGCCGGGAGCTTCCGGCGAAGGAGCGCACCCAACTGCGCGATTCGCTCGTCATCGAGCCTCGAGGTCGGCCCCGTGATGCTGACCGCGACCGGGCGCGCGGACGGGCGCTGGAGAGCGACGGCGACGCAGGAGATCCCAGCTTCGTTCTCCTCCTGTTCCCTGGCGAACCCGCTCTCCCGGGCGCGGGGAACGGCCGCGTGGAAGCGCGCCGCGACGTCGGCCG
This sequence comes from Microbacteriaceae bacterium PS02070, assembly GCA_029959865.1. Lineage (GTDB taxonomy): Bacteria > Actinomycetota > Actinomycetes > Actinomycetales > Microbacteriaceae > Microbacterium. The sequence continues at coordinate 425,073 of JASCPE010000001.1, read as the reverse complement.
GTGCGTCGGTCACGTACTCGTCGAGGAGGCGGTCGGTGCCGGGCTCGGCGGCGATCATCGCTCGCCCGAGAGCCGTCGTGAGCACACTGGCCTGACGGCCCACGCGCGACCACACGCGGATCGCGCGATCAGGCTCCACCTTGTCGAGATAGACCACGTGGTGAGCTTCCAGGACAGCGAGGTGCACGAGCTCCTGCACCTCGCCGGAGATCGCGAGCAGCGCCGGCCGAAACAGGGCCGGGAGGTTCTCCTCACCGTGGTACTGCTCGACCAACAGGGTCGGTTTCGACCCGAAGCGATAACGGCCCGCGGCGTCCTGCTCCGCGTAGCCGCTTCGCGCCAGCGTCTGCAGGAGGCGATGCGCGCTGGCCTTGTTCATCCCCGTCTCTCGCACAACGTCTTTGAGCGCGAGTCCGTTCGGTCCTGCCCCCGCGAGTACCTCGACGAGCGCGAGCGCCTTCTCGACGCTCGTGCCGGTCGGCGTGAGGGGGGCGGTGTGCATGGGTCCTCGGGGATTCGAGTCGGTCACCCTTCCTCTCGGAAGAGTCCGAGTGTTACCGTAGATTCTGTCTGCTGATACAAGTGTTTCATATAGCAAACCGCAGCGGAAGACAGGGGCCCGCACGGTTGCGGGTTCTCGGCCGATACAACCCGGTTCTTGGATGACAGGTCCGCCTGCAAGGCCGACATCAGGATGGAGCAGCACATGCCCGGCACGCCCGCCCCCCGCCTCCCGTTGCCCGCTCGCACCGCCGAGGGCAGGCTCGTCGTCGTTGCCCGGGCGCAGCAGGCTGCCGACTACGACGCGGTGATCGACGCGCTCATCGCTGCGGGGGTGCCGAGTATCGAACTCACTCTCACGACGCCCGGGACGCTCGAGCGACTCCCTGAGCTGCGCGAGAAGTACGGCGAGGCCATCGACCTCGGCATCGGAACCGTCACCAACCGCGATCAACTCGATCGTGCAGTCAGCGGCGGAGCGCAGTACCTCGTCACTCCCGTCACCGACCCCGAGATCATCCGTGCGTCGGTCGACGCGGGTGTGCCGATCGTCCCTGGCGGTCTTACCCCGAGCGAGTTGTTCACATCGTGGCGTCTGGGTGCCTCCGCAGTGAAGATCTTCCCGGCGGGTGTCGTGGGTTCCGCCTACGTGAAAGACCTGCGCGGGCCGTTCCCCGGCCTGCAGGTCGTCCCTTCCGGGGGCGTCGATCTCGACAGCGCACGCGGGTGGCTCGATGCGGGTGCACTCGCCGTCAGCGTCGGCGGACCGCTTCTGGGAGATGCCTTCCGCGGCGGCGACCTCGGCGCTCTGCGTGAGCGCGCGGCGGCGTTCGTGCGGCTGTGCGGGCAGGGAGACTGATCGTGACCACCGCCGCGACGGTCGTGACTCTGGGGGAGACCATGGCCCTCGTACGCACTTCGGAGATCGGTCCGCTCCGCCATGCCCACAATCTGGCCCTCGGGATCGGGGGAGCCGAGAGCAACGTCGCGGTGGGCCTTGCTCGGCTCGGGATCACGGTCCGCTGGCTCGGACGCGTGGGCGCCGACCCTCTCGGAGAGCGTGTGCACGGCGATATCCGCGCCGAGGGTGTGCAGGCGCACGTGATCGTTGACGAGCAGGCGCCGACGGGCCTCATGCTCAAAGAGCGTCCCACCGGCCAATCGACCGCGGTGCACTATTACCGCCGCGGTTCGGCCGGTTCGCGGCTCCAGCCCGGTGATGTTCCGCAGGGGTGGGTTGAGAGCGCCGATGTCCTTCACCTCACCGGCATCACTCCGCTTCTGTCGGAGTCCGCGCGGGAGACGACAAGGCACACGATCGAGCGCGCGAGGCAGGCCGGCGTGACAGTCAGCTTCGACGTCAACTACCGCTCCGCCCTTGCCTCCGCACACCAGGCCGCCGAGATCCTCGGGGAGTTCGCCCGCGAAGCCGACATCGTCTTCGGCGGTCCGGAGGAGCTGGTGCTCGTGACGGGCGCGGACGATGCCGAATCCGCCGCGCGAGCGCTTGCTGCCGGGGGGGCAGAAGTCGTGCTCAAGAGGGGGCCGGATGGGGCCGCCGTGGTCACCGACACGGGGGTGACCGAGCGCGCGGGATTCTCCATTCAGGTCATCGACACCGTGGGCGCGGGAGACGCGTTCGTCGCGGGATATCTCAGTGCGCGCGTGGACGGCAAGAACCTCGTCGAGCGTTTGATCCGTGGGAATGCGTGCGGCGCGCTGGTGTGCCAGGCGCCGGGAGACTGGGAGGCCGCGCCCTCTCTCGCGCAGGTCATCGCCTTCGTCGATGGCGGCGCGGATCCCGTGCGCAGATGACGGGACACTGCGCACACTCTGGGTGACGGGCACAACGCGACGTAGAGTAACGCCATGGCGAACAAGAAGGCCGCGAAGGCCGCACACGCAGCGATCGATGAGGCGCTTGCCGCCGCGAAGGACGCGGAGAAGCTGATCTCCGGACTGCCGAAGAAGCACGCTCGCAAGCTCCGAGGCGCCGTCGAGGACGTCCGCGATGCTGCGGATGTGACGAAGAAGAAGCTCAAGAACAAGCCCAAGAAGGTGGTCCGTGCTGTCGAGTCCGCCGCCGAAGACCTCGCTCGGGCAACGAAGAAGGCCGTCAAGAGGGCCGAGAAGGTCGCCGCCGAGGAAAGGGCGAAGCTGAAGGCCGCTGCCGCCGAGAAGAAGGCAGCGAACAAGAAGGCTGCGGAGAAGAAGGCTGCGGAGAAGAAGGCTGCGGAGAAGAAGGCTGCGGAGAAGAAGGCTGCGGAGAAGAAGACTGCCGAGAAGAAGACTGCCGAGAAGAAAGCCGCCGAGATCAAGGCGGCCGACAAGAAGGCTGCCGCGGAAGAGGCGACCGAGAAGACCGCAGTGACTCCCGCTCCGGACGCTCCCGCGACCGAGGCAGCATCGGCGGCGAAGAAGCCGACGCCGACCCCCGCGAAGGCGCCCGCCGCGCGTACCTCGGCGAAGGCACCGGCAACCCGCACAGCGGCCAAGAAGGCGGCTCCCTCAGCCAAGACAACGCCCGCCCCGTCGGCACCCCCGTCAGCGACGACCAGCACCGATCTCTCGGCAAAGACCGTGGCGGAGCTGCGCGGGCTCGCGAAGGCGAAAGGTCTGACCGGCTACTCGCGGTTGCGCAAGGACCAGCTCGTCACCGCGCTCTCCTGAGCGTCAGGGCTTCGGCGGGGTCCAGACCTCGGCCTCGCTGTCAGCAGGGTAGTAGTACCCCTCGGGGATCGTCTGCAATTCGATGAGCGTGCCCCACGGGGCGCGAACGTAGACGCTGCCGTTGCCGGGTGAATCTTCGTAGCGGCTGTTGCCGTGCACCTCGGACAGTGCTTCGCCGCCCGCATCGATCAGCCGGGCGCGCACGCCTTCGATGTCGTCCACGTAGAAGGAGATGTGCGTGAGGCCGAGGCCCACGAGGCCAACGGCGGGCTCCTGCGGGCCGTCGATTTCGAACAGTTCCAGCGAGGGGCCGGTGCCGATGACCACCATCCGCTGGCGGCGGATCGTCGCGCCCGAGGGCAGCCCCAGCTGCGTTTCCGTCTCGTGGCCGCCGCGTGGCTCATCGTCCGTGGTGAGGCCGTCATAGGCCACGCGTGCGCCGAGACCGTCACTGAGGAATGTCGTCGCGGCATCGATGTCGGGCACCGTAATGCCGATGTGGTTGATCCCGCGGGGAAGCGGAGCAGAGCCGGACATGGTGGACCTCCGAACAGTGGGTGTCTCTTCAGGCTACGTCCGCTCGGGTGCCGCGAGGGCCGGGACGAGTCACTGCGACGGCGACTCCGCCCGGACCGATTTCGGCGCGGGGGAGGAGGCGCCGATGCGCCAGTACCCAATGAAGCTCACCGCATCTTTGTCGACGCCGCGCTCGCCGACCAGATAGCGGCGTGCCCCGGTGGCGAGCGACTGTTCACCGGCGGCGAAGGCATGGAACGGTGTGCCGGGGAGCTCCACCTCGCGCAGTGCAGAAAGAGCTGCCGTACCGGGTACCTCATCGGCGCCGCGGACCAGCCAACGTACATCGATCCCTGCGGGTGCGTCGAACGGGAGGATGTCCTCCTCGGACGGGGCCTCGATCAGGGCCATCCCGGTCGCGGTCTCCGGCAGCGTCGCGCAGATTCCTGCGACGGCGGGGGCAGCGGTCTCGTCAGCCACGAGAAGGACGCGCTGTGTGCCTCGTTCCGGGTTGAACCCGAGTCCTTCGTCGATGATGACAACGCTTTCTCCGACCTTCGCGCCCGTCGCCCATCGTGAAGCGGGCCCCGCGGCGGGACCTTCGCCATGCACGACGAAGTCGACGTCGATCTCCGGGCCGCCCGATTTGCCTCGGGAACGGAAGGCGCGCACGGTGTAGTTGCGCATCACCGGGCGCACCCCATCGGGGATGCGGAGGTACTTGAGGTACCCGAACATCTTGTTCGCCTTCGGGGGCAGACGATCCAAGCCGTCCTCGCCGGAGAGTGGGAGGAAGAGGCGGAACCACTGGTCGTACCCCATCGGCGAGAACTTCTCGACCTCCGCGCCCCCCAGCGTCACCCTCACCCAGTGCGGCGTCAGGCGCTGCACCGCCAACACCGTGAGGTGGATGAGTTCCTGAGATGTGGGCTTGACGATTTTGCTTGCGCGCGCCATGAGGAGTCCTTTCAGAGAGTCCACGGGTGAAGGAGGACGAAGATCACGACGGAGACGATCCAGAAGAGGAGCACGAAGACCGTGTCGTGCGCGCGCCACGGAACCAGGTGCCGCTCGGTGCGCTCGGGGAAGGCGCCGAAGGCGCGCGCGTCCATCGCGAGCGCGACACGTTCGGCGTGGCGGATGGCGCCGGCCAGCAGCGGCACGAGGTAGCCCGACCACCTCCGGACGGCGGCGATCGGACCGCGCCCGCCACCCGCCCCGCGCACCCGGTGCGCCTGACGGATGATGTCCAGCTCATATCCGAACCGGGGGACGAAACGGAACGCGGCCAGTGCCGTGTAGCCGACCCGATACGGCACGCGCAGGTGCTGAACGCTGGCTCGAACGAGGTCGCTTCCACTCGTGGTCAGGCCGCCGATGAACGCGAGAGCGACGATGGCGGCAAGGCGGAGGCTCGTCGCGAACCCCGCCCCGATCGCCCCCCACGTGAGAGACCAGGCGCCGAGGGAGAGAGCTGGCGTCCGATCGGTCACCGCTGTGGGGTCGGTCCAGAAGGCCATTCCGAGCCCCAGGATGACGACAGCAAGGGGGAGCGCCACGCCGAGCAGGATCAGTGTGCGGGTCGCGATCCGAGACCCCAGCAGTAGGAGAAGGTAGGCGACGGCGAGGAAGGCGAGCGGAGTGCCGAGGTCTCTGACGAACACGAGCGCGATCATGACGGGGATCGGGGCGAGGAGCTTCGCCAGCGGGTTGATGCGCGAAAGGAACCGACCGCCCTGATCGACGGCGGCATACGGATCGACGGTCGTGCTCATCGCTGCCCACCGGGAAGGTCCGCGAGGCGCGCGCGCCCGGACAGACTCGGGAGTCCATCAAGGTCCGCGAGTGCACGCTGCAAGGGCGGAGGTCGAAGCCCCGCGCGGCGCAGGACATCGACCCGCCCGAAGACCTCGTCGGTCGGGCCGTCGGCGACGATTCGGCCGTCGTCGAGGACGACCGTGCGGTGGGCATAGTCGGTGACGAGTTGCATGTCGTGTGTGACCACAATGATCGTGGTTCCGTCCGCCTCGAGGTCTCGCAGCAGAGAGAGCAGCTCTTCCGCGCGCGCCCGGTCTTGCCCGAAGGTGGGCTCATCCAGCGCGAGGATCTCGGAGCCGGCAACCAGGGCGGTCCCGACCGACAGGCGCCGCTTCTGCCCGCCCGAGAGAAGGAAGGGGTGCACATCGGCCTTGTCGCGGAGCCCGAATCGTTCCAGGATCTCGTCGGTGCGAGCGCGGACCTGAGCGTCCGGGAGCTTCTGGCGGCGCAGACCGTGGGCGAGTTCCTCTCGCACGCTCTGCGCGATGAACTGATGCTCGGGGTTCTGGAAGACGAAGCCGATCCGCGCGGTCGTGGCGCGCGCGTCAGCACGGAACGGATCGAGTCCGCCGAGGGAGACCATTCCCTTGCGCGTCGGGAGGATCCCCGCGATCGCCTGCAGCAGGCTGGTCTTCCCGGCCCCGTTCGCTCCGACGAGAGCAACGAACTCGCCTCGGTGCACGGTGAGGTCGATGTCGTGCAGGATCGGTGCGCCGCGGCGGGTGAGCGCCAACCCGCGGACGGTGACGACGGGGTCTTGGCCGACCTCGGATCGGGGAGTCGGCGACGGAACCGAGGTTCCCGGAGGATCCTGTTCTGACTCGAGCGCGTGGCGGAGCTCGTCCGGGGTGACCGGGAGCGGAGTGAGAGCGTGCCCCGCGCCGCGGAGCTGGAGCGCGGCCAGGCTCGCCACCGGGAGCCACACCCCCATGCGGTGCAGGTCGTCGGCGTGGCCTCGGATGACCTCGTCGACCGATCCGTCGTACGCCGTATGACCATCTCGGTCGAGCACGACCACTCGGTCGATGAGGTCCATCGCGGCATCGAGGTTGTGCTCGACGAGCAGGACCGCTCGGTCGCCGGCGGCGACGACATCGCGCAGCGCCGCGTACACGTCTTCGATGCCTGCGGGGTCAAGGTTGGCCGTCGGTTCGTCCAGAACGAGGAGGGGTGAGCCCATCGCCAGGGCGCACGCGATCGCAAGCCGCTGCCGGCCTCCGCCGGAGAGCCGATCCGGGTTGTCGGTGCGCCGCTCCCACAGACCCACGCGACGCAGAGCGGCCTCCGCGCGCCGGAGCACCTCCTCCGCGGGGAGGCAGAGATTCTCGGGGCCGAAGGCGACTTCATCGAGGAGCGTCCCGGTGACGAGCTGACTGTCCGGGTCTTGGAAGACCATCGCGACGTGGCGGGCGAGGTCGGCGACGGTGGAGGCGCGGACATCGTGGCCTGCGGTGCGGAGAGATCCGCTGACGGAGGCGGGGATGGAGTGGGGGATGAGCCCGTTCAGCGCGAGCGTGAGGGTGGATTTTCCCGAACCGCTCGGACCGAGAAGGAGCACGACCTCGCCTGGCCGGATGGTGAGGGAGGCGCCGGCTGGCGTCGGCGCTCCAGCGGCGTCCCACGTGATCGCGACGTCCACGGCCTCGACGAGAGCCGCGCCGTCGGCTGCGGTGAGCGGCTCCCGGATGAAGCCGGAGTCGGCTGAAGTCACGATCTTCCCATCGGCGGGCAGGCGCCGCACCGCGACTTAGCCTACCCTTACCCGTCTGGGGCGTCCGGTCAGCGGCGAGGACGGGCGACCCCGGCGCGGCGCAGCGACCGTCCGATACCCAGCCCGATCGCCGTCCACAGGACGGGTCCGAGCACTGCCAGGACGAGGTAGACGATCTGCGCCCACGGGGCCAGCTTTGCGAGGTTGGCTGCGAAGAAGACTGCGACCGCCACGACGATGCCGATCACGATCGCAGAGACGAAGAAGCGCCACGGCGCCCACGAGCGGTAGCGGACGATGGCCGCAACGAGCTCCTGGATGCCGCCGAAGAGTAGCGCCGTGCCGAGGAACTGCGGAGCGAACCCGATCGCGAACGCGCTGGAGACGAGTGCCGCCAGAACGTGCGTCGCGAGCGCGACGAACGGGAGTTGCAGCACCTCTTGCGCGATGATCCCGGGGAGGACGTGGACCCCCAGCAAGACTCCGTAGAGGATGGGGACGACGGCGAGGATCGCGGTGGTCAGAAGGCCCGCGATGCCGCCCACGATGCCGGTGGCGACACCGATTGCCGCGCAGACAAGCAGGACGCGCGTGGAAAGGAGCGGCCGTCGGGTCACCATCCCAGCGTACGCGCGTCGGAGTGTCGGTCGTGAACCGATTCAGCGGCGACGTCGCGCGGTCAGGCGCACGGCGGGCAGTGGCGGGGCGGGGATGCGCTCATCACCATGAGCGACGACGTGACCGAACCGCGCCGCGCCGCCCTCCCATGCCTCCCGCGCTTCGACGATCTCCTCGTGCGACCGGCCGACGAAGTTCCACCACATCACGATGTCGGCTTCGAACGGTTCACCGCCGAGGAGGAAGACCGTCGCATCATCGTCGGCATGCACGTCTACCCCATCCCGGCCGATGCCGAGGTAGAGGAGGTCATTGACCGGGAGCGTGATCTCGCCGCTGACCGGCGCGGTGTCCACGCGGACGGAGCCACGGCACGCGATGATCCCGTACTCGTGCGCCGCTTCGAGCGGAAGACGAACGGTCGTCCCCGCGGGTAGATGGATCTCGGCGCCGACGATCGGTGTGTACATGCGTGCCGGTGAGGTCGTGCCCGCGAACGTGCCGACCACGACGGTCGCGTCGGCCCCTCCGGCCAGGGCCACGTGCGGAAGGTCGCTGTGCTGTTCGAATGCGGGCTCACCGTGCCGACGCGACTCCGGAAGCGCGACCCACAGCTGCAGCGCATCGAGCGGGATCTCCTGGTCGCTGACCGAGTACTCCGAGTGCGCGATACCGGCTCCGCTGGTCATCAGATTCAGCGCGCCCCGTGTGATCACGACGTCAGAGCCCACCGCATCACGGTGGCGGATCTCTCCGAGGAAGGGCCATGTGACCGTCTGCAACCCGATGTGCGGGTGCGGCTCGACGCGCATCTTGGTGGTCTGTGGGCCGAAACGGTCGAGGAAGCACCACGCGCCGATCATCGGCACCGCCCGTTGAGGGAGGCTTCGATGCACCGTCATGGCGCGCAAGCCGCCCAGCGGCACTTCGCGCGCTTCAAGGATGAGGCTTCGCGGCCCGTCGCAGTCGGGTCTCCCCGAGTGCTGCTCGGGCCCCGCATCCAGCCGGGTCAATCCGATTGCCCTCCGGCGGCCTCGAGGGTGTCCTCGTCGTCTCGCCAGTCGATCTTGAGCCCGGGGACGTCGTGTCCGCGGAGGTAGCGAATGACGAACGGGCACACCGGCACGATCGTCTCGCCCTGTACCGCCACATCCGCGAGTGCGTTGCCCACCAGGGTGCGTCCGATGCCGCGACCCTCGAAGGCGGGGTCGACCACGGTGTGATTGAAGACCAGCCGGCCGCGGCTGTCGGGCTGGAACGCGGTGTAGCCGGCGACCTGTCCGTTCAGGATCGCTTCGTAGCGGGACTTCTCACTGTTGCGGGTCACTTCGATGTCGACATCTTCTTCGCTCATCGCACGTCCTCTCGTTGACTCCACGGTAAGCCCCCACGCGGGCGGGTGGCTACTGCCCGGCGTGCACCGAAAGAGGGGGCCCGATCGGCGAGGTGAGTTCACAGGTTTCTCTCAGACACGTATTCTGTTCGAACGCAATGCCGCGCCCCACTGAGGAGAACGATGTCTGAATCTTCGCGCCGACGCCGAGATCACGGTTCCAACGCCACCGTCACCGACCGCAACCTGCCACCCGTCTCCCTCACCGAGGCGCAGGACAAGAAGGACTCGCGGTGGACGCTTCCCAAGATCCTGATCTGGACCGCGATCGCTCTCCTCGGTGGCCTCGCCTGGGTGATGCTCGCGATCGTCCGCGGGGAGACGGTCAACGCGATCTGGTTCGTGTTCGCCGCCGTCTGCACGTATCTCATCGGGTACCGCTTCTACTCCAAGGTCATCGAGCGCTACATCACCCGTCCCGACGACCGGCGGGCGACTCCCGCCGAGGTGAAGTCTGACGGTAAGGACTACGTCCCGACCGACCGTCGTGTGCTCTACGGCCACCACTTCGCGGCGATCGCGGGCGCGGGTCCCCTCGTCGGACCGGTGCTCGCCGCTCAGATGGGGTACCTCCCCGGCACGATCTGGATCATCGTCGGCGTCGTCCTGGCCGGTGCGGTTCAGGACTACACGGTCCTCTTCTTCTCGATGCGTCGTGGCGGCCGCACGATCGGCCAGATGGCCCGTCAGGAACTGGGGCGCATCGGCGGCACCGCCGCGATCATCGCGTCGCTCCTGATCATGATCATCATCGTGGCGATCCTCGCGCTCGTCGTCGTCAACGCGCTCGGTGAGAGCCCGTGGGGTGTGTTCTCCGTGGCGCTGACGATCCCGATTGCGATCTTCATGGGCATCTACCTGCGGTTCCTCCGGCCCGGCAAGGTGACCGAGGTCTCCATCATCGGCTTCGTGCTGCTGATCGTCGCGATCGTCGCCGGTGGCTGGGTCGCCGGCACCGAGTGGGGCTACGCGATGTTCCACCTCGATCGCGAAGTGATCGCGTGGGGCATCATTGTCTACGGCTTCATCGCCGCGGTCCTCCCGGTCTGGCTCCTGCTGGCACCGCGTGACTACCTGTCGACCTTCATGAAGATCGGTGTCATCGGAATGCTGGCCGTCGCGATCATCGTGGTGCGTCCCGAGATCACGGTCCCCGCCCTGACCGAGTTCGGCGAGACAGGGCTCGGCCCGGTGTTCTCCGGGCCGCTGTTCCCGTTCTTGTTCGTCACGATCGCGTGCGGTGCCCTCTCCGGGTTCCACGCCCTCATCTCCTCCGGCACGACGCCCAAGCTCGTCGAGAAGGAGCGCCAGACCCGCTTCATCGGCTACGGCGGGATGCTTATGGAGTCCTTCGTCGCGATCATGGCGCTCGTCGCCGCGCTCTCGATCGATCAGGGCATCTACTACGCGATGAACTCCCCGGCGGCGCTCACCGGCGGCACGGTCGAGGGGGCCGTCGCGTTCGTGAACTCGCTCGGACTCACCGGCGCCCCGCTGGATGCGTCCACGCTGACGAGCACCGCCACGAGTATCGGCGAGGAGTCGGTCGTCTCGCGCACCGGTGGTGCTCCGACGCTCGCTCTCGGTCTCGCGCACATCATGCAGCAGATCTTCGGCGGCCAGGCGATGATGGCGTTCTGGTATCACTTCGCGATCATGTTCGAGGCGCTGTTCATCCTCACCGCTGTGGACGCCGGCACACGCGTCGCGCGGTTCATGCTCCAGGATTCGATCGGGGCGTGGGTGCCCCGGTTCCGCGACGTGAGCTGGCGCCCCGGCGTGTGGATCTGCACCGCGCTCATGGTCGCCGGGTGGGGGGCGATCCTCATCCTCGGCGTCACGGACCCGCTCGGCGGCATCAACACCTTCTTCCCGCTGTTCGGTATCGCGAACCAATTGTTGGCAGCGATTGCCCTCGCCGTCGTGTTCGCGATCGTCGCCAAGCGCGGCCCGGGCTACGTGAAGTGGCTCTGGATCATCGGCGTGCCGCTGGTGTTCACCGCGATCGTCACGATCACCGCGTCGCTGTACAAGATCTTCTCGCCGGTGCCCGCGATCGGATACTGGGCGAACCACTTCCGGTACCGCGAGGCGCTCGAGGCGGGCGACACCACTCTGGGCGAGCCGGCTGTTCTGGAAGCGGTCATCCGGAACACGGGCGTTCAGGGAACCCTTTCGATCGTCTTCGTGACGCTCGCGATCATCGTGATCATCGCGGCGCTCGCCGTGTCGGTCAAGGCGATCCGCAACGGCGGCGGCGAGAACACCGAGGACGAGCCGCAGCCGTCGCGCCGCTATGCGCCGGCGGGCTTCATTTCGACGCCGTCCGAACGAGAGCTCGAGAAGCAGTGGGCGCCGATCGTCGACGCCGAGCGCACCGAGACGGCGCACCGTCATCACTGATCGGGGAAGAATGACATCGACTGCCGCGCCCGGACCGCTGCGAACCCTCCTCGGGTACGTGGTGCGCGCCGGGCGCGGCATCCGGTGGTACATGACGACGCTCATGGGCGATTCGGCCTACGCCACGTATGTCGCCCATCAGCGTCGGGAGCATCCCCACGAAGAACCGCTCAATGAGCGCCAGTTCTGGCGACAGCGCATGGACGACCAGGACAAAAATCCAGGAGCGCGCTGCTGTTGACGCCGTGACCCCAGCGTCGGTGCGCGTCGTTACGCTGGAGCGATGACTTCTCGCGCGCCGGTGGACCCGTATGACGGGTGGGAGCCGAGCGACGACGACGCTCCGCCGCCCGATGAATGGATGCCGCCCGTCGATGACGCGTACGACGGATACGCCGGGGCGCTTGCCCGTCAGACGAGAGACACCGAGGCTGCCCCGTCCGCTCCCGTGCGAGCGCGTGAACCGCGTCCAACCGTCGGCGCAGACCCACAGACAGTCCTCACCGAGGTCTACGGCTACGACGCGTTCCGCGGTGACCAGGCCGAGATCGTCGCGCATGTCGTCGGGGGTGGGGATGCCGTCGTACTGATGCCCACCGGGGGCGGCAAGTCGATCACCTATCAGGTCCCCGCCCTCGTCCGGGAGGGGACGGGGCTCGTCGTCTCGCCGCTGATTGCGCTCATGGCCGACCAGGTCGACGCGCTCGTCGCCAACGGCGTCCGCGCCGCGTTCCTCAACTCGACGCAGAACCCCGCGCAGCGACAGGACATCGAGCGGGCCTATCTCGCCGGCGAGGTGGACCTGCTCTACGTCGCGCCGGAGCGACTGTCTGTGACGGCGACGACGAAACTCCTCCAGCGCGGGACGCTGAGCGTCATCGCGATCGACGAGGCCCACTGCGTCTCGCAATGGGGTCACGACTTCCGGCCCGACTACCTCGCGCTCGGCGACCTCGCCGAGCGTTTCCCCGGGGTGCCTCGGATGGCGTTGACCGCCACCGCCACCCGCGCAACCCATAAAGAGCTCACCGAGCGGCTCCATCTCGCGGACGCCCGACACTTCGTCGCGAGCTTTGACCGACCCAACATCCAATACCGCATCGAGCCGAAGCGTGAACCCCGCCGTCAGCTCGTCGACTTCATCCGGTCGCAGGGAGACGGCGCCGCAGGCATCGTCTATGCCCTCAGTCGTAAGACGGTCGATCAGACCGCCGAGGGCTTGCGCGCGCAGGGGATCAACGCCCTGCCGTACCATGCGGGCCTTCCGGCCGACGTGCGCGCACGACACCAATCCCGGTTCCTGCGTGAAGAAGGCGTTGTGATGGTCGCGACGATCGCGTTCGGAATGGGGATCGACAAGCCGGACGTGCGGTTCGTCGCCCATATCGACCTTCCGAAGTCCGTTGAGGGCTACTACCAGGAGACCGGACGCGCGGGCCGTGATGGCGAGCCCTCGGTGGCGTGGATGGCCTACGGGCTCGGCGACGTGGTGCAGCAGCGTCGGCTCATCGATCAGTCGCCGGGGGATCGCACCTACAAGATGCGGATGGGCCAGCACCTCGATGCGATGCTCGCGCTGTGCGAGACGGTCACGTGTCGGCGGCAGAATCTGCTCGGCTACTTCGGCCAGGAGTCGGGGCCATGCGGTAACTGCGACACGTGCCTGACCCCCGCCGATGTGTGGGACGGGCTCGTGCCCGCGCAGAAGCTGCTGTCGACCATCGTGCGGCTGCAGCGGGAGCGCAATCAGGCCTTCGGAGCCGGGCACCTCATCGATATCTTGCGCGGATCCGACACAGAGCGCATCCGTCAGCAGGGCCATGACCGGCTCTCCACCTATGGCCTCGGGAAAGACCTGAGCGAGCAGGACTGGCGATCCGTGGTTCGGCAGCTTCTCGCCAGAGGGCTCCTCGTCGCCCGAGGCGATTACGGCGTTCTCGGACTTGGCGCGGACGCGGCCGGGGTGCTCAGCGGTGAGACGCCGGTGCCGCTGCGACGTGATGTGCTCGGCCGCTCGGGGGGAAGCCGTGCGCGCAAGCAATCGTCGGCGTCCGAGTCGGTCGCCGACGGGGATAAGTCACTGTTCGAAGCCCTCCGCGCCTGGCGCGCCGAGCAGGCGCGCGAACAGGGAGTGCCCGCGTACATCGTTTTCGGAGATGCGACGCTGCGTGCGCTCGCGGAACGCCGCCCGACGTCCGTCGCGGGTCTTGAAGGCATCACGGGCATCGGCGCGAAGAAGCGCGAGGCCTATGGCGACGCGGTCCTCGCCGTGATTGCGGGCGCCTGACGAGCGCGCCTCCGGGCGCTCCTGCTCACGCGGCCGAGATCAGGTCGCGGAGGAGACGTGCCTGGATACCGCCCATGCCCGCACGGGTGCCAGCCTCGATACCTCGGTAGAGACGCTCGTAGGTTACGACCTGATAGACACGGTCGACCAGGGGCGCCAGCGTGCGCAGGGCAGCGAGATTCATCCCCGGGTTCACCTGTCGTCACACGTCGGCCCAGGCGGTCCACATTGCCTCCGACACGGCGTCATCGCGGCCCCGGGTGAGGTGGGCGAGGTCGAGCGACGGGTGCGCCACCGCGCTGTCACTCCAGTCGAACAGCACGGGCCCGCCACTGCTCGGGTGGACGGCGACATTCGCGCCGTGCAGGTCGCCGTGGATGACGGCGAGAGAAAGTCCCGCCGCATGGAGCTCTTCCACCTTTCCCGCGATTGACTCTTGATGCGCACGCAGTCGCGCGCGTTCGGACGCGGAGAGCAACTCGATTTCGGCGCCGTGGGAGAGGACGTCGGCAAACGCCGTGATGGTCTCCTTCGCACCCCGGAGCGGAGCGCCTGCCGAGCGCAGCCGGTCGAGTGCGCCGAGGCTGCGTGTCTGCACCGTGGCGATCGCCTCAGCGGCGGCCACGAGCAGGCGGTCCAAGGCGGGGGTGCCCTCTGCCGGAGTCGGGTCGAACGCCCGCATCGCGGTGAGGTCTGCGTCGATGGCGATCACGTCGGGCATGACGTCGGGCGCGATGTCGGCGAGGGCTGCCGTGATCATCGGTTCAGCGCGAAAGTGCTCGCACGACGCCTTCACGACCACATCCCGGCGGCGCGTGGGGAACCGCGCGAGCGCTGAGAGCGGCCACATCTTGATCACCGAGGGGTCGCCGAGGAGTTCACCATCCGTCCCGCCCGTCTGGGTGGCGATCCACTCGCCGACGTGGTCCAGCCAGCCGCGCCGATACCAGGAGCCGCGCCGCTCTGGCGCGGGCGCGTCACCGTTCCACTGTGCGACGGCCCGTGCAATCGCCCCGCGAAGCTCCTCCGATTCGGCGATGGCCGCGAGCGAGGTCCATACTTCGCCGGCTCCGGTCAGGTCGGCAAGCACGTGCAGATTCTCGTCTCCGATGCGGATGCGCGGCGCGAGAGGGAGGAGCCGCCGGCCGGGCAGGAGGTCGCTGACATCGGGCCAGTCCGCGTCGACGCGCGGGAGCCGCCCATCGGCGTTCGTCTCGACCTCGATCGATCCGGAGAAGCCCCGGACCACGGCGACGACGTGACGAGTGGATTCCCCGCCGAGCGGCGTTGTCACTGTGGCCTCGCGGGGAGGAGAGAGGCTGAGGTACGCACGGGAGTGCCTTCCGATGAGAACTGGTGCGCGGTCAGTGTGACACGTGTGGACCAAGCACAACGGGCACGGGGCGGTCCGCCGGGGGGCTTTGTGCCGATCAGCCAACCCGTTTGAGGCGTGGTTGTGGGAGTCCTACGGTTGAGGGAGATTTCACCGCCGCGAAAGAGGTCATCATGGCTGATACTGCCGTTCGCTCTGACAAGCCGTCCACCAACTCCCGCACCCCGGAGGGTGGTGCGCCGACCGCCGCGCACACGCCCGAGGAGGCGTCGGAGGCGCACATCGACATCCCCGTCGTCACCGAGGCGCTCCTGGGTACCTGGGCCGACACGCGTCGCGAAGCCCGCGAGATGATCAAGGACCCCGATTTCTGGAAGGTCGAGGGTGAGCCGATGCCGGAACACCGCGACCGGACGCTGAAGCAGGTCCACAAGCTCGTCGAACACGGTGCGGGCGGGCGTGCGTTCCCGGAGGAGTACGGCGGGCTCGGCGACAACGGCGCGAACCTCGCCGGATTCATGGAACTCGTGCTCGCCGATCCGAGCCTGCAGATCAAGTCCGGCGTTCAGTGGGGGCTGTTCGGATCCGCGATCTACCAGCTCGGCACGAAGAAGCATCACGACAAGTGGCTGCGGGACGTCATGAACATGGACATCCCGGGCGCCTTCGCCATGACCGAGACGGGACACGGGTCGGACGTCGCCTCGATTGGAACGACCGCGACCTACGACCCGGAAACCGAAGAGTTCGTCATCCACACACCCTTCCGCGGTGCGTGGAAGGACTACCTCGGCAACGCCGCGCTGCACGGCAAGGCAGCCACGGTCTTCGCGCAGCTCATCACCAACGGTGTGAACTACGGCGTCCACTGCTTCTATGTCCCGATCCGCGACGACGAGGGCAACTTCCTCGCTGGCGTCGGCGGGGAGGACGACGGCGTCAAGGGTGGACTGAACGGCATCGACAACGGCCGTCTCCACTTCGACCAGGTGCGCGTTCCGCGCGAGAATCTCCTCAACCGCTACGGCGACGTCGCAGCGGACGGCTCCTACACGAGCGACATTGACAGCCCCGGCCGTCGGTTCTTCACGATGCTCGGCGCGCTCGTCCAGGGTCGAGTCTCGCTTGATGGCGCCGCCACCACGGCGTCCGCGCTCGCGCTCTATATCGCGGTGACATACGCGAACCAGCGTCGCCAGTTCGATTCCGGCACCGGCACCGACGAAGTAGTGCTGCTGGACTATGGCAAGCATCAGCGTCGTCTGCTGCCTGCGCTCGCTCAGGTCTACGCCCAGTTCTTCTCCGGCGACGAGCTCCTGACGAAGTTCGACTCGGTGTTCAGCGGCCGTGGTGACACGCCGGAAGATCGAGAGGATCTGGAGACGCTCGCCGCCGCGCTCAAGCCGCTTTCCACCTGGAACGCTCTGAACATCATTCAGGAGTGCCGCGAGGCCTGTGGCGGCGCCGGATTCCTCGCCGAGAACCGCCTCGTCGGTCTCCGTCACGACCTCGACGTCTACGTCACGTTCGAGGGGGACAACAACATCCTGCTGCAGCTCGTGGGTAAGCGTCTGTTGGGCGACTTCGCGAAGCAGTTCAAGGGCAAGGACACTGCCGCGCTGGCCAAGTTCGCTGCGGCTCAGGCCGCGGGCAAGGTCTTCCACGGCGCAGGCCTGCGCGCGCTCGGTCAGACCGTCGCCGACTTCGGTTCGACCGCGCGCTCGGTCGAGCTCGGCCTGCGTGCCGAGCAACAGCACGAGCTGCTCGCCGGCCGGGTGGAGCGGATGATCGCGGATATCGCCGCACGTCTGCGTCCCGCGCAGAAGGCATCGCCTGCGGAGGCGGCCGCACTGTTCAACGAGAACCAGGCGGAGCTCATTGAAGCAGCTCGCGCACACGGAGAGCTCCTGCAGTGGGAGGCCTTCAGCGATGCGCTTCCGACCTTCACGGACGAGGGCACGCGCCAGGTGCTGACGTGGCTCCGGGATCTCTTCGGCCTCACGCTCATCGAGAAGCACCTCTCGTGGTACCTCATCAACGGTCGCCTCTCCGCCCAGCGCGCCTCCGCAGTGTCCCGGTACATCGGACGGCTGTCGGCCCGCCTTCGGCCGCACGCGCAGGACCTTGTCGACGCCTTCGCGTTCGAGCCCGAGCACGTCCGTGCTCCGATCGCGTCCGGCGCCGAGCAGGAGCGCCAGGACGAGGCGCGCACCTACTACGCGGACCTCAAGTCCTCGGGTGATGCGCCGACGCCGGAGAAGCTCGCCAAGAAGAAGGGCTGAGGGCGCTCCTCATTCTCCTTCGTCGAGCACCGTGCGAAGGCTGAGTTCTTCTGCGTCCAGCGCGGCGAGGGATCGGCGTAGCTCGGTCGAACTGTAGCCGTCGCGTCCGAGTTCGAGGAGACGCTTCCGCATGACACCGATGAGGGCGAGGCGCAGCTCGGCGAGGTCATCACGGAGCGAGAGCAGGTCGTCCGACGGGGCCTCCGCCATCCTCGCGCCCTTGGCGAGGACCCGGTCATCGAATGCGGTGCCGTCGCTCCGGCGGAGCGAGTTGTTCGCAATCGCCTCCGATGCAGCGCTCCGCAGCTCCGCTGTCAGCCGCTGGTGCTCGTCTCGACGGTAGTCCTCGTCGTCGGGCGGCACCTTGAGCGCCCGGGCGACCGCCGAAAGCGTGAGCCCCTGGATCAGGAGGCTGAACAGCGCCACGAGGAACGCGGTGAACACGAGGAGTTCTCGGGAGGGCGTGTCTCGCGGCAGCGTTTGAGCCGCAGCGAGGGTCACGACTCCTCGCATGCCCGCCCAGACGATGACTCCGCCGTGGCGCCACGTGAGAGGCTTCGCCTGGTAGTAGTCCAGGTCCGCGAAGGCCCGGTTGATCCGGGCGCGAATCCCGCGTAGGCGCTGCGGGTGCGCATCGCGTACCTCGTCGTCCAGGCCGTCCAGCCGGGAGGAGATGCGCGTGAGTCGCGTGCGTCGCTCCGGAGCCCTCCGGCGATTGAGAATCGGAATGAGCACCGAGACATACGCGGTGCGCACGACGAGGACCAGCAGGAGCGCGATGATCGCGAGGACGAATCCACGGAAGGGGCCGTCCTGCTCCTCGATGTTCGCCTGCCACAGATCCTTGACCTCGAGCCCCATGATGAGGAAGACAGCGCCTTCCAGAACCCGCTCGATCGTGTGCCAGTTCGTCTGATCCGTAAGGCGCTGTTCGGCTGTGAGGCGCCGGGCCGCGCCCTGCCCTGTCACGATGCCCGCGACCACCGCAGCGACAAGGCCGGAGCCGCCCAGGTGCTCGGTGGGGAGGTACGCGGCGAACGGGACGACGAAGCCGAGGACGCTGTTCGCTGCCGAGTCAGGAATCAGTTGCCGGGCGCGGATGCCCACCCACCCGACGATCGCACCGACGACGACGGCGAGGAAGACCGCGAGGGCGAAGTCGCCGACGAACTGCCCGAGCGCGAACGCGCCGGCCGCCGCGGCCGCGATCGCGGTGCGAAGGGTGACGAGTGCTGTCGCGTCGTTGAGGAGGCTTTCGCCGTCGAGGAGGACGATCACTCGTCGCGACAGGCCGAGCCGCTTCGCGATCGCTGTCGCGACCGCATCTGTTGGGCTCAGGATCGCACCGAGCGCGAGCGCGAGGAAGAAGTTGAGCTCGGGGATCGCGAGGTAGAAGAAGACGCCGAGCACCGTCGTGGTCAGCAGAACCAGCGCCACCGCAAGCCCGCCGACCGCTTTCGCATCGCGGCGGAACTCGACGGCGGGGAGGTTCACCGCGGCCGAGTAGAGCAGCGGGGGAAGGACGCCCACGAGGATGATCTCGGGGTCCACTTCGATGGTCGGGACGAAGGGGAGGAAGCTGACACCGATGCCCACGACGACGAGGACGAGCGGCGCGGCGACCCGGACGCGGGGGGCGACGACGGTGGCCGCGGCGATGACGATCGCACCGAGGATCGCGGAGAGGATGAGATGCTCCACGCGAGCCATTGTCCTCCCTCCCGGCGTCGGGAGTGTGCGCGATACTCAGGTGTGAGCGAAAACCAGGCCGACCACATCGCAGATTCACACGACATCATTCGTGTTGTCGGTGCGAATGAGAACAACCTCAAGAACGTCTCTCTTGACATCCCGAAGCGGCGCCTGACGGTGTTCACCGGGGTCAGCGGTTCGGGCAAGTCCTCCCTCGTTTTTGGGACGATTGCGGCCGAATCTCAGCGCATGATCAACGAGACGCACTCCGCGTTCGTGCAGCAGTTCATGGGGTCCCTCGCTCGCCCGGAGGTCGATTCACTCGAGAACCTCAGCCCCGCGATCGTCGTCGATCAGGAGCGCATGGGAGCGAACTCGCGCTCTACGGTGGGTACCGCGACCGATGTGCACGCGATGCTCCGGGTGCTCTTCTCCCGGCTCGCGCAGCCCCGCATCGGGTCGTCGCAGGCGTACTCCTTCAACGTCCCGTCGGTGACCGGCAGCGGTGCGGTGAGCGTGGACCGCGGCGAGAAGACGGTGCGCGAGCACAAGACGTATACCGTGACCGGGGGGATGTGCCCGCGCTGCGAGGGCCTCGGTCAGATCAGTGACATCGACATCGACGAGCTCGTCCATCCGGACAAGTCACTCACCGAAGGCGCCATCGCCGTGCCGGGATACACCGCCGACGGCTGGATGGTGAAGGTCTACATCGGTTCGGGCTTCTTCGATCCGGACAAGAAGGTCCGGGACTACTCCGAGCGCGAGCGGACGGACCTGCTCTATAAGCAGCCGACGAAGATCAAGATCGACGGGATGAATGTCACGTACGAGGGCCTGGTAGGCAAGGTGACCAAGTCGATGCTCCAGAAGGATCGCGACGCGCTTCAGTCGCATGTGCGGTCCTTCGTTGACCGTGCCGTCGTGTTCCGAGAGTGCCCCGACTGCGCCGGAACGCGCCTGAATGAGGCCGCGCGCTCCTCGACCATCGGGGGAGTGAGCATCGCCGATGCCGCGAAGATGGAGATCCGTGACCTCGCAGAATGGTTGCGTGGCATCGACGCTCCCGAGGTCGCGCCGCTCGTGGGCGGCCTGCAGCACACCTTGGATTCCTTTGTCGAGGTCGGCCTCGGGTACCTGTCGCTCGATCGGGCCTCCGGAACGCTCTCTGGGGGAGAGGCGCAGCGCACAAAGATGATCCGGCACCTGGGGTCGAGCCTCACCGACATCACCTACGTCTTCGATGAACCCACTGCGGGTCTTCATCCGCATGACATCCAGCGGATGAACGAGATCCTCCGGCGTCTGCGTGACAAGGGCAATACCGTCCTCGTGGTCGAGCACAAGCCCGAGGTCATGGAAATCGCCGATCACATCGTCGACCTGGGCCCTGGCGCGGGGCGGGGCGGCGGCGAGATCGGGTACACGGGCGACGTCGCCGGCCTTCGCGAGTCGGACACGGTCACGGGGCGGTTCTTCGCCCACCGAGCGACGCTGAAAGATGAGGTGCGCCCCCAGGCCGGCGCGCTGGAGATCCGCGGCGCGCACGACCACAACCTTCGCGGCGTCGATGTTGATATCCCTCTCGGAGGACTCACCGTCATCACCGGTGTCGCGGGCTCTGGCAAGTCATCGCTCATCCACGGCAACCTGCCCGGACGCGAGGGCGTGGTCGTCGTCGACCAGTCCGTCATCCGCGGGTCACGCCGGAGCAACCCCGCCACCTACACCGGCGTGCTCGATGCGATCCGCGCGGCGTTCGCGAGGGCCAACGGCGTCAAGTCGTCGCTCTTCAGCGCGAACTCGGCAGGCGCGTGCCCCGTCTGCAAGGGGCTCGGTGTCATCATCACCGAGCTCGGCTTCACCTCCACCGTCGAGACTGTCTGCGAGGTGTGCGACGGCTCCGGGTTCACGGATGAGGTTCTGGAGTACCGCCTGGGCGGCAAGAACATCCACGAGGTGATGTCTCTGTCGGTCGCCGAGGCCGTGGAGTTCTTCCCGTCCGGGCCTGCGAACAAGACCCTCACCCGCATGGCGGATGTGGGGCTTTCCTATCTCACGCTCGGGCAGTCGCTGAGCACCCTGTCGGGAGGCGAGCGTCAGCGGCTGAAGCTGGCGATTTCGATGGCAAAGGCCGGCGCGGTGTACGTGCTCGACGAGCCGACGACGGGGCTGCACTTGGCCGACGTCGACAACCTCTTGGCGCTGTTGGACCGCCTCGTGGACGAGGGGAACTCGGTCATCGTGATCGAGCACCATCAAGCGGTCATGGCGCATGCCGACTGGATCATCGACCTCGGCCCCGGTGCGGGGACAGGCGGTGGTGAGATCGTCTTCGAGGGGACGCCAGCAGAGATGGTCGCACACTCCGACACGCTCACCGCGCAGCACCTGCGGGCCTACGTCGCCTGAGCTCAGGGGCGGTCGAGCACCTTCACGATGACGCCGCGGCCGCGCAATTCTGCGAAAGTTTGAGTCTCTTCCGACGCGGTGCGGCCGAGGGCGTGCTTGTTTGCGACGACGAGCACATCTCCATCCCCGAGGCGCCCGAACAGTCGCTGGAGTCGCTCGGACCACGTCTCGCCGGTCTCCGGCGCGGGGTGACGGAAGCCCTCGATCTTGACGCCGAACTCTGTCAGTGCCTCACGCTGCTCGACGATGGGCGGCATGTCGTCGCGCGCGACGACGAGGCCGACCAAGCGAGACCCGATGGGACGGGCCATCCACCATTGCGGGCTCGGGAGTACATCCACGAGGCTCGACGGAGGGCCGGAGTCCGCCCGGACGTCGATCGTGACCGTTTCGGCGTATTCGCCCGCAGAGAGCTCTTGCTCCGCTTCTTCGTTCGTCATCCGCACTCCTCCCTCCCTGACATTCTCACAGGCCCGCGCCGATTTGCCGTCACAGAATCCCGAGCGTGCGGACCGCGTCGCGTTCGCTGACGAGTTCGGCGACGGAGGCATCGATCCGCGCGCGGGCGCGAGCGCTGATGCTGAGACCCTCCACGATGCGATACCCCGTTCCATCACTTGTCACGGGGAAGGAACTGACCAGACCCTCCGGGACGCCGTACTCACCACGGCTGACGACCGCGGCTGAGGTCCAGGACTCGCCGGTTCCGAGCACACTGTCACGCACGTGGGAGATGGCGGCGTGGGCCGCCGAGGCCGCCGAAGACGATCCGCGTACCTCGATGATCTCGGCGCCACGGCGGGCAACGCGCGGAATGAACGTCTCGTCCAGCCACGATGACGTCGCGTCTTCGCCGCCCAGGACGTCGGCGAGGGCGTCTCGCACCGGTCTCCCGTCCACCGTGGCGTGATCGACGTCGGGGAACTGCGTCGCGGAGTGGTTGCCCCAGATCGTCACCGCGTTGATCGTTCCGGGTTTTACGGCGAGGGTTTCTGCCAGCTGTCCGAGGGCTCGGTCGTGATCCAGGCGCGTGAGTGCGGTGAACCGGTCGGTGGGAACTCCGAGTGCTGCCGCCGCGGTGGCGGCGATGAGCGCGTTCGTGTTGGCTGGGTTCCCGACGACCACCGCCCGGAGATCGTCGGCGGCGTTCTCGCCGATAGCGGTGCCTTGCGGTCCGAAGATGCCTGCGTTGGCGGCGAGGAGGTCCGCGCGTTCCATACCCGCTGTGCGGGGACGAGCTCCCACCAACAAGGCAATGTTGGTGCCGGTGAACGCGACCCCCGGGTCATCGGTGATCTCGATGTCAGCGAGGAGGTCGAACGCGCAGTCTTGCAGCTCCAGCGCCACCCCCTCCGCGGCAGAGATTCCCTGAGGGATCTCCAACAGCCGAAGCCGCACGGGTCGATCCGGGCCAAGCATCGCGCCGGATGCGATCGAGAACAACAGGCTGTAACCGATCTGGCCGCCCGCCCCCGTGACGGTCACCGTGGTCGGCGTGGATGCGCTCATGCTGTGAGCCTATCCCGCTCTCATCGCCCCACACGGGCCGGCATGGCATGCTGGTTAGGCGGACCTTACTTGCACCGAAAGGGGCGTCATCGTGACCGAGAACGCCGTCAGACCCGTCGCTACGCTGCTGCGGTGGCCGATTCGAATCCGAGAGTTGACCCTCCTGCGCCGAGTCGAGGTGACACCGCTGATGCTGCGCCTGACCTTGGGTGGGTCGCAGGAGCTCGACGGGTTCGAAAGTCATATTGCCGATGAGCACATGAAGCTCTTCTTCCCCGACGATCCGAAGGACACGAGCGGTATCCCGACGCCGGACGGCGACCGCCTGGCGTGGCCGCGGCCGGCCGCGCCGAATCGGGATTACACGGTGCGCCGCTACGACGCAGTGGCGGGAGAGGTCGACATCGACTTCGTCATCCACGACGGAGGCCGCGCCTCAACCTGGGCGCAGACCGCGCCCGTGGGATCGACGATCTGGGTGGCGGGACCGCCGCGCGGGATTCAGATCCCGGACGCGTTCACCTGGCAGGCCTATCTCGGGGACGAGACGGCGTTGCCGGCGATCGCTCGGCGCCTCGCCGAGCTGCCGCGCACTGTCCGAGGCGTCGCGCTGATCGAGGTTGCGGACGACGCAGAGATGCAGGAACTCGAGGCCCCGGATGGCGTCGAGGTTCGCTGGCTGCTCCGCGATGGTCGGCCGGCGGGAACGACGACCCTGCTCGCCGACGCGGCGCGCTCTGTCCAGATCCCGAGCGACGAGCGCGCGTACGTGTGGTTCGGTGGGGAGCAGTCCTCGATCAAGCCTCTGCGCGCTTGGGTGAAGGCCGCCGGCCTCGGAAAGGGCGAGTTCGATCTGACCGGGTACTGGCGGCGCGGAGCCGACGGAAATCACCTCGGCATCGGCGCTGTGTCGCACGCGATCAAGCACGTTCTGCGTCTCCCGCACTGACGAGTTGGGCCATCCGCGTCACCGGCGGCGGAGAGGGAGAATCCACCCCCGGCGAAGTAGGGTGAGCGCATGACGTTCAACGACAATGCCGACGTCAGCGGCAATAAAGCGCGTCGGCGCGGACGCGGAGCCGTCGTCGGAGGAAGTGTGGGTGGCCTCGGCATCGTCGGTGTCATCATCGCGCTCCTCCTCGGTGGCGGGGACCTCGGCAGTCTGCTCGGCGGGGGCCTGGGCGGCGACACCG
Organism: Microbacteriaceae bacterium PS02070; assembly: GCA_029959865.1. Classification (GTDB taxonomy): domain Bacteria; phylum Actinomycetota; class Actinomycetes; order Actinomycetales; family Microbacteriaceae; genus Microbacterium. The sequence continues at coordinate 400,735 of JASCPE010000001.1, read as the reverse complement.
GCGGCGGTACTGCGCAGGAAGAGACCATCGACGGCTGCGAGACCGGCAGCGACGCCAACAACAACGACGACTGCCGCCTTGCCGCAGCCACGCTCGCCCTCGACGGGTACTGGGAAGGGCAGGTGGACGGCTACCGTGCCCCGCAGTTCTACATCGTCGACGGCTCGACGAGCACCCAGTGCGGCACGGCGTCCAACGCGGTCGGCCCCTTCTACTGCCCGCCGGAGGAGGCCGTGTATATCGACCCCGACTTCTGGTCGCTCCTGGGCCAGCAGTTCGGCAGCGAGATCGGCCCGCTCGCGCAGTTGTACGTCCTCGCCCACGAGTACGGGCACCACATCCAGCAGATCACCGGGATCATGGATGCCAACCCCGACAACGGGACAGGTGCCGACAGCAACTCGGTTCGTACGGAGCTTCAGGCGGATTGCTTCGCAGGTGCGTGGGTCGCGGCGATGAGTGAAGAGACCGACGCCAGCGGTACCTCCTACCTCCAGCCCGCGACCGAAGAACAGCTGGAAGATGCGCTGGATGCGGCGGCGACGGTGGGCGACGACAATATCCAGTCGCAGTCGGGGCAGGTCAACCCCGACTCGTTCTCACACGGAACCAGTGAGCAGCGCAAGCGCTGGTTCGCGACGGGCTACCAGAACGGCGTCGGCCAGTGCGACACCTTCGCGGTGTCCGGAAGCGAGCTCTAACGGGTCAGCGCCCGCCCGCACGGTCTGCGCGGATGAGATCGGCGGCTACTTCGCCGATGACGATCGCGGGGGCATTGGTGTGCCCACGGATGACCGTCGGCATGACGGACGCATCGGCGACGCGGAGCCCGGTGACGCCGCGCACGCGCAGCTCCGGGTCCACGACCGACGCTTCATCCATCCCCATCCGCGCAGTCCCGACCGGGTGGTAGAGCGTGTGGGAGTAGTTCCGAAGCGCCGCGTCGATCCTTTCCTCGCGGGTCATGTTCTCGCCTCCGGCGGGTTGGACCCACTCGGGCGTCGTGAGCGCACGGAGGGAGGGGGAGTCGATGAGCTCCTCGCATTCCTCCAGGCCGGCGCGGAGGGTCTTCTCGTCGATGCCGTCCGGATCGCTCAGATAGGCCGGGTCGATGAGCGGCGCGACGTGCGGGTCCTTGCTGGCGAGGCGGATATGTCCGCGGCTGCGTGGTTGGAGGAGGATCGCGCCGACCGTGAGGCCCTCGCCGGGCAGGGGGATGAGACCCTCGCCGACATACGGGGCGGGCGCGAAGATGATCTCGATGTCAGGCAAGTCCGCCGGAGCGTTCGTCTCATCGGCGACTGAGGTGCGGATGAACCCGTATGCCTCGGCCACGTTCGAACTGAGCATGCCGCGACGGCGAGAGACATACCGCCACAGTTCGAGGGGAGCCTCCGCGCCGAAGAGTGTTCCGCCAGTCGCTCCCGGCGCGAGACCGGCGACCAGATGGTCCTGCAGATTCGCGCCGACCTCGGGTGCGTCCACGAGAGTGTCGATGCCGTGCTCGACGAGATGCTCGCGGGGGCCGATACCGCTGAGCATGAGCAGTTGAGGAGTGCCGATCGCTCCCGCGGCGAGAATGATCTCTGTCGACGCGGCGAAATGCTGAGTCGTGGACCCGCAGTCGACGTAGACGCCGGTCGCGTGCGTGCCGTCGAACGTGACCCGCCGCACATGCGCGCCGGTGATAACCCGCAGACTCGGCCGCTTCAGAGCCGGGCGCAGGTAGCTGTCCGCCGTCGACGAGCGGGCGCCGCGCGACTGCGTGAGCATCGTCTGTGAGAAGCCCTGCCCGTGCGGGAGATTGGCTGGGGTCTCCCTGTGACCGCGTTCCGTGGCGGCGCGCAGGAACGCCGCCGTGTGTGGGCGCGGGTCGCGCTGATTCTCGATGCGCTGGGGGCCGTCGGTGCCGTGCGAGGGGTCGGTCGGGTCCTGGGTGCGTTCGACGCGGTGGAAGACGGGGGCGAGCGCATCCCACGACCAGCGCGGCCCGGCGGTCTCGCTCCACGAGTCGTAGTCCGCGGCGAACCCGCGGATCCACATCATGGCGTTGAGCGAGGACGACCCGCCGAGGGTCTTTCCCCGCGGCCAGTAGACGGTGCGTCCGCCCAGGTGCGGCTGTGCGGTGGTGTCGTAGTTCCAGTCGTACGGGCCGCGAAAGAGCTTCGAGAAGGCGGCCGGGATATGCAGCGGGAGGGCGCGGTCGACCGGGCCCGCCTCCAGAAGGATCACCGAGACGTCTGGGTCTTCCGAGAGTCGAGCGGCGACGGCCGCACCGGCGGAGCCGGAGCCGACGACGATGTAGTCGGCGTCGGTGTCGGTCACGAGACGAAAGCCTTCACCAGCGCGCGCAGCAGGACGGTCGGGCGGTGGGTCGCGAGGAACTTCGTGAGGCCCTCGGAGACGGCGGCGCCCGTGCGCGAGGTGACGAACCACGGGGGCTTGGGGAGTAGCGAGAAGCGGCTGCGCCCGAGGGAGCGGGGGAAAGGGCGGAAGGGGCCGGTGACGACGGTGCGCTCCACGTCGGACAGAAGGTAGGCATTGTGGACGATGCCGATGCCGCTCGGTGCGCTCTCGAGCGTGCCCCCGGGGTATGCGCCCCAGGTTGCGGTGGGGATGAGGAACCCCAGGGCCGTCCAGGCATTGATCGCGACGGTGCCGTAGTGGAGGCGTTCGATCGCGCGGTCGAAGCCGCGGCCCAGCGCGGAGTGAGTGGCGGGGTCGATCAGAACGTTCGCGCCGAGTGTGCCGAGCAGTTCGTCGTTCGCGTAGGTGACGGCGGCGTCGAGGAATTCCTGGCCGCGACCGGGCAGGCTCTTGATACCCAGAATCGGACCGAAGTACTCGGTGTCCTCGATGTCGTGCGCGTCCTCTGACGTGACCTCGATGAGTGCACGCGTGCCGGAGGCGGACCAGTCGGCGCGCGGGTACGCGTCCCGGGCGGACTGGAGTTTCGCGTCGACGCCCGGGTACCAGGTGGGCCGTCCGGGAGCACTCGCATACGCGCGGCGGAGCTCGCCGAGGAACGCGTCGCGTTGTGGCCAGTCGGAGGAGATGACCACCATCTGTCCGGCGATGCAGTTGTTGCCTGCGTTCTGCAGCCGCATCGTCGCGACGTGTTCGGCGTGGAAGCGCAGGTCGGCGTCTGACCACTTCCCGGGCACGACGATGATGGGGGCGACGCCGCCCAACTCTGCCGTGATCGGCACCGTCAGCTGCGGCGTCTCGCCCGGCTCGCGGCCCCACACGATCGTGCGGAACGTGGCTTCGGAACCGGTGATGTGGACGTGGTCGATGTCGTCACGAGTCGTCAGAGCGGCGCCCACGTCTCCCGCGCCCTGCACGATGCGGAGGTAGGAGCCCTCGATCAGCGGGGCGAGGGCCGCGTCGAAGACGGGGCGGAGCGCATCCTGGGTCGGGTTGAGCTTCAGGACCACGACGCGGTTGAACGCAAGCAGTTCATAGAGCACGTCCAGGACGGGGATCGAGGTGATGTTGCCCGCACCGAGGACCACGCCGACGCCTCCGGGTGTCGTGGGATCGAGTTGTGCGGGGCCGGCCGCGGCGCGTGCCTGGCCAGGGGTCGTGCCGGGGGTGAGCCAGACGTCGGCGGAGAAGCCGGAGAGGACGACATGGTCTAGCGGAGCGGAGGGGAAGGCGCGGACGACCGTGCGATCACCCGGCCCCGCGGACAGGCGGGTTGCGTGGACCGGGCTCTCACCCCGGGCGAGGGAGTCCAGCGTCGCGCAGTACGCGTCGAGCGCACTGAGGACGGCGTAGGGGCCGCTGAGCCACTCCTCACCGCGGAGGGGGTGGTCGGCGCCCAGCCCTTTCGATCGTGCAGCGGTTTCGGCCCACTCCTCGGCGTGGCGCGCGACGGCGGCGCGGACGCGTTGGAAGAGGACGCGACGCTGGGTGAGCGTCAGCGCTGACCACGCGCGCGAGCCGGTCTTGAGCTCCGTGATGGCGGCGTCGAGGTCTGGTCCGGTCGTGGTCGCCGGGGCGTCGGCTGTGGTCACGGGCACTCTCCTTCGGGTGTGCCCTCAGCCTATGCCGAGGCGTCCGCTCAGATAAGGGAGAGCTCGCGCAGCTTTTCCTCGACGTCCGCGTTCGACGGCTCGACGTGGTGAGTGTTGTCCGGATACAGGACGACGGGGATGTTTGTGCGGCCCGAGATGTCTTTGGCGATGTCTGCGGCGGCGGGGTCCGCCTCCAGGTCGACGTAGCGGTACTCGATGCCGAGGCCGTCGAGCTGCGCCTTCGTGCGACGGCAGTCGCGGCACCATTCGGCGCCGAACATGGTGAGAGTCTGATCGGTCATGCTTCCAGGGTAGAACCGCTGGAGCTGTTTAGGCGCGGGTGACGTCTTCTGGCACGCGAGGAGTGCGGTTCCCGGCTGCCTCGATGCGTCGCCGCGGCGCGTAGACCACGAGGGCGTGGAAGACGAACCGGACGAAGAACGCGACGATGAGGGTGAGCGCGGCGGCCAGAACACTGGGAACGTGGCTCCGCTCGACGAGGACCCAGATGACCGGGATGCGGATGATCGCTTCGACGTTGTTGAACGTGAAGGACTTCACGAACCGTGTCCAGAATCCGCCGGATTGTCCACGCATGTCGGCGAAGACCAGGTACTCCAGGAGAAGGAAGTTGGTCACGATCGTGACTTCGCTCGCGATGATCGCCGCCGTGAGATAGGGGACACCGAGAGCCATCAGACCCGACATGATCGCCAGGTTGGCGACCGCGCCGAACCCGCCGACCAGCGCGAAGGCGGACATGCGGCCGAAGCGCAGCATCGTCAGCTGGGTCAAGAAGCGCATGCCCTGGGTGAGAGATGCTTTCGAGGACCCCGCGTGGCGGGACGCGAAGCGGAAGGGGACTTCGGCGACGCGGAGCTGCTGGCGGGCGAGGATCTCGAGGAGGATCTTGAATCCCCGGGGGCGCAGGTTGTCGAGGGTCACCGCGTCGCGATTGACGAGAAAGAAGCCGGTCATCGGGTCGGAGCAGCGCCCGAGCTTGACCGGGAACATCGCCTTGGTCAGGAGCGTGGAGAGCCGCGACACCGCGGTGCGGGTCTTGTCCGCGAGGCCGCCGGTGTCGCCTCCGGCAACGTACCGGGAGGCCACGACGACATCGGCGTCGCCCTCGGCGGCCCGGTCGGCGAGGCGCGGGATGTCCTCGGGCGGATGCTGAAGGTCTCCGTCCATGACGAGGCACCAGGGCGAGGCCGCCGCACGGATCCCCTCGAGCACCGCGCCGCCGAGCCCCGCGACCGGCTCGTCACGGTGGATGAGGCGCACGGGGAAGTCCACCCGGTTCGCGATCTCCCGCACACGCGCGGGGGTGTCGTCGGTGGAGTCGTCCACGAAGATGATCTCGAATGCGCGGCCCTGCATCGCGGCGCCGATCCGTTCCACGAGTTCGTCGACGTTCGCGGCCTCGTTGAAGGTGGGAACGATGATCGACAGGTTCATGAATACTCGCGGGGGTGGGGCCGCGCACTCAGCGTACCCGGCTGATGCTTGGTGCTGGCACGGAAGGGCGTCTTGTGTAAAAGAAGGTGCCCCCGAGGGCGCCTCGTCTGGCCCGCGCGGCTTCTTGGGGAAACAACCGCGTTGCGTGAGATCGACGAGTGGGGATGCCCTCGAGGGCACGTGAGGCACGGACCGTGTGGTCCGTGAGTCGGTGGTCGGCGCTCAGCGGCGCCGACGAAAGGTCATGCGCGGCTGTGTGAGCGCTCGGGCATCGTCTCGTCGCCCACCCGGTCCAGCGCGCGGCGTAGCTGCGTGCTGGAGGTGTGCGCCGTGTACGGGAAGTAGACGACTTCGACACCGACCTCGGCGAACTCGCGCTCGAGGCGTTGACCCTTGTCTGTGCCGCGCCAGTCGTCGCCCTTGAAGAAGTGGGTGAAACCCACCTCTTGCCAGGCATCCATCTTCGACGGCGTGGTCTCGATGAAGACGTCGTCGACGAACGCGATACTCCGAACGATGTCGGCGCGCTCGTGTGTCGGCACGAAAGGGGTGATCCCCTTCGTCTCCCGCAACATCTCGTCGCTGACAACGCCCGCAACGAGGAAGTCGCAGTGCTCCTTCGCGTGGCGCAGGATGTTCAGATGTCCGACGTGGAACAGATCAAATGCTCCCGCCGCATAGCCGATACGTACGGCCATAGAGGTCCCCCAGTGATTCCCAGTAATCGCGGAACTCCGTCCCCACGGAAGTCCGCCGCATTCCGCCCCCGCGGAATGCACACTCAGGTCAGTATAGGCCCACGTCGGGTCCGATCGTCATCTCCTTTTGCGGTGCGCGCGCTACTGAAGACACTCCGGTGCTGATCGCCAGCAATTCTCCACTCTCGCCCCGACAAATCGGGGACGTCTGGCGGGGTCGGGCTTGCCAGGGCTCGTGACAGGTCATCCGCGGTGACGTCGCCCGTATAGACATGCACCCACCCGTCGCCGACCTCGCCTTGGAGTGCGCGATTCACTTCGTTGTCGGGCAGCAGCACCTTGCGAGACAAGGAGAGAACAGCCAGTGCTGTCCCGCTGTTGTGCATGTGGCGGTAGGGCAGCACGATGAGTTCGGCAGCAGTGATGGCGGCCACGAAGTCGGCCTCCGACAGGTACCTCAGGTCAAAGTCGATGCGATCGTCGCCTCGAGCGAGTTCGCGAAGCGCGTCCGCCAGCTGCGGCGTGGACGGGTTACCTGCCACGTGGAGGCTCCACGCGTCGCCCTGGAGTTCGGTGAATGCCTCGATCAACGTCTCCACCCCCTTGTATCGACGGATCAGCCCCACGTAACCCACTCGGCCGGGCGCGGGTGCTTCCTGCGTGAATTCGCTGAACCAGTCGCGGTAGTGGCCGTGCGGTATCACGGTGCGTTCGATGCGCTCGCGGCCAGGAGTGTGCGCGTTGAGATGGATGTCGTGCGTCGTCAGGGCGTCGATCCAGTTGAGAAGCAGGTGATCGACCCTGCCGATGTTGGTAGGCCTGTCGAGGTTGTGCAGCGTGCGCACGATCGGCGTCCGGGTGACCGTCCATTTGGCAAGTGTCGCGGCAGTGAGTGCACGCCTGGCGACACGGCCCACACGCTTGTGGCCCCCCATGAGCAACTCTGGCCAGTGCACGTGAACAACATCGTGCCTGCGCAAAAGGGCGGAGCGATAGCTGAAGGTATCCATATTGATGCCGGGATGATTCTGCAAGGCGCGATGAAGCTGGGTGATGTACGGGTTGGTCGTCGTCTTCGGCGTGGAGAAGGACTCCAGCACGCGCGTCACCTCAGGCGCTTCGACCGACTCCCGAGAGACAGCTGTGGCCTCGTCGTACCAGCCCGACACGGTCGCGGCCAGCCGGTCGCTGGACCAGCGATCGGTCGGCGTCGCTCCGTTTTCTTCCGCGCTCAGCACCTGAAGAGCCAGGTTGTGCGCGACGTTGCCGTGGAGCGAGGCCACGTAGCCGTTCGGTTGTGCAAGGAAAGGCGGACCGCCCAGCGGCAGGCACACGACGGGGCAGCCGATCGAGCTCGCTTCCGCGACGACCCATCCTGCCTGATCGTGCATGGAGGGAAAAAGAAAGACGGTGGCACGAGCGATCGCGTCCAAGAGCTCGTCTCGCTGCACATGGCCGTGGAAGGCCACTCTGTCGTTGACGCCGAGCTTCCGAGCAAGCTTCTCCAGCCGCCGCCTCTCGTACCCTGTTCCGTAGATATCGAGCGTCCAGTCAGCAAGCTCCGGCTGCGCGATCGTGTCGATCGCGAGTGCCGCGCCCTTCCATGCCAGCAGTCGACCAGCGAAGACGGCGTTCTTCTCCCTGGGCGTCTCGCTGCGGGGCGGCAACTCCGCCAGCGTTGCGTTCGGCTCGACCACGGTGCGCGCGCCGACGCGTGCAAAGTAGCGAGCGACTTGCGGGTTCTGGGCGACAACGAGGCGTGCTCGGCGCGCGCTGGGCTTACCGCCGATCGACCGGAGGGGACCGGTCGTGAGCGTTCGGAACAATTCCGTGGCAGTGCCACGTACTCCGAGCCACCGTGACAAGGTGAGCACTGGTAGGCGGCTCGAGCCGCCGACAGGCCCCCACACCATCGGTACCCCGGTCACTGCCGTGACTCCTGCGGGCATCCAATCATTTGCGAACGTCGCGTGGTGGACGACGTCGAAGGCGACCTGACCGTGCAACTGGCGCGCGACGTCCGCGACTCCGTGTTGCCACACGAGATAGAACCAGTAGAGATCCCACCCTCGTCGTTTCAGGCGCACGACGCGCGCAGGAGGATCGTAGTACTCGACATGCAGGTGCTCGCGAAGTACCGAATCCTGTGCGAGTGCTGCTTCTATCGCCTCGCGAAAGCGGGGGCGCGTGATGACCCAGACGTCGTGGGTGGCCGCGGCTGCGACGGCCATATCCCACCCTGCGACCGCTTCCGGGCCGGACTGTGGACCGCACGCGTACGCACTGATCAGCACCCGCCGACGGTCTGAGGAGCGATTCTGCTTCTCTTCATGGTTCATCTGCGATGGTCCCCTTCCGTCGCTGCCCCTGGGAAGCTTAATGGACGCCTCTCGCGCGACCGGGGTCGAGTGAGGACGACGAAGCCGCCCCGGAGCGTCTATTCTGAATAGTCGCAGCATGACGGGGGCGAGACGTGGATCAACGTGTGGCGGGCGACACTGAACTGAACGTACTTGTCGCCATCCCGACGTTCCGTCGTCCAGTCGACCTGCAACGCCTTCTCGGCGTGATCGGGGACTCGCTCGATGCCGCCCTGCAGAGCGCCGAGTGCACTCGGGCGGACGTGCTCGTCGTGGACAACGACCCCGCCGGCACCGCCGCCGCGATGGTTATAGCCCGTGCCGACGCGACCATCCGCGCAGTCGTCGAACCGGGGCGTGGCCTCGCGACGGTCAGAAACCGTGCGTTGCGCGAGGCGAACGACTACGACGTCATGGTCTTCATCGACGACGATGAGACTCCCGCGGTATCAGACTGGCTGGTGCGCCTCCTCCGCACGATGCGGACGACGAACGCGAACCTGGTCGCCGGTCCGGTGCAAACGGTCGTCGACGGCGAGATGGATCCCTGGATCGAAGCCGGCGGGTTCTACGCACGGGCACACCGTCGCCATCTCGTGACGGGCGACGAGATCTCGTCCGCCGCGACGAACAATCTCCTGCTGGACCTGAACGCCGTGCGTCGTGCCGGCGTGACCTTCGACGAGCGCTTTGGGGCAAGTGGCGGCGAGGACTCGCTCTTCACCGGCCAACTCAAGGACCGGGATCTGAAGTTGGTCTGGTGCGCGGACGCACTCGTCTACGACCACCTCCTCCCTTCACGGCAGAATCGACGGTTCGCTGTTTCTCGTGTGAGGAGTATGGCGAGCACGGGAGTGCGGGTAGCACTGGTACGGAGCGGGCGATCAACGGCGGCACGGGTACGCATTCGCGCTCGGTTCATCGCTTCCGGGTGCGCGCACCTCCTTCGCGGGGGTGCCATGCGTACGTATGGCCGGGTGGTCCGATCACTGCGCTGGGATGCTCGAGGGGCGGGCGAGATGGCTCGCGGTGTCGGCGAGTTCCTCGGTAGTCTCGGCGCCGTAACCCGCACATACGTATCTACTGATCCGACACGACGAGGAGATTAAGGGACGTGAACTCATCGGCACACGCTCGACCTACGTTTCGTGACACGATGCGCCGGCTGCAGTCGGCGCAAAAGGGCCATGCCCGAGGCGCTCCCGGATACTCCGTATACGTGAACCGAAAGATCGGTCGGGTGCTCGCGGCGCTGGCGTACCGACTCGGCCTCACGCCGAACCAGGTCACTGTGGTCAGCGCGATTCACACCTTCGCGGCGCTCATCCTAATTATGACGGTGCCGATTTCGTGGTGGCTCGGCATTCTCGTGGCCCTGCTCTTGGTGCTCGGTTATGCGTGGGATTCCGCGGACGGGCAGGTGGCTCGCCTTCGCGGTGGAGGATCAATCGCGGGGGAGTGGCTGGACCATTTCGTCGATGCCCTCAAAGTGTCATCGCTGCACCTGGCCGTGCTGGTGGGGTTGTACCGGTTCGCGCCGGATGCCGCGGAAGGCTGGCTCTGGCTCCCTCTCGCATTCTCAGTGGTGGCGACGACGACCTTCTTCGGCATGTTGCTCAATGACCTGCTCAAAGGTGCACGTGGGGTGCCGTCGACCCACGCGCGTGGCGGCGGAACCTTCCGTCGGTCGATGCTCCTGCTGCCGACGGACTTCGGAGTGGTCTGTCTCGTGTTCGTGCTCTGGGGTGTGACGGAGGTCTTCCTCGTGGTCTACGCGATCCTGTTCGCGTTCTGCGCCGCGTTCCTCGTTCTCGCAGCGGTCAAGTGGTTCCGCGAGATGCGGAATGTCGATGGAGGGCATGCGGGTGCGTGATCTCGCGCTGGTCGTGGTGAACTACGGATCGTCCGCGCTCCTGCGGGAGAACCTCCGCAGTTCTGTTCAGACGTGCCAGCCGGCCGTGGTGGTGGTGGTCGATAATCCGACAACCGAGGAGGAGCGCCTCGCCGTGCGAGCCCTCGCGTCCGAGCACGGGTGGGAAGTCGTCGAGCCGTCTGAGAATCTGGGGTTCGGAGGCGGTGTGAACGTCGGCGTCGCGCGAGCGATCGCAGCGGGAGCGGAAGATCTTGTGGTCCTGAACCCCGACGCTGTCCTCGAGGCCGGTTGCGTCGATGCGTTGCGCCGGGCGGATCCCCATCACGACACGGTGTGCGCCCCTCGGATCGTCACGAGTTCGGGCGCGACGTGGTTCGATGGCGCCGACGTCTATCTTTCTGACGGGCGCACGCGGGGCCGCGCAAAGCGGGATCAGTTCCCCGATGCACCACGCTGGGAATGGCTTACGGGGGCATGCCTGTGGATCCCTCGGGAGGTGTGGGATCGTGTGGGCGGATTCGATGAAGACTATTTCCTCTACTGGGAGGACGTGGACTTCTCACGACGCGTCGTTCGCGTCGGTGCACGCCTCGCCGTCGTGCCCTCTGCCCGCGCCGTGCACGACGAGGGCGGTACGCAAGGATCCGCGGCAGGGTCGCGGGCGAAGTCGGAGGCGTACTACTACTTCAACATTCGAAATCGGATGCTCTTCGCCCGTAAGCAACTCGCGCCGGCGGATGCCCGCAAGTGGGCCGCCAGCATCGTGCCGTCTGCACGTGAAGTTCTGCTCCGCGGGGGCAAGAAGCAGTTCGCGGTCTCGCTCGCTCCCTGGCGCGCGGGCTGGCGAGGGGTTCGAGCGGCTCGACGGCTGGCAGCCGAGATCGAACGCGACGTGCGACACTAAGACCGGCTCGATCGAGAGGGCGGATGATGGCGACGAACGGACCTGAGCGAGGCGTGTCAGACGGCGTTCGCCGGCGACGGTGGATCATCGGGATTGGTGTCGTTGTCGTTGTTGCGGTGATCGTCGCGGTGTCGCTCCTTCTGTCGCAGGGCTCGTCCGACAATGATCCCGACGGTGCAACTCCGTCCACCACGTCGAACGAGACCAGCGGCGGCTCTCCCACACCTGACCAATCTCCGGAGGGGACCCCGAGTCCGCAAGCGTCCGGCGAGTCGGAGACTCCCGCAGAACCCGAGAGGACCACCGCGCCGAGCGTCCCTCTCGAGGAGGAGGTCACCGCTTCAACGGGGGCGACCTTGAGCGTTGTCTCGATCGAAGAAGTGCAAGCGACCGGCGTCGGACCGGGCGAAATCTCCGGCCCGGCTCTCAAGGTGACCGTCAAGATTGCCAACGACGGCGAGGAGACGATCGATCTGCGGACCGCGGTGGTGACGCTTTCCTACGGTCCGGACAGGGTCGCCGCGAACCCGATCTCCGACCCTCCCGGTACGCCGTTCGATACCGAGCTTGCCCCGGAGGCTTCCACCGAGGGCAGCTTCGTGTTCGAGGTGCCGGAAGATGTGCGCGATGACATCCGGGTCGAGGTCGATCTCGCGGTGTCAGAGCCCATCCTGGCCTTCGAAGGGGCCGTTCGATAGATTCCGCTTGGCGCGCGGCTGCTCGATGTCGTAGGATGGCGCCGACCCCACTGGGGAGGGTCATTCGTTCGTCGTGAATGAGCATGCTCATCGCGGCGTCTATCTGGGGAATCATCGTGTCGATGCTGTCATGGGGCAATCGTGCCCTCGTATCTGTTGTCACGGCGACCGCTTTGGTTGCATCTGCGCTCTTGGTGCCGTTCGCGGCAGCAGCAGAAGAGGCGCCGCCGGCGGAGGAGTCGACCACTGTCGCGCCACTGCCGGACACTGTCTCCGCTGACGCGCTGCCCACCGTCCAGATCGATGATGGTGTCGTCTGGACGCAGACCATCGTCGGCAACACCGTCTACGCGGCCGGACAGTTCTCGAACGTGCGCCCGGCCGGGAGCGCGAAGGGCGAGAACCTGAGCGCACGCGGCAACATCGTCGCGTATGACCTGGAGACGGGAGAGCTGATCAGCTCGTTCTCACCGTCCTTCAACAACCGCATCAACGAGGTGGTCGGTTCGCCCGACGGCACCAAGTTGTACGTGACGGGATCGTTCACGCAGGTCAATGGCCAGAATCGTTCCCGCTTCGCCGTCATCGACCTCACCACGGGAAATCTGCTCCCGAACACCGTAGGGCTGAACAACATCGGCAAGGCGGTCTATGCGACCGAGGATGGTGTGTTCGTCGGCGGATACTTCACCGCCGTCGGGTCGCAGCAGCGGATGCGCATCGCCAAGCTCAACCCTGCAGGCACCCAGGTGCTCCCCTTCTCCATTCCCGTAGACACGGGTCAGGTCCAGAGCATCGTGACCGATCCCACGGGAACCCAGGTCATGCTGTCTGGCAACTTCCTGTCCGTCGGCGGGTCGGATGACCCCGGCTACGGCCTCTACCGCGCGGATGTTCAGACCGGCGCCGGCCTGCCGCTCGCGGTCAACAGCCACGTCCGCAATGCGGGCAACAATTCCGGAGTGATGGCGCTCGCCACGGACGGCACCAAGTTCTACGGCGTCGGCTGGGGATATGGCGGCGGAAACCTCGAAGGTTCCTTCGCGGGCAACTGGTCCGACGGATCGCTCGTGTGGGTCGAGGACTGCCACGGCGACACCTACGACATCGCGATCGCGAACGGGATCTCCTACTCGGCGAGCCACAAACACTATTGCGGCAACAGCGGAGGCTTCCCGCAGACGAACCCGTGGAGCTTTTACCACGCGACCGCATGGACGACCGATGTTCGCGGCGTCAACACGGCCGACATCTACGGCTACGCCGACCGCCCGGGAACACCGCGCCCCGAGCTGTTGAACTGGTACCCGCAGACGACTGTTGGGAGCTTCACGGGACAAGGTCAGGCGGTCTGGGCGGTCAACGGGAACGATGACTACGTCATTTACGGGGGCGAGTTCCCGAGCGTCAACGGGACGCGCCAGTACGGGCTCGTGCGCTTTGCGAAGCGTTCGATCGCACCTAACCAGCAGGGTCCGCGACTGTCGGGAACCAACTGGCAGCAGACCGTGACCTCGTTCAGCAAGGGCAGCGTGCGTCTCAGCTACAAGACCAACTGGGACAGGGATGACTACACCCTGACCTACCGCGTCTACCGCGATTCCGAGACGTCCACACCGATTTCAGAAGAGACCATCGGCGCCCATTTCTGGGCTCCGACGACGCAGACCGTCGACGACGAGGGCCTCGAGCCGGGTGCCAGCCACCGCTATCGTGTCACCGCGACCGACCCGTACGGCAACGTAGCCAAGTCGCCGTGGGTCAGCGTGACAGTGTCGGACGAGGCGGTCTCGCCGTACGCCACCGGAGTGTTGGACGACGGAGCCGTCAACTTCTGGCGACTCGGAGAATCCTCTGGGACGACGGTGATCGACTGGGCGGGGTCCAACGATCTCACCCTGAACGGAACCGCAACGCGCGGTGCGACGGGGGCGGTTGAGGCTGATCCGAACACCGCGACCTCCTTCGCGGGTGCGTTCGGCGCTGCAGCTAATGCCGCGCAGGCACCCAACGCGTTCTCCGTCGAGGCATGGATCAAGACGACGACCACTCAGGGCGGAAAGATCGTCGGATATGGCAACGCGACCACTGGACAGTCCAGCAGCCACGACCGCCATGTCTACATGGACAACAGCGGGCGCATCCTGTTCGGGGTGTACCCCGGTTCCGCCCGAACGATCAACTCCACAGACTCCTACAACGACGGTGAGTGGCACCACGTTGTCGCGAGCTTGGGCTCTAACGGCATGACGCTGTATGTGGATGGAAAGCGTGTCGCGCAGCGCGCTGACACCACGACCGCGCAGCAGTTCACGGGTGTCTGGCGGGTGGGAGGCGACAACATCAGCGGCTGGCCTTCACAGCCAACGTCGTCCACGTTCGCTGGAGATATCGACGAGGTTGCGGTCTACAACACGCCTCTGACGACGAGCCAGGTTCGTGAGCACTATACGCGCGCGGGAGGTTCCCTCGACGCAGTGAACCCGCCGGCGGATGAGTATGGCTCGCTCGTCTACAACTCCAACCCGGACTTCTACTGGCGCTACGACGAGACATCCGGCGCCACGGTCGCCGATAGCGGCGAGCAGCAGGTCTCGGGCGTCATCGCCGGCGCCTATAACCGCGGCGACGCAGGTGCCCTCGAGAACGTCTCCGGGAGCGCACTCACGTTCACGCAAACCACGTGCCAGTGGTGGCAGATCGGGTGCACCAGCACCAACGGCGGCAGCGTGGCGACCTCGATCAACTACGCGGCGCCCTCGGTCTACACAGCGGAGACGTGGTTCAAAACATCCTCTACCGCCGGTGGACGAGTCATCGGGTTCAGCAGCAATCAGACGGGTTCGTCGAGCAGCTACGACCGGCACGTCTACATGCAAGACGACGGCAAGCTCGTCTTTGGTGTCTGGCCCAACCAGAGCGTCACCGTGACGACGGACGATGCCTACAACGACGGTGAGTGGCATCACGTTGCCGCCAGTCAGGGCCCCGATGGCATGAAGTTGTACGTCGACGGGGAGTTGGCCGGGTCCAACCCTCAGACCGGCGCGCAGCCGTACACGGGCTATTGGCGAGTCGGTGGAGACACCACCTGGGGCTCCAGCTCGACCAACCTCATCGGAAGCTTCGACGAGACGGCTGTCTACAGTCGGGTGCTCGCCGACGCTGAGGTCTCCGCTCACTACCTGCTCGGTACAGGCCAGGAGATCCCGAACCAGGTTCCGGTCGCGGCGTTCGAGTCGGTCCTGAACGGTCTGACACTCTCGGTGGACGCCGTCAGCTCGACGGACGCGGACGGGGAAATCGTCGAATACGCGTGGGACTTCGGTGACGGCGAAACTGCTGAGGGCGTCAGTGCGACGCACACCTACGAGTCGGAAGGAACCTACGAGGTCACCCTCGTCGTGACGGACGACGACGGTGCCGAGACGGAGCTCACCCAAGAGATCGAAGTTGTGGCTCCGAACGTGGAGCCCGTGGCGGAGTTCTCCTCGACGGTTGATGGTCTCGGCCTGTCGGTGGATGCAGCGGGTTCGTCTGACAGCGATGGCGAGATCGTGTCGTACGAGTGGGACTTCGGCGACGGGTCGACCGGAACCGGCGTGACTGCATCGCACACGTATGAACAGGGTGGAACGAAAGCGGTCACCCTCACCGTGACGGACGACGAAGGAGCGGTCGGGAGCATTACTCAGTTCGTTGACACCGTGGCTCCCAATGTGGATCCGGTGGCGGAGTTCTCGTCGGTGGTTGATGGGTTGGGTGTGTCGGTGGATGCGGCTGGTTCGTCGGATAGTGACGGTTCGATCGTTTCGTATGAGTGGGACTTTGGTGATGAGTCGACGGGTTCGGGGGTTGAGGCGTCGCATACGTATGAGTCGGCGGGTACGTACACGATCTCGTTGACCGTGACGGATGATCGCGGTGGAGTGGACGAGTCTTCTCAGGAGGTCACTGTGGAGGAGGGTCCTGTGGTTGCGGGGCCGTTGTTCGCGGATACCTTCAGCCGTCAGGTCGCGTCGGGCTGGGGCTCGGCGGATCAGGGCGGGGACTGGACGTTGCGGACGGGTGCTACTCGGTTCTCGGTCGCTGACGGTGTCGGTAAGGTCGCTGTTCCTCGCGCCTCGACGATTGCTGCCGATACACCGGTGGTGGATGCGCTGTCGACTCGTTTCGACGTGACGTTCTCGATGGACAGCGTGAATGAGGCGACGTATGTGGGCGCGGTGACGCGTCGGGTCGACGGGGATCAGTACATGGTGCGGATCCGGGTCGGTGCGGACGGGACGGCTCGACTGCACGTGTTGCGGGGGACGAGTTCTCCGGTGGGCGCGGCGGTGGAGACGGGCGTCGTGATCGAACCGGGAGCGAAGTACCGCTTCGTGGTGGACACGAAGACGGTGTCTGCGTCGACGTCGATTTCGGCGAAGGTGTGGAAGGACGGGACGACGGAACCGGACTGGCAGATCGAGCGGACCAACGCGCAGGCTGGTCTTCAGGTTGCGGGGTCTGCGGGACTCTACGCGTATGTTCCCAACTCCGCGGCCGGTACCGTCAACGTCTCGTTCGACAACCTCACCATCACCGACCCCGACGCGGAAGTGCCGGCCGAGCCGGAGCCGAATGTGGATCCGGTGGCGGAGTTCTCCTCGTCGGTCGATGGGTTGGCTGTGTCGGTGGATGCAGGGGGTTCGTCCGATAGCGATGGTGACATCGTGTCGTACGCATGGGACTTCGGCGATGACTCGACGGCAACGGGCGTGGCGGCAACGCACACGTACGAGGAGGCGGGAACCTATGAGGTGTCCCTGACAGTCACCGACGATCGCGGCGGCGTCCACACTTTGACCCAAGAAGTGACGGTCGAGGGGGACCCGGTGGAGCCGCAGCCCAATGTGGATCCGGTGGCGGAGTTCTCGTCGGTGGTTGATGGGTTGGGTGTGTCGGTGGATGCGGCTGGTTCGTCGGATAGTGACGGTTCGATCGTTTCGTATGAGTGGGACTTTGGTGATGAGTCGACGGGTTCGGGGGTTGAGGCGTCGCATACGTATGAGTCGGCGGGTACGTACACGATCTCGTTGACCGTGACGGATGATCGCGGTGGAGTGGACGAGTCTTCTCAGGAGGTCACTGTGGAGGAGGGTCCTGTGGTTGCGGGGCCGTTGTTCGCGGATACCTTCAGCCGTCAGGTCGCGTCGGGCTGGGGCTCGGCGGATCAGGGCGGGGACTGGACGTTGCGGACGGGTGCTACTCGGTTCTCGGTCGCTGACGGTGTCGGTAAGGTCGCTGTTCCTCGCGCCTCGACGATTGCTGCCGATACACCGGTGGTGGATGCGCTGTCGACTCGTTTCGACGTGACGTTCTCGATGGACAGCGTGAATGAGGCGACGTATGTGGGCGCGGTGACGCGTCGGGTCGACGGGGATCAGTACATGGTGCGGATCCGGGTCGGTGCGGACGGGACGGCTCGACTGCACGTGTTGCGGGGGACGAGTTCTCCGGTGGGCGCGGCGGTGGAGACGGGCGTCGTGATCGAACCGGGAGCGAAGTACCGCTTCGTGGTGGACACGAAGACGGTGTCTGCGTCGACGTCGATTTCGGCGAAGGTGTGGAAGGACGGGACGACGGAACCGGACTGGCAGATCGAGCGGACCAACGCGCAGGCTGGTCTTCAGGTTGCGGGGTCTGCGGGACTCTACGCGTATGTTCCCAACTCCGCGGCCGGTACCGTCAACGTCTCGTTCGACAACCTCACCATCACCGAGCAGGACTAATCTCAAGACGAGCGGCATCGGGTTTCGATGCCGCTCGGGAGACGTATGAGAGTTATTCAGCTGTACGAGGTGGTGCGCACCGCGCATCTGGAGCGGGTGGACCGCGAGCACGACGTCACAGTGCTCTTCCGGGAGAAGAGATACGACTTCGACAAGAGCATCGCATCGCGCGTGCGTCCCGTGCGCGCTGGCCTTGCTGCATCCGCCTGGCACGCTCTGACGCACCAGGTCGATCTGATCGAGATCAACGAACCTCTCGTAGCGCGGGCCGCCGCTCGCAGTTTGATCTTTGTGGCGCTCGCGCGCGTTCGAGCCTTCCTCGCTCGCTCACCCCGCCCACAAGTCGTCGCGTATGCGATCGCCAATCTCCCGGTTTCGTCTTTGCGCCGCGCGTTGCCCTGGAAGGCCCGCGTCAAGTTTGAGCTCTTCAAGCCGCTGACAAGGGTCGTCTGGCGTTCGCTCGATCGGGTGGCGTTTGGTACCCGCGACGCGGAGGAGACCTATCGAGCTGAGTTCTCCGCGGCCGCCGGCCCGCGGACTGCGCTTATCGAAGCTCTCCCCGCAGCGGCCACGCTGACCGAAGAAGAGTCGGGCGTGCGTAAGCCAGTGCTGCTGTTTCTTGGTGATCTCTCGCCTCGAAAGGGCTTTCCCGACGTCCTGGCGGCGTGGGCGGACCTGCGGGAGCGAAACAGTGAGGCGCGTCTCGTGATCGTTGGACGAGGGGCGGGGGTCTCGGAGGCGACCACGCTCGCGGACCGGGATCCTCGGGTCGAGTTCGTCCATTCGCCGGCACGTGACGTGATTCTTGACCACCTTCGTCGCGCGAAAGTGGCGGTGCTCCCGTCACGGCGGCGCCCGTTGTGGAAGGAACAGATCGGCCTGCCGATCGTCGAGGGTTTGCAATATGGGTGCCTCATCGCCACGACAGACGAGACCGGAATTGCAGGATGGTTGCGCGACGCGGGACACTTCGTCGTTCGTGAGGATTCCGTTGAATCGGAGCTGACGGGCGCGCTAGAGCGCGCACTCGCGTCGATGACGTCGGCGAGCGACGTGCAGTCAGCGCTCCCCGGTCGCGACGGTCGCGCGGCTGCGCGTGACTGGCTCTACGATCTGGAGGCGTGATGATGGTGAAACACAGCGTTCCCCGACTTGCACGGGCCCTTGTCGCCCGGCGTCGTCATCTTCTTCCGTACCTGCGCGGAGTGCTCCGTGGGCACCCCGGTGTACGCATCGGTCGAGGAGTGCGCCTGTCGGGGCCCGGCGAGTACGACCTCGAACCCGGTGTCACTCTCACCTCGCACGTGAAGATGTGGGTCGGCCCCGGTGCCGTTCTGACAATGCGGCGGGGGTCCAAGGTCGGCGACCGCAGCGTCATCAACGCGGCGGTCGGCGTCGTCATCGAGGAGGGCACCCGGATTTCATGGGACGTCCAGATCCTCGACACCGATTTCCACTGGATCGAGCTCTCGGACGGCACAAGGCGACGCCACAAAGCGCCGATCAGCCTGGGCCCGCGTGCTCTCATCGGCGCCCGGTCGACTGTCCTCAAGGGAGTGACCGTAGGCGAGGGCGCCGTGGTAGGCGCGGGCTCTGTCGTACGTCGCTCCGTGGCGCCCGGAGCTATCGTCAGCGGTAACCCCGCAACGGAAGTCGGTAAGGCTGCGAGCTGGGGCTCGGCCTCTTAGCTTCACTGTCTGACGAGCGCGGCAAGCCGTTGCGAAAGATGGCTCGTAGTGAAGCTCTCCTCCACGTGCTCGCGTGCAGCCACGCTGGCTACCTCAAGCGCTGATCGGTCCGAGAGGAGCGCCAACGCTGCCTCGGCAAGTCCCGCTGCAGACCCAGAGGGGACGAGTTTGGCGCCGTCGGTGCCCCCGAAATAGTCGGCCATTCCCACGGACTCCGTGATGACGAGCGGCCGCCCGGTCGACATTGACTCCAAGCCGACGGTCATCCCCGAAACGTGCTTGTTCTCCCGGGTAGCGATGAGAGTGAGGCTTGCCTCCGCGTAGAGGTCGCGGAGCTCGGCGTGAGTCAGATACGGAATCGTCTGGACACCGGAGGGTGGCGTCTTCGTCGAGGCGGTCTGCGCCAAGACCTCGACGTCGGGCCGAAGACGCCGCAGTTCGGCGAGAGCCTCGAAGAGAGTCTCAGCATCGCGGTCTCTGTCGCCGCCGACGCTGACCACTTTGGGAGATCGCGGCAAGGGCCGGTAGGCGAAGAAGTCGCTGTCCACACCGAAGAGAACGTGGGTGACTGATGGTCCGTCCGTGCCGACGAACTCGGCCAGCTCCTCAGTCTGAGCGCTACTGAGAACCCACAAGCCGTCCATGCGACGAAGCATGCGACGGCGATCGTGGGCCCAACCCGGATCCTTCCTGGGGAGCTGATCGGTCAGCCACACGACCCCGCAGTAGCGTGCCGAGAGTCCGGGCGTCGCGGCGAGTCTGTCGACTGAGTTCTCGTCCCAGGTCAACCCAACCGGGCCGTTTCCGCGCCAGAGAGCCGCCGGTGTTGCTCTCATGATGCGCCGCGCCACCTTCTGCCCGCGCGAGTCTGCGGGGAAGGAACGCGCAACCACCGTGGCGCTCCGACCGTCCATCTTGTCAAGGCCATAGGGCCAGCGATCCGGTTTGAGCCCAGCTCGATGGTCGTCACGCCACTGGGCGAGGTCTCTCCCGGGCGGGTAATACACCGCGACATCCGGCCGGCCGTGTGCGTCGCGCATAGGGTCCATCCTATGCACGACGCGTCGGAGGCTACCTCGGTCGGGAATAGGGGCCGATTCGCTTGCTTCCGGCCGCCTCCGCGATCGCACTTGCGACGTCAGTCGGAAGCGCAGCAAGAGCGGCGCGAGGCGCGCTGACCACGTTCGACTTCACGGTCAAGTCCGAGTTGATCACGGGTGAACCGGTCCACTCAGCCGAGTTCTTGTCGTGCCCGGTGGACTCGGCGAAAGCGGCCAGTGTCTTGAAGCTGCGAGTTCCAGCTGTCCCATTCGCCCAGCACGCAAAGTTGCTGGGCGCGGTGTTGCTCTGACGGTAGTAGACGTTGCTGTTCATGCTCAGGCCGAAGGCGTTTCCGTAGAGCTTCTTTTCATAGTCCTGGGTGAGGACGGGGCAGGAGCCAGAGCTGCTGAAGGAGATGACGTTGTTGCGGAGTTCGTTGTTGCGTAGCGTCCAGGGAATCTTGGTTGCGAGCGCCGGGTCCGACTGACGACGGGAGTCGTGCACAAAGCTCAATGCCCGGTTGACCCCATCGATCGTGTTGTTCCACACTTTGACGTTTCCGCTGTTGTTGATGTGGAGTCCGGTATTGTTCCCGCTGATGTAGTTGTCTGCGATGATCGCTTTCTCGCTGATCTCGACTTGGACGCCGCTTGTCGAGTTTCCCGTGACGCGGTTTCCCGTGACCCGAAGGTCGTAGGAGTTCACGTCGAACCAGATGCCAGCGCTGTCGTTGTCGCTGATCACGCTGTCCTTCAGCACGCCGTTGGTGATGCCGGTGAGTTTCAGGCCGCCGGACACGGGGGCTGGCTTGAACTGCTGAGTATTGTTTCCGCTGAACACGGAGTCGCTGATGACGAGGTTCTCAGTGCCGTTCGCGCCGAGACCGAGCATTCCGTTGTCGCTGATGGTCACGTTGCGGAACGTCTGGTTGTCGTTCCACGTGTACAGACCGATGGTGGCGTTCTCACGGATGACAACGTTCTCTACCGTGATTCCGTGAACTTCCGCAGTCACCGTTCCCATCATGTTGAGCGTGGTGGCGTACCGCTTTACACCGAACCCGCGGAGGGTAGTGCCGGTACCTTGTACCTTGATCGCTCGCGCAAGCGTGCTTGCCTCAACGCGCTTCCCGGACGGGTCGCTCCCGATGATGAGGCGCTTTCCGGCGGTGTCGACGTAGAAAGTCCCGGACGACACCTCACTCGCACTTCCTACCTGTCGAAGCGGGGAGTTGTTGATCCATACCTGATCGGGGTAGCCCGCATACGGATTCTTGCTATCGACGAAACGATGGGTCTCGTCCGCATTGGCGTTGAATGAGATCCGCTTGTCGAAGTTGTGCGTCCAGTTGTTCACCACCCACGTGGAGCCTGACTTGGTCCAGCCCGTGACGGGCGAACTGCCGTCGAACCAGACCGCCTCGCCCGGGTACGCCTGGATGGTCAGTTTTCGGTTGAATCCCACGTACACGTATTCGCGGTAGGTGCCACCGCGGAGGACGATGGTTGAGTTGTTTGGCGCCTTTTCCACGGCGTACGCGGCGCTACCGTAGGGGTCGCTCGCGGTGCCGGAACCGGTGCGGGTTCCCTTCGCCGATGCATACACGGCGTTCGCTGGGACTGCATACTTTGCGGTGCCGACGGGAAGGCTGCCGGCCGTCGTCGCAGGCTGCGGTTCCGGCTCGGGCTCGGGCTCCGGTTCCGGTTCGGGTTCGGGTTCGGGTTGCGGTTCCGGCTCCGGCGTCCCTTGACTCAGCGCACTCACGGAAAGGTTGTCCACTCGGAGCGCATTTGCGGAGGACCCTCCCGACAGGTGGCCCAGCGTCTGGAAGTCACCCGCTCGCGTGATTCGTTGTGCTGAAGAGTCCTCGAACGTCTGCTGCCACGTCGTCGGCTTGGGCTGGCCATCGATCCAGATGCGGGACTTCACCACCACCGGTGAAGTCCCGCTCACCTCAAACTCCACTCGCACTTTCTGCCCAGCCGAATAGGCCGGGATCGGCTTGGTCGATCGGAGCACCGTTTCTTTCGCGGTCGAGCCATCGAATCGACTGATCCAGAGATTCACGCCCGACGTGCCGAAACGTACTCGTGCTTGATAGGAGAACTTGCCGTCCGACCGAAGCGCGAAGGACACCGTGCCGCCATTGCCAGCCGTAGTCGCCTTCTCAGGCCATACCGTGGCCGCAACAAGTGCGTCAGTCGCGGACGAGCCGGCGAGGGTTTGAGCCGTCTGCGCGCCGGGCTGAAGAGACAGGCGGCCGGAACCATCCTGGACGCTCCCGGCCGCAGCTCCGCTCGAGGACCACTTGTGCCCGGACGAGGAGGTCCCCCACCCATTGGTCACATTCCGGGAGAAGTCATCGGTCGGAAGCGTGGCGCCGGACGCCGGGGTAGTGGTGAGCAGAGCGCCTGCAAGGGTAAAGAGGACCGCGGTCGCGATCGCGCTGAGCGCGCGCTTCGGCCGAGCCGAGGGGGAGAGTCGCATGCCTGGCTTTCGGGGTGGAGGGCGCACCGTCTCGGGGTTGACGGCGTCGGTTGGCATCCATGGAACCACAACCTTTGTGGTCGTTTTTCCCTGATGAGACACTTCTCACGACCGACAGAAGCCGCAGTCGGACGGCTAGGTAGGTCGTCGCACCGAGTCACGGGCCTGGAGAAGGAGTGCCACGGTGATGGGTAGCGTCAGCAGCGCGCTGTCGATGGGGCTGAAGGGAAGATCCCACAGGAAGCGCAGCCCGAGGAAGACTGCGGCGCCGCTCAAGGTCCCGGTTGCCGCGCGGGTGAGTAGGCCGTGCCCGATCCCGATGAAGAGCAACGCCGCGAGAAGGAGCCCGCCAAGGCCGAACACGATCCACAAGTCGCCGAGAAGGCTGTGCACCTCAAACCCGTTGCCGAACATGTAGTTCTCCACATATCCGTTGTTCGGGTCATATCCGATGGCGGCCATGCCGCCTTTCGCCGTGTGGATGTCGACAGCACTCGGCAGGGTGCCCGAGCCGAATCCCCACGGCCGGTCGGAAAGGAGAGCGAGTGAAGCGCCGATCTCTGGTCGTCCGCCCACGATCAGGCTCCCGGATTGTTCGATCTGTGCTTCACTGCGTGTTCTCGCTTGCTCGCCCAGTAGCCCCTCCAAGAGAGCAGCCTGGATAAGGAAGTAGCCCGCACCCACGATGAGTGCGATTCGGGCGACGATTCCCCACACGCGGAGCGCGGTGGTTGTCCGCGCAGCGCCTTGAGTTGCCACAAGCGCGAGTGCAATAAGAAGCATCCCCGTCAGTGAGCGCGAGTCTTGCAGCGCCGAGACGGTGGCGAGGGCAAAGAGAGCGGCCGACTGTGTCCATCGGGGTTGGTGAACCACCTTCAACGAGAGCACGATCAAGATGACGGGAACAGAGAAGGTGAACTTCCAGGGGTTGTCCCAGTTGATGCCCCGCGTCACGATCGACAGCAGCATCCCCACGCCGAATGCGAGAACGATTGCACGTGAACCGATCATCGAGCGCGCCCACAACAGTGCTGCGATCACGGCTATCAGGCCGATGAGCTGCACGGAGTTGGCGGCGGCTTGTCGCGCGTCCACCTCCCTGAATCCTTCGGCAAAGCCGGTGAGAAGGGTTCCGTTTATGACGGCAAGGAGCGCCGCTACGGTGATTGGCCACGCGAATCTATAGCGGTGAAGCGCACCGAGAGTGACGGGGAGAGCGACGAGAGCTACCGCCACCCCGATCGGAATGTCCAGCGGGAGTCGCACACGTTGCGCGCTGAGGACCACGAGCGCGACGGCCACGATGGTCTCCGCGGTGGGGATCCCTGCGTCGACAGGTCGCCGGATCAGCGAGGATCGGTCTCGCGAGCTCGCCATAGCTTTTTCGTCCGAGTATCTGTCGTTCGGGCGTAGTACGGGTTCGATTCGGGCTTCCTCGCTCCATTGAGGACGATCCCGAAGATTGGGGTGCGCGTGGCTTCGAGGTCGGCGATTGCTCGAGCCAGTGTCTCCCGTTTGGTACGGCGATTGCGAGCGACAATCACGATCCCATCGACCGACTGCGCCAACCAGCGCGCGTCACTGACCGCGAGAACCGGGGGACTGTCGACGATAACGGCGTCGTACTCCGTGCGCGCCGCCCGCAAGAACTCCCGGAGATGCTCAGAGGAGAGGAGTTGGCCCGGATTCGGGGGCAGTGTGCCGCTGGTGAGCACGTCCAGACCGGACTGCCCCCATTGCTGCGCCGCCTCGCCGGGGTGCACATCGCCGACAAGGACGGTGGTCAACCCGACCGAACTTTCGAGCCCGGTCATCTCCGCAACGGTGCCCCGTCTCAGGTCGGCGTCTACGTGAAGTACTCGCTGTCCCTGCTCAGCCAGCACCAGCGACAAGGAGAGCGCCACCGACGATTTGCCGTCGCCTGCTTCCGGTGACGTTACAAGGAGCACCTTCGCCTCGCGGTCGAGATTCGCGAAGCGAAGGGCCGCAGCGACTCCGCGAACAGCCTCGGCAACAGTTCCGGTCGAGTTTTCACGGACGGTGCGCGCCAGACCTTGGCCCTCTCGAGCAGCAAACACCTCACCGAGCACCGGTACCTCCGTGACTTCGGAAATATCGTTCCGCGTCGTGATGCGCGTAGCGAACACCTGACGCATCAGCGCGAAGGCCACCCCTGCGATCAAGCCTAGGAGGGCGCCTGTCACGGCGAGAAGCCGCTTGTTGGGCGCGATGGGGGCATTCGGCTCGGTCGCCGTCTTAATCTGCTCGACCCGCACGGCCGGACCCGAATCCGAGGTCTGAGGAGAGAGGTCCTCGACCGCACCGGAAAGTTCTGTGGCGATTGTGTTCGCGATGTCCGTGATCTCCGCGGGGTTTGAGCCTGTCACAGAGATCTCAAGCACCGTCGTGTCTAGTGGTGTCGCCACGGAGATACTTCTGGCGAGCGCTGTCGGAGTTATTGATAGATCGAGCTCTTCGATGACCCGGTCCAGGACGACGGGCGAGGTCGCGACGACCGAGTAGGTGGACACGAGGCCCTCTACGTAGCTGGACCCCTGCACGAGTTCGCCGATGGAATCTCCCTGCGCGGGTATCACGACGACGGATGCCTGAGACCGATAAGTCTCCGTCTGCAGAGAGCCGTAGAAGAAGCCGGCGACGCCTCCTACCAGGGTGAGCACAAGAAGGATGGGCCACCGTTTGCGGAGCGCGGCGAAATAGCTGCGGAGAGTCATCGTGGCGTCCTTCGTGGCTGACGGAGGGTTTCATCGGTGTTCGTCACGTCGATGTGCCCCTCACATGATCCTGTGGTCGAAATGGATGCGGACCTCATGATGAGACTAACCCGTGCCCTCCACTGACGCCTTCTGCGTTTCAGGGTTGACCGCAGCGCGACGGAGTCGCTTCCGGACGAGCAACCAGTTGGGAAGAAGCTGAAACAGCGTGACGCCGACGATCGAGCCGATGACTGGCCCTACCGGCCCCAGGACGGGGATCAGCGCAATCGTGAGCCCGAGGTTGACGGGCAGCATTCCAAGGATGAGGAACGCCTGGAATCGAAGTCCTGCGGCGTCAGTCAAGTACATCCCAAAGGGGTACTTCGCAGACTGGAGCACGATGAATACGGAGAAGGCAATAACGAGGGGAGCGCTGAGTTCAATCTCTCCGCCGGAGGCTAGGTCTGCCAGCCATCCTGACGCGAGGGCGAGAATTGTGCACGCAAGAGCTGCTCCGACAGCGAACGCCACAGACATCTTTCCCGGGGAGACCGGCGCTGTTGTCCCGGCTGCGCGTGCTTTGGCGAACACCGGCCACAGTGCGAATCCCGCTGCCGTCACAACCGCGTAGACGGGCGAGAACAGCTGATTGGCGAGGCTGTATTGCGTGAGATCTTGCACGGTGCCAACCAGACTGAGCACCAGCCGGTCTGACGACATCGCGATGGGTAGTGCAATCATCTGAATGAGCATCGGCCAGGCAGTGTTGAAGACCCGAGCGCCCTTGACCTTGCGGTCGGCAGCGGCTCGCATCGCGCTTCCGAGCATCGGGCTGATCTTGCGGGCCGCGATGAGGATCGCAATGAGGCAGATCACCGTCGTCGCAAGGTAGGAGGCGACCGGGATGTAGCCACCGTCGGCAGAGGTGATGATCATCAGCCACAGAACGAGGAGGACGATCGGCGTCTGCAGGGCTCCCAGCAGAACGACGACGACATTGAGCCCGAGCGCCGCAAGAATCCGTTGGCCGAAGGCGATCAGGATGTTCAACCCGAAGACGACGAGGCAGAGCGTTGCTGCCAGCGCCCCCGTCTCCGACATGAGTCCTGATCCGAGGAGTGTCGGCCACAGCCCCGTGAAGTAGAAGATGAGCGAGACACTCACAACGACAGCTGAGCAGGCCACGAGGAGACGTAAGCACGACACGAGAACAAGCTTCACGTTCGAGTCCGTCCGCGGATCCTTCGCCCCAGCGACGGCGTTCATGATGGCGGCCGTCAAGCCGAGATCGCTGAACGGAATAAGGCCCGCAATGCCGACCAGAAGGATGTACTGTGCGTAAGTCTCGACCCCGAAGTTGTCGATGATAAGCCGGGTGACGATGATGCCGAGGATGGCGCTGATCGGCAGGACTATAAACCGTGCCCCAGCGCTCGAGAGCATCGAGAAGATGGTTCCGCGCCGACTCGTGAGATCTTGCATCTGCGTGAACCCGCGCTTCTTACGAGGTTCTCGCGGGGGTGGTGCGTCGTCGATCATCTCTGCGCGCGAATGCGGTCGCGAATCTATCCCCATGAACTTCCCCACTCAGAACGAGGTGCCAGCGCTCATGTCGAGCACAGCTGGCGCAACGAGATCGCCCTCGTCAGACACGCTCCCCAGCGTGACGATTCAAGCT
Organism: Microbacteriaceae bacterium PS02070; assembly: GCA_029959865.1. Taxonomy (GTDB): domain Bacteria; phylum Actinomycetota; class Actinomycetes; order Actinomycetales; family Microbacteriaceae; genus Microbacterium. Next base: position 373,340 of record JASCPE010000001.1, on the reverse strand, counting down.
TAGCGTCCGTGTGCTGTGAGTCGCCACGGCAAGTCTGCTCGGGTGGTGGCGCGCGCGGTAATCTCGGTGAGATGGTGAGCCAGGTGTTGATGGTGTGCGCCGCGAACGTATGCCGGTCGCCGGTGATGGCAGTGAGCTTTACCGCGGCTGCCGGGTCGCAGGTTGGCTCGAGTATCCGAGCGGTAAGTGCCGGCAGGGCTGTGCGGGCACGCCTGGAGGTTTGCGCGGTGGCTTCTGCGACGGTCAGTGATCTTTCACTCGCGGGCGCACTGCGCGATCACCGCTCACAACCGCTCGATCGAAGTGTGATCCAAGAATCGGCGTTGATCATAACGGCCACTCGAGCGGAGCGCGCAGCGGTGGCTCTGCTTGACCCGTCCGCCCGACCACGCACCTTCACGCTGAAGGAAGCGCTTACCCTCGCCGGTGATCGAATGATGGGCGCTGAACGGGCCGGGATCGACGTGGAGACAGACCCGCTTTCCGCGTTTGCGGCGTTCGCGAACGCACGTCGGGGAACGGGGGTTTCCGCAGAAGCTTCCCGCAGCACACGCAGTAGATTCTTGAGATCCCGTGGTGTGGTGCATTCCTTTGATCTGCAAGATGTGCACGCCGCATCAGAAGCCCGCCACGGCGCGGGACTACGTGAGGCGCGAAAGCTGAGTGAGGATCTGTGGCGTGCTATCTCCTCGCTCACCGAACGAGAGTGAAGGCAGTGGGCTTCGACGGTGCCCGTGGACAGCGCCGCGAGGTGACCAATCGTCGTGAGACTTAGTCGCACCTGTACCCGATTAGACTCCCAAGGGAGCCGCACGCCCAGCGACATCGGTGCGGTCGTCCCGATTGGATGCTGTGATGACTCCTCAATTTCTGCGGCGGCTTAAGGTTCGCACTCGCGCGCGGTCGGTCGCGGAGAAGATCGACTCGTTCTATAGCGCGGCGCTCGGACAGCTGAAGATGGCTGGGCCGCGGCAGAGCGTCGCAGTTGTGGGCGTGTACCGCGAGTCGACGCAGATTGCGGCGGCGGTGGCGGAAATGGGGCGATCACGACATGACGTGCGATTCGTGCTGGGGGCTATGGGTGAGGCTGCCCCGGGACTGGCAAGCGCCACCGAGGCGACGGAAATGTCGGCGGGCAAGTTCCAGAACATGAACCGCCTCCTCGAGACGCTCGAGGAGCAGCCAGACTGGCTTGTCATCATTGACGACGACATCACGCTACCTTCGGGATTCTTGGACCGAGCGATCGAGTTGTGCCACCGCTTTGATTACGCACTCGCTCAGCCAGCCCAGACCCGATTCTCGAACGCAAACTGGAGCATCGCGAAGCGCCGACTTCTCACCGTTGCTCGTGACAGTCCGTTCGTCGAGATCGGCCCCGTCACGATTCTCAGACGTGACGCGCTGGAGCTTCTTACGCCGTTCCCGAAGGACCTGAAATACGGCTGGGGTTTGGACTTCCACTGGGCATGGGTGATTCAGGACAGCGGTCTCCGGGCTGGAATCCTCGATTTGCTTGCCGTCATTCACTCGTCACGCAAAGTCGCGAGCACCTACTCTTGGGATGCTGCGCAAGAAGAAGGTAGGGAGTTCCTCTCCACCGTCCCGCACTTGCCGCCCGCCATCGGTATCGGGGAAGGGACCGTTCGACACAGGTGGGTGCCGCGCGCCCCGAAACGGGTCGGGTAGCAGCAGGCGGTGCGCCGCAGGCTCTAGACGCGAGCGCTACCGCCCTTCGGACGCTGGGCGGGGTGAGGTGCCTGAACCGACTCGTCGCGACCGCTAGCGACAGGCCCGCCCGACCGTAATGCGGTACGTGCGCGGGTCGTGGCGGCTCAGCGCTGTGCTCCGGGCTGCTGCGGTGGTTTCTAGGAGTTGCGACCAGTTGTCTCGCGTGGCAGCAATGGCGGCCGCTATTTCGCCAGCGTCTCCGGGTGTGAAGAACCGCGCCGTGTCATACTCGCCAGCGGCTTCCTTAAGCCCGCTCGTCTCACTGACGATGACCGGGCGCAGTGCGAGGATCCCCTCCACTGCGGTGTTGCCGAACGGCTCGTCCAGGCGTGAGGGAACGACAAGGACATCGTTCTCGGAGAGCGTCGGCCAGATGTCGGGCCTGAACCCCAAGAACTCCACCTCGACGCCGGAGTCACGCGCTGCGGTACGAAGCTCTTCTTCGAACCATTCGTAGCCAGAGAAGACGCTGCCCAGGAGTGATACGCGTGTCTCGACGCCTCGCTCTCGCAAGAGCCTCGCGGCTTCGATTACGAGATCGGGGCCCTTACGGGGGGACAGGCGGCCGACGTACAGCACCCGAAGCGGCGAATCCAGCTCCGTACGCGGCGGTGTGGGATCTTCGGGGCTCGCGACGCCGTTGTAGACCACCGTGCACCGAGCGGCGAGCGCAGGGAGGGCAGTACGGATCGTCTCGAGGCTGAACTGGCTGTTGACCACCACGCGGTGAGCTGCGAGATGGGGCAGGTACAGCGCGGTGTTGATGAGTCGATTCGCGGACCCTTCCGCCTCGTGCACGTGGCTCACGACCCGCGGAGCGCGCATCGCACGCGCGACGACTGGCCAGAGCGGAAGCGTGATGGTCGAGACGTAGACAACCTCAGGCCGAAGGCGCCGGATCAACCGAATGCTCGATCGCAGGCCCCTCACCGTGTCGCGGAGAAGGGTCAGCCAGTTCCTCGGCTTGAGGAGAGACTTGCGCAACACGAGCAAGGTGGTGATGACGACGTCGACCCCCGCGCCCCGAAGTTCATCGACGAGAGGGCCCGAGCTCGGCAGAGCGACGACGACCCGGTGCCCTGACTCCTTCAGCGCGATCGCGCTCTCCAACATCATGCGGTCGGAACCGAACAGTTCTGCACCGGGGTGCGCGATCAGCGCCATACGCTCCGCACTCATGCGACCCACTCGGCCGGATTGCGGCCGGCGCGCGCGAAGCGCGAATGGACAGAGGCACCGTTTGCGATGCGCCGAGCAAGTTCCTCGTACTCGTCCGTGACTGCGTCCCAATCGAACTGCTCGTGTGCGCGGGCTCTGACCGTCGTGGCGAAGCCGGCGACCTCATCTGGCGCCCTCTCAGCGGATTCCAGAGCAGCAGCCACCTCGGCGGGCGTGGTGAAGAACCATCCGTTGCCAGCGGTCGTCTCCCGATTGAACCCCACGTCGTAGGCGATGACCGCCGTGCCGGCACCCATTGCGCGAAGCAGCGACGGATTGGTTCCGCCCACCGAATGGCCGTGGATGTACGTGTACGCATGGAGATATAAGGCGTCGAGGAGCTCCTGGTCATACACGCCTCCGAGGAGGCGGATGCGTGAGTCGCCGGCTGCCGCCGCGTCAATCGCCTGCGTGTACTCGGCGGCGTACGGGGCCGAGCCGACCACGACGAGCGGCTTGGTCGCATTGCTGGAGCGGTATCCCTCCACAATTTCCCGGACGTGATTCTCCGGCTCGAAGCGGGCCACCACGAGGTGGTACTCGCCAGGCTGGAGCCCGATTTCCTGTAGGCCGTCGGTCGCGGCGCTCTCCAGGACCGGTGCGCCGTAACGAATCATCTCCGTCGGAACTCCGAACTGGTGTCGGTAGTAGTCGCTGATGCCCGGCGCGTCTGCGATCAGCGCATCGGCGTTCCGCACTCCGAACTTCTCGGCCCAGCGGTAGTACGCCTTACCGCGCGGACCCCACTTGGAACGACGCCATTCGAGGCCGTCCATGTGCAGCGCTGTAGGGATGCCGCGCAGGCGAAGCAAGGGGAGAAAGGGAGAGTTGGCGGCGTTGAAGACGAACGCGGCATCCGGCGTCTTCACGGTGGCCGCGTGCAAGACGGAGAGGCCGGTGTGGCTGAGCGTCTCGAGCTGCTTGATGGGCAGCGCGGGAAGGTGAACGACCGTCATTCCGAGGTACGTCTTGTCACGGCTTTCAGAACCACGGGTGTAGACGACGACCTCGTGACCGCGCTCGATAAGCCGCTTGCCGATCTCCTCGACAGCCGTCTCGAACCCTCCATAGGCGGCAGGAACTCCACGCGTGCCGATCATCGCGATCGACAGGCGTGAGCCTGCGCTCAATATGCTCCCTCAGGGCGAATCATGACCTTCACGGTACGCCACATGATGATGAGGTCATCGAGCACTGACCAGTTCTCGACATAACGAAGGTCCAGCCGAACGCTCTCCTCCCACGAGAGGTCGCTTCGGCCGCCCACCTGCCACGGGCCCGTGATCCCGGGCTTCGTGTAGAGGCGCCGGAAGACGCGACCGTCATATGCAGTCACTTCCTGGGGGAGGGGCGGTCGCGGGCCGACAACACTCATGTCACCGAAGAAGACGTTCCAGAACTGCGGGACCTCATCGAGCGAGAACTTGCGCAGGATACGACCCACGCGCGTGACACGAGGGTCATGCTTCATCTTGAACAGGGGCCCTGCGCCCTCGTTGGCCCTGATGAGCTCGGCGAGTTCTGCTTCGGCGTTCGTGCGCATCGAGCGGAACTTGATCATCTTGAACTCGCGTCCATCACGTCCGATGCGGGTCTGGCGGAAGAGCACCGGGCCGGGGGAGTCGATCTTGATGGCGATCGCGATCAGCGCCGCGAACGGCGCGAACACGAGCAGCGCCAGACCTGAGGTCAGGATGTCGAGCGCGCGCTTGAAGGCGTAGGCGCCGCCCTCGAAGGTCGGGATGCGCACGTGGAGGAGCGGGAGGCCCTCGACGGGTCGGAGTGACATGCGGGGGCCAGCGACGTCCGCGATGCGGCTCGAGAGCACGAGGTCCGCCGCGGTGCCTTCCAGCTCCCAGGCAAGACGCTTGATAAAGGCCGGGTCGCTCGCGGGCTGACTTGCAACGATGACGGTGTCGGCGTGGAGCGCATGTGCGGCATTCGCGATGTCGGGGGACCCTCCCACGACGGCGAAGCGATTACCATCCACGACGAGCTCGGTGATCTCGTCGTCGATAGCTGTGCCGACGACGAGATACCCCAGGCGTCCGCCGGCCCCGAGCTTGCGAAGTACGTATTCGACGTCATCGCGGTCACCCACCACGAGCGTGCGCGATGCGTACTGACCGTAAGAGCGCTGTCGCACGAGCCACCTGCGCCATGCCCAGCGCGAAAGGACCAGCGCGCCCAGGCCCACCGGGAGCGCGAGCAGGATCTGCGTCCGCAGCCCTTCCCACTGGAAGAGCACGAAGGCAATGGCCAGCAGTCCGAACGACATTCCGGTCGCTTGGGCGACACGCGAGTATTCCGTTGCGCCGGTGCCGATCGCCGCCGACTCTCGCGTACTGAAGAGTTCAAGCGAAATGAGCCACGTGAGTGCTGTCACCAGGGGAATGCGCGCGAGGATGAGCGGATCTTCGATAAGGATGCGCGGATCGAGCATCGTGAGCGACAAGACCGTTGCGGCGGCGCACGTCACGAAGATGATGACCGCGTCGGACCAGAGAAGGCGCCGTCGGTAACGCTTCTCCCAACCGTTGCGCAACTCCATCGCGCGCGAAACACGTGGCGCGGAACCGTCCGAGAGGCGTTTCGGGCGGGCCTGCGGTGACGTCGGCAGCCGCGTCGCAGATGAACTCGGAATCGTGCCCGTTCGGGCATCCCCAACGGCGGTCATCCGTTCAGCCCCATGGCAAAAGATATGGTCGGCATTTCATCCCCAGATTTCGACCAACGCGCAGGCTAGGCCTACGCGTGATCCCCCTTTTCGAGCTACCCCCGTAGCTCTCTGCGCGAGGGTCCCATCCCTCGTACGCAGACCAAATCCTACCGATCTGAGCGGGAGATTGATAGCCGAGTTGTCATGTTCGGCCGTTCAGACGTGTTAAATGCTTGTTTCTCCTACGCCCGCGCAGACTCAGTCGGCAAGGTCATGTGCCCGTGCGTACTCCAGGAGGTCGTCCTTGTGAAGCGCGTCGACGACGCCGGCAACTGCGGTGTCGTCGAGCACCACGATCGACTGTCCGTCGGGGCTTGTTCCCGTTCCCGTCGACGGCAACGTGATCCCGATGACATCGTCCCGGTCGATCGCGGCGAGCGAGCGTCCAAGGCTGAGGAGCGTTGGGATGTCGAGCCCGTCGTCGACGACGAGATTGTCGCTGGCCGCGCGCGCCGCCGCCGTGAACGCGGCGATATCGAAGTCGGAAGCCGATGCGAACAGCGCGTCCGCAACTCCGGATACCAATGCCCGCTGATTCTTCACGCGCTGGTAGTCGCCGTCGGCGAAGGCGTACCGCTCGCGAACGAACGCCAGCGCCGCCTCTCCGGAGAGCGTGTTGGTCCCCTTAGTGAAGGAGTAGCCCTTCATGTTCCGAGACGTGAAGGCGACGGGAGAGTCGACCTGGACTCCGCCGAGTGCCTCGGTAATCGACTCCACCGCTTCGAAGTCGAGCACCGCGACGTGGTCGATGCGTGCGCCGGTCAGCTGCTCTACGGTCTCGACTGCCAACGGCGTGCCGCCAAAGGAGAGCGCCGCGTTGATCTTGTTGTACCCGTAGCCCGGAATCTCCACCCATGAGTCACGCATGATCGAGATCGCCGTGACCTGAGAACGATCAGCGGAGATATTGACGAGCATCATCGTGTCTGAGCGCTGTCCGGTCGCCTCGCCGCTGGTGAGGGCTTCCTCGTCGCCGACACCGGCGCGTGAATCGGTCCCCATCACGAGGATGTTGAGCGGCTGGTGGTCCGACTCGTCGTCGGCAGAGTGAACCACGACCGCTTCCGGGCGGGTCGCCTCCGCCGGAAAGACCGCGCTCGACGAGACCCGAGTCACGCCTCCAACGATCGAGGAGACCCCGACCCAGGCTGCCGCGACCACGATCGCCGCCACTGCGGCGACCGCCGTGAGCGCGATCAGGACGCGTCGACGGACGGTCTGCGAACGAGTGCGAGTGACTGCTTCGTTACTCACGTGTGCTCACGGAGCGGGCGCCCCGAAAGCGTGATGACTGTAATGCTCATGCTTCCCCCAGATGGCAGACGGCATTACCCGGACGCGATAACGCGACTTGCCTTCCCAGGGGCAAGCCCACCCTCCCAGCGGGTGAAGCGTACGAACGAGAACCGTCTCCGTGTCATGGTGGCCACGGAAGCTGAGAATTGGCTGAGACGCGCCGGGTGATTCGCCAGCGTGTGCGGGAGCCGTTCGTGGGCTGCGCATCACCGCGGAAAGGCAAAACCCCCGCGATGTAGAAGCTACGCGAGGGTTTCTGGGGTGATTGTAACGATCACCCGTGTGGCTCCGACCGGCATCGATCCGGTGACCTTTCGATTTTCAGTCGAACGCTCTACCAACTGAGCTACAGAGCCGCGCGGCAGTGCGGCTGCCGCGTCCGAGACGAAAGGCCCTCTGTGTGAACAAAGGGCCCGTCGCTTGGAGCGACCCTGACGGGACTTGAACCCGCGACCTCCGCCGTGACAGGGCGGCACGCTAACCAACTGCGCTACAGGGCCATGATGTTATTCAGTTTTTTGGTGACCCCAACGGGATTCGAACCCGTGCTACCGCCGTGAAAGGGCGGCGTCCTAGGCCGCTAAACGATGGGGCCGAGTGAGTTCGAAAACTCACGCTTACCGACGCTCAAGCATACGCATGCCCGAGCGAAAACGCGAATCGAATACACCGCTCGGGCGACACAGGGTCCAAGATGGAGGCACGCGTGTGCGTTCGTGGCCGATCCGGAACCCTTTCGAGATCGGACCCACGTTGCTAGTGTGACTGATGTTACTGGTGTGAAAGAAGGATAGACGTGCGTCCCGAGCCCGACGGCGACCGCGGAGAGTGCCTGGATTGTGCGCCCACCGCCGGTGAGTGGCGCGCGCTCGGATACAACGTCTCCCGGCGGCGTGCGCTCGGCTTTGGTGCCATCGGCGCTGCCGCGCTCGCGTTCTCCGGTGCAGCGTTCGGCTCCGTCGCCTTCGCCGCCGACTATCCGTCTTGGGAAGACGTGGAAGCCGCACGCGCGAACGAGGGTAAGAAGGCCACGGAGATCGCGCGCATCGAGGGGCTGATTCAATCCCTCCAAGACGAGGTCCAGCGCACGCAGGCCGTCGCCGAGCAGCTCTCCGCCGAGTTCTGGGAAGCGCAGCAGGACTACTTCGAAGCCGCCCAACGCGCGACCGACCTCCAGGCACAGGCCGACGAGGAGGCTCTCCGTGCCGCCGATTCCGCGGACAAAGCCGGCCGCGTCGCCGCGCAGATGTATCGCAACGGCGGCGACGACACCACCCTCGAACTCTTCTTCTCCGGCTCCGCCGAGAGCGCCGACGACCTCCTCACGCGCCTGGGCGCGATGGACAAGCTCGTCGAGGTCAACCGCTCGGTCTATGCCGATGCGATCGCCGCGCGCGACACCGCGCAGAGCCTCACCGACCAGGCTGTCGTTGCACGCGACGAGCGTGACGAGCTCCAGAAGATCGCCGAATCCAAGATGGTGGCCGCGCAGGACGCCGCAGTCGCGGCGCAGGCTGCCTACGACGCGCAGACCGAACACCTTGTCGTTCTGCAGGCGCAGCTCGAAGCGCTCAAGGACACCACCGCGAAGACGGTCGAGGGGTACAAAGCCGGCGTCGAAGCCGAGCGCAAGGCCCGCGAAGAGCGCGAGCGCAAGGCACGTGAAGAAGCAGCTCGTCAGGCCGCGGCGCAGGCAGCCGCCGAGAAGGCTGCACGGGAGAAGGCCGCTCAGGAGCAGGCTGCGAGCAACGGGGGATCGGGCGGATCCTCGAGTGGCGGGTCGAGCGGAGGCTCATCCGGTGGTGGCTCCGGCGGGGGTGGCTCAAGCTCCGGCGGCGGATCCAGCGGCTCCGGCGGATGGTCGAAGCCGCACAGCGGGTGGGTGACAGGGAGCTACGGTCCGCGCCAATCGATCTGTAGCAACGGCTACTGCACGCGTCCCTACCACTACGGAATCGACCTCGCCAACGGGTGCGGTGCGGGCATCTACGCCGCGCATTCCGGCACTGTCGTCTTCGCCTCCTATAACGGCAGCTACGGCAACTACATCAAGCTCGATCACGGCAGCGGGCTCGGTAGCGGGTACGCGCACATCCGCCCCGGCGGAATGCTCGTGGGCGTCGGATCCCGCGTCTCCTCGGGGCAGCTGATCGCTTACGCCGGCACGACCGGCGCCTCCACCGGCTGCCACCTCCACTTCGAGGTGTACGTCAATGGCGCACCCGTGAACCCGGCCTCCTTCATGGGCGATCGCGGCATCTACTTCTGAGCCCGCGAGCAAGAAACCCGGCCATCATGAGATGACCGGGTCTCTTCGAGTTCTGGCGTTCAGAGCGTCTTGGGCGCTTCGCCCTCACCCTGCGTCTTGGTCTGTCCCTCGTGCTCGTCGAAGCGTGCGAACGCCTCAGAGACGAGCCGCTCAGCCTCGGCGGCGTCCGCCCAGTCATCGACCTTGACCCACTTGCCGGGCTCGAGATCCTTGTAGTGCTCGAAGAAGTGACCGATCTCACCCTTCGTCCACTCGTCCAGGTCGCTCACGTCTTGGATGTGGTCCCACCGGGGGTCCTTGGCAAGCACCGCGACGACCTTGTCGTCCCCGCCCGCCTCGTCCAGCATCTTCAGCACGGCAACGGGACGAACCTTCGCGAGGACGCCGGGGTGCAGGTCGCGGTCCAGGAGCAACAACACATCGAGCGGGTCGCCGTCCTCACCGAGGGTGTTCTCGAAGAACCCGTAGTTCGCGGGGTACCCCATCGGCGTGAAGAGCACGCGATCCAGGAACACGCGCCCCGTTCCGTGATCGACCTCGTACTTGACGCGGCTCCCGCGCGGGATCTCGATAACGGCGTCGTACGCACCCATGGGGGAACTCCTTCGTGGACTGTGATTACCGCCGTACAGCCTAACCGGGCGGCGCGTTCTCATGCGAACATCAAGCCCGCTACCGTCGAGAGCATGGATCACCGTCCTCCCCTCGCGCCCGCCGTCGCCGAGGTCCGTCGCGCCGTGCGCACAGCGATCGCGGGACGGGAGGGGACAATCGTCGTCGCCCTGTCCGGCGGAGCGGACTCACTCGCGCTGGCCGCCGCGACCGCGTTCGAAGCGCGAGCCATCGGTGCGCGTGTGCGTGCAGTGACGATCGATCATGGCCTTCAGCCGGGATCCGCGGCCATCGCAGAGGCGGCTGCGGAAAAGGCGCGGGGTCTCGGCCTGGAAGCCGACGTGGTGTCGGTTACCGTCGGTACCGAAGGCGGCCCGGAGGCAGCCGCCCGGCGCGCCCGATACGACGCGCTCGCCGCTGCTGCCCGTCGCTACGGCGCGACCGCTGTGCTCCTCGGACACACGCTCGACGATCAAGCCGAAACCGTGCTGCTAGGCCTTGCGCGAGGTTCCGGCGCCACGAGTCTGGGCGGTATGGCCCCCGAGCGCACCGCGCACGGCCTCCTCTGGCTGCGGCCGTTGCTCTCGCTTCGACGCGAGACCACCCGTCTCGCGTGCGTCGCCGAGGCCCTCACTCCGTGGGAAGACCCGCACAACACCGACGACCGCTTCGCCCGCGTGCGTGTTCGCGCCCACGTGCTGCCGATGCTCGAGCGGGAGCTGGGCCCCGGCGTCGCTGAAGCCCTCGCACGTACCGCGGACGGGCTGCGCGAAGACGCAGCCGCATTCGACGAGATGATCGCCGAGACGATCGAGGACATCGTCGAGCCTGCCGAGGCGGGCATCGCCGTGTCCGTTGGCGCGCTCGCCGCCAACCCGGCGGCGATCCGCCATCGCATCATCCGCTACGTCGTCGACAGCGAGTTCGGTACGTCCCTCACCCGGTCACAGACCCTCGAGGTCGCCCGGCTCGCGACCGACTATCGCGGTCAGGGTCCCATCGATCTGCCGGGATGTCGCGCCGCGCGCCGAGGAGGACTCATCGAGTTCACGGCGAACGCGACCTGAACCGGCCGCCAGTCCCGCCGAGCGCGAGGGGCACAGACGGCGAGGGCGGGCGATGCGCTGAGCACCACCCGCCCTCGAGCGGTCACTTCGGAGTCGTCAGCGCTTTCCGCCGAAGAGGTTGCTGATGATCCCGCCGATGTCGAAACCGCCGCCCGAAGAGGAGCCACCTCCGAGCAGCCCGCCGATGACGTCGCCGATCCCGCCGCCCTGAGCATCCGTCGACTCCGTCGACCCCGTCGAACGGTTCTTCGCGACCAGTCCCATCACGATCGGGGCAAGGACCGGGAGGAGCTTGCCGAAGTCGATGCCGGAGGTCTGAGGTTCCTCATTGAGGCCCTTCACGACGTCGTCCTTCTTGTCGCCGAAGATGTGGCCGAGGATCTTGCTGCCGTCGACCTCGTCGACGTCATCTACGGAGGACGCCTGCGCGCCGCCGCTGTGCTTCTCCAACGCCTTCTCGATCGCCGCCGACCCGTCCGGCGTTGCCGCGTTCTGCTGCAGTCCGCTCAGGATCGCGCCGCCGCCCTCCTTGACCGCGTTCGCCGCAGTCGTCTTGTCCACTCCCAACTTGGAAGCGATCTGATCGATCGGAAGCGACGCGAGAATATCGTCCAGTCCAGCCATTTTTCTGCTCCTCTTCGCCACAGACATTGTGGCGTCGCGCCCATCATAGGCATCACATGGCCCGTCGCCCACGGATGTGTCTGTGTGACGCGGCGTCGTAGACTCGACCGCATGCGCGCGGCAGACATCTCGGATCAGCTCACCGACGTCCTCGTCACGGAGGAGGAGATCCTCTCGAAGCTGGATGAGCTCGCCCTCCAGGTCGAATCGGACTACGACGGGAAAGAACTGCTGCTGGTCGGCGTCCTCAAAGGCGCAATCATGGTGATGGCCGACTTCTCTCGGCGCCTGAACCGCCACGTGATGATCGACTGGATGGCCGTCTCCTCCTATGGGGCGGGCACGAAGTCCAGCGGCGTCGTGCAGATCCGCAAGGACCTGGATACCGATCTGCACGGAAAGCACGTCCTCATCGTCGAGGACATCATCGACTCCGGACTGACCCTGAGTTGGCTTCTGGATAACTTCGCCAGCCGCGGCGCCGAGTCGATCGAGATCCTGGCGCTGCTGCGCAAGCCCGACGCGATGAAGGTGCAGATCGACTGCCGTTACGTCGGGTTCGACATCCCCAATGACTTCGTCGTCGGGTACGGCCTCGACTACGCCGACGAGTATCGCAACCTGCGGGACGTCGCTGTTCTCGCACCACACGTCTACGCGTAGCCCGCTACGCCCTGGACGAACGCACAGCCGTGCCTAAAGAGTCGGCCTGTACCCTGATCGAATCATGAACTGGAAGAAGATCAGTCGCAACCCGTTCGTCTACGTGTTGCTGATCGGTGTGCTCCTCATCGTCGGGATGTCCCTCATCTCCGGGCTCACGGGAGCGCGGCAAATCTCCACACAGGACGGCCTTGAGCTTCTCAAGGGTGACACCGTCACCCAGGTCGTCAACACCGACGGTGACCAGCGCGTCGACCTCACGCTCACCGAGGCGTACGAGGGCTCGACGAACGTCCAGTTCTATTACGTCGCTGCTCGTGCGGATGAGGTTGTCGCTGCCATCGATGCGGCCGACCCCGCCGACGGCTACAACGACGTCGTCCCGCGCTCGACCTGGCTCGACGGTCTGCTCTCGCTCATGATCCCGTTGCTCCTTCTCGGTCTCCTCTTCTGGTGGCTGCTGTCCTCTGCCCAGGGCGGCGGGAGCAAGGTGATGCAGTTCGGTAAGTCCAAGGCGAAACTCGTCACGAAGGAGACCCCGACGGTCACCTTCGCCGACGTCGCTGGGGCCGACGAGGCTATTGAAGAGATGCAGGAGATCAAGGACTTCCTGAAGGACCCGACCAAGTTCCAGGCCGTCGGCGCACGCATCCCCAAGGGCGTCCTCCTCTACGGCCCTCCGGGAACCGGTAAGACCCTCCTCGCCCGCGCTGTCGCCGGTGAGGCAGGCGTCCCGTTCTACTCGATCTCGGGTTCGGACTTCGTGGAAATGTTCGTCGGTGTCGGTGCCAGCCGTGTCCGCGACCTCTTCAACCAGGCCAAGGAGAATGCCCCCGCGATCATCTTCATCGACGAGATCGACGCCGTCGGCCGCCACCGCGGCGCCGGCATGGGCGGCGGTCACGACGAGCGCGAGCAGACGCTGAACCAGATGCTCGTGGAGATGGATGGCTTCGACCCCAAGGCGAACGTCATCGTCATTGCCGCGACGAACCGTCCCGACATCCTTGACCCCGCATTGCTTCGACCGGGCCGCTTCGACCGTCAGATCGGTGTCGATGCCCCAGACCTCAAGGGCCGCCAGAAGATCCTTGAGGTGCACGGCCGCGGCAAGCCGCTTGCCTCCTCCGTGGATCTCGAGATCATCGCGCGCAAGACGCCCGGCTTCACGGGTGCCGACCTCGCGAACGTGCTGAACGAGGCGGCGCTCCTCACTGCGCGTTCGAACGCGCAGCTGATTGACATGCGCGCTCTCGATGAGGCCATCGACCGCGTCATCGCCGGACCGCAGCGCCGCACACGCGTCATGCGGGACCGCGAGAAGCTCATCACGGCGTACCACGAGGGCGGTCACGCGCTCGCCGCGGCTGCCATGAACCACACCGATCCGGTGACGAAGGTCACGATCCTGCCGCGCGGCAAAGCGCTCGGCTACACGATGGTGCTGCCTGTCGATGACAAGTACTCCGTGACCCGCAACGAGCTCCAAGACCAGCTCGCCTACGCGATGGGTGGCCGCGTTGCGGAGGAGATCGTCTTCCACGACCCCACGACCGGTGCCTCCAACGACATCGAGAAGGCCACCGGCATCGCCCGGAAGATGGTCACCGAGTACGGCATGACCACCGAGGTCGGCCCGGTCAAGCTCGGCTCCGGCTCCGGCGAGGTATTCCTCGGTCGGGATATGGGGCACGACCGCGACTACTCCGAACGCGTCGCCGAGCGCGTGGACAGCGAGGTACGGGGCCTCATCGAGCAGGCGCACAACGAGGCCTACCAGGTGCTCAACGACAACCGTGACGTGCTGGACCGGCTCGCGCAGGCGCTCCTGGAGAAGGAGACGTTGGACCACCTGGAGCTCGCTGAGATCTTCAAGGATGTCCGCAGACTCCCGCCGCGTCCGCAGTGGCTCTCCAGCGAGGACCGCCCCGTCTCCGATCTGCCCCCGGTCGAGGTGCCGCGCCGTCGAGAGGAAGCCGGCCTCGCCGCGTCCGAAGAGGCGTCCGCCGAAACCGCGAGTGTTCCGCGAACGCGACCGAGCGGGCAGGCGCGACCGGCGACGGCGTAGGCTCGCACCGTGGCCGTCGATCGAGAGCGTGTGGCGACCCTGGTGCGTGAGCTGCTCCAGGCGATCGGGGAGGACCCCGACCGTCCTGGTTTGAAAGCAACGCCCGCGCGTGTCGCTGACTCCTACGCGGAATTCTTCGACGGCATCGGTAAAGACCCCGCCGAGCCTCTCGCGCACACCATCTCGGTCGCCCGTGGTCCCGCGCCCGACACCCTTCCCTCGGGAGCCGTTCTCCTCCGCGACATCCGGTTCCGGTCCGTATGCGAACATCACCTCCTTCCCTTCGCCGGACGCGCCCACATCGCCTATCTCCCCGGGGAGCAGGTCGTCGGGCTCGGCGCGTTGCCGAAGGTCGTCCAAATCCTCTCGTCGCGCCCGCAAGTGCAGGAGCGACTGGGGGAGCAGATCGCCGACACCATTGACCATGCCCTGGACGCGCGCGGAGTCCTGGTGATCCTGGACGCCGTGCACGAGTGCGTCACGATGCGCGGTGGCACCCAGCCAGATGCCGCGACTGTGACGATCGCCGCCCGAGGAGAACTCGCCAATCCCGCCGCGCGGACGGAGATCGTCGCCCTGGCGGGTGCGTTATGACTCTCGTCATGGGCATCGTGAACGTGACGGAGGATTCGTTCAGCGATGGCGGCGACTACCTCGCCCCGGAGAAGGCCATCGCACACGCCCGTTCCCTCGTGGCCGCTGGTGCCGACATCATCGACGTCGGCGGCGAATCGACCAGGCCCGGCGCGCACCGCATCCCGCGGGACATCGAGCGCGCTCGCATCGAGCCGGTCGTCGCATTCCTCGCGGGGGAGGGCATCAGCGTCAGCATCGACACGATGAACGCGGAGACAGCGGCGGCAGCCTGCCGGGCGGGTGCGAGGATCGTCAACGACGTCTCGGGGGGACAGGCTGACCCCGCGATGCTGCCCGCTGTGGCCGCCGCCGGCGCGGAGATCGTCCTCGGGCACTGGCGAGGCCCCTCCGACGATATGTACGCCCGCGCGCACTACGACGACGTCGTCTCCGAGGTGATGGCAGAGCTCCACGAAAGAGTGGACGCCGCCCGGGCGGCAGGGATCGCGCCCGAGCGCATCATCGTGGACCCGGGCATCGGCTTCGGCAAACGGGGCGAAGACAACTGGTCTGTGCTCCGACAGCTCGAGCGGATCGCCACCCTCGGCTACCGCGTGCTCGTCGGCGCGAGCCGCAAGCGCTTCCTGCAGGACGCACTTGCAACGGACGACATCGCCCGCCGCGATCTCGCCACCGCCGTCACGAGCGTCCTCGCGGCACAGGAACACGCATGGGGCGTGCGCGTGCACGACGTGCAGGCGACCGTGGATGCCCTGACGATCGCGTCCGCATGGAAGGGATCCGCATGAGCGACCGCATCGAGCTGATCGGCCTGCGAGCAACCGGGCACCACGGGGTCTTCGATCACGAACGCGAAGAGGGGCAGGAGTTTGTCGTCGACGTGATCCTCGAACTCGACATCCACCGAGCGGTCTCGCGCGACGACGTCGCCTTCACCGTGCACTACGGAGAACTGGCCACCTCGATCGTCGGCGTGATCGAAGGCGATCCCGTGAACCTCATCGAGACCCTCGCCCAACGCATCGCGGATGTGGCGCTGACGTACGCCCTCGTTGACGCGGTCGAGGTCACCGTGCACAAACCGCACGCACCCATCCCCGCGGAGTTCGCGGACGTTCGGGTGCGGATCCGTCGCGACAGGGAGCCCCGATGAGCGCGCGTGAGGCAGTCATCGCGATCGGCGCGAACCTCGGCGACCGGGCGGAGAGCATTGCCCGCGCGATCGATGAGCTGGCACTTCTTCCCGGCACGCGCGTGCGCGCCGTCGCCACGCCGATCGAGACCATCGCCGTGACTCTGACCGGACCCGACCCCGATGCGCCGCCGTACCTCAACACCGTCGCGCTGCTGGACACGACTCTGGAGGCGCGCGAACTTCTGGAACACCTGCAAGCCGTGGAGCAGCGCCACGGCAGGGTCCGTACTGGAGCGCGCTGGACCGACCGCACGCTCGATCTCGATCTCATCACCCTCGGTGAGGTCGTGATGGACGATCCGGATCTGATCCTGCCGCATCCCCGTGCCGCGGAGCGGGCGTTCGTTCTCGCTCCGTGGGCGAGCATTGACTCGCAGGCCGTGCTTCCGGGGTACGGCAGCGTGCCCGATCTTCTCGCGGGCTTGGGGGAATCACAGTGAAACCGACCCGGATCAGCGTGCTGGCGCTCGCCGCCCTCGCTGCCGCTGCGGTCGGGTTTCTCCTCGACCACACCCTCACCTCGGCGGGGCGCCCCACCTTCACCCCGTCCTACCTCCTGCCGATCCTTTTGGTTCTCCTCGGCGTGCTGCTCGTGGTCATCGCGTTGCCGATCCGCCGGGCCAAGAGCGGGGGAGACCCGGTCGACCCGTTCCGTGCGGTGCGCGTGGCCGCAATGTCGAAAGCATCCAGCCTGGTCGGGGCGATCGTGGCGGGCCTGGCCGTCGGCCTGCTCGTCTTTCTCCTCACTCGACCCGTCTCGCCCCCGTTAGGCTCGACGGGAGCGATCGTGGCGACGATCGTCGGTGGCGTCGTCCTGATCGCTGCCGCCCTGGTCGCCGAGCACTTCTGCACGATCGGAAAGGACGACGACGATGACCAGCCCGGACCCGACGAGCCCGGACTCGGCCTCACCCACCGGGACTGACCTCCCGCAGACGCCGCCCCCCACCGCCGATCCCGCTCGGCCAGAGCAACCCGCCGAGCACATCGACGTTGCCCAGGCGGAAGCCGAGGCAGCGCCCGCCCTCGATGCCGGCACCTACGAATCGATCCGGGAACCCCGCAATCCGAACCGGCTCCCGCTCGGAGACGGCACGTGGCACCAGATCTCTCCGAAGTACGTCGTCGTCCAGTTCATCGTGGGCGCCGTCATCGCCGTCATCACCGCCGCCGCTTGGGCGTTCCTCCAGCTCGTGTGGGACTGGAACTGGGTCGCCTGGGTAGCCGTCCCGATCCTCGCGATCACCGTGCTGCCGCTCCTCGTCCTGCCGCGGCAGGCGCGCAGCTACGGCTACCAGCTCCGCGACGATGACCTCGTCTTCCGCCGCGGCATCCTCTGGCAGCGGATGGTTGCCGTGCCGTACGGTCGCATGCAACTCGTTGACATCACCCACGGCCCGCTCGACCGCGGGTTCGGTCTTGCGCAGTTGAAGCTCGTGACCGCGGCTGCATCAACCGGTGTGACCATTCCCGGCCTCACTCAGGAGGCGGCGGAGACGCTGCGCGACACCCTGATCGACGTCGCAGAGACCCGACGGACCGGACTGTGAGCGACACTCCACTGCCCGCCCCGCAGGGCGAGCCGCTCCCGCCTCCCATCGTCGACGGGTCATCGCCCGCAGGCGCGGGAGTGACGCCCCCGCCGCGGGAACGCCGATCCGCGCTCAGCGACGGGGAACCGCACCGGATGCACCGGCTGACACCGCTGCTCAAAGGCGGACTCGCGCTGCTCGTGATCATCGGCATCATCGTCGCGAACTTCCGGGATCAGTTCCTGCTGCTCTTCTTTCCCGGCCTCGCCGAGAGCTGGAACACCCCTGAGACCGAGTTGGTCGAGTTCCTCCTCGAACGCAACCTCGTGCCCCTCGTGCTGCTCGGCATCGTCGGAATCCTGGTGCTGATCGTCGTTCTGCTTGACATCTCGTGGCGCTTCCATACCTTCCGGATCAGCGGTGACGCGGTCGAGGTGCGGTCCGGCGTCATCTTTCGCACGCACCGGCGCGCGCCGCTGGACCGGGTGCAGGGCGTGAACCTCATCCGACCGGTTCTCGCACGCCTGCTCGGGATGGCCAAGCTCGAGGTCGTCGGTGCCGGAACCGACGCCAACGTCAACCTGGAGTACCTCTCCGTCAAGAACGCGGAAGAGGTGCGTTCGGATATCCTTCGCCTCGCGTCGGGTCGCCAGCTTGCTGCGGAGGAGGCGCGAGCAGAGCGGTCGGGCCTGCCGGCGACAGTTCTCGAGGGCGCGTCGGGCATCATCGACGGGGTCGATACGGACGACCCCGATGTCGTGCCGGATTCGATTGTGCGCATCCCGCCCGGACGGATCGTCCTCAGCCAGGTGCTCTCACTGTCGACGATCATCTTCTTCGGACTCGTTGCGGTCGCGATCGTCGGCACTGTGGCCAGCGGAGAGCCGGCCATTCTTATCGGTCTTATTCCTGCCCTCCTCGGTTTCGGGAGCTACTGGGTCAGACAGGGCCTGGGTGCCCTGCGCTATTCGATCGCTCCGACCCCGCAGGGGCTGCGCATCACCTTCGGCCTCCTCACCACGACGACGCAGGTGCTCCCCCCGGGACGCATCCACGCCGTGCAGGTGATTCAACCGCTCCTGTGGCGTGCGTTCGGGTGGTGGTCGATCCGGGTGACCCGAATGTCGGGTGCGTCGGCCTCGCAAGCTCTGCAAGAGCAGCAGGTGCCCGTACTGCCGGTGGGGACGCGCACAGACGCCGAACGCGTGCTCGCGCTTCTTCTCCCGGCGGTTCCGTCCGAGCAATGGGCAGGCATCTTCGAACGGGGCGTTGTGGGGACTCACACCGCCGACGACCCCTATCGCACGACTCCGCGACGGGGTCGCTGGCTCCGGCCGTTGTCGTGGAAGCGCAACGGGCTCTTCCTCGCCCCCGATGCCCTCTTCCTGCGGAAGGGATTCGTCTGGCGCACCCTCACGATCGTGCCTCTCGCGCGGGTCCAGTCCTTCCGCGTCGATCAGGGGCCGATCGATCGTCGATTGAACCTTGCCAACCTCACCGCGCACACCGTCATGGGCCCGATCGCTGCGTCGGTGGGGATCCTTG
This sequence comes from Microbacteriaceae bacterium PS02070, assembly GCA_029959865.1. Lineage (GTDB taxonomy): Bacteria > Actinomycetota > Actinomycetes > Actinomycetales > Microbacteriaceae > Microbacterium. Next base: position 354,204 of record JASCPE010000001.1, on the reverse strand, counting down.
AAAAGGACGTCGTCCTGGATACCTGGTCAGAGGCGTCGCGGCGCGCGATCCGTGCCGCGGCGGCAGACCGATCGCACCGCTGGGATGCATCGCACGGCGAGGCGGAGTCCGGCACGTCCGTCGCGGTGTTGGCGGCAGATGCCGAGGCGGGCCCGGACGCCGCGCTGCAGTTCACGACGCTGGACGGGGAGCTCCCGCCACCGTCTGCGGATCAGCTCATCGCCTCCGACGATTCCGCCGTGTCACGGGGCCCGGAGCGGACGCCGTGACACGGCAGGGCCGCCTCGGTGTCGGCGTGATCGGGGCAGGGCGGGTCGGCCCGGTTCTGGCGGCTGCGTTCGCCGGGGCAGGTCACGCGCTCACCGGGATCACCGCCGGCTCCGACCCCGAACGGGTCGAGGCGGTTGTTCCGGGCGCTGAGGTGCTCAGCGCCGAGGAGATCGTGCGCCGCAGTGAGCTCGTCGTCCTGGCCGTCCCGCACGATGATCTCCCCGACCTGGTCGCGGGACTTGCCGGCGTGGGCGCCTGGCAGACGGGCCAGCTCGTTCTTCACACCGACCCCTCCTATGGCGTCCAGGTGCTCGCGCCCGCGGCCGAGCGCGGCGCCATCCCGCTCGCGGTGCACCCGGCGATGACTTTCACCGGAACATCGATCGACCTGCGTCAGCTCGCAGACTCGTTCGCCGCCGTGACCGCTCCGACCGCTGTCCTGCCGATCGCTCAGGCGCTCGCCGTGGAGCTCGGATGCGAGCCGGTGGTCGTCGCCGAGTCGGACCGTGCCGCCTACGGCGAGGCGATCACGACGGCCACGACATTCTCGAGCGCGATCGTGCAGCAGGCCGCCGCGCTCCTCGCAGACGCGGGGATCGAGGCGCCCGGTCGCTATCTGTCCTCGCTCGTCCACTCGACCGTCGACCGCGCCCTCACCGAGGCCGGAGACACCCTCGACGCGGATCCACTCGCGCCCTGATCCGGCAGGTCACGGGGCGGGGCGCGGCTAGACTGAGGGGTCGATTCGCAAGGAGCAACCCGCACATGACCGAAGCACCCGAAGAGGACGTCGTCGAGCAGAAGGCCGTTCGCCTCGGCAAGCGTGCTCGACTGATCGCCGACCGTGCCGACGCTGCGGGAGGCGCGTACCCGGTCCAGGTGCCCGTCACCGATCAGATCGCGGACCTGCGTCAGCGCTACGGGTCGCTCGAAGCCGGAGACGAGACCGGGGTGACGGCGTCCGTCGCGGGTCGGGTTGTGTTCAGCCGCAACACCGGAAAGCTCTGCTTCGCGACGCTTCAGGCCGGCGACGGCGCGCGCATCCAAGCCATGGTTTCCCTCGCCGAGGTCGGCGAGGAGTCGCTTCAGGCCTGGAAGGAACTCGTCGATCTCGGCGATCACGTTTCCGTCACCGGCCAGGTGATCTCCAGCCGCCGCGGCGAGCTGTCGCTCATGGTCTCGTCGTGGCAGATCGCCGCGAAGGCGGTCCTGCCGCTGCCGAATCTGCACTCCGAGCTCAGTGAGGAGACGCGCGTGCGCTCGCGCTTCCTCGACCTCATCGTCCGCGATCGGGCACGTGAGACGGTCCTCGCCCGCGCCGCGGTGAATGCGAGCCTGCGCGCGACATTCACTGAGCGCGGCTTTGTCGAGGTGGAGACTCCCATGCTGCAGGTGCAGCACGGCGGGGCATCCGCACGGCCCTTTGTCACCCACTCCAATGCGTTCGACACCGACCTCTTCCTTCGGATCGCTCCCGAGCTTTTCCTGAAGCGCGCCGTCGTCGGCGGCATCGACCGCGTGTTCGAGATCAATCGCAACTTCCGCAATGAGGGCGCCGACTCCACGCACAGCCCCGAGTTCGCGATGCTCGAAGCCTATGAGGCGTACTCGGACTACAACGGGATGGCCGACCTGACCCAGACCCTCATCCAGAACGCCGCGATTGCCGTTTCCGGTTCGACGACGGTCACCTGGGCAGACGGGACAGAGTACGACCTCGGCGGGCAGTGGGATCGCATCTCGATGTATGAGTCCCTGTCCGACGCGTCCGGCACGCGCATCACCCCGCAGACCGCGGTGTCGGACCTCCACGCGCTCGCCGAGAAGGCAGGCGCCGAGGTTCCGACCGGCCCGCTCGCGACGCATGGCAAGCTCGTCGAAGAGCTCTGGGAGCACTTCGTCATGGAGTCGCTCGTGCGTCCGACCTTCGTCATGGACTTCCCGCTGGACACGAGCCCGCTCGTGCGTGAGCATCGGTCGATCGACGGCGTCGTGGAGAAGTGGGATCTGTACGTGCGCGGCTTCGAGCTCGCGACCGGCTACTCGGAACTGGTCGACCCCGTCATTCAGCGTGAGCGTTTCGTCGAGCAAGCCACCCTGGCCGCGCGTGGCGACGACGAGGCCATGCGAGTGGACGAAGAATTCCTTCGTGCGCTGGAGCACGGCATGCCCCCCACCGGTGGAATGGGGATGGGCATCGACCGCCTGCTGATGGCCGTCACGGGGCTCGGAATTCGGGAGACGATTCTGTTCCCGCTCGTCAAGTAGCCGGCGAGAACGCCCACTCGGGGAGGTGTCCGGAGGCGAGGAACGTGCGCACGATCGTGCACAATCCGTGCTGTGGTTCGATCCGCCCGGCTAGGTTCACGTAGGCGTCGGCGCGGCTGGATTCGCCGAGAGCCCACGACAACCACGCGCACGCGGCGAGTGCGCCAACGCGGTACTGACGCGGCGCGCGTGCCGCAGCCTGCCGGGACAGTTCCAATCCGGCGCGGAGCCTTTCGTGGTCCGGGCGCGGCGCATCCCCCCACATGATCCGCGCGTACTCCACCGGGAACTCTTCACCGTCGTGCCACTGTCGCTGGGCATCCCACACGCGCCGCGCAAGCGGCTCGTCGGCCGCCCACTGCACGAGTGCGACGTCGCGGAGAGCCGGGACCGTCAGGCACCACAACAGCGCCGCGCCGTCTGCATCGCAGAGCTGGTCGTGCGCGGGGAGACTCTCGACGAACGTGACCGGATCCAACGTGAAGCCGAGCAGGTTCAGGTGACGAGCAAGGCTCTCCGAGGTCGGTCCGCCGTGGTCGTATACCTCGCTGTGCGCGTCTTCGAGCGCGCCCAGCGCGCGCCGGGTCGCCGCGCTGGTCTCTGGGCGCACGTGGGGCAGCCGGGTGGCCGCACTGTGACCGCGGGGCACGTCGGGCAGGGCAAGCTCTGCGAGGTCGCGTCCGCCCGGTTTCAGGTCTGCCGCGGAATGGGCGCCCCATCCGCTCGCCGTCACCGTGATGACATCCAGGACCGTCAGCCCACAGGCATCCGCTCGTGACAGGAGTGCTCGCACGAGGCGCCGGTGGGGGAGGGAGGTGCCGATCTCCCGGTCGGTGTAGACCACCGCGAGGAAGGCGTCGACGCGGTTGACGCGGCAGACCATCCCCATCACGGTCGCGGCATACTCATCGACCACGGACGCACGGGCGGGCAGATCGAGCCGGATGATGCCGCGACTGCGTCCCTCGTGGAGAGGAACGATGACGAGGCTGCGCACGGGGTGGAACTTGAGCGAGTGCGAGATGTAGGAGACGAACTGAGTGGCGTCGCTGACGCGGGTGATGTTGGCCATACCCGACGCTCTCGCACGCTCCTGCGCCGGGAAGAGCATGAGGGGAGCCTGAGGGAAGTCGGACTGTCGGCGGGGGTTGTGAAGGAGACGCGCACCACCCGCACCGTGCGTGGCGCCTACGATAGAGGAATGTTCGAGAGCTACGCTGCCGCAGTCATCTGGGCGATTCTGCCCACGATCGTGGTGCTCGGACTGTTCATCTACATCCTGCGCTCGATCATCCGGATGGATCGCACCGAGCGGCGCATCTACTCGAAGATCGAGGCGCAAGAACGAGCCAAGCGTGGCCTTCCTCCGCGCAGTGACACCCCGTAGGGTGACACCGACGCGAAGGGCGCCTCTGTGATCAGCATCACCATTGATTGGACGTGGTGGGTCTTCGCCGGGCTCGCGGTCGACCTCATCATCCGGATCATTGCGATCATCGTCGTCCCGCGCAATCGGCGCCCGACCGCGGCCATGGCGTGGCTGCTCGCCATCTACTTCATCCCCTACGTCGGTGTTCTGCTCTTCCTGCTCATCGGGAACCCGAAACTGCCCAAGAAGCGCCGTGTGAAGCAGGACCAGATCAACGCATACATCCGCGAGGCGAGCGGACGGCTCGAGCTCGGCACCCTGCGTCCGAACGCACCGGAGTGGTTCCGCGCCGTCGTCCGGATGAACCGCAACCTCGGTGCGCTGCCGATGTCCGGCGACAACGCTGCGCAGCTCTATCCCGGGTACGAGAGCTCCATCGCCGCGATGACCGAGGAAGTGCGCAAAGCGCAGCGGTACGTCCATGTCGAGTTCTACATCTTCAAGTCGGACCGCACCACTGATGCGTTCATGCATGAGTTGGAGGCAGCCGTCGCGCGCGGCGTCCGTGTTCGCGTGCTGCTGGACCACTGGGCGAACGCGTCGAAGCCGCTCTACCGTGAGACGGTCAAGCGGCTGGATGCGATGGGGGCGGAGTGGCACCTCATGCTCCCTGTCCAGCCACTGAAGGGGAAGTATCAGCGGCCCGACCTGCGCAACCACCGTAAGCTCCTCGTCGTCGATGGAGCGGTCGCATTCATGGGATCGCAGAACATGATCGACTCCACATACAACCTGCGCCGCAACATCCGACGCGGGTTGCGCTGGGTGGATCTCATGGTCCGCGTCGAAGGGCCGGTCGTCGGAAGCATCAATGCGGTCTTCCTGTCCGACTGGTACAGCGAGACCGACGAGGTGCTCATCGGAGAGCTCGATCTGTCTGCGGGTGGCATCGGCCCCGGCGACCTTGACTGCCAGGTCGTCCCGTCTGGACCCGGGTTCGAGTTCGAGAACAACCTCAAGCTGTTCATGGATCTCCTCTTCCATACCCGCAGGCGCATCATCATCATCAGCCCGTACTTCATCCCCGACGAGAGTCTCCTGCTGGCCATCGAGGCGGCGTGCCAGCGCGGCGTCGACGTGCAGCTGTTCGTGTCCGAAGAGGGCGATCAGGCGATGGTGTACCACGCGCAACGCAGCTACTACGAGGAGCTCCTGCGCGCGGGCGTGCGCATCTGGATGTACCGCAAGCCGTACATTCTGCACGCGAAGTCGGTCACGGTCGACGACGAGTACGCCGTCATCGGCTCGAGCAATATGGACATGCGCTCGTTCGGTCTCAACCTCGAGGTGTCGATGCTCGTGCGAGGCTCCGAGTTCGTCGATCAACTCCGTCAAGTCGAAGATATGTATCGCAAGAACTCGCGCGAGCTGACGCTCGAGGAGTGGAACAAGCAACCGCTGCGGTCGACCATCCTCGATAACCTCGCGCGCCTGACGTCCGCGCTCCAGTGATTTCCGCTGAGACGATCGACGGTTCACCGACACTCTCACTGTGAGACGACCAGAAGGAGCAGAACCATGTCACGTGTCCTGACACGCCTGGCCGCCGTCGCGGGAGCGGCGCTCGCCGTCGCTACGATCTCCGCCTGCGCCACTGCGGGAGGTGGCACGCCCGCGGGTCCCGGCACCGGCGGGGCGGCAACGGAGTCGCCGGATCCGAGCGGTGCATCCGAGACTCTGCCGCCGGAGTATCCGCACGCAGCCGAGGTCGCCGCTGCGTGGCTGGGCGGAGGCTCATCCGTCGGCCTCGTGACCTGGGGGAGCTCCAGCTGCGCCCCGATCGTTGACGGAGCACGCGCAGACGGCACGCGGATCACCGTCGTCCTCGCCCTTCCGGAGAGCGATGCCTGTACAGACGATCTCGCGCCCCGACCCCTCCTGGTCGGCACCCCCAGCGGTACGGACGTTCATGAGGACGTGACCATCAAGGTGACCGGCGCTGTCGAGGCGGAGGTCGCCCTTCCGGGCTATACGGGTGAGGCGGTGAACCCAACCGAGATGAGCGATGGTCCCGATGCGGTGTGGACTACGCGGGACGGACTGCTGCTCCTGGAGACATGGGGGTCCAGCTCCTGTCCGCCGGTCGTCAATGAGGTCACGGCGCCATCCGATGCCGAGATCGCGGTCACGTTCGCCGATCCGCCGGAGGGTCAGGTGTGCACGATGGACATGGCTCCCCGCCTGACACCTATCTGGACGGGCGACCTGGGGAAGATCGCCGGTGACGTCGAACTCGTCCTGAATGGCGACACCTATGCGGACGTGCGGGTGCCGGTGCGGTCTTAAGCGGACGGCCGGTACACGAGGAGGTCGCCCACCTCGCATTCCAACACCCGACAGATTGCGGCGAGTGTGGAGTAGCGGATGGCGCGCGCACGATCGTTCTTGAGCACCGACAGGTTGACCACGGACACGCCGACGTCCTCCGCAAGCCGCGTGAGGGTGATGCCCCGTGCGGCGAGCAACTCGTCGAGGCGGCAGTGAATCCCGCTGTCGTCCTCGTCGGCGGGGCTCATACGAGGCCTTCCGTATCGCGCTGGAGATGTGAGCCGTAGCGGAACACCGCTCCGAGCGCCGCGAACGCGAGCCCGGCCGCGATCGGCCAGAACGGGAGCATGACCTCGAAGGCCGGACTCGGCCACCACGCCTCCGGCACGTTCTCGATGCCGGGAATGTCAGATGGGTACATGCCGGAGGCCCACCGCAGCAGTTCGCTCGATGCAAGGCCACCCGCGACATCGCCGAGCACCTGCGCGGCAGAGCCACCGACGGCGACGAGGACACCGGTGATGACAGCGAGTCGCGACATGAGCGGCGCGAACGGTCGGCCGACGAGGAGGCGGCGGCAGGTGATGGCGAGGAGCACGGCGATCGCCGCGGGAACGAGCCACGAGAGGGCCTGCGAGATGCTCCACATGATGCGGACGGGAAGACTGAGCCCGCGCGCGACGATCTCGGCCGAGGTGAATCCGCCACCGACGATCTCGGCGCTCATACCCGCGAGCTCCGTGCCGGATGGGAGCTGCGGCCAGAACTCGTCGACCGGAACGGTGATCGTCACGTCGTCGAGCACGAGTGTCGAAATCGACGTCACGAGCGCTCCCACGAGGCTCATGGCAGCCCACAAGCCAGCGATCCACATCGTTACTCGTGCGGTCGGGGACGGGTCGCCCATGCGGCGAGCGCGGGAGGACGCCGTACCGAAGCCGGCGACGAACGCCCCGAGGACGACAGTCGCGAGTACGAGTGATGCGATGAACAGCCACGACACCATGATCAGACCGGTCCTTTCCTGGTGTGCTCTGCGCGCACGCCGCGGTCGGCATGATCGGGTTCGCGTGTGGCGTGGGGGATCATCTCGCCTCCATATCGAATATCGTTGTTATCGAAAAACGATATGTCCTCGTGGAAGGTGCGTCAAGAGCTGCGCCCGTGCGCCGACGGCGAACACGGGCATACCTCCCGCTGTCGGTCGTTACTCTCGACGTAAGACGCCTCACGTGTGCGTCGGAGGAGATTGACGATGTTCGAGAGATTCACGGATCGTGCCCGTCGCGTGGTTGTGCTCGCCCAGGAAGAGGCGAAGATGCTCAACCACAACTACATCGGTACCGAGCACATCCTGCTCGGTCTCATCCACGAGGGTGAAGGAGTCGCCGCCAAGGCGCTCGAATCCCTCGGCATCTCGCTCGACGCCGTGCGCGAGCAGGTGCAAGACATTATCGGTCAGGGTCAGCAGCAGCCGACCGGCCACATCCCCTTCACGCCGCGCGCGAAGAAGGTGCTGGAGCTGTCGCTGCGCGAGGCACTGCAGCTCGGCCACAACTACATCGGCACCGAGCACATCCTGCTCGGCCTCATCCGCGAGGGCGAGGGCGTTGCCGCGCAGGTGCTCGTCAAGCTCGGCGCTGACCTGAACAAGGTACGCCAGCAGGTCATCCAGCTCCTCAGCGGCTACCAGGGCAAGGAGCCCGCCGCTGTCTCCGGCGCTGCGAACGAGACGCAGGGTCAGGCGCAGGGCGGGTCTGCCGTCCTCGACCAGTTCGGTCGTAACCTCACCCAGGCCGCACGTGACAACAAGCTCGACCCGGTCATCGGGCGCGAGAAGGAGATCGAGCGGGTCATGCAGATCCTCTCGCGGCGCTCCAAGAACAACCCGGTTCTGATCGGTGAGCCCGGCGTCGGTAAGACCGCCGTTGTGGAGGGCCTCGCGCAGGCGATCGTCAAGGGCGAGGTGCCTGAGACGCTCAAGGACAAGCAGGTCTACTCCCTCGACCTCGGCTCGCTCATCGCCGGCTCGCGTTACCGCGGTGACTTCGAAGAGCGTCTGAAGAAGGTCACGAAAGAGATCCGCACGCGTGGCGACATCATCGTCTTCATCGACGAGATCCACACCCTCGTGGGTGCCGGCGCCGCCGAAGGTGCGATCGATGCGGCCTCGATCCTGAAGCCGTTGCTCGCGCGTGGTGAGCTGCAGACGATCGGCGCGACCACGCTGGACGAGTACCGCAAGCACTTCGAGAAGGATGCGGCGCTGGAGCGGCGCTTCCAGCCGATTCAGGTGGCTGAGCCTTCGCTTCCGCACGCGATCAACATCCTCAAGGGGTTGCGCGACCGCTACGAAGCGCACCACAAGGTCCAGATCACCGACGGCGCGATCGTCGCCGCGGCAAACCTCGCCGACCGCTACGTGAGCGACCGGTTCCTGCCCGACAAGGCGATCGACCTGATCGACGAGGCGGGTGCACGCCTGCGTCTGTCGATCCTGTCCAGCCCGCCGGAGCTGCGCGAATTCGATGAGAAGATCGCAAAGGTCCGTGAGGACAAGGAGGTCGCCAGCGAGGAGCAGGACTTCGAGAAGGCTGCCGCCCTGCGCGACGAGGAGAAGTCGCTGCTGGCTGAGCGTCTGCGCTTGGAGAAGCAATGGCGCTCCGGCGATGTCGCTTCGCACGCCATCGTCGACGAAGGTTTGATCGCAGAGGTGCTCGCTCAGGCCACCGGGATTCCGGTGTTCAAGCTCACCGAGGAGGAGACCAGCCGTCTCGTCTTCATGGAGAAGGCGCTCCACCAGCGTGTCATCGGCCAGGATGAGGCGATCGCGGCGCTCTCGCGCACGATCCGCCGTCAGCGTGCGGGACTGAAGGACCCGAAGCGTCCGTCTGGTTCGTTCATCTTCGCCGGCCCCACGGGTGTCGGAAAGACGGAGCTGGCCAAGGCGCTCGCCGAGTTCCTCTTCGACGACGAGAGCGCCCTCATCTCGCTCGACATGAGCGAGTTCGGTGAGAAGCACACCGTGTCGCGGCTGTTCGGCGCCCCTCCCGGGTTCGTCGGCTTCGAAGAGGGCGGGCAGCTCACCGAGAAGGTGCGTCGCAAGCCGTTCTCCGTTGTGTTGTTCGATGAGATCGAGAAGGCCCACCCGGACATCTTCAACTCGCTGTTGCAGATCCTCGAAGAAGGTCGCCTGACCGATGGCCAGGGCCGCGTGGTGGACTTCAAGAACACCGTCATCATCATGACGACCAACCTTGGTTCGTCGGCGATCGCCGGTGGACCGGTCGGCTTCCAGGTCGAAGGCAACGCGCAGACGACCTACGAGCGGATGAAGGGCAAGGTCGATGAAGAGCTCAAGCGGCACTTCAAGCCCGAGTTCTTGAACCGTGTCGATGATGTGATCGTCTTCCCGCAGCTCAACAAGGCCGAACTGCGCCAGATCGTGGGTCTGTTCACGAAGCGTCTGTCCGAGCGACTGCTGGATCGCGACATGACCGTCGAGATCAGCGACGCCGCAAAGGACCGCCTCATCGAGATCGGGTTCGACCCGACGCTCGGTGCCCGGCCGCTGCGTCGTGCGATGCAGCGCGAGGTCGAGGATCAGCTCAGCGAGAGAATCCTGCACGGCGAGCTCGAGCCCGGCGACCACATCAAGGTCGACGTGGAGAACGGCAAGTTCGCGTTCGAGCACGGCCCGCGCGGCGACAAGGTCGCCGTCGGAGTCGGCGCCGCCGGTGAGATCACCGCGACGCCCGATATGGCCACCGGCAACTGACACCCTTCACATACGAAACGGGCGGAACCCCTCCGGGTTCCGCCCGTTTCGTGTGTCACGCCCCAGTCGCCTGATCGTCCCGTCGACTGATCGTGCCGTCGCCGCGGCCCGCCCTGCCCTGCACAACTGCGGCGTGGGTGGGCGACACGCCGCAGCGTCGGGGTTGGGCCGCGGCGTGTTGGGTGTGAACGCCGCAGTTGTGCTTGGGCACGTCTCGGTTCCTCGAGGATGTCCTTAGCCATGCTGCCTACCCCACGGTGCAGAATCGCACCCGCGCCCTGAGCAATTGCCCGCGCTCTCAGGCTGCGCAACTGCGGCGTGGGCGGGCGACACGCCGCGCGTGCTGGCCGGGACCGCGGCGCTTCGCGGGTGGACGCCGTAGTTGTGCGGTTGGAGCTAAGACGGAGACGGAGACGGAGACGGAGACGGAGACGGAGAGTCGGGCTGCCTAGGGATCGGAGCACTGGGCCCGGACGACCCGGACGACGCGGACCGACCCGGACGACGTGGACCGGCCCGGACGCCCTGCACAACTGCGGCGTGGGTGGGCGGACACGCCGCGCGGGCTGGGTCCGGCCGCGGCGTGTCGCGTGTGAACGCCGCAGTTGTGCGATCCGAACCGGTTTGAAAGCGGCGGCGGGTGGGGTTAGGAGACGGGGGTGGGGCTCGGGACGTCGGCGAGGGGAGCGACGTCGACCGCGACGCGGAGGGTCGACTTCTTCGCCTTCGTGAAGATGATGCCCTTCACGGGGGAGACATCGCCGTAGTCCCGTCCCCAGGCGACGGTGACGTAACGGTCGTTCGCCCACTTGTTGTTCGTGGGATCGACCATCAGCCACTCGTCGGTGCCCGGAAGCCAGACCGCGACCCACGCGTGTGACGCATCCGCGCCGACGAGACGCTCCGAACCGGGCTCCGTACGGGTCGCGAGGTACCCAGACACATAACGTGCCGCCACTCCATTCCCGCGGAGGCATGCAAGGAGAACGTGGGCGAAGTCCTGGCAGACCCCGGCACGCTTGCGCATCGCGTCCTCGACCGTGCTCGTGACGGTGGTTGCCGTGCTGTCGTAGTCGAAGTCGGTATAGATGCGGGTCATCAGGTCGGTCGCGGCTTCCCCGATCGGGCGGCCCGGAGTGAGGGATTGTGCGCCATACGCGGTGGCTTCCGGAACGTGCTTCACGCGGGGTGACTGCAGGGCGTACTCCGTCGCGATCCAGGCGAACGGGTCGTCCGCGTTGAGCATCGGCCGCGCGTCCTCCCACGGCCGCGCGAGCGCGGTCTCGTCGTAGAAGGGCTCGTCCACCGAGACGTGGCTGAGGGCGTGGATGTCGAGCTTGGAGTGAGGCTCAGTCAGGTGGAAGTAGGTCGATGAGTTGCCAAAATAGTCCACGTCGCGGCTGAGGTCTCCCGGAAGCGGATCGACCGTGACGTCGGCAGAGTGGATCTGCTGCCACGGCAGCTCGCGGGGGATGAGGTGGAACTGCCCGACACTGTCTTGGACGGGACCGCTGTACCCGTAGGTGGTCCGGTGGGACACCCGGTAGTGCTTCATACGTCGTGCTCCTCGACGAGAGACAGCGCAGACATCGGGACGGGCGGCGGCCCGCTCTCGAAGTGAACCTGCGCGATCGAGTCACTCAGCTGCTCCAGCTGGCTCGTGACCTCCTGCAAGAGCTCTGCCAGATCGGCGCGACGTCCACCTTCGGGGACGGACAGCTCCGCAGGGTCGATCCCCGAGACGAGCTCCTCCAGGTGGTCCAGCAGGCGCTCAGACCGCGTGGAGCCGGTCGACAGCGGCATCTCGGCCAGGTGCGTGCGCAACTGCGCGAGCGCGAAGGCCAGGGAGCGCGGATTGCGGTCATCCAGCAGCAGAAGGTCGAGAGCATCGCTGACATGCATCGCTCCGCGGTAGCGACGGCGGTGAGTGACAACGCTCTCGGCAGCGACCAGCACCGATTCGAGCACCTGGACTTCCGACCGCGCCGGACGCGACTCGAGCAGACACGTGCTGATGAGGCGACTGAGCTGAAGACCGCGCTCGAGGTAGCGGCCGGTCTCGATCATGTGCCAGCCGTCATCGCGGATCATGTTTGCGGTGACTCCGTACAGTGACAGCGTCGAGGAGAGCATGCGCCCCGCCGACTCCGCGGTGCGGTGGGCGTGCGAGGACTTCTGGAGCGCCACCCTGGCGCGGTCGAACTGTGCGAAGACGCGCCACGTGTCGATCGAGAGCTGGTCGCGCACACCTTCCAACGCTTCACGGAGCCGGGAGATCGAGTGTGCCGCGGACCCGAGCCGGTGGGTGTCGAGCAGGAGTGAGCGGAACTCCCGGTCCGGCTCCTCGTACCGGGTGCCCGCGACGCGGCTGAGAGCCTGGCGCAGCGCCTTCGCTCCCACGGCGGCATACGGTGCCTTCACGCCCTCAGAATCATCGAGCTGCTGCTGTGCGGTCAGGAGCAGGCGCAGCAGATCCTCGGCGCGCTCGGCGTACCGACCTGCCCAGAACATGTCGGCCTGCGCGCGCGGCGCGAGCGCAGGGATCGCGCGGGCAAATGGCAGCGGAGCGATCTCGGGCAGACCCTGATCGGCCTCCGTCTCGGTGCCCTTCAGCACCCAGACGTCCTTCGTTCTCGGAGCGGCGTCGGGATGTTCGCGAACCGTTGCCAGCCCGCCGACGAGGGGACGGTAGGAGGAACCGAAACGAAGGGTGAAGGCGCGGAAGACGAGCGGAGTCGGCGACGTCGTGCCGTCGGCTGCGTTCCAGACCGGTGCTTGCGAGAGCGGGAGCTTGTCCTGCCCAACGAAGCGGTAGGGCTCGGCCTCGATCCGCGCGGTCAGCTCGTCGACGGACATGCCGGCGACGGCCTTTCGCGGCTGATCGATGGTCCGGACGATCAGATCGGGGTCTCCGTCGGCCAAGCGCGCCACCACAGTGCGGCGAGATTCTTCGTCGCCACACCACGCGGTCGGCACGCTCGGAATTCGCAGTCGCTCGCCGAGCAGGTGCTCGCACGCTGCGGGGAGGAAGGGGAGAAGCCCGGGGTTTTCCAGGACGCCCGCCCCGAGGCCGTTGACGAGGTGGACGCGTCCACGTCGCACCGCCTCCGAGAGACCAGCGACGCCGAGTCTGGAGTCGCTGCGCAGCTCGAGGGGGTCGCAGAACTCCGCGTCGACGCGTCGCACGATGACGTCGACGCGCTCGGACGGAGCCGTGATCGGCCAGCCCGCGGGCTTCATCCAGACGTAGCCGTCATGGACGACGAGGTCGCTTCCTTGGACGAGGGGGAAGCCGAGCGAGTTTGCAAGGAAAGCCTGATCGAATGCTGTTTCGGACAGGGTTCCGGGCGTCAGGACGACGATCCTCGGCGATGCGATCTCGGGTGAGACCCCCGCCAGCGCCGCGCGGAGAGCGGCGAGATACGGTTCCACGCGGTGGAGGTCGTTCTGATGGAAGAGATCGGGCAGCACCTGCGCGATGGCTCGCCGATTCTGCATCGTGAAGCCGAGACCGGAGGGGGCCTGCACCCGGTCGGCGAGAACGTGCCACTCGCCGTTCTCATCGCGCCCCAGGTCTGCACCCGTGAGCAGCAAGGGATGCGCCTCTTGTCCGTTGACGCGGGCGACCGGGCGGGCAAAGCCGGAGTGCCCGAACACGACGGATGCGGGGATGGTCCCCGATGAGAGCAGTGTCTGCTCGCCGTACACGTCGACCAACAGTGCGTTGAGAAGCTCCGCGCGCTGCGCGAGACCGACGTCGAGGGTTGCCCAGCCCGCGGAGTCGAGCACGAGGGGCATCGGGTCCAGCTGCCACGGCTCGGCGCCCACGTCGGGCCGGATGTAGGTGACACCGCTGTCGGCGAGGAACCGGGTGATCTCCCCATCGACCCGGTTCAGAGCGTCCGGTGTGAGAGCAAGAGCAAGGCTGGCGAGGTTTCGCCATGCCGGGCGCAGGCTCCCGTCGGAGTCGACGACCTCGTCGTATCGGGTCGGGGTCCGCAGCTCTCGCGATGTATCGAAGGGGAGAGTGGGCTGCAAGACCGCGGATGCATAGTCGCGCAGAACGCTCACGCCAGGGTCACCCTTCTCAGATCCAACGTCCGCGGATAGTCCGGGGTCAGCGCGCGCTGACCACGCGAGCGGGCGCCTTCGACGTCGAACAGCCCGGCGGTCAGGCCGCGGGAGTCGAACCGGTTGGACCTGCGCGACTCCGCCTCATGCGCGTTTACGGGCGGCTTCTCGTAGGACCTGCCGCCCGGATGAACGATGTGATAGGTCGCGCCGCCGAGGCTCGCCGCCGCTCGAGTGTCGACGATTTCGAACGTGAGCGGCGAATGAACCTCGATCGAGGGGTGCAACGCGGACCAGGGCTGCCACGCGCGGAAGCGCACGCCGGCGTAGTACTCGCCGTGGCGTCCGGTGGACGTGAGCGGAACCTCGACGCCGTTGCACACGACGATGTAGCGGGTGGGGTCAAAGTCGGTCACCTTCACCTGCACGCGTTCGACGGACGAGTCGACATAGCGCGACGTGCCGCCGGAGGAGGCTTCCTCGCCGAGAACGTTCCACGGCTCGACCGCCTGGCGGAGCTCGAGCTCGACATCACCGCTCGCCGTGGGAATGCGGGTCACCCCGATGCGGGGGAAGCGGAACTCGACGAACGAATCGAGCCAGCTCTCCTCGAACGGGATGCCGTACTCCCGCAGATCCGCGACGACGGCATGAATGTCGCGCGATGACCCCTGCGGAAGCAGGAACTCATCGTGCAGAGCCGTCCCCCAGCGCACGAGCGGCTCGCGGTAGGGCTTGTCCCAGAACATCGCGACGAGGCTGCGCACGAGGAGCGCCTGGACGAGCGCGAGCTGCGGGTGCGGCGGCATCTCGAAGCCGCGCAGCTCCAGGAGTCCAAGCCGACCGCGGGACGAGTCGGGGCTGTACAGCTTGTCGATGCAGAACTCGGCGCGGTGCGTGTTGCCGGTCAGGTCGGTCAGCAGGTGGCGAAGGGCACGATCGGTCAGCCACGGGCGAGGCTTCGTCGTCTGTGCGCTCAGGCGCTCGATCTCGCGGAGCGCGATCTCCATCTCGTAGACGGCCTCGGGGCGGCCCTCGTCGAAGCGGGGTGCCTGGCTCGTCGGTCCGATGAAGCGGCCGGAGAACAAGTAGGACAGCGAAGGGTGCCGCTGCCAATAGCTGACGAGAGACGCGAGCAGATCCGGGCGGCGCAGGAGCGGCGAATCGATCGGAACCGACCCGCCGAGCGTGATGTGGTTCCCCCCACCCGTGCCCGTGTGCGTGCCGTCGAGGTCGAACTTCTCGGTGGACAGGCGAGACAGGCGGGCCTGCTCGTACAACGAGAACGTGAGCGCGCGCTGCTCCGCCCACGAGGAGGTCGGTTGGACATTGACTTCGATGACGCCCGGGTCAGGCGTCACGACGATCTGACTCAGCCGTGCGTCCGGCGGTGCCCCATACCCCTCGATCACGATCGGCCCGCCGGTGTCAGCAGCCGCGTGCTCGATGACGGAGAGGACAGCGACGTAGTCGTCCAGCCGCTGGATCGGGGGCAGGAACACGTAGACGTGCCCCTCACGTGCCTCGACCGCAATCGCGGTGGTCGGCTGGCCCTCCGGGTCGACGATCTCGACGGGCGGGATGCCGGGATCGAGCGGGTGACCGGCTTCCAGGTAGCTCGGCTCACCTTCGGTGTCGGGATCCTTCCATGCGACCGCTTTCAGCGGCAGCCGAAGCCCCGCGGGACTTGTACCGGGAAGCAGTACCAGGCGTCCGCGGCGGAAGCTCCAGACCGGGCTCGTCCACTTCTCTCCCGTGGTCAGGGGCAGGACCCACGCGGCCTGATCCTCGACGGCGGCGTCAAGTTCGTGCACGGCGGCTTCATCGAAGTCCTCCGCGTCGGGACGGGGACCTTCCGGTTCGCTCAGGTCCGCAGCGAGGGCCGCGAGAGGGTCTTCGAACGCGGGGAGAACCTGTCCGCTCGGGAGGCCGAGGAGCTCCGCGATGCGGTGACTGAGCGCTTCTGCGCGGCGCGGTGCGCCGGGGAAGCGCTTTTTGCCCCAGGGGTCCGCGAGAAGTTCCGGCCGGGTCCAGAGCGACTTCCCGTCCGTGCGCCACTGCAGGGCGATGTTCCAGCGGGGGAGGGGTTCGCCGGGATACCACTTGCCCTGGCCGCGGTGGACGACACCGCCGAGGGCATAGGTCTGGCGGAGGCGTTCGGCGAGGGCGCCGGCCAGCTCGCGCTTGTGCTCCCCGTCGGCTGCGGTGTTCCACTCCGGGCTCGTGGCGTCATCGAGCGCGACGAAGGTGGGCTCCCCGCCGAGGGTCAGACGCACGTCGCCCTCACTGAGCTTCTCGTCCACCGCCTCGCCGAGTGCGTCGATGCGCTCCCACTGCTGGTCGGTGAAGGGCTTTGTCGTGCGCGGGTCCTCGTGGATGCGGCGCACCGTGTTGTGGAAGGCGAACTCGACCTCGACGGGCTCGGTCGCACCAGTGATCGGGGCTGCGCTGGAGGGATGGGGGGTCGCGAAGAGGGGGATGTGGCCTTCCCCGGCGAAGAGCGCACTGGTGGCATCCATGCCGACCCACCCGGCGCCGGGAATGAAGACCTCAGCCCACGCGTGCAGGTCGGTGAAGTCTGCCTCGGGGCCGCTCGGTCCGTCGAGGGACTTCTCATCCGCGGTCAACTGGACGAGGTAGCCCGAGACGAAGCGTGCGGCGAGGCCGTATTGGCGCAGGATGCTCACGAGCAACCACGCGCTGTCACGGCAGGAGCCGATCGCGAGCGCGAGGGTCTGGTCCGGGGTCTGCACGCCGGGTTCCATGCGCACCGAGTAGGCGACGGAGTCGTGCACGGCCCGGTTCACCTGCGCGAGGAAGGGAACGGTAGGCACTCCGTCCGCGGGCAGCGGGGGGAGCGACTCGCGCCACTTCGCGGCGTTCTCGCTGTCTTCGACGGGGCGCAGATACGGGGCGAGGTCGGCTTTGAGGCTCGCCTCGTAGTCGAAGGGAAAACGCTGGGCGTACTCCTCGACGAAGAAGTCGAGCGGATTGATGATCATCATGTCGGCGACCAGGCCGACGGTGATCTCGAGGTGGTCGATCTTCTCGGGGAAGACGACGCGGGCCAGCCAGTTCCCGAACGGATCCTGCTGCCAGTTGATGAAGTGGCCCTTGGGCTCGATATCGAGCGAGTACGCCTCGATGGGTGTGCGCGAATGCGGCGCCGGGCGCAACCGGATGACATGCGGCGCGACGGAGACCGGCCGGGAGAACCGGTAGCCGGTGTAGTGCTCGAGAGCGACCTTGATCGACATACTTCCCACTCTGTCGAAGCCCTGTTGCGGGCGGGTTACAGTCACCCTATCCGCGTCGCACGTGCTGTCGGCGCCGCGGGCTAGTGTGGTGCGGTGACTCATTCCGTGCACTCAGGGAAGATCGCGCCGGTCATCAGGCCGGCGCGCACCTCTGATGTCGTGGCGATCCAGGCGATGCTGGCGCCGTGGGTTGAGCGCCGAGTGCTGCTCGGCAAGGAACTCGTGACCCTGTTTGAGGCCGTCCAGGAGTTCACGGTCGCCGAGGTGGGTGGAGAACTCGTCGGGTGTGGTGCACTGCACGTGATGTGGCAGGACCTGGCCGAGGTGCGCACGCTGATCGTGGACGACGCGTGGCTGCATCGTGGCGTGGGGCGCGGAATCGTGGACGCCCTGGAGCAGCGGGCACGCGATCTCGGCGTCTCGCGCGTCTTCTGCCTGACATTCGAGGTGGAGTTCTTCACCCGGCGCGGCTACACGCCGATCGGCGAGCAGGTCGTCGATCCCGACGTCTACTCACAACTGCTGCGCAGCCCTGACGAAGGCGTGGCTGAGTTCCTGGACCTCGCCCACGTGAAGCCGAACACGCTCGGCAACACACGCATGCTCAAGAGTCTCTGACGTTCTGCACGCGTTCGGGCCGCCACGCCGATCGGTCACACGTGGCCCGTACGGCGCGGTCGCCGACGTCCACGCAGGCTGTTCCCAGCGGCTCGTTGGCGCGCCTGGGAGCCGTCCGGCCGCGGGCGATTTACCCTGAGCGCATGGCTACTCCTCCCCGGCGGCGCCACTCACCCGCGGTCTACCGGCGGCGGCGCCTTGTTGTGCTGCTCGCCTTCCTCGTCGTGGTCATCGGCATCGCACTGCTGATCTGGCAGCCATGGCGATCGGATGCGGCGCCGCCCGCCGCGCCGAGTGCGTCGACACCCGCGGCGGAGGCTGCATCGACACCGGCACCGGCCTCGCCGGCGGCGTCTCCCACGCCGTCCCCGACGCAGGCGACTCCTCCGCCCGAGACGGAGCCGGCACCGACTCCGAGCCCCTCGGGCACGGAGGAGCTTCCTGACGCCTGCACGGCCGCTGCCGTCGAGGTCAGCGCAGTCACGGACAAGGACTCGTATGGCGGTGATGAGGATCCGCAACTCTCGATCCAACTGACCAACACCAGCTCCGAGTCCTGTCTCATCAACGTGGGAACCTCTTCTCAGGCGTTCTCCATCAGCTCGGGAGCGGACACCTGGTGGCGCTCGACCGACTGCCAGTCCGAACCGAGTGACCAGGTCGTCGAACTCGAGGCGGGTTCCACCGTCACGAGCGTTGAGCCGATCGTCTGGGACCGCACCCGGTCCGCGGTGGACACGTGCGACACGGATCGCGCCAAAGCGCCCGCGGGGTACTTTCATCTCGAAGTGGAGATCGGCGGCCTCCGCAGCGCCGAAAGCAAGATGTTCCGCCTGCTCTGACCTCGTCCTTCAGCGATGAGACTGCGCCCGTGAACCTGAGAACATTCTCATCCCATGACGCTTCGCGCGGGGTCTCCGACGCGTACCCTTGAGATAGTTCCCGTATGGCGAATTCCCCGCTGTCCCCAGCAGCGAGCCCAGACTTTCCCCAGAGGTCAGGGCGCCGGACTTCCTCGTCAAAGGAGAGCAACGGGCCCTCTCGATTCGCCCAGGCCCCAATGGGCGGACCGAGAGGGCCCCTTCTTTTTCTCTAGGCTGGAGCCATGGTGAAGAAGAAGGGAGCGTCGGCCGCGGAGGAGTTCCGCAACCCGCAGCTTGCCGACGCTCTGCAGACTCAGGACGTCGCGGCGGTCGCCCTCGCGCTTCGCCACGGCCCGACGGTCGTGCCGATGCTCGCGCCGGGAGATCGCGACAATCCGCTCAGCGGCGAGGTGTGGACCTACCGCGACCCGAAGACGGGCGATGTCGCGTTGTTGGTGTTCAGCGACGCGAAGAACAAGCCCGAGGCGTTGCCGCCGACGATCGCGCTGCAGTCGCCGGAGTGGTTGCGTCAGTTCCTGCGGACCTATGCGGATCAGATCACCACCGTGTTCTTCGACATCGCGGGGCCGCACCCGATGCAGGCCCCGCCCGCCGAGGTGTTGGCCGCACTCGAGGTGTAGCCAGCGCGTTCGCCACCGGCCCTCGGTCAGAAGTCGGGGCGGTCCACCGAGTCGGTGACCCGGGCGCGTAGATCTGCCACCGCCCCGGCCAGCGTCTTGGACGACGAGTCGATGAGCGTGCGGTAGCCCATCCGGGTCGCTTCGGACGCGCGCTGGGGAGCCCGGGTGACGGGCCGGATCTCACCGGCGAGGCTCAGCTCACCGACGGCCGCGACGTGGCGAGGGACGGCACGCTCGCTGACGGCGCCGGCGACGGCGATCGCGATCGCGAGATCGGCGGCGGGCTCGGTCAGGCGCACCCCGCCGACGGTCGACACGTAGACGTCCTTGTCGCTCGTAGTGACGATGCGTCGCTTCTCCAGCACCGCGAGGATCATGGCGACGCGGGCGCTGTCGACACCGCTGACGACACGACGCGGGTTCGGGCCGGAGGAGGCGAGGGTCAGGGCCTGCACCTCGACAGGGATCGCTCTCCTGCCCTCGAGGGCGATGGTGACACACGTGCCGGGAACAGGCTCGCCGTGGCCGAGGAAGAGCGCGCTCGGATCGGGAACCTCGCTGATGCCCTCGCCACCCATGTCGAAGCAGCCCACCTCGTCGGTCGGCCCGAATCGGTTCTTGAGTGCGCGGACGAAGCGCAGCGAGGTATGCCGGTCGCCTTCGAACTGGCAGACGACGTCGACAAGGTGTTCGAGGAGCCGGGGGCCCGCGATCTGACCGTCTTTCGTGACGTGGCCGACGATGACGACGGGGAGGTCCCGCTCCTTCGCGACGCGGATGAGGGTGGAGGCGACTTCTCTCACCTGAGTCGGATGCCCGGCGACGCCGTCGACCAGGCCCGAGGAGACCGTCTGCACGGAGTCGACAATGAGGAGTTCGGGCGCGGTGTCATCGACGTGGCCGAGGACGGTAGCCAGGTCGGTTTCACTCGCGAGGTAGAGCTCGTCGTGAAGCGCACCGGTGCGTTCGGCGCGCAGCCGCACTTGACCGAGCGATTCTTCCGCGCTGGCGTAAAGGACGCGCCGGCCCTCGCGGGCGGAGCGGGCGGCCACCTCCAGGAGGAGCGTGGATTTGCCGACGCCGGGTTCTCCGGACAGCAGGATGGCGGCGCCGGGGACGATGCCGCCCCCGAGGACCCGGTCGAATTCGCCGACGCCGCTCGTGCGGCGCGGCGCGTCCGCGGTATCGATCGTCGTGATCGGCTGGGCTGCGCGGATCGGGGCGGCCGCGGCGACCGTGCGCGCGGGTGTGACGGCGGCGGATTCGGTCACGGTGCCCCACTGCTGGCATTCGCCGCAGCGCCCGACCCATTTGAGGGTGGTCCATCCGCACTCGGTGCAGCGGTAGCCCGCGTGGGTGGTCTTGGCCATGTCGTCAGAGTACGCGGCGCCGCCGACATCGACTCGCTCCTGCCGCCCGGTGTGTGGAGAAGTTACGTGGGCCGTGCGTCCGGCTGCGCAAGGCCGACGAGATACTCGATCCACACGATCGTGAAGCCGATGAGTGAGGCCCAGGTCAGCCACTCCGGGAGCCAACGGAGCAGTGCCGCGATCGCGATCAGAGAGAGCAGCGCGCCCGCGACCAGTGCTCCGCGCGCAGCGGCCTTTCGACCCGAGGGTCCTTTTCCGGTCCAGATGGTGAAGATCGCGCCAGCGCTGACGGCGAGGAATGCAGTGCCCCATGCTCCACTCGTCACCCACGCCGCCACGGCACTGGTCATCGAGGTGACGGCGAGGGCGGTCGTGCGAGCCAAATTCGCATCGAAAGGAGGTCGAGGAATGGTCTTACCCCTTTCCGATTCGGTCGTGATCGTGCCTCACAGGCCAGCAAGGGTACCGATGCCCTATGCGGAGTCGCTGGGGGCTGCCTGACGGTTCGTGTCGCCGTGCCGCGCCGGTTCGCGCTTCTGTGGTGCGTGCCATAAGATTGTCGGCGGTGACGTGTCCGAGCGGCCGAAGGTGCGACTCTCGAAAAGTCGTGTAGGGTAACCCCCTACCGTGGGTTCAAATCCCACCGTCACCGCCACTTGTCCTGAGTCGCGACATCGTTTACGCGAGAGTCGTGACTCAGGATTTTTTCGTGGGCTTAGCGGGTCGACGGTGGCGGTGTGCTGGTGAGTCGGGGGGTTATCGGCCAAAAAGAGTGGATGGGGTTGGGCGTGTCATCCGTGTCCTGCCCATCCTGATCTGAGCCATAGGCCCTCAGCGGTGTCGAGGCCGGTGTCGTAGACGATGTGGCTGACCTGTTCGTCGGGCTCGAGGACCACTGGTCGCTGCGCGGCGGGTTGGGCGCGGTTGAGCGCGTGTTCGAGGGGTAGCTCGTGCAGTGTGAGGAACCATTCGACGGCGCGGCGTCTGTGTTCCTCGGTCATCCCGCGGTGGCGGCGCAGCAGGTCGCGGATCTGCGCGTTGAGGCTTTCGAGAGCGCTCGTGGTGCGCGGGTTGCCGTAGGTGATGTGCGTGAAGAGCAGGTTCTTCCTCTCCTCATGAAGGCTGCGTTCATGGACGGCCCGATCATTCAATTCCCGACCGACGCGATCGTGCGCACTACGCGCACCTGCATCTGCGGTTCCGACCTTCACCCGTACCACTCGATGAAGGACAGCGAGCACGGCACCTCGATGGGCTACGAGCTCATCGGCGTTGTCGAGGAAGTGGGCTCGGAGGTGGAGAACGTCAAGAAGGGCGACTTCGTCATCGTGCCGTTCGCCTTCAGCGACCACACCTGCCCGTTTCGCCGCGAGGGCTTCCATACTGCGTGCCAGCACGGCGGATGGTTCGGCACCCCGCAGGCCGCAGGCCGAGTACGGTCGCTTCCCCCAAGCCGACGGCTCACTGGTCGTCGTACCCGATGTGAACCCTGACACCGCCGGCGAGTCGCTGCTGAAGTCGGTGCTCACTCTGTCGGACGTGTACCTCACCGGCTACCACGCGGACGCGTCGCAGCGTCTGGTCTGGTTCATCGGGCCTTGCGGTGCTCGGATTGACACCGATGCAGACGAGTGGGTTCGCACCGACGGTTCCGAGAACGAATCGCGCGGAGTCCTCTGCGCTCGGCTCGTAGATCCAGCCAGCCGTGACAGCTGAGGTGGCAGGGGTCGGAACGCTCACATGATCAAGCTGCAGGCTCACGGGCCCTAATCCGGCGCGGGCCCCTCGGGCGACTGAGCGGGGTGCGAGCCGTTGCAGGACGATGCCCTCGTGGTGGATCCCTTTCCGGGCATTGCGCGTATGCGGGACGGTCGCGTGCGGCGCGGCGCCTCCTCATCGCGCTTGTCAGAGCGATTCACCGCCACACTTGGCCATACCGTTGTGCATCGATCGGTCGAGACTGTCGCCCGGTGACGGTCAAGTCAGTACAGCTCTGGTCGCCGGTCGGCGAACAGGTCGTTGTGCGGAGGGAGGCGTTTGTCGCCGCGGGTCGGGATGACCAGGTCAGCGATGGCGGAGTGGGACGCGTCGGGGTGCGCCGCGATCCAGCCGTCACCGTCGATGACGGCGCTGCCCGCTGTCCACGCGACACCTCGTTCCTCACCGCGACGGTCGGCGACCACCGTCGCCAACCGCGACGATCGAGCCGCGGCCATTGCCTGAATAATCTCAGGAGGGTGCTCGTCGGGAGGCCTCGACACGACGGGCCAGTTCACTGGAAGAGCGAGCACCTCGGCGCCGGCGAGCGCGAGCCGGCGTGGCACCTCGGGGAACTCATTGTCGTAACAGATCGCGACCCCCAGCGAACCGACCGCAGTTTCCACCACCACGCCGGCGGATGTGCCGGGCCCGAAGATCGCCCGCTCGATACCCCACAAGTGCGCCTTGCGGTAATGCTCCAGCACACGCAACCGCGTGAACACCACCGCAGTGTTGAACAGGGCATCGGGCGTCGCCTCGGCGTACCCGACGACTGCCGTCACCCCCACTGGGAGTGCCGCGCGAAGTTGCGCGAACCGCTCATCGTGGCGGCCCAGCGCCGCCGAGCGTGCCTCCGCGGCATCCGCGAAGACATATCCACTCAGTGCCAGCTCGGGAGCAACGATGAGGGACGCGCCGCGAGCGGCGGCCGAAGCGATCGCCTCAGCGACACGCTCGACATTGCCGTCGACGTCGCCGAGCACCACCTCCGGCGACACCGCCGCCGCTCGCAGCGTGCGCACCTCAGTAGATGTTCGCGAGTTCGACCGGCTCGTCGCCCCGCATGCCCGCGATCTGTGCCCGCAGCGCGATGTCATCCCACAGCCGCACCTCTTTCACGAGCTTGCCGTTGTGGAACGTGAACTGCGAGATGCCCAGCAGATCGACCGGCTTGCCCGTCAGGGGGCCGTAATTCGCCCTGCCCACGTAGTCGCCAACGAACTTCCACGTGATGGCGACCCGCAGGCCCGCGTAGCGCACGTCGTAGTTCGTCTGGATGTCACGGATCTCGAACTGCCCGGCGGGGAACGCCTCGAGGAACCGCAGCAGCGCCCGGCGGTACCCCTCGGGGCGGATCACGGTGCGGTTGCCGACCGTGATGAGCGTCAGGTCGCGCTCGAAGAACTGCTCGACCTTGTGCAGGTCACGCTGGTTCCACACGACATCGATCAGCTCGAGCACCCGCTCCACCTCGGGCCGATAGTCGTCGGGACGTGGGCCCGAGTCGCCCACGGCGATCGGATCGACGGGCGCGGGCTCCAACCACGACCCGCTGTAGCCGCGGAACGATTGTGCGCGCGCCAGTTCATCGACGTCGAGGCCGTGGTAGAGCGCTCCGGCGAGACTGTCGCGCGCGACCCATTCCTCGACCATGCGGCCGCGACGGTACAAGCAGTTGGCGATCGTCCGACCCACCTCAGGGGAGTGGAGGTACCCCGAGAACACCAGGTGCGAGCTCAGGAACGCGTCGTTGCCGCGCGCCTCCCAGATGACGTCCTCGGCCTGACCGGTGCGGTCGGGCGTTGCCGAGATGCGCATCAGCGATCCCTCGATGACCTCATCGCGCGTCGTCGACGTGCCGAGTGAGCCGTGCACGATCGAATCGGGCTCGTAGTTGTCGCGGATGTAGCTGATCGAACGGTTCACCCAGATGAGGTCGGTGACCTCACGGATGAAGTCGTCGGGGTCTGCGTAGGGCTGATACGCGATCGGGTCAAGGGGCATGAGTTCTCCTTGCGATGGTGAGAGATTCGTCGGCGATGCGGGGGAGGCGGGAGTGATGGTGCGGACTCAACCCCCCGCAGTCGGCACGACCCCGACCGTCGATCGGTCGATGTACCGCGTCGGGAACGTCGCGGACTGGAACGCCTCGATCGAGCCCTCCAGGCGCGCAGTGATCAACCGGGCGGTCTCGCGCATCATCGCCTCGAGGTCGTATCCGATCGTCGACAGCTGAACGATGTCCCATCGCGCTGACGGGAGGTCGTCGAAGCCGATGATCGAGACGTCACGAGCGGGGACGACTCCCGCGCGCCGTGCCGCGTTCAGGGCGCCGATCGCGACCACGTCGTTCGCCGCGAACACCAGCGTCGGTGCGCCATCCGGGGCCAGCAGCTCGGTCATCGCCCGGTCGCCGGTCTCGGTGTCGTAACCGCCGCGGCGCACCAGGTGCGCGGGCAGGTCGATGCCGTGCCGTCGCAACGCGTTCCGGAGCGCTGCCTCGCGAGCGCGCCCGGTGCTCGTGTTCTCGGGGCCGAGGATCGCCGCCACCCGGCGGTGACCGGATGCCACGATGTGCTCGACCGCTGCGTCGTATCCGGGCACGGGGTCGACGACGGTGGCATCGGCTTCGACGAACGATCCGGTGCGGTTGAAGTACACGAACGGCACGGATCGGTCGTGCAGGCGGGCCGGCGTGACCGAGTCGAGGGTTGCCGTCGCGAGGATCACACCGGCGAGACCTCCCGCGATGAGGCGCTCGGCGAGTGCGGCGTCCTCAACCGACTCGGTATGCAGCATGAGCTGGTAGCCGAATCGTTCCAGTTCGCGGTGCGCGGGAGGGATGAGCTGCGCGTAGAACTGGTTGTCGAGGTCGGTGACGAGCAGCCCGACGCGACGGCTCCGCCCCGACGACAGGGAGCGTCCGGCTTCGCTTGGCACATAGCCCAGCTGCGTGGCGGCCTCACGGACCAGGTGCTTGGTCCGCGCCGACACCTTCGGGTGATCGCTGAGCGCCCGCGAGACGGTCGCCTGTGACACGCCCGCGAGCCGAGCGACGTCGTGACTCGTGACGCTCATCGTGGATCCGCCCCCGTCATCCCTTCACCGATCCATCACTGAGCCCCGCAACCAGGTACTTCTGCGCGACGAAGGCGATCGCGATGACGGGGAGGGTGAGGAGCATGGCCGCAGCCCCGGCTTGTTGCAGCATCGGCAGCGTCTGCCCGAGCTGTGTGGCGATGAACACCGGCACCGTCTTCGACGAGCTGTCCGTGAGGACGACCGCGGTCAGGTACTCCTGGAAGGCGAAGAGGAAGACGAAGATGCCGGCGGTGGCGATTCCCGGGGTCATCAGCGGAATCATGACGCGACGAAGGATACCGATGCGGGTGCACCCGTCGATCATGGCAGCTTCGTCGAGCTCCTTAGGGATCTCGGCGAAGAAGTTCCGTAGCAGCCAGATCGTGAACGGCTGGTTGATCGCGACCAGGGCGATCGCCATCGCGAACGTGGTGTCGTAGATGCCGAGGGCGCGGCTGATGTCGTACATCGGGAGCACGACGGCAAAGCGCGGCAGCGACCGGAAGACGAGCGCGAGGACGAGCAGGATCGCCGACACGTAGCTCGGGAACCGCGACAGCGCATATGCGGCAGGGATGCCGATCACGAGCGCGATGATCGTCGACACGATCGCGACCACGACCGTGTTGCCGAGATAGCTCGCGAAGTAGGTCGTCTCCCACAGGTCGACGAACGCCTGGAAGGTGGGGGTGTAGTCCCAGAGGACGGGCGGATTCTTGAACGCGATGTCGGTGGGCTTCGTGATCGAGAGCAGCATCCATATGAACGGGCTCATGAAGAGCAGGCAGAGCGTGCCGAGCAGGACGCCGGTCACGACCGGCGGGCGCGTGCGCTTCCGACGCGGGGCGACGATGGGTGACGAAGTGTTGGGGCTCGAGCTGAGCTCGGCGGAGATGAGGCTCATCGTGCGGCCCTCGCTTCCTTGAAGATCCCGCGGATGAACGGGATGAGCATGATCAAGATGATCAGGATCGTCAGCACGTTGATCGCACTGCCGAGGCCGAGGTTCTGCGCGCCGTTGGCGAACGCCACCGAGTAGACGTAGAGCTGGATCGACTCGTTGCCGATGACGGATGCCTGCGGCGAGAGCGCGACGAGGCTGTCGAAGACACGCAGCACGTCCATGATGGCGATGAGGGTGACGAACCCCATCACTCCTCGGATGGTCGGGATGATGATGTGGACGTGCGTTTGGAACGCGTTCGCCCCGTCGATGCGTGCGGCTTCGCGGATCTCCTCGGGAACGCCCTGCAGGCCCGCGAGGATGATCAGCATCGCGAACGGCTGTAGCGTCCACACCTCGTTCGCGATGATGAGGACCTGGTTCCAGAACGGGTCGGTGAACCAGAGGACCTGCTCGCCGCCGAAGAACTCGATGACGCGGTTCACAACGCCGCCGAAGTTGTCGTTGAACAGCCACGAGAAGGCGACCGCCGCGACGAGCGACGGCAGCACGTACGACACCAGCAGGATGCCGAGCACGAGGGGGCGGGTCTTGCCGAGGCGGTTGAGGCCGACGGCGATTAGGTAGCCGAACACGAGGAGGATCGCCGTCACGATCAGTGTCGTGGAGATCGTGAAGACGACCGCCCGTCCGAAGCGTTCGTCGGTGAGCGCCGCGGCGTAGTTGTCGAAGCCGATGAACCTGCCGCCGGTACCGTAGGCGACCTCCTCGAGGCTCCACTGCACCGTGCGGAACAGCGGGAACGCGAGGAGCCCGCCCATCACCAGCAGGCTCGGGGCCATCAAGTACCAGAACTCACGCGTTCTCATGAGGGTGACGCGTTCCTCTCATCGGTGCCCGTGGCCGACCCTTGAGGGCCGACCACGGGCGGGAATCTGTTGCGTGGGAGGGCGGCGTCAGCGGACGCCTTCGCCCTCCGTCTGCATCTGAGCGAGGCCCTCATCGATCGAGATGTTGCCCATGAGGATGTTGGCGAGGGTGTCGGTCGTGGCGACGGAGACGTCCGCGAGGATCGGCGAGACGATCGCGGGCATCACAGAGACGATCGACTCGTTGGCGGCCGTGCCGTACGGCGAGTTCTCGTCGGTCACCATGCCGACGCGAGCCGGATAGGCGGCGGGCACCGAGGCGGCGGATGCCTCCTCGCCCACGGAAGACGCCATCATCTCGAACAGCATGTCGTGGTCGAGCTTGGTGTTGAACGGGATCGACCAGCCATCGATCGATACGCGGTTGTAGGAGTACTCCGCCTCGGCCGTCGCCTTCGGTGGTGCTGCGAATGCGATGTCGTCGAAGTACTCGCTGTTGGCCTCGAGCGTCAGGTCGCTCATACGGCCCGAGAACATGATCGACATCGCGGCGGTGCCGTTGAACATCTGCTGTTGCACGCTGGGCTGATCGAATGTCAGCACTTGGGGGTCCATGTACTGCTTGAGCTCGGTCATGATCTCGAGCGCCTCGCGCGCATCGTCGGTGTCGAGCGTGACATTGCCGTCGGTGTCGACGAAGTCGCTGCCGAGGGAGTTCATCATCGCCTGGAAGCTCGTCGAGACATCGGAGGTCGCGAGCCACGGCAGGGCGATGGGGTACTCCATCGCGCCGGCATCCTGGATCGCCTGGGCGGCCGACATCATCTCGTCGAAGGTGGTGGGCACCTCGAGGCCGAGCTCGTCGAAGACGTCCTCGCGGTAGGCGAGGATGAACATCTGCCCCTGCATGGGCAGTGCGTAGAGCTCGCCATCGTAGGTGAGCGCGCTGAGCATCGACTCGCTGAGCTCGTCGAGCGCGTACTTCTCGCTGTACTTGTCGAAGAGATCGTTCAGCGGCACGAGCTTGTCCTCGCTGGCCTGGCCGGGAATGGCGAAGCCGTAGTTCTCGATGATGTCGTAGGTGCCCGAGTCTCCTGACAGCGTCGCGGTGGTCTTGGTGACCTGCCCGCCGAAGTCGATCGGGTCGTGGACGAGCGTGACGTTCTCGATCGAGCAGCTCTCGACCATGGTGTCGGTGAACGGGTCGATGGCCGAGGAGTTGTACGCAAGGACGTTGACCGTCGTCGCGGACTCGGGTGGCGTGAAGTCGCACGCGACCTCCGCCGAGTTCTCGTTGGTGGTGCGGGTTCCCGCGCCACATCCGGTAAGGGCGATCGCCACCGCCGCTGCTCCGGCGACGACTGTGATGAGTCGTTTCTGGGTGAAAGGCATGCCGTTAATGTATCCGTATACACACCCCGTTTGGGGCATTAATTGCTACAGTTGTGTAAACGAAAATTACAGCCGCTGACCTGCGGAAAAGACGATCTCGATACGCAGGCGCGCCAAGATCGCCCAACGGTCTCGGATCCGGTTGAGCGAGCGATGGTTGCGCCTCCTGGTACGTCTACTCGATGGCGGCATCCGATCTTTCGGCGGCGAGCCACACGGTGGTCTCGGGCGGGATCGTCGCGGCATCGAGTTCGCGGTGCGTCGAAGCGAGGAGGACCTCTCCCGGGAATCGGAGCGGTGCCGGGCGGTCGCTGAAGTTGGTCACCGACCGGGTGCCGTCGGTGCGGTCGACGACGAGCAGCGGGCCCTCCACCGTGACGAGGCACGTGGCGCCGCGATCCATCCGAGCGCGGCGCGTCGCGAGGGCCGTCTCGTACAGCTCGAGCGTCGATCCGGGCGTGCCGGACTGCGCGGCGACGCTCTGGTCACCGAACCATGCCGGCTGCGGGAGCGGCGATGCGGCATCCCGGGTCTCGGGGCTGAAGCCGAAGTGCGGGCCGTCCACCGTCCACGGCATCGGAACGCGAGCGCCGTCGCGGCCCTTTCGAGACGCCGCGCTGCGCTGCCAGATGGGGTCTTGCAGCGTGTGACGGGGGAGGTCTGCGACCTCGGCTAGCCCGAGCTCCTCGCCCTGATAGAGATACGTGGAGCCGGGCAACGCGAGGATCAGCATCGTCGCTGCGCGAGCGCGCCGCAGTCCGCGGACCCGGTCTTCGACCGGGTCGCGGCCGTCGGTCAAGAGCCAAGCCGCGGTGTCCGTTCCGGTCGGCAGGCCATAGCGGGTGGCGTGCCGGACGACATCGTGGTTGGAGAGCACCCACGTCGACGACGAGCCGACGGATGCCGCGAGGGCGAGGTTCTCGCGGATCGCCTCGGCGAACGCCGTGACATCCCACTCCGCCTCGAGCAGCGCGAACTCGAACGCCTGGCCCAGCTCCGTCGGGCGTGCATACAGCGCGCGACGATGCGGCGGCACCCATGCTTCCGCTACCGCCGATCGCGGCGGGTCGTACTCGTCGAGCACGCACCGCCAGCCGGCGAAGATCTCGTGCACCTCGTCACGGTCGAACAGCGGATCAGTGCCGTCCGTGCGACGCTCCGTCGGCGTGGCATCCATCGTCCCCACCGGGCCCATCGACAGCGCTGTCGCGCTCGCGAGCGGGTCGGACAGGTCCTTCGCAAGTCCGTGTGCGACGTCTACGCGGAACCCGTCGACGCCGCGGTCGGCCCAGAATCGCAGGACGTCGTGGAACATCTGACGCACCTCGGGGTTCGACCAGTCGAAGTCCGGCTGCTCCGGCGCGAACAGGTGCAGGTACCACTGGCCGTCGCCGACCGGGTGCCACGCGCTGCCGCCGAACAGCGACTTCCACTCGTTCGGCGGCAGCTCGCCGCGAGCGCCGCGACCGTCGCGGAAGACGTACCGCGCGCGTTCCGCGGACCCCGGCGCCGTGGCGAGGGCAGCGCGGAACCAGGCGTGCCGGTCTGACGAGTGGTTTGGGACGATGTCGACGATGACCCGGAGGCCGAGGTCGTGGGCGTCCGCGATGATGCCGTCGATGTCGGCGAGGGTGCCCAGCTGGGGGTCGACCGCGCAGTAGTCGTCCACGTCATAACCGCCGTCAGCGAGTGCAGAAGGGTAGAACGGGCTCAGCCAGACCGCGTCCACGCCCAGGTCGGCCAGGTGGGGCAGCCGTGAGCGCACGCCGCGGAGATCGCCGACGCCGTCGCCGGTGGAATCCGCGAAGGCGCGGGGGTACACCTGATACACGACCGCGTCGCGCCACCAGCCGGCGTCCGCGCGAAGCACCATCACCGTCCGCGATCCCGTCGGTGGCGCCACAGCGGCAGGATGCGCGCGTCGATCGCCATCGCCGCCAGAGACACCACCTGCACGACGACCACGAACCAGAACGCGCCGACCGACGCGGACGCGACGGCCGCGGCACCCGACGACGACGAACCCGCGGGAATCGCGAACGCGAGAGCGACGCCGGCGACGCCGACGCCACCTGCCGAGGCGAGCTCGCGGAGGGTGCTGTTGATGCCGGCTCCAGCGCGTCCGCCGTGGCGGCCGTACGACATCGTCAGTCGTGTCGAGAGCGGCGACGAACACAGTCCGCCCCCGATGCCGATCACCACGAGCGCCGCCAGGTAGAGGAGGAACGACCCGCTCGCACCCCAGAGGATCACTCCGCCGAAACCGACGCTCGAAGTCAACAGTCCCGCTGCGACGATCCGACCAAGCCCCCAGCGGTGCACCAGCGGCACCGTCGCGTAGGTCACGATGAACATCGCGACCGAGATCGGCACGAGCGACAGGCCGCTGATGCCGGCGCTCAGGCCTCGCACCGTCTGCACCAGATGCGCGTGCAACGAGAAGAGGGTGAACAACCCGATGAACGTGGCGGCGATGCCGAGCGAGGCGGCGCGCACGATCGGATCGCGGAAGACGGCCAAGTGCAGCAGGGGGTGGCTCGCGCGCCGCTGCGAGATCACGAAGCCGACCGCCGACAGCGCGGCGACGACGACCGGCAGGGCCAGCAGCCCCGGGGTGGCGAGCAACGTCGGCGCCTCGATCACCGCCACGAGGGCGGCAACGGCCGCGGTGACGAAAAAGCCCGTGCCGGCGAGGTCGAGCGGGGCGTGCGCGTTCGGGCGGGCGCGGAGGCCGACCGCGGTGACGACGAGGACGATCGCCAACAACGCCAGCGGCGCGGTCACGGCGAACGCGCTGCGCCATCCGCTTGCCGCGACGAGCGGGCCGCCCAACCCGTTGCCCACGACGCCCGCCAAGCTCGTCGACGCGGTCCAGGCTGCCACGATCGTCGCCTGTCGCATCGTTCCGCCGCGGTGGAGGAGGATCGACAGCGTCTGAGGCAGTGCCAGGCCCGCGCCGAGTCCGGCCAGCGCGCGGCAGCCGATCAGCACGGGCATGCCGGTCGCGAACAGCGCGACGGCGCTCGCGAATCCGAAGAGCGCGAGGCCCGCGAGGAGGACGCGTTCCTCGCCGAATCGAGCGCCGATCATCTCCGCCGGCAGCAGCAGACACGCGAAGGCGATGACGTACGCGTCGACGAACCACGTCAGCTCTGTGGATGTCGCATGCATCGAGCTGTTCGCCAGCACCGGGACCGACAGATTCGCCAGCGAGACCGCGGACATGAGCAGGACGACCACCCCGCACAGGATGGCGAGGTCGCGACGGCGTGCGGGCGTGGAGGTCATAAGAGCATCGACGGGCGGATCGAATGGGCGCGGACGGTGCCGGTGGTGCATTCGGCGTGGAGCGGCAGCGCCCGCGCGGCGCGGGACGACTCCGTTATCAGTGGCCACTCTAGGGCGCGATGGATCCGCTGCATGACACGGCTTCGCGCGATCCGGCACCCCGCGGGGCGCGACCCGTCCGCGCGCCCCGCCCGCGGTCGCCGTCATCGCGCGAGGCGCTCCAACCGCATCGTCGCGGTCGCCGAATGCGCCGCCATGCCCTCGGAGTCGGAGATCGTCTGGACCGCGGGCGCGAGCTCGAGTGTCGCGGCCCGGGCGATCCGCTGATACGTGAGCGGCTTCACGAAGCGTGCCACTGATAGCCCCGCACTGTGCTTCGCCCCGCCGGCGGTCGGCAGCACGTGGTTCGTACCCGCCATGCCCTTGTCGGAATACGCGACGGTGCTCCACGGGCCGAGGAACAGCGACCCGTAGTTGCGGAGGCGATCGTGGTACCACTCGTCGTCGCGCGTGATGACCTCGAGGTGCTCGGGTGCGAGGTCATCCATGAGCATTGCGGCGACCTCACGGTCGGATGCCACCGTCACCACGCCGTAATCTCGCCACGCGGGGCCGGCGATCCACTGCGTGGCGAGGGTCGCCAGCTGGCGATCGATGGCTGCGATCACCTCGTGTCCGTGCGCCTCGGAGGTCGTGACGAGTGCCGCGGGGGAGTTCGGGCCGTGCTCTGCTTGGCCGAGGAGGTCGGCCGCGACGATCTCGGGGTCGGCGCTGTCGTCGGAGATCACCGCCACCTCGGAGGGGCCGGCGAGCAAGTCGATGGCGACGGTGCCGAACAGCTGCCGCTTCGCTTCGGCCACGAACGCGTTGCCCGCGCCGACGAGCATGTCGACGGGCAGATCGTCGAGCAGTCCGTACGCCATCGCCGCGAGAGCCTGGACGCCCCCGAGGACGATGACGCGGTCGACTCCGGAGAGGTGTGCGGCATACACGACGGCGTCGTTCGCGGCGCCATCGGGCTGCGGCGGAGAGCAGGAGATGACGGTCGGGACGCCCGCTTCCTTCGCGACGCCGACGGTCATGAACGCGCTGGCCGTGAGGGGGAACCGGCCAGCGGGGAGATACGCGCCCACCCGCGAGATGGGGATGTACCGCACGCCGGTGACGAGTCCGGGCGCCAACGCGACCTCGAAGTCGACGAGCTTCGCGCGCTGTGCCGCGGCGAAGGCGCGCGTGCGCTCGGAGCCGAGCTCGATGGCCGCGCGGAGGTCAGGGCTCAGGCGGTCGCCGCTCGATGCGATCTGCGCTGGGGTCAGCTCGATGTCGCGCCCGTCGTGACGGTCCAGATCGCGTGCGTAGTCGAGGACGGCATCCATGCCGCGGCGCTGGATGTCGAGCAGCATCCGGGACACGGTCTCGGCCACGGCCGGATCGCGTTGCGCGGCGGGGGCGTCGATGAGCGGCTGCTTCAGGTGGGTGAACGAGCCGGCGAGGCGGTCGAGCACGGGGGAGCTGTAGCGCATACCTGAACGTTAGGGATTCATGAGACATCTCACAACGGCGTCTAAAACGATGAAATACATCGGGTTTACCATTGACACATGACCATCACTCAACTCGTGGCATTTCTCGCCGCCTACCGGCTCGGCTCCTTCACCGCCGCCGCTGCAGAGCTCGTGACGACCCAAGCGTCGATCTCCGAGCTCGTCGCTCGGTTGGAGCGGGAGGTCGGAACGCGTCTGTTCCTGCGCGGTCGGCGAGGACTTTCGCCGACCGAGGCGGCGACGGCGCTCGCCCGGTACGCCGAGCTCGCAGTCGAGGCCGTCGACGGCGGACTCGACGCCGTCCGTTCGGTGACCGGCCTCGAGACCGGCACCTGTACATTCGGCGTGCTGCGCAACGCCGCGTACTACGACCTGTCAGACCTTGTCGAGCGGTTCCACACCCTGCACCCCGGAGTCAAGGTCCGACTGGTTGGGCTCAACTCCGCGCTCGTGGCCGATTCGGTATCTTCGGGTGAAGTGGAGGCGGGGCTCGTGGTGCTGCCGGTCGACGAGGCTGGACTCGACGTCCGCCCGCTCGCGCGTGACGAGGTGGTGTATGCCTCGGCCACACGGCGCCCGGAGGACGGTCCGGTGACGATCGACGAGGTGTGCGCGGCGAAACTCGTGCTGTACGACGCGTACGCGGGCTGGCGCGACCCCACCCGGCGGCAGGTACGCGATCGGGCCGCGCTCGCCGGGCTGAGCGTCGACCCCGCGATCGAGGTCGAACACGTCGAGACTGCACTCGGCCTCGTGTCGACGGGCTCTGCCGACACCATCGTGTCCCGACGCGTCGCCCAGGGCGCGGGCTTTCCCTCGAACATCCGCGTCACGCCGTTCGAAGATCCGCTCTACGACACGATCGCGCTCGTGCAGCGCCGAGGCGCGCACCTGTCCACGGCCACACGTCGGATCATCGAGCTCGCCATCGCGTCACTCGAGTCCGCCGATCTCTCGCAAGTCGATGCGAGGTCGGCTCAAGAATAACGGCGAAGTTTGGGTTGGATCCCTATCCGGGCGCCGCAGGATTGTGGGGCGGTTGCCCGCGATCGCGGAGAGCATAGCCTCGGCCCTTGCGAGACTCATCTCGATCGCGCGCGCGGTGGAAAAAGTCACAAACCGCCTTCGGGTGCCCCTATAATCTGAGGCTTGCCCCAAATCCGGGCGTGCCCCCTTGGGGCTTCCCGCCTCACGAACCGCCACCAACTCGATGCGGAGATGAGCCTCGGATTGCGCCACATGACCCTGCGCACCACCCGTTTGATCACCGCAGCAGCCCACCGAGCGATGCGATTTCGGGGCCGCCGCACGACTTCGACAAATGGGTCGGCGTACTGGTGGTGGTCGAGGAGTTCATCGTTCCTCCACGCTCCCGGCGAATCGCCCCAATAGGACGCGGCACGCTTGTACATTCCGCCATTGGCCCGAGTCCAGTACGCGTCGTCGGCCTTGATCCGGCCTTGCAACACGACGGCATCATGGGGCTCTAGCCGGTAGGGTAGCTTCACCGCCTCGTTGGCTTCGTTGATGTCCTCCCAGTGAGTCCCGAAGCTAAACCACCACCCGCTGCGCGTGATCGTTACGGCACGCTCACCCACGTTGGTGACCACGATCACGGCCACCCAGCCCTCCGGGGAACCATTAAGCGATGTATCGAGCAGCACTACTGGACGCGACCAATATGTCTCTCGAAACTGCGCCAGCAACGACGCGAGCGCGAGGAAGGCCGCAACTGCACCAATAAGGATCGACCACTGTTCGAACCAGCCCGAGCTCGCAGAAGCGGTAGCAACCTCCGAACCGGTAGCCCGTAGTTGAGGGACGGTCACCGGCACGATTTGTCGAGCAAGCATAAGAACGAGAATGGCACGCCCAGGGGCTAGAAACGTCCTCCTGCTCAGCTACCGCCGCCTCCCTCCGACGCTTTCAGATCAAACTCTGCGCGGAGGCCTGCCGGGATCGAAGCGACCAACTTTTCCCAATCCCCGGGGTAGGTGATTGACGCCGGAAGGACGCCCACCCAATCGTGGACAGCGGCCGACCACGCCTCGGTCGACCGCAGCACGACAGCACCAATGAGGCGCGCATAAGTGGCCGGGGTCTCGCAAGTAGCGGCGATGTGCATTGACTCTCCGTGCACAATCGCCGAAAGGTTGGAGGAGGTGCTCGCGATGAGCGGGATCTCCTTCGCGACCCGGTGCGCATACCTGGAGCCGACCTTCTCGCTCGCATTGTTCACGCGCACTTGTGCCACTCGATCTGTGAGTGCACCACTTTCGTCCCTCACGTACGTCACCCGGACCTTCTGCTTGGCCAACTCCGGACGAGGTCATCTCGAATCTTGACGAAGCGGGACAAATCGGCGCCGTGGGTGCGAGATTGCGTTCTCATGGGTCCGGAACAGCGAGGCGTACGCACGAGCGTCTCGCTGCTGCGCCGAGATGCCAGGATGCAAGAGCCCCAGGATGTAAACGCGGTGATCTCGGCGATTGAGCGGGTAATGGCGATCGCCAGCACTGGGAGGAACACTGGCCCGCTAAGAAGGCTCATCAGACCCAGCAGATGCATGGCAAGCGAGTTGCTCGCGTTTTCCACATCGTCCAAGCGGCGACTGAAAGCCGTGGAATGCAACCCACGCTGGGCCCGCGCGCGATCGGCGCCATGGGTGATGACCTGGCGGCCGCTTTCGCCCGATGGTTCAGCTTCTCGACGGCGCTGCTTGACGATCCTGGCCGTTGCATACATCGCCAGGAGGAAGTCGTCGCCCTGTTCTCCCATGAGGTCATCTTGTACCTGCAGTGAAGCGCTGCATCAAGGCTGCGAGCTAGATGCTCCCCCGAGTCGGCGCAGTCGACGCGGGTCCGCTGGGAGCTGATCCCACATGGCCTGCTTCGAGGGCGCGGACAGTTCGCCGGCGGGCAAGTTCTGCCTGAAGAGAGCGAGAGTCTCCCCGAGGCCAGTCGCAGCCGGGGTCAAGATGCCGTGCAGCCGGAGTTGATGCGCTGCGGCCGCGACTCCCTGGCACCGTCCGTACTCGCCCACTCCTGGTGCGCGAGGTCGCGCCACTGAGCGCCAATGTGGTGGGGATCACCGTCGCATTCGAAGACGGCCGACCCCTCCCCGCGTGGGAGCCCGGCGACCACATCGACATCGAGCTGGAGTCTGGTCTGACCCGGCAGTACTCACTGTGCGGTCCGCGAACGAGCGCGGACTCATGGACGGTGGCCGTGCGTCTGGATCGCGCGGGCCGAGGCGGATCGGTCTACGCACACGAACGTTTGCGCGCGGGCGCTTCGGTTCGCGTTGTCGGACCCCGCGCGAAGTTCGCGCTCGAAGAAGCCGCCGCGCATGTTCTGATCGCGGGCGGGATCGGCATTACGCCGATCCTCACGATGGCCGAGTACCTCGCCGAGCAGGGGTCGCCCTTCCGGCTTTACTACTTCGATCGCGGGCCGGAGCGCATGGTGTTTCGCGAGCGTCTCGCGGCGCTCGGATCTGCCGTCGTGATCGTCGACCGCGCCGTCGACGAGGTGACAACGCTTGCTGTTGCTCTGGCGGAGGCGCCTGAAGATTCGCTCGTGTACGCGTGCGGTCCGCGTCGCATGCTCGACGAACTGGCGGACCTCGTCGGCAGCGAGCGGCTCCGGATCGAGGACTTCGCTCCAGACGGATCGCCACTCGTTGTCGCAGCGACCGACGATGAGGCCGAGGGTGCGGCGGACGATGCGGACGAGTTCGAGGTTCAGCTCGGCGCGGGCGGGAGCATTCACCCCGTCCCCTCCGGCTGCTCGGTGCTTGATGTGATGCTCAAAGCCGGGATCGATGTCATGTGGTCATGTCGCGAGGGGAACTGCGCGAGCTGTGAAACGCCGGTGCTCGAAGGTGAACCCGATCACCGTGACGTCATTCTGACCGACGAGGAGAAGGCCGCGAACGACGTGATGTTCCCGTGCGTCTCGCGCGCGCGGAGTCGGCGACTCGTTCTCGACGTCTGACGATCATCGGGAGCGCGCTCAGTGCGTGCATCCGCAATGGCTCCGGCATCGTCTCGAGTGCGTCGTCGAGTTACGCAGTGAGTCGTCGCCCTCGGCGTGGCCGACATCCGACGTCATTCGACGTCACACGGCGTCAGATCCGGCGAGCACCACAGGGCATCCGAGACGCTGGGTGTCGACAGAACAAAAGGAGCACGAATGACCGCATACTTCGATCCCGACGTCGACCGCACGTACACGGCCGTCTACAAGGCGGAGACGCCGGACATCCTGCAGGCGTTCGCAGCATTCGACGGAGCGGTCTTCTCCGAGAGCGGTCGAGCGATTCCTCTCAAGTTTCGCGAGCTGATCGCCGTCGCGGTCGGCCTCACGACCCAGTGCGTCTATTGCATCGACGCACACACCGAACGTGCGGTGAAAGCGGGCGCGACGCGCGCTGAGCTTGCCGAAACGGCCTGGGTTGCCACGGCGATCCGCGCAGGCGGAGGCTTCGCTCACGGTCGGCTGGCCTTCAAGCTCGCCGACGCGCACGAACACTGACGATCACCGTCGCCGTTCCTCCGCGAAGGGGCCCACGACGCGGTTGCGCTGACCCCCTCCTATCGTTCCGGCGACTCCCTTCCAGGGCGTCCGTCACAGCTAGGCTGGTGCGGATGTGCACGCGAGGTTTTTCACGCTTCACGCGGAGTGCGGCGGCGGCCGCGAGGGCGGTCGTACGATGAGCCGCACGCAGCGCCGGCCCGGAGTCGTGAACCGGTTGCTGGGGATCGTGCGCGCCGATCCGGAGCTGCCGCAGACCGAGATCTTGAAGGTCATCGATCGCGCCCTCGCGCTGCGCGTCCTCGACCTTGCGATCCGCATCGCGGAGTCGATGCTCACCGTCGGGGCATCGGCGAACGACGTCACGCTCGCGTGCCGGCGCGTCGCGGCGGCGTACGGGGTACGCCCCCTGCATGTGGACGTCACCTACAACTCGATCACGATCTCGTGGCAACGTTCGGTTGACCGGGAGCCCACGACACTCCTGCGCGTCGTGGGGGCCCCGGCGCCCGACCACGCCAAACTTCAGCGGCTCCAGGCGCTCGTCGCGGCGATCGAGGCGGGGCAGGACCTGGACTCGGCAGCCACCGACTTCGACCGCATCCGGCGCACCGCATTCGCGTATCGCCCGATCGTGGTGGTGGGCGCTCAAGCGCTCGTGACCGTCGGCGTCTGTATCTTCATGGGCGCCAGTCCCGCACTGTCGGTCATCGCGTTCGTCGCCGCCGTCCTCGCCGCCCTCGTTCAGCGCGTCATCACGCGCGTGCGGATTCCGTTCTTCTTCGCGCAGGTCGCGGGCGCCTTCGTCGTCACCGTCGCTGCCGCTGTGACCGCCGCGCTCTCGGAGATGGGAGTCCCCTTCTTCGACGATGTGCGCCCGTCCCTCATCGTTGCGGCGGCGATCGTACTCATGCTGTCCGGGATGTCGGTCGTCGCCGCCGCGCAGGACGCAATCGACGGCTTCAGTCTCACGGCTCAGGGCCGCCTCATGGAGATCGTCCTTCTGACCGTCGGCGTCGCAGTCGGCGTTCTCGGCGGCCTCCACGTCGCCGCTCTCGCGGGGGTCACCATCCCGGTCACGACCGCCTTCCCGTTGGGGACCATCCCGGAACAGCTCGCGGGTGCGATCATCATCGCGATCGCCATGGCACTTCAGTTCGGCTCCGGCCTGCGCACGATCGTTCTCAGTGGCGGCCTCGGCGCTCTCGCGTGGAGCGGGTGGTTTGTCGGCTCGACGCTGGGGCTTGGATCCCCGGTGGCCAGCGCTCTCGGTGCGCTCGTGACGAGCTTCGTCGGCATCCTCGTCGCTCATCGCCTCCACGTTCCGTCGATCGCGGTGACGACCGCCGCGATCGTTCCGCTCGTGCCCGGGTATGCCGTGTTCAGCGGTCTGATCTCCTTGGTCGACACCGACGGCAGCGGGGACCTCGTCCAGGGCGCCGCGCAACTCGCGGGGGCTGCCGCCGTCGGACTCGCGCTCGCGGCAGGTGCCTCACTGGGACTGCTGTTGGGCGCGCCCGTGCGCGACACTCTCGGCTCAGTCGTGCGCGGTCGAGCTCGGCCGCGCTAGCGAGCGTCGGCTCGCGCCGCCTCGTCCGCGCCGCCGGTCGGCGCGGCGCGGAACCGCCCCCACCACACCGCCGCCGTCGCGAAGAGAGCGAGGGCAATCGCGATGGTGACCGCGTACCCCGCAACCGGCCCCCAGCCGCCCAGCTCGTGCGGGTTGAGGAACGGGTAGGGGTACCACCAGGGTTCGCGCGTGGTCGGGTTCGTCGTAATCGGTCCGCGGATCAAGGTGTAGGTGATCCACAGGATCGGATAGCCGATGAGGAGTACGAGCGAGCCCCAGGGGAGGGGGCGGCGACGCACCGCGAGGAGGAGGTCGAGGAGGAAGAAGAGCGGCCCGACGAGGTGAAGCACCTCATTCGACCAGGCCACCGTCGTGCCCTGAGGAAGGGTGACATCGCGGAGGAGGATGTTGTACACGACGCCGGTGATGATCATGTAGGTCGACGCGGCCGCCAGAAGCACCGCGACGACCGGGGTGTCACGGTGCCGATCGGGGTGGCGCAGTGCGCCGAGCGCAGCCGCTGTCAGCGCAACCGTGGCAATCAGGTTCGACTGAATCGTGAAGAAGCTGAAGAAGTTCCACGCTGTCGTTACGACGTCGCGGCGTCCGTCGATCGCGCCCGAGAGGGTGACGTCGAGCTGCGCGACGATCGACACGGCGATCAGCGCCGCCATCGCAAGGCGCGCGTACGGCCAGATCCGCGTCATGGGCCGACCTTTCGGGGGAGTGAGCCGCTCGCCGGTGCGGGCGGCTTCCCTCAGTCTGTCGCGTCGGCAGCTGGGGCGCCACGTCTCGATGACGCAGACCAGCGATCATTCGACCTCGCCGGTCGCGCCGCGATTGCCGATGAGGAACGACACCGTTGCCAGCGCCGCCAGCACGAGCATCGTCACCGCCATCGGAACGGCGCTTTCCTCGCTGATGCTGACCAGAGGGGCGACGAGGCCGGCCATCATGAATTGGACGAACCCGAGCGCGGCCGATGCTGTCCCGGAATTCTTGCCGACGCGGGCCAGCGCCAACGCCGTCGTGTTACCGAAGACGAGGCCCAGGGAGGCGATCGCGCAGAAGAGGGGAACGAGCAGGATGAGCGGCGAGACCGCCGTGAACGCGAGCACCGTGAGGATCGCGGCGGAGGTCACGGTGATGGTGAGTCCCACGCGGGCGAGGGCACCGGGCGCGACGCGGCTCGAAAGGTTGGCTGCGAGCCAGGTGACCCCGACCATCCCGGCCGCATTGATCGCGAACGCTGCCGCGTAGGCGATTTCACCGAGACCGATGATGTCCTGGTAGAAGAACGGTGAGGCGGAGATGTAGGCCATCATCAGCGAGAAGGCGAACACGAACGCCGCCCCGTTTCCCAGGTATGCGCGCGTGCGCAGTGGGCGCAGGAGGTCGCGGAGACGGGAGGGGGAGGCCGTCGCCGTCGCCTCGGACCGGGGGTTCGTCTCGCGGATGACCGCGACGGCCAGGACGAGGGCGACGAGGCACAGGGCGGTGACGACCCACAGCAGTCCGCGCCAGCCGAGAGGCTCGGAAAGGACCGCACCGACGATCGGAGCGAGGACCGGGGCCACGCCGCCGACGACCATCAGCATGCTGAGCGCGCGAGCGGCTTCCCGCCCACTGGCCACGTCGGTGATAATCGCACGGCCGATCACCATGCCCGCGGCCGCGGCGGCACCCTGCACCACACGGGCGATGACGAGGAAGGTGTCCGTCGGCGCGATCGCCGTGGCGACGCCTGCGATCACTGCGATGATCAGCCCGATGTACAGCGGGCGTACGCGTCCGTAACGGTCGGAGAGGGGGCCGAAAATCACCTGACCGACGGCGGCGCCGATCAGGAAGCCCGTCAGTGAGAGTTGGACACCCGCTTCCGTGGTGGCGAGATCGGTGACCATATCGGGGAAGGCGGGGAGGTACAGGTCTGTGGCAAACGGTGCGATGGACGCAAGCAGCGCCAGCGGCAGAAGCAACCGCAGATGAACGCGCGACGTCGCTACGGTGTGGGGCGTGGTGGCGGTAGACATACGACCTCCTTTAGGTATGACAGCATAGTTATAGTAACATTGATTTTAGGAGGTGCTGTAATGACCGACGAGAGCATCGCCGATATCGCCGCACTGATCGGGAGCATCGGTCGCCGCATTCGCGAGCACGAGCATGCCGTCACCGACGCCGTGCGCCTCAGCGCGCTCGAGGTGATGATCGTGCGGGACGTGCATCTCCATCCAGACACCACGCCCTCGGCACTCGCTCATCGGCTCGGCCTCAAGAGCAGCAACGCGAGTGCGGCTCTGCGTTCGCTTCGCCAGCGCGGGATGATCGAGCGCACGAGCGACCCCTCGGATGGGCGCGTCGTGCGGCTCGCGTTGACCTCGCGTGCGCTCGAGAGCATCGGACGTGTGCGTAGCGCCTCGGCGAGCTACCTCGCGACGTTCCTTCCACCGGACCGGGTGTCGGTGCTGAAGGACACACTTGCTGAAATCGAAGCAGCGATGGACACGGCCTTGGATGCCGACGGGCGCCGGTCGGACTGAGCGTCAGCCGCGTTCGGTGCCAAAGAGTCGCGCATAGACAGCCTCGGCGGCTCCGATGAGAAGTCGGTCTTCGGCCAGCTCGGCTGCCCGAATCGAGAGTCCCTCGGCGCAGGCGGGCATGGACTGTGCCGTGACGGCGGCTTCAAAGCCCTCCGCGTCCCACTCTGCGAGCAACGCGAGGAAACCCCCGAGCACGATGACGGCCGGATTGAGTACGTTCACCGCGTTCGCGAGCGCGGTCGCGAGGATGCGTCGCTGTCGCTCGACTTCGGAGACGTCGGGCGCGTCCGCCAGCGCGCGGGCGAGAGCAGCATCGTCGCCCGCGTCCAACCCGACCGCGGCGAGGAGCAGATTGCGATTGACGTCATCCTCGAGAACGCCGTCCGGTGTCCGCCGGTCCCGCGCGGCAGCGATGCCTGGGCGGTTCTGGCCGAACTCGCCCGCGTAGCCGCCGACGCCACCCACCGGCGTTCCGTGCACGATCAGCCCTCCGCCGATGCCGCTCGCGCCCCCGTTGAGGTAGACGACATCGTCAATGCCGCGGGCGGCGCCGAAGAGGTGTTCGGCGAGGACACCGAGGGTCGCGTCGTTGCCGACGACGACGGGGATCCCGGTCACGCGTGTCACCAGTTCGCGGAGCGGCGCGTCGCGCCACTGCAGGTGTGGAGCGTGTCGGACCACGCCGTCACTTTCGCGAACGGGGCCCGGGACGGC
The DNA here is from genome assembly GCA_029959865.1 of Microbacteriaceae bacterium PS02070. Classification (GTDB taxonomy): domain Bacteria; phylum Actinomycetota; class Actinomycetes; order Actinomycetales; family Microbacteriaceae; genus Microbacterium. The sequence continues at coordinate 311,170 of JASCPE010000001.1, read as the reverse complement.
AAGTCCCACGCCCAGAACCCGGATGCCAGCCAACTCGCCGTCTTGCCACTGCCGCACTTCGTGGCCGATGAGTCGTGCGGTCTCCTCGGGGCTCAGGAGCCTGTCCTGGGGGAGGCGGGTGCGCACGACGATGCGCTGATCCATTCCGACGGCGGCGAGCTCGAGGGCGTCCACTTCCGGGTGGGCTGAGATGACGACCACATCGGACGCGACATGGACCACGGGAGAGGGTCGTCCCACGCGAAGGGGGCCGGCTGGCGCGCGCTCCTCCACCCACCCTTGGGCAACGAGCTCGGTCACCAGATCGCCGACCGTCGAGCGGTTGAGGCCGGTGGCGGCGGTGAGTGCGGCGCGCGAGAGCGGGCCGGAGAGGTGCACGAGGCGGATCAGGCGCGCGAGGTTTCGCTGCCTGACGCCCTCGACCGTGCCGCTGTCCTCTGTCACGCCCTCACTCTATGAGAGCCGCGATGGGGCGACCCCCCGTGTGCGTGTGACAACGCCGTCCATGGGCCTTGAGGGGGACGGCATTCGGACTGGACGGGGTGGCGACATCCGTATAGGTTGTGAAAGACAACAATTCTCGACGGCGAGGAGCAGCGCCATGACCACCCCCACTCGCGAAGACAAGTTCAGCTTTGGACTGTGGACCGTTGGATACAACGGGTCCGACCCGTTCGGTGGCCCGACCCGCCCGCACCTGGACGTCGTCCACGCGGTGGAGAAGCTTGCAGAGCTCGGCGCGTACGGCCTGACCTTCCACGATGACGACCTCTTCGCGTTCGGTTCCACGGATGCCGAGCGGCAGAAGCAGATCGACCGACTCAAGGGTGCGCTGGAATCCACCGGGATGAAGATCCCGATGGTCACCACGAATCTGTTCTCGGCCCCGGTCTTCAAAGACGGCGGCTTCACCTCCAACGACCGCGACGTGCGCCGCTTCGCCGTTCGCAAGGCCCTGCGCCAGATCGACCTCGGTGCGGAACTCGGTGCGGAGACCTTCGTCATGTGGGGTGGACGTGAGGGCGCCGAATACGACTCGGCAAAGGACGTTCGACAGGCGCTCGAACGCTATCGCGAAGCAGTCAACTTCCTCGGCGACTATGTGGTCGAGAAGGGCTACAACCTGCGGTTCGCGATCGAGCCCAAGCCGAACGAGCCGCGCGGCGACATCCTTCTCCCGACCCTCGGGCACGCTCTCGCCTTCATCGATTCGCTCGACCGCCCCGAACTGGTGGGGGTGAACCCTGAGACCGGCCACGAGCAGATGGCGGGACTCAACTTCGCCGCGGGCATCGCGCAGGCGCTGTACCACGGCAAGCTCTTCCACATCGATCTCAACGGTCAGCGTGGGATCAAGTACGACCAGGACCTTGTCTTCGGTCACGGCGACCTGCACAACGCATTCGCTCTCGTCGATCTGCTCGAGAACGGGGCTCCGGGCGGTGGGCCGACCTACGACGGACCGCGCCACTTCGACTACAAGCCCAGCCGAACCGAGGACGAGACCGGTGTCTGGGAGTCGGCGGCGGCCAACATGCGCACGTATCTCCTGCTCAAGGAGCGGGCGGCGGCCTTCCGCGCCGACCCCGAGGTGCAGGAAGCATTGGTCGCAGCGCGCGTACCCGAACTGGCAGTACCGACCTTCGGTGAGTCAGAGACGTACGACGACTTCGTCGCCGACCGCGCGAGCTGGGACGAGTTCGACGCCGATGCGTATCTCGGCGGGAAGGGCTTCGGGTTCGTTCGCCTGCAGCAACTTGCCACCGAGCACCTGCTCGGCGCACGCTGAGACTATTCCGCGCTGAACCAAAGGGACGTCGCCGTGGCACTCGTGATGGGGATCGATTCGTCGACTCAGTCGTGCAAGGTCGTGATCGTCGACACGGCGACGGGCGGGATTGTGCGGGAGGGGCGCGCCGCGCACCCCTCCGGCACCTCGGTTGATCCCGAGGAGTGGTGGCAGGCACTCTTGCTCGCCATCGATGCCGCCGGCGGCTGGGAGGGCGTCGCCGGGTGGTCGATTGCCGGTCAGCAGCATGGGATGGTCGCACTCGATGATCGTGGAATCGTCGTCCGGGATGCCCTTCTGTGGAATGACACCCGATCGGCAGATGCCGCAGCGGATCTCATCGAGGAGTTCGGTGCCGATGCTCTCGCGCGGCGCACGGGCCTCGTTCCGGTGGCTTCCTTCACCCTCACCAAACTCCGGTGGCTTCGCGATGCCGAACCGGACAACGCTCGTCGCGTCGCTGCCGTGGCACTTCCACATGACTGGCTCACGTGGCGCCTGCGAGGGTTCGGGCGCGAGAATCCCGTTCTCGACGAACTCGTGACCGACAGATCTGACGCGTCGGGGACGGGCTACTGGGAGCCGGGTTCGGGTGATTACGACCGCGCGCTCCTGGTCGCAGCGCTGGGCCACGACGCCGTCCTGCCTCGCGTTCTCGGCGCGGATGAGTTCGTCTTGGATGAGGCGGGACGTCGAGTCGCTCCCGGCGCAGGAGACAACGCCGCGGCGGCACTCGGTGTCGGAGCGCGTCTCGGCGATGTGGTCGTGTCGATCGGTACGAGCGGTACCGTGTTCGCCGTCAGCGCCGACCGGACGATCGACCCCACCGGCACGGTGGCGGGATTCGCGTCCGCCGACGGCCACTTCCTTCCGCTGGTAGCGACCTTGAACGCCGCGCGCGTTCTCGACGCGATCGCGCGCCTTCTCGGGGTCGATCACGCCGAACTGTCACGTCTCGCGCTCGCAGCGGAGCCGGGCGCGCACGGCCTGACGCTCGTGCCGTACTTCGAAGGAGAACGCACGCCGAACCTTCCGCACGCCACGGCGTCGCTCGGCGGGATGACTCTCGCATCGACCACGCGGGAGAATCTGGCGCGCGCTGCCGTGGAGGGGATGCTCGGTGGGCTTGCCGCTGGTGCTGATGCGCTCCGAGCCCTGGGGGTGCGCATCGATCGAGCGCTCCTGATCGGTGGGGGCGCGCAATCGGACGCAGTCCGCCTGATCGCCCCTCAGGTCCTGGGAGTCCCGGTCGACGTGCCGACGCCCGCCGAGTACGTCGCCCTGGGCGCTGCTCGCCAGGCCGCTCTCGTCGTGTGAGGGCTGGCTGCGCCTCGGCGGTGGTCGACGCCGACTGTCATTCGCTGCTGTGCGCCCGGACGTAAGCGACGATCGCGTTGGCATGACCGTGTCCGAGAGAGTGTTCTGACGTGAGGTGTGCGACGACCTCGGAATGCCGTAGGCCGGTCTCTCTGCGCGTCACCTGCGCCGTGCGGAGCATGAGTGAATGGCGTCGATCCGCCGCCCACTTAGGCGCCTCGACGTCGCGAGACGATCAGTACTACCGCTCCCGCGGCCAGGAGAAGAGCGGCGGCGCCCCCGACGAGCGCGAGACCCTCGGCGGAGCCGCCCGTGTCAGGAAGAGCGTCGTTCGACCCAGGCGTCGCCGGGGTGGGCGAGGACTCGCTGGGCGTGGGCGTCGGTGTGGGCTCACTTGGGGTCGGGGTGGGCTCGCCGGGCGTCGGCGACGGCGTCGGGCTCGGGTTCGGCCCGACGGGAGTGTGAGTCGTCGTGCAGGCGGGGTCGCTGGAGCCGGGCGCGCAGTTCGACGTGGGCGGGGTGATGCCCGGAGGGACGTCGCCGGTGCCGGTGACCACGTTCACGAGGCGGTCGGCCGCGGTTGCGTCGGACGCTACCGTGACCCGATACGTGACGGTCGCAGCTTGTCCTTCCGGAAGGTCATCGGACCACGTGAGCGTCGATCCCGATATCTCGGGGGAGACCGACGGCTGGCCGTCGACCGTTGCGGTTGCGGAGCCGGCGACGTAGCTGGCGTCGTCCAGCACGTCGGACAGGTCGTCGACGAGGTGCGCGGGCGTGAGGTCGACATTGCCGATGTTCTCGACGAGCACCGTGTACGTGATGGTCTGTCCCGGCACCACCTGTGAACCGGAGACCGGGTCAGACGACTTCGTCACCCTCAGGCCGGGTTCGGCGGCGACGTTCCCGAAGGGGGAAAGCTCGATCGAGGTGTTCTCGGAGTCGATCGTCAGCGTCGTGGTGTTCTCACCCAGGAGGTATCCGGTGGGTGGGGTGGTTTCGGTGAGGGTGTATTCACCCCAGGTCAGGCCGGTGACGTGGAGGCTGCCGGCGGTGGGGTCGGTGTCGTTCTCGCCGTTGTCGATGACGGTGAGTGACCCGTCGGGGCCGGTGAGGGTCCATTCGGATCCGTCGAGCAGGACGGTCGAGTCGTCCGCGTCGACCTTGTTCCAGGAGACCTCTCCCGGGACGCGTGTGTTGTCGATGTTGCCGAGTTCGTGGGTGAGGGTGTCGCCGTTGATGGTGAAGGTGTGTTCTTCGTCGTCGGTGGCGTATCCGGTGGGTGGGGTGGTTTCGGTGAGGGTGTATTCGCCCCAGGTCAGGCCGGTGACGTGGAGGCTGCCGGGGGTGGGGTCGGTGTCGTTCTCGCCGTTGTCGATGACGGTGAGTGACCCGTCGGGGCCGGTGAGGGTCCACTCGGAACCGTCGAGCAGGACGGTCGGGTCGTCCGCGTCGACCTTGTTCCAGGACACCTCTCCCAGACGCGCCGTGTTCGATACCGTGCACTCGACAAAATCGCCGACTCCTACGGCCACAGTCACGGAGAGTCCGGTGGACGAGATCTGGAGGTCCGAAGAATCGATCGGCTCGGAGTGGCGAGTGCACGCCCATGATGAGTCGTAGTAGTCGAAGTCGACCGTGCCGGAGGCGGCGGTCTCTGTGAACGTCACCGAGCTGCCGGTCGTTGTCGTGAGGATCGTCGATGCGCCAGTCGCCGCCGTCGGTTCGGATCCCGTCGTCGTCGCGGAGGCGATCTGGTCCGCGCCGACGTGTGCCGACACGGTGAACTGGTCTTCGGGGACGTAGCGGCTCTCCACGGTCTTGTTGGCCGCGACCTGGGTGAACATCACCCCGAACATCACGGCTTGGCTCGAGAGTGGGTTTCCCGTCAGAAACGCGCTCGACACCTCGGTCGGGGTGTCGGTGCTGACGATGACCGCTCCGTCCTCGCCCTCCGTCCCGATACAGGTCACCTCGTCGGTGCCGAGTCCCGTGAGGGTGTCCCGGCATGCCGGTAGTCCACTCCGTCCACGACGGCGGGAACGTTGGCGATGAGCTCGATCGGCTGGTCCGACCGCCAGGTGAAGCCCTCATTCGAGTTGCTTCGCTCGGCGTCGGCCATCACGAGCGAGTAGCCGCTCGTCCTGACGACCCCGTCCTGCTGTACCTCGATGTTCGTCAGCTCGACGATCCCCGATTCCCGAGCTTCATCGACCCACCCCTCCGGGACCTCTTCCCGGTCGATGTACAGGGCGGGCTCTCCCTCCGTTCCCGTGTACACCTGGTTTCCGATCACGGCGCCACTCCATACCGGGACGGACTGCGCGGTGATGCCCCGATCCGAGACCGAGATCCCGCCGGAGGTCTGGGTCTGCGGTGTGAACTTGATGTCGAAGGAGAGAGTGATGCCGGCGTCAAGCGACACGGTCATGTGCTGGCCGGTCAGTGCTGCGGCGCCATCGACCTCGGAAAGGTCCAACCAGCAGATCGTGTCCGCATTCGGTCCGCCGACCCCGTAGCTGCAACCTTCGGCCTCGGCCGCCTCTGCTGTGACGGTCGAACCGCCCCAGACCAGCGCCGTGACGACCAGTGCGGCCGCTCCCACGAACGCGATACCGCGGCGAAGCCGCGCGCCCCAAGTGTCCCCCGACACGGATCCTCCTCGTGTGTGATGGCACGCAGAAGGGGTGGCATTTTGTCCCCCGGTCGCCGTGCACCAGCGTCGCGATGCACAGTGTTCCCGGCGAGGGCGACGTCTAGATTATGCCAGATCCCCGGGAAGAACGGTGCGGAGTCGGCACCTGCTCACGACACCGAGGGGGAGTGCCCCCGTGCTCTTCTCGCTTCCTCGCTTCCTGCCACCGCGGGAGAATGGAGAGATGGAGACCGTCGAAGAGATCCTCGCGCGCGCTCGCCGACGTGTGGCCGGTTCCCCCACCGAACGGATGGGCGATTGGGCTTCCTCTCGCAAACTGCTGGGATTTGGGCGCGCGCCGCGCATCGTTCCCGTCGGCGACGCCTGGCACGTGGGCGTCCTTCTCCTCACCGACGAGGAAGTCCACACCACCGGGGAAGTGCTGCGCGCTCGCCAGGAGGTGCGCCGCGGATTCACGGCGCAGTCGCAGCGCGAGCGCGCTGAGCGGCAGGCGGCGGCGTATCGGGGTGGATTCGCCGAGGGGGAGGTCGTTCACGTCGGGTGGGAGACCATCGATCTCGACTTCGTCAGTGCGGGCGGTGCATCCGGAGCGCTGATCGGAGGGGAGATTCCTCTCGTGCGGTGGAGCCCCAGCGCCGACCCCCGTCCCCTCGCCGAATACCTCGATGAGGTGCTCGCGCTGCGCTGACCGGTCAGGACCTCGGTCACACCCGGGTAGGCTCGGTGCAGGCAACCACGGGAGGTTTGGATGCAGGTATGGCCCGGTACGGCCTATCCGTTGGGGGCAACCTTCGACGGCAATGGAACGAACTTCGCACTGTTCAGTGAAGGCGCCGAACGGGTTGAACTCTGCCTCTTCGACGACTCCGGCGAGGAGACGCGGGTAGAACTGCGGGACGTGGACGCCTTTGTCTGGCACGCGTACCTTCCCACGGTTCAGCCTGGACAGCGCTACGGTTACCGGGTCTACGGTCCGGATGAGCCGGCCCAGGGGCTGCGCTTCAACCCAAACAAGCTCCTCCTCGATCCGTACGCCAAGTCCGTCGACGGCGAGATCGCGTGGGGACAGCCTGTCTTTGGCTACAACTTCGGCTCCCCGGATTCACGGAACGACGAAGACTCGGCAGCCGACATGATGAAGGGCGTTGTCATCAACCCCTTCTTCGACTGGGCCGGTGACCGATCCCCGAAGACGCCGTACTCGGACTCGATCATCTACGAGGCCCACGTCAAGGGCCTGACCGAGCTTCACCCGGACATCCCGGAAGAGATCCGCGGCACGTACAGTGCCATCGCGCACCCCGCGATCATCGACCACCTCACGAAGATCGGTGTCACCGCCATCGAGTTGATGCCGGTGCAGCAGTTCGTCAACGATTCCCTCCTGCAGGAGAAGGGTCTGTCGAACTACTGGGGCTACAACACGATCGCCTTCTTCGCTCCGCAGAACACCTATGCCGCCTCTGGCCAACTCGGTCAGCAGGTGCAGGAGTTCAAAGGCATGGTGCGCGCCCTCCACGCCGCGGGCATCGAAGTCATCATCGACGTCGTCTACAACCACACCGCCGAGGGCAACCACCTCGGCCCCACGTTGTCGATGCGCGGAATCGACAACCCCGCCTATTACGTGCTCGAGAAGAATGACCAGCGGTACTACACGGACTTCACCGGCACCGGCAACAGCCTGAACGTCGGAAATCCGCACACTCTGCAACTGATCATGGACTCGCTGCGGTACTGGGTCCTCGAGATGCACGTCGATGGCTTCCGCTTTGACCTCGCCGCGACCCTCGCGCGGGAGTTCTACGAGGTGGACCGCCTTGCGGCCTTCTTCGAACTCGTCCAGCAAGACCCGGTGGTCTCGCAGGTCAAGCTCATCGCTGAGCCGTGGGATGTCGGCCCGGGCGGATATCAGGTCGGAAACTTCCCGCCGCAGTGGACGGAATGGAACGGAAAGTTCCGCGACACCGTGCGTGACTTCTGGCGCGGTGCTCCGCAGGCGCTGGGCGAGTTTGCCTCGCGCATCACCGGCTCGGCCGATCTGTACGAACACTCTGGCCGTCGGCCGTTCGCGTCGATCAACTTCGTCACCGCTCACGATGGCTTCACGCTCCGTGACCTCGTCTCGTACAACAACAAGCACAACGACGCCAACGGCGAAGACGGCAACGACGGAGAGAACGACAATCGCTCGGACAACATGGGCGTCGAAGGTGATACCGACGATCCGGAGATCCTGACTCGCCGTGGACGTCAGCAACGCAACTTCCTTGCGACGCTGCTGTTGAGCCAGGGCGTGCCGATGATCTCGCACGGAGACGAGCTCGGTCGCACCCAGCAGGGCAATAACAACGGCTACGCGCAGGACAACGAACTCACCTGGGTGCATTGGGATCAGGCTGATCAGCCTCTCATCGAGTTCACGTCGGCGGTCGCACGGCTTCGCCGCACCCATCCGACCTTCCGCCGGAGCCGATTCTTCGACGGACGCCCGGTGCGCCGGGCCGAGGGCGATCCGGTGCCCGACATCGTCTGGTTCCGGCCCGACGGCTCCGAGATGCAGCCCGAAGACTGGGACTCCGGCTTCGGTCGCGCGATCGGAGTCTTCTTCAACGGCGGCGGAATCCGCGAGCGCGACCGCCGCGGGCGGGAGATCAGCGATGACCACTTCATCCTGATGTACAACGTCGCGGATGAATCGGTGGACTTCCACATCCCCACGGCCGACTACGCCCCGACCTGGGACGCCATCATCGACACCTCCGGGACGAACACCGACAGCGGGCCTTTGCGCGGCGGAGACGTCCTCACCCTCATCGGAAAATCGCTCGTCGTGCTCACCGAACACGTCGAGGCTGAGCCCGACGTCGATCATTCCGTCGCTGCGTCGATCGCAGCCCTGACCGCGCCGATCGATACCATCCCGACCACGAACGAGAGCCCTCCCGCGACGTCATGATGAGGACCCCGCAGTCGACCTACCGTCTCCAGATCCGTGCGTCGTTCGATCTTGACGCGGCCGCGGGGGTGACGGACTACCTCGAGGACCTCGGCGTCTCCTGGGCCTATCTCTCTCCGCTGCTGCAGGCGACGACGGGGTCCGACCACGGGTACGACGTCGTCGACCCGAGCCGCATCGACCCAGCACGCGGGGGAGCGGAGGGGTTCGCACACTTCGTGGACGCTGCTCGCGCCCATCACCTCGGGGTCCTCGTCGACATCGTTCCCAATCACCAGGGCGTCTCCGCCCCCGCAGAGAACCCGTGGTGGTGGGACGTGCTCACCCGCGGGCGGCAGTCCGAGGTCGCCGAAGCGTTCGACATCGATTGGGACTTCGGCAACGGCCGGGTCCGCGTGCCGATTCTCGGCGCCGACCTGGACGAGGTGATCGCCCAGCGGCAGATCAGGATCGAGCCCGCTCCGGGGGACAACACCCCGTATGGGCGCGCCCAGTACTTCGACCACATCCTTCCGCTTGCCCCGGGGACCGCACCCGACGAAGCCGCCGACGACCCTGCTGCGGTGCGTACCGTTCTGGACCGGCAGCATTGGGAGCTCATGTTCTGGCGCCGTGAGGCGAGCGAGCTGAACTTCCGCCGATTCTTCGCGGTCACCACTCTTGCCGGAGTCCGTGTCGAGGTGCCGTGGGTGTTCGAGAAGACGCACGCGGAGATCCTGCGTTGGGTCCGAGAGGGACTGGTCGACGGTCTCCGGGTCGACCACCCGGACGGACTGGCCGACCCGGGCGGCTACCTCGACGACCTCGCCGCGGCCACCGGCGGCGTATACGTCCTCGGAGAGAAGATCCTCGAGCACGGTGAGCGCCTCCCCTCCTGGTGGCACACCGCCGGAACGACCGGATATGACGCGATGGCCGAGATCGACCGGGTCCTCATCGATCCCGCCGGCGAGGAACCCCTCACCCGTCTCGACGCCCATCTGCGCGCAGACACCGACGTGCCCGACCCGGGCGGCTACGCCGAGACGATCCATGAGACCAAGCGCATGATCGCCGATACGATCCAGGTCTCCGAGATCCGCCGCCTCGTGCGGCTCCTGCCCGATGCGCTCCGCGAGCGGCTCGGCGTGGACGTCGCCCAGGATGCGTTCGCGGAGCTGCTGACCGCCTTCCCGGTGTACCGCTCCTACCTCCCGGCCGGCGCCGAGCACCTGCGCGATGCGGCAGACGCAGCGATCGCGCACCGTCCCGACCTTGCCAGCCCGATCCACGCTCTCGTCCCGCTCATCGCCGACGACGCGAGCGAGCTCTCGCGCCGGTTCATGCAGACCACCGGACCCGTCATGGCCAAGGGCGTGGAGGACACGGCGTTCTACCGCTACACCCGCATCGGGTCGCTGACCGAGGTCGGCGGCGACCCCGGCGTGTTCGCGCTTTCGGTCGCCGAGTTCCACGACGCGTTCGGAGTTCGGCAGTCGTCGTGGCCGCACGCGATGACCGCCCTCTCCACCCATGACACGAAGCGTGGGGAGGACGTCCGCGCTCGGCTCGACGTGCTCGCCGAGATCCCCGACGAATGGGCGCAGACGTTGAGTGAGCTGCGGGCGGTCGCCTCGACGGGCCACGGCCCGTTCGACAATCTCCTGTGGCAGGCAATCATCGGCGCGTGGCCTCTGTCCGCCGAAAGGCTGCATGCGTATGCCGAGAAGGCATCGCGCGAGGCCGCCGAAGCGACCGGCTGGTGGGACCCGGACGAGGCTTTCGAGGCCAGGATGCACAACGTCGTCGACGCTGCTTTCGGCCCCGCGCGCTCCGTGGTGCAGTCGTTCGTTGACCGCGTCGCCCCGCTCGGTTGGTCCAACTCTCTCTCAGCCAAGCTTCTTCAACTCGCCGGGCCTGGAGTGCCGGATGTGTACCAGGGCTCCGAGCTGTGGGAGACCTCACTCGTAGATCCGGATAACCGTCGCGCTGTCGACTTCTCCCTGCGCCGTTCGCTGCTGGCGCGGATCGACGAGGGTTGGATTCCCCCCATCGACGAGTCTGGAGCCGCCAAGCTTCGCATCGTTTCCCGCGCTCTGCGGCTGCGCCGCGACGAGCCGGGTCTCTTCGACCGCTATCTTCCCGCCACGGTCGTGGGAGAGTCGGCCGAGCATGCGGTCGCTTTCGATCGCGGGGGCGTCGTCGCCGTCGCGACCCGGCTTCCGGTCGGTCTCGCGGCCCGCGGCGGATGGGGAGATACCGTCTTGCTGCACACGCCCGAACCGGTGGTCGATGTCCTCACCGGTCAGCGTCACGCCGGTGGTGAACTCGCCCTCGGCGCAGTGCTGGAGACCTACCCCGTGGCATTGCTGGTGGCAGAACGGAGCAGCTGATCATGACGAAGGTCTGGGCACCGCGCGCCGAGCGCGTTCGACTCCGCCGCCCCGGCTCCGCGGACGTGGAACTGACCCGCGGCGACGGAGGCTGGTGGTCCACCGACGTGGCGCTGACCACCGGTGAGCGGTACGGGTTCCTCCTGGGGGACTCCGACGCCCTCCGCCCGGACCCCCGCTCCCGGCGCCAGCCGGACGGTGTGCACGAGGCGTCGGCGTGGTTCGATACGGACCAGTTCGCGTGGACCGATGGCGACTGGACCGGCCGCCAGCTCGCGGGCGGGCTCATCTACGAGCTGCACATCGGCACCTTCACCCCAGAGGGGACCCTTGACGCGGCGATCTCACGCCTCGATCACCTGCGAGACATCGGCGTGACGCACATCGAGCTGCTGCCGGTCAACGGCTTCAACGGCGTGTGGAACTGGGGTTACGACGGCGTCCTCTGGTACACGGTGCACGAGGCTTACGGCGGACCCGAGGCCTATCAGCGCTTCGTCGATGCCGCCCACTCCGCCGGTCTCGCCGTCATTCAGGACGTCGTCTACAACCACCTTGGCCCGTCGGGCAACTACCTGCCCGAGTTCGGACCGTACCTGCGCGACAGTGAACGCAACACCTGGGGCTCCAGCGTCAACCTCGACGAGGAAGCCGTGCGATCTTTCATCGTGGATAACGCGCTGATGTGGATGCGCGACTATCACGTCGACGGACTGCGCCTGGACGCCGTGCACGCCCTGAAGGAGAGTGAGGGCAGCACCCGACACATCCTGCGCGACCTAGCCATCGCGGCAGACACGCTCAGTGCGCACCTCGGGCGCCCCCTCTCGCTCATCGCGGAAAGCGACATGAACGACCCCACGCTGATCCTGCCGCGCGAGGCCGGAGGCTACGGCCTGACCGCGCAGTGGTCCGATGACTGGCATCACGCCGTCCACGTGGCCCTCACGGGGGAGACGGACGGCTACTACGCGGATTTCGCCGTGGCCGAGGCGCTCCCCACGGTGTGGAGCGATGGCTTCTTCCACGCGGGAACCTACTCGAGCTTTCGCGGACGTGACCACGGCTTCCCGATTCCGGAGGAGGTGCCCTCGTGGCGCCTCGTGACGTTTGCGCAGGACCACGATCAGATCGGCAACCGTGCCGCAGGCGATCGGTTGACCGCAACGCTGTCCGCCGACCGGCTCGCGATCGCCGCAGTGCTCACCCTGACCGCGCCGGGAACACCGATGCTGTTCCAGGGGGAGGAGTGGGCGGCCTCCACGCCGTGGCAGTTCTTCACCTCGCACCCCGAGGATGACCTCGCCGAAGCGACGGCGAAGGGGCGTTTCGCTGAGTTCGAGGAGATGGGGTGGGACGCCGCCGTCGTCCCGCACCCCAACGATCCGGCGACCTTCGAGCGGTCGAAACTCGACTGGTCCGAGCGGAGCGTCGGTGACCATGCCCGCATCCTCGGGCTTTATCGCGACCTCGCCGCCCTGCGCCGGGATCGTCCCGCGCTGACTGACCCGAACCGTCCCACCCGGGACGCCGAAGCGCACGAAACGGCTTCCGGACCGCGGTACGTCTTGCACCGGGATCCTGCTCGGGTGCTGGTGAACCTGTCGAAGGAGCCCTGGCAGGTGCCGGTCGAGAATGACGATGTCGTCTGGATCGCGACGACCGACGCGGCGATCTCGGCGGGTGCGGTGACGGTTGGTCCCGACAGCGCCGTTGTGGTGGGACCCGCCTGAGTCAGCTCCGGTTCGCGAAGCCCCGGAGGATCCGGAGGGGTTCGGTGACCGAGGAGGCGAGCACGCGTCCGGCGACGGAGTCGTACTCCTCCGCGGGGAAGTAGCCGTCATCGCGGTACACGGCCATCCGTTCCGTGAACGCCTTCGTCGTTGCTTCCGGATGGAACTGTGTCGCGTAGAGCGTACTGCCGACGCGAAACGCCTGCACGGGGCACGCGTCGTTGGTGGCGAGCAGGGTCGCTCCGGGGGGAGTGGCCCCCGCGCCCTCCTTGTGTGCCGTCAGCACCGTGAAGCGCGGTGACAGGGGGCCGAACACGGGATCCTCCGCGCCGGCCGCGGTGCGCTCCACGAGCGCCGGACCGGTGTCCTCCGGGAATGCGCGGCTCACTTCCCCGCCGAGCACGCGGGTCACGACTCCGATCCCGAAGCAGGTGAACAGGGCCCTCGTTCGCTGTGCGATCGCTTCCTCGGCAATGCGGGAGAGGTCTGCTTCGAGTTGTTTCTGGATATCTGTCTTGGAGGATTCCGGGTCGGTCACGTTGAACGGGCTTCCCCCGACGAAGAACCCGTGCCAGCGGGAGAACGCGTCCGCGGGCAGGGGCTCCCGGGTGAGATTCCACTGCTCCAGCTCGTCGTGTTTCGCGCCGGTCGCGGTGCGAAACGATTCGTACTCGGCTGCCCCTGCGCCCTCCTGGGGGCGCACACACAGATAGACGAGCCGGGACATGCTCGTGATTCTATGCGGTGCTCGCGCGGGGCAGGCAGGATGTGACGGCGTGACCATGTATCACGCCGCCCCTAGCCGACTCTGTCTGAATATGGACAGAATGGGTGCCGTGAGCGATACGGACTCCCCGTCTGCCCCCCACGACGGAGTCCACGACGACGACTCCGGTCCGACCAGCCGCGGGGAGCAGGCGGCGGATGCGTTCGAGAGGTGGCGCGGAGGTGATCGGCGCGCCATGGATGGGCTCGTGCGTGTCATGACGCCGGTCCTGTGGCACATCGTGCGTGCCTACGGACTCGGGCGCGGGCAGGCCGAGGACGTCATCCAGACCGTCTGGGTCACACTCGTACAGCGGCACGCCTCCATCTACGAGCCACGCGCCGTCTCCGGGTGGTTGACGACGTCGGCCAGGCGGGAGGCGTGGCGCGTCCTTCGCCAGTCGCGACGGGCGACTCCGGTGGAAACGGAGGACCTGGACAGTCTCGGCGAACCGGTCGCCTCCGCGGAGTATGTCGCCATTCAGGGCGACCGCGACCGGAATCTCTGGCGTGCCGTCGCAGCGCTTGACGAGCGATGCCGACGACTCCTGCATGTCATCGCATTCCAAGAGCGGCCGGATTACGCCGCTCTCGCCGAGCAGTTGGGCATGCCCGTGGGGTCGATCGGGCCGACTCGCGGACGCTGCCTCACGAAACTACGCGCCACATTGACCGACGAGGGGGGACGAGCATGAGCGAGGAAGACGAGCTCTTGAGAGAGCTGGCCGGCTGGTGGGAGCGGGTGGACCCGGCCCCACCGGACCTGACTGAGCGCATGATCGCTGCCGTAGCGGTCGTCGATCTCGATCGTGAGTTCGAAGAGCTGCTGCGCGTGGAGGAGTCAACACAGGCGGTGCGTGGCGTCGCCGATCCCGTGTCGCTGCAGTTCACCGATGGGCAGACGAACGTGCTCATTCGGGTGACGAGGGAGAAGTCATCGACCCGACTCGACGGCTGGGTCGATGCGACCATCGTCGCGACGGCGGTCATCGTCGGGGGCACCGCGCAGGGCGCGGGGGAACTCACGGGACCGGGTCGGTTCGTCTTCGAAGGGGTTCCGTCCGGACTGACCCAAGTGCGTCTGGTCGTGCTGCGCGACGATGCCCCGCGCGAGTTCGTGACGCCGGCGTTCGAGATCTGATCAGAAGGAGAGACACGTGGCCGACAGCGAGGATGAGCAGAAAGGCGGCCGCGTGCCGCCTCGTTGGACGTGGCAGAAGCGTGCGCTCGGGTCGTTCCCGACCGCGAAGATCCTGGATCCGGTTGTCGAGACGGTGCGGGAGATCACCGCGTTTCCGACGGCATATCTGCCGGACCGCCTCATCATTGAGGTCGACGATGACGTGACGGAGGGGACGAGCGCGCGCTTCCAGGCTGTCGCCGAGGCCGCCGCGGTCTTCGGATGGGAGGCGCGCGCTGTCGACGTAGCCGGTCGCCCCGTCGACGTGGCCGGTCGCCCCGTGGAGGCGGACGACGCGCGACGGCGTCGAGAGCACGGGACGGATCCGGGCTTCATCCTTGCGCTGCTGTCTCTCAGCGATGACGCGGAGCGGGTGGAACTGCCGAGCCCGGATGCGTGGCGCGTGCTTCAGCGTGCCCGCGCCAGGACGAACGGTGTTCTGGAGGGCGTCGGTCTCGACCACCTCGTCTCCATCGACCCGGTCGGACTGAATCCGTTCACGCACACGAACCCCTTCACGCACACCAATCCGTTCACCCACACGAACCCGTTCACGCACACGAACCCGTTCACCCACACCAACCCGGTCGACGAGTATGCGTCGCCGGGCTGCGGTGGTCGTCAGCCGGTCGCCTACGTGGGGCCGGCGCCGAGTCGCACAGCCGACGCGGGCTATCCCGGCCGGCGCCGGGTGGTGGCGATTATGGACACCGGGTGCGGGGAGCACCCGTGGCTGCCTGGGGAAATCGTGACTCGTCGGTTGAAGCTCGACGGGAAAGTCATCGGATTGTCCGACGATGCCGACCCCGAGAAGTATCCCAACCTCTACGGGCCGCTGGACGGCATGCTCGACCCTGTCGCCGGTCACGGCACCTTCATCGCGGGGATCGTGCGCCAGGCGGCCCCCGACGCCGATATCGTCTCCGTGCGTGTCGCGAACGCGCTCGGCGTCGTTGCGGAGAGTGATCTGCTGGTCACACTTGCAGACGTCGTCGAAGTCGCCCGGCGCTTCCGCGAGGAGGGATCGTCGCAAGCGATCGATGTCCTCAATCTCTCGCTGAGCTACTACCACGAGACGCCGAAGGACCGGCAGTACAGCACTCTCATCACACGGTTGCTGCGGCGCGCACGTCACCTCGGGGTCGTCGTGGTGTGCTCCGCGGGTAACGACGCCACCGACCGTCCCGCATTCCCGGCGGCGCTCTGGCCGTGGGACCAATCGGGACTCGGCATCGAAGTGGACAAGGCGCCGCCACTGCTCAGCGTCGGTGCGCTCAATGCCTCGGGAACATCCACCGCGCTGTTCTCCAACGTCGGGCCGTGGGTACAGGTGTACGCGGTCGGCGCCGGAGTCATGAGCACAAGTCCGCCGTTCGTCGGCGGCTTGCAGTCGACCTCGCGCGACGACCGCTATGGCCGGGTGCGCGAGTCCGCCGATGTCGACGACTACCGCGGGGGGTTTGCGATCTGGAGCGGCACGTCGTTCGCGGCGCCGCTCGTCGCGGGCCGGATCGCTCACGCGTTGGGGTCGGAGAGCGCCGCGTCGCCGGACGACGTGCTGCAGCGGGCTCGTGATGCCGTCGATGAGGTGCTCCGCGCGACCCCATAGGCCGACCAGCCCACGACCACTCCCGCTTCCGGCACAATCGGAGGCGTGGATTCCCCCGCCGCAGAGTTACACCAGCGTGCCGTCGATCTGAGCAATCGGCGGGAGTACGCCGAGGCGCGCGCCGTGCTGACCCGTGCCGAACGCTCGACGACCGATCCCGACCTTCGTGCTCGGATCATCGGTACCCGCGCGTTCGTTCTTTCCCAGACGGGCAAAGCGCGCGCCGCGGAACAGATGTGCGTGGAAGCGCTGGAGGACCCGCGGCTGAGCGATCACTCCCGGTCGATTCTCACGGGACAGCTCGGCCTCCTCGCGACGCATCGCGGTGACCTGGACGCGGCGCAGAAGTGGCTGACGACAAGCATGGAGGCACTGTCGCAGGACCCCGTCGCCGCCGCCCACGTGCGGGTGAATCGCGGCGTGCTCGCACTGCAGCAGCGTCGCCTCCCGGCGGCTGCAGCTGACTTCGCGGAGGCCGCCCGGGTCTACGCCGATCACGACCTTCCGCTCTACGCAGCGAGAGCCCAGCACAACGTGGGCTATGCGGCACTCCTGGCGGGCGATCTCCTCGTCGCGCTTCAGGAGATGCACGCCGCCCGGCCCGCGCTCGCCGAGGATTCTCCGCTGTCTGCCGCCATCAGCGACCAGGACCGCGCAGAGGTCCTGCGCGAGGCAGGGCTTGCCGCCGAGGCGGAGGCGGCGTTCCGGGCCGCCGCCCATCACTTCGGGGCGGCCCGGATGCGTGGGCCTCGCGCCGAGGCGGAGTTTCAACTGGCGCGTGCACTCCTCACGCATGACCCCGACGAGGCGTGCCAGGTCGCGGGCCTCGCGGCGCAGCGGTTCCGGGCCGATGGCAGCACGACCTGGTCGCGGCGGGCGGAGGCTCTTCGGTTGCGTGCGCGACTGCGAGGAGCGGGCGCGCGTCGGCCCTCACGCGAACACGTTGATCGGCTCGCCGCCGAGTTGGAACGGCTGTCGCACCGCGACGAGGCCGACGCGCTGCGTCTGACCTGGCGGATCGCCGTTCCCGAGCGCGGTGGCGATGCCCCGATCCGGGTGAGCCACAACGCGTCGGTGCTCACTCGTCTCCTCGCTGCGGAGGCGCGCGTCGCGCGGGCGGGAGCTCGCGGCGATGCGACAGCGGTTCGTCGGCACGCGCGACGCGGCGTGGAGCTGTTGAGCCACTGGCAGCGTTCGTTCGGCGCACTGGATCTCCAGGCCTCGGTGATCGGCCACGGATCGGCACTGCTGATCGCCGGGATCGGCTCGGGGATCGACGCGGGTCGACCGGAACTGCTCTTGGAATGGTCGGAACGGGCACGCGTCATGAGTGGGCAGGTGGTGCCGCTGCGCCCTCCGAGCGATGAGGCGCTCGCTGAAGACCTGGGCCGGTTGCGCAGCCTCCATGCCGAAGGCGACGGAGCCGATCCTCGCGTGCTCGCGGACCTGCGGCGCCGTCTCCGCGACCGCCAATGGGTCGGGACTGGCGCTGCCTCGCTCCTGCCTCGAGCGCGGGTGGCCGACGTCGCTCGACGACTTCACCCCACCGACATCGCCGTCTCCTACGTCTCCGACGGCGCTCGGCTCGTGGCGCTCGTCGTCAGTGACGAGCGTGCGCGGATCGTGCCGCTGGACGCAGCCGCGATCCGCCGATCCCTGCCGGGGCTTCGTGCTGACCTTGATGCGCTGGCGACCGTCTCGACCCCGTCGCTCGCGGGCGTCGTGCGGGCAGAACTGGCCGATCGGTTGTCCTCGCTGTCTCGTTCGCTCGTCGATCCCGTCCTGGCCGCCGTGGGTGAGCCGGACCGTGTCGTCATCACGGTGCCGGGGGAGTTGCTCGGGGTCCCGTGGTCGATGCTTCCCGGCCTGCGCGAGCGGGTGGTGACCGTGGCACGGTCACTGTCCCATTGGGTTTCCGGGCCGGTGCCGACTCGTATCGGTGCGGTGGGCGCCGTGGCAGGGCCGCGCACTGCCCGCGGAGACGAAGAGGTGCGGACGGTCGCGGCGGCGTGGGACGACGCACGGACCCTTCTCGATGATGCGGCGACCGTCGATGCCGTGACGACCCTGGCTGCCGGGGTCGACGTCCTCCATGTGACCGCGCACGGACGTCATGCCCCGGACAATCCGCTCTTCTCGGGCGTCGAGCTGGCCGATGGTGTCCTCTTCGGGTACGACATCGACCGGATCGGCGCGGTACCGCGCACCGTCATCCTCTCGGCGTGCGAAGTCGGTACGTCGAGCGTGCGCTCCGGCGAGGCTGCGGTCGGAATGGCGCGTGCCTGGTTGCATTGCGGCGCGGAAGCCGTCATCGCCTCCCCGTCGATCGTCGCTGACGATGCCGCGTGTGACCTCCTCGGGGCGATGCACGTCGAGCTCGCCGCCGGAGCGGGTCCCGCCGAGGCGCTGGCGCGCGCCGCGCGGCGAACCGACGTCTGGGCGCCGTTCCAATGCCACGGATCCGGCTTCTGACCCGCATCATCATCGATTTCTGAGTTTTTTTCGATGACTGTGTATCACGCACGGCTTCACCCCCTCTTGCTCTGTGGATGGCGAGACAGAGGGGAGTCTCGATCTGGGGCCGCGACTGGGCGCGGACCATCCATGCGCGTGAGCGGGGGGCGTTCGCGCGGGGTCGACGGAGGGGGCCGTCGGCCCCTTTGTCGTTCCCTGCAGCCGACACGTGAGCTCGAGCGGTCAGCCGTCCTCGCTGCAGACGCCGACCGGGCGGGTCACCCGCGGGAAGAACGCGCCGTGCGCCCGCGCACGATACCGACGAATGTCTCGATCAGGTCGGCGGCGTCGGTGGCCTCACGTTCCCACGCCAGGGCGACACGCGATACCGCGCCGTCGACCCACGGGCGCGTGGCCACGTCTTTCCGAGTGTGCAGCCGTGCCAGCGATGCCGGCACCACCATGATGCCCACCCCCGCGCCGATGGTCGCGAACGCATCGGCGACCGTGGGGAGAGGAGCGAACGAGGGCGCGCGGGTACCCGGAATCGGGTCGTGGGGCGGAGCGTCCTCGGCGGCGAGGACGACCTCGTCTCGGAGGTCATCGGTGCGCAGCTCATCCGCCGCGGCGAGATGAGACTCAGCGGGGAAGACCACGACCGGATCCTCGTCGTACAGCGGGATGAGATGCAGTCCGTCTTCCGCGATCGGCAGTCGGACGAACGCGACATCCACCGCTCCGGCGCTGAGCTTCTCGCGCTGGTCCGCGAGGGTGAGGGCCGTCACCGTGAGCGCGATCTCCGGGAGGCGCTCACGCCATCGGTCAATCCATTTGCCGGGCGTCGCGCCCGCGACGGCACCGACCCGCAGGGTGTCGGGTCCGGTCCGCACCGGGGGAGCGGGTGCGGCAGCAGGTGAGGGGCGGGGTGTCTGCTTCTTCCCGCGCGCGGGAGGTGTGGTCTTGCGTGGGGGGCGCCGTCCGCGCGCGCGACCTTTCGCCATGTGGACCACAGTACCCGGGGCTATCGGCATGTTCCCCACACCCCGGCGTTCGCGTTCCGCGCCTCCTGGGCTGCGGCCGCGAGCACGGGAGCGTACGTCGTGTTGGGCTCGATGACGAGCGGCTCGGCATGGCCGAGAGCGACGAGGGCATGGTTCACCAAGACGCCGTCGTCGTTCCAGAGGTAGAGCAGGCGACGCTCGTAGCGATCCTCGGCCTCCGCATCGGGAATCGCCCACGCGGTGCTTCCCTCGGGGAGAAGATCACGGAGCGCATTCCTCGCTTCATCGGCCCCACACTGCACCGTGGGCGTGCCTTCCGGAGCATCGATGCCGATGAGGCGGACGTCGACCGGCGCCGTGGTGTCCAGAAGGTCGGTCACGTCGTGCGCACTGACCTCAAGGCTGTCGCCGTCGTACACGTACTCGATCGTTACGGGCACCGCAGCGCTCGGCTGCGTCGGACCGTCAGCGGCACCGGGCCCGTTGTCTCGGGAGAGGTACCAGAACGCAATCGCCGCCACCGCGAGGACGGCGAGGCAGATCAGGAGAAGCCGCGCGCGTCGCATCGAATGACGCTATCAGCGCGTCATGCGGCGAGGCGGAATCCCCGCTCGTCGGTGGCGAAGCGCTCGCCGTCACGGATGGTCTCGTCGTCGCCGATGAGGGAGCCTACGGCTACGCGAGCTCCGGCGCCGACGCTGGCACGAATGCCGACGTGTGCGCCCGCGCCGATGGATGCACCCTCGCCCACATGTGCGTGCGGGGCAACGTACGCCCGCGCGCCGATGACAGCGTCGGGCTCGATCCATGCGCCCCGTCCCACGAAGACGTCCGGGGCGATCTGAACTCCCGGTTCGACATACGCTCCGGATTCCACGGTGGCACTGGCGTGCACTTTGGCTCCGTGCGCGACCAAGCCGCGCCCATTGGCGTGCTTGCGGTAGCGCAGCGTCTCGCCCTGGTCGTTCTCGATGTCGACGTAGTTCTTACCCAACGTGTCCCTCCGAAGTAGGTCGTGCGGATGACACTGGGTGAAACATGGCCCCCCACGGTTTCATTCCCCGCCGTCCTCCAGCGGTCAGCCGATTCATAGGAACCGGCCGTCGTCGGTGAGAATGGGAGAGTGAGCGCCCCGCGAGAATCCGCCGCCCCGAGCACGGGGCCATCGCTGGTGTTCGAGCGCTCGCTGACCAAGCACACGATCCCCGAGGACGTCTTGGGGCTCCTCACAGGCACCTTCACCGCGTCGTTCGGCCTGTATCTGCTGAACCTGATCGGCGCCGTCACGGGAGGAACAGCGGGGCTGTCCCTCCTCATCGGATACGCGACCGGGTGGTCCTACGCGCTGCTCTTCGCCGTGATCAACCTTCCCTTCGCGGTCCTGGCGATCTTCAAGCGCGGCTGGAACTTCACGCTTCGCACGGCGCTGTGCATCGGGCTCGTCTCGGGTTTCACGGTCGTGCATCCGTTGCTGTTCCAGGTCGAGTCCATCGATCCGCTGTACGGCGCGCTCGTCGGCAACCTCCTGTGCGGCATCGGCTTGCTGATCCTGTTCCGGCATCAGGCGAGTGTTGGCGGTGTGCAGATCGTCGCGTTGATCCTCCAGGACCGGACCGGCATCCGCGCGGGATGGTCGCTGATGGTGTTCGATCTGCTGATCATCCTCAGCGCGCTGCTCGTCATCCCGCCGCACCTGGTGCTGCTGAGCGCTGTCGGCGCGGTTCTCCTGAACCTCGTGCTCGCGTTGAACCACCGTCCAGGCCGGTATATCGGTCGATGATCCTCGGAGCGGCTACGCGAGACGAGGCTGGCAGGACGGACACCAGAAGACGATGCGCTGCGAGGTCGGGTCTGCGCCGAGAGTGGTCTCCTCGATGAGGGTGCCGCAGCGGCGGCACGGCGCTCCAGCGCGTCGATACACCCACGTGCGCTGACCCGGGACGTTCTTGCCGGTGAATGTCCGTCCCGTGCGGTCGCGGTTCGCGCGGATCATGCGGGCCCCCGTGCTGACGAGCGCTGCTGCGTCGATATCGGTCGCCGGGGTCTCGGGGTGGATGCCGCGCACGAACAAGAGCTCGTTGGCGTAGACATTGCCGAATCCCGCGACGTTTCGCTGATCCAGGATGGCCACGTGGGCAGCGCGAGGATCAGTGGCGACGCGCCGTGCCGCTTCCACGGGATCCCACGTGGCCGACAGCGGGTCGGGGCCGAGATGACCGACGATGCGCTCCTCTTCGCGGGTGGGGAGCACCTCGACCTGCGCAAGCTCGAAGCCCACGGCGACGGCGCGCGCCGTCTCGACGATCGCGCGAGCCTGATATGCGGGAGAGGGCCAGCGCTGACCCGGCCGCATCACGGCCCAGCGGCCCTCCATCTTCAGGTGCGAGTGAAGGGTGTAGTCGCCGATCCGCAGGAGGAGGTGCTTGCCCGCGGGTGCGACGGAGCGCACCCGTTCGCCGCTGAGGTCTGCCACCGCGCTGCGGGGAACGCGCGCCTCGAAGCGGGTCACAAGGTCACCCGATAACGCGACATCGAGTGCGCGGGCCGCTCGGAAGACGGTATCGCCCTCAGGCATGTGGACCGCTCGTTCCCCGGGCGGGGCGCAGGGCAAGACCGCGGGGGGACTCCACGAATCCGGCGTCCCGCAGGATGCGCCCGACCGGCGTTGTGTAGACGAACTCGCCGTCGATCTGCTCGATCGTCAGCGCACCGAGGGCGCGAGAGCGCGCCACGTCCACCAGCGCGTGCGCGGCGGAACCGAGCACGGCCTCATCGCCCGTGAAGGTGAGCGCGGTTCGCCCACCGCGTTCGAGATACAGCACGAGGGCTCCGTCGACGAGCACGACCAGTCCGCCGGCCTTGCGACCCGGCCGGTGGGTCACACCCTCCGGGCTGGGCGGCCACGGCAATGCGGCGCCGTACGGATTGGCGGGGTCGGTCGCCGCCAGGACGATCGCTTGCAGGGGCGCCGGGTCAGCCACCGCAGCGAAGTCGCGGAGTCGGTCCACCGTCGTGGACGCGGCGAACTGGGCAGCACCCAGACCTTCGATGTAGTAGCCGCGGCGGGCGTGCCCGGCGTCCTCGAACTGTGCGAGCGTGCGATACACCTGCGCGAATCCGCCCTCGATGCCTTCGGCCTGCACCGAACCGCGCGTCACGACGCCGTAGCGTTCCAGCAGGAGACCCGCCGTTGCGGCGACCCGTGCGGTGGCATCGGAATCGGGCGTGGGGAGCGCGGACCACCGCCCGCCGCTCAGCGGAGCCGCGCGCACGGGTGGGCGCTTCGCGCCACGGAACGTTCGCGTGCGTACCGGGGTGCGCCGGGCGCTGCGATGCGCTGACTTCCCGCCGGAGAGCATCCCCCGAATCGGGGCGAAGGTGTCGTTGGTCACCCGCCCCGTCCAGACGAGATTCCACAGCGCCTGAACGACGGCACTTTCGCTCTCGGCACCGACCATCCCGACGAGCTGACCGGCGAAGTACGCGCCCCCGGTGCTGAGTGCGGCGTAGACGGCCGCCTCAAGTTCATCCGGCTCGGGGCCGGGCTCGGCGAGCGTCCAGGTCACCGTTTCCGCGGTGTGCAGGGCGAGCCAGCCATCCTTGCCGGGCAGAGTGCCGTGCCCCGACCAGACCACCTCCCCGGTCGCGGTGAGCTCGTCCAGCATCGCGGGGGCGTAGTCGCGCACTCGTGACGGAAGGATCAGCGTCTCCCAGGCGCTCGCGGGCAGGGGTACCCCAGCGAGCTGATCGATGACGGTGAGAACTCCGTCCACACCTTCCAGCGGTCGGGTGAGGTGCTGCCAGGTCGGCAGGAACCGGGCGAAGGCATCGGGAGTGACCGGTTCCACACTGCCGCGGATCACCGCAAGGGAGCGCATGCGCAGGGTGCGCAGGGTCTCCACGTCAGCCCATTCCGCCTCGTCGGGGGAGTCGGGGTCGGGCAGAAAGAACCCGCTGGTGATGCGGCCGGCGGACTCGAGCCGTTGCAGGGTCTGCCGTGCGACAGCGGTGCCGATGCCCAGCCAGGCGGCGACGCTCGCGGCGCGGAATGGGCCGTGGGAACGTGCGTATCGCGAGACGAGGTCACCGAGCGGGTCGGTGACCGGTTCCAGAAACGCGACCGGGACTCCCACCGGCAACGCGGCACCCAGCCCATCGCGCAAGCGGCCGGCGTCCTCAATCGCTGCGATGCGCTGTTCGCCCGCGATCTGGACGACGATCGCCCGGCGGGCCTCGACCAGTTCATCGACGAAGGCGCGCGCGGCGGCGGATGGGTCGTCCCCGTCGGTCGTGATCCTGAGAGTGATCTCCGCGATGCTGATGGGGCCGATGAGTCGAAGCAGATCGGCGACCCCTTCGCGGCCATGGACCTGGCGATCCGGGGACAGCCGCTGCACGTCGCGTTCGTGCTGGGCGATAACCTCGGGGTCGAGCAGCTCACGGAGTTCGACCTTGCCGAGAAGTTCGGACAGCAAGGACGGGTCGACAGTGAGGGCGGCGGCGCGACGCTCGGCGAGCGGCGAGTCGCCCTCGTACATGAACGCGCCCACGTACCCGAAGAGCAGATCGCGGGCGTACGGCGAAGGGGAACCGGTCTCGGTTTCGACGAGACGGATGCTGCGGTCGGCGATCGCGCGGGTGATGCGCAGGAGGGCCGGGAGGTCGTAGACGTCTTGGAGGACCTCGCGCAGCGTCTCCAGGATGATGGGAAACGTGGGGTAGTCACGGGCGACGTCGAGGAGCTGCGCGGCGCGCTGACGTTGTTGCCAGAGCGGCGCGCGCCGATTCGGGTTGAGGCGGGGAAGCAAGAGCGCCCGGGCGGCGGACTCGCGGAACCGCGACGCGAAGAGCGCGGACCCGCCGACTTCCTGCGTGACGAGGTGGTCCAGTTCGTCGGGGTCGAAGACGAACAGCTCCGCGCCCGGCGGATCAGCCTCGGTATCCGGGACGCGCGCGATGATTCCATCGTCGCTCGCGACCGCGGAGGCATCGAGTCCGAGCCGCTCCCGCAGCCTGGCCGACACTGCCAGAGCCCAGGGTGCGTGCACATGCATTCCGTATGGGGAATGCAGGATGAGACGCCAGTCGCCGACTTCGTCTCGTGATCGTTCGACGGTGAGCGTGCGATCGGTCGGGAGCGTCCCGGTCGCCTCCTTCTGGTCGGCGAGGTAGCCGAGGAGATTCTCGATGGCGCGCTCGTCGAGTCCGGCGGTGCGGAGCCTCTGTCGGGCGTCGTCGTCCTGCGCGGCGGCGAGCTCTCGCGAAAAGGCGCCGAGTGCTTCGCCGAGTTCTGCGGGTCGGCCGAGCCCATCACCGTGCCAGAACGGCAGCTTCCCCGGCTGCCCGAACGCGGGGACGACATTGACGCGATCGTGGGTGATCTCGACGATGCGCCAGCTCGTGGTGCCGAGGGTGAAGACATCGTTCACGCGCGACTCGTAGACCATCTCCTCGTCGAGCTCACCGACGCGGGCGCCGCGCGACCCCCCGGCCACAAAGACCCCAAAGAGACCCCGGTCGGGGATGGTGCCGCCGCTCGTGACCGCGACGCGCTGGGCGCCGGGGCGGGCGGACAGGGTGCCGCGGTCGCGGTCCCACACCACACGTGGACGGAGGGTGGCGAACTCCTCCGAAGGGTAGCGGCCGGCGAGCAGGTCAAGAGTGGCCTCGTACGCGCTGCGGGGCAGGCCGCGAAACGGAGCCGAGCGGCGGACCGTATCGAACCAGCCCTCAACATCGAGGTCACCCATGGCGCTCGCTGCGATCGTCTGCTGCGCGAGGATGTCCAACGGGTTTTGCGGGATGGCGATCTGCTCGATCTGGCCCGCGAGCATGCGTTCGGTGACGACCGCGGTGTGGAGCACGTCGCCGCGGTGTTTCGGGAACAGCGCGGCACGGCTGATGTCGCCGACGTTATGGCCGGCGCGGCCGATGCGCTGTAGGCCCGACGCAGCCGAGGGTGGGGACTCCACCTGGATCACGAGGTCGACGGCACCCATGTCGATGCCGAGTTCGAGGCTGCTGGTTGCGACGACGCACCGGAGGACGCCGCGCTTGAGTTCGTCTTCGACGATGGCTCGCTGTTCCTTCGACACCGATCCGTGGTGCGCCTTCGCGAGGACCGGTTCGGCACCCGCCGTCGACCCGGCCTGCGCCATAATCTCCGCGGGGACGGCCTTCTCAGGGAGATCGATTCCGAGCCGCTCGGCGTAGATCTCGTTGAGTCGACCCGTGAGGCGCTCGGCCAGACGACGGGAATTCGCGAAGACGATGGTGGAACGGTGCGCAAGGACGCGATCGACGATCGCTTCTTCCACGTGTGGCCAGACCGACCCGGTCACCTCGGTGGGGGTCTCGAACCAGTTCTCGTCGTCGCCGGTGGGTGCGGCCGGTTCCGCGCCGGCGGCGGGCGGCGGGTGGAGCATGTCATCGACCGGCACGACAACGGACAGGTCGAACGCCTTCGACGCGCGTGGGGCGACGATCTCGACCGGTGCAGCCCCGCCGAGGAAACCCGCTACCTCGTCGATCGGTCGCACGGTCGCGGAAAGCCCGATGCGCTGGGCGGGGGTGTCGAGGAGATCGTCCAGACGTTCCAGACTCAACGCGAGGTGCGCGCCACGTTTACTCGCGGCGACCGCGTGCACCTCGTCGATGATGACGGTGTGCACCCCGCGAAGGGTCTCGCGTGCTTGCGAGGTGAGCATCAGATAGAGCGACTCGGGGGTCGTGATGAGGATGTCGGGCGGGTGGGCCACGAGGCGGCGACGCTCCGCGGGGGGCGTGTCGCCGGAGCGCACACCCACCGTGACTTCAGGAACCTCACGCCCTAATCGGCGGGCGCTCTGCGCAATGCCCACGAGCGGCGAACGGAGGTTGCGTTCCACGTCGACGCCGAGAGCCTTCAGCGGCGAGATGTACAGGATCCGCGTCGCGGGTCCGTCGCTCTGCGGTTCGTCGCGCTTCTCGCGGTAGACCCGGTCGATGGCCCACAGGAACGCGGACAGCGTCTTGCCGGAACCGGTCGGCGCGACGACCAGAGCGTGGCGGCCGGCTGAGATCGCGTCCCAGGCTCCCTGCTGGGCGGTCGTCGGCTGAGCGAACGCGCCGCGGAACCACTCCTGCGTCGCAGGATCGAACCGCTCCAGCACGTCGCCCATCGTTCTATCTTCGCCGCTGCCGCCGACATCCGTCTCCCTCGATCCAGATGTCCGTGTGCGCACATCGCTGAGATGAGCGGTGGATCAGTGGACCGGCAGTTCCGGAGGGATCGCCGCGAGCAGTTGCCGGGTGTAGGGCTCACGCGGATCGGCGAACAGTTCGGCGGCGGGCCGGTGTTCGACGACGCGGCCCTCTTGGAGAACCAGGACGTCGTGGCTCATCTCCTGCACGATCGCGAGATCGTGCGCGATGAACAGATAGGTGAGCCCCAGCTCCTGCTGCAGCGTGCGCAGCAGGGTGAGGACTCGAGCTTGGATGGACACGTCCAGGGAGGCTGTCGATTCGTCCAGGATCACGATGTCCGGCTCCAAGGCGAGGGCACGCGCGATACTCACGCGTTGTCGTTGCCCTCCGGACAACTCGTGCGGGTAACGGGTTGCGAAGCCCGTTGGCAGGCCCACCAGATCGAGGAGTTCAGACGTTCGGCGGGCGCGTTCCGAACGACTCATCCGAGTATGAACGCGCAGGGGCTCCGCGATGGACTGCTCGATCCGTGCGCGCGGATCGAGTGATGAGAACGGGTCTTGGAAAACCATGGCAAGACGGCGACGAAGACTGCGGCTGGCCGCGAAGAGATCCTGACCGTCGAGCTCAGCGGTTCCGCCCGTGGGTTGCGCGAGTCCCGTCAGCGCCGATGCGATCGTCGACTTACCGGAGCCGGACTCGCCGACGATTCCCAGCGTCGTGCCGCGGCGCACCGTGAACGACACATCGTCGACGGCGTGTACGCTCGTTCGCCCCGTCGGCGTCGCGACCGGAAAGCGCACGTCGAGGTGCTGAACGTCCAGCACCACCGGCCCGGGTGTGACGGCGGGAGGCTGTCGTCCCAAGCGAGGTCTCGCGGCGAGGAGTGTGCGGGTGTACTCGTGCTGAGGGTCGGTGAGGAGCTCGCGCACCGGTCGCTGTTCAACCGTCTCCCCGGCCTTGAGGACCAGGACCTCGTCCGCCACCTGTCCGATGACGCCGAGATCGTGACTGATCCACACCACTGCGGTTCCGGTATCGCGTTGCAGCGTCGTGACGAGGTCGATGATCTGCGCCTGCGTCGTCACATCGAGTGCCGTGGTCGGTTCGTCAGCGACGAGGAGGCCCGGGTCGCAGGACAGGGCGATGGCGATCATCACCCGTTGCCTCTGGCCACCGGACAGCTGGTGCGCATAGGCGTCGAGCTTCGCCTGCGGGTCGGGCAGCCCGACCGCCTCCAGAAGCTCGCCCGCCCGAAGACGCGCCTGACGCGCGGACAGCCTGCGGTGCGTTTCCAGAGGCTCGGTCAGCTGGCGGCCGATCGTCAGAAGCGGGTGCAGAGAGGTGCTCGGGTCTTGGAAGACGAATCCGACGCGATCCCCGTGGATCCGCCGGAGGGCTCGGGGTGACGCGCCGATGAGTTCGGACGTGCCATCCAGCACACTCGTACCGGAGACACGCGCACCGGGTGCGTCGAGCAGGCCGGTGGCTGCGAGGACGGAGAGTGACTTGCCCGAACCAGACTCGCCCACGATCCCCAGCGTCTGTTCCTGCTCGAGCGCGAATCGGATTCCGTGCACGATCTCTCGGCGACCGATCGCGACCCGGAGGTCATCGACTTTCAGCACAGGAGCATTCATCGTTGCCTCCGCTGCTCGGCGAGGGTGCGTTGGCGTGGATCGAGGACATCGCGGAGCCCATCGCCGAGGAGGTTGCATGCGAGCACGGTGACGAAGATCGCCGCACCGGGGAACACGCTCATCCACCACGCCTGGCTGAGGAAGCCCTGCGCGGAGAAAAGCATCCCGCCCCAACTCGGCGCGGGCGGTTGAATGCCGAGCCCGAGGAACGACAGCGCGGCCTCGGAGAGGATCGCAAAGGCCAGGGAGAGCGAGATCTGCACGACGAGGGGCCCCGTGATATTTGGCAGGATGTGCCGCCCGAGGATGCTCCACCAGGGAGTGCCCATCGTCTGAGATACCTGCACGTACGGTTCGACGCGGACCGACAGGGTGGCGCCGCGGGCGACGCGGGCGAAGATCGGCGTGTAGACGATGCCGATCGCGAGCATGGTCGTGGACTCGCCCGGACCGAGGATGGACACGATCGCCAGGGCCAGCAGCAGCACGGGGAAGGAGAACATGACGTCCACGATGCGCATCAGGACGGCGTCGACCGCTCCGCCCGCATAGCCCGAGATGATCCCGAGGGGAACTCCGATCACGACTGCGATCGTGACCGATACGATCGCGATCCTGAGCGTCGTCCCGGTGGCCAGAAGTACGCGCGAGAAGATGTCACGCCCCAGGTCGTCCGTGCCGAACAGATGCGTTCCACTCGGTGGCGCAAGGGCACGGGAGACGTCGACGTCATTGAGGCCGAAGGGCGCGATCGCTCCCGCGGCGAGGGCGGCGACCACGATGATCGTGAGAGTCAGGGCACTGACGAGGGTGACGGGGTTGCCCGCGAGCAATCGCCACGCCGCGACGCGGGTCGATTCAGGACTGGTGCTCATTGTGGTGGTCATGACAACCGGATCCTCGGGTCAACGAATGCGTACAGCAGATCGACCAGCAGGTTCACAAGGAGGAACATTGCGGCGATCAGGAGCACAGCACCCTGAATCATCGGGTAATCGCGTGCGGAGACGGAGTCGTAGACCAGTCGGCCGAGTCCGGGCCACGCGAAGACAACCTCGACGACGATCACGCCCCCGAGGATCGTTGCCAGCTGGATGCCGGCGATCGTCAGCACGGGGACGAGTGCCCCGCGCACGATGTGTCGGATCGTGATGACCGCGGGGGCTAAGCCCTTTGATCGCGCGGTGCGTACGTACCCGGAGGATGCCACTTCGAGAACGGCGGAGCGGATGTATCGCGTCATGATCGCTCCGGCAACGAGGCCGACGGTGAGCGCGGGGAGGGCCACTCGGCGTGCCCACTGCAGGGGATCCTCGGTGAACGAGGTATATCCGCTCGGAGGTAACCACCCCAGGATCGTGGAGAACAGGCCGATCAGCAGGAGACCGAGCCAGAAGTCGGGAATGCTGACGCCGAACTGACTGGCCAGCCGAACGATCGCATCCGAAGCCCGCCCCTCGCGAAGCGCCGAGTAGATGCCGGCAGGAACGGAGATGATCAGGGCGATGACGATCCCCGCGAATGCGAGCGACACGGTCGCGGGGAGGCGTTCCAAGAGCAGGACCGTGACCGGCTGGCCGTTGCGGAAACTCACCCCGAGGTCACCGGTCGCCGCGCCGGCGACGTAGCCGAAGAACTGCTCCCACAGCGGTCGGTCCAATCCCGACGCAGCGCGCAGGGCGTCGTACGCCTCCGGCGTGTAGCGAGTGCCCAAAGCTAGGCGGACGGGGTCGCCTGGAACCAGCTGAATGATGGCGAAGGCGACCACGAGGACGCCCAAGAGAACGACGACGGAGGTGAGTAGCCGGCGTGCGAGGAACTGGCCGATCGCGCCCCAGGAGATGCTCATCGCCGCTCCGGCTCTCAGCCGTTCTCTTGCGCCAGTGCGGCGTCTCGGAACCGGACTGCCGCGTCGGCACGAACCTCATAACCGGTCACGCTCGGTGCCCACACCTGGATCACGGACGGGTTGTAGAGGTAGATGTAGCTTGCCTCGTCGGCGATGATCGTTGCGGCCTCGGCATACAGCTCCTTGCGCGCCTCCACATCGGTCTCGGTGCGTCCCGCATCCAGGAGCGAGTCCACATCCGAGTTCGAGTACTTCTGGGCATTGCTGCCGCCCTCGCTGTGGTGCTGCGCGTAGTAGAAGTCGTCGGGGTCGATGTTGCCGAGCCATCCCATCATGAGGAGGTCGAAGTTGCCCGTGTTCTGCTCGTCGAGCCACGTGGAGAAGTCGGGCTGGCTGATGGTGACGTCGATCCCGAGCGGTTCGAGGTTCGAGGCGATGATCTGCGCTGCGGTGATCGTCTCGGGGTAGTCGCTAGTGGCGAGGAACTCCATCGTCCCACCGGTGAAGCCGGCCTCGTCGAGCAGCTCCTGCGCCTTGTCGATGTCCGTCGAGTACGTGTCGTAAGGGGTGTACCAGATGCTGTCTTCGGGGATGGCGAGCTGGTTCGGGGCCGCGGTGCCGTAGCTGACGGCCTGCAGAATCGCGTCGCGGTCGATGGCGTAGGAGATCGCCTGACGAACGCGGACGTCATCCCACGGCTCGCGCGCCTCATTGAGTGCGAGATACCAGTAGTCGTTCGAGGGGCTCTGTCCGAGTTCGAGGTCTTCGTCCTCCGCGAGCTCTGCCACCTGCTGATCGGGCACGACGTCGGTCCAGTCGATCTCACCCGCGCGCAACGCCGCCAGCGCGGTCGCGGGCTCGGAGATGAAGGAGTACTCCACTCCGGCGACCGACGGTGCTCCACCCCAGTAGTCCTCGTTCGCGCTCAGGGTGATGCTGTCGCCGCTGACCGCGTTGTCGAAGACGAACGGCCCCGTGCCGACGGGGCTGGTCTGGATCTCGCCGGATTCGACGTTCTCCTGGTCGACGATGGCCATGCCTTTGAAGCCGCCGAGGTTGGACAGCAGGTTCGGTGTGGGCTGCGCCACTGTGATCTCGACGGTGTGGTCATCGACCGCCGTGACGTCGGTGACCGCAGAGAACTTCCACGCGTTGGAGAGTTCCTCATCGATGATGCGGCGGTATGAGTAGACGACATCCTCAGCGGTGAAATCGGACCCGTCGTGGAAGGTGACTCCCTCGCGGAGCACGAACGTCCAGGTGAGCTGATCGTCGCTGACGGTCCAGGATTCTGCCAGTGCCGGCTGCATCTCCAGGTTCTCATCGGGCTCGACGAGGGTGTCGAAGACGTTCTCCAGCACCTCGAAGGAGAAGTACGAGCTCGTGCGGTGCGGGTCCAGCTGGTCGGGTTCGCCGCCGATCGCGGCGCGAAGAAGATCTCCGGAGGCGCCGTCCGCGGAGTCGCCGAGGTCGACGCTGTCGCCGGCGGAGCAACCGGCAAGCACGAGTGCGCCGGCTGCGAGAAGGGACACGGCCGCGAGTCGGGTACGCATCGGATGGCTCCTTCGATCATTTTCCTGATTGATTGATCAGTATGTGGCAGGTTATACAGGAGGGCAAGACACTTTTACGTCTGAAACAAGATCGTCATATTCGGGGGTCCGGTGACTTACACGATCCTCGCGGCACTCCCGCACCACGGGCTGCTCGGTGCCGCGACAGCGAGCAAATCGCTGGCTGTGGGCAACTCTGTGCTCGGGCTCGTGCCTTCCATCGGCGTCGTCGCCAGCCAGGCGTGGACGAACCGCGCACTGCGCGGACGCCTGCTCGACGGTCTGCGGCGTGGCGTCGACCCCGCGCAGCTCGTGGAGCGCGTACCCGAGTGGGACACGCAAGAGAGTCTGCGGCAGGTGGCTGCCCTGTCAGTGAGCGGGCGAGGAGCCGCGCGCACGGGAGCAGGCACCACGCCGTGGGCGGGGCACCGCGTGCTCCCCGGGCTTGTCGTGGCCGGCAACGTGCTTGACGGCCCCCACGTCCTCGACGACATGGTGGCCGAGTTCGGCGCTCACCCGGTGGATGACGATGCCTCCTTCGCATTCGCACTTGTGCACGCTCTCCGCGCGGGGGAGCGAGCCGGAGGGGATCGTCGCGGGCGCCAGAGCGCTGCGGTGATGGTGGGCACGATCGTGCCGGACTCGCTGTACCCTCCCGATCTCACCGTCGACCTGCGCGTCGATGATCACACCGATCCGCTGGAGGAGCTTGAGCGCACGTTGAGGTTGTGGCGATCCGCGGACGTCAGCGCTCAAAAGGCGTGACCGCGCCCAGGACGACGGTCGTGCCATCTGACTCGTTCGCCCACCAGTGAGGCGTCGAGGTCGTGTACGTGGCTGTGTCGCCCTCGTGAAGGACAGCACGCGTCTCGCCATGAGAGATCGTCAACGCACCGGACAGGACGGTCACCGTCTCGGTCCCGATGTGACGATAGGGGCGGCCTTCGTTACTGAAGCCCGGGGGGAGCGTTGTCCTGATCAATTGGAGCAGGCTCTCCCCGGGCGGTGAGAGCAACTCCCGCCGGGAGTCTGCGCCGGCCGCGGCGTCTTCCACGGCGGCGAGGGTATGGGGGCGGTCTCCGCGCACGACCGTGAAGTCGGCGGTGGAGGCTTCCAGGAGTTGCGGCAGGGGCACCCCGATCGCGACGGCGACGCGCTGGATCGCCTGGAGTGAGGGGTTGCCGAGTCCGCGCTCGAGCTGACTGAGGAGGCCGAAGCTCACTCCCGATCGTTGAGCCAGCGCATGAACCGAGAGGTCGAGCCTTTTGCGCATCGCGCGCACTGTCGCGCCGATCTGAGCGATGCTCGGGTCCGCGGAGGCTCCCTCGTCATGTGACATGCGTTCCAGCCTAGATCGCGCGCACGAGCTGATGTCATGAACCGTGACGCGGCTCTTCGACCAGCTCGCCCTCGGGGGCGAACTTCAGGACGAGGCTGAGGTCGAGGCGGCGGAGGAACGAGTCGTGATGGCTGACGACGACGGTCGCGCCTCGGTAGGACGTGATCGCGCCGGTCAGGTGATCGATCGTCTCCAGGTCGAGGTTGTTGGTCGGCTCGTCCAGCACGAGCAGCTGCGGGGTGGGCTCCGCGCAGAGCAGGCACGCCAGTGCGAGTCGGAAACGCTCACCGCCAGAGAGCGCCGATACCGGACGGAGCACCGCGTCGCCGCGCAGGAGGAAGCGGGCCAGGCGGTTACGTACCTCGACGTCGTCGAGGCCCGGTGCCGCACGCCGGAGTTCCTCGATCACGGTGGCCTCTGAACGAAGCCCATCGACGCGTTGGGAGAGGTACGCGATCTCCGTCACGTGCGCGACCATGTTCGGGTCCGCATCCTGTTCTTCGCCGCGTGCCGACGCCATCAGGCGTTCCAGGAGGGTGGTCTTGCCCGCCCCGTTCGGCCCGACGATCCCCACACGTTCCGGCCCCTGGATCGTCCACGTCCGCTCTCCCGACGTGATCGTCGCCAGGCGCCGGCGGGGTGGGACGCCGGGATCGGGGAGCTCGATGTGTATCGAGGCGTCGTCCCGGATCCTCCGGGAGGCGGCGTCGAGAGCGGCGCGGGCTGATTCCTCGTGGCCCTTCGCCTCCGTGCGGGCTCGACCGGCCGACGCCTGCGCCTGCATCGCGCGGTTCCCGGCGACGATCCGGGGGACGCGTCGCTCGGCGATGGCCTTCTTCCCCGCCTGAGCGCGGTGGGCGAGTTTGGTCTCCAGTTGGATGCGTTCGCGCTTTTCCCTCCGCAGGGTCTTCTCTGCGTCTCGCTCTGCGGCGCGAGCCGCATCCTGTTCTGTGTCGAGCCACTGACGCCACTGTGAGTAGGGGCCGCCGAAGACGGTGAGGGAGTTGAGGTAGAGCTCGGCCGTCTCATCTACCCGCTCGAGAAGTTCCTCGTCGTGACTGACGACGATGAGCGTTCCGGGCCACGCGCCGATGAGGTCGTGCACCCGGCCACGCACGGTGCGGTCGAGGTTGTTCGTCGGCTCGTCGAGAAGGGTGACGGTGGGGCGGCGCAGGCGCAGGCCGGTCAGGGCGGCGAGCATCGTCTCGCCGCCGGAGAGCTCGCCGATGCGGCGGTCGAGCACGTCCGGCCGCAGGCCGATCTCGTCCAGCGCCGCGTGGCTGCGTGCCTCGATGTCCCAGTCGTCGCCCACGGCGTCGAAGTTCGCCTCGGACACGTCGCCGGCCTCGATCGCACGCACGGCATCGAGAGCTCTGCGCACGCCCAGGAGTCCCGAGACGGGCTCGTCGACGTGGCGCGTGACCGACTGAGGCAGGGAGGCGACCTCGCCCGACCGGGTGATCCGACCGGAGGTCGGGGTCAGTTCCCCGGCGATGAGCCGCAGCAAAGTCGACTTGCCGGATCCGTTGCGGCCGATCAGGCTCGTCTTCCGCTGCGAGAAAGCCCCGGAGACGTCCCGGAGGGCGGTCGTGCCGTCGGGCCAGGTGAAGGTGAGGCGATCAAGGGTGATCGCGGAAGGTGATTCGGGCATGTGGGTCCTCGTGAATGCATGCGCAGACACGAGTGATGCCGAGAGTGTCCTCGGAGAGAGGAGACGGGCCAGTCAACGGTCTGCGCGGGATGGGCGCGGACGCGTCGAGGAACGACGGTCTGCGCGATTACTGCGCGGTCACGTCGCTGGTCTTCAACGTCATTCCTCACACTCGGGACAAGGACCCAGGAAGACTACAGGACCTCCGCGGGCCTCGCCAGGGGGTGCTCGCGATCAGCCCACGAGGGCGTGCGCGTCACAGGCCACGGTGTCGCAGGATTCGCACACGACGAACTGGCGGCGACAGGATGCATCCGGGCAGTTCGCGGTGCGCTTCGTCTTCGCCCCGCATCCGGCACAGGTTCCAATCGTCGCGGCGTGATCGGTGAAGTCGACGGATCCGCGCTTGTCGAACACGTACAGCGAGCCTTCCCAGAGGCCGTCGTCACCGTAGGTCTCGCCGTAGCGGACAATGCCGCCGTCGAGTTGGTACACCTCGCCGAAGCCGCGCGAGACC
This sequence comes from Microbacteriaceae bacterium PS02070, assembly GCA_029959865.1. GTDB lineage: Bacteria > Actinomycetota > Actinomycetes > Actinomycetales > Microbacteriaceae > Microbacterium. Next base: position 275,601 of record JASCPE010000001.1, on the reverse strand, counting down.
ATGAGGCTTGAGAGCACTTCGCAGCGGATGCCGCCCGTGCAGTACGTGACGACAGGTGTGCCCTTGAGGTGGTCGAATTGTCCAGAATCCAGGATGCTCGCGAAATCACGGGTCGTGTCGGTGTCGGGCACGACCGCGTTCTTGAAGCGTCCGATCTCGGCTTCGAGCGCGTTGCGGCCATCGAAGAAGACCACGTCGTCACCACGGTCGGCGACGAGCTCGTGCACCTGTTCCGGACTCAGGCGCGTACCGCCGCCGACAACTCCGCCATCATCGACGCGCAGCTCGTCGGCAGCGCCGAACGAGACGATCTCATCGCGCACCTTCACGCTCAGCTTCGGGAAGTCGAGGCTGAAGCCGCTGTCGTCGAGCCCGGAGCCTTCGCTCCATTTGATGTCCGCGTCGGCGAACGCGGGATACTCCCGGAAGCGTCGCGCCCACTTCTTGAGGGCGGGCAGGTCCCCGCCGAGCGTGCCGTTGATGCCGTGTTCGGAGATCAGCACCCGGCCACGCAGCTTCAGCGATTCGCACAGGTCGCGCTGCCACAGTCGCACGGCTGCCGGGTCGGGCAGCGGCGCGAAGGCGTAGAACAGCACGATCTTGGGGGTAGCCACCCGTCGATTCTAAATCTGTGCGCGCAAGGAACGGTCCGTGCGAAATCGTGGGGGCCGGTGACATGCCGCAGACGTCACCGGGTGGGAGTCATCGTGCCGACGATGGTCTTCAGTCCGAATTCGAACGCGCGGTCGGTGTCGTGGCCAAGATTGAAGGCGTCGGCCTGCTCCATGCGGGAAAACCCATACACCCACGCGGTGAGGGTGCGTGCGGCATCGAGAGCGTGCGGATGCCCCACCAACTCAGCGCAGGTGCGCACCACCGGCGCTGCTGCGCGTTGCAGAAGGTCGCGGGTCGAGTGGGCGTCGGCGCGCTGGAACAAGAGCTGTGATCCGAGCGGCCAGCGCGCGACGAACGCACGGACGTGGCGCGCGTACGCGATGATTCGATCAGACGCCGAGGGTGCATCGATCTCGAGCATGCCCTCGGTGAGGTCGACGATCGTCGCATCGCGGATGAGGCCGACGAGATCATCGCGATCACGCACGTGCTTGTACAGCGATGGCGCCCGCACTCCGACTTCGCGTGCGACGGCCTGCATCGTCAGCGCCGAGTCGCCGCGCTCCAGCAACACGCGGGCGGCGGCGACGACCTGATCACGGTGGATTCGCGAGGGCGCTGGCATGGCACCACTATAGGCTATTGACATTAGCCATGAAGGCTAAGTATCGTAGCCGTCATGGAGATCGCCCCGGGCCTGCACCGCATAGGCGACGATCGCGTCGCTGCATACCTCGTCGTGACAGCGGGCGGTGCGACGCTCATCGACGCTGCTCTGCCCGGTTATCGGCGGAACCTGCGTGCCGAGTTGGATGCGCTCGGTTTGGGCGAGCGGGACATCTCCGGCATCGTCCTCACTCACGGCGACGTCGACCACATCGGGTTCGCGGAAGCGCTGCGCAGCGAGTACGGAATCCCCGTGTACGTCCACGAGGCCGATGCGGACAGGGCGCGTGGTGTCACTGCTCCGCCGCCCACCTCGACGCCGCGGTGGAAGCCATGGCCTGCCATGCGGTTCATCGCGACCGCCCTCACCCATGGCGGGCTGCACGCTCAACACCTCACCGACGTGGTCGCGGTGACGGACGGCGAGGTGCTCGACCTCCCCGGATCGCCTCGGATCATCTCCGTGCCCGGCCATTCGCCGGGTTCGATCGCCGTGCACCTTCCCTCGTTTAACGCGCTCGCCGTGGGGGATGCTCTCACGACGCGTCACGTCCTGACCGGTCGGCAGGGGCCGCAACCTGCTCCGTTCACTGACGATCCGGACGCCGCGCGTGCGTCCCTTGCTCGTCTGCGTAGCATCGAGGCGCGGTGGGTTCTTCCCGGGCATGGACCGGTGTGGGGTGGCGGGGTCGGACCGCTCATCGGCGCCGTCCTTGCCGCGGAGGGCTGACGCACGGGCGAACGCGATGGCGCGCGGCACACGCTGCCCGGCCTCAGCATCTGGTGCCGGACTGACCCGGAGGTCGGGTGCTGGAGGGGTTCGTCTTCAGGCTTCGATGTTCTCGAGCTGTTTCTTGAGGAACGTGGTGACGTCGTCGAGTTCGTTCTGGGACACGCTATGACCAAGGCCCGGGTAGACGCTGCCGACCAAGTCCACCCGGGGTGGCAGCCACTCGATGGTGTGCTGAATGAGCGGCTGCGGGATCACATTATCGACGGCACCGCGCCCCCAGAACACCGGTGGACGGTGCTCGGCGAGGTCGGCATCGGTGGGGAGTTCGCCCGGGCTCACGTAGCCGGACAGGTTCACCGCGAACGCGAAGCGGTCCGGGCGCAGCCGCAGAGCCTGGAGCGCGATTGCGGCTCCCTGAGAGAAGCCGAGTAAGCCGAGGGTGATTTCGGCAGGGACGGTGTCATCGAGCCATTCCAGGAGGCGCTCGGCAGAGGTCGTGGTCTGGCTGCTGTCACGCGAGGACAGGTCATCGATCGGATACCAGGCATACCCGGGCATCGGGAAGGGGGGTGCCAGTGGGGCACGGACGGCCGCGACGATGAACTCGTCGGGGAGAAGGTCGGCGAGGCTGAACAGGTCGCGTTCATCGGAGCCGTAGCCGTGCAGGAGTACGAGCATGGGACGTCCGATGCGTTCGTCCTCGGGGGCCGACCAGAGCACCGCTGCCGCGTCGAGGGGAGGAACGTGATTCATGTTCCCATCCTGTCAGGGGCGGGTGACGGTGGTTGATATACATGACACATGGCCGTCCGTACTCCTGATCCCGATCCGAACGAGCGTGACGATGACGGGACCCCGCGCGATCCGCTGCGTGACATCGGGTCGGGAATCGGGGCGCGTGCCGGTGGAGTGTCCAACCCCGCCTGGTTGAGCGAAGTCGAACTGGCCGAAGCGCGTCGTCGCTTGCCGATGCTGTACGTCGAAGCGGTGCCGGTGCGCACCGACGGGGTGGGCACCGTGACCGAGGTGGGCATCCTGCTGCGGGCGACGCCGGTGGGGGAGATCACCCGCTCGATCGTTTCGGGCCGTGTCCGCTACGGCGAGACGGTGCGCGACGCGCTGTTCCGTCATCTGGAGAACGACCTCGGGCCGATGGCCTTCCCGCTCTTGCCTCCGTCGCCGGTGCCGTTCACCGTTGCGGAGTACTTCCCGCTGCCCGGCATGAGCGCGTTCCACGATGATCGTCAGCACGCCGTCTCACTCGCGTTCGTCGTTCCGGTGACCGGCACGTGCCAGCCCCGCCAGGACGCCCTCGAAGTGACGTGGATGCCGCCCGAGGAAGCCGCCTCCGATGCCCTCGCTTCCGAGATGGAAGGTGGCCGCGCCACTCTCGTACGGCTGGCCCTCGCCTCCGTCGGCGCCCTCCGCTGACCCCCTCTGTCTCGTACCTCGGCCTCGCCCCCGGTCGTCCGGCCCCTCCGCTGACCCCCTCCGCCTCGCCCCCTCGGTCGCCCGCGCCGCGTGACCCATCGGCCGAGCTCAAGACGCACAATCGCGGCGTCGGGCGGTGACACGCCGGGTCCAGGTCGGTCCGAGTCGGCGTGTCGCGCGTGCACGCCGCAGTTATGTCGGGGCGGGGAAGCCTTGGTCGGTGGTGGCGCCTCCCGCAGATCGAGTTGGCGGCTGCGCACAGCTGCGGCGTCGGTGCGCGACACGCCGAGGTGAGGTCGGCCCGTGGCGGCGTGTCGCGTGTGCACGCCGCAGTTGTGCGTCGCGCTTGCCGCGCTCTCGCTCTCGAGGTGCCGGGCGGGTGCCTGCGCGGGCCTGGAGACGTAGGCTCGAGGGATGAGTCTCGAGCCGCTCTCGTTCCCCACCCGCCACGACGACTGGGTCACCTACGTCACGGGCAAGCCCGCCGCGCGGCTGGCCGAAGCAGATGACCTCGACAACCAGCTGAAGGCGGGCAGCGACCTCTCCGCGTCCGAGCGCATCGCCCTCTGGGACGAGGCCGTGCGGCTGTACACCGACGCGGCGACCGAGCCGTACCTCCTTGCATACGCGCACCCCGACGCCGCGATTCGCGATGCCGCCGAGGAGACGGTGCAGAAGGTTGAAGCCCAGGCCACGGCGCGCGGACTCGATCGCGACCTGTACGACGCGCTGGCCGCGATCGACCCCGACGCGCTTGACCGCGACGAGCAGCGCATCCTCGAGCGAGCACTGCGAGACTTCCGCCGTTCGGGTGTCGACCGCGACGAGGCCACCCGGGAGCGCCTTCGCGCCCTCGCCGATCGTGATTCGGAGCTGTCGATCGAGTTCAGCCGGAACATCCGCGATGGAAAGCGCGAGATCCGTGTCGCGGCTGATCGTCTGGCGGGTCTGCCCGATGACTTCCTTGCGTCGCATCCGGCGGATGAGGAGGGCTTGGTCACACTGACGACCGAGTACCCCGACCTGATGCCGGTGCGCGAGTACGCCACCGATCGTGAACTGCGCACCGAACTCGTCGCCACGTACGGCGATCTCGCCTGGCCGGAGAACGACACGGTGCTGAGCGAACTCCTCTCCGTGCGCGCCGAACGGGCTGAACTCCTCGGCTACGGCGACTGGGCCGATTACGAGACCGAGACGCGCATGATCGGCTCCAGCTCCGCGATCCGTACCTTCCTCGACGATCTCGATGTTGCATCGCGCGCCGCAGCCGATCAGGAGTACGACCGCCTGCTCACGCGTCTTCGCCAGGATGCGCCGGACGCGGACGCCGTGCTGATCTCCGATTACTGGTACCTGCTCGGCGCGCTCAAGCGTGACGACTACTCCGTCGATGCGCAGGAAGTGCGCGGATACTTCCCGTTCGAGCGCGTGCTGCCCGGGGTGCTGGAGGTCACCGGACGCCTTCTCGGTCTCACCTACCAGGAGTCCCCGGAGACGACCTGGCACGAGGACGTGCGCAGCTACGACGTTCTGCGCGACGGCGATCGGATCGGCCGCATCCACCTGGACCTCCACCCGCGTGAGGGCAAGTACAACCACGCGGCGTGCTTCGGCATGATCACGGGCGTGGCCGGAAAGTTCCTCCCGGAGGGCACCCTGTTGTGCAACTTCTCGCGCGGTCTGATGGAGCACGATGAGGTCGTCACGTTCTTCCACGAGTTCGGCCACCTCGTTCACCTCATCCTCGGTGGTGCGCACGCGCGGTTCGCGTCGCTGTCGGGCCTGGAAACGGAGTGGGACTTCGTCGAAGCACCCAGTCAGCTTCTCGAGGAATGGGCGTGGGACCCGGATGTTCTCGCCGGCTTCACCGCCGATGCCGAGGGCAACCCGATTCCGCGCGACCTCGTCGAGCGCATGCGGGTCGCGGATGCGTTCGGACGCGCTCTGGAGGTGCGGCGCCAGCTCGGCCACGCGCAGACGTCGTATCACCTGCACGTGGACCGACCCGCCGATCTTCTCGAAGCGACCGAGCACTGGTACTCCGTCACGAGTCCGGTCCGGCCGCTGCGGGGCTCGCACACGTATGCCGGCTTCGGGCACCTCACCGGCTACGGTGCGTGCTATTATACGTACCAGTGGAGCCTCGTCATCGCGCGGGATCTGCTCTCCGCGTTCGATGGTGACCTCATGAACCCGACCGTCGCGGCCCGCTACCGCCAGGAGATCCTGGAGCGCGGGGCGAGCCGTGACGCGGGCGACATGGTGGAGAGTTTCCTCGGGCGGCCCTACTCCTTCGACTCCTACCGCGCCTGGCTCGCCGGCGAGTAACCACACCGGCGCCGTCGGCCGGCCGGCGGGCCCGAGGCCTGCGTCGCCCGCACGACTGCGGCGCGCGTCCGTGGCGCCCGTCGAGCTCCCGCCGCGCCGACAGATCTGGCGAGCACCTGGCCGGCACAACTGCGGCGTGGAGGGGCGACACGCCGCGAGTCGGAGACTGACCGTCGGCGTGTTGGGCGGCGACGCCGCAGTCGTGCAGGCGTCGGGACGCGTGGTGGCGACACCGCCGCAGTTGTGCCGGGGTCGGGACGCGGGTGGCGACGCCGCCGCAGTTGTGTGGGCGGGGGTGTGGCGGGTCAGCGGGAGGTGAGCTCGGCGAGGGTCGCGATGAAGGCGTCGACATCGGCGGCGTCCGTGTCGAACGCGCACATCCACCGCACCTCGCGGCGCGCGGCATCCCAGTCGTAGAAGCGGAAGTGCTCACGCAACTGATCCGCAACGCCCTCGGGAAGAGTCGCAAAGACCCCGTTGGCCTGCGTCGGCTGAGTGAACTCGACCCCCGAGATCGTTCCCGCCTCCTGCGCCGCCTCGATGCCTGAGCGCAGACGCTGCGCCATCGTGTTCGCGTGTTCCGCGTTGCGGCGCCACAGGTCGTTCTCGAGGAGTGCGATCAGCTGGGCGGAGACGAAACGCATCTTGCTGGAGAGCTGCATGTTGAGCTTGCGTAAGAACCGCAGACCATCCGATGCGGCCGGGTCGAGTACGACGATCGCCTCGCCCAACATGGCGCCGTTCTTCGTGCCGCCGAAGCTGAGCACATCGACTCCGACGTCGCGGGTGATCTCACGCAGAGACAACCCGAGCGAGGCGGCAGCGTTCGAGATGCGGGCTCCGTCGACGTGCACCCGCATGCCGAGTTCGTGCGCATGGTCAGTGATCGCGCGCAGCTCGTCGGGGGAGTAGACGGTGCCGAGTTCGGTCGACTGCGTCACGGAGACGACGAGCGGCTGAGCCCGGTGTTCGTCGCCCCAACCCCATGCTTCGCGGTCGATGAGCTCGGGGGTGAGTTTGCCGTCCGGCGTGGGCACGGTCAGGAGCTTGATCCCGGCGACACGCTCGGGGGCGCCGCCTTCGTCGACGTTGATGTGGGCCGTCGATGCCGCGATCACCGCACCCCAGCGCGGAAGCATGGACTGCAGAGCCGTGACATTCGCGCCCGTGCCGTTGAACACCGGGAACGCCTCGACACCATCGCCGAAGTGCTCCACGAAGAGATCCTGCAGCCGCGCCGTGTACGCGTCGTCTCCGTAGGCAATCTGCTGCCCCTGATTGGCTGCGGCGATGGCCGCGAGCACGTCCGGGTGGATGCCCGAGTAGTTGTCGCTTGCGAAGGCGCGGATGGCGGGGTCGTGCGGGGTGCTCACGACGACTCAGCCTAGCTGTCGCGGCTCGGGCACCGAGCGGCGATCTGCCAGAGGGCGGCGACCCCGCAGCCATCTTCGGTGTCCCACGGTGGGGCGAAGGGGGAAGACCCAGCTGGCGGGGGTGGTGGTCGGCCGACGTGCGGTGCCTCCGTGGCGGAGGCGGGAGGGGGACGAGCCAGCCGGCGGAGGTGGTGGTTGGGCGACGTGCGTTGCCTCGCGGGGGACGCGGGAAGGGGGCGTCCGGCGGGGGCGGGCGACGTGCCTTGCTCTGGACAGGCGCGGGAGTGGGATGAGGTAGACGGTATTTCCTTTTCGGTCTCGTGCATGTCGGAAGGGGAAGGTACTGTCGGCGCATGGCAGAGACGGGTGGGGTCGACGAACCAGGCTGGCGTGCGGCACCACAGCCGCCAGCTGAACAGACCGATGCGGGTGCGGTGTCGCCGGCATCAGGCGAGAAGACGACCCTTGCACCGCCGGGCGGGCCGCGCATCTTCCTGCACGTCCTCATCAACACCGCGATCGCGAACGTCACAACGAGCTACCTCTGGTTCGCTCTGACGTTCTGGGTGTATCTGCGCACCGAATCCGTCCTCGCGACCGGCATTATCGGCGGCGCGTACATGCTGCTGCTCGCAATTTTCGGGATGGTGTTCGGCACGATCGTCGATCGGCACCGCAAACAGCGGGTGATGATCGTCTCCGCGCTCCTCACCGCGGTCGCGTTCAGCATCGGCACGGCGTTGTACTTCGCGCTTCCGGAGGACGATCTGCTGAACCTGGGCGGACCGTGGTTCTGGATCTTCGCGCTGGTGCTGCTGGCGGGAGCCGTCGTCGAGCACCTGCGCAACATCGCGCTCTCGACCACCGTGACGCTCCTCATGCCAACCGAGCGTCACGCGAACGCGAATGGTCTCGTCGGCACCGTACAAGGTCTCGCGTTCGTCGTCACGAGCGTCTTCTCCGGCTTGTCGGTGGGGCTTCTCGGCATGGGACCCACGCTCATCATCGCGCTCGTGTTCACGGTCCTCCCGTTCCTGCACTTGCTGATGCTGAAGGTGCCCGAGGCGCGCCCCGAGCGCGGCGAGCGGGAGAAGATCGTCGACGTCCGCGGCGCCGTGGCCGCGATCAGCGCGGTCCCCGGTCTGTTCGCGCTCATTCTCTTCTCCACCTTCAACAACCTTGTCGGCGGTCTCTACATGGCCCTTATGGATCCCTACGGGCTGATGCTCTTCCCCGTAGAGATCTGGGGCATCGTGCTCGGTGTCACCGCCACCGGATTCCTCATCGGCGGGGCGGTCGTGGCAACGAAGGGGCTCGGTAAGAACCCGATCCGCACGCTCCTGCTCGCCGTCGCAGTCATGGGGCTCCTCGGCGCCGTCTTCACCCTCCGCGACTGGTGGTGGCTCTACGCCGTCGGCATCTGGCTGTACATGATGCTCGTTCCCGTGATCGAGTCGGCGGAGCAGACCGTCATCCAGCGTGTTGTTCCGTATGAGAAACAAGGGCGCGTGTTCGGCGCCGCGATGGCGCTGGAGGTTTCCGCCGCGCCGATCACATCGTTCCTCATTGCGCCGATCGCAGAGTTCTGGGTCATCCCGTACATGGACTCTCCTGAAGGCCAGCAGGCCTGGGGGTGGCTTCTCGGCGACGGAGTGGGGCGCGGCATCGCTCTGATCCTCGTCATCGGCGGGCTCGTGATGGTCGCGATCGCTCTTTCCGCATTCCTGACACGGTCGTATCGGATCCTTTCGGAGGAGTACAGCGAAGCTCCGGAGACGGAAACAGCCACCGACGCGCCCACGCCGGTCGCGACCGCCACCAATGCGAAGCACGCCGCGGCCGGCGGTTCTGACACCCCCGCCTGACGACGACACCCCCGCTGAGCCCCCCGCGCTGAGCCTCCCCGCCGCCCGGCGGCGAGACTGCACGCCCATGGCGAAACAGCGGGTTTCTTCTGCAGTCTCGACACGGGCGTGCAGTCTTGCGGGTTGAACCGTCGGCCGCGGGCGTCCGGCGCGGGTGGCGGTGGGTCAGTCGGTGCCGCGGATGCCAGAGGTGGAGTCGATGACGCCGCGCATCTTCTTCTCCAGCGCCTCGTAGAACATCGACAGGGGAAACTCGTCGTCCAGGACGGCGTCGGTCATCCCGCGGGGCGGTCCTGCCAGCACGTCATCGCTCAGCCCTCGCGCCCACCGCGAGGCAGGATGCGGGGTGAGCGAACCGCGCACGAGGTCGTACGCGGCGAGCCAGTGCGCCGTCTTGGGGCGGTCGATCGATCGCCAATACAGGTCATCGATCGCGTCGCCCAGCGCGACGACCGCCGCCGGCACCTCCGGCCAGTCGATCGTGAGCGCCGTGTCCGTCCAGTGCAGCACGTGGTGCTGATGCAGCCAGGCGAAGAGGAGCTGCCCGCCCAGACCGTCGTAGTTGCGCACGCGGGACCCCGTGATGGCGAACCGGAAGATGCGGTCAAAAAGGACGGCATACTGCACGAGACGCGCGTGGCGAGCCATCTGCGCTTCTTCCGCGGTCAGCTCATCCGTCCTGGCTACGAGCTCGCGCTCGATCGCGACGCACTCGCGGAACGCGGTCAGGTCACACCGCAACTCCTCGAGGGAGTAGAGGAAATACGGCATGCGCTGCTTGATCATGAACGGGTCGAACGGCAGATCGCCGCGCATATGGGTCCGGTCGTGGATCAGGTCCCACATCACGAAGGTCGACTCCGCCAGCTCCTGATCCTCGACCAGCGCCCGCGCTTCGGCGGGGAGGTCCAATTTCGTGATCTCCGCCGCCGCCGATACGACGCGCCGATACCGTGCCGCCTCCCGGTCCTGGAAGATCGCCCCCCACGTGAAGGACGGAATCTCACGCACGGCGACCGTCTCAGGAAAGAGCACGGCGGAGTTGGTGTCATACCCGGGCGTGAAATCGAGCAGGCGGAGCGAGACGAAGAGACCGTTGGTGTACTGGCTTTCCACCTCCGCGATGAAGCTCGGCCAGATGACCTCGGCCAGCACCGCCTCCACGAACCGGTTTCGGGACCCGTTCTGCGTGTACATCGGGAAGACGATGAGATGCTGTGCACCGTCGACGCGATGGCGCTGCGGCTGGAAAGCGACGAGGGAGTCCAGGAAATCGGGCACGCCGAAGTCCCCCTCCGCCCAACGATCGAAATCTGCTCTCGATCTGTCCAAATAATCCCGGTCGTGACTGAAAAGCGGCGTCAGGGCAGCGATCGACGCCGTGATCTTTGCGACCGCGTCCCGTGCGAACGGATGGTCGCTCCGCTCAGGCACTGAGCCGTCCTGAGCTTGCACAGCCTGCAACGCCGTCGCAGCCTGCTTCAGCAGGAACCACGCGGGTTGCTCGGCGACGGGGCGACCGTCCTCGACGACCTCGGGCTCGCCGATGATCGCCTGCGTGGCACGGGGGGTGGCGTGCGTCTGGTCGATGGACATGGGAACCTCCGATCTTCGGGGTCTGGCCGGCACACGTGCCGGGGTGAATGATGGTGCCTCAGAGCCTAGCTCTCGCCACGAACTGCGACTACGCCCCCGATCCAGGAAGGCGCCCTCCGGAGCCCCGGATACATCTCGGGGAGGACGCGCGGGCGAAGCGTCCTCCCGTAGCGTGAAAGTGTGATCCGCCCGCTCGCGCGCTACCAGCTGCTCATTGACGCCATCATCGCGGGTGCGTTCTTGGCGCTGGCGCTGCTGTTCATCTGGATGTGGTCCGGAAACCCCGGCAGCTCCACCACCAGCGGCGCAGAGGTCGAGGTCGCTGTGGGCATCGTGCTGACGATCGTCTACTCGGGTGCCCTCGCGATCCGGCGGCTCTCACCGGCGCTGGCACTGTTGGTGTGCTGGATCGCGGCGGTCACGCAGATGCTCTTCCTGCTCCCGCCCATCGCAGCCAACTTCGCCATCTTCGCCGTCATCTACGCCACGGCGGCGTACGGGTCGCGTCTCGTGTTCTGGGCCGGATTCGGATCGTCGATTGTCGGCGCGGCGACGATCAGCACGTACCTGCTGCTTCCACCCGTCAGCCAAGCGACGGACGGGAGGACGGATTTCTCCCCGAGCCTGCTCATGACGGTCCTCTTCCTGTTCTTGGCCGCGGCCTTCGCCTTCCTCCTGTCCTGGACCGTCGGCGCGCTGGTGCGGGTAGGGCATCGAGCTCGCGAGAACCGCCAGGCACAGGAGCAGGCGGAGGCCGATGCGGCGGCAGAGCAAGAACGCGCGCGAATCGCTCGCGACATGCACGATGTCGTCGCCCACTCCCTCGCGGTCGTCATCGCTCAGGCCGACGGCGCCCGGTACGCTGCTGCCGCGAATCCCGGTGCGGCGACGGAGGCGCTCAGCACCATCTCCACGACCGCCCGCAGCGCGCTGTCGGACGTGCGCATGCTGCTGACACAGCTGCGCCATCGTGAGAGCGAGGGTCCACAGCCGACCCTCACCGACCTCGAGGCGGTGTATGCCCAGGTCCGCGCAGCGGGAGCGGACCTCACCATTGATGTGGACCCGGCTCCTCGGAGCACCGAACCGGCGGCCCTGCAGCTGGCGATCTACCGGATCATCCAGGAAGCGCTCACCAACGCCCTTCGGCACGGTGATGGCGCAGCCGTGACGGTGCATCAGCGGTGGCTGGACGACGAAGTGCAGTTGGACGTGCGAAATCGCATTTCGGCCGCACCTGCCGCGCCCACCGCGAGCCGGGGCCACGGCATCATCGGAATGCGCGAACGCGCGCAGCTCGTGGGTGGACGGCTCTCCGCCGATCGCGAAGCGAACGAGTTCGTCGTACGAGCATGGCTGCCGCGGAGGGAAGACACATGACCGTCCGAGTGGTGCTCGTTGATGACCAGGCGCTGTTTCGCGCCGGCATCCGCCTCGTCATCGACTCGCAACCCGACCTCGAAGTCGTCGGCGAAGCAGGAGACGGGCGCGCCGGGGTGGAGCTCATCCGTCGGGAGAAGCCCGACGTCGTGCTGATGGACATCCGCATGCCGGTCATGGACGGACTTGCCGCGACCGCGGAGCTTCTTGCGGACCCGGACCCCCCGCGCGTCGTGATGCTGACGACCTTCGACCTTGACGAGGCCGCCGCCCGCGCCATCCGGCAGGGAGCGAGCGGCTTCCTTCTGAAGGATGCGGAACCCGAGTTTCTCCTCGCCGCGATCCGCACCGTTCACTCGGGCTCCGCGGTCATCGCCGCGTCCGCGACCCGGGAACTGTTCGCTCACTTCGCCGAGCCCGACCACGCTCCCGTTCCGCCGAGCTTTACGACCCTGACCGAGCGTGAGCGGGAGATCTTCGCGCTCGCCGCCCGGGGGCTGTCCAACGCCGAGATCGCGCAGCGTGAATACCTGTCCGAAGCGACCGTGAAGACGCACATCAGCCGGATCCTCACCAAGCTCGAGCTTCGCGACCGGGTGCAATTGGTCGTCTTCGCGTACGAGCACGCGCTGATCTCATGAGCTCCGAGATCATCCTTGCGATGTAGTGCGAGCCACCCTGAGACCGACGCGCACTCGCGGGCACGGTTCCTAGCGTCGAAGGTATGGAAATCCCTTCGTCTGAAATGGGCCTCGCCGCCCGCGTTCAAGGTGTCGTGAAGCAGTTCGGCACCGCAGAATCATCCGTTCGTGCGCTCGACGGCGTCACGGTAGGTATCCGCAAGGCCCAATTCACCGCCATCATGGGGCCGTCCGGGTCTGGCAAGTCGACTCTCATGCACGTCATGGCGGGTCTGGATGCTCCCACGTCCGGCCGCGTCTGGATCGGTGACACCGAGATCACCGGCCTCGGCGACCTGGAGATGACGGTGCTGCGTCGCCGCCGGGTCGGGTTCGTCTTCCAGGCCTTCAACCTCGTCCCGACGTTGGACGCGATGGCGAACATCACCCTTCCGTTCGACCTCGATGGTCGCACTCCGACCGCGACGGAACGGGCACGTATCGACGGCCTGATCGAGACGCTGGGCCTGGCCAGCCGAGTGCGCCACCGGCCGCACGAGATGTCGGGTGGTCAGCAGCAGCGCGTCGCGATCGCGCGTGCGCTGGCCGGAGCGCCCGACCTCGTCTTCGCGGACGAGCCCACCGGCAACCTCGACTCGGCGACGAGCCGTGAAGTGCTGGGTCTTCTGGCCGCTGCCGCGCGGGAGCACGGGCAGTCGATCGCGATGGTCACCCACGATCCGGTCGCCGCGGCTTATGCCGACCGCGTCATCTTCCTCGGCGATGGCCGCATCGTCGCCGATAAGCCCCGTCAGAGCGCCGAGCAGATCTCCGCTCACATGCTGGCGGCCGAGCAGGTGAACGCATGAGCACCGCAACGCTCACGCCGTCACCCACCGCGTCCACCCCCGCGCCCTCGACCCGGCGCCGCGCTCGTCACCACCCCTCCAGCGAACGCGGGCTCGGCGCCACGATCGTGGTATCCGCGATCTCGGTCGCGTTCGGCGTGATCCTCATCACGGTCACCAACTTCCTCGGCGCGTTGCTGCGCGCCGACCCCTACTTCGGCGGGGGCGAGACCGTGGTGGTCATCGTGGCCATCCTCACCGTGCTGCTGGTGGGCGTGGCCGTCTACGTCGCCGCCATCGTCACCGCGAACACCTTCGCCACGATCGTCGCGGGACGCACGCGCCGGATCGCGCTGCTGAGACTGATCGGCGCCACCGCGAAGTCGCAACGCGTCGCCATCGCTCGAGAGGGCCTGGTGGCCGGCGCCGCGGGTGCCATCATCGGTCTCGTCGGTGGTGTCCTGGCCGGATGGGCGCTTCAGGAGATCGCCTGCCGCGCACTCGACATCGACATCGACTACGGGGTCTTCTACGCGACCCATCTGCTGCCGACGGTCGTCGTAGCGCTCACGACCTGGGCAGCCGCCTGGGTCGGATCGCGCCGCGTACTCACCGTCACGCCGCTCGAGGCGCTCGGAAACTCGGTCGAGCGCGGCCACGACGCGATCGCGGCTCCCCGGGGACGACGGGCAAGCGCGATCGCCCTGTTCGTCGCCGGTGCCGCACTCCTCGCACTGGGCGTCGTTGCAGGGATGATCACGCCCCTCGGCGTGGTGATCTCGTTCTTCGGGGGATTGATCTCCTTCACCGGCCTCGCGATCGGAGCGCCGATCATCATGCCGCCGTTGCTGCGCCTGGTCGGTCGCCTTTTCGGGCGCTCGGTGACGGCGCGGCTGGCGGCGGAGAACGCGTTGCGGTACCCGGAGCGCTCCAGCAGGATGGCGATCGGTGTCGTCATGGGGGTCACGCTCGTGACGATGTTCGCCGTCGCGACCGAGTCGGTCAAGGTCCTGTTGACCGCGGCGTCCGGCGGCTACATGCCGCCCGAGGTCTCGACAGTTCTGGACACGTTCGGGGCGGTCATGATGGGGCTCGTCGCCGTCTCGGCCGTGATCGCGGCGGTAGGGCTCGTCAATCTCCTCACCATCGGCATCGTTCAGCGACGCCGCGAGTTCGGTCTTCTACGCGCGCTCGGCCTCACCACACGCCAGATCCGCGGGGTCGTCCTCATGGAGGCGGCGCACATCACGATCACGGCGCTGCTGTTCGGGCTCGTGCTGGGCATCGCCTATGGCTGGGTGGCGGCACAGTCGGTGCTCGGCTCGGTCACCATTCCCCCGAGCTCTGAGGCGCCGACATTCGTGCTGCCCGCGATCGGGATCATCCCCGTTCTCGTCGTGATCTGCGCGACGGCCGTGCTCACCGCCGTCGCAGCGGTTGTCCCCACGCGACTCGCCACGCGTGTGACGCCTGTGGAGGCGCTCGCGGAGTGATCCACTTCGCCGCGAACAGGTGGCAGACCCGGCGGCCGACGGCCCCCCGACCTCGGCCGCCGGGTCAGGGAGCGTGAGCCCCCGCTCCGGCGGTCCCCCCGTCGCCGAAACAACGGGCCGGCACAGAAATCTCTGTGCCTCCCCGGGCGGTTGCCGAACCGCCCTAATGTGAGAGTACGACGTCGGCTTTGACGCACCGGGGGGTGAAGTGTTTAAAGACGGTGACCAGGGAATCGTCGGCGGAGAGTTCGCTCGAACCTTCCGCCACGCCATTGCCGATCGCGGCGTCTCGCTGTCCTGGTTGCACCGGCGTCTGGTGGATGCAGGCACACCCGTCTCGGTCGCCACCTTGAGCTACTGGCGGTCCGGCGTGCGGCAACCCGAGAGCGCCGCGTCCCTGCGGGCAGTCGACACGCTCGAGGAATTGCTCTGGCTCGACGAGGGGCGCCTGGCCACGCTCGCGGGGAGCAAGCGCCGCACGGGATCGCTCACCAAGCCGCGCATTCCCCTCTCGGAGGATGACCTCCGTGAACAGGCTGCGCTGGTCGCGCAGAAGACCGCTTCCACGTCGGTGGACAACCTTCGAGAGATCTCCACCGAGTTGATCGTCGAGGCTACGGCCGACGGCTTCGTCAGAGCGGTACGCACCCGCACCGTCACGCAGGCGGTGCGATTGCCTCTGTTCGAGTTGCCGTACATCTGGGTGAACTCGGGTGATGCCGACGGCGCCGGACGCGTGTACGACACGGTGGGGTGCTCGCTCGACCGGATGTACGAGCACGAGTCGGGGCGTGTCTGGGGCTTCGTCCTCAAGCTCGATGCACCGATCGACGTGGGCGAGACCGGAATGTTCGAGTTCACGCTCGCGCGAAAGGCACCCGAGCGAAGCGGACAGCCGATGGTCTGGCACGGGGTGACACGGCCCAGCAAGCAGGTGCTCATCCGGGTGAACTTTCCTGAGGACAGTCGCCCGATCTGGGCGGAGGAGTTCGAGGAGACCTCGCCCGTCGGCGAGGTGGTGACGCCGCGCGTCGTACGTGGTTCGTCGTTAGAGGTGCACCGCCACGGCTTCGGGCCGGGCCGAGTAGGGGTGCGCTGGAAGATGGATACCGAGCGCTGACGGGGGTCACGTGTCACGATGGGGGCATGACTGACTACTCCACGATCATCGTCGAGACGCGAGGACGCGTCGGATGGATCACGCTGAACCGGCCCGACGCTCTCAACGCTCTGAACTTCACGCTCGTACGCGAGTTGGCGCTCGCGGCGACCGCCTTCGACGCGGACGAAGAGATCGGGTGCATCGTCCTCACCGGCTCGGCACGTGCATTCGCGGCGGGGGCGGACATCAAAGAGATGGCGGACAAGACGCCGCGCGAGATGGAGCTGAACAATCCATTCGAGGGCCTCCACGCCGTGAGCTCTCTGCGCACCCCCATCATCGCGGCCGTCGCCGGATACGCGCTGGGCGGGGGGAGCGAGCTGGCGATGCTCTGCGACATCATCATCGCCGCGGACTCGGCGAAGTTCGGACAGCCGGAGATCAACCTCGGTGTCATCCCGGGCATCGGGGGCACGCAACGCCTGCCCCGTGCCGTCGGATATGCGCTCGCCGCCGACCTCGTGCTGACGGCGCGCACAATCGACGCAGAGGAAGCGCTGCGCGCGGGTCTCGTCTCGCGCGTCGTACCCGCCGACCGCCTCCTGGAGGAGGCAGGCACGGCGGCCGAGACGATCGCCACCAAGTCGCTGCCGGTCGTGTATGCGGCCAAGGAAGCCTTGCGCGCGTCGCAGGAGTCCGGCCTTTCCGAGGGGCTTCGTTTCGAGCGACGCACCTTCACCTCCCTGTTCGCGCTGGAGGACCAGAAGGAGGGAATGGCCGCCTTCCGCGACAAGCGTGAGGCCCAGTTCCGCCACCGCTGACTCTGCGTCCGGCCCCATAGACTCGGGGGCATGAAGATCGTGGTTCTGGTCAAAGAAGTCCCGGACACCTACGGCGATCGTGTGCTCGACCTGGAGACGGGGCTGGCTGATCGTGCCGCGAGTGACCGAGTCCTGGATGAGATCAATGAGCGTGCCATCGAGGTCGCCCTCTCCTACGCCGATGTGCACGAGGGCACCGAGGTGGTGGTGCTTTCGATGGCACCGGAAGAATCCGTCGCCACGATTCGTAAGGCACTTGCGATCGGCGCCGGATCGGCGGTGCAGGTCACTGATTCTGCCCTGATCGGCGCCGACCTCACGGTGACCGCGGAGGTGCTCGCCGCGGCCCTGGAACGGATCGGATTCGACCTCGTGATCGGGGGAAACCTCTCCACAGACGGCTCCGGGGGAGTCCTTCCCGCGATGATCGCGGAACGACTCGGGGTTCCTCAGCTGACGAGTCTCGCCCACGTCGAGATCGGCGACGGTGTCGTCGCCGGCACGCGCGCGTCCGACGGTGGAACCGCTGACGTGCGTGCCGACCTCCCCGCCGTGATCTCGGTGACCGAAGCCCTGCCCGACGCCCGCTTTGCCAACCTCAAAGGGATCATGGCGGCGAAGAAGAAGCCGTTCGAGACCCTGAGCCTCACGGACCTCGGGGTCACGATCGATGTCGCCGCGTCGCCCCAGATCATCCTCACCGAGGTCGGAAAGAAGCCACCGCGGGGCGCCGGCGTCAAGATCGTGGACGAAGGGGACGGCGGAGCACGGCTTGCCGCTTTCCTGCTCGAGAACAAGCTGGCGTAGGAGACCTGATGACTGACTTCGCACCCGATAGCATCCTCGTCGTCCTCGACGTCACGCCTTCCGGCGTGCTCTCTTCCTCGTCGGCCGGTCTCCTCGGCGCTGCGGCGGAGGTCGGGACACCGGTCGCGTTGGTCGTCGCTGAATCGGCCCGGCAGGAGGCGCTCGCGGCAGACGCCGCAGCACTCGGCGCCGCACACGTCCTGTTGGCAACTGCCGATGCGTCGCAGTTGACAGTGCCAACCGTCGATGCGGTGGCGACCGCTGCTGCGCTGGTCGAGCCGGATGCGGTCCTCTTCCCGAACTCAATCGAGGGGCGTGACGCCGCGGGGCGTTTTGCTGCGCGTTCTCGTCGTGCCATCGCCGTCGATGCGATCGGCATCGCTCGGGATGAGCGCGGCATCCTTGCGCATCACTCCGTGTACGGCGGCGCGTACACATCCACCTCAGCGCCCACGTTCGGTGCGGCAGTCATCACTGTGCGCCAGGGCGCCGTCGATGCGCGCGCCACAGCGCAACCGCTCGCCACAACCGTTCTCGAGGTGGCGCCCTCGGGAACCCGAGCCGCGACGATCGATTCCTTTCAGGAGGCGGAGGCCACTTCCAGCAGGCCCGAGTTGCGGGGCGCCGCGAAGGTCGTCGCCGGTGGTCGGGGACTGGGCTCGCAGGAGCAGTTCGCTCTCGTTGAGCAACTCGCCGACGCCCTCGGTGCGGCGGTCGGCGCCTCGCGTGCGGCGGTCGACGCCGGGTACGTGCCGTATTCGCACCAAGTCGGTCAGACGGGTGTCTCGGTGTCACCTCAGCTGTATGTCGCGCTCGGCATCTCGGGCGCGATCCAGCACCGCGCCGGGATGCAGACGGCCAAGACGATCGTCGCGATCAACAAGGACGCCGACGCGCCGATCTTCGAGATCGCAGACTTCGGCGTCGTCGGCGATGTCTTCACGATCGTGCCCCAGGTGATCGAGACCCTGGCCGCGGAAGAGAAGTAGGGGTCGATGTCGCAGGGAGTGGGACTGCGCCGGGGTCTGCCCCGCGTGCACGGGGGAGAGCCGTGGCCGTCGGCCGTGGACGCCGAGCGACCCGTCGCGGAACCGTTCGCGTCCGTCCCTGAGCCGGCAGCGGCGGGAGCCGACCACACCGCCGGCGAGCAGGCTGCCACGGTGAGTGCGGCGACGGTCGCTGAGAAGGCCGCGGCCCTGCCATCGAGCAGTCCACCGTCGGCGGGGGCCACTCCGGCCGACACGACGGTTTCCGTGCCGCTTCGCCGGAGCCTTCCGCGTTCGAACGGCGGCGAGCCGTGGCCGCCCGCGGTCACCGCGGATGCGGCATCTCCGCAGCCATCCCCGTCGGCCGACGCGTCGCCGGCTGACGCGGATAGTCGGGAACCGGCGGCGCCGAACGTAGGCAAGGACGTGGTCCCCTCCACCTCGGACGCTCACGGAGTCGAGGCCGTGCCCGCGTCCGAAACCGACGATTCCCCCTTCCGCCGCGGTCTGCCACGCACGAAGGGCGGCACCCCGTGGCCGGCTCCGAGGGCGCTTCCGGCTGCGGGAGACGCCGCCGCCGCCGCCGAGGTCGCTCGACCCGCGGCACCCGCCCCCATACCCGAGCCAGAGACGGCCTCCACCCCCGACGCCGGGCGTGCGCTCGCATCCGAGCCGGAGCCGGCACCCGCCCTCAAGGCCCCGCACCTGCCTGCAAGCGATGCCGCACACCCACCCGTCGATGGGGAATCCCGGGGGCGTTCCGACGAGGGCGCTGCTGCGCTCGCACGTACCGAGGTGACCAGCACCCAGGATTCGCCGGGGGTGGAGCGGAGCGGCCCGCGCCCCCCGCTTCCATTCACGGCAACCGCGTGGCAGGGAGTCGCTCCCCGCACACCGTCGTCAGCCCCCGAACCACGTCGGTTCGGTCCGTTCACGGCTGCGCAATGGGCGGGCATCGTCATCGTCGGCGGCATCGGCGCGCTCGTTCTCGCCGGAATGGCGGTCGCCTTGGTGCGGTGGATCCTGAGCCTCGACGGTCCCCAGCAATTCCTGCAGGCCTATCCGGGGGAGTACCACCTGCCCGCGGGGGCGCCGGTGGGTCTTCCCGCGTGGGTGGGCTGGCAGCACTTCTTCAATGCGTTCCTCATGGTGCTCATCATTCGCACCGGCCTTCAGGTGAGGCGGGAGAAACGGCCGTCGGTCTGGTGGACACCGCGCAAGAACAAGCGCGGTCGGATCAGCATGAATCTGTGGATTCACCAGGCCCTAGACATTCTGTGGGTCGTCAACGGGCTGGTGTTCATCGTCCTGCTCTTCGCGACCGGCCAGTGGATGCGCATCGTCCCCACGAGCTGGGAGGTCTTCCCGAATGCACTCTCGGCGGGCCTGCAGTACATCTCGCTGGACTGGCCAACCGAGAACGGGTGGGTGAACTACAACTCACTGCAGCAACTCGCCTACTTCACCACTGTGTTCATCGCAGCTCCGCTCGCCGTGGTCTCGGGCGTGCGGATGAGCGGCTTCTGGCCGAAGAAGAACGAGCGCCTGAACCGCCTGTACCCGGTCGAGTGGGCGCGCAAAGTGCACTTCCCGGTGATGATCTACTTCGTCGTCTTCATCGTCATCCATGTCGCGCTCGTGTTCGCCACGGGGGCGCTGCGCAACCTGAACCACATGTATGCGGCGCAGGGGTCGGTCGACGGCACCGCTTATGCCGAGAACTGGACCGGGTTCTGGATGTTCGCGCTGTCGATCGCGGTCATCATCGCCGGCTGGATCGCGGTCCGGCCGCTGGTGGTCGCCCCGATCGCGAAGCTCTTCGGGAACGTGACCGCCCGCTGATCAGCGGACGAATCGGACCTCGGTGAGAGTCTCTCCGAGGAAGGGCTCGGTGTGGGATTCACCATCGAGCGCGAAGCCGTTTCGGACATAGAAGCGGTGCGCGCGGGGGTTGTCATCCGCGACCCACAGGTACGCGTCTTCGCCCTCACCAATGACAGCGTCGAACAGCCTCTGTCCGAGACCCGTGCCGTGCCATGCCTCCAGCAAGTAGATGAAGTAGAGCTCGCGGACGGTAGGGGCGTCGCGGTCGCGCGCGGGGCCGGAGCCGGCGAACCCGACGATCTCACCATCGACGAGGGCAGCGAACATGCGGAAATCGGGGCCCTGCAGGGCCCAGTGCGTCCACAGTTCCGCCAGTCGCTTGGGGGACACCCGTTCGAGAGCAGCCTTGCTCACGAGGTGGTCGTAGGTCTCATGCCAACACGAAGCATGGACACGGCCCAGGGCTTCGGCATCGACGTCCCGCACCGGCCGGACGACGATCGAGGTCTGAAGTTCGGCTTCCATGGGCTGACTCTACGCGCGCCGGGAGACCCCGCGAAATCCGGGCGGCTCGCTGTAGCCATCCCACAATCGATGTCCGCTCGGGTGTGCGATTGCGGCTAGCATCACGCCTTGTGAACGTGATCTGGCGAACCCTTCTGGTGATCCTTCGCGCGAAAGTGCTCGTGCGCAGAAACGGGCGAATCCCCGCGAACTCCGTCGGTCGCGTGCGTCTGCGCACGCTTCCGACCGACATCGACCTCCTCCTCCACATGAACAACGGCCGATACGCCTCGCTGTTCGACCTCGGCCGCTTCGATCTGATGATCCGCACCGGGCTGTGGGACGTCATGGCCGCCCGCAAGTGGCACGCCGTGGTCGCCTCGGAGACGGTCACCTTCCGGAAATCGCTGAACCTCTGGCAGCGATTCACCGTCGAATCGCGCCTCGTCGGCCACGACGAACGCTCGTTCTATCTCATGCACCGCGCCGTCGTCGATGGTGAGGTCTACGCCGAGATGATCATTCGCGCGCGCTTCCTCACGAACGACCGGCGCGCGGTGCCGCACGAGGAGTTCTTTGCGGCCGTCGGCTCACCCGACACGCTCGCGCCCCTGCCGGAATGGGTGACCGAATGGGCGCGCGGGTCTGCGCTCCCGAACCGGAGGACGCCCGCCCCGAGTATCTGGGCGTAGACCGGCCTGTCTCCTCCGCTCGCCGCGCTGCGCGCGGACGTAGGGTTAGGGGTATGTCGGATGCTTCACCCGTTTCCTCTCCCGGCGACCGCGCGGCACTGGCTGACGAGGCTGTCGCGCTCGCCGCACGCTGGGTCACCGATGCGGCCGAGATCGCCGTCGATCCCGCGGCGCAGCGCCTCGCAGGCGTCCTCAAGGATCCGAACGGACTGCCGTTCACGATCGGCTTCGTCGACGGCGTCATGCGCCCCGAAAGCCTGTCCGCCGCTGCGTCCAACCTGTCCCGGGTCGCCCCCCTGGTCCCGGACTTCCTGCCCTGGTACCTGCGCGGCGCCGTGCGCGTCGGTGGCGCCGTTGCTCCCGTGCTTCCTGCCCCGGTCGTTCCCATCGCCCGGCGCGTCCTCCGTGAGATGGTGGGGCACCTGGTCGTCGATGCGCGCCCGGACAAGCTGGGCCCCGCCATCGCCAAGATCCGCGAGAACGGTGCGCGGCTGAACCTCAACCTCCTGGGTGAGGCCGTGCTCGGCGAAGACGAGGCGCGCCGCCGCCTCGATGGCATCCATGACCTCGTCCGCCGCCACGATGTCGACTACGTATCGGTGAAGGTCTCCGCGATCGCGAGCCACATCTCGATGTGGGCCTTCGATGACGTCGTGACGTCGGTGGTCGAGCGCCTCCTCCCGCTGTACCTTACCGCGGCCGAGAACGACACGTTCATCAACCTCGACATGGAGGAATACCGCGACCTCGATCTCACCATCGCCGTCTTCACACGCCTGCTCGATGATGAGCGACTGAAGAACCTGGAGGCCGGTATCGTCTTGCAGGCCTACCTGCCGGACGTGCAGCGTGCCCTGCGCACCGTGACGGAGTGGGCGAAGGATCGCGTCGCGGGCGGCGGCGCGCGGATCAAGGTGCGTCTGGTCAAGGGCGCCAACCTCGCCATGGAACGCGTCGACGCGATCATGCACGGCTGGGAACTGGTCACACACGCCTCGAAAGAGGACTCCGACGCGAGCTACCTCCGGGCGCTCGACGAGGCGCTGACGGCGGAGAACACCGCCGCGGTCCGTGTCGGTGTCGCGGGGCACAACCTCTTCGACATCGCCTATGCGTGGCTGCTGGCCGGTGAGCGGGGCGTGCGTGACGCCGTCGAGTTCGAGATGCTGCTCGGAATGGCGCAAGGGCAGGTCGAGGTGGTCTCTCGCGAGGTGGGACACGTGCTGCTCTACGTTCCCGTCGTCCGCCCGGATGAGTTCGATGTCGCGATCAGCTACCTTGTGCGCCGACTGGAGGAGAACGCTTCCGACGAGAACTTCCTCTCCGCAGCCTTCGACTTGGCTGACGATCAGCGGCTGTTCGACCGTGAGCGGGACCGCTTCCTTCGCTCCGTCGAGCGCTCCGCAGATCCTCTCCTTCCGGCCAGCCCGAACCGGACGCAAGATCGCTCCGTCACGTCGGAGGTCGCGCCCGCATCAGACTCGCCCGCCCCGGATCCCGTCCCCACCGAGGACGAGGCACTGACCGAAGCCGTCGCGGTTCTGGGTGCCCAGGCCGACACCGCCGTCTTCGAGAGCCACGAGGGAGCGCCTGCAGCGGGTGCGCCCGGGTTCTCGAATACCCCCGATACCGATCCTTCGTTGCCTGCATCACGCACGTGGGCGGCGGAGATCCTGGCGCGCGTTCCTCTCTCGCGCGCGGGGGAGGACACGATCGATGAGGCTCGGGTCGAAAGTGCCGAAGCCCTGCAGGAGATCGTCTCCCGAACGGGTGAGGCCGGCGCGAGCTGGGGCACCCGACCTGCGGCGGAGCGCTCGGAGATCCTCCGCGCCGCGGCGCGGGAGCTGGAGCTACGCCGCGGTGAGCTCATCGAGGTAGCGGCGTCCGAAACCGGCAAGGTGTTCGCTGAAGCCGACGTGGAGATCAGCGAGGCCGTCGACTTCGCGAACTACTACGCGGCCACCGCTCGCGAACTGGACCGGGTCAGCGGAGCGGTGTTCGAACCCGATCGGCTGACCCTCATCACTCCGCCGTGGAACTTCCCGATCGCGATTCCGGCCGGGGGAGTGCTCGCGGCCCTGGCCGCCGGTTCCGGTGTCATCTTCAAGCCCGCGCCGCAGGCACGCCGCTGCGCCGCCGTCATCGCCGACGCCCTCTGGGCAGCGGGTGTGCCGCGGGACGTTCTGGCTCTCGTGGACATCGAGGAGGGCGAGCTGGGCAGGCAGCTCATCTCGCACCCCGAGATTGACCGCGTCATCCTCACCGGCTCGTTCGAGACGGCCGCGCTTTTCCGCTCGTGGCGCCCCGACCTGCCGTTGCTTGCCGAGACGAGTGGCAAGAACGCGATGATCATCATGCCCTCGGCCGACCTCGATCTCGCCGTCGCCGACCTCGTGAAGAGCGCCTTCGGCCACGCGGGGCAGAAGTGCTCCGCCGCATCGCTGGTGATCCTCGTCGGACCGGTTGCCCGCTCCAAGCGCTTCGTCCGCCAGCTCACCGACTCCGTCCGCTCGCTGCGGGTGGGGTTGCCCTCCGACCCGCTCAGCGAGGTCGGCCCCGTGATCGAGAAACCCCAGGGAAAACTCGAGTGGGCGCTGACGACACTGGAGGAGGGTGAGAAGTGGCTCGTGCGACCGACCCTGCGCTCCGCTGATGACGCCTATGAGGGCCGGCTGTGGACGCCCGGAGTGCGCTTCGGAGTCGCCCCGGGATCGCGCGCACACCTCGAAGAGTTCTTCGGCCCGATGCTCGGAGTGATGCAGGCGTCGAACCTCGAGGAAGCGATCGAGTTGCAGAATGCGGTGGCGTACGGCCTCACCGCGGGTCTGTACACGCAGAATCCGGATGACCTCGCAGCGTGGGTCGACCGAGTCGAGGCCGGCAACCTCTACGTCAACCGCGGGATCACCGGTGCGATCGTCCAGCGGCAGCCGTTCGGTGGGTGGAAGCGCTCGGCCGTGGGACCCGGTGCGAAGGCGGGCGGACCCAACTACCTCATTGGACTGGGTTCCTGGCGCGCTTCCAGCGGCGGGGGCGGGTCATCCACCCTGCACCTGCGCGGACTCGACCCTCGCATCACCGCCGTTATCGAAGCCGCCCAGCCTTCACTCCCGTACGAGGGGTTCGAGTGGCTCCGCCGTGCGGCGCTGTCCGACGCCATCGTCTGGGATCGCGAGTTCGGGCGAGTCAAGGACGTGTCAAAGCTCGGAGTCGAGCGCAACCTCTTCCGGTATCGTCCCCTGCCGGTCGCGATCCGCGCGACGGCGTCTGCCGCGTGGCACGAGGTGCTCCGTGTCGTCATCGCGGGCGTTCGTGCCGGTGAGGAGTTCACCCTGAGCGTGCCCGATGGCGTCCCGGCGGGTGTGCACCGGGTGCTCGGAGACACCGGGATACCGATCTTCGTGGAGAGCGACGCCGAGTGGATCGAGCGTATGACGGCGGAAGAAGCGGATCCGAGCGGTGACGATGATTCCGGCGCCCCGGCGCCCGCCTCCCGCGGGAAGAGCGCACCGGGCGACGAGGAAGAACCCTCCGCGGAGGGGGGAGACGCCGACGGCGCGGATGAGCTGGCGGTGGCCATGGACGATGAGCCCGCCGTGCCCCGCGCCACCAGGGCGCGTCTCGTGGGTCCGCGTGACGAGGTCGCGGCACTCCACCACGCGCTCGTGGCAGCGAATGACGGTGATCCCGACCTCGCGGTCTACGACGGGGAGATCACCACGGCCGGTCGGATCGAGCTTCTGCCGTTCCTGCGCGAGCAGGCGATCTCGATCACCGCTCATCGTTTCGGCAATCCCGACGCCTGGTCCGAAACCGTCATCTGACGGGTATCCGGACCGCGCGGATTCCGGCCCGGACGGGTACCGGGATAGGTAATTGATTTATCTGGTTCCCCGGCAGGGGATGGGCCAAGGTGGTCCTAGTGACATCGTCACTGACTGCACTGGCGGGGAGACCGGGGGACGCGACACCCGCCAGCAACGAACCTCTTGGTCACCGTGCCTGGGAGCTCCGTGGGGGCGGAGCGGCGGCGACCAGGAGGTTCGTCATTTCTCGACGAACTCGGTCATTCCGCGGACCAGCTCTCGCACGGTGATCCCCATGAGCGTCCACTCGCGCCGTTCGGGGTCGTCCTCGTCGATGAAGACCGGATGCTCCAAGCCTTCGGCGGCGCGGACGGCGAACCCCTCCCCGATCGAGGCCATGGCCTCCGCGAAGTCCCGTACCGAAAGCGGCGGGCGCATCCGCATGCTGAATCGGTCCAGCATCGAGGTGTAAAACGCCGTGAACTGATCGATGGAGTCGGAGTGGCGCTTCATGCTCGCGTCACGCAGTTCTGGCCACGCACCCGCGGCGGTGCGCAGCGCCAACGCGGTGAGAAAGGCATGTGAGCGACGCGAACCGGGGTCGGTGTGGAAGACCGAGACGTACCGAACGTGATCGGCGCAGGCGAGCCGAATGACCTCCTCGAAGGTGTCCGCGCCTTCGGTCGCGACGACCGCGCTCTCGGTCGGAGGCGCGAAGCGGAGGAGGACCATCTCGGTCGCGAGCTCGCGGTGGAAGTGGTCCTGATCGTTCCAGATCCGGTAGGCGGCACCCGTGGTCAGGCCGACGCTGCGCAGTACTTCCTGGAGGCGGATGTGCTGCACGCCCGCGGACGGACCTCGCTCGAGCAGGAGCCGCAGTGCCGTATCGAGAATGACTCGGCGGGTATCTTCGGCGGATCTGCGGGCCACATCTCCACCTTGCCACGGTTGTGCCCCGGCGTGAGAGAATGGCAACGGCGTGCTCGATCGTCGGCCTCAGCCCCGTCGAGCCTCTGGACAGCGTCCGCCGCCCCTTCGAACAGGAGCGTTATGTCCACGCAGAACACCGCCGCTTCCGCGGCCTCATCCTCGAACCGCATCCAGCAGCACCGTCGGTACCTCATGTGCCGGCCGGAGCACTTCACGGTGACGTACAGCATCAATCCCTGGATGGAGCCGGATCGGCCCACCGATACGGCAAAGGCCGTCGCGCAGTGGGAAGAGTTGTACAACGCGTATCTCTCGCTCGGGCACGAAGTCGAGCTCATCGATCAGGTTCCGGGCCTTCCGGACATGGTCTACACGGCTAATGGCGGCTTCGTCATCGACGGCAAGGCCCTCGGCGTGAAGTTCCGCGTCGAAGAGCGTCGCGGCGAGGAGCAGCCCTTCATGGACTGGTTCGCCGCGAACGGGTTCGATGTCGTCGTGCCCCAAGAGGTCCAGGAGGGGGAGGGTGACTTCCTCCTCGTCGGCGACACCATCCTCGCGGGAACCGGCTTCCGGTCGGTCGGCGACAGCCACCGGGAGATCGCCGAGGTTTTCGGCCGAGAGGTCGTCAGCCTGACGCTCACCGACCCGCGTTTCTACCACCTCGACACAGCGATCGCGGTCCTTGACCCGGTCGAAGGCCCCGGTGGCGTGGAGAAGGCAAACATCGCCTATCTCCCCGGAGCGTTCGATGAGGCCTCGCGTCGCATCTTGGAGGAGCGCTACCCCGACGCGATTCTCGTGTCCGATGAGGACGGTGACGTCTTCGGGCTGAACTCAGCCAGCGACGGTCTCAACGTGTTCATCTCTCCGCGCGCACACGGCTTCGAGCGTCAGTTGCGCGAGCGCGGATACAACCCGGTCCTCGTCGACCTGTCGGAGCTGCTGCTCGGCGGGGGCGGGATCAAGTGCTGCACACTCGAACTGCGAGGTGCGCGATGAGCATCCACTCGCCGAAGCTCGACACGAGCACGATCCGGATCATCTCCTCGGAAGAGGACCACGTTGCGCGCAACTACCACGCGCTCCCGGTGGTCATCTCCCACGGCGAAGGCGTGTGGGTCACCGATGTCGAGGGCAAGCGCTACCTCGACCTTCTGTCGGCCTACTCAGCGCTCAACTTCGGGCACGGTCACCCAGACCTCCTCGCCGCGGCGCGCGACCAGCTCTCGCGCCTGACGCTGACCAGTCGCGCCTTCCATAACGATCAGCTCGCGCCGTTCGCGGCAGCGCTGGCCGAGCTGTGTCAGAAGGACCTCGTGCTCCCGATGAACACCGGAGCCGAGGCCGTGGAGACCGGCATCAAGGTGGCGCGCGCGTGGGCCTATCGCGTGAAGGGTGTCCCGGAGGGCGCGGCGGAGATCATCGTCGCCAACGGGAACTTCCACGGTCGCACGACGACGATCGTCGGTTTCAGCGACGACGAGCAGGCGCGGGACGGGTTCGGACCCTTCACACCGGGATTCGTGTCGGTGCCGTACGGCGATGCCGAGGCGATCGCCAACGCGATCACCGACAACACGGCCGCCGTCCTCATCGAGCCGATCCAGGGCGAGGGTGGCGTAATCATCCCGCCCGAGGGATATCTGGCCCGGGTCCGGGAGTTGTGCGACACGCACAACGTGTTGTTCATCGCCGACGAGATCCAGTCTGGTCTCGGCCGCACCGGCGCGACGTTCGCGTGCGATCGGGACGGGGTGATTCCCGATGTCTACCTTCTCGGCAAGGCCCTCGGCGGCGGCATTCTTCCGCTGTCGGCGGTTGTCGCGAACGAAGACGTCCTAGGGGTCATCCGCCCGGGCGAACACGGTTCCACGTTCGGTGGCAACCCGCTCGCGGCCGCTGTCGGTCGGCAGGTCGTTGAGATGCTTGCCACCGGTGAGTTCCAGAAGCGGGCCGCGGCCCTCGGGGAACACCTCGAAGCGGGACTTACTGCGCTCATCGGGCACGGCGTCACTGCCGTCCGGGTGGCGGGGCTCTGGGCCGGCGTCGACATCGATCCGTCGATCGGGACGGGCCGGGAGGTCGCCGAACTGCTCCTCGCGCGGGGCGTGCTCGTCAAGGACACCCACGGTCAGACGGTCCGCATCGCGCCGCCGTTGGTCATCCGTGCCACCGAGGTGGATTGGGCCATCGAGCAGCTCCGCGTCGTTCTGGAAAGCTGACCCCACCTCGACACAATGCCGAAACACTCACCCGGATAGGGTGAGGGGATGGGCGACCTGTTCGACGGTTACGGTTCCACGCTGGCACCACGCAAGACTCCGACCGGAATCCCGGCGTTCGACGAGATGTTCGCGTCGGCCGGACCGGGGGAGTCAGCGGAGTCACGCACGGCCTACCGAGAGCTGTACAACGCTCTCGCGCAGATGACGCAAGAGGAGTTGCGCGGGCGCACCGAATCGCTCGCCAGTTCCTACCTTGCGCAGGGCGTGACGTTCGACTTCGCGGGCGAGGAGCGACCCTTCCCTCTCGACGCGGTGCCGCGCGTCATCGAGTACAGCGAGTGGGAGTACGTCTCGGCAGGTGTCGCTCAGCGCGTCCGCGCGCTGGAAGCCTTCCTGGATGACACGTACAACCGCCAGCACGTCGTGCGCGACGGTGTCATCCCGGCAGAGCTCATCGCCTCGTCGCAGTATTTCTACCGCCAGGCTGCCGGCATTCACCCCGCGAACGGCGTGCGCATCCAGGTGGGCGGCATCGACCTCATCCGCGATGAACACGGCGAGATGCGGGTTCTGGAGGACAACGTCCGCGTTCCCTCCGGCGTCAGCTACGTCATCTCGAATCGACGCATGATGGCGCAGACTCTGCCCGAGTTGTTCGTCTCGATGCAGGTTCAGCCGGTCGGCGACTACCCGACCAAGCTTCTCGGTGCCCTGCGCGCCGCCGCCCCGCCCGGAGTGGACGACCCGAACGTCGTCGTCCTGACTCCCGGCGTGTACAACTCGGCATACTTCGAGCACACCCTGCTCGCCCGCCTCATGGGGGTCGAGCTCGTCGAAGGACGTGATCTGGTCTGCACCGGCGGCAAGGTGTTCATGCGAACGACGCGCGGTCTCAAGCGCGTCGATGTCATCTACCGCCGCGTGGACGACGACTTCTTGGATCCGCTGCAGTTCCGGGCGGACTCGTTGCTGGGCGCGCCGGGCCTCATGCTCGCGGCACGCCTGGGTAACGTCGCGATCGCCAACGCGGTCGGCAACGGGGTAGCGGACGACAAGCTCCTGTACACCTACGTGCCCGAGCTCATCAAGTACTACCTCTCTGAGGAGCCGATCCTCAAGAACGTCGACACCTGGCGCCTGGAGGATCCGGGCGCGCTCGAGGAGGTCCTGGACCGCCTCGACGAGCTCGTCGTCAAGCCGGTCGACGGCTCCGGCGGAAAGGGTCTCGTCGTCGGCCCGGATGCGTCGCCGGCCGAACTGGATGCCCTTCGCACCCGGCTGAAGGCCGACCCGCGCGGATGGATCGCGCAACCGGTGGTGATGCTCTCGACCATCCCGACCCTCGTGGAAGATGGCATGCGGCCCCGCCACGCAGACCTGCGGCCGTTCGCCGTCAACAACGGCGACGAGGTGTGGGTGCTCCCTGGCGGCCTGACCCGAGTGGCCCTTCCTGAGGGCCAGCTCGTCGTCAACTCCAGCCAGGGTGGCGGGTCGAAGGACACCTGGATCATCGGCGGCGAGGCGCCCGGATTCGTCGAGTACGGCAGCAAGGGAATGGCGGGGCTGGTGGATCATCAGGCCGCCGTCACCGAAGCGATCCCGATCATCTACGATCCCCAGCCTGAACCTGACCAGCAGCCCGACGACTCCGGCTCCCGCCGCGAGCACTCCGAACAGCAACAGCAGGAGCAACAGCAGCAGCAGGGGATCGATGCGCGCCGGGACGGGGGTGACCGGGCATGCTGAGCCGCATCGCGGAATCGCTCTTCTGGATCGGGCGCTACGTCGAGCGTGCAGACGGCACCTCGCGCATCCTCGACGTGCATCTGCAGCTTCTGCTCGAAGACCGCTGGGTCGACGAGGACGTCGCCTGCCGATCGTTGCTCGCGGTGATGGGTTCTCTGCCGCCGGAGGGCGTCGCGAAGGTCACTCGCGGGCACGTGCTCAACCAGCTTGCGGTGGACAGGTCGAACCCCGCGAGTATCGCGTATTCGCTCCAGTCAGCGCGCGAGAACGCTCGGCGTGCGCGCGAGATCGTGTCGACCGACCTGTGGGAAACGCTCAACACGACCTACTCCCGGATGCCGCGCCGACTCAACGACGAGAAGGTGCACGAGTTCTTCCAGTGGGTGCGGGAGCGCACCGCGCTGTCGGTCGGCATCAGCGAGTCCTCGACGAGCCGGGACGAGCCCTGGCAGTTCCTCACCCTGGGACGCGCGATCGAGCGCACTGATATGACCGCCCGAATGCTCGCAACACGGTCGCTGACCGAAGCGAGTGGGCCGTCGTGGACGACCATCCTGCGCTCCTGCGGCGCATACGAGGCGTATCTGCGTACCTACCGGGGCATGCCGACCGCGACCAACGCGGCAGAGTTCCTGCTCCTGGACCGCTTGTTCCCACGGTCGATCATCCACTCGATCCGGCGCGCGGAGGAATGCCTGACCGCGATCGATCCGGTCGCGGACCGGGTCGGTCATTCCAACGCGATCCTGCGCGCGCTCGGCCGCATCCGAAACGACCTCGAGTATCGCCCCGTGACGGAGATCCTCGATGAGCTGCCTGATCATATGGAGCGGGTGCAGCGTGTCACGCGAGAGGCATCAGAGGCTATCCGCGGACGCTTCTTCCCGACCCATGCCGAGCCGAACTGGATCGGAGAGACCTCATGAAACGCCTGCGCATCGAGCACATCACCGGCTACACGTATGACGGAGACGTGACCGCGTCGTACAACGAGGCGCGCATGCTGCCCGTCTCCACGAACAACCAGTTCGTCCTCAGCTCACACCTCGACATCGAGCCTTCCTCGGCCGCCGTCAACAACTACGTCGACTACTTCGGTACCCGCGTGGCCTCCTTCGACGTGCTCGCCCCGCATACAGAACTGCGCATCACCGCGCGGTCGCTCGTTGAGGTGCGCCCGCGTGCCCTTGAACTCTCCGACATCTCCTGGGACCGCCTCGCCAAGGACGCGGCCCGGTCCGTCGAGACCGTCGAAATGACCGAGCAATCGGCGCGCACCGATCCGCATCCCGAGGTCGTGGAGATCGCACGCTCGATCGCGTCGCAGCACGAGACTCCCGCCGCGGCCGCCCACGCCATCGCGACCGCCGTCGGCGAAGCCGTGGAGTATCGTCCGGGCAGTTCGGGCGTGCACACGACGGCGTCGGACGCGTGGGAAGCGCGTCGGGGCGTCTGTCAGGACATCGCTCACATCACTCTCGGGGCACTCCGTAGCGTCGGCATTCCCGCGCGCTACGCGTCCGGTTATCTGCACCCCAAGCGCAATGCGGAGATCGGCATCGCTGTCGATGGGGAGTCGCACGCGTGGATCGAATGGTTCACGGGTGATTGGCAGGGCTTTGATCCGACAAACGGTGATGAGATCGGCGACCGGCACGTGCTCGTGGGCCGCGGCCGCGATTACAACGACGTGCCACCGCTGCGCGGCGTATACGGCGGTCCGTTCAAGGGTCACCTCAACGTGAAGGTCACGATCACCCGCGAGGCCTGACCCCTGGCGCGCGGGGAGGCTTTCGCGGTGGCAGGGTGCGGCATACTGGGAGCCCACCCGATACCCGAAAGATTCCGCCGATGCAGCACAACGACGTCTCCCGCGCGAGTTCTCCGGAGGACGCCTCGTGACGGGCGCTCTGGTCGGAATCGAGACCGGCGGCACGAAGATCCTCGCGTCGATCGTGGACGCCGACTCGGGTGAGGAGATCGGCCGAGACCGCTGGGCCACCGAGGAACCCGGCCCCACGCTCGGCGCTCTCAACGCGTGGATTGAGGAGACGCTTGAGGGGGCGCCGGTGGTGGGTGCAGGGATCGGCGCGTTCGGCCCGCTCGATCTCGATCCGCTGTCTCCCGACTTCGGCCGGCTGACCCAGACTCCGAAACTCGCGTGGGTGGGCGCGTCCCTCGTGGAGGGGTTGCCCGCGCTGCGTGATGCTCCGCTGCGGCTGGTGACGGACGTGACGAGTGCGGCCATCGGAGAGCGTGAAGCGGGCGCCGGGCAGGGCCTGGACAACCTCGCCTACGTGACGATCGGAACAGGGGTCGGCGCCGGCGCCATCATCGACGGCACGCCCCTCGTCGGCACCGGATACCCCGAACTCGGCCACATTCTCGTGCGCCGTCACGTCGGCGATGTCTACCCCGGCCACTGCCCCTACCACGGCGATTGCCTGGAGGGTCTGGCCTGTGGCCCCGCGCTGCGGGCCCGCTACGGCCTGCCCGCGGAAGAGTTCGCTCCGGAGCAGCAGGCAGAGGCTGCTGTCTTCGTCGGTGACTACGCCGCCCAGCTCGCCTGGACCCTGCGGATCGCGTATGGCGCGCAGCGCATCATCTTCGGCGGTGGGGTGATGGAGATCCCCGGTGTGCTGGAGACACTGCGCTCACGCCTGGTCGAGTTCGCCGGGGACGCACTGCCGACGTCGGTCGACGAGTACATCGTGCCGCCCGCTCTCGGGGGTGACGCGGGCATCCGTGGTGCGATCGCGTTGGCGGCTCAGGCGTCCGGCCGGCGTTGAGTCGTCGCTGGTGAACGCATCGGGTCCACGGTGCGCAGGGGAGTCGTGGCGCCAGCCACTTCGTCGCTGAACTCTTCCGGTTCCACGACCGACAGCGGGCGGGTCTCATCCAGAGTCAGGCGGAAGCGATAGTCCTCGTGCCGGTGCAGCCGCCCTGAAGCGAGTAGCCAGATCGCTCCGATCGCGAACGCGATGAACGCGGCGACGGCGCCGACCTGGATTGCGGCGCGAGGGCCATACGCATCCGCCACCCATCCGACGATGGGCGAGCCGATCGGCGTTCCGCCCATGAGGATCGCCATATAGAGCGCGAGCACGCGTCCGCGCAGAGCAGGCTCGGTCGTCGTCTGGACGTACCCGTTCGCGCTCGTGAGGGTCGTCACCACGGCGAAACCGGTGAACATGAGCGTGATGGCATACAGCCAGTACGTCGGCATGAAGGAGGAGACGGTCGCTGCCACGGCGAAGAGTCCGGCGCCGAGGATCACCATCCGGATCCGCGCGCGGTCGCGGCGTGCGGCGAGGAGTGCGCCGGCGAGCGAGCCGACTGCGAGCACCGAACTGAGGAGTCCGTATCCGTCGGCGTCCTGCCCGAACTCCAGCGCCATGGTCGAGGCGAAGATCGGGAAGTTCATGCCGAACGCGCCGAGGAGGAACACCATGCAGAAGATCACGAACAGGTCGGGGCGGCGCGCGACATAGCGGAAACCGTCGGCCAGCCGGTTGGCGCCGGGAGCCTTCACGCGCGGCACGAGCTCGCGGACGCGGATCGTGCTGAGCGCGATGATCATCGCGAGGAAGGTCAGCGCGTTGACCAGGAACACCCAGCCCGTCCCGACGGCGACGATGACGATGCCCGCGACGGCGGGGCCGATCATGCGCGCACCGTTGAAGGAAGCGGCGTTGAGGGCAACGGCGTTGGAGGCGTTCTCTCGCGCGACGAGGTCGGAGACGAACGCCTGTCGCGCGGGTGCGTCGAACGCGGAGACGATGCCCAAGAGGACAGCGAAGACGTACATCATCGGAAGGGTCATCTGCCCGGCCAGGATGAGCACGCCGATGACAACGCCGAGCCCCATGAGGGCGAGCTGGGTCGCGACGAGGAGCGACCGGCGGTCGAAACGGTCCGCGACCCAGCCGGTGACGCCGACGAGCAACAGGGGAGGCGCGAACTGCAGCGCCATCGTGATGCCCATGGCGCCCGCGTCGTTGTTGGTCAGCTCGGTCAGCACGACCCAGCTGAGGGCTGTCGCCTGCATCCACGTGCCGATGTTGGACACGAGGGCGCCGATGAACCACACGCGGTAGTTGAAGACGGAGAGGGAACGGAACATGGCGCTCATCGGTCGGACACCTTCCGCATGATGGCCGCAGCTTCGCGGAGGGTCGCGCGCTCCTCGGCGGTGAGCTCGTCCAGCGCAGCGTCGAACCACTCGTCGCGGCGGCGGGCGGTTTCGGCGACGATCTCGTGCCCGGCGTCGGTAAGGGTGATATTCACCTTGCGGCGGTCCTCGTCATCGGCGGTGCGACGCACGAAGCCGGCCTCCTCGAGGCAGTTGACCGTGCGGTTCATCGAGGGGGCGGACACGCGCTCCTTCGCCGCGAGCTCTCCCAGCGTGAAGGTTCCGGTGTGGCTCAGCCAGGCGAGCACGCCCAACTGAGAATCACTCATGGTGTCGTCGGCGCGCTCGTTGCGGAGGCGGCGAGCGAGACGTTGCACGGAGATGCGGATTTCGGAGGCTTCGCGGCTGAAGGTGGGGCTACTCATGCAGGTACTTAGCTTAGCTCATTATCTATGCTAAGTAAATCTGGAGCCCGGCCCGATCGTTACGCGGGGTTTACGCCCCGGAAACCAGCCGCCCGGCGTTAAGGAATAGCTTGACCAGACGTGGCCGGTTCACGTCCCGTTCACGTCGTCCCACGATCCCCTTCCCTGTTTGGAGACGCATGACAGTGAACATTCCGGCCGGCGAGTTCGACACAGACGCCGGCGCCGATGTCCACCCCAGCCTTCACAACGAAGACCTGGCCCCGCTGCCCCAAGACAAGCGCCGCTGGGGGGCGTTCGAGATCTTCAACGTGTGGACCAACGACGTCCAGAGCCTCGCCGGCTACACCCTCGCGGCGACCCTGTTCGTCACGGCCGGGATCAACGGCTGGTGGGTCTTCGCGGCGATCATCCTGGCGGGCCTGTTCGTCAATTGGCTCGTCAATCTCACCGGAAAGCCGAGCGTCAAGTACGGCATTCCTTACGCTCCCATGGCACGCGCGAGCATGGGTGTGCGCGGCGCGCAGTTCCCCGCCCTCGTGCGTGGCATCGTCGCGATCTTCTGGTACGGCGCGCAGACCTACTTCGCATCGACCGCGGTTGCGATGGCCCTGAATGCACTCTTCGGCACCCCGGCGCTCGGGACCTTCCTCGGGATGACCGCCATCGACTGGGTGTCCTACGTCTTCGTTGCCGCGCTTCAGGTCGTCCTGTTCATCCGTGGGATCGCGTGGATCGAGAAGTTCCTCAACTTCGCCGGCCCCGCTGTCTACGTCGTGATGGTTGCCCTCCTCATCGCCGTGTGGATTCAAGCGGGGGATCGCCTGCTGCCCGCGGTCGGCTCGATCTTCAACAACGACAGCGTCACCGGATGGGCCGCGGTGGGTGCGTTCTTCAGCGTGATCGGAACGATGATCGCCTACTTCTCAGCCGTCATCATCAACTTCGGTGACTTCGCTCGCTTCAGCCGGAGCGAGCGCTCCATGCGTCTGGGGAACTTCACCGGTCTCCCCGTGAGCCTGACCTTCTTCACCCTCCTGGCGTTGTTCACGACGGCGGGCGCGTATGTCGTCTTCCAGGATGGCCAGGGCACGCCGATGACGAACCCGACCGAGATCGTGGGGGTGATCGGCAATGTCGTTCTCACGATCATCGCCGCGGTGACGTTCGTCGTGGCGACGGTCGGCATCAACCTCGTCGCGAACTTCATCCCGCCCGCCTTCGACCTGTCCAACCTCGCACCGCAGCGGATCAGCTTCAAGACGGGCGGATACCTCACAGCGCTGTTCGGCTTCGTGATCGGTGCTCTGTGGGTCGCGGTCATCAGCAACATCGGCCTGGCGACCTTCGTCGACACGCTGGGTGCGATTCTGGCGCCGCTGTACGGCGTATTGGTCGCTGACTACTACATCATCCAGCGCCGCCGTCTGAAGGTCGCGGACCTCTTCTCGATGAGCCCGGAAGGTCGGTACTTCTATCAGAACGGGTGGAACATTCGCGCGGTCATCGTGATCGCGGTTGCTGCCGTGTTCTCCATCGCCGCCGTCTGGGTGCCTGCGTTGGTAGCACTCAGCGGCTTCGCCTGGGTGATCGGGGCACTGATCGGGGCCGCTCTCTACACCGCCGTGATGTGGTCCTATCGGCCACAAGATGAAGAGGTCACTGTCTAGGCGGACTCCGCGCACGCGGGCGCGAACCGGGTCACGGGCGCCTGCACGCTCGCTACACTCGGCGCATGCCCGAGTTCGTCGATGCACACGGCATCACCATCTTCTACGATGTCCATCCCGCGGAAGGAGAACCGCGAGGCGTCGTGCAGTTGCTGCACGGGGTCGGCGAGCACGCGGGCCGCTACCCTCGCACCATCGCGGCGCTCAACCGGGCTGGCTTCCTCGTCTACGCAGACGACCATCGCGGACACGGACGCACCGGCGACGCTCAGCACGGCGGCGACCTCTCACAACTCGGTCGGCTCGGCCCCGGCGGTCTGCGCGCGACGATCGACGCGTGCTGGCAGCTGACCGAGATCATCCGCGACGAGAACCCCGATCTGCCGCTGATCATCCTCGGCCATTCCTGGGGTTCGTTCCTCACCCAGAAGCTCATCGCGAAGCACCCGGACGCATACGACGGCATGATCCTGTCCGGTTCGTCGCTCCTGTGGCCGGGCTCGCTGAATCCGGGCGACCTCAACGGCCCGTGGAAGTCGGCGGACGCGACCGGTGTGGAATGGCTGTCGTCCGACCCGGAGGTCGGCAGAGCCTTCCTGGAAGATCCCTACACGACCGTCGTGCCGCTTCCGCGACTGTTCGGCCCCCTCGATACGCTGCGTCTGCTGGGACGACCCACGCGCCACCTCGGACACGACATCCCGAGCCTCCTCATGGTCGGAAGCGAAGACCCGGTGGGTGGACCGCGCAGTGTGCAGCGTCTGGCGAGGGCGTATCGGCGCCGGTCCGGCTTCACCGACGTCACGACGCTCGTCTACCCCGGAGCGCGGCACGAGATCTTCAACGAGACCGTGCAGGAGGAGGTTCGAGCCGACCTCCTCGCCTGGCTCGACGCCCGCTTCCCCGCACGCGCCTAGGCTGACGGTATGCACGGTGAGTACAAGGTCCCCGGGGGAAAGCTGGTCGTCGTCGACCTGGACGAGAAGGACGGCCTGATCGCCGACTTCCATCTCGCCGGCGACTTCTTCCTCGAGCCCGATGACGCCCTCGCGGCGATCGACGCGGCCGTCAACGGGCTCCCGATCGAATCAGATGTGACCACCATTGCGCGGGCCGTCCGCGCGGCGCTGCCCCCCGAAGCGCAGCTCCTGGGGTTCACGCCCGAGTCGGTCGGCACGGCCGTGCGTCGTGCCCTCATCACGGCGCCCGGATGGGCTGACTTCGATTGGGAGATCATCCACGAGAAGGCCGTTTCCCCGCGGATGAACCTCGCCCTGGACGAAGTGCTGACCGGGCGGGTCGGCGACGGGCGCCGCAAGCCCACACTGCGGATGTGGGAGTGGGACTCCTCCGCCGTCGTGATCGGATCCTTCCAGTCGGTGCGCAACGAGGTGGACCCGGAGGGCGCCGCAGCGCACGGCTATGACATCGTGCGCCGGATCTCCGGAGGCGGCGCCATGCTCATGGGCGCCGCCTCGGTCGTGACCTACTCGCTGTACGTGCCCGCGGCGCTCGTGGCGGGCATGACTTTCGCGGACTCCTACGCCTTCCTCGATGACTGGGCGCTGCAGGCACTGCGGTCCCTGGGGATCGAGGCGACCTACCAGCCGCTGAACGACATTACCTCGCCGCACGGCAAGATCGGGGGAGCAGCGCAGAAGCGTCTCGCCGGGGGCGGCGTGCTGCATCACGTGACGATGTCGTACGACATGGACGGCGAAGTGATGACGCAGGTCCTGCGCATCGGGCGCGAGAAGCTCTCAGACAAGGGCACGGCCTCGGCAGCGAAGCGCGTCGACCCGCTCCGCAGCCAAACCGGGCTTCCGCGTGAGGCGATCATCGAGCGCTTCATCGACACGTTCGCGCGCCTCTACGGCGCCACGACCGGCTCGATCACGAGTGACGAGTATGCCGAGGCGGAAGAGCTCGTGCGCACGAAGTTCGCCACCCCCGAGTGGCTGAACCGCGTGCCCTGAGCCGCTGACGGGCGGCCCGAGGAGGGTTAGCCGAGGAACTCGAGCAGTGCTTCGTTGACCTCGTCGCCGTGGGTCCACAACAGCCCGTGCGGGGCGCCGTCGATTTCGAGGTACGTCGCGTCCGGCAGGAGTTCCCGAAAGCGCCGCGCCGTCTTGTCGATCGGCAGAACATTGTCTGCCGTGCCGTGCACGATGAGCGCCGGCACGGTGATGGCCGGGATGTCCTCGCGGAAATCCGTCGGCCACGTCAGCGGCGCGGCAGCCAGCGCAGTGTTGCCCGCCAGGCGCGCCGTCGCGACGCTCGCGTCGAGCGCTTCCTGAGAGATGCGCGAGCCCAGGTTCTCATCGAGGTTGTAGAAGTTCTGGAAGAACTCGGTGATGAACGCGTAGCGGTCGGCTCGGGCGTCCGCGGCGAATCCTTCGAAGAACTCCTTCGGCCCTGCGCCGTCGGGGTTGTCGTCGGTGATCAGCAGGAACGGCTCCAGCGAACCGAGGAACGCTGCCTTGGCGATGCGGTCGGTGCCGTAGCGGGAGAGATAACGGGCGATCTCGCCGGTGCCCATCGAGAATCCGACCAGGACGGCGTCTGTGAGATCCAACTCCTCCAGCAGCGCATGGAGGTCGGCGGCGAAAGTGTCATAGTCCGATCCGGAGCCGGTCTTGGACGAGGCGCCGAACCCGCGCCGGTCGTAGGCGATGACACGATAACCCGCGTCGAGGAGGGCTGCCTGCTGCTTTCCCCACGATTCGCCGTCGAGGGGGAAGCCGTGGATCAGGACGACGGGCTGGCCACTGCCTTGGTCGGTGTAGTACAGCTCCACATCGGTCGAGTTCTCGGTTGCGACGGTGACGTAGGCCACGGTGTGTCTCCTCACTTCAGCGGGATGGTCACCTTCGACGCTAGTCGGCTCCGTCCTCGGATGCGAGGGCCGCGGGGCGCGCGGGACCTTCGCGGAAGACGTCGATGACGCCGACGAGGAGTGCGACGGTGAGGCAGGAAGCGACGGCGATGAGGCCGAACGCGTAGGCGTCGTGGTACACGTCGATGTCGGGTCTCCTGCCGGTCTGATCGAAGACGGTGGAGTAGAAGAGCGACAGCGCGACGGCGGTGCCGATGGCGCTGCCGACGCGCTGCCCGAGTTGACCCACCGACCCCGCGGTGCCGCCGTCTGCCACGGGCACCTCGGCGAGCGTAAGCGTCTGGTTAGGCGAGACGACAGAGCCGCCACCGAACCCGCCGATCAGCATGATCCCAGCCATGACGTAGGGCACGATGCCGACCGGGAGGAAGTAGGCCGCCGCTCCGAGCGCGATCACCGAGGTGAGCATGACGATGAGTCCGGCGACCACCAAGCGGCGGCCGAGCCGATCGACGAGGCGGCCACCCACGTACGAGGCACTCGCGCTCGCCAGCGCGAACCCGATGCCCACCATCCCTGCGTAGACCGGCAGGAGTCCGAGCCCGTCCTGTAGGAAGAGCGTCGTCATGAGAAAGAGGGCGGGGAGGGCCGCAAAGTAGGCGACCGCGATGAGCGTGCCGTTGCGAAACGATGCGATCGAGAACAACGTCGCGGGAAGGAGCGGGCTGTGTCCAGCGCCGGCGTACCGGTGCTCCCACCAGACGAATGCGGTGAGGAAGACGCCGAAACCGATCAGCACCCACCACCGCCGCGGATCATCCGTGGTCGCCCCCGTGGTGAAGAGGAAGGGGAGCATCAGGCACAGGACGGCGAGCCCGAGCAGCACGACTCCGATCGGGTCGAGGTCCAGCCGCTGTTTCGGACCGGACGCCGTGCGCGGGAGCAACGCGAACGCGAGCCAGATCGCGATGATTCCGAGCGGCACGTTCATCCAGAAGATGAGCCGCCATCCGTCCGGCTCACCGCCCACGGCGATCATCAGGCCGCCGAGCGTCGGCCCGAACGCGGTCGCCAGCCCGATCGTCGCGCCGAACAGCCCGAAGGCGCGTCCGCGTTCTTTGCCCTGGAAGAGGCTCTGCACCATTCCGATCACCTGGGGCATCTGGATGCCCGCACCGATGCCCTGCAGGAGCCTGCCGATGAGCAACACCGTCGTGTTGGGGGCCAGGGCGCAGATGAGGCTCGTCAGGGTGAAGACGGAGAGGCCGATGATGAAGAGGGTCCGCCGGGAGCGCTGATCACCCAACCGGCCCATCGGCACCAGGACGAGCCCGAAGGTGAGGATGTACCCCGAGACGATGATCTGGAGTTCAGTCGACCCCGCGCCGAACGCGGATTCGATCGAGGGGAGAGCGACGTTGATCTTGGTGAGGTCCAGGATCGTGAAGCCCGCGACGGCAACGGACACCCAGTAGGCGCGCCACTTCTGTCGCGAATCCAGCTGCAGGGGGTTGTCGCGCTCCGGTACCGTCACACGATCCACAGTACGACTCGCGCGGCGCGCGGAGGCGCTGCTGTCACTTCGGGTCTGCCGGTGTCGCGTCAGCCGTCGCGGCGTGCGCCGCCGGCAGCCGTGACGGGGAAGACGCTCGGCGCGACGTAGCCCGCATCGGCGAAAGCGCGGGACACAGCACGAGCCACGGTGTCCGCGGTACCCCTCTCGATGAGTGCGATAGCGGCCCCACCAAAGCCGCCTCCTGTCATCCGTGCCCCGATGGCGCCCGCCTCCCGGGCCGTCTCGACCGCGAGATCGAGTTCCGGGACCGAGATCTCGAAGTCGTCGCGCATCGACGCGTGCGAGGCGTCCAGCAACGGACCAATGGCGCGGGGTCCTGCCATTGCGAGAGTATCGACGGTGTCGATCACGCGCTGGTTCTCGGTCACGATGTGGCGAACTCGGCGAAACGTCTCATCGTCCAGGAGCTCCCGGGCGCGTTCAAGATCTGCGATGGTGACGTCACGCAGTGCGCGTACACCGAGCGCCTTTGCCCCTCGCTCGCAGGCGGCACGACGATCGCCGTAGCCGCCGGTGGAGTGCGCGTGGGAGACGCGCGTGTCCATGACGAGCAATTCCAGTCCCGCCCCGTCGAAGCCGAGGTCGACCACTTCCGCGTCCAGGCTTCGGCAGTCCAAGAAGATCGCGGAGTCCGCCTCGCCCAGCAGCGACGCCATCTGGTCCATGATGCCGGTGGGTGCGCCGACAGCCTCGTTCTCGGCGCGGCGACTCGCCCGGGCCAGGGTCGGCCGGTCCAGTCCGAGATTCCAGAGTGCGTCGATCGCGGTGGCGGTCGCCGCCTCGATCGCGGCTGAGGAGGACAAGCCCGCCCCGACCGGCACCTCCGAGGCGAAGGCGAGATCCGCGCCGTGCCCGGTCTTGCCGGTGAGTTCGGCCAGCGCCCACACGACCCCGAGTGGATAGCGTGCCCATTCCGCCACTCGGTCACGATCACCGGGGAAGATATCGCCCAGCTCGTTGACCTCGACGTCCACGACGTCGTCGGCGAAGGTCGACGCGACCCGGATTCGACCGTCCGAACGCGGACGCAGCGCGAGCACGGTACGAAAGTCGATCGCGAACGGCAGGACGAAGCCATCGTTGTAGTCGGTGTGCTCACCGATGAGGTTGACTCGCCCGGGTGCCGACCACAGCTGGGTCGGCTCCGCCCCGTAGCTGCGCTCGAACAGGCCGACGGCCTCGCCGGCGGCGGTCACAGCCGGATTCCTTCCACGGCCGCACGGATTCGCTCCGCCGCGGCTTCGGGTGCGACATCGGCGATCCAGGCGCCCATTGCGGCCTCGGATCCGGCGAGGAACTTCAGCCGATCGGCTGCGCGTCGCGGGCTCGTGATCTGCAGATTGAGGCGCACGGTGTCGCGGCCGGCGTGCACGGGCGCCTGGTGCCACGCCGCAATGTACGGCGTCGGCGTGTCATAGAGCGCATCGATGCCGCGCAGCAGCCGCAGGTACACGCGCGCGAGCTCGTCGCGCTCCGCGCCGTTGAGCTCGGTGAAGTCTGCGACGTGGCGATGCGGAAGCATGTGCACCTCGATGGGCCACCGCGCCGCGAACGGCACGAACGCCGTCCAATGCTCGCCGCTGAGGACCACCCGTGATGCCTCGCGCTCGGTGTCGAGGATCCGCGCGAAGAGGTCCGGGCCGATCTCGTTGATCTGTGCGAGCAACCGGGTGGTGCGGGGGGTGACGTACGGATAGCCGTAGATCTGACCGTGCGGGTGCTGGAGGGTGACGCCGATCGCCTCGCCGCGGTTCTCGAAGGGGAATACCTGCTCGAGTCCGGGCAGCGCAGACAGCGCCGCCGTGC
Source organism: Microbacteriaceae bacterium PS02070 (assembly GCA_029959865.1). Lineage (GTDB taxonomy): Bacteria > Actinomycetota > Actinomycetes > Actinomycetales > Microbacteriaceae > Microbacterium. Next base: position 232,762 of record JASCPE010000001.1, on the reverse strand, counting down.
GGTCTGCCCACGCTTCAATCACGGTCCGAGCACGCGTCACGGACTGCGTGCCGAAAGAGCCGCTGTGTTCGGGGGAGAAGCTCACGACTTCGCAGCGACCGACGCTCGTGCGGGAACGGTGGAACCCCTGCGCGGCCAGGTCGTCGAGCCCTGTCGGGGGATTCTCCCCGACAGGCGCCGATCCGGTGGCCTGCCGGAGCGCGGGGCCGAAGGAGGGGGAGCGGTTCTCGAACACGACGACGTCATACGACGACGGAACCTCCGACGGGTTCGTCGAAGTCTGCGGGGCGAGCGGGTCGAGCTCTGCGGGAGGGAGGAAGGCGCGGTTCTGACGCGCCGCTGCGACCGAGATCCAGTCTCCGGTCAGCACGTCCTGCCGCATCGTCGCCGTCGCGGGGCGAGGGTCGAGGGTCCGTTCATCGACGGCTCTGTCGGCGGGAAGGGACGTGTCGGGATCGTCGTAGTAGATGATCTCGCGCCCGTCCGCGAGGTGGGCGGAGCGCTTGACGACACCCGCGCCGAGGATCTGAGGCTCAGGCATGTTCACGATAACACGGTAGCATCGACGCTATTTTGGAGACAACATGCGATCTTCTGATCCGACCGGTTCTCCCTCGCCGATCACATCCGCTCCCGCGCGTCGCCCCTCGATGGCCGACGTCGCCCGTGAAGCGGGAGTCTCCAGCCAGACCGTTTCCCGCGTCGTCAACGACAGCCCACGGGTCGACCCGGAGACGCGCCGCCGTGTGCTGGAGGCGATGAGCGGCCTCGGCTTCACCATTAACCGAGCGGCGAGGGCGCTGCGCACGGGTCGTACCCACACGATCGGCGTGGTCGTCGCGACGCTCGCCTCCGTCGGGAACTCCCGCATGCTGGAAGCCGTCACCGAGGCGGCCGCCGCGCGCGACTACGCCGTCACTGTCCTGCCGATCGAGCACCGCCGCGCGGTGGCACGAACGTTCAGTCGCCTGGGGGAGCTCGGCGTCGACGGGGTGATCATGCTCAACGAAGCCACTGCGCTCGCGGAGGGCACTTCCTCGCGGCTCGCCGTGCCGCTCGTGGCTGTCGACTCACCGGGGTCGGAAGCCTTTGCGACGGTGCGCTCCGATCACGCAGGAGGCGCCGCGGAGGCAACCTCGAGGCTGCTGAGGGCGGGGCACCGCACGGTGCACCACCTCGCCGGACCCGAATCGTCCTACGCCGCAGCGGAGCGCGTGCGCGGCTGGCGGTCCGCCCTGGAAGCCGCTGGCGCAGAAGTACCCGACGTGGCTCGAGGTGACTGGACCTCGGCGGCGGGCTACGCCGCGGGTATCGTCTGGGCATCCCGTTGCGAGGTGAGCGCGGTCTTCGCCGCGAATGACCAGATGGCGCTCGGCCTCCTCCGTGCGTTCGCTGACGCGGGCAGGCCCGCACCGACCGGCGTCAGCGTCATCGGCTTCGACGACGTCATCGATGCGGCGGAGTTCCAGCCGCCCCTGACGACGGTCCGGCAGAATTTCCAGCGTCTCGGGGAGTCGGCGGTGTCGGCGCTCCTGGACACGATTGCGGGTGCCTCACCCGCTCAAGTCGTCGTTCCCGCGACACTCGTCGAGCGCTCAAGCGCTCGAGCGCCTGAGTGAGGCGGCGTCACTGCGCGGCCGCGCGTGCCTCCCAGCCGGTACGGACCATCTCGTCCACGGTGTAGCGGTTCGCCCAGTCGAGGTCACGGGCGGCAAGCTCTCCGGTCGCCACGATGCGATCGGGATCGCCGGGGCGACGTGGGCCGATCTGCGGATCAAAGTCGATGCCCGTCACGCGTGCCATCGCGTCCATGATCTCGCGCACCGACAGACCGTTCTGGGAGCCGAGGTTGTAGGCCGGTTCGATCGGTTCGCCCGCGGCCAGACGCTGTGCTGCCACGACGTGCGCCGCCGCGATGTCGCCCACGTGGACATAGTCGCGCACGTTGGTGCCATCCGGGGTGTTGTAGTCGTCACCGAAGATCTGCGGGGTGCGGCCGTCCAGAAGCGCCTCGTATACGAGCGGGAAGAGGTTGTGGGGGCTCACGTCGTACACGGTGGGATCGGCTGACCCGACGACGTTGAAATAGCGCAGTGCGGTGTGCCGGAGAGGGGCATCCGAGTCGGCCGTGGCGCGTCCCTGGTCCGCGATCAGCCATTCGCCGATGAGCTTCGATTCTCCGTACGGCGACGCGGGGCGCTTGGGCAGGTCCTCCGTCACGAGGTCGACGTCGGGGGTGCCGTAGACGGCGGCGCTGGAGGAGAAGACGAGGTTCGTGACACCGGCGGCAGCCATCGCTTCGAGGATGACACGGGTGCCTTCGACGTTCTGCGCGTAGGTGTGCAGCGGGCGCTGCACGGAGACGCCGGCGTACTTGAATCCGGCGAGGTGGATGACCCCCTCGACGCGGTGGTCTCGCAGCGTCTGCTCAACGAGTGGCCCGTCCAAGATCGACCCCTGCACGAACGCCACATCCTCCGGAACGAAGGAGGCGCGCCCGCTGGAGAGATCGTCCAGGACGATCGGGGTGATCTCCGCGTTCTGCAACGCGCGAACGATATGGGCGCCGATGTATCCCGCGCCCCCGGTGACAAGCCAGGCCATGTGATTCCTTTCGCCGAGACCACTCTAGGTCGCACGCGTGATCCGCATCACGCGGCGTGCAGGCTCCGGGTTGCTATCCTCGGTCAAATGCCCGCCGACGGACTCGCGACCGCCTTCGCTCTCCGCACCCTCGATGACACATCGCTCAGCCGGTGGTCATCGGTCTATCGGGCGGTGGCCGCCGATGGATCACCGGTGGTGGTGAAGAGGGCCGCTTCCCCCCGAGAGCGCGCGGAGGCTCTGGCCGCATGGACCCGTGCCGCCGCGGCGGAGGGGATCTCCGTCGTTGTCCCGCACGAGACCGGAACACGCAATCCGCAGCCGATCGGGGAGGACTGGTGGGTCGCCTATCCCTTCGTAGAGGGCCGACCCTATGCGGCGGACGCGGAGGACCTGCGCGCGGCCGGTGTTCTGCTCGGACGTCTCCACGCGAGCGATCTCGCGGAGGACGGTCTGCGACGCTACGACTGGGACGGCCCGGACGAGAGCGGTGTGGAAGATGATCTGGAGACGCTCGCCGACATCCTCCCGCGCGACGCTGTCGTCGCCGAGGTGGGTCGCGTGTGGCGCGACGAGGCGCTGCCTGCTCTTCGAGCTGCCCGCGAGGAGTTGCCGGTGGCGATGGTGAGCAGCGATTTCAAGGCCGCCAACCTCGTGTACACCGATGCCGGTCCCGTGCTCGTCGACCCCGACAACGGCGGAGTGGAGCCGCGCATCTTCGACCTCGCCTTGGCCGTCGTGCTTTTTCACAATGAGAGCGAATCGGCGCCCGGGCGGCTGTTCACCGCGGACGAGTGGGACGTATTCCTCAGCGGTTATCTGTCCCAGGTGACGCTCACGGCGCGCGAACGAGAGCTCTGGCCGGCGGCGCTGACGCACATGCTGTGGGAAGAAGGAAGCTGGGCGCTCGAGGACAATGACGCCGCGGCCTGGGCGCACCCGCGCCAAGGCGCTTTCCTCCGGGACCTCGCACGTACCGACGCCGCCCGGTTCCCGCTATCGCGGAGTTGACAGCAGCTGGCGTCAGGATTCGCCGAGTGCATCGCTAACGACGGCGCGGGCCTCGGCCTGCACCTCCGCCAGGTGTTCCGGCCCGCGGAGAGACTCGGCATAGAGCTTGTAGACGTCCTCCGTGCCGGACGGGCGCGCCGCGAACCACGCGCTCTCGGTCTGGACCTTGAGGCCCCCGATGGGAGCGCCATTGCCGGGAGCGTGGGAGAGCTTCGCGATGATCGGCTCACCGGCCAACTCCGTTGCAGTCACCTGCTCCGGCGAGAGCTTGGCGAGCGTCGCCTTCTGCGCCGGGGTGGCCGGCGCATCGACCCGTTGATAGGCGGATGCACCGAAGTCAGCCTCCAGCTCGGCGTACAACTGCGACGGGCTCTTGCCCGTGACAGCCAGGATCTCAGCGGCCAGCAGGCACAGCAGGATGCCGTCCTTGTCGGTGGTCCACACGGTGCCGTCCTTGCGCAAGAACGACGCACCCGCCGATTCCTCACCGCCAAAACCGACCGATCCGTCGAGGAGGCCAGGAACGAACCACTTGAAGCCCACCGGGACCTCGTACAGTTCGCGGCCGAGGCGGGCGACGACCTTGTCGATGATCATCGACGACACGAGCGTCTTGCCGACCGCGGCATCCGGTGACCACCCGTCGCGATGAGTGAAGAGATAGTCGATCGCGACCGCGAGGAAGTGATTCGGATTCATCAGCCCCGCGTCGGGGGTGACGATGCCATGGCGATCGGCGTCCGCGTCGTTGCCCGTCAGGATGTCGTACTGATCCCGCTTGGACACGAGCGATGCCATCGCGGACGGCGAGGACGGATCCATGCGGATCTTCTCGTCCCAGTCGAGGGTCATGAACCGCCACGTCGGGTCTACTTCAGGGTTGACCACGGTGAGGTCGAGCTCGTACTGCTCGGCGATCTGCGCCCAGTACTCGACGGAAGCTCCGCCGAGCGGATCAGCTCCGATGCGCACGGCCGCGGTGCGGATCGCGTCCAGATCGATGATCGAGGGAAGGTCGTCGACATACCCCTTGCGGAAGTCGTACTCGCCGATGACGTCTCGGTCGATGTCGGCGAAGGGCGTGCGTGCCACCTCGGTGAGCCCCGCCTCGATGAGCGCGTTCGCGCGCTCCGCGATCCACGACGTCGCGTCGGTGTCGGCGGGGCCGCCGTGCGGCGGGTTGTACTTGAACCCGCCGTCGCGCGGAGGGTTGTGGGAGGGCGTGATGATGATGCCGTCCGCGCGGCCGGGGTCATCGTCGGCGCGTCCCCGGTTGTAGGTCAGGATCGCGTGCGACAGGGCCGGGGTCGGCACCCACGCGTCGCGGGAGTCGACGCGCACGTCGACATCGTTGGCGATGAGAACCTCGAGGGCGGTGCGTTCCGCGGCCAGCGAGAGACCGTGGGTGTCGCGACCGAGGAAGAGGGGGCCGTTGATGCCTTCACGACGCCGATAGGCGACGATCGCCTGTGTGGTCGCGAGGATGTGGTCTTCGTTGAAGCTGGTCGACAGTGACGATCCTCGGTGGCCGCTCGTTCCGAACACCACACGCTGCTCCGGCACGGAGGCGTCCGGCTTGCGGTCGTAGTAGGCGGTGAGGAGCTCGTCAACATCGATGAGGTCGGCGGCTTCGGCGGGTTGTCCTGCTCGGCTCATACCTCCAGTCTGTCACTAGGCTGTCCCACGTGAACACCGAGTCCGAGCCCTCTCGTCGCACGTACAGCTACTTGGGGCCGGCGGGGACTTTTACCGAAGCGGCGCTCGCTCAGGTCGTCGAGGCGCGCGACCAGATCTGGCGCCCGGTCCGAAATGTCGCGGAAGCGCTCGCCGATGTCGTCGACGGGACCTCGCACGCCGCGATGATCGCGATCGAGAACTCCGTCGATGGGGGAGTCTCCACGGCTCAGGACGCGCTGGCTACGGTCCCCGGCATCCGGATCATCGGTGAGTACGTGGTCCCCGTGAATTTCGTTCTCGTGGGGCGCCCCGGTGCGACCCTGGCAGACGTCTCTCTCGTCTCAGCGCACCCCGTCGCCTACGCCCAGTGCCTCGGATGGCTCAGCGAGAGCCTGCCCGAGCACGCCCACGTCCCTGCTGCGAGCAACGTCGCTTCGACCCTGGACCTGCTCGACGGCGCGAACCCGGCCAATGCGGCGATCGCGCCGCCGGGCATCTTGGAACATCACGATGTGGAGCTGCTGGCCGAGAACATCGGCGACAAGGACGACGCGATGACACGCTTCGTACTCGTCGGAAAGACGGTCACCCCGCCCGCTCCGACGGGAGCAGACAAGACCTCTTTGATCGTCGAGCTTCCCGATGATCACCCGGGAGCGCTGATGGAGATGCTGGAGCAGTTCGCGACGCGGGGGATCAACCTGTCATTGCTGGCCTCACGCCCCATCGGGGACGCTCTCGGCCGCTACCGGTTCGTCATCGACGCCGACGGGCATGTCCACGACGAGCGAGTTGCGGACGCGTTGTTGGGCCTTCGGCGGTTCAGTCCCAAGGTGATCTTCCTCGGTTCGTATCCGCGGGCGGATCGCGCCGTGGTGCACTATCCGGAGCGCTATTCCGACGAGGTGTTCGTCGAGGCACGCGATTGGCTCCGCGGCATTCTCTCGGGTGAACCCGAGCACGGCTCATAAGCGTCCCCGGCGAACGAAGGGGCCGAGGCCGCCGCGGCAGCTACTCGGCGGCGAGCTGCTCGATCGTTTCCACCCGTGCGGGCGCGGTGTCGGGAGCATCCCCATCTCGTGCTGCGGCGACGGGAGAGATCATCACCTCATCGACACCGTGCTCGGCGGCGAACGCAGCAAGTCGGGCACGCACCTCGGGGCCGGTTCCGTAGAAGCCGCGGCGAAGCGCGCCCTCCATGAGGGGGCGGGCCAGGCCGTCTTCTGCCTCGCGTGCCTGTGCCTCCTCGACGGTCTCCTGCGGGACGAGCGGGATGTTGCCGCGCAGGCGCGCCATCATCCGCACCTGCGGGAGCGCACGGGCGCGAGCTTCTTCGTCGGTCTCGGCGACGATGACGTTAGCGGTGAGGAACGTGTGCGGCTCGCTCAGCCACTGACTCGGCTGGAACTGCTGGCGGTAGAGCTGGAGCGCGGCGCGCAGGCCGTCGCCGGAGAAGTGATTCGCGAAGACGTAGGGCAGTCCGAGGGCTGCGGCTAGTTGGGCGGAGAAGTTGCTCGACCCGAGCAGCCACACTTCGGGAGCGGACGTCGCCGCGGGCGTGGAGCGCACCGTGTAGGTGCCGCCGGAGGTGAACTGGACTGTCGCGCCTTCGGGGGCGAGGAGCGAGATGATGTCGGTCACGTTCCGACCGAACGCATCCACGTCGCTCGTCGTGCCGGACTGGCGGAGGATCTGGGTGATGACGGGGTCGCTGCCCGGCGCACGTCCGAGTCCGAGGTCCACGCGGCCCGGTGCGAGGGACTCGAGTGCGGAGAACTGCTCTGCGACGACCAGCGGTGAGTGGTTGGGGAGCATGACGCCGCCCGAGCCGACGCGGATCCGTTGCGTACGAGCGGCGGCTGCGGCGATCAGCACCGGTGGCGTCGTGGAGGCGACGGCCGGCATGTTGTGGTGCTCCGCGAACCAGTAGCGGCGGTAGCCCAGCTCATCCGCACGCTGCGCGAGGGTGAGGGAGGCGCGCACGGCGTCGGCGGAGCTCTGCCCGGTGCGCACCGGAACGAGATCGAGCACGGAGAGGGCGGGCATCGGCGTGGTGTTCATCACCCCGGTGCAACCGTTCGGGAGGGTTTTCTGTTCCCGCGCGTGCGGACCGTCACGTGTTACTTGGGCAGGACGTGACCGACCGGCACCATGATCTTGAGCGCTCCGGCCTCCACACGTGCGGCCAGCTGGGTTGCTTCGCCGAATTCGTCTCCGTCCAGTTGGACGGCCTGCGCCTGCTGCGTGCCGATGTCGACGCCCGGACCACGCGAGTAACGAACAGAGTTGTCCTTCGTGCGCAGCTTGAGAACGTTGCGCCCCGCGCGGAAGCGGCGCAGCACACTGTTGTCCCACGCGACGCGGCGCCACACCAGTACCCAGCCGAGAGGGCCCTTTGGTTGCACGATCAGCACGTCGAGATTGCCGTCGGAGACCGAGGCGTCGGGGATGAGTTCGAGTCCACCGGGAAGCGAGCCGCAGTTCGCGACCATGATGCTCTGCACGTTCGTCCGGTGCAGACGTCGACCGGCCACTTGGTACGTCACCGGGAAGGGTTTCGCGCCGACGAGGGAGCGGGCGGCGCCGTCGACGTAGGCCACCCAGCCCATCTTCTTCTTGAGATTCCCGCTCGTGTTGGCGATCATGGCGGCATCCAGCCCCATGCCGCCGAGCACGACGAACCCGTGCTCCTCGACGTCGCCTCCCTCGCGGGTGATCTTCGCGAACGCGATGTCGATTGCGTGCTCGTCGCCCTCGAACGCCGCCTTGACCATCAGTTCGGGGCTGTCCAAGGGCAGCAGCAGGTTGCGGGCGAGCAGGTTGCCGGTTCCGGATGGAACGATCGCTAGCGGCACGCCGCTTCCTGCGATCGCCGCGCTCACCGCACGAACCGTGCCGTCGCCGCCAGCGACGAGGATGACGTCGACGCCTTCGTCCAGGGCCTTCTGCGTGGCGCCCTCGCCGGTGTCTTCAACGGTCGTCTCGAGAATGAGTGGTTCATCCCACCCCGCTGCCGCTGCCGCGTCCTTTACCTGGCCGGGCAGGGTGTCGGGGTCTGCTTTGACGGGGTTGAACACGAGCGCTGCACGCCGCTTCTTCTGCTCCGAGGCCATGCGGTCAGGATAACCGCACGCACGCTGAGTAGGCTTATCGGGTGATCGATCCCGTACTTTTCCGTGAGCGTCCCGACCTTTTCCGCGATTCGCAGAGCGCTCGCGGCGAGTCTCCCGAGACGGTCGACGACGCGCTGGAGGCAGATCGTGCGAAGCGGTCCGCGATCACCGCGTTCGAAGAGTTGCGTGCGCGCCAGAATGCGCACGGCAAGCGGGTCGCTCAGGCACCCAAGGAAGACAAGCCCGCGCTCGTCGCCGAGGCGAAGCAGCTCAGCGCCGACGTGAAGGCCGCGCAGCAGCGCGTCACCGAAGCCACGGAGGCCGCCGACGCCGCGTTCGCTCGCATTGAGAATCTCATCATCGATGGTGTCCCCGCGGGAGGCGAGGACGCCTTCGTCACGCTCCGGACGCACGGGGAGCCTGTGCAGTTCGATTTCGAGCCGCGCGACCACCTTGAGATCGGCGAAAAGCTCGGCGCCATCGACATGGCCCGCGGCACGAAGGTCTCCGGTTCGCGCTTCTATTTCCTCACCGGCGTGGGGGCGCTCTTGGAGCATGCCCTGATGTCGCTCGGCCTGCAGCGCGCGGTGGAAGCGGGGTTCACCCCGATGATTCCACCGACTCTCGTCCGCCCCGAGGTCATGAAGGGCACGGGGTTCCTGGGTCAGCACGCGGACGAGATCTATCACCTGGCCGAAGATGATCTGTATCTGGTCGGGACCAGTGAGGTGCCGCTGGCGGGCTTCCACATGGACGAGATCCTCGACCTCTCCGCGGGTCCGAAGCGTTACGCGGGCTGGTCGACCTGTTATCGCCGCGAGGCCGGTTCGTACGGCAAGGACACCCGTGGCATCATCCGCGTGCACCAGTTCAACAAGCTCGAGATGTTCGTCTACACGAGACCCGAAGACGCCGAGGCAGAGCATCTGCGGCTCGTCGCGGCGCAGGAGCGGATGCTTCAAGACCTGGGCCTGGCCTACCGCGTGATCGATGTCGCGGCGGGAGACCTGGGGTCGTCGGCGGCGCGAAAGTACGACATCGAGGCGTGGGTGCCGACGCAGGGGGCGTTCCGCGAGCTGACGAGTACGTCCAACTGCACGACCTACCAAGCTCGCCGCCTCGACATCCGGTATCGGCCGGAGGGTGGCAAGACGACGCCGGTGGCGACCCTGAATGGAACGCTCGCGACGACGCGATGGATCGTTGCGCTTCTAGAGACGCACCAGCGCGAGGACGGATCGGTGTTCGTCCCCGAGGTGCTGCGTCCGTTCATCGGCCGCGATGTGCTGGAGCCGGTCGCGTGAGCGCACGCGACTTGCCCGACGTCGGGGATGTCGATGCCGCAACGGCAGACGAGACGGCCGACATCGTTGAGGACCTCGCAGATGACGCCGAAGCGGGCACCGGTCGGTCGCTCCTGATTGCGCTGGACATCGATGGGACGGTGCTGCTGGAGGACGAGAGCTTCAGCCCCGGTGTCGTCGACGCTGTTCGTGATGCGCATGAGGCCGGGCACGAGATCATGCTCGCCACCGGGCGCGCGTGGGAGAGCACCCGGCAGATCATGAGTGACCTGGGGCTGGAGCCGGAGTTTGCGGTGTGCTCCAACGGCGCCGTCGTGATGCGCCGGCTCGAAGGTGACCCCGTCGAGTACGAACGCCACGTCGTGGAGACCTTCGATCCCGCGGAGGTGCTGGAGCTCGTACGCACACACCTTCCCGGCGGTCGGTACATGGTCGAGCTCGCCGACGGCGAGCGGTTGTTCACCGAGGACATGCACGACTGGAACCTCTCCCGGGCGCGCGAGGTCGCGTTCGAGGATCTCGCGCATGAGCCTGTCTCGCGCGTCGTCGTGGTCTCGCCGGAGGAGTCTCCGGAGGACTTCCTCGAGCTCGTCGAGGGCATTGGCCTCGGCGGAGTGTCGTACGCAGTGGGGTGGTCGGCGTGGTTGGACATCGCTCCGCACGGCGTGGATAAGGCGACGGGGCTTGAGTACGTCCGTGAGCAGTTGGGGGTCGCTCCGCGCGATGTCCTGGTGATCGGCGATGGACGAAACGATCTCGGCATGTTCCGCTGGGCGCGCGAGCACGGTGGGCGTGCGATCGCGATGGCACAGGCGCCGGAGGTCGTGCAGGCCGAGGCGTCGGAGGCGACCGGCTCGGTCTATGAGGGCGGCGTCGCGGCGATTCTGCGGGGCCTGTGACAGGTCGGCGTTCGGCGTCCTGTCAGGGCGCGCATAGGTGGCGCCGGGAGAATCGAGCCGATTCAGGTCCAGTAGACTCTGCAGGCGAGCGCGTTGCGCTCTCGGGAGGGTTGTCCGAGCGGCCGAAGGATCTGGTCTTGAAAACCAGTGGGCAGCAATGTCCCGTGGGTTCGAATCCCACACCCTCCGCATTGCGGACCTGACCGCTTCACGAAAGGACACCGGGTGGGCGCGGGTACATCATCCTCATCGTCGCGTCGGCGACGTCAGCCGGTTGCTCGGCATGGGGAGTTGACGTCTCCGCGGCCCCTGTTCCAGGTGCTTGCCGTCGCGGTTGCGGTGGTGCTCGTGGCGGTCGTCAGCCTGTCTTCGATCGCGGCGTTCGCGTTCTGGGATGGCCTGCGCACGGTGGATGAGAATGCCGTTGCCCTCGAGGGCGATGAGACGGGTCTGCCGCCGGAGATCGGTGAGATCGAGGGCGGCGTGAACATGCTCGTCGTCGGAACCGACTCGTGCGAGGGGCAGGACCTTGAGCTGTTCCCGCGGTGCGCCCATGACGACGGTGGCGAGCGCAACGACGTGACGATGCTCGTGCACATCAGTGATGAGCCGCGTCGAGTGACGGTGGTGTCTTTCCCGCGCGACATGGTCGTGCCGATTCCGTCGTGCCCCGACGGGTCGGGTGGCTATTACAGCGAGATGAGCGCGCAGCCGATGAACGCGTCGTACAACTACGGCGGCCTCGCGTGTTCGGTGCTCACCGTCGAAGAGCTCACCGGCGTCGACATTCAGTACGCCGCGGCGATCCGCTGGACGGGTGTCATCAATATGTCCGACGCGATCGGCGGTGTCGATGTCTGCGTGACCAACGACATCAGCGACGCGCACACCGGGCTGGACCTTGCCGCGGGGGAGCACACGCTCATCGGCGCGGAGGCGCTGCAGTTCCTGCGTATTCGCCACGGAATCGGCGATGGGTCCGACCTCGGTCGCATCTCGAATCAGCAGCAGTTCATGAGTTCGCTCGTGCGCAAGCTGCAGTCCGGGGGCGTGCTGTCGAACCCGGGTGTCCTGCTGAACCTCGCGACGACCGCCGTTCGTCAGGTCTCCAACGGGCAGCTCGTGCTGAGTGATTCGTTGTCGAACCCGCAGCGGATGGTGCAGATCGCGATGGCCGTCGCCGACGTGCCGTACAAGGACATCGTCTTCGTGCAGTACCCGACTGAGTACGCGCTGGACGGCAACCGGGTGATTCCGGTGACGTGGGCGGCGGATGAGCTGTTCGCTGCGCTCGCCGAGAACCGTGAGATCACGCTCACCGGTGATGCGAGCCAGGGCTACGGCGTGGAAGTGATCGGTGAAGCGGGCGAAGGTGGCGAGGGTGGCGAGAGTGGCACTCCCGCGCCGGGCGAGACCGAGAGCCCCGACGCGACGGCGTCTCCGGAGGAGACTCCCGAGGCGAGCGAATCGCCTTCGCCGAGCGCGACGTCTGACGCGGTGGATCTGCCCGAGGTGATCGCCGGCCAGAGCGCCGACCAGGTCACCTGCACCGTCGCCCAGGAGTGACCTCCTCGGTTCGATGTGAGCCGCCAGAGCGGTTATGCTTACTGGGCGTATCCGCGCCGCGAGCGGCCGGATGCCTGGAGACGTCGCATAGTCAGGCCTAGTGCACCACCCTGCTAAGGTGGAGTCCCCTTATGGGGACCGAGGGTTCAAATCCCTCCGTCTCCGCCATTTTTGGCTGATCAGAGCCGCTTTTCTTGCGGCTCGACTGCCGGGGGTTGGCGATCAGAGCCAGAGGCTCGGTCCCTTCGGAGTGACTCCCAGGTGACCCCCGCTAGGGCCGAACTCTTCATAGTCCGCGAGGCGGCGCACAGATCCCAAACTGGGCGGGGGCCGGGTTACGAGAGTCGTGCGTGATTCTCTGCGCGCTGTTGGAGCCGGTCGAGTCGCCAGGTCGGGACGCTGCTCATCGCGTTGTGCATGAGCGTGAAGAGGGCGCCGGAGTGGGTCATCGTATGGATGACACGGGTCGTGGCGCCGCGCGGCTGGAGGTCCCATTGCCCGGCCTCGGTGCTGCCGGCGACTTCCAGCCGCCAGGCGATTTGATCGGGGGCGGCGCGGGTGTAGGTGAGGGTTGCGCGGCCGGGGATGCGGGTGGAGACGGGGTAGGGGTGTCCGATTCTCGCGGACTGGTCGCGGGTGCCGGTGCTGTTGAGGGCGGGGTTCCAGTCGGCGAGTTCGGCAATATTCAGGATGATGTCGGCGATGGTCTGCGGGTCCGAGTGGATGTCGCGTTGTGCGGTGAGGGTGTTCATCGGGTTGCTTTCCGTCTGGTCTGTGAGTGGGGGAACGCGAGGTCCGCGAGTTCGTTCAGGCGCTCGGCGGTCCGTACAGCGGTGTCGTTGGTCGGCAGATGGAGGACTCGGAGGTTCCTGCGGTGGCCGAGTGCGGGTGTGAGCACGGGGCTGCGCGAGTCGATCATGGTGTCGAGCCGGGTGTGTTCGGTGATGAAGCTGGTCGCGGCCTTCGTCATGCGAGGGGGCAGCCAGTCCAGGGAAGGGATGAACAGGCTGGTGACGCCGTTCTCGCACGCGGTGACGTACCCCGCGAACTGGCTGAGATCACTGGCTTCCTCGTCGAAAAGGTCGACGGATTCGCCGGTAGAGTTCTGGATCACCAGGATCGGCAGGCCCGAGCTCAATAACCGAAGCGCCTGACCTTTCTCTCTGCGCGAGGGCCAGACTCCGTCGAGTTGCCATTGGGCGGGGCCGGTGCGGCGCCATTTCTGGCGGGGCTTGCCTTCCAGGATCACCGTGACGCCGGTGTCCGTCCGTGTTGAGGTCATGCGGCGTCCTCCAGTTCCTTTCGTACGGCCGCGATCCGCGCCAGGCGAGCGGGCGTGCGTGGGTCGTCCTCCTGGAGGGCGCTATTCGCCGCGTCCAGGAGGGTCTCTGCGTTGTCGGGGTCGCCGGAGCGGGCTTCCAGCTGGGCGAGCGCGAGCAGCGGGCGGGGGTCCGCCTCGCCGGTCAGGCCCACCGCGGCTTCAAGGTGCCGAACCGCGTCGACGTCGCATCGGTGACGGGACGCCAGCGCGCTGCCGAGGTAGTAGTGCGTGTCGGCATCAGACGGGCTAACTCGCAGTGCATGCCGGAGGCCGCGCTCCGCGCGGCCGAGCAGCAACGTCCGGAGCGGACCTGACATGCTCAGCGCACGTAGCCCGCGGAGCCGGGCGAGGGCCTTGATCGGTCCGACGTTTCCGGGGTGGCTCCTCTCCAGTGAACGGATCACGAAGGCGAGCGCGCGTGTGCGCCGTCCGGTGAGTTGTCCTCTGTTCGTGAGCTCGCTCGTGCGTGCGGTCAGCCCGTTTGCGTCGACGATGTCCTGACCGCGGTCGGACCTCATCTGCATGAGCGCATCCTCCATCCACGTTCGCGCAGCATCGAGGGTTTCTCGGACGCGCTCGGGTTTCGGGCGTGACGTATCCGGCACTATCGGAGCGCCGAACCGCACATCGATTCGTCCTGGCCGGAACCGGCGCCCCCCTCTGGGGAGTACCTGATCGGTTCCCACCAGCGCGACCGGAATCACCGGCACGTTCGAGGTCGCGGCGAAGTGAAACGCGCCAGCCTTGAACTCCAGGAGCTTTTCCGGCTCGGGGTTCCTTGTGCCTTCGGGATAGACGCACAGCGCCGCTCCCGCCTGCAGCACATGCTGGACCGTGCGCAATGTGTCCGCTGACGGCCGGTCGCGGTCCACCGGGATTCCGTGCCACGCCCTCGTCCAGGCGCGGACGAGGGGCTTCTCGAAGCTCTCCTTCTTTGTCAGGAACCAGGTGGGCTCGTCGCGCACCGCCTCCAGGAGGAAATCCAGGACGAAGTGGTCCAGGTAGCTGGTGTGGTTCGGCACGAGGACGAATCCACCCTCACGCGGCACGTTCCCGAGCCCTTCCAGGGTGCCGAGGTTCTTCCCGACGTGTCTGCGCAAGTACACCGCGCCGACCGTGCGGAGCCAGCGGTGGTTCATGCCGCTGCGCTCAACTCGCTCAGGTGCGCTCGTAGCAGCTCGATGCTGGAGATGAGCAGCCCGTGGTCATGGGCGAACTGTGCCAGACCGTCGCGGCGGAGCATGTGGCCATCGTCGCCGACGATCTCCACGATCACTCCCGCCGGCGCGAGCCCGGCGAGCCGTGCGAGGTCGACCGACGCCTCGGTGTGGCCGGGGCGCTCGAGACTGCCACCGGCCCGCGCGACCAGCGGGAACATGTGACCGGGTGTGCGCAGATCCTTCTGAGACCCCCGCAACACAAGGTCGATGGTGCGAGCGCGCTCGTGCGCTGAGATGCCGGTCGTCACCCCGTGCTCCTCGCTGCCGTCGACGCTGACCGTGAAGGCCGTGGCGTGCGCCTCGGTGTTGCTCGCCGCCATCGGAGACAGCCCCAACGTAAGCGCCCGTTCTTCGGTGATCGACATACACACCAGACCGCGGCCGTGCGTGATCATGAAGTTCACTACCTCCGCCGTCGCGAACTCGGCAGCGACCACCAGGTCACCCTCGTTCTCACGGTCCTCGTCATCCACCAGCACGACCATTCGGCCACGGCCAATCTCCGCGACCACCTCCTCGATCGGTGCGAATGCGCTCGGCGCGGCCAACCCGATCACGGACATTTCATTCATCATGAGATTCCCCCCTTTTAGTTGTTCAGTGCATTAGATGGCATGTCATGTACTGACACGATATTGAACCGCGTATGACGCCATGTCAAGCAAAATGGTCGTGAGTTCAGAAACATGTCACATCACGGAAACAATCGAACACGCCTGCTATGATCGTGGTCAGACGTGCGCTTGCGGTCGGTGACGTTCCATCGAGCCGATAGCCACACCGCCTCGAAGCCCTAGGAGCCAGCACAGATGCTCGACACTCAGCCCCCCCGTGTCGGGGCACCGGAACTGCGTTACGCGATCCTTGCGGCCCAGCGCGAAGGGAATAGGCAACTCGCCCTCGCGCTCTCGCCCATGCAGGTCACGCCGTCGCAGGCCGAGGTCATCATTGTGCTCGGCGAGTACGGCCCAATCACCCTGAAGGGGCTCGGTGGGCTACTGGTGTGCGAGACCGGGAGTCCGAGTAGGCTCGTCGACTCCCTCGTCAAACGTGACCTCGTCGACCGCGTCGACAACCCGATGGACAGGCGGCAGGTTCTGCTCCAGTTGACCAAAGAAGGGCGCAAGCTTCGCCCTCAGGTCGAAGCCGCCGAGACGGCCATTGATCAAAGCCTCCGAGACGCGTTCGGTGACGAGCTTCTCCGCGACATCGTGCAACGTACCCGCGCGTTTCTGGCCGGCAGCAACGCGGGCGCCGCGCTCGCCCGCCGATTCAGTCGCGACTGACGCGCGCCCGGGCTGACGGCCAGGTCGGTGAGGGCGTCGGCTTGGTCCCCGCTGAGGGGGTGTATGCGCGGGCGGGTTGAATTCGTCGTACATACGTCACGCCGTCCGCGACGATCCGTCGAGTGCGGTTCAGCGATCCGTTGCTGAGTTCCGGCCGAGGCCGTGAGCGAAGTGACGATGTAGGCGAGCCCGAATAGTTGATCACTATACCCCGGGGGGTATAGTGATCGCATGGCTACTCGAGAGATCACCCCGGACAACCTCGAATCCACCATCGCGGAGAACGACATCGTCCTTCTGGATTTCTGGGCGGGGTGGTGCGGGCCGTGCCGCGCCTTTGCGCCGGTGTTCGAGCGCGCCTCGCAGGCCCACTCGGATGTAGTGTTCGGGAAGGTCGACACCGAGGCGCAGCAGGAGCTCGCCGCGGGGTTTCGAATCACCTCAATCCCGACGTTGATGGCTTTCCGCGAGAAGATTCTGGTCCTCGCCCAACCCGGGGCTCTCGCGGCTCCACAACTGGAACGGGTGCTCTCCGCCGTGCGTGGCCTCGACATGGACGAGGTGCGCGCTGAGGTTGCCGCACAACAGGGTCGGCACAGCGAGCAGGAGGCGGCGCGATGAGGATCGTCATTGTTGGAGGGGTCGCTGGCGGCATGAGTTGCGCGGCTCGCGCGCGGCGGCTGGACGAGTCGGCGGAGATCATCGTGCTCGAAAGCGGTGACCACGTCTCCTTTGCGAACTGCGGACTGCCCTACTTCGTCGGAGGAGAGATTGCAGACCCGTCGTCGCTGCTCGTGCAGACCCCGGCCTCGCTTCGTTCCGCTCTCGATCTGGATGTGCGCACGCGCCACCAGGTCAGCGGACTGGACGCACAGCGCCAGGTCGTCACCGTCGACATCCCAGACGGGACCGCACAGATCGAGTACGACGCGCTGGTGCTTTCTCCGGGCGCGCGAGCCGTGCGTCCCTCGATGCCCGGCCTGGATTCCCCGCGGGTACGCACACTCCGCACGGTCGAGGACGCCGTCGCGCTGCGTGAGCAGGTAGATGCGGGTGCGCGCCGCGCGGTTGTCCTTGGCGCGGGATTCATCGGCGTTGAAGCGGCCGAAGCCCTCGCTCATCAGGGCCTGGAAGTGACCGTGGTCGAGTTGGCCGACCACGTCCTGCCGCCGATGGAATCAGAGCTCGCCGCACTCGTGGCCGATGAGTTGCACGCTCTCGGCATCGAGACCCGCACCGGGATCGCGGCAACCGGCATCCAGCAGGGCGCAGGCCATGACACGGTGGTTCTCAGCGATGGAACCTCTTTGCTCGCCGAGCTGATCGTGCTCTCGGTCGGGGTGCGACCCGACACTGCCGTCTTCGAGGACGCCGGCGTGAAGTGCGAGCGCGGGGCGATCGTGGTGGACGAGCATGGGCGCACGTCCGTTCCGGGCATCTGGGCCACGGGTGATGCGACGGTGAGCACCGACGCCGTCACCGGAGTCCGCCGCCCCGTCGCGTTGGCCGGACCAGCCAACCGCGCAGGACGGCTCGTGGCCGACGACATCCTTCGACCCGGAACCGCCCGATCTCTTCCGCAGACGGTCGGCACCGCGATCGTCCGCATCGGCAGCGTCACCGCCGCGTTGACCGGAGCGAATCGCGCAGCGCTCGAGGCGGACGGGGTCGATTACCAGACCATCCACCTGCACCCGAACCAGCACGCTGGCTATTTCCCCGGGGCGAGTCAGATCCACATGATCCTCCACTTCCGCCCACAGGATGGGCTGCTGCTCGGTGGGCAGGCGGTGGGTGCCGACGGGGTCGACAAGCGCATCGACGTCATCGCCACGGCGATCCGCGCGGGTATGGCCGTGGAGGATCTGATCGACCTGGACCTGGCGTACTCGCCGCCCTACGGACAGGCCAAGGATGCCGTGAATCTCGCCGGGATGGTGGGGGAGAACGTCCGCAACGGAACCCTGGCGCTGTGGTACGCGCAGGATGTGGACCGAGTTCTCAAGGAAGCGCTCGTGCTCGATACGCGCACCCGTGACGAGTTCGCCACCGGGCACCTGCCGGGTGCGCTGAACATCCCGCACACCGAGCTACGTCAACGCCTCGAAGAGGTTCGCGCCGCGTCTGCGGCGCGTCCCATCCGGGTGATGTGCGCGTCCGGGATTCGCTCCGCGATAGCGAACCGAGTGCTCGCTCAGGCGGGGTTCGACTCCGCGTCTCTGTCAGGGGGCATCCTCACGCTCCGCGCCGCGCTCGGCGGGCGGGCTGCTGAGCTTCTGTGCGCCGAGGAAGCGATGCAGGATGCCTGATCGTCGCACTCTTCGGACGTGCGTCACCTCGCCCGCCGATCGCATCGTGCGGGGCGTCGCCGCGCTACTTGTCGGGGCATTTGCGCTGAGCGTCGCTGGGCAGCCTTGGTGTGCGGTTCCGGCGGGGATCTGGTCGCTGCTGCTCGCCGTCGGGGCGATCACCGGCTGGTGCCCCACCGACCTGCTTCGCGCCCGTGAGTCGGAGGCCATCGAGCGCAATACGCTTGGCTACCCCGAGGCCCGGCGGCACGTCGACCTCAGTTGATCGCTCCAGACCGAAAGGATTCTCTATGAGTACCCCCGACACCGAGGTGCAGCGGCGCATCCTGCACCGCCTACGCCGCGCCCGAGGCCAGCTTGACGCGGTGATCAACGCGGTCGAGGAGGAGAAGTCGTGCCGCGAGGTGGTCACGCAACTCGCCGCCGTCTCCAGCGCCCTGGACCGGGCTGGCTTTGCGATTGTTTCCACCGCGATGAAGGACTGCCTGGCCGATCCCGATACCGCTCTTGCAGAAGACGGCATCACCACCGAAGAGCTCGAGAAGCTCTTCATGATGCTCGCCTGATCCCACACCACACCCAGACAAGAACGCGAGGAGAACTCCCCATGTGTCAACGAATCACCTGCGCACACTGCGGCCGGCCGACATGGACCGGCTGCGGCCAGCACATCGAGACCGCGCTCGCAGGCGTGCCCGAAGCAGAGCGCTGCCACTGCCAGGAGGCGTGACGATGTGCTCGGCGACCACCTGCAAGACCTGCGGAAAGACCACCTGGGCAGGCTGCGGCCAGCACATCAACCAGGTTCGACGTGGCGTACCCGCACACCAATGGTGCAACGGACGCCATACTGCCGAGGAGATCGCGACGGCGAAGGCAGCGCGCGGAGGCCTCTTCGCCCGACTGCTCGGCCGCTGACCCCGTCCCGCCGGACTCAGCGGCGATACGGGGCGGTCGATTGGCGCACGACCAACTCGGTGCCGACCTTCCGCACCCCGGGCGAGACCGCTTGCCCCTCGATCTCGTCGATGATGAGAGCGACCGCAAGCGAGCCGGCGTCTTCGAAGAACTGATGGACCGTTGTGAGCGGCGGCCAGAAGTGCGCGGACTCTTCCATGTCGTCGAACCCGACGACACTGATGCGCTCTGGCACGGGGATCCCCGCCTCATGGAACGCGCGGAGGGCGCCGAGCGCCATCTGGTCGTTGGCGGCGAAGACAGCGCTCACGTCACCCCGCGAGAGGAACTCCACCGCGGCGCGGTAGCCCGATTCCGCCGTCCAGTCTCCGGAGACCGGCTCCGGGATCTCTCGCCCGTGCTCCTCGAGCAACGCGCGCCAGGTCTGTTCGCGTTCGCGCGCGGAGTTGGACTCGACGGGCCCGGCGATGTGCCACACCGTGGGGTGCCCGAGATCGAGTAGGTGTTCGACGGCGAGCCTCGCGCCCTGGCTTTGGTCCGCGTTGATCGAGGGTCGGTCCGGGCGCGCACCGGCCTCGACGATGATGCTCGGAATCCCCTCGGGGAAGCGGAGGTCCGTCTTCGAGATCAGGTGTGACTCGATGATGACGATGATCCCGTCCACGGCGTCTTGCCCGAGGCGGGACAGCGCGGAGGAGACCTGCCCCTCGGTGGCGTCGCTGTCGGCCTTCTGCACCTGGATCAACTCGATCGCGTAGTCCCGGCGGGCCGCCTCGGCCACGATGCCCGCGATGGTTCGGATGTTTCCGAGCGTCCCGAGAGTGAAGACGACAACGCCGATCGAGCCGAACGCCCCGCGGCGCAGCGCCCGCGCGGCAACGTTGGGCCGGTACCCGAGTTCCTTCATGGCAGCCAAGACCCGTTCGCGGGTCGCCTCTGCCACGTTCGGGACGTTGTTGGCCACGCGTGAGACGGTCTGCCCCGACACGCCCGCGCGCTGCGCAACCTCGCGCAGGGACACGGATCGGGGCGGGTCGTTGGCGAGGGACATCAATGTCACCTTAGAACTCTCCGGTCGGGGGCTTGACAGATGTTGACGTCAACATGTTACCCTCGGATTCGTCAATGTTGACGTAAACATATGCAGACCATCAATGACGAAGGGTGCAGGTGAAGATGACCACCGTCGCTCCGGCGCCACCGCCGCAGGCCTCGCCCCGGCGTCGCCGATCGACCACCCGGCAATGGGCGGGTCTCGGGTTCGTCGCCCCGTTCCTCATCGTCTTCGCGCTGACCTTCCTCGCCCCAGTGGCCTACTCGATCTACTTGAGCCTTTTCCGCAACCGGCTCATCGGCGGCAACTCCTTCGTCGGCTTCGACAACTACATCCAGGCCTTCACCGACCCGAAGTTCCTGGAGGGTGCCGGTCGCGTCGCACTGTTCCTGGCCATCCAGGTGCCGATCATGCTGGTGCTCGCACTGATCGCCGCCCTCGCCATCGACTCCCGACGCTTGGCCGGTTCGTCACTGTTCCGCATCGGCATCTTCCTTCCCTACGCGGTTCCCGGTGTCGTAGCGGTGCTCATGTGGGGGTTCATGTACTCCGAGCGCATGGGCCTTGCCGGCAACATCAACGACGCCGTCGGGTTCGATCTCTTGACGCCATTCACCCAGCAATGGATCCTCGTCGCGATCGGCAACATCGTCACGTGGGAGTTCATCGGCTACAACATGCTGATCTTCTATTCGGCGCTGCGCACAATTCCGACCGAGCTCTACGAAGCTGCGGCGCTGGACGGCGCGGGGCAGTTCCGGATCATCAGAGACATCAAGATCCCCGCCCTGCGCGGCGCGATCGTGATCGCCACGATCTTCTCCATCATCGGCAGCTTCCAGCTTTTCAACGAACCGAACATCCTGCGTCCACTGTCACCGAGCCTCATCCAGACGTATTTCACCCCGAACATGTACGCCTACAACCTGAGCTTCTTCGGCCAGCAGGTCAATTACGCGGCCACGGTCGCGATCATCATGGGCGTTGTCACCGCCGTGATCGCCTACGTCGTGCAGCTGCGCGGAAACAGGCAGGCGATGTGATGGGCACGTCAGAGACCAACACGCACACCCTCGTCACGTCGAAGGCGACCCGGCGCCGCCGGGCGCGGGCGCGGGCGCGGGCGCTGGAGCGCACCCCCAGCGTCGTCGAGTCACCCAAACGCTCCGTGCTGCTCACGATCGCGATGAGCCTCTTCCTCGTCTATTCCTTCCTTCCCCTGGCGTGGTTGCTGATCAGCTCGACGAAGACGCAGAACGCGCTGTTCAGCTCGTTCGGGCTCTGGTTCTCCGGCCCGTTCGCCTTCTTCGAGAACATCGCTCAGACCCTCACCTACGACGACGGGATCTTCCTTCGCTGGTTCGGTAACACCCTCCTGTACGTCGTCCTCGGTGCCGGGGGAGCGACGGTGCTGGCGACCCTGGCCGGGTACGGCCTCGCGAAGTTCACGTTCCCCGGAAAGAAGCTGATCTTCGCCGTCGTGCTCGGGGCGATCGCCGTCCCCGGCACGGCGTTGGCGGTCCCGACCTTCCTGATGTTCAGTCAGGTCGGCTTGACCAATACGATCTGGTCGATCATCATCCCGTCGCTGATTCTGCCCTTCGGTCTCTACTTGATCTGGGTGTACGCGGTCGATTCGGTCCCCACGGAGCTGTTGGAAGCCGCGCGCGTGGACGGAGCGAGCGAGCTGCGCACCTTCTTCACGATCTCCATCCGGCTCCTCGCTCCCGGCATCGTCACCGTGGCGATGTTCGCGATCGTCGCGACCTGGAACAACTACTTCCTCCCGTTGATCATGCTCAACGACCCCGCGCTCTTCCCACTGACGATCGGCCTGGAGCAGTGGAACAAGCAGGCCACTGGAGTGGGGTCGGATCCGATCTTCAACCTCGTCATCACCGGCTCACTCCTCACCATCGTCCCGATTGTCATCGCGTTCCTGCTGCTGCAGCGGTTCTGGCAGTCCGGGCTGAGCGCGGGAAGCGTCAAGCAGTAGGGGACTGCTGACTCCCTGAAAACCATCCCCATGATCCGACTCCAAAGAAGCGGAAGGACACAGCACATGAGAAAGCGCACCCTGGCCCGCGGCATCGCCGCCGGCTCGATTGCACTGCTGGTCGGAGCGGGCCTCGCGGCCTGCTCGAGCAGCGAGGACGACGGCGGCGGATCGGGAGGCGATGGCAACGCCGGGGCCAACGCCGACGCCATCGAAGCGGCCCTCGAAGAAGGCGGCGAGCTGACCTACTGGACCTGGACGCCGTCCGCCGAGGCGCAGGTCGAGGCATTCGAGAAGGCCTACCCGAACGTCGACGTCACCGTCGTGAACACCGCGAGCGCCAACGACAACAACCTGAAGCTGCAGAACGCGCTCGCTGCCGGTTCCGGCGCCCCTGACGTCGTGCAACTCGAGTATCAGTCGCTGCCTCAGTTCATCCTCACGGAGGGACTCCTCGATCTCACTGAGTACGGCTTCGGTGACCTGGAAGACCTCTACACGCCCGGCCCCTGGAGCGCGATCGCGCAGCAGGGCGGCATCTGGGGTCTTCCGCAGGACTCGGGCCCCATGGCGCTGTTCTACAACCAGGCGACCTTCGACAAGTTCGGCCTGGAAGTTCCCACGACGTGGGACGAGTTCGTCGAGGCCGGCCGCACGCTGCACGAGGCCGACCCGGACTACTACATCACCAACGACTCCGGCACCGATGCGGGCTTGGGCACCTCGTTGATCTGGCAGGCCGGTGGCCGCCCCTTCCAGGCCGACGGCGAAACGGTGACGATCAACCTCGAGGATGAGGGAACCCAGCAGTGGGCGAACACCTGGGACGCGCTCGTGCAGGAAGAGCTCGTCAGCACCATCTCAGGCTGGACAGATGAGTGGTACGCCGGTCTCGCGAACGGCACGATCGCGACGCTGCCCATCGGCGCGTGGATGCCCGGCGTCCTGGAGTCCGGTGCCCCCGACGGCGCCGGCGACTGGCGCGTGGCGCCGATGCCGACCTACGACGGCGGCGAGGCAACCAACTCCGAGAACGGCGGAAGCGCCGAGGCTGTCACCTCGCAGTCGCAGAACCCCGCCCTGGCTGCGGGCTTCCTGAAGTGGCTGAACTCGTCAGAGGAGTCGATCGAAGTCTTCCTCAGCAAGGGGGGCTTCCCGGCGACCGTCAACGAGCTGAACTCCGACGACTTCCTCAACTACGAGTCGGAGTACTTCGGTGGTCAGCAGATCAACAAGGTGCTCGTGGATGCCGCCAACTCCGTATCGACCGGGTGGCAGTACCTGCCCTGGCAGTCGTACGCGAACAGCATCTACGCAGACACCGTGGGCGCGGCTTACTTGAACAAGACCTCGATCGCTGATGGGCTTGCGCAGTGGGGCGAGCAGAACAAGGCGTACGGGTCGGAGCAGGGATTCACTGTCGAGTGATCCCGACTGGCGCAGGACGGTCGATCTCGGTCGGCCGTCCTGCGTCGTTGTAAGGGGGACGCATGGCCACTTTCGAGATCGGCGAGCACGACTTTCTTCTGGACGGGCAGCCGCACCGCGTCGTGTCCGGCGCGCTGCACTACTTCCGGGTTCACCCCGACCAGTGGCGCAGCCGTATCCGGCTCGGTCGGATGATGGGTCTGAACGCGATCGAGACCTATGTGCCGTGGAACGAGCATTCTCCGGCTCCGGGCGAGTTCCTCACGGACGGGCGGCTGGATCTTGCTCGCTTCCTGCGGGAGGTCCAGGACGAGGGGATGCACGCGATTGTGCGGCCGGGCCCCTACATCTGCGCCGAGTTCGACAGCGGCGGCTTCCCGGCGTGGCTGCTGCGGGAACGCGGCGTTTGTGTCCGTTCGCGCGAACCGAAGTATCTGGCTGCGGTGACGCAGTACCTGCGCTCTGTCATGGAGATCGTTGCACCGCTGCAGATCGACCGCGGGGGACCCGTGATCCTCCTGCAGGTCGAGAACGAGTATGGCGCGTACGGCGATGACCATGCGTATCTGCGCGCCCTCACCGACCGGCTCCGCGCGTGCGGTGCGACCGTGCCCTTGACGACCGTCGATCAGCCGGAACCTGACATGCTCCGCGCGGGCAACATCGACGGACTGCTGGCGACCGGATCCTTTGGCTCCCGCGCCACCGAACGCCTTCGAGCGCTCCGCGCGCAACAACCCACGGGTCCGCTCATGTGCTCCGAGTTCTGGTGCGGGTGGTTCGACCATTGGGGCGCGCACCATCACACGACGAGCGCTGCGGAGTCGGCCGCCGAACTGGATGAGCTTCTCGCGGCGGGGGCCTCCGTCAACATCTATATGCTCCATGGCGGAACGAACTTCGGCCTCACCAACGGAGCGAACGACAAGGGCGTCTACCAACCCACGGTGACCAGTTATGACTACGACGCTCCGCTGGATGAAGCGGGTCGTCCGACCGAGAAGTTCTGGGCGTTCCGCGAGGTCATCGGCCGCTACTGCGACCTGCCGGAGTTCGACCGCACCGAGGCTCTCCCATTCGTCGTGCCCGAGCCCGCTCCGATCGAAGTGCTCGGTGGCCTTGACGACGTCCTCGGACCGGCCTCCTGGAGCGATCACGATCAGCTCGTGACGATGGACGACCTCGGTCAAGGCCGCGGTCTTCTCCGGTACCGGACCCGAGTGGACCGCGGCGAGGACGCAGCGGTGTTGTCGTTCGGTGAGGTCCGCGATCGCGCGTGGGTGAGCGTGGATGGTGAGCCCATCGGAACGCTCTCCCGCGACCGGCACGAGCGGGCGATCGTCGTGCCGCGCTCTCAAGGAGACATCGAGATCCTGGTGGAGGATCAGGGGCGCGTGAACTATGGTCCGCGCATCGGCGAAGCGAAGGGACTCATCGGTCCCGCGCTCTTCAGCGGCGAGGAGATCGGCGCCTGGCAGACCGCGCCGGTCGACCTGGAGGCGCTGCCGGGGGCCGCGCTGGAGGCCGAGCCGACGGCACTGCCTCGCGGTGCCGCTGTCTTCCGTGCGCAGGTGCATCTGCAGAATCCGACCGATCTCGCTGTCGACTCCGGCGAATGGGGCAAAGGGCTCCTCTGGGTGAACGGCTTCACGCTCGGAAGATACTGGCGAAACGGTCCGCAACGGTCTCTCTTCGTTCCAGCCGGAGCGACCCGCCGCGGCAGGAATGACATCGTCGTTCTCGAACTCGAGGCAACGGCCGCATCCGCCGTGCGCTTCCTTCCCGATCTCGACCTCGGCCATACGGAGTACTGACATGACATCGCAGGTGATCCGCTACGGCGGCGACTACAACCCGGAGCAGTGGCCCCGCGAGGTGTGGGACGAGGACGTCACGCTCATGCAGCGCGCGGGGGTGACGACCGCCACCGTCGGCGTCTTCTCCTGGGCGAAGCTGGAGCCCTCGCCGGGTGAGTACGATTTCGCGTGGCTGGACGAGGTGCTGGACACCCTTCACACCGGAGGCATTGAGGTCATCCTGGCCACGGCGACCGCGTCACCCCCGCCCTGGCT
The DNA here is from genome assembly GCA_029959865.1 of Microbacteriaceae bacterium PS02070. Lineage (GTDB taxonomy): Bacteria > Actinomycetota > Actinomycetes > Actinomycetales > Microbacteriaceae > Microbacterium. The sequence goes on along the minus strand of JASCPE010000001.1, from coordinate 206,984 downwards.
CGCGCACCGGCACCCGGAATCGCTGCCCGTCACAATCGACGGAGTCCGGCTCGCTGTCGGGTCGCGCCAGCAGTACAGCCCGAGTTCCTCGGCGTACCGCGAACACGCCCTGCGCCTCGTTCGAAAGATGGCCGAGCGGTATGCGCGCCATCCGGCGGTGACGCTCTGGCACATCGGCAACGAGTACGGCTGTCACGTTCCGCGCAGCTATGACGAGGAGTCAGCGGCTGCCTTCCGGGTGTGGCTGGAGAAGCGCTACGGGACGATCGACGAACTCAACCGTGCGTGGGGAACCGCGTTCTGGTCGCAGCGATACGGGTCCTTTGAGGAGGTGGGCGTTCCGTCGCGGATGCCCACAGACGGAAACGCGACGCAGGCGATTGACTTCGACCGGTTCAGCTCGGACGCCCTCCTGGAGCTGTACCGCGCCGAGCGCGAGGTCATCCGCTCCGTCGACCCCGATGCCGTAGCCACGACGAACTTCATGGGGCTGTTCCGGCACGCCGACTACTGGGCGTGGGCGCGCGAGGTCGACGTCATCTCCGACGACCTGTACCCCGACCCGGCCGACTCTCGGAGTCACATCCTCGCGGCAGCGACCCGCGATCTCATGCGTTCGCTCGGCGGAGGACGGCCCTGGCTCCTGATGGAACAGGCGACCTCAGCGGTCAACTGGCGTCCCATCAACGTCCCCAAGCATCGCGGGCAGAATCGGCTGCACAGCCTGCAGTGTGTCGCCCGCGGCGCGGACGGCATCCTGCATTTCCAATGGCGTCAGTCCGTGGCGGGCACGGAGAAGTTCCACTCCGCGATGGTGCCGCACGCAGGCCCGGACTCTCGCATTCACCGCGAAGTGCGCGCCCTCGGTGCCGAGCTGAAGGATCTCGGTGATCTGATCGGACAGCCGGTTCCGGCCGTGGTCGCGATCGTTCTGGATTGGGACAGTTGGCGCGCCGTGGAGCAGCCGAGCACGCCCCGGCAGCTGACGTACGACCAGACCATCTACGCCTGGTACGAGGGGTTCCTCCGCCGCGGCGTGGCGGTCGACTTCGTCGCGCCCGGCGCCGACACGAGCGGCTACCGGCTGGTCGTTGCTCCCCTCGCGAACGTCCTCAACGACGCGGCCGTGAGCCGACTCGGGGAGGTCGTCACGCGCGGTGACGTCCTCGTTGCGGGGTACCAGTCCGGAGTGCTGGACGAGGACCTGCACGCCCGACTCGGTGGGTATCTCGGCGGCGCCGGAAGCGCACTCCAGCGCGCCCTCGGCGTGCGCGTCGAGGAGTTCGCACCGCTCCCGGACGGTGTCACGACGGCACTGACCGGTGACCTGGCCGGCCAGGGGACGGTGTGGCAGGAGATTGTCATTCCCGTCGGCGCCCAGGTCGTCTCGGCGTTCTCGGACGGCTTTACGGCAGGGCACCCCGCGGTGACCCGCCAGGATGCGACCGGCGGGGGAGTTGGCTGGTACGTGGCCACCGAGCCCGACACCGATACGCGCGACGCCCTCGTGGACCGGTGGCTGACGGACGCGGGCGTCGAGGCAGCGTTCGCCTCTGCAGAGCCCGGAATCGAAACGGTTGTGCGCGGTGGGCGCCGGTTCGTCGGCAACCACACTCCCGAGCACCGCGTGGTCACTGTCGCTGGAACCTCCGTGGAGCTCGAGCCCTACGGCGCGCTGTTCCTCTCCGCCGAGGGCGCCGACCGATGACGGCGGCGTCCTGACGGCAGTGCACGTCAGCGTCGTCGCCGCGAACCGCGGTCGATGCCGTCACGCGGCTGCCGTGACTAAACCACGCGGATGGTGTCGGTCCCGGGGTGCTCGCGGGGCATCCGGTCGCGGTCGTAGGTGATGTCGGTGTAGCCGTGTGGCGTCGGCCGGCCGTCCTCGTCCACGCTCACGAACACGATTCTCTCGATCGTGAGGATGCGCTTGCGGGTGATCATGTTGCGGACGACCGCGCGCATCGTCAGCGAGGTGCGGCCGAAGTGGGCGGCGGTCAGCCCCATCTCGATGAGGTCGCCTTGCAACGCCGAGGCCTCGAAGTTGATCTCGGAGATGAGTTTCGTCACCACGCGGTAGTTACCGAGCTGGATGATCGCGTAGATCGCGGCTTCCTCATCGATCCAGCGCAGCAGGCTGCCGCCGAACAGTGTGCCGTTCGCATTGAGGTCTTCTGGTTTGACCCACTTGCGCGTGTGGAAGTTGATGCCGTCTTCAGAGGGGTGCCATTCGGATGGGCTCACGGCTCCCACGCTACCCGCGCGATGCGACCCGCCGCGAACGCTGACCGCGCATCGCCTGGAATGCGTGCGCCGCGGTCGAAGATGACGCTGGTTTAAGCGAGGTTGCGTCCTATGTCATGAGAGCGTGACCCGACGCCGCCTCGCGCCGACCATGGAGCTATGGCCGTGCTGGTGGACGTCGACGCGCTTGCCGCGTGGGTACAGGCCGGGCGGCGAGCGCGGATTCTTGATGTCCGCTGGCGCCTCGACGAAACCGAGGGTCGCCCGGCATACGTCGCAGGGCACCTTCCCGGCGCCGTCTACGTCGACCTCGAGCGTGAGCTCACCGACCCGGGCCATCCCGAACGAGGTGCCCACCCGTTGCCGACTCCCGAGGCCCTCGATGCGGCGATCCGCTCCTGGGGGATCGATTCGGGGGACGTCGTGATCGTCTATGACGACAACGATGGTGTTCCGGCGTCCCGCGCGTGGTGGTTGCTGCGCGCGCGAGGGGTCGAGGTGCGCGTGCTCGACGGTGGCCTGCGCGCCTGGCTGGCCGCAGGCCGCACGTTGGAGCGCGGTGACCGTGTGGCTGCTCCCGGTGCCTTTGTCTCATCGGGGGGATGGCCGCGCATCGCATCGATCGATGAGGCGGCGGAGGCGGCGACCGCGGGCGCCCTCGTAGATGTGCGCATGCCGCACCACTTCCGCGGGTCTGCGAGCGCCGGCGACCCTGTGTCGGGTCACATCCCCGGTGCCGTGAATGTGCCGATCGTCGCGCACCTCACCCACGATGGACGATTGCGTCCGGCAGCGCAGATCCGTGCCTCATTCGAAGCCGCGGGAGTCCGTCTGGACGAGCCGATCGTGCTGACCTGCAGCTCCGGCATCGTGTCGGCCCATTCTGCGCTGGCGCTCCGCGTCGCCGGCGTGGAGGCCGCCGTCTTCCCGGGCGGGTGGAGCCAATGGTCACGCACCCGCGGCCGGCCGGTCGCGGTCGGTTCTGGTCGCTGGGACGTCGTCACGACCGCATAGCGCCGCCGCACTCAGCGGCGCAGCACCTTGCGTGCCATCCGGTTGCCGAAGAACTGTCCCACCTGGACGATCACGATGATGATGCCGACGGCCGCCCATAGTGTCACGTAATCCCAGCGGTTGAAGCCGTAGCTGATGGCGAACTGCCCGAGACCGCCGGCGTTGACGGCGCCCGCCACCGCCGATGCGTCGACGATCGCGACGAAGATGAACGTGTAGCCAAGGATCAGCGGCCCGAGCGCTTCCGGGATGAGCAGCGTGAGGATGATTCGCCAGGGGCCGGCTCCGGCCGCACGTGCAGCCTCGATGATGCCCGGCTGGATCGTCACGAGGTTCTGCTCCACGATGCGGGCAAACCCGAAGGTCGCGGCCAGGGACAGAGGGACGATCGCTGCCGTCGTGCCGATATAGGTTCCGACGAGCTCTCGTGTCAGGGGCGCAACGGCGAGGAGGAACACGACGAACGGTATCGGCCGGATGAAGTTGACCAAGATGTTCAGGACCGTGTTCACGATCCGGCTCGGGAGCACGCCACCCGCCCGGGTGACATAGAGGGCGAGCCCCACGGCGAGACCACCGATCCCGCCGAACAGGAGCGTCAGCGAGACCATGTAGAGGGTCTCGCCCAGTGCCTGCAGCAGGAGCGGACCGTACGATTCCCACGTCCAGTTCGTGTCGATCGCAGCGACCTGGAAAGCGAGCGCGCTCATGCCGGAACCTCCTCGATCGTGGTGACCTCTCGCAACTCTGAGACCACCCGTTCCACTGGTTCGCTCTCACCCGTGAGCTCGATGGTGAGTGAACCGAACGACTTGTCCTGAAGGGCGCTGATTCCGCCGTAGAGGATGTCGAAACCGACACCGTGGTCAGCGGCCCGGGAAAGGACCGCGCCGATCCCGCCGTTATCGTCGACTGCGGCGGTGACGATCCGGCCGTGGTGGCGGATCCGGAGGCGCTCGAGGTCCGCGGACGTGGGCCGGTTATGGAGCGCAGCCGAGACGAAGGCACGCGCGGTGTCGGAGGTGGGCGAGCTGAACACGTCGAAGGCCGTCCCAGACTCCACGACGCGACCACCGCTGAGCACGGTGACTCTATCCGCGACGGCCCGCACGACGTCCATCTCGTGCGTGATGACGACCACGGTGACTCCGAGTTCTCTGTTCACACGGGTGAGGAGCCGAAGGACCTCTGCCGTGGTGGAGGGGTCCAACGCGCTGGTCGATTCGTCTGCGAGGAGGATCGGCGGCGAGGTGGCCAGGGCGCGGGCGATCCCGACGCGTTGCTTCTGGCCGCCGGAGAGCTGGTCGGGGTACGCGTGAGCCCGGTCGAGGAGACCGACGAAATCCAACAGCTCCGCGACCCGCGCGTTTCGCTTGTCCTTCGGCCAGCCGGCGACCTTCAGCGGGTACGCGACGTTGCCGGCGATAGTGCGCGACGAGAAGAGGTTGAACTGCTGGAAGATCATCCCGGTGCGACGGCGGACCGACCGCAGCGCCCTCTCGCCGATCGTCGAGATGTCGACACCGTCGACGATGATCGTGCCGCCCGTGACCCGCTCCAGACCGTTGATGAGTCGAACGAGTGTGCTCTTTCCTGCGCCCGAGTGTCCGATCACGGCGTGGATCTCGCCGGCGCGAACAGTCAGGTTGATGTCGGTCAGGGCATCGACGGTACGGTTCTGGACGTCGAAAGACTTGCTGACGCCGCGGAGTTCGATGATGTCGGTCATAGGTGATCTTTCATGGGGAAAGCGGCCGCGCCCACCCGGGGGTGGTGCGCGGCCGCAGTGACGACGGGGTCAGCCCTGCTCAGCCTTGGCTGCCTCGAGATCGGCGAGCCATTGCTGGACGTCGGCCGGGTCGGCCTCGACGATCGTGGACGTGCCGCCTGATTCCTCGACGACGATCTCGGTCACACGCGGGTCGTGGTATGCCTCCCACACGGCGACGTACGCGGGGTCTGTCTCCTCGCCCGGTCGTGACGCGATGATGTTGACGTAGGGCTGGTCGCCGACACCGATCTCAGAGGGGTCGACCTCGAAGATCGCCTGGTCGAGGATGCCGGCATCCGTGGCGTAGTTGTTGTTGACGATCGCCGCGGCGATCTGCGGGTCGTTGAGCGCCGGAGCGGTCTGCGACGCGTCGACCGGTTCAACCTCGATGCGTGCGCTCTCGATGTCGTTCGGCGTCGGTGCGCTTACGTCAGCGAGCTCGACGAGGTCAGCCGCTTCCAGAACCCGCAGGGCGCGCGCCTGGTTCGTCGCGTCATTGGGGATCGCGATGCGAGCGCCGTCGGGGATGTCGGCGACGTCGTCATAGGTGGACGAGTAGATCGGGAGGGGGACGATCAGCGTCGCGCCCACCACCCGGAGGTCATCGCCGGTGGCGTTGTTGTGGTCGGAGAGGTAGTCGATGTGCTGGAACGCATTCAGATCGATCTCGCCGTCCGCAAGCGCCGGGTTCGGCGTCTCGTACGAGCTGAACGGCACGACCTCCAGCGTGATGTTCTCCTCGGCCAGGATGTCGGCCAGGACGGTCCAGTGTCCCTGAGAGGCATCGGTGGTGCCGAGACGGACGGTGACGGGCTCCGAGGTGGTTTCCTCGGCGTCACCCGGGGTGTCGCCGGCGGTGTCGTCGTTGTCGTTTCCGCCGAACAATCCCGGCAGGAGGAAGATCGCGGCGACGATGACCGCGACGGCGAGGACAGCGATCGTGATGATCAGTCCGCGCTTGGAACCTTTGGGCTTATCGGGAAGCTGTGGGGCGCTGTTTTCGGTACTCATGTGGTGCTCCTTGCTGTGTGCGCCGGTTCGCGGCGTCTCTGCACACTAAGGAGCGCGGCCCTGGCGAGACGAACCGGGTTGCAATACGGGGACACACGCCCTGCGAGAGGTCTCGACGACCGCACGGGAGAGAGTCAGGACTCTTGCGGGTCTTCGTAGATCGTCGTGGTGAGGTAGCGCTCGCCGCTGTCGGGGACGATGACGACGATCTTCTGGCCGGCATGCTCAGGGCGGGCAGCGACCTGCAACGCGGCCCACACCGCGGCGCCCGCGCTCATGCCGGCAAGGATTCCCTCACGCGCGGCGAGGTCGCGCGTGACGGCGATGGCATCGGGGAAGGAGACGTCGATGACCTCGTCGATGAGGTCCCGATCCAGGATCGGGGGGACGAAGTTCGGACCGATGCCCTGGATGCGGTGGCCGCCCGGACGCCCTTCGGTGAGGAGTGGGGAGTCGGCCGGTTCGACCGCGATGATCTTCGCATCCGAGCCCTGCGCGCGGAGGTATCGGCCGACACCCGTGATCGTGCCGCCCGTGCCGATCCCGGCGATGAATGCCCCGATTTCACCGTCCGTATCGGCCCAGATCTCCGGGCCGGTCGTCGCGACGTGGATCGCGGGGTTCGCGTCGTTCTCGAACTGACGCACCCACACGGCGCCGGGCCGCTCGGCGACGATCTTCTTCGCCTGCTCGACGGCCTCGGTCATCCCCTTATAGGGATCGGTGAGGACGAGTTCCGCGCCAAGCGCCTTGAGGAGGGCGCGGCGTTCCTTGGACATCGACGCGGGCATCGTGAGGACGACGTGGTAGCCCCGCGCTGCGCCGATGGCGGCGAGGGCGATACCGGTGTTGCCCGACGTGGACTCGACGATGGTGCCTCCGGGGGCGAGTTCGCCCGACTCCTCCGCGGCGTTGATGAGGGCGATGCCGAGCCGGTCCTTCACGCTGGAGGCCGGGTTATAGAACTCGAGCTTTGCCCAGACCTCGGCGCCGAGCCCCTCGGTGACCCGGTTCAGCCGGACCAGGGGAGTGTTGCCGAAAGCGGTGGAGATGTCGGTGTGTGCGCTCACCCCCCGAGCGTAGAACGGGAGCCGACGTCGGCGCGATTTCCGAGGCGCCATATGACGCCGGAGAGCGCTTCGGGGCGTGCATGGGCAGCCCAGTCGGGTTAGGGTGGGGCTGTGCTGACGTGTCGTTGTTGTCTCTGAGCGCTTTCGCGCGCCTCGACGACCCAGCCCACTCGCGCCCCCGGCGCCCCGAACACAGGATCTGACTGTGCGTTTCGTCTCTCACGTCGCCGAACTCGTCGGCGACACTCCTCTCGTCCAGCTCACCCATGTCACCGACGGGATCGCTGCGACCGTGCTCGCGAAGGTCGAGTACTTCAACCCGGGCGGTTCTGCCAAGGACCGTATCGCCGGCGCCATCATCGACGCGGCCGAGCGCGAGGGGCTGCTGCGTCCGGGTGGCACGATCGTCGAGCCCACTTCGGGGAACACGGGCGTGGGACTCGCGATCGTCGCCCAGCAGCGCGGGTACCGTGCGGTGTTCGTGGTCCCGGACAAGTTCGCCGGCACGAAGGTCGATGTCCTCCGCGCGTACGGCGCCGAGGTCGTCGAGGTTCCGGCGAATGTGCCGCCGGAGGACCCCCGCTCCTACTACTCCGTGTCCGACCGGCTCGCACGGGAGATCCCGGGTGCGTTCAAGCCGAACCAGTTCGCCAACCCGAACGGTCCGCTCGCGCATTTTCAGTCCACCGGCCCGGAGATCTGGCGTGACACCGACGGGACGATCACTCATCTCGTTGCGGGCGTCGGCACGGGAGGAACGATCACCGGAACGGGGCGCTTTCTCAAGGACGCATCGGACGGCGCCGTCGAGGTGATCGGCGCCGATCCGGACGGGTCCATCTACTCCGGTGACGTGCACAGCTACTACGTCGAAGGAGTGGGGGAGGACTTCTGGCCGGAGTCCTTCGACCCCGCCATCGTGGACCGGTACGAGCGCGTCGAGGATGCCGAGGCGTTCGCAATGACCCGTCGCCTCGCGCGCGAAGAGGCGCTGCTGGTGGGCGGTTCCGGGGGGATGGCGGTCGTCGCCGCGCTCCGTGTCGCGCGCTCCCTTCCCGCCGAAGCCGTCGTCGTGGTCGTGCTGCCCGACCACGGCCGCGGATACCTGGACAGAATTTTCAACGACGAGTGGATGACCACGCGCGGGTTCGAGATCGAATCGGCGCACAGTGAAGAGGAGAAGAGATGACGGCGGAACAGGATGCACGCGGGTTCGCGAGCAAGGCGATCCACGCGGGGCAAGCGTTCGATCCCACGACGGGAGCCGTGATTCCGCCCGTCCACTTCTCGACGACGTTCGCGCAGGACGGCATCGGTGGCCTGCGGCAGGGCTACGAGTACGGGCGCTCGGGCAACCCGACGCGCACCGCGCTGCAGACCCAGCTCGCAGCGATCGAGGGCGGCGCCCACGCGTTCTCGTTCTCCTCGGGCCTTGCCGCCGAGGACACGCTTCTGCGCGCCGCGCTCGCCCCCGGAGACGAAGTCCTGATGGGCAACGATGTCTATGGCGGCACGCATCGCCTCGTCGCGAAGGTTCTCGCAGCGTGGGGGATCGGGCTGCGAGTGACCGACATGAGCGACCTCGACGCGGTCCGCGAAGCGCTGGAGGACAAGCCCGTCAAGGTGCTGTGGGTGGAGACGCCCTCAAACCCTCTCCTGCGCGTCACCGATATTGCGGGGCTTGCGGCACTCGGTCATGAGGCGGGTGCCCTGGTCGTGGTGGACAATACCTTCGCGACGCCGGCGCTGCAGCAGCCGCTCGCGCTCGGGGCAGATGTCGTGGTCCACTCGACGACGAAGTACCTCGGGGGGCACTCCGATGTTGTGGGCGGAGCGCTCGTCCTCAACGACGACGCGTTGGCGGAGAAGGTCGGGTTCCTGCAGTTCGCCGTCGGAGCGATTTCGGGCCCACTGGATGCCTGGCTGACGACTCGCGGCATCAAGACGCTGGACGTGCGGATGCAGCGTCACAGTGAGAATGCGCAGGCGGTCGCGGAGTACCTTGAAGGCCACCCCAAGGTCTCGCGGGTCTACTACCCCGGACTGCCTTCGCACCCTGGCCATGAGCTCGCCGCGCGACAGATGAGCGGGTTCGGTGGCATCGTATCCCTGGCTCTGGAATCGGGGGAGGCAGCCCGCCGGTTCTCCGAGAGCACCCGGTTGTTCCAGCTCGCCGAGTCGCTCGGTGGCGTGGAGTCACTCCTGAACTATCCCGACGAGATGACTCACGCGTCCGTGCGCGGCACGGAGGCGGCCGTTCCCGTCGAGGTCGTGCGCCTCTCGGTCGGTATTGAATCGGTCGACGATCTGCTTGCGGATCTCGATCGCGCCCTCGGCGAGGTGTGACCCCGGCAGTCAGCGTGCGCGGACGACCTCCGCATCGCCTCCATCGCCGACCTCGATCGGTCCTTCGGGTCCCTCCAGGAGATCGTCCGGGTCGATGAGGATGATGTGGTGGCCGTCCAGGCTCAACCGTCGGACGCCTTCCAGCAACATGCGGCGGCCGACGTCGCGCACCTCGCTGACGTGGCCGAGATCCAGCACCAGGGTGCTGTTGCTCGGGGGTTGCTCGGCGAGATCACGGAGCAGGCGTTCGACGCCGGGGAAGTCCACGGCGCCCTGCAGCTCGAAGACGGCCGTGTCCTGGTTTCCGTCGCCGTCGCCGTCTACCATCGCCGTCGTGTGCGCGAGCGGGCGCGCAGGCGGCGGGGAGTCGAGAAGGTGCATCCCCATGTCGCGCGAGAGTCGCTCGAAGACCTTGATGCCGCGGACGGAGTTCCCGTGGGCGTCGAGCCGAGGGGACAACACCGCTGCTCCGCCCTTGCCCGGTACGGCGCCGACGAGGCCCCCCGACACGCCGGATTTCGCGGGGATCCCGACGGTCGTGAACCAGTCGCCCGCAGCGTCGTACATGCCGCATGTCGTCATGACGCTCAGGGCCTGGCGCGCTACCCACCGGGGTACGACGCGCTCGCCCGTGTGCGGTTGCACCCCGGCATTCGCGAGCGTCGTCACCATGGCGGCGAGATCGGCGACGGTGACGAGGTACGAGCACTGGCGTGTGTAGCCGGCGACCGCCTCGGGCGGATCGACGTCGATGATGCCGTGGTTGCGAAGCATGTAGGCGATGGCGCGGTTCCGGTCGGCCGTCTCGATCTCCGAGTTCATCACCCTCTCGTCGACGGTAAGCGCGCGCCCCGCGAAGGCGGCAAAGCCGGTCCGCACGCGTTCGTCGTCGAGGAGCGAGTGGACGGTGATCGCGCCGGCATTGATCATCGGGTTGAGGGGGCGGCCGGTGTCGCTTTCGAGCGAGATCTCGTTGAACGCCTCCCCGGAGGGTTCGACCCCCACCTTCTCCAGGACTGCGTCGAGGCCGTGGTCGGCGAGGGCGAGCGCGTACGCGAATGGCTTGGAGATCGACTGGATGGTGACTTCAGCATCGCCGTCGCCCACCGTATAGAGGATGCCGTCGATCGTGCACACCGTCAGTGCGAGCGTGCTCGGATCCGCGTCGGCCAGTTCCGGGATGTAATCGGCCAGCGTCCCGCTCTCGTCGTCGCGGCAGGTGTCCAACACCTCGGCAAGGTAGTCGGGGAGGGGAGTTCGCATACCGACACCCCATCACATCTCGAATCGGTCGACGATCTCCGCGCCCGGCTTGGTCGCGCCCTCGGCGAGTGGTGACGCCGGTCTCGGCCTGCGCGGGTGCCGCTAGGGTGGGATCGACCGCGCACCGCCGTGTCCACCCCGGCGTGTGATTCTCCCCTCGCAGATCGAAGCTCCACCGTGCACCACCCTCATCCCCTGCCTGACGCCGTCGCCCCGATCTTCGAGGAGGTCATCCGCCGCAATCCTGGCGAGAGCGAGTTCCATCAGGCAGTTCGGGAAGTGCTCGAGAGTCTCGGCCCCGTCGTCGCCAAGCACCCCGAGTATGCCGACTCCGCGATCATTCGCCGGCTGTGTGAACCGGAGCGGCAGATCATCTTCCGAGTGCCGTGGACAGACGACTCCGGCCGGGTGCAGCTGAACCGAGGGTTCCGGGTGGAGTTCAACTCCGCGTTGGGCCCGTTCAAGGGCGGGCTCCGATTCCACCCGAGTGTGTACCTCGGGATCGTGAAGTTCCTCGGCTTCGAGCAGATCTTCAAGAACTCTCTGACCGGTCTGCCGATCGGTGGCGGCAAGGGCGGATCCGACTTCGACCCGAAAGGTAGATCCAACGGCGAGGTGATGCGCTTCACACAGTCGTTCATGACCGAGCTGTATCGGCACATCGGGGAATACACCGATGTGCCTGCCGGTGACATCGGCGTCGGCTCGCGCGAGATCGGCTACATGTTCGGCCAGTACAAGCGCATCACCAACCGGTACGAGTCGGGTGTGCTGACGGGCAAGGGGTTGACCTGGGGCGGTTCGCAGGTGCGCACGGAAGCCACCGGATACGGCACCGTGTTCTTCGTTCAGGAGATGCTCGCTGCCACCGGCGGATCCTTCGCGGGGCGTCGGGTGGTCGTGTCCGGCTCCGGGAACGTCGCGCGGTACGCGATCGAGAAGGTCCACGAGCTCGGCGGCACGGTGGTCGCCTGCTCCGACTCCGGCGGTTACGTGTGGGACGAGGCAGGCATCGATCTTCCGCTCCTGGCCCAGATCAAGAGTGGTCCGGGCGGGCGCGTCGCCGATTACGCTGCGGCGAAAGGCGGCGCGGTCCGTCACATCAGCGACGGCTCGATCTGGGATGTGACGTGCGACGTGGCACTGCCGTGCGCGACACAGAATGAGCTGGATGCTGAGGGCGCCGCGGCGCTGATCCGAGGCGGATGCACGATCGTTGCCGAGGGGGCGAACATGCCCACCACTCCGGGTGCCATCCGTGCGTTGCGCGAGGCGGGGGTTCGCTTCGCTCCGGGTAAGGCCGTCAATGCCGGCGGCGTTGCCACCAGTGCCCTGGAGATGCAGCAGAATGCCTCACGCGACTCGTGGAGCTTCGAGCACACGGAGGAGCGCCTGCAGGAGATCATGCGCCAAATTCACGATCGCTGTCTGGAGACAGCGGACGAGTACGGCGCACCCGGAGACTACGTCGCCGGTGCGAACATCGCCGGTTTCACCAGAGTCGCCGACGCCATGCTTGCCCTTGGGCTCGTCTGACCCGTTCAGCCGGAGCGGCGCCACCAGCGGCGCCTGGCCTTCGGGGGAATCGCCTCGGTGACACGCGCGGCGAAGCGCTCGGCTCGTCGCGCGCGCCACGCCTCGAGCTCCACATCCACATCGCGCGTCGCGGTGACAACGGGCGGTCCGCCCAGGAGCTGACGGCGCGCGGCGACCACGCGCGCGTTGAAGTCCTCGACGTATTCCCGAGCGTCGACTTCGCGGGTGAACTCGTCGATGCGCTCGTCGAACTCATTGCTCTCAATGCGCAACAGGATGGCCGGCGGGCCGAGGCCGGAGAGATTCTCCTCGCGGATCTTGCGCTTGACCCACCAATCCGGATCATCCCCGTGCCCGAGCCCTTCGATGGGCTTTCCCGCGCCGGGCAGGTCGTCGAACTCGCCGCGGCGGATCGCCTGCTGAATCGAGTTCTCGATGAACGCCTCGCGCCGCGCGGGGGTGAACGCGCCGGGATCGCTCGCGGGTTCGGCGCGTCGATCGTCGTGAGGCTCACGAGTCATGATTCCACCGTACGTGACGCGCCGCAGAGGGCGGTCCTTGACGAGATACCGCGTATGTATATACTCGAAAATTAGATACTCGGTACATGAGCGGAGACACGATGTCGGTACGTCAGAGCCTTCTTGCGATTCTCGACCAGGGCAGTTGCTATGGCTATCAACTGCGAGCGGAGTTCGACCGCCGCACCGGCTCCACGTGGCCGCTGAATGTCGGTCAGATCTACAACACCCTGGACCGGCTCGAACGGGATGGGCTCGTCGAGAAGGGCGATGTCGACGACCAGGGGCACGTGTACTGGAGCATCACCGATGCCGGCCGCTCTGAAGTGACCGAATGGCTCGACTCACCCGTCGAACGCGCGCAGGGGACGCGCGACGAGCTTGCGATCAAGCTCGCGGTCGCGGCGACGCTTCCCGGGGTCGATGTCTCCCGGGTCATCCAGGCGCAGCGCGCGGCATCGCTTGCCGCGCTGCAGGAACTGAACCGGGCCAAGTACTCCGGGAAGAACCCCGATGGTCCCGAGGAGCTGGCGTGGACGCTCGTCGTCGACTCAATGATCTTCGCCGCGGAAGCTGAGGTGCGCTGGCTTGATCACACGGAGCAGCGCCTCGCTGCGCATCCGCACCACGCGATGGCGCTGGAGCTCTCGTCTGAGCGTCCTAAGCGCGGCCGCCCCGCGAAGGCCGCGACCGGGCGGGCCGACGCATGACCGACCCGGTGCTGCGGCTGGTGGGTGTCTCCCAGCAATACGGTGAGGGGGAGACCTCGGTCAGCGCGCTTTCCGGCGTGGATCTGGAGATCATGCCCGGTGAACTCGTCGCGATCATGGGTGCCTCCGGATCGGGAAAGTCCACCCTCCTGTCGATCGCGGGCGGCTTGCTCAGCCCCACGGCAGGCGAGGTCATCGTCGAGGGTGCGCACTTATCGACCGCCTCGGCGCGCGATGTCGCCGCTCTGCGGCGCCGTTCGCTCGGTTTCGTCTTTCAGGATTTCAATCTCATCCCGACCCTCACGGCCATCGAAAACGTGACGCTTCCGCTGGAACTCGACGGCTTCCGAGTCCGGGTCGCGCGCCGTGCGGGTCGGGATGCCCTCGAGTCGGTGGGACTTGCCGACAAGGCCGACGCCTACCCTGATGAGCTCTCCGGCGGACAGCAGCAGCGGGTGGCGATCGCGCGTGCCGTCGTCGGCGGTCGCCGCCTGATCCTCGCCGATGAGCCCACGGGCGCCTTGGACTCGGTCACCGGCGAAGCCGTCATGCGGATGCTGCGCGCCCGCGTCGATCAGGGTGCGGCGGGAATCCTCGTGACGCACGAGGCGCGCCACGCCGCGTGGGCGGACAGGATCGTCTTCCTTCGCGATGGACGCGTGGTCGACGGCTCGCGCCGGGACAGCGCCGAGACCCTGCTGGCCACGCCGTGACGGATCAGCGAGTGAGGCATCGCCCCTCCCGCGGTGCGCGGCGGCGGGTGTCGGCTGGGTCGGATCGCTCCCGGGCGGCGCGGTGGCGCGTCGCGGCGAAGCTGGCGCGGCGTCAAGTCCGGCGGACGTGGGCTTCGAGCCTGCTCATCGTGACCCTGGTGTTCCTCCCGATCACGGCGATGTCGGGCCTCGCCGTGATCGTCGACAGCCTTCGCCCCACCGCCGCGGAACGCGTCTCGGTCGAGCTCGGGCAGATGCAGAGCTGGGTGAGGCCGGTGGCGGAGCCGGGGCAAGACGTCTGGCAGTCGCCTTCCGACCCTGATGTGAATGGCCTGGGTCTCGAGTCGTACACCGAACAGGGCGCTGTCGCCGAGCGGGATCCCGCCGATGTCCTCCCTGGTGGAACCGAGCTGATCCCGATCTCCGTCGGGAGTACCCGCGTCGAGACGGCCGCCGGCATCGCCGGCGCGGACGTCGTCGCCGGCGATGCCCTCGACCCTCGCTTCGAGGGTCGCTACACCCTCGTGGAGGGCAGTCGACCCCGCGGCAACGACGAGGTCGCGGTGACCCGCGCACTTCTCGAGCGCCTTGATGGGGGCCTGGGCGGAACCCTCACCCTCACGGACACGGATGAGACCTTCACCGTGACCGCCATCGTGGACATCGCAGAGCTTCCGGATTCCGAGACCGCCGTCGTCCTCCCGTCGGCGGATCGGTTCTCCGGTCCGACGTGGTACCTGCCGGACACCGCGCTCTCGTGGGATCAGATCCAAGGTCTCAATGACGAGGGCTTCGTGGTCTTCTCCCGGGAGGTCGTTCTCGACCCGCCCGAGTGGACGAATCCGAACGCGGGCATGAGCGGCGACACGGCATTGTTCCTGTCCGGACTGACTGCTCTCGGAGTGGGGGCGGCCTTCACCGCGTACGTCGTCGTGATGCTCGCCGGTGCCGCCTTCGCAGTCAGCGGGCGCCGCCAGGAGCGCGCGCTCGCCATTGCCGCGAGCGTGGGGGCAGATGCGCGTGACCTGCGGCGCACCGTCCTGCTGCAGGGAACGGTGCTGGGCGGGGTCGGTGGCGTGCTGGGAGCCGCAGTCGGGATCGCCGCCGCAGCCATCGTCATGCCTCTGCTCTCCGACGGGAGCGCGGCGCAATTCTGGGGCTTCCACGTGCCGTGGTGGCTGCTTGCGCTGATCGTCGTCTTTGCCATTGCCGTCGGCACCGGCGCCGCGCTCATTCCGGCCCGCGCGGTCACGAAGACGGATGCGCTGTCGGCGTTGCGTGGAGCGCGAAAGCCCCAAGCCGTCCGCGCGTCACGCCCGATCATCGGATCGCTGATGATCCTGGTCGGAATCGCACTGACTATCCTGTGCGGCATCGCCGCCGCGGCCGTAGCCGTCATCGAATCGATCCCCGGCGATTCGCCGCTCCTGTGGCTTCCGATCATCGGCATCATCGTCGGACCGATCGTGGCTCAGATCGGTGTGGTCGTCTCGGGCCGATGGCTGCTGTGGCTGTTCGCGCGGGTCTTCTCGCGCGTCAGTGTCGCGGCGCGCATCGCGACACGTGATGCCTCAGCGAATGCGTCGCGCACAGTGCCCGCCTTCGCCGCGATTGCGGCGACGGTGTTCCTTGGGACGTTCGCAGTCGCGCTCGGTTCGATGTCGACGGCCCACCAAACGCGCAACTACATGTACACGGCACCCGTCGGAACCGCGTGGGTCGAACTGGCATTCAACGAGTGCGCGACCGAGCACCCGGGCGATGCGGTCGCTGACCGCGCCATCGATATCCTCCAGGGGGTCGGAGCCGACGACGCGGCGGTCGTCCGTATGCAGGCGAACTGGTACGACTTCATGGACTGGGAGACCGGAGCTCTTGACCCGTCTGTCGCCGCCGATCGGTCCCTCGCGGTCGCGGTCGTTCCCGAGCAGAGTCGGCCCACCGCTGAGGAAGGGTGGGCGTCGTCGGGCTTTGCAACTCCCGAGAACAACCTCATGATCATGTCTCCCGACGCCGTCGAGCAGATGACGGGATCGGCCCTCACGGAGCAACAGCTCGATGCCTTCGCCGCCGGTGCGGCTCTCGTCACCGACCCGAGTTATGTCGCGGACGGCGCCGTGGAGATCGCTGCGTGGGGGATCTCCACCTGGGAATCCGGTGCCGGGTCGGACATCGTCTTCCGCGACGTCTCGGAAGACGTGCCTGACCCCCTGTGGAGTGCCCGGCTGGACGCCCTCACCGTACCGGCTCTCCCCGGCCAGGGCGGGGTCATCATTTCCGCGTCCACTGCCGAGGATCTCGGACTCGAGGTTCACCCGCGGGTCGTGTTTGCCCACCTGGGAGACCCCGTGAGCGCGGACGTTCGGGAAGAGCTCTGGGGACAGGCGGAGGCTGCCTCCACCCCGGAGTACTCGATGTGGTCGGGCGTGGAGACGGGTCCCGCGGACATGTGGTGGATCGCACCGGTTCTGGCCGCCGTCGGTGTCCTCGTCGTGGGCGCGAGCGCCGTCGCTCTGGGGCTCGCCCGTTTCGAGCGACGGCCGGACGATGCGACCCTGACCGCGGTCGGTGCCACCCGGTCCCTTCGCCGTCGCGTCGCCTTCTGGCAGGGCTTCATCATCGCCGGATTCGGCCTGATCACCGGGGCCGCGGCGGGCGTTCTGCCCGCGCTCGGCATTGCACTCCAGACCACGACGCAGTGGGGCGGTCCGTACCGGATCGGCGACGTGCCGTGGTTGATCATCGCGGCCTTCGCCGTCGGGCTGACCGTGCTGATCGCTGCGGTCAACGCGCTCATCCCGCCGCGCACCCCCGATCTCACCCGCCGCACCGTGATCGCGTGACATGCGCAGCGTGATCGCACGGATGGCGCGACGCTGGTTGAATCGAGGCATGGCACGGGTGAGCGGATGACCCGCATGACGCGGTGGGCGATCCTCGGCGCGGGGGTTATCTCTCGCGTGTTCGCGGAGGCTCTCGCTGACGCGCCGAACCACCGCCTGGTGGCGGTCGGCAGCACAGCGGGCGAGCGGGCGCGGGTCTTTGCGAACGACTTCGGCGCGGAAGCCGGAGCCTACGCTGACGTGTTCGCGCGCGATGACCTTGACGCCGTCTATATCGGGACGATCCACCCGACGCACCACGAGCTTCTCCGCCACGCGCGCGCCGCGGGCCTTGCCGCGCTGTGCGAGAAGCCGCTGACGATGAGCGAGGCCGACACCCAGGAGTCGGTGGACGCCGCCGCCGAGAGCGGTACCGTCCTGATCGAGGCGTTCAAGTACCGCTTCGTGCCGTTGTTCGCGGCGGTCGCCGACATCATCTCCTCGGGAGGGATCGGCGAAGTCACCGAGATCCACAGCTCGCGCGGGTTCGTGGCGCCCTCTCGCTCCGGTCGGCTCTTCGACCGGGCCCTGGGCGGGGGAGTGATCCTCGACACGGGGTGCTACCCGGCCTCACTTGCGATCGCCGTCGCCGCCGCTGCGGGCGCTGACCTCTCGGCGCTGCGCCGAGTGGGCGCCGACGTCTGCATCGGTGACACGGGCGTGGACGAGCGTGCGTCGGCGCAGATCGATATCGACGGCATCACGACGCATCTGCGCTGCTCCATGGTGGAGGAGACCTCGCCCGCCTCGCGCATTCTCGGGACCCGCGGAACGATCGACCTCCCGGACATCTGGGGTGCGCGCACCTCCGCTGCGACCGAAGCGACGCTGACCGTCGGCGGTGCGCGGAGCACCCTGCGCGCCGAAGACGTGGACCCGTTCCGTGCCGAGGCGGACGCCCTCGCCCGCGCACTGGCGGACGGGTCGCTCGAGGTGCCGGAGATGCCGTGGGAGCAGTCCGTCGCCACGGCGCGTGTGCTCGATCTCTGGCGTCGGTAGTCCCTGGCCGGAGAGTCTTCGCCCGGCTCGGATTGATAGGGCTGGCTCCGGCGCGCCATAGGTGCCTCCTAGACCGGTGCGCTGGGGTAGTCAGCATGGCTTCCCCACGACTTCGCGGCACCGCTGTTCTTCTGACACTGTCCCTGGGCGTGATCACCGTCGGATGCTCGGACGCGTTCGGCACCTCAGACTCCTCAGATACCGCAGGTAGCGACTCCAGCGCTCAGGCTGCATCCGGTGACGGTTCCGCCGCGCCCGCGGTGTGGGACTCATCGGAGGTGCACTCCTTCTCCGTCACCTACGACGAGGACGAGTACGACGCGATGATCCAGACGTACATCGACACGGAGGAGAAGGAATGGATCTCTGCGACCGTGACGATCGACGGCGTCACGTACGAGAACGTCGGTCTCAAGCTGAAGGGCAACTCTTCTCTGCGGGGCCTCTCCACCGACGAGGATGCGGAGCTCAGCTCGACCAACCCCGAGACCCTCCCGTGGGTCATCAATCTCGACGAGTTCGTCGATGGTCAGAGCCACGAGGGCGCCGAAGAGTTCGTCGTTCGCTCCAACAGCAGTGAGACGGCGCTCAACGAGGCGGTCGCACTCGAACTCCTCGCCGCCGCAGGACTGGCAGACGAGGAGGCCATCGCGGCACGGTTCTCCGCCAACGGATCCGAAGAGGTCCTTCGCCTCGTCATCGAGAACCCGAACACCGACTGGATGGAACGCGAACTCGGCGATGGCATGCTCTACAAGGCCGAAGCGGGTGGTGACTACAGTTACCGCGGTGATGACCCGGAGTCGTACGCCGATGTCTTCGATCAGGAGGGCGGCACCGACGATCTGACGCCGCTGATCGACTTCCTCGAGTTCATCAACGAGTCCAGTGACGAGGAGTTCGCGGCCGACCTCGACGAGCACCTCGACGTCGACGCCTTCGCCACCTACCTCGCCTACCAGGACCTGGTCTCCAACACGGACGACATCGATGGCCCGGGTAACAACTCGTACCTCTATTACGACCCCGAGACCGGTCTCATGACGGTCGTGAACTGGGATCTGAACCTCGCTTTCGGGGGGTCCATCGGCGGAGGCGGCGGCTTCCGCGGTGGGCCCGGCGGTGGTGGCCAGGTGCCGGAAGGGTTCGAAGAGGGGGAGATGCCGGAGGGAATGCCGACAGATCTGCCGGACGACGCTGAGATGCCCGAGGGTGGCTTCCCCGGAGGTGGCGAAGGCGGTCGTGGCGGGTTTGGCAACTCGAACATCCTGTCGGAGCGATTCCTGGAAAACGATGAGTTCCAGGCGATGTACGACGAGGCGTACGAGTCGCTCCAGGCGGAGCTGTTCGATTCGGGACGGGCAGAGGAGACCCTCGCGGAGTGGACCCAGACACTGACAGACCAGGCGTCGGACCTGGTGGACAGTGACACGATCACCTCTGAATCAGAGGCGCTCGCCGCGGCCTTCCCCTCCTGACCCGGCTCTCCCGGGCGTCTGCCCTGCGTGTCCTTCGCGCGGGGCAGACGTCTTTTCGCAACACCATGGAGATCGGGGAGTCGCTGAGGTGTGCCATGCTCGGCGCATGAGCGTCATCGAGAACTCGAAACTCACCGTCGTCGGTGCCGGCAGCGTCGGCTCCTCCGTCGCCTATGCCGCACTCATCCGCGGATCCGCGCGGCACGTGGCGTTGTACGACATCGCGCCGGAGAAGACCGAGGCAGAGGTGCTGGATCTGGCGCATGGCACCCCGTTCACCGGCACGAGTGACATCACCGGTGGCAGTGACATCGGCGTCGCGGCCGGGTCCCACGTGATCGTGATCACCGCGGGCGCAAAGCAGAAGCCGGGTCAGTCCCGCATCGAGCTGGCCGGGGTCAACGCAGGCATCCTCTCGACGCTCTTGCCACAGCTGCTGGAAGTCGCTCCCGACGCGATCTTCGTCATCGTCACCAATCCGTGCGATGTGCTGACCGTCCTCGCTCAAGAGGTCACCGGGCTCCCCGCGGCGCGGGTCTTTGCCTCCGGTACGGTCCTGGATACCGCGCGCCTGAGATGGAAGCTCGCGCAGCGCGCCGGCGTCTCACCCACCAGCGTCCACGCCTACATCGTCGGCGAGCACGGCGACACCGAGTTCCCGCTGTGGTCACGGGCCACCATCGGCACCGTCCCGATCCTCGAGTGGCAGACCGACGGCCACCCGCCAATGAGCGTCGACGAACTCGACCAGATCGCGGTCGACGTGCGCGACGCGGCATACACCGTCATCCGCGGCAAGGGAGCAACCAACTACGCGATCGGCCTGTCCAGTGCCCGAATCGTCGAAGCGATCCTGCGCGATGAGAACGCGGTGATGCCGGTGTCGACGGTGCTGCAGGGGTTCCACGGAATCGACGCCGTCGCGCTGTCGGTGCCGTCGATCATCAGTCGTTCCGGTGCTGTTCCGATCGCTCAGACGAGCTTCTCACCGAGCGAGCTCGGTCTCCTGCGTCGATCCGCCGACGCCCTGCGCCAGGCAGCGGACTCCCTCCGCTGACCGCGCGGAGTTCCCGGCTGAACGCGCCGGATCCCCGCGCTGACCGACATGGCGGCGACGCGCTGTAGTTGAATGGCACTCATGAACACCCGCCCCCTCCTCTGTGTCCCGCGGCGTACCGGAGGTGCGCACTGATGCGCGCCGCCTACATGTTCGGTGCCGGCGACGTTCGCGTGATCGAGGTGCCGGACCCGACTCTCGAGCATTCGACCGACGCCATCGTCCGGGTCGTCCGCGCGTGCGTGTGCGGCAGCGATCTGCATCCGTTTCATACGATGCCGGAGACCCCCGGCGGACGGTCGATGGGTCACGAGTTCGTGGGCGTCGTGGAAGATGTCGGCGCGGAGGTGCGCACGGTGCGGCCTGGCCAGTTCGTCATCGCTCCGTTCGTCTGGTCGTGCGGAGAGTGCGACTTCTGTCGCGTAGGACTGCAGACCTCGTGCCGCATCGGTGGAGTCTGGAACACGAAGGGCTCGCACGGCGGACAGGCTGAGGCTGTGCGTGTTCCGCTCGCCGACGGCACGCTCTACCCGGTCGACGTCGATGCGAACGACGAGCGTATCCCCGCCCTGCTCACCCTGAGCGACGTTTATTGCACGGGCTTCCATGCGGCGATCACGGCCGGTGTGAAGCCCGGCTCCGCGGTCACCGTGATCGGCGACGGCGCGGTCGGCCTGTTCGCGGTGCGCTCCGCCCGCGCGCTCGGTGCGGAGCGAGTGATCCTGATGGGCAGGCACGAGGCGCGCACCGAGCTCGGCCGATGCTTCGGCGCCACCGATGTCGTCGCGGCGCGCGGCGAGGAGGGGATCACGCAGGTGCGTGAGCTCACCGATGGAGACGGCACAGAGTTCGTGCTCGAGGCGGTCGGTCACCTTCCTGCCTTCGAGCAGGCGATGGGCATCGTGCGCCCGGGCGGCACCGTAAGCCGGGTCGGGGTCCCGCAGTACGCCGTCGGACCGATCGGGCGTGAGCAGTTCAACGCCAACGTCACGATCACAGGCGGCGTCGCTCCCGCGCGGCATTACATCGAGCGACTGCTGCCTCAGGTCCTGGACGGATCGGTCGACGCGGGCGCTGTCTTCGATGCGGAAGTGTCGCTCGACGACATCGCGGATGGCTATCGCCAGATGGACGAACGCCGCTCGCTCAAGGTTCTCGTCCGGCCCTGATCGCGCCGGGCGCATCTCCGTGCGTGGTCAGTGGGGCGCGGGCGCGGTCGACTGCCGGACGTGCAGAGTGGGGTTCAGCGCCATCCGGTGCACCGGTCGGTCGGGGTCGGCGATTCGCTGAGCCAGGAGATCGACCGCCGCGGCACCGACGGCCGCCCGCGGAGGGCTGACGGCGGTCAATGCTGGAGTGAACAGTTGCGCGACCTCGTCGTCGTACGCGACCACGGAGAGGTCCTGCGGTACGGAGATGCCGTGATTGAGGGCGATGTCGATGAAGGCCATCGCCTCGGGGTCGGAGTGGATGAGCAGTCCCGTGACACCCGTACGCAGTGCCGTCTCGATCGCTGACTCCACTGCGGGGCGGAAGTGCGGACCGTTGCGGTCGGGGAAGAACTCCTCGAAGTGTTCGGACGGGTTCAGCCGCAACTCGGCGCAGGCTGCCTCCCACCCCTTCACGATCTTTCGACCGGTGGGGGAGTCCCGCGACAGAATCAGACCGACTTTGCGGTGACCGAGCGAGGCGAGGTGACGCGCGGCGAGCACGGCGCCGAGGGCATGGTCCGTCGTCACGCTCTCCACCGGTGCGCGCTCGGGGAGCAGGACCGCTTCACGCTCGACGAGAATGCTGGGAATCCCGCTCTCGTGCAGCCACTGGACGACGTCCTGGGCGTGTGGGGTGTCGGTGTTGGGGGCGACGATGAAGCCCCGCAGCGTCGGGTCGCTCATCAGCCGCTCCAGCACGGGTCGCTCGTCTTGAAGCTCGTACGATGCTCCGCGCAAGAGCACTGTGAATCCATGCCGAGTGGCTGCTTCCTCCATCCCGCGGATCACTCCGGGCCAGTAGTAGTTGAGCGACGGGACGAGGACCGCAATCGCCCCGCCCGCGGCGGTCGGCGCCACGGCCGGCGCCGGCTGGTCGCGCGGGATCGCACCGCCGTGCACGCGCAGGAGGAGGCCTTGACGTTCCATCTGCGCGAGGTCGCGGCGGATCGTCACGGCGGTGACCTCGAGCTCCCCGATGAGCTGTGCGATCCGCACGGCCCCGTCGCGGGCGAGGATCGTGAGGATGCGACTGTGTCGTTCGGCGGCCAGTGGTGTGTGCTGATTCTGGTCCGTCATGAATCCCCGTTCCTGCTGTCGTTTCTTTCTACCCTGACCGTGGCCGTGCTTCGGTCACCGACCTCGATCGTCAGACGTGTCAGGGTCGGCCCCCAGACGTCGCTGAGCAAGGGGTCGTCAAGTTCCCGCGTCTCCACGAGGGTGGGCGCGTCCACCGGCCAGCGCAGACTGACAGGTGTCGCTCCGTCGAGCGGCACCACCTCCGCCAGGCCCGGGACCACGCTCACCGCGCCCGCGAGGACGAGGTGGAGCCTCACCGAGTCAGGGGCGAAGCCCCCGGGAGGGGACACGGTCCACGAATCGGTGATCGTCACGACGTCGTCGGTCTGGTCCAGGGTCGCCTCGCGGTGCCAAGACGTCAGCGTCGGCAGGGGGTACGCGTCGGCCAGGTCGAGAGACAGCGTCGCGTACCGGCCATCGTCGCGGTGGACGACGTCGCGGGCGCGGAAGGCCGCGCCGTCTCGTTGCGGGGTTCCGCGGATCTCAGGCACGTTGTGCCACGAGCTCTGCATCGTCCAGATGTCGTAGCGGCCAGGCCCGAATGTACGCGCCGTGTACGTCGGACGCCCCACGTCGACGACGACCGGCACTCCGTCGCTGGCCACGACAAATGAGCCGACATCGTTGTGGTTGTGGTGCTCGTCGTTGTGGCCGCCCTTGATGCTGAGGGTGAGGCCGTCGGCGCTGCCGTCCGCCCGGCGCGCGAGCATGACCTGAGTCGAAGGGAGCCACACCGACACGGGCAGGGGGCTCGGCTCCGGCTGCGCCGCAATCCAGACCGCATCCGTGATCCCACGCAGAACCCGTCCGGTGCCCTCGGATTCGTGAGCGGCTTCCGCGTCGGGTCGGCGCCGCGAGGCGGCGTCCGCGCGTGCCGCGTCGTCGCCAACGTGGATGGCGGCACCGTGGACGCTGTGCCACGGCTGCTGGACGGGGGGCTTTGCCTGTCCGTCCGCGAGGTTCAGGTACCAGTCCCCACCGAGCCGGCACCGCAGGGGGAAGGCGACGGTGGCTCGCAGCGCCGGAACGCGCGGAATCGGATCGAACCGCCCGCCGGTTGCGTGACGAAGGACGTCCAGCGCCTCGAGCGCTCGACAGGCCCCGTTCCACCAGTACGCGTAGCCCTCGTCGATCGCTCCGTCCTCGGGCAAGGACGCGACATAGCGGTCGAGCCCTTCGATGCACAGTGCAACGGTGTCCACGCGACGCGGATCCTCCGGGGCGAGCAGTCGCAGGGCGGCCACCAGCACGTTGCCGTGGATCCATGGATTCCAATTGTGGACATCGCCGTCCAGGCCGATCCAGTGCCAGTCCCGCCGCATGAGAAAAGGATCGATCACGCGCGCGGTCGCCTCGCGGCGGATTCGGTCTCGCAGGCCGGGATAGCGCTCGTCGAGCTGGGCACCCAGGAGATGGTCGATCCAGGCCAACTGCGCGCCATCGGGTTCGAGAACCCGCCGGGATGGCTCACCTCGACCGACTGGGCGATGCCCGCGGTCGCGATCGTCTCCACCTGGCGAGACATGGGCTATTACATGGTCCTGTTCCTGGCCGGCCTGCAAACCGTGCCGCGCGAACTGCACGAGGCCGCCCGCGTCGACGGCGCGAATGTGTGGGAGCGCTTCTGGAATGTCACGATCCCGTGCCTGCGCCCGACGATGTTCTTCGTCGTCGTCATTCTGACGATCAACTCCTTCAAGATCTTCGACCTGATCCTCGTCATGACCAATGGCGGACCGGGCCAGGCGACCACCGTGCTGTCCCAGTTCATCTACCGGAAGGGCTTCCAAGAGAACCAGTTCGGTTACGCCTCGGCGGCCGCCGTGGTGCTGTTCTTGCTGTGCATCTTCGTGACGATCGCGCAGTTCCTGTGGAACAAGAAGCGGAGCGCATGATGACGGATCTCCTTCCCCCCGAGGCCGACCGTCGGACGCTGCGCAAGCTCACCGAGTCCGGTATTCCCGCACCCAAGCCCGCAGGGTCGCCCGGGCGCCGTGTGGGACGCATCGTCGGGTACATCGCGCTGATCGGCTTTGCCGCGGGGCTGCTCTGGCCGTTCTTCTGGATGGTCATGAGCTCGCTCAAGCGGGCGAACGAAGTCTTCTCGGTGCCGGTGGTGTGGATTCCCGAGGTGTTCGTCTGGCAGAACTACATCGACATCTGGACCCAGACGAACATCCTCACCTGGATCACGAACACCCTGATCCTCTCGGTGGCCGTGACCGTGCTGCAGGTGCTCACCGGGTCGTTCGCGGCCTACGGGTTCGCACGGATCCGCTTCCCCGGCAGGGACATCCTCTTCCTCGCCTACATCGGCACGATTGCTGTTCCGTGGCAGTCGTACATGATCCCGCAGTTCATCCTGCTGTCGAACCTCGGCATCACGAACACGCTCCTCTCGGTCATCCTGCTGCAGGCCTTCGGCGCGTTCGGCGTCTTCCTCATGAAGCAGTACTACGAGACCATTCCGGAGGAGCTCAGCGAAGCCGGCCGGTTGGATGGCCTCAGCGAGTACGCGATCTGGCGGCGGATCATGATTCCGCTGTCGGTGCCGGCACTGGCAAGTCTCACGCTGCTCATGTTCGTCAACACCTGGAACGACTACCTCGGGCCGCTCATCTACCTCCGCAACCCCGACCTCTGGACGCTTCAGCTGGGTCTGCAGAGCTTCGTGAGCAACCTCTTCGACACCAACTACGCGCTCCTGTTCGCCGGCCTGACGATCTCGGTCGTTCCGATCGCGATTATCTTCCTCCTGGGGCAGAAGTACTTCGTCGAGGGCATCGCCACGAGCGGGATGAAGGGGTGACGCGGCGATGAAACGCATTCCTCACCAGACGTGGGCGTCGATCCTCGGGGTCGTTTACCTCGGAATGATGACCAACGGGCTCCTCGTGGTCGGTTGCCTCCCGCTCCTTGTGCTGCTCGTCACGACCGACCCGATGTACTCGTGGCCGTTGCTCGCGCTCGCGGCGCCGCTGTGCGGTCCCGCGCTCACCGCGACCGCGGCGACCTTCCGGGCTCACGCCGAGGGGGACATCGCCGTCGTGCGACCCTTCCTGCGCGCGTGGCGAGAGACGGCGTGGAAGTCACTCGCCATCGCGGCCGCCGTGGTCGCGGCTCTGGTGGTGCTGCTCGCCGACGTCAGCGTCCTCTCCCGTGCACCGGGGTCGGTCGTCTTCGTCCCGATGCTGTGGTTGCTTGCGGTGATCGCCGCCGCGACCGGAATCGTCGCGTTCGTCGCGCTCAGTGAGGCGCCCCAGGCGCTCTTGAGGGACGTCTTCAAGGCGAGCCTCTACCTGTCCGTTCGGCGCTGGTATCTCTCGGCTCTCTCGCTCGTGATCGTCGGTGTCCAGGCGGGATTGTTCACCTCGATGCCCGCCATCGCGATCGGCGTGACCGCGGCACCCATGCTCTACGTCATCTGGGCCAACAGCCGCTACATGCTGCGCCCCGTGCTCGACATCAGCGACGTCGTCGCCTGATCGGAAGGAACTTCTATGCCATCCACGTCCCGTTCCGGCGCGCCGGTGCACGCCGATCTCGACACCGCGCGGGAGGCGGCGGTCGCGACGGTCGAGCGGAACGTCGACGCCTTCGGCGACGCGTACCCCGATGACACGACCGTTCAGGAGCGCTACCACCTGCGGCCCGCGCTCGGCGGCGTGCCGGAAGGTGGCAACCGCGGCTGGACCACCAGTTTCTGGACGGGTCTGAAGTGGTTGACGTGGGAGCTGACCGGAGATGAGGCGGTGCGCGCCTCCGCCGAGCGCAACGCCGCCGACTTCGCCCGCCGCGTACGCGAGGAGATCGACCTCGATACTCACGACCTCGGGTTCCTGTACAGCCTCGCGTCGGTAACGACAGCGCGGCTGGGTTCGACCGAAGAAGTCCGCCGGGATGCCCGCGACGCCGCACTCCTGGCCGCGGATCACCTCATGCGCCGCTTCCTCGAGCCGGCCGGCATCATTCAGGCCTGGGGAGCGCTGCACGATCCGGCCCAGCGCGGGCGGACGATCATCGACAGCCTGATGAACATGCCGCTGTTGACCTGGGCGCACGAACAGACCGGCGATGAACGCTACGCCGATGCGGTCCGCCGACACACGACGCAGCTGCGCGAGCACATCATTCGGCCCGACGATTCGACGTTCCACACCTTCTACTGGGACGTGGAGACAGGTGTGCCCGTCCGCGGAGCAACCGAACAGGGCGCCTTCGATGATTCATGCTGGGCGCGGGGACAGGCGTGGGGAATCTACGGCTTCGCTCTCAACTACCGTGCAACCGGCGACCCGGAGCTGCTGACGGCGGCATGGCGGTGCGCCGACTATTTCCTTGCGCACCTGCCGAGCGACGGCGTTCCCTTCTGGGACCTCGTCTACGGGGATGACAGCACGGCTCCACGCGACAGCTCTGCTGGTGCGATCGCCGCCAGCGGCTTCCTGGAGCTGGCCCGCGTCGACACCGACCCCGATCGGGTCGCGCGGGCGGAGGAAGCCGCGCGGACCCTCTTGATCGACCTCGCTGCCGGCTATGCCCCGGAGCCCCCGGACAGCTCCGACGCGTTGCTGCTGCACGGCGTCTACGACTTCCCGAAGACTCGCGGCGTCGACGAAGGCACGCTGTGGGGGGATTACTTCTACCTCGAGGCGCTCACGCGGCTCGAGCGGCCCGAGTGGGTGACCTACTGGTGAGGCTCGTAACCCTCCGCACGCCCGGCGGCGGCCGTCCGGGTGTCGTGGCCACCGTCGAGGGCGTGGACCGAGTGGTGCCCGTCGAGGCGGCCTCGGTCTTGGAGATCCTGACCGACGCGTCCGCCCGTGCGAGAGCATCCGAGGCTGCTGAGCGCATCACGAGTGACGCGCCCGCGCTCGCCGACGCGTCGCTTGACGTCCCGCTTCACCCCGGCAAGCTGCTCTGCCTGGGATACAACTATCGGGGCCATGTTCCTGACGGCACCGACCCGACCGCGGATGACCCGGACTGGCCGGACGTGTTCGTGAAGACTCCGAACACCGTCGGCGGACCGGATGACCCCGTCACGATCCCGCCGGGGGCGACCGATGTGGACTACGAGGGGGAACTCGCGGTCGTGATCGGCACGCGCGCGCGGGGAGTATCCGAGGCGGATGCCCTCACACACGTCGCGGGCTACACGATCCTCAATGACGTCTCCGACCGGGCGTGGCAGCGGCGGCAGAGCCAGTGGGCGCTCGGCAAGTGCTCCGACGGCTTCGCGCCGCTCGGGCCGTGGATTGTGACAAGCGATGAGGCGCCCGATCCGCAGAACGTGCTCGTCGAGGTGATTCGGGACGGGAAGGTTACGGTGTCCCAGTCCACCGATACGACGATCTTCAGCGTCGCGTACGTCATCCATCACCTCAGCCAGATCCTCACGCTGGAGCCGGGAGACATCGTCTCGACCGGCACTCCGCAAAAGCTCCCCGATGCGCAGGAAGCGCACCAGCCCCTCGCCCCCGGCGACGAGGTCACGGTGCGTATTTCGGGCATCGGAGAACTCACCACCCGATTCATCGCATCCCCGGAGGTACGTTCATGATTCTCGACTCCTTCCGCCTCGACGGACAGGTCGCCGTCGTGACCGGCGCTCGCCGCGGCCTCGGACAGGGCGCCGCACTCGCGCTCGCTGAGGCCGGCGCGGATGTGGTGCTCGTCAACCGCGGGGATGGCTCCGAGACTGCCGCGCAGATTGAAGCGCTCGGGCGGCGCGTCCACTCGATCGAAATCGACTTCGCAACGGCCGATCACGACGACTACGTTTCGGTGATCGACGAGGGCGTGGATGCGCTCGGGCGAATCGACATTCTCGTCAACAATGCGGGCACGATCAAGCGAGTTCCCGCCGTGGACCACCCCACCGAGGACTGGGAAGAGGTTCTCGCCGTGAACCTTGATTCCGTCTTCCACCTCTCGCAGGCGGCCGGGCGCCGCATGATCGATCAGGGCTCGGGCCGGATCATCAACGTCGCATCCATGCTCTCGTTCCAGGGAGGCATCCTCGTCCCCGGATATACCGCCTCCAAGCACGCCGTCGCCGGGCTCACCAAGGCGTTCGCGAACGAATGGGCGGCGTCGGGTGTGACCGTCAACGCCATCGCGCCCGGCTACATGGCTACGGACAACACCGAGGCGCTGCGCGCCGATCCGGACCGTTCCCAGGCGATCCTCTCGCGCATTCCCGCGGGGCGGTGGGGCACTCCCGCCGACCTGGGCGGAGCATTCGTCTTTCTTGCTTCCGACGCGGCCGCCTACGTCACGGGGACGATCATCCCCGTCGACGGCGGCTGGCTCGTCCGCTGACCTCTCACCGAAGGAGAACCCGACATGACCGAACAGCACATTCCCCAGCGTTACGCGACCAACCCCGCCCAGATCCCGGGGATGACCCAGGAGGACCTCCGCGAGACCTACCTCATCCCCGAGGTGTTCGTCCCGGGTGAGATCCGCCTGACGTACACGCACCACGACCGGGTCGTCCTCGGCGGCGCCACCCCCGCAGGCGACGAGCTCGTGCTCACGGGGTATCCGGAGATCCGCTCGGACTACTTCTTGGAGCACCGTGAAGTCGGCATCATCAACGTCGGCGACACCGGCGTGGTCGTCGCAGACGGTGAGAGCCACGAGTTGGTCACCGGCGCGTGCCTCTACCTCGGGCGCGGAGTCAAAGATGTCCGCTTCCTCGACGCTGATGGCTCCGAGGGCGCGCAGTTCTATCTGTTCTCCGCCCCGGCGCACACCACCTACCCGACCCAGCTCGTCCGCCCGGGTGAAGGCACCGTGCGCGAGCTCGGCGATCAGCTCACGAGCAACCGTCGCACGCTCAACCAGTACATCCACGAGAACGGCATTCGCTCGTGCCAGATCGTGATGGGTGTCACGCAGCTGCACCCGGGGTCGATGTGGAACACCATGCCGGCGCACACGCACGACCGTCGAACCGAGTGCTACCTCTACTTCGATGTGCCCGAGGATGCGCGGGTCGTGCACCTGTTGGGCGAGCGCGAGGAGACGCGCCACATCCTCATCTCCGACCGTCAGGCTGTCATCTCACCGTCGTGGTCGCTTCACTCCGGTGTGGGCACGGCCGCCTACTCGTTCGTGTGGGCTATGGCGGGTGAGAATCAGGCGTTCGACGACATGGACGCGGCACCGATCACCGACCTCCGCTGACGTCGGACGCGTCGCCGGCGCCTGCTCACTGAATCCCTTTCCCTCGAGGCAACGCTCTCGAGGCGCCGATATCGACCGCTTGGTGACCCTTGCGTGACCCGAGACTTCGCACGCATGCGCGACCCGCGGTCGGGAGGTCGGCGAGGCGTGCGGGCGATCGGAACGCGCCCCGAGCTCGCTCGGCACCGGTGCGTGGAGACGGCAACTTGCGCGATTGATTGTTAGCGCGCACAATCGGTGAATGAGTACTCTGGCTTTCTGAGTGCACCCGGGGTGTCGGTGTCGACCCGCGGGAACTCAAGGAGGAGCAATGGCAGGACCATTCCGGACCCGAGGGTCGGCGTCCTCCTCCAGCCAGGAGTGACACGGAAGAGGGAATGATGACGACGACGTCGCACGGAGCGGAGGTGGCCGCGGCCATCGAATCGGGGCGGACCGCGCTCGGCATCGAACTCGGATCCACGCGGATCAAGGCGTGCCTGGTCGATGCGCAGTCGCCCGACATCGTGCTGGCGACCGGGTCGCACGCATGGGAGAACACGTTCCAGGACCGGCTATGGACGTATCCCCTCGACGACGTCTGGTCGGGGCTGCAAGCGGCATACGCAGACCTCGTGCGCGACGTCGACGAGCGTTACGGCGTGCGGCCGACCACGTATGGCGCGATCGGCGTCTCCGCCATGATGCACGGCTACCTCGCGTTCGATGAGAGCGGTGAGCTTCTCGTGCCCTTCCGTACGTGGCGCAATACGAACACCGGGCGGGCCGCGGCTGAGCTGAGCGAGTTGCTCGAGGTGAACATTCCGCTGCGGTGGTCCATCGCTCATCTCTACCAAGCGGCCCTTGACGAAGAGCCCCATGTGGACCGGGTGCGCTTCTTCACGACGCTCGCCGGTTACGTCCACGAGCGGCTGACCGGCCGTAAGGTGCTCGGTGTGGGTGATGCGTCCGGCCTGTTCCCGATCGACTCGGCCACCGGCACGTACGACGCGGACCTCATCTCCCGTTTCGACGCGCACGCGGGGGAGCGGCTGGCGGCACCTGTGATCGAGCTCCTGCCCGAAGTCCTCCTCGCCGGTGGCGACGCGGGCGCGCTCACCGAGGAGGGGGCGGCGCTGCTCGATCCCCGAGGTGAGCTCACCGCCGGCATCCCACTGTGTCCCCCCGAGGGCGACGCGGGAACGGGGATGGTCGCGACCCACGCCGTCGCGCCGCGAACGGGCAATGTCAGTGCAGGTACGAGCATCTTCGCGATGGTGGTGTTGGAGCGTCCGCTCACCGAGATTCACCACGAGCTCGACCTCGTCACCACCCCCGCAGGCCATGCCGTCGCCATGGTGCACTGCAACAACGGCGCGAGCGAACTCGCGGCGTGGGCGGGGATGTTCGGCCGGTTCGCACAAGCCTCGGGGAATCCCCTCGAGCCCGATGCGCTGTATGACCTGCTCTTCCGCGAGGCGCTCACCGGTGCCCCCGACGCGGGAGGCCTCGTGGCCTACAACTATCTGGCGGGGGAGCCCATCACCGGGCTCGAAGAAGGGCGCCCGCTGTTCGTGCGGACTCCGGACAGCGCGTTCACGCTCGCCAACGCCATCCGCGCGCAGCTGTACGGTGTCTTCGGGACGTTGAGCCTGGGGATGCGTGTCCTCGCTGAGGAAGGTGTGGCGCTCGATCAGCTCTACGCCCACGGAGGTATGTTCCGAACGGCGGGGGTCGCACAGCGGTTCTTGGCGGCAGCGGTCGGCGCTCCGGTCGCCGTCAGTCGCACCGCCTCTGAGGGGGGCGCGTGGGGCATCGCGGTCCTGGCTGCCTACCTTGCTGAAGCGAAGGACCTGTCGCTGGATGAGTACCTTGATCAGCGAGTCTTCGCGGGCGTGAGCGTTGACGTCGTCGAACCGGACCCCGCTGACCTCGCCGGATACACCACCTACCTTGAACGCTACGAGGCGGGCCTTGCCGCTGAGCGGGCCGCCGCCGAATCCCTGTGACCAACGGTCTCCATGACCAAGAAAGAAGGAACCTCCATGTCTCTCTCCACCTCTCTCGACGGGTACACCGTCTGGTTCGTGACGGGAAGTCAGGGTCTGTACGGTGAGGAGACTCTCCGCCAGGTGGCCGAGCAGTCCCGTGAGGTCGTCGAGGGGCTCTCCGGCCTGCCGGTACGCGTGGAGTGGAAGCCGGTGCTCACCGACTCCGAGTCGATCCGTCGTCTCGCGCTCGACGCGAATTCGGATGACTCGGTCATCGGTGTCGTGGCCTGGATGCACACGTTCAGCCCCGCCAAGATGTGGATTGCCGGGCTGGATGCGCTCCAGAAGCCGCTCCTGCATCTGCACACGCAGGCCAACGTCGAGCTGCCCTGGGCAGAGATCGACTTCGACTTCATGAACCTGAACCAGGCCGCTCACGGCGACCGGGAGTTCGGGTACATCCAGACGCGACTCGGCGTCGCGCGTAAGACCGTCGTCGGTCACGTCTCGAACCCGCTCGTGCGGGAGCAGATCGAGCAGTGGCAGCGCGCCGCCGCGGGGTGGCAGGCCGCGCGCACGCTCAAGCTCGCGCGTTTCGGTGACAACATGCGCTTCGTTGCGGTGACCGAGGGGGACAAGACCGAAGCGGAGCTGCGCTTCGGCGTCCAGGTGAACACCTGGGGCGTCAACGAGCTCGCCGATGCGGTATCCGCGGCAAGCGACAGCGCGATCGACGCGCTCGTGGCCGAGTACGAGGAGCTTTACGACGTCCAGGACGAGCTGCGCGCCGGAGGCGATCGTCATCAGTCGCTGCGCGACGGTGCGGCAATCGAGATCGGACTCCGCAGCTTCCTGGAAGCGGGCGGCTTCGGTGCCTTCACCACGAGCTTCGAAGATCTCGGCGCGCTGAAGCAGCTGCCCGGGCTCGCGGTTCAGCGCCTGATGGCCGAAGGCTACGGCTTCGGCGCGGAGGGCGATTGGAAGACAGCCATCCTCGTGCGGGTCGCCAACGTGATGGGAGCCGGCCTGCCCGGCGGCGCGAGCCTCATGGAGGACTACACGTACGACCTGGTTGAGGGCGATGAGAAGATCCTCGGTGCGCACATGCTCGAAGTATCGCCGTCGCTCACGACGCAGAAGCCGCTGCTGGAGATCCACCCGCTCGGCATCGGGGGCAAGGAGGATCCGGTGCGCCTGGTCTTCACCGCCGACCCCGGCCCCGCGGTCGTGGTGGCGATGAGCGACCTTCGCGACCGGTTCCGCCTCACCGCGAATGTCGTCGAGAACGTCGAAGCGCCGGACCTGCCCAAGCTCCCGGTCGGCCGGGCCGTGTGGAAGCCGCAGCCTGACTTCGCGACGAGTGCCGCCTGCTGGCTCATCTCCGGCGCCGCGCACCACACCGTCATGACGACCGCCGTGGGGATCGAGGTCTTCCGTGACTTCGCGGAGATGGCCAAGACCGAGCTCGTGGTGATTGAGGACGGTACGACCGTGCGGAGCTTCCAGAACGAGCTGCGCTGGAACCAGGCGTACTGGCGACTGGCGCAGGGCCTGTGAGTCCCGCGTCGGGAACCCAGCACACCCTTCGGGCGGGCGACTACGAGGCGGTCATCGCGAGTGTCGGTGCATCGCTGCGGTGTATCCGGCTCGCCGGGCGCGAGCTCGTGCTGCCGTTCGATGCAGACGAGGTGCGTCCCGGATATCGCGGGGTCACCCTCGCGCCCTGGCCCAACCGCATCGTCGACGGCGTGTATGACTTCGACGGCGTTCGCCATCAGGCGCCGCTGACCGAGCCGCAGCGTGGCCACGCGCTGCACGGTCTGGTGGCCTGGCTTGACTTTGACGCGATCGATAAGAGCGCCAGTCACGTCACGTTGGCCGCGACGATCGTGCCGCAACCCGCGTACCCGTGGCGTGTTCGGATCGAGACCACCTATGCGCTGGGGCACGACGGCCTGACGCAGACGGTGCGCGCGGTCAATGAGAGTGACGAGGACGTGCCGTTCGGCACGGGGCCACATCCGTACCTGGTGGCAGGTCCCGCATCGCTGGATGAATGGACGCTCTCGCTCCCCGCCGATCAGGTGCTGACGGTGACGCCGGATCGGCTTGCCCCGGTGGGGCTGGAGGGAGTCGGCGACGAGGCGGATCGGTTCGATTTCCGTGATCCGCGCGTGATCGGCGAGGTGGCGCTGGACCATGCCTTCACCGGGCTCTCGTATACCGAGGGGCTTGCCACGGTCACCCTGACCGATCCGTCCGGAGTCGGCGTCGGTTTCACGTGGGGTGCCGAGTGCGGTTGGGTGCAGGTGTATACGGGTGATCTCCCGAGCGGCCGAACGGAGGACGGCCATCGCGCAGGCGTCGCGGTCGAGCCGATGACGTGCGGCCCCGATGCGTTCAACGATGCCCGGTATCCGTTTGACACGGGGTTGCTGCGTCTGTCTCCGGGGTGCGAGTCGGTTGCGTCTTGGCGGCTCTTCGGATTCTGAGGGTCTAGCCTGACCCCAACGAACAAAGGGGTCGCTATGTCCGCGCAATCTCCATCTGGCGTGTCCCGGCTTCGCCGCGTGATCGTCATCGTGATCATCGCCGCGTTCTCGATCGCGGCGCTCGCCGGGATTATGGTTCTGCTGCAGGGCGCCGACGAAGCGATGTGGCAGGTGTTGGCGACCACGTTGACGGTGGGGCTCTACAGCATCGCGGCGTTGTGCTCCTCGACCCTCCTCGGACGCCCGCTGGCGGTCGTCGGGCTGGTGGGAGTCGCGGTCGCCATTGCAGGGATCGCCCTTGCGCTCTGGATGATCTGGGGTACCCCAGAGACCGAGTGGGACAGTGGCGTGCTGGAACTGCTGGGCAGTCTTATCACCCTCTCCGCCGGCTTCTCGGTCGTCTCGCTGCTGCTCCTGCTCGCGGAGCGCAGGCACGTTGCGATCCGCGCTTCGCTGTGGGTGACGGTCGGGCTCGTCGCCGTCGTCGTGGGCTTTGTTCTGTTCCTCATCTGGGGGGATCCGAGCGATGGGGAGACCTTTGCTCGGACGCTCGGGGTGTTCTCGATCCTTGCCGCGCTGGGGATCGTGCTCGTGCCGGTGATGGGCCTTCTGCTGAAGGATCCGTCTGCGTCACCGGAGCCAGGCGCCGCGGGGCCGGGGGTCTCGGCGGAACTCGCCGATCGACTCGTCGCGGAGGCGGCCCGTCGCGGGATCTCGGTGGAAGAGCTCGTGGAGCCCGTCCTCCGCGCGTGAGCCTGAGCCCGAGCCCGAGCCTTGCCGCAGCGTCCAGCTCAGGCGGGGGATGCTCGGCACCCCGGGCCCGGCGAAGCGTGCAGCGTGCGGGTGGTGGCCACCGAAATGGACGCGCAGGCTCACGCGGCGATGCGATTCTCTAGGATCGAGGCAGGAGGACACCCGTGGTCGGTTCGCGAAAGCGTCAGAGGGAAGCCGATGTCGTGGCCGAGGGTCTATACATCGCGGCGGCGGCTACTCGACTGCGCCTGAAGAACTCGATCCTCATGCACATCCTCGCCGAAGGTGAGGACTTCGATGTCGAGCGCTTTCTCCCGGACGCCCGCGCGACGCTGCTGACGCTCGCCGGCGAGGCGGACGCGGATGCCGAGCGCACCGAGCGCGAGCGGAAGGCGGCGTCGAGGCGGTTCTCCGATTCGGACGGCACGCACGATTATCGGCGCCGCGATGTGCGCAATCTCAAGCGCCGTCGTGACCAGTCCCGGATGGTGGCGGAGGAGTTGCGGGAGCGGGCGGCGCATGACGAGACCCTTCTCGCGCTCATTGACGGGGCACGTGAGGTTGCGTGGGCGGAGGTTGCGAAGAACATCGACCGCACGTTGCGCATAGAGTCGGCCCGGCCCGACCTCGAGCCTGACTATCGGAAGCTGCGGGTCGCCCGCATGCAGGCGCTCCGGCTGGTCGATCTGCCGCAGTTGCGTGCGCGCAAGCGCAGCATCGAGAAGCACCGGGCGCAGCGTGAGGCCGGCGTCGAACCGCCGCCGGTGCAGCCGCGGTCCGGCGGCGGGATGGACCTCAGCGAACTGGAGTGATCCGATTGGGCGGATGCGCTCGCGTGGGGTATTCTGGTCGCTGGCCTTCGCGAGAGTGAAGCCATGCGCCCGTAGCTCAATGGATAGAGCATCTGACTACGGATCAGAAGGTTAGGGGTTCGAGTCCCTTCGGGCGCACACTGTGTTGAGACAGTAAAAACCCCGGTCAGCCGCGAGATTCTCGCAGCGCCGGGGTTTTCTCATGTCCGCAGCCCCCGTGTGCGTGGGGAGTGCTTCACCTCTTGCCTGGAGGCTCCGCGGTGTCGATCGAGCCGATTCCGTCCGCCACGTGCTTTGCCGGGATCCCCACCCACGTTCCGGGCCGGTCTGTGCCTCCGACGACGACGGCATTGGGGCCGATGACTGAACCCGGTGCGATGGTGGTGATCCCCGGGCCTCCGACGATCTTCGCTCCGGGATAGATGACCACGTCGTCGCCTATGACCACGCCCTGAAACGTGCTCGTCGCGGCCGGTACACGATCTGCGTCGAAACGTCCGATCACAACGCCAGGGTAGATCCGAACATGGTTTCCGAGGGTCGTCTGGGGGTGGATCACGACACCGAAGCCGCGGTGCACGATCTGGAAGTCACGGCCGATCGAGACGGAGGCGGGGATCTCGAACCACATGGCCAGGATCTGCTGAACGATGCGGCCCAGGAGGGGAATCGTTCGGAGTCGGACCAGTCTGTTGAGTATCTGTTTACCTCACCAGAAGGTGCTCGGTTTGGTCAACGGAATGGGGTCAACGATTCAGCGTCGACGACGTTCGGAGCGGTGCGTCAGCGCGAGGGCGACGGCGCCTGCGCAGATGAGCGCGAGGCCGATGACCACGCCGACGATGGCAGAGCCCTCCGCCGGGATCGGGTTGCCTCGCTCAGCGATCCCGGTGATCGCGGAGAGGAGAATCAGCGCGGCGCCGAGGACGATCGCGGAGACGTGCACGACGCGCATGGCTACTCGCCGTCCGAGCCGTTGTCCATCATCACACCGCCGTCGGTCGTACGCACCACGTCTGTCACGACGTTGGGTACTTCCTGGCCTGAACCTGTGCCCCCATCGTCGTCCGTCGGGTCCTCGTCGGGGGTGGGCGTGCGGGTCACGCGGAGCCAACGGATGCCGCGAGCGGGCACGGTGACGCCGCGGGTGAGGTTCACGGGCCACCGGTCGAGGAGGTCGTGCGCGGTGCGTTCGAACCCTTCCAGGGCGTGCGCCGTCACGGTGCGGGGGTAGTCCGAGACGTTCGCCAATACGAGGACGCCACCGGCATCACGGGGGCGAAGGAAGCCGGCGATCGCATGGTCACCGGTCACGAACGGCTCGAGGTCGCTCCCGGCGAACTCCGGGGCGCTGCGCCGGGCGGCGATGAGGTTCGAGAGGCGTGAGAACACGCGGCCGGCTGCGGTGCCGCGGTCGTTTCGTTGCGCGTACTTGTCGCGCGGCTTGTTTCCGCGGTGAACCCACCGCTCATCGCCCCGGCGTGCGGGGTCTTCGGCGTAGGTCGGGTCCGAGGGCTGGGCGACCTCGTCGCCGAGGTAGAGAACGGGAATGCCGCCCATCGACAGCACGAGGGCGTGCGCGAGGACGAGCCGCTGTTCCCCCGCGAAGCCGGTGGTCGCGACGCCCGCGAGCGCCGCAGCGCTGCCGGACACGTGGACCCGATCGCGATGCGCGAGCCCTGCCGAGTACGAGCCGGGGACCTCACCCGCGTAGAACGCGCGGAGGCGACGGCCCTGCGCATCGTCGTTCCAGCGGAGGGCATCGTGGTCGCGGACGGCGACGATGCGGTCTTCTCCGGCGTGCGCGACGAGGGACTCGATGAGTTGGGACGCGTCTCTTGTCGCCAGCGCGGCCCAGAGCGTGGCGCTCTCGCTCTGCTCGTCGTGCGCGCGGTTGCCGACCTGTCCGCCCGGGCCGATGACGATCGCCGACGGGGCGGCCGTTTCGGCGAGGAATCGGAGCTCAGTCGCGGTGTCCTCGTCGGTGTCGATGAAGAACGCGTCGACGCCGAGCTGTGCGAGCCAGATGATCTCCGTGCCGGCCTGTTCGAGAGATTCCGCGGGGACATCCAGGGCGAGCGCGATTCCGGCGAGGTGCAGGTCGGCGGCCAGCGCCGAAAGGCGCTCATCGGAGCCGAGGCTCGGGTCGATGCGGCGCTCGCCATCAACGTCGACGACGACATCCAGGAGATGGAGCAAGGTGACTCCGAGCGAGCGCAGGTAGTCGATCTCGTCGCGCATTCCGGCGAGGTTGCCGCCGAACCGGTCTGGGTAGCATCGTGCGCCGACGACGCGTTCCGAGCGGAACCACTCCGCTCCCATGTGCTCGTGGTGCAGGCGCAACTCGATCGCGCGTGATCGTCGTGCCACGTCGGCGCTGTCGAATAGTGACCCACTCACGCTGACAGCCTAGGCCCGGTACGCGTGCACCTCATCCCGGAGACGGAGAGTGACGGGTACGCCGCCCGGGTTGCGGTAGCCGATGAGCGACGTTCGCTCAGCTGCGATGGTCACAACGGTGCGGAAGGAGGAGTCATAACGCCGCGGAGCAATCGTCAGAACGGAGCGGGTGGGGGTTTGCCATCAGGCGCGCGCACTCCGGGGGGCGGCGACCCTCCGGCGGATGGGGGCTCGAACCTCACTCCGTGGCCGCGGGTTTCGGGGTAGTGGCGATCCGGATACTGTCGCTTGGTCGGACTCGTCCAGACGACCACCCCATCGCCCTGTTTCACGACCGTCCAGCGCGAGTGATGCTTGAGCATGTGATGTCGTCGGCAGAGGTGCGACAGGTTGTCGGTCGAGGTCGCGCCACCGAGCGCAGCGTCGTGGTGATGATCGAGATCACAATGGCGAGCGAGGTAGCCGCAGCCGGGGAACCGGCATCGCTCGTCGAGCGCGCGCAGCAGCCTGCGCTGATGCTTGGACGGCCGGTATCGGTCCACGGCCAGGGGAGTGGCAGCGATGGGATGGGTGAGGATCCGCGTCCACCCCGGCGCGGCACCCGCGAGTGCTCGCGCGGTCGCCGGATCGACGGGCTGCGCCCCGTCCAGGAGGGCAGCGTCAGTCGACTGATCGAGCAGTGTCAGAACGGGAACGACGATGCTGACCTCGGCCTTGATCTCGCTCAGCACGCTCAGCTCGTCGTGACCGGCCGGGACTGCCGTCAGCGCAAGGTCGCACAACAGGTCGGCCCGCACCTGGGAAAGCGTCCGGCAGTCGTCCGGGTCTGCGGCCTTCACTGCGCGACCCATCGCCGACAGCCGGTCGTGCACGCCGTGGGCGAGCGTCGCTGGCCGGACGGCGGTCAGGCATGCCATGCCGTCGTCGAGGTCCGTCACGAAGACGCCGCGCTGCTCCGCGGCCATCGCGTGCCGCTCATCGAGCGACTGCGGCTGCAGCCGCTCCGCGGTGCCCCGAGCCACGCGGCGAAGCCGACCGGCGGTCTCGACGGCCGCGATCTCCACCAGTCGCGACTCGTACTCGGCGCGCGCGTCGTCGTCGAGCCGGCCTCCCGCGTCGACGATGACGCGCACGTGCTGGCGGGTGATGCGGCCGGTCTGCATCGCATCGAAGGTCGCCGGGAACCGCTCAATCAAGTCGGTTGCTTCGCCGAGGAGTCGCTCTACCGTACGGTCGGGAAGACGCATCGCGGCGCCGATCTCGGCGGCAAGCTCGCGCACGCGCATGGCGGAGTCGCCCGCGGTCCCGTCTGAACCGGACAGTGCGTGTTGGAGCGCGCCCGCGAAGACGGAGAACTGCAGCGCCTCCAGCTCGGCGACCGCGCGCTGACTGGACGTCAGGATGTCGAGCAGGGCGCCACGGGGCGAACTCTGCCCCGGCTCTTCGGGGAGTGCGCCCTGGTTGCTCATAGTCTCAGTGTGACAGGGGGTTCCGACATTGAAACGTGCAGGTCGGGGGAGAAAATTCCTGGGGAAACCGACGCCCGAAAGCCCGGTTGGGGAGGAAACTGCGCCGCCTCCCCACGGTGCGTCACGCCGCCGACTCGCCTCAGCCCGCGGCCCCGCCGAAGCACCGTCAGCCCGCCGCCCCGCCTCTAACAGGCGTCGCGCAGCTTCTGGGTCAGGTGCAGCAACGTCGCAAGCTCGTCGTCGCTGAGCACTGCCATCCGCTCGGCGATCGTGCGGGCGTGCGCGGCGCCCACGCGGCGGAACGCGCGGAGGCCCTCCGCGGTGCCGCGCAGGAGGTAACCGCGACCGTCTGCCGGGTCGGCGATCTTCGTGACGAGTCCGCGCGAGACCATCCGATCCACCAAGCGCGACACGCTGGGCTGGCTGATGAGCATGTGTGCTGTGACGTCCTTGAGCCTCGCGGTGGCATTCTCACCGCGGGATACGTTGAGCATCACGTCGTACTCGGGCTGGCTGAGCGTTTCTTCCTGGAAGTCGCCGCTGGTCTGCGCGAAGATTTCGTGCTGGGCGCGGAAGAGGTTCTCCCATGCCTCGACGGCGAGCAGGCGCTCTTTCATGCTCGTAACTGTAACTGCATAGGCTTCTTCCATGACGATCAGCCGGAAGATGAGAGCCGCCCTCGTCGGAATCGCGATCGCCGCCGGTGTTGTTCTCTCCGGTGGGCAGGCAGCCGTTGCCGATGTCGACGACTTCACGTTCGAGAGCCTCGACGTCGATTACACGCTCACGCGAGACGAAGACGGCACGAGCGAGTTGCACGTCGTGGAGACGTTCGTCGCGCAGTTCCCGGAGACCCCGCAGAACCGAGGGATCCGCCGGGTGATCCCGGACACGTACAACGGGCAGCCGCTGAACGCGCAGCTCATCTCGATCACCGACGGCGAGGGAAACCCGCGTCCAGAAGAGGTGGACCGCGACGATGGGGCTGTCTCGTTTACGTCTCGGGCGGACGACTACCTGCTCGGGCGCCAGACCTTCGTGATCGAGTATGAGCTCGAGAATGTCGTCTGGGACTTCGACGATTCCGGTCTCGAGTTCTACTGGGACGTCAACGGCAACGACTGGGCTCAACCTTTCGGTGAGGTGACGGCGACGCTGCACCTCGACGAATCACTTGCCGACAAGATGTCGGGTGAGTTCGCGTGTTACCAGGGGCGGGTCGGCCCTCCGGGTACCGGAGATCTGTGTGCGAGCATCGCGGAGGCGCCCGAAGGCGGCGGTGTGGCGATCACGGCGACCGCGATGGACCTCGCACCGTACGAGACACTCACTTTCGCGGTGGGTTTCGATGATGGGACCTTCGAGCTGTTCGACTCGTCCTATTACGCCTCCGGTTTCGGGTGGGCGCAGACGGTCGCGGGAGCGGGGCTCCTCGGGTCGCTCCTCCTCGCGGTGCGTGCCCGACGCAAGCATCTGCGGGACGAGCCCGGCCGCAGCGTCATCATCGCGGAGTACGGCCCGCCCAAGGAGGTGGATGCGCTGGAGAGTGCGGTGTTCCTCTCGAAGACGTCGAAGGCGATCCCGGCCGAGGTCGTGGAGCAGGCCGTCGTCGGGTCGATTCGCATTCTCGAGGGAGAGAAGCGAGCCTTTCGCAAGACCCCACTCGTTGCCGAACTGGTCGATCCGTCCCTCGCTGATTACGACGGGCGGCTCCTTCTGGAGGCGTTGTTCCCCGGGGGGAAGGTCGGTGACCAGTACGAGTTCGAGTCGTCCGACACGCGCCTGTCGCGGATGGCGGCAGGCATCCTCGGCGCCGCGCAGAAGAAGCTCGAGGAGCGTGGGCTGTATCGAAAGGTGAAGCGCGGCGCGCGTGCCGTCCCGGCCATATTGCTCGGTGTCAGCGCCGCTGCGGTGCTCCTGTTCGGCGTGCTTGCTCTGACGGCAAGCGTCTTTCCAGCCGTGCCCGTGATTCTGATCGTCGCCGCGGCGCTGGCACTGGTTGCGGGCGTGTTGATCCTTGGCCGGCGTCCGCTGACCGCCGCGGGCGCCGAGCTTCGCGATCACCTGCAGGGGTTGCGGGAGTTCATCGAATGGGCGGAGGCGGACCGCATCCGGATGCTGCAGTCGCCCGAGACGGCGGAGCGCGTGCGGGTCGGGATGCGCGGAGAGGTCGCCGTCGACGTGAACGATTCACGCCAGATGCTCCACCTCTACGAACGGCTTCTGCCGTTCGCGATCGCCTTTGATCAGGAGACGAAGTGGGCCGAGGCGCTCGCGCACCGGTATGAGGACGTGGGTGTCACGGCGCCGGCCTGGTATGCCGGAACGAGCGCGTTCAGCGCGTCAGCCTTCGCGTCGAGCGTGACGAGCCTGTCGAGCGCGGCATCGTCGTCTTCGTCCACGTCGGGTGGATCCACCGGCGGGGGATCAGCAGGCGGCGGAGGCGGGGGCGGTGGGGGCGGCGGCGTTTAGCCGTCACGCGCCGCGGGATGATTAAGGGCCGACCGGAGAGGCATCCGGTCGGCCCTTGTCCCTTGCACCAAGAGTGTCCTGCAATCACATGTGGTAGCTGCCACAGCAAAACAACTACCGTGCGAGCACTCTATAACGGAAAGATAACGGCGCACAAGAGTTTCGAGGCTCCCCTGACTGGCAGTTTCCTATGTTGCCCGACGACACTGTCCGGTGACAACCCATCTGTAGTTTCTGCCAT
The DNA here is from genome assembly GCA_029959865.1 of Microbacteriaceae bacterium PS02070. GTDB lineage: Bacteria > Actinomycetota > Actinomycetes > Actinomycetales > Microbacteriaceae > Microbacterium. The sequence goes on along the minus strand of JASCPE010000001.1, from coordinate 164,278 downwards.
CGATTCTGTGGTGGTGACAACCGACCTGTAGTTTCTGCCACCCGATCTGTAGTCCGCGATGTCACTCCGGTCGCAGGTCAAGCACGACCTCTGCGATCGCTGGCCCATCTTCGGCCGCGCGCATAACGGCTCGGTGCTCCGCGTCGATGGCCCGGAGATCGGTCAGTCACCGATATGGATCGGGAGATCATCCGTCTCCATCGTGTAGATGATGACCGGGCCATCGCTGGTGTCGATGAGCATTGCCGTCTCATGCGCGACGACCTCGGCTGGCAGGGACTCGAGTGCCTCCCCCGGCGGGGGCCGTCGACTTCACGGAGCCAGGCCGTCACCCGGTCCCGTTGGTCGGGTCGAGTGCGTCGGGCAACGAGGTGGATCACGGAGCCAGCGTACGAGACTCTCGAGATGTGTAACGGCTAATATCTGTTACATGACGGATGTCGCGACTCTATCGTTGAATGAGTTGACGACGCTGTCGACGGCCGTGGCTCGCGAGATTCGCGCGCGACGTCCGCCGAATCGCACGTGCGTGGCTTGCGGTCGCGGGTTCGCAGCGCGGAGTGATGCGCTCTGCTGCAGCACCCGGTGTCGGGTGGCTGAACACAGACTTCGTCGTCGAAAGGAACGAGACGTGAGCATCGATGGAATTGGATACGAGGGGCAGACCGTTGAGGCTCTGATCTCGAAGCTGCGCATCCGTGGCGTGGAGACTCTCGTCGACGTCCGGCTGAACGCGATCTCGCGCAAGCGCGGGTTCAGCAAGCGTGCGCTTGCGGCTGCTCTCCTTGAGGCGGGGATCGCGTACGTTCACATGCCGGTGCTCGGCAACCAGCGCGACAACCGCGCAGGCTATGGAGAACTCGACTCCCAGCTCGCGCGGGAAGTTCGTGAGAGGTTCACAAGCGAGCTCGAGGCCGAGGCTGCGCGTGGCGCGCTGGAGGAGTTGGCCAACCTCGCGCGTACCGGACCTGTCGCGGTCTTCTGCTACGAAGCGGACGAGCAGCACTGCCACCGTGAGCAGGTGCTCGAGCAGGTGCGGGGGATTCTCGATCGTGAGTTGGTCACGCGTTAGAAGAGCGCAGGCTGGGGCGCGATGGCGTCTTCTGCTTTCGGCCAGTACACGCCGAGAACGCTGAACTTGCCACGTCGGGCGGCGAGTTCGAAGTTGCCCATGTAGAACCCTGTCCGCCGGTCCGAGGCGAACATCTGGTCCAAGAACTTCTCTGTGACGCCAGCCTTGACGTCTTTTCCATCGTGGCGGAGCCGGTTCTGTAGGGCAGTCAGCTCCCAGTCGAGGATTCGGCCCTGGTGTCCACGGCAGCCGGTGCCCTCGCAGCGATAGCGGTAGCGAACCTTGAACGCTGGTTCTTTCAGCACGGAAGGGATGGAGCCGCTCATTGGGATGAGCGCGGTCGACTCCTTGAAGATGCGATCCTGCATCTTCGCGAGCTGTTCGGGCGTCCACTTCGGGTGAGGCACGAACTCGAGTCGGTCCACGTCGGCCGGATAGACCAGCCCCAGTGACGTTGCCGCCGGATCGGAGGTTGCGGCGCTCATCAGCTCGCAGGTCGTGGTCACCGGGAGTCGACCGATCACCTGGTGGCGCGACTTTCCTGGCCGCAGGTGGTTGATCTTGTGCCAGGAGTTCTGGGCGGGGGAGTAACTCTCTTTCCGGGTGTCGGAGTCTCGCCGGCGCACTTCGAGTTCGATCACGTCGTACTTCGCAAATTGAGACTCGCCATCGAGCCATCGGAATGCGATCGGGTAGAGACGGATCCAGGTCGGTTCGTCGCCGTCGATCCGGACGCCCGCGACGCACGACGTGTCGCCATAGCTCGCGGACGGCTGTGGCGTCGCCTTCACCGTTACGAGCACCTGTGCTCGTTCTCCCTCGACTCGCATGGCGTGATCCTATGGCGGGGCTCGGACACCGACGGCCGGCCGAGCCCGCCAATGCAGGCGTGTCTTCTCGCTGCTCTGAAGAGGCGGTCGTACTCTGGCGGCGTCAGGGACTCTCCAACTGAATATCTCGTCGAGATCGGAGAACAGATGACGTTGATGCACTGGGAGCCAACCACCCAAACGATTGCGCCGCATGCGCAGATCGAGTACGTCCTCGGTGGAGTAGATCACCGCCGTGATTCGACCGACGTGCTCGAGGTCGCGTTCGAGACCGTCGACAGGGTTCGGACTCCGAAGTCGTGGAAGCACAAGAAGAACTACACGGGCCAGTACTGGGCGGCGACGACCGGAGGGCATGTCTGGTTCGAGTCGCTCTACGAGCGGGTCGCGCTCATGCAGCTTGACCGCGACCCGCGGGTCGCAGCGATCTCGTCGCAGCCGATGTGGATCTACTGGACAGGAACTGCGCGCAGCCATGTGCCCGACTTCTTCGTACGGTTCCGCGACGGATCGGCAGCGGTTGTCGATGTAAAGCCCCTGGCTCGCATCGAGCCTGATGACGCCGAAGCCTTCGACTGGACCTCGATCTTGTGCCGCGAACTCGGGTGGGACTACTTCGTGGTGCACGACGTCTCGGAGAGCGAGGGTCGCAATCTCAGGTTTCTCTCGGGGTATCGATACGAGCGATGGCGCGATTCGACCGCTGTCGAAATCGTGCACTCGCATGCCGGGGAGTCCAGCCGATTGTCGGAGTGGGCGAGCCTGCTGGAAGGCGTCGCGCCGCAGCCTCTTGGCGCGGTCTACTCGGCGCTGTGGTGGCGTGATCTGGTGTTCGACGCTTCGAGGCACTTGTCACTGACGACAGTCGCGAAGGCGGCATGACGATGAGGGTCGGCATCGGTGCGACGCTGACCTGGGACGACGAGCAGTTCATCATCATCGCGGCCGACTATCGTCGCGTCACACTCCGTTCGCTCGACTCTGACTTCACGCGGATCGTTGACGCCGAAGAGCTGGTTAGGTTGACGAACGTCACTTGGCATACGGAGCGCGCGGAATCGGCAACAGGTTCGGCGGCACGCGTCCTCGACGGGCTACCCGAACAGGAGCGACGCATCGTTGACGCGTGGGCGGAACAGCTCTCCGCGGTGAAAGAAGCGGTCGAGAAGGGTGAGCCGGCCAAGTTCCTCTTCGAGGACGTGCGTGCTGCGATGTCGAAGGTCACGCCGGTGAAGTCGGTGGAGACCGTGCGGCGCAAGTTCCACCGATACCGCGCCGACGGTGTGGTCGGCCTGGTGGACGCTCGTCACCTCAACCGCGGGAAGCAGGTCATCGACGCTCGGATCGGCGCTGCGTTGAGCGAGCTCGGCGCGACCGGCACGTCGCGCTCGTCTGGCACGACCAGCCGAACTCTCGACCGGCTGCGGTGGATGTTGGAGGAGGACTACGGCGACGCGATCGACCTTCCCAGCGAACGAACGCTCTACCGGATGGTCGCGGCGCACCCGACCGCGCGAAAGCTGAATGGCTCGGCGAAGGCGCGGCAGACCTCCGCCAACAAGCCCGATCGGGCCTTCGGCGTGCACGGATCCCCGCGACCCGGAGAGCACGTGCAAATCGACTCCACGGTCATTGACGTGCCTTCCCGCCTGCTCGATGGCCGCCTCAACCGTGCCGAGCTTACGGTGATGCACGACGTCTCGTGCCGCTCGATTCTGGCCGGCGTAGTTCGCGCCGTCGCGACGAACTCCGCCGATCTCGCCGGCGTACTTGCCCGCGCGCTCACCCCCTACGACCTGCGACCGCCGGGCGCGCGGGAGCAGCGCGAGCGGGTCGCGGCGACCTGGGCGGGACGGTTCATGATCGGTCAAGAACGACTGGATCGCTTCCGGCGCGCGCAGCCGTACATCTGGTTCGCGCCGCGTATGAGTGGGGCACGACAAGTGCTGATTGAGGGTGGGCTGACCCCGTTCGGTAGGTCCGGTGGTTGTGTGAGTCGTCCTGTTGCCCGGGGGTCCGGGCAGGGAGACTGGTCAGATCATGACGAACAGCAGGAAGCGTCACACTCCGGAGCAGGTCGTCCGTAAGCTCGGGCAGGCCGACAGGATGCTCGCGGGCGGGAGCGACATCGCCGGGGTGTGTCGAGAGCTCGGAGTGTCCGAGCAGACGTACTACCGGTGGCGGAACCAGTACGGCGGATTGAAGGCCGACGACGCGAAGCGGCTGAAGGAGCTCGAGAAGCAGAACGCCACGCTCAAGCGGCTGCTCGCCGAGGCAGAGCTCGAGAAGGCCGCGCTCAAGGAGCTGGCTGAGGGAAACTTCTAGGCCCGGGCAGGCGCCGCGCCGCCGTCGACCACCTCAAGCGCAAGCTGCGGGTGAGCGAACGAATGGCGTGCCGTCTGGCCGGGCTGAGCAGGTCCGCATACCGTCGCCCGCTCCAGGGCGAGACGACAGCCGACCCGGACCTGGCGTTGCGGGACTGGCTGCGGGCGTATGCGAAGAAGCACCCGCGGTGGGGATACCGCAGGGCCTACCACGATGCCCGCGGCGAGGGGTGGGTCGTGAACCACAAGAAGATCCAACGGCTCTGGCGCGAGGAAGGGCTGCGCGTCCCGCAGCGGCGTCGCCGCAAACGCGTTGGGTCTTCGACCGTCGACGCCCCGGCAGCGGTCGCACCGAACCTCGTGTGGGCGGTGGACTTCCAGTTCGACGCGGACGAGCAGGGCCGTCCGGTCAAGATCTGCTCCATCGTCGACGAGCACACCCGCGAGTGCATCGGCGGGCTCGTCGAACGGTCGATCACCGCGGACCGGCTCACCGCCCACCTCGAGGACCTCGTCGCAGTCCGCGGCGCCCCCGCGGTGCTCCGATCCGACAACGGCCCCGAGTTCATCAGCGACGCGATGGCCCACTGGGCCGGCACCCGCACCGGCCTGTTCTACATCCCGCCCGGCTCGCCCTGGCACAACGGGTACGTCGAGTCGTTCAACAGCAGGCTCCGCGACGAGTGCCTGAACATCAACAGCTTCTACTCGCTGCTCCACGCCCAGGTCGTGATCGGCGACTGGAAGACCGAATACAACCACGACCGCCGGCATTCATCGCTCGGCTACCTCGCACCCGTCGACTACGCTCGGCAATGCACCCATCAATCGGAAACCGACGACTCGCACAGCGACCGGACCGAATGAAGGGGGCGGCCCACTTCGAAGTTCGTTGACACCTCGAAGGTACGAGCGTTTATTGAGAAGGAAAAGTTCAAAAAATGGAGAAAAAAACGCTATCTAGTTTGGGAATGAGGCGTTCGAGACCCCTGCGACAGGCAGGTCTGCTACTTTACCAACCGTATGGTAAAGTAGTGGAGTGGCATCGAACTCTCGCGAAGAAGTCCTCTCCTGCGCACTTGACCTCGTCCGCGCCGGGGAGGTTGTCTCGTTCGACTCGGTTGCGAGGCGGTCGGGACTCTCGAAGCCGGGTTTGATGTATCACTTCCGAACGAAGAAGGCGATGATGCTCGCGCTGGTCGACCACGTTGCTGCGGGCTGGCTCGAAGAGATGGCGACTCGTCTGTCGTCGGCGCCCGAGACTACGACCCTTCGGGAGCGAGTCGGCGTCTACGTCGATGCATGCGTGACACGGGAGCCCGATCCCGCGGACATCGTGATGCTCGCCGATCCCAGGCTCCGCGAGGAACTCACCATCCGATGGGCCGATCGAATCTCGAGCTGGTTCGTGGGCATCGCCGATCTCGACGCGACGGAACGCGGCTACCTCACCGCCGCCCGGCTCCTCGCCGACGGCGCCTGGTTCGCCGGCGCTACCGGCGTCAACATCCCCGCACCCGATGAACGCGCCGTGATCGTCGCGGCCGCGAACGAACTCCTCTCGAAAGTCGAAGCATGAAGAAGTGGCTCTTCCTTGTCGGCGCGATCCTCAGCGAGGCCGCCGGCTCCCTCTCACTCAAAGCAGCGTTGGACCACCCGGCGTGGTACGTGCTCGTGGCAGCGGGGTTCGTCAGCGCGTTCCTGTTCCTCTCACTCACCCTGCGCCAGGGGATGACGCTCGGGGTCGCTTACGGCATCTGGGGCGCATCGGGCGTTGCCCTGACCGCCGTCCTTTCCGCAATCATTTTCGGCGAAGCGCTCACGCCCGTCATGCTCGCAGGGATCGCTCTTATCATCCTCGGCGTGCTCACCATCGAACTCGGCTCCCAGCGAGCCGCAAAGAAGCGAGAGGCACTCTGATGGCCTGGCTGTTCCTTATCGGCGCGATCCTCTTCGAAGTCGCCGGCACGCTCTCCCTCCGCATGGCCACCCACGGCAAGAAGATCTGGATCATCGGCGTCGCCGTCGGCTACTTGGCAGCCTTCGCGCTCCTCTCGCTCACATTGGGGGCGGGGATGGGTCTCGGTGTCGCGTACGGCATCTGGGCGGCATCCGGCGTCGCGCTCACCGCTGTCCTCAGCAAGTTCCTCTTCGACGAGCCCTTCACCTGGATCATGGCAGCCGGCATCGCCCTCGTCGTCGGCGGCGTCCTCCTCGTCGAGCTCGGCGCCGGACACTGACCGACGCATCGCTCGGCCTCGACCTGCGGGAAACGGCGGGAGTCGCGTCGCCGCTGGCTCAACGCTCCGAGAATCTACAGATTCAATGGCACGGACTGGCGTGGATCACCTGATCGGGGGCCCAGCGCGGCCCGTGGAATCCCGCGGATCTCCGGCACAGAATCAATGGCACAGACGACACGATCACTGTCATCGGACAGCGTTGACGGACCGGATCACGACGGCCATCCCCGCCGAGGAGTACGCCTGCGGTCTCGCGAGCGGGTCGACCGTCGCGCAGCGCGTTCGCAAGCCGATCCTCATACGTGCATCGCACGGATGGGGTAGCTCGCGGGCGCTACTGCGCCTCGATAGCTTTGCGGCGTGCCTACTTCACGCCGTTCGCACGGTCGCAGAAGATGACGTCACCAGCTCCGAGATGCGTGTGGGTGACCGGAGGTAACCTGTGATCATGCGAGCTTCTGAAGACAACCTGGCCCTGCTCGCCCTCGCCAGTCGCCCAAAGTTTTCCTGGGCAACTACACGCCTGCAGATCGAGCGGCTCGGCTCCCCGACCGCCGTCCTTGACGCGTCCTACGACGGTCAGCTGATCGAGACCAACCGCGAGGCGGAGCTCAATGCTGCCGAGTCTCGTATCGCCGAGCTTGAGGAGCACGGCATCCGAGTCGCGACGCTCGTAAGTGACGACTACCCGGCTGCGCTGAGAACCGTGCATGACGCACCGCCCGTTCTGTACTGGCAGGGATCGATCTCGCCACGGGATGTCGACGCGGTCGCAATCGTCGGAACCCGCCGGCCGAGCCAGGGCGGGGAGACCTTTGCGCACGACCTGGCGCATATGCTCTCCGAGCATGACGTGCCCGTTGTGAGCGGCCTCGCTCGCGGGATCGACACCGTAGCCATGCGCGGTTCCCTCGAGGCCGGTGGGCGAACGATTGGTGTTATCGGAACCGGTCACGGGGTGTACTACCCAAAGGAGAATCGCGCGCTTCAAGACCTGATCGCACGCGAGCACCTCCTTCTATCTCAGTTCCCACCGGGTGCGCCCGCCACAAAGGCGACGTTCCCCATGCGCAACGTCGTCATGTCGGGCTTCTCCTCCGCAACCGTGATCGCCGAGGCCGGCGAGACGTCAGGCACACGCATCCAGGCGCGCGCGGCCGTCAGGCACGGTCGACCGCTCATCCTAAGCAAACACGTAGCCGAGAACCTCGCATGGGCACGCGAGATGCTCGGCGCCGGATTCGACATCTCAGTAGCGGACACCGCGGAGGAAGCGGTCGACCTGGTCCTTGCCCTACATGAGCGCCGCGATAGGGCCGCTCATGGCATGTCGTTCGGCGCTCTTCTCTCGGCGTGAGCGGCGAGAACTACGACGCCCTCGAGCGCGTAATACGGGGGGCGTACCGCAACGTGCCCCCGCCCGCCGCAGGGCTATGCGTCTCCTGCACTGCACCCACATCCTCGCCGGCATACCAGCGGTGCGTGCCATGCGACTCATTCGCGCGATCAGGCATGAAAACTGCGAGCGGCGGAGTCGTCCCGCTGAGCTGGGCGCCGATGGACTCGCAGGGCTATCAAGACCTGCGCCAGTACAAGGAGCCGAGCGCGACGGCCGATCAGCTCGGCCGCCTCCGAACCATGTTCGCGCTCGCCTTCAGCCGTCACACCACCTGCATCGCGTCATCAGACCCCAGCCGGCCGCTCGGCGTCGCGCATATCCCTAGCACTAGCGGGCTCCGACCCGGGGAGCACCCCTTCGAGACGCACATCATGTCGATGCTCGCCTCAAGTGTCCCCCGCGTCTCGATCCGCTATGTCGGGTCAACGGACGGCACCCGCAACTCAAGGCGATCGCTAGACCCGGATCAATGGGAAATCGAGCTCCCGCCGACGCCACTGAGCAGAGTGCTCGTCTTCGACGACACATGGGTAAGCGGCGGGCATGCGCAGTCGGTCGCGGCGGCCTTCGAGCAACGAGGCATCGCGTCGCGAATCGTTGTCCTCGGTCGTGCCCTCGACCCGTCGAGGAACGATCACGGCACCTATCTTCGAGCGCACCCAGCGACGCCCTACGACAGCAGTATCTGCCCAGTCAGCAGGCGTTCGCACTAGCAAGCGCTAATGCTCGCCCGTCGGGGTACCCGGCGAGCCAATGCTGAGGTCGGCGCCTACCACTTCCCCGCGCCGCCGGTGCCGAACGCTAAACGACGGCGTACACGGCACGTTCGAACCGATCGAGGATCTTCTCGAGCCGCTTGAGAGCGTGCTCGCCCTTTCGCTGCGCAGCGAACTCGATGACGATCGCACGGTCGTATTCACCGAGTTCGGCGAGGTCCTTGAGGTGCTTCGTGGTCATCATCTCTGCGATGGAGTCGTGCCAGCCGTTGTAGCCCTCCCAGACCACACCGTCGAGCGCCTTCGTGCCGGCCTCAGAGAGTCCTGCGGACATCAACTTCCGCGTCGCCAAGTTGTAGGCGCCGACCAATCGGGCCCAGGCCTCGAACCGCTCGGACGGATCTTCGACCATGATGACGATGCTCTTCGAGAGCCGGTGCACTTTGGCCATGACCTTCCGCGTCGGAACGAAGGCCAAGACCACGCCGCCGTCCGCGACAGTGCCGGTGCGCTCCGTCACGATCGGCAGCTTGGCGAGCTCCGCGTGATCCTCCGCGTTCGACTTCTGCGGACAGACGGCGGTGAGCCGTGCCCCGAAGTGATCCTTCACGTAGAACGCCAGCGCCTTGCCGAGGGCGAAGCTGTCGAACTTGTCCGTCCACGGGACGTAGAGGTACTGGTGCTTGACGTACTCGGGATCGATCTCGCTCATCGCCGACGTCACCGAATCCTTCCGGGCTTCATCTCGATGCGGGTGCCGTCGCTGATGAGCTGCGCCCATTCGCTCAGCTTGGGATCGGTGATTTTGCCGTCGTAGCGCGCGAACAGGCGCTGAAGTGCGGGCTTGATCTCCGCCACCGGACGCCCGGCGTACTGCTGGCGCAGCTGGTCGAGGTCACGCGTTTGCTCACGCGCGACGCGGTCGACTCCCGCCTGGATTTCACGCCGCAGAGCGGCCTGGTCGATCTTCACCTTGATCTTGTTGCTGGAACTGCCTTCTCGCCCGGACGGGTCGATACCTGCGGAGCAGGAGCACTCTGGCGGATGCCGTCAGGTTGGCGAGGAGGGAAGGCCGGCCGACTTCGGGTCGATCGGCCCTCCCGGCTCGCTAGCCCTTACCGAGCGTCGAGCCAGCCTTCGACTTGGCTGGCTTGCTCGACGAGTTGGACGCGAGCGTCCGTCCCGCCTTGCTCAGCGAGGCCTTCGAGGGCTTTCCGGACGACCGCGACGACGACTTCGCCATGGTGCGCTCCTTCCGCAGTGGAGGAAGCAGATACACCCGAGCGGACAACGTGTCCAACTCGCGTAGAGGCCATTGAGCCTCTAGAGTCGAGTGGTCCCGCAAAGACACCTCGAGCCCTGATCTGCTGCAGGTGAGCCCTTCGCTCCCTCTCGGCAGATCGGGGCTCGCTTGCATTCAGAGTCTAGACGAAGCCACCGACATTGCGCACGCTGTACGCCCGCCTGAGCGGTCGAAATCCGAGTTATTCACAAGGAGCGCCCTGATCGCGTTTAAACGCGTCACAGCCGCTCACAGGCGGGTTTCCGGGCCATTCCTTCACCGAGGCAGGGGTCCCGAACTACAACCGTGTGATTTTCGACAGGCGAAGGCCTTGTCAAGATTTAGTTATCCACAGGCAGATTCATGTGTCGGTGATGTCCTCGAAGTGACTTTCAAGTTCTTCGGTCGCGATCTCGGATCCGAGCAGTCGTCGCGGTCGCGGCTCGCCAAGCGGCTCGAGCGACCGCTCGTTGGCAGCACCCTCGACGGTGCTTGAGTGGCCGTGTGGTGCCGGCGTAGGGATAGTTTGAATCGGTGGGGATCGCGACACGATGAATGTTCTCGCGCAGGTCTCGGACTACTCGAGGTTGCCAGCGTCGTGGGCAGACGCTTTGCCGCCCACGCTCGACATGGATGGCCTCTATGCATCGGTCGATGCGCTCTATTTAGCCGGGCCGGGAGCGGTCTCACCACTAAGGCGCACTGACGTGTTCCGTGCCTTCCATCTCACGCCGCTCCCTTCGGTGCGTGTCGTGATCCTTGGTGAGGACCCCTATCCAGATCCGTCCCACGCACACGGGCTCGCGTTCTCGATTCCGTCCGTTGGTCGCGCTGGCCGACCGCAGTCTCTTGGAAAGATCTTTGGATCGCTCCGTCGTGATCTCAATCTGAGCCCCCTAAGTAACGATCTGTCTCCTTGGGCTTACCGTGGAGTTCTCCTCCTCAATGTCGCCTTGACCCATCGCGTCGGAGCAAAGGTGCCTGACACGTCGATGTGGGAGGACTTCACCCGCGCGGTGCTGGAGCTGGTTGCGGCGAAGAGCGACCGCGTGGCATGGCTCCTATGGGGTGAGTTCGCCGTTGATCTCGCGGACAGCGTTCACGTCTCAATTCGCAGACATCGGCGATTCGAGAACGCCCATCCCAGGGCTGGTCGTGCCAACCGTCCGCTGCTTGGCCAGGATCCTCCATTCACCAAGGCCAGCACATTCTTGGGGACGAACCCGCTGAACGATTGGGTGATTTGACGCCAGCTCGGAGAGCTGATGCGTTCGGCAGTGGCCCGTGTACCGGTCCTCGATCGCTCACTCGAGGCAGCGCAGCCGGGGGCCGAAAACTCCCATTCGCCTAGCGGTCACGTCAGTAGTGCTTGAGAATGTAGGCCCATGCGGACTCGAGGGGCTCACCGGTGAGGGGCAGCTTGTACTTCTGGAAAAGCTGCCGCAGCTGCCGGCGGATCGCCTTCTTCGAGGCGTCCTTCGTCGCCCAGTTGGGGTGCACGGCTTGCTTCACCAGGGCATCGACCTCGGCGACGACCTGAGAGACGAGGACTGTCATGCCTTCCGGGCGGTGCTCCTCAAAGATGCGCGTGAGCATGCCGATGTTCGGGTCCGGCAGATCAGCCAGCACCCCGCCGTCCTCTTCGGTCTCGGTGGTCTTCAGATCGGTGGCGACGCCGAACAGCGTGGTCAAGAAGTCAATGGAATCCTCCGCAGTCGCGATGACTCGCTGACGAAGCTGGTCGAGGCGCTCAGCGATCGACGTGTAGCGAAGCGCCCCGTCCCCGCCGCCGTCGAGCTTCCTCTGGATACGAGCCGTAAGCGAGTCGAGGATCTCCCGGGCGGACTTCCCCTCGTACTCAGTCGGGACCGGCGGCAGCTGCCCCTTCTCCGACATGGTCCGGATCGTGTCCGCGTCGGCAATGACTACGGCGATGTTCCGGTCGGTCACACGGACGTTCCGCATGTGCTGATGAACGAGCTCACGGGTCTTCGGGCCCAGTCGTTCCCACAGCAGGTCGTCATCTGTCTCTGCGGGGATCGCGGCGTAGACCTGCGCGTACCAGCGGTAGTCGTCTTCCCAGTCGTCCAGGGAAGCATCCGGTGCGATGGTCTCCCACAGCCCCTGGGCCAGAGAGAACTCAGCACGGAACTCTGCCCGGTCGTCGGTGTCTGCCGGCACCCGCTCCAGCGCAGCCTGCAGGGAATCCATGGAGCCGTCACGTGTGATGCCCACGAACCTGCGGCGGATTTCTTTCAGCGCCCCTGCGAGGGTGGCGAGGAGCTCTTCGGTGTCGATCTGGCGCCCGGCGTGTTCGGGGTTGGAGGGTGCGATCGCGCGCGCGAATCCGTCGCCGAGACCGACATAGTCGACGATGGTGCCGTAGCTCTTCACGAAATCGTTGTCGGGGTTCCGCCATGGCCTGTTCGTGCGGGTGACCGTCTGGAACAGCGTGTGAAGCTTCATCGGCTTATCCAGGTAGAGCACACCCTCGATGGGGGCGTTGAACCCCGTGCCGAGCTTCGCTGTCACGATCAAGAATTTCAGCGGGTCATGCACGTCCCGGAAGCGGTCCAGCAGCGCTTCCTCTTCCGCGTCGCTGAGTTTGTATTGCTCGTATTCGCTCTTCCCTGTCGCGGAGATGACCACCGCGACCTCGTCTGTGTGGCCCTCGCCTGCGAGAGCGCCTCGCAGCGCCGTGTCGTAAAGGAGACACAGCTCTTGATCTGCCACGACGATCTGCGCCTTCATGCCGAGCGGGTCGATCGACTTGTAGAAGTGATCGACGATGTCGGCGCTCACTGCGGCGATCCGCTCCGGGTTGTGGAAGATCGCGCGGGCGTTCGCGACCCGCCTTGCGTAGGACTCCTTCTGTGTCTCGGTCAGTTCTTCCTCATCGGCAAGCGCGTCGAACGCCGCGTCAAGCTCGTCTTTGGCGATGTCGAACTTCACCGGGCGGGGGACGACGCGCATGGGCACCGTGGTGCCGTCGGCGATCGACCGATCGGAGTCGTACGTGCCGAGGGCCCACCCGGGGTCGCGCTCGTCGCCGAACAGCTGGTAGGTGTTCCGGTCAAAGTCGGCGACAGGGGTGCCGGTGAATCCGTATCGGTGCGCGTTCGGAAGCGCAGTGCGCATCGCCTCGCCGAGGGAGCCCTCCTGCGTGCGGTGGGCCTCGTCGACGAGCAGGACTATGTTCTCCCGTTCGGACAGCACGCGGGCGCCGACGAACTTGTGCACGGTGGTGGCGATGATGCCCCGCTGTCCCTGCTTCAGCGAAGTCTGCAGCGATGCGAGCGTCGCTGCCTTCACAGGTGCGGGAACGCCGGCCGAGGCGAACTGAGCGAAGGTCTGCGTCACCAGCTGAGTGCGATCCGCGATGGCGACGATCGTGGGGTTCTGCATCTGCGGATCAAAGTACAAGCGTGCGGCCACCCACGACATCGTGAGCGTCTTCCCTGACCCCTGCGTGTGGTAGATCAGGCCCCGCGAGCTGTTCTCGCTGGTGGCTCGAGCGACGATCTTCTCCACAGCCTCGTACTGGAAGTACCGTGGCAGGAGCTTGATCGTCCGCACGGCGCCGTCCGCGTCCTGCGCATCGAACATCGCGTAGTGCTCGATCAGGTTCAGGATCACCCGCGGGCTGAGCAGCCCCGCGACGCTCATCTTGACCCTCTCCCAGCCCTCGATGGTCGCCGAGGCGTCGGAGGAACCCCAGCGGTGCCAGTGCTCGAGAGGCGTCCGCACGCCTGCGTAGCGGAATTCTTTGCCGTCTGTTGCGAACGACAACAGGTTCGGCGTGAAGAACACAGGTTGGTGGACCTCGTACGAGGTGTAGATGTCCTTCGCGCCGGCCTTCCACGTCACCGCCGTGGACACAGGGGTCTTGGTCTCGCCGACCACGACAGGGATGCCGTTCACGAACAGGACGACATCGAACCGAGCACCCTGATATGTGACCTCATCGGAGACGACGAACGAGTTCTGCTCAGGACGGGCGTAGTCGAACACCTCGTAGGGCTCGTCGTGGTTCGTGTCCGGCATCATCACAGTCCCGCCGCCGCGTAGCAGTCGCGTGAACGTCTGGTTGGCCGCCATGAGACCCTCGTCTGCGGCTGTCAGCGCCGAGCGGCGCAAGTCGCTGAGCACAGCGTCCGTGCGGTCCACGAGAGAAGGGTTCAGCTCTTCGATCGCGCCGCGCAGGTCTGACTCGATGAACACCTGGGAGGTGGTCCTCGGCAGTTCCTTCCCGGGGATATACGCCCACCCAGCGTCGACGAGCAGTTGCACGAGCGCAGCCTGCACCGTGTTCTTTTCGGTGTAGCCCTCGCTCGCAGGACGTCCCCCCTCGCTCACGCAGTCTCCCCCTCCAACAGCACGTCGTACGACGCCGGGATCTCATGCTCGCCCGACAGCAGCACCGTCAGCAGGTTCGTGCGGAGCGCGCGCAGTGCCTCGGCGGTCTCGCGGGCTGAACGCTCCGATAGCCGTGCGGCCGACAGAAGGCCATCGATCGCCGGCATACTTTCACCTTCGGCCGGCCATGAGATCTCGAGTGAGCGAATCAGTCCCATGTTCAGCGAAGGTACCGCGCCCTTTCTGACCAGGTCACCGAGTCGAATGGATTCGAAGGCCGCCAGCAGAACCTCTGACTGCCCCCCAGCTCTTGGCGTCACCGCGATATGGTTCTCATCAAGCGCGGCGTCAACTTCGAGCAACCGCTTCTTCTCAGTTGCGACCGCTGCCCCGACACGCGGAAAGGCGACCGATCCGGCCGTGGTGATTCGGCCGCCGCGCTCAGCGAGCGTCGCCGAAGTCACCCTCGATTCAGCCGCGGTATACCCGTACAAGTTGCCGGGCGAAGTCATATCCGCGATCTTGAACCAAGAGACCTCACCAGAATCGATACCCTGCAAGTCCTTCGGCAGGGAGCGCCCCTGCGATACATCTCCGATCTCGCCCACGCACACGTGGTGAGTCGCGACAGCTGACCATAGAGACCGCCGAGCGACCGCCGCCACCGTGGCCTCTGACTCAGCGGCCTCCACGGCACCATCAACGGCCGCGATCAGGTCCACGATCCGGCACTGCTCGTCGACCGGAGGTAGCGAAATCGAGTGCGCGAGGAACTGCGGCTCCTTCCACCGGCGCCTGCTCTTCGTTGTGCCGGTTGCTTCGTCGGCCACTCCTCGCCACACCTGTGGCTGCTGGAAGTAGGCGACGAGGTACGCCGGCAGGACCTGCGCTTCATCGAGGTCGAAGACGGGGAACTCGTTGGAGACCACACCATCGGCGTGCTCGGCCGCGACGAGTGCGAAGGAACCCTCGGTCACGAACATGCGGTTGTAGATGAACTGGCCCGGCTTGACTCGGAAGAGCCGAGTGGCTTTCATCTCGGAGCCGAGCTTCGGCTCACGCGCGAAGGTTCCACCCGCATACCACTGGACTCCGAGATTCGTGTAAGTCTCGTTGGGGAGCACCGAGAAGCCGTCGACGTACTGAGTCGCCACCTCACCCAGCGTCGTCTGCTGCCAGCCATCACGCATCGAAGCCGGCTTCCTTCAGCCGCAGATCGAGAGCCGCGCGCGCAGTGTCCATGCGCTCCTGCGCCTCGCGGAGCGCAGCCAGCGCCGCATCTACGTCAGCTTCGGCTCTCGTCTCAGCCTGGATGTAGCGGCCGATATTGAGGTCGTAGCTGTTCCTCTCGATGTCGCTGCGCGAGATATGACTGACCTTGACGCCCTCGCCGTGGGCATCGCTGCCGGTCACGTAGGTCGCAGTGATCGCGTCGACGTCTGCTTCATCCATGGTGTTCTGGTTCTTGCCGGGCTTGAACCGCGCACGAGCATCGATGAACTGCACATGGCCCTGGCGCTCTGCCTGCTTGATCGCCCGGAAGATCAGCAGACACACCGGGATCGTCGTCGAGTAGAAGAGATTGTTCGGTAGCCCGATCACGGCCTCGAGCAGATCGTTCTCGATCACCCACCGGCGCATGTCCGCTTCGCGACCGCCGCGGAACAGCACCCCATGGGGCATGACCACGCCGACACGGCCGGTGTCGTCCCGCATGGTCGACAGCATGTGCTGAATCCACGCCCAGTCGCCGTTCTTCGCCGGCGGCACGACGCCGCCCAAGGCGCGCTTGTACTTGTCCTTCGCCCAGGTACTCGAGGGCCAGTTGTCCAGCGAGAACGGCGGGTTGGCAATGACGATGTCGAACTTGCGGAGCCTGCCGCGCTCGTCGAGGAGCTTCGGCTCCCGGAACGTGTCGCCGCGCTTGATCTCGAAGTCCTCGAGCCCGTGGAGGTACAGGTTCATGCGGGCGATCCCTGCCGTGGTGAGGTTCTGCTCCTGCCCGTAGAGCAAAAGCGACTCCGGGTTCTCGCCTGCGAGCTTCACTGCTTCGACCGTCTCGACAAGCATGCCGGCGGACCCGCACGCCGGGTCACAAACTGAGTCACCGGGCTGCGGGTCGAGGATCTTCACCAGCAGGTGCACGACATGCCGAGGCGTGAAGAACTCTCCGGCCTTCTTGCCGGACGCCTCGGCGAACTCCCGCAGCAGGTATTCGTACGCGGATCCGAGCATGTCGCCCGCCATGTGCGCTGGGTCGAGCGTCAGTCGGTCGAACACGCCCATTA
Source organism: Microbacteriaceae bacterium PS02070 (assembly GCA_029959865.1). Taxonomy (GTDB): domain Bacteria; phylum Actinomycetota; class Actinomycetes; order Actinomycetales; family Microbacteriaceae; genus Microbacterium. The sequence goes on along the minus strand of JASCPE010000001.1, from coordinate 147,768 downwards.
GAGCCTTCAGCGCGGACTCGGGGATGCGCTCCGTGTTCGCCCAGTTCACGTCGCCGAACACGCCGGCGAGCTTGCCGGGGTTCGCTTCCTGGATGGCGACGAGCGCCCTATTGAGGACAGCGCCCGGCTTCTTGGTCACCTGGTACGTGTCGTCCCAGTGGGCGCCATCCGGGACGCGGAACGTCTGGTAGTCCTCGTCTTCGATCTCCTGCGTCCAGTCGTCACCGAGATCGGCTATCGCCTGTTCGTGCCGGAAGTCGTAGACGTCGCTAATCCACTTGTAGAAGAGCACCGGGAACACGTACGCCTTGAAGTCACCCGGATCCACCGGCCCGCGGAGGGCATTCGCGGCTGCCCACAGGGCCTGCTCGAGCTCACGCTGCGTGAGGTGATCAGGGTCCGCCGGGGCGAGTGTCATCGAAGAGTCTCCTGGTGTTCGCGGCGCCCTGCGATGTTCGGCCGGGGGCTCCGTTCACGCTATCGCGAAGCGGCCGCCCTCCAGTCGCGGCTGCATCGTCGGTTGGCCGAGGTAGTGGAGCCTCCATGCTCGGAGATCCATATGGGATCTTCGTGACCGCCTCGCTGGTGTTGCGCTCTGTGCCGAGGCAGGCGTCGATCTGATGCTCGCTAGAAGTCGTACCTGCGCGGCGACCAGCCTGCGGATGCCGCTCCTTCAGTGTGTTCGCATCAGGGTCCGTCATCGAGCGGCTGGGGTCCAGATCGTGCCGGGGCTACCGGAGTCGGTGGGGGGACTGCTGCACGAGTAGGTGACATCTGATCTGGCTTGCCCGTGGGGTGGGCCTGGAAGGATGTTGCTGTGCCCAAGCCCTACCCGTCCGAGTTCCGTGACGACGTCGTGCGCGTAGCAAGGAACCGCGAGCCCGGAGTGACGATCGAGCAGATCGCGAAAGACTTCGGTGTTCACCCGATGACGCTGCAGAAGTGGCTGCGTCGCGCCGACATCGACGAAGGCGCCAAGCTCGGCCAGTCGCGGACCGAGGCGGCGGAGATCCGCGAGCTGAAGAAGCGGAACCGGCTCCTCGAGCAGGAGAACGAGGTCCTCCGCCGCGCGGCGGCGTATCTGTCCCAGGCGAACCTGCCGGGAAAAGGTTCTGCCCGCTCGTGATGGAGCTCGCCGCCGCAGGGATCCCTGTGACGGTGACGTGCCGGGTATTGAAGCTCTCCCGCCAGCCCTACTACCGGTGGGCGTGTCAAATGGTGTGTGTAAGGGGTGGGTCTCCTTACGAAAGGAAGCACACTGTTGGCTATCGACAAGGCGTCGCGTGAAGAGCGTCGCAGGGCTCAGGCGGAAGGCGCTCAGCGTCTGATCTCGTCCGGGGTGATGGATGACTTGTTCGCGAAGATCGATGCGGGCGAGATCGAGTTGGAGGGTGCGGACGGGCTGATTCAGCAGCTCATCAAGACCGGTCTCGAACGCGGCTTGCAGACCGAGTTGACCGAGCACGTCGGCTACGAGAAGGGCGATGCGGAAGCGCACCTGCATGAGAACTCGCGGAACGGGTCGTTCTCGAAGACCGTCGGCACCAGCGTCGGCGATGTCGAGTTGCGGATCCCGCGGGATCGCAACGGCACGTTCACGCCCCGGCTGGTGCCCACCGGCAGTCGGCGGCTGTCGCGGCTGGACGAGATGATCATCTCGCTCTACGCCGGCGGGATGACCGTCCGCGACATCGAGCATCACCTCGCCGCGACGGTGGGCACCGAGCTGTCGCGGGAGGCGATCTCGAAGATCGTCGACGAGATCGCCGACGAGGTCCTCGCCTGGCAGCAGCGCCCGCTGGAGGCGTTCTACCCGGTGATCTACCTGGACGCGCTGATCGTGAAGGTCCGCGACGGCGGGCACGTCCGCAACAAGGCCGCGCACATCGCCGTCGGCGTCGACATGGACGGCGTCAAGCACGTCCTCGGGATCTGGGTGCAGCACACCGAGGGAGCGAAGTTCTGGGCGGCGGTCTGCGCGGAACTCGCCAACCGCGGCGTCCGCGACGTGCTCATCGTCTGCTGCGACGGGCTGACCGGGTTCCCCGAAGCGATCGAGGCGACCTGGCCGGACTCGATGGTCCAGGTCTGCGTCGTCCACCTGATCCGCGCCTCGATACGGTTCGTGTCCTACGGGCAGCGCAGGGCCGTCGCCGCCGCGCTGAAGCCGATCTACCAGGCCGCGACCGCGGACGCCGCCCGCGCCGAGCTCGAGGCGTTCGCCGGCTCGGAGCTGGGCCAGGCGAACCCGCGCACGGTCGCCGTGTTCGAGAACGCCTGGGAGCGGTTCACCCCCTTCCTCGCGTTCCCACCCGAGGTGAGACGGGTGATCTACACGACGAACGCGATCGAGCCGTTGAACTTCCAGCTGCGGAAGGTCACCAAGAACCGCGGGCACTTCCCGAACGATCAGTCCGTGGTGAAGCTGCTCTGGCTGGCGATCTGCGACATCGAGGACAAGCGCGCCCGTGACCGGGCGCGGGAACGCGGCCGCCCGTCCGCCGAACGCAAGGCCTCCGGCCGGCTCGTCGAAGGGCAGGTCGTGACGAACTGGAAGAAGGCCCTCGAACAACTCGCGATCGCATTCCCCGACCGCATCGAGCACTACCTCTAACCCCGAGACACCGCCCGCTTACACACACAACTTGACACGCTCCTACCGGTGGCTGGCTGACCCCATCGCCGAGAGCGAGGTGGTGGAGGCGTATCGCGCGAACGCGCTGTTCGACGCCCACCAGGACGACCCCGAGTTCGGGCACCGGCTCCTCGCCGACGAGGCCTGTGATGCGGGGGAGGCGATGTCGGACCGGACCGCGTCGAGCAACGGCTGGTGGTCCGCGTTCGGGAAGAAGCGGGGCCGTAACGGCAAGAAGCCGGGACCACCCGTCCACGACGATCTCTGCGCGGTCGTCGACGAGGACGGCCGGACCCGGCACGTCTTCGCCGCCGACGCCCCGAACCAGCTCTGGCGCGTCGACATCACGGAGCACAAGACCGCCGAAGGCAAGCTCTACTGCTGCGCCATCAAAGACGCGTGCTCCGGCAAGATCGTGGGGTACTCGATCGACTCCCGGATGAAGTCCCGGCTGGCCGTTCAGGCACTGGAGAACGCCGTCGCGATGCGCGGCGACGTCGCCGGCTGCATCGTGCATTCGGACCGAGGATCTCAATTTCGGAGCAGGAAGTTCCTGCGTGCTCTTGCACGGCACCGCATGGTCGGGAGCATGGGAAGAGCCGGCTCCAGCGGGGACAACGCCGCCATGGAAAGCTTCTTCGCGCTCCTGCAGAAGAACGTCCTCGACCGCAGCTCCTGGACCACCCGCGAGCAGCTGCGCATCGCGATCGTCACCTGGATCGAGCGGACCTACCACCGGCGACGCCGTCAGGCGCGCCTGGGCCGTTTGACGCCCATCGAGTTCGAGACCATCATGAACACGACCGCCGCACTGGCGGCGTGACTAGGAACTGTCACCTATCCGTGCAGCAGTCCCGGGAGTCGGCTGTCGAATCTGACTGGAAGATCTTGCCGGCGCACTGGCGTCGGGTTGGCCGTACGCCCGCGCCGCGATGATTTGGTGGGCATGTAAGAAGTCACTCGCAGCTACCTGGAGATGCTCGTGCGGCGCGCGATCGCGACGTTCGAGGGGTCGTGCCGGCGCCGCGTTGGGTTGAAACCTGCTGCGTCGGCGCGACCACGCTCAATCTGACTCGGAGACGGCCGAGTCGATCAGGTATTGATCGAGCCATGCATTGGCAACGCGGACGCGCACATCGTGCGGGACGGGGTGCACGGCGCGTCGATCCGCGGTGTGCGCCGTAGGGGAGAGAATCTCGTGGATCGCTGCGATGATCTCCCCCTGTAGAAGTTGAATGGCTGGTCCCACCACGCCACCGTGATGGAAGTTGACCGCGTTTCCTCCGGCCAGAAGGTAGAAGGCTGGGTTGTTAGAGCTACGACTGCTGTCATCCTGTGGTGTCGAGATCAGCTCGTTCTTGTGGACCCATCTCGTCACATCGGCGTTGTATCGCAGGGGATCGGATTGGTATTCCGCTCGCAGCGACGCCAGGTCGATCTCGTCGTCTTGGGCTGACCCCGTTCGGTAGGTCCGGTGGTTGTGTGAGTCGTCCTGTTGCCCGGGGGTCCGGGCAGGGAGACTGGTCAGATCATGACGAACAGCAGGAAGCGTCACACTCCGGAGCAGGTCGTCCGTAAGCTCGGGCAGGCCGACAGGATGCTCGCGGGCGGGAGCGACATCGCCGGGGTGTGTCGAGAGCTCGGAGTGTCCGAGCAGACGTACTACCGGTGGCGGAACCAGTACGGCGGATTGAAGGCCGACGACGCGAAGCGGCTGAAGGAGCTCGAGAAGCAGAACGCCACGCTCAAGCGGCTGCTCGCCGAGGCAGAGCTCGAGAAGGCCGCGCTCAAGGAGCTGGCTGAGGGAAACTTCTAGGCCCGGGCAGGCGCCGCGCCGCCGTCGACCACCTCAAGCGCAAGCTGCGGGTGAGCGAACGAATGGCGTGCCGTCTGGCCGGGCTGAGCAGGTCCGCATACCGTCGCCCGCTCCAGGGCGAGACGACAGCCGACCCGGACCTGGCGTTGCGGGACTGGCTGCGGGCGTATGCGAAGAAGCACCCGCGGTGGGGATACCGCAGGGCCTACCACGATGCCCGCGGCGAGGGGTGGGTCGTGAACCACAAGAAGATCCAACGGCTCTGGCGCGAGGAAGGGCTGCGCGTCCCGCAGCGGCGTCGCCGCAAACGCGTTGGGTCTTCGACCGTCGACGCCCCGGCAGCGGTCGCACCGAACCTCGTGTGGGCGGTGGACTTCCAGTTCGACGCGGACGAGCAGGGCCGTCCGGTCAAGATCTGCTCCATCGTCGACGAGCACACCCGCGAGTGCATCGGCGGGCTCGTCGAACGGTCGATCACCGCGGACCGGCTCACCGCCCACCTCGAGGACCTCGTCGCAGTCCGCGGCGCCCCCGCGGTGCTCCGATCCGACAACGGCCCCGAGTTCATCAGCGACGCGATGGCCCACTGGGCCGGCACCCGCACCGGCCTGTTCTACATCCCGCCCGGCTCGCCCTGGCACAACGGGTACGTCGAGTCGTTCAACAGCAGGCTCCGCGACGAGTGCCTGAACATCAACAGCTTCTACTCGCTGCTCCACGCCCAGGTCGTGATCGGCGACTGGAAGACCGAATACAACCACGACCGCCGGCATTCATCGCTCGGCTACCTCGCACCCGTCGACTACGCTCGGCAATGCACCCATCAATCGGAAACCGACGACTCGCACAGCGACCGGACCGAATGAAGGGGGCGGCCCAAGGGTACCGTCGGCGCCCAAGCCGAAGCGACGGTGCGCAGACTGGCACGAGTGCTCGTCGAGAGCGTCCCACCTGCGTCCGCCCTTACACTCGCGGTCGCGACCACGGAAGCCCACGTCGATACAACTATTCAGCAGCTCTTCGACCTATCGTCTGCGCGTAAGTCCAGGCTGGGTGACTTCTTGATCGGGCGTTCGATATCGGCCTTCAAGCAGACATGGTCGAGTCGGCACCAGGTTCTGCGGGATGGGTTCGATGTCGCCATCGAACCTCAGACGGTCGTTCAGAATCTGCTTCTTGTTGTCGACGCGCGCAACGCTTTCGCACATGGTGACGGAGCGCTAACTGATATCCAAACCGCCAGCTGGTCTCGGGCTAACGAGCTTCGACGTGACCTGCGGCGGAAGCTGCACGTCACGGTTGCCGGCCGCAGCATCATTGTTACGTCGGAGTCACTCGCGATCGCGGTCAGAATGCTGATCGTTTACGTCATTGCACTGGACGCGGCGGTGGCTGCTGCCGGGCGGGATACAGATTGAAGAGCTGATCGACCCTGGCTACGACGTGTGCGTGTGCACGAGCTGGCCTGGCTGCAACTTTCAGGTTCCGCCCGTCGGCTCTGCGGCGAAGAGCGAATCTTCGTCAACCGGTTCGATCTCCTGCACAACGTAGCTACGGCGCCCGTCCGGAAAGGCAAGAGTGCGGGTGATCAAGACATCAAGCTTGACCCGCACGCGCTGGCTTGGGTTCGCGTCGAGTCTTGCGACCTCGAGTTGAACGCCGGGGCTTCCGAACGAGGCAGTGAGTGTTTCGCCGGTCGGTTCGAGTATCAGCCGCATGGTGCCCTTCGACCATGTGTGCCCGTCCAGGAACCCCTTGGCCTCGCGCGCCTCGCGTTCGGTGACGGTCTCCGTGAGCTTCTCCCGAAGGTAGCCCACACCGGATTCCCCTACGTGGAGCTGCACTCGCCCGACGCCTCGTTGGCTGAATTCTCCATCAATTGACCATGCGCGCTTATGAACTTGGTCGAGTGCCACTCGAAGATGATGACGCGCGCTGGAAGGGAGGAGTCCAACAGCTGCGTTGAGGTCCTCGTCGTCCAAAGATGCCGTGTCGGCGTTGGAGAGCACGACGGCAATGCGGCGGAGCGCTTCTGAATACCCGTCTTCATCGGGCACAATCTCATCCGGGATCTCGGGGACCCATATCTCGGCGGCCGGGTCATGGCGAGGCGGCGCAACGAACGTAACCCGGACTGAACCGGCGCCGGCGTCCACGAGCAACTCGTCGGGCAGCGTAGCCAGCCCCGCCATTTCACGCACGGCTGCTTTGGTGGCATCCGCCATTCGAGTCACGAACTGCCCGAACGACTTCGCTACTGTCGCATGGCCTTTAACGGAACCACCATCCAAGTGCAATTCCAAGTGGCCGTTCCTCGGCGCAAGTTCGGCTTCAGCAATGCGAACAAGTTCTGGATCGTCGCGGATCACGGCGAGGAGCGACCCCAACTCAAGCTCATAGTCACTTTCCGCGAGCAACTGACGGATAGAGCGACGAAGCTCGCTGGAGGCGGTAGGTGCGCTAGATGATTCCACGAGCCACCTCCAAGAATCCCTTTGATGCGTTCGGAATGATCTGACCGTCAGGGCCGCGCACTCTCGACCACTGAATGCGGTAGACCGAAGCGGTCTTGGATGACGCCAAGTAGGAGTCGATCATCCCCCCGAACGGCGCGAGCTTGCCGATCTGGAGTTGCTTCGAATTGATTGTGCCACTTGTGTTGTCGAAGGTCAGAAGGCCCTGTGTGGCGAGGCGTCGCTTGGACTCCGCTGAAACGTCGTCTGCAATGATCGCGACGTCCACATCATGCGGCTCCTCCCATGACTTGTGCGTTACGAAACCGCCGTCGATCCAGAGGAGTGCTCCAGGGATCTCCGTCCAGACGGTCTCCGCGTAGAGAGTGAACGCCCCGAAGAGGCGTTCGCGGCGCTCCTTGAAGGGGGCGCTGGCGACGAACAGCGAATGCACGTCCGACATCGTCACCCGATATGGCAGTGGGCTAGGAGGGAGAGTGCCGAGGATCGGGTCAAGAGCGGGGAGTGCCGACACATGAGTCGTGTGTTCCGCATCCGCCATGATCGGAGCATACAAGCAGCCTGAGACATCGCCCGATGGCGGACCGTCGATCGGACGACTGGCACGTCGAGGAGGCCAGCGTCTCCCGCTGACATGGTGCGTGGCGCTGGAGCCTGGATCGCGCGCAACAGCTAATGCGGAATTGCGGGGGAGCTGAGTGATCGCTGCCGCCAAACCGCCTGGCGTCGGACATATGTTGAGTCGCACTCCAGTTGTCCGACTCTCACGGACCTGTCGAGTCGTCTCATTCCCGCTGTCGGACTATCACTCCAGTTGTCGGGAGAGCGGCGCGCCGCGTAGCGCTGCTCCGAGGCGGGAGTAGCTTGCGGTTCAAGCCGGGAGGTTCCATAGGAGCGCTTTGATCGGGTGCGGGATTCTCCGGGAGGGAGAGTTCTCCGTGACCTTGACCCAAGATCGAGTTTTCCAGACACGGCCTCCTCCAGCATGCAGATCCCGTCCATCGCGGCGCGCGTGATGTTCGAGGATGCGGATCCGGTTCGCGAGTTCCCTACCTATCTGCGTAGGCAGCCAGTGCCGTCGTCGACTCGACGGCCTAATCACCACCACGCCTCGGGGTCGGGGGGGCACCGCTCGTACGCGGCCTCAAGCTCTTCCGGATCGATGGTGAGGAGCCCGAAAGGCTCGCTGATCCACTCACCTGACTGAAGTTGGTCGCGGTAGGCCTGGTAGGAGGGTTGCGCAGGGAGCTCGTACCCTGCATCGGTGAGGCACGCGTGTTGTGCGATCCAGTGGTCATACTGTTCCTGCAGTTCTTCGTCGCTCCTCGCTTCGGGGATCGGGGGAAGTGCGGCAGTGCACGCAGATGAGGCGGCCAGGAACTCTTGTTGCTGTTCGAGGGTCGCGACGCCCGGCGCGGTAACTGACGTGTCGCCGCTCTCGGTGGTGATGATCTCCGCGCCCCAACCGTCATCGTTGAGGCAGTCCACCACTGCTTGGGTGTAGTCGGCCGGCGAGCCTGCGAACGGTTTAGGCTCGCCAGCTGGCGGTTCCGGGCTCGCGCATCCGGCCAAGAGCAGAACGGAGGTGAGCGCCCAGAGGCCGGTGCTTATCGATCTAGACACCAGGCGTGCAGTAACCCTTCGTGTATACAGTGTCGAGATCCGCGCTAGAGTAAACCTCCCAATATCCGCCCCCGACGTTTCCGGCACGCGTTGTGGTGGCCCACTGAGTAGTGGAGAGGCCATAGGTGTATACCGTCGCACTCGTGGGTTTGCCCGGTGCGAGGACCGCGCGTGTGTGGCCCTTGGTCTTTCCCTGCACGGCACTGCTCTTGCCATTGCAGCCCGCAGTGCCGTTCTCCACGGCGGCTGCCGAGGCGGTCAAGGCGGGTGAGGTGACAAGTAGGCCAACAGCCAGCATCACGGCGCATGCTTTCGTCCGCTTGCCTGCATTCTTCCGGTCCGACATCGTTCTCCCATCATCATTGATTCGTGAAGCCTCGGATGGTTTCATAACGGGGAGGCTACCCCCCCGGAGGGATCGTTACGGGAGATCAATCCAAAAGGTAGACAAAAGTCGGCTCGAAGTGGCGACGTAAGTGTTTGGCCGACTCGCGCGCGCCCGCCTCGGGGTATGTCGAACTTTGGTGCCCGTACACTTGGCGATGTCCGGCGCTGGCGGTCATCGATCGGTGCTGACTATCGAAGAATTGGGCATGGCAGCGAATGCATACGATCACTTCCGAACCGCGGCGCAAGTCGCGCGCGCGGCGCGTCATCGTCGGCATTGTCGCGGTTATTGCCCTGCTGGGTTTGGGTGCGGCGGTGGGATGGGCGGCGGCAACAGTGTTGCGGCCGGTGGAGGATCCGACGGTAGCCCAGTCGCACACGTTGGTTGAGGTTGTGCCGGGTGAGGTGGAGTCGAGCCTGCGGCTGAGTACGTCGGCGGAGTGGACCCTCGCTCCGGCGGGTGCGAATCGGGCTTCGGGGACGGTGACGGGCGTGTCTGTGTCGCCGGGCGATGAGGTGTCGCAGGGCGCGATTTTGTATCGGGTGGACCAGCGGCCCGTAGTGATTGCGCAGGGGGATGTGCCGATGTACCGCGACATCGGTGTCGATGCGCGCGGCGCGGATGTCCGTCAGCTTCAGCAGCTTCTGAAAGATCTTGGGTTCTACACACTTGAGGTGGACGGCGTGGTGCGATGGGGCACAATGCAGGCGATCATGGCGTGGCAGAAGGAGTTGGGGGTCGCGCAGTCCGGTTCGGTTGAGGTCGGCGATGTGATCTTCGTGCCGAAGCTTCCGACGCGTGTATCTCTTGACGGTGAGAAGGTGAAGCGTGGCCTGACGCTCAGCGGAGGGGAGCAGGTCGTGTCGGTGTTGCCGGATTCGCCAGCGTTCTCGGTCGCGGTGACCGAGGCGCAGGCCGGGATGGTCGCCACCGGCACGCGTGTGGAGATCACGAACCCGGACGGTGGCATCTGGGAAGCGGTCGCCGCCGACCAGGTGCCAAACACCGAGGACGGATCCATCCGGGTGACCCTCACGGGCGTGGGTGATCAGCCGATCTGTGGTGACGCGTGTGAGCTTGTTCCCGTGTCGGGGCGAACGTTGCTGGATTCGCAGATCGTGATCGTTGAACCCACCGAGGGGCTTGTGGTTCCCTCGGCGGCGCTTGTCACCGGCGCAGACGGGCAGGCCGCCGTGATCGACGAGGCAGGTGTTCGGATTCCCGTGACGATTGTGGCGTCGGCACGCGGAATGTCGGTTGTCGAGGGCGTGGTGGCGGGAACGCAGGTGCAGCTTCCGGCCGGAGACTCGTGAGCTTGCGCGAGGAAGTGCGGCTAGAGGCGCGAGACGTTCGGTTCGAGTACGTGCCTGGCGTTGCCGTGCTGGACGAGTGGTCGGCGCAGTTCTCGGCGGGATCGATGACGGCCCTGACGGGACCGTCGGGCCGAGGGAAGTCAACCCTGTTGTATCTGCTCGGGTTGATGCTCACCCCGAGCGGGGGCGAGATATTCGTTGACGGGGCACCGGTGGGGCGCACCCGAGACGCGGTGCGGGCGCGGCTGCGGGCAGACCGGTTCGGTTTCGTGTTTCAAGACGCGGCTCTGGACAGCACCCGGACGGTGCTGGACAACGTCACCGAGACGGCCTTGTACCGAGGGGCCGACCGAGCCGCAGCCGCAGTGCGCGCAACTGATCTATTGGAGCGCTTCGGGGTCGATGTTCCCGCAAGGCGGAAGCCGGGGCAGGTTTCCGGGGGCCAGGCACAACGGATCGCGCTGTGCCGCTCGCTTCTGTCGGAGCCAGCGATCCTCCTTGCTGACGAACCGACCGGCAACCTTGACCCCGCCACCAGTTCGCTGGTCGTAGACGCGCTGCGGGAGCACGCCGCTGCGGGGGCAGCGGTCATCATCGTCACGCACTCGCCGGAGGTTGCGGGCGCGTGTGATGTGGAGATTGGGCTGTGAGCAAGTTGGGTGGGCTGGTGCGCGAGGCCGCTGCGTCGGCGCGCTCGCAGGCGGTTGCCTCGGTGTTGACGATTCTGATGATCGCGGGGATGGTGCTCACCGTCATGCTCACCACGGGGCGCACCGTCGCCGCCGAACAGGACGTTCTCCAATCCATTGACGATGTCGGCACCCGCACGATCATGATCCGCGCCGAGGACGAGGCCGGGGTGACAAGCGATGTGCTCCAACGGATTGAGAACATCGACGGCATTCAATGGTCGGCGGCATTCTCGACCGCGGTCGATGCGACTAACACCCTCGTCCCGGACGGCGCGAAAGTCGCCGTCCGATACGCATATGGCGACCACCTCACAAGCCTCGGGGTTCCGACGCACACCGCCGTCCCCGGGCAACTCGCCTACGCCTCCCCGCTGGCACTGGAGCGGTTCGGGCTGCCCGATGCGGCGGGCGCAATCACCGTGACTGGCGGCCAGACCTTCGGCGTCGGCGGCACGCTCACCACTCCCGGCTTCCTCGGCGGGTTCGAACCTCTCGCGCTCATTCCTCAGCCCGAATACACCGGCGACGAGACCGTCAACATCATCACTGTGATCGCGGATTCACCGGAAAGTGTCGGGCCCGTGAGCGACGCCGTTCTCTCCGTTCTCGCGGCGAGCGATCCGTCCCGCCTCACGCTCCAGACCAGTGAGCAACTTGCCAACCTCCGCGGGCTCATCGAGTCTCAGCTCGGATCTTTCTCGCGTGGCCTCGTCCTGGTGCTTCTCGCCCTGACCGGAGCGCTCGTTGCCGTCATCTTGTACGGCCTCGTGATGATGCGGCGCAAGGACTTCGGCCGCCGCCGCGCCCTCGGCGCCACCCGCGGATTCATCATCACACTTCTCCTCACGCAGACAGCGCTCCTCGCCCTCGCCGGCATCCTCGTCGGTAACACCACTGCGACCATCGCGCTCGCCGCAACGGGAAGCCCCCATCCCGGCGCTGCGTTCACTGCCGCCGTCTCCCTCCTTGCTCTTGGCACTGCTCTGCTTGCCGCGCTCGCGCCCGCTATCGCGGCAAGTCGACGGGAACCCATCCGTGAACTCCGCGTGCCATAGCTGGTGACATCGCGGCGCTCGTCCGGCGCGCGCCCGGTCTCAGCGTGCTCGTGCGACGAAGACCATGACACGGTGCTCGTCTTCGAAGGGCGTCCGAGCCCAATCGCCATAGACGGCTAGCGTCTCGAATCCGGTTGCCCTGAGGTCATCCTCGACCGCCTTGCGCCCGCGGAACCTCAGGTCGAACTCCTCCACCACGGTTTCACCACTGTCCGGAAAGAGGTTGTGCGCTTGTATGCGAACTGTGCCCGGGCTGGTCTCCTCAGCGGACATCCATTCGAGGAGCGGCCCATGCGCGGTCGCGCGCTGATTCCTGTCGACAGAAGACCAGCCTTCCCACGCTCGGGCCGCGGCATTGCGGGTCTCGAACGCGAGGGTTGCCCCGGAGCGCATGGCGTGGCGAAGGTCGTGGAGGGTCCGCAGCCAGTCCGGGTCGGCGATGTGTTGTGCCACATTGCCCGTCATCACCGCATAGTCGAAGTCGCGGTCGGGCACAGCGCAGCTATCGCCCACGAGCCACTCGACGCGGTCTCCGCCGACGCGAGCGCGCGCGAAGGCGAGCATCGCTGCCGAGGGATCAACGCCGACAACGGTGCGCCCCTCGCGAGCAAGGGTCACGGTCAGCATCCCAGTGCCGCACCCCAGGTCGACGACGGTCGAGGCACCTATCTCATCGGCGAGAGACCTGTAAAAGTCGTGATCGGGGCCGTCAGGATTGTCGATGTCGTAGAGCTCCACGAGCCGAGGGTCTTCGTACGCCATAAGGTCGACGCTACCTGCCCGCGATCGCTTGACCATCGCCAGCGACCAGGACGGCATACTGGTCAGATGACGTCGAGATGAGCCCTTCTTGCTCACTTCCCACCTCCGCGGTCGCCGCGTCTTCGCGCGCCCGCATTCTCGACGATCGGAAAGCCCATGTCCCTCTCCTCTGCACCCTTCACGGTGCGTGCATATCGCCCCTCTGATGAACGCGGCTGGCTTCGTTGCCGCGTTCTGTCGTTCCTCGACACCCAGTACTACGACGACGTCAAGCCGGATCGAACCGTTCTCACTGACCCATCGATCGCGCTGGTGGCGGTGAGGCTGACGGGCGAAGTCATCGGCATCCTGGATGTCGAGATCGACGGCAAAGCGGCCACGATCGACACTGTCGCCACCCACCCGGACCATCAGAGCGTGGGAGTCGGGTCAGCGCTGCTGCGCGAAGCGCTCTTGCGGCTCGAAGCCGCTCAGGTTGAGACGCTGGACGCCTGGACGCGGGAGGACGTCGCAGCTAACCGCTGGTATCGCAGTCACGGGTTTGCGGAGCAGTATCGGTACCTCCATGTGTACCTGAACGATGGCGACGACGAAGCCGGCTTCGTGACTCCGGGCGGACTCAGCACACCGGTCAGCGCCTTCCTGCATGGCGGCATCGAGGACGAGGCCCGCATGCGGGCACGGTTCCGCCGAGTGTACGTCTGCCGCCAGTACGTCAGGTCCGTCGTGCGACTATGATCAGACGTGATTGAGGGGCGCGTGGTGCATCGGCGCCCCTCAATAGACTGACCGGCATGCCCCGATCTGAGTACGTCGAGTCGATCCGCAGCCGAATTGGGCATGATCTCCTGCTCTTGCCGGGAGTGACCGCCGTCATCCGAGGGGTGAGAGATTCCTTCTGGCCCGCCACGAGCACTCTGGGCTATGGAGCCTGATCGGTGGAGCTGTCGAGCCCGGCGAAGAACCGGGAGACGCTGTTCTCCGCGAGGTGATGGAGGAGACCGGCGCGAAGATTCGTCCGACCGGAATCGTCGGGGTCTACGGCGGCGAGCAGATGATGGTCGAGTACCCCAACGGCGACCGCGTCGGCTACATCACGACCGCGTACGAATGTGAGCTCCTGAGTGATGCGCACCCGGACATGGAGGAGCTCCTGGAGCTCGGATGGTTCGAGAGATCGAACATCGAGACGTTGGCCAGGCGAACGTGGATTGACAGGGTCATCGCCGATACTCCCGTGAGGGATTGAACCGTGCTCGATCGACCGGAGATGGTCTGCATCTGTGGTTCAGCGAGGTTGGTCGACGCGATGCGCGAAGCAAACCGCGAGTTATCTCTCCGGGGCATCATCGTGCTCGCGCCGGGCGAGATGAGTGGAAGCGTGACCGAGGATCAAAAGGCGGTGCTCGACGCGCTTCACCTTCGCAAGATCGACCTCGCTGACCGGATCCTCGTCGTCAACCCCGGCGGTTACATCGGCGAGTCGACGAGCCGGGAGATCATTCATGCGCGAGCCGCAGGCAAACCCGTCTCGTTCACCCATCCGGGCTGAGTCTCAGCTCGCGCCCCGCCAAACAACAGGTCTGCTGACAATGGAGGTCTGGCGGCACGGTTACGTCGGCAGCTCGAGAGCGGAGAATCCGCGGATCACGATCACAACATCGCTGGCAGAAACAACAGATGCCGTGTCGTCGGACAGATCTGGTGCGAAGGGCCGGGTTCGAGTGTGCATCCGGCTTCTGCTCCCCGGTTGCGCTGGGCTCGGACAAGCAGCCCGCCGCTACCAAGACCGTTGTGAGAACGTGCGGAGAAAGGCCCACTCGATCTCAGATCTTCGCGTCCTGTCGCGGGATCACGACCTGCTTGATGATCAGCAGGATCGATGCGGTCACCGGGATCGCCACCAGCGCCCCGAGCAGGCCGAGCAGAGTTCCGCCGACGAGGGCGCCGATCACGACCAGCGCGCCGGGGACCGCGATTGCCCGGCTCATCACTCGCGGGGTGAGGACATATGCCTCGACCTGCATGTACAGCAGGTAAGCGACCGCGAAGATGAGCGCTGCCTGAGGGCTGCTGAACAGAGCGAGCACGGTGCCGACACCCCAGAAGAGAACGGAACCGACGAGCGGGATGAGCGTGATGAAGAACGCGGCGACGCCCATCAGCGCGGGGAACGGTAGCCCGAGGATCAAGTGCAGGAGGAACACGACCACTCCGTTGCAGAGTCCGAGAATGACCATCCCCACCAGGAACCCACCGACGGACGAGGTGATTTCCTCCGTCATGCGCAGAAGGTTGGCTCGGTTACGCGCAGGCGCCAGCCGGGAGAATGCCTGCTTCATTGGATCGAGGGAGGCGAGGAAATAGAGGGAGAGCACGAGGACTATGATCAGTCCGGAAACGCCGCTGGCGATCCCGATTCCGGCTTGCAATGCCCCGCCGCCGATCAGGGCGATATTGCCTGGGTCGACGAGGAACGCCTGCAACTGATCAGTGAGGGTTGCAAGCCCGTCCCCGAACATGCTCTCCAGCTCTCCATAGAAATCGGTGCGGGTGAAGCTCTCGATTAGGTTTGGAATACCTTGCACGAACTGGCTGATCTGCCGGATCACGGTCGGGATTATGAGCCAGAGCACCCCGACGATCACGAGCGCGAACGCGAGAAAGACCGTCAGGATCGCCCACGGCCGCCTTACGTTCCGCTGCTCCAGTGCGCGCACCGCGGGGTCCAGTCCGAGGGCTGCGAAGAGGGCGAGCACGATATAGATGAGGATCGTCGACAGGCTGAACAGTGCCAGCCCGAGCAAGACGGCAGCCAACGCACCAAGGGACACTCTGAATCCGAGTCCAAAGGGGCTGTCAATGTTCGCCAGTACCGACCGTGTTCTTGCACGATCGGAAGACTGTGCCGGAATGAGTGGCGCTTCGGAAGCGGCGACGTTGGCTTCGGCCTCCGGGCCGGGCAGAGCTGTCATGATGACACGTTAGACGTTCACGCTTGTTGCCGGACACCATGTCACGCTCTGAGGGCGAGCCTCAGCCGACGGACAATCCAACCGCCGCGCCGTCGACAGCGGCCGGCGCGGCTCACGGCACGGTGATGACCGTCTGCGTGTTGGTGGCGGTGTCGCACGTCGTCACTCGCCAGACCGGAACGCCCGCGTCGATCACGCGTGTCATCTCGATGATGAGGGGGCTCGGCCACTGCTCACCTGCCTGCTGGGCGGCGTCATAAGCGCTCGTGTCGAGGGTCTGCTCGGCAGGCGTCAGGGTCGCGTCTTGCGTGTCGACGACGCTGAGGGTTCGGGCATCGACAATCGACTCCATCCCGAAGCTCTCATCGTCGACCGTCTCGCCGAACACGTCCGTCTTCGTGGCCGCGCTGCGCAGTCGCCAGACCCACTGGGCGTCGAGGTACTCGAGTCGGAGCCCCACGACGCTCCCAGCCACGGCGGGTGACTCTCCCGGCAGCGACTCCAGGAAATCGGTCGGCCACGACAGCTCCGCGGGGAGGCACGTGCCGGGGTAGTCGTCTCCCACGGCCGATGGCTCCGCAGGGAAAGATGCACACGCGCCAGTCATCACGACCGTCGCGACCGCGAGGAATACCGCCACCCATCGCCGCACGCTTTCCCTCCTCCGTGCCCTGAAGAAGGCTACGCGCTCGCGACCGACACGGCCCTCCAGAGTGGCGCGAAACCGCCCCGCCTGCGACCGGAGAACCGGCGCAGGCGGGGCGGTGAAGGGCGACGGGACTCAGCCGAACTGGTTCATGGTGTTGTCCTTGCCGCCGGCCTTGAGGGCCGCGTCGCCGGCGAAGTACTCCTTGTGGTTGTCGCCGATGTCGCTGCCGGCCATGTTCTGGTGCTTGACCGTCGCGATGCCCTCGCGGATCTCGCGGCGCTGAACGTCGCGCACGTAGGTCAGCATGCCCTCGGTTCCGAAGTACCCCTTCGCGAGGTTGTCGGTCGAGAGCGCGGCCGTGTGGTACGTCGGCAGCGTGATGAGGTGGTGGAAGATCCCCGCGTGGGCCGAGCCGTCTGCCTGGAACGTACGGATCTTCTCGTCAGCGAGACGCCCGAGCTCGGTGTCGTCGTACTCCGGGCTCATCAGCTCAGCGCGGTTGTACGCCGACACGTCCTGACCGTCCGCCTCGAGCAGGTCGTAGGCCTGCTGCCGGAAGTTGAGCGTCCAGTTGAACGAGGGGCTGTTGTTGTAGACGAGCTTCGCGTTCGGAACGGCCTTGCGGATCTCGTTCACCATGCCCGCGATCTGCTGGACGTGCGGCTTCTCCGTCTCGATCCACAGCAGATCGGCTCCGTTCTCCAGCGCCGTGATGCAGTCGAGCACGACGCGCTCCTCACCGGTCCCGGGCCGGAACTGGTAGAGGTTGCTCGCGAGGCGCTTGGGGCGCAACAGCTTGCCCTCGCGGCGGATGATGACGTCGCCGTCGGTGAGCTCGGCCTCGCTGATCTCTTCCACATCGAGGAAGGAGTTGTACTGGTCGCCGAGGTCGCCGGGGGTGTGGCTGACGGCGAGCTTCTGCGTGAGACCGGCGCCGAGCGAGTCCGTGCGGGCGACGATGATCCCGTTCTCGATCCCGAGCTCCAGGAAGGCATACCGGATGGCGTTGAGCTTGGCGATGAAGTCGTCGTGCGGGACGGTGACCTTGCCGTCCTGGTGTCCGCACTGCTTCTCGTCGGAGACCTGGTTCTCGATCTGCAGCGCGCACGCCCCCGCCTCGATCATCTTCTTCGCGAGCAGGTAGGTCGCCTCGGGGTTTCCGAAGCCCGCGTCGATGTCGGCGATGATCGGCACGACGTGCGTTTCGTAGTTGTCGATCTGCGACTGGATGAACTCCACCGCGGTCTCGTCGCCACTGCGACGGGCCTCGTCGAGCTGGGTGAAGAGGAGATCGAGCTCGCGGGCATCGGCCTGTCGGAGGAAGGTGTAGAGCTCCTCGATAAGCGCCGGCACCGAGGTCTTCTCGTGCATCGACTGGTCGGGGAGGGGTCCGAACTCGGAGCGGAGGGCAGCGACCATCCAGCCCGAGAGGTAGAGGTAGCGCTTGTTCGTGCTCTTGAGGTGCTTCTTGATCGAGATCAGCTTCTGCTGCCCGATGAAGCCGTGCCAGACGCCGAGCGACTGGGTGTACAGCGACGAGTCGGCGTCGTACTCCTCCATGTCGCGGCGCATGATGTCGGCCGTGTACTGCGCGATCTCGAGCCCCGTCTTGAAACGGTTCTGGGCGCGCATGCGGGCCACGTACTCCGGATTGATCGCGCCCCAGCTCTGGCCGTGATCGTCAACGAGGTCGGTGATGGTGTCGATGGTGTCTTGGTATGCACTCATGATTTGTCCTTTGCGGGCGGTGAGGTGCGAGGCGGCGATGCCTGCACGGCGGCTCGTGATTCCCACAATGAGGCAATTTGGCGCACTGTTCTGACGATTCTTGTGGTGAAGATTGCAGAAAATTCTGCGTTCAGAATGTTGAGGGCCGGGGTGGGTGGCACGAACGGACCATGCCCTGTCGGATGCCATCGGCGACGTCCGCGCGAGCGGTCGGGTAACACTGCCGCGGATGCTTGACAACTCAAGATGCCCTCCCCAAGGATAAGGAGCAAGCTGATAGCGCTAACACGTCCTCCGACGGCCTTCGGAGGACGGAGCGCGGAGCGCACCGCGAGAGCAAAGGAGCTCTGAGCTTGGCGAAGAAACAACCGGGCGGCCACTCGCCGGACCTGACTGCATGGCGGCGCACGTCGGCGCCTTCGCGCACGCTGTTCACGCAGCCCGACTCGGCCCGCCGCCGCACGCCTGCTCGATGCGTCCGGTCCGTCGAGGCCGCAGTCGCGCCTCCTGCAACCTCGTCGCCGAGCGACGGAGGAGCCGCGGGGGAGCCACCGATCGTGCCAGCGCGTTCCTCGGCGACGGCGCGTGAGATGCGGGGGAGCTGAACGCTCTCGCGCGCGGCAGGTGGGTGCGGCGCGCGAGTACGTGGGGTCGGATGGTCCGGCCGTTCATGATCCGGTTCGGTGGCAACACGGATCGAGATCCGAGAGAAGATGAAGAGCAAGGGTGCGGTTCTCCGCACGGCAATCGGAGCCCTCGGCGGTCTGATGCTCGTGAGCGTCGCCGGGTTAGCCGTCGCCGCCGAAGTCGAGGACGACGCGGTCGAGATCAACGTGGAGATCACCGACGAAGGGGCGACAGGAGCGTTGACGCTCAGCGTTGCGGACCCCACGACGACGCTCGCCGAGGTCGAGTCCGGTGACCCCGAGATCCGACAGTTCGATGGCGCGCTGCCCACGGTGACGGTCGCGGATACGCGCAGCGAGGTGCCCTCGGGCGTGTTCTGGTACGTCGTCGGCCAGTCCAGCGATTTCACCGCGGAGGGCGTGGACGAGGCGATCGGTGCGGGACACCTGGGCTGGGCCCCCGAGGTCCTCACAGAAGGTGACGGCGAGGTGGCCGCGGGTGACCAGGTCGACACGGTCCTCGACGAGGGTGCCAACGCAGTCGGCCTTGAGAACGAGGAGCTGTTCGCGCTTGCTCTCGACTCGGAGCAGGCGCAGGCCGGCAACGGTACGTGGAAGGCGGACGCGGACCTGTTCCTGAAGACGCCCGCGAACGTCGCGCCGGGTGCGTACTCCGCAACGCTCACGCTGACCCTCTGGGAAGACGAGTTCTAGACTGTCTCGCCGGTTCCAGTAAGAAACGAGCCCGGTCGAGTTCGCGGCAACACGCGGGCTCGACCGGGGCGCGGTGAGGAGAAGCTGTGTCGGTTCAGACACGATTGCCGAGGATGGCGCGGCGCGCGGTGACGCTCGCGGCGCTGATCGCGCTCACACTCACCGGTGGCCACGTTGCATTCGCCGCAGACGAAGACGAGGCCACCACGCGCTGGTCGGTCGAGCCGGCCGACGCGGAGGGTGCAGACGGCCGGACCGCGATCAACCATGAGCTCGACCCAGGGGAGAGCGTCGAGGATCACATCGTCGTCCAAAACCTGAGTCCGCACGAAGTCGAGTTCCAGCTCACCGCGGCGGACGGTTTCTTCTCCCGTACGGGCCGGTTCGACATCCTCCCCGCGGGCGAGGAGTCCGTGGGCTCCGGAACCTGGATTGACGTACCCGAGGCGGTACGCATTGGTCCGCTCGAATCGGCCGTCATCCCGGTCTCGATCACCGTTCCCGAGAACGCCGAGCCAGGAGACCACGCCGCGGGCATCACCGCGTCTGTCCTATCGACTCAATCCGCGGAGGACGGCACGAGCGTGGGTGTCGAGAGTCGTGTCGGGGTGCGCGTGACCACCCGGGTCACGGGTGAGATCACCCCGTCTGCCACGGTCACCTCGTTGGACGGTCACTACGCCGTCGCGTGGAATCCCTTCCGCCCGGGTGACCTCACGGTCACGTTCGAGGTCGTCAACGATGGCAACACGCGTCTTCTCGCCGAGGGCCAGGTCGCCGCGGGAGGCGCGCGCAGCGACTTTCCCGGCCCCGGCGGGTCGCGGCAAGAGTTGCTTCCCGGCGACGCGCGGTCGCTCTCGGTCGTCGTTCGCGATGTGTGGCCGACGTTCTTCGCCCCCGCGCAAGTGAGCCTCGTGCCCACGATGGTGACGATGGATGGAAACACTTCCCAACTCGGGCCCGTGGTCGGTGAGGTCTGGGTGTGGGCGGTCCCGTGGCCGCAGTTGATTCTCCTGATCGGACTGCTCCTTCTGATCGCCGCCGTCGCGTGGGGGCGTCTTCGCTCGCGACGGCGGATCGCGAGCATGCTCGCTGAGGCGCGCGAAGCAGGCCGCCGCGACGCGACACAGGTGCCCCGCAGCGGCGACTCGTCGGAATCGGAGCGCGGGCTGCCGTGACGATCTTCTCGAGGGGAGCGATGGGTCACGCCCACCGCTTCGCCGCGGTCGTCTTATGCTGAAAGGGCAGCTCCGCAGGGGGGAAGCAGCCTGCGGGCGGCGTCCCCGAGGGCTGTCTCGATTTGGCTGACCGGCTGCGAAAGGAATCATGGCTGATTCGACGGCGCCGAGCGGCTGGCACAGACCCAGCATCTACGATGTGGCCAAAGTCGCGGGTGTCTCGCACATGACGGTCTCCCGCGTGCTCAACGGGCACCCCAACATTCGTCAGAACACTCGCGAGCGGGTCCTCGACGCGATCGCCGCGACCAACTACACGCCCAGTTCCATCGCGCGCGCGCTCGCGACGAAGCGGGCGCGCCGGATCGGAGTCATCGTAGACGCGCCGGTGCAGTTCGGCCCCAACAGCACGTTGCGCGCCCTCGAGGGAGCGGCGCGCGAGGCTGGGTACGCCATTAGCGCGTACTCAATCGGCGATGGTGAGAAGCGCCAGCTCGATGCCGGAGTCATGGAACTTCTCGCTGAAGGAGTGGATGCCCTCTGCGTGATCGCGCCCCGCGCCTCCTCCCTGGACCTGTTGGCGGGCCAGAATGTCGCAATGCCGACGATGGTGATCAAGTCCGAGCCCCACCCCGGGATGCACACGGTCGGTGTCGATCAGCACGAGGGTGCGATGCTCGCCGTCAATCACCTCATCGAGATCGGGCACCGCGCAATCGCCCATCTCGCCGGACCGCAGGACTGGTACGACGCGCGGGTGCGACTTCGTGGGTGGCGCGATGCGCTCATCGACGCGGGCCTGGATCTGACGGAGCCGATCATCGGAGACTGGACGTCCGATTTCGGCTACCGTTTCGCGCGGGAGTTGGACGTCAGTGCGGTAACGGCTGTGTTCGCCGCGAACGATCAGATGGCGCTCGGGGTGATTCATGGGCTGGCCGAACGTGGGCTGCGCGTTCCGGAGGACATGAGCGTCGTGGGCTTTGATGACCTGCCGGATGCGCGACACTTCCTCCCGCCGTTGACCACCGTGCGTCAGGACTTCGACGCGCTCGGGGCGCTCGCCCTCCGGTCTGCCATCAACGCGATCGAGGGGATCGAGATAGGGCAGCACGAGTCCATCGCGCCACGTCTCGAAGTCCGCGCCTCCACCCGGCCCGTCGGGCGCTGAACGCGCTCTTCACAGGTTCGTAACGAACGAGCCCGGCCGCGAAAAGGACACTTGCGTCGGCGATTGTTATCGCTCACAATGGGGCTGGGCACCTAGGTTCGTTCCGCTCGGGACGAGGGCCAGCTCCGCGATACCGGTCGCGGATTCTCAAGGAGGAGATCACATGGGATTCAACGTGCAGGCGAAAGGTGTCCTCGGGCTCATCGCCGCAGGAACTCTCGCTATCGGACTTGCCGGATGCGCGGGGGGCTCGGATTCGGACGACGGCGGAGCCGGCGGGGACAATGACCTCTTCACGGTCGGATACGTGGCAGTCGGCCCCGAGGGGGGATGGCGCGACGCGCACGAGAAGGCCATTCGCGATGCATTCGCGGAGGACGGCGCCTTCGATCTGAAGTACGCTCCGGCCTCGAGTCCGACCGATCAGAACTCGCAGATCAACGCGTTCGCGACCTTCGTCAACGACGAGGTCGACGCGATCCTGCTCACCGCCACCGAGGCGTCCGGCTGGGAGGCATCGCTCGAGCTCGCGCAGGAGGCGGAGATCCCCGTGATCCTCCTCGACCGCGGTGTCGACGCGAGCGAAGACCTCTACGTCACGCGTATCGCGCCGGACAACGTAGCCGTTGCCGGT
This sequence comes from Microbacteriaceae bacterium PS02070, assembly GCA_029959865.1. Taxonomy (GTDB): domain Bacteria; phylum Actinomycetota; class Actinomycetes; order Actinomycetales; family Microbacteriaceae; genus Microbacterium. Next base: position 125,335 of record JASCPE010000001.1, on the reverse strand, counting down.
CAGGTTGCGGAGTGGGCGCTGGCCACCTTCCCCGACGGAGCGAACTACTACGTCCTCGAGGGCGTTCCCGGCCTCTCGGTCGTCAACGAGCGCAACGAGGGCTTCGACGAAGCGATCGCCGGAGCCGCCGGCTGGAACAAGATCGGCGCACAGACGGCGAACTGGAGCGCGGACGAGGGCAAGTCGGTCACCGAGACGGTGCTGCGTGCCAACAACAACGACATCCAGTTCATCTTCGCGCAGAACGACGAGATGGGCATCGGTGCCGCACAGGCCGTCAAGGATGCCGGGCTCACCCCCGGCGAAGACGTCAAGATCGCCACGATCGACGGCACCAACGGTGCACTCGAATCCCTCGCGGCGGGCGACCTGAGCTTCGTGGCTCAGTACAACCCGTTCTTCGGTGATCTCGCCATCGACGCCGTCAACAAGGCGCTCGCCGGTGAGACCGTCGAGAAGTTCACCATCGTCCCGGGTGAGTCGTTCGATTCTCCCGAGGCTGGTCAGGAAGCGCTAGACGCCGGACTCGGCTTCTAAGCGACCTGATCGACGAAGGTTACGTGAGTGGGGGTCGCTGGCACGCTGGCGGCCCCCACGTTCACATGAGAGGTAGTCAACGATGACCGATATCCAGCCCGTCGTAGAGGTGCGTGGGGTTTCGATCATCTTCCCGGGAGTCAAGGCGCTCGACGACGTCAGCCTGCGTCTGCTCCCCGGCGAGGTGCACACCCTCATGGGGGAGAACGGCGCAGGAAAGTCGACCCTCATCAAGGCGCTCACGGGGGTGTACCAGATCGACTCCGGGTCGATCGTCGTGGACGGCATCGAACGCAACCTCACCGGGACGGCCTCCGCCCAGGCCGCCGGAATCTCCACGGTGTATCAAGAGGTCAACCTCTGCACCAATCTGAGCATCGGCGAGAACGTCATGCTCGGCCACGAGATCCACGGGTGGGCCGGTGTGAATTGGCGCAAGACGCACGCCGCCGCGCAAGACGCGCTGGCGCGGATGGGACTGGGCGATCTCGACCCCCGTGCGCCGCTGGACTCCCTCTCGATCGCGATGCAGCAGCTGGTGGCGATCTCTCGTGCGATGGTCACCGACTCGAAGGTGCTCATCCTCGACGAACCGACCTCGAGCCTGGATGCCAACGAGGTCGAGGTCCTCTTCACCGTCATCCGCCGCCTGCGCGACGAGGGAGTGGCGATCCTGTTCGTCTCCCACTTCCTGGACCAGGTCTACGCGATCAGCGACCGCATCACGGTGCTGCGCAACGGCCAGTTCGTCGGCGAGTACCCGATCGCAGAGCTGGATCGCTCGCAGCTCATCTCCAAGATGATCGGCAAAGACTTCGAGTCCCTCAAGGCGCTCGGCTCCAACCGGCAGACCGAGATCCGCGACCGCACGGGCGCCCCGTTGCTCTCTGCTGAGGGGCTCGGGCGCAAGGGCGCGATCAATCCCACCGACGTGGACGTCTACGCAGGCGAGGTCGTCGGTATCGCCGGACTCCTGGGGTCCGGGCGCACCGAACTCGCGCGCCTGCTCGCGGGCGTCGACAAAGCTGACTCGGGGACGATTCAGCTCAAAGGCAAGAAGGCGTCGCTTACCTCGCCCGTCGCGGGGCTCGCCAACGGCATCGCCTACTCGACCGAGAACCGGCGCGACGACGGGATCGTCGGCGACCTGAGCGTGCGCGAGAACATCATGCTCGCCGTGCAGGCTCGCCGTGGATGGCTGCGTCGTGTCCCCGCGAAGGAGGTCGACCAGCTCGTCGAGACCTACATGACGCGCTTCGGGGTGCGCCCCAACGATCCCGACCGTCCCATCAAGCTCCTCTCCGGCGGCAACCAGCAGAAGGTGCTGCTCGGCCGCTGGCTCGCCACCAACCCCGACCTCCTCCTCCTGGACGAGCCCACCCGCGGCATTGACGTCGGCGCCAAGGCCGACATCCAGGAGACGGTCGCTGAGCTCGCTGAAGGGGGTATGGGCGTCGTGTACATCTCGTCCGAGCTCGAAGAGGTCGTCCGCCTCTCGGAGCGGGTCGTGATCCTCAAGGACCACGAGAAGGTCGGCGAAGTCGTCAACGGCCCCGAGGTGAACGCGGAGAGCATCGTCTCGATCATCGCCGCCGAATCCGAGGAACAGGCGGCCGCGCGTGCCGAAGAGGTCGCCGCCACCGATGACGGGACCGACCAGGAAGGGAGCCTGTCATGAGCCAGGTGAAAGGGCTGCTGCGCACCTCGTGGTTCTGGGCGATCATCGGAATCGTCGTCCTGCTTGCGATCAACACGATCAAGGACCCCAACTACCTCGCTCTCGGAGTCAACCCGACGACGGGCATGGTGACGGGGAACCTGCTCGACATCCTCCGCATCTCGGCGCCGATCATCATGATCGCGCTCGGGATGACCTTCGTCATCGCCACGAAGGGCATCGACCTCTCCGTCGGCTCGATGATGGCGATCGGCGGCGCGGTCTCGATGCAGACCCTCAGCGACCTGCAGGAGCCCACCTCGGTCGCCGCGATGCTGCAGGCCATCGGGCTCTCGGTGCTCCTGGCCGTCATCCTCGGAACGATCAGCGGTGTCCTGGTGTCCGTCGTCGGCCTGCAGCCGTTCATCACGACCCTGGTGATGATGATGGCCGCGCGCGGTATCGCCCGCGTGATCACGGGCGGCCAGAACACCAACGCCCGCAACGAGCCGTTCCGTCAGCTCGCCAACGGGCAGTTGTTCGGCATTCCGACCAGCTTCGTCATCGCGATCGTCCTTGTGATCCTCGTCACGATCCTGATGCGCCGCACGGCGCTCGGTCTGATGATCGAGGCGATCGGCATCAACCCCCAGGCCAGTCGCCTGGCCGGCATCCGGCCCCGCCCGATCCTCATCGCCGTCTACGCGCTCGCGGCGGTGCTCGCCTCGATCGGTGGAATCTTCAACGTGTCCGAGGTCATGACGGTCAACCCGTCCAGCACCGGAAACTCCATGGAGATGGACGCGATCCTCGCCGTCGTCATCGGCGGGACGTCGCTCGCGGGCGGGAAGTTCTCGATTCTCGGGTCGACGATGGGTGCGCTGCTGATCGCGACTCTCAACAAGACCGTCGTCTTCCTGGGCGTGCCGTCCGCAGCCACGCCCGCGTTCAAGGCGATCGTCATCATCGCGCTCGTTCTTCTCCAGTCCGAGCGCGTGCGCAACCTGGTCTTCCGCCGGCCGAAGACCCCGCCGGCGTCCCCGCCGCCCGCCGTCGCAAACGCGGCGAATGATGCGAAGGAGGCCGTCGCATGACCGATTCACGCACACGCGCGGGCGAGGTTCCCGCCGTTCTGGATCTGACGTCTGCTCCCACCGACACGAGCGCATTCGCGCGCCTGCGCCTGCGCGGCCAGGCATTCCTGCCCTCGCTCATCGCTCTGGCGCTGCTGTTCGGCATGCTCATCTATGCCGAGATCGCATACGGCAGGGTGTTCCACGCGGGCACGATGTCGGACCTGCTGGTGGGTGCTGCCCCCATGCTGATCCTGGCCACCGGCATGACGATCGTCATCATCTCCGGCGGGATCGACCTCTCCGTCGGTGCCGTTGTCGCCTTCAGCTCCGTCGCCGGAGTGATGATCATGAACCTCGGCGTGAACGGGTGGCTCAGCATCGTGGCCATGATCGGGTTCGGCGCACTCTTCGGCCTTGTCGCGGGTGTCATGGTGCAGTACTTCAACGTGCAGCCCTTCATCGCGACGCTCGCCATGATGTTCCTCGCGCGCGGTCTTGCCTCGATGCTCACGACCGACGTCGTCCACGCCCCCGAGGGGTCGCCGTTCGAATGGCTCTCCACGCGGTGGAAGATCTACGACGGCCCGAAGGTCAACGACCTGTCGATCACGCCGGGACTGCTCATCGCCGGGGTCGTCATCATCGCCGCGGTCTTCTTCATGCACCGCACGCGGATGGGTCGCACCGTCTACGGCATCGGCGGTTCGGAGACCTCACCTCAGCTCATGGGTCTTCCGGTGGCGCGGTCGCGGGTGTGGATCTACATCATCTCGGGAGCGTGCTCGGGCCTGGCAGCGGTCGTCTACACCGCCAGCGTTCAGGGGTCGGCGCGCAACGTCACGGGCCTGGGATGGGAACTGGACGCGATCGCGGCCGTCGTGATCGGGGGCACGCTGCTCACCGGAGGCGCCGGGTACGTCCTCGGCTCGGTCATCGGCGTGCTCGTGCTTCAGGTGCTGCGTCTGATCATCACGAAGGACGGCACGATCGATCCTCAGTATCTGACGATCATCACCGGAGCCGTGCTGCTGGCTTTCGTCCTCCTCCAGCGCGTGCTCATCCGGCCGCGAAAGGAGTAGGGCACGGTCGGCCATTCCTTTCGGCAGGAGCATCGTTGCGACTGCGCGCGTAGGGTGGAAGAAGAAGGGCACGGCGCCGGGAGAGACCCCCACGTGGTACGTCCCCACCTGGTCCACGTGCCCTCACCCCCTGATGAACTGAGGAGTTGGCAATGAAGGCCGCACGCTATTACGACCGTGGTGACATCCGCATCGAGGACATCGCCGAACCCGAGGTGGAGCCCGGGACGGTGGGGATCGACGTCGCGTTCTGTGGAATCTGCGGCACCGACCTGCACGAGTACCTGGACGGACCGATCTTCGTCCCGGCGCACGGACATCCGCATCCCATCTCGGGCGAGGATGCGCCTGTCACGCTGGGGCACGAGATGTCCGGTGTCGTCTACGCCGTCGGCGAGGGCGTCTCCGACCTCTCGGTCGGCGATCATGTCGTCGTCGAGCCGTACATCATTCGCGACGATGTCGACACGTCGGAGAACAACCCCGCGTACCACCTCTCACCCGACATGAACTTCATCGGACTCGCCGGTCGCGGCGGAGGGCTGGCGGAGAAGATCGTCGTGGAGCGCCGCTGGGTGCACCCGATTGGAAGCGACATTCCGCTGGACCAGGCCGCCCTCATCGAGCCCCTCTCCGTCGGGTATCACGCGTACAAGCGCTCCGGTGGCAAGGCGGGCGACTTTGCGCTTATCACGGGCGCCGGTCCCATCGGCCTCCTCACCGCCGCAGTCCTCAAGGCGGAGGGGATCACTGTCGCCATCTCCGAGCCGAGCGAGCTGCGTCGTGACAAGGCGCTCGAGACGGGCGTCGCGGACCACGTCTTCGACCCGCGCGAGACGGACGTCGTTGCCAAGGTCAAGGAGCTGACCGATGGCGTCGGCCCCGACATCGGATTCGAGTGCACCTCGGTGCAGCCCGCGCTGGACACCCTCTTCGATGCCATCAAGCCGACCGGGGTGATCGTCGTCGTGTCGATCTGGGGGAAGCCCGGATCGCTGGACATGCAGAAGCTCGTGCTCAAGGAAGTCGACCTGCGCGGCACGATCGGATACGTCAACTCGCACCCGGACACGATCGCGCTCGTGCAGAGCGGGAAGGTGGACCTCGCGCCGTTCATCACGGACAAGATCGCGCTCGATGACCTCATCGGCAAGGGCTTTGACACGCTTATCAACCGCAACGAGACGGCAGTGAAGATCCTCGTGGATCCGAAGGCCTGACGTGATCTGGCACCGACCCCGCCTTTCCCGGCGGGGTCGGTGCGGTTAGCCTGAGCGGATGTGACCGTCGCCCACGCGGTCCTGAGCGGAGACACGCACATGGCCGAGTTCACAACGAGCGAGATCTTCGCCGCACCCCCGGATCGGGTGTTCCCGGCGCTCGCGGACCGGCCGAATCATCCGGCCGCTGACGGGGACCGTCGTTCCTGCGAAAAGGTGTCGCCCGGCCCGATCGGAGCGGGCACCGTCTTCCGTGAGACGCGCACGATCGCGGGCAACGAGGTCACCGGGAATCTGACGGTCACGCGGTGCGAGCCGAACAGCCGCATCTCGTTCCAGACCGAGGCGGAGGGCTTCATCCTCACCTACGACTACGTGCTCACGCCGGAGGGTGACGGTACTCGAGTGGCGTGGACCTGCACGGTGGACGCGAACGGGTTTCGGAAAGTGATGGTCCCCGTGGTGGCGACGATGGTCGAGGAGCAGGACGGCGGTCACCTCCGTGCTCTCGCCCACGCCGTCGAGCGCGATGGCTGATCCACGCGTCTACGTCCACGGCGCCGGTGGCGCCGGTCGGGATGCGTGGCCCGGAGTGCGCCACTCCGGCGCGCTCTTCGCAGACTTTGCCGACGACGACAAGATCCCGGCTCGCGTGCGTGCGCTCGCCGAACTGACCCCACCGGGTGCCGTGGTGTTCGCTCACTCAGCGGGTGCCGTGCCCACCGCGCTCGCGCTGGTCGGTGGCCTGATCTCACCCCGCGCGCTCATTCTCCTGGAGCCGGCTCTGTACGACATCGCCCGGGGGCACCCGGCCATTGAGGCTCACATCAGCACGATGACCGGCGCGCGTGGACGCGCTGCCGGGGGCGATCTCTTCGGTTTCTGGGCCCTCGTGCGCCCCCTGATGTTCGGTGGTCCGGCATCCGAGGGTGAGTGGCCCGCAGAGCGCAACACTGCGGCCTGGTTCGCGGGGATCGAGATGCCCTGGGGGCACAGCGTCGAGGCGTCTGCGGTAACGCAGATACCCGTCCTCGTCCTCACCGGAGGGTGGAACGATGAGTACGAGGCCATTGCGGCGGTCTTGGCCGATCACGGCGCGCGCACACGACGCCTCGACGGCGCGAAGCACCGTCCGCAGGACCATCCTGACTTCGACGCGACCGTCACCGAGTTCCTGCGTGACGCGACAGGGTCACCCCGACCAACCGATTAGGCTGGCGAGGACCCGCGTGCCGAATCTCCGGGGGTCGAAAGTTGAGGCTGATCGGTGAGTGCGACTCTCGGCGCCCGGCCCCCGAAAGCCGCGGCGTCGCGACAGAAATCGGGCGAGGTCCGCGCCGACATCCAGGCGCTGCGGGCGATCGCGGTGGCCTTCGTGGTCGCCTACCACTTCTTCCCGGTCGAGTTCGCCGGCGGATTCGTCGGCGTCGACGTCTTCTTCGTGATCTCGGGCTTCCTCATCACGAGCCACCTCCTCAGTAAGCCGCCGCGCTCCGGCCGAGACCTCGCCGAGTTCTGGGGCGGCCGTGTGCGGCGATTGCTGCCGGCGTCCTTCGTCGTGCTCCTGGTGAGTCTGGCCGGCACCCTCGCGTTCGCACCCATCACCGTGTGGCGCGACGCCGCTGAACAGACGATCGCCTCCGTCTTCTACGTGGAGAACTGGTTCCTCGCCGCCGAGACGGTCGACTACCTCGCCGAATACAACGAGCCGAGCGCTGCGCAGCACTTCTGGTCGCTCGCGATTGAGGAGCAGTTCTACCTCGTCTGGCCGATCGTGGTCCTCATCGCCGTCGCGTGGGCGATCCGCCGAGGGCGGGAGCAGCGGGCCGCGGTGACGGTGGCCATCTCCGCCATCGTCCTTGCCTCTTTCATCGCCTCGATCCTGATCACGGGGCGGTCCGAAGCAGAGGCCTACTTCGTATCGTGGACGCGTGCCTGGGAACTCGGGATCGGCGGATTGGCGGCGTGCATCTTCCCGTGGGCCCAGCGGTTCCTCGGCGAACGCACGGGATTGCGTACGATCTTGGCCTACCTCGGTCTCGTCGGCATCTTCGTCACGGGCTTCAGCTACTCCCGCGACCTCCCGTTCCCCGGGTGGATCGCGCTGCTTCCCGTCGTCAGCACCGCGGTGGTGATCCTCGCGACCGTCACACCCGGTCGCCTGTCGCCGCTGCCGGTGCTTGCCTGGCGGCCGATTCAACTCACCGGCGATCTCTCGTACAGCATCTACCTGTGGCACTGGCCCGCCGCGGTCCTTCTTCCCTACGCGCTGGGGCATTCGCTCCCGCTGTGGGGCAGGGTGGTGGCGATCATCGGCGTCTTCGGTTTGTCGTGGCTGACGAAGCTCTGGGTGGAAGACAGGTTCCGGAGCCGCATGGTCTTCGGCGAACCGCTGCGACGGACGTATCTGTTTGGGCTCTCCGGCATGCTCGTGATCGCCGCACTGTCACTCGCTGTGATCGGCGCCGTCACGGCGACCGAGCAGGCTGAGAAGGACCGCGCGGAGCAGGAGGTGGCGGCAGAAGTAGCCGCGCCGACCCCCGACTGTGTCGCATCGCGCGCTCTCGTGAACAGCGACGAGTGTGACCCGCACGGCGAGGAACTGCTCACCACCCCGGTCGCGGCGTCGGCGGATCAGCCGGCCCCGTACGAGGACGGCTGCTGGATTCTCGATGATCTGGACGAGCAGAAGACGTGCACGTACGGCAGCGATGATCCGAACGCACGCAAGGTCGCGCTCGTCGGCAACTCCAATGCAGGGCACTGGCTCCCCGCCCTCCAGGACATCGCCGCGGAGGAGAACTGGAACATCACCACGTATCTCATCGTCGATTGCTACACCGTCGAGGTGCCGCTGCAGCTCGCGAACCCGGCTCAGTCCGCCAACTGCCTGACATGGAATGAACGCGTGGTCGATGAGGTGGCGCACGAGCAGTACGACCTCGTCGTCTTCTCCAACCGGACGGCGTCCCCGTTCGAAGGCATGACGATGGCTGAAACGCGGGAGGCGGCGCCGGCGGCGTACGGAGAGGTCCTGCAGACCTGGTCCGAGGCGGATGTGCCCGTCCTCGTACTGCGCGACGTGCCGCGTGCCGGTGAGATCCGCAGCATCCCGGACTGCGTCGAGGAGAACCTGGACAATGTGGCGGCGTGCGACGGCACGCGAGAGCGCATCCCTGATGACCCCCTCGCGGTTGCTGCTCGCGGACGCATTGCCGCGGGCGACACGAGTGTCGCCGTGCTCGATCTGACCGACCGGTTCTGTGCGGGGGAGACCTGCTATTCCGTCATCGGCGGCGTAATCGCCTACTTCGATCGTGGACACATGACGACGACGTTCGCCCGCTCGCTGGTGCCCGACCTGCAACCGGCGGCCGACGCACTCCTCGCCAGCTCGGAGTGACCTGGAGGAGTTCTGACTAGGCCGACGCGGCGGCGCGGGACGCGGCGGGCAGTGCTTCGACGATCTGGTCGAGCACGTCGTCGTCGTGGGCGGCGGTGACGAACCAGGCCTCGAATGCCGAGGGAGGCAGCGCGATGCCCTGCTCCAGCATCGAATGGAAGAACGCGCCGTACCGCTTCACATCCTGGCGTTGGGCAGTCTCATAGTTGCGCACGCCGCCGGTGACCGCTTCTCCCCAGAAGACGCTGAGCAGCGTTCCCGCGTGCTGGATCGCGTGTGGGACCCCCGCTTCGGTGAGTGCGGAGCCGACTTCCCCCGCGAGGCGCGACGCGGCGCGGTCCAGGCGCGCGTACGCCTCATCGTCCGCAAGACGCAGAGTGGCGAGTCCGGCAGCGACAGCGACCGGGTTCCCGGACAGGGTCCCCGCTTGGTAGACGGGGCCGGACGGCGCGAGGAGGTCCATGACGTCAGCGCGCCCTCCGACCGCGGCGACGGGGAGGCCGCCGCCGATCACTTTGCCGAAGGTGAGGAGGTCGGGCGTGGTGACCTCGCCGGCATCGCGGAGAACGCCCCAGTATCCTGACCGCCCGGCGCGGAAGCCGGTGAGCACTTCGTCGCTGATGACAAGCGCACCCTCGCGGCGGGCGAGGTCGCCCAGGAAGGCGCTGAACCCGGGATCGGGTGCGACGACTCCCATGTTCGCGGCGGCGGCTTCCGTGATGACCGCGGCGATTCTTCCGGGATGGGCCGCGAAGACGGCCTCCAGCGCCTCGCGGTCGTTGTAGGGGACCACGAGTGTCTGCGCGGCGATTGGCTCGGGGACACCGGCCGAGCCCGGCAGGGCGAAGGTTGCCAGCCCGGAACCGGCCGCGGCGAGAAGACCGTCGGAGTGGCCGTGGTAGTGGCCGGAGAACTTCACGAGCAGGTCCCGCCCGGTCGCGCCGCGCGCGAGACGAATGGCGGTCATCGTGGCCTCGGTGCCGGTCGAGACCAGTCGCAGCCGATCCACGATCGGCACGCGCGAGATGATCTCCTCCACGAGTTCCGTCTCGGCGGGGGTGGGAGCCCCGAACGACAGACCCCGCCGCGCGGCGGCGACAACGGCTTCGACGACCTCGGGGTGGGAGTGGCCGACGAGCGCCGGGCCCCAACTCGCGACGAGGTCGATGTAGCGGTTGCCTTCGGCGTCGGTGACGTACGGACCGGACGCCTCGACGTAGAAGCGCGGCGTCCCTCCGACCGATCCGAAGGCGCGCACGGGGGAGTCCACGCCCCCGGGAATGACCTCCTGTGCGCGAGCGAAGAGCTCGTCGTTGGTCGTCACGTCAGGTCCTTTCCGTCGCGCAGCCATCCGGCCACTTCGAGTGCCCAGTAGGTGAGGATCGCTTCGGCGCCCGCGCGGCGGATGCCGATGAGGCTCTCGCCGATCGCGCGTTCCCGGTCGATGAGACCTGCCGCGGCCGCGTGCTCGATGAGCGCGTACTCCCCCGAGACCTGATACGCCCAGGTCGGAACATCGCTCACCTCGGAGACCTCGCGCAGCACGTCGAGGTAGGGGCCGGCGGGCTTCACCATGACGATGTCGGCGCCCTCGTCGATGTCGGCAAGGGCTTCCTGCACGCCTTCGCGCCCGTTCGCGGGGTCCAGCTGATAGGTGCGACGGTCGCCCTCGAGGGTCGATTCCACCGCGTCGCGGAACGGCCCGTAGAACGCGGAGGCGTACTTCGCGGAGTAGGCGAGGATGATCGTGTCCTGATGCCCCGCGGCATCGAGCGCAGCGCGGCAGGCCGCCACCTGGCCGTCCATCATTCCGGAGAGGCCGAGGATCTCGGCACCGGCGTCGGCTTGTGCGACCGCCATCTGCTCGTACAGGTCGAGCGTTGCATCGTTGTCCACGGAGCCGTCAGCGGCGAGCACGCCGCAGTGACCGTGGTCAGTGAACTCGTCCAAACAGAGGTCGGCTTGAATGGTGAGGCGCCCGTGGGCGGCGTCTGCCGCCACGCGAATCGCGCGGTTCAGGATTCCCTCGGGATCCGTTGCGCCGGAGCCTACGGCGTCGCGCACGGAGGGAACACCGAAGAGCATGATTCCCCCGATGCCCGCGGCGGCGGCGTGCTCGATCACGGCGGGAAGCGCATCGATCGGGTGCTGAGAAACCCCCGGCAGGCTCGCGATCGGCTGCGGTTGGGCGATGCCCTCCTTTACGAAGACGGGGAGGATCAGCTCACGCGGGTGGAGGTGGTGTTGCGCGGCGATGCGCCGAACCGCGGGGGACTGACGCAGGCGACGAAGGCGCCGGGTGGGGAAGACGCTCATGCAGACTCCTTGGCGTGGGCGAGGGGATCGAGGGTGTCGAGCTCGGCGACGAGAGCGTCGATGCTCTGAGACGCGGCGGTGTACCCCACGCGGTACCCGAGGCGCTCGGCATCGCGCGTGGTGCCGGGCCCGATCGAGGCGACGAGGGTCGTGGGGGAGAGGTCGGGCACCTGGCGGCGCAGTTCCCGCCCGACGCTCAACGAGGTGAGCAGCACGACGTCGAAGGCGCCGTCCCGCAGACCCTGGGCGGTCTCGGGTTCGAGGTCCACGCCGATCGTGCGGTAGCCGATACACACATCGACGTCGAAGCCGCGCAGTTCCAGCTCGTCGCTGATGACGGCGGAGGCGAGGTCTGAGCGCACGATGAGGGCTCTGCCCGTGGTGGTGGGGGTGCGGTCGGCACACCACTGCGCCACCATCCGTGCCGCCGATGACGCGCCGACCGGCACGAACGAGACCTCGGAACCTGTGGCGGCGATCGCGTGCGCCGTGGCACGGCCGACGGCAGCGACCTGAGTCGTCGCGGGGATCGATACCCCCGCGGCGACGAGCTGTTCCACGGCCGCAGCGCTCGTGACAAAGAGCCAGGCGTAGTCCCCGTCGGCGAGGCGCGCGAAGGCGCGGTCACGCGCGGTCAGATCGCGGGGCGGCGCGGAGGCGATCAGCGGCGCGATCACGCCGGTGCCCGAGCGGCGCTCCACGTCGGCGCGGACTCGTTCGCCCCATCGGCCGCCGCGGGGGATGAGAACGCGGGCGCCGCGCAGGCCACCGGTGCGCAGGGCATTCACGACGCGCTCCCGGTGAGGTCGGCCAATTCGGCAGCGCCGCCCCCGAGCAGCTCGGCGACGACGGAGGCGGGGATCCGCTCACGGTCATCGTCGTGCGCGATCTCGTCCCACCCGACACGGCGCTCTGCGCGGACCGAGCGGGATCCGTCGAGGGCGTAGACCTGTGCCACGAGTCGCACCTGCCCCTCCTCGTCGAACGCGGAGATGCCGACCGGTGCCGCGCAGCCAGCTTCGAGCAGCCGCAGGATGGCGCGCTCGAGGAAGCTCGTGTGGCGTGAGTGCGCGTCATCGATCTGCGCGACGAGTTCCTGAGTCTCTGTGTCGTCGTCGCGCACCTCCACCGCAAGGGCGCCCTGCCCCGCAGAGGTGGGCCACTCGGCGAGGGCGAACGTCTCCGAGATTGCTCCCACGCGACCGATTCGGGTGAGGCCCGCCTCGGCCAGGACAGTCGCGTCGAACTCGCCGTCCTCGACCTTGCGCAGGCGCGTGTCGACGTTGCCACGGATACCCGCGACGACGAGGTCAGGGCGTCGTGAGAGCAACTGCGCGACGCGGCGGGGTGACCCACTTCCGACGCCCGCTTCGCGGGGGAGGGAGTCGAGGGTCAGACCGCCCTGTGCGGAGAGCACATCGGCAGCGACTTCGCGTGGGGGAACAGCGGCGATCGTAAGTCCTGGAACGGGCGCGGTCGGAAGGTCCTTCATGGAGTGCACGACGAGGTCGCACTCGCCGCGCAGCAACGCTTCGCGCAGCGCCGCGACGAAGACCCCGGTCCCGCCCAGCTGTGCGAGCGGACCGGTGAGCACATCGCCCGCGGTTGTGATCGGGACGAGTTCCACCGTGCGGCCCGTCGCCGCCGAGAGTGCTTCGGCGACGTGCCCCGATTGGGTCGTCGCCAGCAGGCTCGCACGGGTACCCAGGCGGAGCGGGGCAGTCATGAACGAATCCCATCGATCGGCGTGGTTGCGTGCAAGAGCGACGCGGCAACGGCGCGAGCGTGCGGGATCACAGTGGCCAAGCCCGTTCCGGCAACGGCGGCGCCGGTCACGACGATACCGCGCCGCGACCACGCCTGGGCCGCCTCGGGGGAGATGGTGCCCGCGGTCGTCGCCTCCTCCCACCGTGCGTCGGTGGTCGCGGCGACCTGCTCCGGCGTGATCGTCGTGCCGGTGAGGCGGGAGAGTTCGGCCGCGAGAGCCGCGCGCTCCACCGCGGCGTCGGCGTCGCGCAGAGAGATGCGTAGGACGTGCCGCCCCGGGCCGAGAGCGTCGCTGAGCCATGCCCACTTCGCGGAGGCATGCGTGAGCGCCTTCGCGAGGCCCTCGACGTCGGGCGCGACGATGACGCCCGATCCGACCGGGTGCGCGTCGAGTTCGGACGACTCCACCAGGGCGGCGACAACACGCACCCCGGCTGCGGCGGGAGGCGGTTCTTCGCCGACGAGCGCGTGGGCGGCGTGGGCGCCGGTGGCCAGGACCACCCGCGCGGCGTCGATCTGCTCTCCGGGAAGGTGAACGCTCACGCGGCCGCCCGCCGAAGTGATTCCTTGGACGGTGGTTCCGGTGCGGATTGTCGCACCCGCGTTCTCAGCCGCACCCGCCGTCGCGGCGGCGAGCTGCCACATTCCGCCCGCGATCCCGCCGACGGCGCTCCCTGTCCGCGTTGTGGGGGCGATCTCCGCGGCGGCGCGCACGAGCGATCCGGTCCGTTCGAACGCGCGCCAGAGGGCAGGATGCACCTGCGAGAGAAAGGCATCCGACGCCGGCCGCGAAAAGACACTGCGGCACAGCGGATCGACGAGCCGCGTGAGGAGCACGTCTCCGCAGCGTCTGGCGATGAGCTCTGCCAGGGTCGGTTCAGGGCCGCGAAGCGGGCCATACTCTCGTTCGGCAGCGACTCGTTCGGCGGCGGCGACCCCGAGGATGCGGATGACATCGGCTGCCTCCGGCTCGCCGGGGATCCCGAGCACGGCTCGGCCGGGAAGCGGCGCGAGGATCGTGCGCTCGCCGTCCCGAGCGGCAAGATGCGCTCCGCCTGGGCTCGGTGCGACCGTCTCCAAGTGAAGGTCCGCGTCCTCGATGAGGTCCACGACGCCGCTCGTGCGAGTCGCGAACGACTCCGCGCCGATGTCGACCGAGACCTCGCCGAGCGGGGCGCCCCGGAGCATTCCCCCGACGTCGTTGTGGCGTTCCACGACGGTCACGGACATCCCGGCGGCTGCCGCGTCCCGAGCCACTGTCAGCCCGGCGATGCCGCCGCCGATGACGACGAGATCCGGTGCGCTCACGCCGGCCGCCAGGCGTGCACGGCACGGACGACGCCGCCGAGCGCATCCGGATCGGCGTCCTTGGGAACTCCGTGACCGAGGTTGAAGACGTGCGCCGGTGCGGCCAGGCCCTCCGTGAGGATGCGCTCCACCGCCGCCGTGCGGATCTCTGCGGGGGCGAAGAGAAGCGCGGGGTCGAGGTTGCCCTGCAACGGGAGGGGGCGCCCGATCCGTCGCGCCGCGACGTCGAGGGGGACGCGATAGTCCACGCCGAGGGCGTCGATGTCGATGGTGGCCATGTCGGCCAGGAGCTCGCCCGTTCCGACACCGAAGTGAATGAGCGGGATGCGCTCCAATCCACTGCCTTCGGGCGCGGCCACCTCGCGGGCGATTGCGAGAGCAGCGGCCGAGGAGCCCTGCACGGCGTCGCGGTAGGTGTCCGGGGCGAGGGCGCCGGCCCAGGAGTCAAACAGCTGCCCTGCGCTGGCGCCCGCGTCCAACTGCACGGCCAGGAACGTGCCGGTGATCTCGGCCAGCCACGCAGTGAGGTCATCCCACGCGGCGCGGTCCCGCGTGATGAGGCTCCGGGCGCCCATGTGGTCTTTCGAGGGTCCGCCCTCGATGATGTAGGCGGCGAGGGTGAAGGGGGCGCCCGCGAAACCGATCAGGGGGAGGGCTTCCCCACGTCTCTCCGACTCTTCGGCGAGAAGCTGTGTCGTGCGCTCGACGGCACGAACGATGGGCTCTGCCCGCTCGCGCACCGTCGCCGGATCGATTGCGGTGAGCGCGGCGATGTCTGACGCCGTCTCGCGGGGCTTCGTGAAGACGGGCCCGCGGCCCGGGGCGATCTCGACCTCGACGCCGGCGAGGTGCAGGGGAACGATGATGTCGCTGAAGAAGACGGCGGCGTCGACTCCGTGCCGGCGCACAGGCTGCAGTGTGATCTCGCTGGCCAACTCCGGATTCAGGCACGCGTCGAGCATCGTGCCCGACGTGCGCAGCGCCCGATACTCGGGAAGCGAGCGGCCGGCCTGACGCATGAACCAGACGGGAGTGATGTCGGGGCGGTCACCGCGCAGGGCGCGGACGAGGCGCGAATCGGCGGTGCCGTGCGCGAGGGGATGCGTTGAGCGCGAGATGGTGAGACTCCTCGGTCGAGTTAATCGTTATACTACTCGGGTACTGGAAAGGTCACCCGCGCGCATGCTCGTTTGTCTCACCGCTCACCAGCGAGCGACGCCCCTCGCGTCACTGGAACGACTCTCCGTCGTCGCGGACGATGCCGCCGTGCGACTCAAGGATGCGCACGAGACCATCCGCGGCGCGGTCGTGCTGGCCACGTGCAATCGCTTCGAGGCGTATTTCGACCTCGACGCTGATGCTGAGGCTCCGTCGTTGATCCCCGCGATGGACGCGGCGATGGAGGAGCTGGCGACCCTCGCCGAGTTACCGTTTCGCGAGGTGCGCGAGACGGTCGATTTCGCGCACGGCAACAGCGTTGCCCAGCACCTCTTCGGAGTCGCATCGGGTCTGGATTCGGTGGCCGTCGGGGAGGACGAGATCGCCGGACAGGTACGTCGCGCGCTGGACACCGCCCGCCGCGATGGACTGACCACCTCGCCGCTGGAGCATCTGTTCCAGCGGGCCACCGAGACCTCGCGGGCCGTCAAGAACTCCACGAGCCTCGGTGAGTCCGGCCGCTCGCTCGTACGCCTCGCTGTGCAGTTGGCGGGGTCCCGACTGGAGAGCTGGGCGAGTGCCCGCGTCCTCCTCGTGGGGACGGGCCGCTACGCCGCGGTATCACTGGCCGCGTTGCGCGCGGTCGGGGCGGTCGACATCCGGGTGCACTCGCGCTCGGGGCGCCGTAAGTTCGCCGACCGAGAGGGTCTCGTGATCGTCTCGGCGGAGGACTACGCGGCGGAGGCCGCGGCGGCCGACGTCATCATCACCTGCACGACCACCCAGGACCATGCCCTCACCCTCGAGGGCCACGGCGCCGCCCGCGGTGATTCGACCCGCTCGCAGGTGATCATCGACCTCGGTATGCCCCGCAATGTCGACCCGGGCGTTCGGTCGCTCTCCGGGATTGATCTGCTGGACCTGGAAACCATCCGGGTGCACGCCCCCATCGACGAGTTCGCACACCTGCGCGACGCGCACGAGATCGTCGCGGCTGCCGCGCAGCGTCACGCCGCCGCCCGCCGTGTCCACGAGGTGTCGCCGGAGGTCGTTGCCCTCCGCCGCCACGTGCAGAGCGTGCTCGACGCGGAACTGGCACGCGCTGCCAGCCCCGAGGTCGAGCAGGCGTTGCGTCACTTCTCCGGGGTGCTCCTGCACGGATTGATCGCCCGCGGCCACACCCTTGCCTCCGGCGGTGAAGGCAGCGCCTGGGCCGACGCCGTGCGCACCGTCCTGCCTGCCCCGCCCACGGACGAGCAATGACCCGCGCGGTCACCCTTCGCGACGTCGCCGAGCGCGCCGGGGTGTCTACCGCAGCCACGAGCCAGGCACTGAATGACCGCGGCCATCTCAAGGCCGAGACGCGCGAGCGCATCAAGGCCATCGCGCTCGAACTCGGCTACACGCCCAACAAGCATGCGGCGGCGCTGCGGTCGGGTCGCTCGATGTCGTTCGGCGTACTCATGGCGGCTGACGAGAGTGCGTCGCTGCCGCGCTACCAGCGGCTCACGTCTTTGCTGCACGCCGCCTCCGAGCATGGCTTCACCGTGACCCTCATCCCGCAGGATCGCCCCGATCTCGTTCGCGGCGCCCCGATCGGCGCGCTCTACGTGTCGTCCGGGTGCGCCCCCGAGAGCGTCACCGAGGACGTCGTCGCCCGCCGCATTCCCGTCATCGTCGACGACGCGGAGCTTCCCGTCGCTGACGGGATCAGCGTCTGCACCGGGTACGTCGAAGCCGCGCGTGCCGGACTTGACCTCCTCCGCGAGACGGGAGCGACGCGCATCGGCTTCCTGCTCGAGGACAGCGCCGCGGCGCGCACGACCCTGGGGGAGCGAGCGTACGAGGAGTTCAGCCGCGACCATGGCACCGACGTCCTGATCCAGCGCGTCGACCCGGCCGGTCGTCACCTCGCGCGCCGCGTGAGTGCGTTTCTCGACGACGGCGTCGACGCGATCTTCTCCTTCTGCGGCGACGGTCCCGACATCTACCTGCAGCTCGAAGCAGGTGCCCGCGTCATCCCTCGCGATCTGCAACTGATCGCGTTGTGCGCCACCGACTGTGAAATGAACCGTCGGCTCGGCGTGACGAGTGTGTGCGTGCACCCCGAGCGCGCCGCGGATGCGATCTTCGCAACCCTGCGGTTAGCTGAGATCGCCCCCGAGCCCTCCGCCCGTGTGATCAATCTCCCATGGGAGATCACGCGCGGCTCCACCACCCGCTGAGTCCTAGCCTGGGGAGGTGACTCTCGCGGAACTAGGCCCCCGGATCTGCGTTCTCGGTGCCTCAGGGGCGGGCAAGTCGACTCTCGCCCAGGCGATCAGCCGCGCGCGGGGACTTGCCGCGATCCACCTCGATCAGTACCGCCACCTGCTGGGTACGCACTGGCGGGAGCGACCGGACGAGGAGTTCGCGGCGTTACACGCTGAAGCCATCACTCAGGAGCGCTGGGTGATGGACGGCAACTACGGGCGACTGCTGCCAGCGCGGCTGGAGCGCGCGACCGGAGTCATCCTCATCGACGGCACCGTCGCCCAGAGCATCCGTCGTCACGTCTGGCGGACGGTCCACGGGAGAGAACGCGCGGGCGGACTCCCCGGCACCCGAGACCGGCTCACCTGGGCACCGATTCGTTTCCAGCTTCGACACGGCGCCGCCGGTCGCGCCGCACGGCGCGATGTGTTCGACCGGAGCCCCCTGCCGAAGGTCTTCCTCCCCGACCGCCGCGCGCTTCGCGCCTTTTACGTCGCTGAGCACCTCGTGCGCGACTGACCTTCTCCTCACCGCCCGGGAGGGGGTGGTGGCGGCTACCCTGGTCGCATGGCGACCATCCCGACCCCGTACGAAGATCTCCTCCGCGACGTGCTCGCGCACGGCACGCACAAGGAGGACCGGACGGGTACCGGAACCACGAGCGTGTTCGGACGCCAAATCCGCTTCGATCTGAGCGAGGGGTTCCCGCTCATCACGACGAAGCGGGTCCACTTCAAATCCGTTGCCTACGAGCTGCTCTGGTTCTTGCGCGGCGACTCGAACGTGCGGTGGCTGCAGGAACGCGGCGTCCGCATCTGGGATGAGTGGGCCGACGAGAACGGCGACCTCGGTCCCGTCTACGGTGTGCAGTGGCGCTCGTGGCCGACGCCGACGGGCGGGAGCGTCGACCAGATCGAGAAGGTCGTCGCGCAGATCAAGGCCAACCCCGACAGTCGCCGTCACATCGTCACGGCGTGGAACCCGGGCGAGGTCGATGACATGGCCCTTCCGCCCTGCCATGCGCTCTTCCAGTTCTACGTCGCCGACGGCAAGCTCAGCTGTCAGCTCTATCAACGCAGCGCCGACCTGTTCCTCGGCGTTCCCTTCAACATCGCCTCCTACGCCTTGCTGACGCTCATGGTCGCCCAGCAGGCGGGTCTGGAGCCGGGCGACTTCGTCTGGACCGGCGGAGACTGCCACATCTACGACAACCACCGTGAGCAGGTCGCCGAGCAGCTCTCCCGTGACCCGTACCCCTACCCGACGCTGCGCATCACCCGGACGCCGGAGACGATCTTCGACTACGAGTTCGAAGATTTCGACGTCGTGGACTACCAGCATCACCCCACGATCCGCGCTACGGTCGCGGTCTGACATGGTGATCCGCTCCATCTGGGCGCAGTCGCGAACCGGCGCGATCGGCGCCGACGGCGGAATGCTCTGGGATCTTCCGGAGGACATGGCCTATTTCGCGCGCACGACCAGCGGAGCACCCGTCGTGATGGGGCGCAAGACGTGGCTGTCCTTCCCGGACAGGTTCCGCCCGCTGCCGAACCGAACGAACATTGTCATTACGCGTGACCTCGACTTCGAGGCGCCGGGCGCGCAGGTCGTCCACTCGCTTCCGGACGCTCTGCGCGTGGCCGCCGCGGAGTCCGATGTCGTGTGGGTCATCGGTGGCGCGGAGATCTACGCGCAGGCGATGCCGCTCGTCGATGAACTCTGGGTCACCGACGTCGACATGGATGCGGCGGGTGACGCCTACGCCCCGCGAATCGGGCCCGAATGGACGGTGTCGCGCGCCGATCCTGGCCCCGCACAATGGCACACGAGCCGCACTGGAACGCGCTACCGCTTCGTTGTATACCATCGTGTGAGCCGTCCCTGAGAACTTTGTCAAAGTTCTTTGACGCTCTGGTCTCCCGTGCCGCACGTCAGTAGCGTGGGTGTTGTTGGCACCGGCGACCAATCCGGTCGCACGCATCTCGCGAACAGCGACGACGATGCGGTTCTGAGGTGCAACGGAAGGAGCTCATCATGGGTCTGGACGACAAGATCAAGGCAGCCGGCGAAAAGGTTGCGGGCAAGGCGAAGGAAGCCTTCGGCGGAGCGACCGACAACGACGAGCTCAAGGCTGAAGGAAAGGGTGACCAGGCGAAGGGCAACCTCCGCGAGGGCGTCGAAGACGTCAAGGACACCTTCAAGTAAGCAACACGTCTTTCCGCGAGCCACCGGCTCGCCCACCTGCGGGGCGGGGATGCACAGCATCCTCGCCCCACAGCTTTTCGCCCGGGACGCTCGGGTGCGTCATCTACAGCGCGAGTGCGTCGTGCAGCATCCGGTGCCCCTGCGCCTCGAAGGGCTCGTCGCCCACCTGGAACGCCCAGCACGCCGTCCCCACCGCCTCGCAGAGCAGGTCTGTCTCCCACGACGCACTCGCGCGCGGGTCGGCCCCGTATCCGGAGAGGAATGCATCCGCCAGAGCCGGGTGTGTGCGCCACTGCTGCACCTGGAGGCGGCACAGGTCGGTTTCGGCCGGACGGAATGCGAAGCGCCCGAAGTCGATGAGCCGAAAGGTCCCTCCATCGGTGAGCCAGTTCCGCGGCTGCCAGTCGCCGTGTGTCGGAACGACCCGCCGCGGACCGGTCGGTGCCGATCCCAGGCGCGTCCGCGCGATCTCGGCAAGGGCGGGGTCGATTCGGTGCTCGCCGTCGAGCCAGCGCAGTGCCCGTCCAATCGTTCGCTGGGCATACTCGTCGTCAACGCGCACGGCTCCTGAGTGCAGGATGCGGAGTGCGCGACCGGCGGCGCGGTGGAAATCGGCCGAGTGCTCGTCGGCCGTCCCCTCGGCCAAGCGCCCCGGCAGGTACTCGAGGATCGCGATCCGCTGAGCACGGTTGCCGCCGACCAATCTCGCGGCCAGACCCTCCGCCTCCAGCGGTGCTGTCCACCCGTCATGCGCGTCGAGTTCCCTGTCGAGGTGGTGGTTGTCGGGACCGCTCGCCTTGATGATCGCCTCGCGCCCGCCCTCGGTGACGACGTCGAGGACCACCGTGTCGACCTGCCCCCAGGAGAGGTCGGCCACGACGCGCACAGACCCCAGCACGTCGTCGACGACCCGACGCTGACCAGGGGTCAAAACGGAAAGGGGACGAGGCACGGCGTGACGATACCCGACTGGCGGGTTACGGTCTACTTATGGCCCTGCTCCGCTCACGCCCTCGCACGGTGACCCTTGAGAACGCATCGCTCGACCTCCGCGCCGGATCCAAGCCGTTCAGCCTCTGGTCTGATGGCATCGGCGTCATCGCGACCCGTTCGCTGCAGATCCTGCTCGTCGGATTCGTGGTCCTGGCGGTGCTCTGGCTCAACCAGTACGTCACCGTCGTCACGATCCCGGTCCTGATCGCGCTCATCATCGCCTCGGCGGTCTCGCCCGTCATGTCGTGGATGCGTGGGCACGGGGTGCCGTCGGTGATCGCCACGATTCTGGTGCTCCTCGCGATCGTGCTCGCCCTGGCAGGTGTCACCTGGCTGATCGTGTGGGCCGTCAACGATCAGTGGGATGAGCTCTCGTCGTCGGCGGTCGAGGGCTTCCAGCAGCTCATGGCCTGGATCAACACCCTTCCGTTCGAGATCGATCAGAGCCAGATCGACTCGTGGATCTCCACGGCAGAGGACTTCATCACGAGCTCCCAGTTCGGCTCGGGTGCCATCGCCGGCGTCAGCGCCGTCGCGACGTTCCTGACGAGCTTCGTCCTCCTCATCGTGACGCTCTTCTTCTTCCTCAAGGACGGACCGCGACTCTACGAGTTCCTCCTGCGTCCGTTCCGTGGCGAGCAGTATGAACGTGGCCGCCGCGTCGGTGACAAGGCTGTCTCCACCCTCGGTGCGTACGTTCGCGGCACCGCGTCGGTCGCCGCCGTTGACGCCATCGGTATTTTCATCGGCCTGCTCATCCTGCAGGTGCCGCTGGCGGTGCCTCTTGCCGTTCTGGTCTTCGTCCTCGCGTTCATCCCGATCGTCGGAGCGACGCTCGCGGGAACCCTCGCGGCGCTCGTCGCGCTCGTCGCAAATGGCCCCATCGTGGCGATCATCGTCGTCGGTGTAGTGGTCCTCGTGAACCAGCTCGAGGGGAACTTCCTCCAGCCGGTGCTGATGGGCCGCACGATGAAGCTGCACGCCTTCGTCATCCTGATCGCACTGACCGTGGGAACCGTCCTCGGCGGGATCGTCGGCGCGGTCCTCGCCGTGCCGCTCACCGCGGTCGCCTGGGCCATCATCGGCGTGTGGGACGGCCCGGACACGCCGCCGCGCTGGGCGCGGATGAAGCCTCGCGAGAAGCGTTTGGAAGAGGACAAGTACCGCAAGGACAACCGCATCGAGGCCGCTGTGCGCGGCGAGGATCTGGAGAAGACCCGCGCGGAAGGCTGAGGCTCAGTCCTGAGCGCGGTGTTCCCGGTAGTAGTCCAGGAGCGCGCGCGTTGACGCATCTTGGGCGGCGACTGCTTCCTCGTCACCTTCGATCGCAGGCGCGATCTGCAGCGCGAGCTGCTTGCCGAGTTCGACGCCCCACTGGTCGAACGAGTTGATTCCCCAGATCACACCTTGCGTGAATGTGATGTGCTCGTAGAGCGCGATGAGCTCGCCGAGCACCTTCGGGGTGAGAGCGGGTGCGAAGATCGACGTCGTCGGCCGGTTTCCGGAGAAGGTGCGTGCGGCGACGAGAGGTCCGGTCGTCCCCTCCTCTTCGACTTCCTCCGCGGTCTTTCCGAAGGCGAGAGCCTTCGTCTGGGCGAGGAAGTTCGACAGGAACAGGCCGTGCACGTCCCGACCGTCGTCGGTGAGCGGGTAGGCCGGGTTGACGAATGCGATGAAGTCAGCGGGGATGAGTCGGGTGCCCTGATGGATGAGCTGGTAGAACGCGTGCTGCCCGTTCGTGCCGGGCTCGCCCCAGAACACCTCGCCGGTGTCGGTGGTGACGGGGGAGCCGTCCCAGCGAACCGACTTGCCGTTGGATTCCATCGTCAACTGCTGGAGGTAGGCGGCGAACCTGCTCAACTGCTGCGCGTAGGGCAGGACGGCGTGGGTCTGGGCGCCGAGGAAGTTGGAGTACCAGACGTTGAGCAGTCCCATCAGGATCGGAACGTTCTGTTCCAGTGGGGTCTGGGCGACGTGCTCATCCACGGCGCGGAAGCCGTCCAGAAGCTCGCGGAACGCCTGCGGACCGAACACGATCACGAGCGACAGACCGATCGCGGAATCGACCGAGTACCGACCGCCGACCCAGTCCCAGAATCCGAACGCATTCTTGGTGTCGATCCCGAACGCAGCCACCTTGTCCAGCGCCGTGGAGACCGCGACGAAGTGGTGCGCGACCGCATCTGTGCGTGAGGCATCATCACCGGAGATGGCGCCAGCCTTCTCCAGGCCCTGCCAGAGCCAATCCCGCGCGAGGCGTGCGTTGGTGAGCGTTTCCAGCGTCGTGAAGGTCTTGGAGGCGACGATGAACAGGGTCGTCTCAGGGTCGAGATCTGCTGTCTTCTCCGCAATGTCGGTGGGGTCGATGTTCGAGACGAATCGTGCGGTGATGCCCGCATCGGCGTAGGGCTTGAGCGCCTCGTAGATCATGACGGGGCCGAGGTCAGAGCCACCGATGCCGATGTTGACGACCGTCTGAACCTTCTTGCCGGTGATCCCGGTGAACTCGCCCGTGCGAACCCGCTCGGCGAACTCGCTCATCGCCTCGATGACGCTCTGTACGTCGCCGTCGATGTCCTGGCCGTCGACGACGAGAGCGGGCTCGGTCCCGGGTGCCCGGCGGAGGGCGGTGTGAAGCACGGCACGGTTCTCGGTCGTGTTGATGTGCTCACCGCGCAGCATCGCGGCATAGCGGTCGGCCACCCCGATCTCCCCGGCGAGCGCGACGAGAGAGGTCAGGATCTCATCTGTGACGAGGTTCTTCGACAGGTCGACGTGAAGGTCGGCGAGCGGGAAAGAGAGGCGATCGACGCGGCCGGGATCATCGGCGAACCAGCCGCGCAGATCGGGGGTGAAGCCCTGGCTCTGCGTCTCGAGTTCAGCCCAGGCGGCGGTGGAGGTGGGATCGATCGGAGTGCTCACGCCTCCACGCTAGTGCCGTGGCCGCCGGTGCGCATCCGCATCCCCCTTGCCGCTCGCACCAGCCCGCAGCCCAGCCCGAAGCACAACTGCGGCGTGGGCGGGGGACACGCCGCGCGGGTGACCGTGCGGACCGGCGTGTTGGGGCTGGACGCCGCAGTTGTGCCGGGTGGACGCCGCTGTTGTGCGGGGCTGAGGCTGACCGGAGCTGGAGCCGTGCGCAGCCCACCCGCACCCCACCCGCACCCCACCCCGGGGCACAACTGCGGCGTGGGCGGGGGACACACCGCGCGGGTGAGCGTGTGGATCGGCGTGTTGGGGGCGGACGCCGCAGTTGTGCAGGGGTGGAGACGGTGGGGCGGGCTGGGGTGGGCCGTGCGGGCGGCTGGAGTGGGCCGTGCGGGCGGCAGGGCGGAGGAGGGTGAGTTTGGGGGATTCCGACAAGGGGTTCCCGAAATCCGCTGTGGACGGCCATAGGCTTCTCGAGTGACTGACTTCTCTCCGCCCCGGCCGTGGACCCGTAGCTACGCCGAGGGTGTTCCCGAAGACATCGAGCCGGCGACCGAATCGCTCGCCGATCTCATCGCCACCTCGGTGCGGACCTATCCCAACAATGTCGCCCTGGAGTTCTTCGGCGCCGAGACCACCTACGCGGAGCTCGGCGCGCAGATCGATCGCGCCGCACAGGGGCTTCTCGACCTCGGTGTGAAACCGGGCGACCCGGTCGCGATCGTCCTCCCCAACTGCCCGCAGCACATCGCAGCGTTCTACGCCGTTCTGCGGATCGGCGCGATCGTCGTGGAGCACAACCCGCTTTACACGCCCCGGGAGCTGCGGCACCAGTTCGAGGACCACGGCGCCAAGGTCGCGATCGCCTGGGACAAGGTTGTGGGCACGATCCAGGGGTTCAGTGCCGACCTGCAGGTGAACCACATCGTCTCGGTCAATGTCACCGAAGCGATGCCCGGGCGCATGCGGCTGATGCTGCGCCTGCCCATCCGCAAGGCGAAGGAATCCCGCGCCGCGCTGACCACCCCCGTCTCCGGAACCACACCGTGGTCCGAGCTGGTGCGCTCTGCTCCGATCTCCCCGAACGTGCCGTCTCCGACCGTGGCCGATGTCGCCCTGATCCAGTACACGAGTGGCACCACCGGCTATCCCAAGGGAGCAACCCTCACCCATAGCAACCTGGTCGCCAACGCGGCCCAGGCGCGCTCGTGGGTCCCGCAGGTCCCCCGCGGTACTGCGGTGGTCTACGCGGTGCTGCCGATGTTCCACGCGTACGGACTCACGCTGTGCCTCACCTTCGCGATGAGCATGGGCGCTCGCCTTGTGCTCTTCCCGAAATTCGAGCCGGACCTTGTTCTCAAGGTGGTCAAGAAACGCCCCGCGACTTTCCTCCCGGCTGTCCCGCCGATCTACGAACGCCTCACCCGCGCCGCGCGTGAGGAGGGCGTCAGCCTGGAGGGCATCGAGATCGCGATCTCCGGCGCGATGGCGCTGTCCACCGAGGTCGTGGAGCCGTGGGAGAAGGAGACCGGGGGATACCTCGTCGAAGGGTACGGCCTGTCAGAGTGCTCGCCGGTTCTGATGGCGAATCCGGTCGCGGACAACCGCAAGGCAGGAACGGTCGGGTTGCCTCTGCCGGGAACCGAGGTGCGCGTCGTCGACCCGGAGAACCCCACCAATGACGTGCCCGAGGGTGGCGAGGGCGAGCTCGTCGTGCGTGGCCCGCAGGTGTTCTCGGGCTACTGGAACAAGCCGGAAGAGACCGCGGCTGTCTTCGTGCAGGATCCCGACGGCGGGGTGCCGTGGTTCCGCACGGGTGACATCGTGGCGCTGGATGACGACGGATTCGTGCGCATCGTCGACCGGATCAAGGAACTGATCATCACGGGCGGGTTCAATGTGGCACCGACCGAGGTGGAGGACGCGCTGCGCCGGCACCCCGCTGTTGCAGATGTCGCGGTCGTCGGTCTCCCGCACCCGGGCGCGGGGGAGCAGGTCGTCGCCGCGGTGGTGCTCGCGAACGGTGCAACCCTCGATGAGGCGCAGCTGCGCGCCTTCGCAAAAGAGACTCTCACCCCCTACAAGGCGCCGCGGAAGTTCGTCGTTGTGGATGAGCTCCCGCGCTCGATGATCGGCAAGGTGCTCCGCAAGCAGGTCAAGGAGCAGCTGCTCGCTCAGGACTGATCGCACGAGAACGCCCGGCCCCAGAGCGGGCCGGGCGTTCTCGTGGACTCACTGAACGGGGCTCAACCGCACGTCCCCGGCCGACACGTCAACCCGGATCGTGTGAGCTGAGTCGGGCGAGGTGGTGAGGTCGTGGCTGAAGCCGCCTGCCGACACGTCGCTCGAGATCGCGTAGGTCTCATCCGGCAGATCAAGGTCGATCCGACCTGCGTTGACGTCGAAGCGCAGCTCGTCGGGGGCCGCACCCGAGATCGACCCGCCGATGTTGCCGGCACTGACGGTGAACGTCCCGGTCGAGACGTCCGAGAGGTCGAGCGAGGTCGATCCCGCGCTGACACGCGTGTCGACGGAGACGGCGGATCCCGCGACCTCCAGCCGGCCCGCGCTCAGGTGCAGGTCGAGCTCGCCGAACGTTCCGCGGGCGCTCAGCAGGCCCGCGCTGACGGTGAGGTCCGCGTCGAGTTCCGTGTCGGCGAGCGCGGAGGGGAGGACGAGAGTCGCTTCGTCGTCCGAATCGAACCAGGACCCGAAGTTGAACCCGAACGGCTCCTCGTCGGAGGTGACCCTCAGCACCGATCCCTCGGTCTCCAGTGCCCAGTCGTCGGTGATGCCGGTGACCGTGAGTTCGGCCTCGGTCACGTCGCCGTAGGTGATCTCGAGCGACCCCTCCGTCACGTCGACATCCAGGGAGTCGATGCCGCTGACGGGGGTGGTGAAGGTCTCGGTCCCCGAGCTCGCCGCGCGGATGGCGGTGAAGACTCCGGAGAGGATGGTCCCCGCGATCAACACCCCGCCGAGCACCATGGCAATGATGGCGATGGCGCGCGAGGTGCTACGCGGCTGGCGCGGGGCGGACCCGGTGGGGTTCGTCGAGGGCGGAAGGACGGGCGGGGGCGTGAGTGTCGTGCTCATGATGCGGTTCCGTTCTGCGGCTGCGCGCCGCCGAGTTCGAGGTGGACCAGGGCGGCGAGGACACGCCGATTACCTTGGTCGTCCTGCTCGAGATCGAGCTTGTGGAAAAGGGAGGTGATGTACTTCTCAACGCTCGCTTCACTGACGAAGAGGGTCGAGGCGATGGCGCTGTTGCTCTTTCCTTCGGCGATGAGCGCCAGGACGCTGCGTTCGCGATCGGTCAGGCGGGCCAGGCGCTCGTCGCGCGCTCGGCGGGTGAGGAGCTGCTGCACGACCTCTGGGTCGAGCACCGTGCCACCGGCGCCGATCCGCTCGATCGTGTCGAGGAAGTCGGCGACGTCGGCCACCCGGTCCTTCAGGAGGTATCCGAGCGCGCCGCCCGGGCCGGTGATGAGGTCGCTGGCGTAGCGCTCCTCGACGTACTGGCTCAGGACGAGCACCGGGAGGCGGGCGTGCGTGGCCCGCAGGGCGAGCGCAGCGCGGATTCCCTCGTCGGTGTAGGTCGGCGGGAGCCGAACATCGAGAATGCAGAGGTCGGGAGTGGACTCGACCACGGCATCCGCGATGCCGCCTGCGTCGGGCAGAGCCGCGACGACGGTGTGGCCGGCGTCTTCCAGGAGTCTCACGAGGCCCTCACGCAACAGCGTCGAGTCTTCGCAGATCAGGATGCGCATGGGACGCTCACCTCCAGAGCGGTCGGACCACCGGCGGGGCTGTCCAGCCGGACGCTTCCTCCCGCCGCGAGGACGCGGTTGCTGATGCCGTCGAGTCCTCCACCGGGAATGACCATCGCGCCCCCGATCCCGTCGTCCTCGATCCGCGCCCAGAGGGACCCGTCCTCGCGACGGCGGACGGTGGCCCGCGTGTGCGTGCCACGAGAGTGCTTGGCCGCGTTGGTCAGGGACTCTGCGATCGCGAAGTACACGGCAGCCTCGGCCGTCTTGCTGCATCGCCCGTCGATCCGGACGTCGAGCTGGACGGGGATGGGGGAGCGCGCGGCCAGGGCGGAGAGCGCGGCGTCGAGTCCGCGATCATCCAGTACTGACGCGTGGATGCCGCGGGCGAGCTGGCGCAGTTCCGTGATCGCCGCCTTCGTCGAGGTGTGCGCCTCCTCGAGAAGCGCCTTCGCCTGCTCCGGATCGGTGTCGATCTTCTGCCGGGCAAGACCGAGGGTCATCCCGACCGACACGAGTCGCGGCTGAACGCCGTCGTGGAGGTCGCGTTCGATGCGCCCGCGCTCGACCTCGCTGGCGCGGACGGCACCTTCGCGCTGGAGGCCGGCATTGCGCGCCTCTTCCTGGAGGGCCGCCTCGCGAGAGGGGACGAGGATGAGGCGCACGAGCAGTCCGTGGAGGGCGGTGATCCCGACGAGGAGCGCGATGGTCACGATGATGCCGATGGCACCCGCCCCGACCGCCCAGCCCGGGTCCACCTCGATGCCGAACAGCGGCACCGTCTGCCCGCCGGACAGCGGCGAGAACACGAGGGACGTGCTGGTGACGAGGGTTCCCACGGTGGGAAGCGCCACCAGGCCCAGGATCGTGGTGATCGCTGCGGTCGCGATGCCTCGCCACATCGGGCCATCGGTGAACTGGGCCCAGAGCGTGCGCAGCCAACCGGAGAATCCGGGCCGCCCACTGCTGCGGTGCCGCAGCGGGGGAAGCCCGAAGCCGTAGAGGCCGTCGACCCGTTCGTATTCGACCCACGCACCCGCGAACAGGAGGTAGAGGAAGGCGATGAGGAACACGACGCCGATGCCGAGGACGGGCAGCAGCCCGATTCCGAGGCTGAGGAACACGGCGACGATCATGAACATGACGGAGCCGACGAGGCCCATGGCGGCGATCTGCGCGAGGGCGCCGAGGCCCACCGCAATACGTCCGGCCGGGCCGCGTGCGGCTGCGTGAGAGGGGATTTCTGAGGTCATGTCTTCACGCTAGGTTCGCACCTTTTCGCGCGCGCCAGAGTTCCCCGGAGAGATGTTTCGGGTTATCCCTACCCGTCGGCGCGCGTCACGTTTCGTTCGCCCGCCCGCAGTTCGATGCCCCAACGGTTGCCGGGCAACGGCATGGGGCAGACGTACTCGGGGGAGAAGGCGCACGGAGGGAGGAAGGTGCGATTGAAGTCGACGCGCACCCTGCCCGATTCGTCGGGCGTGCCGACCTCGAGGAAGCGGAAGCGGTAGGTGCCTGACTCCGCAGTGGCGTCGGCGACGACCGCGGACAGGCCGCCGCTCCGGCTCTCCGTCACCGTCAACGTGGTGGGGCCGGTCGGCGTCTCCAACGCGATGGTTCCGGCCAGCCGAGCGGACGAGACCGCGCCGTCGACGGCCGTGATGTCCACGAATCGGTCCGGCTCCGCGGGCGAGAGCTGTCCCTCGATGACCCAGGCATCGTCGTAATCGAACGCATCGATCCCGGTGAGGGAGACGAGGTGAGGTGAGGACGGACTGAGAATGCGCAGCGCAAGGGACCCATCCCGAGCAAAGGCGCGAACGAGCTTCGAGCCGATCTCCTTCTCCTGGCCGGGCGACAGCCGTACGGTCGCTTCGGGAGTGGTGCCGACGATCTCGTCGCCGTCGATCGTCCAGGTGCCGGGGACGCCCGGAACTTCGTTCGCTCGGCCGGGCTGCAACCATTCCGTGCGCTCAAGTGAAGCGACACCGAAGGGAGCGCTCACGGTAGCCCATCGCCGATCGCGCCACGAGCGCCACTGTTCGAGAGCGCTCATCGGACGACGTCCTCGACCTCACGCGTCACGCGCGAGTCACCCTCGCTCGCCTGGGCGTGCTTCCACTTCTCCGCGACGAGCGGGAACACGTCATGGATGAGTCGTTCGGCCAACTCAGCCGTCTCCGCGACGGTGAGCTCGGCCGGGTGAAGGCCGAGAAGGAGTTCGTCGGAGAGAGCGACACTCGGGTCGGCGAAGATCTTCTCCGCGAGCTCTTCCGGGTCCTCGCCCCACACCACGTTGTCCGCGAGGAGGGCATCTTCGGAGGCACGTCCGGGGACCGCTCGCCCCGCGCGTGCCGAGTACTCGTACCAGCGCTCTGTGGCGGCGTGTGCCTGCTCGAGGGTGCCGGGATACGCCGACCGGGACAGCACAACGTACGGTGTCCTCTCGCTGGCCCACGTCCGTGCGAACTCTTCCCGGTAGTCGCGGATCGAGTCGGCCTGGCGTTCGAGGAAGTCCCCGCGACCCTCGGGCGAGTTCTCGTGCGGGTTGTTTCCGAAACGCTCGAGGATGAGCCCCTGGCCGTTACGGGCGCTCCGACGGATCGTCTCGCGGTTCGACGTGCCCACGTAGAGGCGTCCGGTCAGGTCGTGGTTCGCCGGCCAGATGGCGGCGTGACTCCCCTCGACCGTGTTGCCCTCCAGCGCCCACTGGAGCAGGTCGACCTTCGCGTCGAACTCCACGTCGCGCTCGCCGCCCCACTTCTGGAACACGTGGTACGCGTCCGAGGGGACGCCTTTGCCCACGCCCAACTGGAGTCGCCCACCGCTCACCCAGTCCAAGACAGCGGCGTCCTCCGCATCCCGGACGGGGTCATCGACCAGGAGCGGGAGGACCGCGGTGCCGAGATGGATACGGCTGGTTGCCTGTGCGGCGGCGCCGAGGAATGCGAAGGGGCTCGGGAGGGCCGCCCACCCCGAGTGGAAGTGTCGCGTGGCGATCCACGCGCTGTCATAGCCCAGCTCCTCCAGCCGGGCGATGAGCGAGATGTTGTCTCGGTAGATCGTCGCGGATTCGTCGTGCTGGTCGAGGTGGGTGATGAAGCCAACCCGCAGGCGTCGTTCGGCCCCGGACGGGGATGCCGGTGCGGTGGTCCGGGGGACGGGGATGTCATTGCTCATGCGACGACGGTCCTTTCGAAGGTCTGCGCCGCGTAGGCGCCGGGCGGAGGAGCATCGGCTTGAAGTGAGGGAAGCTCCCCCGCGAAGAGCTCGATGGAACGCAGCGCTGCGGACTGCGACACCCCTGGGCCCTGGAACTGGATTGCGGTGATCTCGGTACCGTCGAACTGATCGGTCCACTCGCGGATCTTGTCTGCGACCTCCCCGGCGGTTCCGATGGCGAAGCTCAGCCGCTCGGCGATCTCGTCGAACTGCTCGCTGTCCGGCCCACCGTCCCAGTCCAGCTTGAGGTAGATCCGCGCGTACTCACGCAGGAACTCCACCGAGTCGCGCCGTGCCTCCTCACGGGTGCGGCCGACCAGGCCGCTGCGGAGGTGAATGACCTCTCCGCGCTCCCCGGTCACGCCTCGATACTCCCGATTGGCCTGCAGCCGTGCCTCCAGCGGAAGCGGGCGCGGGATCATCAGGCGGTAGCCGTGTGCGGCGGCGAGTTCCGTGGAGTAGCGGCTGGCCGCCACCCACAGCAGGTCACGCGCGGGGCGCCGGGCAGGCGGAGCCACCTGGACGCCGGAGAACTGGTAGTACTCGCCCTCGAAGTTGACCTCGCCGTCGTCGGCGGCCTGACGCAGGATCTCGAAGATCTCGCGAGCACGTCCGGACGCGGATTCACGAGTGATGCCGAAGACCGTGTCGAGTTTCTCATCGCCGATTCCTGTGCCGACGCCGAGGTCGAGGCGTCCGCCGCTGATCTCGTCGAGAAGGAACGCCGACTCGGCGAGCTTGATCGGGTGGTAGAACGGCGCGCAGATGATCGAGGTGCCGAGGCGAATCTTCGTCGTCCGGCCCGCGAGGAAGGACAGGAATACGAGCGGGTCAGGCACCTCACCCCGCCAGCTCAGGTGGTGCTCGGTCACCCACACACCGCTGTAGCCGAGCTGATCGCCGAGGACGACCTGTTCTTCGATGTCGCGGTACAGCTGACCGGCCGTCTGCCCGGGGGAGGTGTCTCCGTAGTAAAAGAGATCGATGCGGGGCACAATCAGTCCTTCCGTTCTGCTGTGTGAGGTGGACGCGATTCGAACGTCGGGATCGCGCGGATCAGTTCTTGCGTGTAGGGATGCTGCGGGTCGCTCAAGACGGAGGTGACCTCGCCGGCTTCGACGACAACGCCGTCTTGCATCACGAGCACCCGGTCTGCGATGTGATGCACGACGCCCAGGTCGTGCGAGATGAAGACGATGGCGACGCCGGTCGTGGCGCGCAGGTGCTCCAGGAGGTCGAGAACCTGGGCCTGGACGGTGACGTCGAGGGCCGAAACCGCCTCATCGCAGACGAGGACCGCCGGCTCGGTGGCAAGAGCCCGGGCGATCGCGACGCGTTGGCGTTGGCCACCGGACAGCGTGCGGGGCTTGCGGGTGAGGTGCTCGGCGCCCAGGCCGACGCTCTCGAGGAGTTCGATGACGCGCGGGCGGCGGCTCCCGCGACCGGTCCGGGGGAGGGCTTCTCCCACGAGCTGCTCCACGTTCTCACGGGGGTCGAAGGAACCGAGCGGATCCTGCGAGACCATCTGGATGCGACGGCGGAGGGTGCGCCGCGGCGTGCCCTTGACGTCTTGCCAGCGGTGGTCCAGAACGCGGATCTCGCCCGAGTCGGGTGGGAGTTGTCCGAGCAGGAGCCGCCCGAGCGTCGATTTGCCCGACCCCGACTCGCCGACGATCCCGAGGACCTCACCGCGACGAAGGTCGAATGACACATCGTTGACGGCCACGAGGTGAGAACGTCCCCGGCCGTAGGTCTTCGTGGCGTGTGACACCGACACGACGGTGTCACTGTCGGACGCGGGCGTGCGAGCGGGGAGGGGATCGCCCGTGAGGAGCGACCTGCCGCGTGACTGTGCGCTCGGGATCGATGTCAGCAGGCGACGCGTGTACGAGGACTGCGGCGATCGGAGGATCTCCTCGGTTGGGCCCTCCTCCACGACGCGGCCGTCTTTGAGTACGACGACGTGGTCGGCAAGCTCGGCCACGACGGCAAGGTCGTGCGAGATGAGCAGGATGCCGGTGCCCTGATCCTGGAGCGAGGAGAGGAGATCGAGAATGCGCGCCTGCACGGTGACATCGAGCGCCGTGGTCGGTTCGTCCGCGAGAAGCAGGCGCGGACCGGCCGCGATGGCGCTCGCGATGAGGGCACGCTGGCGAAGGCCGCCCGAGAGTTCGTGCGGATACTGCCGCGCGCGGAGGTCAGGCTGGGGGATCCCGACCCGGTCCAGGAGTCCGCGTACCGTTTCCGCGCGCTCGCGGGTGGTGCCGAGCTGGTGGATCGCCAACGGCTCGCTCACCTCTCGCCCGACGCGGCGGAGGGGGTCGAGGGAGCCGAGCGCGTCTTGGAGCACCAGGCCGATCCCGGCTCCACGCACCGTGCGCCACTGTGCCGCGCTCAAGGTCGCCAGGTCAAGGTCGTCGTAGCGCAAGGTACGCGACGTGACGGTGGCCTCTGCCGGTGTCAACCCGAGGAGCGCTCTCGCGGAGATGGACTTGCCCGACCCCGATTCGCCGACGAGGGCGACGCACTGCCCCGGAGCGATCGTGAGGGAGAGGTCGGAGACGGTCTGTGTCACGCCGCCGCCGAAGCTGATCGACAGCCCGTCGACGACGAGGCCGCCCCCGGCGGGGGGCTGGGATCGGTTGCGGCGCGTGCGGGGGGTCGTCATGGTCATCGGTGTGCTCCGCTGATGTATCGCCG
This sequence comes from Microbacteriaceae bacterium PS02070, assembly GCA_029959865.1. Taxonomy (GTDB): domain Bacteria; phylum Actinomycetota; class Actinomycetes; order Actinomycetales; family Microbacteriaceae; genus Microbacterium. The sequence goes on along the minus strand of JASCPE010000001.1, from coordinate 91,740 downwards.
CTGAAGGTAGCGCCCCAGGACGTTGATGGAGATCACGGTGAGCGCGAGCATGAGTCCTGGCCAGAGTCCGAGCGTGGGCGCGGAGGAGAGATAGTTGCGGCTCTCGGCAAGCATCAGACCCCACTCCGGGGTGGGCGGCGTCGCGCCGAGGCCGACGAAGCTCAGCGCCGACCCGAAGATGATGGCGTTGCCGACGCCGATCGTCGCGAGCACGAGGAGGGAGCCGACGGAGTTGGGGAGGACGTGGCGGACGATCACGTGACCGGCGGACTTGCCGAGCCCGATGTTCGACTCGACATAGCCCGCGTTGCGCACGACCTTGACCTGGCTGCGCAGGACGCGCGCGTATCCGGGGATCGCCGCGATGCCGATGGCGAGCAGCAGGGTGGGGAGGCCCGTGCCGAGGATCGCGACAGCGACGATCGCGAGCAGCAGATCGGGGAACGCGAACAGGATGTCCAACGCGCGCGAGAGGACGCGATCCACCCAGCCGCGCGAAAGTCCGGCAGCGATGCCGATGATGAGCCCGCCGAGGAGGCCGATCGCGGTCGCTCCGAGGCCGAGGACGATGCTCGCGCGTGCGCCGTGCACGACCCGTGAGAAGACATCGCGGCCCAACTGGTCCGTCCCAAGCCAATGCTCGGCGGACGCGGGCTGCAGGACGTTCATCGGATCGGCGCGGAGCGGGTCGATGGGAGCGAAAACGTTCGGGATGAGGGCAAGGAGAAGGATGAGCCCGATCACGGCCGCGGCCGCAATGGCGAATCCGCGCGCGGCGGACCGCGTCGGCGTGCGGGGCCGGCGCAGGGGAAGGGCAAGTGTCGCCATTACCGTCCGCCTCCGAGGGCAATCCGAGGGTCGATCGCGGCCGCGATGACGTCGACGAGGGAGTTGACGATCACGAACACGACCGCCGCGAAGACGATGATTCCCATGATGAGGGGGACATCGTTGGAGATGACGGCGTTCAAGAGGACGCGGCCGACGCCCGGCCGCGCGAAGAGGGTCTCGATCACTGCCGTGCCGACGAGGAGGGAACCGAGAATCGCGCCGGAGACGGTCAACGCGGGTACGACAGCGTGGCGGAGCACGTGCGCCCACCGTACGCGCCGCTCGGTCGCTCCTCGACTGCGGACGGTGGTGACGAAGGGCTCCGTCAGGGCTTCGTCCAGGCGCTCGCGGAGCACCTGCGCCAGGACGCCGGTCAGCCCGAGCCCGAGGGTGACGGTCGGGAGCACGAGGGACAGTGCTCCCTCGGCGCCGGAGGAGGGGAAGATCGGAATGGCGAACGAGAACGCCGTCAGCAGCAGGAGGCCGATCCAGAACGATGGCATCGAGATCGCGATGAGCTCCACCGTCTGCGCGACGAACGCCGCGACCGGTCCGCGACCGGCGGCGAGCATCGCGATCGTCAGGGCGATCGCGATCGCGAGCCCAAGGGACGCGACGGCCAGGGTCGCCGTGTAGCCAATGTTGTCGAAGATCACCTCGGTGACGGGTTGGCGGATCTGGTAGCTGACGCCGAGGTCTCCGGTGAGGAGTCCGCCGATGTACTGGAAGTACTGCACCCAGACGGGCTCTCCGAGCCCATAGTCCGCCGTGACCTCGGCGCGCAGCTCCGGTGTGATCGGATATGTGCCGCGGAGCAGGATGTCCACGGGGTTGCCGGGCATGAGCTTGAGCATCGCGAACGTGATCGTGGCGGCCACGAGCGCCACAACGATGATGTCGACGGCCTTCCGCGCAGCCACGACCCCCACGGCGCGCAGCCGGGACGGAGCTGACTCCGTGGCTGCGGCGTCAGCGGGGTTCGTGGTGACGCGGTGCGGGTCGAGATCGATCGCCGTCATTGCGAGGCGGTGGTGACACCGTAGAACGAGGTCGGGTAGCCGACGGGATCGAAGATGATCCCTTCGACACCGTCCGCTGCCGCGACGATGAAGTTCTGCACGTAGAGCGGCCAGATGAGGCCCTCGTCGGCGACCGTCTGCTGAATCTCGCGGTAGAGGGCGATGCGCTCGGCGTCGTCCTGCGACTCCCACGCCTGGAGAACCTTGGCGGTGAGGTCGTCGTCCTCGTACTTCGAGTAGTTGATGAACGGCCCGACGAGAACGCCGAGGATATAGGCATCGGACTGCCCCCACGACTCGGCGGCCACTTCGTAGTCGCCTTCGTCGATTCGTGCGTAGTACGCGGCGGAGTCGAGCTTCTCGATCTGGATATCGATGCCCGCTTCCGAAGCGGCGGCCTGGATCGCCTCGATCAGGACATCGCGCTGGTCGCGGATGTCACCGCTGTCGATGAGCCAACGCAGCGTGAGGGGCTCGCCGTCCTTGACGTAGATCCCGTCGGCGTTCTTCTCGGTGTACCCCGCCTCGGCGAGCAGTTCCTCGGCCTTGGCCGGGTCATAGGTGATAACTCCTTCGAGTTCTTCGTTGTAGGAACCGAGCGGCGCGGTCGTGGGGGAGAGCGGGGTCCAGGCGCGGTCGTAGCGGCCGCGATAGACGCTTTCGATGATCGTGTCCAGGTCGACGGCGTACTGGAGCGCGAGGCGCACGTTGCGATCCTGTGTCGGTCCGGACGTCGTGTTCAGGGGAGCGGAGAAGGGGGCGCCGGTGGCGGGCGCCGACGACAGGGTGAACCCGTCGGTGTTCTCGATCTCGTCCGCGTTGAGGGGCGGGATCGCGCTCGCCGCGTCTGCCTGGCCGCTGGTCAGGGCGCCCACTCGCGCCTGGATTTCGGGCACGAATCGAATCTCAACCGTGGAGAGTGCGGCCGGCCCGGTGTGCTCGACGAAGGACGGACCCCAGTTGTAGTCCTCGTTTCGCTCGAGGGTCACGGAGGTTCCCTTGACGTATTCCGTCACGACGAACGGACCCGTTCCCACGAGCGTGGCGGGGTCTGTGCAGCGCTCGGCGTCGGTGAACTCCTCGATCGACTCCGAGGAGAGGATCGGGTAGTCGGGGTTGGAAAGCTGCTGGAGGATGTTGGCGCGCGGGGCGTTGAGCGTCAGCTCCCAGGTGTTCTCATCAACGACCTTCGAAGAGCCATACCAACTGGGCGCGGACAGTGTCGAGCCCTCCTCCAGGAAGCGCGCGATGCTCGCTTCGACGTCTTCCGCATCGAGGGTTGTCCCGTCGTGGAAGGTCACATCATCGCGGATCGAGAAGGTCCAGACCGTCCCGTCGTCAGAGGACTCCCACGACTCGGCAAGACCCGGGACGTACTCGCCGTCGGGTGTCTGCCACACAAGCGGGTCGAGGAACTGCCGCGCGACGTTGTAGTTCGACAGGTTCTTGTAGGACCCGGTGTCGAAGCAGACGGGCTCGACGTCGCTCAGGAAGACGAACGTGTCGTCGCCCGCGCTGTCGTCGGCCGGAGAGCCGCCGTTGCCCGCGCAGGAGGCAAGGAGGAGGATCGCGGTCGCGCTGGCGGCGGCGGAGACGAGGGTGCGGTGGAGTTTCATGAGTCTCTCGGGGTGACGGGGGTGGGCGGGAGATCGGGTACGGGGCGTGCGTGGGCGGCGAAGGCCTCGAGCGCACCGAGGGTCTTGGTGCTGAGGGTGATCGACAGCGCCGCAGCGTTCTCGACGATGCGCTCCGGCTTGCTGCTGCCGGGAAGCGCGATCACGTGCGGAGCGCGTGCGAGCAGCCATGCGATCAGGAGCTGCGCGACGCTGATGCCCTCGGCCGCGGCGATGTCTTTCAGGCCGGGCTCATCGATCAGCGTGCGGCCGTGGCCGAGGCTCCAGAAGGCGATGAACGGGATGTCTGCCGCCTGCGTTGCTGTCACGACGGGTGCGCTGGCGCGGCTGACGAGATTGAAGTGGTTCTGGACGGCGCTGATGGTCGCGAGCGAGCGCGCCTCGGTGAGCTGCTGCGCGGTCACGGCACTGATGCCGATGTGTTCGATGACTCCGTCTTGCTGCAGGTCGGTCAGAGCGCCGAGCTGGTCGGCAAGGGGAACGTCCGGGTCGATGCGGTGCAGATAGAACAGCGGAATCGTGTCCAGGCGGAGCCGCAGGGCGCTCGCGTGCGCCTGCTGCTTGAGGTAGTCGGGGCGGCCGAGGATTCCCCAGCCGCGTGGGCCGGTGCGGAGCATTCCGGCCTTCGTGGCGATCACGACATCGTCGGTGTAGGGAAAGAGCGCTTCGGCGAGAACGGCCTCGGACACGTCGGGACCGAGTGAGTCAGCGGTGTCGATGTATCGAACGCCCGCATCGACCGCGGTGCGCACGAGCGAGATGGCGTCCCCTCGATCAGCGGGTGCCCCCCAACCGCCGGGTCCTGCCAGATGCAACGCGCCGAACCCGATTCGCGGGACGACACGACCTGCGATCGTCGTGCGCGTCGAATCGGTCTGCGTCGCAGCTGTCATGGTGGGGAGGCCTATCTCAAGGGGGGTGATCAGACAGTACGGGCGCCACCGCGCGTCGAAACAGTTGAAACGACACAATCGGAAACTGAAATGACACATTCGGAAACGGATTTGTCACGACGAGTAACAGTGCACGTCAGAGCAGGTGGGTTCGCGTCCGCTCCCGTCCGTCCGCGAAAGCGCACATCGGCTCACGTCAGCGCACCTTCGTCCGCGTCAGCGCACGTCCGTAGGGGCCCCGGGGGATGAGCCGGAGGCGGCAGCGCGCCCGGCGGTGAAGCCAGCGGAGAACGACTCTGCGGCGCCGGTGTGGAACAGGTCGCGCTCGCGCGGGCGGATGATCGACGTTGCGCCGGGGAGGTCAAGTGGACCGACAAGGTCGCCGCGTCCGCGGACGACAGCGACCGGGCGGCCGGACGCCTTTCGCTTGACGAGGTCGCCTGCGGAGGCGAGTTCGTCGGCGACGCACGGCATCGTCACGACGAGCGGACGGCCCGCCGAATCGACCTGGCCGCGGAGGTCCTCCATCACGTGGACCCCCGCTGCGCCGATCGCGGCGTCGGTCTGGCCCTCCCGCCATGCGCGGCCGAGGGTGTCGGAGATGATGACGCCGACGTCCACCCCCGCTCGAGAGCGCACCGTCTCCGCGAGGCGTCGCGCAGACGCGTCGGGGTCTTCCGGGAGGAGCAGGACGAGTCCGGGCGGGGTATTGCTGGCATCGACACCTGCCGCTGCGGCGATGATGCCGAGTCGGCTCTCTACGATGCGGACGCGCCCGCTCGCGTCCGCTGCCACCGTACGGCGAGACTCTCGGTCGATCGCGTCTTCTCGATCGTCCGCCTGCAGATAGCGGTCTTCAGCTTTGGAGACGATCTTGGAGGTGACGACGAGGATGTCGCCGTCGCGGAGATCGTCGCCGGCCGATGCCAGGATGAGCGCGGCCAGGTCGTCGCCCGGGGAGACCTCCGGGATGCCGGTCAGCGCCCATACCCGTAGCTGCGCCGAGTCGTCCATCCGCCGCCTTCCGGTTCGAGTGCGTGATTTCTCAGGATAGGGGCGGGGACCTATCCGTGCGGTGTGCGCCGTACGCTGGGAGGTCGAGAAGGGACGCGCAGCATGGTGACAGGCCCCCGGGTCGTGCTCCTGGCCGGAGGAGTCGGCGGATCGACGTTCGCCGTCGGCCTGCGCGACGAGGTCGCCGCACGCGGCGGCACGCTCACCGTCATTTGCAACACCGGCGACGACCTCTGGCTGACGGGCATTCGCCTTCAGCCCGACGTCGATTCGATGCTCTACGCACTGGCGGGTGTGAAGGACTCGGTGAAGGGTTGGGGGCGCGCCGGCGAGTCGTTGCGCGTGGCGGGCGAGTTGCGAGCGTGGGGTGCGGGGTGGGACTGGTTCGAACTGGGTGACCTCGACCTCGGCGCGCACGTGGCGCGCACCGGGTGGCTCCGGGATGGCCTCTCGCCGACGGATGTCCTCGCGCGCCTGCAGCAGCGCTGGGACTTGGGTGCCACGCTCTTGCCGATGACAAACACCGAGGTGGACACGCAGGTCGTGCTCGCGGACGGGCATATGCACTTTCAGGAATGGTGGACGCGCCACCGTGCGGCCATCGAGCCTCTGGGCTTCGAGAACCCGGGGATCGACGCGGCGGTCCCGGCGCCGGGCGTCGTTGAGGCTATCGCCGAGGCGGACGTCGTGATTCTTGCTCCGTCCAACCCCATCGTCTCGCTCGCTCCGATCCTTGCGGTGCCCGGAGTGCGGGCCGCGCTCGCCGAGACAGCCGCGCGCGTCGTGGGGGTCTCGCCGATCATCGGGGGCGCGGCCGTCCGCGGCATGGCCGAGGTCTGCCTTCGAGTTGTCGGGGTCCCCTGCTCTGCCGCCGGTGTCGCGGCCTTCTACGGCGCGCGCCACCGCAGCGGTGTGCTGGATGCGTGGCTCCTGGCCGAGGAAGACGCGGGCGAGGTCGAGTCCATCGACCGCGAGGGCGTACAGCCCATCATGCGCCCCCTGTGGATGCGCACCCCCGACCTGACACGCACGCTCGCGCGGGACGCTCTCGACGCCGCGCTGTGACGTCGGCATCCAGACAGTAGCGGCGGCGACGGGCGGAACATAAGTCCGTCCGTGACTACGATGGCCACCATGGGGGCGACACGGTGGTCTGCGTTGAGTTTGACATTGGTGATTGTTGCGATCGTCGGGTGCTCCGGGGCGCCGGTCGCGTCCGAGCCCTCGACGAGTACCTCATCGAGCGGCTCGCCGAATCCGCCAGCGACGTCTAGCGTCAGCGCGACCGGCTCCGCGTCGCCCACCAGCTCCGCGTCGCCCACCAGCTCCGAGGCGCCGAGCGCCCCCGACAACGAGATCGGTTTCGCGGACTACTCTCAGGGGTTGTGGATGTGCTCACCCGTGGGGACGGTCCAGATCACCGAGGACGAAATCGAGTTCGTTGATCTGGGCTTGACCTACCCATATCGGCCGACCGACACCGGCGTTGTCACGATGCCCGATGACGCGGACGGATATCTCATCGACTTCGACGATGAACTCACCTACTCACAGCTCTACCCCGTGACTCTCACGTGGGCCGATGGCGGCGGACAGGTCGACGTTGTTGACGTCGTCGCGACCGAGAATTCCGCGACCTGGTCTTATCGGGACAGCGGCCTGGTCGGCTCCTGCCAGCGCGTCATCGAGTAGTGCACGGAGCCGACGCCCGCGGCCCAACCGGCGCGAGGCGCGGCTGACGCGACGAGTGGTGCGTGACGGGTGCCTTCGAGCGCCTCAGAAAGGTGGATCACCGGACGCAGGCACGGGACTCGGCGTGGGTGTGGGACCCGACGCAGGTGCGGGACCCGACGCGGGTGCGGGCGCATGCGAAGGTGTGGGTGTGGGCTGCGACACGGGCGTGGGCGCGGAACCTGAAGCCGTCGGCGCGGGGTCGGCGAGGAACCGGACGCCCGCAGGCGCTCCGACCGGGAACCGGCGATCGGGGTATTGCGTCCCGGTCGGACTGGTCCAGGTGACGATGCCGCCGGGGTCTTTTCTGACGCTCCACCGCGTGTGGTGCTTGAGGGTGTGATGTCGGCGGCAGACGTGCGAGAGGTTCTCGGTCGAGGTTGATCCGCCGTACGCGGCGTCGTGAACGTGGTCAAGATCCGCCGTCCGCGCGAGGCGAGCGCACCCCGGGAACCGGCACCGCTCGTCCATCGCCTGGAGCGTGCGCCGGATCGCCGCCGAGGGACGATAGCGGTCGACGTGCAGTGCATGACCCGTCGCGGGATCGGACAGGATGCGGTTCCACCCCGAGGCGGCACCCGCGAGCCTCCGTGCCGTGCCGGCGTCAATCGGCTGACGACCGTTGAGGGTCGCCGGCGTTCCACCTCCCCGGATGAGGGTCAAGACCGGAACCACGATGTTCACCTGGCCGCGGATCGCACCGAGTGCCTCGGCGTTGTCGCACCCCTCGGGAACCCCGGTCAGGAGAAGATCGGCGAAGAGGTCGGCGCGACGCTGATCGATTGACCGCGCGTCACGCTCGCTCTGCCGACCGCGGCAGCCTTCCGCCCTGTCGCATGCGCCGCTCGCGCACCCGCGGGAAGAGGAGTGCGCACCCTCGTCGGTGGACGCGTCTGCACACTCCCGAGCGGCGGTCGCCAACTGGGTCAGGCGATCGTACGCACCGTGCGCCAACGTCGCGGGCAAGATGGCCGAAAGGGCGGCCATTCCATCGTCGAGGTCGCTGACATACACGCACCTCTTCTCTGCGGCCGCGGCGTGCCGATCCTCGATCGAGGTCGGAAGTAGCTCCTCCGCCACGGCCCTCGCGAACCGACGGGTCACCGACGGCGCCTCCCTCTCGGCGACCTCGATAACGCGCGCCTCGTACTCGGCACGCTCAGCGTCGTCGTCGAGACGTGCGCCGTGCTCGGCGATGATCTGCGCCTGCTTCACCGTGATGAAGCCGTCGCGAAGTGCGGAGTGCGTGAGGCGGAAACGTTCGGCGAGTACGAAAGCGTCGCTGAGTTGGCGTTGGACGAGCCGATCCGACTCGCGGATCTCGGCCGCGATCTCGGCGGCGATGTCGCGGATCGGGAGATCCGATGACGACGCGAGCACATCGGAGTTCGCCGCGTCTTCTCGGGCAAGGAGCATGGCCGAATACAGCTGAGTCGCGAGTCGAGCCTGGAGCTTTGCCGCTTTGCGCACGTTCTTTGCGATGCCCCGCACAAGGACACGTCGAACCGCGAGCTCGTCGGAGAGTCTCACGCCGGAAGGCGAAGAGAAATCCGAAAGAGAACCGCGTTCCATGTCTGAAGTATAGAAGAGAGGTACGACATTGGCCGCCCACTTTCCACAGGCGCCCCGGCATCGATCCGGCCCGCCGAAGTCTCGCTCAAGATCGCCGTCGCGCTCGAGATCGCACTGGCGCGCGTCGCGTGGCCGCCGCGCACCGTCGTCGGGCGTTCGGTCGTCGCGTCCCCTCCTCGGTCGTGGCGGCAGCTCCTCGGTCGTGGCGGTGGCACCGTCGTCGGGCGTCGGTCGTGGCAGCGACTACTCGCTGGTGGCGGAGGCTGCGTCGGCGAGAGTCTCCGCAACGAGGCGGACGTTCTCGATGACCATTCCCGCGGTCACACGCAGGTGCGGTTCGTATGCCGCACCCGGCGCGTGGAACGGCGCACCGGCGGCAGCGGAGATGCCGGAGGCGGCGAGCCTCACGAGGGCGGCGCGTTCATCGCGCACAGGCAGCCACAGATTGATGCCGTCCGGGTCGCCGACTTCGATGCCGAGGCGCCTCAGCGCGACGGCCAGCCGGTCGATCCGGTCGCGATAGATGAGTCGTGCCGTGCGCACCCGGGCGACGGCGCTCTCCTCGGTGAGCAGTTCGTAGAGCACGGATTGCAACAGCCGGGACGTCCAGCCCGGGCCGAGCGCGCGGCGGCGCACCAAGCGGTCGATGAGCGGGCGCGGCCCGCTGACAGCCGCAATGCGGAGGTCCGGGCCGTGCGACTTTGAGAAGCTCCGCACATGCACGACCTGAGAGGGCAGCCACGTCGACAGCGTCACGGCGGGTGCCGACGCGATGAGTCCGGAATGGTCGTCCTCGATGACGGTGATCCTGCGCCAGTCCGCTCCCGTCACGAGCACGTTTGCCAGCGCCCGCGCCCGTTCCTTAGACATCGATACCCCGGTCGGGTTCTGCGCGCGGGGCTGCAGAATCACCGCGGCCGGCTTGCGCGCGAGCGCCCGTGCCAGCGACAGGGGCGTGACACCCGAGTCGTCGACCTCGAGTGGGACGGCCTGGACACCGATCGCGTCCAGGAGGTCGAAGAAGTGCGGGAATCCGGGGGACTCCAGGGCGACCGTGTCACCGAACCGCGCGACGAGCTCCAGAATGCGCGAGATGGCATCCAGCGCACCGTCGACGATCGTCAGTGCCTCCACGCGCGTCGGCCACTGTTCGACGAGCACGTCGCGCAACTCCGGCAGGACGGGTGCGTCGTGATACCCGCCGGTGTCCGCCCGCGGCTTCGCATGGGAGAGCGCCGTCTCCAGTGACGGAAGCATCGCCGGGTCCGGTGTTCCTCGCGAAAGGTCCAGGCGCGCGGCAGGGGAGGCGGCGAGTCCCTGCAGGCGTGACGTCATCGATGTCGCCCGCACCGATCGCACGAACGTCCCGGAGCGGCCACGCGACACGATCAGTCCCGCATCGGCGAGGGCCCGCCACGCGGCGGAGACGGTGCCCGCCGAGACCGCGAGGCCCGCTGCGACCTCCCGCACGGTCGGCAACCGCTCACCGGGGGAAATCGTCCCCTCCCGCACGAGGCGGGAGATCTCGGTTGCGATCGCGAGCGGCGTGCGATGTTCCAGCTCGGTCAACCGCGTCAGCATGCGCTTCCTTCCCGCGTCCGCGCTCAGTGTTTACGGCGCCGACACACTCGGAAATTGCCGGGAAATGTTCAAGGACGACAGTAACGGAAAAGCCGACGGAAACCCGTACGCTCGGTCGCACACGGGTCCAATGGCGGACCCGACCTGGAGGTGGCAATGGCAACCGTACGTGCTGCGATCACGCAGACCACATGGACAGGCGACAAGGAGTCGATGCTCGACAAGCACGAGCAGTTCGCCCGCGACGCCGCAGCCCAGGGAGCGCAGGTCATCTGCTTCCAAGAGCTCTTCTACGGGCCGTACTTCGGCATCACACAGGACAAGAAGTACTACCGCTACGCGGAGCCCTCGGACGGCCCCATCGTGCAGCGCTTCGCGGCGCTCGCGAAGGAACTGAACATGGTCATGGTGCTCCCGATCTACGAAGAGGCTCAGACCGGGGTCTACTACAACACAGCCGTCGTCGTCGACGCTGACGGCACGATCCTCGGTCAGTACCGCAAGAACCACATCCCGCACGTGGACAAGTTCTGGGAGAAGTTCTACTTCCGTCCGGGCAACCAGGGCTACCCGGTCTTCGACACCGCCGTCGGCAAGGTCGGCGTCATCATCTGTTACGACCGGCACTTCCCGGAGGCCTGGCGCGAACTCGGCCTCAACGGCGCACACCTCGCCTTCAACCCCAACGCGACCAAACCCGGATTGTCCAACCGCCTGTGGGAGGTCGAGCAGCCCGCAGCCGCCGTCGCGAACGGCTACTTCGTCCTCGCCCCCAACCGAGTCGGCCGCGAGGACAACGAGTACGGCGACGAGGCGGTCGACTTCTACGGCACCAGCCAGATCGTCGACCCGCGCGGAAACCACGTCGGCGAGCTCGGGTCCGGTGAGAAGGAGGAGATCCTCATCCGCGACCTGGACATGGACCTCGTCCAGCAGATGCGCGACGACTGGCAGTTCTACCGCGACCGTCGCCCCGACAGCTACGGCGAGATCGTCGCACCGTAAGGAGAACCCATGGCAACCACACTCATCACCGGCGGCACCGTCGTCTCAGCGACCGGACGCGCCGAAGCCGACGTCCTCATTGACGGCGAGAAGATCGTCGCCGTTCTGACCCCGGGCTCCGAACTGCTCGGCACCGACCTCGCAGCCTCGGTGGACACCGTCATCGACGCCACCGGAAAGTACGTCATCCCCGGGGGCATCGACGCGCACACCCACATGCAGCTGCCCTTCGGTGGCACGTTCGCCTCGGACACCTTTGAGACCGGCACTCGCGCTGCGGCGTGGGGCGGGACCACCACGATCATCGATTTCGCCGTGCAGACATACGGCGAGCGTGTCCTCGACGGCCTCGCGAAGTGGCACGAGCTGGCTGCCGGCAACTGCGCAATCGACTACGCCTTCCACCAGATCGTCGGCGGGGTCGACAAGGACTCGCTCGCGGTGCTTCCGACGCTCATCGACGAAGGCATCACCAGCTTCAAGATGTTCATGGCGTACCCCGGGGTGTTCTACTCCGACGACGCGCAGATCCTCAAGGCGATGCAGGTCGCGGCAGACACCGGTCTCCTGCCGATGATGCACGCCGAGAACGGCCCCGTGATCGATGTCCTCGCCGAACAGCTGGTCGAAGCGGGCAAGACGACGCCCTACTTCCACGGCATTGCACGCGCCTGGCAGGCCGAGGAAGAAGCCACGCACCGCGCGATCATGCTCGCCAACCTCACCGGAGCGCCGCTCTACGTCGTGCACGTGAGTGCGAAGCAGGCTGTTGCGCAGCTCGCCACGGCCCGCGATGCCGGTCAGAACGTGTTCGGTGAGACCTGTCCGCAGTACCTCTACCTTTCTCTTGAGGACCAGCTCGGCGCCTCCAGCGAACAGTGGGGCGACTTCGAGGGCGCCAAGTGGGTGTGCTCGACCCCGCTGCGCTCGCGGGAGGAGGGGCACCAAGACCACATGTGGCAGGCGCTGCGCACCAACGACCTGCAGATGGTCTCCACGGACCACTGCCCGTTCTGCATGAAGGGGCAGAAGGACCTGGGCATCGGTGACTTCCGCAAGATCCCCAACGGCATCGGCTCGGTCGAGCACCGCCTCGACCTCATGTACCAGGGCGTCGTCACGGGCGAGCTCACGCTGGAGCGCTGGGTGGAACTGACCAGCACCACCCCGGCGCGCATGTTCGGTCTCTACGGAAAAAAGGGTGTCATCCAGCCCGGCGCCGACGGCGACATCGTCGTCTACGACCCGAACGGTCACACCTCCATCGGCGTCGGCAAGACGCACCACATGAACATGGACCACTCCGCGTGGGAGGGCTTCGAGATCGACGGGCACGTCGACACGGTCATCTCTCGCGGCCGCGTCATCGTCGATGACTCCGGATACGTCGGCAACAAGGGTGATGGGCAGTTCGTCAAGCGCGGCCTGACTCAGTACCTCATCTAAGGAGTTCGGATGGATTTCGGAGTCGTTCTGCAGACCAACCCGCCCGCCTCGCGCGTGGTGCAACTCGCGACCCTCGCGGAAGCCCATGGCTTCAGCCACGTGTGGACCTTCGACTCGCACCTGCTGTGGGAGGAGCCGTACGTCATCTATTCGGCGATCCTCGCGCAGACCCGCAAGGTCAAGGTCGGCCCGTTCGTCACCAACCCTGCGACCCGGGATTGGACGGTGACGGCATCGGTGTTCGCGACCCTGAACGAGATGTACGGCAACCGCACGGTCTGCGGAATCGGCCGCGGTGACTCCGCGGTGCGTGTGACCAACGGCACGCCGACCACTCTCAAGGAGCTCCGCCAATCGGTGCACGTGATTCGCGAACTCGCGAACTCTCGTGCTGTCGAATACAACGACGCAACGTTGCAGTTCCCGTGGTCGAAGGGCTCCGAGCTGGAGGTGTGGGTCGCCGCGTACGGTCCGCTCGCCTTGAAGCTCACCGGCGAGGTCGGCGACGGCTTCATCCTGCAGCTGGCCGATGTCGACATCGCGAAGTGGATGATCAAGGTCGTCCGGGACGCGGCGGAGAAGGCCGGACGCGACCCGGACGCGATCACCTTCTGCGTCGCGGCCCCCATGTACATCGGCGACGACTGGGAGCACATGCGCGACCAGTGCCGCTGGTTCGGGGGCATGGTCGGCAACCACGTTGCCGACATCGTCGCCAAATACGGCGCCGACGGTGCCGTGCCGCAGGCCCTCACCGACTACATCGAGGGGCGCAAGGGCTACGACTACAACACCCACGGCAAGAGCGGCAACGACCACGTCGACTTCGTCCCGGACGACATCGTGGATCGCTTCTGCATCCTCGGCAGTGCGCAGGACCACATCGACAAGCTGGAGCAGCTGCGCGAGATCGGAGTGGATCAGTTCGCGGGGTACCTCCAGCACGACAACAAGGAAGAGACCCTCCGCGTGTATGGCGAGACGGTCATCCCTGCGCTGACGGCCACCGTGACGGCCAAGTCATGACGCGCCGCTCCTGGTCGGCCTGGCTGTGGGGCGCGCTCGGCGTCCTCGCGGTCGCGGTCGTCTGGGAGCTGTACAAGTTCCTCGGTCCGGCCGACGGTGTCGTCATCGGCGGGGAGGACGGCCTGCGCATCCTGCCGCGGACCCATGACCGCGCGATGCCACACGTGTGGGACATGATCACGCGGCTGTTCGAACCGACCAGCGGCGCCGCGACCCCGCCGCTGTGGCAGACCGTCGTGTCGGGTGCCCTCGTGACGCTCGGGATCGCAGCGGTCGGATGGATCATCGGTGTGGTGGTCGGGATGCTCTTCGCCATCCTCATGCAGCGGTGGCGGCTCGCCGAGTGGGGCCTTCTCCCGTGGATCATCGTCTCGCAGACGGTGCCGCTGATCGCCTTCGCTCCGATCGTCTCGCGCTTCGGCAATCAGATCGATCGGGCATGGTTCCCGTGGCCGGAGTGGCTTTCGGTCGCGGTCATCGCGTCCTACCTCGCGTTCTTTCCCGTCGCCGTCGGGGCGCTGCGGGGGCTCAACGCACCGGAGGCGATCCACCGCGACCTCATGAAGAGCTACGCCGCCGGCTACGGACAGACGCTCCTGCGCCTGCGGCTTCCCGCCGCGGTGCCCTACCTGCTCCCCGCCCTTCGCCTGGCCGCCGCGAACGCGGTCGTCGGAGCGGTGGTGGCTGAAGTCTCCATCGGCATGCGCGGGGGACTGGGGCGAATGCTCCTTCAGATGGCCCAATCGGCGTCGGCCGACCCCGCCCTGCCGTGGGCGCCGATCTTCGGTGCCATCGCGATGGGCCTCATCGCGGCGGGCTCCGTCGCGCTCCTCGGACTCACCTTGCGCCGGTACCGGCGCGGAGAGGCACTGGCATGACCGATCCTCAGGCCCCGGCTGCGGCCGTCACGGTCCGCGGCGTGGACCGCACCTTCACCGTGGGCAAGAAACAGACCGTCCACGCGCTGTCCGGCGTCGACCTGGAGATCGCCGCGGGCGAGTTCGTCTCCCTCATCGGCCCGTCCGGCTGCGGGAAGTCGACGCTCATGCGTCTGATCGCGGACTTGGACGAACCCACCAGCGGAGAGGTGAGCGTCTTCGGCAAGCCCGCGCGCCAGGCGCGGCTCGACCAGGACTACGGCATCGCCTTCCAGCAGGCCGGACTCCTGCCGTGGCGCACCGTGCGGGAGAACATCGCCCTGCCCCTCGAACTGCACGGCATCGCATCGTCAGAACGCTCCGCCCGGGCGGCGGAGCTCGCCGAAATGGTGGGGCTGTCGGACTTCTCCGGCCGATACCCCGATGAGCTCTCCGGCGGCATGCAGCAGCGCGTTGCGATCGCGCGGTCGCTGGCGACCAAGCCCAAGCTGCTTCTTATGGACGAGCCGTTCGGGGCGTTGGATGAGATGACGCGTGAGCGAATGCAGACCGAGCTCACCCGCATCGCGGCGGAAACCGGCGCCGCCGTCGTCTTCGTCACGCACTCGATTCCTGAGGCCGTGTATCTGTCGGACCGGGTCGTAGTCATGTCGCCGCGGCCGGGGCGCATCACCGACGTCCTGGAGATCCCGTTCGGGGAGGGTCGCCCGGAGAACCTGCGCGAGACTCCGGCCTACTTCGAGCGGGTCACGGCCGTGCGCGAGGCTCTGCACGGCACCCCCGTGGAACGGGCGAACGAACGATGAGCATCGCGGCAGAGCGGTTCTGGAAGATCGCGGCCCCGGTCGCGGTCGGCGGACTGCTGCTGCTGGCCTGGCAGCTCTTCGCCCAGGTGCGCACGGGGCGGTTGAAACTCGTCCCCGCGCCGGCAGAAGTCGGTGCCGCGTTCGTGCAGCACTTCGGGATCATCGCAGAAGATGCCCTCGTCACCGGGACCAACGCTCTCGTCGGCCTCTTCGCCGGGACTGTCGTCGGCATCGTCCTGGCCGCACTCGCGGCGTGGCTGCGACCGATCGATGCGATGACGGCTCCGGTGGTCGCGGCGATCGCCGTCATCCCGATCGTGGCTCTCACGCCGCTGCTGAACACGATGTTCGGCGCGTCCAGCCAGCTCGGACGTCAGATCGTGGCGGCCGTCGCTGCCTTCGTTCCCGTCTTCATCAACGTCCTGCGGGGTCTGCGGCAATCCCGGCCCGTGCAGCGTGACCTGTTCCGTGCGTATGCGGCCAGCGGGGGTCAGGAGTTCGCCAAGCTCACTCTGCCCACCGCGCTGCCGTACCTCGTGACGGGAGTCCGCATCGCCAGCTCGCTCGCCGTCATCTCGGCGCTGGTTGCCGAGTACTTCGGTGGGCCCTCAGATGGTGTCGGAACGGCCATTGCGAGCTACGCGAAGACGGGCAACCAGGCTCTGGCCTGGGCGTACGTCGGGGCATCGATCATCATCGGCCTCATCATCTTCCTGGCCACGGTGCTCGTCGAGCGCCTCGTGTCTCGGAGAACCCCGACCTGAGGGTCGGAATCCCGTACCACCAAACCCGAAAGGAACACCATGCGTCACAGCACCAGGCGCGCTCTGACCTTTGCCACCTTGGCAACGGCGACAGCGCTCGTTCTCACCGCGTGCGCGGGCACCGACTCCGGCGGCGATGAGGGGGCCCCCACCCCCGGCGGCGATGAGGACTTCGAACCGATCACTGAGATCTCCCTCCAGCTGCAGTGGCTGCCGCAGGCTCAGTTCGCCGGTTACTACGCCGCGCAGGAACTGGGCTACTTCGAGGAAGAGGGGTTCGACTCGGTGGACATCCTCCCCTCCGGCGGGGACATCATCCCCCAGGATTCACTCGCGGCAGGCGACGTCGACTTCGCCATCGCCTGGGTGCCGAAGGTCCTCGGCACGATCGAGGCGGAGGGGATCGAGCTGACCAACATCGCGCAGGTCTACCAGAAGTCCGGCACGCTGCAGGTGTCGTGGGCAGACTCCGGCATCGAATCGGTCGCGGACTTCGAGGGCAAGAAGATCGGCTCGTGGGGCTTCGGCAACGAATGGGAGATCTTCGCGGCCATGGCCGACGAGGGCCTGGACTCGACGACCGTCTCGATCACGACGCAGGACTTCTCGATGAATGCGCTCCTGGACGGCGACGTCGATGCCGCGCAGGCGATGACGTACAACGAGCTGGCACAGATCCTCGAGGTCACGAACCCCGAGACCGGAGAGCTATACACGATGGACGATCTCGAGGTGATCTCCTACGAGGACACCGCGGGAGCCATGCTCCAGGACGCGATCTGGGCGGACACCGAGCGCCTGGAGGACCCCGCCTACCGCGACGCCGCCGTGCGCTTCCTCAAGGCGATCACGAAGGGCTGGCTGTATGCCCGGGACAACCCGGAAGAGGCCGCCGCACTCGTCTGGGATGTCGCGTCGACCGCTGAGCTCGCCTTCCCGGTCGGTCCGGTTCACCAGGAGTGGATGATGAACGAGGTCAACAAGCTCATCTGGACCGATGCCCCCTTCGGCACGATCGAGGAGGACGCCTGGGCTCAGACCGTCGAGGGCGCACTTGCGGCCACGAACCAGGATGGGCTGAACCTCATCACGGCAGAGCCGCCGGCCTCGGCGTACTCCAACGAGTACATCGAGCAGGCGCTCGCGGAGCTCGAAGAGGAGGGTGTCACCGTCGACGGTGACTACACCCCGATCGATGTCACCCTCACGGAGGGCGGACAGTAACGACCCCGGGGCGCATCGGGACGGCATACGCTGGTCCCGATGCGCCCCATCACCACCACCGGCACGTCGCACGAACAGGAACACCATGAGTGACACTCCCGCCGAGGACCTCGACGTCCTCACCCACGACCTCGACCGCGCGCACGTCTTCCACTCGTGGTCTGCGCAGGGAAACCTCAATCCTCTGACGATCGCCGGCGGTTCCGGCTCGACCGTCTGGGATTACGCGGGACATCGATGGCTCGACTTCTCCAGTCAGCTCGTCAACGTCAACATCGGGCACCAGCACCCCGCCGTTGTGAACGCGATCAAGGAGCAGGTCGACCAGCTCGCCACGATCGCGCCCGCCACGGGCAACCTCGCCCGCGGCCGCGCCGCGGAGAAGATCGCGGCCCTCGCGCCGGCGCGACACAACAAAGTCTTCTTCACCAACGGGGGCGCCGACGCGATCGAGAACGCGATCCGCCTCGCTCGCATCCACACCGGCCGTGACAAGGTGCTCTCCCGCTACCGCTCGTATCACGGCAACACCGGGGCTGCGATCAACGCGACCGGCGACTGGCGGCGCGCGAAGAACGAGTACGCCCGCGGGCATGTCCACTTCTTCGGTCCGTACCTCTATCGCAGCGAGTTCTGGGCAGACAGTGCCGAGCAGGAGACGGAACGCGCCCTCCATCACCTCCGCCGCGTCATCCTCTCCGAGACGCCCTCGACGATCGCCGCGATTCTGCTGGAGTCGATTCCCGGCACGGCAGGCATCCTCGTGCCGCCGCCGGGGTACCTCGCCGGCGTCCGCGCGCTCGCCGATGAGTTCGACATCCTGCTGATCCTCGATGAGGTGATGGCCGGCTTCGGTCGGACCGGCCGCTGGTTCGCCTTCCAGGGGCACGACGTCGAGCCCGACCTCATCACCTTCGCGAAGGGCGTCAACTCCGGCTATGTCCCCATGGGGGGTGTCATCATCGCCGATGAGATCGCGGCCACCTTCGACGAGATGGTGTTCCCGGGAGGGTTGACCTACTCGGGTCACCCTCTGGCCGCGGCCGCCGCCGTGGCGTCCATCGACGCGATGACCTCCGAGGGCATTGTCGAGAATGCCCGTAGGATCGGCGCCGACGTGCTTGGCCCCGCGCTGCGAGAGCTCGGCGAGAAGCACGATGTCATCGGCGAGGTGCGCGGCGAGGGAGTCTTCTGGGCCCTCGAGCTCGTGGAAGACCGCAGCACGCGGGAGCCGTTGTCGGCGCCGAAGGTGGGAGCGCTCAAGGCGACGCTCACCGAACGCGGCCTCCTGCCGTTCGTCGCCGAGAACCGCATTCACGTTGTTCCGCCCTGCGTCGTCACCGACGACGAGGTCGCGGCTGCCATCGAGATCTACGACGGCGCCTTCCGCGACCTTTCGTGAGGGCGATGACCTCCCTCGCGCCGGACACTCTGAGCCTCACCGATGCCGAGGCCCTGCTCGGCGCTGAGGGAGCCGACTTCGACGCGCTTCTTGACCGTGCCGGGTCCGTGCGCGACGATTCGCTCGCGCGCAAGGGGCGCCCCGGCGTCATGACCTACTCCCGCAAGGTGTTCGTGCCGCTGACCACCCTGTGCCGGGATCGGTGCCACTACTGCGTCTTCGTGGACACTCCCGGTCAGCTGCTGAGCAAACGCGCGCCGCTGTTCATGTCCGACGCGCAGATCCTCCAGGTCGTCCGGGCGGGTGCGGAACGGGGCTGCAAGGAGGCGCTGCTCACCCTGGGCGACCGTCCGGAGGACCGGTGGCCGCAGGCTCGCGCCTGGCTCGATGACCACGGGTTCGGGTCCACGATCGAGTACGTCGCCCACGCCGCGCGCCTGATCACCCGGGAGACGGGCCTCCTCGCGCACGCGAACCCGGGGGTCATGACCGCGGATGAGCTCGCGCGCCTGCGTCCCGTGTCCCCGTCGATGGGGATGATGCTGGAGACCACCTCGCGGGACCTCTATGAGACGCCCGGGAAGGCGCACTATGGGTCTCCCGACAAGGATCCCGATGTGCGTCTGAGAGTCATCGAGGATGCCGGGCGCGCTCGCATCCCCTTCACGACCGGCATTTTGGTCGGCATCGGGGAGACGCTCACCGACCGCGCGCAGTCGCTGCTGGCACTGCGCGACGCGCACCGCCGGCACGGCCATCTGCAGGAGGTGATCGTCCAGAATTTCCGCGCCAAGGCGCACACCGCGATGCGTGGCGCCGCCGATCCCACGGTGCGCGAGTACCTCGCCACCATCGCCGTCGCGCGCCTCCTCCTTGATGAGGACGTCTCGATCCAGGCGCCCCCGAACCTCACGCACGCGCAGGACCTCGCGCTCCTGGTCCGCGCTGGGGTCGATGACTGGGGTGGGGTCTCGCCGCTGACGGCGGACCACGTGAATCCGGAGCGACCCTGGCCGCACCTGGACGACCTCGCGGAGTACACCGCGCAGGCGGGGTTCGCTCTCGCCGAGCGCCTCACTGCGCATCCCGAGTTCGTTCGTGCCGGCGCGGAGTGGATCGACCCCGCGCTTCTCCCCGCGGTCGAGCGGCTCGCTGCGCCTTCCGGGCTCGCATCGACCGGTGCGGAGGCCCCGCGAGGATCCCGGGGGGAATCCGGCGGATCACTCGCCGAGCGTGCCGCGACCGACCCGACAACCCTCGACCCCGCCGAGTGGGCGCGCCTTCTGCGCGCCGAGGGGAGCGATCTGGAAACGCTCGTGCGCGTCGCCGATGACGCGCGCCGGTACAGCGTCGGAGAGTCGATCGGCATCGTCGTCAATCGCAACCTGACCTCCAGCGGCCTGCGCACACATCCTGCCGACGAAGGGGAGTTCACGCTCGCCGAGGCGCGTGCCATCGCCGAGGACGCCATCGCCCTCGGTGCGACGGAGCTGTGCGTGCAGGGCGTCCTCCCGGCGCACGTGCACGCGGAGGGCTACCTGGACCTTGCCCGCGCCGTCGCCGACCCTCGCCTCCACCTGCACGCGTATCGGCCACAGGACATCGCCGATCTTGTGGACCGGGGCGGGTACGCGCTCGATGAGGCGCTGGTCGCGCTGCGGTCCGCGGGAGTGGCAACCTTCCCCGGTACCGGCGTCAAGATTCTCGACGAGGGCGTGCGTCGAAAGGTCGCGCCGACCGATCTGGATACCGCACGCTGGCAGGAGATCGTGGAAGCTGCCCACGGCGCGGGTCTGCGCTCCACGTCGGTGCTGTTCTACGGACACGTCGAGTCGGCCGAGCAGCGTATCGCTCACCTTCGGCGTCTGCGCGATATCCATGCGCGCACCGGTGGATTCACCGAGTTCGTTCCGATCCCCCTCCCGGGCGGGGGCGTCCCACTCGTTCCCGGCCGGGCACCCCTCGACGAACACCGTGCCGTGGCCGCCGTCTCACGTCTTCTGCTCGGCGGCAGCATCCCGCACATCCAGATCCCGTGGACGCGGCACGGACCGGAGGTGACCGCCGAGCTGCTGCGCAGCGGGGGAGACGATCTCGGCGGCACCCTTCTCGATGGGCGGGTACGCCCGGACGCCGGCATCGAACACGGCCTGGAACTGCCGTGGGAGCGCGCGTCACGGCTCGCCGCGTCGCTGCACAGGCCGCTGCGCGAGCGGACCACCACCTATGGGCAGCCCCGCCGGGAGCAGCCGTGATGCACGTGGAGGTCGCCGTCGTCGGCGCGGGATTTGCGGGCATCTCCGCTGCGATCGCGCTCCGCGCAGACGGGCGTGAGGTGGTCATCTTCGACCGCGGCTCCTCCGCCGGGGGGACCTGGCGGGACAATGTGTATCCCGGGGTGCGCTGCGACGTTCCCGCGCACCTGTACGCGCTGCGCACGCACCCGAACGCGCGGTGGTCGGCGGAGTTCGCGCGCGGAGCCGAGATCCATGACTACCTGGAGTCCGTCGCGCGCGACGAGCACCTCGACATCAGGCTGGGCGCGGAGCTCGCGAGCGCTCGCTGGGATGGGCGCTGGCACCTCACCTTCACCGACGGCGCGAGAGCGACGGCGACGATCCTGCTGCTGGCGTGCGGGCGACTGAGCGAGCCGCGCATTCCGGCCCTGCCCGGGCTCGCCGACTTCCACGGGCCAGTTCAGCACACCGCGCGGTGGTCTACCGAGCTGGACGGAAAGCATGTCGCCGTCATCGGCACGGGCGCGAGCGCGATCCAGCTCGTCCCCGCCCTCGTGCGCCGAGGCTCACGGGTGACCCTCTTCCAGCGCAGCGCCCCGTGGGTCCTGCCGCGTGGCGGCTCCGACTACACGGACGGCGACCGCGCCCGGTGGAGCCGAAATTCCACCGAGATGACCGTCGTACGAGAAGCCCTCCGGGCGGACGGCGAACGTCGATTTCCCTCCCGCTCCGGAGACCCGAGCGCTGCCGGCCAGGCGCGCCGCGTGGCGCTCGCTCACCTGCGCGCACAGGTATCGGATGCGTCGCTGCGCGCCGCTCTCACACCGACCGACGAGTTCGGATGCAAGCGCGTGCTGCTTTCGGACGACTTCTACCCCGCCGTCGCGGGGGAGCAGGTCGTCCTCGAGCCCGCCGAGGCAGTGCGCGTCACGGGAGACGCCGTCGTCTCTGCGCGGGGCGTGACACACGATGGTCTGGACGCGATCGTCTTCGCGACCGGGTTCCACGCAACGACCCCGCCCATCGCACTTCGGGTCCATGGCGAACACGGCGTGGCGCTGAGTGCGCACTGGAGCACGGGGATGACGGCCTATGCCGGCGTCGCGATGGCGGGCTTCCCCGACCTGTTCGTCGTCGGCGGACCCAACTCAGCCCTCACCTACACTTCCTCCGTCCTCATGATCGAGGCGCAGGTCGATTACGTGCGTTCCGCCCTCACGATGCGGGAGGCCTCCGGGGTGCCACTGCGCGTCCGCGCGGACGCTGAGATCGCCTACACGCGGGAGGTCGATCGGCGCGCACAGGGGCGCGTGTGGCTCGGCTCTTGCGACAATTGGTACGTCGATGCGCGATCGGGCAGGCTCACCGTCGCGTGGCCGGGAACGGTGGACGAGTACGTTGCCGGCCTCGGTGAGGTCGGCGCGGAGTTCGAGCAGGTGGCAGCGGGAGTAGGCGGATGACACAGATCAGATTCGGATACAAGGCGTCGGCGGAGCAGTTCCCGCCGGACACGCTCCTCGACTACGGCGTCGCCGCGGAGGAGGCCGGCTTCGACTCGGTGTTCATCTCCGACCACTTCCAACCGTGGATGCACGACGGGGGTCACGCTCCGGCAGCTCTCCCGTGGCTGGGCGCCCTCGGAGCGCGGACATCGCGGATCCTCATCGGGACATCGGTTCTCACGCCCACCTTCCGCTACCACCCCGCGGTCGTTGCGCAAGCCTTCGCGACGCTCGGGGTCCTCAACCCCGGGCGCCTCATCCTCGGCGTGGGCACCGGCGAGGCACTGAACGAAGTCACGCTCGGCGCGCAGTGGCCCGATCCGCCCGAGCGGTTCCAGCGGCTCAAAGAAGCGATCCTGCTGATCCAGGAGCTGTGGACTAAGGAACGGGTGACGTTCGACGGCACGTACTACTCCGTCGCAGACGCCACGATCTATGACCGACCCACCGAGCACATCCCGATCTACATCGGCGCGGCGGGACCCGCGGCAGCACGCCTCTCCGGGCGGATCGCCGACGGCTTCATCACGACCAGCGGGAAGGACCCTGCTCTCTACACCGACAAGCTCCTCCCGGCTGTCGAGGAGGGGCTGGAGAAGTCCGAGCAGGACAAGCCCGACTTCGATCGTCTCCTCGAGGTCAAGGTCTCCTACCACCCGGACCGCGCGGAGGCGCTGGAACGCACGCGTTTTTGGGCGCCGCTTGCCCTCACGCCGGACGAGAAGATGGGTGTTGAGGATCCCATCGAGATGCAGAAGCGCGCCGCGGAGCTGCCCATCGAACGGGTCGCGTCCCGCTTCATCGTCTCCGACGACCCCGACGAGCACGTCGATCGGATCGCTCGCTACGTCGACATGGGGTTCACCCACCTCGTGTTCCACGACCCCGGTCACGATCAGGACGGGTTCTTCGAGCGATACCGCGCGGACATCCTGCCGCGCCTTCGCGATCGCTTCGGCGCGTGAGCTGGTCGGTTATCATCCCCGTCAAGCACTCGGGGATGGGGAAGTCGCGCCTGGATCTGCCTCGCCGTGACGTTCTGGCGCGCGCGTTCGCCGCAGACACGATCCGCGCGGCGCTCGCCGCCACCCGCGTCGCTCGCGTCATCGTCGTGACGGACGACGATCTCGTGGCGCAGGATGCGCACGAGGCCGGGGCGGAGGTCATGGCGGGGCCCGGGGAACCGGGCATCGATCTTGCGGTAGCCCACGCGGCCACTTCGCTCGGGTCCGCGCACCGGCGCGCAGCACTGCTGGGCGATCTGCCCGCGCTCAGTCCGAACGAGCTGGACCTGGCACTTGCTCGGGCGGAGGGTGCACCGCGCAGTTACGTCACGGATGCGCAGGGGGAGGGGACGACCCTGCTCACCGCGGAGGCAGGGACACCCTGGGTCTCTGCGTTCGGCGAAGGGTCCGCAGAGCGTCATGCGACGCTCGGGGCGACACTGATCGATCTGCCCGCATCGTCCGGTCTCCGCCGTGATGTCGACGTCGCGACCGATCTGGAGGCGCTCGCGGGGCGCACCGGGCGAGCGACGGCGTCGGTGAGGGGTGAGCCCGACGTCGATCTTCGCCTGGTCGTCGTCGATCTCGACGGCACGCTTCTGGACGGCGAGCACCGGGTCCCGGAGGCGTTGTGGGACCTGCTGCCCGCGCTTCGTGAGCGGGGGATCGACTTCGTTCCCGCGAGCGGTCGGCAGCTGGCAACGCTCCAGCACACGTTCGAGGAGTCTCCGATTCCGCTCGATTTCATCGCGGAGAACGGCGCCTGTGTCCTGCGGGGCGGTGTCGAAGTGTCCTCCGACACTCTGGCCCGCGATTTCATCGTGTCGACCGTGACACGTATCCGCGACCTCGCCGCATCGGGCCTTCGCGCTCACGTGGTGCTGTGTGGAAAGCGGTCGGCGTACATCGACGATGCCTCCCACCCGTTCGCTCACGAGACGGCGCGGTACTACGCGAAGCTGCAGGTCGTGGACGACATCCTCGCGGTGGAGGACGACGTGTTCAAGCTCGCGGTGTTCGACGACGACGGGAGCGAGGCCCATACCGCGGTCGCCCTCGCAGACCTGACCGCGACACACCAAGTCGTCATCGCGGGCCACCACTGGGCCGACATCATGAACGCGGGCGTCGACAAGGGGAAGGCCGTGCGCGCTCTGCAACAGTCTCTGGAAATCACGGCGGCCCAGACCGCAGTCTTCGGGGACTTCCGCAATGACCTCGGGATGCTCGTCGAGGGGTATTGGTCCTATGCGATGGAGAACGCGCACCCCGATGCCGCGGCGGCCGCGCGCTTCCGAGCACCGTCCAACGTCGACGGCGGTGTTCTCACCGTCATCGACGCGCTGCTGCGCAGACAGGCGTAGCGTGGAGGCATGGTTTCGATTCCTACAGTCCCCCTCCGCGATGGCTTCGCCTTTCCCGAGGTCGGTTTCGGCACGTACGGCCTGAACGACTCCGAGGGAGCGGACGCCATCGTCTCGGCCCTGCACGAGGGATACCGTCTGCTCGATTCTGCGGTCAACTACAAGAACGAGGACGCCGTCGGCGAGGCCGTGAGCCGCACCGACGTGCCCCGCGACGAGATCATCGTCACGACCAAGGTGCCCGGTCGCGACCAGGGCTACGACGAGACCCTCCGGAGCGCGCAGGGGTCCCTGGAGCGCCTCGGCCTGGAGCGCCTCGACCTGTACCTCATCCACTGGCCGAACCCCTCCGTCGACAAGTACGTCGACACCTGGCGTGCGATGATCGCCCTCCGAGAAGAGGGAAAAGTGGCACGCATCGGGGTCTCGAACTTCACCGAAGAGATGCTGACGCGCGTCGGTGACGAGACCGGCGAGCTTCCCCTCGTCAACCAGGTCGAGCTGCACCCCTACTTCCCTCAGGCTGCTCTCCGCGCCTTCCACCGCGAGCACGGCATCCGCACGGAGAGCTGGAGTCCGCTCGCGCGCCGCAGCGAGCTCCTCGCCGAGGATGTCATCGCCCAGGTCGCTCAGGCGCATGCCGTCACCGAGTCGCAGGTCGTGCTGCGGTGGCACACGCAGCTCGGGTCCACTCCGATCCCGAAGTCGGCGAACCCCGCTCGCCAGCGCGAGAACGCGGACGTGTTCGGGTTCGAGCTGACGGACGATGAGATCGCCGCCATCAGCGGGCTCGAAAAGGGCCGCCTCTGGGGCGCCGACCCGAACAGCCACGAAGAGATGTGATCACGGGCCCGCGGCGTCAGCCGCGGGCCTTCTCTCTGACGGACTCAGCTCTCTGCCTTGCCCGGCGTAGCCGACAACGCATCGACCTTCGCGGTCAGTGCCTCGATGGCGGCCAGGAGTTCCGCGTGGCTGGGGCCGTGCTTCTTCTCGCGGAGGTGAACGAGGATCTGGCCGTTCGGCTCCAGGCGCGCGAGCTTGACGTCCTTGATCCGGGTCGCGCCCGCCTCCTGGAGCGCAACCTTCAGGTCGGAGTGAGTGAATCGCTCGTGCGCGAGGACCTCCTCGTCCAGGACGCCGTCGCGAATGACGACCGACGAGCGTCCAACGACGATCTTCTCGGCGCGGCGGCTGCGGAAGAGGAGGTACGCCAGAGCGCCGTTGAGCAGGAACAGGGCGGCAGCGCCCAGGACCGCGCCCGTCACGCTGTCGTCATCGCCGATCAGACCGTTCTGCACCGTATTGGACACGAGCAGGAGCAGGATGAAATCGAACGTGGTGAGTTGCGCCATGAGGCGCTTCCCGCTCAGACGCAGCGCGACGAGTAGGAACGCGTAGAGCAGAGCAGTCCGGATGAGCTTTTCGACCGCGGACGTGTCAAGGACGAAGATGGATTCCCACATGGGTCCATCTTGGGGGAGTGAGGCGGCGCGCCGTGGGATCAGTGGGGTGCGTGGTAGCCGGCGTCGCCGCGCTTCCAGTAGCCCTTGGCGACGAAGTCCTCTAAGCCCCAGCGCTCTGACAGCAGTGCGCGGGCCGGCTTGACGATCGACTGCTCAGCCGCGATGAAGCCGAAGACGGAACCCGACGGGCGATCCGCTTCTGTGAACTCCTCCAGGCGCGCCGCCAAGGGGACAGAGACCCGGTGGACCTGCTCCACGCGCACACCGCGCGGTGCGTCGATGGGCAGCTCGTGGCCCGCGTCGACCTCGACAAGAATGGTGCCGACGGCGTTCTCGTCCATCAGGTGGGTGAAGCGGCGGATGGCGGGCACGGCGGTCTCATCCCCGGCGAGGAACCACGCATCGGGGCGTCCCGTGATGAGCAGCGATCCGCGCGGACCGCCGACGCCGATCGGGGAGCCGATCTCGGCCGTTGCTGCCCACGGAGCCGCGACCCCGTCAGCGCCGTGCAGTGCGAACTCGAGATCCAGCCAGCCTTCGACGCTGTCCCACGCGAGCGGGGTGTACTCGCGACTCGGCGCGGCGCGCAGCTCCTCGGTCGTCTCGGGGACCCGGTCCGGGAAGAAGAGACGGATGTGGTCGTCAGAACCGGGTGAATCGAAGCCGCGCAGCTCGGACCCTTCCACGCGAAGGCGGACGTACGACGGCGTCAGCCATTGGCGCGCGGTCAAGCGCGCGCGGCGGAAGGCCAGCTCAAGGCCGGTGCGCTCCAACCGGAACGAGGGACGCGTGTCGATGTGAGGCATGCAACTTAGGCTACCCTAAGAAGCTCCGGGGCGCTCAGTGGGCGCGATGGTCCTCGGGCGCCACGCGTGCACCGCGCCGCGGTTCCCGTGGCCCCGCGGCGCGCAGGAGCCGGATGACGCGCTGCCGGTGGCCGCGCCAGGGTTCGAGGAGCTCCAGCATCGCGTCGTCGTCGACCCGCTCGCCGGTCAGGGCATAGCCGACCTCGTGTGCGAGATGGTAGTCGCCGACGCTCACCGCGTCCGGATCGCCGAAGGCGCGGGCGCGCGTCTCGGCGGAGGTCCACGCCCCGACCCCGGGCAGGGCGCTGAGGACCCGCTCCCGGTCGGTGAGAGGTGTGTCCTTCGTGAGCACCCGTTCCAGGGTGGCGCGCCGCTGCGCCGCACGCACGATGGTCCGTGACTGTGAGGGTTCGACTCCGGCGCCCTGCCACACCCAACTCGGAATGAGGTCCCAGCGCTCCGGCGGCACCCACAAGGCCAGGGGGCCGGGTGCGCGCTCGCCGTGACGGCGGACGATGTGCCCCCACCCGCCGAACGCCTGCAGGCCGGTGACCTTCTGCTCGAAGATCGCCTCGACAAGCGCGTCCATGACGAGATCGGTCGCGCCGAGCCGCAGGCCCGGAAACCGGCGCGTGGCGGTCTCGACGACGGGGTGTTTCGTCGCATCGAAGCCGGTGAGGTCGTCATCCGCGCCCCACCGCCGGGGAAGCTGGTCCAGCGCCCACTCGGCGCCCGGGCCCCAGGCAACCGCGTCTACGGCGCCGGACACGCACCGCGCGGCCACCGTCGCCGGGCCCTCGGGAGTGCGCGTTGCCCGCCACACGGTGGCCCCGTCGACGTGGACGGTGGGGTCGCGCGGCCCGCGGCGCCCGAACAGCAACGCCGCCCGAGCGTCGACGAGGTCGGCGACGCGATAGGAGCGTTTCGCGGCGGGAGGCACCCCGCCACGATACGGCGGATCAGAATCGGTCGGGGGAGGGAGTGCCGTGGCCGAAGCGGATGACGACGTCCGCGTGCCGGTCGAAGCGGTAGCCGACGCCCCGGACGGTGCGCACGATGTCCTCGTAGCTCCCGAGCTTGGCGCGCAGGCGCCGGACGTGGACATCGATCGTGCGCTCACCGGGGGCCTCTTCCTCGGCGGCGTTGGTCCACAGCGATCCGACCAGTTCGGTGCGCTCGATCGTGCGGCCCTCGCGCAGCACGAGGTATTGCAGGAGCTCGAACTCCTTGAACGTCAGCGCGACGGTGTTGCCGTCGATCAGAACGCGGCGGCGGGAGATGTCGATCGTGACACCGCCGGGCGCGCGGTCCTCATCGGCGACGTCCTGCTTGGTGCGGGCGACGGCGCTGGGCTCATGGAGGGCGAGACGGACGACATCGACATCGCGACCCCCTGCGCCGACGGGCGCGAGAGCGACGGTGGCGTAGGTCTCGGCGTGCGGGGCGAGGTCTGCGATGGTGGCGCGCAGAGCAGAGACGATCTGCGAGAGCGAGACGCCGTCGACGTTGGCCTTGTCCTCGTCGATGCCGACGTAGAGTGCGAACCCGCGAGGAGCGGTGGCGTTCTGGCGGGATTCGGGGAGATCCTCGACGGCGCGGAGGTGACGGGGTGCGGGCGGGGTGAGGAGAGCGGGAGTAGACATGGATTTTCCTTAGGAGGAGGAGATGACGGGTGTTGCGAGGTGCCATTCGGCATGCACGGCCCGAGGGCCGGGGGTCATCACGCCGTGTTCAGAAACGGCGGTGACCGGCGGTGTCGCGATTCAGCGGCACATTCGACAACACATGACAACGCGGCCGGCCATGTCGCCGGCAGTCCCGTTCGCCTCCCAGGCGGACAGAGAGCGTGCGTTGTCAGTCATGGGGTCGATTATGGCCGCGGATGACGAGATGTGTCAAACCGTTCTCCAGCCGCTCAGCGAATGTGACGGGATATGACGCCGAGCTCAGCGGCCGTGACTGCGAGTGAGCGGCGTAGCGTGGGGGTATGAGCGACTACACCTTCGCCGACGAACCCGATGCCTCCCGGTACACCCTGCACCAGGGCTCCGACCTCGTGAGCGTCCTCGATTATCGCGACGATGGGCGCACCCGCGCGCTGACCCGGGCCTATACGATCCCCGCGTTCCGCGGCCACGGGCACGCAGCAGAGATCGTCGATCGCGCCGCGGCCGACATCGAGGCGCGGGGCGACCGTGTCGTCAGCCCGGTGTGCTGGTACGTCGCAGACTGGTTCGACGCGCACCCCGATCGAGCCGGAATCCTGCGCTGAGGCTCACGACGTGGCTCGGTCCTGCTGCCACTCCAGGATCGCCTCGGTCGCGGGCTTCCCATCGCGGATGAGGGTCTCGTGCCCGTGCGCCTCCAGCTCCATATAGGTCGCGTCCGGGATGAGGTCGACGACCTTCTTGGACCACGCCCGCGGCGACACCGGATCCGTCTGTCCGCGCAGCACGAGCGTCGGCGCGGCGATGTCGGGGTAGATCTTCTCGGGCACGTCGGTGATCATCGCCTTCATCTTCATGCCGAGGTGCGGGCCCGCGCGCAGATACTCACGTGCTCCGAGCAGGAGCACCCGGTAGCTCTCGCCCTGAAGATCGCTCAGGAGACGCCAGAACTGCGTCAGGATGTGACGGGCTTGGTCGTCCACGGTGGGAGCGGCCAGGACCAGGTCGCCGACGAGGTCGGGGTGACGGACCGCGAGTGAGGCGACCACCTGGGTGCCCATGGAGTGTCCGACGAGGGTCGCGCCGGTCACGTCGCGGGAGTGGAGGTACGCCGCGACCGTGTCCGCCATCCGCGCGATCGTGGGCGTGCGCGGAGGCTCCGGGGTTTCGCCGTACCCGGGGAGGTCGATCGTCCAGACGCGCCCGTGCGACTGGAGGTGCGCGACGAGGTCGCCGAAGACGCTTCTGCCCATCCCGATGCCGTGCACGAGGACGTAGAGCGCGTCGCCGGAGCCGTGCTGCTCGATGATGATCGTCGCCCCGTCGAGGTCGAACCGGTCAACCTCGCCGTCGACAGTGATTCCCGCGAGTTGGTCGACGATGTCGTCGGCCGCTTTCTGCGCGGCGCTGTCAGCGTGGCGGACCGCAGTGGTCACCTGTTCGCCCACCTCGGCCGCTGTCCTCTGGAGCTTCTCGTCGGCCTGCATCAGTGCGTCCGCGACACTCTCCCCCAAGCTCGGATCACTCATGTATCCAGCCTAATAAAGTTCGCGGAGTCGGAATTCGCCTCGCACGCCGAGGCTCGCGGGGTTCACTCGGCGAGTCCTTGATAGCGTTGCTTCGCTACCGCAGACGGGGGAACTGAAGATATGGCTGTTGGTCTACTCGCCGTTGTCGATGACATTCTTGCCGCGGCATTGAAGGCATCGGCGAAGTCCGCGGGCGTCGTCATCGATGACGCCGCCGTGACGCCGCAGTACGTTCAAGGGCTCACCCCGGCGCGAGAGCTGCCGGTCGTCGGCAAGATCGCCTTGGGCTCGATCCTCAACAAGTTCGTCCTCATCATCCCGGTCGCCCTCCTGCTCACCGCGTTCGCGCCGTGGGTCCTGCCGTATCTGCTCATCATCGGCGGTGCCTACCTGTGCTTCGAGGGCGCCGAGAAGGTTCTCGAGTGGTTCGGCCTCCATCACGACGACAAGGACGAGGGGGAGCGCGACGAGCGCAAGCTCGTGCTGGGTGCGGTGCGCACGGACCTCATTCTCTCCACGGAGATCATGCTCATCTCGCTGTCGAACCTCGATGAGGGACTCGATTTCTGGATGCGCGTCGCGGTTCTCTCGGTCATCGCGATCATGATGACCGTCATCGTCTACGGCGCGGTTGCGCTGCTCGTGAAGATCGACGACGTGGGCCGGCGCCTGGCCACGACCGGAAAGACGCGGAGTGTGCGTCATACCGGTGTGCGCCTCCTCCATTCCATGCCGGTCGTCTTCCGCATCATCAGCGTCGTCGGGACCGTGGCGATGCTGTGGGTCGGTGGCCACCTTGTGGTCGCGAATCTGGCCGAGGTCGGGGTGCCGTTCCTCTATGACTTCCTGCACCTGATCGAGGGGCCGTTCGAGGCCGCCGGGCCGGTCGTGCTGTGGTTCCTCGACACGATCTACTCGGCGATCGTCGGATTCATCGTCGGGCTCATCATCGTCGGTGTCGTCCTCGGAATCGGGAAGCTGATCGGCAAGCGTCCGAGCTTCAACGAGGGCGGGATGTCGCCGCACAAGGTGTCGGTCTGATCGCACGCCGCCGCGCCTCGGCGGCGATGTCGGCGGCTCCTTCTACCGTGGGGGCATGCGCATCCTGCACACCTCGGACTGGCACATCGGGCGGACCTTCCACGGTCACTCCACGCTCGATGCGTTGCGCGGTGTCCTCGACGTCCTCGTCGCCCAGGTGCGCGAGCAGGAGGTCGATGTCGTGCTCGTCGCGGGCGACGTCTTCGACTCGGCGACGCCCGCGGCCGCGGCCTATCGGCTCCTGAGCGACACCCTTGCCGCCCTGGCCGACACCGGGGCACAGGTCGTGGTCACGAGCGGCAACCATGACTCCGCAGCGCGACTCGGCTTCCAATCCGCGCTGTTGCGCGAGGGAGTGCGTGTCGCGACGGACCCGGCCACGATCGGCACCCCCGTCACCCTCCGTGACGCCGACGGGGATGTCCACATCTATCCGTTGCCGTACCTGGAGCCGGCGCTCCTGCGACACCGGTGGGAGGGTGTCCGCACGCAGGAACAGGCGATGAGCCGGGCCATGGAACTCGTCCACGCCGACCGCGTGTCGCGCGGAGGACGTTCGGTCGTCGTCGCGCACTGCTTCGCCGCCGGTGTCGAGCCCACGCACGGACTCGAGCGCGACATCCAGCAAGGCGGTCTCGATGTCGTTCCGCTGTCGCTGTTCGACGGCATCGACTACGTCGCGTTGGGACACATCCACGGTCGCCAGCGCCTGGCCGACCATGTCCGGTATGCCGGAGCCCCCCTGCATTACAGCTTCGGCGAGGCGACTAAGCCCCGTGGGTCGTGGCTCATCGACCTGGCTGCGGACGGTTCGAACGTCGCGCGTTGGCTCGAACTGCCGGTGCCCAGGTCTTTGGTCACGCTGCGCGGCGCCTTCGAAGAGATTCTCGCGGACCCGGCATACGCGGGCCATGACGCGGACTGGGTGGCGATCGAGTACACCGACAGCGTCCCCGTGCGCGATCCGATGCGCCGAGCACAGGAGCGCTTCCCGTTCTGTGCGCACGTCGCTCACCTGCCCGCCGTGACGCGTTCTCGCGCCGACACGAGCTACGTGGCACGGGTGCGTGCGGCCCGGAGCGACCGCGATCTGCTCGATGTCTTCTTGCGCCACGTGCGTGAGGGCGAGGGCGCCACCACCGCGGAGGCCGACGTCCTCGCGGAGGTTCTGGACGATCGCATTCGCGTCGAGGCGAGCCTATGAAGCTCCACACGCTCGAACTCGAGGGTTTCGGGCCGTTCCGGGACGCGCAGCGGATCGACTTCGACGCCTATTCCGCCGACGGAATCTTCCTCATCTCGGGTCGGACCGGGGCGGGAAAGTCGAGCATTCTGGACGGCGTCAGCTTCGCCCTGTTCGGCATGCTCGCCCGCTATGAGGGCGGTGGCGACAAGCGGATCCGCAGCGATCACTGCAGCCCGGAGGACCGGACCCGCGTATGCCTGGAGTTCACCGCGGGAACGCGCCGCCTGCGCGTGTCTCGCGTGCCGGAGTACGAGAGGCCCGCAAAGCGTGGCGGCGGAATGACGACCGAGACCGCCCGCGCCGAGCTCGAGGAGTTCCGTGACGGCGAGTGGGTGGGCGTCGCGGCGGGGCTTCGCAACGTCGGCATCGCCATTGACGAGATCGTCGGATTGAACGCCCAGCAGTTCCATCAGGTGATCCTGCTCGCGCAGAACAAGTTCTCCCGGTTCCTCCTGGCCGCCCCGGGGGAGCGGAAGAGCCTGCTGCGGACTCTGTTCGATTCCTCACGGTTCAGTGACTATGCCACCGCGCTGGCCGAACGCGCCAAAGCCGCACGCCAGTCGATCGCTCACCTCACCGTCGAAGCCGAGACGCTCCTCGGCCGCGCTGAGGCGCTCGCCGTCGAGAACGAGCTTGGCGAGGTCGTCGACGGGTCCGCCCGGCGCCCCGCCCTGGACGCGGTCTTCCAGCGCGCGCAGTACCGCCACGACGTCGCCGCGCGCGAGCTGGACGCCGCGGACGCACGGCTCGTCGCAGTCCGGGAGGCACACCGGAACGCGACGGAGGCCGCTCGGCGCCGCGCCGACCTGACCCGGGCCCGCGGGGAACTCGCGAAGGCAGAGTCTGCGGCCGAGGCCCTGGATGCCGACCGTGCCCGACGCGACCGGGCGCGCGCCGCCGACAGCCTCCGCGCCGTCGTCGCTGCCGCGGAAGAGGCCGAAGCTCTGTGCCGTCGAGCCGAGCGTGCGGCCGAGACGACCCGGGCCAGCTGGGCCGCACTGACCCCGGACCCGTCCGTCGATCCGGCACATCGTGCGCAGGATCTCACCGGACAGATCGCCCTCTGGGAGAGCGCTCGCGCGCAGGAGGAGCAGCTCACGGCCCTCGACGCAGAGCACGCTCACCTCGCCGCGGCGGTCTCTGCCGCTCACGAGCGCCTGCGTGCCCTCACGGTGAGTCAGAACGCGCGGGACGAGGAGCGGCGCACCCTCACCGCCACATACGCCAGAGTCGCAGAGGTCGCTGCCCGGCGCGAGGCCGTTTCCGCCGCACACGCCCTCGCTGAGACCCGCGCGGACGCGGCGCAGACCGCCGCGGCATTGGAACAGCAGTGCACGGCGGCCACCCAGGACTATCTCGCTGCCACCGAGGTCGCCCGCGCGCACCGTGAGGTCGTTGCGCATCTCATCCGTCGTCGGTTCGCCGGCTTTGCGGGAGAACTGGCCACCCAGCTCGTCACCGGGGAGGCCTGCGCGGTGTGCGGGTCCACCGAGCACCCCGCCCCCGCCCCACCGGCAGACGACGAGGTGACCGAGGATGCGATCGCCGAGGCAGAGCGGGCTCGAGATGACGCCGGGGAACAGGAGCAGGCCGCGGGACGCCACGCCGCCGACCTCCGTCAGGCTCTCTCGAGCGCGCAGGCACGTGCCGACGGACTCGGCGTCGCGGAGGCGATCGCCGCGCGAGACACCCACGCTGCCCTCCTGCGAGAGGTCGAGGCAGCCACCACCCAGCGGGACGTCGCGGCGGCGCGGATCGAGGCGCTGGACGCAGAGGACGCAGATGCCGCCGCCGACCGTGCCGCACAGGACGCGGAGATCACCCGGATCCGCGAGACCCTGATCGAAGTGACCAGCACACGCGACGAGATGCGCCGGGCGATCACTACGGCGCGGGGAGATTTCCCGACCGTGCAGGCGCGCGTCGACCACGCGCGCCTCGAGCGGGATGCCGCGCACGCGGCGCACGACGCCGAGGCAGAATGCACGCGCGCCCGCGCCGCGCAGAAGACAGCGCAGGCGGCGCGGGACGAGGCGATCTCAGCCTCCGACTTCGCCGATGCCGAGGCAGTCGCTGCTGCACTCCTGTCTCCGGACGAGCTGTCAGCGCTCGTCGAGGACATCTCCTCGCGGCATGAGCGGGTGGTGAGCGCTCGCGCGCGCACACTCGAACTGGAGCTCGCCGTCGTCGGCGATGACCCGAACGTGGATGTGGACGCGCACGAGGCCGCCGTCGCCGAGGCAGATGCGACCCGGCTGCGTGCCGTCCGTGCCGAACGGGACGCTGCACACCTCGTCGCGCAGATCGGTGCCCATCTTGCCGACGCGGACGCGGTCTTGGCCTCGGTGACCGAGCGGGCAGAGGACGCCGAGGCGCTGCAGCGGCTCGCCGACTCCGTCGCCGGCCGGGCGCCGAACACGTTGCGGATGGACCTGGAGACCTTCGTGCTGGCGGCCGAGTTGGAAGAGATCGTCGCGGCGGCGAACTCCCGCCTCGGAGAGATGTCACTCGGTCGATATCAGCTCCGCCACACGGACGCGCTCGCCGCCCACGGCGCCGCATCCGGTCTCGGCCTCGACGTCTGTGATGCCCACACCGGCGCCCACCGCGCACCGCAGTCGCTGTCGGGCGGGGAAACGTTCCTCGCGTCGCTCGCGCTCGCGCTCGGTCTAGCGGAGGTCGTCACCGCGCGCGCCGGTGGCATCCGGCTCGACACGCTGTTCATCGACGAGGGGTTCGGGTCGCTCGATGGCGAGACACTCGAACGCGCGATGGAGACCCTCGATGAGTTGCGCTCCGGTGGGCGGACCGTCGGCGTCATCAGCCATGTCGACGCGATGAAGGAGATGATCCCTGCCCAGCTGCGGGTCGAGGTGGGTCCAGGCGGCATCAGCGCCGTGCGGCAGGAGGCATCCGCCGATGCGGCGCGGGGCTGAGCCGCATCGGAAGGCTCCCCCTCCCACCCACGGTCAGGTCAGGCGGTAGCCGACCCCGCGGACGGTTTCGATCCGGTCCGATCCGAGCTTCTGGCGAAGATAGCCGACGTAGACGTCCGCCACGTTGGAACCGGGGTCGAAGTCGTACCCCCACACGCGGCTCAGCAACTGCTCACGACTCAGAACCTGGCCGGCGTTACGGATGAACTCCTCGGCGAGTGCGAACTCGCGAGCGGAGAGCTCGACACGCGTGTCGCCGACGCGAGCCTCGCGGGTGCGGATGTCGAGGACGATGTCGCGGTGGGCAAGCGTCGCGAGCGACGTCGTCTCGTCCTTACGCATCCGCAGTCGAACCCGGGCGAGAAGCTCATCGAACCGGAAGGGCTTACCCAGGTAGTCATCCGCGCCACCCTCCAAGCCCGCGACGGTGTCCTGCAGCTCGACGCGCGCCGTGAGCATGATGATCGGCAGTCGAGATCCGCTTCCGCGAATCTCCTCCAACACACGGAACCCATCGATGCCCGGCAGGTTCACGTCGAGGATGAGGAGATCAAACTCATCCGTCTGCGCCAAGGCCAGCGCCTCTGTCCCGGTAGGTGCCACCCTCGTTGCGTATCCCGCGGATCGCAGCCCCTTCTCGATGAAGCCCGAGATCCGCGCTTCATCCTCGGCGATCAGAATCGATGCCATCGGTTACCCCCTCAGATTCCGGACGCGTCGGCAGCGGTGGACGCGGCGGCACGACGATATCGGATGCCCAGGTCGCCGCCTGGGAGACAGCGCCGGGAAGCCGAATGGAGAAAAGTGCGCCGCCGCCCACGGCATCGCCGACTTCCGCCGTCCCACCGTGCGCCTTCGCGATGACATGGACGATGTTCAACCCCAGTCCGCTGCCGCCTTCACCGCCACGATAGAAGCGGTCGAAGACCCGCGGCTTCACCTCGTCGGGAACGCCGGGTCCGCGGTCGCGGACCCACAGGTCCAGATCGCCGCCGATAGCCACGCTGCCGATCGTGATCTGGCCTCCGCCATGGGTGACGGCATTTTGCGCGAGCTGCAGCATCGCTTGGGTGATCCTGCCCGGATCGACGTTGGCGACGACCTCCGCGATCGCTCCCTCAGTCACGGTGGCGCCCTCGATCGCCTGCGCCTTACGCACCACCTGTCGCATCAGGTCGCCCGCGTCCACCTGCTGGGGTGTCACTGGGCTCGGCCCGTGGAGCGCCGCTGCTCCGGCGAGATCCTGGACGAGGCGTCCCATCCGGTCCAGCTCATCGGTGACGAGCGCGACCGTCTCGCGGACGTCGGCGGGGTCGTCCGTGTCGACGACCTCGAGATTGCCGCGCACGATGGTGATCGGTGTCTTGAGCTCGTGTCCGACGTCGCTGAGGAGCTGACGCTGCGAGTCGAGCGCGTTATCGAGCCGGTCGAGCATGTCGTTCATGGTCATCGCCAGTTCCGACACGTCGTCCCGGCCCTGGATTGGGAGCCGTTCGTCCAGAGACTGGGCCGAGACACGCTCGGCAGTCTCCCGCATCCGGCGCAGGGGTCGCAGCAGCCGGGTGGAGACGAGGGTCGCGACGAGGGCGACGATCGCGAGCGCGATGATGATGCCGACCACGAACGCGCGGATGGCGCTGTCGAGTTCAGCCAGCTCCGCCTCCACGTCGTAGGCCATCGTGAAGACGACCTGATCGGCGTCGTCGGCCACCGCGACCGGCGCGCCGATGTACCGCCAGACCACTCCGTGTTCCGCGTAGGTGCCGATGACAGGACCGTCGGGGGTCACCTCGCCGGCGATGTACGGCACGAACTCGGGCACCGAGGTCAGATCTAGATCGAGCGGGACACCGGGAACGAGGCGGGTCTGACCGTTGACGATCCCGAGCGCGCCGGTGTTGTCGTCCGGACTCATCCTCTGCACGACGGCGTAGAGCGCCGCCTCCGCGGTCTCCCAGTTCTGCCCCTCCACGGGGCCTTCTTCCACAATGAAGCGCGCCGAGCTGAGGTTGGCCATGAGGCGGTCATCGATCGCAGCAAGATTGCGCTCGCGCTCCAGCAGGTACACGACCACGCCGACGGTGAGCATCCCCAACGCGGCGACCACGGTGATCACCGCCACAATGCGCGTACGGACCGAGAGCGGCTTTACCCACCGCCGCGGTCGGGACGTATCAGTCATGGCCCCAGTATTTCGTTTCGAGCATTCGCCTTCTTCACCCTAAGAGATGTCTCACCCTCTTCTTGCTCCCCGCCCTGCGCGGGACCCCCCTTTCATGCTGGAATCACAGAGTGGATGAGTCACCGGAGGACGAACGCGCGCTCATCGCGGACGCGCTCGGAATCGATGCGGCCGCGGCGCACCCGATCAGCCGAGAACCGCTCGGCCGCGGAAGCGTCAGCGGATACAGGATCGACGGGGACATCTCCGCCATCGTCTACCTCGACACCTCTCTGCTGCCGGTTGCGGAGGAGACGGGCCTCGCCCTCCCCGGCGTGGCGCGCCTGTGGACGCATCCCGCCGACCCGCATCTCCCCGCGCTCGCACCGGCTGCGTTCGGCCACGGCGTGCAGATCCTGCTCGCCCGGCTGGGGATCACCGCGCAGGGGGCGCCCGAGATGGTCGGGTACCGACCCGGCCGCCGTGCTGTCTTGCGCGTACCGACCGATCGCGACCCGGCATGGATCAAGATCGTCCGGCCGCGGCGGATCGAGCGGGTTGTCCGCGTGCACGCGGACCTCCGCGCTGGAGGATTGCCGGTCCCGCCCGTGCGCGGCTGGTCTCCGGATGGTCTGCTCGTTCTGGATCAGGCGGAAGGGGTCGCGGCGACGGAGGCGGAGTGGGATCCGGATGCGCTCCTGGACGCCGTCGAGGATCTCCGATCGCGGATCGCCGTCGTCGAGGTGCAGAACGATGCGCGAGCGTCGTTGCGCGGTCGCCTGCCGTGGTATCGGGATCGGCTCGCCCGCGATCTCCCGGGATCCACCGACCTCGTCCAGCAGGTCGCCCACGCCGGGGGAGAGGCGATCGACGACGGGCGGACGCGCACGGTCATCCACGGCGACCTGCACCTCGGACAGCTCTTCCTCGGCCCCGAACACCAGGTCACCGGACTCGTCGATGTCGATACCGCTGGCGTCGGAGACCCCGCCGACGACAGCGCCGCCTTCATCGCGCACGCCGTCACCAGTTCGCTGCTCACCGAGAACCCCGATGCGGAGGCTCGCGTGCGTCTCCTCGCCACGCAGGCGTGGCGGCGATGGGGGCAGGATCGCCACACGCGGGCCCTCATCGCCGTGCATCTGCTCGGCCATGCGGTGGGGGCCGCCGCGCGGGGCGCTGAGGATGACGCGTCGGTGCTCGTTGAACTCGCCGCTCGCGCCGTGATGCCCGAGCCGGCGAAACATAAGAGCCGTCTCACGAACGACTTTGAGCTCCCTTAGGCCACGTCATCAGACTGGAACCACGCGATATCCGACGCGACAGACTTTTCCAGGAGGACAGCATGAACAAGAAGTGGATTGCCTACGGCGTCGCCGGCGCCATGGGGGTCGCCATCGTGGCGGGTGGCGCGGCGGCTGCGGCCAGTGCATTGGACCTGCGAACCGTGGATGGTCAGCGCATCAGCGATGAGGCTGCGCTGACCGGCAAGGGCGGACTCTCGTTGGACGCGCCGCTGAAGTGGGACGGCCAGAGCATCGGCGTTGTCTCCCTCGCCTCTCCGACCGCGGCCTCGACCGCGTCGCCGACCGCCCCGACCGCGGCCTCTCCCGCCACGGTCGCATCCCCGGTCACTCCCGCCAGTGCACCCTCACCGGCCACGCCCGCTTCGCCGGTGAGCCCCGCGACTCCGCCGAGCCCGGTGAGCCCTGCGACCCCGCCGAGCCCGGTGAGCCCCGCGACTCCGCCGAGCCCCGCATCCCCGGCATCGCCCGCATCGGTGGCTTCAGCCAACTCGAACTGACCACGCCCGCCACTCAGCCCTCGGTTCACGCCGGGGGCTGAGTGGCGTCACGAGGCGAGGAAGGCCTCGAAGTGGTCCCGCAGCTTCGCGCTGCAGGCAGCGACGGTCTCATCCCACTCCAGAGTGGCGCCGTCCTGGGCACGGTCGGACACGACCTTGAAGACGCGGATCGGTACGCCGAAGTGCTGCGCGACCCAGATGTAGGCGTAGGCCTCCATGTCGACGAGCGTCGCGCCGAGTGTCGCGATGGCAGCGACCGCGCCGGCATCATCGACGAAGGAGTCGCCGGTGGCGATCGTCGCGGTGCCCGATCCCGTCTCGACCGTGGGGGGAAGACTGACGTGTTGGCCGACGACGCCCTCGAGGTCGGTCACGTCGTGTTGCAGGGCGATTCGCACCTCGAAGAGTTCGAACGGCTCGGCCTCGCCGATCGCGCCAGCAGTGCCGAGCACGATGATCTCGTCGTACCGCTGCGCATCCAGGGCGCGGGTGAGCGCGAATGTGGCGTTGAGCTTGCCGGGGCCGGTCACGAGCACGTCATACCCGGGAAGGTCGCCGTCCAGAGCATCGATCTCGGATGAGAGCGCCGCGACGAGGAGGCGCCTATTGGCACTCACGATCCGCCCGAAACGATGCCGATGATCCCGGAGACGAGGAAGTAGATGCCGATCGCGGCGACAGCGAACCAGATGGTCATCCTTGCCGTCGACGGCTTCTTGTCGTCCCCGGATCCGTTGAAGCTCACCCGTCCAGCGTAGCGAACAGATCCGCCAGCTCCGGGGGCTGCCCCCACGCGTCGCCGAGCGCTGTGCGGGCCGCGAGCCACCCTGCCATCCCATGCACACCCGGACCGGGCACCGCCGCGGACGACGCG
Organism: Microbacteriaceae bacterium PS02070; assembly: GCA_029959865.1. Lineage (GTDB taxonomy): Bacteria > Actinomycetota > Actinomycetes > Actinomycetales > Microbacteriaceae > Microbacterium. Next base: position 51,280 of record JASCPE010000001.1, on the reverse strand, counting down.
AGGTAGACCCCGGCAGCGGGCGTGCGCCACGGCGTGGGGGACAGGACGGGGCGACGCAGGAGCTGCCGCATCGACCGGCGACCGCCGAGCCCATCCCCGAGGATCGCCGCGGGGTTGAGGGCCGCGAAGTCGCGAGCCGTGGTGACGTGCGCCGCCTGGATGAGGTCGCGGATGCCCGGTGCGTGCTCCTCGAGTTGAGCCACGATGGCTTCGGTCGGGTCGATGCCGCTTCCCCCCGGAACATGCGTGTAGGCCCACAGGGTGTGCTGGCCCGCCGGCGCTCGGGTGGGGTCGATGACCGAGGGCTGCGCAACGAGGACGTACGGCCGTTCGGGCGCGCGGCCCGCCATCACGGCGCTTTCGGCGGCGGCGATCTGCGTCGCGTCGCCACCGAGGTGGACGGTGGGGGCCTGCGCAACGTCGGGATGGGTCCACGGCACCGGGCCGGACAGCGCGAGGTCGAGCTTGGCCGCCGCGGGCCCGTACCGGAGCGCCCGCAGTGCGCGCCGGTAGGACGCGGGCAGGGCGGGGAGATCCAGCAGTGCACGCGGCGCGCCCGCGTGGATGAGGAGGTCGCCCTGCGCGGGGTCGCCCCAATCCAGCGACGCGAGGTCTCTCACCGCGCAGTCGGTCTCGATGAGCCCGCCGTGCGCGTGGAGGTCGTCCGCCAGCGCCTGCATGATCGCTCCCGCACCGCCGCGGGGCAGGGGCCAACCGGTCGGGGAGTGGGCGTGTGCCAGCAGGAGAAGACCCGTCGCCGAGGCAGCGAGGGAGGGCAGATGAGTCCCCGCGTGTGCCGCGACACCCGTCCACAGCGCCTGCGCCGTGGTCGTTCGAAACGTCGCCCGCGGCACGGTGCTCGCCTGTCGCAGCGCTTGCGCGCCGAACCACGCGAGCGCCGCCGGGTGCGGCGGGACGCGGACGAGCGTGTTCAGGATGGTCTCGACGAGATCATCGCGCCGATCCCGAAGTCCTCCCGCAAGACGTCGCCATGCCGCGCCGTCGGCGCCGAGCCCCTCGGCAGTGCGATCCAGGTCGCGCCAGGCGATCGCGGCCTCACCGTGCGGCAGGGGGTGTGCGAAAGAAGCTTCTGGGATCAGCCATTCCACGCGGGAGTCGATGCCGAAGGCGCGCAGGAACGGCGACGAGAGGGCGAGGGGGTGGACGGCCGAGCCGATGTCGTGGACGAAGCCGGGCAGGGTGAGGGGTCCTGTCCGTGCGCTGCCGCCGGGGGAGGACGCCGCCTCGAGCACGCGCACGTGGTAGCCGGCCCGCGCCAGGGTGACCGCAGCCGCCAGGCCGTTCGGCCCACTCCCGACGACGGTCGCGTGCGCCGCCATCTCAGGAACCTGCGGACGTGTCCTCGCCGACGGCGGCATCCAGCTCCGCGAGCCAGGCATGCGCATTGCCGTCGGACGGAGCGCGCCAGTCACCGCGGGGGGAGAGCGACCCGGCGGGGGAGACCTTGGGGCCGTTCGGGATGGCGGTGCGCTTGAACTGCGCGAACGCGAAGTACCGCTTCAGGAATACGCGTAGCCACGCGACGATCTCCGCGCGGTCATACCCGAATCGCTCGTCCGCGGGGAAGCCCGGCGGCCAGGCCCCCGCGTCGGGGTCGGCCCAGGCCTGCTCGGCGAGGAACGCGATCTTCGACGGACGGAACCCGTACCGCAGGATGTGGAACAGGGCGAAGTCATGCAGCGCGTACGGGCCGATCGTGTCCTCGGTCGACTGGACCTTGCCGTCCTGTCCAGCCGGTACCAGCTCGGGGCTGATCTCGGTGTCCAGCACCGACTGCAACACCGCGATCGCGTTCTCATCGACTCCCTCACGGTGCGCGATGACCCAGCGGATCAGGTGCTGGATGAGGGTCTTGGGCACACCCGCGTTGACGGCGTAGTGACTCATCTGGTCGCCGACGCCGTAGGTCGCCCATCCCAGGGCGAGCTCGGACAGGTCTGACGTGCCCACCACGAAGCCGCCGTTCTGATTCGCGAGGCGGAAGAGGAAATCAGTGCGGATTCCGGCCTGGACATTCTCGAACGTCACATCGTAGACCGGCTCGCCGTTCGCGAACGGATGCCGAATGCCCTCCAGCAGCTCGGTTGCGGCGGGGCGGATATCGATCGTCTCGATCGTCGCGCCGATCGCCTCGGCGAGGGCGATCGCGTTCGACTTCGTATGGTCGCTCGTGGCGAAGCCGGGCATCGTGTACGCGAGGATGTCGCTGCGGGGCCGCCCCATCCGATCCATCGCCCGCGCGATGACCAGCAGCGCGTGTGTGGAGTCGAGGCCCCCGGAGACGCCGATGACGGGTTTGGGTCCGCCAATCGCGCGCATACGCTGCTCGACGCCGGAGACCTGGATGTTGAACGCTTCGTAGCAGTCCAGGTCCAAGCGCGCCGGGTCGTCGGGGACGAAGGGGAAGCGGTCCAGCGGCCGACGGAGTCCGGTGGCGCTCGCCGGGGGAGCAAGCGTGAATTCGTACTCCACGAAGTCGTCGCGGGGCACGTCTGTCGGCATCAGCTCGGCGAGCCGATTGTCATCGAAGGTGCCTTGGCGCAGGCGGTCCTGACGGAGTCGATCCAGATCGATGTCGGCGATGCTGCGGCGCGGTCCGTCCGGGAAACGCTCGGTCTCGGCAACCAGGTTTCCCGCCTCGTAGATCATCGTCTGACCGTCCCACGAGACGTCGTTCGTCGACTCCCCAGTGCCTGCGGCGGCGTATGCGTAGGCCGCCAGGCAGCGCAATGACTGCGACTGGCAGAGGATCTTGCGGTCTTCGGCCCGCGCGATCGTGATGGGGCTGCCGGAGAGGTTGACGAGCACCGTCGCCCCTGCGAGGGCGGCTCGAGAGGAGGGAGGGATCGGCACCCAGACGTCTTCGCACACCTCCACGGCGAGCACGAGCCCGGGGACGTCGGTCGCGCGGAAGAGCAGGTTCGTGCCGAACATCGCCTCCACGCCGCCGGTCTCGACCGAGCCGCCGAGCGTGATCACGCCGTCGAACGTCGGGCCGGACGCATACCAGCGGCGCTCGTAGAACTCGCGGTAGGTGGGCAGATAGGTCTTGGGGACGACGCCCATGATCTCGCCGCGGTGGATGACGACGGCGCAGTTATAGATGCGGTTCCGGTGGCGCAGCGGCGCGCCGACGACGAGCACGCTCATGAGGTTTGTGGATTCGCGGGCGATGCGCAGGAGGGCTGCCTCGGCGGCGTCCAGGACCGCGTCCTGCATCACGAGGTCATCGATCGCGTAGCCGGTCAGGCACAGCTCCGGGAAGACGGCGACGGCCACCGCCTCGTCGTGACAGGTGCGCGCTTCGGCGAGCACGGCCTCGGCGTTGGTGGCGGGGTCTGCAATGGCGACCGGGATCGTGCACGCCGCGATGCGGGCGTAGCCGTGCCGGTACGCGCTTTCGAACGGAAGAGTCTCGCTCACGGCTCCAGTCTGTCAGCATTGCCTCGACTCAGCGCGGATCGTGTCGGTGGGCGCGGCTATCGTTCTAGCGGGAAGGGGAACATGCGGTACATCGAAGACGAAGGTCGGATCGTCTGGAGCGCGAGTGATCTCAAAGCCGCGGCCGAGTGCGAGTTCGCGTGGTTGCGAGCGATTGACGCGAAGCTCCGACGCGTCTCCGCCGTCGAGGAACCCGAGGACCTCACCCTCGAACGCGCCGCGATGCTGGGAACCGAGCACGAAGTCCGCGTCCTGCGCGAGTACGAACGCGCGTATCCCGGGCAGGTCGAGATCATCCCCGAAACCCGTTCCTCCGATGCCGAAGCGCTCGCCGCCGCTGTGCAGCGCACGCGGGAGGCATTGAAAGGTGACGCACAGGTCATCTACCAGGCCGCCTTCGCCGCCGATGACTTCGTCGGGTTCGCAGACTTCATCGTGCGCGATCACGACGGCGCGTGGCTCGTTCAGGACACGAAACTGGCGCGCCGCGCGCGGGTGACGGCACTGATGCAACTCGCCGCGTACGTCGACCAGCTCGACCAGCTGGGGATCCGGCGCGCGGATCGCGTCGAGCTGATCCTCGGCGACGGATCGACCTCCGCGCATGCGGTGCGCGACATCCTGCCGGTGTACCTGCTCCGCCGCGCACGCCTGCGCGCGCTTATCGCGGACCGGGAGCCCGGTCTCGGCGCACACGGCGCACCGATCGCGTGGGGGGATGAACGTGGCGCGCTGCGCGTCGTCGCGTGCGGCCGGTGCGCCACCTGCGACCTCGAGGTCGTCGCGCACCGTGATCTTCTGCTCGTTGCCGGAATGCGGCCGGTCCAGCGCGAACGGCTGCGGGCGGCGGGCCTGACAACGATCGATCACCTCGTCGGTGCCTCCTCGCCCCCGCCGAAGATGTCCGCCGAGGTCTTCGAGAGTCTGCGCACGCAGGCGCGGCTGCAGATCGAATCTCCGGCCGGGGGCATCACGGATGCCGTCGCACTGCCCGGCGACGTCCCGATCCCGACCTACCGAGTTGTGCTTCCCTCCGCGATCGCGGCCCTTCCGCGCCCGGATCTCGGTGACATCTTCTTCGACTTCGAGGGTGACCCGCTCTACACCGAGGGCACCGGCTCGCCCTGGGGGATCGACTACCTCTTCGGCTGGGTGGACACCCGGGAGCAGTACACGGCGCTGTGGGCGCACACGTTCGCGCAGGAGCGGGAGGCACTGGAGAAGTTCCTGGCGTTCTTGGAGGTGCATCGGCGGACGCATCCGAACATGCACATCTACCATTACGCGCCGTATGAGACGACGCATCTGCTGGAGATGGCGGCTCGGCACGGCGTCGGTGAGGCGGAGGTCGATCGGCTGCTGCGTGACGGCGTGTTCGTTGACCTCTACCCCGTCGTGCGGCGTGCGCTGCGGGTGGGGTCGCGCTCCTACTCGATCAAGAAGCTCGAGCCGCTGTACATGGGCGCCGATGTGCGGACGAGTGACGTGCAACGCGGCGATGACTCGATCGTGAAATATGCGCAAGCGCGTGTTCTCGCTGATGCGGGCGACGCGGCGGGTGCCGACCGCATCTTCGCGGACCTCGCCGATTACAACCGCTACGACTGCGTCTCCACGCTGCGGCTTCGCGACTGGCTCGCGGCCCGGGCCGCCGAGGCGGGCATGCGACCCTCGCGTGATCCGGAGCCGGAGGAGACCGGATACGAAGCGTCTGTGCGGGCCGAGCGGCTACGCGTGTTCGCCGAAGAGGCCACGAACGAGGACGAGGCTCGTGCCCTCCGCCTCGGCGCCGCGGCAATCGACTACTACCCCCGCGAGGCCAAGACGTTCTGGGCATCGCACTTCACGCGCCTGCGGGAGCCCCTCGCGATCTGGCAGGACACGCGAGACGTCATCCTGCTCGATCGCGCGCAGTCCCGCGTGCTGACGGACTGGCAGGAGGGTCCGCGCTCGCACCGTCGCGTCCTGGAACTGCGCGGCGATGTCGCCCCGGGCACGCGGTTGGGGGAGGGTGCGCAGCCGTTCGCCGTGTATGCGGCACCTGCACCGTTCGCCGTTGGGGCCCACCCCCGGTTCATTCATTCCGCCCGTACGGTGCGCGTGCTGGAAGACATCGAGGACGGTGTCATCGTCGAGGAGACGTCGAGCGCCGGCGCCTGGAGCGAACTGCCGGTAGCGATCGCACCCGCCGCCCCACCGCGCGCCGGAAGCCAGCAGGCCGCGATCGACGAGTGGGCCGATTCCGTCATCGACGCCTTCCCGACGCTGCCCGCAGACCCGGCCACTGACCTGCTCGTGCGCCGCCCGCCGCGCACCGGACGGGGGACCCTCGGCCACTCCGGCGATGACATCGGTGACATCGCGGCTGCCGTCGCCGACCTGCAGGACAGTTACCTCGCCGTCCAGGGGCCGCCCGGAACAGGAAAGACCTACGTCGGGTCGCACGTGGTCGCTCGGCTCGTTCGCGAGAAGGGTTTCGCGGTCGGTGTCGTCGCGCAGTCTCACGCCGTCGTTGAGAACATGCTCGACCGCATCGTCGCCGCCGGGGTCCCCGCGGCACAGGTCGCGAAGGCCCCCAAGACGACCACGGGGAACGAACCGTTCACCGTCATCGCCAAGGACGGCCTCGCCGAGTTCACTCGGGCGCACCCGGAGGGATATGTCATCGGCGGCACGGCCTGGGACCTCACCCACCCGCGTCGCGTGGGGCGGAAGAGCCTCGATCTTCTCGTGATCGACGAGGCGGGGCAGTTCTCGCTCGCATCCACGGTGGCCGTCGCCGCGGCCGCGCATCGGGTGCTCCTGCTCGGTGATCCGCAGCAACTGCCGCAGGTGAGCCAGGGCACCCATCCGGAGCCGGTGGACACCTCTGCCCTCGGCTGGGTCATGCAGGACGCCTCGGTCATCGATCCGGAGGCCGGGTACTTCCTCGCGCAGAGCCGGCGCATGCGCCCCGAGGTCGCGGAGGCCGTCTCTGACCTGTCGTATGACGGCAAGCTCGTGGCCCATCCGGATACGGCGGGGCGCCACATTGACGGCGTGCCCGCAGGCATCGTTCCGATTGCCCTCACCCACACGGGAAACTCGACGTCCTCTCTCGAAGAGGCTGACGTCGTCCTGGATATCGTGCGTGACCTTCTCGGTCGCACGTGGTCGCCCGGCGACGGCACGACCCGGCCGCTCACGGAGGCTGACATCATCGTCGTCACTCCGTACAACGCGCAGCAGGTCACCGTTGAGGAAGCGCTGGAGGCGGGCGGGTACGGCGGCATCCGGGTGGGCACCGTGGATAAGTTCCAGGGTCAGGAGGCGGCCATCGCGATCCTGTCACTGGCGGCATCATCCGGGCGTGACGCGCCGCGCGGTCTGGAGTTCCTGCTCCTCCAGAACCGCATCAACGTCGCGATTTCCCGGGCTCAGCACACCGCGTACATCGTGTACTCGACCGGTCTCCTCGACGATCTGCCGCGCACCCCCGACGGTGTCGCGCGCCTCAGTGGGTTCGCGCGTCTGGTGCAGACCGCCGCCCACGCACCCGTCGGCGTAGACTCGGCACCCGACCAGGAGGTGCCGTGGCTGACGAGGTAGCACGCAAGTTCGAGATCGAACTGCCGCCGGAGGTGATCGAGGGACGGTTCGCGGATTTTGCGAACGTCTGGCATACCCCCGACGTCTTCGTCATGGACTTCGTCTCGCTCGCCCGCCCACCGCAGGAGGGGCACGACGAGGACGGCACGCCCGTCATGCACGTGCCCGCACGGGTGGTCAGCCGCGTGCGCATCCCCCCGCAGCAGGTGTTCGAGCTCGCCAAGGCTCTGACCCAGCAGCTGGAGTTCTGGGAGCAGGAGACGGGCAAACGCCCCCAGCGGCCGTTGAACCCGGATGGGCTGGGTTAGTCGGCCGTACCGTAGAGGCGGTCGCCCGCGTCGCCGAGACCGGGAACGATGTAGCCCTTCTCGTTGAGGCGCTCATCGAGTGCACCGAGGACGAGGGTGACGTCGCGCTCGCCGACCTGCTTCTCGATCGCTGCGACGCCTTCGGGGGCGCCGAGGATGCAGATCGCCGTGACGTCCTGCGCGCCCCGGTCGAAGAGGAACTCGATCGCGGCCCCGAGCGAGCCGCCGGTCGCGAGCATAGGGTCCAGTACGAAGCACTGGCGGTCGCTGAGATCCACGGGCAGCCGCTCGGCGTACGTGGTCGGCTGAAGCGTCTCTTCGTCGCGTGCCATTCCGAGGAAGCCGACCTCGGCGGTGGGAAGGAGCTTGACCATGCCTTCGAGCATGCCGAGACCGGCGCGCAGGATCGGCACGACGAGAGGTCGGGGTTCGCTGATCTGCACGCCGACCGTGGAGGTCACGGGTGTCTCGATCGGTGCCTGCTCCACCCGCACGCCGCGGGTCGCCTCGTAGGCGAGCAGCGTGACGAGCTCTTCGGTGAGCTGACGAAACACCGGCGACGGGGTGCGCCGGTCACGAAGGACCGTGAGCTTGTGGGTGATGAGCGGATGATCGGCTACGTGCACGCGCATGACCCCAGCCTAGGACCTGGCGTCCGCGTACGCTGGGCGGGTGGACCTTCCCGTGCGTGAGAGCGACATCGCCGTGATGCGCCGGGCGCTCGCGTTGGCGGCGGAGGCGTCGGACGGGGGAGACGTTCCGGTCGGTGCCGTCGTGACGGACCTGTCCGGCGAGATCGTCGGGGAGGGTCAGAACGTGCGGGAACGGCGGCATGATCCGCTCGCACATGCGGAGCTCCTCGCGCTGCGGGCGGCGGCGGAGCGCGCCGGGTCGTGGAACCTCGACCGGTTCACGCTCGTGGTGACCCTGGAGCCCTGTCTCATGTGCGCCGGCGCGATCGTGCAGGCCCGGGTCGGGCGCGTCGTCTTCGGAGCCTGGGACGACAAGGCCGGCGCGGCCGGATCGCAGTATGACGTGCTGCGCGACCGACGCTTGCCGCATCGCGCCGAGGTCGTCGGGGGAGTATGCCGAGACGAGGCTGCGGCGCTGTTGCGCGGGTTCTTCGAGCAGCGCCGCGATCCGTGAGAGAGGTCAGTCGGAGGAGCTGAGAATGATTGTCTCGGTGGGCGGCTCGGGGGAGCGCGTCGGTCCGATGTAGCCCATGACCGCGAGGACGGCGCGGCGGAAAGTCGCCGGCTGCTCGAGGTGGGGCGCGTGACCGACGCCCTCCAGCTCGATCTCGGTGACATCCCCTCCGGCCTCACGGTAGGCCTCGAGCACGTCGCGCGTCTGCGTGACCATCTCCTGAGGCGGAGCGACCTGAATCCCCGGCCATCCCGGTACGACGCCGAGCTGTCCGAGGTGGTTGATGTCGTACTCAGATGCGTCGGAGACGATCGCGTCGGCGGTCCCGTGGATCCAGAGAATCGGCGGCTTCGGATCGAGATCGACGATCCCTGCCGTTGAGAAGTGACCCGGCGTCATCGTGTTCAGGACACCGCGCTCGCCCGGCGCGAACCCGGGCCAGTGCGGGCTCGGCACGGCATCGCCGGGGTAGTTGGCTGGCCCCACGGCGGTGGAGAGCATCGACTCGACCCAGATGTCCTCGGACTCCGTCTGATACTGGTCGGAGACGTAGCCGGAGCGGAAGACGCTGCGCGGTGAACTGTCCGCCTCGTCCGTGTCGTCACGGGTGCGGAGACGCTCGACGTAGTCGGGGTTGGCGCCCCCGGCACCGGCTCCGGCGTCATCGTCGGTGAGCCGGGTCCCATCGCGGCGGGTGCCGCCGAATCCGTGCGGCGAGACGGGCGCCTGCAGCGTGAGCGAGAGAACGGGGTGGTCCAGGGCGTACTGCATCACGACGCCGCCGCCCATCGACCAGCCGACGAGGTGCACCGCACCCAGACCCAGGGCCTCGAGGGTGGCGTGGACGTCATCGCTGAAGTCGCGGACGCCACGGGTCGCGTCAACAGGGGCGATCTCTGTGTCGCCGAACCCCCTCAGGTCGACCGCGATTGCGCGCACGTCGCCGGGGAGATCCTGGATGATCTCCTGCCAGTAGAGGCTGGAGGAGACGTTGCCGTGGACGAAGACCACGGTTCGATCGGCGGGGGTGTCTGGATCATCGCCGACACGCTCCAGGATGTTCACGCGGAGTCGCGGGGTCTCGACGATGCGGGAGGTGATGCCATCCAAGAGGGTCATGCAGGTCCTTTGGTCGGGTACTGTCGCCGCCGGGTCGGTCGCTCGGAGCGCAACCCTGCGCCGTGCTCTCGATCATAGTCGCGGACCCCGGCGGAATCAGGGGGGTGTCGGGGGTCTCAGGGGGAATCCCTCAGCGAGACGGTGCGCGGTGCGGAGGGCACTGCAAGGATGGAGTCATGGCTGATCAGATCCTCCCCCCGCTCGCCTTCCTCGGCGCAGGTTCCATGGGCGGCGCCATCATCCGCGGCGTCGTCGCCTCGGGTGCTGCGCCCCTGCTCACCGCGACGAACCGGTCGCAGCAGAAGGCGGACGAGCTCGGCGGGATCCCGGGCGTCACCAGCATTGCGTTGGAGGTCGACCCAGACGGCAATCGCGCCGCGGCTGCGGACGCCGACGTGGTCGTCCTGGGCGTCAAGCCCGTCGGCATCCCCGCCCTCCTGCGGGAGATCGCGCCTCACCTGCGCCCGGGAACGATCATCGTCAGCGTCGCCGCGGGGGTCACGACCCGCACCTGCGCGGACATCGTCGGACCGGACATCGCGGTGATCCGTGCCATGCCGAACACCCCCGCGATCGTCCGGGAGGGTATCACCGGGATCGCCGCCGGCCCCGGTGCGTCCGAGCACGACATGGCCACGGTACGCGCGCTCTTCGAAACGTGCGGTGCGGTCATCGAGGTCCCCGAGGAACAGATCGACGCGCTGTCGACGATCTCCGGCTCGGGCCCGGCGTACGTCTTCCTCCTCATCGAGGCGCTCACCGAGGCGGCCCGCGGCAAGGGATTCACGGAGGAACAGGCCCGTCTGATGGCGGAGAAGACCTTCGTCGGCGCGACGAGTCTGCTTACCGCGACCGGTGAAGACCCCGCCGAGCTTCGCCGCAAGGTCACGAGCCCAAAGGGTACGACCGAGCGCGCCGTCGCGGTGCTGGAGTCGGGGAACCTTCCGGGGCTGTTCGCGGAGGCGACCGATGCAGCCCTGGCGCGGGCTGAGGAGCTCGCGGTCGGAGCGTGAGCTCCGAAGCCGTGCTCAGCGGTCCAGCGACGCGAAGCGCTCGATGTCGGAGTTGGTCCCCGACACGATGATGAGGTCGTGGTTGGTGACGACGGTGTCCGCCTCGGCGTAGCGGAACTCCTTGCCGGGGCTTTTGACCCCCACGACGGTCACGTTGTACTTCGTGCGGACGCCGGACTCGTTGAGCCCCACGCCGCGGATGAATTTCGGCGGGTACATCTTGGCCAGCACGAAGTCATCGTCGAAGCGAATGAAGTCCAACATGCGGCCGCTGACGAGGTGTGCGACGCGCTCGCCCGCCTCACGCTCGGGATAGATGACGTGGTTCGCACCCACGCGGGCGAGGATCTTGCCGTGCGACTGCGAGACCGCCTTGGCCCAGATCTGCGGAACCTTCAGGTCGACCAGGTTCGCGGTGATCAGCACCGACGCCTCAATAGACGAGCCGACCGCGACGACGGCGACCCGGAAATCCTGCGCGCCGATCTGCTTGAGCGCGTCGAGGTTCTTCGCGTCCGCCTGCACGGCATGCGTGACCCGGTCGGACCACTTCTGCACCAGCTCCAGGTTGGCATCGATCGCGAGGACCTCCCGATCGAGCCGGTCCAGCTCGCCGGCGCAGGCCGCGCCGAAGCGTCCGAGCCCGATCACGAGGACGGGGGCGTCGCTGCGCAGTTGCTCAACCAACGATGGGCCTTTCGACGGGAAGTGAATAGTGCTGTCGTCGCAGGGTTGCGGCAACCGCCGCGGCGAGAGTCACTGTACCAACGCGCCCCATGAACATCGTCAGGGCGAGGACGTACACGGCGGATTCGGGAAGGAGCTGGGTCAGTCCGGTGGACAGTCCCACCGTGGCAAAGCCGGAGATGACTTCGAAGAGGACATCGTCGACGTCGGCCTTCGTGATCTGGGCGATCGTGATCGTCGACAGTGCCACGATGGTCGACCCCCACGCGACGACCGACAGCGCGACGCGCTGGACGTCGCTCGGGATCCTGCGTCCGAACGCCTCCACCGACGTACGGCCCCGCGCCTCGGACCAGACCGCGAGGGCGAGTACGGCCAGAGTCGTCACTTTGATTCCGCCCGCGGTGGACGCGGATCCGCCGCCGACGAACATGAGCATGGACGCTGCGATCGTGGACGAACCGTAGAGGTCGGCGGGATTGACGATCGAGAAGCCGCCCGAGCGGGTCATCGATGAGAGGAAGAACGCCTGGAAGGTGGTCTCGCCGGCACCCATCGAGCCGAAGGTGCGCGGGTTCCCGTACTCGAGGGTGAGGAACGCGACGGCTCCGAGCACCCACAGGATGACGGTGGTGATGAGTGTGAGCTTTGTGTGGAGTGACCACTTGTGGAAGTGCCACTTCATCCGCGCCAGCGTGAAGATCACCGGAAAGCCGATGGATCCGAGGAAGACCCCGACCATGAGCACGGACAGGAAGAAGTAGTCGTCGGCGAAGATCGAGATGCCCTCGGCGTTGGGGGAGAAGCCCGTGTTCGTGAACGCCATCGCGGCGTAGTACGGGGCCTCCCACAGGGCCGTGAGCGGATCGATGCCACCGAGCAGAAGCGAGGGGTAGAGGAGGACGGCGAGCGCGGACTCGATGATAAGCGTGGACAGCGCCACCGTGGAGAGGAGCTGACCGACTTCGCCCAACCGAACCGTCTGGCTCTCGTTGACGGCCCCGCCGTGTGCGCGCAGCGGGTTGGAGTCCCCCGCGGCGAGGAGCTTGGCTCGCAGGCCGAGGCGCTTGGAGATCACGAGGCCGAGGATCGAGGCGAGTGTCAGGACACCCATGGCGCCGACGTTGACGCCGACGAAGACGAGGATGTGCCCGAACGGTGACCAGTGCGTCCCCATGTCGACGGTGGCAAGCCCCGTGACACAGATCGTCGAGACCGCGGTGAACAGGGCGTCGGCCAGAGGGGTGACGGTTCCGGACGCTGAGGCGGCAGGTAAGGAGAACAGTGCCGTGAACAAGAGGATCAGGGCGCTGAAGATGAGGACCGCGAAACGCGAGGGGGACGCCGTCGTGAGGGTGCGGACGTGCCGCAGGACTGTCCTCACCGCCGTACGAACGGTTCGCTGAACACGCACACCGACGGAAGCGTCGGGCATGTGCACCTCCCCTGTGCGACGAATCGGTTCATGGTACTCCGGTGTGAGCCCGGCTAACCTATCGTCATGGCGGACATCTTCGACGTGATCGCCGACGGTACCCGTCGGGAAATCCTCAGGCTCCTTCTTGACCGAGGGGGGCAGTCCGGCGAGGGGACGAGCGTGTCTGAGATCGTCACGGAACTCGGCGTCAGCCAGCCGAGCGTGTCGAAGCACCTTAAGGTGCTGCGCGACGCCGACCTCGTCTCGGTCCGAGAGGACGGGCAGCACCGCTACTACTCGTTGACCCCGGCGCCGCTGGACGCGGTCGATGACTGGTTGATTCCTTTCCTCGGCGATGAGGCGGATGCGTTCGCGCCGCCTGCGCTGTCGGAACCGATCGTCAACGCGGCCGAGACGGTCGGACGGGTCGCTGCCTCGACGAAACATGCCCTGGAGAACGTCTTCAAGAAGCGTCGCTGAGACCCACAGCTCGTGGGTGTCCAAGGATCACCCGGTCAGTCACAGGAATCACACCGCTCCCGCTTGTTTACAGGCGTCACGCCGAACCTCTAGAGTTGCTATGAAGTCCGGGGGAACGAGGGAAGAATGACGGAGTTGTCCGACGTGCGTTTTCTGACGGTCGCCGAGGTGGCCGGCCTGATGCGCGTGTCCAAGATGACCGTGTACCGCATGGTGCACTCCGGCGAGCTGCCCGCCGTGCGATTCGGGCGGAGCTACCGGGTCCCCGAATCGGCAGTCACCGCAGCCCTGGATCGCCCTATCTCGGACGTCGGCTAGACTGGTCCGAGGCATTTTTTCTGTGATGCCCGACTTCAGCAGCGCACACGCGCTGCCGAAACCCTGACATAGCGAGGTATTCCGTGGGTTCTGTCATCAAGAAGCGCCGCAAGCGCATGGCGAAGAAGAAGCACCGCAAGCTTCTGCGCAAGACTCGCCACCAGCGCCGCAACAAGAAGTAAGCGGCACCAGACACCAAGCGCCTGTCCGATGGACGGGCGCTTCGTGTTTTCCGGCAGGATGGAAGGGTGACCACGCTGACCCTCATCTCGAAGGCCGACTGTCACCTGTGCGACGTCGCGCGGGAGATTGTCGACCAGGTTGTCGCCGATCTCCCCGAAGGCGCCGTCGACGTCGAGGAACTCTCGATCCACGATGATCCGGCGCTGTACGCCCAGTGGTGGGAGAAGATTCCCGTCGTCCTCGTCGATGGCGCGTTGCACGCACACTGGCGGGTCTCATCCGATCGGCTTCGTGCCGCTCTCACCGAAGGAGCATCGACATGACCATCCGCCACGTGGTGACCTGGAACGTTGCGGGGGACGACCCTGCGGGGCGTGCTGAGAACGCTGAGCAGGTCGCCGATCGCCTGCGCGGCCTGGTCGGTGTCGTGCCCGCCATTCGCGCACTCGAGGTGGGCGTCAATATCGCCTCCCCCGAAGCGAACGCCGATGTCGTCCTCATCATGGACGTCGATGATCTGGACGCGCTGGAGGATTATCAACAGCACCCCGCGCACCAAGAGGCCGCCGCGTTTATCCGCAGCGTCGTCACCGGTCGCGCGGCGGTCGACTTCCGGGTCTGACCCGCTCTCGCGCCGTCAGGGCGCGAGGCGCGTGGGTCCGCGGAAGAGGAAGGTCACCTCGCGGATCGACTGCTCGCCGAGCAGAAGCATGAGGAGGCGTGCCAGCCCCATGCCGAACCCACCGTGCGGCGGGGTGCCGTAGCGGAAGAAATCGAGGTAGTGCGCCAGGCCTTCGAGCTCCAGGCCCTTCTCGGTCGCCTGCTCCTCCAACACCTCAACGCGATGCTCGCGCTGTGCGCCGGTGGAGATCTCCACGCCCTTGAAGAGGAGGTCGTAGCTCTTCGTGAGCCCGGTCTCGGGGTCGCGCTTGTGGTAGAACGGCCGGATCCCGGCGTCGTATTCGGTCACGAACACGAACTGGTGCCCGAACTGCTCCTCGACGTATGCGGAGACGCGACGCTCCGACTCCGGGTCGAGGTCGCCGTCCGTGCGCGGGTTCTCGTAGCCGGTCTCGGCGACGATGTCGCGCGCCTGGGCGAGGGGGAGGCGCGGGAAGGGGAGGGTCGGGACGGTGATCTCGATGTCGAAGAGTTCTTCGATCTCGGCCCCGTGCTTCTCCTTGACCGCACTGATCGCGGCGTGCAGGAGTTCCTCCTGCATCTTCGCGACATCCTCGTGTGAGTCCACCCAGCTGATCTCCGCGTCGATCGAGGTGAACTCGGTCGCGTGCCGGCTCGTGAAGCTGGGGTCGGCGCGGAAGGCGTCCGCGATTTCGAAGACCTTCCCGAATCCGGCCGACTGCGCCATCTGCTTGAAGTGCTGCGGCGACTGGGCGAGATAGGCGGTCTGGTCTCCGAAGTAGTCCAGGGAGAACAGCTCGGCGCGCGACTCGGACGGGCTGGACATCAGCTTCGGCGTGTGGATCTCGATGAAGTCACGCTCGACCCAGTACGACCGCATGGCGTGTTCGAGGGTGGTCTGCACGCGGAAGACGAGGTTGTTGCGGCGCTGGCGGAGGTCGATGAAACGCCAGTCCATCCGCTTGTCCATGCTTGAGTCGGCGGCGATCGGCGTCTCCGGCTCGGCGGCAGCGGCGACGTCCAACGCACCGACCTTGATCTCGACACCGCCGAGTTTGACCCGCTCGTCGTGCTTGAGCTGGCCCTGCACGGTCAGGAATGTCCCCGTCGTCAGGTTCGAGATGGTCTCGGTCAGCGCGAGCGCCTCCGCGTCCTGATCGGCACCGTCCTCCGCGGGGCGGGTCGCCGGGTTCACGAGCTGGACGGCGCCCGTCTCATCTCGAAGGATGACGAACTGCACCTTCTTCTGGTCGCGGACGGTCTCGACCCACCCTGACACCGCGACGGGGCCATCGGGAAGGTCCTTCAGCTGCTGGACTAGAACGCGCTCACTCACAAAGAGACAGTCTAGGTCGGTGCTTCTTGGGTGTTGACCAGGTCGACCTCATACGGTGGGAGCATGGCGACGACTTCCGACGGTTCCTGGCTCACCACCCTCATGGAGTGGTCGGTGTCGCTGATGGACACAGTGGGACCCGCGGGAGCAGGCATCGCGATCGCGATGGAGAACCTCTTCCCGCCCCTCCCGAGCGAAGTCATCCTGCCGATGGCGGGCCTGGCCGCCTCGCGCGGATCGTTCACCCTCTTCGAGGCACTGCTGTGGACGACGGCAGGTTCGGTGGTCGGCGCGTTCGTGCTGTTCGGACTCGGCGTCGCGTTCGGCGCGGACCGGTTGCGCTGGATCGCCGCGCGGGTGCCGCTCCTGCACCCCGAGGACATCGACAAGACGATCGGATGGTTCAACCGACACGGGGCGAAGGCGGTGTTCTTCGGCCGGATGATCCCGATCTTTCGCAGCCTCATCTCGATCCCGGCGGGGGTCGTCAGGATGGCGTGGTGGAAGTTCGGACTCCTCACGACGGCGGGCTCGCTCATCTGGAACTCGATCTTCGTGCTCAGCGGCTACTTCCTCGGCGAGCAGTGGCACGTAGTGGA
This sequence comes from Microbacteriaceae bacterium PS02070, assembly GCA_029959865.1. GTDB lineage: Bacteria > Actinomycetota > Actinomycetes > Actinomycetales > Microbacteriaceae > Microbacterium. The sequence continues at coordinate 34,982 of JASCPE010000001.1, read as the reverse complement.
GCGCTACGCCGACATCCTGCAGTACGTCGTCATCATCGTCGCCGTGCTCGCGGTGGGCTGGTTCGTCGTCGTCCGCGCCCGCGGACTCTGGAATGCGCGCCGAGGCCGCGGGGCGGCAGACGAACCCCCAGCCGCGGCATAAGGACGGCCGCGTAGGATGGTGCGGTGCCTGCTGACCGCCTCCATCTCGTGCGCCACGGAGAGGTCGAGAACCCCGACCACGTCCTCTACGGACGCCTCGAGAACTTCGGCCTGAGCCGCGCCGGCCACGAGATGGCTGCCGCGGCCGCCGCGTTCCTTGCCGGGACCGGCCGCATCATGGGCAGCCTCACCAGTTCGCCGCTTCAGCGTGCGCGCGAGTCCGCTGCCCCGATCGCGGAGCGGTTCGGGCTGGACGTCGTCATCGACGAGCGCGTCATCGAGCCGTGGAACGTGTTCGAGGGCACCGTGATGCGCCGAGCGCTGCGCAATCCGCTGAACTGGCGACACCTTCGCAACCCCGATCTTCCGAGCTGGGGCGAGCCGTACCACGAGGTCATCGCGAGGATGCGCGCCGCGATGCTCGACGCGTGGGAGCGCACGGAAAGCGGCGATGCCGTCATCGTCTCCCATCAACTCCCGATCTGGGTGACCCACCTCGACATCGTCGGCAGCGATCCCCGCCATGACCCGCGCAAGCGCCGCTGCGACCTCTCCAGCATCACGAGTGTCGATTTCGACGGCGCGGTCTGGCGTGAGGTCGGTTACGCCGCGCCCGCGCAGACGGCCGGCGCCGTGGACGTGGGGGCCGTATGAGGCGCCGTCTTGTCGCCGCCGTGGCCGTGGCAGCTCTCGCCCTCTCGCTGGCCGCGTGCACCGGCGAGAACGATGACCTTGCGACGCAGTACCGCGAGGGCACCAATCAGGGCTTCATCTCCGGCGATGGCAGCATCGAGGAGATCCCCGCCGCCGACCGGGGTGGGTCGGTCTCCTTCACGGGAACGGGCGTCGACGGTGAGACGCTGTCCTCGGAGGACTACGAGGGACAGGTCGTCGTTCTGAACTTCTGGTACGCCCTGTGCGCGCCGTGTCGGACGGAGGCTCCGATCCTGGAAGAGGTCGCGCAGAGCACCGCGGGCGACGTCAGCTTCCTCGGCGCGAACATCTACGATGGCCCCGCGCAGGCACGCTCCTTCGAGGAGCGGTATGGCGTCACGTACCCCTCACTGCTGCTGGCCGACGATGCCGAGCTCAAGCTCTCCTTCGCGACGTGGACGAGCGTGACCGTTGCCCCGACGACTCTCGTGCTCGACAAGCAGGGCCGGGTGGCGGCACGGTTCTTCGGCGCGGTTCGGGACGCGTCGATCCTGGAGACCATCGTGCGCGACGCGGTCGCGGAGGAGCTGTGAACCCGGGCGCGATCGTCTTCGACGGCGCCCTCTGGCTCGCGATCCCGATCGCGCTCCTCGCCGGGCTCGTCTCCTTCGTCTCGCCGTGCGTGCTCCCACTCGTTCCCGGGTACCTCGGCTTCCTCGGTGGGAGCGTCGACACCTCGGGACGGGCACGTTCGGCCAAGCGCGGACGGCTCTTGGCCGGAGTGCTGCTGTTCATCGCGGGCTTCACCGCGGTCTTCGTCCTCATCTTCATCCTGGGCGGGACGCTCGGTCGCCTCTTCATCGAGTATCAGGACCCGATCACGCGCGTACTCGGACTCGTCGTGATCGCCCTCGGACTCGTCTTCGTCGGAGTCTTCGGGTTCGCCCAGCGCACCTTCCGGCCACAGACGAGACAGAACATGGGGCTCGTTGGAGCCCCGCTGCTCGGTATCGCGATGGGCGTTGGCTGGGCGCCGTGCATCGGGCCCACCCTCACGGCGATCCTGTCCATCTCGATCACCCAGGCCGACCCCACGCGCGCGGCGATTCTCGCGATCGCGTACTCGCTCGGTCTTGGACTGCCGTTCGTCCTCCTCGCGATCGGGTTCGGCTGGGCCACCCGCTCCGTGACATTCCTGAAACGGCATATCCGCGCGATCAATATCATCGGAGGCGTTCTGCTCATCATCCTCGGTGTCCTCATGGTCACGGGCGTCTGGACGCGGGTCATGTCGTCCCTCGGGGCGGTGATCGGCAGTGTCGAACTTCCCCTCTGACGGATCCGAGCCCCTGCGCCCGAGCGACCATGCCTCCGCGCCGAACGAGCCCGAGCGCGAGCCACGCACGCCCACCTCGCCGCGACTGGGCGTCGTCGGGTGGCTGCGATGGGGGTGGCGACAGCTCACCAGCATGCGCACCGCCCTTGTGCTCTTGCTGCTGCTGGCGATCGCCGCGATTCCCGGATCGATCGTGCCGCAGCGCAGCGCCGACCCGAACGGCGTGGTGCAGTGGCGCACCGACAACCCTGACCTCTTCCCGATCCTGGATCGGCTGCAGCTGTTCGATGTCTACACGTCGGCGTGGTTCTCGGCGATCTATCTCCTGCTGTTCATCTCGCTCATCGGGTGTGTCATTCCGCGGACGAAGCATCACTGGAAGGCGATGCGGGCGCGCCCGCCTCGTACTCCCGCGCGACTGTCGCGCCTGGACGACCATCTCGAGCGCCGCGTGGCCCTCGCCCCCGGTGCCGATGCCGAGGCCGAAGCGGTCGCCGCCGTCGACCTTGCCGAGCAGGAGCTGCGCCGAGGCCGCTACCGGGTCGAACGGTACGACCGGTCAGGTGTCGCCTCCGTCTCGGCCGAGCGCGGCTATGCGCGCGAGACCGGCAACCTCATCTTCCATGCGTCCCTCGTCGGTGTTCTCATCGCCGTCGGCGCCGGTGGCGGACTGACCTACACCGGCCAGACCGTCATCGTCGAAGGGAGCACGTTCGTCAACTCGCTCGGGCTCGGTTACACCTCCTTCAGCCCCGGGCGCTTCGTCGATCGGGAGTCACTCCCGCCGTACACCGTCACGCTCGACTCTTTCGATGTGTCGTACTTCCCGATCGGAGACACCGGACAGGGCCAGCCCGGCGACTTCGCCGCGCACGTCACGACCCGGGAGCCGGACGAGGAGCCGCAGGAAGAGACGATCCGGGTGAACCATCCGCTCGAGATCGGCGGCGACCGCGTCTACCTGATGGGCAACGGGTACGCGCCCGTCCTGACGATCCGCGATGCGGACGGGGAGGTCGTGCGTTCCGAGCCGGTCGCTTTCCTGCCCCAGGACGACAACCTCACCTCGCTCGGTGTGATCAAGGTCGCCGATGGACTGGAGGAGCAGCTCGGACTCGTCGGATTCTTCTACCCGACGACGGGCGTGCTGGAAACCGGCGCCTACACCTCCGTCCACGCGGCGCTCCTGAACCCGATCCTCACCCTCGATGTCTATGTGGGTGACCTCGGCATCGACGACGGCACCCCCCGTTCGGTCTACACGCTCGACACCACCGATATGGATCAGCTCACCGGGCGCGGCACCGACGTCGAGTCGTTGGAGCTGACCCCCGGCCAGTCCGTCGACCTTCCCGACGGCCTCGGCTCCGTGACGTTCGAGGACGCGACCCTGACCGGCACGCCCGACGTCGTGCCACGGTTCGTCTCGCTGTCCATCCATCACGATGCGGGTGTGGTCTGGGTACTGATCTTCGCGATCACAGCCGTGCTGGGCCTCCTTGCCGCCCTCTTCGTGCCGCGACGGCGCATGTGGGTCAAGGCGACCGTGCGTGGCGACGAACTCCTTCTCGAGTACGCCGGACTCGCACGGGGAGAGGACCCCGCGATCGCAGCGGCCGTCACCGATCTCGCGACGCGGCACTCGGGCATGCTTCCGGGTGTCATCGATGAGGATGAGACCGCTCGCCGCACGCCCGCGGACGTAGACTGACAGTCATGCCCGACACCGGAATGTCGCTCGACGAAATCTCGGTCCTCCTGGTGTGGACCGCCGTCGCGATCTACACTCTCGCCTTCATCGCGTACGCCGTCGACCTCGCGCGCCGCTCGGATCTCGCAGTCAAGGCGAAGGACGCCGCTCAAGTGCAGGAACTGGTGGGTGCCGGTGCCGGCGGTCAGGCCACCACCATTGCCGCCGTCCGCGAGCAGGAGCGTCGCGCGAGCAGCGAGGTCTCCGCCGCGCCCGCGCAGCGTCCGCGGTACCTGTGGGCGCGCATGGGGACGTCGCTGACTGTCCTCGCCTTCCTCTTCCACCTCGCCGGAACGATCGGTCGCGGAATCGCCGCGGAACGTGTCCCGTGGTCGAACATGTACGAGTTCGCGCTCACCGGCACGGTTCTCATCGTCGCGGTCTATCTCGGCGTGCTCTTCCGCTACGACCTGCGCTTCCTCGGCTCCTTCATCACCGGGCTTGTCGTCGTGCTCCTCGGTGGAGCCGCGCTCGCGTTCTACGTCATCGTTGTGCCGCTGGCCGACCCGCTCAAGAGCGTCTGGCTCGTCATCCACGTCTTCGTCGCGTCGCTCGCGACCGCCTTCCTCGCCCTCGCGTTCGCGCTGTCGGTCCTGCAGCTGATGCAGCACCGGCGCGAGCGCATCGCGGTGGAGCGAGACATCAACGGTGGCCCCCGGTTCTTGCGGACGCTGCCGAGCGCGGACGCGCTGGAGTCGCTCGCCTACCGCTTTGCGATCATCGGCTTCATCTTCTGGACGTTCACCCTCATCGCCGGGGCGGTGTGGGCCCGGGACGCCTGGGGCCGCTACTGGGGCTTCGATACGAAGGAAGTGTGGACCTTCATCATCTGGGTCCTTTACGCCGGGTATATCCACGCCCGCGCGACGCGCGGCTGGCGGGGAACACGGTCGGCGTGGCTGTCGATCATCGGCTTCATCGCGGTGCTGTTCAACTTCACCATCGTGAACATCTTCTTCAAGGGCCTGCACGCCTACAGCGGCCTGTCCTGACGCTCCCGACGCGCGCTCAGAGCCCGCGCCGGCATCCCGTCACCCCGCGGGGCGGGCCACGAGTGACTGCGCCGAGGTCGACCGTGCGCGGGTGATCGCGATGATCGTCGCGACGAACGACAGTGCGCCCCACGCGAGGAGTCCGGCAAGACTCGCGCCGAGGCCTCCGGCGGTGGTGAGAGAGGCGAGCATCGCCTGGAACGCGGGGGCGGTCGGGAGGGCCGATGCGATCCCGGCGAAGACTGCGGGGATCGTCGAGACGATCCCGGTCGCGACGAACAGCACGCCGACCAGCACCGCCACCCAGCGTCCGATGCCGCCGAGGAGTGCCACGAGTGCCTGGTTGACCGCGGCGAACACCACCCCGGTCAGTGCCGCCAGGGCGGCAAAGCTCAGCCACTGCGACCACGTGTAGTCGGCCGCCAACTGCACCACGGCCGCCACCAGCACGCCCTGTGCGGCGCCGATGACCGCCGCCGGGAGGAACGCGCGCGCGGCGAGTGCCACCGACGAGCGGCGAGAGGTCAGCGCCGCGCGGGGCCGCGCTTGCAACGCGATGAAGCTCCCCAACGCCCCGAACCACAGTGCGAGGGTCGCCAGCAGCGGAATGGCGGACGAACCGAACAGTGCGTTGCTCGTGCCGTTCGCGCCGACCGGGTCCGCGACGATGGAGGCGAGGGTCTGTGCCTCGGCATCGGTGTAGCTCGGGATCGAGTCGGTCGCTTCGGTGAGGCCATCGGCGAGTTGTCCGGTGCCGTCGGCGAGTTCTCCGACGCCGTCGGCGAGGGTCTCCGCGCCGTCAGATGCGTCGGTGGCTCCGCTCGCGAGAGTGCCGGCGCCGCCGGCGAGCTGGTCAGCTCCGGAGGCCAGCGTGTTCAGGCCGCCGGCGAGGTCGTTGGCCCCGGAGGCGAGTTCACCGGATCCCGCGGACAGTTCTGCCGCTCCGGAGACGAGTTCGTCGGCGCCGCCGGAAAGGTCCGACATACCTCCGGAAAGCTCGGTGGCGCCGCTCGCGAGGTCCTCGACACCGCCCGCGAGGGCGCTCACTCCCTCGGCTGCGCCGCGGACGGCAGAAGCGATCTGGGGTGCTGCCTCGGCGAGCTGGGACACCTGGCCGGCAAGCTCACCCGTGCCGTCCGCGATCTGGCCGGCGACCGGTGCCACCTGCTCCGCGCCCGCGGCAAGCTGTGACACGGAGGCGCACAGCTCTTCCGAACCGCCCTGCGCGGCGCAGTCGGCGGCCAGGGCCGCCAGTTCGCTCGACGCGGTATCGACGTACTCGGACACGGCTTGGCTCCCCGTGGCGAGCCCGTCGACTCCGTCGATGATCTCTTGGGGGATCTCTGGTGAGCGCTCGACCCCGGTCGCGATCTGGTCGAGGCCATCGGCTGCGGCCCGGGCGCTCTCGGCGACGGTGCCGATCCCCGTGGCGAGCTCGCTCGTGCCGGCCGCGAGCTGATCCGCACCGCTGGCGAGCTCCGAAGCGCCGCCCTGAAGCTGGCTGAGCCCCCCGGAAAGCCCCTGGGCGCCCTGTGCGAGCCCGCCGGCGCCACCGGCGAGCTCGCGCGCACCGGACGCGATTCCCGTCGTACCGGTGGCGACCTCACCGGCCCCTGTGGCCAGTTCGCCGATTCCCGAAGACAGATCACGGGCACCGTCGGTCGCGGTTCCTGCGCCGTCGGCGAGGTCGCCCGCGCCGTCGGCCGCGTCGCCGAGCTGTTCTCCCAACGTCGTGAAGCCCAGGAAGACGTTTTCCAGATACACCGAGGAGAGCTCGTCGCCGAGGGACGATGCGGCTGCGGTCGCGATCTGGGTTGAGATGGCTTCGTCGACGACGCGCCCCTCGGGGGAGGTGGCAACGTCGATCGTGGCGCGCTCGGGGTCGTCGGACTGAGTCGAGGTGGCGGCAGCGGAGAAGTTGTCGGGGATCGTGATGGCGGCATCGTAGGAGCCGGATTCCAGCCCCTCGGCGGCATCGTCCTCACTCGTGATCGTCCAGGTGAGGTTGCTCTCGACGTCATCCGAGCCTTCGACGAGCCCGGCCGACAGCTGACGGCCGAGCGGTACCGTCTGGCCATCGAGTTCGACGGGCTCGTCCAGATTGACGATCGCACCGGAGAGGTTCGAGAGTCGCTCATCGGGGTTGTACAGCGCGCCGACGAGCACGGCACCGATGAGCACCGGCAGGAGAAGGACGCCGAGCAGCGTGAGCCAGGTGACGGGACGTCCGGAGCGAGCGCGTTCGATGGGGAGTGTCATGAGGAAACCACCTCGGTAGAAGCGTTCGTTCGCCGGGGGGCGAGATCGAGCGCGATGATGTCAGAGCGGTGGGCGTCGTCCAGAAGGGCGCGGGCGTCGCGTTCGGAGCGGGCGGTGATCACGAGCGTGAGGTCGCTCGAGCGTGCCCGCACGTGGGTCGCTGCGTCGCGAAGGACGGCGGCGGCCTGGTCGCGTTGCGCGGGTGTGAGCGTATCGATTCCGTCGATGACCGCGAGCCGTGTTCCCCCGCGTACCGCCTCGCGCAGATCCGAGATGGGGTCGACGGCGCCGCCCAGCAGGGCAAGGCCGACGTGCGAGCGCACCCAGGCCGCGCGTCCGGGCAGAAGGTGTCCCGCGACGCGGAGCTCGCCGCTCGTGAGCGAAAGGCGCCCGGAGAGGGTCAGCGCGAACGCTCGGGTCGTGGCCGGGTCGGAGCTCGTCGCGAGGAGTGTGCCGCCGTCGCGCACACGGAAGGTCGCGCCGTCGACGAGAGTCGTCTCGGGGGTGCGGCGCGTTGCGTGCGTCCGCACGGTCACGTCATCGCCGGCGAGTGGGAGGTCGGTCTCTCCCTCGGGCCAGTTCGCGCGAGAGATCTCGTGCTCCACAGCCTCTCCTTCGATGTCGAAGCGGGGGAGCGCGCGATCCAGCCATGCCGGGATCCACCAGGCGCGCTCGCCGAGCAGGGTCATGACCGCCGGCACGAGCGTCATGCGCACGAGGAAGGCGTCCACGGCGACCCCGACCGCGAGGCCCAGCGCGATCGGTTTGATCGAGGAGTCTCCCTCGGGGACGAACGCGGCAAAGACGGCGAACATGATCAGCGCCGCGGCGACGACCACGCGCGAGGACGCGGTGAACCCGGTTCGCACGGCGGTGATCGCCGTCGCGCGGTCGGCTCGTCCGCCGCGCGCTTTGCGCAGGTGCACGTACTCCTCGCGCATGCGGGAGACGAGGAAGACCTCGTAGTCCATGGCAAGCCCGAACAGCACACCCATGACGATGATCGGCATGAAGGAGATGACCGGCCCCGTCTTCGCGACGTGCAGGACGTCGGCCATCCAGCCGAGCTCGAAGACCGCGGCCACGGCGCCGAATGCCGCCCCGATGGAGAGCAGGTAGCCGACGGCTGCCTTGATGGGGACCCAGATCGAGCGGAACACCATCGTGAGCAGCACGAGCGAGAGCCCGACGACGAAGATGCCGAACGGGAGCAGCGCCGCACCGAGGCGGTCAGAGATATCGATTCCGGCCGCGGTGAATCCCGTGACGAGGAAGTCCACGCCGTACTCGTCCAGGAAGTGGTCGTGCATGCCGCGGAGCTCGCGGACGAGGTCTGCCGTCGCGGGGTCGTCAGGGGCGGTCTCGGGGATGATCTGCACGAGGCCGGTGTCTGCCGTCTCGTTTGGCGTGGCGAGAGCGACCTCCTTGACCCCAGGTACGTCCTCGACCTCGGCCTTGATGTCTTCCATGAGGCCGAGCGGGTCGGTCGAGGTGACGATCGTGCCCGTCATGATGAGCGCGCCGTTCTCGCCGGGGCCGAAGTGCTGGGCGGTGAGATCGTACGTCTGGCGTGCCTCACTGGATGGCGGCTGCACACCCGCGTTCGGGAGCGCGAGCGCGAGGTGCGTCGCGGGAATTGCCGCGACGCCGAGGCCGATGACGACCGCAACCGTCGTGACGATCGGGTGCCGGGTGACGAGGGTGACCCACCGCTGCGCGAATCCTTGCCGTGGCTTGGTCACCGCGGTGTTGCGCTTCTTCTTCGAGGTGTCCTTCGGCGTGCGGGCGCGGCGCTTCCACCCGATGACGCGGCCTTTGGCGAATCCGAGCAGCGCCGGGGTGAGCGTTACGGCGATGATCATGGCGACCGCCACGGCGCCGGCGGCCACGACGCCCATGACCGTGAGGAACGGGATGTTCGCCAGCGCCAGGCCGAAGAGCGCGATCAGTACGGTGACGCCGGCAAAGATGACCGCCGAGCCGGCTGTGCCGGTCGCCCGCGCGGCGGACTCCTCTGGAGCGATCCCGGAGCGCACTTGGTCTTGATGGCGCGCGACGATGAACAGGGCGTAGTCGATCCCGACGGCGAGCCCGAGCATCATCGCGAGCATGGGGGCCGTCGACGAGATCGTCGAGAACGAGGTCGCGACGAACATGAGCGCCAGGGCGAGTCCGACACCGACGATCGCGGAGATCAGTGGGTACCAGGCCACGACGAAGGAGCGGAACGAGACGATCAGAACGAAGAGCGCGATCAGAACGCCGACGACCTCGGTGATCGTCAGTCCGGGAATAGAGGTGGAGTACATCTCGCCGCCGAGGGCGACCTGGGCGTCGTTCGGCAGAGCATCGCGGAGGGTCGTCGTCGCGGTCTGGAGAGACTCGTCCAACGCGTCGCTGACCTCGGTGGCATCGCCATCGATCTGGACGGCGATGAGGGCGGCGCGCTCGTCGTCGCTGAGGAGACCCTCGATCGTGTCGTCGAAGGGTCCGGTCGCGCCAGAGACGCCGTCAATCTCCCCGATCTCATCTGTGGCGGCCTCAATCGCCGACCGGTATGGATCGTCGGTCACCGAGGAACCGTCCGGGGCAACGATGATGAGCTGTGCGCTCGTCCCGCTCACCTGCGGGAAGGTGCGCGCGAGTGCTTCCAGGCCCTCTTGCGCCTCGGTGCCAGGGATCGTGAAGGTGTTCTCGGTGCCCTTCGACATCAGAGCCGCGCCGCCGCCGGCAAGGCCCAACAGCACCAGCCAGGTAAGGAGCACGCGCCAGGGGTGGCGGTAGGACCAGCGACCGAGGGCATACAGAAGAGTGGACACGCGTCAGCTCCGGCGGGGTGGGATTCGATGGATACACGCGTGTATCCGATACATAGATGTATCGTAAGGCCTGGAGTCAGCCCGTGCCTGAACGGCGGGTGTGAATACTGAGACGGAAGGAGGGTCCGCGATGACAGACGAGGAGAGCGTGAAGCCTGCGAGCAAGCGTCGCGAAGCGACCCGCGCGCGGTTGCTCGATGCCGCCCACGAGGTGTTCGCCGCCATGGGGATGGGTGCGGCGTCCGTCGAGGAGATCAGCGAGCGAGCGGGCTTCACGCGAGGGGCGTTCTACTCGAACTTCGAGTCAAAAGAAGACCTGTTCCTTGCGCTGGTGCGGCGCTTGGCCGACACCAAACTCGACCACGTGACCGACCACATGCGTTCGGTGACCCCCGATGCCGATCGCGCCACCGATGAGCTCGTCGATCAGCTCATCAGCATGTCGATCGGTTCGCGAATCGACCCGCTTCTAATGAGCGAGATCCGCACCCAGGCGCTGCGGGACGAGCGGCTGGGAGCCGCGTACCGAGAATGGCACGCTCAGCTGCTGGGTCGCGTGACGGCCCTCATCGAGGACCTCGTGCGTACCCACCACGTACCGCTGCGCGTTTCGGCGGCACGGGCCGCACGGATTCTGTCATCGGTCGTGGAGGATGCGGCGACCGAAGCGACGCTCGAGCGCTGGTCGCCCGAAGAGGCGAGCAGGTACATCGACGCCGAGGTCCAGGCCGCAGCGCTCGCCATCATCGATCGGTAGCGAGGGCGTCGCGTTCTTCCAGCACGCGATAGCAGCGCACGACCCGCTCGCGCCACCACGCTGTGCGCTCCGCATCGGCCGCGTACTCATCGAGCAAGGTGCTCAGTGGGCGGACCCGCCCCACGGGCACGACTCCGTCTACCGGGCGGAGGCTCTCGCGCACGACGTCCGCGGCCAGGAGCGACGCGGTCCCGAGTCCGCAGTCATACGAGAGCGTGGGGAGCGCTGCCGCGAGACCGATCCCGGTGGACAGGCCCACAGAGGTGTCCAGGGCGCTGGAGACGACGACGGGGAGGCCCGCCTGGGCCACGATGTCCAGGGCGGCTCGGATGCCTCCGAGCGGCGCTGCTTTGACAACCAGGAGGTCGGCGGCTCCGGCGCGTGCGACCTGCAGGGGGTCCTCTGCCTTGCGGACGCTTTCGTCCGCGGCGAGTGGTATCCCGATTCCCTCCGCACGCAGGCGTGCGAGATCCTTCACTTCCGCGACCGGCTGTTCGGCGTACTCGAGGTCGAACGGGGTGAGCGCGCGCAGTGCCGTGTCCGCCTCGGCCAGGGTCCACCCGCCGTTCGCGTCGACACGCACCCGAGCGTCTGGTCCCATCGTGCGCCTGACCGCTGCCACGCGTGCGACGTCGTCGGCCAGGCTCTGCCCGCGCTCGGCAACCTTCACCTTGGCGGTGCGGCATCCGTCGAAGCGGGCCAGGACTGCGGAGACGTCGGCAGCATCCACGGCGGGGACGGTCGCGTTCACATGCACGACGTCGCGCACCGCGGCCGGACGCTCGCGGCCCGAGTCTCCGAGCGCGGACGCGAGCCACGTCGCCGCCTCGTCATCGTCGTACTCCGTGAACGGCGCGAACTCACCCCAGCCGGCCTCGCCCTCCAGCAGTGCGGCTTCGCGCACCTCGATGCCGCGAAACCGGCGCGCGAGGGGGAGCGAGACGACGCGGAGGGTGCTCAAGATCCCGTCGAGGCGAGGCAGCGTCACTGTCTCACCGTAGCGGGGGGCTGACCGTGCTGGCACGCGGCTGGGGTCCACCGTAGGCTGACGCCATGCCTCTCCTCGACGTTCCCGTCCGCCTGGGAATCCAGGTGCGTCCGCAGCACTCGCCCTACACCGCGATCCGCGATGCGGTGTTCCGGCTGGAGGATCTCGGGGTGGACGTCCTGTTCAACTGGGATCACTTCTTTCCGCTGACCGGCGATCCCGACGGCCTGCACTTCGAGTCGTGGACGATGCTGGCCGCGTGGGCCGAGCAGACCGAGCGGGTTGAGTTCGGCGCCCTCGTCAACTGCAACAGCTACCGCAACCCCGACCTGCAGGCGGACATGGCCCGCACGATCGACCACATCTCCGCGCACGGGGGCGAAGGACGTTTCATCTTCGGTACTGGGTCGGGGTGGTTCGAGCGCGACTACGACGAGTACGGATACGAGTTCGGGACCGCGGGCCAGCGCCTGGACGCCCTCGCGTCGGCACTCGACCGCATTGAAGGCCGCTGGGACCTGCTCAACCCGCCGCCGACGCGCCGCATTCCGATCCTCATCGGCGGCAAGGGCGAGCAGAAGACCCTGCGCATCGTCGCGAAGCACGGTGACTACTGGCACAGCTTCGTGACGGCCGAGGGATTGCCGCACAAGCTCTCCGTGATTGAGAAGTGGGGCGAGAAGGACGGGCGCGACACGAGCGGTCTCATCGTTTCCAACGAGCTCGCCAAACGGGACGAGGCCGACGCGGATGCGCTGTTCGACGCGGGTGTGCGTCTGTTCACGCTCGGGTTCGACGGCCCTGAGTTCGACACCGAGGTCGTCCGTCGGTGGCTCCGGTGGCGTGACGCGAAGAACGGCGTCAGCTGACCGGCTGTCCGCACATCCCGCACACCCCGGTCGCGGGCACCTCAACGAAGCAGTTCGGACACAGCGCCGCGGGCTTCTCTTCGCGTGCCGGACGTGCGGGCGCGCGCCTGCGCTCGGGCGTGCGTGTTCGCGATGCCTGCGTCGGTGCCGGGGCCGGCTTCGGGGCGTGCGCGCTGCAGTAGAACCGCACGAATCCGGCGGGATTGTTGGGGTGACGGTGTTTCACGGCCCACAGGCTGGAGCGATCGCGCGGTTCGGAGCCGACGCCGCAGGTGGCGCACCGGGTGGGGTCTCCGGGCACAGCGTCGGCGGCGATGACCGGGACGTCGAACGGCAGTGAATCGCGCCAGTCGGACGATCGTGTGATCTTCACCGGGTACTCCCTCTCGCTGGTGCTTTCAGTCTCCCACGCGGTCTCTCCCGTGCGGGCCTAGTCTGGGATGGTGAGCGTTTCAGACCTGTTCGATGCCGAGGAGTGGGCCCTCGCGCCCGGCGCCGAGAACTTCACCGACATCACCGCGCACGTGTCCACCGATGGCAGGATCGCGCGGATCGCGTTCGATCGTCCCGAGGTGCGCAACGCCTTCCGGCCGCACACGGTGGACGAGCTCTATCGGGCGCTGGATGCGGCCCGGCAGGATCCTCGGATCGGCGTCGTGCTCCTCACCGGCAACGGTCCGAGCCCGAAGGACGGCGGCTGGGCGTTCTGCTCCGGTGGTGATCAGCGCATCCGTGGTCGGGACGGGTACAAGTACTCCGACACCGACGTCGTCACGGATCCCGCGCGCGCCGGACGCCTGCACATTCTGGAGGTGCAGCGCCTGATCCGCTTCATGCCGAAGGTCGTCATCGCTGTCATTCCCGGGTGGGCGGCGGGAGGCGGGCACTCCCTCCACGTCGTCTGTGATCTGTCGATCGCGTCCGCCGAGCACGGCAGGTTCAAGCAGACCGATGCCGACGTGGGTTCCTTCGACGCCGGCTATGGGTCGGCGTATATGGCGCGCCAGGTCGGCCAGAAGTTCGCTCGGGAGGTGTTCTTCCTGGCGGAGGAGTATTCCGCTGAGCGTGCGTACGAGATGGGCGCCGTCAATCGAGTGGTGCCCCACGCCGAGCTCGAACGGGAGGCGATCGCGATGGCTCGCACGATCCTGACGAAATCCCCCACAGCCATCCGCATGCTCAAGTACGCGTTCAACGCCGTCGACGATGGCCTTGTCGGTCAGCAGGTGTTCGCGGGAGAGGCGACCCGGCTGGCATACGGCACCGACGAGGCCGTCGAGGGGCGTGACTCGTTCCTGGAAAAGCGTGACCCGGACTGGTCCGCCTTCCCTTACCACTACTGACATGCGGTTGACCCTCGTTGACGGCGCGGACCCCCGCGCGGTGCTCCGGGCCCTCCGCCCCGCGATCCACGGCGCAGGTCCCGCAGTCGCGATCAATGGCACCCCTGCGCAGGAGGGGCGTGATGTCCCGGCAGGTACGGCGCTCGTGGTCACCACGTCGGGGTCCACGGGAATGCCGAAGGCCGTTGTTCTCGGTCGCTCCGCGCTGACCGCCTCGGCTCTTGCGACGACGCAGCGCCTCGGTGAGGGACGGTGGCTGCTCGCCCTGCCGACGACGCACATCGCGGGTCTCCAGGTGCTCGTCCGCTCGGTCATCGCAGCCACCGAGCCCGCCATCCTGAGCGGCTCCTTCTCGGCGACGGCGTTTGCCGCGGCCGCCTCGGGAATGGTCTCCAGCGTCGGGGGAACGCTCGTGCCCTCCTACACCTCGTTGGTCCCGGCGCAGCTGTCCACTCTCGTAGAGGCAGCGGAGAGTGATCCCCGCGTCGCCCGGGCGCTCGCCGGTTTCGCCGCGATCCTTGTCGGCGGGCAGTCGGTCAGCCCGGTGCTGCGAGAGCGCGCGGCGGCGCTCGGTGCCACGATCGTCCGCACGTATGGCTCGACGGAGACCGCGGGTGGCTGTGTGTACGACGGGGAACCCCTGGCCGGGGTGAGCGTGCGCGTTCGCGAGGGGGAGCTGCAGGTGTCCGGTCCGACCCTCGCGGAGGGTTATCTGGATGACCCGGATCGCACGGCGAAGGCCTTCATTCGGGAGGGGCAGACGCGGTGGTACCTCACAGGTGACCGCGGTGAGGCGGGCGAGCACGTCCGAGTTACCGGGCGCCTGGACAACGTCATCATCTCTGGGGGAGTGAACGTCTCACTGGACGAGGTGGAACGTGTCGTCCGGGAGCTGCCCGGCTTCTCGGGCGCGATCGTCGTCCCGGTCGATGACCGTCGCTGGGGGCAGGGCAGCGCCGTTGTGGTCGCGCGCGCAGTCGCGCCGGACGAGCTCGGACGTGTCCGCGACGTGGTGGGCGCCGCGTTGGGCGCACCCGCTCGTCCCGTTCGGATCGTTCCCGTCGATGCCGTTCCGCTCCTGCCCTCCGGGAAGCCGGACCGGCGCGCGGCCGCGGCACATATCGAGTCGGCCTAGGATTTCACTTCGTGGCCACCCGCAAGAAGTCCTCCGCGCGCAAGAAGTCCTCCGCTGTATCCACGTCGCGGGCGCGCGGTAACCCCGCCGCTCGGCCTGCTCCGTCCCGTCCGCAGGTACGTCGGCCGGTGACCGCCGGCGACTGGATCGGGGCCGCCCGCATCCGGACCCTTCCGCTCGCCGTCGCTCCGGTCGTGGTCGGTACCGCCGCCGCCCTCGTCGTCGATCACCGTTTCCATTGGGCGCTCGCGCTCGCGTGCTTGGCAGTTGCGGTGTGCCTCCAGATCGGGGTGAACTTCGCCAACGACTACAGCGACGGAATCCGCGGGACCGATGCGCGCCGGGTGGGACCCACGCGCTTGACCGCCTCGGGGCGAGTGACCCCCCGCGCCGTTCTCACCGCCGCGCTCGTCTTCTTCGCCCTCGGGGGGATCGCTGGACTCGCGATCGTCGTTCGGACGGGCCACTGGTGGATGCTGCTGGTCGGCGCGGTCTGCATCGTCGCGGCGTGGTTCTACACGGGAGGCAAGCGACCCTACGGCTACCACGGACTCGGCGAAGTCTTCGTCTTCATCTTCTTCGGGCTCGTCGCAACCCTCGGAACGACCTATGTTCAGGTCGGTGCGCTCCCCGGAGAGGCGTGGTTCGGCGCCGTCGCGATCGGGCTCCTGGCATGCGGCGTGCTCCTGGCGAACAATCTTCGCGACATCGATCAGGACCGCCAGGTGGGGAAGCGCACGCTGACGGTGATGATCGGAAGGACCGCGACCCGCGTGCTGTTCACACTTGTCGTGCTGGTCCCCTTCGCGATCCTCGGTGTTCTGGCGCTGCTGTACCCGATCGCGTGGATCGGGATGCTCGCGCTCATCCCGGCGCTGTGCGCGATCACGATCGTCTGGATGTACCGCGACCCCCGCGAACTGGTCGTCGCGCTCTCCCTGACCTCGGTGACGGCGCTGGCCTACGCGGGCTTTTTCCTCTGGGCTCTCGTCGGTTAGTCGAGCGCGTCTTCGACGTCCTCGTCGGTGCGGTCCCGAGGGCGCTTCTCGCGGCGTGAGGCGAGGGCGGTGGAGACGTCCGAACGCGGGCCGCGCAAGAAGATGATCGACAGGCTCAGCCCGATCAGCGCTGCGAAGATGGCGCTGAGCAAGTACTGCTGCCGCATGATCGGGAAGAGCATCATGACAGCGAGGGGCACCACGAAGAACGCGATCCGCAGCACGGAGTACAGCAGTGCGGAGCGGGCCTTCATAGTGGACAGTCTACGTCTGGGCCTGTGCCCAGGCTCGCGCGCCTAGGATGGGATCGTGGCACGTGTTCTGTTGGTCCTGGCTTTGCTGGCCCTGGTGTTCTGGGTGTACAGCATCGTCGACACAGCCCTGTCACCGCCCACGGGTCAGCGCGGCGCGAGCAAGGTGAGCTGGCTGCTGATCGTGATCCTGTTGCCGGTCATCGGTGGGGCGCTCTGGTTCGCGATCGGTCGACCGCGCCGCCAGAATACGGCGCCCGTGAACGCACCCGACGACGACCCACGGTTCTTCTCAGACCTCGGCTCCGTCTCCGATCAGGACGCCCGCATCCGGCGCCTGGAAGAAGAGTTGGCAGCTTTGGATGCCGAGGACGACGACCCGCGCTGGAACCGCACGGGCGACGTGCCCCCCGCTCCCCACCCGGACGAGCCGCCTGTGGACGCCGACGGCGCCGCGGACGATTCCGACGACAGCGGTGAGGCCACCGGTCGCCGCGGCTCTCGGAGCTGAAACCCACCGCGATGCCTGACGCCTCGCCCGCCGCCGATCGCGCTCCCGCCACGGACGCGGCAGCCGTCCTCCTGGGCCGCCTCGTCGAACGTGGAGTGCGTCACGTCATCGTCAGTCCCGGGTCGAGATCCCAAGCGCTGGCTCTTGTGGCCGCCGAGCTGGAGCGCCGCGGGCTCGTCAGTCTCCACGTTCGCATCGACGAGCGGGTCGCCGGCTTCACCGCTCTCGGCATCGGGCGCGAGTCGGGCGTCCCTGCGGCGGTCATCTGCACGTCCGGGACCGCCGCCGCCAATCTCCTCCCCGCGGCGCTGGAAGCCCACCACGCGGGCGTGCCGCTCCTGCTGTTGACGTCGGATCGTCCGCCCGAGCTGCGCGGCGTGGGCGCGAATCAGACCACCCGCCAATCGGGAATGTTCGGACCGAGCGCGCGACTGTCGGAGGATCTTCCCGTTCCGGAGTCCATCGATGAGGGCCCAGGCGACGATCAGTCCGCGACGACGCGTCGCGCGGCCGACGACGCGTTCGATGCCGCTCTGGGCGCTGGGAACCAGGTGCCCGGACCCGCTCACTTGAATCTGCCCTATCGCGAACCGCTCAGCGGTGAGCTTCCGCCGTGGTGGGACGTCGATGTCACCGGCCCCGAGGCGACGGTGGACCCCGAGGTCGACCCGGTCTCGGACGCGGAGATGTCGGGGGCGCTCTACCAGGGCGGCGGCGGGATCGGGGAGTCGGATGTGCCCGGAATCGTGGGCGCGGAGCCCATCGTCCTCGAGCGTGGCCCGCGCACCGTCGTCGTTGCGGGTGCCGATGCGGGCCCCGCAGCGGAGGAGTTCGCCTTCGAGGGGGGCCTGCCGCTGATCGCCGAGATCGTGTCCGGGGCGCGTTTCGGTCGGCAGATCGTGCATGGGTATCGCTCTCTCGTTCGCGATGACGCCCTCGGGGGCAGGGTCGAGCGCGTCGTGGTCTTCGGTCATCCCACGCTGAGCCGTGAGGTCGTGGCGCTGCTCGCGCGCGCGGACGTCGAGGTTGTGGCGGTGCGCTGCGGTGGGGAACCGCTGAATCTCAACGGCGCGACGGTCGCGGTGGATGCGGTGGTGAACGCGCCCGGTGCGAGCGACCGGGAGTGGCTCGGCGCGTGGTTGCGCGCCGGACGTGACGCCGCGATAGATCTGAGCCCACCCGCCCCTGACGCCGAGGGGCTTTCGTCGGTGGACCCCAAGCGGCGCCTCAGCGCGATCTCGACCGAGCTGGACACGATCCGCGCGCCCCTCGATCGCACCGCGCTCGTCGATGCGCTGTGGCGGGCGACGTGGCCGCACGATCGACTCTTCTTCGCCTCCTCCCGACTCGTTCGCGTCGCCGACGAGGTGCTCGGCGGCAAGCGGGTGCCGGTGCACGCCAATCGCGGCCTCGCGGGAATCGACGGGTCGATCGCGACCGCGTTCGGCATCGCGATCGCCAGCCAGGGCTCCGGCGCGCCGGGCGTGACGCGCGCTCTGCTGGGCGACCTCGCGACGCTGCACGATATCGGCGCCTTGCTCCTGCCGCCGCGTGAGCGTGAGCCCAGGATCCAAGTCGTCGTGGGCAACGATGGCGGCGGGACGATCTTCGATCGACTCGAAGTGGCCGCCAGCGCCCGGAATGAGGACGTCGATCGGGTGCTCTACACCCCCCATACCGCGCGGTTCGAGCAGCTCGCGACGGCATTCGGGTGGGAGTATCAGCGCGTGACGACTCGCGCGGCGCTGGACCAGGCGCTGACGTCACCGGTCGGTGGGCGCCAACTCATCGAAGTGCCGCTGGAGCGCTGAGCAGCGCAGTCACGGCAGGATGGAGCCATGACGCACGACATCACGACGCAGTGGACCGGTGACCCTCGAGAGTCGCTTCGCGTGGGCGAAGGATTCCGTCTCGACGCCCAGGACCCGGAGGCGACCCCTGGTTACGGGGGAGACAAGAAGACAGGCGCCTCCGATCTCGCAGCCGCCGCGGGGATTCTCGATGAGTACCAGGAGAAGCTCTTCGCGCAGAGCCGGTCGGATGCCACCGACGCCTCCGTGCTCCTCGTCCTCCAGGCGATGGACACCGCGGGCAAGGGCGGTATCGTCCGCCACGTGGTCGGTTCCGTCGATCCTCAGGGCGTCTCGCTGACGGCGTTCAAGAAGCCCACACCCGAGGAACTAGAGCATGATTTCCTCTGGCGGATTCGCAAGGCGGTGCCGGAGCCGGGGATCATCGGCGTGTTCGACCGCTCCCACTACGAGGACGTCTTGATCGGCAGGGTGCGCGAACTCGCCCCCGCCGAGGAGATCGAGCGCCGCTACGACGAGATCAACGCGTTCGAGCGTGAGCTCACCGAGCGAGGAGTGCGGATCGTGAAGGTCATGCTCAACATCTCGGCAGACGAGCAGAAGGAACGGCTCCTGGAGCGGCTCGACCGCCCCGACAAGCACTGGAAGTTCAACCCCGGAGACATCGATGAGCGCGCGATGTGGCCGGCGTACATGGATGCCTATCAGACCGTGTTCGAACGCACCTCGACCGAGCATGCGCCCTGGTACGTCGTGCCGGCCAACCGCAAGTGGTACGCCCGCCTCGCGGTGCAGGCGCTCCTGCTGAGCGCCCTGGAGGAGATCGATCCCCAGTGGCCGGCCGCGACGTTCGATGTCGAGGCGGAGCGCCGTCGGCTGCTGAAGGGCTGAGTCGGTCGCGCACTCACGCGAGTGAATCGACGATCGGGCGGAACTTCACCCGCGTCTCGAACAGTTCCGTCTCCGGGTCGCTCCCGGCGACGATTCCCGCACCGGCGTGCGCGGTGAACGGGATGGGCCCTTCCGCCGCCTCGGTGACGTCGAACTGTGCGCAGCGCAGCGCGATCGCCCACTCGCCGGCTCCGCTCGCATCGATCCAGCCCACCGGTCCGGCATAGAAGCCACGGTCGAAGGGCTCCAGCTCGGCGATGATCGACAGCGCCACGTCGGTCGGGGAGCCCGCCACTGCGGCAGTGGGGTGGAGAGCGTCGACGAGGTCCAGGCTGGATGCTCCGTCGGCCAGTTCGGCGTCGACGTCGGTGGCAAGATGCCACAGGTTCGGCAGCTTGAGGGTGAAGGGCGCATCGGCGGCCGCGAGCGCAGACGTATGCGGTCGGAGCGAGCGGAGGACGCTCTGAACCGCGTAGCGGTGCTCGTCGAGGTCTTTGGCGCTCGTGGCAAGGGCCACGCTGATGCGGGTGTCCTCGTCCGCGTCGGCGCCGCGCGGTGCCGTCCCCGCCAGGACGCGTGCGGTGACGGTGCGTTCAGACACCGTCACGAGGGTCTCCGGACTCGCGCCGATGAGGCCCGCGACAGCGAAGCCCCACGTGTCGGGGTAGGCGGTCGCGAGCGCTCGGACGAGTCGGCGGAGATCTGCGCCAGCGGGTACCTCGCCGGCGATGTCTCGCGCGAGGACGACCTTGTCGACCTCGCCCGTCCCGATCCGCGTGACCGCGGTCTCGACGGCCGATGCGTACCCGCCAGGGGTGAGAGCGCCGGGACCGTAGGTCGCCGACCAATACGCGCCGTATCCGATCGGCTCGCCCGCGTGTGGCGAGCCGGCGTGGCCGGCAGCGTCGGCGTCGACGATGTCGGTCACGAAGGAGATCTCTCCGCGGCGGCCGATCACGCGAGCGGGAACGACGAGGCTCGGCGTGCGGGAGCTGGTGGGGGAGAAGGGCAGGGCTCCGAAGGCGATCAGTCCCGACCCGGGGATCTTCACCGGGTCATCGACCTCCGCGTCGCCGCAGAGCTCTCGCCACAGCGCGGCAGCCTCGGACGCCGAAGAGCCCGGGCGCAGGGGGAGGGAGTACGCCTCGCCGATGCCGACCAGGATGTCGCCGCGCCGAGTCCAGACCGTGGGATCGCCCGGAGCTGCGTACGCGAGGGGGTCTTCGATTCCGTCGACTCGGCGGGTGGAGACTCGCAGCGCGGGACGGCGAGGCTCCTGGGATGTCACATGCTCAACTCTAGACTTGCCGCGTGCCCTCTCGACCCGCCCCCGGAACCCCGCTCGTGTTCCGCTGGCGCAAGTGGGACGGGCGCGACCACTGGCATCGAGACGTCGTCTACCTCGGCTCTGATGAGTGGGGCGACTGGGTCGGTCAACGCCGCGGATGGCGCGCACACCGGCCCGGTGTCGAGGCGGTCAGCCGTAGCGACGCGGTCACCCTCATCCCCGCCGATGGAACCTTCGGTGCGACGACGTGGGATGCGCACCCGAACGTTCGGATCTACATCGACGTGGGATGGGCCGTCGGCTTCGACGGCGAGGGCCTGGTGGGGATCGACATGGATCTCGACGTCGTCAAACTCGTCGACGAGCGGGGCATCTTCATCGATGACGTGGACGAGTGGGAAGAGCATCGAGAGCTGTTCGGGTACCCGCCGGACGTGGTCTCCCGGCTCGAAGCGCTCGCCGCGGATCTGGAGCGACGCGTGAAAAACGAGGAGGCCCCGTTCGATGATGCGACCGCCGAACGGTGGTTCACCGTGCTGCGCGCGGTCACGGCCGACGAGGCGGCAACCTCGAGCGGATGACGCGTCCGCCTAGACTCGAACGGTGACTGACTCGCACCGTGCCGATCTCGGCAAAGACCCCTCGCGCGTGAGCGGGATGTTCGACCGGGTCGCTCCGGCGTATGACCGCACGAACACCGTGCTGAGTCTCGGCAACGACCGCCTGTGGCGCGTCGCCACCACGCGAGCGGTCGCTCCGCGGCGCGGCCAGAAGGTCCTGGATCTTGCCGCCGGCACCGGCGCAAGCGCCGTCTCGCTTGCCCGCAGCGGCGCTGACGTCACGGCGGCGGACTTCTCCGCCGGAATGATCGCGGAGGGGAAGCGCCGCTACGGCGACGTGCCGAACCTGGCATTCGTGCAGGCTGACGCGACCGACCTCCCGTTCCCGGATGACACGTTCGACACCGTCACGATGTCCTTCGGCTTGCGTAACGTCAACGAGCCGAAGAAGGCGCTCGCCGAGCTGCTGCGGGTCACCAAGCCCGGTGGCGCGTTGGTGATCTGCGAGTTCTCGCACCCGCCGCACCCGGCGTTTCGCAGCCTGTACCGCTTCTACAACGACCGCGTCCTGCCGCTCGTGGCGAAGGCGGTCAGCTCCAACGCGGAGGCGTACGACTATCTCAACGAGTCGATTCGCCACTGGCCGGACCAGCGCGAGCTCTCACGGTGGGTCCGCGAGGCGGGCTGGGGCAGTGTTGCGTACCGCAATCTGACCTTCGGCATCGTGGCCTTGCACCGGGCTACGAAGCCGCGCGAAGCCGCGGAAAGGTAGTCTGGACAGGTGACTCATTCACCTGCCGCACGCCGCTCGCCCCTGGCGAGTCGCGTGAGTATGGCGGAGCGGATTTTCGCGGGCCCGCAGATGCGCAGGCTGCTCGACACTGTCGAGGAGGGCCTGGATCGCGTGGAGACGACGCTCGCTCGCGAGCTGAGGGTCGGCGATGGGCTTGCCGACATCACGTCCCGGTATCTGTACGAGGCGGGGGGAAAGCGTGTGCGTCCCATGCTCACGCTCCTCACCGCACAGCTCGGCTCCGGCACGACCGACGCGATCGTGGCTGGTGCGGCGGCGCTGGAGATGACTCACCTCGGCTCGCTCTATCACGACGATGTCATGGACGGTGCGGACACTCGACGGGGGGTGCCGAGCGCGCACGTCGTGTGGGGCAACTCGGTCGCGATCCTGACCGGTGACCTGCTCTTCTCGAGGGCGAGCCAGCTCATGGCGCGCCTGGGCGAGGGTGCGATCAAGCTGCAGGCTGACACGTTCGAGCGGCTCGTGCTCGGGCAGATGCACGAGACGGTCGGTCCGCAGGCGGGCGATGACCCTGTCGACTTCTACCTGCACGTGCTCGCCGACAAGACCGGTTCGCTGATCGCCGCGTCCGCGCGCGCCGGGGTCTTGTTCTCCGGGGCCCGCGAAGAGTACTTGGAGCCGATGAACCAGTTCGGCGAGCGGGTGGGCATCGCCTTCCAGCTCTTGGACGATGTCATCGACCTCTCTGCCGACGCCGATGAGACCGGCAAGGTGCCCGGCACGGACCTGCGCGCCGGGGTGCCGACGATGCCATATCTTCTGCTGGGTCGTTCGGATGATCCCGGCTCAGGTGCCCTCAAGGCGGCGATCGATGATGGGGTCGCCCGCATTGCCGACGGCGCCGACCCTTCGATTCTGGATGAGCCGCTTGCGCGTCTGCGCGATCACGAGGTGACCGCTCGCACGAAGAGCCTGGCGCTTCAGTGGTCGCAGGATGCCGTTGCGAGCCTCGCCGCGCTGCCCGACGGACCCGTGCGCGAGGCGCTGACGCGCTTCGCCCGTGTGGTTGTCGATCGATCCAGCTGACGAGCGCGTCGCGTCGCCGGGGGACCGGCGGAGCGCGCGCGTGTGAAAGGACCACTATGACCAAGATGCGACTCGCGATCGTCGGGGCAGGGCCCGCTGGCATCTACGCCGCCGACATCCTGCTCAAAGAAGAACGCGGCTTCGACGTCTCGATCGATCTGTTCGACCGGCTGCCCGCGCCGTACGGCCTCGTCCGCTACGGCGTTGCCCCCGACCACCCGCGGATCAAGGGGATCATCAATGCCCTCCGTGACGTGCTCGATCGCGGTGACATTCGGATCTTCGGCAACGTCACGTTCGGTGAGGACCTGACTCTGGCCGACCTCAAGAAGCACTACAACGCGGTGATCTTCGCCACAGGGGCCATTCGCGACGCGGACCTGGACATCGCCGGCATCGATGCCGAAGGCTCGTTCGGTGCGGCCGACTTCGTGAGCTGGTACGACGGGCATCCCGACTTCCCGCGGGAGTGGCCGCTGGACGCGCAGTCCGTCGCCGTGGTCGGCAACGGCAATGTCGCGTTGGATGTTGCTCGCGTGTTGGCCAAGCATGCGGAGGATCTGCTGCCCACCGAGATTCCCGACAACGTGCATGCGGGGCTGGCGGCTTCTCGCATCACCGACGTGCATGTGTTCGGTCGTCGCGGCCCGGCGCAGGTGAAGTTCACGCCGCTTGAACTGCGCGAACTCGGTGAGCTGCGAGACGTCGACATGGTCGTGTACGACGAGGACTTCGACTATGACGAGGCATCCAAGGCGGCGATCGCGAGCAACAAGCAGGTCATGGTCATCGACCGCGTCTTGCAGTCGTGGCGCAAGCGTCCGAGTGTCAACAACGCGGGGGGTGAGGCCAGTCGCCGGTTGCACCTGCACTTCTTCGCGCGTCCGGTGGAGCTTCGTACCGACGAGAACGGCCGCGTCGAAGCGCTCGTGTACGAGCGCACGCGTCCCGACGGCGAGGGCAGTGTCGAAGGCACCGGCGAGTTGCGTGAGGTGCCGATCCAGCAGTTCTATCGCGCCGTCGGCTACTTCGGTTCGCCGCTGGCCGATGTCCCGTTCGACGACCGCTACGGCGTGATCCCCAACCGCGAGGGTCAGGTCCTCGGCGATGGGTCGAACGACCCGCTCCCCGGCGTCTACGCCACGGGGTGGATCAAGCGTGGTCCGGTCGGTCTGATCGGGCACACGAAGTCGGATGCGATGGAGACGATCCGTCATCTCGTGAACGACCAGGGGTCGTGGTGGCAGCCGGAAGACTCGTCTGAAGAGGCGATCCCCGCCCTCCTCGCAGAGCGTGGCGTGCAGTGGACCGACCTTGCCGGCTGGCACCGGCTCGACGAGCATGAGATCGCCCTCGGCGCGGAGCGCGAGCGTGCCCGCATCAAGGTCGTCGATCGTGACGAGATGGTCAGGGTCTCCCGCGACGCGGACTAAGGATCTTTCCTCGTCCTGCACTTAACGTGCGTGCGAAGCGGGCGAGTGATCAGCCGTTGGGAAGGATGATCGCCTTCATCGAGTCGGGGATGCGGCTCGCGAGGGTGAGCGCGTCCGCCGTCTCCTCGAGCGCGAAGCGGTGGGTGACGAGCGGACCGACGTCGACCCGGCCGCTGGCAACGAGTGCGATCGCGGTCGGCCACGTGTGCGCGTAACGGTTGACGAGGGAGAGGGTGATCTCCTTGACGTTCAGACGCGACAGCGGCAAGCTGACGTCCTGCTTCGGAAGCCCGACCATCGCGGCGCGGCCACCGTTGCGCAAGCGCCACAGTCCCGTCGCGAGGGCATCGGGGGCTCCGGAGCATTCCAGCAGCACGTCGGCGTCTTCGTGGCCGGGGCCGGGCTCGACCTCGCCCGCCTTCTCCGTCTGGAAGCCCAGGTCGGCGGCGATGCCGAGCCGGAAGTCGGAGATGTCGGACACAACGACGTCCGCGGCGCCGAGAGCGCGCGCGACCTGAGCGGCAAGTATCCCCACCGGGCCGGCACCCGTCACGCGCACGCGGTCGCCGGGCTGGAGGCCTGCCCGGCGGCATGCCCAGATCCCCACAGAGAGTGGCTCGCAGAGGGCGGCCGCCTCGTAAGACATCGAATCGGGGATGACGAAGAGGTTGCGCTCATCGATCACCAGGTTCTGCACGAGCGCACCGTCGTAGGGCGGCGTTGCGAGGAACTCCAGGTCGGCGCACAGGTGGTAGCGGCCGGCGAGGCAGTCCTCGCAGTCGCGGCACGGGGTGCCCGGCTCGATCGCGACGCGGTCGCCGACGGCGATCGACTCGACGTCGGGGCCGATGGCGACGACCTGCCCAGCCGTCTCGTGGCCGAGGATGATCGGCCCGTCGACGACCCAGTCGCCGATGTAGCCGACCGTGTAGTACGCCGTGTCCGACCCGCACACTCCTACGGCCTTGACATTCACCACGACGTCGCGGCCGGTCGGCTCGGAGAGCGGGACGTCTCGGACTTCGATCGTGCCGAACTCCGGCATGACGGCAGCGAGGTTTGGCATCGGGCTCTCCCTTGAGTGCGTCGCGGTGGGTGAGTGCGTCGCGGTGTGTTCCGAGTGTAATCGCCGCAGACTGCGGGTCGCAGGGCCGCCCCGGTAATCTGACAGCGTGGCTCAGCAGTGGCGGGACGACATACTCGGCGGGGGCTTTGAACAGCTCACGCTCGAGTTGGCGCCGGACAGCGAAGGCGAGGTCGTGGCGACCCTCGTGCGGGCCCCCGCGCCCTTCCTGGGCGGGTTCGGACGCCCTCTGCGCGGCGTCGATGTGCTGTACGTGCACGGCTGGTCGGACTACTTCTTCCAGGTGGAGCTGGCTCGCGCCTGGACGGCGCTGGGTGCCCGCTTCTACGCACTGGACCTGCGCAAGTACGGCCGCAGCCTGCGCAAGGGGCAGACGCCGGGGTATGTCACGACTCTGGCAACCTATGACGAGGACATCGCCGCGGCGCGAGAGGCGATGGGCTCGCACGGCCGGCGGCTGGCGCTGATGGGGCACTCCACGGGCGGTTTGACGCTCACGCAGTGGGCGTCGCGACACCCGGGGGAGGCCGACGCGCTCGTGCTGAACAGTCCGTGGCTGGAGCTCCAAGTGGGGGCACTCGGGCGCGAAGCGCTCGCGCCGCTCGTGCAGATGCGCGCCCGCTACGATCCGATGGGCAACCACCCCGTGGTCGACGAGGGTCTCTACACCCGTGCGCAGCGAGAGATCGGCTCGCTCCCCGGCGGGGCGGAGCGCAACACGTGGCGGCCCGATCGCGGCTTCCGGACGTATCCTGCGTGGTTCGCGGCCATCCTCAGCGCCCAAGCCGACATCGCCCGCGGAGCGATCGATGTGGACTGCCCCGCGTTGGTCATGTTGTCGACGCGTTCCATGGTGCCGGTGAGGTGGGAAGAGCAGATGACGAGCGCGGACTCGGTGCTCGCCGTTGAGGACGTGGCCCGCGCGGCGCTGAAGATCGGTCGCTACGTGACGATCGGGCGTATCGATGGTGCCGTGCACGATGTCTTCCTCTCGTGGCCGGAACCCCGAGCGCGAGCGTTCGCCACTCTCGAGACGTGGGCGCGTGCGCACGCCTCCGTGGGCTGGGCTCTCCCGACTCGCGCGCCGGTCGGCCAGCAGTAACTTCGGCGGTCTCGGGGTCAGTCGTCCACGGTGCGTCCGAACAGCGCGCCGAGCGCGGCGAGGAGACTCGCGGTGAGCATGATGAGTGCCATCGGCACCGCGGTGTCTTCACCCCAGAGGCCGACGAGGGGGCTCGCGAGCCCACCCGCGAAGAACTGCGTGGCGCCGAGGAGTGCGGCGCCCGCGCCGCGGGTCTGCGGGCCGGTGCGGGCAAGGGCGAGGGCGCTCGCGTTTGACATCGTCAGTCCGGCGCCTGCGGAAGCGATGAAGGCGCCAGCAATGAAGGTCGGCGGCGTGAGAGTGCCGGTGAGGGCGAGGACGGTGTACATCGCCGACGCCGTGATCGCGCAGCCGAGTCCGACGGCGAGCATGCGCCGCGGACCGACGCGGGGCGCGAGCCGCGAGTTCGTGAAGTTGGCGAGTATCATCGCGGTCCCGCTGAGGGCGAATCCGAGCGAGTAGGTGAGGGGGGAGAGGCCGAGGACGGTCTGGCCGACGAACGGCGATGCAGAGATGTAGGACATCATGGTCGCGAATCCGAAGGCGAACGCCACGACGAAGCCGATCACGCCCCGGTCGCGGACGAGGCCACCGATCCGCGCGCGGAACACGGCTGCACCACCGGTGCTGCGATGGTGCGCGGGCAGCGATTCCGGGACGACGAGCACGGCGACGATCAGCATGAGCACGGAGATCAGCGCGACCGTGGCCAGCACGCCGCGCCAGTCCGCGAAGGTGCTCACGAGTCCGCCGATCGGCGGCGCGATCATCGGGCCGAGCGCACCGACCATCGCGATGAGGCTGAGGGCTCGAACCGCGGTGGCTCCGGTGCTGAGGTCAGCGGCGATCGCACGAGCGATTACGACGGAGCCGGCGCCGGAGAATCCCTGCACGGCGCGGAGGGTGATCAGCACTCCGATCGTGGGGGAGAACACCATGGCGATGCCCGCGGCGGCGAACACCGAGACGGAGACCAGCAGGACCCGTCGGCGGCCGAAGCGGTCGGAGAGGGGGCCGAGGACGAGCTGTCCGATTCCCATGCCGAGGAGGAATGCCGTCAGCGTCAGCTGCACGCGGGAGGGTTCGGTATTGAGATCTTCGGCGATGGCGGTGAAGGACGCCAGATACATGTCGGTCGCAACGGGACCGACGGCGGCGATGAAACCGAGCGCTGCGAGAAGCCACGGGGTCAGTGACGTCGGGCGTGCGTGCATGCCGGTCTCCATGCCGCGTGAGGAAGGCGGCTGCGCGACGGTGGTCGCGCTCGTTCAGCGGTCAGTCTTCGTCGTGGTGGTGTGCGCGATCACCGTCGTGACGGCGCTCGTCCTGCGATCCGATGTCGTCGGTGAGGGCGTCTTCGCCTGCGGTCGCGAACTCGATGTTCTCGTGCGTGCTCTCGCGACGCTCTTCGTCGCGGAGATTTTCGCTGCGCAGTTCATCGTTCTTGTCGTGGCCCATGGCGGTTCCCTTCATCGGCGGACGTCTCGATCCTACGCGCGCGCCGGACGGGGCCTCTCGCCCTAGACTCGCGATATGGCGGAGGAGGACGAGTGGGAACAGGTGGCACACGCTCTGGAGCGGATCACCCGTGACCCCCTTGCCGACGCCGACGACGGCGCCGTGCGTGTTGTCGGCATCACGGATCCCGCCGGGCGTCGCCGTTATCAGGAGGCGACGATCACGGTCGTGCCTATCGTGGCGGGTGTCGCCGGCGAACGCCTCACGATGACGGAGATGGTCTTCGACCGCAGGTACTGGCCGGCGGAAGGCCGCGTGCTGCCCGCGCGTATCTCGCGCAGCGACCCGTCGGTCATCGAGGTCGACTGGGACGCGCTGGCTCGCTGACGGGTCGCCGGGGTCGCCGGGTCGCCGCGGGACGCGGGACAGCGTCAGTGCATCGTCATGCCGCCGGTGACGTTCAGTCCCTGGCCGGTGAGGTAGGAGGCCAGGTCGCTGGCAAGGAACAGCGCGACGCCGGCGACGTCGGCCGTCGTGCCGGTACGCCCGAGGGGCACCTGGGAACGGTCTTCGGCTTCGATGTCGGCGGCTGTCACGCCGCGGACCTGGGCGCCCTCGTGGCGCTCGCGGTGCTTCATCGGCGTCTCGATGATGCCGGGACAGATCGCGTTGACGAGGATGCCATCGGGGGCGAGCTCGATTGCCAGCGTCCGGGTGAGGCCGAGGACGGCATGCTTCGAGGCGACGTAGGCGGACATCCCGCGGTAGCCGTTCTTGGCGGCCTGCGAGGCGATGAGGATGATCCGGCCTGCGGTTCCGCTGGCCTGCATTGCGCGCGCCGCACGCTGGGCGACGAAGAGTGACCCCTTGGCGTTGACGTCCAGGTTGCGGTCCCACTCGGCCTCGGTCGTATCGATGGCATAGGCCATCGTGGAGGTTCCTGCGGCGTTCACGGCGACCTCGACGGCGCCGAACGACTCCTCGACAGCGGCGAAGGCCCGGTCGACGCTGGCGCGGTCGGAGACGTCGAGATGGACTTTGCCGCTGGCGGCATCGGTGCCCTCGAAGGACAGGTCGGCGCCGACGACCGTGGCGCCCTGGTCGCGGAATGCCTCGGCGATTCCCGCGCCGATGCCGCTTGCGGCGCCGGTCACGAGGACGACCCTGCCGCGGAGTTCGGGGAACGTCGCCGTCACACGCCTACCCGTTCGAAGGCGTCCAGGCTGATCCCTTGAGCGAGGATCGCTTTCGACCATTCGCGGGCGGAGTGGAGGCTGTGGTCGCGGTAGTTGCCGCAGCTGAATGCGTCGACGCCGGGCACGTCCTCCCACGTGATGTCCTCGGCGATCGCTCGGAGGCTGTCGGTGATGGCGGTGACGAGGTCGGCGATCGCCGGCTCTCCCCACGCGATGAGATGGAAGCCGGTGCGGCACCCGAATGGCGAGATGTCGATGAGCCCGGCGAGCCTGTCGCGCAGGAGGCTGGCCAAGAGGTGCTCGATAGTGTGGAGGCCCGCCGTCGGGATCTCTCCCTCGTTCGGTTGGACGAAGCGCACGTCGAAGTTCGAGATCGCGTCGCCGCGAGGCCCGTGCTCGACGGCGATCAGCCGCACATACGGCGCGCGGACCGCTGTGTGGTCCAGCGTGAAGCTCTCAACATCGGCCATGGGAGTGGTCCTTCCTGCGGTGGGCGTATGTGTTGTCATTGGTGGCGTGGGCGCACTGGTGCGCCGTGCAGTGGCACAGACAGGGTGTTCGGCGATCTCACACGGCCCGGTCGGTCAGTCCTGCCGCGCGGTCCGAGCGTCCGCGGGGTGACGCGGGCCATGCGGGCGTTGCCGCCTCGACGTTACCCGTGCGATTGCCGCCGTCCCATTCCTATTACGCCGTGGGTCTCCACGGTCGGCTCGGATGACGAGCTCGTTCGCACGCGTGCGCTGGCTCGATTGTCCGTCCCTGTTTCTGCGGCCCGGTGACGCCGAGGCGCTCTCGTGACTACGGGAGCCGAGTGCTGGCCAGCGGGGTACGTGATGCGCTTCCCCGGCGTTCAGCGAGCGCCTGTCCCGATGGTTGACTGGCGGGGTGGAGCTCGAAGGGTGTCGCACGGTCGATGTCGAAGCCCTCGCGACGTTCTTAGACGAGGTAGATCTCACGCTGAGCGGTCTGGATACGCCGAGCGTGCGGCTGTGGATCGAGCGCGATCAGAGCGGCGCCATCGTCGGTAGCACCGGGTACGAGGTCAGCGGTGACGGTCGTCATGCCCTCATCCGGAGCGTGGCGGTCAGTCCGATTCAGCGATCGCGTGGGCAAGGTACCGCGCTCGCGAAGTTCGCGCTTGAGCGTGCTGCTGCCGAAGGAGCCGGGAGAGCGTGGTTATTCAGCCGACGCTCGGGGCCGTTCTGGCGGACGCTCGGATTTGAGGGTGCTGACCGGGACGAGCTTGCTGAGGCGCTCGCCGACACGCATCAGGTGCGGCTGTTCAAGCAGACCGGGCAGTTGGGCACCGAAGTCGCGTGGTCACGCCTCCTCGAGGCCGCGATGTGACAGATCCCAGGTGGAGCCCGCGTGGGTGCGCGCGGGCATGAGTGCTTCCTCGCTGGACTCTGAGCGAGGGGAGCCCAGCATCGGTCGGGTCGGGTCGGGTCGGGCCGGGTCGGGGCTGGCAGCGCATACGACTCAGAACGGCGCCGGCGGACCCGGGTCATCCTCCTGGCTCGCGCGAGCTGTTGGGTCGGTCCTGGTCATGCCCTCAGCATCGGCGCGCGGCCTCACATCACGTACGGGAACGAATTGAACGCCCGTGGGGGAACTCCTCGAGTATCGGGGAACCATCGGGGACCCCACGTCCTCGTATCGGCGCCGGTAAGGGCTCGTCCACGTGACCGTGCCGTCGCGAGCCTTCTCAACCTCCCAGCGACTGTGGTGTTTGAGAACGTGGTGTCGGCGGCAGAGGTGCGAGAGGTTATCGGCGGACGTTGGCCCGCCGTACGCGGCGTCCACGACGTGGTCGATATCGCATCGCCGGGCAAGGTGGGCGCACCCAGGGAAGCGGCAGCGCTCGTCCAGTGCTCGCAGGGAGCGACGAAGTTCAGCGGACGGTCGATAGCGGTCCACCGCGAGTGAGATTCCGCTGATCGGATCGGTCATCACCCGTGTCCACCCCGCGGCGGACCCGGCAAGCCGCCGCGCGGTCGCCACATCGATCGGCTGGCGGCCCTCCAGCATGGCGGGTGAGTGCTGGACGCCTTCGACGCCGTCCGAGGGTGTGCCGTCGTCATTGAGCAGAGTGAGAATCGGCACGACGACTTGTACTTCGGCCCGTATTGCTCCGAGAAGCTCGGTGGCATCGTGTCCGGAAGGTGCACCCGTCAGCGTGAGCTCTGCCAGCAGGTCCGCGCGCACCTGCGCGAGCGTACGCTCATCCTCTGGATTCTGCTCGATGACGGCCTTTCCCATCCGCGTCAGACGGTCCAGCGCGCCGTGCGCGAGCGTTGCCGGGAGATCGGCCGACAAACGCGCCATGCCGTCGTCGAGGTCGGTAACGAACACGCACCGTGCCTGCGCGGCCACATCGTGGCGCTCTTGGAGGGACTGCGGCGCGAGTTCCTCGGCCGCCGACCGCGCGAACCGGCGCAGCCGATTCGACGACTCCGCCGCGGCGATCTCCACGATTCGACCCTCGTACTCGGCGCGCGCTGCGTCGTCACTGAGGAGTGCTCCCGCATCGACAATCACCGACACGTGAGCGGCGCTGATGCGACCGTTCGTCAGTGCCGCCAGCGTGGCAGGAAAGCGCGTGACGAGGTCGAACGCGCGATCCAACTCCCGCTGCACGTGCCGATCGGATTCGTGCGCGGCTGCGCCGATCTCGGCGGCCAGCTCGCGGACAGCCAAATCGCTCTGGGTAGACGAGGATCTGACATCTTCATCTTCCAACGCGAGGCTCAGGAGGAGGTACAGGATGTTCGCCGCCGACGCGTCCGCCGCGGCACGGATGCGGCGGCTCGCAACATAGGCATCGATCAGGGAGGGGATGGGAGAGTCAGTTTCGGGCCCGCCCGTCGGAACCGCATGAGAGCGCTCGCCCTCCCCAGCGACCTGACCGCGAAGAGCGTCAGCTTCGTCGGGTGAGGGCGAATCGAGTGGGTTCATGCCTCAATTGTGGCAGGGGCCTCCGACATTTAAGCCCCTGATCGCCGGCCAAAAAATTCCCGTGGAGAACCGTCGCAGACGGCGCACTTGGGGAGAAGAGGCCGACGCTCTGGAGCTCCCGCAGCCGCCCCTCAGCGCGGCGTTGAACGAGGCGATCGGATGAGCCCGCCGGCGACGACGCCGAGCGCTGCCGCGACCACGTGGGCGGTGATCCACCACGATCCATCGAGTGCGAACGGGAACACGGGGTTCCAGGCGATGGCGATCGCCGCCATCGGGATCCCCCACCACCACTGCCCTGCCTGCACCGCGAACACGGCGATGATGAGCGCAAAGATCGTCACGATGAAGCGGATCACCGTCGACCCCGTCTCGGACGCGATCAACGGGATGCCCGCGACGCACGCCGCTGCCAGGATGATGCCCGGCAGCAACGCGTTGCGTTGGAAGCCCGGCTCGGTCGTGGCCACTAGCGGTAGTTGACGAACTGGAGATCGACGTCGAGGTCGGCAGCCTTCAGGAGCCGCTGAACCTCTTGCAGATCATCGCGCGACTTCGACTGCACACGAAGCTCGTCGCCCTGGATCTGAGACTTCACGGACTTCGGTCCCTCGTCGCGAATGATCTTGGAGATCTTCTTCGCGTTCTCCTGAGAGATGCCGTCCTTCAGGGTCGAGACGATCCGGAACTCCTTGCCCGAGGGGGTCGGGTCACCGGACTCGAGCGACTTCAGCGAGATGCCGCGCTTGATGAGCTTCGACTGGAAGACATCGAGCGCAGCCTTCGCGCGTTCTTCGCTGTTCGCCTTGATGAGGATCGTCTCGCCGCTCCACTCGATGGAGGTGTCCGTTCCGCGGAAGTCGTAGCGCTGCTCGACCTCCTTGCGAGCCTGGTTGAGGGCGTTGTCCGCCTCCTGGTGGTCGACCTTGGAGACGATGTCGAATGATGAATCGGCCATTCGACCAATCTACCCGCCGTCGGTCTCGGCGGCAGAGGGAGATACTCGAGGAATGGTCTCCAACTCCGTGGCGATACGTCGGTGCACCTCGCACGAGGTGGCGATCATCGAGTCACGAGAGCCTCCCGGTGCGGGCGTCGCCCGGTCACTGTTCACGGCGCAGCAAGCCGGTCGCGGGCTGTACCTCGTCGCCTGGGAAGACGACATCCCCGTCGGCGGGGGCTATCTGGAGTGGACCCAGCCGCCGGAGCTGAAGAATCTGCAGGTTGATGAGCCACGACGGGGCCGAGGGATCGGCAACGCGATCATCGTGGCGGCGGAGCGTGAAGCGCGCCAGGACGGTGCACTGGAGATCGGCGTCGGTGTCGACAACTTCGATGCGCGCAGACTCTACGAGCGCCTGGGCTACCTGCCGACGGGCCGACGTGAGACCTACACGTACGAGTATGTGGACGCTGACGGGACCCGCCAGAAGGAGACCGAAACGGCCGTGTATCTGCGGAAGGTACTGACGTCCTCGTGACGGTGCGCACCGATTCCTTCGCGGCGCGGCGCACCATCCGGTGGCGGAGCGCTGGCGTCGATCGCGTGCAGAGACCCTCCATTGCTCGGGCTCGATGTCCGCATTCGTCGCCGCGCGCCCCGATGCTGGCGACGGCTTCCTAAAATGGCCGCATGCAGGCTCTTACCGAAGAAGAGATTCTCGACGTGATCGTGAACGCGTCGGAGGAAGAGAAGGAGCAGGTTGCGCTCCCGCACGACTTCGTGCTGACCGAATGGGATCATCTCGATTTCCTCGCCTGGCGTGACCCCCGCAACCGAGGGCGGGGCTACGTCGTCGCCGAGGTTGATGGCGAGCCGACGGGCATCGTTCTGCGCGCCTCGAACGGAGCGAGCCTTGCCCGCGCGGCAATGTGCAACCTGTGCCACACGATGCAGCCGGCCGACCAGGTGGCGCTGTTCACCGCCCGCCGGGCAGGGCGCGCGGGGGAGCGTGGCGACAGCGTGGGTACCTATATCTGCGCCGACCTGTCCTGTCATGAGAACGTGCGCCTTGCGGCTCCCCTCGCTCCCAGTGAGCTTCGGGCCAGCGTCGATCGGCGCATCGACGGCACCCGCACCCGCATCGAATCCTTCGTGGAACAGGTGCTCGCCACCGCCGCC
Source organism: Microbacteriaceae bacterium PS02070 (assembly GCA_029959865.1). Lineage (GTDB taxonomy): Bacteria > Actinomycetota > Actinomycetes > Actinomycetales > Microbacteriaceae > Microbacterium. Next base: position 436 of record JASCPE010000001.1, on the reverse strand, counting down.
TAGGGGCTTGGTTTCCGCGGGCGCGATCGTACGGGTAATATTGATGCTTGCGCCTCCGGTCGACTGTACAAGCTGGGCGGGTGCGCCTTGGCGAGTTACCCAAGTGGCCAAAGGGATCTGACTGTAAATCAGCCGTCTTCGACTTCGGGGGTTCGAATCCCTCACTCGCCACCGATGTGATGAGTCGCGTCATAGGTCTCATGTGAGTCGCGTCATAGGTCACGTTCTGGGAGCCTCCGGCCATCGGCCGGGGGCTTTCATCGTGTTGCGCCAGTAGGTCTTGTCGGGTTGGATCTGGTTGGTGGCGATGATCTCGCCGGTGCGGGTTGCGATGATGGTGACGGTGGTGTTGTCGGCGAGTAGGAGCACGGGTGTGCCGCGGTGGTGGGCGCCGACGCCGAGGTGGTGCATGCGGGCGGCGCGGCGGAAGCTGATC
>JASCPE010000019.1 GCA_029959865.1 Microbacteriaceae bacterium PS02070 | reverse complement strand
GATCCATCGTGCGCAGCGTCGATGCCGGGTTATCCCCGAGGATGATCGCCTGCGAATAGTTGAAGGCGGGAATGGTCTTCGGCACGAGCACGGAAGCGCCCTGGTAGATCTGCCCGTTGTCGTAGTACTCCTGCATCTCGGCGATGCGCTCATCGGCGGGCGGGGCCGCGTCGGGGGTTGGCGTGAAGCCGAGTTGCGATGCGTTGTACGCCTCGATGATCTCGGGCTGATACAGGTACTCCAGGAAGTCGCGCGCGGCCTCGTGATGGGCGGACTCGACCGGGATCATCGCGGCGAGGTCCATGTTGACGCGGACGGCGAGATCGGCCGGATCGTCGGTCATCGGG
>JASCPE010000018.1 GCA_029959865.1 Microbacteriaceae bacterium PS02070 | reverse complement strand
CGTTCGAGGTCACGAATACAGGCAACGTCACGCTCGACGATGTCACGGTGACCGACCCGCTGCCCGGGCTGTCCGCCCTGACATTCGGTGAGTGGCCCGGCGACGATAGCGTCCTGGCGCCGGGTCAATCGGTGACCGCAACTGCGACCTACACCGTGACCCAGGCTGACGTGGATGCTGGCGCAGTCGTGAACTCCGGCACCACGCAAGGCACGCCACCCACGGGCGACCCCGTCAGTGGCGCTGACGCCGAAACCGTGCCGTTGACGCCCGATCCTTCGATCGAGGTTGTGAAGTCCGCGTCGGGTGAGGTCTCTGCTGCGGGTGACGTCGTCACGTACGAGTTTGAGGCGACGAACACGGGCAATGTGACCCTGGACGGCGTCACGATCGATGACCCGTTGAACGGTTTGTCTG
>JASCPE010000017.1 GCA_029959865.1 Microbacteriaceae bacterium PS02070 | reverse complement strand
CGACGGGTGACCCGGTTGAGGGGACGGACACGGAGGTCGTTCCGATCGATTCGGACCCGTCGATCGAGGTTGTGAAGACCGCGTCGGGTGAGGTGTCTGCTGCGGGTGACGTCGTCACGTACGAGTTTGAGGCGACGAACACCGGGAACGTGACCCTTGACGATGTGACGGTCGCTGACCCGCTTCCGGGTCTGTCTGCTCTGACGTATGAATGGCCGGGAGCTCCGAACGTTCTCGCTCCGGGTGAGTCTGCGACGGCGACGGCGACGTATACGGTGACGCAGGCGGACGTGGATGCGGGGTCGGTGGAGAACACAGCGACGGTGTCGGGTACTCCTCCGACGGGTGACCCGGTTGAGGGGACCGATACGGAGGTCGTTCCGATCGATTCGGACCCGTTGATCGAGGTTGTGAAGACGGGCGTCCTTGATGGTGTGGGTGTCGCGGGTGACGTGATCACGTACACGTTCGAGGTCACGAATACAGGCAACGTCACGCTCGACGATGTCACGGTGACCGACCCGCTGCCCGGGCTGTCCGCCCTGACATTCGGTGAGTGGCCCGGCGACGATAGCGTCCTGGCGCCGGGTCA
>JASCPE010000016.1 GCA_029959865.1 Microbacteriaceae bacterium PS02070 | reverse complement strand
GATCTCGCCGGTGCGGGTTGCGATGATGGTGACGGTGGTGTTGTCGGCGAGTAGGAGCACGGGTGTGCCGCGGTGGTGGGCGCCGACGCCGAGGTGGTGCATGCGGGCGGCGCGGCGGAAGCTGATCTTTCCATTGCTGCCGACGTGGTCGTGCCGGACCCGGTAGTGTGCGCGGTCATCGTGCCCGGCTGGGGCGGCTTTGGCGGCCGCGGCATAAGCCGCCGCGGGGGTCTGTCCGTCGCGGGCGCGGTGCGGCCGGTGGTGGTTGTAGTGTTCCCGGAACGCGTCCAGCTGGGTCTGCAGGTCGAGGATCGATGCGGCGCGGGGTCGGGCAGCGAGCCACCGTTTCAGGGTCTGGTGGAATCTTTCGATTTTCCCTTGGGTTTGGGGGTGGTTGGGGGTGCCGTTCTTCTGCCGGATATCGAGGGCGGCGAGGAGATATTCGAACTCGTTGCGGCCGCCGCCGTGGCGGGCGGTGTAGACGCGGCCGTTGTCGGTCAGGGTTGAGGCGGGCGGCCCGTAGGCATCGACCGTGGCGACGAAAGTGTCTACGACGCTTGCGCCGGTGACGGGCTGGTGGACGGTGCAGGAGAGCAGGAGGCGGGAGTGGTCGTCCAGCCAGTTCAGGATCTCCACGTCGCTGCCATCACAGAGGCGCCAGTGGGTGAAGTCGGATTGCCAGGTCTCGTTGGGCTGGGCGGCTTCGAACCGGACGTAGGACGAGCGGGGGCGTTTGCGGGGTTCGGGGGTGATCAGCCCG
>JASCPE010000015.1 GCA_029959865.1 Microbacteriaceae bacterium PS02070 | reverse complement strand
AACCGTCACCGCAACCGCGACGTATACCGTCACGCAAGCTGATGTCGACGCCGGTTCGGTGGAGAACACGGCAACCGTGTCGGGTACTCCTCCGACGGGTGACCCCGTTGACGGGACGGACACGGAGGTCGTTCCGATCGATTCGGACCCCTCGATCGAGGTTGAGAAGTCCGCGTCCGGTGACATTGCTGCTGCGGGTGATGTGGTGACGTACGAGTTTGAGGCGACGAACACGGGCAATGTGACCCTGGATGGTGTCACGATCGATGACCCGTTGAACGGTTTGTCTGAACTGTCGTACGAGTGGCCGGGAGCCGAGGGTGTCCTCGCCCCGGGGGAGACCGTCACCGCAACCGCAACCTACAGCGCCACCCAAGAAGACGTTGACGCGGGTTCCATCGTGAACACCGCAACAGCGGTCGGCAACCCACCGACCGGAGACTCGGTCGATGACTCCGACGTGGAGGCTGTCCCGATTACGCCCGAGCCGTCGCTCACCATCGACAAGACTGGTGTCCTCGCGGGGGCCGGGGACGCCGGCGAGGTCATCACCTACACGTTCGAGGTGGAGAACACCGGGAACGTTACCCTCCGGGGTGTCGCGATCAACGACCCGCTGCCCGGTCTGTCCGACATCGAGTTCGGCACCTGGCCGGGTGAAGAGGGGGTGCTCGCGCCCGGAGAGATCGTGTCCGCCACCGCGACGTATGAGTTGACGCAGGCTGATGTGGATGCTGGTTCGGTCGTCAATACGGCTACCGCTTCGGGTAACCCGCCGACGGGAGACCCCGTCACCGACACGACTGCCGAGACTGTCGAAATCCCCTCCGCGCCGGGTCTGTCTTTTGTGAAGGTGGGTGAGGTTGCCGGTGATGGTTTCGCCGGTGATGTGGTGACGTTTACGTTCACGGTGTCGAACACGGGCAATGTGACGTTGGATGGTGTCTCGGTTG
>JASCPE010000014.1 GCA_029959865.1 Microbacteriaceae bacterium PS02070 | reverse complement strand
CGTTCGAGGTCACGAATACAGGCAACGTCACGCTCGACGATGTCACGGTGACCGACCCGCTGCCCGGGCTGTCCGCCCTGACATTCGGTGAGTGGCCCGGCGACGATAGCGTCCTGGCGCCGGGTCAGTCAGTGACCGCAACTGCAACGTACACGGTCACGCAAGCGGATGTCGACTCAGGCGCGGTGATCAACACAGCGACCGCCGAAGGCACCGCCCCCGACGGAACCTCAGCTGAGGCCACGGATCCTGAGACGATCCCGCTCGACGTCAGCCCGGCGATCGAGCTGACCAAGGCAGGTGAGTTGGGCGGAGACGCGGTCGCAGGCTCGATCATCACCTACACCTTCACGATCGAAAACACCGGCACAGTCACCTTGGACGAGGTGTCGGTCACTGATCCGCTGCCCGGGCTCTCCGCCGTCGTGTACGACGGCTGGCCGGGCGACGAAGGAGTCCTCGCCCCGGGTGAAACCGTCACCGCAACCGCGACGTATGCCGTCACGCAAGCGGATGTCGATGCGGGTTCGGTGGAGAACACGGCGACGGTGTCGGGTACTCCTCCGACGGGTGACCCGGTTGACGGGACGGACACGGAGGTCGTTCCGATCGATTCGGACCCCTCGATCGAGGTTGTGAAGTCCGCGTCGGGTGACGTCGCTGCTGCCGGTGACGTGATCACGTACACGTTCGAAGCGACGAACACCGGCAACGTGACCCTAGATGGGGTCACGATTGACGACCCCCTTCCGGGCCTGTCTGAGCTGGCTTATGAGTGGCCGGGCGCGGAGGGTGTCCTCGCCCCGGGTGAGTCTGTGACGGCGACGGCGACGTATACGGTGACGCAGGCCGACGTGGATGCGGGTTCGGTGGAGAACACGGCGACGGTGTCGGGTGCTCCTCCGACGGGTGACCCCGTCGACGGGACCGACACGGAGATCGTGCCGATCGACTCGGACCCCTCGATCGAGGTCGTGAAGTCCGCGTCGGGTGAGGTCTCTGCTGCGGGTGACGTCGTCACGTACGAGTTTGAGGCGACGAACACGGGCAATGTGACCCTGGACGGCGTCACGATCGATGACCCGTTGAACGGTTTGTCTG
>JASCPE010000013.1 GCA_029959865.1 Microbacteriaceae bacterium PS02070 | reverse complement strand
AACCGTCACCGCAACCGCGACGTATACCGTCACGCAAGCTGATGTCGACGCCGGTTCGGTGGAGAACACGGCAACCGTGTCGGGTACTCCTCCGACGGGTGACCCCGTTGACGGGACGGACACGGAGATCGTGCCGATCGACTCGGACCCCTCGATCGAGGTCGTGAAGTCCGCGTCGGGTGAGGTCTCTGCTGCGGGTGACGTCGTCACGTATGAGTTTGAGGCGACGAACACCGGCAACGTGACCCTCGCTGGCGTCACGATTGACGACCCCCTTCCGGGCCTGTCTGAGCTGACGTATGAGTGGCCGGGCGCCGAGGGCGTCCTCGCTCCGGGTGAGTCGGTGATCGCGACGGCGACATACGTGCTGACGCAGGCGGATGTCGATGCGGGTTCGGTGGAGAACACGGCGACGGTGTCGGGTACTCCTCCGACGGGTGACCCGGTTGAGGGGACGGACACGGAGGTCGTTCCGATCGATTCGGACCCCTCGATCGAGGTTGTGAAGTCCGCGTCGGGTGACGTTGCTGCTGCGGGTGATGTGGTCACGTACACGTTTGAGGCGACGAACACCGGCAACGTGACTCTCTCCGATGTGGGGATTGTCGATGAGCTGCCTGGTTTGTCGGATCTGGTCTATGCGGAGTGGCCGGGGGCGCCGAACGTCCTCGCGCCTGGCGAGTCGGTCACTGCGACGGCGACGTACACGGTCACGCAGGCTGATGTCGACGCCGGATCAGTCGAGAACACGGCAACCGTGTCGGGTACTCCTCCGACGGGTGACCCGGTTGAGGGGACGGACACGGAGATCGTTCCGATCGACTCGGACCCGTTGATCGAGGTTGTGAAGACGGGCGTCCTTGATGGTGTGGGTGTCGCGGGTGACGTGATCACGTACACGTTCGAGGTCACGAACACGGGCAACGTCACGCTCGATGGTGTCGCGGTGAGCGACCCGCTTGCTGGCCTGTCGGCGCTGTCGTATGAGTGGCCGGGCGCGGAGAGCATCCTCGCCCCGGGTGAAACCGCAACAGCGACCGCGACCTATACGGTCACGCAAGCCGATGTCGACTCAGGCGCGGTGATCAACACCGCGACCGCCGAAGGCACCGCCCCCGACGGTTCCACCACTGACGCGCAGGACGCTGAAACAGTTCCCCTCACGCCGGACCCGTCGATTGAGGTCGTGAAGTCCGCGTCGGGTGAGGTGTCTGCTGCTGGTGACGTGATCACGTATGAGTTTGAGGCGACGAACACCGGCAACGTGACCCTCGATGGCGTCACGATTGACGACCCCCTTCCGGGCCTGTCTGAGCTGACGTATGAGTGGCCGGGCGCCGAGGGCGTCCTCGCCCCGGGTGAAACCGTCACCGCAACCGCGACGTATGCCGTCACGCAAGCGGATGTCGATGCGGGTTCGGTGGAGAACACGGCGACGGTGTCGGGTACTCCTCCGACGGGTGACCCGGTTG
>JASCPE010000012.1 GCA_029959865.1 Microbacteriaceae bacterium PS02070 | reverse complement strand
ACGGTGAGCTGCTTCGCGACGACCTTCAACACGATCACCCTGTGCTTCGACATACCGCCGACTGTGACTTATGACGCGACTCACCAGCGACCTATCACCTGTGACCTATGTCCCGAACCCAGACACCCTCAGGTCCACCGCACGCACAAGGCTCGAACCCTCGCCAACGGAAACGTTGGTCGAGGTTCGGGCCTTGTTCGCGTCCGCGGCCCAGGTTAGAGCGTTGGCGTTGACCTGCGGATCAAGCAGCATCTCGAAGGGGCGGTTGTGCTCGACGCGCAGTTCGTTGTCCTCGTCGATGAAGACCTTCGTGAAGAACGCCTGGTTGCACAGACGCCGGTTGGTGTCGTCGCAGCGGGTGTAGATGTCGGCGCAGTTGGCGAGCAGGCCGAGGGCGTCGTCGAGGTGGGCTCGGGCGTCGGCGTAGTCGCCGAAGTGCGCGTCGATGCGGCGGGTTACCTGGTCGAGTTCGGCGACGATCCGATCCTGCTCACGCTTGAGCACGGAGAGCGGGATCGCGTCGGCGTAGTGCGCCTGCATGAGCCGGTCCTGCTCGCCTTCGAGCCGATCGCGGTTGGTGGTGAGGCGTTCCAGTTCCTCGGTTTCAGCGGCCATGAGCCGGTCGAACTCATGATGGAGCATCCCTGCGAGGGCATCCTGCTGGGCCGGCGCGATCTGGACGCGGGTGTAGTAGTCCTCGACGAGCTTCTCGACATCTTCGATGAGCATCGCCTGGCGCGTGCAGTCGGTGCGCTTGGAGTGCCGACCGGAGCACACGAAGTAGCAGTAGACATTGCCGTGTCGATTCTTCGCGTTGGACACGATGAGCCGAGAGCCGCACTGCCCACAATGGATCGTGCCCTTGAGGTAATGGCCATGAACTTGGGTCGCTTCGACGGCGCACTGGTGCGCGGTGAGCACGGACTGGACCTGGTACCAGACCTCGGCAGGCACGAGCGCCGTGTGGTTGCCCTTGTAGCGGGTGCCTCGGTAGATGACATCACCCTTGTAGTACGGGTTGGTCAGGAGCCGATGGATGGTGGACACGGCCAGCGGCTTCGCCGGCCGCTTCGGCGTGGGCAGGCTCCGCAGCCCGCGCGAGGTGAGCTCGTCATGGAGCTGGCTGACGCTCCAGTTGCCCGAGGCGTACGCCTTGAACGCCCACTCGATCATCGGTGCCCGCTCGGGATCGAGCTCGATGGTGCGAACCTCACGGCCGAGCTCGTCGCGCTTGCGAACGTTCAGATAGCCGATGGGCGCGCGCCCGTTCGTACCGCCACCGATGGCCTTCTGGTTCATACCCTTGGCGACCTCGGTGGCGAGGTTGCGGGAGTAGAACTCGGCGATGGTGGACATGATGCCGTGCAGCAGCATCCCGGAGGGGGTCTCGTCGATGTTCTCGGACGCGGACACGAGCATGACCCCGCACTGTTGGAGTGCAAGGTGGATGCTCACGTCGTCGGCGCGGTTCCTGGCGAGCCGGTCGACCTTGTGAACGATGCAGTACGCGACCTTGTTGGCCTTGACGTACTGGATCATCCGCATCAGCTCGGGCCGGTCAGACGACTTGGCTGAGGCTCCCGCGTCGACGAACTCCTCGACGATGCCGGCACCGAGCTGTTCGGCCTTACGCCGGGTTGCTTCGCGTTGGGCCGGGATCGAGAAGCCCTCGTCGGTGCCGCCCTTCTCTGCCTGCTCGCGGGTCGAGACCCGCAGGTACGACACGGCGGCAGCCGCAGTCTTGGGCGGGTCGATCAGGCTGGCTGCCGGATCGTCGGCAATGGTGGTCATCGGGGGCTCACTCTCACGCGGTTCGACCCTCGCGCTCCCACTGTTGATGGGAGGAGTGTTGATCGTGAGAGCAGCCTGTGAAGGCTGTAGGGCGAGACCCGATGGTCTCGGTGCGTGTTGCCCGCCGAGCGGCGAGGTTTAGGCCACAACACCCCGCATCGCGAGGCTTGCAGGGTTCATTCTACCGGGCGGCTTCAGAGCCGGCCAGGCCATCCGGTGCCGCCCGGTAGGTGTCGGGCACCCGCTCGGCCTCGCGGGCCGCGCGGCTTTCGCCGGTCTCCTGCAACGTCAGCCGGATGAGAACCTCGGCGAGCTTGTGCAGGTCGGCGCGTTCGCGGTGGACGGCCCGGACGGAGAACGACCGCTCCTCGTACGGGCGACGGTCGGTCTTCTTGGCATAGCGGCTCATCGCTCTACGGACCCTCGTCGTCGGCCAGGTTGGCGTAGAACTCGTCTTCGGCCTCCTGGCGCTTGCGGACTTGAGTGATGACGAACTCAACGAACTCGGTGTCCCGGTCAGTGAAGGTGAAGTCCTGGATCGTGGGCGCTGGCTCCTCACCGGGCCACGCAGCTTGCCGGGTCGGGCGGTCGCGGTCGCCACGAGTGCCGCAGGCGGTGACCCAGTAGCGAAGGCGCTCTCGCGCGTCGGCGAAGTCGCGGTGCCAGCCGAGCGGCGCGGAGGCGTTCTGCTCGGGGTCGTAGGCGGCGAGCCAATGCAGGTGCAGCGCCGACAGCTCCCAGACCATCTCCGGGTGGTGGTGCCAGAACGGCGGCACCACCGCGACGGTAAGGCCGTAGGTGCGCCGCAGCCAGTCAACCCAACGGTTCAGCGCGAGCCATTCCTGCTCCAGCTCGTGCGCCGTCAGCAGGTTCCAGTTCACGGGGTGAGGCGGCTCGGGCATGTCCGCGCTGGTGACACGGGGCGGTCCGTCGAAGACGTCCGGCTCATCCATCTCATGCTGATCGCTCATGGTGCTGTGGCTCCCGAACTCACATGCTGACCGGGGCGTGCGCCGCAGTTGCTGCTCGCTGCGTCGGGTCGTACGCCGCCGCGTCCCGGCCGACTCCATTGCGCGGCGTCCGGTCCACCTCGTAGCGGGTTCGCGCGGCGTCGTGGCCGATCTTCTTGGCGACGAACTCTTCGCCCTCGATCGCCTGACCGTTGCGCTCGTAGTTGACTGGCCGCGTGTAGCCCTCGGCGACGAAGTTGTCGCCCTGGGCGAAGTTCGCGTGCGCGTGCTCAGCGGAACGCCCGAACATGACCAGGTGGTGGTAGGTCGTCTCGGTCTGCGTGAACGAGCCGTCGTCCTCGCGGCGGAAGTGCTCCTTGCCGATACGCGCGAAGAACCGGGCGTCTCCTTTGGTCGTCTCGGTGAGCAACGGCTCCGACGCGATGAAGCCTGACAGCGATTCCTGGGTGTGAATGGCCATGATGGCCTCCTCCTGACTCGGGCGACCAACTGCGTGTGGGTCGCGCTGTCAGGCAGGTGCGCTTCTGCGCCCAGGTCCGCCCTCAGCTGAGTCTCGTCGAAGACCGACACTGAGGCGACAGACGCTGTATCATCGTCGTACAGCAGTACGGAGTTCGTCTCTTCGCGTCTGATCGCTCGTATGGGCGGTGGCTAAGTCGCGGTGGGTCGTTAAGCCGGTGAAGTTGTCCGCTCACGATTGTCGATTCCACCTCGGAGTAAGGAATTGCCAATCGCGGGGCTCAGACGATTCACGGCCCCTGATGTATGTCAGAGGGTGGAGGCCATAGCTGTCGGACAGGTCGTTCCCCTCCGAGCCGACGACCACCAAACCCCATTCGATAGTGGGCGGCACTCCGAGGACCCCACCAATCGTGTGGAGGTTCCGGTGGTCACCCTCGTATTGACACTCGCGGCAGTCAGCGTGCTGAGCCAGTTGATCTGGCTCGCGTACTGCGTCTATCTCATCGAGCGCCATCCGGCCGATGCGGAGCGCTACATCAAAGCCTCGCGCCGGGGGTTCCCTGGCTTGGCTCGCCCAAGAGCTGAGTAGGTGTGTGACACCAGTTCCGCCAAGGCCTCCGACTATGTGTGAAACCTACTCAGCTCAGGAGACGGGACGGCGGCGAAGCAGCGCTTCGAGCTCGTCGCGATCGCTGCGGAGCTGCGCGGCGTCGGGCCGAGTTGGCCAGGCGCGCAGGTCGGTAACGATGGGCGGCGCGGAGCGCAGCATCGTGATGCCGGTCCCGAACGGCAGGGTGCGGATGCGGTCTGGCGGCAGGATCGAGACGCGGCGGATCGAGCGTTGGTTGGAGCGGGTGCCATGGTCGCCGAGGGTCACGCTGTCGGTGTACTCGTCTCGCTCGCCGATGAGGGTGGAGAGGTCTTGGAGGTCGCGACTGTTGGATGCGCCGCCGAGGATGATCTTGACGATGCTGGCGTCCCAGATCGCGCCGGTCTGGTGCTCGCTCCACCTGTCGCGGGCTTGGGCGAGTGACTGCAAGACCGGCATGGTCGTGATCCCGGTGCCGCCGCCTTCTGCCATGAGTGTCGGCAGTGATGGCAGGGGTGCGAGGTTGCCGATCTCGTCGAGCGCGAGCAGCAGTGGCGGGTCGAGCCGTGCTCCGGGTGAGCGTGCGGCGAGTCGTCGGGCGGTTTCGATGAGGTCTTCGACGAACGCCGCGACCAGCGATGCGGAGGCTCCTGCCCCGGCTCCGGTGGCGAGCAGGTAGAGGGTGCCTTGCTCGGTGAGGAAGGTCTCGGGGTCGAAGTGCTCGTGCGGGCCTGGTGTGACGGCGTCGAGCACGCGCGGGTCGGCGAGGGCGGCGAGTGCGAGGGAGACGCCTTGCCAGATGCTGTCGCGGGTCTTGGGGTCGGCGTCGATCATCGCGCCCAGTGAGTCGTCCCAGCCCATTGCCGCGTTCGGGTGGGAGCTGAGGATCGCGACGGCCTCGGACGCTGCGCTGGGGTCGAGCGTCCACCTGAACAGCTCAGCCGGTGGGCGACCGTCGAGCGCGGCCGCGTGCAGCAGGCTTTGGAGTGCGGTGCGGGTTTTGCCTTCCCAGAACCCGCCGGACTCGACCCCGCCAGCGCTGAGGCCGGTGGCGGCGGCGAGTCCGTTGGCGCGGATCATCGCGGTCAGTGGATCGTCGCAGCCGCGAATGGGTGACCAGCGCAGCCCTGCGGGGATGCCTTCGGCGAGGTGCTGGGGATCGAACACGGCGACCGGCCCGCCCTTGCGGCGTCGGGCGCGGAGGGTCGCGGTGAGGTTGTCGGGCCTCGTGCTGGTCGTGACGACCGCGCCGGGTGCGTCGAGGATCGCGTTGATGACGACGTGCAGGCCCTTGCCGGAGCGGGGTGGGCCGATCAGCAGGATCGAGTCCTCGACCGATGCCCAAACCTTCGTGCCACGACTGGCACCGAGCAGGTAGCCGACATCCTGCGGGGCTGGTGATTCCAAGGAGGGTCGCAGTGTGGCGGCGCGGTGAAGCAGTGCCTTGGCGGATGCTGCGGTCTTGACTTCATGGCTGGTCGCGATCCCGGCCAGTCGGTGCGGGTCGGTCTCGGTCTTCCGCGTGTGTCGGCGCAGGACCATCCAGACCCAGACGATCCCGGCGGCGAGTCCGCCGAGTAGTGCCGTGCTGACGAGCCAGTAGACGACTGGGTTGAGTCCGTGGGCACCGAGCGCGGTCGCCGGGTCGGCGGGGTTGAACAGTACGGCGAGCCCGGCCGCTGCGCCGGCGTCTGGTTGTGGTGTGCCGGTGAGGAACGCGGCGACGCTGCCGGCCGCGCGGAGAACGAGAGCGATCCCGAACATGCCGATCAGGCCGATGAGGGCGGCGTTGGTGAGTTCGTCGCCCATGCCCCCGGCTTGCCGCTGGTTCATGTCAGCCGCCGCACCGCGAGCGTGCCCGAGATGCGCCCGAGCAGGATCACCTCGTGCGATGTTCCGGCGGGTAGGTCGTCGAGGTCGATGAGTGCGCGGGCCTCTCCGGTTCCGGTGGCGTCGGTGTGGGAGACGATCGTCGCGACGGCGACATCCTCGCCGGGCACGAACCCGCCCGCGGTGACCTCCGCCAGGCGCGGCACTCGTCGGGCGTGGCGACTCCGACGGGTCTCGGGCGCAGGGTTCTCGGACGGGGCCACTGCGCGTCGGGGTTTGCGGGTGCGGAGGATGTCGGTGAAGATGCTTCCGTCGTTCTCGCGGACCTCGACTCGGACGGCGATGGTGCGGTCCTTGGTGATGGCATCCATGAGCGGCCCGAACGTCGCCCGCGTCCACGCGCTCCCGTCCTGCGACGCGAACGGTGCTCCATCCACCGTGGCGGTGAGGGTGCCGTCTGCGGCGACGGTGACCAGGACGTGCGGCGGCAGCTCGACGGGAGCGGTCGCATCTTCGTCGGTCGGGGTGGATCGGCGCGGGCCGGTGCGATTCATCGGTGACCTCCCGCTGCACGGCTGCTGGTGTCGAACAGCGCGAGTTCGTCGGGGTGGAGCTGGTGTTGGCAGACGAAGCTCCTGGCCTTGATCCGCCACAGGCCCTGGCCGACGCCGAGATTCGGCAAGAGCTGCTGCTCCGTGCCGGTCAGGCCGAGCGCGGTCGCGGTCGGCCCGAGCTGGTCGGACTCCTGCCGATACACAATCCGCGTCTCCGCATTCGCCAACAATGAGTTGGCCAGGGACCGCATCGCGGAGCCTTGGTCGCCCACATTGTCGAGATCGGTGAGCTTATGGAAGATCAGCATGTTCGCGATCCCGTAGTGCCTGGCGAGTCGCCAGTGCGCATCCATCCGCCGCAACAACGCCGGATGGCTCATCAATCTCCATGCCTCGTCGTAGATCACCCACCGCTGCCCACCGTTCGGGTCAAGCAGCGCGGATTCCATCCACGCCGACGAGCACGTCATCAGGACAGAGATGAGGGTCGAGTTCTCGGTGACCCGCGAGAGGTCGAGTGAGATCATCGGCAACGACGGATCGAACGCGACCGTCGAAGGCCCGTCGAACAGACCGGCCAGGTCACCGGCCACGAGACGGCGTAGCGCGTGGCCGACGAGACGACCGTCCTCGGCCAACCGGCCGTCGGCATGCGCGCTCGGGGCGAGGATGCGGTCAACGACCATAGGCAGGATCGGCACGTCGTTCTCCCGCACCGTCTGGGTCAGCGCGATGTCGATCGCAGTGTGCTCCAACGGCGACAACCCCCGCGCGAGCACAGTCTCCGCGAGCGCACCGATCAGATCACGCCGCCGGGCCGCGACGGTCGAGGCCCACTGCTCATCCGACAGGCCGCTGGGCCGGTGACCTTCATCGAGCGGGTTCAGACGAGTGTTGAGGCCGTGTCCGAGGACGATGGCGCGTCCGCCGACGGCGTTGGCGACGGCGGTGTGCTCGCCCTTCGGGTCGCCGGGCACGTACACGCGCCGACCGAACGGCAGCGACCGCGTGTAGAGCGACTTGGCCAGCGATGACTTGCCGGAGCCGACGATCCCGGCCAGCACCACGTTGGGTGCCGTGATGATGCCGCGTGCGTAAAGCACCCACGGGTCGTAGACGAAACTCCCGCCCGAGTACAGGTCTTGGCCGACGAACACACCATCGGCACCAAGCCCACCCTCGGCGACGAACGGGTAGGCGCCCGCCAGCGTCGCCGACGTGTCCTGATGCCGCGTCAGGTGGAACCGGCCCGGAGTGCGCAGCCGCGCAGCTCCCGGCTCTCCCGACTTCGGCAAGTAGACGGTCGCGCGCCGCTCGGCACGCTCCTCTTCGGCCTTCGCCTTTGCAGCGGCGAGCGCGGTGCTTCGCTGCTCGGCGTGGAGTCGTGCCTCGGCTTTGCGGCGCTGCTTGCGCAGCTTCCGCCGCTCTCTCGACGGTGCCACCAGGACAGCGGTGTGCAGCCGCGCGCGATCCTCGATCACAGCACCAGCCCCCGCGCCTGCTTGACCGCCGTGATCTTCGCCGGCTCGAACCACGACCCATCCCGCTTCGCCGCGGGCACATCGGCCCGCTCCGGCGCGTCTGGCGACGAGTACGACACCAGCAACTCCGGCCCAGACTTCACCGGAGCGGACTCGACCTGTTCGGCGTTCTGGGGCTCTGCCTCCGGTTCTGTGTAGCGGCGCAGCAGCGAGACGTAGCCGACGTGCGGGTTCACGACCAGCGCGTAGTCACCCGAGAGCGCCACCCGGTCGTTCGTGCCCTCGCCAGGCTCGTCGTAGACGTACCCGTTCTCCAGCGCGGCCTGCGTGGTCTCGTCGTCGTAGTCCCACTGCGCGAGGAAGTCCACCGCATCGACATGCCCCAGCTCACCGAGGATGCGCAACGGCCGGTGGGCCTCCTCGCCCTGGAGGAACACCACGCTGACCCACCGCGACGGCGCGGCCTCCTCGACGGCGGGCTCGGGGTGCCAGGCGATCCGGCCCGCAGCGATGAACCCCTCCGCGAGCCGGTCATACGCCCGGTCGACGAGGTTCGCGGCCTGGCGCAGCTCTTCCGCAGCAGCGAGCGCGTCGCGCACTCCTGCCTCGTGGCTTCCATCGTCGTTGAAGGCGTGCGCGGCCTTGCGCTCGTGAACATCGGCGATCTGGTCCAGCGATTGCCGCAGCGAGCGCATCCCCGAGGACAGATCGCCGATCACCCCGTACATCTCGGCGGGCTGATCGAAGCTCCGGCTCGCGTGGGCGAGCCCGCGCAAGGCTTCGGACGCCTCACCGGCGTCGGCGGTTGAATCGAAGAACGTGGGCATGGTGACCTCCTGGTGCCGTGTGACGAGGAGGTGCGCACTGGTCCCCGGTTCCCGGTTGCTCGCGAGCTCGCTCGATACGATGGGCTCGTGGGACGCATTCCGGGGTACTACGAGTGGGACGACGATGACTTGACGCCCGGACGCAAGAAGGAGGGCGGGCTTCACCAGAACCTGTTCGATGCTGACGGCAGCTTGAAGGGAAGCGCGCGGTTCGTCCCTGCGGATGAGGTTGACCCCGATCCCGTCTATGTCACGGAGTACGTCACCGAGCGCGTCTACGTCCCGGCCGAGGAGAGGCGCCTGACGCCAGAACAGCAGGAACTCGCTGATCTCATCAGCGAGGTACTCCTCGCGTTCATGGCCAAGGGAATCGAGCGGGCCAAGCCACACGTCAAGAGGTGGTGGACGGAGTCAGTTCGTCCATTCGTAGGCGAACAGCGCGCCCGGTTGTCACAGCGGCGTCCAAGACGCCCGCTGAAGGCAGACCGCGCTCTACTCGAATCTGACCACCTCCCAGATAGCTCCGATCAAGTCCCCGCTGAGAGCGCCGTGGCCGTCTCTCGCCCGAAGATGTCGAGCGCTGAAGCCCAAGCGCGGTATCTCGCAGCAATGGCCGCGCGTGCATTCAGTGAGGAACAACTGAGGATGGTTCGGAGCGCGGACATCATCGACGCGGAGAACGTCGCCGAGGTCGAAGCGAGGATTGCCGAACTGCCGCCCAGCGAGGTTCGGGAGTTGATGTCCAGGATGGTCACCGATCCTTCAATGCTCGGCGAAGAGACCCTGGCCGAGTTGGCTAGCGTGCTTGCGAGAGTCAGTCGTGCTGCCCAGGAAGAGTTCCGCCAGCTACCCCGAGAACGCGACTGAGTATCTCCGACGCCCTTTGGCTCTACACCCGTCGGCAGAGCGGGAGTGCGGCGGCGGTGAATGCGGCGGCTTGCTGGCCGACCAGGAGCCGGGTCTCGCAGGACGCCTGAATCGCGGCCTGCTCGATGGCGGCGACGGCGGCGTCGAGTTCCTCGACGGTGGGTGCGGAGACGGCGATGAGGCCGGTGTAGCGGAGGATCCCGTGGCCTGCGGTGAGGTCGGCTTCTTGCTGGAGCACGTCGTGGTACTCGGCGGTCTGGGAGGCGTCTTCGATCTGGCCGATCTTCGCGCGCTGGGCCTGGTCGGAGATGTGCTCGACCTTCTTCTTGCGGATGTCGCGAGCAGCGGCATCGGACCGCATTGGAGTGCAGATCAGCGAGAACGACCGCTGGATGCCGGTGGACAGCAGCACCGGCGACAGGAACCCCGGATAGACCAGCGACCTGGGCCACTCGCTGACCCAGAGCACGGCGTGGTGGGCGGAGTCGGTGCGCAGCCTGCCCCAGGTTTCGGTGACGGCTACTGGTCCGGCGGTGGCGAGGGATTGTCCGAGTCTGCCGTGTCGTTCCAGGGTGGCTGCGATGGCTGGGTCGTAGGCGGAACGCAGCATCACCGCGACCTGCCCCGGCGTCAACCAACCGGACGGCGACAGATCGGCGGAACGCAGTGCCGCGACAAGGGTGTTCATCTCCTGTCGCAGGACGGCGGCGGCCCCGCGTATCCCGCCGCCGGCGGTCCTGATCTGCCGAGCACTCGTCTTCATGTCCAGTGACAGCGAGAGGGTGGTTGCGTGGCGTTCGCCGGCGGGTCCGGCGCGGTCGATGAGTTCGGCGTAGGTGTCGGCCGCCCATGACCCGTCCGGGGTGCCGTGGGTGGCCCACCATTCGGCCAGCCCGGTCCCGGAGTCAGGGAGGGTGCGTTCGAGGACTTGCAGCGTCGCGATCCTCCCGGAGCGGCAGACGGTGGCCAGGACGCGGCCCCAGGAGCTGACGCGTCGTTCCTGTTCGCCGGGATCGAGGAGCACGAACGCGGGATGGGTGACCTCGCATACGACGGTCAACGTGGCGGCGTGGGGGTCGTGGATCATCCCGGCTCCGGTGTCGGGGTCGGTGTACTCGCGCAGTCGCGCCATGTCGCCGGGCAGGGCGAGGGTTCCGACTGGGCGCGGGACGACGATCCTGCGCCGGTACAGCAGTTGTCCGCCGGTGGTGCGCCACAGCCACCAGCAGGCGATGGGCAGCCACTCCACGATGGGCCGGCCCGCGATGGGTATCCAGGTCAGCGCGGCGGCGAGTACCCAGATGGGGGCGGTATAGGCGAGCAGCATCCCTCCGCCGGCGTAGAACGCGCCAATGAGCGTGGCTCCGCCGATGGCAAGCGTGATGAGCTGGGTCAGCGACAGGCCGAGGAGGACACCGCGGCGAGTGAGGCGGGAGAACTTCACCGGCACGAGTTCGCCCGCGGTGGGCCGGTCGTGGTTCGTGCTGCTCATCGTCTACTCCTTCGGTGGGCGCGGCGCGGGCGGCGGGGGCTGCTTCGGCGGTGGTGACGGGTCGGTGCTCGGCGGTCGTGGTGCCGGGCTCGACGGCGGTGCCGCAGGTGAGGCGGCGGGCGGTGGCGGTGTCTGCGTGGCTGCGTCGGCGGCGTGCTCGCCCTGGGCTCCCAGCGCGGTTCCGGCCTTTGGGCCGGCGGTCGCGGCACCCTTGGCAACACTCGCCCCGACCACCACGCCTGCCGCGACGGGACCGGCTGCGGCTGCACCGCCCCCGCCTGCTGCAGCCCCTCCACCACCGGCGGCGCCTCCGCCGCTCGCGGCGGGTGCCGGTGTCGGGGTCTTCGGCGGCGGCGGGGCGCCGCTTCCACCACCGGAGCCTCCGCCCGCGTTCCCGCCGCCACCGCTGGTTCCGTCGAGCACCTTCTTCGGGTCGCCGCTGCCTTGCGGCTTGGTCGGGACCGGGATCGGACGGTTGAGGGCGCTCTTGGCATCCTGCTCGGAGCCGATCGCGTGGTACATGTCGAACCCGACGAACGCGATGAACTTGTACGTGAGATACGGGGCGAACGCGGCCATCGCCATCAGCACGATCCCCGCGATGGGATCGCTGACCGAGGCGAGATCGGCGTCGATGGGGACTGCTGCACGGATAGGTGACAGTTCCTAGTCACGCCGCCAGTGCGACGGTCGTGTTCATGATGGTCTCGAATTCGATGGGGGTCAAACGGCCGAGGCGGGGCTGGCGTCGGCGGCGGTGATAGGTCCGCTCGATCCAGGTGACGATCGCGATCCGCAGCTGCTCGCGGGTAGTCCAGGAGCGTCGGTCGAGGACGTTCTTCTGTAGCAGCGCGAAGAAGGATTCCATGGCCGCGTTGTCGCCGCTGGAGCCGACTCTCCCCATGCTCCCCACCAGGCGGTGGCGCGCGAGAGCGCGCAGGAACTTCCGGCTTCGAAATTGAGATCCTCTATCGCTGTGCACCACGCAGCCGGCAACGTCGCCGCGCATCGCGACAGCGTTCTCGAGGGCCTGAACGGCGAGACGGGACTTCATTCTCGAGTCGATTGAGTAGCCGACGATCCGGCCGGAGAACACGTCCTTGATCGCGCAGAGGTAGAGCTTGCCCTCTGCGGTCTTGTGCTCCGTGATGTCAGTGAGCCAGAGTTCGTTCGGCTTCTCGGCGGCGAACACGTGGCGGGTCCTGCCGTCCTTGTCGACGACGGCGCAGAGGTCGTCGTGGACGGGCGGTCCGGGCTGGCGACCCTTGCCACGCTTGGGCTTGCCGAACGCGCTGAACCAGCCGTTGCTGGAGGCGATCCGCCACGCGGTCCGATCCGACATCGCCTCGCCCGCGTCGCGGGCCTCGTCGGCGAGGAGGCGGTGCCCGAACTCGGGGTCGTCGCGGTGCGCGTCGAACAGCGCGTTCGCACGGTACGCCTCCACCACCTCGCTCGGGGTGATGGGGTCGGCCAGCCACCGGTAGTAGGGCTGGCGGGAGAGCTTGAGCACCCGACACGTCACCGTCACAGGGATCCCTGCAGCGGCGAGCTCCGTCACGAGCGGGTAGAGCCTTTTCCCGGCAGGTTCGCCTGTGACAGATACGCCGCCGCGCGCCGCAGCACCTCGTTCTCCTGCTCCAGGAGCCGGTTCCGGCGGCGCAGCTCACGGATCTCCGCGGCCTCGGTCCGGGACTGGCCGGACTTGGCACCGTCGTCGACGTCGGGGCGACGCATCCACCTCTGCAGCGTCATCGGGTGGACCCCGAAGTCTTTCGCGATCTGCTCGATCGTCACTCCGGGCTCGCGGTTGCGGGCAACGCGCACGACGTCGTCACGGAACTCGCTCGGGTAGGGCTTGGGCACAGCGACATCCTTCCAGGCCGCCCTCTCGGGCAAGCCAGATCAGATGTCACCTATCCGTGCAGCAGTCCCATGTGGCGGGGGTAGTTAGTTGCTGAGGCAACGCCCCTATCGAAAGGTCTGAGTCATCATGAGTCGTCCACCGACGATCCCGGCGGAGAAGAAGCTGCGCATCGTGTTGTCCGTGCTGCAGGGCGAGATATCGATCGCCGAAGCCGCCCGCCGCGAGAAGGTCTCCGAGCAGGCGATCGGGAACTGGAAGCGGCAATTCCTGGAAGGCGGGAAGGCTGGCATCGAGGCGGGCAAGTCCAAGCCCTCGTCTCGGGAGCAGCAGCTCGAGGACGAGGTCGCGGAACTGACCCAGGCCCTGGGTGAGGCCGCGGTCGAGATCCGCGTCTGGAAGAAGAGCGCGGAGGGCCGGTTGGGCCCTTCGAGGACCTCGAGGTGATCCGCATTCAGGCGGGCATGTCGACTTCGAGGTTCTGCGAGCTCATCGACATGCCCGAGCGGACGTGGCGGCGCTGGCAGGCCAAAGCCCGCACTGATCGGCCACCGAAGGGGCCGTGGCCGCAGCCGGCGCGGGTCGCGGTCCGCGATGTCGTGGTCCGGCATGCGACGGCGCATCCGGCGTGGGGGCATCGGAAGGTGTGGGCGATGACCCGTCACGACGGGCATCGGGTCTCTCAGGCGACCGTGCTGCGGCTACTGCGCGACGATGGCCTGATCCTTGGCGCGACCTATCAACGGGAACGCCGCAAACTCGCCGAGCGCCGCAAAGCCGCGTTCGCGAAAGAGCCGACCGGTCCGAATCAGGTGTGGCAGCTCGACTTCTCCGAGTACGAGACCACGACCGGCGGCACCTGGCGGATCGCGTCGTGTCGGGACTACTGGGCGAAGTACGAGTTCGACGCGCACGTGTCCCCGACCGCGAACATGCACGACGCCGTCACCGCCGTCGAACTCGCCCTCGCCGAAGCGGAGACGCTGATCGGCCACCCGCTGATCGACGACTGCGACGTCGACGAGCAAACCGGGGAACTCCTGCCCGTCGTGACGATCGTGACCGATAACGGCGGCCCGTTCCGCTCGTTCACGTTCGAAGCGTTCGTCGCGACGCATCCCGAACTCCGTCACGTCCGCACACGCGTGAGAACGCCGGGTCAGAACGGGTCACGCGAACGCGGGTTCGGGACGATGAAATACGAGTGGCTGTTCCGCGAGGAGATCGACGACGGTCTCCAGCTCGTCGAGCACGTGAACGCCTACCGGCAGGACTACAACCACGTCCGACCGCACGAAGCGATCGCCTGGAACCGGCCCGCCGACGTCTACGCCGGCCTCGCCGACCCCACCACACCCAACTTCGAAATCGAAGAAACCCTGCCAACTACTTGACGCGGGACATCTCAAACTCTCTACGGAGGTCCACCGTGTGTTGTGAAAGCGTCAGCTTCTAACGTTCAATGGCGTCGATGTTGGGCGCCCCCGCTCCACAAGTAGCGGCCCCTGCCTTCGTAGACTGGATGCATGGGTGGGAGATCAGGTGGAACCGCGCTCCGTGGAGTCGATCGATCGCCGATGGCATCCACCGTCGCATACGGCGAGGGCTGGATCACGGCCATTGCTCCCGCGCCGTCGAATGCGTCGATCACGGCCGCGCTCACGAGCATCCGGGACTCTCCGGTACAGGCACAGTATGAGCTTGAACCGGGCGAACTGCGGTGCGGGCCCTCAGGAATCGCGCCCGCCCATCTGACGGCGCTCGACGGCGAGACACTTCTGCCGCTCAGCCCGCAACTGGTCGAGTTCTACTCCTACGCCCGCTTCTGGCGACGGAGCGTGCTGCTGCACAATGTGATCGACCCGGGCGAGTATCTCGACCATGCCACAGACCCGCGCATCAACCTTCCGGGCTTGCTCGAGCAGGAGTTCCACGCTCCTTCCGTGCTCGTCGATGTGCGAGGCCGCGGGCTCGACCCGTCTCGGTGCGCATTGTTCTGGCTCGACACCCTCGAGTACGCGATCTACAACCGCGCCTATTTCGTGTTCGACCCGCCCCCGCACTCCCGCACCGAGGGGCACACTCACGGCGAGCCCCGCGCATCAACCCCGCATGCAGATCGCAGACGCGGCGATCCGAGGGATCGACCAGCTCGCGGAACGGGCAGTTGTGCAGAGGACGCTGAGCTCCAGGGCGGATCCCAGCCGCTGGACACTCCGTACCTCCGCGCGTCGCCGTGGCTGCTGTGGCGCAAGCGCATCGTGTGGCTGCTCGTGTTGTTCGTCGCATCCGCCTACACCGCGACCGTCATGCAGCTCTTCGAGGACGAACTCGAAGCCGTCGTCGCGCTCGCCTTCTTCATCCCGCTGCTCATCGGCACCGGCGGCAACACGGGTACCTAGATCACCACGACACTCGTGCGCGCGATCGCGACCGGTCAGGTGCGGATGCGGGACATCGGCCGCGTGCTCGGCAAAGAGATGACGTCGGCGACGCTGGTCGCCCTCGCCATGGCGGTCGCCGGGCTCGTGCGGGCGTTCACGCTCGGCGTCGGCTGGGCCGTCATCGCCACCGTGATCCTGACGATCGTCGCGATCGTGCTGTGGGCGGCGTTCATCGCCTCGATCCTGCCGCTCGTGCTCATGAAGACGCGCGTCGACCCTGCGGTCGCGTCGGCGCCGATGATCTCCACGATCGTCGACGGCACGGGACTGATCATCTACTTCCTGATCGCCAAGGCGCTGCTGCCCGAACTTGCGGGGTTGTGACCAACACCGGAGCCGGCCGTCCCGGGTGCGTGCGTCGTCGGTGGTCGGGATCTCGATACGCGCCCTGCGGGCGCTACTCGATCACCGGTGGGACGCGCTGCGCGCTACTCGATCACCGGTAACCGGAGGTCGCCACGACCCGGGAGCGCTGCGCGCCCAGTCCCGACACTCCCATCTCGATCACGTCACCGACGGCGAGGTACGGGAAGCGACCTGACAGCGCGACACCCTGCGGCGTGCCCGTGCAGACGAGGTCGCCGGGCTCGAGCTGCATGTACTGCGACAGGTTCTGCACGATCGTGGGCACGTCGAAGATGAGGTCCGCGGTCGTCGAGTCCTGGCGGGCGTCGCCGTTCACCGTGGACCACAGGCGCAGGTTGCCCGGATCAACCTCGGCAGCGGGGACGAGCGCAGGACCGACGGGGCAGAACGTCGGCGCGCTCTTGCCTTTGGACCACTGCCCGAGAGACGTGACGAGCTGGTGCTCGCGCTCCGAGACGTCGTTCGTGACGACATATCCGGCGATGGCCGCCTCCGCTTCCTCGCGTGAGGCGAGACGGTTCGCGACGGAGCCGATGACGACGCCGAGTTCGACCTCCCAATCGAGCTTCGCGGCGCCCGGGGGGAGGATGACGTCGTCGAACGGCCCGACGACGGTGTTGGGGTGTTTGAAGAACACGATCAGTTCGCTTGGCGGCTCCGCACCCGACTCCGCCGCGTGCGCCGCGTAGTTCTGGCCGATGCAGATCACCGCCGTGGGGCGCGCGATGGGGGCGCCGATCCGTTCGCCCTCGATGCTCGTGGCCGGCAGCTCTCCCGCGACGAGCGCTCGCCGGACACGGTCGATTCCACCGCCCGCGAGGAACGCGCCGTCGATGTCCGCAGCAAGACCGTCGAGGGCATAGGCCATGCCGCCCTCGCGGACGACGGCGCGTTCCTCGCCCGCCGTCCCGACACGCAGGAACTCCACGTTCGTCAGACCTCCGTGGGCAGGGCGACGATCGCGTCGACCTCGACGAGGAACCCGTTCAGGTCGGCCTGGATCGAGGTGCGCGCGGGGTACGGCGTGCCGAGGAACTCCTTCGATACCTCGTTGAATTCGGCCCAGTCGGACATGTCATTGAGGTACACGCCGATGCGGACGGCGTTGCGCATCGACGTGCCCGCCGCCGCGGCAACGGCCTCGAGATTCGCGAACGTCTGCCGCACTTGATCGGCGAACGTCTCGCCGACGATGATGGCGTCGGGGTTGAACGGGCCCTGTCCGGCGAGGAACAGGAAACCCCCGCTGACGATTCCGGAGGAGTAGGTCCCGGCCGGGGCCGGGGCGGTGGATGCGGTGATCTGCTGCACAGCAGTTCCTTTCTCGTGGTGACGCTAGTGGCGACCCAGGACGGGCCAGATGTCGGCAACGACGTCGTCCTCGATGGCGAAGACGCGCGAGTGCATGTTGGTGAGCCCGCAGGCATGGTTGGGTCGGATGCGGATGAGGTCGCCGACCCGCAGGTGCGACGAACCGCGGATGAACCCGTGCTCCTCGTGCCCGGTGGCGAGCACGCCCCCGCCGGGGGAGACGACGGTGCCGAAGCGGCCATCGCCGTGCATGGAGCCGTCGGAGCTCATGGCCTTGATCCCGGCGTCGATGAGCACGGGCTCGCCGCGCTCGGTGCTGATCACGCGACTGAGCACGGTCATGGCGGTGTCGGCCGGATCGATCGTGCCGATCGCGACCTGGTTTTCGTCCCCGTACACATACGTCCCGGGGCGGGCCTCGGTGATCCCGGGAACGGCCGGGGCAGAACGCGCGCCGGCCGTCGAACCCACCGAGACGCTCGTCAGCTCGAGTCCGTCCGCACGGATGCGCGCCGCGGTCTCGGCGAGGACTGAACCCGCGGCCGTCCCTACCGCCGTGCGGCGTTCGGGATCCGCACCCACGCCCTGGACCTGGCCCTCGTGTGTGAACACGCCCTCCACCCGCAGCCCCGGCAACGCGGCGATCGCCCGCGCGGCCGTGACGGCGTCGGCGGGGTCTACGCCCGTGCGTCCCAGCCCGGAGTCGACTTCGAGGCGGGCCTCGATCTCGATCCCGGCGCTCGCGGCGGCCGCGGAGAGCGGTGCGGCGGATGCGACGGAGTCGACCCCGACGATCAGTCGGGCCTGCTGGGCGACTCGCATCGCGGTCGCGACGCGGTGCGGGCCCACGGGCGGATAGGCCCAGAAGATGTCCGTGAACCCCGCCGCGACGAGTGCCTCGACCTCGGCGCCCGTGGCGGCCGTCAGTCCGACGGCGCCGGCGTCGACCTGCATCCGCGCGATCTGCGCGCTCTTGCTCGTTTTCCAATGCGGGCGCAGCTCGACGCCGAAGCCCTGCGCGAGGTCGGCCATCCGCGCGATGTTGCGACGCACGGTCGGCACGTCGATCAACACAGCCGGTGTCGGCAGTTGCTCGATCGGGCGGCCGATGAAGTCCGAGGCGGCGGTCACGAGGTTTCTCCAGACGGGGTAGGTGGATGCGGGGTCCGCGGCGATCAGGCGAGCGGACCCCGCATCGGATGAGGCTGCGATCAGGCGAGCGGGAACTCGCGCCGCACGTCGAACTGCGAGTAAGTGACGTGGCGGGTGAGCGGATCGGCCGCCTCCGCATACTCGGTCACCGGAAGCAGCGCCCGGGTCTCGCTGCGGAATCGGACGTACGGCTCGGCGAGCGCGACGCCCGCCCAACGGCCGAACTCACCGTTGCTCGCCTCGATGAGCTTGCGGGCGAACGGTCCGCCGTAGCCCTGGCTGACGAAGCAGTCCATCGCCGCGATCTTCCGACCGACCACCGAGGTGATGTCGATGAGGAGGTCGTTGCGGACGCCGTACGTGGACAGCGCATCGTTCGTGAGCACGGGAAGCCCGCCCAGGAAAACCTGCTTGACGTTGACCTCTTCCCTCCCGTCCAGGTTCTTCAGGAACTGGGCGGCGCGGTCGAGCGCGGCGATCAGCGTCATCGTCGCGATCGTGTGCGCCGAGTTGGTCACGACGGGGTTCTGCGGGTAGTCGGCGATGATCACGTCGGGGCGGTGCTTCGCGATCAGTTCGGCGACCTGATCCACCATGTCTTCGCGCACGACGCTGATCGCGTCGTCGTGGTCAAGGAACTCGATCGTGCCGATGCCGATGATGTCGGCCGCGCGGCGCAGTTCGCCCTTCTTGTTCTCGATGATCTCCGCTCGTCCCGCGGCGACGAGGGCCGGGTCCGCGTCCTCCTTGCGGGCTTCCTCGGCGTACACGTTGGGGTGGATGCGTCCGCCGTGCGTGAGGATCACGGCGACGATCTCGTCACCCGCATCCGCGTGCAGTGCCAGCGTGCCACCGCAGTTGGTGATCGTGTCGGCGGGATGGGCGTA
Organism: Microbacteriaceae bacterium PS02070; assembly: GCA_029959865.1. Lineage (GTDB taxonomy): Bacteria > Actinomycetota > Actinomycetes > Actinomycetales > Microbacteriaceae > Microbacterium. The sequence continues at coordinate 14,392 of JASCPE010000012.1, read as the reverse complement.
GACGGTCATGATGCGCATTGCGTTTTCTCCTGGGTTGGTGGGTCTTCGGTCGGGTGATGGGTGAGGGACGTGCTAGACGGTGGTGACCTTCGTGAGGTGGCGGGCCCGCTGACGTACGGGGTCGGGGAGCGGCGCGGCGGCGACGAGGCGGCGCGTGTAGTCGGTCTGCGGCGCGTTGAGCACCGTCCGGGCGTCGCCCTGCTCGACGATCTCGCCGTGTTGCAACACGACGACGTTCTCCGCGAGCAGTTCGACGACGGCGAGGTCGTGACTGATGAACAGGCACGAGAACCCGAGGCGCTGCTGCAGACCCTGGAACACGTCCAGCACGGTGGCCTGGACCGAGACGTCCAGTGCCGAGGTGGGTTCGTCGGCGATGAGCAGTTCGGGTTCGAGGGCGAGTGCCCGCGCGATGCCGACGCGCTGCCGCTGGCCTCCCGACAGTTCGTGGGGGAACCGGGTTCGCCACGAGGCGGGCAGCTCCACCTGTTCGAGTAGTTCGACGACGCGCGCGCGTCGCGCCGCGCGCGACATCGACTGACGGTGCGCCACGAGAGGTTCGGCGATGCACTCGCCGATCGTCATCCTCGGGTTCAGCGAGGAGGCGGGGTCCTGGAACACCATGCCGTACGTCTCGCGTGCGGCGCGCGCGGCGGCCCCGCGCAGTTCCTGCAGGGCGACACCGCCGACCCGGATGCTGCCCGAGGTGATCGGCGCGAGCCCGACGACGGCCTTTCCGATCGTGGACTTCCCCGAGCCCGACTCGCCGACGAGGCCGACAACCGTGCCCGCGGGCACGGTGAAGCTGACTCCGTTCACTGCGGTGAATCCCGCGCGACGCCACCCCTTGTTGTACTGCACGACGAGGTCTTGCACCTCGAGCGCGGCGGGGACGTCTTCGGTCACGGGAACACGTTCGGACGTCGTGCCCGACGGCTGCGGGACGGCGTCCAGCAGTTTGCGCGTGTACGGATGCTCGGGGGCGGCGAACAGGGCGTGCGTCTCGGCGGTCTCCATGACCTGTCCGTCCTTCATCACGACCACACGGTCGGCCATGTCGGCGATGACTCCCATGTCGTGGGTGATCAGCATGATGGACAGGCTCCGCCGATCGCGCAGTTCGCGCAGCAGCGCGAGGATTTCGGCCTGGATGGTGACGTCGAGGGCCGTGGTCGGCTCGTCGGCGATGATGAGGTCGGGGTCGTTGACAAGGGCCATCGCGATCACGGCGCGCTGGCGCATTCCGCCCGACCACTGGTGCGGGTACTGCTTCGCCCGCTCCGAGGCGTCGAGGACACCGACCTGCGTCAGGGTCTCGACCACCTTCGCGCGCGCCTCCGCACGCGAAGCACGCGGGTGGTGTATGAGGTAGGCCTCCTCGATCTGCTTTCCGATCGAGGCGACGGGGTCAAGCGTCGTCATATGGTCCTGGAAGACCATGGCGATCCGGCGGCCGCGGATGCTGCGCATCTTGCTCGGCGCGAGCGACGCCAGGTCGACGCCTTCGAACTCGATGCTGCCGCTGACGATGCGGGCGCCGGAAGGGAGGATGCGCAACACGCTGAGCGCGGTCATGCTCTTGCCGGAGCCGGACTCGCCAACGACGCCGACGATCTCGCCCGGATGGATCTCGAGCGCGACATCCTCGAGGATGCGCACCGTTCCCTGCGGGGTCGAGATGTCCAGGGTGATGTCGCGCACGGCGAGCAGCGCGGGGGAAGTCTCGTTCGTCATGTCAGTTGTTCTTCCGAGGATCGATCGCGTCGCGGATGCCGTCGCCGACCGCCATCGCAGACAGGACGGTGACGGCGATCATGACGCCCGGCGGCACCCACAGCCACGGCATCGAGGACAGAACGGTCAGCGACTGCGCTTCGTTGAGCATGTTTCCCCAGCTGGACTGCGGCGGTTGGACGCCAGCGCCCAGGAACGACAACGAGGACTCCAGCAGGACGGCTTCCGCCACGAGCAGGGTCGCCGAGACCACGATGGGGGGGAGCACGCCCGGCACGAGGTGCCGGAAGAAGATGAAGCCGGTGCGCGACCCGAAGGCGCGCGCGGCCTGCACGAACTCCTCCTCGCGCAGGCTCAGGACGACACTGCGGGCGATGCGCGCGGGTGACCCCCACGCGAGCAACGCGATCACCAGGATCAGCATGGGCACGCTCGGTCCGATAACGCCCGCGAGGACGATGATCACGAGGACGGCGGGCACCGAAAGCATGATGTCGATGAGGCGGCTGAGGATCGTGTCGATCGCTCCACCGAACCACCCGGCGGCGACGCCCGCGAGGGTTCCGATCACGACGGCCATGAGGGCCGCCGAGAATCCGACGAGCAGCGAGATCTGCCCGCCGGCGAGAAGTCGGCTGAGCACGTCGCGCCCGGTCGAGTCCGTGCCGAGCCAGTGCTCGGGCGAGGGCGGCTGGCGGACTGCGGTCAGGTCGATCGCCGTGGGGGAGTAGGGGCTGATCCACGGCGCGAGCACGCTCACGATCACCGTGATCAGCAGGATGACCAGCCCGACGACGGCGGTCGGGTTGCGGAGGAACCGCCGGACCGCGAGCTTGTCGGGAGAGGTCGTCTCGGCGACCTCGACGAGGTTGACCGTCGAGGTGGACAGGAGACTGTGGCGTTTCATCATCGTGCCGTCCTCACCCTCGGGTCGATGAACGAGTAGGACAGGTCGGCGATCAGGTTGCAGACCAGGACGAGCACGGCGATGTAGAGGCCGAACCCGATGAGGATGGGGTAGTCGCGGTTGGTCAGGGCGTAGATCGCGAGTTGCCCCATGCCGGGCCACGCGAAGATCTGCTCGAGCACGACCGCGCCCGACAACGTGACCGGGATCGTCATCGCGAGCACCGTGATCAGCGACATGAGACTGTTGCGGAGCGCGTGGCGCAGCGCGCGGGCGGGTGTTCCGCCCTTCGCGATGATCGTGCGGACGTAGTCCTTGCCGAGCTCTTCCAGAACGCCGCTGCGCACATAGCGAATGAATGAGGCCGAGATCGCGAGGGCGAGCAGCCCCACGGGCATGATCATGTGGAGTATCAGGTCGCCGAGGCCGTCTTTGCCCACACTGTGCATTCCCGAGGAGGGCAGCCAGTGGAGCTTGACGGCGAAGACATAGATCGCGAGCATTCCGAGGAAGAAGCTCGGAACGGCGATCGCGATGACGCTGACCGTGCTGATCGCGTAGTCGGCCACCGTGTTGCGGCGCACGGCCGCGATCACCCCGGCGGGCACCGCGATGATGAGCCCGATGAGGAGCGCGCTGCCCATCAGCAGGACCGTCGGGCCCAGCCGGTCGGCGAGAAGCTCGCCGACCGGCCGGCCGTTCGTGTAGGAATAGCCGAGGTCACCCGACATCAGCGCGCCGAACCACCGGACGAACTGCACCGCGATCGGCTGGTCGAGACCGAGCCGGTCACGGACCGCCGCGGTGTAAGCCTCTCGATCCTCACCCAGCACGTCCGGAGGCACCATCATTTCGACGGGGTCGCCGGGGGCGAGGCGAACGAGGGCGAACAGTCCCACCGCGATGAGCAGGAAGACGGCCACGCTCGAGAGAAGACGTGTGATGAGGGACCTCAGCATGGGATCAGTCCGTCACCGTCCAGTCTGCGGCGTTCCAGAACCCGTTGGCGAAGTCGCCGTGCGGTTCAAACCCCTGCAGACGGTCACTGGCGGCCCACAGTGTGGAGGGCACGTAGAGCCACAGGTAAGGAACCTGCTCGTTGTCGAGGCGTGCCGCATCCTGGTAGATCGCGGCGCGCTCGTCCGGATCGGCAGTGATCGCGCCCTCGTTCAGCAGCGCGTCGAGCTCCGGGTTGCAGAACAGCGACGTGTTGCCTCCCGCTGGGTAGACGCGGTCGCAGAGCAGCGCGTTGGCAGACACCGTGGGATCGGGCGTGTAGGTTCCGCCACCCGAGATCATCAGGTCGTATTCCGCGTTCTCGATCATGCCCAACTGGTTCGCGCTCTCGATCTGGTTGGCGACGGCGTTGATGCCCGCCGTCTTCAGGTTCTCGAGGACGACTGCAACGGCCGCATCGCGATCCGCGGTGCCCGGGATCCAGCTGATCTTGAGCTCCTGAGACATGTCGAATCCGGCCTCGGCGAGGAGTTCGGCAGCCTTCTCGGGGTTGTACTCGTACTTCTCGAGGTCATTCGGGAGAGCCCAGGGGGTCATGATCGTGCTGTTGATCGCGTCACCGTTTCCGCCCAGGACGCCGGCGATGATGCCGTCGCGGTCGATCGCGTAGAGGAACGCCTGACGGATGCGCTCATCCGGGAACTTCTTGAAGTTCACGAGAAGACGCAGGAAGCCTGGCGAGGGAGCCGACGTGACCGAGACGCCGTCGAGCGCTTCGACCGTGCCGAGGTCCTGCGGTGAGATCTGGACGAGATCGATCTCGCCGGTCGCCAACTGGGCCGTGGCGACGTCGCTCGTCAGCATCTGCAGGTAGAGCGTATCGATGCCCACTTCGGACCAGTAGTTGGGGTTCGCCTCGAGAATGACGTTCTCGTCGACGTTGAACTCCTTCATGATGTACGGCCCGGAGCTGACTGTCGGCAGCTTGAAGAACTCGTCCTCCATGATCGCGCCGGGGGCGACCTCGCCGAGCACGTGCTCGGGGAGGATCCCGTAACCGCCGCCGAACAAGGCGAGGAATCCAGGTGTCGCGTCCGTCAGCTCGATCGTGACGGTCTGATCATCGGTCGCGACGATGCCCGAAACGGTGTCCGCGGCACCTGACTGCACGTCCTCGAATCCCACGACGCCGCGGAACGGCGCCGTGTTGGCGCTGGCGACCTCGGGGTTGGCGAACAGGTTGTACGTGAAGACGACGTCCTCTGCCGTAAGCGGTTCGCCGTCGCTCCACTGGAGCCCGTCGCGCAGGTGGAAGGTGTACGTCTTGGCGTCGTCCGACATGTCCCACGACTCGGCGAGCCGCGGAACCGGTTCGAAGTCGGGGCCGACGTTGAACAGCCCGTTGTAAACGAGCGACATCGTGAGCTGCTCGGCACCTTGGCCCGGCGCCAGCGGGTTGAACTGGACCGGCTTCTGGTAGAGGTAGAGGCTAGCCGACGTCGGGTCGTCGACGGGTCCTTCGCTCTCATTGGTGCTGCCACTGGTGCAGCCGGCCAGCAGGGCCGTGGTCAGGCCGAGCGCGACTGCGCCTGCGGCGATACGGGTTCGCATGGTTGCTCCTCGTGGTTGCGATGTGGGTGATTGCTTTGTTGTGATGCGGTGTTGCTATTCCGGGCGGCTGTCGGCCGCCACGATCGGGGTGACCAGGGAACCAAGTCCCTGGACTTCGGCGACCATGCGGTCACCGGGCTTGAGGAAGACGCCGGTGGTGGCACCGACACCGGACGGCGTGCCGGTCATGATCACGTCGCCGGGGTTGAGGGTCATCAGTCGCGAGCTGAAGGAGACGAGCTCGGCAATGGTGTGCACCATGTCGGTCGAGCTGCCGCGCTGCATGATCTCGCCGTTGACCTCGAGCGTGAGTTCGAGATTCTGCGGGTCGGGCACTTCGTCGGCGGTGACGAGATACGGGCCGATCGGCGCCGATCCGTCCAGCCACTTGCCTTCCAGCCAGTCGAAAAATCCCGTCCAGGCCTCGCCGTCGCGTTCGATGCCCAGGTCGAGGCTTCGCGCCGAGATGTCGTTGCTCGTGGCATAGCCGAAGACGTGGTCCAGCGCCGCATCCACCGTCACATCCCGCGCCTGCCGACCGATCACGACCGAGATCTCGACCTCCCAGTCGAGCTGCTGCGTGATCGGGTTGAGCGCGACGGGCGCATCGGGCCCGGTGATCGCGGTATCCGGTTTCAAGAACAGGCGCGGCGTCGCGGTCTTCTGGTCACGGGAGGCGTGACCGGCTTCCTTGACGTGCTCCTGATAGTTCGCGGCGACCGCGATGACTTTTCCGGGCGCCAGGAGCGGAGCGAGGATGCGCGCACCCGCGAGCGGGCGGCGGCCGACCTCGGCGGTTGCGGCCTCGCCCCGCACCACCCCCATCAGGTCGCCGTCGCCGGTCACGATCACGTCATCGCCCGCGACGTATCCGTGGCGCACGGTGCCGTCGTCGTCGAATGTCATCCACTTCATGCTGTTGAGTCCTCCGTCACCAGGTGGTCGATACGGTCTGTGCGGATCGCGCGGAGTCGGCGATCGCGGAAAGGATCGCGGCGGTCTCGCCGGGCGCGACATCCGGCCCGGGAACACCGAAGGGAACGCGGGTCGTCCCGGTGGCGGTGCGCACGTCGAGCGCTGGTCGCAGGAGGTCGACGAACACGGAGCCGTGCGTGCCGACGACGCGGGCCGTTGCCCGCACGTATTCGCGGTGCGCACCTGCGACGACCGACACGTGGGCGTTCACGACGACGGTCCGCTCGGTTCGTCCGAGGAAGGTGACGGCCCCGCCGTCGGTCGTCGCGTGTGACTGGAGGTCGACGGATGCGGGACCCGTCGCCCGCCGCAGGATGTCGATGGCGGTGGGTCCGACCATGCCGAGTGCGTCTCCGCCGCCCGCCGACGTGTCGGCGACGACGAGGTCCACTGCCACGGAGCGCAGTAGGCCGATCTCGGCGCCGCGCACCGCGGTGAGGGCGCGAGACAGTCCGGGGTGGGCGGCGAGGTTCATGCCGATGCTCCGATCCGGATCGTGCGGGACTCGCGCAGCGACTCCTCGGACGCCACGGCGATGTCGACCGCGTGGATCGCCGCCGACAGCGGGGGAACCACCTCGCCGTCACCACGGATCGCGGCGACGAACGCCTCGAGTTCGCGGACGAACGCGCGGTCACCGGCGCCGTCGACGCCCCACGCCGTGAGACCTGTGTCGGTCCAGGCGAGCACGCCCTCGGCGTCCCACGTGCGCGAGACCACGCCCTCGGTGCCGACAACGGTGAGCTCGAGGTAGCCGGCGCTCCGGGGTCGCTCCCCGCGGCTGATCTCGCACACGGCGGCTGCGCCGCCGTCGAAGCCGAGTTCCATGACGAGGTAGTCGTAGATGTCGAGCGCTTCGCTCGTGGCGTGCTGCCCGACGGAGAAGACGCTCGTGGCGGGCTCGCCGATCCACCACGTCGCGAGGTCGACGAGGTGGACGCCGTTGTGCAGGGAGTGTCCTCCCGACAGCTCGGGGTTCAGTACCCAGGACTGCCATCCCGGCCAGATCCAACCGCCGTTGATGACGATGCGGACGAAGCGCGGGACGCCGATGTCGCCGCGATCGATGACGCGGCGGATGGCCAGGCTCTGATCGGTGAAGCGGTGGGTGTGACCGACCGCCAGGGCGAGACCGCGCGCCGTTGCCTCCGCCGCAAGGGAGCGTGCACCCGCGCCGGTCAAGGCGAGGGGCTTCTCCATCAGCAGGTGCTTTCCGGCCGCGAGCACCTGCAGGCCGAGCTGCTCGTGCGTCATGTTCGGAGTGCAGACGATCACGGCCTCGACCTCGTCGTCGTCCAGCAGCTCCTCCACGCTGCCGTAGCCCGCGCATCGTTCGAGGTGGGCGACCTCGGCGGCGTGGTCGGCGGCGACATCGCACACGGCGACGAGCGTCGCGCTCGTCATGGTGCGCAGTGCGGCCATGTGCGAGAGTGCGATGCCGCCGACCCCCACGATCCCGACGCCCAGAGGCGTTCCCTGCTCGGTCACTGCTGTCCCTTTCTGATGAGCCGTCCCGGACGCGCCGCGGTGGGGCGCCCGGAGGCGATGACGGCGGAGCCGTTGACGTAGACGTGGTCGAGTCCGACGGAAGGCTGCGCCGGCCGCGAGAACGTCGCCGGCGAATCGAACGTGCGGTCGTCGAGCACGATCACGTCGGCGCGGTGTCCGGGGACGAGGCCGCTGGCAAGCCCGACGCGAGCAGCCGGTGCGGTGGTCAGGCGCCGGACGGTCTCGCCGAGGGGCGTACCGTGCCCGCGCAGTCGCCGGTATCCGGAGGAGAAGGCGCCCCAGGAACGGGGGTGGGCGGCGGATGCGCTGTGGCTGCGGTTCAAGGCGGTGCCGTCGGAGGCGATGCTGATCCAGGGCGTTGCCAGCGTCAGCTCGACGTCGCTCCACCGGCCGCTTTCGACCGCGACATCGACGAGACCGCCGTTCGCGACGAGTAGGTCGACAAGCCGCATCCACGGGGCGCCGGCGTCGGCAGTGAGATCGCGGCCCACCGCGTCAGGAGTGCGCGCGGCCTTCATCACGATGATCTGGTCGGGGGAGTAGCCGGCGGAACCGAGGAGTCCCGCGACCGCGGTCGGGTCGGTGAGGCAAGCGGCCACGACGGCGTCGGGGCCCGCGGCACGCAGTTCGGGAGACAGCAGTTGGATCAGCGTCGTGTGCCCGTGCACGTACGGGTAGGCGTCGGCGGCGATGTCCTTCGACGTCCGCAGCGCCTCCAGGTGCGCGAGCACATCCGCGAAGCGGTCCCCCTCGCCCGAGCCGGAACTCAGTCCGCGCAGGTGGGAGATCTGCAGGCGCGGTCCCTCGTCGCCGAGGGCGTCGGCCAGTTCGTCGATCGAGGCGCGCAGGGCGCTCGTGCGATAGTCGCGCAGGTGCGCCGACAGGACGCCGTCGTGCGCGGCGACGACGCGCGCGACCCGTGCCAGCTCCCGAGCATCCGCCGACTCTCCGGGCGCATACATCAGTCCGACGCTCGCGCCCACGACCCCCGCCGCGAACGCGTCCTCCATCTCGCGCTCGAGCCGCGCCAACTGGTCGTCGTCGAGGCGTTCGGTGCGCGTGCCGGCGGCGGCGAACCGGGCCGAACCGTGCCCGATGTGGGCGGCGACGTTCGTGGTCGTGGGGCAGTCGTCGAGCGCCCGCATCCATCCCGCGACATCGGTCCAGGTCCACTCCAGATCCGGGGTGACGTCGATCGTGCTGATGACGCGCGCGAGCCCCGCGGCATCGTGCCCGTCCGGAGCCGGCGTCATGCCGCAGTTGCCGACGACCTCGGTCGTGATGCCCTGCGTGATGCGGCTCTCGTTCTCCGGGTATTCGAGGAGGCTGAGGTCGGAGTGGCAGTGGATGTCCACGAATCCCGGCGCGACGATGCGGCCCGTGCAGTCGATGATCTCCGCGTCGTACCCGCCGCCGGGCCGTTCCTCGGCGCGAACGACGGCGGCGATCGTCTGCTCGGCGATGATCACATCGCCGAGAAACGGCTCACCGCCGAGCCCGTCGGCGACAAGGCCTCCGCGCAGTACGGTCCGGGAGATCGTCGACATGTCAGACGGCGGCCTTCGCGGTCTCGAAGAGTCCCTCGCGCGCCATCGCGGGAAGCACGTCCGCCGCCTGCGCGAGCGTCCGATCGATGTCGGCCTCCGTGTGCGCGAGCGAGATGTGGTTCCGCTTGAGCGCCATCGGGTACATGAACGAGCCCTTGTCGATCATGCGGCGGTGGAACGTGGCGTACGCCACGTCGTTGTTGCGCAGCAGATCGCGGTACCCGCGGACCTCCCCGTCGAGGAAGTAGGGGATGAACACCGACCCGAGTCCGGTCATGCGGGCGGCGATGCCGTGCTCGTCGGCGATCGCCTGAAGTCCCGTGCGCATCCGGTCGCCGAGGCGATACACGTGACCGTAGAAGTCGACCGCGGGATCCTTGAGCACCGTGATCGTCGCGATCGCCGCCGCCATCGAGGCCGCGTTGCCGTTGAACGTGCCCGCGAGCATGACGGAACCGCCCGCGGGCGTGAAATTCGTCATGAGTTCGGCGGTACCGGCCAGGCCCGCAACCGGGAAGCCGTTGCCCATCGCCTTACCGAAGGTGGTGAGGTCGGGCATCACGCCGCAGACCTCCTGATAACCGCCAAGCGCGTGCCGGAAGCCCGTGATCACCTCGTCGAAGATGAGGACGGAGCCGTGCGCGCGCGTGATGTCGCGCAGACCCTGCAGGAACGACAGCTCGGGGAGCAGGGCGCCGACGTTGTGCGGCACCGGCTCGAGGATCACGGCGGCGATCTGGTCGGGATACTGCGCGAACAGCTCTTCCACCGAGGCGAAGTCGTTGAACTCCGCGATGAGGGTGTGGTCGACGGCATCGTCCAGGATGCCGGACGAGTTGGGGTCGCGGCGCCACGCACGATCGGGTGTCGAGATGACGTTGCGGGCGAGCGCGTCATAGGAACCGTGGAAGCAGCCCTGGAACTTCAGGATGTAGGGGCGACTCGTGGTCCCGCGCGCCAGTCGGACCGCCTGGAACGTCGCCTCCGATCCGCTCATGGTCGTGATGACCATGTCGGCGCTCGGAATCGCATCCACCATCAGCTGTGCGGCCTGCACCTCGAGCTCGGTCGTGCCCAGACCCACGAGGTCGATGTCGGCGATCGCGCGCGTGACGGCGTCGTTGACGCGCTCATCGGTGTGCCCGAGCAGGATCGCCCCGAACGCCGCGTGATAGTCCGTGTAGGCGACGCCGTCCATGTCGGTGATGGTCGCCCCGTGGGCCGACTTCCACGCCCAGGGGGACCCGATGCTGCGGGTTGCGGAGTTCACTCCGCCCGGAATGATGCGCTCTGCCGCCTCGGCGAGGCGGCGGGAGACGGATGTCACGTGGTGCTCCTTTGGTGCGATGAGGGTGGGTCAACGGGAGGGGTTCCGACACGGGGGTCGGCGAGTTCGAGCATCCGCAGCGCGTCGCAGTGGATGATCCGCTCGATCGTCTCGTCGGCCACGAACGGCAGGTTTCCGGCTCGGAAGCGCGCGATCGAGCGGAGGTTCGCGATCGCCTCGACGGGGGTCCACAGCGGGTAGTCGGAGCCGAAGACGAGCTTGTCGACCGTGTGCCACTCCTGGGCCCCGACGAGCGCGAAGAACGCATCCATCGGTCGCGAAGGGACACCCGACACGTCGGCGAAGACTCGCCGGTTCTTGCGCAGCACCACGTTCGTGTCCCGCTGCCACGGGTGACCCATGTGGGCCATCACCTGGGTCAGGTCGGGGTGTCGCCGGGCGACCTCATCGATCACGAGCGGCTGGCTGACGGCGAGCCGGCCGATGGGGCTGGGGGTCGCGCCCATGTGCCAGAGCGCGACCATGCCGTGCGCCGTGAGCGTCGTGTAGAAGTCGTCGAACTCGGGTGCGAGCGGATCGAACAGCGAGAGGACGGGATAGAGCTTCACTCCCTGGAATCCGAGCGTGATCGCCTCGTCGAGCTGGTCGCGCCAGTCCGCGTCGAGTGGATCGATCGAGCAGAACGGAATCGCGGGTGTCTGCATCTTCGAGACGAAGTCGGCGACGAAGGCGTTCGGCGTGCGCACACCGGCCTGTGAGGCGGCGAGGCCGAACACGATCGCGACGTCGACTCCCGCATCCCGCATCACCGTGTCGTACGACTCCGGCGTCACGACGGGGTATGGCTCGCCACCGTACGCGCCCTGCCAGTGGTCCTCGTGCTCGTGACCCCAGTGCTCCGGCTGGTGGCAGTGGCTGTGCACGTCGACGATCACGAGAGAGCCATCCGGGTGCGCAGGGGCGTGAGCGCGGCGTCGAAGTCCGGCAGGGCGACGAGCTCGGCGGCAGCCGCGGTCAGGACGGGCAGCAGGCTCTCGCGGGCGGACTCGTCCAGTTCGCCGCTGGGAGCGGAGACCGACAGCGCCAGTGCGGGCGCATCCTCTGTCGGCAGGAGGACGGCCATGCAGGTGACGCCGCGGTTGCGCTCTTCATCGTCGACGCTGAACCCGGCCGCGCGGATGCGTTCGAGCTCGGCGACGATTCCCGCGCGCGTCGTGATGGTGCGCGGGGTCCAGCTGGGGTAGGGCTCCACGTCCGGCAGATGAGCGTCGATCGCCTCGTCCGGCAGCAGCGACAGGAGGAGCTTCCCCAGTCCCGTGCAGTAGGCGAAGTCGAGCATGCCGCCAGTGGCGAACCGCAGAGCGCGCTGCGGTTCGGCGACGTGCAGGTGGAGGACGGAGGGCCCTTCCAGCACGCCGAGGTTCGCGGTGAAGCCCACGTCGTCGCCGAGTCGGCTGAGGACGGGCGCCGTGATCTCCGCCATGCTCGGCGGCCGGTACCCGTCAGCGATCTCATGGATCGTGTGGCCGATCGAGTACGCCGGGGGCTCGCCGGAGCGGCGCACGAATCCTTCTTCCTCCATCACGAGCAGGAGGCGGACCACCGTCGACTTCGGCACGTCGAGCTGGCTCGAGATCGCGGCCAGCGTCAGCGGGGCGGTCGCCTTGCCGAGGAGGCGGAGAGTCGCCATTGCACGGGTGAGCCCCTGCGAGTGGTACGACGTGGCACGCTGTTCCATGTCGGCAACTGTAGGTGAACGGTCTCAACATGGAAAGGGGTTCCATGTAAACAATGGGTAACGCGACATGGAACGCCGGATGTGTGCCGCGCGATGGTGCGGCACGGTGTTGCCTCGCGCACCCGCGCAACGGGGTGAGCGAGAGTCGTGCCTCTGCGGAGGCCGGCTCAGCCCCGCGCGGCCGCCGGTTCAGCCCCGCGCGGCCGCAGATTCAGACCAGGGCGGGCGTCCGCGTCCCGCCCGAAAGGCGCTCAGCCGCCAGGCCCTCCGCGGCGGCGAGCGGCGTGATTCCGCGCGTCCGCGCCTCGTTGAAGATCCGGCGCACGGTGTGGCCGATCCCCGCGACGCGCTGCATGATCTCGGGGCGCGTGCCCAGGCGCTTGGCTTCCAGGTCGAGGTAGATGACCCCGCCGGCGTTGACGACGAAGTCCGGGGCGTAGAGGATGCCCCGCGCCGCGAGCCGGTCGGCACCGTCATGGTCCGCGAGCGGGTTGTTCGCGGGGCCGCACACCGCGCGCACGTCCAGTTGGTCGATGACCTCGTCGGTCAGGATGCCGCCGATCCCCGCCGGAACGAATACGTCTTCAGCTACGCCAACCAGTTGGGGGCGCGGCAGGGTGCCGGTGCGGTGTAGCTATCGGCGCACCACCCCGACATCATGAAATTCCTCGACACCAAGCGCGAGAACGCGGACGAGAAGATCCGCATCAAGACGCTCTCGCTCGGCGTCGTCGTGCCCGACATCACGTTCGAGCTCGCCAAGAACGGCGAGGACATGTATCTGTTCTCGCCCTACGACGTGGAGCGCGTGTACGGGGTGCCCTTCGGTGACATCTCGGTCACCGAGAAGTACCGCGAGATGGTCGATGACCCGCGCATCAAGAAGTCGAAGATCAACGCGCGCGAGTTCTTCCAGACGCTGGCTGAGATCCAGTTCGAGTCGGGCTATCCATACATCATGTTCGAGGACACGGTCAACCGCGCCAACCCGATCAAGGGTCGGATCAACATGTCGAACCTGTGCTCCGAGATCCTCCAGGTCCACACGCCGACCACCTACAACGAGGAGCTCTTGCTGCCATCCGCACCCGTCGCGAACTCAAGTGGGGGATACCCGCGATGCTCGCGCTTCCCTACGTCCTGATCGTCAGCATCTGCTCTAGCTCGGCAGCCGACGGCGGCCCCGGTTGGCTCCACCTCGTCGTCCTGTGGGCCTGCTGGAACGCACTGAAGTTCATCCTCATGGGACCCGTGAGCGTCGTTCTGCTCATTCGCGCGCGCCTGCGCGAGTCCGCGATCCGTCGTCACCAGCGCCACGACTCGCTCGTCGAGGCAAGCCCCCGTGAGCCAGCTCTTCATGTCTAGGCTCAGCCGCCCACGGCAGCGGTTGCCGTGATGCGCGAACGACGGCCCCCACCCGGCCGGATCACGACACCGTGTGAAGCGAGCGCTTGCCGGACCGCCTGGGGCCCTGCCCCGACCTTCACGCCGACCTCTACCAGCGTCAACCCGCTGAGGTAGAGGTCGGCTGCTTCGTGGATGCGGGAGGGATCGAACCGTCCACGGCGGATCGTCACGTCCCGCCGGGTGAGGTGGGTGGCGACCGTGCGGCGGTTCACGCCGAAGACGGATGCCAGCTCCACGAGCGTCGCGCCCTCGCGGTACTGCGCCACCAGATCGTCGATCTGCTCCGGGCGAAGGAGGGTTTGAGCCATCTCAAGTGATCGCACCACTCGCCCCCTGGAGTCGGAAACGGTAGGCTCGGAGGAGCGCTGGTCGTGGTTGTAGAAGCCCCGTGACCTGCGCAAAGACAAGGTTCTCAGATGTGGGCAGGGGTTCTCAAACTCTCTACGGAGGTCCACAATTGTGATGAGTCGCGTCATAGGTCTCATCTGAGTCGCGTCATAGGTCACGTTCTGGGAGCCTCCGGCCATCGGCCGGGGGCTTTCATCGTGTTGCGCCAGTAGGTCTTGTCGGGTTGGATCTGGTTGGTGGCGTCGATCTCGCCGGTGCGGGTTGCGATGATGGTGACGGTGGTGTTGTCGGCGAGTAGGAGCACGGGTGTGCCGCGGTGGTGGGCGCCGACGCCGAGGTGGTGCATGCGGGCGGCGCGGCGGAAGCTGATC
>JASCPE010000011.1 GCA_029959865.1 Microbacteriaceae bacterium PS02070 | reverse complement strand
ACCCGCGGGAAGGCGGCCGGGCCGCCCGCGCCCGATCCGTCGGCCAGTGCCACGACTAGCGCCGCTCCAACCCCGGAGCCTTCCGGGGTTGCGAGCGGCGCTAGTGTCTGTGGCCTGGGAGGCGAGAAGCTGTCGGGCAAGGTCACGACCGCGCCAGCCGCCGAATGGGCATTCATTCGCACAGTGGCCTACCCGACGTCGACGACGTTCGGGCCCGCCGACACGGGCGCAGAGGGCTACCCGACGTGCTTCCAGCACTCCCCGGAGGGAGCGCTGTTTGCAGCCGCGACCGCCCTCGCGGTGCCCGCCGACACTGAGCTGGTCAAGCCGTGGATCGAATACGCCCTGAGTGAGGGCCAGTTCCGCGACTCGCTCCTGTCACAGGTCGGCAACACGTCCGAGTCGTCGGGCGTGCGCCTTCAGGTGGTCGGCTTCCGCGTCCTCTCCTACGACGGAGAGAACGCCCGCGTCGACCTCGCTGTGCGTGGTTCCTCTGAGGGGACGACTGTCACGGCTTCCACCGTCTACGAGCTGGTGTGGGAGGACGGCGATTGGAAGATCAACGCCAACGTCTCAACCCCGTTCGACTTCGCGACGATTCCCGACACGTCGGGATACATCCCCTGGGGAGCATGACATGGCTTGCGGTATCACCGACCCTCTCGCCTGCGTAGGCGATGCCGTCAACAACGCGGTAGGCGACGCGATCGAGAACATGGCGAATGCCGTTCTCGAGGCGTTCGGTAAGGCAGTGGCGTCCCTCGGCACCCTATGGGTGAACGTCGGGACACCCAACCTCACCGGGAGCGGTGGCGGGTCGTCGATTGCCGCCGGCACGACCGCGCCGAACTCGGACGGCATCATTACGGTGCTTGGCTGGGTGACCTGGATTTCCATCGCGCTGGCGGCAATGTCGATCATCCTGCTCGGAGCGCTCATCGCCACGCGGATGCGCAACGGTGAGGGCTTCCAGGCCGCCGGCCGAATGGGGATCGTGCTCGGCGCGATCTTCCTCATCAGCGGCGCGACGGCTCTCGTGTCGGGCCTCCTTCCGAACGGGCCACAAGGCGCGGGCGGCACGGTGCTGTTTCTGCAGTCGTCGCTCTGGTGGTACATGGGTGCGGCCGCGGTGGTGTCCGTCATCATCGGCGGCGTTCGGATGGCGTGGGAACAGCGCGCCGAGCCGGGTAAAGACACGATCAAGAGTCTCCTGACTCTGATCGTCGTCGCTGGGGCCGGCGTGACCATCGTCGGCCTGTTGGTGTCGGCCTTCGACTCGTTCTCCGTGTGGATCCTCAACGGCGCGCTGAACTGCGACGTCGGCACGGATACGGCGTGCTTCGGGAACAACATCGCGACGCTGCTTGCGCTCACGACGAACCCCGCGACCGGTGGCCTCGGGGCGCTGCTCATCATCATCCTGGGACTGATCGCGATCCTCGCGACGGCCTTCCAAATCGTGCTGATGATCGCGCGTGGCGGCATGCTCGTCATCTTGACGGGCATCCTGCCGCTGTCGGCGGCGGCGACCAACACCGAAATGGGTAAGAGCTGGTTCAAGAAGAACGTCGGCTGGCTGGTCGCCTTCATCCTGTACAAGCCGGCGGCCGCGATCGTCTACGCCGCGGCGTTCCAGCTCGCAGGAACGAACGTGTTCCAGGACGACGGCACGGGATTCATCGCCGTTCTGACGGGCCTCATTCTGATGGTGCTCGCGCTGTTCGCGATGCCGGCTCTGATGCGGTTCGTGACCCCGCTCGTCGGGGCCATGTCGGCCGGTGCCGGCGGCGCGCTCGGCGTCGCAGCTCTCGCCTCGCTCCCGACTGGCGCGGCCTCAATGGGTCGCCTCGCGACCGGTTCCGGTGGCGGCTCGTCGGGTGGTTCCGGGTCGACCGGCTCGTCTGGCTCGTCTGGCTCCACGGGCTCTACCGGCCCGTCTGGGGCCAGCGGTGGCGGTCAGTCGGCACCACAGGCCGCGCAGGCTTCTAGCGGCGCTGGTGGCGGCGGTGGGGCTACGTCAGGAGCCGCGGCGTCCTCGGGTGCTGCTGGTGGCGGCACGGGTGCTGCTGCAGCGTCTGCGGGCGGTGGAGCTGCCGCGGGTGGCGCTGCTGCCGGTGGAGCTGCTGCCGGTGGTGGAGCTGCTGCGGGTGCAGCGGCCGGCGCCGCTGGCGGGCCTATCGGCATGGCTGCCGGCGTCGCGATCGGCGCTGCAAAACAAGCAGGACAGGCGGCCGCTGGGGCCGCCCGAGACGTTGGTAACCAAGCAACAGGTGAAGGGAGCGGGAGCTGATGGCAACCGTAGAGACAAGCCGTAGGGGCGTCCGCACCTACGGGAACTGGCGTCAGCCGACGTCGCCGGGCCTTCTCGGGCTCGGCACGGTCGGCACCGGCCTGATGTTCGTTGCGTTGCTGATCGTGATCGTCGTTCTGATGACCACGGGCATCATCGAGGCATTCGTCACGGCCGCGGTGTTCGGCGGGCTGATCTTGCTGCTGACGATCCGCGACGGTGACGGGCGTAGCGTCCTCTCGCGCGCCGCGAACCGCGTCGCGTGGACGTCGACCAAGCGGAGAAAGGCGAACATCTACCGCTCCGGCCCGCTGGGGCGTTCCGACTGGGGAACGAACCAGCTTCCCGGCCTCGGCGCGCAGACTCAGCTCTCCGAGCATGAGGACTCCTACGCGCGGCCGTTCGCGATGATCTACTCCCCGCACGCCAAGACGTATTCGATCGTGATCGGGACCGAGCCTGACGGCGCGGCGCTCGTCGACCAGGAGCAAGTCGACCTGTGGGTGGCCGACTGGGGTCACTGGCTGCGCAACCTCGGTGATGAGCCGAACATGGAAGCTGCCGCGGTGACGATCGAGACGGCTCCCGACTCGGGACGCCGGCTGCGCCGTGAGGTCGAGACGAACACCGATCCCGACGGCCCCGATTTCGCCAAGGCGATGCTGGGTGAGGTTGTGTTGAGCTACCCGGCCGGCTCGTCGACGGTGAAGGCGTACGTCACGCTCACGTTCGCTGCTGCTCCTCGGAAGGGTGCCAAGGTGCGCAAGCCCGACGAAATGGCGCGCGAGCTCGCGGCTCGCCTGCCTGGCCTCACGGCCGGATTGCAGGCGACGGGCGCGGGCGCTGCTCACCCGCTCTCGGCCCAAGAGCTGTGCGAGACGATCCGGGTCGCCTACGACCCGGCGGCCGCGACGCTGATCGACGACGCGCACGCGGACGGCGACGTGCCCGACCTCCGGTGGAGCGACGTCGGCCCGACGGCGGCTCAGGCCGGATGGGACAGCTACCGTCACGACTCGGCCAAGTCGGTCACCTGGGCGATGACGCAAGCGCCCCGCGGGCTCGTGCAGTCGGGAGTCCTCGCCCGGCTGCTCGCTCCGCACCGGGATATCGCCCGTAAGCGCGTGACGCTCCTGTACAAGCCGATCGACCCGGCACGGGCCGCGACCCTCGTCCAGTCGGACGTGCGAGCTGCGGAGTTCAAGGCCACGTCGACCAACAAGCCGGCGGCGCGCGACACCCTCGCGCTGCGCTCGGCTCAGGCGACGGAATCGGAGGAGGCATCGGGCGCTGGCCTGGTCAACTTCGGCATCCTCGTCACCGCGACGGTGATCGACCCGGTGAAGGAAGCCGAAGCGCGCGCCGCTGTCGACAACCTCGGCGCGACCGCACGTCTCCGTCTCCGTCCCGTCTACGGCTCCCAGGACAGCGCATTCGCCGCCGCCCTGCCCCTGGGCCTAGTGCTGACCAAGCACGTGGCCGTCCCCGCGGCACTGAGGGAGCGTGTGTGATGACCCCGGATCAGATTGCCCTCGCGGCCCTCGGCGGCCTCGTCGTTGTCGTGGCCGTCGGCTCACTCCTGTTCGTGCGCCTTGGGCGCAAGAGCACCGACGCGGGCTCGTCGACGTCTGCCGGCGCGCTGTCCTCTCGTGGCTACAGCGGCCCTGGCGGCGGCATGTCGAACTTCATCCAGCCTCCGGCTGAGTGGCGCGGGACGACGCTGCAAGTGTGCGGCCTGTGGCCCTACGCGATCGGCGCCGGCACGCCGATGGTGGGTGTCCCGCTCGGCCGCCACATTCACACCGGGGCGACGCTCTGCTGCGACCCGATTTCGTGGTTCCAGCGCGCGAAGCTCATCAGCAACCCGTCACTGTTCGTGCTCGGCAAGCCCGGCCTCGGCAAGTCGACGGCCGTCGCTCGGATGGCGATCGGCCTCGCCGGCTACGGTGTGCAGCCGCTCGTGCTGGGCGATCTTCGACCCGACTACGTGGAGGTCATTCGCGCGCTCGGCGGCCAGGTCATCACCCTCGGCCGTGGCCGCGGGCACCTGAACGTGCTCGACCCCGGCGAGGCGAAGGAGGCCGCACAGCGGCTCACTGAGGCCGGTTTCTCGAAGGAGGCCGGCGAGGTCTTGGAGGACGCCCACGGCCGCCGCCTGGCTATGGTGTCATCCCTGCTGACGATCCTCCGCAAGTCGCCTCCGAGCGACGTCGAGGAATCCATCGTCGACCAGGCGCTGCGCTACCTCGATCGGAACTTCGACGGTGTGCCGGTCCTGGGCGATCTGCTGCGCGTTGTGCAGGAGGGGCCGGAGGAGCTGCGCCAGGTGGCCGTCGATCGTGGCGACTTCGCGGAGTATCAGCGGATCACCCGCGGGCTGGAAGCGTCGCTTATCAGCCTCTCCCGCGGTGGACGCCTGGGCGAAATGTTCTCCCAGCCGACCGATAACCCGATGAAGCTCGACCGCCCGGTGGTCTACGACATTTCGGCCATCGGTGAGGCTGAGGGCGATCTGCGCGCGGCGACCCTGCTCGCCTGCTGGTCGAACGGATTCGCGACGGTAAACATCGCGAACGTCCTCGCGGATGCCGGCCTGGAACCCCGCCGGCACTACTTCGTCATCATGGATGAGCTGTGGCGTGCGCTGCGCGCCGGTAACGGCATCGTCGATCGCGTCGACTTCCTCACCCGCCTGAACCGTCAGGTGGGTGTCGGTACGGCCATGATTTCGCACACGATGGCCGACCTGAGCGCCCTCCCGGAGGAGGACCGCTTGAAGGCGAAGGGCTTCGTCGAGCGCGCCGGCATGGTCATGTGCGCGGGTCTGCCGTACACCGAAATGCCGGAGCTGACGTCGGTCATCCCGTTCTCGGAGGCCGAGCAAGAGCTTCTGACCGGTTGGCAGGACCCGCCCGCGTGGGACGCCGCATCGGGCCGCGAGGTCGACCCTCCCGGCCGCGGGAAGTTCCTCGTCAAGGTCGGCACGCGACCGGGCATCCCGGTCGAGGTTCGGTTGACGGAGGCTGAGCGCTCGATCCGTGACACGAATCAGCGCTGGTACGAACAGTCCCGCACCGGACGGCGCGCGCTGCACGTCGTCGAGGAGCTGGTCGAGGAGCACGAGGAGAGGGTGTCATGAGCACTCCCAACAACCGCCGCCGCGATCCCGGCGGCCTTGGCGGTGAGACGCTGCTGCTGCTGATCGTGGTTCTCGGGGCGGTGGCTGCGATCGTCGTTCTCAACGTCGCGGTGCGCCTTGGCCACCAGCTCGACGGGACCGGCGTCGAGCTGCCCTCCGACCCGTTCGCGTTCACCCTCGGGGTGATTCTCGGCCGAGTGCCGTGGCCGGCATCCGCGACGTGGATCGTCATCGTCCTGTTGGCGATCGTCCTCGCGCTCGTGGTGCTCGCGATCGTCGGCGTCGTGCGCTACCGGAAGGGGCGGACGCGCGTCGACCGGGCCAGCTCGTACATGGGCCGCGGGAAGGACGTCGAGGGGCTGAGCAAGCGCAACGCGCAGGCTCAGGCGACCCGGCTCGGCGTGACTGGCTCACTCGGTGTGCCGATCGGTAAGACGCTCGGCCAGATGCCGCTCTACGGCACCTGGGAGGACATGCATATCGACATCTGGGGGCCGCGCACCGGTAAGACGACCTCTCGGGCGGTGCCGGCCATTCTGGAGGCTCCTGGGGGCGTTCTCGTGACCTCGAACAAGCGCGATGTGGTCGACGCGACGCGCGACGTGCGCGCGGAGGCCGGCCCGGTCTGGGTGTTCGATCCCCAGGGGATCGCGCTCGAGCAACCTACGTGGTGGTGGAACCCGCTCAGCTACGTCACTGACGAGGTGCGCGCGGCCAAGCTGGCCGATCACTTCGCGTCCGGTTCACGCGACCCCGGAGCTAAGACGGATGCCTACTTTGACCCCGCGGGGCAGGATCTCCTTGCGGGGCTCCTGCTCGCGGCCGCGCTCGACTCGCGTCCGATCACCGACGTCTACGGGTGGCTGACGCGCCCCACGGAGGAGGAGCCGATCGGCATCCTCCGTCGCGGTGGGTACGACCTGACGGCCGACCAGGTGCGCGGTGTCATCACCGCCCCGGAGAAGCAGCGCGGCGGCATCTACGGCACGGCGCAGCAAATGGCGTCGTGCCTGACCAACCGCCAGGTGGCCGCGTGGGTGAACCCGCAGGGTGAGCCCGATCTGCGCCCGCAGTTCGACCCGGCCGCGTTCGTGCGTGACGGCGGCACCCTGTACTCGCTCTCCAAGGAGGGCCGCGGGACCGCCGGCCCGCTCGTGACGGCGCTGACGGTCGCCGTGGTGGAGGCCGCGGAGGAGCTGGCCGCCGGGTCTGCCGGCGGCCGCCTGTCGGTGCCTCTCCTGGGCGTGCTCGACGAGGCCGCGAACGTCTGCCGGTGGCGTGAGCTGCCGAACCTCTACAGTCACTACGGCTCGCGCGGAATCGTGCTGATGACCATCCTGCAGTCGTGGTCGCAGGGCGTCGACGTGTGGGGCGATTCGGGCATGCGCAAGCTGTGGAGCGCCTCGAATGTGAAGGTCTACGGCGGCGGTGTCTCCGAAGATGCGTTCCTGGAAAGCCTGTCCAAGCTGATCGGTGACTACGACCGTCAGGCGTCGTCGGTGTCCTCCGGCCGTGGCGGGCGCAGCGTGAATCAGCAGCTCCACCGTGAGCGCATCCTGGACGTGGCCGACCTGGCCGCGATGCCGAAGGGTCGCGCCGTGGTGCTCTCCTCGGGGAACCGCCCGACGCTCATTCGCACGCAGCCGTGGATGACCGGCCCGCACGCGGAGAAGGTCAAGGCGTCGATCGCAGCTCACGACCCGCAGGCGTCGCGGACGATCGTCGAGGCGCAGGAGTCGGTGCGTGAGGTCGCGGCCGCCGTCGACGGGAACGGTGCGGCCTGATGAGTGACAACTGGGGCGACGCTCCCGCTGACGAGGGAATCGAGGCGCAGCCGTTCGAGCTGGACGAGGGCGACGAGCCCGACCCGCGCGACGTCCCCGACGACGCCGAGTTGCCGGAGCTGCCGGAGCGTGAGCCCGGCCGGCTGTTCGGGATCGACATTGCCGACGTCGCGACGAACCTCGCCGCTCCGGCGATTCGCGCCGTGGTGCAGAAGGCGATCACGGGCGCGGTGAAGGATGCCGTCGCGGCTGAAGTAGACGAGGTGCTGGACCCGACGGTGGTCGAGGAGCTGCAAGCGCAAGCGGCCACGGCCGCGCGTCGCGCCGTGGCCGACGCGATGGACGCCCTCGACGAGGAGGAGCCGGCCGACGCGGAGCCGACGCTGTACTACGGCTCGGTCGACGAGTTCGTGCGCGAGTACCTGGTGAAGAACTACCGTCGCCGCGTCGACGGGGAGCGCAGCGTGTGGGCGGCCGACTGGTGGAACTACCCGGAGGCCGTGATTCGCCTCGACGCTCTGTGGCGGGCGTGGGAGCATCTGCGCCTCGATCCGATAACGGGGATGAGCGTCTGGTTCCGCGATCACGCCGAGCACCACATGAGCGTGCTGCTCGACCCTCACGGCCCGTTCGCGGCCGCCGGCATGGGAGAGAACCGGGTCAACACGAACGACAGCGACAAGGGCGCTGAGCTGCCGTACACGGCACCGCCGGAGGGTTTGTACCCGGACCTGCGCGAGGAGCCGCCTACGGGCGTCTGAGCGCACAACGAGAGAGGGACCGGCCCAGTGGGTCGGTCCCTCTCTCGTGGGCTCAGGCTGTCGCTCAGCGACCAATCTCGGTGCGCTGCACCTTCGACGATCGCGACCTGTTCGGCCGCGCCTTGGCGCTCTGTAGCTGCTGCGCCTTGACCGCCTCGGTGGCCGGCTTGCCTTGGCTGACGTCCGCCGCCATCTTCGCGCTGACGGCCTCCTTGCCGACGCCTCGCTGTTCGAGCTTGTCGGCGTCGCGCTCGCGCCGCTCGGACGAGTCATACAGCGGCTCGGCCTTCTCGCGGGTGGCCTCGGCTCGGTTCTGCTCGCGCTCGGTCACCTGGGCCTGCTCGCGCTCTGCCTCGTCGGGAGCCGTGTCGGCGGTGTCTCGTGACGCCTCGGCCGCGCGGTCGATTTCGTCGGCCTGACGCGAGAGCGCGACCGCCTCGGCCTGCTCGGTAGCACTGCGCTGCCGCTCGGTGTCGGACTGCCGGCGCAGCTGCTCGGCCTCGACGGCCGCCTGGACGGCCGCGGGGTCGGCGCCGGTGTTGTCGACGTCGACGCCGTAGCGGGTGCGGAGCTCGTCGCGGATGCGGCCCTCCGCGCGCTGCGCCTCGGGGTCTTCCGAGCCCCACGCGCGCGCCGTGGTGAGTGCGCCGCCGATCTGCTGCGGCGTCGCCTTGTCCCACCAATCGGAGCGGTGAACGCTTCCCAGCTCGACGCGAGCTGCGCGCTTCTCTGCCTCGAACCGTGACGACAGTTCGCGGGCTGCCTGCTCGCTCTGTGCCTGCGCACGTCGTGCCGCCTCCTCGCGGGCGCGGGCGAGTGCTTCGCCTACCCGGCCCGCCGCGGTGACGGCGATGCGGAGCTGCCCTTCGAATGCTTCCTCGATGCCGTCGCTCTCATCGGCCATGATCTGACTCCCTTCTCATCGCTCCGGGCCGCGATCTGCGCCCGGCTTCGTCGTGGTGCGCGGCCGCGCGGGCTCCACCTGTGGCGGAACCGGCGAGCCGGTGGTCTTGTTGCGCTGCTCCTCGGCGCGCTGCATCTTGTCGAGCGCTTCCTGCACGGATGCGTCGACGATCGCGGAGCGGTCGACCCTCGGCGCGGTCGCCGTGGCGGTCGACGTCGGGCCTGTCGTCGACGTCGCGGCCGCGGTGGCCGGCACGGCTTCGAGCTGCCGCCGAACATTCATCACGCGCTCCCGCACGGCGGCCTCGACGTTCGCTGCCTGCCGGGCCTCCCCTGCGGCCTTCGCGGCGTCGTAGACGGCCTGGGAGAGGTTCATGAGCTGTCGCAGCATGGCGAGCTGCGCGGCCGTTCCCTGGCCGCCGCGGGCGACGCTGGCGAGGAGCATCGTCGCGCCCGACATTGCCACCCGGCCGGCGCGCTGGGGCTTCACCGGGCGACGGTAGGTCTGTGCCGACTTGGCGAGTGCGTCGGAAGCCTCGGCCAGGTCGCCGGGTGTCTCCTCGACGGCGTTCGACCAGGCTGCGAACGCGGCCGCGGTCTGACGTGCGACCGTCGACCAGGTGTCGCGGTCGTCGAGCGGAACCGACCGAAGCTGCTCGCGGAGCTGGCCGATTTCCTCGGTGTGGCGCTGCCACAGCTCGGGGTCTGGTTCGCGCATTTCGCGACCAGGTGCAACGGGCCGCCGGCCCCGTCCCGCTGCCTGCCACTCGGCGGCCGCGTCGGTCGCTCCGGTGGGTGTGTCGGGCCAACCTTCGCGGAGCCTCGGCAGGGTGAGGTCGCGGCCCATCTGACCGCCCCCGTACCAGATCGGACGCTCGCCCTTCGTGGGCCTGGTCGCGACCGAGTAGCCGGTGATGACGTCCGTCGTGCCCTCCGCGAACCGGGGGCGGACGAGGACGCCGGAGCGGCGCAGCCGGCGCACGAACTCGGCTTCGTTCTCGCTCGCGCCGGCTGCCGCTCGGACGCTGCGAGCGAGGTCGTTCCGAGGCGCGTTCAGTCGAACCTCAGCCGTGATGCGTGCCTGGCGTTCCTCCGGGTCGAGGCGGTGCCATTCGGGCTGCTCTCCCCCGATGCGCGCGGTGTGCTGCTCGTACTTGCGCTGCGCCATGAGCGCCGAACGCTCCTCGACGCGGGACTGCTCCGCGGGGCTGTAGCCGCGCGTCGCACGCTCCCCCTTCGTCGACTCCAACTGCTCCAAGCCGTACTTCACTTCGAGGGCGCGCGCAGCGTTCTGTGCACGCTCGTAGTCCAGGTGCGTCGACGCCTTCGTGCCGTCCTCGCGAACCAGGTTCACAGCGATGTGCACGTGGTCATTGCCGGCCTGTGAGAGGCCGTGGCGGATCGCGACCCAACGGCACGGTGCCTTGGTCCCGTCGTTGTCGTCGAACCCCATCGCGGACACAAAGTCGTGCGCGATCGCCGCCCACTCCTGGTCGGTGCGAATGCCCTCCTCGGCGCGCAGCGACAGTGAGGCGTGCCACACGTGACCGCCCTTGACCTCGACGCCCATAGCGGTGCGCGGTCGGTCAAGGTGACGCGCGATCGCCTTCGCGTTGTCGCCGCTCAGCTCCGCATCGTCGTACCACGCCATGAGCGCGTGATCGCCGGCCACCAGGTGCGGCTCCGTGTGCTCGTTGTGGCGACCGCCGCCGACGAGGTAGGACACGAGGCCGGGCATCCGATCGCCGCGCGTAACGTTCGGCATCATGACAGGCTCAGCTCATCCACGGCAGCGTCGATGCGCTCCGCTACTCGGCGCACGGCGGCGAGCGTGGCGTCTGTCTCTGCCTGACGCTGACCGGTGGCGTTGGTGGCCTTCGCGATCTGGTTGACGTTGTTCGACACCGCGGCCAACAGCCGGTGCAGCTCGAACAGCTTCCCGATCGCGTTGCGCCGCTCGGTGACCGTCTCCCCCGTCTCGGATGCAAGGGTCGTCTCGACCAGCAGCCGCGGGATGGTCACCCGCTGAGCGAGCGCGAGGCGCAGCAGCCGGCCCTCCTCCTCGGGAGTCACTTTCACTTCGTGCTTGTGCTTCCGACCGCCGGGGGCATTCGCGCGCCGACGCCGCTCGGTCTGGGGCTCGGCTGCCGTCTCATCTGACATGCGATCCCCTTCCTTCGGCCCAGCGCAGCGACCCCGCCCCGTGCGGGGATCACACGTCCAGTGTGCCGCACCCGTCGACGACTGTCGAGGGGTCAAGCCCACTTAGCCCTGCTAAGTGTTTAGCTTGCTCCGTCTGCGACTCCATTCGAGTTCACTCGCGTCGACAGACGGGAGTGGTCGAGGCTTCGCCTCGGCGTGCTTTTGATGTGTCGACAGGCGTCGACTTCGAACGGCGCGATCCGTACGATTGGTGCATGGCTACGCAACTGACACCAGAGGAAGCAATCGAACGCGCGCGACGTCTACAGGATGACCGCCTGACAGCGGTTCGTACCGTCGCGGAGGCGCGGCAGTCGCTCAGCGACGTGCGCGACGAGACAGCACGCGAGCTGGCCGACCTACAGGCTCGGATCGCGGAGCGGATCGCGACCGCGGAGCGCGAGGACGTGCGCGCCTACTCGGCCGCACTGAGCGCAGGATGGTCTGCGGACGAGCTGCGCAAGATTGGGTTCGCGGAGCCCGACAAGAAGGCGCGCACCCGGCGTCGATCGACGCGCAAGCCTGCGTCCAGCTCGGCCCCTGCGGCGGCTGACGATGCGCAGTCGGAGCCTTCTACCGAGGGTTGATCGCTGGCACGGTTCCGGCCCCACGTTCCGCTCTGCGGCGTGGGGCTTTCGTGTGTCCCCGCGCTGCGGGGTTGCACTCCGCTCCCGATCCCGTCAAGGGCGCTTCGCGTCCCTTCGGGAGAGCCCTGCGGGCTCCCCTTGACCGGCTCTCCGCTGCGTGCAAGGCGGCAAGTGTTCCGAGAAAGCCGGCACCTCGGCGTACCGCCGAACTGCCTACTTTCATCGGACACACAACAAGGGAATGGGATCGAAATATGAGTGGACCCGTGAGTTTCGCAACACTGACAACGACGCTGCCGACGTCGGACGACGAGCGCGGCCGGCTCCTACGAAACGTGAGCGAGCGTGACCAACAGCTCTACGATTACGGCCGCTCCGGCTACCGGCTGGCGGCGTCCGTGACGGTACCGGGGAGCGAGGCCGTGACGGTGATCGAAACGCTCACCCGCGAGAGCGATGCGGACGGTGACGGACGATGACGCGATCCATTGCTGTGCAGGTCGCGCAGCGCATCCGGCGCGTGCTCGACACTCGGGGTCTGACCGTCGAGTGGCTGGCCGACGCGACCGGGATCAAGCCGCGCACACTGGCTCGGCGGCTGCATCTGAGAAGGCCGGCGGGCCTCACGGTCGACGAGCTGAATGCGATAGCCGGCGCGCTCGATGTGGCTCCGGGCGTCCTGCTGCACGACGACCGGGACGGCGCTACCGCTGGGCCTGGGTGAGTTCCTGATCGGCCTTGCTCAGCGCACGGGCAACGGTCGACTTCCCGACGCTGAGCACTCCGGCGATGTGGTCGAGGCTGGCACGCTCGGCACGCATCCGCTGCGCCTCTGCGATCTTCTCCGGCGTCATCTTCGACGGCCGGCCACCGACCCGACCCTGCGCCTTCGCGTGCGCGAGGCCGCGCATCGTGTTCTCCCGGATCGTGTCGACGCGGAGCTGCGCGAACACGGCCACCATGCCGAACAGGGCGCGCCCCATCGGGGTTGTGGTGTCGATCATCGGCTCCGTCAGGCTCTTGATGTTCACGCCCCGGCGGTCGAGGTCGTGCAGCGTCTCGATGATGATCCGCTCCGACCCTCCGAGCCGGTCGAGGCGACGCACCAGGAGGGTGTCGCCCTCGCGGAGGTAATCGAGGCAGGCGAGCCACTGGGGGCGGTCTGCGATCCGGCTCGATTCGCCGCGGTCGACGAACACCCGGACGGCTCCCGCTGCGCGCAGCTCGGCCTCCTGAGCGGCGGGGTTCTGCTCACGCTTGGACACTCGCGCGTAACCGACGACGTTCGTCATGACTCGGCCTCCTGCTGCTCTTGGGCTCGGCGCTCTCGGTCGGCGGCGAGCTGGTCATAGATCGGGGTCGCCTCGCGCCGGGCGCGCGATCGCCGTTCGGCGGCGCTGCGGTCGACGGGCTCGGGATCGGTCACGGTCACTCCCGGCCGGTGCCGCGATCGGAGCGATAGCCGGCGCTCCCCCGCCCCGCCTGGGTGCCCTGCTGCGGCTGCTGCCGCGTCGCCTCGGACGCGGGGCGGGGATACGACGCGCTGAGCGCTGAGCGGACCTGAGCGGCCCGGTCAGGGCCGGCCTGGGGTGCCGTGCGTTCGACGGTCACCGCTGCGAACACGGGGACGAGGGATGCCGGTTCGGGAGCGTAGGCGAACATGTCGGGTCGGCTCATGGCCGATCCCCCGTTCCACTGCTCCGGGCTCACGCGGGCGAAGTCGAACCGGTACGGCGACTGCTCGGCCACGTGGGCCATGAACACCTTCGACGTGCGGCCGTTTCCCTCGCGGAACGGGTGCGCCTGGTTGACGTAGGCGAACACGGTCGAGGCCGTGGCGATGAAGTCGTTACGGCCGATCTTGGCCCAGTCGGTCGACGTCACGAGCTGGCGCGCGTCGGACAGATACCGGTCGACCTCGCCCGACCTGACCTCACCGAATCCGCGGCCCGGACCCTTCGACATTTCGACAGTGCGGTACTCCCCCGCCCACTCGTAGACGTCCTGGAACAGGTGCCCGTGGATCGCGCGTAGGTGCGCCCCGTCGAACGTGCGAGGTATCTCGACCTCGCCGTTACCGAGCTGCACGGCGCGCACGGTGGTGTCGGTGTACTCCATCCGGGACAGCATCCGCGCGTCGCGCTCCTCGTAGAGGTTGCGCAGCGTCCCGATCCCGGTATCCGGGTCGATCGTGTCGGGGTAGAAGTACGACTCCCAGCTATCGAACTGGGATGCCACGTCAGCGGCCGGCGCCGACGACGCCGGCAGCGCGGCGAGCGGCAGCGTGGCCGCGTCGACGGTACTCCGCGAGGTCGATCGCCCCGCGGGTGTAGTCGGTCACGTTCTCGACGTCCTCGCGGGTCGGGGTGAACCCTTCGTGCCATCCGGCGGCGAGGGCCTGGCGCACGCTGTCGCGCTGCGTCGCGTCGAGCTGCGCGAACAGCTCCGGCCACTCCTGCTCGACCGTGAATGTCTCAGCCACGATGGGCTCCCTTCGTCGTCCTACCAGTCTACCGGTTTTCCCGAAAACGGTCTATAAGAAGTTTCGGCACAAGAGGGTTTCGGCACGGACTTTCGGCACGGCGTGTCGACGTCGCCGCGGTGCAGCTCGCAGCCGTGCCGGAATCGATCAGTTTCGGTCCGTTGCGGATTCCTACAAGAGACCGAGTACCGGACTACCAGGCGGCGCGTCGATGGCTGCGTTAGGTGTTGGCGTGGGTTTCGCGGAGGAACTGGGTCAGCGCTGCGCGGCTGGTGGTGAGGCAGGCGATCTTGGTGTCGAGGTCGTCGATCTGTTCGGTGACCATGCGGGCGAGGATGTCGTCGCAGGTGCTCGACCATCCGGATTGGCCGCTCTGGCGGTCGAGGACAATCTTGATGAATCGCGTCGGGACACCGGAGCGAGAGAGGTCTCGGATCGTGACGACCTGGTTCAGATCGGATTCGGAGTAGTCGCGGTACCCGTTGGGGTGTCGTCCGGGTTGGAGGAGTCCCTGGGCTTCGTAGTAGCGCAGCATTCGGGGCGCGACTGCGCTGCGCTGGGATATCTCACCGATCCGCATCCGCTCATCTCTCTCGCCTGGGACTTGGGGCACCAGGCTTGACCTTGACAGTGGTGTCAATCTTTAGCGTAGTCGCATGAGCACACGATCGACGTCTTTACCCCTGCCCGGCACCGCCGGTCCGCACCGGGCCTGGCCGATTCTGGCGGTGCTGACCGCGGCGACGCTGCTGACGGTGACGGTCGAGATGTTGCCATCTGGGCTCTTGCCGGTAATGAGCGCCGATCTGGGCGTCTCGGAATCAGCAATTGGGTTGCTGGTGAGCGCCTGGGCGCTCACCATTGCGATCGTGGGGATTCCACTTGTGCGGCTCACGATCCGGTTACCCCGCACGCCACTGCTGGCAGCGTGTCTAATCGTGATCGCGGCAGCGAACCTGCTCACCGCGACCGCCTCTAGTCTCCCGCTCGCACTTACCGGTCGTATCCTCGCCGCGACGGCGCACGGCCTGTTCTGGGCACTCGTCGTTTCCTACGTCGCCTCCGTCATCACTGCCGAGCGGCTCGGACGGGCGCTGGCGATCGTCCTGGCTGGGCCCACGCTCGCCGGCCTTGCCGGACTACCGATCGCGGCGGCTCTGGCCGATGTGGTGGGGTGGCGGGCCATCTTCATCGGCCTATCTGTGGTTCTTGTCATGACCGCCGGGGTGCTCTGGCTCATCCTGCCGCAGGTACCGTCAACGATGCCTGCCGGTGGCGGCGGGTGGGATCGCAGCGCTTCCCGAGTGATTGCGGTAGCGATCGCGGGAGGGCTGGTGTTGGTCGGGCACTTCGCTGTCTTCACCTACCTCACGGCACTAGTCACCCAGTTGGGCAGGCTGCCCGGTGCCGCGATCCCCTTGATGCTGTTGGTGTTCGGAGTGAGCGGGGCAGTAGGTATCGCCGGGTCCGGTTTCGCGTCCGACCGGTACCCACGCGGTGCGATCGTCGCCGCGGCAACTCTAGTGACGGTTGGTCTCGCCGTGCTCGCTTTGAGCTCAGGGCAACCGGTCGTGTTCATCATCGGAGTTGCGATCTGGGGAATCGCGGTCGGCGCGTTTCCCCCGATCCTGCAAACCCGGGTGATGCGCGTATCCACGAGCGCATTCCGACCTCTGGCCGGAAGCATCGTCGTCACCGTCCTCAACCTCGGTGTCGCAGCCGGAGCCACCCTCGGCGGCCTTGTCCTCGACCACGGTCCTATCGCCGTCACTCTCATCGCAGTCACCGCCGCGGCAGTGGGAACCTTCGCGCTAGCGCTGATGCGCCCCCTCAACACCCCGCATGAAGGTACCCGCTAGCTTGCCGAATCCTCCCGGCGACGGAGCCGCACCACCCGCGGTACACCCGCTTGTTGATGGGGGATGATGACCCGGTTGACGATCGTGATGCCAGCAGCGGCGATTGGCACCGCGACAAGGGCACCGAGAATGCCGCCGAGGGCAGCGCCACCGAGGGCAGCGACGATAACAAGTGCTCCCGGCATGGCTACGGCGCGGGCCATGACTCGCGGCGTGAGTACGTAGGCCTCTACTTGCAGGTAGGCGAGCAGGATGGCGGCAACGACGATGGCCGGAACCAGGCCCGTCTCGAGTGTGATGATGGCCGCGATGCTCGCTCCGATGACAGGCCCGACAACGGGGATGAGCGCACCAATAAAGGCGATCAGAGAAAGGAGGGCAGGAGCTGGGCTTCCCGCCGCGGAGGTCACGATGAACGTTACGAGCGCATTGACGAACGCGAGGACGATCTGTCCCCCGACGAAACGACCAACAGACTGCAGAATTTCCTCCGCGATCGACTTCACTCGGTGGCGGGCGCGGTACGCGACCAGCTCGTAGGCCTTCGCCTTGATGGCCGGCATGGTGAGAGCGAGGTAGATCGTCAAAACGGTCACGATGATCACACCAGTGATGGCGTCGATGATGCCGGTGCCAACCTCTAGCAGACCACCAGAGAGTTTCAAGAGCTGATCTGGATTCGCGAGGAAAGCAGTCGCGTTCGCCAGCAGATTGTTCACGTCCAGACCATCCCCGATCATGCCGATCAGCCAGAGGAACCACGGCTGATCCGGGATCGCCGACACGAGCGTAAAGGCCTGGTTAGCGACGGCCGTGACCTGTTCGGATACTGCTGGAAGGATCACAGTGATGAGGAACGCGGTGCCGACGAGGAGAATGAAGGCGATAGTGAGAACTGCCGCCCACCGAGGCATTCTTCGCTGCTGCGCGTAGCTGAGGAGCGGTTCCGCGGCGATGGCCAGGAAGAACGCTAGTCCGATGTACACGAGGACGGTTCCCAGGGCGCCGATCGCGGCCAGGATCGCCATCCCACACCCGACGCCGAGGGTGGCGATAAGCGCATACCTGAACGGATGCGCAGCAAGCCCAGCGGAGGACAACGCACCCCTCCCGCCTCCGCGGGAGCCGAGGCTCGCGGGGAAGCGGCGAACGTGCATCCTATTTGTGGACGCCCGTCGGACGGCGGCGCTCGGCCGTTTAGTGGGCAGCACCGAGCTCGACCAGGAGGACACCGCCGATGATGAGCGCGATACCGGCGGCCATCACCCAAGTGAAGGGCTCGTTGAACAGGAACTTGCTGGCCACCGCGGTGAGCGCAACGCCGGACGCTGCCCAGATTCCGTAGGCGACACCGATGCCAAGGCCCAGCGAGAGGACCTGTGTGAGGAAGAAGAACGCACCGAGGTACCCGACGACCACGGCGATGAAGAACAACTTCTTGCCATTCGTGGCCACCCGCAGGGACAGTGCAGCACCGACTTCGAGGATGATGGCGAGGATGAGGAAGAGCCAGACCATCAGGCGTTCGCCTCCCGCTTGCGAAGCGCAGCTTGGGAGCCCATTTCGACGGTGAGGACGCCGCCGATGATGAGGACCAGGCCAAGGATCATGATCAGGGTCAGGGGTTGGCCGAAGATGATCGCGGCGAAGATAGCGGTCAGCGCCACACCCATCGCCCCCCAGATGCCATAGGCCACACCGAGCGCCATGCCCTGCCGGAGAACGAGGCCGAGGAGGCTGAAAGCGGCGACGAAGCCGACACCGACGACGACGTACCAGGCGGGGTGATCTTGAGCGGCTTGGAGGGCGAGCGAGGCCGTGACCTCGCTCACGATCGCTCCAGCGAGCAGGAGCCATTTCTTCATTTGCTAGTCCTTAATCAGGTTGTGGGCGAGGAGGTGAACGCGGGCGCGTTCATCGGGTGTGGGGGGAAAGAAGTTGGTGGCGTCGGCGAGCCAGCCGCCATCGGCGAGGAGGCGTGCGGCGATCAGGCGCGCCCGCACGTCGGGGGCTAGATCGGTCGGCAGTGTCAGCCAGGGTGCGAGGCGCTCCGTCCACCGGTGGGTGAGGGTGCGGCGTAGTTTCGGGTCACTCATCGCGACCAGGTCTGTTTCGCTGAACTCTCCGGAAAGCGACCAGTCCAGGTAGGCGCGGATCCGATCATGCGGGCCCGCCTGGGACGAAGTAACCCCGAGTCGGGCGGTGAGCTCGCTCTCCCACCGGTCCAGGACCGAATCGACCAGCGCGAGCATGAGGGCTTCCTTAGTGGGGTAGTGATACATCACCCCGGGCTTCGTCAACCCGACAGCGCGGGCGACCGAATCCAACGACACCGACCCGCCCTCTTCCAGCTGCGCGAAGGCCGCGGCGATGATCGAATGCGGTGTCTCAGTTCCCATAACCAAAAGGTTACCATCCGGAAGGTAACCAAGCTGTAGGGTTGCTGAGACTGGCGAATCTTGAGGGGAAGCGATCATGGACGCAGAGCGGCCCCCACGCGAGGGAACGCACCGCTGGGCCGACTACCTCGTCACTGCTGCAGAACTCGTGACCGTGCTCGTGGCAGTGGGGTACGTGCTCTCCGGAAGCGTGGTCGTGCTGATCGTGTGGGAAGCACTAGCGACGGCATATCTCCTCACCGGGTCAATCCTCACCTGGCGACGCAGCATCACCGGCCGAGACGGAAGCCGCCGATCGGGAACCCTAGACACACTGTCGTGGGTGCTACCGCTCATGGCCAGTCTCGTCGGGGTGAACGCAGCCGTTCTCGCGATCACAATCCGCGTTCCCGCCGAAGCTCCCCGAGGGGAAACGGTATTCCTCGGAGTGGCGGCCGCGATCGGCATCATCTTGTCCTGGCACCTGCTCCACACCGGCTTCGCCCAGGTCTACGAAACACTCCAACACCGCGACCCCGAGCATCCCGCGCTCGAATTCCCCCGCACGACACATCCCGGCCTGGCGGACTTCCTGTACTTCGCGTTCACGATCGGAACCTCGTTCGCGACATCCGACGCCACCGTGGCCACCGTGCGGATGCGGTGGCTCGTCCTCACACACAGCATCGTGAGCTTCTTCTACAACGCCCTCGTCGTCGCCGTAGCCATCCAAGTCATCCAACAGATCGCCCGTGCCTGAACTCAACGAAATCACCTAGTTACGCCTTGATCGACGGCCATCGGAATCTCCAACGACGTAAGCAATAGTTGGAAAGATCGCGTCGGTCCGTCAGTGTCAGCGAGATTCGGCGCGCAGCTCGTCGACGAGGGCCTGGTGCGTGGGGTGCAAGAACAGCACGACGGGGCCTTGGTAGTAGCTATCCCGCGTGATCGCCTCGGTGAACCGGATTTCAAGCTCCGGGTTCTCGTGCAGCAGTCGGCGCACCCGTTCCGCTACTCGCTCAGTCACAGACACTCCCCCCAGAGCTTCCCGGATCGTAACTGACATGCGCTCGGGGGCAAAGCAAAGAACCGCGCAAATCGAACACATGTTCGAATAACGGTAGTCTCATCCTGGCCGGGGAGGAGTCGGCCATCGGGAGCAACAAGCGCTATGCGCACCACTACGACCGTCTGATGAATGAGCGCATCTTGGAACAGGCGGTGGTGAGCGCTGGCCCCTTGCAGTCACTCACGCCAGAGGAGCTGCGCTTGGACTCCGAGCCGGTGACGATCGACCCTCGACCCAAGCCGGTGCGAGCCTGGGTGCGGTTCGGGTTGAAACCTGCGCTCGTCGACGCGGTAGCGGCGCGCTGGACGGCGGATGCCGTCGGGGTGGTGTTCTCGATCCGCGGCACCGAGTACCGCGCCTGGGTCTGGGCGTCCGCGGTCACTCCGGTACAGCGCACGCCGTAGCCCTATGGGGTCGATCGGAGCGGTGTGACGGTGTACGTCCACGCCCACCCGCCAGGCCGGCCCATGTCGATCTTGGCCCGGATGACTTCGAGCGCTGCGGCCGCCTCGGTCGCGTTCTCGTACGGCCCGTAAGCCTCTAGAAATCCGGGGTTCACTACAGGGTCCGTAACGATGACTGCGTGCGAACGATTAGGGTCGGCGTCGGGGTCTCCGAGCGTTGCGAGGAGGCCCGCCGCTTGCAGGCCGATTGACGATGGAGTAGCCATGCGTGCTCCTATCTGGTCGCGCGGACTTCGCAATCGGACTCGTCGGTTCCGATGAACACGTCCTCCACTGAAACGTCCCAGCTCCGGTAACGGCCGGAGTCTTTCAGCTCGTCCTCCAGCTCCTCGAGAAACGTCGTCGTGGCCGAGCCGACGTGCGGCAGGAACGGGCCGTAGTAGCGCGTCGCCTCGACGCCATCGGTGGCGACCGTCGACGCCTTGACGATCACGGCTGTTGCAGTGCGAGAAACCATGTCACTCCCCCATCGGTCGGCCGACGGTGAGCACGCCCGGGCCGACTGGCTCGAACGGCTCCCCGCCGTTGTACTGAGCTTCCAGGCGCTCCACCTTCTCCATGATCGCCTCGTTGGCGAACTTCGACAGGTTCGTCATGCCGACGTTGCGCATGTAGGCGACGATCGCGCCGCGCATGCGGGCGGAGTCGTCGGGGTGCTGGTAGATCGTGATCTTGGGGGGCTTGCCGGGCTTCTCGCCCTTCTCAGCGGCGCTCAGCGGCTCTGTGACGCTCTTGGCCGCCGGGGCGGGCGCAGTGGAGGCGGGAGCCGATGCGGGAGCCTCCTGGGCCGCTTCCGGGGCCGTGGGGTGATCGAACGGGCTCGCGCTCGACAGGCTCGACTTACGGGGGGCGGGACGGTTCATGACGGATCTCCTTCGATAGCTGCCAGGTGCTCGGCGTAGATCGCTCCGAGCGCGGTTGCCTCG
Source organism: Microbacteriaceae bacterium PS02070 (assembly GCA_029959865.1). Taxonomy (GTDB): domain Bacteria; phylum Actinomycetota; class Actinomycetes; order Actinomycetales; family Microbacteriaceae; genus Microbacterium. The sequence goes on along the minus strand of JASCPE010000011.1, from coordinate 12,976 downwards.
GCACTCCCCCACTCGTCGAGGCCGCGCGCGGCCTCGGTGGCGTCTGCGATCACGACGCGCTTGGGGATGGGTCGACCGATCAGGCGCAGCCCGCGGCCCTCGGCGGCCGCGCGGAGCTCGTCGAGCCAGGCGGCCCCGCCGACGGTGCGCTCCTCGTGCTGGTTGACGATGATTCCGGCGACGCTCAGTCCGGGGTTGTAGTACCGCTGGACGTTCCCGATCGTGTCGAGGAGCTGCCCGAGCCCGTCAAGGCTCCACTTCTTCGTGTGGGTGACGATCACCGCCCCGTCGGCCGCGGTGAGGGCGTTGATCGTGAGCTGGTCGAGGGATGGCGCGGAGTCGATCAGGATCAGGTCGTAGTCCTCGATCACCTGGGCCAACGCTTCGCGCAGCCGAACCTCTCGGCCGGCGCCGGCTATGACCAGTTCATCCCGCACGTTCCCGAGTGAGGCCCCGGACGTCGGCACGACGTCGAGGCCGGGCCAGAGTCCCGGCACGATGACGTCGCGCATGGTGTCGTCTGCGCGGGTGCTTAGCACGTCGGCCAGGCCCGCCTGCTCGGCGTCGACCTCCTCGGCGGTGATGTTGCTCGTGAGGTTGCCCTGTGGGTCGTTGTCGACGGCCAGCACGCGGCGACCGGCGAGCACCGCGACGCGCGCGAGCTGAAACAGCGTCGTGCTCTTGCCGACGCCGCCCTTCTGGTTGCAGAGGGCGAGAATTCGAGCGGTCATAAGAAAATACCTCCGTTGACGGGAACAACTCTAATACGTCTATTGCCGGTGTTGACGGAATGAGAGAGGGGGCGCAGCGCGCCCCCTCGGTCGACGATCAGAACGGGGTGTCGTCGCCCTGATCGGATGCGGGCTTGCCAACGACGCGGACGCTCTGCCCGCGCAGGCTCACCGCGACCTCATCGGCTCGGACCTCGTGCTGCAAGCGGGTGCCCTGCTCCCCCTTGTACTCGGTGACGCGGTAGCGACCCGAGAACGTCACTCGGACGTTGCCCGACTCCTCCGCGACCTCGACGAGGTTCACGGCCTGGTTGCCACTCACGGCGACGTCGTAGGCCACGGTGGGGCCGTCGGTGTAGCTGTTGTCCTCCTGGCGGATGCGGTCGCTGACGAGGACGCGGGCGTAGGTGTACGGGCCGTTATCCCCCTCGCGGAGGGTGGGCGTCGCGGCCAGGTTGCCGGTGCGGGTGATGTAGCTCATGGGTTCTTCTCCTTCGGTCGGTATTACAGGTGTTGCCGCTAATAGTGTTATTATGCCGGATCGAATGTCTCGCGCTCAACCTCCAATCTGCGGCCGTCCATCTGCGACGGGTACAACACCAGCTCGACAGGGCTCGTCGGGTTGGGGTTCTGCAAGCGGACGCCCTGCACGGGCGAACCGGCGGTAATCGTTCCCAGCTCGGACACAACGCGACGGGGCGGGTTGTAGGGTCGACCGTCCCAGCTCTTGATGCGGTCACCGAATCGCAGATCGGCAAGCCGGGTAACGGTGATGGTCTGAGTGGTCATGCGGTCCTCCTTGTTAATAACTCTATTGTAGTAAATGACTCTATTAGCGTCAAGCCTTCTCGGCTTCTCCGCGCAGCAGCTCGGCCACTTTCTGGGCCAGCAGCCAACGGCGATCGGCGGCCGCGCGATCCTCGGCGGTGTAGTCGCCGTAGCTCGCCTGGTGCTCGAAGTCCTCGCGGCCTCGACGGGCCATGTCCAGCAGCTCGTCGATCCCCGCGCACAGCTCAGCGTCGACCGGGACGACGCGCCCGCCGCCGTCGACGACCAGGCTCAGCGGCTCGGCCATCCCTGCGACGTGCATCGCGTAGCCGTCGCCCTCGCGCTCGACGTAGGCCGTCAGCACGGTTGCCGATTCGTCGTTGTCGAAGTCGACCTGGCCGTAGCTGTCGGGGTCATCCCCGAGCGGCCAGAGCTGCGGCTCTAGGCGGGTGCCTCGGTCATACGGGGTCAGGTTGCGAGCGTTCATGGTTCCTCCTTGGGTAGGTATTACCAGTATAAGCGGTAATAGAGTTATTTACTACTGTTCTCAGGCGGCAAAGTGAGCGGCTACCCGCTCGATGTGGTCGGGTCGGAGGTCGCACCAGTGATCGTCATCGTCGACGACGACAACGGGGGCCACGGTGTAGCCCAGCTCCTCGGTGACGTACTCGCGCGCGTCGGGGTTCTCGGTGATGTTCACCTCGACGTAGGGGACGCCCTTACTGTCGAGCATCATCTTCGTCATGCGGCACTTCCCACACTGCGGGCCGGTCGTGTAGACGGTTAACGCTTCCATTTGGTAATCCTCCCACCCCTCGTTTTTTTGCCGTGAAGGCGAATTCATTCGCCGCTAGGGAGGGCGGCCGGAGTGCTAGTGACCGTGGAATACCGGACTGAGCGCAGCGAGGGAGGATATGCCGCGAAAGCACTAGCGCGCAGGTTGGCCGACCGTACGCTGCCGAAGGCTTCACGGCAAAAGAACGGGCCGTAAGGCCCTTGCAGTCGGCCGGCTCCGTCCGGCCGTCCGTTAGCCGGCGCTGGCTCCGTCCGGCGTCGGCCGCTGTAGAGGCTCCCCGCCGCGCGGTCTGGGGGCGACGTGACGGCGGGGAGCGGGTGCCGGGGCTGCGTGTCTCGCTGGGGGCGCGGACTGTGCCGCCGACGCCACCAACCCTATTGCGGGGCCACTCGGAACGGTATTGGAGTTATTGCCGGTGTTCGGGGTAGAGCTGCGCGATTCGGGCGGCGACGTTGCACACGTCGTCGGGGGTTACCTCGTCGAGGAGGATCGTTCGCGTTCCGCCGTCGAGGTCGATCCACCACACCGGGCGCACGGTGTCGGCGTCGATCCCGGCGCGGTGTGCGGCGAGGTCTGATGATGGGTCGACGGGGCCGAAGTAGAGCTGTGGAGCCCAGCTATCCGCGCCCATGTCGGTGTAGATCGTCGTGGGGAAGGGGAGGAGCTGCGCGAGGTCGTCGAGGAGGGCGGCGACGTCTGATTCTGTGAGGGTGTCCATGCTGGTTCTCCTGTCTGGTGGGGGGGGTCAGTCGGCGGCGAGGTCGTAGCCGCCGAAGGGGGATCGGGATTCGACGTGTCGGCCGCCGTGCGGCCCTCGGATGGTGCGGACGGGGGAGCCGGGGCGCTGCCACTCGGCGGGGTAGTTGGCCGCGCACCATTTGGCGGCGGCGGCTCGCGCCTTCTTCTCGTCGGTGGCCGCAGCGGCGGGGCGGGGCATGATCGGCAGTGATCGCCAGCCGGGCAGGGCGTGGTCGTGCCACGCCTCTACGGCGTCGTTCTCGCGCTCGGTGATGATGTGCCAGGCGCAGCCGGGGCACACGGCCTGATAGCGGCCGCCGCCGGGGAGCGGGTCGGCGCTGTGGTCGTGGTCGGCTTCTTTGCACCAGGCGTCGGCGTAGAACATGTGCAGCTCGTGGCCGTCGTCGGTCGCTGCGCGCTTGCCCTGGTTGTAGCTGTTGCGGTGCCACATGTGGGAGCGGGGGATGCATCCGAAGCCGCCGAACTCGGCGCGGTAGCGGTCGAATGCTGCATCCAACTCGGCGGGGCTGTAGTAGCTCGTCGTGTAGGCCAGGGGCGCGCCGTCCCATGCGGTCGCGGCGACGGTCTCGCGCTCGAACTCGGCCAGGTCGAACAGGGTTTCCGCGGTCATCGTTCCTTCTCCTTTAACGGTCTTGACGGCAATAGAGTTATTGCCGCTCAGGCGGCGACGGTCTCGGGCTGCTCGGTGAGCGCGTCGGCCAGGGCGTGAGCTGCGCGCAGCACGTTTGCCGCGGTGGCCTTGATCGTCTCGGCGTCGCAGTTGCTCCACCCGGCGACGTAGCCGACGCTGTAGGCGCTGGTGTCGAGTCCGAGAATCCCGGCGACGACGTAGGCGACGCTCTCGGCCTCGGTTTCCTTGGTGCCGCGGTGCTCGACGTATTCGGCGTGATCTTCCTCGGCGTGCAGGATGACGTGCGCGGCCTCGTGAAGTCCGGTCTTTGCGGCCTGGGCGGGGGAGAGGTCGGAATCGAGCACGACCCGGCGGCCCTCGGGGTCGGTGTAGCCGTGTGCGCCTCCGGGGATGCTCTCACGCTCGACGGTCCAGCCCTTGCCGGTGAGGTAGTCGGCCACGGCGTCGAAGATGCCCGCGGGGTCGTCTCCGGTCAGCGGCCGCGCGATGTCGGTCGGGTCGCCCGCCTCGGGGTCGATGAGGTCGGTCTGTCCCATGTCGAACACGGACACCGGGAAGAACAGCGTTCGGCGCTGCTCCTCGTCCTCGCCGGTCTTGGGGTTCTCGACCGTCTCGCGCACGTCGCGGCCGCCGAAGATGCGGATTCCACGCTCACCCTTGCGGACCTGGCGGTTGAGCTTCTGCCACGTCCGGTAACCGGCGACGTGGGACGCCTCGGGGCACTGGCCGAAGATCAACAACAGGTTGTTGATGCTGTAGCGGTGGAATGCCTTCGTGAAGTCGAGGAACCGCGCCCACGCCTCCGACTCGCGCAGCGCCTCGACCTGCTCCGCGATCGTGGCTTGCAGCTCCTCGGCCTCGGCGCGACGCTGCTCGGGGGTCTTGGTGGTCTTGACGTTGCGTGCCATGTTCGGAACCTTCCGTGCCGGTAATAGGGTTATTTCCCTGCTCATCCCCTCCACGTTTTTTTGCCGTGAAGGCGGTTTACCGCCGCTAGGGAGGATGCCCGGAGCACAACCCGTAGGGCGGTGGGGGAGAGAGTTTCGGCGCGAAATAAGGGAGCGCAGCGACCGCGTGCCGAAAGTCTCGGAGGAGCCGGCGGCGCAGCCGCTTGGGTGGAGGGTTGACGACCGTATGCTGCCGAAGGCTTCACGGCAAAAGAACGGGCCGTAGGCCCTGACAGTGCCGGCACCGCCGGCTCGACCAGCGAGCCCCTGGGCTCGCCTCCGCGCAGCGGATCGGCTCTACGCGACTCGGCGCTGTGGGCTGTCGAGCTGCTTCACAGCCGGCCCATCGCAGTACCGGCACCGGATGCCGACGGTCATTCCGTGGGAGCAATAGCCGGGGTCGATCCACTCGCCCTCGGCGGTGTCGATCGCGGGGCTCTCGTCGACGACGGTTCTCGAGCGGAGATCTCCGTCGGCGTCGCGCTCGTAGGGGCGCACGGCTGTTCCCTCGCGCTCCTCGATGATGATCCGTCGAGCTGCGGCGTAGTCCAGCCGGCCATCGGCTCGGCGCGGGTGCGGGCCGTAGGCGTGGGTGCCGTCCTCGGGGACGAGGGAGAGTTGACCGCGGCTCGGTCGACGTCGCGCGTCGGGTCGACGTGGTGCGTGCATCCACGCCTCCTCGGCCTTCCACCAGGCCCATGCTTCGCGCTCAACGCGGTAGCGGTCTGCGCGGGCGTCGAGTCGGCCGGCGACTCCGGCGCGCTCGGCGGCGGCGTCGGGGGAGTGGGCGTCGACGCGCTGCCATCCTTCGCGGCTGCGCTCGACGATGCCGGCGTAGGTGAGGCGGTCGAGGAGTCGACGGGTTCGGAGAGGATCGGCGCCGATGGTGGGGGAGAGTTCGTCGAGGGTGCGAGCTGTGGTGTCGATCCGTGCGTAGAGGTTCCCGGCCAGGTGACCGAGCGCAGGGCGAGTAGCGGTGAACAGGTCGTGCGCGGCATCCGTCGTTCGTGTGCGCAGCGTTGCGAGGAGGGTCGTTCTCTCAGCGGCCCCAGCCCCGGGGGGGCGTGGGTCCGCTTGTGACCGGGCATTAACCAGGTTGCTGTGGAGAACGCTCTGAGGGTCGATCGTCCAGTGAGCGGCGCGGGTGCCGTCGGCGGCCGTGGTCTGGGCGATCCATCCGTCCTCCGCGAGGCGCAGGAGCGCCGTTCTGGCTGTCTCGCGGCCGACCCCGGCCGACAGGGCCAGGCGGCGGGTGTCGGCCTCCACGGAGCCGCTGAGGGCGTGCAGGGCGAGGAAGCTCAGGACGTCGAGGATGCGGCGATCGGCTGGGCCGCCTCCGCGGGTCCAGCGGCCGGCGGCCGCGTCGGCGCGCTGCTGCACGTCGCGCACGTGCGCGGCCATGACGTCGGCGCGGCGGTCGAACGTGGGATCGTCCCCGATCTGGCGGTCACTCGCGGCGACGTAGCGCACGGCCTTGTCCCACTGCCGGCCGAGCACGGCGGCCTGCTCGCCTCGCGGGCGAGCTGCGCGGCCGCGGGTCGTGACGCGGCTGCGGACGTGCTCTAGGCCGGGCTCGGTGTCGACGAGGGCGGCGACGTCGGCGTGCCGCCACCTGGCGGCCGCTGCGCCGATCAGGACGCGCCAGAGCGTCGCTGAGGCGTCGAGGGGCGTCTCGCGCAGCGCTGTGGCGCTGTTGGCGGGGAGCTGCCGGCGTGGGCCGGCCAGGTGCAGGCGGCCGTGGGAGTCGAGCGGGAGCGGTGAGCGGGGGTCGATGGGCCGTGCGGGCTCGGTGTCGTCGACGAGGCCGGCGACGAGGCTCACGAGCGCGCGCACCTGGGCTGCGGTGGCCGTGGGGGCGCTGAGCGCGTCCACGTCGCCGCTGAGGACTGTGGAGTGCCCGCCGGCACGGTGGGGCGCTCCTGGGGGCCGCACACAGCCGGTTACGGCGTTGCTGAGCGGCGACAGGTCGAGGGTGGGGCACAGGTGCTTGGTGAGCCGGGCGAGGGTGGCGACGGTTTCGGCGTCGACGGACTCGGCCAGGGCGACCCACAGGTGCCGGCCTCCGGTTGGCCCCGACTCGCAGAGCACGTAGGGCAGGCCGACGTCGCGGAGGAGGCCGCCGAGCACGTCGGCGTCGCGAGCTGCGGCCGCGGGGTCGCCGTGGGCGTCGAGGTCGAACGCCAGGAGCCGGAACCGGCGATCGGCGCCGGCCAGGTAGACCGCCCACGGGCGCTCCGGCGCGGCCTTGCCGATCGCGCGATCGCGGTAGTCGTTCAGGACGGTGCCGTAGGCGTCGACGACGGCGACGCGCACACGAGGGCGCGGACTCACCGCGGCGGTGAGAATCCAGGACTCGCCGTCGGCAAAGCGATATCGCTTTTCAACTTGCCGCGCTATGATGGCACCACCTTTCGACTCCGGTCGCTGGGTACAGCGAAGGTCCGGTTCCCTACCGGTTTTCTCTGGAACTGCCTTGATCTACAGGTCGCCAAACTCAGAAGATCAGGCACTTAGCTTCGGCCCCCCGTCTCGTAGAGGCGGGGGGTTCGCTCGTTCTATGCGGCTCTCGTGGTCGCCCCCTTGGACGTGTTCAGCTCGGGGATCGGCAGCTCTGCTGTCCGATCGCGGGGAAGCGGCGGCGCGTACTGGGGCATCCCCAGCGCGTCGGCCGCGAGCATCACCAGGTACTCGCCATAGGAGAGTCCTTCGGCGTCGGCGTTCTGCTTCAAGATCGCGCCGAACTCGACGGGCGGCTTCGCCAGAATCGCGTCGCGACGTCCCTTGCTCGGCCTTCCGTGCTGTGCTCCCATGCGGCTCATCCTGCCGCTTTTCCTTAACGCAAAAGGGAGGACACGCCGACGGCCACAGGTGTAGCTCACTCCGCGCGCTCGACTGTGCAGTAGACGTCACCCAGAAGGATCGTCGATCCGTCGGGGATCGTGGTCGGTTCACCGGGGGTCAGCCACCGCGGCGGGGTCGACTGCAGTTCGATGCCGTTCGCGGAATCGAGGTCGGTCACGATGATGTGACCGGCGTCGTCGACGCCGATCGTGGCGTGTGTGCGCGAGAGCATCCGACCTGGTGTAGCGATGCTGAGCGGTTCGTGGCCAGCGACCGGCTCGGGGTTGCGGCCGATGACCACGCGAGGGCCGGCGGCGACGCTGCGCTGCGTGTTGAACGCAAGGCGCAGCGTCGGGCGTGCGGGGGTCGAGCGGCGTGTGACGAGGGTCTGCTCGACGTCGTGCAGCTCGTCGAGCTCGCGGAGCTCAACGGGATTCGGGCGCGTGATCGGGGCGGCCGCGGGCGGCGCGATGGTGTTCGGTTCGGCCAGGGGAGCAAGCTCGACGCGCAGCGGCTCGTCGACGGCGCACTGGACGCACGTCGTCGACGTGACCGGCTGTAGGCGGCGGCAGATACGGCATCGGCCCTCGTCGATGCTGAGGCCGTCGGCGGGCGGGATCGTGCCGTCAGGGTCGACGAGCTGGACGTAGCCCTCGGGTCGCACGGCGAGGGCGTGGGTCCGGCCGGCCTCGGTGACGTCGAGGCGGATCGGTCGGCGTAGCTGCGTGGCGATCGCCACGGCGCGCGCGATCATGCCTGTGCGCAGCGCGGCGACGGACTCGGCTGCGCAGGCGCGCCGCTGGCCGTTGACCGTGAGCGTCCCTGTGCCGTCGGCTGTGACTTCGGCGGCGAGCCGGGGCCACTCAGGGACGCGATGGAGCCCTGGGACGGGCTGTGTGGCGTTCACAGCCCGCGTGCGACCGCCGCGCCGGCTGCGAGCCATGCCCGCTGCGTCTCGGGGCGCAGCGAGCCGAAGCGCAGCACGCCGTCGACCATTGCAGGGTCGTGGGGGACGGTCACGGCTTCACGGGCGAGCGAGCGGTAGCCCTCGGCTACGCGCGCCAGCTCGGCCGGAGTCGACTTGGGGTCGGCCTGGTTGACGATCACCACGGCATCGCGGGCCAGCTCGGCCGATCCGGCGTCGCGCTCTGCGAGGGCTTCGAGGAGGAGCGCGCCGGCCTCGGCGTGGTCGTCGCGGGTCGTGGTGGCGACCACGAGCTGGTCGGTGTGGTCGATCATCCGCAGCCACATCGGGTCCGACTCGTCGTTGCCGGAGTCGATGAAGATCAGCCGGTAATACTTCGCGGCCACGGCGTGGATCGCGTCGACGTCGCTCGGCTCCACACGCTGCTCGTGCGCGAGCGCCATCGGCTTGCTGCGCAGCACGTCGAACCGGTCGCGCGTCTGGTGGTGCACGAAGTGGGCGAGGTCGGCCGACTGCGCCCCGGTGCTCAGAAGCCGGTCGACCTGGGGGAGGAGGTCGAGCAACGTCGCCTCGTGCGGCCCCTGCTCGGTGCGCCAACCGAGCGTGCCGCGGGTCTGGTTGTTGTCCCACGTGAGCACGCCCGCGCCGCCGTGGCGGGCGAACACGGCCGCCAGCAGGACAGTGGTCGGGGTCTTGCCCGCGCCGCCCTTGCCGTTCACCACGGCGATTGTGCGAGGGCCGGGCCAGTGCTGCGAGACAGCGAGGACGTCGGAGCGCTCGGCGCGCTCGGACTCGCTGGGGCTCATGCGGATGCCGAAGCGGGTCAGGGTGCCGCGCCATCCCTGGGTCGCCGGCTCCTCGATCTGCTCCTGCGTGAGGAACGACTGCCGCGCCTCGCGGCGGCTCGGGAACTCCGGCGCGGGGGTCGGAGCCTGACGCACCCATGCGTTGCCGTCAGCGGCCGCGGGAGCGGCCGGCGGGGCCGCATGAGCGGGCACGCTGTCGATCGGCGCGGGTGCCGGTTCCGGCTCGGGGTCAGGCGCGGGCGCGACCTCCTCGACGGGTGCGGGGTGGGCCGGCAGGCTGTCGTCGGCTTCCACGCTTCCGTCGGGGTGGACGATCAGCGGCCACTCCCCGTCGGGCCCGGTCGTGGTGACGCGGACGGGGCGCTGCATCTTCCCGGCCGTCTCGGCGACGCGAGCGAGGATCGCTGCGCGAGCATCCTCGAGAGTGGTCGTCTCGATCGGGTACGACGTCCCGTTGATCGTGACCTCTCCCGATCCGTTCGCGTGCGTACGCGCCTCGATCTTGGGGAATGTGGGTACTTCGATGCTGCTCATGGTCGTCTCCTGATCTACTGTCCGAGCTGGATTCCGACCGCAGCCATGAAGGGGGCCGGGTCAGTGTTTTCGCCGTTCACCTGGACCTCGAAGTGCAGGTGGCATCCGGTGGATTGTCCGCTGCTGCCGACGCGCGCGATCTGCTGACCGCCCTTCACCTTGTCGCCAACCTGGACGAGCATCCCGGAGTCGTACATGTGCAGGTAGCGGGTGGTGACGCCGCCGCCGTGGTCGATCGCGATAACGCCGTTGCCGCCGCTGTCGAAGCCGCGGAAGGTGACGACGCCCGACTGAGCGGCCCAGATCGGGCCGTCGCAGCCGCCTCCGGCGAGGTCGGTTCCGGCGTGCAGCCGCCACACCTGGTCGATGGGGTGCAGGCGCATCCCGTAGGGGTCAGTGATGGGGCCGGCGCCGGGCGCGGCCCAGCCCTGAGCGTTGACGCTGCCGGGAACGCCTGGGTCGCACTTTCCGCCGCTGGCGCTGCCGTCGCCGGGGTTCAGTCCGGTGGTCTTACCGGAGAGCCCTTCGACGATCTGCACCGCGCCGTCCCAGAACTGGGTGTAGTGGTACGGGTCGGCGTTCACCTGCGTGCGGTGGGCGACGATAGTCGGTTCCAGCGACTCGCGGTCGGGAACCTTCGCGACCATCGCCTGGAAGAACTTCGTCGACGAGATGTAGGGGTCGAGGCGCTCCTCGCGGGTGCCCCATCCGTCCTGCTGCTGGAACAGGCCGATCGAGGTCGTGCGGGTGCCGTCGGGGTTGGTGACGCCGCCGGTTTCCCAGTCGCCATAGTCGATGTTTCGGAGGCTGGATTCGCCCATCGCGGTCATGACGCCGATGGTCTGATCGCGGACGTTCAGCCCTTGGTCTGCGCCCGCCTTGATGACGTTGGCGGCGTTCACAAGCTGCTCGTGGCCATAGCCGGCGATTTCGGTCTGTGGCACCGAGTCGGGGTTGACGGAGACGCCCGATCCGCCGCCTCCGGCGGTCGGGCCGCAGTTGTCATCCCCAACGAGGAGGAGTCCGAACAGCGACCCGATGACGAGGAGCGGGACAGCGGCGATCGCGTAGACGCCGCTGCCCTTGGGACCGGCCACTAGTTCACGCCCTCGGGAAGGATGAACCGGGAGGCGAGCCACGGCGAGTCAGCGTCGGCCCGGCTGAGTACGACGCCGTAGGTGCCGGCGTTCGTGGGGACGTCGACGAACGCCACGTAGGCGCTGGTGTCGTCGGTGATGACGGCGGGGCCGGTGACGCTGCTCGCGACGATGCGGGCGGGGTCCATGTAGGCGTAGTCCTGGGTGGCTTTGCCGTCGAGGAGCGGCTGCAAGCCGGCCCACCACTGGTCGAACGGAAGATCGGGACGGGCGTAGGCGGTCATCACGGCCACGGCGGCCGCGGTGGCGCTGTCGCGCGATTCCTCGTCCCACGTCGGCACGGGCCGCGGGCCGTGCGTCTCGCCGCTATCAGCGTCGACAGCGCCGGTCGGCGCGGGGGTGAACTGATCGAGGTCGGGATAGATCGGGCCGGAGCTGCTGGCGCTGGGGGTAGGCGCTGGCGCATCGTTCGGTGCCGTGCAGGCTGTCAGGGTCGCCGCCGTGACCACGATGAGTAGTGCCGGCCCGATCTTCCGCATGTCAGTCTCCTTGCTTGGTTTCCGTTCGGATGACCAGCACGGGGCCGGTATCCCGCTTCGTGTTGGCACCCTTCCGCAGAGTGTCTTTCAGCTCGTCACGGATGACGAACCAGGTCGTGCCGATCTTGTAGCCGGGGATTAGCCCGTCTTTGAGCCACGTGTAGACACTCTTCGCAGAGACTCCGAGTCGTTCCGCGACTTCGGTCGCGCCGAGCGTCGGAGGGCTCTGGTCGAATAGGCGGTCGACCGCATCGCGGTTGATCGCCTCGCTGTCGTCATCGCTGGTCATCGGGATTCCTCCTGGTGGGGCCACGCGACCAGCTTACTCATTCGGGGGCATATGTACAGGTTCGGGTTCATTCGGGTTGACCCTTCCTTGTTCGGGGTATTGGGGGTTAGTGTTTCCCTGTAAGGGTGAATCTCACTGTACCTAGGAGACAAGATGAGCGAACCGCTTAATCCGTGGCTTTCTCGGCCGACGACACCGCCACCGTCGCAGGCCGCGCCCGTGGCGTCCGTTCCGGATGCGGTCGGTCCTGTGGCTCCGCAGCGGGGCATCCCTGCCCCCGATCGCGTCGACCAGCTCCCGGTCCACGACCGCGGCGCTACCGCGGCGCTCTGGTGGGTCGGCGCACACGGCGGGTCGGGGGAGTCGACGCTGGCAGCTCTCATGCCAGGGACGCAGGCGGCGGGCCACGCCTGGCCGCGCACCCCCTCGCAGACGCCCGCACGGACGGTTCTCGTCGCACGGGGTGACGCTCGCGGGCTGCGTGCCGCGCAGGACGCGATGCGGCAGTGGGCCGCGGGCCTCGTCCCTTCGGTTGAAGTTTTGGGCCTGGTCGTCATGGCTGACGCACCCGGTCGTGTACCTCGTTCGCTGCGCGACCTCTTGCAGGTCGTCAGCGGAGGCGTCCCGCGCACCTGGTCGGTGCCGTGGGTCGAAGCATGGCGCGTGGGAGAGCCGCCGGCTCTCTCATCTTCCCCGCGAGAAGTTCAACGACTCGTCGACGAACTGACCGCACTCCTCGGTGCCGCCGGCACCACCAACTGAAAGGCAGACGCATGTCCGTTATCGACGTGTTCCACGCGGCGGCAGACACCGCCGTCCACATCGCCGGCGTCATCCCCGACCCCGACCCCGTACAGCCTCCCGGCACCGAAGGCGTGACGACGATCCTCTCCTGGTTGAAGTGGATCGGTTACGTCGTGGTCGGCGGCGCGATCATCGTCGGCGGCATCCTCATCGCCGTCAACTTCCGTCGCGGCGAAGGCCAGGACGCCATCACAAAGATCATCTGGCCGATGGCCGGAGCGATCGTGATCGGCGGTGGTGCCGCCCTGATCGGCATCCTCGCCGGAGCCTGAGAGGAGCCGTCATGGCTGAGGACGACACCCAGCAGAACCCCTTCACCCGCCCCGGCTTCATCGTCGGGGCGGTGGTGGTGGCCGCGCTCATCGTGACGGCCATCGTCTTGACGGTTCTTAACCTGAACCGCGGGAATGAGGCCGGTCCGCCCGCGCCCGATCCGTCGTCCAGTGCCACGACTAGCGGCGCGGCCCCCCCCCCCCCCACCCCGGGGGGGGGCGGCGCGCGGGGGTGTG
>JASCPE010000010.1 GCA_029959865.1 Microbacteriaceae bacterium PS02070 | reverse complement strand
GGCCCCGGCTCCTTCCCCTGTCTGGGCCCCCCCCCCGGGGGCCCCCCGGCCCCCCGGGGGGCCACCCCGCACGCACATCCACACGATTCTTTTCCGTTCGAGGAGAGCATGACCACCCCGACCACCACGCCGGCTTCCACCGGCGCACCCAAGCCGAAGCGGCGCGCGGGTGACCTCGTCTTCTCCGGCGCGGCAGTCGGCGCGGGGATCGTCATCCTCGTCGTCCTGGCGGCGGTCACGATCTTCCTGGTTGCCCAGTCGATCCCTGCCTTCACCGAGGACCCCGCTGACAACCCCATCCTGCGCGGCCGCAGCTTCTGGGAGTACGTCTGGCCCCTCGTCTTCGGAACGATCTGGGCCTCGCTGATCGCCCTCGTGGTCGCCACCCCGCTCAGCATCGGCATCGCACTCTTCATCTCGCACTACGCGCCCCGCCGCATCGCGTCCGTCCTCGGCTACATCATCGATCTCCTGGCAGCGATCCCCTCCGTCGTCTACGGTCTATGGGGCGCACTCACCTTCGCAGGCATCCTGACGCCGTTCTACACATTCCTGAATGAGAACTTCAGCTGGTTCCCACCCTTCGCCGGGGTGGTCTCCCCGACCGGCCGCACCATCCTCACCGCGGCCCTCGTCATCGCCGTGATGATCCTGCCGATCATGACGGCCATCTGCCGTGAGGTCTTCCTTCAGACGCCGAAGCTGCACGAGGAGGCCGCGCTGGCCCTCGGTGCCACCCGTTGGGAGACGATCCGCATGGCCGTCTTCCCGTTCGCCCGCGGCGGCATGGTCTCCGCGGCGATGCTGGCGCTGGGGCGCGCGCTCGGCGAAACCATGGCGGTCACGATGGTCCTCTCCGTCAGCGGCATCGTCACCTTCGAGGTGCTCACCTCGACCAACCCGTCGACCATCCCCGCCAACATCGCCCTCAACTTCGGCGAGGCGCACGGCACCGGAGTCAACGCACTTATCGCAACCGGTCTCGTGTTGTTCGTCGTCACCTTCGTCGTCAATGCCATCGCACGCTGGGTGGTCAACCGCCGCGCCGAGTTCTCGGGAGCCAACTGATGTCGATCACCACCGAAGCTCCCTCCGCTCCGCAGCGCCGTGAACGCGAGCCGGTCTCCCTGACGGGAGGAAGGCTGCCCCGATGGATGCCCTGGGCGACCCTGGCTGTCGCACTCGCGGTTTCCCTCACAGTGTTCGTCTTCCTCAACGCTGGGCAGCCGGCGGAGGATTACAACATCGCGGGCGCGGTCCTCTGCGGGCTCATCCTTTTCGGCATCGCGCTCATCACGGCGTCACTGATCGTCGAGACTCGCCGTCACGCGACGAACCGACTCGCGACGATTCTCGTGTCGATCGCCTTCGGGATCGCCCTCCTGCCGCTGATCTCGCTTCTCTACACCGTCACAGTGAACGGGATCGCCCGGTTCGACATCGAATTCTTCACCCACTCGATGCGCAACATCGTCGGTGAAGGCGGTGGCGCGGTTCACGCGATCTGGGGCACGCTCCTGATCACCCTGACGGCGGCGATCATCTCCGTTCCGATAGGCCTCCTCACCTCGATCTATCTCGTCGAGTACGGCAAGGGCCGCCTGGCGAAGGCGATCACCTTTTTCGTCGACGTTATGACAGGCATCCCCTCGATCGTGGCGGGTCTGTTCATCGTCGCACTCGTGGCGTTCCTCTTCGGCCCCGGAATCTATAACGGTTTCGTCGGTGCTCTCGCCCTGTCGGTGCTGATGATCCCAGTCGTCGTGCGCTCGAGCGAGGAGATGCTCCGCCTAGTGCCGAACGAGCTGCGCGAAGCCAGCTACGCGCTCGGCGTTCCGAAGTGGCTCACCATCTCGAAGGTGGTCCTCCCGACCGCGATCGCAGGCATCACGACGGGCATCATGCTCGCCATCGCCCGCGTGATCGGCGAGACCGCTCCCCTTCTCCTCACGGCCGGGTTCACGACGTCGCTCAACACGAACGTGTTCAGCCAGCCGATGATGACCCTCCCCGTCTTCGTGTACAGCCAGTTCGCGAACCCCGGGACCGCGATCGACGCCGCACTCAACCGCGCCTGGGCGGGTGCCCTGACGCTGATCATCATCGTCATGGCCCTCAACCTCATCGCGCGATTCGTCGCCAAGAGATTCGCCCCGAAGTTCGGTCGCTGACCCCATCTCCCGATCACCAGCAAGGAACCCACAACTCGTGTCCAAGAACATCGATGTCAACGATCTGAACGTCTACTACAGCGACTTTCTCGCCGTGGAAGGCGTCTCGATGGAGATCCTGCCGCGCAGCGTGACCGCCTTCATCGGCCCGTCCGGCTGCGGCAAGTCGACCTTCCTGCGCACCCTCAACCGCATGCACGAGGTCATCCCCGGCGCCCGCGTCGAGGGCAAGGTGCTCCTCGACGGCGAAGACCTCTACGGCCCCGCCGTCGACCCGGTGCAGGTGCGCCGTCAGGTCGGCATGGTCTTCCAGCGGCCGAACCCGTTCCCGACGATGTCGATCAAGGAGAACGTCCTCGCGGGCGTTCGCCTCAACAACCGCCGCATCTCCAAGAGCGACGCGGACGCGCTCGTGGAGGGATCGCTGCGGGGCGCGAACCTCTGGAACGAGGTCAAGGATCGCCTCGACAAGCCCGGCTCTGGCCTGTCCGGCGGTCAGCAGCAGCGTCTGTGCATCGCGCGCGCGATCGCCGTCTCCCCCGAGGTGCTCCTGATGGATGAGCCCTGCTCTGCTCTGGATCCGATCTCGACGTACGCGATCGAGGAGCTGATCGGCGAGCTGAAGAACGACTACACGATCGTCATCGTGACGCACAACATGCAGCAGGCGTCGCGCGTGAGCGACAAGACAGCGTTCTTCAACATCGCCGGCACCGGCAAGCCCGGCAAGCTGATCGAGTACAACGACACCACCTCGATCTTCACCTCCCCCGCCGTCCAGGCCACCGAGGACTACGTCTCCGGCCGCTTCGGCTGATCCCCTCCGCGCGCACGCGCGCAGCAACGCACGAGGCACGCATGCAGCGGCGCCGCGGGCACGCACGCAGCGGCGCCGTGGGCACGCACGCAGCGGAGCCCCGGGCACGCACGCAGCGGCGCCGTGGGCACGCACGCAGCAACGCCGCGGGGCAGACGTCGGCCGCCAACCCGGTGGGTGGGCCGCGGATGCGCCCTGCGTCGACGCTGGCGGCCTCGGCAGCACAACTGCGGCGCCCACACGCGACACGCCGCGTGCCCGCCCACATCTGTCGGCATGTCTTCCTCGCACGCCGCAGTTGTGCTCGAGCCACCGCGCCATATGATCGTGGGCGCTCACACCCGATGCGCGCACCCGGAGTCGCTGAGCACCGCACAACTGCGGCGTCCACACGCAACACGCCGTTCACTCGCCGCGGGCCGGCGGCATGTCGTTCGACCGC
The DNA here is from genome assembly GCA_029959865.1 of Microbacteriaceae bacterium PS02070. Lineage (GTDB taxonomy): Bacteria > Actinomycetota > Actinomycetes > Actinomycetales > Microbacteriaceae > Microbacterium. The sequence goes on along the minus strand of JASCPE010000010.1, from coordinate 34,858 downwards.
GCCGCAGTTGTGCCTCCCGCGAGATGTCGAGGCCACTCCTCCCCAGGTCTGCGGCTGGGGCACTTGACCACAGGTCGACACGGACTTCCCCCGTTGAGCACCGGCCCCGGCGACGGTAAGCCCGTGTGTTCCACATCTCAGACCACTCAGCCAGCCATACATACCTACGCCCAGCTGCGCGTGCACGCCAGCCGAGCGACGATCGAGGCCAACCTGCGCACGGGCAGCCTCATTCGTGTGCGCCGGGGCATCTACGCAGACGCGGGGGCCTGCCCCACATCGTTTGCCGCTGCGGAACACGGCGGATCCATCGCCTGCACAACGGCGGCACGGCATCTCGGACTTTGGACGATCGACGACGACGCTGTCCACGTGTGGCTCACGCACGGCGGTCACGAGTACCACCGCGGCTGCGCGTGCGTCGTGCACTGGGACATGGGAAAGCGACGGGGGTACCCGCTCCCGTCCGTGGCTCGGATCCTTCTCCAGATTCGGAAATGTCGCGGGCTCGAGTCCTTCTTCGTCACCCTTGAGTCCGCGCTACGACACAGACAGTTATCACGATCCGCGCTCGCGTGGCTAAGAGGACACCTCGACGCCGCCGCGCGCGAAGCGATGACCCTCGCCCGTCGAGATGCCGACAGCGGGCTCGAGTCGCTCTTCCGCTGGCGACTCCGAGAGATGAACCTGACCGTGCGAACCCAGGTGCACATCACCGGCGTGGGGAGAGTCGATCTCCTCATCGGCGACCGACTCATCGTCGAGCTCGATGGACGCGAATACCACGGGCTTGATGACAGCCGCCACCGCGATCTCTGTCGCGACGCCAACGCCGCTATCTGGGATTACGCCACCCTCCGGTTCGATTACGCCATGGTCATGCACGACTGGGATCTTGTCGAGGCCGCCATCCGAGCGCAGGTGACCGCCGGTCGACACCTCGCCTGAACCGTCGCAGAACCGCCCACCCCCTGAGGCTGCCCGCGGCGCACCCGGGTGAAGCCCGCCGTTGAGTCTCGCAGACCGCACGCACGCCGGGCGCTGCAGCGGGCCGGACGGACGCACAACTGCGGCGTGCGCGCGCGACACGCGGGCCTTCCGCCTATCGTCTCCGGCGCGTCGCGTGTCGACGCCGCAGTTGTGACTGCTGCCAGTGTGACGGTGGGCGTCGGAGTCATCATGAATCGGCGACGCCCGCGCCCGTCGTGACCTCGCGAGCCGGCCTGCGGCGTGCGCACAACTGCGGCGTGCGCGCGCGACACGCCGCGACCGGAAACCTTCCGTCCGGCGCGTCGCACCTGGACGCCGCAGTTGTGCGGGCACGGAGCCACGAACTACGACCGGCATCGCGCGCAGGCCCGACAAGAGAGCACTCCGCCGGCGCGGTCGGAGTGGGAGCCGGACACGCCAAACAGAGGGCGTGTCGGCCGAGGGCGTGTCCCGGCACGCGGGTAGGCCGGGACACGCGCGCCGCGAGTGCGTCGAGGGCGGGTCGTCGCGGACAGTCAGTCGCGGGGGCTGAGGAGGTACTCGTTGAGGGCGACGGTGAAGCCGGTGTCCACGGCGACCGGCACGCCGTCGATCGCGCGGATCGGCGCAGCAAGTCGCACGCTGGACACGAGCCACGCGTTGTCGGCTTCGGTGAGCGCCGACACCGGCAGGGTCTCGTATGCAGTCCGGAACCCCTGGGCCTCCAGATGGTCGAAAACGCTCATCTGCGTCGTGCCCTGGAGAATCCCGCCACTCGGGGCGGGCGTGACGAACTCGTCACCGCGGCGCAGGATGATCGACGCCGTCGGGGCTTCGAGGATGTACCCGTCACTTGTAACGAAGACCGCATCGTCGGCCCCACGCCTCTTCGCCTCGCGGATGGCGGCCATATTCACCGCGTACGAGAGCGTCTTCGCGCCGAGGAGGAGCCACGGCGCACGGGCGGGCACGTCGCTGGCATAGCCGCGATCGAGGGTGACGAGCGCGACGCCCTCGGTGCGAACGCGAGCGAAGTCCGCAACCCCTGCCGCGGTGACCCACGCCGTCGGGGTGGGTCCGTGCTCGACGCCTCGGCTCAGAATGAGCTTGATGACACTCTCGCCCGGCCCACACGCCTTCGCGGCGGCCGCGATCGCTTGCCGCCACTGCTCCGGCTGCGGCGCCGGGAGGTCGCAGAGGTGCGCTGAATGCGCGAGCCGGCTGAGGTGCGGTTCGACCTCCTGCGGGTGCCCGTCGACGACCCCGATCGACTCGAAAATGCCATCGCCACGCTGCGTGCTGAGCTCCCCCACCGTGAGGGCCGGTGCGGACGGATCCAGGTCGGTGAAGGTATCCGAGAAGTCTCGATCCGGAGCATCGGAGGGGGCCGGATCGATCATCAAAGCGCAGTGCCAAGCCATGCTGCGAGCTTATGCCCGGCACGAAGCCACCCTCCGCAGACTCGGTTAGACTTGACGAGCCGGGCCGCAGTAACCCCGGGCTCCAACTTCAGCCGCTGCGAGCGGCCACGCGCCGAGAGGCGTTCTGCGGCCCGGTTTTCTCCTGTCAGGGCTACGCCTCACCAGAACGAGTCGCCGATCAGTTGAGCGAATCGCGGCGCCAGAGTCGGGCGCAGACCGTCAGCTCATCCGCGAACTTCGACAGCCGCAGCGCGCGTGCCGTCAGGACCGACGCGCGATCCGGTTCGGTGGCCTCATGGTCGTCGGCGAGATCCACAGCGCCGGCGGTCTGCACCCGGCAGAACGCCGCCGCCCGTTCGAGGGCAACGGCAAAATCTCCGGTGAACGCGCCACGCAGGATTGTGTCGATGAGCTCCACGAGTTCGCGTGGACCCGCGGGGGACGGGGCGCCGGCGACGAGGTCATCGGCCGACGCGATGGCTCGACGCCCGCGTTCGTACAGCACGGCGGCGGTGCGCGCGTCATCGTGGATCATGAGCTGCAGGAGGTAGAGCCTCCAGAGCGCGCCCGGGAGCGTCGCGGCCGGGGACCTCGACCACAGTTCTGCGATCGTGTCGATGCCGTGGTCTCGCGTGTGGGCGATGAGCCGCTGCACGGCCTCCTCCGATGCGTCTGATCGCACGCGCGCGAGGATGGCGCCGGCAGTCGAATGCGCCGCACGGGACACCTCGGCGGGGTCATCGCCCGCGTAGAGCCGATCGAACTCTTCCGCGGGGCGGCGTACGGGTTTGTGAAAGGAGCGATCGTCTGCCATCGAACCCAGGCTACTCGGCAGGGTCGAGGGTGACGACCTCGCGCGAGCTCGGCTGCGAAACGGGCCCGTTCGGCTCTATCGTGATGAGCATTCCGGCGCCGTCCGGCCGGTCAGACTCAATGAACGTGATTGCCGTTGACCCCTCGGTCGGGGTGAAGCGGCCGGCCTGGACCGCGACATCTTCAACAGTCCACCAGGCGACGAACTCGCTGTCTGGGGGCAGATCGGGCAACCCCGTCACGCGCAGCGTCGGGTATTCCACGTCGCCCGACCAGCGCAGCGTCGCATCGACGTTCTCCGAGACGCCGGAAATCTGTTCGGCATGGGTCTGGGCTTGCAGGTCGCGCCAGGCGACCTCGGCGGGTGATTCATTGAAGCTGTTCACGATCGCCCCGGCGACCCAGCCGATGATGATGAGCCCGAACACCGTGCCGACGACCGTGAGGATGATGTTGGTCCACGCCTGACGCTGAATCGTCTGCATCGCCTCCGTCGACGGACTGCCCCCGCGTGAGGACGGCGGGGTTGGTGAGTCTTCGACCACGGAGTCTTCCTTTCAGGCACGTGCCCCCTCAGCATGCCGCACAACGCTGAGAGGACGTGGTGACGCGGCGGGTCACACCCCGGCGAGGACCCGCGCGACCCGCTCCAGGGATCCCGGGACAAGCGAGTAGTACGCCCACGTGCCCCGCTTGGTTCGGCGCAGGAACCCCGCCTCCGCGAGCACGCGAAGGTGGTGAGACACGGTGGGCTGAGAAAGGCCCAGTGGCTCGACGAGATCGCACACGCACGCTTCCGCACCCTCGTGGGAGGCGACGATCGAAATGAGTCGAAGCCGGGCCGGGTCCGCAACCGCCCGCAAGGTACCCGCGAGAGTGCCGGCCTCTTCCGCGGTGATCGGCGCGCGGGTGATCGGCGCGCAGCACGCGGCGGAGTCGACGGTCGGGGTCACGGTGGTCATACGCCCAGCCTCCCACACATATTGACATGCGTCTATGTATGAGAGATCATGCTCATATCGATGACCGTCGATGAAAGGAGGGCGCGATGCACGAGTGCTGCGACCCCATCGAGTGCCCACCGGGCTGCCCTGAACATAGCTGCTGCTGACTGCGTGCGGTTGCCGCCTGCGTGGGGCGGCAACCGCACCTGCGCCACACGGGAGCCACCATGACCGACATCCCCACGATCCTCTTCGTCTGCGTGCACAACGCGGGCCGCTCGCAGATGGCCGCCGGTTATGCGCGGGCGCTCGGCGGCGATCACGTGCGCGTCCGCTCCGCCGGGAGTGCTCCCGCGGACGCCGTGAACTCGGCAGCGGTGGCGGTGATGGCCGAGGAAGGAATCGACCTCACCCGCGCCGAGCCTAAACAGCTCTCGGATGACGCCGTTGCGACCGCCGACGTCGTAGTCACGATGGGATGCGGGGACAGTTGCCCCTTCTTCCCCGGTCGCCGCTACGAAGACTGGGTCCTCGCCGACCCCGCCGGGCAAGACCTCGATACCGTGCGCATGATCCGCGACGCGATCCGGGTGCGCGTCGAAGCGCTCCTCGCGGACCTCACACACTCGCCGATCGATCCCGCCGAAGGTGCGAAAGCAGACCGCGCGGGCCATTAGGCTGGATACTCCGGGCCTCTAGCTCAGTCGGTAGAGCAGCGGACTTTTAATCCGTGGGTCGTGGGTTCGAGCCCCACGGGGCCCACCAGAGCGTCGTTGTTCAAACCACCGACGTTTCCGGTTTTACCCGCCTCGTTTCCGCCCTCGCCCTGTCGGGCGAGGGCGGTTGCTTGTACGCCGGGGTCGAAGAAGATGTTGAACGGCACTCCGGGTTCTCCTTCAACGACGTCGCCGTCGGTGACGACGAGCCGGTTGAAGAAGGCCTGGTTCGCGATCCGGCGCAGCGAGTCGTCCAGGCTCATGTAGATCGTGTGCGCGTCACCGGCTAGCGCCAGGCAGTCATCGAGGTGGGCTCGTGCTTGGTCGTACTCGATCTGGCTGGCCTCGATCCGTGAGTCGAGGAACGCGACCTGACGGCCGACGCGGTCCTGCTCCGACTTCAAGAGGTCGAGTGGGACGGCTCCGGCGTAGTGGGCCTGGAGCAGTTTGTGGCGTTCGTCGTAGAGCCGGTCGCGTTCGGCGATCTGGGCCTTGCGCTCGGTCTTGGCCGTGGCGTGGAGCCGGTCGAACTCGGCATGGATCAGCTCGCGCAGAGGCCCGATGATGTGTGCGGGGATCTGCACGGTGCGGTAGTAGTCCTCCACGGCGGCCTCGACGTCGGGCACGAACATGGCCTTGCGGTCGCAGTTGGTGCGCTTCTTGTGCCGGCCCGAGCAGATGAAGTACGGGTAGATCACCCCGCGGCGGCTCTTGGCGTTGGTCAGGATCAGCCGGGACCCGCAGATGCCGCAGAACACCGACCCTTTCAAGTAGTGGTCGTGGGCCTGGGTCTTCTCCCCGGAGACCTGGTGCGCGGCGAGCACGGTCTGGACTCGGTACCAGATTTCCGGGGCGACGAGGGGCTCGTGCAGGCCGTCGTAGGTGGCGCCTTTGAACAGCACGTTGCCCTTGTAGTACGGGCTGGACAGCATCCGCTGGATCGAGGACAGCGCCGGTGGCCGTGCGGGGCGTTTCGGCGTCGCCACGGTGGTCAGCCCGCGGTCGATGAGCTCTTCGCGCAGGGTGGCGGTGGAGTAGTTGCCGGTGGCGTAGGCCTCGAACGCCCAGCGGATGAGCGGGCCGCGGTGCGGGTCGACCTCGATGGTGCGCAGCTCGCGGCCGAGCTCGTCACGGCGGGTGACGTTGAGGTAGCCCATCGGGGCCTTGCCGTTGGTGCCGCCCGTGATGGCTTTCTGCGTCATGCCCTTGGAGACCTCGTTGGCGAGGTTGCGGGAGTAGAACTCCGCGATCGTGGACATGATGCCGTGCAGGAGCATCCCAGACGGAGTCTCGTCGATGTTCTCCGTGGCCGAGACCAGCAACACGCCGGCTTCCTTCAAAGCGAGGTGGATGGCGACGTCGTCGGCGCGGTTGCGAGCCAGCCGGTCGACCTTGTGGACGATGCAGTAGGCGACCGGGTGGGTCTTGACGTACTCGATCAGCTCCATGAGCGCGGGACGGTCGGCCTTGCGGGCGGACTCGCCCGCGTCGACGAACTCCTCGATGATGATCGCGTTCAGGCCCTGGGCTTTGCGCAGGTTCGCCTCGCGCTGGGCGGGGATCGAGAAGCCTTCGTCCCGGCCGCCCTTGGATGCCTGCTCCTTGGTCGAGACGCGCAGGTAGGAGACCGCCAGCGTGGTGGTCTCCCCGATCTGGTCCAGCCCGAACGCCGACCCCGATGAGGGCTCGGGTGCCTGATCGAGCTCGGTGCAGCCGGTCGTGCGGGTCTGGGTGGCGCTGCGGTGCAGCGAAGCGGGCGCGTTGGTGGTTGTCATGGGTCGCGTTCCTTCCCCAACAGAGGTGGGGCCAACACGAGACAGCACGGGCGGCTGCTCGTGCGGTGCGAGGTAGGAAAGGAACACGACCCGTGCCGTCCGCGAGGGGCGGGCTGGGTAGGCCACGAAGGGCTAGTAGATAGGACAACGCACCACGGCCGCCGCTTCGGGCGACCACTGGCTTGGTACGTCTACGATTCTACGTCGTGATCAGCGTCGTCGACAGCGGGCGGGTTCTGCGGTGCGGTGTGGGCGCGGTGCTCGTTGGCGGCGCGGGCCTGGGCCATGCCGATGAAGACCTGGGCGAGCTTGTGCAGATCGGGGCTGTCTCGTAGCTCGGCCTCGATGCGGTAGTCGCGCATCCGCTGCGGTGGCAGGTTGTTGGTGTTGCTGGTCATCGCAGTTCTCCAGTGTCCAGATCGATGCCGGCGAAGAACGCTTCCTCGGCTTCACGCCGGGTCGCGACCTCGTCGAGGACGTACTGCACGAAGTCCGCGTCGCGGTCGGTGATGATGGTGTCCTCGACCGGGGCGGCTGGCTCCTCGCCGGGCCAGGTTGTCTGTCGCGTCGGTCGGTCGCGATCCAGGCGGGTGCCGCTGGTGGAGACCCACTCGCGCAGCCGCTGGCGGGCGTCGGCGAAATCTCGATGCCAGCCCAGCGGCGCTGATGCGTCCTGCTCGGGGTCGTAGGCGCCCAGCCAGTGCAGATGCAACCCGCTGAGCTCCCAGATCAGCTCGTCGTGGCGGTGCCAGTACGGCGGGATGATCGAGGCGGGCAGGCCGTAGGTCCGCCGTAGCCAGGTGACCCACTCGTTCAGTGCGAGCAGTTCGGCTTCCAGGTCATCGGAGCTCAGCAGGTTCCAGTTGATCGGTCGCGGCACGGCGGGTATATCGGCGTCATCGAACGCGGGCGTCTCCTCGCCATCGGGGTCGGGGGCCGGTTCGTCGGGTGTGAACTCGTCCATGGTGGTCTCCTCCTCGTCTCTTACAGGCCCATCGAGTGGCCGCTGGTCTGCTGCTGTCGGGGGCCGGTGTTGTCGAACTGCGGCAGACCTCGCCCGGCCGGCCGGGCCGGTTCGGCGCGTTCGGGGCCGGCGGCCGCGCGGCCGGTGGCGTCCTGGGCTTGGGCGTCGTGGCCGAGGTTCCTGGCCGGGGCCCGGCCCGTGGTGGTGTTCGGTGTTGCCCTGGCGATGAGGAAGCGGCTGGCCTCGAACTGTTCCTCGGCTTCTCCGGTGCGCTTGTTGACGTAGGGCGCGACGGTGCCCTGGGCCATGAAGCGGTCCTTCTCGCGCAGGTTCTCGATCCCGAACTTGGCAGCGCCCTTGTAGGCCACGACGTCGTGGAAGGTCGTCGGCGAGTTCGTCCACCCGTTGTCCGGGTCGTAGTGGCGGTGGCGCTGCCCGGCCTTGAAGTACAGGCGCGGGTCGCCGTTCTCGGTGTAAGTCAGGCGTGGCTTGGAGGCCACGAAGGCGTACATGCTGTCTTTGACCTCTAAGCCGGTCGGGGTTTCGGTGCTCATCGACGTGCTCCTGCTCGCGCGACCACCCGGTGATGGCCGCTGGTGCAGTCAGGTGCGCGGGCGCGGCATCACGGCGTATCGCGCCGGCGCAGCAGTGCCTCGACCTCGGTCCGGTCGGCCCGTAGCCGGTCGCCGTCGGGCCGATCGGGCCAGGCGGCCAGATCGGTGATGATCGGTGGTGCCGACCGCAGCAGGGTCACGGCGGTGCCGAACGGCAGCGTCCTGATCCGGTCCGGGGGCAGGACAGCGATTCGGCGCACCGAGCGCTGGTTCGAGCGGGTGCCGTGGTCGCCGAGGGTGACGCTGTCGGTGTACTCGTCGCGCTCGCCGATGAGACTGCTGAGGTCTTGGAGGTCCTTGCTGTTGGAGGCGCCGCCGAGGATGAGCTTGACGATCGCGGCATCCCACAGCGCGTTCGCCTGGTTCTCGTTCCACTTGTCGCGGGCCTGCGCCAACGATTGCAAGACCGGCAGGGTGGTGATCCCGGTGCCGCCTCCCTCGGCCATGAGCACCGGCAACGATGGCAGTGGACTGAGATTGGCGATCTCATCCAGCGCGAGCAGCATGGGCGGGTCGAGTCTCGCGCCCGGTGAACGGGCGGCCATCTGGCGGGCGGTCTCGATCAGGTCCTCCACCAGCGCGGCCACCAGAGCCGCCGATGCGCCTGCTCCGGCGCCGGTCGCGAGCAGGTAGAGGGTGCCGCGGTCGCGGATGAACGCTTCGGGGTCGAAGTCCTCACCCTGGTCCGGTGAGACGGCATCGAGGACGCGAGGGTCGGCCAGCGCGGCCAGCGACAGGCTCACGCCCTGCCAGATCGAGTCGCGGGTGCGCGGGTCGGCGTCGATCATCGACTCCAGCGACTCGGCCCACCCGGCGGCCGCGTCCGGACTGTTGGTCAGGATCGCCACCGCGTCGCTGGCGGCGGTGGGGTCCAGGGTCCAGCGGAACAGCTCAGAAGGCGGACGAGAGTCGAGCGCGGCAGCGTGTAAGAGCGCTTGAAGCGCGGCACGGGTCTTGCCTTCCCAGAATCCTCCGGACTCCACACCTCCAGCGCTCAGGCCCGTCGCCGAGGCCAGGCCGGTCGCGCGGATCATCGCCGTCAGGGGCGACTGGCATCCTCGGATCGGTGACCAGCGCATCCCCGCCGGCACGCCCTCTGCCAGGTGCTGCGGATCGAAGACCGCGACGGGGCCGACCCGTTCGCGAGCCCGCAGGGTCGCGGTCAGGTTGTCCGGGCGAGTGCTGGTGGTCACGACCGCGCCCGGTGCGTCCACGATGAACGGGATGACCACATGCAGGCCCTTGCCGCTGCGGGGAGGGCCGAGCAACAGCATCGAGTCCTCGACGCTGGCCCAGACCTGCTGGCCGCGTGAGCGGCCCAGCCGGTAGCCGATGTCGGCGGGCTTCGGGTGTTCCAGCGACGGGCGCAGGTTGCCGCCGCGGCGCATCAGCGTCGTCTCCGAGGCGGCCTGGGCGACCTCGTGCCGGGTCGCGACACCGGCCAGGCGGCGCGGATCGGTCTCGGTCTTGCGGGTGTGGCGGCGCATCCGCGTCCACACCCAGGCGATCGCGGCGGTCAGCGCCGCCAGGAGAACGACCGTGACGATCCAGTACACGACCGGGTTCAACCCCTCGGCCTCCAGGACTCGGCCGGGATCGTTCGGGGCGAACAGCACCAGCGCTCCGGCTGCTGGCCCGGCCGCCGGTTGCGCGGCGCCGGTCACGAACGCCGTCACCGACCCGGCCGCCCGCAAGATCAGCGCGAGGGCGAATACCCCGACCAGTCCGATCATCAGCGCGTTGGTCAGCTCGTCACCGAATCCGCCGGTCTGACGTCCTTGCGGGGTGCTCATGACAGGCCTCTTGCCGCGATGGTGCCCGAGACCCGCCCGACCAGCAGGATCTCGCCGGCATCGGTCTGGGACGGGTCGACCTGGGCACGGGCGCGACCATCGGCAGTAGCGGCGGTGGTGGCGATGGCCAGGGCGACGGTGATCTCTTCTCCGGCGGTGAAACCGTCGGCCGTGACCTCCACCGGTCCTTCGGGCGTGGCCGGTTCCATCGGTGTCTCGTCTGGTGCTGGCGCCTCAGTCGCCAGTTCGACGAGGGGGTCGGGTGCCGGACGGCGGATGGCGTGGATGAGGTCGGTGAAGGTGCTGCCGTCGCTCTCGTGGACCTCGACGCGCACGGCGACACGGCGGTCGTCGGTGACCAGATCGAGCATGTCGGCGAACTGGGCGCGGGTCCACGGCTGCCCGTCCTGGGGTGCCGGGAGGTCGACGCCATCGACAGTGACCCTCAGCGTGCCGGGTTCGTCGACGGTGACCACGACGTGCGGCAGACGCACCGGCGGCGCGTCCTCACGGTCCTGGCGGTGAGGTTTCGGGCTGGTGGTCTGGCGCCGATGGTGGCGGCGGTTCTCATGGCTGCTCGTCATGAGCCGAAGGTGCGCCCAGCCTGCCATCACGGCTCGTGGGTCAGTCGCGAATCTCCATGCACTCAAGTTCCTTCTGAAGCTGGGACCGTCTGAGGGGCTGCTTCCTAAGATGCTGCAAGGTTCCCCGTGCTCGGAAGGGGCATTGAAGAACCGTCACTGTGAGTGAAGGTTCGTCAGCGGGGCTGATGGTCTTTCAGCGCCAGTGAACTCAGAGACTTGCGACGGAGATCAAGACGCTCAGCACGATTGATGGAGTCTCACGGTCACGGGCGTTTTCAGAAGGTCAGGACGATCTTCCCGACGGCCTTGCCCGAGCGAAGCCGGTCAACTGCCTGCGGAAGGTCGGCGACGTCGAAGGTCGAATCGATGACGGGCGCGATGTCGCCGTGGCCCACTGCGGGCACCACGTCGGCGTGGAGGGCTTCGAGGATCGGGACGGTCTCCCAGTCACGGGAGAACCCGAACGACACCCCGTGGACGGTGAGGTGCCGGTACGAGAGATCGTCGATATCGATCGTCGACGCGGGGCCTGCGAGCCGTCCGATGTTCACGACATGGCCGTCGACCGCAGTCGCGGGTAGGCACTGCGCGAACGTATCACCGGCGACGTGATCGAGCACAATGTCGACCCCGTTGTCGCCCGTGACGGAGAGCACCGCATCCGTGAGGTCTTCGTCGCCGGTGACGATCACGGTATCCGCGCCGAGGCTGGTGAGCAGCTCGCGCTTGCCCGCGCTGCGGGTGGTCGCGATGATCTGCGAGGCGCCGAGGGTCTTGGCGATCTGCACCCCGATCATGCCGATGCTGGTCGAAGCCCCGGTGATGAGGACACTCCGACCACGCTCAAACCCCGCGGTTCGGAGCGCGCCGAACTCGGTCAGCAGTGCGGTCGGCAGCGCGCACGCCACCTCCGCGGCCAAACCATCAGGCCGCGGCAGGACGAAGCGGTGATCGGCGACGAGGTACTCGGCGAACGCGGACGGGAACGTGCCCATCACCGGGTCGCCGACCTGCCAGCCACCGGCATCCTCGCCGACCGCGGCGATCTCTCCGGCGTATTCGTACCCCGCGGTGAACTCCTCGCCCGTGCCTCCATTGGTGGGGTCGGCTGCGTCGAGCATGGGCAGGTCGGCGTTGTTCGTCGCCGACGCACGGTTGCGGATGAGCACCTGCCCCGGCGCCGGTTCGGGCACCAGTATCTCGTCGAGTGCCCAGGTGGGACCGCGTCCGCCGATCAGTGCGCGCATCGTCTTCGTCATCTCGCCTGTACTCCATTCACTCTCCGGGTTCCCGGTGCCGCTACTCCGCCGACACCGGGCGATGCTTCCAGCATCGCCCGGTTCCCACGTTCTCGGCAGTGGAGGGATTCATCCAGGGATGTTTTTCTCCCCTCCCGCTGATCCAGGGAGGGCGGGAGAATATGAGCATGGCTGGTGATACGAAGATGAACGAGCTCGGCACGTTCTTCAAGACCCGCCGCGGTGAGCTCACGCCCCGCGAGGCCGGGCTTCCCGACGGGTCGGGCACTCGTCGTGTCGCGGGTCTGCGCCGTGAGGAGGTCGCGCAGCTCGCGTCGATCAGCACCGACTACTACACCCGCATCGAACAGGGCCGGATCACCGTCTCCGCTCCGGTGCTGAGCACCCTCGCCGATGTGCTGCAACTGGATGATGACCAGCGCCGCTACCTGTTCAGCCTCGCAGGGAAACCCTCGACGCGCACGCCTCGCAGGACGACGCAGAAGGTGCAGCCCCAGTTGCAGCGCGTGCTCACCGATCTCACCACGACCCCGGCGATCGTGATGGGCCGACGCATGGACATCCTCGCCTGGAACGACCTCGCCGCGGCGATGATGGTCGACTTCGACACGATCCCGGCCAAGCAGCGCAACTACGTGCGCATCCTGTTCACCCACCCGGTCATGCGCGCCCTCTACGCAGACTGGGAGGCCGTCGCGCAGACCGCGGTCGCACAGCTGCGCATGGAGGCAGCGAAGTACCCGGACGACCCGCGGCTGATGTCGCTGGTCGGGGAACTGTCCGTGCAAGATCCGCAGTTCGCCGAATGGTGGGCGGGCCGCAGCGTGAAGAGCCTCACCACGGGCACCAAGACCCTCAACCATCAGGAGGTCGGCGAGCTGGTCTTGGACTGGGACACCCTCGTCGAGGCCCACGACGCGGAGCAGCAGCTCGTCGTCTGGACCGCGCCGCCAGAGAGCGCGACCGCGGAGCGGCTGAGAATGCTTGGCAGTCTCGCCGCTACCAGCAAGACCACCGGCCAGAAGCAGGCCGCCCCACAGCATCCGCGCGCAGGCTGAGCGCACGGTTTCAGGGAGGGAGACGGGTATCCCCGGATCGCTCTCTCCGCTGGTGACCGCGCCCCGTCAGCGCGAGCATCGATAAGCAAGACCACCCGTAGTCGTGCGAGTGCTGCGGACCCCCAAACTTCAAGGAGGTACGACCGATGACGGATCGACCGTTCATCTTCTGCCACATGCTCACCTCCCTCGACGGGAAGATCATCGGCAACTACATGAGCACCCCGGAAGCATCGACTGCCGGTGAGGTGTTCTACCGCCTCGCGTTCGGCGAGGACCCGCACTACCGGCACCAGGGATGGTTGTCGGGTCGGGTGACCACGGATGACAACTTCACCCACTACCGGCAGCCCGTCCTCGACGAGGATGCCGATCCGGTGCCCGAAGGTGACTTCGTGGCGGTCGCGGATGCGGAGAAGTACTACGTGTCCATCGACCCGTCGGGGAAGCTCGGTTGGGAGAGCCCGGACCTGACCTACCAGACGACGCACGCGCATGTGGTGGAGGTGCTGACCGGACGCGCGTCGAACGCGTACAAGGCGTTCCTCCGAGGCCTCGGCATCTCCTACATCATCGCCGGCGACGACGAGCTCGACTACGAGCTACTGCTGTCCAAGCTGAAGAAGACGTTCGGGATCGAGACACTCATGCTCGGCGGCGGAGGCGTCCTCAACTGGTCGTTCATTCACGCCGGCTACTGCGATGAGGTCAGCGTCGTCATCGCCCCGACTGCGGACGGCGCATCCGACAGCCCGGCCCTGTTCGAGACCGCAGGCCGCACCGCGGACGACCCGCGTGCGTTCACGCTGCAGTCCGCCGAGGTGCAGGACGGCGGCAGCGTCTGGCTGCGCTACAGCATCAACAATGACCAGTAAGGAGTCAGCATGACTACTACGACTTTCGACCAGATGTTCCCGCTCGGGGAACCCAACGACGCCTATGCCGAGAACTTCATCGGCCAAAGCTATCTCGCCCCGCTCGCCGATGGCAGCGTGCCGGTGAGCAATGTGTCTTTCGAGCCGGGCTGCCGCAATAACTGGCACATCCATCATGGTGAGAACGGCGGCGGCGACCAGATCCTCCTGTGCACCGCCGGGTCCGGCTGGTACCAGGCCGACGGCGAAGAGCCGGTGAGCATGGAGCCGGGCATCACGATCCGGGTTCCTGCCGGGACGAAGCACTGGCACGGGGCGAAGGCAGATTCGTGGTTCTCGCACGTCGCGTTCATCACCCCCGGTGAGAACGTGAGTAACGAATGGCTCGAGCCTGTCGAGGACGAGCAGTACAACACCCTGCCGAAGAACGGAGAGAACGCATGAGCATCCTGAAAGAGACCTACACTCTGTCGAACGACATCACGATTCCGAAGCTCGGGCTCGGTACCTGGTTCATCGACGACGACCAGGCGGGCGACGCGGTCAAGACCGCGATCGGGATCGGCTACCGCAACATCGACACCGCGCAGGCCTACGGCAACGAGCGCGGCGTCGGCGCAGGTATCCGCGACAGCGGCGTGCCCCGTGAGGAGCTGTTCGTGTCCACGAAGCTGGCTGCCGAGATCAAGGACTACGACCAGGCCGCCGCCGCGATCGACGAATCGCTGTCGAGGCTGGACATCGGATTCATCGACCTGATGCTCATCCACGCTCCGCAACCGTGGGACGACTTCCGCGGCGGCGACTACAGCGAGGGCAACATTGCCGCATGGCGGGCGCTCGAGGAAGCGCATCAGGCGGGCAAGATCCGCGCGATCGGGGTGTCCAACTTCCTCCAGTCCGATCTCGACAACATCCTCGACCACGGCACGATCGCCCCGCACGTCAACCAGATCCTCGTCCACGCGGGCAACACCCCCACCGAGCTCATCGACTACTGCCAGAGCAAGGGGATCCTGGTCGAGGCGTATTCGCCGATCGCGCACGGCGAGATTCTTGACAACCCGCAGGTCGGCGCGATCGCCGAGAAGTACGGCGTGACTGTGCCCCAGCTGTGCATCCGCTACACCCTGCAGCTCGGTACCGTCTCGCTGCCGAAGACGGCGAACCCCGACCACATGCGCAGCAATGCCGAGGTCGATTTCGAGATCAGCGACGAGGACATGACAACGCTGCGGGATCTCGACGAGAAGGACTATGGCGAGCACGCCGCGTTTCCCGTCTACAGCGGCAAGTGAAAGGACGACACGATCATGGCTGAAAAGGTAACCGCAGGTCGCGACATCCTCGGCGAATTCGCACCGAAGTTCGCCGAGCTCAACGACGACGTCCTCTTCGGACAGGTCTGGTCCCGCGAGGAACAGCTCTCCACACGGGATCGCACAATCGTGACCGTCACCGCACTGATGGCCTCCGGCGTACTCGACAGCTCCCTGCAGGGCCATATCCAGCGCGCCAAGGACAACGGCGTGATGGCCGAGGAGATGGTCGAGATCCTCACCCACGCAGCGTTCTACGCGGGCTGGCCCAAAGCATGGGCCGCTTTCCGTATGGCCAAAGAGGTCTACACCGACTGACCTCGTACGCAACGTCGTGAGGTGGCATCCGAACTCTCGGATGCCACCTCACGCTTATGTTCATCGAACATTGACTATGAGATAGCCTGAACGGGCATCGAATAGTCAAGTTCCGGCGAAAACCTTCAAAATCTCGACGAAACTTTTAAACTTTTGCCGCTGCCCGAGAGCTCGTATCGAACAGCTCAAGCTCGGCAGGATGGAGTTGGTGCTGAGAAAGGAAGGCCCTTTCCTTGATCCGCCACAGCCCCTGCCCGACCGAGAGCGTGGGCAGCAGTTGACGCTCAGTGCCCGTCAGCCCCAACGTCTTGGCAGTGCTGCCGAGCTGGTCGGATTCCTGGCGGTAGATGATGCGGCACTCGGCGTTGGCGAGCAGGCTGGTCGCCAGGGCTCGGGCCGCCGAGCCCGCATCGCCAACGGTCTCCAAGTCGGAGAGTTTATGGAAGATCAACATGTTGGCCAGGCCGTAATGGCGGGCGAGCCTCCAATGGGAGTCCATGCGTTTGAGCAGGGCGGGATGGCTCATCAGACGCCAGGCCTCGTCGTAGATGACCCACCGCTGCCCGCCGGCCGGGTCCTGGAGGGCCGCTTCCATCCACGCGCTCGTGCAGGTCATCAGCACGCTGATCAAGGTGCTGTTCTCGGTGACCCGGCTCAGGTCGAGACTGATCATCGGCAACGTGGGGTCGAAGGTCTCGGTGCTCGGCCCGTCGAATAACCCGGAGAGGTCGCCGCCGACGAGTCTGCGCAGCCCGTGGCCGACCATGCGGCCGTCCTCGGCCAGCCGCCCGTCCGGGTCGTCGGACGGGGCGAGGATGCGATCGACCACCTGCGGCAGGATCGGCGTGGAGTTCTCGCGCACCGCCGCGGCCAGGGCGGTGTCGACGCAGGTGTGTTCCAGCGGCGTCAGCGGCCGCTCCAGCACGGTCGCGGCCAGCGCCCCGATCAAGTCGCGGCGGCGTGAGGCGACCTGCACGGCCCATTCCTCATCGGAGATGGTCGATGCCCGGTAGCCCTCGTCGAGCGGATTGAGCCGGCTGGGCATCCCGTGGCCGAGCTCGATGGCCTTGCCGCCGACCGCGCGGGCGACTCGCGTGTGCTCCCCTTTGGGGTCACACGGGATGTAGACGCGGCGCCCGAACGGCAGACTGCGCGTATACAAGCTCTTGGCCAAGGAGGACTTTCCCGATCCTACGATGCCGGCGACGATGACGTTGGGGGCGGTGATGATCCCGCGGGCGTAGAGCACCCACGGGTCGAACACGAATGATCCTCCGCTGTAGAGGTCTTGGCCCACGAACACTCCCTGTGGCCCCAGGCCGCCTTCGGCGAGGAAGGGATAGCTCGCCGCGAGGGTGGCGCTGGTGTCCTGGTGGCGCGGCAACCGGAACCGGCCCGGCGTGCGCAGGGCCGCCGGGCCGGGCTGCCCGGCCGTGGGCAAGGTGATGGTGGCCTTCTGCTCGGCCCGCTGCTGGCGGGCCTCCTGCCGGGCAGTCTCGCGGTCGGCTTCTCGTTGCTCGGCGGCGATCCGGGCCGCGGCGGCCCGGCGCTGCTTGCGGGTCTTGCGTCGCTCGCTGGCCGGGGCGACCAGGACCGCGGTGTGCAGACGCTCCTCGCGGTTCACAGTCCCAGCCCTCGATCGCGCTTGACCGCGGCGACACCGCGATGGGCGAACCATGAGCCGTCCCGTCCACTGGCTCCGCGATCGGTCGTGGTCTTGTGCGTGCTCTCACGGGCGAACGCCGAGGCAGCCGCCCCACGGCCCAGTCCGGCCTGCCCGACTGCCGGGCCGCCAGCAGAACCTGCTGGCCTGCTCAGCAGCTCGCGGGTCCCGAGCCCCGGTTCGGGCGGGAGCTGGTCGGCCGGGCCGATGGTGTGCTGGCGGTAGAGGGCGACGTGCCCGGCCTGCGGGTTGTAGACCATCCGGTAGTCGCCGCGGTCGGCCTCACGATCGAGCATCCCGCTGGGCGGATCGTCGTAGACGTGCCCGTTCTCCAACGCGGCGTCGGTGGTCTCGGTGCCGTAGTCGAAGCCGGTCATGTGGTCCAGACCTGCCTCGACACCGTCGCGGTCGATCACGTCGAGCACCGTGTCGGCGTCCTCGCCCTGGAGGAACGCGACGCTGACCCACCGGTGAGCAGGACCCTGGTGGGTGGGATCTTCGCGCACCGGCGGCAGCGTCTGGGCTGCTTCGTGGCCGAGGGGATCGTGCCAGGCGATGCGGCTGGTGGCCTGGGAGGCGGCGTCCAGTCGCTCGGTGACGGCGTCGAGCAGGGTGCCGGCCTGGTGCAGCTCATCGGCGGCGGCCAGCGCGTCGTGAGCGCCGGTGAGGTGATCACCGGCGTCGTCGTGGGCGCGGGAGCGGTGGTCGATGTGCGCGGCGGCGAGCTGGTCGAGGGTCTGGCGCAGTGAGCGTGTGCTGGCCAGCAGGTCGCCGATCACCGGGTGCAGGTCGCGGGGGTAGTCGAAGTGGCGGGAGGCGTGCGCCAGCCCCCGTAGGGCCTCGGCGGCCTCGGTGGAGTCGGCGGCGGGATCATAGAACGTCGGCATGATGGGCCCTTTCTGGGATCGGTGGTGGGGACGGTCACGGCCCGGTGCCGCGACCACGAACGAGTGGGGTGTCATACGCGCCGGCACAGCGGCAGCGCGGCGGCGGTGAACGCCACGGCCTGCTGACCGACCAGGCGGCGGGTCTCGCAGGAGGACTGGATCGCGGACTGCTCGATCGCGGAGACGGCGGCTTCGAGCTCGTCGACGGTCTCGGCGGAGACCGAGACCAGGCCCGTGTAGCGCAGCACGCCGTGTCCTGCGGTCAGGTCGCTTTCCTGGCGCAGCACGTCCTGGTATTCGGCGGTTTGCCCGGCGTCCTCGATCTGTCCGATCCGGGCTCGCTGGGAGGCGTCGGAGACGTATTCGACCTTCTTCTTGCGGATGTCGCGGACGGCCTGGTCGGTGCGCATCGGCGTGCAGATCAGCGAGAACGAGCGTTGGATGCCCGTCGTCAGCAGCAGCGGCGCCAGGAACGTGCCCGGATACACCTGCGAGCGTGGCCATTCGCTGATCCACAGCACGGCGTGGTGGGCAGAGTCGGTCCGCAGCCGCGTCCAGGTCTCGGTGACCGCGACCGGCCCGGCCGTGGCCAGGTCGTGGCCGAGCTCGCCGTGGCGTTCCAGGGTCGCTGCGATCGCCGGGTCGTAGGCCGAGCGCAGGACGACGGCGATCTGCCCGGTGCCGAGCCAGTCGCCGGGGTTCAGGTCCGCCGCCCGCAGTGCCGCGGTCACGGTGGTCATCTCTTGGCGCAGCACGGCAGCGGCCCCGCGGATACCGCCGCCGGCGGTGCGTATCTGGCGGGCGGCGGCCTTCATGTCCAGGCTCAGGCTGATCGTCGAGGCGTGCCGCTCACCGGCGGGTCCGGCCCGGTCGATGAGCTCGGCGTAGGTCCTCGCCGGCCAGGACCCGTCATCGGTGCCGTGTTCGGACCACCATTCGGCCAGCCCCTGCCCGGCGTCGGGCAGGGTGCGCTCCAGCACCTGCACCGTCGCCACCCGTCCGGAGCGGCAGACCGTGGCCAGCGCCCGCCCCCAGCTGGTGACCCGGCGCTGTTGCTCGGCCGGGTCGAGGAGCACGAACGCTGGATGGGTGACCTCGACGATCGCGGTCAAGGTGGACTGGTGCGGGTCATGGATCATGCCCGCCCCGGTCTCGGGGTCGACGTACTCGCGCAGTCGGGCCATGTCACCGGGCAGGGCGAGCGTGCCCTCCGGGCGCGGCACGACGATCCGGCGACGGTAGGCCAGCTGCCCGATGGTCGTGCGCCAGGCCCACCAGATGACGACGGGCAGCCACTCCACCAGGGGCCGGCCGGCCACGGGCACCCAGGTGATGGCCGCGGCGACCAGCCAGATCGGCGCGGTCATCGCGATCAGCAGGCCACCGCCGGCGTAGAACGCCCACACCAGCGAGGCTCCGCCGATGCCCAGGGCGACGAGCTGGGAGACCGACAGGCCCAGCAGGACACCCCTGCGTGTCAACCGGGAGAACTTCACCGGGACCAGCTCGGTGCCCGGCGTCGAGCTGTCATCACTCGCGGACATGGCCTACTCCTTCCCCGAGGGCGTCTGAGCCGATCCGCCGCCAGCCGGCGGAGTCGGATTGGTCGGCAGCGGCGGCTGGGGCGCTGGAGGCTGCGAGGACGGCGGCTGGGAGGCCGGGGTCTGGCCGCCCTGGTTGTTCTGGCCGTTCTGGTCGGCGCCATCGGAGGCGCTCTCGGCCTGCCCGGCCACGGCCTGGCCGGCCTTCGGTCCCGAGGTGGCGGCCTTCTTGGCGACCTCCGCGCCGATGACCACCGCCGCGGCGGGGCCCGCTGCTGCCGCGGTGCCACCCGTGGCGCCTCCGCTGGTGCCGGCGGTCGCGGTGCTCGATCCGGTGGGAGTACCCGCGGGTGGTTTCGCCGGGGTCGGGCTCTGCTTGGGCCCACCACCGCCGCCTCCGCCGCCTCCGCCGTCGCCGGGGCCGCCGCCGTCCTTGCCGCCGTCGAGGACCTTCTTGGGCTGATCGCCGCCGGGCTTGCCGGGCGTCGGGACGGGCCGGTTGAGTGCCTGCTTGGCCTCCTGCTCGGCGCCCATCGCGTGATAGAGGTCGAAGCCCATGAAGGAGAGGAACTTATAGGTCATGTAGGGCGCGAACCCGGCGATCGCCATCAGCACGATCCCGGCCAGCGGATCGCTCACTGAGGCCAGGTCACCGTCGATAGGGGCGGCGACCTGGGTGACCGCAACCAGCAGGATCACGACCAGCACCAGCTTGGACAGCACCAGGGCGATGACGAACATCGCCCACTTGCTGATCCATCCGCGACTGGCATCCCAGGACGCGCCGGAGAACGCCAACGGGGCCAAGGCGATCGTCACCAGCAGCAAGGCTTTGCGCACCAACAGGCTCAGCCACACGATCGCGGCCGCCGCGATCGCCAGGCCCGCCAGGAAGATGGTCAGGATCGCGGCGACTCCCGGAGCGCCCATGTTCAGCGCGGTCAGGCCGACGACGAGCGCGGCGATCTTGTCGCCCAGGGACTCGGTGGTCTCTCCGGCGGCCTGGATGATCCCGACACAGAGCTGGTCGACAATCTCCAGGGCCAACGCGGTCACGGTGATCACCACGAACGACCCGAGCACCGATTTCGCCAGCCCGAGGGCCGCGCGGGACAGGCCGCCGGGTTCTCGGCGGATCATGGCGGTGATGAGCTGGAAGCAGAAGAACAGCAGCATCAAAAAGGCGGCGATCCCGAACACGAGGTTGTAGACCTCGACGTACTCCGGGCGCTGGACGTCGACCAGAGTCGTGGTGTCGAACACCGTCCAGACCGACTCGAACAGCCACGCCGCCGCTTCGCCCATCGCCTGGGCGAGCCAGTCGAACGGTGCCGAGATGAGGCTGGCAGCGGCTTCGCCCGCGGTATCGCAGACGGTTGAGATGACGGGAACATCGCACACACCCATCACGGACCTCCAAAGGTGATGGGTGAGCTCAGACGCCCTGGCCGACGTTCCAGAAGAAATTGATCAGCGTGACCGACGCGCCACACACGATCGCCGCGCCGCAGGAGACCAGGACGCCGATCTTTCCCCTCCCGCTCAGATGCGGATTGCTGGAATTGGAGCCGTAAGCCCAGATAATCGCCGAGACGATCAGGGCGAGGACGCTGAGGATGAGACCGATGGTCATGGTCGCGCCCACGATCGTGCGCAGCGCCTCGATGCCCGGCAGGCCTTCGCTGTTGGGGTCGATGTCAATCACGGCAGAACTCCCTTGGTCGAGAAATGGGTCGGTTCTGCTGCGAGGTGAGCGCGGCTGCCCTCGGCACGCGGACATGACGACGCCCGCCCCGGTCTGGGGCGGGCGTCACGGGTGCGCAACGGTGCTGGGTCTAGAGGGTGCCGCCGAGGTCGATGAGCCAGTTCAGCCAGGTCACCGCGGCACCGGCCAGGATCGCGCCGCCGAGGGCGACGAGGGTTCCGGCACGTGCCTTCGCGGCCGCCTGGTAGTTGCCGGTCGCGGTGGCGATCGCCCAGATGATGCCCGAGACGATCAGCATCAGCACCGCGACGATCAGTGCGATCATCAACGCCGCACCGACGACCTCTTGGAGGTCGCCGACGCCACCCAAGCCCTCGAAATCGGGAAAGACATCCATCGCTCATCCACCCCCGCAGGGCGTGGTCCGGCACCAGCAGTAGACAGCATCCATGCCCCTCAGGTGCGCCGGCCGCCCGTCGTCGCCCCCACGGCCCCTCGCAGGCGCGGCATGCTCAGGGGGCACGCCGCCCGGATCGGGCACGACAGGGTGGGGCGACGCCGCATCACCAGTCGAAACAGCGGCGCGACGGCGCCGGCCTCCGACGCATGTTTCGTGCATCAGATGCAACTTCGGACCTTATTCGGCGACCGTGACGTGCAGGTGGTCGAAGTGACCGCCGGTGACATTGTCCGGGTCGTGCATGCCACCGCCGCCGTAGTCACGCCATCCCTCGTCGTCGCGGCTGAGGCTCCAGATCTGTCCTTGCCAGATCAGGTACTCCACGCCCAAGGCCTCGGCGTTGTCCTTCATCCAGTTCGTGACCTCCCAGCCGGCCTCCAGTTGCGAGGGCGTGGGGTACTGGCCGATGGCGTTGCCGAAAGCGATGTCGCACGCGCGGCCGAGCGGATGCTCCGAGGACTGTCCGGGCCGCGGCGACCAGCACGCCCAGGAGGTCTCGGGGTACCGATCGAGCGTCTGATCGTGGAGGTGGAGCAGCCGGGCGGTGATCTGCCCGTCGCTGGTGGGGTCATCGACCATCCGGCTCGGGTCGCCCTCGATGGGGTCGGGCTCGCCGCCCGGTGTGGCCCCGTCCTCGGTGGCGCAGCCCTCGTCCCCGTCCGGTGGGCCGGTCTCGGCCTCGGGCAGGTCCGCGGCATCATGCGAGTTCAGCCAGGCGGCAGGATCGACATGGTCCCCGTCGGTGCCGCCCTCGCGGACCTCGAAATGCAGATGGGGTCCCGTGCTCATGCCCGAGCTGCCGACATCGGCGATGTGCTGGCCCGCGCTGACCTGATCGCCGACGGTGACGTGGATGCCATCGGCCCAGGAGTGGATGTAGGCGGTCGCGACGGTGGAGCCATCGATGGTGTGCTCGATGACGACGATCCCGCCGCTCGCGTCGCTGTACTCGGCGACGGTCACGCTGCCATCGGCGGCGGCCAAGATCGGGGTTCCGTCCGGGGCGGCGAAGTCGCTGCCGGTGTGCATCGTCTGCTCGCCGGTGATCGGATGCGTCCGCGGACCAAACGGCGAGGTCGCCACCCAGGTGTCCTCCGGCAGCGGGAACACCACGCCCGAGGAGCCACGCTCCGCAGGGGCCGCCGCAGTCACGGCGCGACCAGCAGGCTCGACGGTGGGGCCGCCGCTGGCCGAGAGCGCGTCGAGGATCGTCTCGGCGACCGGCTCGTACTCGCGGTAGCGGTCCGGGTAGGCGCTGACCTCGACCGCCTGGGCCGCCTCGGCGGGGTCCATCTGCTCCCAGCCGGGAATGTCCACCAAGCCTCGCGGTGACCCATGGTTGGGCCCGTCTGGTCCGCCGTAGAACGCGGACGCCTGATAGGTGGGGTCCATGAGGTCTTCGACCGATCCCCACCCCGATTGCGGGCGCATCTGGAACAGTCCGAGGCTGTCGTTGTCGCTGCCGTCCCCGTCGTTCGGGTAGTCCGCGCTTTCGGGGTAGGCAGAGGTGTTGGCGAGCTGGCGCAGGGTGGATTCGGTCAGGGCCGCCATGAGGGCGACCTTGACGCCAGGCCGGCCCACGCCCTCGATCCCCGAGCCGGTCTCGATGATCGTGGCGGCGTGGGTGAGCTGGTCGTGGTTCAGGGTGAAGCGCTCACCGGAGCGGGTCTCCACGTCGAGCTCGTCGGGCACGTCCCCGACCTCGACCGAGCCGCCGGGCACGGTGCAGTCGGCGGTGGCGGCGGGGTTCATCAGCACCCCGACGCCGACGAGTGCGAACATCGGGCCGAGCAGCAGCACGGCGATGACAACCAGGGCGAGCTTCTTCGTCACAGCAGGGCCTCTCGTGCTCTCAGCGCAGGGGGTTGTCGAGTTCGGACAGGCGCAGCAGATGACAGGAGTCGGCGTCCTCGGGGCAGGCGAGGAAGATGGTGAACGCCACCGAGTGCTCGGAGGAGACCGGATCGTCCTGCCAGATGCCTTCTCGGTGCCGGGTTCCCTCGATCGTGATCGCGGTGGCGCCCTCGGGGAGCTGGCCGGGCTGGGCTTGGTCGACGGCCTCGGCCCAGGCTTCGGGGATGGCGGCGGTCTCGATGCTCAGGTACTGGCTGGTGGAGTGCTTGCGCAGCTCGATCCACGCTTCCCGCGAGGGCAGGTAGGTCGAGATGTCGGAGGCCAGCCCGGCCTGCTCGTACCCGGTCGGGTCGCCGACCTCGACGATCACTGAGCTGTAGTCCGCTGGCATCAGGCCATCGCCGGTATCCCAGGTGAACAGGGCATCGGCCACCGACCGGGCGAAGTCTTCGGGGTCGTCGGTGGCGATGATGACCGGCAGTCGTGGCGTGATCGTCTCGCTCGGCGGCGGGCCCACCGTTCGCTCCGACGGTGCCGGTGCCGGCGGGGTGTCGGTGTCGGGTGGGCCGATGAGCAGGCCGTAGACGCCGACGGCGATCAGCACGAGCAGGGCGATCCCGGCGATGATCCAGGCGACCAGCCGGCGGCGGGCGTGGGAGTCGTCAGTGGTGTTCATGACGCCCAGGTACGTGCGTGGCTCCCTGGGCCGGCCGGGCTCAGATGGCGTGCAGGTGCCCGCGTGCGGTGCGGGCCTGCTCGTCGCCGAGTGCCTCTCGTGCGGCACGCAGTTGCTCGGCGAAGTCGGCGGTGCCAGTGGCCACGCCCAGGAACATCTCGGCCTGCTCGTCGGTGAGCTCTGCGGCCAAGGTGGCTGGGTCGTAGTGGGTCCACCAGTCGGTCAGTTCCTCGAACGTCGTCAGGAAGGCCCGCACCGGCCAGCGGCCCGGCACGCTCTGCCGGGGCCGGCTGGGCTGCCCGCTACGGGGCCGCTTGGTCGCTTCGGCGGCTCGCACGCGGGCCAGGGCCTGCTTCGCCATCTCGTCCAGGTCGTCCTGGCGGCGCTCGGTGGCCTGACCGGCCAGGGAGCGCAGGCGCTCGTAGATCGGGTGGACGGGTGCGCCGGCCTCGATCTGTTCGAGCCCGGTCGCGGCCTCGGCCCGGACATGCTCGGCTGTGGCCGGGTCTTCGAGGAGCTGCTGGAGGAATCCGGTGCGCTCCAGTGTCGTGTAGGAGGCGCGGCCGGTGATCAGCCGGGCGGCCTGTTCGCGGGCGGTGCCCATCGCCCCGGCTGGAGCCTCCGCGGCGTCAGCCGGTGACGGTCCTGCCAAATTGGCAGGACCGTCGTTTCCGGGCTGGTTGTCGCTGCTGAACTGTGTGGCCTTCTTCCGCCGGGCAGCGTCCTCGGCCATCAGCGTCTTGGTCTCGCGGTACAGCGCGGCGGCCTCGGTCTGGGTCAGCGCCTTGTGATGGTTGTTGTCGTCCTGCTCGGCCAGCAGGTGCCCGAGGCGGTCCGAGACGCCCGAGCGAATCCATACCCCGGTCGTGCGCCAGTTGAGCTTCTTGATCGCCGTGAGCCGGCGGTAGCCGCAGACCAGCACGCCCTGGGAGGTCAACGTCAGGGGCTGGAGCAGCCCGTGCCGGTCGATCGAGGAGGCCAGCGCGTCGATGTCGCCCAGGTCGGTGCGATGCCGGGTGCCCACGACAATCGCGTCGACGGCCCAGTCGAGCTCGATGTGTCCGTCACGCGAGCCCATCGCGCCACCTCAGACTCGGTGCGGCCACGCTGATCGTGAGCACCAGGTCGTCATCGAGCAGCAGCATCGACAGGTTCTCGCCGATCACCAGCCGCAGCAGAAGGCCCTTGCCCAGGCTGGTGGCCGCATAGGCCGGGTTCGGGTGTCCCAGCAGCGTCTTGATCACCGACAGCCAGGACCACGCCGACAAGTCCAGAAGAGCACGGGAGTACTTGTCACGGCGCAGCGCCTCGAACGCGCTCTTGCGCGATCCGATTCGTGCCAGCTCGGAGCTGACGTGCTCCACGGCAGCACGCGCCGTGTCCGGCGGCCAGCCCAACATGGCGAACAGCGCGATCGCGTCTTCGACGGCGCTGGTCGCCGAGGTGTACGCCCGAATCGTGGCCTCGCCGCCGTAGTGCAGCGTCACCGGATCGGTGGGATAGGGGTCGGTGACCTGGAACTCGGGACGATAGTCCGTCAGCGGGTTCTCCCGGTCCGAGATGCGTTCGGCGTCGTGGAAGCGCGAGAACGTCGGGCGGCGAGCCTGATGCACCGAGCACAGCAGCCCGGCGGCGCGTTCCTCGGCGATGCAGGTGATCCGCACCGCGTGCGTGATCACGCCCCACGGATCGCACGCGGTGCGGGCGGCCTTGCTGCGCATCACGTCGAACGCCGCCGATGCGGCCTCCCACTTGTCCAGCCCGTGCTTGTGGGCCAGGGCCGCGTACTTCTCGGCGGCGTACTCCATCAGCTCGGCAGCGACAGGGTCCGATTGCCAAGCGCCGGCCTCGCCCTCGTGCAGCCGGATGAGCAGGCGACGGAGCCCTTCGCTGGTGGTGTAGTCCTCCGGCTCGCCGGTTCGTGTGGTGTGTGTGGTCATGATCGCGGCACCTCCTGGGAGGCAGGTGCGCACGAGGGCCCTCAGCGGGCGCTCGGGGATGGTTAGTCTTCGCATGGCCGGTCACCGCCTACGACCTTCCGACCGCGTCGCGCGTGGCCGCCCGGTGGGCGTGGCCGCGTCCGAACGCCTGGATCGGTGGCAGCTGCTTGGCTCGCTCGCCCACCCGGTGAAGTCCCCGGATCATCGGTGCGCGGGCCTTACGGGCCAGCTCGGTCTGGAAGTCGATCCCGCGTCCGGCCATTGTGGCCGAGCCGCGAGCGATCAGATCGGTGGGACGGACCCACTCCAGTCCGCGCCGTGCGTTCCGTGGCGACCCGCCCACGGCGGCGGTTCGGTTCTGGTCGACGTCGGCGGCCTGCACCGCCTCGGGTGTGCCGGGAGCAGGCGAGGAGTCCGGCTGCTTCGGACTCGGATCGACCCGATGACGAGTGCTCGGGCCCTGGCGAAGCGCATGCCGTGGGCTCAGGTGCTGGGGATGGGTGTCGGGGTTCATGATGGGTCCTCCTGGGTGTTCTCGTCGGTTTCCGGATGGTCTGCGTCGGCGGCGGTGAACCAGCGGCCGATGGTGCTGGGGTGGACGGCGAGCTCGGCGGCGATCTGTTTGTTCGACCAGCCCTTCTCCCGCAGTCGTGCCGCTCGGAGACGACGAGGCGCAGGCTCGCCCTGCGCCGAGGGCTCGTCCACCACGAGAGCAAGGCCCGCCGGTGCGGGGTCAACAGGCCTCGTCGGCGGCTCCGGCGGCGACTCGCGCTCGGCCCGCGGTGGTCGGGTTATCAGGGCGTGCGCGTCCTGAGCTGGGTTCAGAGCTTCGGCATCGGTGCCGGGCTCTCGTTGGCCGGTGGCGCGGGAGAAGCGCATGAGCACGACCAGCAGGTGTGTGGTGGCGACCTCGACCAGGGGTGGGACGGCCGAGACCAGCGCCGCGAGGAGACCGGGCACGCTCGTGTCGGCGGCGAGGATCGCGTGCGTGGCGTTGGCTGCGACCGACACCAGGGCTCCGGCGATCAGCAGTGCCCAGGCGTACCAGGCCGTCGTGTGCCCGTCGAGGGCGACGACGGCGACCGTGGCCACCACGATCAGACCATCGACGAGCATGGGCCACAGCCACGCCTGGCCGGCCGCGATGCCCGAGCGCTGCGCCAGATCGGCCAATGCGGTGTAGGACAACCAGAACGCGCCGGTCGCGATGACGACGTTGCCGACCGCGGCGGCTGCCACGGCGGATCGCCGGCCCTTCACGCCCTCGGCCATCACAGACCCCGTGGCGATGTCGGAGCCCGCGAGGCCGCCACACGGCAACGATCCACGGTCGGTGGGCCTGTCGACTGCTCGGTCCGAGTCGTCGGGGTGGTGGCGTGGACGCGGTGGTAGGCGTTGACGACGATGCGGCCGATCTCGCGGGCATCGAAATCTGGTTGCTCGGTGGCCTCGGTCAACGTGCCGGCCGCAACAGAGGGGTCCACGCCGTTCTCGGCCATCTTGCACGCGGCCCAGAACACACCTGAGTTGCGTTGCCCCTCGGGTACCCGAGCAGCCCAGCCGGCCAGCCGTCCCGCTGCCTCGCTCGGATTTGCCGCAAGCCCTGCGGGACGGGGCCGCGGCGGTGGCTTCGGATCGAGGAAGTCACGCAGGGCTTGGGCATCCACCGTCGAGACCCGGCCGGGATTGATCCTCTCGACCCGATAGACCGCCTCGGTGCCACCGACGGCACGTCGCGAGGGTGGGACGATGATGTAGCCGCCATCACCGCGAAAGTCGATCGCTGCCCGCCCCGCCTGCCACGAGCGCTGCTCCACGCCCTCGGTGGCCGGGAAGTACAGATGCAGGCCGCCCGAGGCAGAACGTGCGGCCAGCCCCCACCCCGACACCAGTCCGGCCCGGTCGGCGCGGTTGAGCGCGTCGTAGCCGTTGACAGGGCCATGGACATCAACGTCCACGACCACCGCCCCCGAGGCGGCACCCGTGGGCATCCCGATGTTCGCGGCCGGGAAACGGTGCCACCAGGCCTGCACCTGGGCCAGATCCGTGGTCGCGTTCTTGAACCCCTGCCCGGTGACGGGCTGCTTGCCGCCCGGTGCGCACGGGAACACCGGCACCCCGGCGCGAGCGAAGATGACGGCTGCCTCCGGTAGCGGCGTCGTCGCATCGATCTGCTGCACCGCCCAGATGAATCCTCGCCGGCTGGCCATCACAGCCTCCGCTCCGGCCGGGCTGTCGAGGCCGGGCGTCTCGCCGTATCGGGCCCTGCACTCTGCTGGAGTGTCCGCTCGCGGCCCGCGCTGGTGCGAGCTGGGCCGTCCTTGGCCAGACCGGGTGGGGTGCCGTCGGGCAGTCGAACAGTGTCGAGACCATCGAGGATGTCGATCGCTACCCGACGTACCCGCTCCCCGGTGGCCTTGACGACTTCGACCGGCTCTGTGCCATCGACCGTTGCCGCCCACCCCGACACGTACGGGATCGTGTAGTCGCTGGTGTCCATTCCATGAGCGGCGCCGACCATGAGCGCGACGGACTCGGCTTCGACCTCCGCGATCCCACGATGCTGGCGAGCCTCCTCCTGGTCGGGGCTGTGCATCAGCACATGCCCGAGCTCATGAGCCAGCGTCTTGACCTGGGAGGCGGCGTCCATGTTCTCCCGCACCGCAACCGATCGGTCGGTGAAGTTGGTCCGTCCGTTCGCGCCGTCGATCATGCCCTCATGCGGCACACGCATCAGCTCATACCCGGCGGCCTGCACCTGCCCGGCCAGTCCCTCCCACAACCCCTCGGGCGCTTCGCCTTGCAGCAGCGTCGGTTCCGGTGCCTTGGGTATCGGGTCGCCGCCGGTCTGGGCGACATCGAAGACCCGCGCGGGGACCACACCGACCATGCGTGTGCGGACGGCCTCGCCGGGCTTGGGCTTCTCATACCGGCCCAGGCGCCGCCAGGAGTCAGGGTCCTTCGGTGTCGCCGTGGCGAACCGTGCCTTGAACGGAGCGAGGATGCCGTAGTGCTTCTGGCCTTTGAGGATGTGCCGACCCATCTTCTGCCACTGCCCGGCGCCGGCCACATAGGTCGGGAACGGCGAGGCCACTTTCCCGGCCGCATAGTTCGCCTCGTGCTGTTTCCAGATGAGAAGCGTGTTGTTGAACGACCGTGACCGGAACCGGGCGGCGAACCTCAGCGCGTCGGCCCAGTCCTCGCCCGTGATGAGCTGCTCGACCGCGCCGGTCAGCGTCTCGTGGAGCTCATCGAGCCTCGCTTCCCGCTTCTGGCGGGCCTCTTCCCTCGTCGCCATCGTCCGGCCTCCTCTCGGCAGGCCACCGCGTAGAAGCGGCAGACCCTGCACCAGCGAGGTGCGCCAGGCGCATCCGGCGAGTCAGACGGTCAGCGAACGACAGGATCGGTATGTTGGCCATCAGGAACGCGGCGGCACCTGACGTGGACTCACTGGACTACCAGCGACGGCTCTCCTACTGGGCGAGCGGAGGTCAAGTACGGTCGGACGCCGGACGAAGTGATGATTTCCCGGACGCGACTGCCCCTACAGCGGGCGTTCTTCACCAACGGGGCGCATGGCCCGATAGCGGCTCGGGCTGAGCCCGATGTGCTCGATGAACGCCTCCGTCGCCCGCG
Source organism: Microbacteriaceae bacterium PS02070 (assembly GCA_029959865.1). Lineage (GTDB taxonomy): Bacteria > Actinomycetota > Actinomycetes > Actinomycetales > Microbacteriaceae > Microbacterium. Next base: position 5,074 of record JASCPE010000010.1, on the reverse strand, counting down.
ACCGGCTCGACCACCCGACCCGCCGGCCGACGCGGGCAACGGGGAGATCGGTTTCGCGCAGCAGCCGGGCCATCTCCTGAACACGCAGCATCGTCAGATAGGCGATCGGGGTCTTCCCGAACGCCTCAGCGAACACGCGAGTCAGCTGCTGCGGGGACAACCGCACAGTCTCGGCCAGCTCACCAAGCGTCCATGGATGTGCGATGTTCTCGTGGAGAGCTTCACGAGCGAGCAGCGATTCACGACGCAGTGGAGCAAACCGACGACTGCGCGGCAGCACCGGACGCGAGCGCGCCCGCTGCAACGGTGTCAGCCTCACAGGCGAGACGCGGATGAATGGTCCGAGCACATCCATGACGGCGAACCAGAGTGCCTGGAGTCGATTGAATCTCTCTCGGAATTGCTCCTCAACGCTGAGGGCCACCATCTCGTCCAGCCACGGCACAACCATCCCGGCCCGATCTCTGCCGAGCCGCAGGATCTGCGCAGGTTCAGAGTAGACCTTCTCCGCGAAGCTGGGCGCTTCAAGCCGGTCATGCAGCACCGCAGAGTGCTGCCAGAAGAACTGATCGAGAGCGAAATCGGTATCGACGTAGATCGAGGTGAACGTGACGAGTTCTTCGGGCTCGCTGCTGAACAGCACGTTCGGGCCAAGGAGAATTGCGTCACCGACGTTGACTGCCTGACGACCGAACTCGCTGAACATGATCGCCGATCCCGATCGGATGAACACGATCTTGAGGCAGTCGTAGACCATCGGACCGACAGGCCTATGCATCGTGCGTGTGTCCGCGACCAGAGGGATATGCCAATGCGCAGCACAGGAGCCGCTAACTGTCTCCGGCGTAACTGCGCACTCCAGCTGGGATTCGTCTGATCCACTCACCAATCTCGAACGCCTGCGAATCCAGTTGGCACGGCCGGCTTCGTACCATGAGCACCAGCGACTGATCGGCGTTTGGTGGGTGTCCGGCCCGTACCGGTCGTCACTGCCTTCGCCGACGCGGCAAGGCAGTCCACGGTTCTCATAAGGCCGGGGCTCACTACTCTCCGACGCGCAGCGACACCGCCCAGCGGGTCGCCCCGCAGCATCGTTGCGCCACGAGGCTCACCTCGGACGCTCCAACCATTGCCCGCAGCACATCTGCGATGCGGCTCACACGATCGCCTCCCTTCTTGCGGAATACCTGCCAGGGGTATACCGTTGACTTGTACACGTACCCGGTAGGGGTACTACTGCATAGAAGGAGGATACCTGATGGCTTCGAACGATTACCAGGTGACGGGCATGACCTGCGGGCACTGCGAGATGTCGATCCGCGAGGAGGTCGGCGAGATCCCCGGCGTCCAGGACATCCAGGTCAGCGCGCAGACCGGCAAGCTCAACGTCACCTCCGAGGGCGAGATCGACGATGCCAAGGTCCTCGCGGCGGTCGAGGAGGCCGGCTACTCGGCGGTGCGCGTCTGATGAAGGCCGGAGGACGGCTCGCGCTCTACGGGGCCGGGTTGGTGGTGGCGTTCGGCGGGGCCTTCGGCCTCGCCGGCGCCGTCATTCCCGACAGCTTCGTAGCAGCATGGGCAGAAGGAAGTGACGTGAACACACACGGTGAAGGGCACGGCGGCGCTGCGCAGGAAACTGCGGAGCCCGCTCTGAACGGGGTCTCCGCAAGCGCGGACGGCTTCGTGCTCTCCCCGGTCCAGGCTCCCACGGCTGCAGGCGAGGATGGAAAGCTGAGCTTCCAGATCCTCGACGAGTCTGGCGAAGCGGTGACCGAGTACACCACCGCACACGAGAAGGACCTGCATCTGATCGCCGTTCGCACCGATGGTACCGGTTTCCAGCACGTGCACCCCGAACTCGACACGAGCACAGGCACTTGGTCGGTGCCGTGGACCTGGGACGAAGCCGGCACCTACCGCGTGTACGCTGACTTCACACCCGCGGGCGAGGGAGCCGAAGGCATCACCCTGACTCGCGCCGTCGAGGTGGCGGGCGACTTCACCCCCGTCGAGACCGAGGCTCAGATCACCGACGAGGTCGACGGATACACCGTCTCCCTGAACGGCGACCTCACTGCGGGCACCTCAAGCGAGCTCACCATCTCGGTCGAGCGCGACGGGGAGCCGGTGACCACGCTGGAGCCCTACCTGGGCGCGTTCGGTCACCTGGTGGCGCTGCGCGAAGGCGACCTCGCCTACCTGCACGTCCACGCCGAGGGCGACGAGCCCCAGGCCGGGGACACGGCCGGACCCGAGATCGGATTCGCAGCGGAGGCCCCGACCGCCGACCGCTACCTGCTCTACCTGGACTTCCAGGTCGACGGGCAGGTGCACACCGCCGAGTTCGTGATCGACGCCAAGCATGGTGACGGCTCGCAGACAGACGATTCGCATACCGACGGCCACTGACCGCAGGGACTGGCGTCGCACGAGAGCTGAAGAGAGAAGGAAGAGGATGAGCACATCAGCGCCCCCCACCGGTGGGCCGGACATCGAGCTGGAGATCGGCGGGATGACCTGCGCCTCCTGTGCGAACCGGATCGAGAAGAAGCTGAACAAGCTCGACGGCGTCGCGGCCACGGTCAACTACGCCACGGAGAAGGCCAAGGTCACCGTGCCTGCCGGCTACGATCCGGCACTGCTGGTCGCCGAGGTCGAGAAGACCGGCTACACGGCTGCGCTGCCCAAGCCCAAGGACACCACGGCGAACACGTCGGAGACCGAGGCCGGGGAGGAGGAAGACACTGAGCTCACCTCGCTGCGCCATCGGCTAGTCGGCGCCATTGTGCTCACGGTTCCCGTGATCGCCATGGCCATGATCCCCGCACTGCAGTTCGTATATTGGCAGTGGGCCTCGCTCGCGCTTGCCGCCCCGGTGATCATCTGGGCAGCCTGGCCGTTCCACAAGGCCGCATGGACGAACCTCAAGCACGGCACCGCGACGATGGACACACTCATCTCGATGGGCACCTCGGTCGCACTGCTGTGGTCCGTCTACGCACTATTCTTCGGAACCGCTGGCACACCCGGGATGACGCACCCGTTCGAGTTCACGATCGCTCCCTCGGATGGCGCGGCGAACATCTATCTCGAAGTTGGCGCGGGCGTGACGATGTTTATCCTCGCCGGCCGCTACTTCGAGAAGCGCTCCAAGCGCCAGGCCGGGGCCGCGCTGCGCGCCCTCCTGGAGCTCGGCGCGAAGGAAGTCGCCGTGCTCCGCGACGGCGTTGAGGTGAAGATCCCCACCTCTGACCTCCAGGTCGGCGACGAGTTCATCGTTCGTCCGGGCGAGAAGATCGCCACCGACGGCATCGTGACCTCCGGCTCCTCCGCGGTGGACGCCTCCATGCTCACCGGCGAGTCCGTACCGGTCGAGGTCCGCGAGGGCGACTCGGTCACCGGTGCCACCGTCAACGCGGGCGGCCGCCTTGTCGTGCGGGCGACCCGTGTCGGCTCGGACACGCAGCTTGCGCAGATGGCGAAGCTCGTCGAGGACGCGCAGACTGGCAAGGCCGAGGTGCAGCGTCTGGCCGACAAGATCTCCGGCGTGTTCGTGCCGATCGTCATCGTCGTCGCGTTCATCACCCTCGGCGCCTGGCTGGGAGGCGGATTCCCCGTCGCCGCCGCGTTCACCGCAGCGGTCGCCGTGCTCGTCATCGCGTGCCCCTGCGCGCTCGGGCTCGCGACTCCGACCGCGCTGCTCGTCGGCACCGGCCGCGGGGCGCAGATGGGCATCCTCATCAAGGGCCCGGAGGTGCTGGAGTCCACCCGCAAGGTCGATACCGTCGTGCTCGACAAGACCGGTACCGTCACCAGCGGCAAGATGACCCTTACCGATGTGATCACCGAAGCCGGTGTGGACCGTGCCGAGCTGCTGCGCCTCGCGGGTGCGCTGGAGGACTCCTCGGAGCACCCGATCGCTCAGGCGATCGCCAAGGGCGCCACCCAGGAAGTCGGCCAGCTGCCCACGCCAGAAGACTTCGCCAATGTCGAGGGCAAGGGCGTGCAGGGCATCGTCGAGGGCACCCCGGTCGTCGTCGGACGCGAATCGCTGCTGGCCGATTGGTCGCAGAAGCTCTCTCCGGAGGTCGCACAGGCGAAGGCTCAGGCCGAGGGTGAAGGCAAGACGGTCGTCGCGATCGGCTGGGACGGTGCTGCGCGCGGCATCCTCGTCGTCGCCGACACCGTCAAGCCCACGAGCGCAGAGGCGATCCGCGGGCTCAAGGAGATCGGCCTGACCCCGGTGCTGCTCACCGGTGACAATGAGGCCGTGGCCCGCCAGATCGCCGCCGAGGTCGGCATCGAGGAGGTTATCGCCGAGGTGCTGCCCAAGGACAAGGTCGACGTCGTCACCCGTCTTCAATCCGAGGGCAAGATCGTCGCGATGGTCGGCGACGGCGTCAACGACGCCCCCGCGCTCGCGCAGGCCGACCTGGGCCTGGCGATGGGCACCGGCACCGACGTCGCGATCGAGGCCTCCGACATCACCCTGGTCCGCGGTGATCTGCGGGCCGCGGTCGACGCGATCCGTCTGTCCCGTAAGACCCTGTCGACGATCAAGACCAACCTGTTCTGGGCATTCGCCTACAACACCGCCGCGATCCCGGTCGCAGCGCTGGGCATGCTCAACCCCATGCTCGCAGGCGCGGCGATGGCGTTCTCCAGCGTCTTCGTCGTCGGCAACAGCCTCCGCCTGCGCGGGTTCAAGAGCGTCGCCACGAAGTGACGAACGAGAACCCACCCATCCACACGAATCCAACAAAGAAGGAACACCAGAGAATGAGCAGCTGCTGCAGCACGAACGAGACTAACCCCGCCGCCGAGAACGGTGGACGCGAGAACCTGCTCGGCGGGGGAGCCGATGACATGACCACCTGCCCGGTCATGGTCGGAACCCCGGTCAGCAAGAAGACCGCCGAAGCCGCCGGCCTCTACCGCGACTTCGACGGCGAGCGCTACTACTTCTGCTGCGCCGGCTGCGGCCCCGCGTTCGATTCGGATCCGGCCAAGTACGCCGCCAACATGGCGTAATCCACCAGCGTGCGGGGTGCCGCGGCACCGCTGCGGCCCCCCG